>JAKVAR010000099.1 GCA_022447585.1 Crocinitomicaceae bacterium | reverse complement strand
TTGCGTGCATTTGATAAGTTAGAAGATGGGATAGCTTGGTTGAAGGAGCAGTAGCATAGAGTTAGGTCATTGAGCCTGTCGAAATGCCGGCATTCAAAATTCTACTTATATCTGCAGGGCTTCTCCACGCTCAGGCGCATTTTAAAAATAAAATGTAGGTCAACCTCACCTACCACGCGAAGGGATTCGCGGAACATCATAGTATTAATTCCGCAGGATTACAAATCCAGCGGAGCGGGTAGCACGAAGAAAATTGAAAAATTGAATTACCAGAAATTTCTAATAGCATTTTGTAGTATTTGTGTCTCATTCGTATGCATAGGTCAATTACAAAATGATACTTCATATTCGGGATTAGACTCAAATTTTAGCATATTATACCTACCAAAATCAAATGGAAATCAATTAATTCATCATGCTGGATATTCTCTGTCTTACAGTGAGCAAGCAGAACAAGCAGAATGGGTTTACTACAAATTGACATCCGCAAATTTTAATGACGGCATAAAGAGGTCCAATGACTTTAGAATAGACCCATATATATTCGATGGCTCTGCAGATTTAACAGACTACACTCATTCTGGTTATGACAGGGGGCATTTAGCACCAGCCGGAAGCATGAAGTTATCTGTTCAAAGCATGAGTCAAAGCTTTTTCATGAGCAACATGAGTCCACAAATTCCTGGTTTTAATAGAGGAGTTTGGAAAAGACTTGAAGAGAAGGTTAGATATTGGACTGGTAGCCACGATTCTATTTTTGTAGCCACTGGTCCAATTCTAGACAATCCAATTGACACTATCGGTCCTAATCAAGTAATTGTTCCAAGAGCGTATTATAAAACGCTACTAGCCTTTGGAGATAATAAGATTAAAGGTATTGCCTTTCTTCTTCCTCATGAGGCCAGCGATAAATCACTTTATTCGTTTGCTGTATCAATTGATTCTATAGAATCAATAACAAATATTGATTTTTATTACGATCTAGAACTATCTATACAAGATGAAGTTGAGAGTAATAACAGCGTAAAAAGCTTTCTATTTAATAGGTAGGATCAAAAAATAATCTCAGCTGTTTTATACTTTCAAAAGTAAATATTCGGGTGCCGTTTTACCCAGACAACTGGATTCTCAGGTATTACTCGGACAGGATAATTTAGGTAGCAAGATGGTATTATAAAGATTACCCTATTCTGGAAATAGAGAATAGAGGCAGAGCAAAATGATAGTTATTGAATAATGACCTTTTCGCTTTTACGGAGCTCTCCATTGTTCACCAAGTTCATGATATAAGAACCAGGGTTTATACCTTGAAGATCGAGCATATAAGTCATGTTATTTTGACCTAAAGACCAAGATTGCACATGCTGACCGTTAATAGAATACAACTCTATGGTTGATTCTCCATCAAAGCTATTCGAATTATAATAGATGTTTATAAAGTCTGACGTTGGATTGGGGTAGAAGTTGAAATTAAAATCTTTTTCATCAGGCCCTTCTCCTAGAACATCTTGACATCCAGGAACCAAACATCCGAAAGAATCCGTTTTAACTAACCATGCTTGGTGAATGGTGTCTCCAACAGAAGGGGCGGAATAATCCCACATTTCTCCAGCCATTACAAATCCTCCATCGGCCGTTATAGCAAAATCATGGGCATGGTGGACTGGTCCAGAATAGCCGTCCACGATTTCGGCTAGTCTGAAATAACTATCCCAGATAATATCTCCATCCAAATTAAACTTAATTAAGAAAGTCATGTAACCTATTCCTTCAAATACACCATAACCTCCTACTACATATTCTTCAATTCCAGTTTTAATAAATTCGGATATTGAGATTTCTTCGTAGCCCCAGGGTAGGCCAAATTTATATACCCATTCTTTATTTAAATCCTCATCTAATTTTACAATTGCACTTTCAAAATCAATTGCATTAGAAGGATCATTCCAAATTCCTATTTTGGCTCCATAAAGAAAACCACCGTCTGAAGTTGGTGTAATTCCGAAGCCACCGATTTCATAGTTCTCATCCAAAAATGTTTTTAAAGTAGTAGCATTACCGTCAAAATCAGTTTTTATCAGGCGAGTGTGAAATCGTTGATTTTCATCAGCGCCTAGCTTACGCACGTTACATCCAATTAAATATCCATCATCAAGTAATGTCATACTGCGATGCACTATATTGTCAAATCCAGGAATGTTAGGATATAACTTTCGGCTGATAAAGTTGCCGTCTTTATCCAAAAAGGCTAAACCGATATAAGTACTTAAGTCTACCTGATGTTGTAAGCCTAGACTCAAGGCATAAGTACTGTCATGGATCGTTTGAACATGATTTGCGCTTACAACTAAATTCATTTGATCCACGTCGAAGAAATGGTTTATGGGTTTTACTGAAACAGTATCACATAGGTCATTTGATTTAACAAAATAAGGACGGCCTGCATATGTAATAATGTTTACTAATAGGTCATCATCGGCCAAAAGAACATTTGTACCAGCAAAAGAACCTAAATCTGTCGTATCAGAGTGCCAACCTTCATTATGAATAATATCACCATCTAAATCTACCAAAGACCAAAATCCGTCCAGATGCATGGATCCGTCAGCGGCTTGATATGTTCCAGACAAGAAATAACCAAGATCACTAGGTATTACAGTGAAAAAAGCCGTATTTCCTCGATTATATGTATACTTCTTATTAAAAGTCGGTTGTGCGAAACAACCAACCCCTAATAAGCTGAATATTAATATGTTTATTCCTTTTATCAATGCTGAATAATCACCTTTTGTGTTTCCTGTAATCCACTTTCATCACTGAATGTAATTAAGTAGATTCCATTTTCAACCTCACTCGTATTCCAATTAAACGTAATATTTGTTAACTGGGTTTGCTCGATAATCTTCCCAGTTAAGTCTCTGATTAACAAACTTCCATTTAAAGGTAGGTTATCTAATTGAATTGTTACCAATTCCGAGGCCGGATTTGGATAAACTGAGAACGATGGTTCTATTGCATTTTCTGGATCTTCAAAAACAGTCTCATATGATTCAGGCGCCCTTGATCCTTGTGGCCAATTGATTTGGTATTCATAACACTCATTGTAAAAGAAACATAATATATGTTGTGCTTCTAACTGTGCTCTTCCAATTCCGTTTTGCGCAAAACCTCTAAGCGTATTAAGATCATTCTCCGGTAAATTTTCAATTTGACCTGGAACTTGCAATATGCCTAATAAGAATGTTTTTAATGAATAAAAATCCTGGAATTCTTGCTGATGAACAGGGTAAAAATTATTCATGTTCGCACTAATATTGTTCAATTCACTTCCTGCAGAACTGTACTCATTATTTGTTAAATAAAGATCTACTTTTCTCATTGGATTATGAATTTCATTTTTTAAATCAATATAGTATTCCAATGAATCGTAATCAGTATTTACCGTATCATTCTTGTAAGAGGTTAAAATCATATTTGCGTTAAATGCCTTTTCTATCCTCAATTCATCTATTTCAGCTTCCAGAATCTCCCTACTTGATTGAGTATTCTTCAAAGCATGATTCACATGATTCATTAATTGCTGTCCAATGTCTGCTGCTAGATCTGAATAAAATTGAGGTTCTCTTGCAAAATGGATGTTCAGAATTGCTAAGTCCTTAATCCAAGTTTCAGGAAAAATGTTACTCGGCACATTAAACAGGGCATAAAACATATCTTTTGTTAAATAAGGTGAGGCCGCTGCTAACTTTTGCCTCACTTGCTGATTGTTCTGACGTGATAGATTTTGAATCATGCTCATGAATTGGGCAATCTCGTTAGGAGTCAATAAATTATTTGCTAGCTCTTGCTCTTTTTGAGCTAATAAACCTATTGATTTATTAAGATTGAATTTGTAGAGGTCAAGCTGAGATACCGTAGCGTGAATGATGTGCTCAAAAACTATTAATTCGCTAGGGCAGTTATTTAATAAGGTAAATCCAGGAGAGTTAAGCATTGCAATTCCACCACTAGATACTGGAGTGTTTGAGGTATTATACCAGTATTGTAAGTCCTCTGCAGCACCGAATCCATTCCAATAGCTACCATTCGGATCAGGAAATGAAGAAAATGTATTTCCGGCGCCAAGGTCGATAGTTCCATTTATTTTTTTCACTCCTAGATTTTCATCTTCAATTCCTCCTGTACCCATGACAAAATGATCATAATAATTATTTGAATTATTGTTACATCCGAAATATAATCCCATCTTCCCAGGATCATCCTCAGGTGTTAGTGGATTATCTACACTTCTATTTCGTGCTATTGCTACGTTCGCATAAGTTAAGTTATGGTATGTGTTCTTGTAGATACGCTCGTTGGTTTCGCCTAGATTCTGCGTGATCACTCCAATAACCCGATCACCAGAGGTTGAAGAATTTTCAAAAGCATTCTCTTCAACAGTTATTCCTTCCGCATCCAACAAACGAACACCAATGTTTTCGTAATCAGGTGTTGTAATCCAGCTAAATAGGTTTCTTGTAACTTGAGGATGATCAACACTCTCGGCGTCAACGCCTCTCACGCAATCATAAAATGCACAATGATCAACAACGAACGAGTTCAACGTATGAGAGTTATATGCTCTGATACCTGTTTTAAGGCCCCAGAAGGTACCCTCATCCCAGTTTGGATCCAATGGTCCGCCTGAACAGTCACCACTTGGTCCGGCAAGACATCTTCCTATTACTCTGTATTTGGCATCTAAAGAGTAGATTCCAATACCATTAATTTCTGCGGCAGTTCTTGTATCATGGAAATCACAACCTAAAAACGAAACGCCGTATACTTTATAAAGAGTTACATGAGCACCAAGTGGAGTATCATCTCTAAAATTATCATCCCACTTAAACTCACAATTTACAAATTGAGATCTATCACTCCTTAGCAAAGTGGGATCTGAAGAATAAAAGTTTTGATAAGTGCCGAAAGAAGCCGCTCTTTTACAATTAATAAATGAAGTATTACTGCAGTTGATGATACCTCCATTTTTATCCCATGCGCCACTTTCACCGTTCATTATTCCATTTTCTGCATGTTCAATTATGGCTCCATTTCTAAGGTATAACCTACCATGGGTTGAACTCAATTGTTCAGCATCTGAATCTCCCCATACTTCAATTCCTCCCCAGAAGCTACCGCATTGGTTCGTTAAAATCCCGCCATCGACTGTAAGTTTCGCTCCTGGCTGAATAATGATTTTGGTTTCCCTAGCCATATTAAGTTCTGATGTAATCGTAAGTGTTTGTCCACTTTGAACTATTATGTTAGTGGTAATATTTTGATCCGTATTCCAAGTTGTATTTGTCGAAATTACGATTGGATTTAAATCGACTCCAGGTTCAACGTATGTTTTGTATATTCCTCTTCCATATGTTCCTGCATATAATTCTTGTGTACAATAATTAAATTCCAAGTCGGTAACCAGGCAGACTGGCATTCCATTTTGAAAACATTCCCACGAATCCATGCCATCTTCTCTATAATATACACCTACATCTGTCGCTGCGTATAATCTGTTATTTGAACCTTCCTGATATAAAAGGTCATTCACTGGAAATGGAGGTAACCCAACTGAAAAATCATGCCAAATCACCCCATTATCATCTGAGTATAAAACTCGAAACTCATCACCAGCTGGATCTCCAGATGAATTTTCGTGAATTCCAGAGAGTCCTACATAAAGGAATAATTCGTTACCCTTTTTTGTCTCTAAACAATTGATATGTTTCCAATCAAGGACTTCATTAAATGTTTTTCCGGTAGTTACCGATGATTCAGAAACTACTTCGGTTAAGCTTCCTGATATATCGAAATATGTGTCACCATGGTCATTTGAATAAAAAAGCTTATTGTTTAATGGTGAAGCGGGAGACGATGAATTAAAGCCTGGGGTATTACTACCTTCAGCAGCAAAAATAATGTTTGAGTTATCAGGGTTAATTTCAATCGCACCAATTTTGAGGGTACCCATGGGAAAATTATATCTGACTTTAGTCCCGGCTAGAATATCATGTCTTATTATACTGGCATTATATGCTCCCGCTTTTCTTGCTCCTTCAAAGACGAAATTGTCATTGTTTGGATCAAAAACACTAGGCCTTCCCAAAAACCAACCTGAATTAGACGTACTATAAATTTCAACGCCAGCCTCTACTACTCTTAAGCTTGAATTGGCTTGGTATTGATATTTTTCAGAGGATTCATTCGAAAAGGAATTCCCGCCTCCATCAGAACCGCCACCAATGAAGGTCCAATTTGAATTCGTGTAAAGTCCAGTTGCGTTATCCTGTGCCCCAGCAATGATGCTCGCGTCATCCGAATTAGAAACTCCAATATCGTAATACTCGGTAATCGGAAAAAAATTACCGTTCAATGAAGTCCAAGTATTTCCTCCATCTTCTGTATAGCTAACTCCTCCATCGTCTCCTACCAAAATCTTGTTACCAGAACTTGTACTTTCAATGATCTGAATATCTCTTACATCATCATGCATTGTACAGATTTGTTCAAATTCGTCAGTAAGTTCATTGTATGAATTGAAAACGACTGAGCCAAAATAAACTCCTTGTTCAGCCCCGTATCCCGCACTAAAAACCGACCTAGTTGGAGAACTTATCTCCATCAAACTCTTGTACTGCCATGATGTACCATAATTATTAGAGTATAGGAGATATTGAAACGCACGATTATCGTAGAAAAATCCATAAATTTCGTTTCCGTTCGTCTCGGTAAATGCAACGGCATGTGAATTTACTGGCTTAGGAGTTATATGTACCTCTAGATCCCAGAAGTAAACCGGCTCACCAGCTATAATATCGTATCCATCAATAAAATCAGCCCCAAAACCTAATCTATCATATCTTCCTTCCAATTCAGGTTCAAGTACTATGCTGTGAGTATACTCGGAAGTAATCGGATCTTGTTCTTTGGTATAAATCCAATCAGCGTGATTCGAATAGGGTAGATCAGAATTAGCCAGTAAAACACCAACTTCCGAAAAGTTAGGTCCACTAGTTTTAAATGATATTGTGTAAATAGCTCTTTTAAATTCTAGACCTCCAAGGTCGAAATAAAAATAGGGCTGTTGTTCATGGATCATTGAGCCACCAATTAACGCGCATGGAATTGCAATAACGGGTTCAGATCCAAGAGTTGTTTCGAATGGAAAAACTGCAGGGCCGGCAGGACTCGACTGGAAAAGTAAAGGTGAAATTCCAGAAGAAAAATCTAAATCCATATCAAAGTAAAAGCCTGTCTCAGAATCAACAATCGAAGACATACTATTTGTACTATTGACCCAAGTAAGACCTCCATCGGAAGATATCCATAAATTTCCTTCTGCACCACTTCCTGATATTTTAGAACCAAGATATATTCTGTTATTTATTGTTCCATTAGTTTCTATACTATAGAAAAACTCATTTACCCCAGTGAAATCTGATGGAACGTTTATTTCAACCCATGTTATTCCTCTATCAGTAGATTTAAACAACTGATTATATGTACAAGCATAAACTATGTTTCTCTGATCATCCACCGCATCCACGTCAACAAAGTAAGGCAGTACACCACAGGTCTCACTGAAATCAGAGACACCCCATGTCTCTCCAAAGTCACTCGAATAAAGAGCACCTGAGCTATAGCCGTCTTCAAATTTTCTAGTCCCCGAAATTGCCAGCAAGAATTTTCCTTCAGGCCCTGTGGTAGGAGACACGTCGATAATGTCTTGTATACCTAGGGCTGGTTTCTGAGTGCATCAGTAACATTATACCAGTCAGTGCCTCCATTTGTAGTTTTCCATAAACCAGAAGCTCCTGAACCAACAATTATAATATTTTGTTGAGAAGGATTCATGTAAACAGCAGTTACTATACCAGCTGCATGCTTAATCCCACCCGCTGGGTCACAAGAAGTTATTAACGTTGCGGAAGTGGGACTTTCTTGACCAGAATAAACCCATTCGGCCACATCTGCGCTACTGCATATTGGGTAATCATCAAAGCATTCAATGGCTCTGTTAAACAAATAGATGCTATTAGGGTCTGAATAATCTAATCGATCTTCCCAGAACCAAATACTGCGCATAGATTCTTTAACATTACGGTCAATAATACCGTTCTCGTCAGAATTAATTAAAGACTGAATTTGGTTAATTGCATTCGGGTAAGTAATTATACCGTTATTGTATTGGTCAATATATTTATTGAGCGAATCAGGATTAACCTGAGCAAAATTAAAGTCAATAAACAAAAGAGTAAGGCATAATAATGTCAATGAATTTTTCATAGGTAATAAATTTTGAGTGCTCAAAACTATTAAAAAATATTTTGATTGTTAAAGAAATTTAGATTTCCTTAAAAATTTAATCCCTAGTTAACATGGAATGAAGTGATTCCCGTGGAAACTATTTTAAACTTTCAGAAATAAATATTCTACAGGCTATTTTATATTTTCAAAAGTAAATATTCGGGAGCCGTCCTGCCTAGACAACTAAAAACACTTCTATTACTGGGTTCGGGTAAATCCGGTATCAGAATGGTATCATAAATTATTTGCTCGAAGTCCGAAAAGACAAAACCCGCCTTGTAGCAAAGACGGGTTTAGCAATCATCCTGGAACGGATTGATTGGTTTGTTGTAGCATCGTTTACTCCTCTCCCTCTTCGGTA
>JAKVAR010000098.1 GCA_022447585.1 Crocinitomicaceae bacterium | reverse complement strand
CAATTAAACAAGATGAAAAAAGTGGAGAAAATTTAAATGGACTTTATCTGACACCTCCTGATCTTTTTGTCAAAGAACTAACTAGAGATTGTATTGAAAGAACAATTGGTGACTTATTGGAGAAAGGAAATTTAGAAGAGTTACTTAATACTTCAATTTTTGAATTGGAATATCTTGAGCCTTACTGGGATGTAATGGAAATGGAGGATAAGAGTATTCAAGCTCTAATGAACGAACTCAAACTTGAGCTACCCGAAAATCATTTACTAAAGAAAAAGAAAATTGAATTAATAGCAAGAAAGACTAATAACGATGAAATTGTGTTGGAATTAGAAAATGGAAATATTGCTGTTACTCATTTGACATGGAAATCTAAAAAAGAAATTGATGGTTATCCAATAACAAGGATTTACAAAGACAAAATTGATTTTTGGAATCAGGAAATGAAATCTGACATTATTGAATTTAAAGAATAAAAAAAAGCTGGTAACAATGTATAACAAATCATAGCCGCCTATCGGCAGGCTGCGCTTGTTATACTAAACGTTGGCAGCAAGTGTACAAGAGGAACTAGAATCAATAATTGAATGAATTTCGAATATGAATTGGAAAACCTTTGGTTTAAAATATGATGAGCGAGAAACGTGGGCGTTTGAACAATTGTCTTATCTACTCTTCTGTGCAGAGTTAAATAATAGAGTTGGCCTTTTTCGCTATAAAAACCAAACAGGAATTGAAACAGAACCAATTGAAAAAGAAGGAAAATACTTTGGTTTTCAGGCTAAATACTATACTACATTAATATCTGATAATAAAGCCGATATTATCGATTCAATCAAGAAGGCTAAATCCAAAAACAGCCAACTAAATGAAATATTCTTTTACGTCAATCAAGAGCTTTCAGAAAGCAGTACTAAAGACAAGAAAAAACCTCAATACCAAATAGACATTGAAGAAGCTGCCGAAGAAGCAGGAGTTAATATACAGTGGCGGGTACCGAGCCATTTTGAACTTCAATTGTCATTGCCAGAGAATAAATACCTGTATGATATTTTTTTCAGCCTTGAACCAAACGAAGGAGATTTGCTTGATCAAGTTTCTAAACACAATGAAAATATTTTACAAGCAATTCAAACTGAAATACCTTTTGGCGACAAAAAAATTAAAATTGACAGAAGCGGAATAATCGAAGGATTAACGAGTGCTTCACAACAGAAAAAACACACAATAATTTCTGGTGAAGGTGGCTGTGGCAAGACGGCAATTTTTAAAGAGTTCTATAGTCTTAACTTCAAGGAAATACCAATTTGTATTTTTAAAGCAAGTGAACTTAATGTTAATCACATTAATGACATTTTTCAATTTGATAATAAGTTCAATTTTACGCAGTTTCTTAATGCTTATAAAGATGAACCGGTTAAAATTTTTGTCATTGATTCGGCAGAAAAATTAGCAGAGATAACGAACAATGACATTCTTAACTCACTAATAAACAAATTAAAAGAAGCTGATTGGAATATAATTTTCACAACCCGATACGCTTATCTTAATGATTTAACATTCCATATTAAAGAAAATTATCATCTGGCGTTTGATGTTATTGATGTTTCTCTAATTAGCCATGATGAAATAATCTCCATATCGAAAGAATTCCAGTTCTCACTTCCAGAAAATCAAAAATTCTTGGAGAGACTTAGGAATCTATTTTATCTAAGCGAATACATTAATCAATATGAAAATATTGATAAGCAAGGTAGTTTCAAGGGATTCGTAGAATTACTATGGAAAAAACGAATACAAAACAACATCATTCAAAAGGACAACTTACACCTACAAAGAGAAAAGTGCATAATTAGTGTTGCTAAACAAAGGTATGAGACAGGCCGGTTTTATATAAATGGTGATGAATTGCCACAATCAGCTTTGTTCCAATTAAAACAAGACGAAATACTTGGCTATGATGACGCTCATAACGGTTATTTCATCACCCACGACATATATGAAGAATGGACGCTTGATAAAATAGTTTCTCGTTGTTTTTCTAATTATTCGACCACAAAACAATTTTTTGATGAATTAGGTATTTCCCTACCAATAAGAAGAGCTTTTAGATTGTGGTTGTCTGATCATTTATCCGATAAGAGTACAGAGGTTGAAAGCTTTATTAAGGAAGCATTCACGAACAAGGACATTTCACAATTTTGGCAAGATGAGATTTTAGTATCTGTATTGTTATCGGAGTACTCAACGACATTTTTCGAGTTTTTCGAACAAGAAATAATTGCCAATGATTTTAAGGTTTTAAAACGCATTCTATTCCTATTAAGGATTGCGTGCACTGATATTTCTGCGTTTCAAAATGTTGAAATCATAAAGCCTAAAGGTAAGGGATGGGAGGATGTAATTACTCTTATTTATAAACACAAATCTGACTTTTTTGACAATAACCTAAAACTTGTTTTACCAGTTTTATCAGATTGGTGTGAATTCAACAAAGAAGGCAGTACTACAAGGTATTCAGGTCTACTGACTTTGAGTATAATTCAAAAGACTGAAACTGAAGAAAACTTCTTCATTCAAGATGGGGCTGAAGAAAATATTTTAAAAGTAGTTTTCAATGCAGCCAAAGAACTAAGAGAAGAATTAAAAGACATATTCGAAAAAGTAATTGATAATAAATGGGTAGATCACAGAGATCCGTATCAAGGACTTTGCTCGAAAACTTTAGAGAAGCCATATTTAGCAACTGGATTAATAAAAACACTTCCATTACAGATAATTCAATTGTGCGACTTGTTTTGGAAAAAGCAACCAAAAAAATATGACAGATTTGGATATGATAGAGATTCCATGGAAAGCCGTTATGGTTTGACGGACAAACACGTACTCAATTATTTCCCTGCCAGTGCTAATCAGACTCCAGTAAAGTGGCTATTACAAATAGCTTTCCACGAAACACTTGACTTTATCATTGATTTCACCAATAGGTCTGTTGAATCTTATAGTCATTCTGATTATGGGAAAGAGGATGTTGAAAAAATCACATTAATTGTAAATGGAAAAGAGGTAAACCAACATTTGAGTTGGGCTTTATGGGGAATGTATCGTGGCAGCAGTAGCCCCGTAGTACCATACTTGCTCCAATCAGTGCATATGGCCTTAGAGAAAACCCTGTTAGAATTTGCTCAACTATTGAAATCAGAAATAGTACAGGATATTCTTCTAAAAATTCTTACTAATTCCAAATCAGCTTCTCTTACTTCTATTGTTTGTAGCGTAGTACTCGCAAATCCTGATAAATTTCATGATATAGCTATAATATTATTTGAAAATATTGAATTGTTTCACTTAGACACAATAAGAAGTACAAATGAATTTCATGCTAAATCTACCTACTCAATAGGGTATGGAATGGACAAGTTGAAAGATATTTTATACACAGATGAAAGATTGAAATCATGTGAGGATAAACATAGGAGTTCAAACTTGGAATCCTTGTTTTTAAATTACCAAATCTTTGGAGTAAAAGGGTTTACAGAAGAACAAAATTCTGAATTCATTGAGCAGTTGTATAAAATAATTGACCAACACAAGTCCAACGCATCAACGAATAAAGACTTTGGAATTTTATTGGCTAGGATGGATAGACGAAATCTAATCCCAAAAGTATCAAAGCATGACGAGAATAATCTTATAATAGAATTTAGCCCAAAAGAACTGTCTGAAGATCTCAAAGAACAAAGTGAACAAACTAGTATTCAATTCGAAGATACCTTTAAGTATTCTTCATTAAGAATATGGTCTGATTTCCTCATGAGCCATAAGTCCGACAATAAAAGTCAAAAGCATAAAGAATACGACAACAACCCGTTACTTGCATTATCCGAGACAAGGGTTCTAGTAAAAGAACTGGAATCGGGACGAAATGCAATGGGAATAATGGACTATTCTATACCTGCATTTTCATGTTCTAAATTAATGATAGAACATAAAGAAATGCTATCCAAAGAAGATAAGGATTATTGCAAGGAAATTATTCTTTCAACACTATCTCACCTTTTTACTGATGAATATGACTACCAAATAAGTGATGGAATTGAAGCATCAGCTCATGCTATTCCATCATTGATAAGCGAATACTTAGATGAAGCAGAGGACTATATTTCAATAGTGATCTTGACTCTTTTAGATGATACACCAATTGGCCAATACAAGAGAGTATGTGATTATGCCGTAGAATCTATTCACAAATCAAAATTATGGGAGCAAAATAGAAATGTAACTCAATCAATATTGTTTGGTTATATAAAACTTAAGCCTACTTATAAAAGTATTGTCGCTGAAAAAAGGAAGGAAAAAGGCCATTGGGGAAGGATTTCTAAAAGTTCCATTTTAGAAGAGTTAGATAAAACGAGTGGTAATCTTAAGTTTTTAAACGTCTTATTTGACATAAGTGATATTGATTCTCTGGATATTCTTGATTTGGAAATAGTTCTTCAATTAATACCATCTGACACAAAAGATAAAATTCACTTAGATATTTATGCAAAATCGCTACCATCATTGGCTTCTCAGTTATTGAAAGATAGGAGAAGTTACAAGGACGAATCAGGAGACGAATCTAATATTTACCTGATACGTCAACATATCTTCAAAAATTTTGCTCATTTCATTTTACAAAGAGAGGTAGGTGAAATTGAGATTTTCTTAAAACCTTTTGTCGATTCATTTTCCTCAACAGAAGAAACAGCTTCTTTTATAAGTGAATTAATAAGTGCAGAAGATCAACTTAACAATCACGAGCAGTTTTGGCACATTTGGAGTCTCCTATATCCCAAGATAAAAGAGTTGTGTATTAATTCTCGAGGATACCATTTGAAAGATATTATTATCAATTATCTATTAGCCTGGCGTTGGTGGCGAGAGGGAATTGAAGAGTGGCATAGTTTAAAAAGTGAGAACACCTCCCTTTATCACAATGCTTCAAGAGATATCGGACATGTGCCTTCTGTATTATATTCTATTGCAAGAGTATTAAATTCAATTGGAACAAATTTTAAAGAGGAAGGCATTGAATGGCTTTATGTAATTGTATCCAACAACAATTTTTTAAACCTTGATGACCTTGAATCAAACACTCTTTATTATTTAGAAAAATTCTTAAGGAAATATATTTTCTTAAATAGGCAAAGAATCAAGGAGGAGATAAGGTTGAAAAACAGAGTTATTCCGATTCTAGATTTTATGATTGAAAGAGGGTCTATTCATGGATATTTATTAAGAGAAAGTATTCTGTAAAAATGAATAAAGTAAAACCAGCTGCCAACAATGTGTATAGTGCATACCCTACGGGATACGCACCATACACGGAACGTTAGCTGTAATTGACCATGACGAGAAAAACATACAAAATAATATTCTTCTTGTTTACTCTGGTTTTCATCGGAGCTTGCTCTAGTGAGCAAAACAAGACAAATTACGACTCAACAGAGGTTGAAATTTTACAGATTGAACCTAGAGTCAAACATGTCGAAAGTGAGATTAATGACTTACTATCTACCGTTAGAAAAGAGAGTCAGAAGTTTTCTATTTATGGAAAACGAGATAATTTAGTTGCTGGTGAAAATGGTACGATATTATCCATTCCAAAAGGAACTTTTGTGAATGACCGAAACGAAGTGGTTGAGGGGAAAATTGAAATTGAGCTCATTGAGGCTTCAACAGTTTCTGATTTTTTGATGAATGGATTGCAAACTGTTTCCAATGAAGACATTCTACAATCTGGCGGGATGTTGTATGTAGATGCGAAATTTAATAATGAACCTGTAAGAATTGCTTCTAACAAAGAAATATCAGTAGAAATTAAATCTGATTGGATTGACCCGAAAATGAAACTTTTCAAAGGAGATCTTTCTGGTAACTCTATAAATTGGACAGCACCAAAGAAGCTCGAATCTGATTATTTAATCTCTGTACCTCTGGAACTACTGGAATTTGGTTTATGCGGATGGGAGTGTGGATTTACAAAAACTCAAATTGCAGAAATGAAAAATGTGAAATTCCAAGACACTTATATTTCAACTCGAGAATTCGAACAACGAATGTGCAATTTGGCATTTTTGTCATGTGAACAATATGACCCACTTGACGATGAGATTTTAAAGATTTACAGAGAAAATGCTGGCCAAAACCTTTGCCATGCTGATAGCGCAGTGGTTGAGCATTTTGAAGAAAAATATGGATACCTAATTGATTCAAATTATATCAAAGACGAGTTTAAATTTGACGAAAAAGGTTGGATAACGGGGGTATATATGTCCTATTTAACTCTTGCTAAACAAGGTCTAACCAAACCGCTTTCCATAAAAGAAATTGACTTGAGTACCGATGTTTCAAGAACTGAACTAGAACAAAAGGGATTTAATCAATCCGAAATTGACAAAATCATTTCGTACAGAAATTCAAGAGAAAAAGTCATTCAAGAGAAAAAAGATGAGACTGAAAATAGAAATATCGCTTCATATAATTTTAAGATAAATGAACTTGGCTGGATGAATGTGGACGCATTTATGGTTGACCCTTCATGCCAAGAATCGAATTTTGAAGTGGTCATCAATAGCCAAGATAGCATCAACTCTATAAATGTTTCTCTGGTTATACCAAGAAGAAAAGTTTCCATTTTCTCAATTTCAAACAGTGGTAATCAATATAGCTTCACAAAAAAGAAAGATGGTTACAGAAATCTTCCTATTGATGAACAAGCCTTCATTGTGGCAATTGGTGTTAATGAAGGAACTCCGTTTTTCGCAATGAAAGAAATTAAAATCCCCAGTAATGGGACTATTAAATTAGAGATGAAAAAAGTTGACAAAGAGTTAATCGCAACTAAAATCAATGAAATTTCAAATAATTAAAAAAAACAGCTAACACTGTATATGAAATCATAGCACCCTGCGGGATGCTACGCTTCATATACTAAACGTTAGCGGTAATAAGAAATGCTAAAATCTGATAAGTCGATACATTATATTTCTATTGCTTCCATTAAACGAAGTACAATGAAACCGTATGATTTTAAATGGACAAAGTTTTATGAATCGAATTCAGACTTTTCATATCAA
>JAKVAR010000097.1 GCA_022447585.1 Crocinitomicaceae bacterium | reverse complement strand
TATTGATGGTCTAAACGGAATGTCTATAAATAGTATTCCGTTTTTCCTGTTTCAGTTGCTAGTAGCCGGATTTCTCGGCTGGATCTTTCAACTTATCCTCAGGAAAAAAAGTGGAACAACTAACTTTAATAATGGAGCTCTTATAACGATCGGGATATGCCTGGTGGTCGCCTTAGTGAAATACATGCTACCTTTTGCTGTTTTGGGAGCAGCTGCAATTTTACTCCTACTGAAGAAAGACAAGAATCCATCTATTTTCACATTTCTTCTAGCTGTATTGGCTGTCGGATGTGGAATTGGCAGCGTAATCCCAACTTTTATAGGTGGTTTAGTTATTGCTACCGTAATTTTATTCGTTCCCTTGAATACTGAAAGTGAGTAATCGGTTTGAAAACATATCAATACTCATTTTCTTCTTAGCTAGTATAGGACTATCCTATAGCTTGATCCCTGTTAGTTCTGGTAATGTTGGTCTGGATGGTAGTTTTATCATACAATATGAGGGTGTCAATGATTTAACAACCATCTCTAGTGAGAATATTCAATTGTTGAACCATTCTTATGAACTTGTTTACTCACTAGACGGCGGAAAATCATATCGTCGAACCAAGGATATGATTAGATTAAATCAAAACAACAATGCATCTTTACAGCAATACGTAACAGGTGTTAAATGGAAAGCTCCTTATCCAAATCTACCAAATATTCTCTCTCTGCGGTTCTATGCAGAATATCAGGAAGCAGGCAAAAGGACGAGTGAATCTATAGTTACGAGGCTCGGGAATTTCAAAACAAAACTACCTATCGTCTCATTGAATTGCAACCAGGATTTTCTATTTGATCCTTTAAAGGGAGTTATGATAAGTGGGGAAAACGGGAGTATGAACTCAAGTTTTTATACAAAATGGTATGACAGGCCAGGTAATTATACACTTAGAGGAAAAGAACATTCATCTAAAGCCAATCTTCAATATTTCATTGATGATTCTATGAAATTTGAAACCAATGTTAATCTGAGGATTGCGGGAAATGCAACACGACGATTCCCGCAGAAATCGCTTAGAATTGATGTTGAAGAAGAACAGAATTATAACTTTTTTGGAGAAGAAAAAACAGCGTGGAATTCAATCGTACTAAGGAATTCAGGAAACGATAACTCAAAAACTATGTTTGCCGATTTCATTTTACAGGAATTTGCTCAAGATCAAAACGTTTTAGTTCAGCGAGGTCAACCTAGCCATATATTCATTAACGGTAATTATTGGGGTATTTATAATTTAAGAGAGAGAATAAATAGAAAGTTTATTGCGGAAAAGGAAAATGTTAAGGAAAAGGAAGTGACTATCCTAGAAAATGGCAATGCACTTTTAAAATCTGGATCTGAGGAGATAAGAAATGAATTTTTAACATACACTGATTACTGGAACTCCTTGAATACTATTGATAACAGCACTTATATTCATATCAAGGAAATAATTAGTATGAAATCACTAATTGATTATATATTCTTTGAGACTTTTTATGGCAATGCGGATTGGCCTAATAATAATATCATTTGGTATAAGGCTGGAGATAAAAAATGGAAGTGGCTCCTCAATGACTTAGACCTATCACTTGCGTATACAGGCTCGCAAAATACGAACTCTAATTATTTCGAAAAACTTAAATCCAGTAACAGTGTTTGCGCTAAACTTTTTTGTCAATTACTTACAAATCATAAGTTTAAAGAAAAATTTGTCAACCGTGCTAAGGAACTCATTTCTAATTTATATTCAGAAGAGGCAGTAGAAGAAAAATTTCAAAAGTTTAAGAACTGGTATTCTCCAGAGATCACTTGGCAAATAAAGAGATGGAGAATTTCAAATTCCGTGGAGGAGTGGATTGAAAACGTTTCAGCGAACGAATATTTTTTAAAAACAAGAACTAAAATATATCTGAGTCAACTAGAAAATTTGTAATGTTTTACTCGATTAGAAATAATTCTGGTTATATCTTAATCCTTGGATTGTGGTCCGTGGTTGGTATGATAAATACGCAATTGGCATTTGTTGTTATACTATCAAATTTATTCTTGTTCTTTAGAAAGGAAAGATATTTTGAAGCTCTTTTCGGTTTCTTTTTCCTTTTAGTCTTGTCTGATAATACTGAAGAACTTTGGCGTTTTGCGAAGGATATTAAACCATTTTATCTCATCACTTTTGCTGCACTTATTTTTACACAGTACAATAAACTAATCACTACTACAAAAATCTTCAAATTCATTATTCCATACTTAATTGTAGGAGTGGTCAGTTTGATTTTTGCAAAGGAAGAAAACTTCTTTATAGGAATACAGAAAATGATCTCATACTCTTTAATATTCATTGCTATACCCAATATTGTAATGTTTGAGTACGAAAGAATCGGTGAAGAATTCTTTGCAAATCTAATCGCTTATTCGGTAATTATTCACTTCATCGGTCTTTCGGTTATAATAACCTTCCCAGAGGTAGGTATGAGTCATGGCGGAAGATGGCAAGGAGCTTTAGGTAATCCAAATGGACTAGGTCTCTTTCTAATAGTCTTTTACACTGCCTTCAGATCAATCGACCATGAGTTTCCTAAGCTTTTTAGTAGAAATGAACGCGTGTTTTATTTCCTTTTGACATTTATCTTGTTATGGATGTCAGGGTCAAGAACGGCTCTTTTATCAATTACCGCTTTTGAAATCGCATATAATGGCTTTAAATACTCTAAAGGATTAACAGTATTACTAATTGCCACTATTTTGATCTATTTTAATCAAATCTATGATATCATCATTGATGGACTTATTTCCCTAGGACTTTCGAGCTCATTAAGGCTTGATAATCTTGAAAGTGGCTCAGGTAGATTAATTGCCTGGCAATTTGCATTCAATCACATTTGGGACAATACTCTATTCGTGGGAAAAGGATTTGGCTACGATGAATTTTTAATGAGAAGTAACTTCATGTATCTTTCAAGACTGGGACACGAAGGTGGAGTTCATAACTCATATTTAATTATGTGGTTAAACACCGGTTTAATTGGTCTAATTGCATTTATGTTCGGTTTCCTAAAATTATTCATTGAAGGTTTTAAGAAAAAACGTTACGCATTTCCACTTTTGTTGGCTGTTTTAATTTCGGCCACATTTGAACCATGGATTACGTCTTCTCTTAATCCATATACCGTTATTTTACTAGTTACCATGACCCTAATGCTTTGTATTAACACAGATGAGAAAGTTGAATTGGAAGAAGCTATTGCTTAGAATTATCGCAACAACCTTGATTGTTGAGTTCATATTACGCTTCGGTGTTGATATGGGAAAGAAAGCATTGTACATTGAGAATGAGAATTGTGAATACCATTTAGTTCCCAATCAAGACTTTTCTCGATTCCATAATAACTATAGCACTAATGAATACGGAATGAGAAGTCACAAAGTATTAAAATCGGATAAAAAACGCATATTATTAATTGGTGACTCTGTCATAAATGGAGGAAGTAGAATAGATCAAGAAGAACTTGTTTCCTATAAATTGGAGGAGCAATTACGTTCAGATTATGGAGATAATGTAAGCGTCTACAATATTTCAGCCGGAAGCTGGGGACCTGAAAACGCTTATCAGTTTTTGATCAATAATGTTGATTTCTCCTATGATGTGGCCATACTTATTTTTAGTAGTCATGATTTTAATGATAATATGCATCACAGAACTGTTGTTGGCGAACAAATAGCATGGCCAAACCAACACCCCATGACAGCGATTACGGATGCCTTTGGAAATTATGCTTGGCCTCGAATCAAATCTTTTTTGGGATACAAAAACGATTACTTAGCGGGTTTTGATGATTCAGCTATTAATCCGGGTTGGTCAAAATTCCGATCAACATTCAATCAAAATAGCATCAATTACTTCGTTTATTTACATCCGGACAAAGGTGAACTAGAAGCTGGTTCTTTAGATGAGCAAGGAATTGATTTAATGCAGTATTTGGATTCTCTAGAAATGCCTTATATATCTGGAATAGAAACGGAGGATTTAGACGGATATACTGATAATATTCATGTAAATTCGAGCAGTCATGAAAAAATGGCGGAGACTTTATTTAAAGAAATTATGAATCGAAACCTATTGAATGAATAGGAAACTAAATAGAGGAAAATTATTTAGGAGACTGGTTATAGCGCTTGTCTTAATTGGCGTAATTAGTTACTATTTCTCCAATAGAATTGTTAAACAATATGGGTTTTCTGGACTCTCAGAGTTTTTAACTAATTACTTTGATAACAAATCGTTAGCAGATCAATACTCTCCTGAAATAGTACAAATTAACATCTCAGATTCCGATTATGAGTTCATTAAAAATAAGCGAAATGAAGCATTAGATAGGGGAATTCAAATTAATATCGGAGACAACTATGTCCCTTGTGAGCTCAATTTAAATGGAGAGATAGTAGAAGGAGAACTAAGGCTAAAAGGTCATATGGTAGACCATCTGCAAGGAGATAAATGGTCGTATCGCGTTAAAACCAAGGAAAATTTCATGGAAATGTACCGTTTTTCCTTACAACATCCCGGAACACGTGGTTATGTCAAAGAGTGGATTTATCACGAATTGCTCGCCGAGGAAAACATCATTAATCTACACTACGATTTTATACATCTTAAACTGAATGAAAAGGATCTAGGTATTTATGCTGTTGAAGAACACTTTGGCCAACATGTGCTCGAAAGAAATAATAGGCCAAACGGCGCAATTATTAGATGGAATCCTGAATTATATTGGGAAGGAAGAATTGATGAATATCAGGGAAAATACCTTGAACAAGAGTATGCACATTACTATTCCACATTTGCAGAACCCTATGATAAAGGAAAGGTGCTAAAAAATGAACAATTAAAGGCGAACTACATTGAAGGCTCCATTCAATTAGAGGCTTTTAGAAGAGGTGAGCTTTCTTGTTCCGAAACTTTTGATATAGAAAAAATGGCAAGTTTTCATGCAATTATAGATCTAGTTGGAGGACACCATTCATTAGACTGGAGCGATGTGAAATATTACTATAATCCAGAATCAAAAAAAATAGAACCTATTGGCTACGAGAGCTTCTCCATTCGTAAAACGGAGTATATCGCGGGTCAACAAATTCCCGAAAAGTTTAATGGTTTAGAGAATGACTATCATGCGCGTTTATTCGGTGACCCTGAATTCTTTTCGGCTTACATACAGGCTCTCGAAAGAATTGCATCTGAAGAATATTTGAATGCATTTATTACTACAATTACTTCTAAACTAAAAGAGAAACAAGGATTCTTAGCACATGAATTCGCCTATATACCATTTTCATGGGAGCCATACTTTGAAAATATCGAGTTAATTCGTCATAATTTAAGTTTACCAAAAGCGGTTCATCCTTTCTTAAAAGAGTCTTCGGATTCATTAATTGTTTTATCTGTAGGAGTAGTGTCTGATTTTCCTCTAGAGGTTATTGCGCTACATGTGAATGAAAAAAGAAGCTTCGAACCTAAGAATAAGACAATTCTTCCAGCTAAAGAACGAAACAACTTCACACAGTATGTTGAAGTAGTTTTCGAGAATAATGGTAAAAAGGTTAAAAACTTAGTACTAGAAGTTAAAATTCCGGGCAGCTCAAACTCATTCAAAGTTGCTGTTGAGGATTATGTAGGATTCACTGGCACAAATTCTCAAAGAGATACATTGGAAATAGCACATGATTTAATAGAGCGGGACAATGTTATTATGATAAACGATCATTGGACACTACCAAAAGATTCCTCACTGACTTTGTTTGGGATTGACTCTATTGTTGTCAATGGTGAGCTAGAAATTCTAGGAAATTTGACTATTCTTGGAATCGAAGGTCGACCAGTGGTACTCTCAAAAAAAGGAAAAAATTCTAGGTTCATTAACAAAGGTTCGATTCACTGCGAGAATGTGAGATTTATAAATTCTCCTCTAATTCAAAATGTTTCGTCGAAAATAACAATTCACCAATGTGAAATTGTTTCGACCGATTTATTCCTAACTTGTAAAAATTCCGAGATAACTATTTCATCCTGCTTTGGTCAAGATGTCCTTGCTTTTGCTCAATTGGAGAATTGTCTTTTAGAAATGAATGAAGTCCACTTTGCTAATGGAGAATATTTTCTTCATATGATTGCCGGTAATACAAAGATTAGAAATTCTTCTTTTTATGCTTTTCAAAATTTTGGTAAAATAGATTACGGAGCAGATTTAACTGCGTGGAATAGTAATTTCAAAGACTGTGCAAACATTGGTAAATTAAACAACACGTCCAAAATGAGTTTTTTTGGAAGTGAAATTACAGACTGTAACCTGGCATTTAACATTGATCAAAATAGCAAATTCAATTTTTCATCTCAATACAGCTTGTATAAAACGGATTTCAGTAATGTAGATTTACTGGATAACAAATAATGAGATCAGTAATACTCATATTAGCAGTTTTATTTTCCTTTCATTTGGTAGGACAGGTATCCCCTTTCAGTGATAAAAGTATTCAACTGGATTCAAGCGGCTCTTACGACTTTACAGTTAGTGGCCATTTTTATGGCAATAGTTCCAATAACACAGGTTATCCTGTCAACACTATTCTTGGGAACATCGAGAATTTTAATTCTTCGGAATCGGAGTTTATGATTTGTTTAGGTGATCTGTTTTTAGATGTAACTAGAGATATTCCGTATTACGAACGGTCTTTTTTTTCTCAATTACAAATTCCTCTGTTTAATACGGTCGGTAACCACGATGTTAGCGGCACAAAGTATGAGGACACTTTCGGGGAAAGAACCAATTTTTTCATTCTAGAGAAAGATTGCCATATCATTCTTGACACAGAAATCGATAATGGAGATATTGGAGAAGAACAACTCCTACTTTTAGAAAAAGCGAGCGAACTAGCGCAAAAAGGGGATATCAAAAACCTTTTTGTATACGGTCATCGAACGTTGTGGGTAAGTCATTACGACGAAATGAATGGACTATTTGAAGATAATACTCAAAGCATGACGGGAAACAATTTTGCAAAAGATATTTTACCGGTTTTAGAAAAAATTGGAACTAACTGCAATATTCATTGGTTTGCCGGTTCACTAGGGAATGCTCCAGCCTCATTTTTTTATCATTACGACGAAACAAGAAACATAAAGTATATTGCTACGGCTGTCAGAGGGTTGCCAAGAGATGCTGTACTCTACGTAGAATCAAATAACGGAACAATTTCCTTCACGACCGAAAGCCTTACAGGAAAGGACCTAATGAAACTAGAAGATTATAATACAGAGTTTTGGCAAGAAAATGCAAACACTGCTCCCCCATTTAATTGGAGACTTGTTCCATTATACATTAAAAATGCTGTATTAAGTCGCTACTTCTGGTACGGCTTCTTATCATTTCTAAGTATCATTCTTCTAGGTAAACTTTTAGTCAAGAAATTCAAGAAAGCTTAGTTCTTAATCAGCTTAACTTGTCCAACCTTCACATTAGAGGTAGAGTATACTTCTACAATATAGGTTCCATCCGCAAGAGCAGGCTCCAGAGTTATAGAAGTAGCTGTGAAAGACATTGCGAAGACTTCCTTACCTATTAAATCTACTATCCTAACCACTCCACCAGTCTCCAATCCTGTTTTGATGGTAATACTTCCATTGGTCGGGTTTGGATATACTTCTAAAATTGTTCCATTATATCCATTTAAGCCTAGGCATGAAGACACCTCCACGGTATAAGGATCGATAAGTATACATGAACCGTCCGCATCATAATTTACGGTCCATGTACCTACCCCAGCAAAGGCTGGATCAAACTCACCCGTGATAGGATCAATACAAGAAGCACAATCAGCTAACCAAGTTCCCGATCCA
>JAKVAR010000096.1 GCA_022447585.1 Crocinitomicaceae bacterium | reverse complement strand
TATTGATGGTCTAAACGGAATGTCTATAAATAGTATTCCGTTTTTCCTGTTTCAGTTGCTAGTAGCCGGATTTCTCGGCTGGATCTTTCAACTTATCCTCAGGAAAAAAAGTGGAACAACTAACTTTAATAATGGAGCTCTCATATCAACGGGGATTTGTCTTATTGTTGCAATGGTAAAATATATGCTTCCTTTTTCAGTTTTAGGCGCTGCAGCGATTCTATTGTTGCTTAAGAAAGATAAAAACCCTAGTTTATTCACATTTCTTCTAGCTGTATTGGCTGTCGGATGTGGTATAGGAAGTGTGATACCATCATTTATTGGTGGTTTAGTAATTGCTGCAATTTTGCTATTCGTTCCATTGGAAACAGAGAGTGAGTAAACATTCAAAGAACATATCGACGTTGTTATTCTTTGTTTTAAGCATTGGACTATCTTATAGTTTAATCCCCAAGCCAGAAGGAAGAGTTGGCTTGGATGGAACTTATATTATTCAATACGAAGATTCAAAAAACATTTTGAATTTAGATTCTAGCAACCTCTCTTTGTACAATCCTTTTTATTCATTAAAATTCTCTTTGAACGGAGGTAAGACATTCTCAGAAACGAAAGAGAAAATCTATCTTGAAGACGTTGAAAACCCTTCCCTTCTTCAGTGCGTGACAGGCACAAAATGGAAAGCTCCAAACTATAAACTTCCAAAAATACTGAGCCTGCGATACTTTGCTGAAAATTCCGAAAGAGGAAAACAAACCGACGAAGTAGTTTATACCGACCTTAGAAATTTTGAAAGTAGTTTACCAATTGTCTCATTAAATTGTGATGAGGCGTATTTCTTTGATCCTTTTTACGGAGTAATGTTAAGTGGAGAAAATGGTTCAAAGAACTCTTCTTTTTACACGAAATGGTTCGACCGCCCAGGTAATTATACCCTGAGAGGTAAAGAACACTCCACCAAATCGAACTTTCAATATTTTGAGAATAAAGAATTGACTTTTGAAAGGGAGGTAAACATCAGAATCTCTGGAAATGCAACGCGCAGGTTTCCACAAAAATCTCTTCGTATTCAGGTAGAAAACAATCAAACCTTCAATTTCTTCGGCGATAAAGAAACGGAATGGAATTCTATTGTCTTGCGAAACTCAGGTAATGACAATTCAAAAACAATGTTTGCTGATTTAATTATGCATGAATTTGCAAAAGAAGCGAACCTTCTCACTCAAAAAGGTAAACCTTGCCATTTATTCATTAATGGAAATTACTGGGGAATCTATAATCTTAGAGAAAGAATCAATCAAAAATTTATAGCCGAGAAAGAAAAGGTTAAAGTAAAAACGGTAACCATATTAGAGAACGGCAATGGAGAGTTAAAGGCAGGCTCGGAGAAAGTGCAAAAAGAATTCATTAAAAAAGTTGAACACTGGAATTCCTTAAACAGAATAGACAAAACAGTTTACGCTGAAATCAAAGAATACATTAGTATCAAATCGTTTATTGATTACATGTTTTTCGAGACATTTTACGGTAATGTCGATTGGCCTTCTAATAACATCATTTGGTACAAGGCAGAAGACAAGAAATGGAAATGGTTACTGAACGATTTAGATCTTTCATTGGCCTTTACATCAGACCTTAATCTGAGCACCGACCACTTCAAAAGGATTAAAAACAGTAATACATTATGCTCGAACTTATTTTTTCAATTGTTAACGCATGAAAAGTTTAAGTCTAAATTTATAGAGCAATGTCATAAAATAATGGAAAACACATTTAATGACCACAACATTGAAACAACATTCGAGAAATTTATAAATAAATACGAACCTGAGATAGAGCTTCAAATTAAGCGTTGGAGAATCACTTCTTCAAAAGAGATTTGGTTAGGCAATATCCAGGAGAACATTTACTTCTTAAAAAAGAGAAAAGCTTTTTATAAAGAGCATTTAGGTAAGTTATAAAATGGTACAAGCATCTAAAATAAACTTTCAATTCATAATAGTGCTCGTTGTTATGTATGTTGCTGGTGTTTGGCTTGGCCCTGTCATATACTTACTATTCCCATTGTTCTTTGGCCTATTCATTTTAAAAGAATTTAGTTTTGAGCTCTTCATTATTGCCATTTGGTTACTTATGTTGTCGGATTATGTTCCCGTCAAAAATGCGACACATGACGACTTACAGTTTGCAAAGGACTTGAAATTTCTGGTGCCATTAGGTCTATCTGCTTCCATACTTCTGAATTTAAGACGATTTGCACCCATACCTAAATTCCAATTTTACTTTATTCCCTTCTTAATTTTTGCAATTATTGGTCTTAACCTCAACACTCTAGATTTTGGTATTGGTTTACAAAAGACAATATCCTTCACATTAATGTATTTCTCTATTCCTATTTATGTAAATCATCTACATAGAACTCAGGGTGCTCTTTTTTGGAAAGCTTTGGTGACTTTTGTCATAGGAATGCTTATGATAGGAATAATTCTAAGATTTGCGGCACCTCAAATAGCAATGATTGAAGGAGGAAGATTCAAAAGTATACTTGGGAATCCTAATGGTTTAGGTATCTTCTTAAATCTATGCTTTTTGCTATGGGTAATTGTAAGAGAATTAAAATTGGCAACATTCACAAAGAGAGAGAATCAACTTATCTTTTTTGTCATCTTGATCTCGGTTATCTGGTGCGGATCAAGAAATGCCATGATGAGTATGGTAATATTTTACAGTCTCCATAGGATGATTAAACTAAATTGGTTTTTGGCAATTGTTGTGGGAACTGGACTTATCGTTTACAGGGATCTATTCTTTGAACTTTTTATTTCAGGCGTACAATTTTTTGGCTTAGAATCTTACTTCAGAGTAGAATCTATTGAAGAGGGGTCTGGAAGGGTTATTGCGTGGGGATTTGCATGGCATGAATTACAGGACTATTTCTTCGTAGGTGGTGGCTTCGGACATGACGAACATGTAATGCGTCCTAATTATGGTTGGCTATCCAAAGCTGGACACCAAGGTGGAGTTCATAACTCATATATTTCTTTGTGGATGGACTCAGGTTTATTAGGGCTTATTTCCTATTTCTTAGCAATATTCATAGTTGTAGGTAAGGTTATGAAACGTAATAGATTGGTCATAGCATTTATTGCTTCCATAATGATTAATATCGTTTATGAATCTTGGTTAGTAGCTTCATTAAATCCTTATACGATCATATTCCTTACTCTTTTAACCATGTTTGCTCAGGAAATGGGAGTGGAAAAAGAAGATGTTGAAGAAGAGATAAATTCAGAATTAGAAACGGAATGAAAAAACTATTAAAAAGGCTTATTATTTTGTTATTAATTCTTAGCGCTGCTGCGTACTATTTTGGAAATAAAATGTCCAAACAATATGGCTTTTCTGGATTTCCGGACTTTGTTTCTAATTACTTTGAAAATAAATCTCTTGCTGAAGAATTCACACCCGAAACGGTACAAATTAACCTTTCTGAAAGTGATTACCAATTTATTAAGGATAAGAGAAATGAAGCATTAGATCGAGGCATACAAATTAACATAGGTGACAATTATGTTCCTTGTGAACTTGTTCATAATGGAGAAAAATACGAAGGGGAAATGAGGTTAAAGGGACATATGACCGATCATTTACAAGGTGAAAAATGGTCCTACAGGGTAAAATCAAAAGATGAATTCTTAGGAATGTATCGATTCTCTCTGCAGCACCCTGGAACCAGAGGTTATGTTAAAGAGTGGGTTTATCACGAGCTTCTGGCGAATGAAAATGTGATTAATTTATATTATGACTTTATCCAATTAAAACTAAACGATAAAGACTTAGGAATTTATGCAGTAGAAGAACATTTTGGTCAACATGTTCTAGAGCGAAACAATAGACCTAAAGGTGCTATTATTCGTTGGAATCCAGAATTATACTGGGAAGGAAGAATTGATGAGTATCAGGGTAAATTTTTGAATGAACAATATGAACACTACTACTCTACTTTCGCTGAGCCTTATGACAAAGGAAAAGTACTAAAGGATGATGAACTTAAAGAAAACTACATACAAGGTTCAGTTCAATTAGAGAGATTTAGAAGAGGCGAACTAACATGTTCCGAAGCATTTGACATTGAAAAAATGGCAAGTTTCCATGCTATTATTGACCTTGTTGGTGGACATCACTCATTAGATTGGAGCGACGTAAAATATTACTACAACCCTGAATCCAAGAAAATTGAACCTGTGGGGTATGAGAGTTTTTCTATCAGAGAAACTGAACACATTGCTGGACAGCAAATACCAGAAAAATTTAATGGTATAGAAAGTGATTATCACGCTCGACTATTTGGTGACCCTGAATTCTTTGAAGCGTATATTCAAGCGCTAGAAAGAATAGCTTCTGAGGAATATTTAAATGCATTTATAGAAAAAGTAACTCCAAAACTAAATGAGAAACTGGGTTATCTCGCTCACGAATTTGCCTACATTCCATTTACCTGGGAGCCATATTTTGAAAACATCGAACTTATTAGACATAATCTCTCTTTGCCCAAAGCTGTCCATCCCTTCCTCAAGGAATCTTCGGATTCTTTAATCGTACTATCTATTGGAGTAGTTTCAGATTTTCCTTTAGAAATTATAGGACTTCATGTAAACGAAAAGCGAACATTTAAACCACTAAATAGTTCTAAACTTCCTGCAAAAGAGCGCAATACATTCACGAATTATGTTGACGTTCAATTTGAGAATAACGGTAAAAAAGTAAAGAATCTCGTTCTTGAACTTAAAATCCCAGGGAGTAAAAATTCATTTATGGTGCCTGTGGCAGATTACGTCGGTTATTCTGAGCAAATAAAAGCTTCCGATTCCACTAAAAGAAACGGTACGATTTCAAAAAAGAATAATACTGTGATTATAGAAGGAAATCTAATAATACCGAAGGAAAGTCTTATGACTTTTTACGGTATAGATACGGTTTTACTAGACGGAGACTTAGAAGTACTAGGCAGTTTAAGTATCATTGGAATAGAAGAACGGCCTGTAATTTTCACTCAAAATGGAAATAATACTTCTTTCACAAACAGAGGTGTTGTGCACTGTGAAAATGTTCGATTTATTCATTCTCCTACTATTCAAAATTATTATTCTACGGCCACAATACACCAGTGCGAAATAGCCTCTACCGAATTGTTTATTTCAGGCTCCAACGCTGAAATTATTATCTCCTCAAGCTTTGGTCAAGAGGTAAATAAATTCGCAGTCTTGGAAAACTGCACGGCCCAACTAAATGAGGTTCATTGCACAACAGGAAAATACTTTATTAGCGCAAAATCGGGAACAGTTAATATGATTTCTTCAAGCGTATATAATTATGAGTGTGCTGGAGATCTCAATTATGCGTCTACTTTAAACACCTGGAACAGTAATTTTTCGAATTGTAATATTGTTGGATTTCTATCAAATACTTCTAAAATGAACCTTATTGGAGGAAGAATTGACAAAAGCGATATCGCCTTTAATTTAGATGAGCAAAGTTTCTTCCCTTTTTCATCAACTTACTCTTTGTATAAAACAGATTACCTCGATATCGAGCAATTAG
Source organism: Crocinitomicaceae bacterium (assembly GCA_022447585.1). Classification (GTDB taxonomy): domain Bacteria; phylum Bacteroidota; class Bacteroidia; order Flavobacteriales_D; family Crocinitomicaceae; genus UBA4466. The sequence continues at coordinate 1,456 of JAKVAR010000096.1, read as the reverse complement.
ACAACAAAAAATGAGAAATACTGCTACTATAATATTCTTAATCTTTACTCACTCTTTACATGGGCAAATATCCCCTTTTAATGACTTGCAGGTTAAGTCAGATTCAGCAGGTTCTTATGAGTTTATCGTCAGTGGTCATTTTTATGGAAATAGCTCAAATATTACAGGTTACCCAGTAAACACAATTCTTGGTAACATTAGCAACATAAATTCATCAAGCTCAAGCTTTATAATGTGCTTGGGTGACCTCTTTTTAGACGTAAAAAATGATATCCCCTATTACGAATCATCATTTTTTACTCAACTTAAAGTACCTCTTTTTAATACAGTTGGTAATCACGATATAAGCGGAACAACATATGAAGACAACTTTGGTCAACGCACTAATACTTTCCTAATAGAAAAAGACTACCACCTTATTATCGATACCGAACTGAATAATGGAGATTTAGGAGAAGAACAATTAAACCTATTGAAAAAGGCAAAAGATCTTGCGAATGAGGGTTCTATAGAAAATCTCTTTGTCTATGGCCACCGCACACTTTGGGTGGACCATTATGAAGAAATGAATGGATTGTTCACTGATAATACTCAGAGTTTAATGGGAAATAACTTTAAAACGGATGTGATTCCCATTTTAAAAGAAATTGGAAAAACAACTAATATCTACTGGTTCGCGGGATCTCTTGGCAATGCCCCCGCATCCTTCTTTTATCATAAAGACGAAGATAGAAATATCAATTACATAGCAACTGCTATAAGAGGTTTACCTCGTGATGCTTTATTGCATGTTTCATCCCATAACGGCATAATCTCATTTGATACTGAAAGCTTAACGGGCCAAGATTTGCTTACACTCGAAGAGTATAACGTCGATTTCTGGCAAGAAAACGCAAACATAACTCCCCCATTTAATTGGAGACTTGTTCCATTATACATTAAAAATGCTGTATTAAGTCGCTACTTCTGGTACGGCTTCTTATCATTTCTAAGTATCATTCTTATAGGTAAACTTTTAGTCAAGAAATTCAAGAAAGCTTAGTTCTTAACCAGCTTAACTTGTCCAACCTTCACATTAGAGGTAGAGTATACTTCTACAATATAGGTTCCATCCGCAAGAGCAGGCTCCAGAGTAATAGAAGTAGCTGTGAAAGACATTGCAAAGACTTCCTTACCTATTAAATCTACTATCCTAACCACTCCACCAGTCTCCAGTCCTGTTTTGATGGTAATACTTCCATTGGTCGGGTTTGGATATACTTCTAAAATTGTTCCATCATACCCATTTAAGCCTAGGCAAGAAGACACCTCCACAGTATAAGGATCGATAAGTATACATGAACCGTCCGCATCATAATTTACGGTCCATGTACCTACCCCAGCAAAGGCTGGATCAAACTCACCCGTGATAGGATCAATACAAGAAGCACAATCAGCTAACCAAGTTCCCGATCCA
>JAKVAR010000095.1 GCA_022447585.1 Crocinitomicaceae bacterium | reverse complement strand
TTAGACTATCGTGTGTTGCTAATGTAGTTTTTTGTAATGTGTCATTTTGTCCAAAAAGGGTGTTTGTCCAAAAGACCAAAATAGTAAGTAATATTTTAATTGCTTGTAATTTCATTATTGGTGCTAACGTTCCGTGTATGGTGTCGTAGCATCCCGCAGGGTGCTATGCATTATACACATTGTTGTATGCCGTTTTTATTTTATTCATTTTGTTTTTAGCGTTGGTGAGAAAGCTCTTTGCAACCGCACGAAGGAGGATTGCAATGTGCTTGAACTTGCGTTGGCTATTTCTTTAATCATCTATTCTTCTTAAAATTTTCTGCTTGTTCAAAAATCTCTTTGTACACTTCATCTCTATCTACTGGTGGATATCCATTATCTCCCAAGAGAATGATCAAGTCTACTTTTAGTTCTGCTTTGATATCGCTACGTTCGTTCCAGTCCGTGTATTTAGCTTTATCGTCAACTATTTGCTTTACTTCTTTAGCAAGGAATAGCAGTTTGTCTTTTGGATAGGTGAAATCATATTTTTCTGCCAGTGATTTGAGAATGTCATAAAAGGCTTTTTCTTCAAAGTCAATGCCTAAATCGTCACCAGCAGCAAACTCATCCTTGAGTTCCATAATTAGGTTAGTCAATTCCGTAGCAATGGCTTCAAATTCTTCACCAGAATACACATTGTCTTTTCGCTCATTGTAGCGATCAACCACGGCTTGCATTTTCTTGGAGAATTCGATTCCCTGAATCTTATTGACCTTACGCATTTCCCCAATAGCTTTGGCTAAAAGCTTTTGAAGTAATTGAATCTTGGTGTTTGGTAATTTGATTTTATCAATATTCGCCAGATAGTCCAAATCAAAAATGTCTTGTTCTTTGTTTTCTTCATCTCCTAACTTGATGATTTCTTCTATGCCATCACTCTCTAGTGCAGCAGCGACTTTCTCACGTACATAGGCATTCATTTGCTCGGTGTCTGGAGCTTCTCCCTTAGTAAGTTTGTAAACGATGGAACGAATGGCTAAATAAAAGTGGATATAGTCCTTTTGTTCTTCATTGAGTTGTTCACTGCCACAGCAGATATCGTAAGCGGATTTCAATCGCTTTACCATGTCCATGAATCGCTTTTTGTTCTCTTCTGACCGTAAAACAAATTCAGAAGCTCTATTCAAGCATTGTAATTGTGCTAAAGGTTGACCTTTGAAATAATCACTGTTGTCAAAACCATGAAAGAATCGGGCTAATAAATCCAAATGATTTTTTACCACTACTACGGATTGTTCAATGTCTTCAAAATTTTGACTGTCTACTTTATTGTAGATAGCCAAAGCGAGATTCATTTCTTTCTTAATTCCGATATAATCGACAATCAAGCCCTTTCCTTTGCCTGCAAACTTTCGGTTTACCCTTGAAATAGTTTGAATCAAATTGTGTCGCTGCACAGGTTTATCTATGTACATAGTGTCCAAGAATGGAACATCAAAACCTGTGAGCCACATATCTACTACAATAGCAATTTTGAAGTTAGATTTCTCGTTTTTGAATTGTCTGTCTAACTCCTTTCGATAGGTTTTATCTCCTAAAGCATTGTATAATTCTTCTGGATCATCTTTCCCACGAGTCATGATCATTTTAATGCGTTCCATGGGTTTGATTTCCTTCTTTTCTTTGTCCGTCAGTTTTGCACCATCTTCACAGGCTTTTACTTCTGCCCATTCTGGTCGCAGTTTGATGACCTGTTTGTAAAAATCATAAGCAATAGGACGACTAGAACAGACGAACATGGCTTTTCCTTTTACGGTTGAACCTTCTGTAACTCTAGTTTCGTAATGCTGCACAAAATCTTTGGCAATGGCTTCTAAACGGTCTGGATCGCCCAAAACCATATTCATGTTAGAACTTTCCTTTTTACTCTTTTCTACATGATATTCAGAAGCGCCTTCTGCTACTGCATTTTGGTAATAATTCTCAATGTCTTTCAGTACTGAATTATTCAAACTCATTTTAGCCGCTCTACCTTCATAAACGATTCTAACGGTAATCTCATCCGTTACCGATTCGGTCATGGTATAAGAGTCTACAATATCACCAAATACATCAAGCGTTGCATCTACAGGTGTTCCTGTAAAACCAACATACGTGGCATTGGGTAATGAATCATGTAAGTGTTTGGCAAAACCATAGGATTTCTTTACCGTTCCTTTTTCATGGTCTATGGTGATTTTCTGATCTAAATTGATCTGACTTCTGTGTGCTTCATCCGAAATACAAACCACATTGGTTCTTCCGGTTAATACGTCTGTATCTTCATTGAATTTATGAATGGTGGTTAAGAATACACCACCACTGTTTCTGCCATTTAGTTTCTCACGTAAATCGGTTCTGCTGGTAACAGTTTGCACCACATTGTCTCCAATATATCCTTTGGCATTTGTGAATTGACCAGATAATTGATCGTCTAAATCTGTTCTATCGGTAATGATAACAATGGTTGGACTTTCCATTTCCTTACTCTTCATTAACAAGCGTGTTAAGAACAGCATGGTAAAACTCTTTCCACAGCCTGTAGTACCAAAATAGGTACCACCTTTACCGTCACCATTTGGCTTTTGATGTAATAGAATATTTTTAAATAGTTTCCGTGTTGCGTAATACTGCGGATAACGACAAACTATCTTTTCATCTTTTTTAGAAGTATCAGGAATGAAAATAAAATTTCGAATAATGTCACGCAAACGATCATGATCAAACATTCCTTTGATTAGGGTAAGCATGGAATTGATTCCTTCCACCTCATTGGGTAAACCTTCAATTTTCCTCCAAGCGTAGAAGAACTCATAAGGCGCGAAGAAAGAACCTGCTTTAGAGTTTGCACCATCACTAATTACACAAAAGGCATTATATTTAAATAGTTCTGGTATGTCTCTTTTGTAGCGAGTGGTTAACTGTACATACGCATGATGTATGGTTACATTTTCATTGATGGCTGTCTTAAACTCAAATACCACCAACGGCAAGCCATTGATGTATAAAATACCGTCTGGAATACGCTTGTGATAACCCGTAATCTCTAATTTATTGACTATTTTGTAGGTGTTGTTATTCTTTTTAGAATAATCAATGAGGTAAATCCAAATGTCTTTTTGAGAACGATCTTCACGTTTTAAAGCAAAACCATCTGAAATGAGTTTCATAATGGCTTTATTGCTCTCATATAAATCTGAAGAAGAAAAAACTTCTAATTGACGAATGATTTGATCAGCTTCAGATTCGGTTAATTTATCCGCTTTGTATTGATTGAGTAAAAAGGCTTTTAAATCTTCTTTAATTAAAACTTCCTCTTCTGAACGAGCAATATCTCCACCCAACACATGAGGGATATCCTCTTGCCCCAAAAGCTCAATAAAAGCCTGTTCTAATTGTGCTTCGGTGAATTTCATATTACAACTTCATTTTTATTGTTGACAACAGATATTTTTGAAAGAAGTATTGTTTTGAGTTTCTCTAACTGAATATTTTGTTTTTCTTTTAAAAGCTGTGTCTTACAGATTCTGACGGAAATGTTTTCAAAAAGAGCTAGAGTGTTATTATCGGGCTCTACAAGGCTAACCGTAAAGAAAGCTGAATGTGTCAAATCTGTTTGAGCAGATCCAGCAGCCAACTCAACCATTGTCCTTCTTGTATTAGGATTATTAAAAAACCAAAACAAATATTCTTTATTTAGCTTGTTTTTAATTGGAATAATTTTGAAGCAGTTGTTATAAACCACCCCTTCTTTATTTCTAAAAATAAATCCTGTTTGCCCTGTTCTCGTGTAAATGAGATCCTCTTTTGATGCAATATTTTTTTTGTCGACTTTTTCTGAATCAATGAACATTGTTGCGGTACCATTAAATAAATCTGTAATTTTTAATAATGGAAGTCCTTGCTTTACTACTAAATGTCTTGTTTTAGCATTGATAACTTGTCCTTGACTTAGTGTTACAAATTGATCAAGTCTTCCAGAGCTCCAATGCTCTGGGATATCAGCATCAAGTTCACTGTCATATATCAACTTCCCGCCAGAAGATTTATAAGGCTGACCGTTTTCATTTGGGAATTCAAAGTCTACAAACCAATGCTTGTAAAGTGCTTGAGCAGTTTCTTCTAATTTTTGGTTGAGTTGTTCGTTGAGCTTTATGCGATTAACAATTGTATTGTATTCTTTTACAATTTCTCTTTGTTTTTCAATTGATGGAACGGGTAATTGCACATCACATAACTCGTCCCAATTAAATCCACCACGTACTGCGCTATCACAACAGAAATATGCATACCTATCAAACTCTGAACGTCTAAACCACATCATTAAATATTCTGGATGAAGTTCGTTTGAATCAATTACTTCAAAAGTTGTATAGGCTGGAGAAACAATTATTTGTTCATCATTTTCTTGAAGTACTACAGGTAATTTTCTAACTCGAATTGTCGACATGAAATCACAAGCAAACTGCCAATGTTCAACAACTTTATATCTTGATAAATCTGTGCCAATAATATTTGAAGCATGCGGCCTAAACTCTTTAGTCATACTAAGACCAAGTAGCTTAGTGTTTTGAGAATTTTTGTTTCTCACATCAATCTTATGAATGAAATCACCTAATCTTTTATAGCTCGATTTCATATCCGATTTCTTTAAATACGTTCAATAAATCTTTTTTTGACTTTTCTTCTTCCTTTAATAATTCAGAAAACTCAGTTTGTAAAGCCGACATTTTTTCATCAAAATTGATGTTTTCATCACGGTTGATGAATTCAATGTATTTACTGGCAGCTAAAGCATAATCCTTGCTTTTAATTTCTTCAAAAGTTGCAGAGTAACAGTATTCAGGAATATCTTCATATCCTTTATCATTTTGCTGCCATTTATGGTATGTTTCGGCAATTTCTTCTGTTACTTCTGGTGTAAATTGAATGTACTTCTTCTCAAAAGGGGCTCCTTTTTCACGTAAATCCATGAATAAAACTTCATCTTTTCGGTCTCGGTAGTTTCTCTCTATATCATTTAGCTTAACAATACGTTCTTTCTTATTATTATTGATAATCCAGAGTGTTACGCTAATGTCAGTGGTATAGAACATTTTATTAGGTAGAATTATAATCGCTTCTATCAAACCGTTTTCTATCAGTTTCTTTCTGATTTTATATTCCTCACTTCCTCCAGATAGAGCACCATTTGCGAGTATAAATCCTGCAACTCCATTGTCGGATAATTTAGAAACCATATTTAAAATCCAAGCATAATTGGCATTACCTGTTTGTGGGACTTCGTAGCCTCTCCACCTTGGGTCATCCAATAACTCATTATCAGCTCTCCAATCCTTTTGGTTAAAAGGAGGGTTTGCCATAATGTAATCTGCTTTTAAATCTTTGTGCTGATCTTTGGCAAAGGTATCAGCAGGAACAGCTCCCAAATTGGCAGATATTCCTCGAATGGCTAAGTTCATTTTAGCCAGTTTATAGGTAGTAGAAGTGTATTCTTGGCCGTAGATGGAAACATCTTTTTTATTACCATTATGACTATCAATAAACTTCATGGATTGCACAAACATACCTCCCGAACCACAAGCTGGGTCATAGATTTTTCCTTTGTAAGGCTCAATCATTTCGGTGATAAGATTTACAATGCTTTTAGGTGTATAGAATTCTCCTTTTCCCTTACCCTCGGCAATTGCAAATTTTGCTAAGAAATATTCATATACACGACCAACGATGTCTTGTTGTTTGTCTTTAAGCGTATCAATATTATTAATGGTATCTAACAAAGCCGCCAATTTACTCACGTCCATATTTAATCGAGAGAAGTAGTTGTCTGGTAAGGCTCCTTTTAAAGAAGGGTTATTTTTTTCAGTGGTATGCAGCGCAGTATCAATAATTAAAGCAATGTTGTCTTGCTTAGAGTTTTTGATAATATGGCTCCAACGAGATTCTTCTGGTAGAAAGAAGATGTTCTTCATGTTGTAGAATTCTTTCATCTCCAAATATTTCTCTTTGCCCTCTTCTATCAGTTCTTGCCGTCTTTCTTCAAACTTGTCACTGGCAAACTTTAGGAATATCAATCCAAGAACTACGTGTTTGTATTCTGAGGATTCTACAGTACCTCTTAATTTATTGGCAGAATCCCAAAGGGTTTCTTCCATTGATTTTGTCTTTTTTGCTGCTGCTTTTTTAGCCATTTATTTATTTCTTGTCTTTCGATTCAACTAATAGGTCTTTTGCTTCAACACCCAATATCTCCGCAATCTTGTACAGGTCTTCAATACTGGGTTGTCTTCTGTTTTGAGCATATGAGTTTACCATATTATAGCTCTTGCCAAGCTTTTCAGCTAACCAGATTTGCTTAATTCCTTTTTCTTCTAAAACCTCTTTTATTCGGTTCATTTTTGAATTATTTAATTCAGCCAACAAAATAGGAATTATATCTCAATATCTCATTAAATGAGTATTAAAATAATCACTTGGTTTGGGTGGTGGAGGGGAAGTGAGAGCTCTTTTGGTGCTGAGGTACGAAGCGCCAAATGTGCTTGAACGTGGGGTTGGCTTTTTACTGCAATGGCATACAACGTTGCGGCTATGAAGCGTAGGAACGGTTTGGTTGGTTAGGCCTATGCTTTATAGCCATTGTTGGCGTTTCGTTTATTTATTATTCGTCCAATTACAAGTCCAAGTAGAAATATGAGAAGGCCGACTAGTACAAAATCCCAATCAATATTAAAACCCGACAATTCTATTTGGTCAGGATACTTTCGGTCAAGCTTATCTCTATCATCGAATCCATATTCTGTCCAAAAGTTGTATGTAGAGACGTCTGCGTTTCGTGCACATAACCAAGTCCCAAGCCCTTTGTGTGATTTGGCAGAGTCCCAATCAATTAATTCACCATATTTCGCATACACGATATAAGGTTGGCTGGGAAAGTCAAAGTAAAAATCACAGCTCGTATTTGACTGAAAAACTTCAACGTACTTGTCGTTACTACCTTTCCATTTTTTCTCTACTTCAAATAATGCAGCCCAAATTCTTGTTTGAGGTCTATCATCAGCTTCTTGGTATGTTTCAACTTCTCTTATTTGAATTAGCCGACCGTAAAAGATTTCATCTGCCCATTTTGTTGCTTCAGTAAATGAAATTGTGTCACAACTACAAGCAAATGATTTGGATATTCCTAATAGGAAAACTATTAATATGATGATTGTCTTCTTCATTTAAATGACCGCCAACGGTTTGTGTATGGTGCGTTGCTGTCTCGCAGGGCAGCAATGTAGTATACACCTTGTTACCATGCGTTTTATTTTAATATTATTAAATCTCCAAAGGATTCTTCACAAATCATTTCTCCTTTCGCATTAAAATAGGAAGTGATCCAATCACCTTCTTCATTTTTCCTTTTTAATTGGGAATACTTCAATTCGAGCCCTTTGTCTGATGATAAATTGTTATGGTCACCATCGATTAATCTCATCTTCGAGTCATAAAAGTATTCTTCTAAATATGTATTTGGGTCATTTGGGTTATATTTCTTTAGTCTAATTGAAACTCCTAATTTATCAGGCCTATACTTTCCATTACCGTCATAACTGGTTATTAAAACTTGATTTATTGAATCATCATAAACATTAGTTATTTGAGAAGACAATTCTAAGTTTTTGTCAAATCTTAAAGTTTCAATGACCCTTCCGGAAGAATCCATTATGGTAATAATTCTTTCTTGTAAGACATATTGATAGTTGTAATAATCTTTTGTGGTAGTATCGTTTGAGTATTGTGTATGAATTATGGGAGAGTAATCCCATAGATAGTAATTCCCCTTAAGGTTATAGCCGATTCTTTTAGTCGTTCGTCCTTCAATATCATATTCTCTATAAACCATCGATAACCCAACGTATTCATTTAGTTTGTCAAGAGAGTCAGTATAAACATCATAAGATTTTGTCTCATCAAGGCTTCTATATCTATAGAATGATTCTGTCAAATAAGGAATCGTATCTGTTTTGTGAAAGTTTCCAGAGAATAACAATTCATTCATTACGGAGTCTATATTCACTTGGGAATATATGGTGGAACTCAATAGGATTAAAATGAATATTAAATACTTCTTCATAATGCATGGTAACGTTTAGTATATGGCAAGTAGGGCAATAGAAAGCACTAAACTTACAAGTTTGCATTGAGCCAAATCGTTGTATTTTGTTTTTAATTTATTCATTCATAAAAGCCAAATCAACGATTTGGCGGTGTTTGTAAATAGCACTGAACT
>JAKVAR010000094.1 GCA_022447585.1 Crocinitomicaceae bacterium | reverse complement strand
CCTTCAGAAAAAACGATGCCCGTTAAATAGATCGTGTCTGTTTCACTCGTATTTTTTATCTCAAGAAACTCTAAATTATTGCTCTCAATATTTGGAATTACAGTTGGGTGATACATGATTTCAGTAAACTTAAGCCAGCTAAAATCTTGAGCAACATGTACGCGTTCAATATGCAATGCACTCCAATCATTATCTTGTTTTGTTCTAGCCTTTATAACAGTAGTGTGGTTAATGGTAATAGTGCCAAGTGAAGCCGCGTTAATTGCTGTTGGACTGATACTGCCATCACTCATCATCGGATCGGTACCGTCAAGGGTAAAGTACATCTCGCCACCGGTTTGATTTGGGTTTTCTAGAGTAATCCCATATCCCGGAGTAACGGTGATTTCAATATTGTCAATTTCAACACCGTTGTTTAAAAAAACCGGTGGTAAAAAATTGGGAAATAAACCCGCCGTAATCATTTGCTGCATAAAATAGTCCTGCCGATAGGGGAAATGATCATTTAAAACAGAATTCACTTCCGGAAGCCAATGATCGTTTTTTGTTCTTGGATCGTTTGCGTTTTCATCGGAATCGCCCCAACGAGCAGATTCGCCTATAATAGCCATCATTATCTGATCTTGTCTAAACATCATTCTCTCTTGACAGTTAGCTACCGTTAAAGCACCATTATTGTAAAAATGAAGATAAAATCTATCGGCGAAATGCATTCGATATTCTTGCCGTGCCATTAATTTTTGATGAATGTATTGAGGGTTGGAGTATATTAATTCGCCACCACTCGCAGGGTAAGGTCCAGTTCTGTCACGATCTAGATCAAATAAAGTATGCTCGCCATCATGACGGTAATATCTAAACCCATCAGGATCAACCCGGTTAATGGCAGCAAAGAAATTATTAGGCATATTATTCTGTTCAAAATTTGTAATGGGCGCATCTAAATCACCTGTAAAAAATACGCCCATCATATAGTCAATAAGATTGGACTCATGAACCAACTTGTGCCGATAGCCACACTCGTCATTTTCACCTAAGACATATAAATAATCACTCACATCATCGTATCCGTTTACGGTAATATCCCATAGTTCTGTCCATAAATCCATGTTGCCGTCTGTGGCAATTGTTGTCAATCCACCGTTATAAGTTTCTTTTTCTGCTTTAACAATGTCGTAATCGTCTTTGTCGCCCATTAAATAGGTTGCAGAAAAAGCTGCTTCCGGACGTTCGGCGGTCATAAATAATCCCCAATACATCCCATTAATGTATAAATGACAATATCGACTCTTCGTGTAAAGATGCCCCATATCACCTTGTGCATCTCTGCAAAAAACCTCGCGTAAAAATGTGTTTTTGTCGGATCCTTCTTTATTCCATGAATAATTTTGAGCTGTTCTTAAATCAATTTTATCAAACTTTTTCGCGCCTTCATCTTCAAACAAAGGATACTCTAATTTTTTAGGGCCGTACTCATTTCTAAAAAACAATCGAAATGAATGCTTTGGGTTAAGAGGAGAGCGACTAGAACCACCTCGTATTCTCATACCTCCGTTTACTTGAAAATTGGGTTCGTGAACCGAATTTATTATTTCCATTGACATTGCTCGTTCCCAATCTATCCCGTATTCCGTGGCATTAACATATATACCTGTATCACTGTCGAATAAATTTTCAATATCCGTATTTAAAGAAATTGTTGGAATAGCAAGCAGGGCATCATCCATATCGTCGCCATATTCATTGCTATTGTAAATGTCAGGATCCATGCCGTAATCAAGAATCTGATCATTGACCGGATTAGAGGGCCAGCCCGTTCCGGGTGAATTTGCTGATTGCGTAATAATCCCATCTAAAAACAGGTAAGTATGGGTGACGCTCTTGCTTGTGTCTGTATCTCCGATAATAGCAGCTCTCACTACCACGCAAGGGGTGTTTGGCTCATTATGAGTTCTGTTGTTAGGGTCTATATTTATGGTATGTGGCAAGTTTTCGACAAATACCGTGGTGGAGGTTAAAGGGTCTGAACCATCCATGGTATAAACAAGCTGTAAGGCAGAAGATTCCGTTGAGGAAATTTCTAGGTTAAAAGGCTCATCGTAAAAACCTCGTTCAATAGAGAATATTGGCGGATCAACGGCGAACGCCTTCAACGATAATATAGTCAGTAATAAAATAAGTGTGACATTAACTTTCATGTTGTAAGCACTTAAATTGTAAATATTCTCGATTCTATTATCTGTACTATTCTTGGGAAATAGTTTTTAAATACTGTATTCATCTCAAAAAACTTATATTTCCTTTATATCGAACCCTCACACTGTCGTAAACAGTTCCGTCCATTTCAAGAGTCGCGGCCAGCCTACTGTCATCTCCAGCATAAAACCATTCAATCAGAGTTTGGTGATAATCTGGGTCGTAAAACTTGATGGTAATCTCTCGTAACGTGTTTATGTCGTATAAGTCTTGAGCGGTTGCAAACTGAGACAAGGCTATAATTACAACTACTAAAAGGTTCTTCATCTGGGCTTAAAAAATCTGTAGAAGCAATAATAAATTAATGACGAATTCAGGACTCACAGGTTGTCCAACTCTGATATTCCGCTCTTGCCATTAATTAAGCACAACGGTTTCGGGTAAGGTGGCGTAAGCGACTTTAGGAGCTTATGCACTATAGTTCCCATGTAATAATCTCCATTGTTAAACTCATAAAAATAGAACATGGAGCAAATTACAGAAAAGAGTCTATATGTAGGTATAGACGTACACAAGCGACAGTGGAGCGTAAGCATTTTCACCGCTGTACTTCACCA
>JAKVAR010000093.1 GCA_022447585.1 Crocinitomicaceae bacterium | reverse complement strand
CCGTTTTCGAAAAGGCTGTGTAATATTTCATGTTCGTTAGAAACATCACTTTCTGGGGATAATAGTACAAGCATTATCTTGTAAGTAAATAGTCTAATAGTTTAAATTAAAGATATACTTCCGATCCTTTACTTTTAAATTCTTTCGATTTTTCTTCCATCCCTTTCGCGAAAACCTCGTCGCCATTCACTTCGTTCTCTGCTGCAAAGTCTCGCACCTCTTGTGATATTTTCATCGAACAAAACTTTGGACCACACATAGAACAGAAATGTGCAATTTTTGCACCTTCTGCAGGTAACGTTTCATCATGATACTCACGTGCTAGTTCTGGATCCAATCCTAGGTTGAACTGATCTTCCCATCTAAATTCAAAACGAGCCTTACTTAAAGCATCATCTCGATGTTGAGCCCCTGGATGTCCTTTGGCCAAATCTGCTGCATGCGCAGCCAGTTTATAAGTTACCACTCCGGTACGAACATCTTCTTTATTTGGTAATCCTAAGTGCTCTTTGGGAGTAACATAACATAGCATTGCACAACCAAACCAACCGATCATTGCTGCTCCAATTCCTGAAGTAATGTGATCATAACCCGGCGCAATATCTGTTGTAAGCGGTCCTAATGTATAGAAAGGCGCCTCTGAACAAGCCTCTAATTGCTTATCCATGTTTGCCTTGATCATGTGCATTGGAACGTGACCTGGACCTTCAATGAACGTCTGCACATCATGCTTCCAAGCAATTTTTGTTAATTCCCCCAATGTTTCTAACTCCGCAAATTGAGCTTCATCATTGGCATCAGCGATACAACCTGGACGAAGACCATCTCCTAAAGAGAAGGCAACATCATACGCTTTCATAATCTCACAAATCTCTTCGAAGTGCGTGTATAAGAAGCTTTCTGTATGATGTGCTAAACACCATTTCGCCATAATTGACCCTCCACGAGAAACAATTCCAGTGATACGCTTCGCTGTCATTGGGACATAACGTAAGCGAACTCCAGCATGAATAGTGAAGTAATCCACTCCTTGCTCAGCTTGCTCAATTAATGTATCTCTAAAAATCTCCCAAGTTAAATCTTCAGCTACACCATTTACTTTTTCAAGTGCTTGGTAAATTGGAACTGTTCCAATTGGAACTGGAGAATTTCTTACAATCCACTCACGTGTTTCATGGATGTTTTGACCGGTAGATAAATCCATGATATTATCCGCTCCCCAACGGCAAGCCCAAACAGCTTTCTCTACTTCTTCTTCAATACTTGATGTCGTTGCAGAATTACCGATATTCGCGTTAATTTTCACTAGGAAGTTTCTACCAATAATCATCGGTTCACTTTCTGGGTGATTAATATTTGAAGGTAATACTGCGCGACCTCTCGCGATTTCCTCACGCACAAATTCTGCCGTGATTTTCTTAGGAATACTTGCCCCGAAATCTTGACCATCATGCTGAACTGACAAACGAGTCATTTCATCAATCTTCTGATTTTCACGAATAGCAACATATTCCATTTCTGGAGTAATTATTCCTTGTTTCGCATAATGCATTTGAGAAACGTTCTTACCTGCTTTTGCGCGCATTGGTTTATTCAAATGACCATATCTTAAGTGATCTAAACTTTTATCGCTTAATCGTTCATTGCAGTACTCAGAAGAAAATGAATCCAATTGCTCAACATCACCCCGATCTAAAACCCATTGCTCTCGGATTCTTTCCAAACCTTCGTGAATGTTGATTTCTTTGTTTGGATCTGTATAAGGTCCTGAAGTATCATAAACGGTTACGGGTTCATTAGGCGTTTTCTTACCTGTTAATGAATCTAATGTGTCTTCCAACTCAATCTCACGCATTGCTACGTTTATTTGTGGATGGATTTCACCTTTTACATAAATCTTTTTTGAGCTTGGGAAAGGATTTCTTGTAATTCCTCCTTGACTCGGTGCTGTGTCCTTTTTCTTCATCTTTTTTTATAGCATTTAGCGATTGACTTTTGGCAATTAGCTTTTGCTGTTTGCGTTTAGCTCGCTCATTTGTTTAAATTCTATCTCTTACCCTCCTTGTGTTGCTTTGATGATCAAAACATCATCATTTGATCTTAACTCGGTAGAATTCCATGCTGATTTTATAACAATTGATTCATTAACAGCCACGGCAATTCCTTGATGTGCAATCTCTAATTGAGTTAACATTTGTTGGATGTTTACGTTTGGCGGAAATTCCTTAACCTCTTTATTTACCTTAATTGTAATCATGCTTAAATCTATAAATGAGCATTTTAAGTTAATTTCTATTCTGTAAACTTTTGGAGAGTTGAATAATAAGGAAGTGGGACACGCTCCTATTTTCTTTATCTTTTCCCTACGCTGGTATTAACCAAATCAGGTTCAAAGGATATTTCTCAAACTATTTCTAGTTACTCCTAAAGTTTATTCGCGCAAGGTAATATTTTTTTTAGAAAAATTACTGACTAATAATTTTAATAGCTAAGAAATCATACCCGCACCTATTATAAATCATTTCCTACAAGTTCATCGTAACAATATTTCTTCCCTGACCAATAGAAATTTAAATCGTAAAAATTCTAGGATTCATTCCTACGGATGGTAAAACTTAGCTCTCATAAGTCACGCAAAATCAATCTATTTTCACAAGCTTAGTCGTTTCGTTTCCAATAGACAAGGTGTAAAAGTTAGATTTTAAAGAAGTTACATCAATACTATTTTCTCCTGAATAGATGCGTCCAGTCAAAACAGCTTTTCCTAGTATATTATATACGTGAAAAGTCATTGGCTCTGAATAATTCGATTCAATGATTAACTGATTTGACATTGGATTAGGAAAAACTTGAATATTCACTTCAGAAACCTGATCAATAGAATTGGTTGAGCACTCGATTATTCCATTAAGGTTGTAATTTGAGACAAACTTCCATATTTCTTTAGAAGCATCAATATCCATATTCCCGGAGCTTCCTGGCCAATCATGCCCACCATTAATAACTTTCAATTCCTCCACGTATACACAACCGTCCATATTTGCCCATGTATGTCTTTCTACTGTGCTTCCATCTGATGGGTCAGTATCTGCAATAGGAGTGATAACAGCTGTAGGCTCACAATTATTATGCGAAACCCAGTAACTGTTCTGTTCATCTGCCGACATGTAATATTGAACACCAAGATACCAAACTCCATTGTAATCTGAAATTGGGTCAGCCGTACCTAGAACTGTTATAACTCCAGTTGGATGAACAGGAGAACAATTATTGTATGTACCCGCTCCCATAGTTCTTGCAACGGCACCAATAGCTGCAATTCTATTGTTTAGTTGACAACTCAGTTCAAAGGTAAATTCTCCTCCTAAAGAATAGCCACATGCGTAAACACGATCTGTGTTAATATTATAATTCATCGAAATAGAGTCTATCATCGCTTCTACAAAAGGAACATCATCATGAGTAGTAGGCTCTTTATGCATCCAACTAGTAGAACCGCCATTCCCTGGGTCTGGAATCGCTTGAGGGTAGACTAAAATAAAATTAGCAGTATCAGCTATAGGCCTCATGTCTGCACTTGACATATGAGATGGAACGAAATCTCCACCTCCATGGAAATTAAATACCAAAGGAAACTCAGATGTTCCATCGTAACTAGCTGGAATGTAAATTGTGTATTCCCTGTTGTTTCCGTCCCAAATGAAGGTTTCATCAATTTGTGTTTGGGAATAAACTACTCCTGCACATGCAGTGCAGATGAAAAGCGAAAGAATTCTTTTAAGTGTCATGGTCTAAATTTGTTTAAACAAGAATAAGGATATCTAGCAATTTTCCAATTTATTGGATCCAAATTAATAAATATAAAAATTACAGCATAATTTACATGACTGAATTTGAAGCTGTTCGGAATTCAATTATTGCTAGAATTAAAACTAAAATTAATTCAATGATGATATAACCCCAGCCGAGTAATGTGACGTCGTTGAAATATTTCATAGACACAACTATTGACAAGACACAATAGAAAACATTTGCGATTGCAATCCCTTTTAAACCAGTTGTCAAATGATTTGGTTTTAAAAGCAGGTAATAAAAATCATAGCAAGCGAAAATGACAGGAAATATTGCCAGTAGGCGCAGCGCTGATATTGGAATACCAAAGAGCGGTTGAAAATGAACCAAACAAACGCCCAATAAAAATGCAGAGAGCAAAGCTCCAAAGGCATCCAAGCGTAATAATTGCTTTACTCGGTTTTCTACCATCCCATTAATTTCGAACTAAAGATTTAACAATGAATATCTAATTATTTTTTATTTAAACTTTTGACTTAATTTTTCTCTGCAATTGTCAGTATAACATCTTCCATCTCTGTAAATGCCTTTTGTTGGCCTTCAGAAAGCAAAGTATTTTTAATTCCACCAGCAACAATCTCTAGAATGTTTCTATGCGCTTTTTGGCTTCTTCCGAAATAGACATTTAGAACCTTGTTTGGAATTAGATAGGACATAAAAATTTCATTTTCCTTTGTGAAATGGACTTTCATTCCATGCATTCCACTTTTCTTAATTAGGACACACTTTTCCATTTGTCCATTAGCATCAGTTCTTACATCCCAACTATCATATTCAATTGATGAACTATATGGTGATTCATCTTTTACGAATTGTTGGACCTTTTCTAAAGTGTTATACTGATTTTGAATTTTGATAGTGCTTTCCATTGAGTAAGTTTTAGTTTACTCTAAATATAGAACATGAAAATTTAATAATCATTAAGTCATGGTGACAAAATAAGTCTAATTCTTAACTCGATCACGTTCATCTTTATCAATCATTTTACCTTTCATGCTATCGTCTCTCATTTTGCCAAAGTTCCATACTGCAGTTAGCATCAAACTTCTTGTATCTGAACGAGATGTATATCCAACATAAAATCCTGTAAGTGTTGATTCAGCTTGCTCCTTTTCTTGAAACAATGCATCGAATACACTGAAACGAACCGAAAGCTTATCGTCTAAGAATTTACGAGCGATGCTTGCGCCCAAGGATTGATAGGGTTTCACCAAAAAGATTCCATCTGAACCTGGAGAAACATAGTCATAAGTTACTTCGATATCGAACCATTTTTTAATTCGAAACTCATTGTACAGACTCATGTAAAATGTTGGCCTATTGTTCACAACTAACGCAGCATTATCATTGTATTCGAAACGATTCAATTGATAACCAAAAGCATTAAATGTAGTCCACCATGGAAGTTCATACGGTAAAACTACCCCCAGGGACATAGTTTCACTAGACTCAATGTTCTTTACGATTGCATTGAACGTGTTTTGACCTATGTTTTGTTCAACAGTTAAGTACATTGGATTTTTTGTTTTCGCATACCCGAATGTAATTGAAGCATACTCCATATACACCAAACTTAACTCAGCATTTTGCGAAATTGCCGGAACCAATTGAGGATTTCCTCTGAAGGCAGATACAGAATCGATGTAATTTATAAAAGGATCCAAATCCTGGTAGCTTGGTCTCTTAATTCGATTGTTATAGGATGCCCCTAGAATTAGATCTTTCGTGATCTCGTAATTCAATTGAACGTTCGGAAAAAAGTTTTGATACTCTCTGTTCACCACTCCCGTTCCCGAAATGAATGAATTCCCCTTCGTTGTAGTCCATTCGTATCGAACTCCTGTGTTGTAAGATAATTTATTTAACTTCCCGGATAGTTCTCCATATCCAGCCAAAATGTTTTCGTAAAAATCGAATTGATTTCTAAGGTCAACATCGGTAAACCAAGAATCATTCAATTGATATTCAAAATTAATTGCACTTTCATTCGTTACATAACTATTCTTAGCTCCAAAATTTAGCTTGATTTTATCACTCCAATTCTTGACATAATCTAAGTTCCCTGAATATACGCGGATGGAATTCGTATTATTATTTCTGAAATAACTCGTAACGGGTGTTCCAAAATCTGAGATTTGCGTAATTCGATTGTTCGCATCAATATTGAAGTTTGTATACTGTCCTGTCAAACTGATTTCACTCTCTAACGTATCTAAAGTTCTAACATAACCTCCAGAAATAGAATGCATCATATGATTTTGAACCCCTTTAGAATCACTTGTCAAATCACCTAAAAAAGTTGCATCGTCATAAATCAAATTTACGTTATCAATCTCTAATTCTGATTTCAGTCTAGTAATTGCGTAATTAATAAAAAGTGTATTCAAAGAATCTAACCTGAAGTCAAAATCTAAATATCCCCACGTATCAAATTTATGATTGTACCTTTTATCGACATCGTTCTCCATTTGAACTGGATTTGATCCGTAAACATCTCTATAATATTGCTCAACTTCATTAACAGCACCAGAGTATTGACCAACAGAAGCATACATCGAAAACCAATTCTTTCTATACTGTAGGTTTCCCCAATAAGCGACTTGCGACTCTGTTCTCTTCATTCCACGCAATCCTATATTTCCTTGATATCCATTCAGAGCTCCAGATTTAGTTATAATTTCGATCACTGCATTACCTTCGGCATCATACTTAGAAGAAGGGTTCTCAATGATTTCGATTTTAGAAACCAGATCAGACGACATAGCAGAAAGCATATCCATCGATATAACTCTTTGACCATCGATGTAAACAATTGCAGTCCCTTTTCCTGCCACCGACACTCCACCATCAGAACGAACGATTACATTAGGAGCACTTTTCAATAATTCTAAAATAGTACCCCTTTCACTTAAGATAGTTCCTTCAACATTCACCACCAATTTACCAACTTCACGAGTGTACATTGGTTTTCTGTGCACAATTTCAACGCCTTCAAGTTCTTGAATTTTCTCATTGAGTTTTGTCTCTCCTAAATCAAATAAAGATTGATTTTCGGGAAATGACTTAGCGATGAAGACATCTTTCAAGCCATCTGAGGTAAAGCGCAAAATAACATCACGAGGTATGATACCGAATAGTTCGTATTTACCATCCCAAAAATGAATTCCTTTTATTACAGTTGAATCTAATGGATCAAGAACAATTAAATTACCCGATTCTATGGGCTTTGCGTCAGCATCAATAACAGTTCCCATAAGACCGTATGTGTCCTGTGCATAAACATTAGTAATTGACAATAAAGCTCCGAGGAGGAACAAAACAGTAGTTAGTTTTTTCATTTTTTGAATTCTGGTTAGTACTCAATTTAATCGTTCAGGTGATTCAATAACGGCGCTAGTTCAAATTAATTACATTTTGAATCTTCTTTTGTTTAAACGGTCTTTGCGAATTATTAAATCAATATCCAGCATGAACACGAACAAAAGTAATACGTTTAAAAATTGAAAACGTTCAATTATCACTTTTCAACTAAGTATAATCATCTAGTTTAAACCTTCCTCTTTTAGATTCGAAACAGATTTACCTAGAAACCAAACCATGAAATACATCATCTCTAATTACAATTTCACGAACTTCACTTGTTCTACTTGCCCATTCTTAATTACTCTGAAAAAGTAAACACCAGCATTTAAATCTCGAACATCAACTTTATCTTTATTCAACTCTCCTTGAATTTCAGACCCTTTAAAATCGACTATTGAGAGTTTAGTTTCATCACCAGTCAAACCGTTAATTGAGATATACTCATTTGTAGGATTTGGAAACAAGCTCCATGTAACTTCTTGAATGTGTTCTTTAATCCCCACAGTGTTCAAGGCTAGTTTCACTGCGGCATAAGCATTAACTTTTCCCCAACCCCATGTTCTACTTCCCATTGAAGGAATAATACCGGTATCATCATCTTTACGAGAAGTCTCAATAATGATTTGTTTTACTTGCTGAGAAGAAAGGTATGGATTTGCTTGTAGAATCAAGGTTACAACTCCAGCAGTTACAGGTGAAGACATTGAAGTCCCACTAAAAGCCGCAAATGGATAATTCCTACCATTGAAATCTACATTCGCAATCGAAGTATAAGAAGCATCTGTGTAAGAAGAGATCGATGACCTTACATTAACACCTGGCGCGGCAATGTCTGGTTTCAAAGAATCAGTCATTACAGGTCCGATACTTGAGAAATTGGCTATTTGCCCTCCTACTTCCAGTCCCGTTATCGTGTAGTGTTCTGCCGAATAAGCCGCCACTGTGATCGCACTATGCGTGCAAGCTGGTGTTCCAATTCCGTAATTATCATCGCCTGCTTCAAATCCTGCTCCAAGTGTCGAAAAAGCCATTCCCCAGTTTCCAACATCATTTATTAATTCAGTCACGTTCCAATAATGAACAGTGCCTGAGGCAGCAGTTGAAGCCAGAACAATTTTATGCGAAGATGTAGGCAATTTAACTCTTAATCTCGCCTGCGGACGGCCGTTGGTTGGATAAGCATCTTCTGCAGAAAGGTTGAACCAGACTGTATCTGAAGTAGCAGTATCAACCACAAAAGAATCAATATAATTTGTTGTAGTTTCTGTCGAATACCATGGGGTTTGAGCAACTATTTGATTTGAACCATCTAACAATTGTAAAGAACTTGAAAATTCATTTCCAGCTTCACCCCACATGTGAATACTCTGCCCCCAAACGGTTCCTAACGCCGGGTTTGAGTAGAAGTTTACACGGGTTTTCATCGTATTACCTGTGAATTCTTCTTTAATATGAAAAGGGCTATCTCCGTTGTTTCCTCCTGAAGTAACAAAAACGACATCTTGCTCGGAGTATGCGTCTAGAGCTTGACTAATTATCGAAGTTCCATCAATGGCATCCATGTGATATAATCCCCAACTCATATTAATTACCAAACGTTTGCCTTCATCAATAGATTTCTGCTGCATCCATTCCCATGCATCCAAAACAGCACCTTCATCTACCAAGAATGTAGTGAACAAATATTCTGATTCAAAACCAACCCCCCTATAAGGAGTTCCAGCACCAGAACCACCGGCAATTCCTGCCACGTGTGATCCATGAGTAGCATAAGAGTAGATATTTGAAGTGTCCGCACCTGCAGAAATCAAATCTATCGGATTATCATATTCAGTTCCATAATTATATCCAGCGGGAGCTGGACCAGAAGTTTTAAATTGATCCCACGCTGCTAGAATCCTAGTTTCTTGAAGCAATGTATCGTAAAACATAGGGTGTGAATAATCAAAACCCCAATCTGTAATTCCAATAATTACATCTTTACCCGTGTATCCCTTTGGTAAATCAATCCCCATCCATACACTATCAACTCTCGTTGCTTTAGGGATTTTATTTAACATCGGCTTTATTTTACCTGCAATTTTTACATAGGAGAATTGCGAACAAGAGGTAATATCAGAAATTGTTGACAATGGCCATTTAACACTAATAATTTCATTGATTCTAGAACCAACCATAACACCGAGGTTTTCCAAAGAAAACTTGTTATAATTCTGATTTACTTTAGCGATTATGGAAACATACTCCGTTCCATGAAACGTATATACCGGATATATTTCCTTCAAAACAGGAACATCAGATTTACTTAATTTGATAATATCAATAATATCAGCTTTCGTATTCGCAGATAATTGAACCTGACTAAAGCCAACGCATGCAAGGGTAATAAAAAGTAGTGTAAGTCTCATTGCCGAATGATTATGATAATAAAATTACAACAATAAAAGGCAATATTCTATGCTAAGGTAATTTGATGTGGGTAGAACTTATTGCGTTTCCAATATACTGTGAAGCATTCGCATCAAATTCTTCTGTACTTTCTGTCGTCAAAAAATTCATTTGTCCACCTTTTGAACACTTTGATTCAATTTCCGGATGTCTTTTTAAGTAATCAACTAAACGTTCAGCGACAATATTACCTTGGGAAATCACCTTCACTTTTGCTGGTACAATTGATTGAATGTATTCTTTAATTATTGGATAATGCGTACAACCTAAAACGATAACATCAATATTCGAATCTTTAGATAGTAAATTATCTACATCTTCTTTAATGAATTCTTGACCGGCATGAGTTGTATGTTTATTACTCTCAATCAAAGGAACCCACATGGGACATGCTTGCTGGTGAATTGTTGTTTCAGGAGAAAACTTGTTGACTTCAATTACATATGAATTTGAACTTACGGTACCTTCTGTTGCTAAAATCCCTACACTATTTGACTCAGTAAGATTTCCGATGATCTCTGTACTAGGCCTAATTACTCCCAAAACTCTTTTATCCAGACTAATGTTCTGAAGGTCGTTCTGTTGGATATTTCTAAGTGCTTTTGCAGAAGCCGTATTACATGCCAAAATTATTAATTCGCACCCTCGATTGAATAGCTCCTTTACGGCCTCTAAGGTAAATTCATAAACAACATCAAAAGATCTAGTTCCATAGGGTGCACGCGCATTATCACCTAAGTAGAGGAAATCATACTCTGGCAATTGCTTTTTAATATCTTGAAGAACTGTTAACCCTCCATAACCAGAATCAAAAACACCAATTGGTCCCATAGAATCAAAGCTAATAAAAACCTTTAAGGGAACAAAAAAGGCTGCCTAATTAGACAGCCTTTCCTTATTAAATATTGTGATTACTCCTTATCCATTTTAAGTAACTCAACAATTACTTCATCAGTAATGTCAAGTCCACCTCCAAAGTATAAAGTAACTGATTCATCAATAACATAGTTGATTTTCATTCTTTCCGAGACCACTTTAACCGCTTTTTGAACCATGCCTAAAATAGGTGTATTCAACTCTTCAGAGTATGCTTGCATTTCAGCATTCAGAGACTGTTCTCTTTCTTGTAATGCTTGTTGCTTCTTCATTAATTTCTCTTCTTCAATTTTAACAATTACAGGAGACATATCAGCCGCACCAGCTTGATACTTAGCAACAGCTGCATTGAAGTCAGCTTCCATCTCTTGTAGTTCTTTAACTCCGTTTGATTCAAACTCTTGAAGCTTAACGATAGCTACTTTACGAGATGGTAATGTATCTAGTAATGTTTGAGAGTTAACGTGAGCTACTTTAGATTGAGCCATTGAAGACCCTGCCCCTAATACTAATCCAATTGCTAATAAAAATTTCTTCATCTTTTTCTTTTCTAGTTGTTATGTTACTTAACTGAATGTCCCATTTCTTTTAAAACACTCTTACTTATGTCATATTTTGCGTCTGCATACACCAAATTACTTTG
Organism: Crocinitomicaceae bacterium; assembly: GCA_022447585.1. Taxonomy (GTDB): domain Bacteria; phylum Bacteroidota; class Bacteroidia; order Flavobacteriales_D; family Crocinitomicaceae; genus UBA4466. The sequence goes on along the minus strand of JAKVAR010000093.1, from coordinate 14,377 downwards.
ATTTGCTTTGTCAAATACGAATGCATAATTTCTCTTTGAAGCTACTGTTTGCATTGCATCGTATACTTCGTCTTGAATTGGCTTAATCAACTCTTGGCGCTTGTTAAAGTAGTCACCATTAACTCCGAAACGAAGTTTCTGCATTTGCATCGCTTCTAATTCTAATTTTTCAATCTCTTCTTTACGCTTTTTCTTTTCTTCTTTCGGAAGAAGTACTTCTTCACGAGCGAAATTTTCTTTTTTCATTGCTAAAACTTCGTAACGCTTTTCTATTTCTTTTGTCCAACGATCAGCAAGTTTATCCAACTTTTCTTTTGCTGCGGAATAGGCAGGAACGTTTTCCAGAATGAAGTCCGAATCAATGTATGCGTACTTCTGACTGATGGCAAACCCTGTGCCAAAAATCAATCCTAATACCAAAACAAGTGCTTTCATAATATTCAAGTTTGTTTGCGGAACGGCAAAAATAATACTTTTATTGTGATTCCCTTAAATTATAGTTCTCCTAGGTTCATACCGATTGTGAAATTCAGCTTAGGATAGAAACCTTTAGCGTCAATTGACGCATCCGAACCTTGCCCAAAACCAGATGACCAAGTATCTAACTTATCAAATCCAAACCCATAATCTAACCCAAGCATACCAAACATAGGCAAGAAAACTCTAATTCCTAAACCAGCTGAACGTTTCACATTGAACGGGTTGAAGTTTTCAAATGTAGGATACGAATTTCCTGCCTCAACGAAACCTAAGACGAAGAAAGTTGCAGATGGATTCAATGAAATTGGGTATCTAAGTTCCATTGTATACTTAGCTACTAACGCATCACCATCATTAGAACTTAATGAGCCATCTTCATAACCACGCAAGGCTATAATCTCTTTACCTCCAATTTGGTTCGTTCCTGTTAACCCAGATCCACCAAGGGAGAATCTTTCAAATGGAGTAAGCCCTTTAGATTTATTATAAGCTCCTAAAAAACCGAATCCAATTCTCGGCATTAATACTAATTTCTTGTCAGCCGTTAGTGGAAAAAACCACTCTCCGGTTAATTTTAATTTGTAGTACTCTAAATATTTATAACGTTCCTGATTTGTCTGACCAGTATAATCGTCCACTCCATCGAAGAAGGAATACGGTAACGTTGATTTCGCTGTAAACTTAATATTCGATCCATTTTGTGGGTAAATAGGTGCACTTACCGAATTTCTTTGCAACACATATCTCAATGCGATATCATTTGCATAACCATTCGTAAAGATTCCAAAACGCGTATCATCTTTTACGTCGTAATATTGGTAACTCAATTCATAGTATGCTTGAAACCAATCATCCGGCCATTTCTTTCTACGTCCCAGCCCAACACCTAAACCAGTAATTGACAGACCAGCATATGCCTCATTTGTTCTCAGATAACCGTTCCCCAAAGCGGTATGATTCATCCATAAAGACAAAGAATTTGGCTTTCTACCACCTAACCATGGCTCAGTAAAAGAAAAATTATAACTCTGGAAATACTTTCCAGAAGTCTGAGCTCTAATCGAAAGTTTTTGTCCATCTCCACCCGGAAGTGGTGACCATGAACCTTTCTTGAAGATATTCCTCATTGAAAAGTTATTGAACGTTAATCCAAGTGTACCAATAATACTTCCTCTTCCATTAACACCAGTTCCACCGTAACCACCAGAAAGTTCAATCTGGTCTGAAGATTTCTCTACAACTGTGTATTCAATATCGACAGTACCATCTTGTGGATTAGGGATAGGATTAATCTGGAAACCTTGTTCATCGAAATAACCTAACTGCGCCAACTCACGTTGTGTACGAATGATGTCATTCCTATTAAATAAATCACCAGGCTTTGTTCTGATCTCACGACGAATAACATGGTCATTTGTTTTTGTATTCCCTTTAACTATAATTCTTTTGATTCGTGCTTCTTTACCTTCAATGATTCTCATTTGGTAATTAATGTGATTATCTTCAACTGAAGTTTCCACCGGAATTACCTGAAAGAACAAATAGCCTCTATCCATATACAAAGATGATACATCACGTCCATCTTGACTCATGAACAAACGAGTATCTAATAATTCCTTATTGTATAAATCACCTTTCTTAATTCCAATAACAGTATCTAAGAATGAAGTTCTAAACTTTGAATTCCCAATCCACTCAATATCACCGAAATAGTATTTCTCACCTTCATCAATGTTTATGTTGATATGCAAGTTTTTGCGATTGGCTAAATAAACAGTGTCAAAAGAAATCTCGGCATCACGCAAACCTTTTGCTCCGAATTTTTGAAGCATTGCAAGTTTATCTCTTTTATATGCAGTCTCTGAGAACTTAGATCGTTTAAAAAATCTCCAAAAAGCCTTTTGCTTTGTATCTTTCATTGCCATCCTTAACCTCCATGTTTTAACGGCTTCATTTCCTGCAAAAGTTAACTTACCAATTTTAACCTTAGGGTTCTTTTGAACATTAATTATAAAAATCTCTGAATTATTCATTAAGCTATCCACCGAACGACTAATATCTACTTTTACCGAGTAATGGCCTTTTTCTCTGAAATACCCTTTAATCTGATTTTCAGTCGCAAAAATTAAGTTCTCAGTAATTGTTTTTCCCGAAAACAATGTAATTTCTTCCCGAATTTTATCCGCTTCCCTTCTATTGATTCCTGTAAATCTAAATCGCGACAATTTAGGTCTAGGTGCAACTTTAATCACCATATAAATAACACCAGCAACTTCTTTCTCTGCTAAAATCTCAACATCGGAAAAAATCCCTTCATCCCAGAGGTTCTTGATTGCTTTTGAAATCTTATCACCAGGAATGACAATTGACTGACCTTGTCTTAAGCCTGCTAAAAGCTTGATTGCATTGTGATCATAGTTATCAGCACCTTCCACTCGGATTGGTCCAATTTCATATGTTTTAGGATTCTTATAGTCGATATCCAAGCCTCCTATGGTTACCTGCCCGAAGGCCGTGCATCCAATAAAAAGCAAAAATGTCAGTAGTAATTGAAGTTGAATTCTCATGAATCTTTTTCTATTTGTTCTGAAACCATTCCAAACCTTCTCTCACGAGATTGATAATCTAGAATAGCTTTGTATAAATCACTAGCTTTGAAATCTGGCCACAGTACATCTGTGAAATAAAACTCAGCATAGGCTATTTGCCAAAGTAAAAAATTGCTAACGCGATATTCTCCGCTTGTACGGATTAGTAATTCAGGGTCGGGTATGTTTGACGTATTTAATTCACTAATTATTGTATGCTCATCAATTTCATCAGCATTTATCTTTCCTGATTCAACTTTAATAGCAATATTCTTCGCCGCATTTGTCAATTCCCATCTTGAACTATAATTCAAGGCTAAAATTAAATTTACGCCTGTATTTTTTTTCGTTTTCTCATGAGCCTCATGAAGCTCTTTCCCACAAGACTCAGGCAAACCAAGAATATTCCCAATTGTAGATATTTTGACGTTGCTCTTATGCAGTTCTTCAACTTCATTGCCAATAGTTCTCACCAACAAATCCATTAAACCATCAACTTCTTCTTGAGGTCTATTCCAGTTTTCTGTAGAAAAGGCATAGAGTGTAAGGTATTCTACGTTTGTCTTTTGAGCAGCTTTTAGAACTTCGCGAACAGATTCAACACCAAAATTATGCCCAAACAATCGGCTATGACCTTGCTGCTGAGCCCATCTTCCATTTCCATCCATGATAATGGCAATGTGTTTTGGCGTATTATTTAAATCTATTTTTTTTAGAATACTCATGTGTTTATTCAATAATCAACGAAAATAAGGAAACTATCGTATAACCCTCTATTTATTAGTAATTGACTTAACGTACTTTAACAAAAAAAGAGGGAAATGGTAGCCCACCTCCCTCTTTCAGAATGTATTAACGCTGATATTTTATTCAGCAAGAACAATGACTTTGTTATTTAACATTTCCATCACTCCACCTTTAATATCGATACGAATAACTTTCTTATCCGATTTATCCGCTTTGATCAACTCATTTGTATCATCATTCGTCTCGTAAGCGTTAGTTAAGTTAACCTTAACCTCACCTTTAGACAAAGCTGAAATAATTGCAGCGTGATTGCTTAATACCTGAAAAGAACCATCCAACCCTGGAAACTGAACTGCGTCTGCTTCTCCGGTAAACACTTTTGACTCAGGTGTTATTATTTCTAATTGCATAACTATGCCTTTTCTTTGTTCTTAATTAAGCGTTTTCCGCTAACATTTTCTCTCCAGCTTCGATAACCTCTTCGATACCACCTTTCAAGTTAAACGCCGCTTCTGGGTATTGATCATAATCACCATCAAGAATAGCGTTAAACGCTTTAATTGTATCCTGAATATCAACCAACACACCTTTCAATCCTGTAAACTGCTCAGCTACGTGGAATGGCTGAGAAAGGAAACGTTGTACACGACGCGCTCTGTGCACGACTAACTTATCTTCTTCTGACAATTCATCCATACCTAAAATGGCGATAATATCTTGAAGCTCTTTATAACGTTGCAATGTAATTTTAACTCTCTCTGCACATTCGTAATGCTCAGAACCAACAATCTCAGGAGTAAGAATTCTAGAAGTAGAATCCAATGGATCCACCGCTGGGTAAATACCAAGCTCAGCAATTTTACGAGACAATACTGTTGTAGCATCCAAGTGAGCAAACGTATTTGCCGGTGCTGGATCAGTAAGGTCATCCGCAGGTACGTACACCGCTTGTACAGATGTAATAGAACCGTTCTTAGTTGAAGTAATACGTTCTTGCATCGCACCCATCTCAGTTGCCAATGTTGGCTGATAACCTACGGCAGATGGCATACGACCTAGAAGTGCTGACACCTCAGAACCTGCTTGAGTAAAACGGAAGATGTTATCCACGAAGAATAAGATATCCTTTCCTTGCCCGTCTCCTTCACCATCACGATAGTACTCAGCCATTGTTAATCCAGACAATGCAACACGTGCACGTGCTCCTGGAGGCTCATTCATTTGACCGAAAACGAATGTCGCTTTCGATTCTTTCATTTCATTTAAATCAATTTTAGAAAGATCCCATCCACCTTCTTCCATAGAATGCATGAATTCTTCTCCATATTTGATAATTCCTGATTCAAGCATCTCACGAAGTAAATCATTACCTTCACGTGTACGCTCACCAACACCAGCAAACACAGACAAACCACCGTGTCCTTTCGCGATATTGTTAATCAACTCTTGGATCAATACAGTTTTACCAACTCCGGCACCACCAAACAATCCAATCTTACCTCCTTTTGCATAAGGCTCAATCAAGTCAATAACTTTAATTCCTGTAAAAAGAACTTCAGTTGCTGTAGAAAGATCTTCGAATTTTGGAGCTTCACGGTGAATTGGCATACCATCTTCGTTGCTAACTTCATTGATACCGTCAATAGCCTCGCCAACAACATTGAATAAACGACCTTTAATCTTATCACCAGTTGGCATTTTTATGGCTGAACCAGAAGAAATAACTTCCATTCCTCTCGTGAACCCATCTGTAGAATCCATTGAAATCGCTCTTACTGAATTCTCACCAACGTGAGCTTGTACCTCAAGAACAACGCGAACGCCACTTTCTTTAATTACATATAATGCATCGAAAATACTTGGAAGTTCAACTCCCTTCTCGAAACTTACGTCACATACAGGACCGATTACCTGTGATACTTTACCTTTAATATTCGACATTCTTAGCGTCTTTTTAGAGATTAACTTGTCTAATTTTGGCGCAAATATATGCCTTTTACGTCAATTAGACGATACAAAGAATGAAAAATTTATATTGTATTTATTTTTTTTATTAACAACACTGTTGATTCTTGAATTCTGGTTGTTAATATTTAATCCCGTAAAGTAGAAGAAGAGATAAGAACTTTTTCTTGCTTGCAATAATTCCCACCCTATTTAACTTAGCACAGATTAAGAGAAAGAGGCAATCATAAGACACAAACAACACTACTCTAGATCAAAATCATTCTCAATCACACTTTTACAAAAAAAAAGACCAAGTATAAACAAAATAAAATCACCTTCAATGACTTGCTCTTCCGAAAAAAAATAATTCTAAGCAATTTCAAATTTACAGACACATTAACTCTCGGTCTATTTCCTTGAATGCGGATTGGAATTTTTACTCGATATCACCTACACACCTATTCATTAATATTTTTTCGAATCAAATATTTAACTGGCAAAAATGAAAACAAAATACTCAGTAACGAAACCAGAGATAGAATCATTACCCCATCGGTAAGAGACACGTTCATCGGGAATGCTTCTCCACCAGAATTCGGCATTACAATTACATGGAAATACATTTGCGCAAAGCAAATCGCATACCCCGCAATAGCCCCAATTAAAATTCCTTTACCAGCAATCAACAAACCTTCATAAAAGAAGATCTTAAATACAAATTCTTTACTAGCGCCGTAACTCAACATTGTTTTAACATTATCAAGTTTCTCAACAAACAACATGGTTAAAGATGCAACAAGATTGAATGCCGCTAAAATAAAAATGAAAAGTAATATTACTAATACAATAATCTTTTCTGACTTGCTTGTCTTATAGATTAACTCATTCTTTTCATAATTCGTTTTGACGATAAAATCCTCTCCAACTAGTTTTTCTACATTAGACTTTACTGAATTTCTAATGTCATCTTTACACTCAATATAAACCGCAGAAATTTGATTTGTATACCCCATTAAATCTCTACCTAAACTGAGAGGCACGATAAATTCTTGAGCATTTACTTCTCGATTATAATTAAACCTACCAGCCAACTTTACGACTTCAGTTCGAAATGGACTCTTACCAAGTCTAATTTTCGCGTTTCGCTTAGGAACGTAACACACGATAGATTCATGGCCAACATTCTCTGGAACGTAACCACCCAATTTATCCAAAAGAGAAGCACCAATTAATGCAAAATCTTTGCCGTCCATCTTCAGATAAGCTCCACCTTCAATGATGTGACTAGACATCTTTGACATCAGCAAAAACGTTGAATCTACTCCAACTAAATTTGCATTGGACCATTTTTTTTCGTGTTTCAAGATAACAACCTCTTCTAGAGCTCTTGAAACATTCATAACACCTTCTAGGTTTTTCAGGTCACCAAGAACAATTCTGTTTTCACTAAATGTTTTGCCAACCTTTGCACGAATAATTATATCAGCATCATATTCAGAATACAATTTCTCAATCATAACTTCTATCCCGTTAAACGCAGAAAGCAATATGATTAATGCTGCTGTAATCGCCGCAATTCCGATAACAGAAATTCTCGTAATCAGGTTGATCACATTTTTTCTGCGTTTAGCAGAAAGGTATCTTCTCGCTATAAAAAAAGGAACATTGATAACTAACCTTTTTTAAGTAATTCATCTATTTTAGACGCATAATCGAGGGAATCATCGATATAAAAAGACAATGACGGGATGTGCTTCATGTTTTTCAATCTTCGCCCTACATCACCTCGAATACTGGCAGCATTCAATGTAATGTTTTTTAACACCTCTTCTTTTTCTGGTCCTGCAAAAATACTCAAGTAACATTTAGCACTAGATAAGTCTGGAGATACACGAACTATAGTTACGGTAACCATTGCTCCAAGACATAAATCTCGAGCGTTCCGTTGAAACAACATAGATAATTCTTCCTTAATAACACCTTCTATTCTGCTTTGTCTAATTGTACTCATAACTGCAAAAGTAAGAATTGTTATCGCCGTTTACATACATCAAAGAAAACAAAACATATCTTTGTTTAAATAATGAAGTCAATTTTAGAAATATACAAGTACACTTTTAAGTATAAAGGAGTAGCTCTACTAGTCATATTATTCAACCTACTCTATGTTATTTTCAATCTGATTTCTTTGGCGTTATTCGTACCTTTTTTACAAATTATCTTTGCAGAAGAAAGAGAAGTTGTTTTAGAACCTATTCGTCGAGAAGGTCTTATTTCTTTTTTCAAATATTATGCTGATTTGTTTGACTACCAAATGTATAAATTAGTAGAAGCAGATCCAAAACAAGCCTTATTTTTTGCTTGCTTCTCCATTGGAATAGCCTTTTTTGGGAAAACACTTTTTCGATATTGTGCCATTTGGTTTCAATCACAATTAAGAATGTCAGTCGTTCGCGACATCAGAAACAAACTTTTCGAAAAAGCAATGCGTTTACCAATTTCATATTACACAGACGAGCGAAAAGGCGATTTAATTTCAAGAATGCAAAGTGACGTTGGTGAAATTGAAATTGCCGTTATCTCAATGCTCGAATTATTCTTCAGAGAGCCTATCGCTGTAGCCATTAATCTTGCTGTTTTAATTTATTGGAGTCCGAGCTTAACCTTATTTTCATTTGTCCTACTCCCATTTGTAGCACTAATAATAGTATTAATAGGAAAAAGCTTGAAACGCACAGCAAAACAAGGACAAGAACAAATGGGGACCTTATATTCAGCAATGGATGAAGGGTTAAACGGTATTAGAATTATAAAGGCATTCAATGCTATACCTCAAGTTATCAAATCGTTCAGACACGAAAACTTAAAACATCAAAAACTAATTACTAAAGCATTTAGAAAAAGAGACCTTTCTTCCCCCTTAAATGAACTACTCGTCACAATTGTAATGTTAGTCATTGTTTGGTATGGTGGAATTCTTGTTTTAGATGCGTCTTCATCAAGTAGCTTAACAGGACCTCAATTTTTAGGTTTTATTTTGATTTTTTCCCAATTAACAAGGCCTATTTCAAATACAGCAAAATCAATTGCTAATATGAATAAATCTAGTGCATCCCAAGATCGAATCAACGAAATATTGAATGCCGATGAAAAGATTTACGAGGCTAAAAATCCAATCTCATTATCCGAATTAACAGAAGGCATAGAATATAAAAACATCTTCTTTTCATACAAAGACGAGAATGTTCTTAAAGATATTTCCTTTAAAATTCCAGCAGGAAAAACCGTAGCTCTGGTTGGAGAATCTGGAAGTGGAAAATCAACATTAGCTGATTTACTCCCAAGATTTTACGATATTAAACAAGGTGAAATTAATTTTGATGGAGTAAACATTAAAGAAGCTTCAATCACTGATTTAAGAATGCACATTGGGATTGTTTCGCAAGAGTCAATCTTATTTAACACTACAGTGAAGGAAAATATTGCTTTTGGGATGCCTCATGCAACGAATAAAGAAATTGAAAATGCAGCAAAAATTGCAAACGCTCATAACTTCATATCTGAGCTAGAGTCAGGATACGATACAAATATTGGAGAGCGCGGAAACAAACTTTCCGGAGGTCAGAAACAGCGAATTAGTATTGCAAGAGCAATATTGAAAAATCCGTCAATTTTAATTCTTGACGAAGCGACATCGGCATTAGATACTGAATCAGAAAAGTTAGTTCAAGAAGCCATAGAAAAGTTAATGGAAAACAGAACAAGTCTTGTTATTGCTCATCGATTGAGTACTATTAAAAAGGCGGATAACATTATTGTACTTTCAAAAGGAACAATTCAAGAACAAGGCACACACAATGAGTTAATGGCTAAGAAAGGGATTTATCACAAACTTTCATCATTGCAAGGTATTAACGACTAAAAGACATGTATTCTTGTGGATTCACGGGAGTTTGATCATGCCACAACTCGAAGTGTAAATGAGGCCCATCTGTATTACCACCTGTATTTCCAACAATTGAAATCGGATCTCCCAACTGAACTTTCGAACCAATTTTCTTCAAAACACGCTTATTGTGTTTATAAATTGAAATATACTTGTTTTGATGCTCGATAATTACGATATAACCATCTTTCCTTGTATATCCTGCATATATTACTGTCCCTGACAAACAGGCCTTCACCGCCATGTCTTTTTCAGTTACAACATCAATACCCGGATGATTATTCAAATCAAATTCTTGACTGATCACTCCAAGAACAGGACTCCCAAAGTAAACAATGGACTCATTAACTCCTGTTAGTCCTGTAGACATATCATCCTTAATCTTCTTCGCCAGCTGCCTCTCAGGCTCTGTCAGCTCATCATTCATTTTGGCAACATCTACATCACTTAACTCAGAAACCACCGTATCCAAAACCAAACCTTCTTGAACTTCCCCATTCAAAATGCTGCTTATATTATTTACATAATTCTCTTGAGATTCAATTTGAGCATACAATTCATTAATTTTTTCACTTTGAGATTCAAGCTGTCTTCTTTCTATTGACACATTATCATCATTAAAAATACCGTCAAAGCCTCCCGTTAAATAGACAGATACTACACTTGAAATAATTAATAAAATTAAAATCATACTAATAACCCTAATTCCATTGCTGTAAAATGTCCACACCTCATTGAAGGAATCCGGGTTAGTTACTGAAAACTTTAGGTTTTGACGTAACTTTCTAAAAAAACTTTTTAGTCTTTGCATACGCCACAAAGCTCAATATTTTATAATTCAAGTCCAAAATATGAAAGCTATTCTTACGTTAATTTAGTATAAATTCGCATTCTTGGATCAAAAATTGCATGATTAGAGGAAACGAATTAATTATTTTTACGTCTAACTCCTACAGATGAAGAACTTATCCATTATATTATCATTTTTGATTCCCTTCTTTTCGATGGGTCAGCTTGTTACGAATACTGGGCAAACTCCAAATCAACTAGTTCAAAATGTTTTTAATGGAACGGGGGTTACGATTACAAATGTTTCATTTACTGGTGCTGCAACTTCAATTGGAAGCTTTACCGCAAATGGAACAAACCTTGGAATGTCTAGTGGAATTATAATGAACACTGGAACTATACTTAACAGCGCAGCAGGTCCACACGGTCCAAATAATGATGACGGCGCTGGTATGGATAATGGGGCTCCTGGAGATGGTCAACTTGGAGCTCAAGTAGGCAATAGTACCTACAACGCTGCTGTTCTTGAATTTGATTTTGAAACCTGTTCAGATAGCGTGAAATTCAACTATATTTTTGCATCGGAGGAATACCCTGAATATGTTGCGACTGAATTTAATGATGCATTTCGCTTTTTTATCTCTGGTCCTGGAATCCCTGGTGGGATACAAAATATTGCCGTTTTACCGAACGGCGGAGGAACTGTTGAAATCAATAACATTCACTCCAGTGGCTCAAATGTAAACGGAAACAACTATCCTGCTCAAAACGCTCAGTATTATATAAACAACAATAACGGTCCATTTATTCAGTATGATGGGTTCACTCGGAAACTAACCGCAAAGGCAAAAGTTCAGTGCAACACTGTTTATCATCTAAAAATGGTTGTTGCAGACGTTGGAGACCCTGTTTTAGACTCCGGAATATTCTTAGAGGCAAATAGTTTTATCGCAAGCCCTCCTATCGACGTAGATCATTTCATTTCAGCAAATTTATTTAATGACAATAACATTATTGCTGAAGGTTGTGTACAAACAACTATTGAACTTGAAAGAACTACGTGTAATGTGGGAGCCGCATTGGTTGTTCCCATTACTGTTTCAGGAACAGCAACAGAAGGCACGGATTACGCAAACATCCCGGCTACAATTACATTCGCTGCAGGATCTCAAACTGCGCAATTCTCTTTCGATGCATTTCAGGATGGAATAGCAGAAGGACAAGAAACATTAGATCTAGAGTTCTTATTTACGGACAACTGTGGCAATCAAACAACGCAGACATTAAATTTATTCATACAAGATATCAATCCAGTTGAAGTAGAAGTTTCTGGACCTGAAGTAACATGCCCGGGTGAAGAAATTGAACTGACAGCAACAGTTATTGGTGGAGCTGCTCCATACACTTACAGCTGGAGTACTGGAGAAACGACTCAAAGTATTTTTGTCTCCCCAGGGTCAACAACACCCTATACGGTAACTGTTATTGACGACTGTCTTACACAACCTATATCCACAACTTATACAGTAAACGTTCCTATTATCCCTCCACTAACTATTAATGAGACAGCAGACTTAGAGAACATCTGCCCCTATGTTCCGGCTATTCTCGAATCTAATGTAACTGGTGGAACTGCACCTTATACCTATGCATGGTCATCTAACTTTGAAAGTAACCTAGGAACAAATGATACATATACTGCCATTCCATCAACTACAACAACATACACTATCGAAGTAACTGATTTTTGTGGAGCAACAACATCCGCAGATGTCATTTATACTATTTTAAGTCCCCCTCTCGTTTTAACGATGAGCCCAACAGTTGAAATTTGCCCGGGTGATTCTATTGAAATTTCGGTAGCTTCAGTCGGTGGATACGGTCAACATTTTTACAATTGGCTACACAGTGGAGAAACTACATCTGAGGTTTGGGTGACACCAAGTGAAACAACAACATACACGGTAAGCGTCTCTGATGAATGTCAAACATTCACGGTTGAAGGTTCAACTGAAGTCGTAGTTGTGAAGCCAACGGCTGACTTTGAATCAACAAGTAATGTTTTCTTTCATGACCTACCAATAACATTTCAAAACAACTCGATTAATGCGATCACATATGAATGGAATTTTGGTGACGGTCAAAACTCAACACTTGTTCACCCAAGTAACACATACGATGAACCCGGCTTGTATTACATCACTTTAATTGCAATTGATGAGAAAGGATGCAAAGACACCATCGTTAAACCTATTAACATTGAAGAAGAATGGTACATTTATATCCCAAATACTTTTACACCGGACGGAGACCCATCAAATAATGATTTTAGAATTTCAACTATTGGAATAAAAAAATTAGAAATTAAAATTTTTAACCGATGGGGAGAATTAATATTTGAGGCTTTTGATCCTAGATTCATATGGGACGGTAGCTATGCTGGAAATATTGTTAATGATGGAACTTATACATATATAACCAATTTCGTTACAAATTCTGGCAGAGAAAAAATGCTGAAAGGGCATATTAATATAATTAAATAGAAGAAAAATTATTCAACATTCAATAGTAGACTTTAAAAATCACAATAGAATATAAGAGTCCGGCACCCAAAAAGATCTACCCTGAGTTAAAGTTCAATTTTTCATTGGATGAATACGGATTAGAATCAATAAAAATGCATCATTGGAATTATCTAATGATGCATTTTTAACCTACCTAAATATGAAATCCGAAAATGACTACGAAATAGAGATGATTTCAGTATTCATGATTCAAAATTTAAATTCTTAAAGTGATTTTGTTCTACCACCATCTACAGGAATATTAATTCCATTAATATAAGAAGCCCGAGGTGATGCCAAGAAGGCTATAGCTTCAGCAACTTCTTTTGGTTCAGCGATTCTTTGCATAGGAGATTGCTTTGCCATATCCGCAAAAACTTCATCCACTCCTTTATTTAATTTCGATGATTTAGCCCTAGCTATATCATTCAATCTACTTGTATTTGTTGCTCCTGGTAAAACGTTATTTACTGTTATATTCATATGACCTAGCTCGTTTGCTAAAGTTTTACTCCAATTAGCCACAGCTCCCCTGATCGTATTTGAAACACCCAAGCCATTTAGCGGCTGTTTTACACTTGTAGAAATTATATTAATCACTCTGCCATAACCTTCATCTGCCATACCCTCATAAAGGGCCTGAACAAGAATGTGATTACAAACCAAATGTTGATTAAAAGTATTGGTGAACTCAGATACTTCCGCGTCTATAATTGGGCCACCTTTTGGGCCACCAGTATTGTTCACTAGAATATGAGGTTTATTACCTGCCGCGACAAACCCTTGTAGCACCACCTTTAATAACTCTGGCTTGGAAAAGTCAGCCACCAAATAATCATGAACTTGAGCCGAACCTAACTTCTTCAATGCTTCTTGCAATTTTTCTTCATTGCGAGCCACAAGAGTAAGCTTTGCTCCTCTCTCAGCCATTAACTTCGCAGTTTCAAACCCAATTCCCTGCGTACTGCCACATACAAGTGCATGTTTTCCTGATAATTCCATGTTGTTTATTTTTTAACGGAGAAAATGCAATAATAACAATTATTTAAGTCTTATAATCAACATAAAGAATTCTGCCCTTGCAATATTCAATAGACAATATATAATATTCATTTATTCTCCCATTAATTCGCTTAAATTCTACATAATATTAACTTTGCTACTAATTATATTTTTTAATTAAACTTAAATTTATGAAACATTTTACGCTTCTGATTGGACTTTTGACCATGTTCGCATGGCAAGGGAAAGCTCAGGTTTTAAATCAAGCGGCAAATTGGCCTAACGTAGCCTGGACTCTATCTGGAACTTACGAT
>JAKVAR010000092.1 GCA_022447585.1 Crocinitomicaceae bacterium | reverse complement strand
CAACGGTCGAGCTATGCGGCGTGATGGCGTGTAGCCAGCATGGTCGCCATAGCTTTTGTTGTACCTAGTTTTTTATTTTTAATTCTCATTTCGGATACCTCCTAGAGTCTCTAAGTTTCAATAGAATAAATTAGTTCCATAAAACTCATTTCCCCGGTAATTATTTTTACAATCTCCACATAATCCCAACTGCTATGTTCAAACAGTTTTCCTCAATTTACATTAATTTTTAAAGTCTAGATTTATATTTCCCTAAATGTCTAGCGATCTACAAATCTCCAGAGAGTTTATCTTCGGTCAAGATTCGATCAGATCCCAGATCTAATTCTAGGTGTGGAATTTCATGCTAATAGTTTCTCAGATGCAGAGAATAAACAATTGCTCCCGGTCCTTACTAAATCTAAATCACCAATGCTAAAAATCCGAATGAACCTGACACGCCACAGCAGGTTCTTCCCCATTCTTACCTTTATCATTTTTTTGGTAGTAACTCACCCTAAAATTAGGCACAACGGTCCGGCTAAATGCCGTGCGCCCGCATAGGGCGGATGGACATTTTAGCCTTTGTTCGGCATCAGGCTTTATTTTTCATTTCTTAATTTAGTGAAATATTCTGTCATCACTTTTCGCATAAAGTCAACATCTTCTTCATTCTGTTTGACTCCTGTATTTCTTGCTTGTGGAGGTTGCTTTAAATCTTTTCCTCCCTTATGAGCAAATTCTAAATAATTCCCCTCTCCAATCGGTAATTTTTCCCCACACTCATTTGAACACAAATTAATTAACATTGGAATTGGGTCTGTAGCAACATTCATTGTAATCCATAATTGATTTGTAGTAGAATATGAGATTTCTTTTTTACAAATACTACAATTTAATTCTTTACCTGAATATTTAATTTGGTTTTCTTCAAGTGAAGGAAATGGTTTTCTGTTTTTATAATTTCCTAAAAGTGCTCTTGTACTAATTCTACTTGCTCTTAATTTTTTACAATTCGTTATTTCATATGGAAACCATTTTAAGTCGTACGAAGTATATGGGTCGAATAATTCTAACGCTTCCATTTCTCCAATTTCTGGCGGAATCTGTTTTAAACTACTTCCATAAAGCCACATTCTTTTTACTCTTTTCAATTTTTTGATTGATTTCGGTAAGACTATTATCTCTTTAAAGTTTTCAAATCCAATTCCAATTCTTGGGTCGAAATCTTCAATTTCCTCGGCAGCTACGTTATCAATGTAATCAAGCAGTTCTTTCCATGCTTTAGTTTCTTTATCTTGATATTTTGAATAATCTACCTCTTTCATTGTTATTTCTGTTTCTTTTTTTGCTTGTGCCGAACGGTTTGGCTATGCGCTTTATCCCGAAGGGTATTGCGTATAGGTTTTGTTAGCAACTGTTTTATTTCTTTTATTCATGTCCACCAGCACGAACAAGATCTGTCCCGTTAAGGAATTCTAATTGAAGTCCATGCTCTGGTTCCCATTTACATTCACATGAAACCATTACATAAAATCCAGAATCCATTTCCGAATCGACTATGATTTCTGTAGGATTTACATAATCCCAAATTTCATTGTCGCTATTCATTTCAATCTTGTCGCAAATTCCAAACTTCACACAGGTTTCATAATATTTTATTATAGGTTTAGAATGGTTGTGCCTGTCGGTGGAATTAAGAGACATAAACTTGGCTAGAACTTTATCAGACTCAATTAAGGTCTCTTGGTGGTTTGCAGCACCAATTCCCACATTAATTTTCTTGTTGTCGAAATAAGGAACCCCAATTGGTTGCCCGAAATAAAGGTCTGGGTCAAATTCATGAGGTTCAATTTCTCCTAGAATCTTGGATTTCATCTGGTTTCTTTAATAGTTGCTAACGTTTCGTGTAAAATGCGTTTCAATGCATTTTTACACCTTGTTGTGTTGCGTATTTCTTTAATTTGTTTCTAATTATAGTTTCGCATTCAGCAATTTTTTCTCTTCCAGTCTCTTCATCTCCTACATTGATTATTCGAACGGTCACAAGGCCTCCTTTGTAGTCTATTTGAATTTCATCGGAGTATCTTCTTTCCCAAATTCCGTTGACTCCTAAATATCTCAAGTCTCCATTTTCATTAATGAACTTTGTATGTGGTATATCATTGTCTTTCATTCTAGAACTAGTAAAAATCAGTCCAGATTTAGGTAACTCAACATTGGAGTGAAGGGTAAGTATGTTCACAGGTAGTTTGTTAGATTCGGGAAAGTCATACACAATCCCAATTGCATTATTATAATCATTAGGAATAATTATGTTCAAATCTCTGCGATGATTTTGATTAAAATAGTAAAGTCCAATCAATAATATTAACCCAATCCCATTTCTTGTTATGTGTTGATTTTTAGTCTTTAATTTCTTAGTCCCCAATTGGATTAAAAAATCTATTCCTAATCCAATAATGCTCAGAAAAACTAGAACAATTATAGCTACTACACTCCAAGCTTCACCACCAGCTCCTGTTGAGTTAATGGTGAAAATTATAAATTGGATAATCATCCAAATCAATAATCCTCCTGATAAAACATTTAATATGGTTGGTCTATATTTCATTTATGCAACACAACGGTCGAGCTATGCGGCGTGATGGCATGTAGCCAGCATGGTCGTCATAGCTTTTGTTGCCTGCAGTGTATTTTTTGATTATTCTCTTTTTTGATCATCTAATTTACATCTTATTTGAGTCATGTTTTGTTAAATTTCAAGACCTCAACTCATTTTCTGATCTCATTCCCTTTTTTTTGCACTTCTTAGAAAACGCATTCAACACATTTTTTGCATTCAAAATTTCTTATGCAGTCCCTGTTCCACGGTTTTGGGCATCTCCCCTATCAATTTTTCTGAGTCCAGCTATCATCTTTTTTGATATTCATTCTCAAGT
>JAKVAR010000091.1 GCA_022447585.1 Crocinitomicaceae bacterium | reverse complement strand
CAACAATAGGAAGACAAATGGTCTTCTCTCCCTTTGACCTTAATTTTTTAGATTCTTGACTCATTTCAAGCGATCGCCGTTGACCTTCTGTGAAGTAAATTATACCACAAGTAAGTTTCAACTAAAACCGTTAGAACCAGGCTTGAGCTTCCTCTGATGCAAGTTCTGCCCCTGCTTTTTCTGCATCCGTTAACCGTTGCTGTTCCCCTTGATATTGACGTTCATAGAGAGGTAATTTCCCTGTACTGGGACGAAAGCTTGAGCAACCATAGCATTTAGGATAAAGATTAACTGGACAGGGGGTTTTAGGGTCAAGGGCGCAATGGCCATAAACAACTAAACGAGGGGCTATTTCTAAGTCAAGTTCGTGAGATTTAGGATTTTTTAGTAAGCTTTCTGGTAATGATTGCCAAGGTAAGAACTTATTATCAGGGTTCATCAAAAGTTCTTGGAAGGGTAAATCTACCTCTGCTATCTGTTCTCTTGTTGGGGGTGCATAGTGTTGGAAGGTAGTGCGACTGCTTTTATGGTCAGCATATAATCTCGCTGCTTCCATGCCATATTTAGTCCGAACTTCTTGTAATCGACTATGACGAGTAATTTTCCCCGTAAAGTGAGGTTTGTTTCCATTTGCATCTAAGATATTTTCTTTCTCTATTAACATCCTTATAATACGAACCATTGGATTTTGAAAAGCCCCTACTGCTGGAGGATGGGGTAGTGGTTTAATATTACAAAAGTTAGGATAGGAGACCTCTCTGATTGACCGAAAATGACAGAATAAATATTCATATTCTTGTCCAAAAGTTTGTCGTATCCACTGTTGCTGTTTTTCTATAACTTGTCTAATTTCACGGTTAGTTAGGATTCGATGCCACCGTTGATTTTTTTGTTGAAAAAATTTGACATACCATTGACCATTTTCTTCCTCTAAGCAATTGAAGGCTAATTGGCATATATCTCTCGACCTAGCAGCGAGATAGAGTTGAACTAAATAATGATGGGCAATAGGTGAAGGTATTTTATCTAAATGCTGTTTAATTGATTGACGAGTTACTTCATCTAACCAATTTGTATCACTACTATTAATTTTAACTAAGTCACGACTATAAATTAAGGAAATTGTTTCAACTCCTAGCCACTCCAAAAAATTTTTAAGATAATAAATTTTGTTATTAACTGTTTGAGAAGAATTTGTTTGACACATCTCTAGAAAAATCAAAATTTCTGTGCGAGTTATTTGAGAGAAGTTTTGAATTTCTTCGGACTCACAAACTTGACCAAATTGTTGTAAAACTCCCTTAATATCTCTAACACTTTTGTCAGAAGAGAATTGTTGTGATTTTAGTAATTCATATAAATATCTTTTAACTTCTAAGCGAAACCAGCTAGGATATATTTTTGACAATACAAGTGAGTCATAATGAGGATTATTATAAAAGTGCTGTAAATTCCAGATATCTTCATCAAAATTAAAAGGTTGTCTTGGTTGATTAATTAAACTTCCTGTCCAACTGTTTAAATTAGTTGAATTTGACTTAAATATGATTCCACAAAAATAACATTTACATTCAACAGACTTGGTTTTTATCCTATGTGTATAAATCCATCCTTTTTGTCCATTATATCCTTTTTTATTACACAGTGGATTAGGACATTCTATGTTACAACGGTAACGAGAAATATGAGGTGGAACTCGACAAACAAGATCCGTTTGTTGACGGCAGGACTTACACCCTAATCTTAGTTGACAAAGAATTTTCTTACAGGAACATATTTGCGTCAGCTTACCTTTTTCACATCTAGGACACAAAAATTCATTTTTATATTCTTTTTTCCAATTAATTTCTAATTGACCAAATAAAGTTTGATGAACAGAAATAGGAGGATGTTTACGGCGAGTCATTACGTTTTATTCCCTGGCTATATTGTAACTGCATTAATCCTTGTAGTCGAGTTTCTAATAATTCTAATAGCCGATTGATTTCAGTAACTCTCTTTTCTTGATTGGCTATTTGTGCTTGTTCTAAATTATTCTGTAATTGCTGAAAATCAATTTCTAATTTTTCTTTATCATCTAAGGAAACTCGATGATGGATACAATTTAAACAAGCATAGCGATACTGGCAATCTCCTAACATTGTTGGTCTATGACATTCTCCTAAAGTAGTGTTCACTTTGAGAATTTCAGCTAATTTTTCGTATCTTCGTTTTCTTGGTTTAAAGGCCGTTACCTGTCCATACATATCAACATATCCTTTAGTTTTAGTTTCTTTCTCTAATCTATCTAAAGACCGTTGGCGATAATGAGGTAACATATCCAAAGAGCTATGCCCCAATACCGTAGCAATATATTCATCTTCAGTTCCGCAATAGGCCATAATACTCGCTTTAGTACGGCGAAATTGGTGACTTTTTAAGTTGAATCGATTCCCATATTTATCTTGTAAATCGGCTTTTTCACTAAAAGCTCGTAACCATTGATTAATTACGCTTATAGAAAGAATTTCTGGCTTATAAATTGGTTCTATTGTAAATCTGTTTTTACCGCCTTTTGCCCCTTCGTGATAAGCTGTAGAAATTTTACAAAATAATTTATCAAAGTTAAATTCTGATATTAAATGATTATTCAAAAACTTCTGTTGTTCTTTTACTAATTCAACAACCAAGGGATGAACTTGAGAAAATTTCCACTGTTTTCTTTTTTCTACCCATCTTAATAAAAACCAATCATCTCCTTCTTGTTTAAGGCATTGACGAGGAATTCTTAACATTTCTCCAAGTCGACTTCCTAAAACAATTTGTAATCTAAATAATCTCTCTAATGGAGGTGGGAAGAGATCAAAGTTTTTATAAATCTTAAAAAGAACTTCTTCAGGAATTACTTCAATTTTAGGCGTTGTAATTTTATAATTACGAGAGGTATATTCTAACTTAAGCCACTGTTCTTCTGCCCATAATTTTACTACATAATTAATGACTTTTTTCCGATTTTGACTCCCTTGACAAACAAATTCCCCTAATATATTATCGTTAATTAATTCTGGTTGACCATAACCTTGGGATACTAAAAACTTATCAAGTTGCTTTAAACAAGTAATTCGCATCGTAATTGTTCCCAAACAATGTCTTTGTCTTACGCTTGCTTTTACTGTTAATTTTGTAAGTAACTTTAACCAAGGTAGAAGAAAATCTTGGAAATAAAAATTTCTGTTTTTATAAATTGTTGATTCTTCTTCAAAATCCCCTAGTTTTTCAATTGGCCAAATATCCTGATTTATTAATGGATCATTAATCCATTTATTTCCTAATTTTGATTCAGCTATTCTTTTGTTTAATACTTGCAAAGAGACTGGATTCATTCTTATTCTCCTCTTTTCAAATAGGTATCTAAACTCACTTCATCTAACACATGGGAGTAAATATCTTTGGTGGTGACAATAGATTTATGTCCCAACAACTGCTGTACATATTGGTCTAGATAGCCCGCTTGTAGCATTCTGGTAGCAAAAGTATGTCTGAAAAGATGAGGATGAGCTTTAATTCCTGTTCTTTTCTCTAATTGATAGAACAGACTATTCACTCTGGCACTAGACATAGGTTTGCCAATGTACTCACCCTCTAAATTAACAAAGAACATTCCATGACCCATTTTTTCAGCTTCGGGGGGATATTCTTCCAGTAGGTACCCCTGAAACGTCTCTTTAACAGCATCTCGGTTATGTAGAATTGGAATTTCTCGCTCTGTTCCCTTAGCAGTTGCACCATTGGGGTTATTATTTCGTCTTACAATACGAATTCTGCCTCGACTATCAAAATCGGCCACATCTACTAAATGTAATCCTAATAATTCTCCCCTTCTTATGCCTGTTTCCCTTAAAAGCATCACTATTAGTCTATCTCTGTAACTGTAACAAGCATTGGCTAATTGAGTTACTTGTTCATCAGTTAGACACCCAGGGAAGATTTTAGGCTCTTTGACTTTAATTCGTTTCCTTTTGCTTGGGCTGGTTTTAACAATGCCTCGTAGGAAACCGCCTCGTTTACCCCAACCGTGTGCTAACTTCGTAAAATGCTTTTCATCTACTCTACCTTCTACAGTGTGGAATTCATAGAATCGTTGCACGGCTGTAATGGCTAAATTAACTGTGCGTGGACTGCGTTTTGAGATAACTTCTCTTACGTCTTCTGAGATAACTTCTACTTCCCCACCTAATAAATACCAATTCACAAAGTCCGCTAGTTCATTTAATCCTACCTCTTGCCAGTCAAGGGATTTATACTCTAGCCATTGCCAAAAATCGAGAAGGCGACAAGCATAAATATTAACTGTATTTGAGGCTAATTGTCGCTTACGACAATAATTTAGGTATCGCTGAATAGGCTCGACTGGTAAGCAGGTTTGCTTATCGAATATGCAGCAGAACCTTTCTGATGTCTGAGGATCTATGGCTCTTTCTAACTTCAGCACTTATCTACATTGTATAAAATTTCTACCCTTCAACCATATCAGATAAATCAGGGTGTGTTGTTGTTGTTTTTCTTTATTATAGAAGATAAATTTATTGTTGTCATAAATTGTTGCTCTAAATCTCTTAACTGTTTCTGGATCTCTAAAATCTGTTCTTGGGTTTGTTCAATTTCTTGATTGTGGTTTTCAATGTATTTGTTTAAAGATGTCATGATTGTCTCTCAATAGTGTACAATGAAATGTGTCGATGTAGTTGATTAGTTAAGGCTTAAAGATAGCTTTTATTTCGCTGTTTCTAGCCTTAAAGTGAGGGTTAAATTGTAGTTGATGTTGTGCTGATTTGGCTGCCGTCCAGCTTTTGTAATGTTTGGCATTCCAATGTATTGTTGTCCAGTTGGTTCCATCCCAGACTTGGTTGTTTTCGGAAATTAAGACATAATAATGTCCTCGAAACAAAGGTAGTTTTTGTCCCACAATTCTTTTCGGTAATAAATCTATTTCGTCGTGC
>JAKVAR010000090.1 GCA_022447585.1 Crocinitomicaceae bacterium | reverse complement strand
GGTTCATCAGGAGGTAATTGTTTGTCTTTAACCCAACCTTTAGAAGAAGCATTAGGGGGGGTTGATAATCGGGAATTTAAACCCGAATATCGACAAACTTCTCATCACACTAACCAGATTCATCTCAACCAATAGCCAACCCAAATGTGGGGATATTCCCACATTTATATAAGCATGGAGTACACAAATGTTTAGCAGTGAGTTTGATGTTTTTAAGTTTTGTTTTCAAGAATACAAAACTCAAGAAAAACAGGAAATCAAAGATGAAATTCTCATCAAACGGACTGATAATTTACCTTTTCAAAAAAGTAAATCTGTTGAGGCTATAGGGTACGAGCACACATATAGTGTTTTTTATATTCAATTTAAAAATGGAAACACTAGGGGCTATTATAATGT
Organism: Crocinitomicaceae bacterium; assembly: GCA_022447585.1. Classification (GTDB taxonomy): domain Bacteria; phylum Bacteroidota; class Bacteroidia; order Flavobacteriales_D; family Crocinitomicaceae; genus UBA4466. Next base: position 1,341 of record JAKVAR010000090.1, on the reverse strand, counting down.
ACCATTAACTCTTTGGCAGAGGTTTCTGAACAGGAGTGGGTCATTAGAAAAACTGTATGCTCAATGTGTGAAAGGAGAATTTAGAGGAGGTACGGTGGATAATTTAGTTAACAACAGAGAGGAAAACTTGAATGGTGATTATTAGTTATTTTGCTACCTGTATTTATGAGGATCAATATCCCGAAGTCGAAGGAAACATCTTATTTTCACAAACCCCGAAAAAAGGGGATGTAGTTGTTCTGCCTTCATCTTTAATGGGTGTTTCTCCAAAGCCTATTTTCGGAATCGTTCACTTTTGTACTCAGGATCTAACTATGAATGTTTATATTCCAGATGAGCAACAAGAGTTAAAAAAACAAGTAACAGAAAAACAAGTGCTATTTTAACTGGGAATCATTAGAGACTTAAGCAGGGGTGATTCGATGAGATTGTTTTTGTCAGTCTTAAACCTAGAGTTTTATGTGGGAGAATTGTCAAATTTGATAATGAATCTCCATCTCTTGATATATATGTTCCCAAAGAACAAACAGGACTACTTGAAAAAGTAACTCCTAAACAAGATTGTCATTTATTAAGGAGATTACTTCAAGGTTAAAGCCTAAAAGAGTTTTTTGAGTAATTAACAATACAGTATGAGAAAATCTCACACTTATTTTATCATAAAGAGGAAAGAAAAATGTTCAGTAGTGAATTAGATATTATTGCTCACTGTTTTTCAGGGAATAATACATCTCAAGAGGAATTAATTGATGGGATTCTCATCAAAAGAATAGAGCATTTACCTTGCAAACCCAGTAAGTCTATCGATGCCATTGGATATGACCATGAGAATTCAATTCTGTATGTTCAGTTTAAAAGTGGTGGAACTTACCGTTATTTCGAGACACCATTAAGTCTGTGGCAAAGGTTGACTACAACTACTGGTTCTCTGGGCAGATTATACCTTTCATATATCAAAGGTAATTTCAAAGGAGGAAGAGTATCTAACTTGATTTGAGGATAAATATCATTTCTTGCGAAATAGTAAGAAATGATATTTTTTCTTATTTTGGTATCATGATATTTACAGAATTTGAACATTTTGTTACAGCTTCTTTCAGCCTTTTAGGAGTAACTTGCAGCCCCAGTAGTGTTAGTTCTTTTACAAGAGAATTAACCGCTTATGCGGCTAATTATCCTGATGGGGGTTATCAAGTTTTATTTTGGAATTACGATAAAGGATTAGGAAAATGCGGTTCTCAACCATTTGAGCCATTACCTAGCACCAATGATCCTTTAAACGTTCTTGAACAAATCGAAGATACCCAAGATAAAGCTGTTTATATCTTGCATAATTTTCAA
>JAKVAR010000009.1 GCA_022447585.1 Crocinitomicaceae bacterium | reverse complement strand
AAATTGAACTCAAAAATTTCAAATTGCTTTGAGAATCGTTCTTCCCAAATGCGAGTGCAAAAATAAGTAATTAATTTAATTCTGCAATCTTTTTTTATTCTTTTTATTCTTGCGGAGAGACAGGGATTCGAACCCTGGGTACCCTTTTGAGGTACGCTTATTTAGCAAACAAGTCCTTTCGGCCACTCAGGCACCTCTCCGTTAATTCTTTAAAAGAACTGACGGCAAAATTAGTAAAAGCTTAGTTATGCTACAAGGTTTTTCTGTAAAAAAAATTACTTCTTTTTTATTTGTTCAAACCAATTGAAATCAACTTGCTGGCTTCCAAGGTTAAAAGAAGAACCCAATACAAATTTATTGGTGACATAATTGGTTTAATAAAAGTAGAAATGGACATTGCTGCATAGCTCAACAGGAAAAAAAATGAAGCGAATAGAGTGGAGGGGTGCAAATTTCCAAGGATGAATAAGGCACAAAAAACAATTAGCAATAAAATTTGAATTCGATTTTTTGTTTTTTGACTAAATCGAAAGGCTAAAAATAGTACTAAAATTGAAGCGATTAATTGGAAAATATCGGTGTAAATTGCTTCGGAAAAGATGGTCATTTGTTCATAGTTTAGAACCATGGACCAATAAACTTCATTTCCGAGGGTTAAAAAAAGACCAATAAGGATCATTAAAATGGATTCAATCTTGAACTTTTTAAAATTCCAAAAAGCAAATTGACTAGATACAATAAATATAATCAATTGATTAAGTGGGAAGGGGAATAGAAAAGCGCCTTTATCAAAAAAAATACTTAACGCATAAATAAGTATGGTTAAATTGGTAATTGCTAATAAACGGACTTCTTTTGTCATTATTTCTTAGCCAATGCTTCTTCAATGTATTTGAATGTAGATAATATTTCAGGCTTACCATTAACAATAGCGATGTCGTGTTCGAAGTGTGCGCTTGGGAGGCCATCTTCAGTTACGATAGTCCAATTGTCATCCAATTGAGATACTTTCTCTGTTCCCATGTTGATCATAGGTTCTATTGCAATAGTAAGACCTTCTTGAATCTTTTTGCCTTTACCTCTGCGGCCGTAGTTTGGAACCTGAGGTTCTTCATGCAAAGTTTTTCCTAATCCATGTCCAACAAGGTCACGAACTACACCATAGCCATGCTTTTCAGCATGCTGTTGAATGGCGAATCCGATATCTCCAATTCTATTTCCTGCTTTAGCTTCCGAAATACCAAGCATTAAACATTCTAAGGTAACTTTTAATAGTTTCTTTTTTTCATCCGATACTTTTCCAACTTGAAACGTATAGGCGTGATCACCGTAATACCCTTTGTAAATTGATCCGCAATCAATAGAGACAATATCTCCCTCTTGAAAAGGTCGTTCTGTTGGTAATCCATGAACAACTTGTTCGTTAACAGAAATTAATAAAGTTGACGGACAATCATATAAACCTTTGAATCCAGGAACAGCACCTTGAGAAATAATGTATTCTTCAGCCATTTTATCCATTTCAAAAGGAGTGACACCAGGTGCAATCATCTCTGCGCATTTACCTAAAGTTCTACTCACAATTTGAGCAGCTTCACGCATTATCTCAATTTCTTCGGCCGTTTTATAAATAATCATATTCCTGTTCAATAAATTCATTGAGCAAAGATAATGATAATTGGGTCTTCATTATTTATTTGGAAGAATAAACTAATTGCCCGCCGAAGCGCAGCGGATGGTGGAAAGTGAATGGCGAGCCAGAAAGCGAGAAGAGGCTTGGGGGAGAAGAGAAAGTACTGCTTTCGAAGACCAAGTGATAACGCAGGGATAAGTAAGAAGCAGTTGTCTATGACCACTGTTGCAAAATAAAAAAGCACTTGAGAAAAAACGATAGTTTTTGAAGACGAAACAGCGACAAACGTCAGTACGGAAGTTGTAAGGAAAGAGCAGTTTTTATGAGACAACACAAGCGTGTGATTTTGGTTTTATAAGCGGAGACACTGCCGAAGGGAGAAGGTGGAAAAACCAATACACTAAGCGTAGCCCAAGCCGACCTAGCGGCGAGCAATATTAAACAGCGGTGGATGTGTCAACAGACAAAGTAGCTGTGACTGAGCACGAAGATTGCAACAGGCGAAAAAAGCATGAAAAACAAAACAGCCACCCAAAGGGCAGCTGTTTATATATTTTGTTTTTATGTCTTTTTGAAGCTGTGAAAGCTAGTGCGAAGACCTTTTTTACTCAACTGTAAATCCTTGAATCCTTTGTTCTTCATTAAATAAATACCCTAATAATAAATGATTATCACTACTATTTTTATTTGAAAAGAATATATAATCTTCATCTTCAATTTTTTCAATAGTGAATCCTTCAAAATTATTAAAATCATCAAATTTTAAAGTAACTAAATCATTACTGAATTGTTCTTTACTTACCCCATCTTGAAGAGCTTTACACAATCTATTATAGATACTTTCAGCGTTAGATTTTTTAATAAGATTCAAATCACCTTTATAGGTCTCCAATTTATTAAACAATAATTCTATTTCCTTCGCCGTCAACTCAAGTAATAATAATCCATTTGAATCAAGAATACGATATACTTCGTAAACTAATTCATTTTCTCTAAAAATAGAGTACGCATCTAATAAAATTAATCCAGCAAAATGACTCCTCTCCGGATTACATTTGTATGTCAAATTTAAATCTTTAGAGTTCTCAACTTCCAATGAAATGTCACAATCATTATTCTTGATTAGTTTTTTTAGGCATGTGTCTAATTTAGAAAATTCGGGAACTCCGCAAGAGCTAAAAAAAAATAATATAAATAATACTTTCCTCATCATTTTGTATGGTCTATTACCGTTGTTACACTAGCATTCTTTGAACGTGAATATATAGGGATAGCAAAGCTTTTTGAAAAACTAATACTAAGTTTATTATCGCCATTAGTTGCATCAGTTTTACTCAATGAAATCACGTTATACTTCAATTTCATTGAAGACTCTGTCTTTGTTTTTTGATCAGCTCCCTTAGAGATATATCCATCAAGGGTAAGACTTGGCGTAAAACCAATTTTAGCATTCCCATAATCAATCTTAGACTTATTAATTGTATTCATTTTAAAAGTAGACTCTCCTCCACCTTCATAAAGACTAATCCCAAAGTCGTGAGTATAAGATCCTAAATGAATACTAATTTTTAAATCAGCTTTTCCTGCCTCGAATGGAGCATAGTGAAAGTCAGCTTTATTTGGAGAAAAAATTGTTCCGTCAAATATACTTACTGGATCCTTGTATACCTGAACTGGTTCTACCCCCCGAAATCGTTGATAAAGGTTGGGTCTGTCAACATTTCCAAATCCAATGTGTTCATAAGTTTTATCGGAAGACCAACTCTTATAAACTCGCTTATATACATTACCTTCTGAGTTTTTGTATTGATACAAGTTTACATTCTCTTTTAAACCATAGTCTATGCTTTTAGCTGTAATTTTAAACTTTTTTGTTTTTGGATTATACGTATGCGTAACCACTTTCTCTAATCCTTCTAATTCAATTGCATGAATTACATTATTCTCACTAAAAGCATAAGGTGAGTTATGAGGATATTCTTTTTCCAACGGATCAACCGCAAAGAACCTTCCAATTCTCGGGTCATGCATTCTGTATTTGTAGTTTACAGAGTTACCTTCTCCCTTCACCTCGTCATCAGTCTCTTGACCTTGGAAACCATATCTATACCCATCAGCTTCTGCGTGATTTCTGCCAGGCATTAACATACCGTACGGGTAATAGTCACCGTAAGCTACTACATCAGTTTGGTAGTAGTTTGGATCACTAGCTGAATTAATAGATGTTGTATTAGTATCGCAGGTAGTTTGGTTCATTGGTAAATGTCTATTCTAACTAATTCAAAATAAAATCGAAGCAGCAAGTGGTTTGTATGCCTTTCTCATGTCGTTAGATGATAAGTAAGCAATCAAGTTTTGTATTATGAATATAACAAATAATCTATCCTATAGTATGTTTGAAGTTGAGTCTTGAATGATTTATTTGAAGTGTTTGAGACCGTTTAGGTAATTGTCTATTGTAAATATTGTATTTCAGTATAGCGCGATCTTTTTGGGCGAAGCATCAATTGAGTCAAAAGGTATTGCGATAAAGTATAGCGTTTCCTCAATAGTTTTTTTACAAAAAAACGCTTCCATAGAAATGAAAGCGTTTCAAGTATATTGATTGTCTTTAATTAAGCCAATACTTCTTTAACTTTATCCGCTGCTTCTTGCAGTTGAACAACAGAGATTACGTCTAATCCAGACTCATCAATTAATTGTTTCGCCTCTTCTGCATTTGTTCCTTGTAGACGCACAATTAATGGAACTGGAAAAGATCCAAAGTTCTTGTAGGCATCAACAACACCTTGAGCAACACGGTCACAACGAACAATACCTCCAAAAATGTTAATTAAGATTGCTTTTACATTCTCATCTTTAAGGATGATATTGAAAGCTTTCTCAACACGCTCAGCATCAGCAGTACCACCAACGTCTAGGAAGTTAGCAGGATTACCTCCTGATAATTTAATGATGTCCATCGTTGCCATTGCAAGTCCTGCACCGTTTACCATGCAACCAACATTACCGTCAAGTTTAACAAAGTTTAATCCAGCTTCATCAGCTTCAACTTCAGTTGGGTCCTCTTCAGTTTTATCTCTCATTGCCGCATAGTCTGGGTGACGGAATAAACCTGAACCATCCAATGTTACTTTAGCATCAACAGCTATAATCTTATCATCAGATGTTTTCAAAACTGGATTAATCTCGAACATAGCAGCATCACATCCTTCATAAGCAGCATACAATGCGCTAACAAATTTTGTCATTTGCTTCATTGCTTGTCCTGATAATCCTAGGTTGAAAGCAATTTTTCTAGTTTGGAAACCTTGAAGTCCAACACGTGGATCAACTTCTTCTTTAAATATTAAATGCGGAGTTTCTTCAGCTACAGTTTCAATGTCCATTCCACCTTCTGTAGAATACATGATGATGTTGCGTCCGGCTTCTCTATCTAAAAGAACCGACATATAAAATTCATCTGGCTCACTTGCTCCTGGATAGTATACATCCTCAGCAATTAAAACTTTATTTACAAGTTTACCAACGCCATTAGTTTGAGCAGTAGTTAAGTGTCCTCCTAAGATTCCTTTAACCGTGTCATCAACTTTGTCAATTCCTTTTGCTAAAACTACACCGTGAGATCCTGTTTCTTCAACAGTCCCTTTACCACGTCCACCAGCATGAATTTGAGCTTTTACTACGTACCATTCAGTACCTGTTTCAGCAGATAATTCTTTTGCTGCAGCTTGTGCATCTTCAACCTTGTCTACTACTTTCCCTTCTTGGATAGCAACACCAAAGCTTTTTAATATAGATTTCCCTTGATATTCGTGTAAGTTCATGTTTGTGATATTTGAAAGGTAAAATTAAAAGGAATTATCGGATTCAACGAACCTCCAATGGACTTTTTTATCACAAAATATAAAAGAGATGAAAAAGTACTTCTTTTTCTAGTTTTTTGATTTTCAATTAGCTTATTTTAAATGCTCGTAATCATATCACTATGATTGAATTTACTGTATTTTACTTAGGGTTATCAAAGGTCTTTTGTGAAAGAATGATTGCTTTTTATTTTCAATTAATTGTTACAATCTCTTATTTTTGGAAATGCTAAATCAATTGTATGAAACTCGGAATCACTCTTTTAATTCTTCTTTTTTCTTTGGTCTCTTTTTCACAATTATCTGATGAAGAGGCACGCTTAGTTGCTAAACGACAAAAGGTTAATCGAAAATACATCGGTAATTATGAACTTCCGGGAAAGTCGGCCCGAATTACAATGAAGGAAGAAGGAAGGTTATGGGTCTTTGTTCCAGGTATGCCAGAAAGTATGCTGGAGTTTATAGCTCCGAACACCTATTCTATTGCCGAAATTCCTAATTACGAATTAGAATTTACACTTTGGGAAGATGGAACTGTTAAGTCTTTGATATTTAAACAACCAAATAAAACAGTTAATGCAAGGAAAAAGGATTAGGTTCTAGTGTTTTTCCAGTTGCTTGTAATGTTTTTTGAAGCAAATTCCTTACAATCTCTTTCTTTTATAGAGTCCCAAATCTGATTTACTCCATGAGTTAAAGCTTCTTGCTCGGCTTCCATTGAAGTATACATTACCTTCGGATCTTCAAAATGATGTCTGACGAAATTCGTATCAAAATTTCCGGATGTAAACGCATCATGTCCTAGAACAAATTTACCAAAGTCAAGTGTTGTCTTTAATCCAGATATTTGATATTCATCTATCGCTTGAATAGTACGCTTAATTGCTTTTTCACGCGTCTTTCCCCAAACGACCAATTTCGCAATCATTGGATCGTAATAAATTGGAATATCCATACCTTCTAAAAACGCATCGTCCACACGGACACTTCTTCCAGATGGGATTCTGTATCTTTTTAAATTCCCTATGTCAGGTGTAAATCCGTTAATTGTATCTTCTGCATAAACTCTAACTTCGATCGCATGACCGTTTATAGTAAGTTCATCTTGTCCTTTAGGCAGTTTTTCTCCTCTCGCAACTCTAATTTGCCATTCAACTAAGTCTAACCCTGTAATTTCTTCTGTAACCGGGTGTTCTACTTGAAGTCGAGTATTCATTTCTAGGAAATAGAAGTTATGATCTGCATCTAATAGAAATTCAACTGTCCCAGCACCTTCATAATCACATGCTTTACAAACATTGACGGCAGCTTGTCCCATTTTCTCTCTCAAATCTGGAGTTAAAACCGAACTAGGAGCTTCTTCTATTACCTTTTGGTGTCTACGCTGAATAGAGCATTCACGTTCAAATAAATGAATGGCATTCCCGTGACTGTCTGCAAAAACTTGAATTTCAATATGTCTAGGTTTTGTGACAAACTTTTCAACGAAACAGGCGTCGTTTCCGAAGGATGATCTAGCTTCGTTTTGTGCTAATTTCATTTGCTCCTCAAGAACGGCTTCTTCTTCAACAAGTCTCATCCCTTTTCCACCACCTCCGGCAGATGCCTTAATTAATACTGGGTATCCAATTTGATTTGCAATTTCTTTAGCTTCCTTTACATCCGTAATCGCTCTGTCTACGCCTGGAACCAATGGGACTTCGTAATCTTTAACGGCTTGCTTCGCACTTAGTTTATCTCCCATTAATGCCATAGCTTCTGGAGAAGGACCGATGAAGGTCATTCCAGCATCTGTAACTTTTTGCGCGAATTCACCATTTTCCGATAAAAAACCGTAGCCAGGGTGTATCCCGTCCACACCTAAATCTTTACAGTGCTGTAGGATAACATCTTGTTTTAAATAACTCTCAGCAGAAGGACTTGTTCCTACATAAACCGCTTCGTCTGCCTCTAGCACATGAGGGGCGTTCTTGTCTGCATCTGAGTAGATTGCAACACTTTTAATTCCCATTTTTTTCAAAGTTCTAATTACTCTTCGAGCAATTTCACCTCTATTTGCTATAAGTACTTTATTCATTCGATCTATTTTTTACCGGAAAAATTGGTAGTGCGAAGGTATTAAATTTTCAGTTTTTTAAGCTTGTTTTTCTTCCATTTCATCAGCTTCTTCTTTCAAAGGGGTGATAATATGACTGTTATCGACAGGTACTGGAACTTGTTTATGTTTGCGTTTAATAGGGTATCGTTTGTTTTTCTTCTTCCTAAAAATATCTAAGAAATACTGAATCACCTTGAAGTCTTTCACTTTATGAAATTCTTCTTGATAATTTAGGGCTGCACCTTGTGTAAAAGGGCCTTTGTTCTGGTCTTGAATAATAGTTTTATCGTTGGATTCATTGAAGATGTTTACTCTAAATGTTCCACTTTCATTTAGCAGGTACTCTAGTTTAACATCCCCAATGAAAGCGTTTTCTGTGTGGTCATCAAAGTGTTGGTTTTCAACGCCAAAACTTCCGGAAAACAGAAGTCGATCATCCAAGAAACCTTTAGATATTCCAAATTCATACGAGTTATCACCTGTTAATATATCTGAATCTAAATTGACATTTAATTTATAGTCGTTAGAAACCTTAGATAATAAAGCGTTAATTTGATTGGTAATTAAATCAAGTGTTGCACTTCCGTCCGTTGAAATATTTCCGCCCATGGGTTGAAATCTTTTCCAAAGTAGTAATGAGAAAAACTGTCTATTTAATTCTGCTGGATCAGCATTGATTTGAGATAAAATAGATTTTTCAACGTCATTTGCCCTTGGTGCTTGGATGTTAAAATCAATTGCGGGCTTGATTAATGATTCTTTAAGGTTGAGGTAGCAAACGATGTCTTTGTGCGAACTTCCTGTTGTATTTACTTGCCCGTTTTGTACCGTAGCAATATTGGTATTAACTCGATAGAAGGTTTTCAAATCAAGAATTGCATTGTATGGATCTCCCGACCAATTTATACTTCCACCTTCTTCAATATAAAATTTTTGCTTGATTAACCCCATTGAGAAATCGTAAACCCCATCAGTTACGGTATAAATTCCATCCATGGTTATGTCTCCAATGCTGTTTAGGTTTATTTCAAGATCCCCTTTACCGTGCGCAGTAATTTCATCTTCTAGTTCTTCATTGAAAATGATTTTTACTTCGGCATTAGGAGTAACGCGGAAGTTTAAATCTAGATCCACACCGGTAAAATCAATTTTTGGTTCGTTTGCAATTACTGTCGCATCTTTGTTTGCGAAAACAATGAAGTTCTCTTCTTCATCAATTTCACCTAAACCATACATTGGGATGTTAATTTTTGTCCCTTTTTTTGTTTCTAAATCTACGGTGATTTCAAGGTTGTCTGTATAGCCAAAAATATTTACCATTCCAGTGGCGTATCCTTTTCCATAATATACTTCTCCAGGTTTGTAAACGGAGTTTAGAACTAAGAATTTGTCCAATGGAAGCACTCGCCATGGTTCAAGCGGATCTTTGTTTATAGCATCGTCTTCAAGATCAAAATTCAAATCAAAATTGAAATCTGAAAAATTATCATGATATACTGAGCCAATTAATTTTCCAGCATTTCCTTCTTCATCAAAGACAGGTATCCCATTGATGTAAAAGCCGTAATCATCAACTTCGATTGGGCCTTCTATACCAAAATGAGTCCCAAGAATACCGATTTTAGCCGTTCCTGCAGTTAAATTTATGACCCCATCAAGCTTAGGTCGATCAGGTGTTCCGGAAACTTTTAGTCTTCCTAACAATAAACCTCTAATTTCAGATACGACATCTGGGTCTAAAAATGCATTGGCAAATTGAATGTCAGTATGATCAAAGAACAAATTAAAGTCTAAATTTTCTTGTTTGCGATATGGATAATAATCTCCGATAAAATCGAAGGTTTGGTTTTGTTTATAAATAAGGTCCCCTTGAAGTGCTATGCTCTTATTCTTTTTAACCCAATGAGAAGTCACATTAATATCTCCAACAAGTTGTTCCTTGATCTTGAATCCTAAAATATTACCATTGCCGTTGTATTGAAAGTTCTTCGTAGGGTTTGAAATACTTCCTTGAGCGTTAAGGGTTCCCTCAACTGGAGCTTCAGATATGAAGTTAGAAAATTCAGAAAGAACTAAATTGTTAATATCGAATTCTAACTCATGATTGTTTGAGTTGGAAAGGTAGCCTTCTGCGGAAATGAGCTGATCACCACGTGTTAATAAAAAGTCTTCTACATGAAGCGTATCGTTATTAATGGTGAATTCTGATGCATGTTCTATATGCCATTTGTTTTTATTGATGTGGAAGTAAGATGGGGCTAAATCTATTGTGTAATGATTGGGGTCTTTTAACAAAGTTGACCATTTGATTAAAGAAGGTTGGCTGGAGTTTTGATCCCAAGATAAATCCGATAAAAGTACGTTGTCTGTTCCAGTCGATTTGAAGTAGAAATCATCAAAATTTAAAGAATCTTTGAAGGTGAAATTTGAGGCATGATAGGTTAATGATAGATCGTCTTCATCCATAATTTGATGAACTTCAACATCTTTAAAATGAAAATCACGGTAATCTATATACTTGGAATTTAAGTCCACTAAGAAACTGGATGAATCCTCGAAATAATGGCCCGTTATTTTAGTCTCTGGCGCCAAATGCAAATCTGGATAGAATATAGCAAGTAAGTCATCTGAGTTTCCAATGGTCGCATTAAATTGGAAATGATCAAAACGGTCTTGGTTGTACTTATGAATGTCGTCATCAAAAAGAGAAGGGAATATTCTACTGAATTGATACATGAAATCGTTTGCGATGTAGTCGAAATTAATTTTCCCTAAGATGTTTATTTGAGCAATGTCGCTGACAATATTGAATTGATCTTTTAGTTCTCCACGCTCCACGTCTATCTTCATGGAAGGGATTTGGAAAGCTCTTTCTTCTTTTTTAAAATCAAAATGATCCATGAAAATGGAACCTTTAAAGTTATTCGGGTCATTTCCAATCAAATTTATTTTGAAGTGGGAAGAAATTTCCGAATTCTTGGTTGAAATGTTAAGTTGATCTAATAAAGCGTTCTGAACTTCAATTTCAAAGTTTAAATGTAATTCATCTTTAAAGTCGATGATACCATCATAGGCTAAATCTACATTGTCATCTTTTACATCGATTTTGCCATCAAACTTTTTATCAATAAATGTTCCTTCTAAAATGGAAATGTTGTTATAGGGATAGTCTAGGTATTCCAATTCATTAATGTGACCTTCTATATTTGTGAAGGCGATTTCTGATGTACTTTTGGCTTTGCCGGAAAGAAAGAATATTCCATCAATGATTCCAATATCAGCATTGTCAATTAAGGTTCCAAGGTCGAATTGCTCAATTTTGAAATCATATTCATTTGCACCAGATTTTTGGAAATTATAAGAATTATTGGCCTTGTCTTCGGTAAACATGATACCATTATCCATGCGTATATTTCCTAGATTGGTTTTTATGAGGTCTGCTGCAATAACGAATTGAGAGTGAAATCCATCAAGGTGAATTTCCTGAGCTTCAAAATGGCCGATAGGGTTAAGTGTTTCATCTAATTCTAAATAAGAGTAGTCAAATGAATTTGGTAATTTGATTGATTTTAATTCATCTATATCAATGTAGGCATAAGCTATACGTTCTTGGTAAAATGTGGATTTTGGATCACGATAGTCAGGTAGATTAATGGTTCCAAATAATTGAGTTTTCCCTTTAGTTTGAAGGTTAAAGTCGACAAGCTTTAAACGTTTTACTTCTTTTTCAATTGATGTCGTTAAATGAATAGTGTCGTTCATTCCATCTAGTGCATAAGCGAATAAGGCTGCATCTGATAAATCAATCGTACTTTTGTCAATTCTAGCATCAAACTTTACGCTATCAACAAAGTTTTTGAAATCACTAAGCCCCGTTGAAATCATATTGAATTTTTCAGCTTCAATTTTTGACCTTGAAGAAGTTAGAACTAAATCAGAAAGGAAAATACCACGATGAGAAATAGTGGCGTCCGTCATTAGTTTTTGCATTTGGAATCCCGATTGTTCATTAAAATTAAATTCATTGATTGTAGCCGAATAAACATCATTTTTAATTACGAAATCGTTTATGGAACCATTGATGTTTTTAGCGTTTATGTGAAAGTAGTCTACTCCGGATGTTCTTTTCTCTTCGCGGTAGTCGTCATATCTGAATTGCGTATTAATTATGTTTATGTTGGTTAACGCAATTCTCGGATCCTTCTTTTTTTTCTTTTTCTCCGAAGCGAAATATTGGATTAAGAATTGGTGGTTGAAAATTCCATTTTGATCACATTGTAAATGAACGTATCCTTCTTCAATATCTATTGTAGATATATCAAATGTAAGTTTTGAGAAATCGTAATCTTGAATTTTAGCGAATACGGTTTTAGCATAAAGTAAGGTGTCCTGATTTATGTCCGTAAGTAGAATGTTGTCAAGGGCTATCTCATCGGGAAATACAATTGCAACTGTTTCAATATTTATAGTTGCATTTAATTCTTTAGATAAGTAGCTCGCGGCTTGGGATGCTAGTAATGTTTGAACGGGTGAGGTTCTAATTGCAAAACTTAAAAAAATGACAAAGATTAGTACCCACTCTAAGATTCCTCCTAATGCCTTTCCTAATATTTTGAGTAATTTTGCCATTCGTCAACAAATTTAAACATTGTGAGTCAAAAACAGACTATCATTTTAGCGATTGAATCATCTTGTGATGATACTTCAGCTGCAGTGCTCAAAAATGACACCGTTTTATCAAATTTGATAGCAGGACAGGCTGTTCATAGTGAATATGGCGGAGTAGTTCCTGAATTAGCGAGTAGGGCTCATTTACAAAATATTGTTCCGGTGGTTGATGGAGCAATAAGAAAAGCTGGAATAAAGAAGGAGGATATTGATGCAATTGCATTTACAAAAGGGCCTGGGTTGTTAGGTTCTTTAGTGGTTGGGACTTCTTTTGCAAAGTCTATGGCTCTTGCCTTAAACATTCCTTTGATTGATGTGAATCACATGTATGGTCATGTTCTTGCTCATTTTATTGATGATGCAGGAAGTGCCAAACCTGAATTTCCGTTTTTATGTTTGACTGTTTCTGGAGGGCATACGCAGATTGTTTTGGTTAAAAGCGCCTTGGATATGGAGATCATCGGTACAACAATTGATGACGCTGCAGGAGAGGCATTTGATAAGAGTGCAAAAATTATTGGATTTGACTATCCAGGAGGCCCTTTAATTGATAAGCATGCCCAATTAGGAAATAAAAAGGCATTTCAGTTCGCAAAGCCTCGTGTTGATGGGTTTAACTATAGTTTCAGTGGTTTAAAAACTTCGATTTTATATTTTATTCAGAAAGCAGAGAGAGTGAACCCTGATTTCATAAAAGATAATTTAGATGATTTATGTGCTTCTATTCAATATTCGATCATTGAGGTTTTAATGAAACAATTGGTTAAAGCTTCTGATTATTTCGGGATTAAGCATATTGCAATTGCTGGAGGGGTTTCTGCAAATAGCGGTTTAAGAAATAGAATTGAAGAAATGGGGAATAGTAAAGGTTGGAAAACGTTTATTCCTAAGTTTGAGTATTGCACCGATAATGCTGCAATGATAGGTATAACTGCAAGGTTCATGTTTGATGAAGGGCAGTTTACAGATCAAACTGTTTCGGCCAAAGCAAGGGTTTCTTTCACCTCAAACGGTTTAGTGAAATAGAATCAGCTACTTTGATATTTCGCTGTTTGAAAAATAATTTCTATATTATTACTCTCAAACCCAAAAATATGCAAGTAACTTTTAAACCAGAATTGATTGAAAAGGAGTTGATAAACACACTTACCTTCAATCAAAAAGACAAAGTAGAACAACATCCTAAATTAGAAGAACAGATTAGAAATGCTACCAAATTAGGTAATGCTTATCACAATAAGGTTTCTATTTTCTTTCAAGATGATATCGGTTTAAAACGAGTTGACACAACAATTTGGGCTTTCGGTGCAAAATATATTTGTTTAAAAGGAGGTGTTTGGTTACCGATCAATAGAATTGTAGAAATCAAATCATAGTTGTATCTGTTTACTGTTTTTAAAGCGATAGACAATTGAATGTTGTTATTGGGACTTCAAGGATGTTTTTAATTCTTTCGTCGTTTATTAATTCCTTATGCTTAGATTTGAGTCTACAAGATTCGATATGCTTAAAACTATAATTTCTTTACTTTTCATTCTAATAACTGCTTTGTCTTATGGACAAGATAAAGTTCAATGGAGTTACTCTTTTGATTCTGAATTAAGTATGGTTTTGGTAAAGGCGGAAATAGCAGAAGGATGGCATTTATACAGCCAATATATTGAAAATGAAATAGGCCCAATTCCAACATCCATAACATTTGAAGAAAGTAATGGTGTTCAAATTATCGGTGAAACCATAGAACCTGAATCTTTAAAAGAATATGACCCGAACTTTGAAGGTGATTTAAACTTCTTTAAAGATGAGGTTGTTTTCAAACAAAAAATTAAACTAGAAAAAGAGAAAAGTGCAACGATAAATGGTGTTGTGACTTTTATGGTATGCAATGATACGATGTGTCTGCCACCTACAGATCTAGAATTCTCTCTAATGATTAATAAGTAAGATGAAAAATAAGTTAACACTTTTATTTAGTACGTTGCTATTTATTGTAGCGCCCATGTTTGTTCAAAATGCTTCTGCGCAGTTAGAGTTTCCAGAGGATAAGGTAAGTTGGAAGTTTTATGTTGAGCAAGATGGAGAAGATGCATATGTAGTTGGGAAAATCACAATGGTAGAGCATTGGCACATCTATGCGGTGCATTTGCCAGAGGGTGTGTTTACATTGCCTTCGGGAGTAACCTTAACACCATCATCGGATTTTAAAACTGTGGGTAAGGTCATTGAACCAAAACCTCATTTTGAGCACGATGAAATGGCAGATGAAGACCTTTATTACCATTCAAATACAATTACTTTAAAGCAAAAAATCAAAGTAATTGCTGAAAAGGATTTTAAGATTTCAGGTAAGTTTAATTTCCAAACATGTGATGATACGCATTGCTTACCTCCTTATGAGGCAGAGTTTACGGTGAATGTTAAAGGTGTTAAGGCTGAAGTAGAAGAGATCGAAGAAGATGATTTAAATGTGGCCATTGAGGATACAGCGACTGCTACTGTTATTGAGGAGCCAATTTCTATGAATGATACTGAATCTGTTTCTAGTGATAAAGATCATAAAGAAGAAAAAGAGGAAGCGCCAGTTGACAATAATGATACTGATAATATGTCTGTATGGGCAATCTTTGCGCTTTCATTTGCTTCTGGCCTAGCAGCATTGTTAACTCCATGTGTGTTCCCAATGATTCCAATGACGGTGAGTTTCTTTACTAAACAGAGTAAAACGAGAGCGAAAGGTATTCGTAATGCTATAGTTTATGCGATTTCAATTATTGTTATTTACATTTTATTAGGAACGGTAATTACAGGAATATTTGGAGCTTCTGTATTGAATGATATGTCAACGAATCCTTGGTTTAACTTAGTGTTTTTTGGCTTGTTAGTTGTTTTCGCAATCTCATTTATGGGAGCTTTTGAAATTAGAATGCCGAACTCATGGGTGAACAAAGCTGATTCGAAAGCTGACAAAGGAGGTTTAGTAGGGATTTTCTTTATGGCGCTAGTTCTAGCTTTAGTTTCTTTCTCTTGCACTGGTCCTATTGTTGGAACACTATTAGTAAAAGCTGCCGAGACTGGAGGAATGACTCCAATTATAGGAATGTTTGGATTCTCTTTGGCATTGGCTTTACCATTTGCTTTATTTGCGGCTTTCCCAGGATGGTTGAATACATTGCCTCAATCAGGTGGGTGGTTGAATACGGTTAAAGTTGTATTAGGTTTTTTAGAGTTGGCATTGGCATTTAAGTTCTTGTCAAATGCTGATTTGGCTTGGCAAGCACACATGTTGGAAAGAGAAGTTTTCTTAGCAATTTGGATTGCAGTGTTTACGGTTCTTGCATTATACCTTTTTGGAAAGGTGGTCTTACCGCATGATAGCCCAATCGAAAGGTTATCTGTAGGCCGTGCTTTATTCGGAACATTCATTTTAGCGTTTGTTGTATATATGATCCCTGGGTTATGGGGCGCACCATTAAAAATAATTAATGCATTTCCACCTCCGAGTACGTATGCTGAATCTCCTAGAGGTTTTGGCGGCGGCGGTAGTTCTTCAGTTGAAGCACATGGTCCAGAGGGGACTCATTTGGCCACAGCTAGAGGGCTTCATGTGTTCCATGATTATGATCAAGCACAGGCATATGCTAAAGAAGTTAATAAACCTTTGTTCGTCGATTTCACGGGGTGGAATTGTGTAAATTGTCGAAAGATGGAAGAAGGTGTTTGGGTTGAAGATGGAGTTTATGAGTCTTTAAGAGATGATGTAGTTATCGTTTCGCTATATGTTGACGAAAGAACTGAATTACCAAAGTCCGAACAAAAGACGGGGGTTAAAGTTGGAGATAGAACAAGAGATATGATCACTGTTGGCGATAAGTGGATGATTAAGCAAATTACGGAGTACAATATTGCTGCTCAACCATACTACGTAATGCAAACTCCAAATGGAGAAGATTTATCAAATGGGTCTGCAGATTTCCAAAATCACTCTGATCCAGCTGTATTTAAAGAATGGATGGAAAAAGGTTTGAGTGAGTTCTCAAAAAAGTAAATTAAATTTTAGAATTAAATCCTCCGCAACAACGGGGGATTTTTTTTAGATTTACTTTTATGAATAATTTCCTCATTACTCCTATTGAATACCTTAAAGGTGTTGGGCCTCAGAAGGCGGAGTTAATGAGAAAGGAAATTGGAGTTTCTACCTTTGGCGACCTCTTGAATTACTATCCTTTTCGTTATGTTGATCGATCTAGTTTTCAACGGATTTCAGACTTGAGAGATGTTCATGGTAATGTTCAAATTAAAGGACGTATTATTGGCTTCAAAGAAACGGGGACTGGAAGAGCAAAACGCTTGACGGCAAAGTTTCAAGACACAACAGGTATGATTGATCTAGTCTGGTTTAAAGGAGCGAGTTGGGTTAAAAAGTCTTTGAAGATTAATGAGGATATTCAAGTTTACGGAAGGGCAAGCCAATTCAATGGAAGGTGGAATATTGCTCACCCTGAAATGTCAGCTGTTAATACAAAAGCGGAAGTTGGTTTTCAACCGGTTTATTCAAGTACTGAAAAGTTAAATGCTCGCGGTTTAAATTCTAAAGGGCTCGAGAAACTTGTTAAGACAATATTAGATCAGTTGAGTGATCAAATCGTAGAACCATTTTCAAGTGAATTGATGCAGGAGCATCGATTGATATCTAAGAATAAGGCAATTCATTTAATTCATGCTCCAACGTCTGAGTTGGATGCACAGCAAGCAAGGTTTCGCTTGAAGTTTGAAGAGTTATTTTTCTTACAAATGGAGCTTTTAGTTCGAAAGAAAATCACTTTACAGAAGTCCAAAGGTTATGTTCTTTCAGAAGTAGGTAATGCTTTTAATGAATTTTATAAAAATCACATTCCTTTTGAATTGACTGGTGCTCAAAAAAGAGTTTTAAAGGAAATCCGAAGAGATATGAATACGGGGCACCATATGAATCGCTTGTTACAGGGTGATGTTGGGTCTGGTAAAACACTGGTTGCGTTGTTATCTATGCTTTTGGCTTTGGGTAATGATTATCAAGCAGCAATTATTGCTCCCACGGAAATTTTAGCAAATCAACATTATGAGTCTATTTCAGAAATGTTGAAACCAATGGGGTTAAAGGTCGCTCTTTTAACAGGCTCAGTAAAGAAGAAGGCACGAATTCCTTTGCATGAAGATTTGATAAATGGTGAGATAAAAATCTTGATTGGAACCCATGCATTACTTGAAGATCCAGTGAAGTTCAAGAATCTTGGACTTGTTGTTATTGACGAACAACACCGATTTGGTGTGGCTCAGCGCGCTAGAATGTGGAAGAAGAATGATTTGCCTCCTCATGTTTTAATTATGACTGCAACGCCTATTCCAAGAACACTCGCGATGACTTTTTATGGGGATCTAGATGTTTCTGTTATTGATGAACTTCCCCCTGGCAGAAAACCAATTAAAACGATGCACAAGTTCGATGCAGGTCGATTGCGCGTTTTTGGATTTATGAAAGAAGAAATAGCGAAAGGCAGACAAATATATATTGTATATCCTTTAATCAAAGAGTCTGAAAAACTTGACTTCAATAACCTGCTTGATGGATATGAGGCGATCACCAGGACTTTTCCGCTTCCAGATTACAAAGTGAGTATTGTTCATGGTCAGATGAAACCTGAAGACAAAGATTTTGAAATGAATCGATTTGTTAAAGGGGAAACTCAAATAATGGTTGCAACAACAGTGATTGAAGTTGGTGTAAATGTTCCGAATGCCTCTGTGATGATAATCGAGAGTGCGGAGCGTTTTGGATTGTCTCAATTACATCAATTGAGAGGAAGAGTAGGGCGTGGTGCTGAGAAATCTTATTGTATTTTAATGACTGGTGATAAGATTTCTAAAGATAGTGAAAAGCGTATGCAAACAATGGTGAGCACTAATGATGGTTTTGAAATAGCAGAAGTTGATTTGCAACTGCGTGGTCCCGGTGATTTACTCGGCACTCAGCAAAGTGGTTTACTTGACCTTAAAATTGCAAACCTTTCTAAAGATGCTCAATTGGTTGCTCTAGCTCGAGATGTAGCTAAAGGAGTTTTAAAAGAGGATCCTACAATAGAATTACCGCAACATGGATTTATACGTTCTAGGTTGCAAGAAATGTTGAAGTCAAGACCAAATTGGGGCAGGATTGCTTAATTATGGATTCTTGTTCAATCTTTTTTTTAAAATTAATTTGGTTATTAGCAAAAAAAACTAAACCGATTTAGACAACCAATGATTAAGTTTGTCGTATTACTCATGAATCTTATAAGAATCTAATAGATGAACTTGTTCAGAATTTTACTTTTTTCCTTGTTATCATTGATTTCTGTGCAATTGACATTTGCTCAATGCGCTAATCCGACAACCATGTTGTTTGAAGACTTTGATGGGCCTTCACCAATTGTGGGGGCAATTACTGCCAATATTTATGGTGGAGGATCTCACAATAACGCGGCATATGTTTTAAGTGGTACAAAACATGGTTGGTTTAATGTTGTAAATGGTTTAGGTGATGTCGATGTTTATGATCGTAATGTTCAAGGTTTTTGTGTCGATTCAATTGTAAACGTTTCTTTTTGGACAAGACATTCTTTTGGGTCCACTAATGTTACTTTTAGTGTTGAAGATGATTTTGGTGCTGTTATGGTTTCTCAAACACTGGACTTAACCAATACTTATCAGCAGATAAATTTCAATTTTCCTGCAGTAACTCCTGGTTTAAATTTTATTATTCATTGCAATTCAACTGGAGGTAATGGAGTTGATATTATAGTAGAAGATTTATTGATAACGCAATGTGTAACAAGTGTTTTTGAAGACATTGTTTATGGTGTTTGTAATCAGAATGCGACAGTCGATTTATTTACATTGTTTAATGAACCTATTACTAATGGAGGTATGTGGAATGGACCTTCAGTGCTTGGTAATGGAGATCAAGGAACCTTTGATGCAGCTGTTAATTTAAATGGGGTATACACTTATACTCCAATCGGGAATTGTGCAACACCATCTACAGTTACCGTGAATGTAATGCCTATTGTAGATGTTGGGCCAGATTCTCTTATTTGTGACGGAGATATTATCACGCTAGATGCAGGAACAGGATTTGATTCTTATCTATGGTCTACAGGAGAAACAACACAAACTATCAATATATCGAATGCGGCAACTTATTCTGTAGATGTTTCTTTAGTTCTTGGTAACTTGATTTCTAATGGAGATTTTGAAGCTGGAGACACTGGGTTTTCAACGGGGTACGTGCCTGGTTCTGGAGGCGGGTGGGGCTTGATTTCTAATCCTGGAGAGTATGCAATAACAACGTCGCCTTCATTGGCTCATAATAACTTTACTCCTTGCGGTGATCATACTACTGGAACAGGAAATATGCTAGTGGTTAATGGGTCAAGCATACCTAATACGAGTGTTTGGTGTCAGACGGTTGCTGTAACGCCAGGTACTGATTACGATTTTTCATGCTGGGTGTCAAATGCCTTAACTGATCCGAATGTTGGAGAGCTTCAGTTTTATGTTAATGGTGCAGCGATTGGTTCGGTTTTTACAACTTCAACGGTTGGCTGTCAATGGGTTCAGTATACTGACTCATGGAATTCAGGAGTATTAACGAGTGCTGACCTTTGTATTGTAAATCAAAGTATTGCAGGTAGTGGAAATGATTTTTGCGTAGATGACATTGAATTTGGGCCTACTTGTGTTGCTAGTGATACTATGAATTTAGCTGTTGAAACAAATACGCAAGTCGTAAATAGTCTAAATCCTAGCTGCTTGGGGATTTTAGATGGAAGTATTATTATTGATAACCCAAATGCTGTTGAATATAGTGTAGATGGTGGCTTGGTTTGGCAAACGGATTCATTCTTTTTGAATTTACCCGCTGGTTCTTACGATGTTTGTTCGCGATCAGTAACGGGGTGTGATATTTGTGAGGGGATTAATTTAGTTGATCCGGATCCTGTAACAATCGTAGTGAGCAATGATACATTAATTTGTCAGAATGGCACTGCTAACTTATCCGCGTTTGGGGCAGGAGGGGTTAGTTTTGATTATATTTGGGGGCATACGGGTGATTTGAGTGCTAATCAGTTTGAGTCACCAGCAGTTGCAACTATTTACACTGTAATTGCTGAGAATGAGAATGGGTGTCAATCAGCTCCTGAAGAGATTTCGGTTACTGTAAACCCTCCATTGAGTGGTTTTATTTCTGAGAATGATACCATTTGCCCAGGATTTGATTCGAATATACAAGTTACAGTAAATGGAGGAATGGGCGAGCCGTATAATTTTATTTGGTCTGATGGTACTGTTCAAAATGGTAGTTCAAATCAAATACTTAATACTTCACCTACTATTTCTACTGGATATACAGTAACTGTTACGGATGGCTGCGAATCATCACCTCTTTTATTGAATGCATCAATTGTTGTTTCACAATTACCTGAGCCGTCTTATCAAGTTCTTAATCCAAATCAATGTGAGCCTGCAATTTTTGAGATTGTAAATACTACAGATGATCTCCTAAGTCAATTTAATTATTGGTTGATTAATGGAGAAGATCAATATTTAAATCAGGATACGATTACAACAAATTCATTGATGAGTGGGCAATACGATTTACAATTGATAATTACTTCTTTTGAAGGATGTGTAGATTCGATAACAGTTATTGATGCCCTAGATGTAAAGCCAAAACCTTCAGCATCATTTACCCATTCGCCCAATCCTGTTACAATGTTTAATACGACGGTATTGTTTCAAAATACATCTTTTTATGGATCAAATTACCAGTGGATGTTTGAAAATGGAGAGCCTTCAAGTTCAACTGCTGAAGATGCTACAGTTTCATTTCCTGATGGTGTGACTGGAACTTATGATGTGCAATTAGTGGTGAGTTCAGAGCTAGGATGCACGGATACAGTTGATTATGATTTGATAGTTCTTCCGGAAGTGTTGGTTTATGCACCGAATAGTTTTACTCCAGATGGAGATGAGTTTAATCAAACTTGGAGAGTGTTTATGGAAGGTGTTGATGTGTATGATTTTGAATTATTACTCTATAATAGATGGGGAGAATTAATTTGGAAAAGTTATGATATGAATCTAGGGTGGGATGGTACGTACAATGCTAGGCCTGTTGAAGTTGGTTTATATACATGGGTTATCAATACGAAAGATAGACTTAATGATAACAAGTATACTTATAATGGTTTTGTAAACTTGATGAGGTAGTTAAAGGTGACTTTGGTATAATTTTTAGTACTTTAACAATCAAATTTTTGTTATGACTAAACTTATACTAGGAGCATTTTTGTTCTTTTCTTCTTTGTCTTTCGGACAAATTTTGAGCGGCGAAATTGTTGATGAAGGCCGAAAAATGATTAGTGAAACAAGTTTCATTGTTGAAGGAATGGCGAACGGTTATGCCGTTTATGAGCTTGCAGTAAATCGCAACGGGAAAGTCACAAGTGCAAAGCTTGTTGATTCAAATTTAAAAAGTACGCCTGCCAAATATGAGATACGTAATTACGTATCAAGAATTAAGTTTATTCCAGGCAATCACTATCCCAAATTTCATCATGCTAAGGTGAAAATCACAACGGTTAAACCAAAGTAATTCTTCACTTATTCGAATATTGCTTTTACTTTATCGGCGTACATCTCCATAATCACCTTTCTTTTTAGTTTCAGAGTCGGAGTTAATTCGCCGCCCACTACTGTCATTTCATTTTCAAGTAATTGAACGCATTTTAATTGTTCCCATTTTCCGAAATTAGCATTGATCTCATTAATTTCACGGTCTATTCTAGCTTTTACAGCATCGGAACTTATAATTGATGCATTCGTGCCATCACCAATGTCAGCATGTTTACGTTTTGCCCATTCGCGAATAAACTCATAAGTCGGAACAATAAGCGCAGAAGGGAATTTCTGTCCTTCACCGATAACAATGATTTGTTCTATAAAACGAGACTCTTTAAATCTGTTCTCCATTGCTTGAGGAACAATGTATTTACCTCCTGAAGTTTTAAATATTTCTTTCTTTCGGTCTGTAATCTTTAAGTATTTACCTTCTTGGAATTCGCCGATATCACCTGTATGAAACCATCCATCTTTAATTACTTCCGCTGTTTTATCAGGTAAGTTATAGTATCCCATCATAACATTCGGTCCTTTGATTAAAATCTCACCATCTTCAGCAATTTTCGCCTCTACACCATCTATTAGTGCTCCTACGGTTCCGATTCTAATCCCTTTAGAAAAACTATTAACAGAGTTCACAGGTGATGTTTCAGTTAAGCCATAACCTTCTAAAATTGGAATGTTGGCAGCTAAGAAAATTCGAGCAAGTCTTGGCTGTAAAGCCGCGCTTCCAGATGCTATTGCCCGAACATTACCGCCTAAAGCTTCTTGCCATTTAGAAAAAATCAATTTACGAGCAACCTTCAGTTTCATATTGTAAATAGGCGACCTTCCCACTACTTTATAGTCTTCAGCTAACTTTACTGCCCAAAAGAATAACATTCGCTTAATACCTTTTAAATCATCACCTTTTGCCATAATTTTATCAAATACCTTTTCAATTAGTCTAGGCACAGCCGTAAAAACTTCAGGTTTAACCTCTCTGATATTGTCGCCAATGGTTTCCATCGATTCGGCATAATGGATAGAACAACCAATATACATATATAAGTAATGAAGCATTCTTTCATAGATGTGACATACGGGTAAGAAAGAAAGTACTTTTGATCCTGGGTCTGCAGGGATTGGTTCAATTGTCGCTTCTACATTTGAAAGAATGTTCTTGTGAGAAAGCATTACTCCTTTCGGGTTTCCTGTTGTACCGGAAGTATATATTATGGTTGCTAAGTCCTCATGTTTGACAGCATCCATGCGGGCTTGAACTTCTTCAATACTAACTTTATCCTTGTCATCCGTGATTTCAAGCCACCCTCTCGCTCCAGTCACATCTTCCATTGTGAAGAGATGCTTTAAGGCGGGAGTTTTAGACTCAATATGCTTAATTTTCATAAACAGGTCGTTATCTGCAACGATACAGATTTTTACACCAGAATCATTGAAAATATATTCATAATCACTTTCAGAGATATTTGGGTAGAATGGAACTACAATTGCTCCTGTTTGTTGAATGGCAATATCCATTACGTTCCACTCGTAGCGGGTGCCTGAAACTAATCCAATTTTGTCTCCAGCCTGAATGCCTAAAGCCATAAGTCCTCTTGAAATATCCATGGCTTGATCCAGAAAATCTTTGGTAGAAACACCGGTCCATTTGTCATTTGTTTTTGTAACAAACATGTTCGGGTTAGGTGAATTTTTTAACTGGTGATAGGGTACGTCAAATAGTCTTTTAGCTTGAATCATAATAGGTGAATTGCTTTATTACGAATGTAGGAAAAAAAAACAGAAAAAAACAACATGTTAAATATTCGATGACATTGGCTTAATATTAACTATAAACACGCTTTTGATAAACGTCTGTATCATTATAGAATATACCGCGTTAAATGTATGTTCTTAGTGTAACATTATAAGGTCGAAATTTGTTTTAACTGTATCGATCTAAATAGATTTTATTTGAAAAGACGCGAATACAATAATGCAATTAATGACCACTCAGACCATCTGTTTGGTTATGCTATTAAGTTTCTCAGAAATAGAGAAGATGCAAAAGATATTGTACAGGATGTTTTTGAAAAATTATGGATTAATCGAAAAAAGGTAGAGGTAGCCAAGGTGAAATCTTGGATATTTACAACTGCCCATAATTCGATGATCAACCATTCTAACAAAAAAGGAAGGATGCATTTATCAGATGAGATGAAGAACTATGAGAAAGGAACTCTAGTTCCAAATAAGTTTGAGTCGAATCAAGTTGTTGAACGCGCTGTGAGTATTTTGCCTCCAGTTCAAAAGAGTGTTATACTACTTCGAGATTTAGAGGGCTACTCTTATAAAGAGATAGGCGATATTCTTAACCTCAGCGATTCACAGGTAAAGGTATATCTATTTAGAGCGAGAAAGAAGATTAAAAAGCAGTTAAAAGGAATGGTAGAGCTTGTATGAGTAATCCCTCGTTTTCAAATATCGATTTATGGTTGTTCGAATTGATGGAAGGTAATCTTTCAGCTAAGCAAATTGAGCAATTGGAATTATTTCTATTACAGCATCCTGAATTTGATGTGGATAGAGATGTTTGGGAAATGGCAAAAATGAAGGCGGCTACTCCGGTTTTTGTAGGAAAAGAAAAAATGAAAAGAAGAGTGCCAATTGTTTGGTATTCTTTGGCAGGAACCGCAGCGCTTTTTTTCCTTGTGACAATTTCAATTCAATTTTGGAACAATTCACTCAGATTGGATACTCCTAATTCAAGAGCTGAATTAACAACAAAGAAAATTAATGAAGAGCTTTCTAAGCTACTTGATCATCTAAAACAGAGTGAAGCGAATTTAGAAGAGCATTTTCAATCTGACATACTTGAGTCAATAAACCAAAATGATTCAACTGCTAATACCGAATTAGCAGGTTTAGGCAGTGGCGTTAAGCAGTATGAATCCCCATTAATGAACAAGTTGCAAAGAACAAGTAGGAAATACAGAGAACTTGAGGTTAGAAAAACTCCTTGGTCTGAAATAAATGGACTTCCACTATTCGCAATGAATGCAATTGATATTAATGTTGTCAATTCATTGGATGATTATTCTGCAAGAATTGTATCCTTAAAAGATGCAGATTCAAATGACTTTGTAGATTCAGTTAGAGCGAAACGATCTTATGGTATGGAGTATGGCGAATACGAAATGACATTTAAAGTTAGGATGAATAAATTTTCTAGAGCACTTCGTCGAATGATGGACAACCCTGTTGCATTGAAAAATTATAGAGATCCACATTATCATGTTCCTGGTATGTTACCAAACGATGTTAGCTTCAGTTCAACTGGAGCCTTGCTAAAAACAAGAGTTCAAGCCATATCTAGGTTGCAATGGCAGAATGCTGATAATGAACAAGTCTTGAGTCAGATCGCAGTTGATGGCTATGCTTATGGTGTTAGAGGTGGGCTTGGTGTTCAAATTAATCATGGAATGTATAACGATGGTGCTATGAATTTAGCAAGTGTCGCTTTAACATACTCACCGAAGATTTCAATTACTAAGATAGTTTCACTTGAGCCAGCAGTTCGTTTTAAGATGGGGAATAAATCTTTTGATAAATTGAGAATGAATGATGTAAGTGAAGTGGAATTGGACCGAGGAAATGTTCATCAATTTTACCCTGGAGAAGCAACACCAATTGGAAACGACCTTTGGTATAAAGATTTAGGCTTAAGTTTGATGATTAATACCGAATGGTTCTTTGTGGGGGCTCAAGTTGATAATATTTTCAGATATAGAGACAATATTTACTCGAACGACATAAGTAATCCAAGAAGAGCTTCCAATCATTTTGTTGGTACACTGGGCACGGATTGGGTTTCTAGTGATAAAAAGATCAGTTTGTCTCCATATATTGTTTATCAGAATAATGAAAATCTTTCAGAGGCATGGCTTGGAGCGAATGCTAGATTTTCATGGTTGACTTTTGGAGCTTCGGTTTCAACGAATTTAGAACCAGCTGCGTCTTTAGGATTGAAGTTTAAACAATTTTCAATTCAGTACAACGCTGATTATACAAAAAGTTTAATGACAAGCCATCAGTCTTTATCACATCAAGTTTCACTGCGATTTACAGCAAAGCCGAATCGCTTTGGAAAAAGAATTTTAAATCTTTAATAGATGATTATGAATAGAATATTAACCATTTTGATACTCCTGACACTGAGCTTTAATGCGCAAAGTCAAGATCCTCAATTTACACAGTTTTATGCGAATCCAATTTATTTGAACCCAGCATTTGCTGGTTCTCATGGTTGTCCTCGATTTGCTTTGAATTATCGTAATGAATGGCCAAGTTTATCCGGGAAT
The DNA here is from genome assembly GCA_022447585.1 of Crocinitomicaceae bacterium. GTDB lineage: Bacteria > Bacteroidota > Bacteroidia > Flavobacteriales_D > Crocinitomicaceae > UBA4466. The sequence continues at coordinate 840,489 of JAKVAR010000009.1, read as the reverse complement.
TATGTGACGTATAGCGTTTCTTATGATCACTACTTCAAAAACATTAAAAGTGGAATAGGAGTTATAGCAACGCATGATCAACAAGGTCAGGGTACAATATATACTTCGTCTCTAGGTTTGGTTTATTCTTACCATTTGAAAGTAAATCGTAAGTTTTCATTGATGTTTGGGGCAAAAGCGGCGATGACCAATAAATTCTTAGATTGGGATAAATTAACTTTCGGTGATATGATTGATCCAAGAAGAGGGTTTATTTACAATACTGGTGATGTTCCAAGAGGTCCTGAAAGTGGAAGATTCTTTTTTGACGCGTCTGCTGGAATGGTTGGTTACAGTAAAAATTTCTTTTTTGGATTTGCTGCGAATCATTTAAACAGACCGGATGAGTCTATGATTGAGGGAACCTCAAGATTACCAATGCGTTTTACTGGACATGTTGGTGCAGAAATAAAGTTAGGTAGTAAATCTCAATACACAAATGTAACTTCTATTATGCCAAACGTTATATACCAGTATCAAAATGGTTTTCAGGAGCTTAGTTTGGGTACTTATATTAAGTACGGTGTGTTTAATGTAGGTGCATGGTATAGAAATAGAGATGCGTTTATTCTTTCAATTGGCATAAACACAGGGAAATTTAAAATTGGATATAGTTATGATGTAACAGTTTCAAAATTGAATAATGGAGTTTCTGGAGGTTCGCATGAAATTTCTTTAGGATTGAATTTAAATTGTAAAGACAAACCTTCAACATTTAGAACAATTTCTTGCCCTTCATTTTAATGAGATTGAACGGAATCCGATAATCTTTTCTGGTTTGATATTTCGGAGTACGTTTAACTCAAGGTCTATTCCACTGAATAGACCTTTTTTCCATTTATAAAAGTCATGTAAGCGAAGTTCGTATTGTACACTTCTGGCGCATTTACTGGAGATTCAAACATTACTATAGTGGCGTCTTTCCCTGCTTCAATCGTTCCAAGTTCATTTTCTTGAAATGCCGCGAAAGCTGCCCAAATTGTCATTCCTCTCATACATTGTTCAAGTGTAATTGCTTCTTCTGGTTGGAATCCATGTCCAGGATAGTTCTCACTATTCTTTCTGTTTACTGCAGAATGAATGGTTAAAAATGGATCAGTGAATTCAACTGGAAAGTCAGTCCCTATAGCAATCATTCCAAATTGGCTTAGTAAGGAGTTGTATGCATAGGCTCCTTCCATTCGATGTTCTCCGAGTCTAGAAAAAGCCCAAAGCTGATCTGATGTTGCATGAGAAGGTTGAACACTGGGAAATACTCCAGCTTGCGCAAATAAAGAGAAGTCTTTTGGGTCAACAATTTGTGCGTGTTCAATTCTCCATCTATGATCTGGATTTACTTTGTAAATGTCTTCATAAAGCTCCAGTATCAATCTATTTGTAGAATCCCCAATGGCGTGTGTGTTCATTTGATAACCTGTTGATTCACATATTCCTGCAATTTTTTTTATTCTTTCTAATGATGTTGTCAAGTATCCATGATGTTCATTTTTATCGGTGTAAGCCTCCTTGAGAAATGCTCCTCTTGACCCTAATGCACCATCCGCATAAACTTTAAAACTTCGAATTAATAGGTTATCCTTCTGGTAAATACCATTTTTTTCTGCAAATTCGACATTTTCCGGTGTAGGCATCAGCATCCCGTATATATTTAAATGCAGCTTGTCTTTTTCAATCAAGTTTTGAATTAGCTTAACTTCGTTGTGCTTTAATCCTGCTTCATGAACACCAGTGACTCCATAGGATAACAATTCCAGCTGGATATCCATGATTGCATCTGACAATTCCTTTTCAGTAAAGTCTGGAAGCATATCTAAAATTGGGTTCATTGCGTTGTCCACCATGACTCCAGTGAAATTGTATAGAGAATCATATATAAAGTAGCCTCCCGAAGATAATTCGTTATCATTCATTACTTTATTCAAGACATCAGATTTTTCAATAAGGTAATCATTGGCCAGTAATGCATGACCATCAATTCTAAACAAACAAACCGGGATGTCTGGGAACAATTCGTTTAGCTTTTCGTTGGTAGGCATTTCATCATCCTTCCAACGCGATTGGTCCCAGCCACGACCAATTATAAAACCTCTGTCGTGTTTACTTTGGTACTTTTCAATTCTCACTAACATTTCATTATAAGATCTGGAACCAACAAGATCTACACTTAACATTTGCCGAGCATATGACATGATGTGTCCGTGAGCATCTGTTAGCCCTGGATAAACTTCTTTCAATCCTGCGTCAATGAATTCATCAGCCTTATATCTATTCAAAATTTCTCTTTCCGGACCAACTTCAATAATTTTACCATCACGTATGGCAATTGCATCTTCAATGGAATTAGAATCATCCATTGTATGCACTTTTGCATTATGGATGATTAGGTCAACAGATTCTCCTTTCATGCATGAAGAAATTAGACCAATTAACGCAAGAAATAATGGGAAAATGAATGATTTCATACCTTGATTTTTTTTTCAAAAATAATGCTTTAAAATGAACTCCATTTTTAACTCGGAATTGCTAATTTTACAGCCAAATTAAATTATTATGGAAACCCCAAAAACGTACGAGCCACAAAAGGCAGAGGAGAAATGGTATTCACATTGGATGGAGAAAGGATATTTTCATTCAGAACCAGATGAGAGAGAAGCGTACACAGTCGTCATTCCACCACCGAATGTAACTGGTGTTTTGCACATGGGGCACATGTTGAATAATACAATTCAAGATGTTTTGGTACGTCGCGCCAGAATGCTGGGTAAAAATGCGTGTTGGGTTCCTGGAACTGATCATGCGTCTATTGCTACAGAGGCTAAGGTTGTTCAGAAATTGCGTAAAGAAGGAATCAAAAAATCGGACCTTACAAGAGAAGAGTTTTTGTCTCATGCTTTTGAATGGAAAAATAAGCACGGAGGAATTATTTTGGATCAATTGAAGAAGTTAGGTGCTTCTTGTGATTGGGAAAGAACTAATTTCACAATGGATCCAGAGTATTCTGAGTCTGTGATTGATGTATTTATGGATCTTTTCGAAAAAGGAAAGATATACAGGGGGGTGCGAATGGTTAATTGGGATCCCGAGGCGTTAACTGCGCTTTCTGATGAGGAGGTTTTGCATAAAGAGGTTAATTCTAAATTGTTTCACGTTCGATATAAGATTGTTGGAACGGACGATCAGTGGTTGACAATTGCAACGACTCGTCCAGAGACTATTTTAGGTGATTCTGCTATTTGCGTTAATCCAAACGATGCGCGATATGCCAACTTGAAAGGGAAAGAGGCTATCGTGCCTATTGTTGGAAGAGCTATTCCTATTATTTTTGATGATTATGTTGATATGGAGTTTGGGACAGGTTGTCTTAAGGTAACTCCTGCACACGATACAAATGACTATGATTTAGGTAAGAAACATAACCTAGAGACAATTGATATCTTAAATGATAATGGTACACTAAATGCTAATGGACTTCATTACGAAGGGCAAGATCGTTTTGATGTGCGTAAGTCTATTGAGAAAGAGTTAGATGAAAAAGGGTATTTGATTAAAACAGAAGATCACATCAATAAGGTGGGATATTCTGAAAGGACAAATGCGATTATCGAACCTAAACTTTCTTTACAGTGGTTCGTAGATATGAAAGAATTCTCGGCGCCGGCATTAGATGCAGTTATGGATGGAGAGATTAACTTTCATCCAGCTAAGTTTAAGAATACTTACCGTCATTGGATGGAGAACATTAAAGATTGGTGTATTTCAAGGCAATTATGGTGGGGTCACCGAATTCCAGCTTGGTATTATGGAACAGAAGACAATGATTTTGTTGTAGCTAAAACATTGGAGGTTGCAATTGAGAAGGCTACAGAAAAATCAGGAAGAACAATTACTGGAGCTGACTTAAAACAGGATGAAGATGTATTAGATACTTGGTTTTCAAGTTGGCTTTGGCCTATGTCTGTTTTTAACGGGTTGACGCAACCGGATAATGATGAGATAAAATATTACTATCCTACAAACGATTTAGTAACTGCGCCGGAGATTATGTTCTTTTGGGTTGCTAGAATGATTATTGCTGGTAAAGAGTATATGGATGGTCGAATTCCTTTTAAAAATGTTTATTACACAGGTATTGTAAGAGATAAACTAGGTCGTAAGATGTCTAAATCTTTGGGAAACTCACCGGATCCAATTGATTTGATTGACAAGTACGGAGCTGATGGGGTTCGTGTAGGAATGTTGTTGTCATCGCCAGCAGGAAATGATTTACCTTTCGATAGCTCTCAATGTGAGCAAGGAAGAAACTTTACAAATAAGATTTGGAATGCGCATAGATTAGTTAGTTCGTGGACAGTTCAAGAAGATTTACCGCAGCCGGATTCTTCAAAGGTTGCAATAGAGTGGTTCCGAGCTAGATTTAATCAAGAATTAAAGAATATCAATAATTTGTTTGATAAATTCAAGATATCTGAGGCGTTGATGACTACGTATAAATTGGTTTGGGATGATTTCTGTTCTTGGTACTTAGAAATGATTAAGCCTGGTTATAAGCATCCAATTGATAAAGCAACGTTAGAGACAACAAAAGATTTCTTCGAATCTTTATTAAGAATATTACAACCATTTACTCCTTTTGTTGCTGAAGAGTTGTGGCATCAAATTCGTGAAAGAGGAGAAGATGAAGATATAATAATTGCTCAATGGCCAGAATTGACTGCTGAGAATGAGGTGTCTGCAAACTGTTTAACGCAATTTGCTTTAGCTGAAGAGGTGATAACAAATATTCGAAACATTCGAAAAAAGAATAACATTGCGAATAAAGTAAAGATGGAGTTATTCGTTAAGAAGAATGCAGAATTAGATGCTAAATTTGATTCAGTGATTACGAAAATGGGTAACTTATCTCAATTAGAATATACAGCAGATAAAGTTGAAAACTCGAATACATTCATAGTGAATGGAAATGAATACTTCGTCCCATTCGGCGATACGATTGATGTAGAAGCAGAAAAAGCAAAGTTGACTGAAGAATTGAAGTACACTCAAGGGTTCTTAAATAGCGTTCAACGTAAGTTGCAGAACGAAAAGTTCGTAACTGGTGCTCCAGAGCAAGTTGTTGCTATTGAGAAAAAGAAAGAAGCAGATGCTTTAAGCAAAATTTCGATCTTGGAAGAGAAGATTTCTTCCTTGAACTAAGAGAAAATTAAATAAAAAAAGTGCAATGATATTCATCGCACTTTTTTTATTTAATTCTTTAACGGGAGGAGTTAGAATAAACCTTCTATCGTGCTACTCGAAACAAAATGATACCCACTTTTGGCTTTTTCAAATGTTGCTTTAGCAAAGTCCAAATCTCCTGGTGTTTTAGAGTCAATTAATGTCTGATAAATCGATTCTATGTACCAACGTCTGCCAATTTTAATGAGGTAAGCTTCCATTTCCGGACGCACTGATGTGTTACCAGCCTTAACATTTAAAATAAACCAATCAGATTTAATTGCTGGATTAGCTTCGGCGCTCATTAATAATTTTTCATCAATTTCGATAAGAGTTTCAGGTGCTAAATCTGGAGATAATTTACGAACAAATGCCTGCCATTCTTGAGTAACACGATCAGAACGCTTAATGTCCTTGTATTTACCTGTGAAAACAGCTTCACCATTGTTGACTTGATTTGCCCATGACTCCATTTCTTCTAGACGTTTTGAAGTGATTTTAACACAATTGTCGGGAAGACCTTGTCGGTAAATCCATTCATCTGTATCAAAAACAATATCATTTGGTGTCAAGAGCTCTGCGTTTAAATATTGAACAAATAATTCTGTTGTGATCGTTTCAAAAGCATGATTGTCGAAATAATTAGTTAAAAATGCGTCAAACTTTTCTCGTCCCACTACACTTTCTAAAGTTCTCAAGAAAAAAGCACCTTTTACATAAGCGATGTCTGTCATTCCATCATCGGGACTTCTGTCTTCAAGTTGCAGTTTTAATTGAGTGTCCTCAGGATGATCACCTGCCTCAATGTCCGCAATAGCGGTAATAAGGTCTTGAAATTCAATAACGGCGTTGATGTCAGCAATTTCTTTACCGTACATTGCTTCCATGATTCTATTTTCAAAATAAACAGTAAAGCCTTCATTTAGCCAGAAATCATTCCATGTTGCATTAGTTACAAGGTTTCCCGACCAAGAGTGGGCCAGTTCATGAGCAACAACCGAAATTAAACTTCGATCTCCAGCAATTAATGTGGGGTTAGCAAATGTTAGTCGCGGATTTTCCATCCCTCCAAAAGGGAATGAGTATGGAAGAATAACTAGGTCATATTGATCCCAACGGTATTTGCCATAAATTTCCTCAGCAACATCAATCATTTTTGGAAGATCAACAAACTCGTACATACATTGGTCAACAAGTTCTGGTTCAGAATAAACTCCACAAGATTCTCCAAAAGAAGTGTACTCCATATCGCCAACAGCTAATGCTATTAAATAAGCAGGTATAGCTTGTTTCATTTCAAAATGATACTTTCCTTCAGTATTCTTTTCTTTTGGATTGTTAGCACTCATCAAGGCAATTAATTCTGAAGGAACTTGAACGTCTGCTGAGTATGTAATTCTATTCATTGGAGTATCCTGAATTGGAATCCAAGAACGCGTTAAGATTGCTTGTCCTTGTGTGTATAAATAAGGGTGCTTTTTGCCCGCTGTTAATTCTGGTGTTAACCAATCCAAAGCTTCCGTTTCTTTGGTGGTTTTATAGTATATATTGATTTGTTTTGTCCCAGGTTTAATCTTTACAGTTAATGGGGCACCTTTGATTTCGTCAGTTTTTCCAATAAGATAGTCTGTTTCAATCTCGTTTTTCGAACCAAGAGTTACTTTTTGTATTTCTAATCCTTTCACATCAAAAATGGCCTTTTCAACATCGCTTTTACTCATCGTATGTCGAGCAATACCGTAAATTGTATTGTTTTTGAAGTTTACATCTAAGTCAAGATGAAGATGGGTAGTTCTAATTTCTGAGTAATTAGAATAAGTATGCGAGTCAGAAGTGACTTCTTGAATATCACGTTTTTCTTCTTTTATGTTTTCGTTTATCGGTGTGCAAGAAATTATCGTGCATATTGATGCAAAAAACATTATATATAGGTTCCTCATGTGTTGTTTAAAAGATAGAACCGCAAATATACTGGTTTCATAGTAATATGAGGCGTTTAATAGGTATTTATTACGTTGTTAAGAATTTAATTTAAGGTCTATTTTCAACTTTGTCGAAATACTGATATAGTTCGTCGATTATTTAATGGTTTTTGCCATTTTTTTTCTTACATTCACCCACCAAAATATTTTATTATGAGCAATAAGGTTATTGATGATTCTTTAGAAAATACTCCGAATAACGGAAAAGAATTGTTTGGACATCCAATTGGATTGTATGTACTTTTTTTTACCGAGATGTGGGAGCGATTTTCGTATTATGGAATGCGAGCTATTTTGGTACTATATATCGTAGCTGGAGTTGATAATGCAGTTGGTCATGGACTTGGATGGACAGAAGGTGAAGCCTATATGTTATATGGATGGTATGTGATGTTAGTTTATGTTATGTCAATTCCGGGTGGAATAATTGCGGATAAAATTTTAGGGCAAAAGAAAGCAGTTATGCTTGGAGCTTTAATACTCTGCGCAGGTCATGGAGTTTTAGCTGTTGATGCAGTTTGGGCATTCTTTACTGGTTTGGGATTAATTGTAGTTGGTGTTGGCTTTTTGAAACCGAATATTTCAACTATGGTTGGAGGTCTTTATAAAAAGGGTGATATCAGAAGAGATAAGGGGTTTAGTATTTTTTATATTGGGATAAACTTAGGTTCTCTTTTAGCAACAACTGTAGTTGGTTTAGTGATTAATGCATGGGGTTGGCATGCAGGATTCGGTATGGCAGGCATAGCTATGTTGTTAGGACTAGTGTTTTATATTGCTGGTCAAAAGCATCTGACACATGTTGGGAATAAGCCTACAGTTCAGGAGAAATCAGATGATGTTTCAATAGGTAAAGTGTTTTCAAAAATATTTAAATCACCTCTGCAGCTGGTTATTATGGTTGTTTTGTTGGTGCTGTCATGCTGTTCTATATTTATTCTGGATGGAGTGGACAAGTGGGGGTATGTTGCCTTGTTTATATTCATATCATTATTCGTTGGTTTAATGATGATGGTTTATCAAGATTTAGATTCTAAAATAATGAAGGATCGTTATATTGTGCTTTTATTGGCATTCCTAATTGTAATTGTATTCTGGGGAGCTTTTGAACAAGCAGGTGGATTAATGTCAATTTACACGGAACAGAAAACAGATCGAATGTTATTTGGATGGGAGGTTCCAACTCCAATGTTTCAAGGCTTGAATGCAGCATTTATTTTGATATTTGCAGTAGCTGTTGCAAATATTTGGGCTAAACGAAAATTGAAAAGTAAGGAAGCATCTTCATTGTTTAAAATGGCTGTAGGTACTATAATTATGGGGCTGGGATTTGTTTTTATGGTTATGGCCTCTCGAGAATATGAAACGTATGGAAGTTCTTCTATGGTATGGCTAGTCCTAGCTTATTTATTTCATACAATTGGTGAGTTAAGTTCTTCTCCAGTTTCATTATCCTTTATTACTAAGCTCGCGCCAGCAAAATATGCCTCATTAATGATGGGAGCTTATTTTGCTGCTACTGGTTTTGGAGGAAAGGTTGCAGCAATTTTAGGTGAGAAATCTGCAAATCTTGGCGAATACACGATTTTTATTGGAATTACTATATTCACAGTCTTATTTGGACTTTTAGTTGTAGCATTGCTGAAACCTCTAAAAAGGTTGACCCACGGAGCTGAGGATAATGAAGGAATAAAATAGGATGGAGCCTAAGGCTTCAAATTAGTTGAATCGTAAAATAATTACAGAGAAATAAAACCAGATATAATGTCAAATCAAGTAGCAGAAAAACCAAATTTTTTTGATTCACAAGTACTAGGTCACCCCTCAGGGTTATTCGTACTTTTCTTTACTGAAATGTGGGAACGTTTTTCATTCTATGGAATGAGAGTCCTTTTAGTTAACTTTCTTACAATGGCCGTTATTGGTTATAATCCAGGATGGGAATGGTCAGCAGAAAATGCAACAGCCCTTTTTGGAACCTACGCTGGACTTTTATATTTAACTCCAATTCTGGGGGGTATAATTGCTGATAAGTTAATTGGTTATAGATGGGCAGTTGTTATTGGAGCATTGATTATGACTGCGGGGCATGCGTCTATGGCATTTGAAACTGAGTTTTCGTTATATTTCGGATTAGCATTATTGGTTATAGGTACAGGATTCTTTAAACCTACAATGACTTCTATTATTTCTGAGATGTATAAAGATACGCCTAAGAAAAAAGATGGTGCTTATACTATTTTCTATATGGGAGTAAATGCTGGTGCATTCTTTGGAATGATGCTTTGTGGATACCTTGCTGAGAAAATTGGATGGAGCTGGGGATTTGGTCTAGCGGGTATCTTTATGTTGTTAGGTACGCTACAATTCTGGTTGTCTAAACCATTATTTGGAAATATTGGAGGTGTTCCTTCAAAACAAGAAGCTGCTCAAGAGCATGAAGTTGAAGGGGTTCAAGAGCCGGGAGGAAATGTTGATGATTTATTAGATGCTGGTGTTAAGCCAGATGCTGAGAAAAAAGTCGAAGCGAAAGCTAATCCATTCACAATGTTGGATAAGGTCTTGATTGTGATCACATCAGTTATCGGATTTATGTATCTAATTAATGATGCATTATTGAGAGGTTCAATTGACTTATTTCCATTCGAAGTAGGCGGATTAAGTGGGAAGTACTTTTCTATTTTTGTCGGTCTAGGCTTGTTCTTATTCATAGTTATATCTCGAATTGGTCGTTATGATAAAGTAACAAGAGATCGAATGATTGCTTTCGTGATATTTGCATTCTTTACAGTTTTCTTCTGGTTGTCTTTTGAACAAGGAGCTACTTCTTTGGTATTGTTTGCCAGAGATTCTGTAGATCGTGTAATGACTGGTGGAGCGGCTACAGCGTATAATGTGATTAATACTTTGTTGACAATCATTCCTCTGTTATTCATTTCATGGGTACTTATTTTATTATGGAAACGAACGTATAAAGTAATCCCTGGTTCTAATGTTGTTTTGGTGATTTGTTTTCTTGGTATGTGGGGAATAGTAGGCTGGATGTTAAATAGAGATTTCTCTACTGTTTCATACGCTGTTGAATACGATGCTATTCAGGGTGAAGCTGTTATGGATGAAGAGTCAGGTAAACAAATAGTAGATAAGGATAACAACCTTGTCTTTGCTCAAATACCGATTACAGAAGAAATGGAGGTTCCTGCTGATGCTATTATTTCTAAGCAATCAACGAATATTGAGGTTCTTTCAGAATTAGCAGTTAATTCTGATGTGAATATCATTACAATGAATAACGAGAATTCAGTTTATAGCTATATGGATGATAATATCTTGAAAAGAGCGCGTGAAGATGGAAAAAAACATGCTAGAGATAATGGAATTATTCCAGCTACCGTAAAACAAGTAAATGATAATCAGGTAACGATAACTGTGAGTTGGTTTAGTATATTGAATTCATTTTTTATCATTGCATTTGCCTCTATTTTTTCTAAGATATGGGAGTCTAAATACAACCCATCCGTTACAGGTAAATATGCACTTGGTTTAATTATTATGGCTATTGGTTTCGGATTATTAGCATTCGGATCTTACGGTATTCAAGAAGGAGTTAAAGTAAGTATGGTTTGGTTAGTTTTTGCATACCTATTCCATACGCTTGGAGAACTTTGTATTTCACCAGTAGGACTCTCATACGTGAGTAAACTAGTCCCAGCCCGAATGATTGCCTTTATGTTTGGTATGTGGTATTTAGCCATTGCAATAGGTAATAAACTGGCAGCTGTACTTGGAGGGCAGATTGAGGCAATTACAAAAGAATATTCGTTGTCTACATTCTTCTTGATTTTTACAATTGTTCCTGCTGTGGCAGGGGTGTTGATTTTACTTTTAACACCAGTAATTAAAAAGTTAATGCACGGAATTAAATAGTTCCACTTACAATACTTGAAAGCAGCACTTTGGTGCTGTTTTTTTTGTTTTAAAAATTAAAATATGAAAAGTTTATTAGTTGTTTTGCTAGCCATAATTTCATTGAATTCTTGGAGTCAAGGGTTCACAGTGATGGATAGTGTTACCATACAGTCTTTAAAAGCTGGAGAATTCGAATACATCAATATATCCGTTGAGCATGATATTGTAATTGAAGGGAAGGAAGATATTCTAGTCGATTTAAGTTCTGTTGATCTCCCTGCAGGTGGTGTTGATTCTGTTCAAGTTTCTTTTTATAAAGAGTTGAATAAGGAAGTATTTACAATGAATGAAATGAAACCTTTTATGATTGAAGGAATTGATTCTTCAGTGTCTTTAGCTCTTGTCATGTTTAAAGGAGGTCAGCCAATCCCTTTTAAGTCTAGTGAAACAACTGAGGCTAAATTAAGTGTAGATTTCAGGGACCGTCCGACGTTTGTATCTGATACGATAGTATTTGGGTTATTAGCTATCATTCTAGCATTGATTTTTTATACATCCAGTCTGGAACAGAAAAGATGGAAGAAGTTCTACATGTTTGTTCCTGCCTTATTGTTATGCTATTTGATTCCTGCAATTTTAGATTCGTTAGGGTTGATTTCAAAGGAGTATTCGAGTTTATATACAATGGCCAAGAATTATTTACTTCCTGGGGCTTTAATCTTAATGACTTTAGGTATTGATTTTAAAGGAATAATTAACCTAGGACCTAAAGCTATTATCATGTTCTTGACAGCAACAGTAGGTATCGTTATAGGTGGACCTATTGCAATTTTTGTTTATTCATTTATTGATCCTGAAGTTGTCGGAGGGGTAGGAGATCAGGAAGCATGGAGAGGTTTCGCAACTCTTGCAGGTAGCTGGATTGGCGGAGGTGCTAATCAGGCGGCGATGTTAGAGACTTATAAATATAACCCTGACTTTTACGGCAAAATGGTTACTGTCGATATTGTAGTGGCAAACTTATGGATGGCATTCCTATTATGGGGAGCGGCTAGGGCAGAGAAGTTTGATAAATGGTTAAAAGCGGATACTTCGTCGATCGAAAAACTAAAGAAGAACATGTCGAATTATCAGGCTATGTCGGCTAAGAATCCTACGCTAACAGATTATATGGTTATTTTAGGAATCACGTTTGGTATTGTTGCATTTGCGCATTTCGGAGGTAAAGCAATGGCAGGCATAATGGCTAACTTGTTAGGAGAAGAGTCTCCTTTTGCAGGTTCTTTCTTCTGGTTGGTGGTTTTAGCAACAACAGGAGGTTTGATTCTTTCGGCTACAAAATTACGGAAGTACGAAGGTCGGGGAGCATCTAAAATTGGAAGTATATTCATTTACATTTTAGTCGCAACAATCGGAATGAAAATGGAATTGGAAAAAGCAATCGAAGAGCCTCAACTAATTCTTGTTGGAATCATTTGGATGTTAGTACATGTATTTATCTTATTCTTAGTTGCGAAATTGATTAAAGCGCCATTCTTCTTTGTTGCGGTTGGTTCTAAAGCGAATATTGGAGGGGCAGCTTCTGCACCGATTGTTGCAGCGGCATTCCACCCTTCCTTAGCAAGTGTTGGAGCTTTGTTAGCAGTACTCGGGTATGCTTTAGGAACCTATGGGGCAATTGCCTGTGCTGAAATGATGCGAATGGTTTCTCCTTAATAGTTTGGGCGTTTAAACAGGCTATGCGCTGTATCTTTTTAGTAAAAAAGGATGCCGCTACTATCCTTAACGCAAGTTGATTTGATCTAAACAAATACAATACAAAAAAGACGCAATCAATTGATTGCGTCTTTTTTGTATTGTAAAGCTTTTTGGTTAACTCACTGCGTTTACACCTTGAAGTTCTACCAGGTTTGCATAAATACCCTGAGAAGCGATTAAATCGTCATGCTTTCCTGTTTCTTTTATGTTCCCATCATCAATTACAAAGATGTTATCTGCCTGCTTAATTGTAGAGAGTCTGTGCGCAATTACAAAAGAAGTTCTTCCTTCCATTAATGTGTTCAATGCGTCTTGTACTAATTTTTCTGATTCAGAATCTAAAGCCGATGTTGCTTCATCTAAGATTAGAATTTTAGGGTCTCGTAATATGGCTCGTGCAATTGCAATGCGTTGTTTTTGTCCTCCCGATAGTTGAATACCTCTATCACCAACTTCTGTGTTTAGGCCTTCAGGGAACCCTGAAATAAATTCCCAGGCATTCGCTTTCTTAGCGGCTTCAATAATCTGTTCTTCCGTTGCCTCTAAGTCGCCAAAGGCAATGTTCTCATTAATCGATCCCCCAAAAAGAATTACCTCTTGAGGCACTATCGCCATATGAGATCGCAGGTGCTCTGTTTCAATATCTGAGATTGATACACCGTCAAAATGAATGTTTCCTCCTGTAATTGGGTAGTAATTCAATAGGAGAGAAGCAATTGTTGATTTACCAGCTCCCGATGGTCCTACCAAGGCTATTGTTTGGTTTTGAGTAACATTGAATTCTAATCCTTTCAATACTTCAACATCCTTTCGTTGGGGATAGCTAAATGTTACCGCGTTAAACGATACATTCCCATTGATTACAGGTTTACTTTTACCTGTTAAAGTGTCCTTTTCGTTATCCGTGTCAATAATGTTCATTAAGTTTTCTGTAGCGCCGATTGCTTTTTGAATTGTTGCATACATATCCGGAATAGATCCAAATGACATCCCCATCATAATGGTCATTAACATACATGTGAAGAAGTCTCCACGTGAAAGTTCAGGGGTCGGCCCTTGGGTCATTAGCAGTCCTTGCCATACAACAATTACGATAGCACCAGACATACAAAAGATTAAGAATGAAATAAAGACGCCACGCCATAATCCACTTTTGACATTTAAAGCACGAATATTATTGACAGATTTTACATATTTCCCTAACATGAAAACTTCATTGGTAAAAGATTTTACATTCGAAATTCCCATTAAAGCCTCTTCCAAAATACCATTTGATGAAGCCGCCTCGTCTTGTGCCTTTTTAGAAAGTTTTTTTATAAATCTACCAAAGAAAACAGCAATGATTGCCATAACAGGTACCGTTGCTAACATGATTAACGCCAGTTTTGGTGATATATATACTAAGAATGTAACACTTCCTACAATCATAATCAATTGACGGAAGAATTCAGCAGTTGTAGTTCTCAATACTTCTTGTACTTTTTCAATATCTGAAGAGATGCGGCTTGTGAGTTCTCCAACTTTATTTTTATTGAAGAAATCCATAGGCATGTAAATCAAGCGCTCAAATGCATCCTTTCGGATATCTCTTAAGGTATTTTCAGTAACATTGGTAAAAGTTACTACCCGAATAAATGAAAAGATAGCTTGGGCAGCAAACATGACGAATAACGCAAAGGCGTACGTTGTTACATTGTCTACATTCAATAAATCCAATGCTCCTTGCATTGAGCTTGGTTGATCTGACCCCGTTCCCAGTAATTGCCCCATTAGAATAGGAAAGATTAGTCCAATTGAACTCGAAAGAACTAGGAATATCCATCCGATCAGAAACAAACCGCGGTACGGTTTCAGGTAAGAAAAAATCTTCTTTGCCTTTTGAATACTATCTTTCGATAATTTTTCTCTTTTTTCTCTTTTTTTATTTGGTCTAAGCATCAAATGAAATTTCTAACTGTAAAATTACATACAATATAAAGAATGCGTTCTTTTTTATATAAATTTGTATAAAGGTTTTGGATAATAGAAAAAATATATATCTTTGCAGTCCAAAATTTAGACAACAGAGGTAATTATATAGATCATGAAAAGAACGTTTCAACCATCAGTTAGAAAAAGAAGAAACAAGCACGGATTCCGCAGTCGCATGGCTACTAAGAACGGGCGTAAAGTATTAGCGGCACGTCGTCGTAAAGGAAGAAAGAGAATTTCTGTTTCAGACGAAGGAATGCATAAGCGTTAGTCTTTTCTTTAAGATATTGAAAAGCCGATGTACTTCTACATCGGCTTTTTGCGTATCTAAAGTTTTTATTCATCATACAACTGGTCATGTTATCTTTTTTTAGGGAAATTCTGTGTTCAAATAACCAGTAATAGAATCTAGCGTCTTTTTGCGGTGAATGTGATTGTCTCAATTTCTCAATTAGCCCTTTTGATAAATAATTCCTGATGAACGATTTTACACTAACGATTATATTCTTAGTATAGATTGAAGAAATTATCGTATTTATCTCTATTGATGCTTATCATTTTACTATCAGTCAGAGTTCTCTTGTAGATATGGATCTTGAGTTATTAGGGGAGGATATCAAAAGATGTCCATGGATAAGACAAACTAATTACTTTCTTGTCACATTTTGACGTTATAGTATATCCTAGGCATCATTAATCAAAATGTATAATTATTTTTCAGTTTTTTTAGCTTCAGAGAAATATGCATGATAGCTTTGCTCACGTTCTATGGGTGAAAGACATTTTTACGAATGGAATCATGCATAAAAAACATTACAAGTTTAATTCATGATGCATTATTTGTAAGGAATTAAGATCCTGAACGTTTAACAAGAATGAAAAATTTGAAATACGCACTATTTATTGGCTTAGCAACTCTATTTATTTGTTCTTGTTCTAAGAATCAATTTTGCGCATGTCATTCTGATACGAATGTTCCTTTGAGTTACACAAAATCAATGGGCAATTATTATAGTGCATCCGATGATTGTGTTAATTCTTCTCCTTCAGATACAATAACTTGTATGCTTATTATTCCAAATTAAAATCAATCAAAATTGAACCACAAAGAGTAAGAGTAATAATCCTCGTTGTAGTTATTTTATATAAATTCGATTAAATCTCTCCGGCTACAGCTTCTGATACATTAATAATGTGATCACCAACCTTCTCGAAAGAAGAAAAGACATTACTGTAGATTAATGCACTATTCATGTTGAAATCATTAGATTCAATATTTTGAAGATGCTTACGTCTTAGTTTATCTCTAAGCGCATTTATTTCTTTTTCCTTAGAAATTGCTTTCTCCATTGAGATGGTGCCGTATTCAGAATTTAAGTTAGTGGTCATAATTTCGAAAGCCTCCTCTACAACATTTATCATAGAGTTGATTCCGTCACGCTGTTCTGGAGTAAAGTAATGTTTGTCATTGTCTTTTTTCTCAAGAGCTTTGCTCATTTGGAAGAAGATATCACCAATTCGTTCGAGATCAGTAGAAATGTTAAGCATACTGCGCATTTGAATGGAGGCATCGGTGCTCATTTCTAGCTTGGCGGTTTCACCTAGGTAATCGGCAATTTCGACTTCAACTCTATCCGTAATTTCCTCATACTTCTCCAGTTTATCAAGCATTTTATGCTTTTGCTTCTTATCAGACGAATTAATCTGAGTTTTAATAAAACCATTCATTTTGGAAGTAATCTTACCAAATTTAGCCACTTCTTTTTTCGCTTCTAATATACAGAGCTCAGCAGTAGACCCTAAAGGACCTCCGATGTAATCCAATTTAAATTCTTCGTCAGATTCTCCTTTAGATTTAACTGTTTTCTCTGCAAGTCTTACTAAGTGAGGAACGAACCCAATTAATAGAAGAACGTTCAGCAGATTAAAGGTTGTGTGAAATAAAGCAATTGTTGTTCCTGCTACAGCAACATCGGTGAAAGGGTCTCCTGAAACAATACTTCCTAATCCCTTAAGAAATAATGGGAAAACCAGTAACATCCATGTAACTCCAACTAGATTAAACATTGAGTGTATTCGAGCAGACCGTTTTGCATGTACGTTTGCAATTAAGGATGCAATTTCGGCAGTAATTGTTGTACCAATATTCTCTCCAAGAATCATGGCACATGCTACCTCAAATGGAATTGTTCCAGAACCTACCATAGCCAGTGTTAAAGCCATAGCTGCAGAAGAAGATTGAATAATTACAGTTACCAATGCTCCAAGAAGAACAAACATAACTGGTCCATACCAGACATCTTTAAAGTCAATGAAAAACTGTACAATAGGAGAGCTGGCGTCTAAAGATGGCACCGTATCTTTAAGAACATCCAAACCGATAAATAAAATACAGAACCCAAAAATAGCACTTGCCCATGCTTTTGACTTGCCTTTTGCGATAAACAGAAGAGGAGTTGCAATGGCAATGATCATGTAGGCGTATTCAGAAACGCTTACTTTGAAGCCAAGAATTAAAACAATCCAACCTGTAATTGTCGTACCTATATTAGCTCCCATCATTACACCGGCAGATTGCCTTAAAGTCATAAGTCCTGCGTTGACAAAACTGACTGTCATCACTGTTGTTACAGACGAAGATTGAACAATCGATGTAATACCAAATCCAGTCAAAACACCTTTAAATCTGTTTGAAGTAATTGATCCCAACATTCCACGAAGTCTGTTACCTGCAGCTTGTTGTAGCCCTTCACTCATTACTTTCATTCCATAGATAAAGAACCCTAAGGCCCCGATAAGAATTAGAAGTTTTCCAATTCCCCAAGCACGTTTCGTCTTTGTCTTAATCTCATCTGACCAAATAATTTTATCCTTATTCGCAATTGCGTCCTCTACTTTTTTCTCAGTTGTAATTCCAATTTTAAAGTAGTAAGTTTCGTGTCCTACTAGTGCTTTTAATTTATGCTCTGTAGCGTCAATATCAATTAATCCAGTATACATCCACTCACCACCTTCATGGCCTTTTTCTGAACGTTTTTTTCCGATTTTGGTATTGTAACTGATGATTAATCTTGCTCCAATTGAATCCAAATGTGCATATTCATCGTGGCCTAAACCCCAATATATTTTTGCATTTTCTTCACCGCCTTTAGCCGAAACATTAAGGAATGATTCTGACGTGATTTCTATTTTATTCTCTTTAGCTAAAGTTGAAAACGAAACTAAGAATAAGAAACCTAAGATTAATTTAATGTTTGACACCATGCGACTTTTATATAAGCTTTAATTGTCTGCGAAGTTAACTTGACTATGGAAATAGTAAGTCATGTTAATGTTAAGCTAATGTTAATTGTGAACAAAAAAAGTGGAATATTATTCCACTTTTCTCTTTAGTTACTAGCTCTATTTCTTTTCTGGAAACGAATTCCCTTGATCATCGTTTACTTCAATTTTTGCATCAGGAAATTTAGTATGTAAAAACATTGCAATTTCCTTCATGTCTTCATCCTTAGTAAAGCTGGTTGCAACAGATATTTCACGAACTAATTTGTTACCATAAAGTTCCCATTCCGTTGAAGATAAAATACCAACAACTTCTCCTTTTTTGACAACATTCCATCCATCAACGCTATATCCAAGTTCAGCGATAGTTTCATCTGACATCATTAGTTTTCCCACTCCGCAAGAAGCAAGTACTAAAATCGACATCATTACTATTATTACATTAATCCTTTTCATAAATTCAAATTTAATCAGTCCAACTCAATATACAAATTAAGATAATGTTAATTATCGGACAAACTATAATTAACGGATAATTTTATTTAACTTATTTAAGAATCGGGGTTTAATCTCGATGTTATTTAACCTACTTAAATCACTATTATGTTAGTAAAAACATATGGCGCAGCCGTGTTCGGTATAGACGCTACAACAATTACAATTGAAGTCAATTTATCTCCAGGAATTAATTTTTTTCTTGTCGGATTGCCTGATTCGGCTGTTAAAGAAAGTCAACAAAGAATAAAGTCAGCTTTCACAAATAATGGGTATAAATTTCCAGGAAAGGAAATTACAATAAATATGGCGCCTGCTGATATTAGAAAGGAGGGCTCTGTTTTCGATTTGTCAATAGCTATGGGGATCTTGGCTTCAAGTGAACAGGTTTCAACTGAAAACCTTTCTAAATACTTGATTCTAGGAGAATTATCGTTAGATGGTATTTTGAAGCCACTAAGAGGCGTTCTTCCTATTGCTTTAAATGCAAGGGGGGAGGGTTTTAAGGGAATTGTCTTACCTAGAGAAAATGCAAGAGAAGCTGCTATGGTCAAAGGGCTTGAAGTTATTCCTGTTGATCATTTGAATGATGTTGTTGAATTCTTCAATGATCCTAAGGTGATTAAGCCACTAAAAATTGATGTTCAAAGTATTTTTAATCCAGTAACAGCAGGGAATGAGCTTGATTTCAAAGATGTAAAAGGACAAATGGCGATTAAAAGAGCATTTGAAATAGCAGCAGCCGGAGGACATAATGTGGTTTTAATTGGTCCCCCGGGGGCAGGTAAGTCGATGTTGGCAAAAAGATTGCCTACAATTTTACCTCCTTTGTCCATTGAAGAGTCTTTGGAGTCTACAAAAATTCACTCTGTTGTTGGGAATATCTCCAGTGATAAAGGGTTGATCACTGAGCGTCCATTTCGTAAACCGCATCATACAATTTCAGATGTTGCCCTAGTTGGTGGAGGAGGTTATCCGCAACCTGGGGAGATTTCATTGGCTCACAATGGAGTGTTGTTTTTAGATGAGCTTCCTGAATATAAAAGAACAGTATTAGAAGTTATGCGACAACCCATGGAAGATAGAATGGTGACTATTTCAAGGGCGAAGTTTACAGTTGATTATCCTGCCGGATTCATGCTTGTTGCTGCTATGAACCCTTGTCCATGTGGTTATTACAATCATCCTGATAGAGATTGTTCTTGTGGATCAAATAATGTTCAACGTTATTTAAATAAAATATCTGGACCTCTTTTGGATCGAATTGATTTACATGTAGAAGTTACACCTGTAAATTACGATGATTTAGCCAATGACATGCCAAAAGAAGGGAGTAAAGAGATTCGAGAGAGAGTGATTAAGGCGAGAGGGGTTCAACAAGATCGGTATGCTGATTCTGGTTTTCACTCCAATGCTGAAATTGGAAGTAAACAAATACGGCAATATTGTAAAATCTCCAATGATAGTGCAGCAGTATTAAAAAAGGCGATGAACAATTTTGGATTTTCAGCACGTGCCTATGATCGAATATTAAAGGTTGCAAGAACTATTGCAGATTTAGATTTTGCACCAGATATCGAAGTGAAACATATTGCGGAAGCAATTCAATATCGCAGTTTGGATCGAGAGAATTGGGCGGGTTAATCTGTTAATACCTCATAGATTGTTATTGCTGCTGTTGTTACTATTAAACCTGCCATAAATCCAATCCAAAAAATTTCCATAATTCAATTTTGAGTAAGTGACAATTAAGTGTCATTACTTAGTGCTTGAATAGGAATATAACCTAACCACTGTTTTTACTTTTTTAAGTTTGAGAGTTACGTTTTTTTCGAAGTATGGGAAGAATAACAATGAAAATAAGTCCCCCAACTATATACCATATGGTGTTAGATGAAGTTGAGCTAAGCACTTTAATAGGATGATCAGTTCCGATTAATATTGGGGCAGCCCAATAATATGGGTGGGCAGTCAATTCATTGGTGTTTTCATTGGTGATAAATTTAATTTTGGCTTGTTGAAGTGAGGACGAAGGTTTAGTTTCAGAAGCAAGATTGTCGTAAAAAGCTTCAAACAACTGGAGGTTAGAGGAGTGATTTGCTTGCCATAGGTTGGTGATTACATTGTTAGCTCCTGATGAAAGGAATCCTGCTGTGATACTCCTGGTTCCTTCACCTCTAAATATCTCACCAACTCCAGTTTCACATGCGTTCAAAATAACTAAATCTGAAGATAAGTTCAATTGAAAAATTTCAGGCGTTTGAAGTCGATTCGATAATGTGTCAGAGGCAAAAGCCATCCAACCATCGTTGTTTGCATTTGTTCCTTTATCTGCGTGAGTTGAAATATGAACGATTTGGTAGTCCTCAACTTCTTCAAGAAAATTGTGTTTAGTTGCTTTTTCGGCTACTAAAAGATCTCCTCCAAAATAGGTCTTACCTAATTTTATTTCATTTTTGGAGTGATTTAACCATGAGAATTCTTTATTATGTTTAAATATAGGCGCTATTCCCAAAAATGGTTTTAATCCTTTTTTCCATTTATTATCTGTCAAATAAAATTTAGCTGATGGACAATAAGAAATTACTTGCTTGTGCAAGAGGTAATTTAACTGTTTGAAGTTTTTTGTCTCAGATTTAGTGTGAATTAATGCTTCAAAAGGAACTTGGTGCATTTTGCCATCAGGGATTATTATCCACTTTTTTGATGACAGTTGACTTTGAATAGGTTCTATAATTGCCTCGTAAAGAGAATAGGAAATGTTTTCATATTGAACCGGACCATTAATCTTATCTGAACTAATTGCATGAATAAATTGATCCACTGAATTGTTATATGAGTTAAATTCTAATTGAATTAGAAATGTTTTGTCTGGATTTATAATGGCTACAAAAAGATTTGAATCTCCTTCGTAATAATTGAGTATTGTTGACTCACTTTTTTTCAATTCTTCCTTTAAAGAATTGATGTCAATCGATTTTGTTTGACCTGAATTCAATTCACTTAATGTCCAATATTTTTGCTTAATAGTATGATTTAAAATTTGATATTTTTCATCAGACTGCACAATTTGTTTATTGATTCTACTTTGTTTAATTGAGTCTCCAGCAAGAATCGCATCATTGAATTCTATGTTTAATAAAGAAAGCTGAACTTCTAACTGACGCACATCATCAAAAATCGAGTCATTAAGATTAAGCCGAGATTGATTTATGTTTCTTCTTCTTGTTTGATCTAAAACAGTGCTCTTTGTTTGGTCTATTAGTTTGAAACCTGCTTCGGCCCAATTGTTTAGTGGTTCTATTTTGTCGAGTTCTTTGATTATTTGAAGAGCTTCTGAGCCTATTTGATGATTAATCGCCGCAAATTTTAGCTTAGAATTGTCATTTTGGTGTTCATTTCGCAGTGATTTTTCCCAATTGTAATAGGTGAGGTAAGTTTCTAGAGATGCTTTTAAAAAGTTTAACCCTCCAATTGAGTCGTATAGTGCTTTTTGTGTTTTTGCTTTCCCGATAAGGGCTTCCCCAATGGTAACGTCAGCGTATAGAAATTCTTTTTTCGGATTGTCGAAATGCGATAATGATTCAAAATTTGGAATCATTGAAATTAGGGCGTCCTGATAGTGCGTTAATCCTTTTTCAATATTCTCAGATTTAACGTAGCAATTAGCTATTCCGAGATGAATTTTACCAATTTCTCGATGTTTACGTGGGTAGATAATTTTAGCATCTCTTAATGCTTCATTAAAACTGTAAATAGAAGATTTGTAATCTCCTGACTCAGACAGCAAATTACCCAGCGTTTTTTTTGTTTCTTGCTGATACTTCTTAATTAATTGAAATTGATAGCTTTTAGTGTCAGTGTTTTTAAGTGCTTTACTAAAATGATCCTTACCTTTTAAAGCTGTATTTATTCCCTGTTTTAAATCAGTAGTATAGAGGTATGCTTCTGCCAGACTAGAATATAGAAGTCCTATATTTATATGATTATCTGTTTCAATTGAAATTCCGGAATTAAAGCTTTCGATCGCTTTTTTACCATCTCCTTTATTTAAATGAACACGTCCAATGTCGTTATAAGCATTTGCAATTGCATCAACTTCGTCATTTTCTTCAGATATTTCTTTGAACTTCGTTAACATACGAAGCGCTTGTTCATTCTCGCCAAAACGTGTGTGAATATTACCCAGTGGTTGTAGTACATAACGGGCAACGTAAAAGTCTTCGTGATTTACGGAATGAAACAGTTTCAAAGCTTCTAGGTAATCATTTTTAGCGAGCAAGTAATTGCCAAGTAATTGTTCATGGATGTACGCTCTGTTTACGTAAGCCCAACCCATTTGAATGTGCTCTTCTTCTCCTTTTAATGGACGCCAAACTTCGGAAATACATTCATTTAATGATTTAAGAGCTTTTTCGGGTTCATTATTATCTCTAAAAGATTGACTTTCTTTTTTGAGTTTAACAATCCAGTCTATAAGTTCGATGTCAGGTGGAGGTAACAATTGCTCGTTGACGTCTGGAGTCGAATTAGTTTCGTCTGAATCGCAAGAGGGAAATAATAAGACCAAAAAAAGCGGTATGAATAAGAATTTCATACCGCTAAAATAGTATTAAAAGTCGTTTACTTTTTAGACTTTCTGAATACAATTAATCCACCAAGAGCAACTAAAACAGATGCGCCTATCCATAGGTAAGGTTTGGTTGGAGAAGGAGCTACATTTGGGAATCCCCCCGGGGTTATTGGATTGCTACATTGCGTAAATACCGTGTCGGTAATTAAAGCGTCATTCTCGTCGAAAACAATTGTCGAATATGAGATAATTGGAGGTCCAAAAACGTAATCTGGTTTTGCGTTAACAGAGAAAGAGACACTTGACTTAGTAACATTTAGATTTTGACATAAAGGATCACCAGTTCCGAATAATTTTAAATCTTGGAATTCAAATGTGATTGTTTTGTCTTGTGTATTTATATAGTAATTTGCTGAATTTGCCCCAGGTAATTGGGCTTGAAACACTTGATTTATTGAGTTGTATTTTGTCGGTGGAATGATATCACGAATTGTGTTTAAGTCAACTTTGTCATCCAATTGACAAACTACTTGTACATAGTGCGTAGGGCCTTCGCCAATGTTTTGGAAGTCAATTGTGTATTCAATTTTTTCTCCGCCAAATTCACATGGTGTATACACATCGCCACTGGTATTATCATCAGAATATGAAATTTCAGTCATTTGGTTTGGGTCCTGAGATCTCCGATTCGGTAGTTTTAATTCATCGGTAAATGTTTCTTCTGAATTATTATGATAAATTACAGATGATAAAAAAGCAAGGTTTCTTTTATTATTAACACCTACGTAAATAGGAATCAGGATAGAACGTTCTTCATTTTTGATGTTAGTGAAGTCAATGTGAACTTGTGTTGGATTACTACTAGAATAGCGAATTGTTTCTCCATTTGGTAAAAAATGGTTATTATTTGCTACAAATCCATCAAGGAATGTTGTCGCATTATCTAATTCCAATGTAATTGTTCCATTCGAAGGGGTTATAGCATTAGATGGTTGGGCATAAGTTATTATAAAATACACGGTATCTTTAGCTACTGCTTTTCTGTAATTTTGAATTCGGATATGCTCACTCTGACCTAAACTTCTTAATGATGGTATTGGTGTTAGTGAAGAAATTGGGCTTAACATCCTGAGCGGTGGAGGTCCGCCAGTTCCGTAACCCTCAGTAACTATAACGGAAGGTTGCTTTCCTGAATTATTAGAGAAAGTATGAACTGGTGTTGATCCAAAACTGAAACCATTGTCTCCAAACCACCAGAGGTGAGAGAGAACAACAGCGCTATGGGATGGTGTGTAATTCGCAACTTCAAAGTTATATTCTGAACCGTTTTGTCCTTGTGTTGCTGAGATTTGTTGTGCATGACCTATCGATCCTAATGACAGGATTATAGCGAGTAAACCGATGAATTTTGTTATGTTTTTTTTCATATTAGTTATGTTTTTTGAATATAGTGGCACTAATTTGTAAAAACATAACCAATTAGATGTGATTTTATTAGTTTTAAATTAAATAATAAATCATATCAGTGCTAAGTAGAAGAAGGTTTTCAGATGAAATGATTATCCAGTCAATTAAGGATGGGGATAAAAATGAGAATAGATCGATTGAGCAACTCTTGAATATGAATAGAGGGAAAATTAAGGCTCACGTATTAAGTAATAGTGGAGGAGAGGATGATGCTGAATTAGTATTGACAGAAGGGGTAACTCAATTGATCTTCAATATCAGAAAAGATAAGTTTCAAGGGCAAAGTAGTTTAGATACTTATCTTTTTGTGATCTGTAAAAGAGTATGGATTAAGGTAGTTAATAAAGAAAGTCGCTATGTTGATTTTGAAAGTAATTATCAGGAGTTTGGGGAGTTTGAAGCTTCGCCGCTTAAATTTTTTAATGAAATGGAGTTAACGCAGGAAGTGAAAAACTTGCTTGGTGTAATTGGGGATAGTTGTAAAACTGTTTTGGAGTTATGGTCTCATCATTTTTCCATGAAAGAAATTGCCAATAGGATGAACTTTAAAAACGCTCAAATTGCCATGAATAAAAAGAATAAATGTCTTTCTAAGTTGAAAGGTATAGTGTTAGAAAATAGTGCTGTGAATAATCGACTAAGAAGTTATATAGAATCGTAAATGGAAAATTTGACCGAAAAAATAGACTTGTATCTAACTGGTGGAATGACAAAATTTGAGGCTGAATCATTTGAAGCCGAGATGGCTGAAAGTGAAGAGCTGAAGAGTGAAGTTGCCTTACAAGCAAAGACGTATGCTATGCTCGAATCTGCAGCATGGGTTAAAACTAAAAGCAAGGTTGAGGCTCTAAATCGTAAATCATCGAAAACACTATTCATGAGACCCTTGTTGAAAATTGCGAGTGTTGCTATTGTCTTATTAGGGTCAAGTTATTTCTTTATACACCAATCGTACAGTGATTCAAATTTGTACGCAGCGTATGCAACACCACATCCAGATAACCTGACAGTAATGGGAGATGATAATAACGAGTTAAGTGAGGCAATGGAGTATTATAATGAAGGGAATTATAATGAAGCAGACAAATTATTCGTAGCGCTATCAAATGATGAAGAACTGAAAGATGAATTGTTGGTGTATCGTTTTACTTGCCTGCTTGAAACGAATCAACCTCAACGAGTGATCGATTTAATTCAGAAAATGGAAGAAAGTAAATTGAACTCAACAATTCAATGGCAGTTAATATTGGCTCATTTGGCAAATGGATCGACAGACAATCTTACTGATTTAATTGAAGATTTTAGAACAAGTAATAATGGTTATAAGGAAGTTAGTTCAAAAGAATTACTTGAAGATTTAAGGAGTTTTTGGAGGTAAATAGATAAATTTATCACGTATTAAAAGGGTATTGTTCATTTTTTATCCAACTATTGATGAATTAAAATAAAAGTACGACTAACAATAATTATTTAAAGATAAGTACAAAATAATTAGAGTTATTGGAATTTTAACACCATGTTTACAAACATATTACTGTGATTAATTATGATAACGGTCAGGTTATTTCGATTATAATTAGACTAACTTTGTAGCTCGTTCAATATGCTTTGAATGAATATGCTAAAAAAAATTTATGAGTGCACCCCATATTAAATTCAACGAACAAGATCAACCTGAATTTTTCAAAGTTGTTCGGAAACGTGTAAACGCTCACTTTAAGGAAAAGAATATTTCAAAGTACGCAAATTTCAATATGAAGTTTAAAACCTTCTTCATGATTACGATGTATTTTACTCCTTTAGTATTGATGTTAACAGGCATAGTAAACTCTGTTTGGCCAATGATGGCAATGTGGGTAATTATGGGGTTTGGAATGTCTGGTATTGGATTATCCGTTATGCATGATGCAAACCATAGTGCATACTCTAAGAATGAAACTGTAAATAAGGTTGTTGGATTTATTTTAAATTTTATTGGAGGTTATCCTGCAAACTGGAGAATGCAGCATAATGTTCTTCACCATTCATTTACAAATATTGATGGCTATGATGAAGATATTGAGAAGAAAGGTATAATGCGTTTTTCTCCAAATCAGAAGAGGTTAGGTTTTTTCAAGTTTCAAATTTTTTACGCTCCATTCTTATATGGTATTTTAACCACATATTGGCTTTTAGTCAAAGATTTTGAGCAAATCGTACGTTATGACAAGAAAGGACTTCTAGAAGCTCAAGGATTAACTAAAGGAAAGGCTATTATTGAAATTATTTTTCACAAGATTTGGTACATTGCTTTAACACTTGTCCTACCTATTTATCTTTTGGATGTTGCTTGGTGGCAGGTTTTATTGGGATTTTTATTGATGCAATTCATCAGTGGTATGATCTTAGCCTTGATCTTTCAGCCGGCTCATGTTGTTGGGGAAACTGAATTTTTTGTCGCTGAAGATGGAGGTGTAGAGAATAATTGGGCAATTCATCAAATGAAGACCACGTCTAATTTTGCTAATGGTAGTTTAGTTTTTTCATGGTTGATAGGTGGTTTGAACTATCAGATTGAACATCATTTGTTTCCAAATATTTGTCATGTCCACTATAAAGATATAGCACCAATTGTTAAGCAAACAGCAAAAGAATTCGGAGTCCCTTATTATCATAATAAAACTTTTTACAGTGCTTTAGTTAGTCATTTTACGTTATTGAATGAGCTGGGTACAGGAGCTTATGATAAGCGACTTTCTGAAATGAATACGGCGGTTTAATTTAGTTTTTTTACCTAAGCAGATTAAATTTTATTGAATTCGAACTTCTAATTGACTTGAGATCCAAAATGAAACCTTTGTTTGGGTTTATCTTATTGGATGTTATTTGTTAGGGTTAAGTAGATAGTAATTACAGAGTTAGCTGAAGGCAATTGAAATAAGAGTTTGCCTGTCAGAAGGGGCTTTTATTAATTCAAGCTTTTTTGATTTTGAATTTACAGTTAGAAAGTCAGACTTAGTTTCTAGGCTTAACTCTAAATCATGAGATGAAAGGATGATACACTTTTTTGTTTCTAGTGCTATTCTTTTTAAGATCGTGTGCAGTAAGGTTTTGTTCGAATAGTCTAAAAACGCTGTAGGTTCATCTAGCAGAATTATTGATGTGTCTTGACATAATGCTTTGGCGATAGAAACTAATTGTCTTTCACCATCTGATAATTCAGTCGTGAACTTTTCACTCAGGTGCTCAATATTAAGTGTTTTAATAGCTGATTTTATGATGTCCAAATCAGCCTTTGATAGCCTTCCAAATGCATTGGTATAGGGAGATCTGCCAAGTGCAATGTAATCATATACTTTCAAGTAGTCTATGTTCGGGAAAGTAGATTGAACAAAGGCTATCATTTTTGAAGTATCTCGCTTAGATAACGTGCTGATGTTCTTAGTGTTGAGGAGAATACTACCATCAATCACCTTTTCAAGTCCAACAATTGATTTTAATAGTGTTGATTTACCAGAGCCATTTTTTCCAATTAAAATGTAAAGTTGTCCAAGATTCAATTGGATATCATCGATTGAAAACAGTGTTATATTGCTGTATCCCACAATTATATTTTTAAATTCAATCATGCTAATCTTTTTAAAACAATGACTACAACAAATGGAGCTCCAATAAGTGAGGTGAAAGCGTTAATTGGAATGTGAATGCGGTTTTCCAATAATTGGATCAGAATATCACATCCTAATATAAAACTCCCGCCAATTAAAATGGAAGCAAATATTAAAGTGGAGTGATTTTGTGTTTTAAACAGAATTCTAACCAAGTTTGGAACAGCAAGCCCAACAAATGCAATTGGTCCGCAAAATGCCGTGATGAGACCGGTTAATAATGCTGTGATGATAATGATAATTAATCTAGCTGATTTGTAATTTGTTCCTAATAATTTAGCTTCGTTTTCACCCAGAACAAGAATGTTTAATGGTTTTATTAAAAAAAGTGAACCAAGAAGACCCAAAATAAATAGTATTAGAATTAAGGGGATTTGAGATAGTTCAATGTTTTGTAATGAACCCATAGCCCACATTGTGAATGTTTTTAGTTCTTCCGAGTCGCTAGCAGATTGTAAAATGAATACTATAGCTCCAGTGAAACTTCCCAGCATAAGCCCTATAAGGAGCAATGAAATATGAGAGCGAACGAAAACGGAGAAGAAAAGAATGAGTATTCCAAAAGCAAATGCACCAATAAGTGCACTTGAAATAATGCCTAGGTCCGAACTTAGGAGTGGAATCCCCGTCATAATACTGAAAGCGACAAAAAGGCTTGAGCCAGAATTAATTCCAAGAACAAATGGCCCTGCCAGGGGGTTGTTAAATAAGGTCTGCATTAAAAGACCTGCTAGAGATAGTCCCGCACCAGCTATGACTGCCATAATCATTCTTGGTAATCTCAATTCTCTTGCAATTATGTGGTTTGTATTCTCAGGGTTGTAACTGAAGATAGAGTCTAAGAATTCAGATGAGCTAATTTCAATTTGTCCACAAAATAAATGGGTAAGACTCAGGACCGGAAAAAGAATACCAATGATTAGAATTAATCCGATATGTTTTTTTGATAATGTCATTATTTGACTAAGTCGTAAAAATACAAAGAATCAGTTATTGCTGAATCTGGGTGGAAAATTTTAATGAAGTCAGATAGAACATGATGAGGTTCGATTGCGCTCAATTCCCAAAAGCGGTTCGAGTTTTTGGAATAACAGTACGTTCCTCTATTTATTGGATGAATGTACTTCAGTTTTTCATTTGCTCTGAGTATTTCATCTTTTGTTGGTAAGCCAGGATTGATCCAGTATTCCGTTTTTGAATTATCTTTGATAATCTCCTCTAGAGATAGCTGATGGCTTCC
Source organism: Crocinitomicaceae bacterium (assembly GCA_022447585.1). Lineage (GTDB taxonomy): Bacteria > Bacteroidota > Bacteroidia > Flavobacteriales_D > Crocinitomicaceae > UBA4466. The sequence continues at coordinate 810,912 of JAKVAR010000009.1, read as the reverse complement.
AGTTCCATGAGTGTGTTTATATTTGTAATCAGCGTGAGCATCTTTAATCATTTGAGCAACGAAAGAATCTCCATTGGGTGTATACCAGGTGTCGCCTAATAAATTTCCACTCATAACTGTTGGGTTGGAATTGAGCTGAGTTGCTTTTTCTTTTAATTCAAAATAGGAAGATTCTACAGCACTAAAATATGCATCTGCTTCTTTCTTCCTGTTTGTCAGGGCGCCGAATAACTTGATCCATTCTGCTTTTCCCAATGGGTGAGTTTCTCTCCAGTCGTATATAGGGATAGATAAGATGTTTAATGATTTTAGTTTTTTACTTCCAGGGTATTCTGATCCAAAACCACTGTAAAGAATAATTTCTGGCTTTACCTGAATTATTGTTTCAAGTGGAAGGTTTGATTCTTCGCCTACTTCGATCACATCGCCTGAATTAAGTCGCTTAATTATACTTGGATTATAGATGTAGTTTTTGTTTGAAACTCCAACAACTTGATCTGTCATTTTTATTTTAGAAAGCATTCCAATTGATGTACCAGAAAGTGTAATTAATTTTGATGTTGGAGTCGTAATGTTTGTATAGCCCTTTTTGGATACATTGATATCTGATGATAAAAGAAAACGTAATTCGATTTCACCAGACTCTGGGTTCATGAAGTGGAGTAGGTGATTCTCTCCAAATTCAATTAATTCGAAATGTGAGGCATAATCCGTTATTGACCGCCCTGTAGGAACATTTTTTTTAGTGTCAATAGAAGTCTCTTCGCAGGCGAGAAGGATAAAGATACTTGTAAAGAATATAAAAACTTTCATGTTACAAAGAAAAGGTAAATAACGAGATTTAGGTCAAAAAAAATCCCCTATCATAGTCGATAGAGGATTCAATATTATTTGGTAAATAGTATTTATTCACCAACAACTTCGAATGTGAACGTTGATTGCACATCCTTGTGTAAGTTAGCAGTTGCCGTGTAAGATCCAATTTCTCTAACTGGCTCTTCCTTGATCTTAAGAGATTTTCTATCGATTTCAATTCCTTCAGCTTTAAGAGCTTCAGACAATTGAACCGTATTAACTGAACCAAAAATCTTTCCTTTTTCACCAACTTTAGTTACAATCTTAACTGCAGTTTTCTCGATCTTAGCACCAAGCTCTTGAGCTTCAACTAAGATTTTAGAATCCTTGTGAGATTTTTGCTTCATAATCTCAGCATGAGCTTTCTTCGCAGAAACTGTTGCTAGAGAAGCATAACCTTGAGGGATTAAAAAGTTACGACCGTATCCAGGCTTTACTGTAACAATTTCGTTCGCGTATCCTAAGTTGTCTACGTTCTTCTTTAAAATTACTTCCATTTTGAATAAAATTTCCTGTTATACAATCAATTATCTTAACATGTCTCCTACATAAGGAAGAATAGCAATGTGACGAGCACGTTTGATTGCTTTGTTCACTCGTCCTTGGAATTTTTGAGATGTACCAGTAATACGACGTGGTAAAATCTTTCCTTGTTCATTAACTAATTTCAATAAGAAGTTAGCGTCTTTGTAATCAACAAATTTGATACCGCTTTTCTTGAAGCGGCAATATTTTTCTTTTTTGATCTCGATGTTAATCGGAGTCAAATAACGAACATCATTTTGAGCCATTTTTTTCTCTTTTTTAATGTTAATAAATTAAGCTTCAGCTTTTGCTGATTTAGCAGCTTTCATTTTTTTTCTGCGCGTCTCAGCCCATACTAAGTGATCTGCATCCATTTTTACTGTTAAGAAACGCATAACACGCTCGTCTCTTTTGTAGTTCACTTCTAATTCCGAAATAGTAGCTCCTGGAGCTTCAAATTCTAGTAAAAAGTAAAATCCAGTAGATTTTTTTTGAATAGGGTATGCTAATTTGCGCAATCCCCAACTTTCGCTGTGCTTAACTTTTCCACCCAAAGAGCTAATATCGCCTTCGAATTTCTGCACTGCTTCCTTTGCCTGATCCTCAGACAAAACGGGAGTTAAAATGAAAACAGTTTCGTACGAATTCATAAAATTGAGATTATATTATTAATATATTATTGGTCCTGCTTTTCTATAAACAGGAGCGCAAAGATATTAAAAAATGTTTGGAATGGCCTTTTTTTAACATATATTTCATGCTTTTCGAAAGGCGATGTGATTTAACTTTCAAAGTTTATTTAAACTTTAGGTCCCAGACTTCTTTCATATACAGTACAAAATTCGTACTTTTGCTGCACTTGACAGCGATATTTAAAAATAGCATTTAAGCGAGAATTTTACTTTATAATTCGAGTAACAAATGTCATTAATAACAAAAAACACAAATGAGTATTTATTTAGACTACATCCAAGAGATTAAAGACAGAAAAGTTCAAGGGCTTCATCCAAAACCAATCGATGGGGCTGATTTAATTAGTGCTATAATTGATCAAGTAAGGGATGTAAATAATGAATATAGGAAAGATTCTCTCAATTTTTTTATTTATAATGTTTTACCTGGTACAACAAGTGCTGCCGCTGTTAAAGCGAAGTTCTTGAAAGAGATTGTTCTTGGGCAAACTACAGTTGAAGAAATTGATCTAGATTTTGCTTTAGAGCAATTATCGCATATGAAAGGAGGTCCTTCGGTAGATGTTCTTTTAGACTTAGCTCTAGGAAATGATTCTTTGATTGCAGAGAAAGCAGCGAAGGTGTTGAAAACGCAAGTTTTCCTTTATGAAGCAGATACCGATCGATTGGAAGAAGCGATGAATAGTGGCCATGCATTAGCAAAGGAAATTATCGAGAGTTATGCACAGGCAGAGTTTTTTACGAAGTTACCTGAGATTGATGAAGAAATAGAAGTGGTAACATACATTGCAGGTGTTGGAGATATTTCAACTGACTTACTTTCTCCTGGTGGAGATGCTCATTCTAGATCAGATAGAGAGTTACACGGGCAATGTTTGTTCGAGCATAATAAAGAGATGCAAAATGAATTGATTGCTCTACAAAAACAACATCCGGATAAGCGCGTTATGTTAATTGCGGAGAAAGGAACAATGGGAGTTGGTTCTTCAAGAATGTCTGGTGTAAATAATGTTGCTCTATGGACAGGAATTTCTTCTAGCCCTTATGTTCCATTTATCAATATTGCGCCAGTTATAGCAGGAACAAATGGTATTGCTCCAATTTTCTACACTACAGTTGGTGTAACAGGAGGGATTGGTATTGATTTACAAAACTGGGTTAAGAAAAAAGATGCAGATGGTAAAACTATTTACGATGAGGATGGTGAACCAGTTTTAGAGCAAGTTTATTCAGTTGATACTGGAACTGTACTTACAATTAATACAAAAACAAAAAAATTATACAATGGTGATAAAGAATTGAAAGATATTTCAAATGCTTTAACTCCACAGAAAAAAGAGTTTATTAAAGCTGGTGGTTCTTATGCTGTTGTTTTCGGAAAGAAACTACAAACTTTCGCGTGTAAAGCTTTAGGGATTGATGTTCCTCAAGTTTATGCCCCTTCGAAAGAGATTTCTATAGAAGGTCAAGGGTTGACGGCAGTAGAGAAAATTTTCAATAAGAATGCTGTTGGAACTACACCAGGAGTTACACTTCATTCTGGTTCAAACGTACGTGTTGAGGTTAATATCGTAGGTTCACAAGATACTACAGGGTTAATGACTTCCCAAGAGTTAGAAATGATGGCCGCTACTGTTATTTCTCCAATTGTCGATGCGGGTTACCAATCAGGTTGTCATACGGCTTCGGTATGGGACGATAAGTCGAAAGCGAATATTCCAAAATTAATGAAATTCATGAATGACTTCGGTTTAATTACCGGTAGAGATCCGAAAGGTAAGTACCATGCGATGACGGATGTTATTCATAAAGTATTAAATGATCTGGCTGTTGATGATTGGGATGTAATCATTGGGGGAGATTCTCACACAAGAATGTCAAAAGGGGTTGCTTTTGGAGCAGATTCTGGAACCGTAGCATTGGCATTGGCAACTGGAGAGGCTACAATGCCAATTCCGGAGTCAGTTAAAGTTACTTTTAAAGGGAAAATGAGAAGCTTCATGGATTTCCGTGATGTGGTTCACGCAACTCAACAACAAATGTTGAAGCAGTTTGGAGGAGAAAATGTATTCCAAGGTAGGATTATCGAGGTTCATATTGGAACATTAACATCTGATCAAGCTTTTACGTTTACAGATTGGACAGCGGAAATGAAAGCAAAAGCTTCTATCTGCATATCGGAGGAAGAGACATTAATTGAATCTTTAGAAATTGCAAAAGGTCGCATCCAGATCATGATTGACAAAGGTATGGATAATGAGAAGCAAGTTCTTAAAGGTTTAGTGGATAAGGCCAATAACAGAATTCAAGAAATGAAGACTGGTATCAAATCAGCACTTAAGCCAGATTCAAATGCAAATTATTATGCCGATGTAGTTGTTGATTTAGATGAAATTGCTGAGCCAATGATTGCTGATCCAGATGTGAATAATGACGACCCTTCAAGACGTTATACGCACGATACAATTAGGCCATTATCTTATTACGGTGGTACTAAAACCGTTGATTTAGGATTTATCGGGTCCTGCATGGTTCATAAAGGAGATATGCAGATTTTAGCTCAAATGCTAAGAAATGTTGAGAAGTCAGAAGGTAAGGTTGAATTCAAAGCGCCTTTAGTTGTTGCTCCTCCAACATACAACATTGTTGATGAGTTAAAGGCAGAAGGAGATTGGGAGTTATTAGAAAAGTATGCGGGTTTTGTATTCGATGATAATAATCCAAAAGGTGAAGCAAGAACTAAGTACGAAAATAAAATGTACTTAGAGCGTCCAGGTTGTAACTTGTGTATGGGGAACCAAGAGAAAGCTGAGCCAGGCGATACCGTGATGGCGACTTCAACACGTTTGTTTTCAGGAAGAGTTGTGAAGGATTCTAATGAGAAGAAGGGTGAGTCCTTATTGTCATCAACTCCAGTGGTTGTGTTGTCTTGTATCTTAGGAAGAACTCCTACGATGGCTGAGTATGAGGCTGCTGTTAAAGGAATTGTTTTGACTAAATTCACCCCTTCTTTAAAACAGTTGGTGAAATAATTATATTATTCGATGGAAATTGAAGCGACTAGTATTGTACTAGTCGCTTTTTTGTTGGTGCTAATTTCGATTTAAATTTAGATTACCAAGAAATTTTATTTGGCCCCTTCTTTTTAACTTTAATGGCCAATTGTTTACTGAATGGTTCGTTATCAACGTTTTTATTTAGTGTTTTAGCGCCAAAACTCCTTTTGCTGCATTTAGAGATGAATAAAATGTGATACTTCTCTTTTAGACTGCTACGTCATTTTCTCTCAAAGCATCATTCAATGATGTCTTTAGATCGGTAGAGGCTTTTCTTTTGCCAATAATTAATGCGCAAGGGACATTGTATTTTCCCGCTGGAAATTCTTTTTCATATGATCCAGGAATAACTACGGAACGCTCAGGAACATATCCTTTAATTTCTTTTGGTTCATCTCCAGTGATGTCTATGATTTTAGTCGATTTTGTTAAAACAACATTCGCGCCTAAAACGGCTTCTTTTCCGATGTGAACTCCTTCAACTACAATACAACGAGAGCCAATAAATGCCCCGTCTTCAATAATTACTGGTGCAGCTTGAAGGGGTTCTAAAACACCACCAATTCCAACGCCACCACTCAAGTGAACGTTTTTACCGATTTGTGCACATGATCCAACAGTGGCCCAAGTATCAACCATAGTTCCTGAATCTACAAATGCACCAATATTAATATATGATGGCATCATGATAACTCCAGAGGCAACAAATGCACCATATCTTGCAACCGCATGAGGTACTACACGAACACCTAATTCTTTATAGTTTGTTTTAAGTTTCATTTTGTCGTGAAACTCAAACGGTCCTACCTCAATTGTCTCCATTTTACGAATCGGGAAATACATGACTACTGCTTTTTTAACCCATTCGTTAACTTGCCATGTTCCATCTTCCAATGGTTCTGCAACGCGTAGTTTTCCTTTATCTATATCTTCTATTGCTTGTTCTATTGTTTTAATTGTATTCTGATCTTTTAATAATTCACGATTATCCCAAGCAGCTTCTATAATTGATCTCATTTATATGTTTTGTTTTAGCAAATGTAATTATCTCGAATGGATATTTTTGTTTACTGTTAGATTTCTAGCATCTTTGCGGTCATGGGTAAAATTATTGCAATTGATTTTGGACTTAAGAGGACTGGTTTAGCTATCACAGATGACTTAAATATGTTCGCTTTTGGACTTGATACAGTCGATTCTGAAAAGTTAATGGATACCCTGAAACTACTGGTTTTTAGTGAGAAGGTGGATACAATTGTTCTTGGTTTACCCAAACGTTTAAATAATGAAGATGCCCACGTGACGCAGAATATTTACCTATTGCAAGAGGCAATTGAAAAGCAGTTCAGAATGATTAAAGTTGTTTTGATTGATGAACGCTTTACGTCTAAAATGGCAAGCCAATCCATGCATGCGGCTGGTGCAACTAAGAGGCAGAAAAAACAGAAGGGACTTGTGGATAAAGTTAGCGCGACAATAATATTACAATCGTATTTGTCTCAGCAATAGATATGGTGTCTCGCAGATCTAAATTCTACTAAATAGTCTGTTTTTTAAGTGGAAAGCATTAGTTTTACAGTATAATAATGAATGAAATGATTTTACCAGTTGTAGCATACGGAGATCCAGTCTTAAAAAGAGAGGCGGAAGAGATTGATAAGGATTATCCCGAATTGAAAAAATTGATAGCGGATATGTTCGAAACAATGTATGAAGCCTCAGGAGTGGGACTAGCTGCACCTCAAATTGGCAAATCAATTCGTTTATTTATTGTGGATGCTAGTCCGTTTGCAGAAGTTGAAGAAGGGGAAGATCCGGATCCAATGGCTGAAGGCCTAGAGAATTTCAAAAAGGTCTTTATTAACCCAATTATTGAAGAGGAGAAAGGTGAAGAGTGGGGATTCAATGAAGGTTGTTTGTCTATCCCAAAATTGAGGGAAGAGGTTTTTCGTAAAGAAAAAGTTGTTCTATCCTACTATGATGAGAACTGGAAGTTGAAAGAAGAAGAGTTTGATGGTTATGCCGCTCGTATTATTCAGCATGAATATGATCATGTTGAAGGCATATTGTTTACAGATCACTTGTCGACATTGAAGAAAAGATTGATTAATAAGAAACTTCAAAATATCTCTAAAGGAGAGGTTGAAGTCGATTATAAAATGAAGTTCCCTGCACGAAAGAAACAACGTTAATATGAAACCCTTAGTTTTATTCTCAATCATTTTATTCTTATTCGCAGCTTGCGCTGATGAGAAGGCAGAAATGCTCAAAAAAATAAAAGATACTGAAACGGCTATTTTTGAAAAGTCGCAGAACTTGGGGCCTGGTGAAGTGATGTCTCCCGAAGATGATCAGGCATTAATTGATGTTTTATTGGATTTTTATCGTGCTTTTCCCGAGGACGAACATGCTCCTGAGTGTTTGGATAAAGTACATATGAAATATACTGGTTTAGCAGATTTTAAAAATGCAGCTGCCTATGGCGATACGCTGCTAACGAATTATAAGAATTATGTCAACAGGGCAATGATTTTGGAAAGTTTAGCAAATATCTATGATATGAATGTCTCTCCAAGGGATACGTCAAAAGTTAGGTTCTATAATGAGTTACTATTATCAGAGAATCCAGATATGACTGCAGAAAAGGCTGAAGATATTCGTTATAGATTAGATAATATTGAATTGTCAATTGTTGAGCTAATTCAAAAACGCATTACAGAACAATAAAAAACGATGTTAACGATGTGTTAAAAAAAATATGGGTCAGTTTTCTTGTACTATATTTGATATTGTATTTGAAACTTAAATAAATTACGGAATATGAAAAAGGTATTATTATCATTATTAGTTATGTTTGTTGCAGTATTAGGAGCGAACACAGCATTTGCTCAAGAAGTGACAAGCGGAGCTCAAATCAGTTTTGAAAAAGAGGTTCACGATTATGGAACTGTCGATTATGCAGGAAACGGTCAGTGTACATTTGAATTCACCAATACAGGAAATGCACCATTGATTATTTCAAATGCGAAAGGATCTTGTGGATGTACTGTTCCGTCATGGCCAAAAGAGCCAATTGCTCCAGGAGCAAAAGCTTCAATCTCTGTGAAATACGATACGAAGCGTCCAGGTGCGATTAACAAGTCAGTAACGATTACTTCTAATGCAGGAAATTCTCCAACTAAAGTAGTAAGAATTAAAGGGACAGTAAAGCCTAAGCCTGAATCAGGAGCACCAGTAAATACTACAGGAGCACCAGCTAACAGGTAGTATGAAGCTATATTTTGCGATCATAATTGTAGCATTAAATTCCGCCCTTGGCTTTGGCCAGGTGGCGGATTTTAGTATTGATAAGTCACTACATAAGTTTCCCGAGACTGTCGAAGGGAAGTTGTTAGAGCATGATTATATCATTACTAACGATGGAGATATTCCTTTAATCATATCCGATTATAAAGTAGATTGCCCATGCACCAAAGTTGAGCTGCCTATAAAGCCAATCTTGCCAGGAGGATCGTATTCAATGAAATTAACATTTGATACAAAAGGGAAGTATTACTTCCAATCTCGTATTGTTTACCTAAAAGCAAATACGTCAAAAGGAACACATAAACTTAGATTTAAAGTGAATGTCATTCCACATAATGAGTGATTTTAGTTTTGTTTCAACTAATTTTTAAATTAGAACGTCTCAATTTTTTTCTAAACCACCATCAAACTATTGTTATTCGTATTATTTTCAATAATTCTATTTGTGCTCAATTTCGGGTGCGTAATAATTACTGGTGGTGTTGAGGAGTTGACAGAATTTGACGTTGTGGTTAGCCCTATCCCATCAAATGGTGAATTCGAATTGAGATGGGGAAATGCCAATTTGTAGATATAGCGATTTACGATATGAATGGAAGAAATGTGCTATTGCAGCATGTTTCTGGAGAATCGAGAAACGTTAAATTGAATTTCTGTAATGATGGTTTGTATTTCTATATGGTAAAAGATCTTAATGGTAATACTGCAAGAGGAAAGATTTTAGTTTCAAAGTGATTTCCTGTAACGAATTCTAATTTCTTCCTTATAGAATTGTACCAAAACTTAATTCTATGAAAACTACATTCTTTTTTTTATTCTCATTTTTTTTATTCTCAGCCAATGCTCAATGCAATAAAGATGGTGCCTTAACTCAAATGAGGGTTGGAGGGAATTCTAATTTCCAGATGGTTGGTGATGAGTCTAATATATTTGTTGATTCTTTATTTGCAAATCTTCCTCGTACTAAGCGCAAGAAGTACATTTGGACATTTAAAGATGTGCAGGTTCCTGGAGTAGAAAGAAAACTAACATTTGAAGTTCATCAAGGTGTTTGGGGTGTTTCCAAAAATAAAGTTGAAGGAAGTTCTTGTGGAGCTTGTTATTATTCACATTCGTATACAAGTGAAAAGTATAAACAAGAACGATTAAGTATGCGCAAAGAATCTGAAAAAGACATAGTCAAAATATTTATTCGAGAAGGATTGTTTGGAAGGAAATATGGTTTAGAATCTAAAGAAGAAGTTGAGCTCGTAAAAGCATATTTATTAGCGATATATGAGTAAGAGAATAATTCTAACCAATTATTAACTGAGGGGAGAGTGAAACCGGGTCATTTTTGATTCGGTTTTTTTGTGAACAAGACTTTTAAATTGTTGATATTTCATTTCGTAAAGGTCTACATTTTTAGGTAATTTTATTCGTTCGAATTTTGCAGAGCTATGTATATTATTTTTGATACTGAAACAACCGGATTACCAAGGAGTTGGAATGCACCTATCACTGATACTGATAACTGGCCCCGCGTTATTCAAATTGCATGGCAGCTGCATAATGAAATGGGAGAGGTTGTTCAATCTAAAGACTACCTGATTGATCCGGATGGATTTAATATTCCTTTCGATTCAGAGCAAATTCACGGTATTTCTACTGAACTAGCTAAAGATCAAGGTGTTCCTCTTGCAGATGTTTTGAATGAATTTAACGAAGCATTAGGTAAAGCAAAGTTCGTTGTTGGTCAGAACGTAAAATTCGATTTAAACGTATGGGGATGTGAGTATCACAGATTGGGAATTGAAACTCCCATGAATGATATGGATGTCTTAGATACTTGTACTGAAGTAACTGCGGGATTGTGCAAGATTCCTGGCGGTAGGGGGGGGCGTTTTAAACTTCCAACCTTAACGGAGTTACATGAATTCCTTTTTAATCAACCATTCGCTGAAGCGCATAATGCCACAGCCGATGTTGAGGCAACTACGCGTTGTTTCTTTGAATTAATGAGACGTGGTGTTTTCTTACCTGAGGAATTACAGCAGGAAGAAAAATACATCGAAGATTTTCAAGCTTTCAATCCAGCTCCAATTGGATTGATCGGTTTAAAACATTTGAACTTAAAAGAAGAGAGTGCTAAACTTAAACAAGCGAGTAAGTCTGCAGTAATTTCTGACGCTGATAAATCATCGGCATTAGGAGAGCTAGAAGCTTATTCGTTTGCTCACTTGCATAATCATACACAGTTTTCAATCCTTGAATCTACCATTGATGTTAAGGGGTTGGTGAAGAAAGCGGCAGATAACAATATGAGAGCTGTTGCTATTACTGATACTGGTAATATGATGGCTGCGTTTCACTTCGAAAGAGAGGTTACAAATTACAACAAGGCTTTAAGGGAAAAAAAGAAAAAAGCAGAAGAGACTGGTGAAACTGTTGAAGGTGTCGAAATGATGCCAATTATTGGTTGTGAATTTAATGTTTGCAGAGACTTAAGAGATAAAACCCAAAAAGATAATGGTTATCAAGTTGTTCTTTTAGCGAAAAATAAGAATGGTTACCACAATTTAATTAAACTAGCGTCAACAGCCTTTACGGAGGGGAAATACTATGTGCCTAGAGTTGATAAAGCTGAAATTGAAAAGTACAGCGAGGATATCATAGTTCTTACAGGTAATTTATATGGTGAAGTTCCTAGTTTAATTTTGAATGTTGGCGAAACACAAGCGGAAGAAGCTTTGATTTGGTGGAAATCCATTTTTAAAGATGATTTGTATGTGGAGATAATGCGTCATGGCCAAGAGAATGAAGACCGTGTGAACGAAACATTGATTCGATTGGCAGAAAAGCATGAGATTAAGTTGGTTGCAAGTAATAATACATATTATTTAGACAAAGAAGATGCCGAAGCGCACGATGTTTTATTGTGTGTTAAGGATAATGAACTTGTGTCAACACCGAAAGGCCGTGGTAGGGGATTTAGATACGGTTTAGATAATGAAGAGTATTACTTCAAATCTCAAGATGAGATGAAGGAGTTGTTCCTTGATTTGCCAGAAGCGATTAAATCTATTGATGAAATTGTTGATAAGATTGAATATTATGGTCTAGCGAGAGATGTGCTTCTTCCTGCATATGATATTCCTGAAGAGTTTACAGATTCCCAAGACGATGTTGATGGCGGGAAACGAGGTGAGAATAATTTCTTACGTCACTTGACCTATGAAGGTGCCAAAATGCGCTATGGCGAATTAACTGAAGAGATTACTGAACGACTAGATTTTGAGCTTGCTACAATTGAACGTACGGGTTACCCAGGTTATTTCTTAATTGTACAGGATTTTTGTCATGCTGCCCGTGATATGGGAGTTTCTGTAGGGCCCGGTCGTGGATCAGCCGCAGGTTCTGCTGTTGCTTATTGTACGCAGATTACCAATGTTGATCCGATTAAATACGATTTGCTTTTTGAGCGTTTCTTGAATCCGGATCGTATTTCCATGCCCGATATTGATATTGATTTCGATGATGAAGGTCGTGGTCGTGTTATTGATTGGGTAATTGATAAGTATGGGGCTAATCAAGTGGCGCAAATTATTACTTACGGCACTATGGCTGCGAAGTCATCTATTCGTGATACTGCTCGGGTACTTGACTTACCATTGTCAGAAGCAGATAGAATTGCCAAGTTAATTCCGGATATTTCTTTAGGAAAGTTGTTCGGATTAGATGATCCTGCATTAAGAGATAAATTAAAGAATAATCAAGATGATATTAATCGAGCGAATGAGCTAAAGTCAATTTCAACAGGTGTTGGGCTGTCTGCTCAGGTGGTAAATCAAGCTCGACAATTAGAGGGTTCTGTTCGAAATACGGGGATTCATGCCTGTGGTGTAATTATTACGCCTGACGATATTACTAAGTTTGTCCCTGTTGCTTTAGCAAAGGATTCTGACATGTATTGTACACAATACGATAACTCAGTTGCCGAGGATGCTGGCTTGTTGAAGATGGATTTCTTAGGCCTGAAAACCTTAACGCTAATTAAACATGCGGTGCGAAATGTAAAAGATCGTCACCATGTAGATCTAGTGCCAGATGAATTTCCTATTGATGATGTTCCAACCTACGAGTTGTTCCAGAGAGGTGAAACGGTAGGTATTTTTCAGTATGAGTCTCCGGGTATGCAGAAATATATGAGGGAACTTAAGCCAACTGTATTTGCGGATTTGATAGCCATGAATGCTCTGTATAGGCCAGGGCCACTGGAATACATTCCTTCGTTCATTAAGCGTGCGCACGGAGAAGAAGAGATTGTTTATGATGTTGATGCTTGTGAAGAGTATTTAGCGGAAACATATGGAATTACGGTGTACCAAGAGCAAGTAATGCTTTTATCACAAAAACTTGCGGGGTTTTCTAAGGGTGAAGCGGATACCCTGCGTAAGGCAATGGGAAAGAAGCAAAAGTACATTCTAGATAAAATGAAGCCTACTTTCCTTGAAAGAGGAGGTGAAAATGGTCATGATGTTAATGCATTAGAGAAAATTTGGAAGGATTGGGAGGCATTTGCATCGTATGCCTTTAATAAGTCTCACTCAACTTGCTACGCCTGGATTGCCTATCAAACTGCTTATTTAAAAGCAAATTACCCAGCGGAGTATATGGCTTCCGTGTTGAGTAATAATATGAATGATATTAAGCAGGTTACATTCTTTATGGATGAGTGCAAACGCATGGGGTTAGAGGTTCTTGGTCCAGATATTAATGAATCGAATTACCATTTTACCGTAAATAAAAATGGAGCTATTCGGTTTGGATTAGGAGCAATTAAAGGGCTTGGTTCTGCCCCAGTTGAAGCTATTATTAGCGAAAGAGCAGAAAATGGGCCGCTGCTTAATATATTCGATTTAGCGAAAAGAATTAATCTTCGTGTTTGCAGTAAGAAAGCTTTTGAAAGTTTAGCTTATGCTGGTGGATTTGATTCATTTGGAAATGTGCATAGAGCTCAATACTTTAAAGAGGACAGTAATGGTCGTTCTTTTCTTGAAAATGTAGTTCGTTTTGGTTCTGGTTTCCAGGATAGTGAAAATTCTAGTCAAGCTTCTTTGTTTGGCGAAGATACAGGAACAACACTTCCTGAACCGATTATTCCTGAAGCGGAAGAATGGGGGAATATTTATACGCTGAATAAAGAGAAAGAGGTTGTAGGAGTATTTATTTCTGGTCACCCGTTAGATGATTTTAAAATGGAAATTGATGCGTTCTGTACAGGAGGTGTTGAAATGCTAAATAATCTTGAGGAAAACAGAGGGAAAGATGTTTTAATTGCTGCAATTATTACAGAAGGTGAACATCGCTTTACACGCAAGGGAGATCCTTTTGGAACAATGCTTTTAGAGGATTATGGTGATTCAAATAAAATTTTTCTTTGGAGAGAAAACTATTTGAAATATAAGCATTTCTTGAATCCGGGAACCTTCGTTTCTATTAAAGGTAGAATAGAAGTACCTCCAAGACGATCTGAATTAGAATTTGTAATTCATTCGATTGACTTATTAACTAATTTAAAGGAGACTCGCGCTAATGGAGTTCATTTGAAAGTTTCTTCAAAAGCATTGACTCAAATTATGGTGTCAGATCTTTATAATTTATTCAACGAGCATGAAGGAACTGCTGATGTTCACTTTACTGTTTTTGATCCGTTGGATGGAATAGAAGTAAGAATGCCTTCAAAAACCATGAAAGTAGATTTGAATAATACGTTGTTTAAGAAACTTCAGGAATTTGATTTAGAATTTGATATCAAATAGGGCTCTTAATTCTATTAACTCTTTAACCCTTTCTGCACTTCCAGATTGTTGAAATGAAGATATTAGATTGGTAAGCATGCGAATAATGATTGCTGAGTTAGAGCAAGGTTCATAAAATTGACGTGCTCTAGGTTGGTTCAATCCTTTCAGAAATTCGTCAATTTGCGCTTCATCAAAGATTCCACCTTTTGAAAATGCGTTGATGTAGAACAAGCCTCCATGTTTGTTTTCAGCTTTGATGTATGGATTGATATTGTCTTCATCCAAATATGTTAATACAAAATGGTTAGGAAGGTTGACACCATAAATAGGCATTTCAAGTGATTGTGCTATTACTGAATAGATAATGCATAAACTCAATGGATTTCCCTTTCGTGTTTCTAATACAGTATTTAAATATGAATTCATAGGAGAATTGTAATCCTTTGAATTACCTGAGAAACCATGTTTACCGTAGAAAACATTATTGAAAATTTTCACCTTCTCATATGCAGTCTGACGATTATTTAATTCTAACCAAATATCATTTTTTATAGATTCAATGTCTGATTTTGCCTTTTCTTCATCAAAGTTCGGGTATTGGTAGCGACAAATAAGGAGAGCCCCAGATAATAAATCTTTGTTCGGATTCTTAATCCATTCAGCTAAATCGTCCTTTACGGCTTGAAACTGAATGTCATGAATTAAGTCTTCTATACGAGATTGAAATAATAACCCATAATCTTCTTGTTCCCAACTGGCTTCTAAAAATGGTATGGCTGCAGTTCCATGACTGATCAGTTTGTCCCGCACATGTCCATATATTTCTTCATCAGGATCCTCGCATAAACGAATAAGGGCTTGTATAGATTTAGCTGTTTTCAATAATGCAAATTTAATTTGGTTTATTGTGCTGAAAATGATGGGGTAAAAAACTTTTGAAAGCGAAAATGTTAATTGCGAAAAGTAAATTTTCAGAAAAAGTGAAACTTTTTGGTGTGATTAGCGTTTATATATTCACGGATCAATTATTAACACTTACAGGTTAAGAGAAGGGAGGCTTTATATCAAAGCCTCTTTTTTTATATTCTTAATTGATCGAAAAATAAATTATTTTTTTTCTCTCTCTATCACCCATTTTTATTGGGAATTGTATTTCATATCTTTTTCAAATCAAACTTTTGTTTAATATAAATTTGCATATGTTAAACAAAATGATGTATGTTTGTTTAACGAAACGTTTCAATAGTTAAACAAAAAAATATTAATTTATGAAATCAACTTTATTCAACTCGACTATCAAAAAAATCGGAGGTACCGCCTTCGTGCTTTTTACTTCATTGAGTGCAATGTCACAAACTAACGTTTATGATGACATTATATCTCAAAGTGCGGATCATACATCTTTGACTGCTGCAATCACAACAGCTGGTTTAGAGTCGGCACTTCAAAATTCTTCAGCAAGTTTAACCGTTTTTGCGCCAGACAACGATGCATTTGACGATCTTGCTGCTGACCTAGGTACTAACATCACGGGGCTACTCGCTCTTCCAAATCTATCGGATATTTTATTATATCACGTTTTGGGTGTAACTGCTTCATCTGCTAGCATTACAAATGGCGATATTGTAACTCCTCTAAATACGGCGAATACAATTAAATTAACTAAAACTTCTGCCGGTGCAGTTTATGCTAATCATGCTCAAGTTGAGACGGCAGATTTGACTGCTGACAATGGCGTGGTTCACTCGATTGATGCTGTTATTCTGTCGAATGAAACAGTTGTTGATGTTGCTATCGATAATAGCTTCAATTCATTAACAGCGGCTGTTGTTAAAGCTGAACTATTGCCTGCTTTACAGGACCCATTTGCAACATATACTGTATTTGCTCCTTCTGATCTAGCTTTTGATAACTTAGCTACGGCTTTAGGTACAGATATCTCTGGCTTATTAGCACTTCCAAATCTTTCTGATATTCTCCTTTACCATGTGTTAGGTGCTGAAGTCGCTTCTGCTGCAATTACGAATGGAGATATTGTTGATGCTTTAAATACAGACAATACTATTAAGATGACAAAAACTTCAATGGGAGCTGTATATGCAAATCAAGCGAAAGTGACATTGGCAGATGTGGGTGCTGATAATGGTACAGTTCACGCTCTCGATGCTGTTATTTTGTCAAATGAAACAGTTGTTGATATTGCTATAGATAATGGATTTACTTCTCTAACGGCAGCTGTTGTTAAGGCGGAATTATTACCTGCTTTGCAAGATCCATTTGGTACATACACTGTATTCGCTCCTTCTGATCAAGCTTTTGATGATTTAGCCACTGCTTTAGGTACAGATATCTCTGGTTTACTGGCACTTCCAAATCTTTCTGATATTCTCCTTTACCACGTATTAGGTGCTGAAGTAGCTTCTGGTGCAATTACAAATGGAGATATTGTTGATGCTTTAAATACAGACAATACAATTAAGATGACAAAAACTTCAATGGGAGCTGTATATGCAAATCAAGCGAAAGTGACATTGGCAGATGTAGGTGCTGATAACGGTACGGTTCACGCTATTGATGGTGTTATTTTACCGTACGAAACGGTTGTAGATGTTGCGATAGACAATGGATTTACTTCTTTAACGGCAGCTGTTGTTAAAGCAGAATTATTGCCTGCTCTAACAGATCCTTTAGGAACATATACTGTATTTGCTCCTACTGATGCTGCTTTTGATAATTTAGCAGCAAATTTAGGAACTGACTTGGCTGGGGTTTTAGCGCTTCCAAATCTAGCAGATGTGCTTTTGTATCATGTTTTAGGTAGTGTCAATGTGGCATCTAGTTTATCAAACGGAAATGTTCCAACTTTAGAGGGGTCAGATGTAATTATTACTGTAGCAGGAGGTGTTATGGTGAATGATGCAAATGTTACTTTGGCAGATGTTACTTCTGATAATGGTGTGGTTCATGTTATTGATAAGGTTTTACTTCCTGGAACGGCACATATTTCAGAAG
Organism: Crocinitomicaceae bacterium; assembly: GCA_022447585.1. Classification (GTDB taxonomy): domain Bacteria; phylum Bacteroidota; class Bacteroidia; order Flavobacteriales_D; family Crocinitomicaceae; genus UBA4466. The sequence goes on along the minus strand of JAKVAR010000009.1, from coordinate 793,683 downwards.
AGCAGTTGTTGAATGTAAAAGTTTATCCAAATCCATCGTCAGACTATATTAAAGTTTCATTTGATGGTTCAACAGCGAATGGTCTTTCTATAATAAACACAAACGGACAAGTTGTTTATCACAAAGAGTCAATTTCAAATAATGACGCAATAGATGTTTCTGGTTTAGCATCTGGGAATTACACTGTAACTTTTACGGTTAATTCTAACTCAATCACTAAAAGGTTAGTAGTTACTTCAGACAAGTAATTTAGTGGTTGAAATTTTAGTCAAGCTCAGGGGTAATTCCCTGAGCTTTTTTAATTTAAAGTATGGTTACAATAGAAAATTATTCAGGTTTATATAAGCTGACTTCAAATCAGTTAATTGATGCTCCTTTAGATAAGGTCTGGGATTATTTTTCGAATCCAGTGAACTTACAAAGTCTAACTCCTTCTGATCTTTCATTTGAGATTCAAAGTTTACCAAGAGGTTCTATGAAGGAGGGGGATATTATTTCTTACAAGATTCAAATTTTTCCTTTTATTAAAACCAATTGGGTTACGGAAATAAAATCTGTTGAGTTATTGAGGTGTTTTGTTGATGAGCAAAGGTATGGGCCTTATAAAATGTGGCATCATAGGCATACATTTATAGCGAAGGGCGAAAAGACTGAAATGATTGATGAGGTACATTTTAAATTACCATTTGGGTTAGTGTCTTCTATTTTGTATCTACCTTATATAAAACCAAAATTGTTAGGGATATTCAACTATCGTTTTGAAAGAGTTAATGAGATTTTTAAGCTGAAATAAGATGAAATTAATTGTCCTTATTATTTTCTTAGTTATAAACTTTACAGGATTATTTATTGGTGCTCTGTATACTGGAGAAGGGGTAGGTTCTGAATGGTATCAGGATTTGAATAAGGCTCCTTGGACTCCTCCTGGATGGTTTTTTGGGGTTGCGTGGACTACGATTATGATTTGTTTTTCACTGTACATGACTAAATTGATTAAGGTATCAAAAAGAACTAGCTATGTTCTATTGTTATTTGTAATTCTTTGGATGTTGAATGTAATATGGAACCCCGTATTTTTTTATTGGCAAGATGCAGTAATTGGGCTTACGGTTATAACTTTGTTAACAATACTTATCGGTGGAATGCTTTTTCTTAATAGAAGGGCTATAAAGAGCTGGTCTTTACTATTATTACCCTATTTTGTTTGGTTATGCGTAGCAACATCGCTTAATTTATTTATTGTGATTTATAATTAGATTTAATTCATTGTGTTATGTTTTTCGTCGTAATTAAATGGACTTAAAATGATATAATATGAAATCAGTTATCCAAACTGTATTTACAATGGTTACTTTTTTATGCGTTATCTCAATCAAGGGACAACTAAATCAATACTAGCTGAAGAATAGTTCAATGTGATCTGTTAATGGAATAATTCATTCGGGTGTGAAACCGAATTGCTATGATTTTATCGCATTAATAAATGTGGTAGGTTAATTAGAATATAAAGCGGTCAATGCTCCGGAAAAATTGGCTTGAGATGAGCTTTTTATTTATAAATACAGATAGAATAAAAGTTTAAATCTATAGTGCGCAAGAAGTATTTATAGAAAAGAATGAAGGCAAGGGTTGCTTATAAAAGAAATATACAGTCGTAAGTTAGAGAATAGGATATATATAATACTGCTTCCTTTTTTTATTGCCCTAATTTTCGTCAATTAATATAGAAAGATAACGTTTATAAATGTGTATCTTAAGCGCTGTTAATTGGAATTACTTTTTTGTTAAAATCGATATGAAAAGACAGTTTGCCCTTCCTAAAAGCATACTTTACATTGGTGTGCCCCTGCTAATGTTCACATTTCTAGTTGTTTTAATGATGTCGTCTCTATTTGATACCAGTAGTATTTTGGTTTTAGGGGTTTCAATTGATTTGCTTATACTGGTACCGTTAATCTATTTCCTACTTATACGTAAGACAGAAGTACCTAAAACTACCGTGGTGCCTATTATAATTTTAGGTTTATCCTTGGGGTATTTTTTTATGCCTGAGTCAGCCTGGACTTATCTGAATATATTTAAAATATGGGTTTTACCTTTGATTGAACTGTTAGTTTTAGTTTTAGTTTTTCTAAAATTAAGAAAATTGGTGCGTTTTTATAGACAGGTAAAAGGCGCAGAGCCTGATTTTTATAATTCAGTTAAGAAAGTTTGTGCAGAATTTGTGCAGAAAAGAGTAGTTTATTTATTGGCTGCTGAGATATCTGTTTTGTATTATGGTTTTTGGAACTGGAAGAAAAGAACTCTCGCGGCTAATGAATTCTCAAATCATAAAGAAAGTGGTATAGTAGCAATATTTTGGGTGATCATTTTAATGGTGCTTGTGGAGTCGTTTGTTCTTCATTTGCTTTTGGCTAGGTGGAGTGTTGTTTTTGCTTGGATTTTAACAATATTAAGTATTTATACTTCCATTCAGTTGTTTGGTTTTGTTAGGTCGATATCTAAACGTCCGATAGTTATTGATCGCACTGGTTTGACTTTAAGGTGTGGTCTGATGAATGAAGTTAAAATCCCCCTAGATGAAATTGATTCACTTCTTCTTTCTCAAAAGGAGTTAGAGGATGACGACGAGTTGACAAGAACATTGTCTCCGTTGGGAAAGCTTGAACAGCATAATGTGGTTTTAATTTTAAACAGGGAGAATGAATTGACCGGAGTTTATGGGGGTAAAAAGCCTTTCAATAGAATATTGTTTTATGTAGATAAACCGATGGCATTGCAAGAAGTGTATGAAAAGGTTTTAAGTGAACTCTAGTGGAATAGGATTAATTTGATTAAAAGTAGAATATGATTGCTTCTTTTTATTGTTGCTTTTTCGCTATTTGTACTTGGTTTTATTGCTTCGGTTGTATGAGTGATTGCTGGCCTTAACAGTTCTTCTTAGATTGATTTTGAAGTTGAATTCAAGGCGGATTTAATATTGATCAAATTGAATTGAATTCAATCGTTTCTTTGGCGTTAATTTTAAATGAGTGGTATTCTAATTCGTTAAGGCATGCTTTTGAATCTCTGAAAGAGCCTAGAATTGAACTTTATTTAAAAAGAGAGGATGGGACGGTATTGCTGTTGAAGTATGCTGATAATGCTTGCAGGAAAAGGCCAGAACGAGAAGTGTCTTTTGATCTTGAGTTAATTGATTCTTGAACATCTAAAATAGGTGGTGCTGTTGAATTTATAGTAGTTCCAATAAAACTTACCTTTTAAGGTTTAATAATATATCAGATTAGTTTATAAAATTCGACTTAATTGTTTGAGGGCACTTTGATTTTTCTTGCTATCAAAAGCTTTTTCGATTTTCAATTTTTCAGATTGAGTCAGGTGCCATGATAGCGAAATTCTATCTTTGCTTTTTTCTCTTAAATTAAATGAAATCAAATCAATAGGAAAGTTCAATCCTTGAGTGCCTAATTTCATGAGTTCTTCTTGGTCAAAGTCTTGAACTCGAGGGAAATTTTTGTACATGTTTCCGAAAGGCAGTGTCAGCTTGTCTATAAATGAGATTTGACTGTATGACTCGTCGTCTAGTACTTTTTTTGTGTCTCTAATCTGAATAACGATTACTCCAGATGTATTGTTTTTTATCCAGTCTTGCATTATATGAATAAATTCCATCATTGTTTTTACACCGTAATTGTCGCGTAGACCAGCATCCATTAATTGAGTTTCTGGTTTTGTTGGTAAAGTAATCATGGGCATTACGAATGGGAATGTAGCATTTGAGCGAAGTACTGATGTGAACCTTAAGTCATCTACGTTTTGCTTTGACAATAAAGAATGAATGTCTATGTTTTCATTCGATGTTGTCATTTTAGATGGGCCACCTTGATTAGAAGAAAGGAAGTTAACATTTTGGGAGGAAATTAGTAATCTTCGTCCGTCATTGATTATGGTTGGCGAGAATATTATTGTTGGGACTGAGCCTTTTTGTTCAAATTCGCGATAATATCCCAGGTTGTGATTTAGGCTTTGTTTGGTGTTACTTAGTAATTGCTCTTCAAATGCGTAACCTCTGTCTTTTGTGTAAGAATGGCCATTGTGTTCTAGGTTATGGTACCGAATAAAAATATCGTTTGTTGAAGCTGTAAATGATAGTTTATTTAAGATGTCCATAGACATATTGTCTCTGAATTTCTTGATGTTTGCATTTTTAATTTTGCCTAGTTTTTCTTCTAAAAGTAATTCTCTATAATACGCTGCGCCAATCATTCCGCCAGATGCGCCAGTGATTAATTGGGTGTGAGTAGAGAGCTTTCCATTTAGCGCTTCATTCGCTTTTTGTAGAACTGTTATGGTCCAAAGTGCGCTTCGAGACCCTCCTCCGGATGTGTTAATTAATACTAGTTTTGGCTTTTTTTCATTTGTGTTTGTTTTCCAGGCTTCTAAGGTGTTTAGGAAGTTGTTGTAGGTCGAGTCGTTCAATTTTTTGTTTGAAGTGATTTCTTCAATTTTTGCAATGGAATATTCGTCTCTTTCCGTTTGGTTGTAATTTAGCCCATACGCGTAGTTGGTGTATTTAAACAGTTCTGTGGATTGACTGAGTTGATTCATTCCAAAGATAGTTGCAAGAAGTAATGGGTAGACCCAAGTTTTGAACCATGAATGTAAAGCGCTGAATAGCATGAGTGAAATTGTGAAAAGTAAGACGATACTAGCTCCAGCCGGAACCTCAAAGATATCGTAGTTGTGAAATGCTCCAAGAATAAAGAAAATGCTAATGGTTGCAATTTCAAATATGGATGCGTTGATTTTGTTTTTAGCGAAAACCTTTTCTACAACACTTTCGTCTAGATGGGCTGAACTTCTGCTTGCAATTAGTTTAAGGCCTTTTCCGATATAGATAGAGGATTTTGAGTCCATCTTCTTAAATTGAGAAAACCAATTTTCATGTTTGTGTGTGAAGGAGCTAATTGGCTTTGCTGACTGGTTGTCGTGAATATGTTTTTGAGTTAATCGGCCTACACGAAAGAAGTATAAGAAGGATAACGCAAAAAATGTAATACTCCCTGTGCTAAGGGCGACTATGAAATAAGTTATTTCTAAAGGGGTGTGAAGTTCTTCGTAATATTGGAAGTTTACAACCTTAACGATGTAAGTGATATAAAAGATTGTAGGTATGATTGAATTGTTAAGACAAAACTTAAAAAACGGTCTTGAAAGAGTGGTTAAGAATGCGAAGCTAGGACCGATTTTAATGTAGCTATAGGTGTTAAACCCCATAATGAAACCACCTATTGCAAAACCCATAAGAAAAAATGAACCTATACTAACTTCGTTCAGGTACTCAGGTGATAAGAAAAGAAAAGGGACCCCAAAAGCACTTCCAGCTTTATCTAAAATGATCGCAAAAAGAAAGGCCCAGAAAAAAAGTGAAATTAAATTTCCTTTAAGTTGAGCCAGTATTAATTGCAAAGGAAAAAAGGAGCGAATTATATCTGTGATATGCCATTTTTCCATCTTGTCTTTCATTATATGAAAGATAACGAAAAAAAAGTAAATTTAGTTCATGTCTATGACTAGATTTCGTAAGGTAACATTATACTGATGAAATCTTCAGGTGGGGCAATTGGTCGCATGGTAACTTTAGAAACGAAAACTAAAACTGTTGTCGCCGTAGCCACTATTTTTCCTGCTTCGTTAATGATTGAATAGTTGAATATGAGGCGAGGGCCTTTTATCTCATTTATGTGAGTGATTACCGTAAGTTTATCATCGTATTTTGCTGGAACTTTATAGCTAACTTGAAAGTCTGCAACTGGAAGCATTACTCCTCGGTCTTCTAAACGCTTATAGCTTAAACCGATGTCTCTGAGTGCTTCAACGCGGCCAACCTCGAAATACTGCGCATAATTGCCGTAATAACAGTATCCCATTTGATCCGTTTCTCCATATCGAACTCTTAGGGTTGTAGTACTCTTAAAATCTACTTTCATTGTTTATAAGTATGAGTTTAAAATTAATCATTTGAATGGTGTAACCTAAGGCTAAAATTAACGTAAATTAAAACAGTGTTTATCTTGGTGTTCAATTACTTTGTTCTAGCTGGTTATAATGCAGTTACTTAGAGCGCTTTTATTGAGGAAAGTTCAAAAAATGTTTTCTAATGTTAAATTTTTTTGAAGTAAAACTTTCGAGAAAATCAATGGGTAAATGATTTTTTTTTAAACTTTATTTTGTAAATATTTGTCATGTCAAAAAAACACGAAACTAACACTGCTGAAAAAAGATGTCAACCAATCTTTCAACAGCTATCAAACAATACTAAAAAAACGTAAGCATGAGTAAAAAACATGATGGAGTATGGGGGGCTTGCTTAAAAGTAATCAAGGATAATATTTCCTTACAGGCTTTTAAAACATGGTTCGAACCGATAGTTCCTGTCAAGCTAGAAGATAGTGTCTTGACGATACAAGTTCCATCGCACTTTTTTTACGAATGGTTGGAGGAAAACTATATTGTTCTGCTTAAGAAAGTGATACAAAAAGAGCTTGGACCCGAAGGGCGTCTCGAGTATAGCATTATAATGGAGAATAACACTACTAAATCAACGCCTTATACGGTCAAGTTACCTGCATTGAATAGTAAATCGTTGAAGAATTCACCAGTTTCTATGCCGCTTAATGTCAATGAAAGTCAAATCAGAAATCCTTTTATAATCCCAGGATTGAAAAAGGTAAATGTTGATTCTAACCTGAATCCATCATATTCTTTTGATAATTTTGTGGAAGGTGATTGCAATAGGCTTGCTAGAGCTTCTGGGTATGCTGTGGCTAATAAGCCAGGTGGAACAGCTTTTAATCCATTATTGATTTATGGTGGAGTAGGGCTTGGTAAAACTCACTTGGCTCACGCAATTGGGATCTCAATTAAAGATCAGTTTCCCAATAAAACCGTTCTTTATGTTGGTTCTGAAAAATTTGCGCATCAATTTATTGATGCGATTAAGAATCAAACAACGAATGACTTTATTCACTTCTACCAAATGATAGATGTGTTAATTATAGATGATGTTCAGTTCTTCTCGGGTAAAGAGAAAACACAAGATGTATTTTTCCATGTATTTAATCATTTGCATCAAAATGGAAAACAAATCATTTTGACTAGTGATAAACCGCCTGTAGAAATGCAAGGGATGGAGCAACGTTTATTGTCTAGATTTAAATGGGGGTTATCCGCTGATCTAGGCGCACCAGACTTAGAGACTAGAATGGCTATTCTTGAGAAGAAGATGTATGGAAATGGAATTGAGCTTCCAAAAGATGTGACAGAATATTTGGCTTATTCGATCAATACGAATGTTCGTGAAATGGAGGGAGCTTTAAATACATTGTTAGCGCAAGCTTCATTGAACAAAAAGGCAATCACATTAGAGTTGGCTAAACAAATGGTAGATAAGTTTGTTAAGAATACTGCGCGTGAAGTGTCTATCGAGTACATCCAGAAAGTAGTTTGTGATTACTTCGATTTACCATTGGAAATTCTTAAATCGAAAACGAGAAAGAGAGAGGTTGTTCAAGCAAGACAAATCTCAATGTATTTCTCTAAGAAAATGACAAAATCTTCTTTAGCGAATATTGGAGCTCACTGTGGAGGAAAAGATCATGCTACAGTTTTACATGCGTGTAGAACCGTTACGAACCTCTCTGAAACGGATAAGCAGTTCAGAGCTTATTTAGAAGACTTAGAAAAGAAATTGACAATTCAATAAGCAATACGATTAAATAAAAACCATCAGATAACTGATGGTTTTTGTGTTTAATTAAAACAATAGAAAATGGAAGAAAATTATGTTGGTTTAGCGCTACTTGTATTATTAGGTGCTTTGATAATATTTAAGGCTGTGATTATGGTAACAGAGCAAACGGCCTATGTCATTGAGCGTTTCGGTAAGTTTTCAAAGGTTGCTCATTCAGGACTTGGCTTTATAGTTCCTTTTGTGGATCGTAAAGCGGCAGTAATGAATCTGCGTGTTCAACAGTTAGATGTGACAATCGAAACTAAAACTATGGATGATGTTTTTGTTAATCTTCAGGTTTCAGTTCAGTATTCTGTAACGAGAGCGATGGTCAAAGAGGCATACTATTCAATGGATAATGCGAAGAATCAAATTGCGTCATACATTTTTGATGATGTGCGTGCTGAGGTTCCTAAGTTAGAGTTGGATGACGTTTTTGCTAAAAAAGATGATATTGCAATTGCGGTGCAAAAGAATATTGCCACAAGTATGGAGCAATATGGCTATAAGATCATTAGAGCGCTTATAACCGATATAGACCCTGATCATAAGGTGAAGGAATCGATGAATAGAATTAATGCTGCTAAGCGTGAAAGAGAGGCTGCATTGGAAGAGGCTGAGGCTAAGAAGATTCGTATCGTTAAGGAGGCGGAAGCCGAAGCTGAGTCAAAACGCCTTTCAGGGGAAGGTATTGCGCAGCAGCGTTTAGAGATTGTTCGTGGTTTTAAAGAGTCTGTTGAAGATTTCAAAAAATCATTAGATACGGTTACGCATGAAGAGATTATGCAATTTGTATTAATGACACAGTACTTTGATACGATAAAGGATATTGGGGCAAATTCTAAGAATTCTTCAATATTAATGCCCCACTCACCAGGTGGGATGAGAGATTTCCAAGATCAAATTATCAAAGGAACATATATCGGAAATCAATTGGATGAAGATATTAATAATGATCCTGAAGATAAGTCTGAGAATTAATAAAGCCAAATATTCAAGTTGAGTTTGAATTCTAAATACCGCACGGTAAAGAAGGAAGCAGAGGGGATGTACAAGGAGAAAGGTTCAAAATTTATTGGGCTTGCTGTTCCGTGCTACAACGAAGAAGAGGCTAAGGCCTTTTTGGAGGATTGGAAAAAACGTCATCATCAGGCTAGGCATTTATGTTATGCTTATAAGTTTGGGGTGGATGGAAAGAAGTTTCGCGCAAATGATGATGGAGAGCCGAATAATTCTGCAGGTGCACCGATCCTAGGGCAAATAGATTCTTTTGAACTTACAAATGTTTTGATTGGTGTGGTTCGATATTATGGCGGGACAAAGCTAGGTGTTGGTGGATTGATCAATGCATACAGAACTGGAGCTAAGGAGGCGATTCAAAATGGCCAAATTGTTGAATTAGAAGTGTACGATTGGGTTGATATTACATTCGGATACGAAGATATGCCGCATGTGATGAACTTATTGAAAAAGCATAATTTGACACTTTCTAATAACCTTTTTGAAGAGACATGTAAACTGACAACATTTTTAGATTTAAATAAGGCTGCTGGAATAAAGGCTGAGCTTGAGAAGTTCGATACTGTTGATGTTATTGAAAAAGGGATTTACTAAAAAATTAAAATGAACAAAGTTGTATTAGTAATAGCGGTGTTACTATCGCTAAATTCAATGGCGCAAAAAAAGGTTGTTTTTTATGATGTGCTTTTTGATGAGCCTGTTTCCAATGTTCAGGTCTTTAATCGAAATTCAGAATTTATTGGTTTAAGTAATGAGTCTGGTGGATTGGTCTTGAGGGATAATGATTTTCCAATTGATGTAAAACGAGGTGGGTTTCAACTGTTGAAGGTTGAAGGATTCATGGATACTGTTGTTTTAACTCCAAAGTTTCAAGAGATAAGCGGTGTTGATATCAAGCCAGTTAACAAGATAGAATTGTATCGTGAAATCATAAAGTTTTCAAGTCAATTGGTAGACAAGAGCTCTGTAAGATTAAATGGAATTTATTTTGAGTCGATGTTGATGATTGACGCTAAAAATCAAGATACTATTCGGGTTGATAAGTTGTGTGACATGTCAATTTATAAGGCTGGTTCTAAAAAGAAGATTGCTTATACGCTTTATTGTGATGATGCAAAAAAGAACTATTCATTTTCAGGAACTGGATCTGGTGAATTATCAGATTTGTCCTCTGATACCTCAAAGGTTGGAAACCTTTTGAAGATTATTCCTGAGTTCAATAAGAATCTAGAGTATGACTTAATTAAAACGAAAAAGTACGACTTAGATTTTGAGGAGAGCGAGATTAAACGAAGTGTTGGTGAGCCAATGAGTCGACTGGTTTTCGATGATGACGCAGAGTATAAAAAACACGTAGTGGTTGATTATGAAGGACGAAAATTACATTCATGGGTGAAGAATGTTACTCGAGATAGAACATACGACGGAAAAGGAATTTATATAAATTTCACAAAGTCTGAGCACCAAATAGAATTTGAAACTGAGGTTCTTTATGGTTTTTCAACAATTATTGATAATGCTAAGATAGATTTAGGGACAGATGGTGTTCTTTATGAGATTTATCTGGTGAAAGGTTTTATTCAGGATGATTCGGTAGTTGTTGATTCCAATGCTGAAGTTAAGAAGATGATTGATTACTTTAAATCAGTTGAGAATAGCAATGAGTTGGCTAGGTTTTATACTTTTGAGTTCTAAAACTTTTTTGAATTGGAATTATTAAAGCAATTAGTTGATGTAAGGTCAGCAGCTGGAGATGAGGGGAGAATGAAGAAATTCATTCTTGATTACATTAAGAATGAACAGTCAAACTGGAAAGTTCAGCCAAAACTTATTGATGGAAGAGGGTTTCAGGATTGTTTAATCTTGATTTTTGGAGAGCCAAGTACGGCTATTTACGCTCATATGGATAGCATTGGTTTTACTGTGGGGTATGATGCTGAGTTAATCAAAATTGGTGGTCCAAGAGCGATTGATGGGATGCAATTGGTTGGTTCTGATAGCCAAGGTGAAATCGAAACTGAGTTGATGTTAATCGAAGGTGAAGATGGTAATCAGCATATGCAATATGTTTTTGATCGAGAGATAGATCGTGGTACAAACTTAACATTCAAACCGAATTTCAGAGAGAACAATGAATATGTTCAGTCTCCTTATATGGATAATAGACTGGGGGTGTGGAATGCATTGATGGTTGCGAAAGACCTGGAAAATGGGGCTATTGTGTTTTCTACCTATGAAGAGCATGGGGGTAATTCTGTTGGTTTTTGTGCTAAATACCTTTTAGAAAAATATGGAGTGTACCAATCGTTAATTTCAGATATTACTTGGGTGACCTCAGGTGTTGTTCATGGCAAAGGTGTTGCAATTTCAATGAGAGATCAATATTTACCAAGAAAGTCTTATTTGAATAGAATCATTGATATCGCTCGTAAGTCAGGGATTGAGTTTCAGCTGGAAGTTGAGTCTGCCGGTGGAAGCGACGGGGGAGTTCTTCAGAAATCCGATTTACCTATCGATTGGTGTTTTATCGGAGCGCCAGAAGATAATGTGCATACTCCAGATGAAAAAGTATTTAAGTACGATATCATGACAATGGTAGAGTTGTATAAGTTACTTATGAAGGAGTTGTAGAGGTTAAAGAGTTAATTCATACATAAGCAGATAGTCATCGTTAAAAAAATAGTGTGATTTATCTTTCTTGATGAATAGAAATATTCAAATAAAAAAAAGCCTCGTCAATTTGACGAGGCTTTTTTTTCTATATCGTAATCCTTAAGCCATCACCTTTGGAGCAGCAGAAAGAATAGCTTCACTTGAACCTGCTTCAAAAACTTCGAAGTTCTTAACGAATTGTTCAGCTAAACTATTTGCAGTTTTGTCAAATGCAGCTTTATCCTCCCAAGTGTCTTTTGGGTTTAAGATCTCATCTGGAACATTCGGACAAGTAGTTGGAATTGATAAATCAAAGATTGGTTGATTTTGGAATTCTACATTGTCTAATTCCCCATTCATTGCTGCAGTAATCATTGATCTTGTGTAAGATAATTTCATTCTGCTACCAACTCCGTGAGATCCACCAGACCATCCAGTATTCACTAACCATACTTTGATGTCAGTTCCTTCTAACTTGTCACCAAGTAATTCAGCATATTTTGCTGGGTGTAATGGTAAGAAAGCAGCACCGAAACAAGCAGAGAAAGTTGTTTGCGGTTCAGTAATTCCCATTTCAGTTCCCGCTACCTTTGCAGTATAACCGGACATGAAGTGATACATTGCTTGTTCTTTTGTTAATCTTGAGATTGGAGGTAAAACACCAAAAGCATCACAAGTTAAAAAGAAGATATTTTTAGGAGCACCACCGATAGATGGAGTCATAATATTATCAATGTGGTGAATTGGATAAGAAACACGTGTGTTTTGTGTAATCTTAACGTCTTCGTAATCAGGTGTTGATGTTCCTTCTTGGAAGCCAATATTCTCTAGAATCGCTCCATATTTAATAGCATCAAAAATTTGAGGCTCCTTTTCTCTTGATAAATCAACAGTCTTAGCGTAACAGCCACCTTCAAAGTTAAAAACAGTGTCATCTGCCCATCCGTGCTCATCATCACCAATTAATTTTCTATCAGGGTCCGAAGAAAGTGTAGTTTTTCCAGTACCAGAAAGACCAAAGAACACCGCAGTATCTCCATCTTTACCAACGTTAGCTGAACAGTGCATAGACAGAACGTTCTTCTCATGTGGTAAAACAAAATTCAATACAGAGAAAATACCTTTCTTAATTTCACCAGTATATCCAGTTCCACCAATAATGATCATTTTCTTCGTAAAGTTTAAAATTGCGAAGTTGTGTTGACGTGTTCCGTCGATCTCTGGATCAGCTTTGAATCCTGGAGCACATACAATATGCCACTCTGGATCAAAGTCAGCTAACTCATCGTTAGTTGGACGCAAGAACATATTGTAAGCAAACTGATTAGACCATGGGAATTCAGTTACTACCCTTAAATTTAATCTGTGATTATCATCTGCACAAGCATAAGCATCTCTAACATAAACGTCCTTACCATTAAGGTAAGCTTTCATTCTGTTGTATAAAGCGTCAAACTTTGCAGCGTCAAATTTAATATTTATATCGCCCCACCAAACCGCGTCTTCAGTCTTTTCGTCGCAAACAACAAATCTGTCTTTAGGCGAACGACCAGTGAATTCTCCAGTCTCAATTGCAAGAGCTCCGGTATCTGTTAACATACCTTGACCGTTGATAATTGTATCTTCAATAAGTTCTGATGGTGAAAGGTTCCAGAATTGATTTCCAAGTTCTGACAACCCAATTGATTCTTCTAAATTGGCATTTTTTCCGTGTTTACCAAATACGTCCATAATATAAGTTTACAGCTTTTCGCTTTTATTATTAATACAAATTTAACGTAATATGAGGCAAGAACGCAGCTTATTTAAGCCGAGTTTCCCACAATTTGTAGAAATTATTGTTAACATTTTTTTTTGGGGTTCTTTTCTAACCAATTTAAAATGATTAAAACTCTCCGTCCATAATCCTCAATTATTGTTTTTTCTAAACTAAGTCTCTTAAGGCTTCAACCGCACTTCGAATGTTTTTTCGAACGTCTAAGATGCTGGCTTCCATCATGTAACATGGTGCTGTGATAATCTTGTTTTCACGATCCACCAATATTTCTCTAACGGATTTCATTTCTGCTGCCATTCCAGTTTTTTCTATACCATCCCTAAACCCATCGATATCATAAGGAGAGTTTTCAATATTTGTTCCAATCGTCATCGCGCATTTTACAGATCCTTCCAATGCTTTTGATAAAACTACAGGACTTACACAAAGCCCAGCTATTGGTTTACCAATATTCATCAGATTAACGATCAGTAATTTGACTTCTGGCAGAATATCTCCATTAGGACCATCAAATGCCCACTTGGTTAAATTCTTGGCACTTCCAAATCCACCGGGAATAATTAATCCGTCTAGATCTCCTGGATTGATATCAGAGATTGAGGTAACATTGCCACGCGCTATCCGAGCACTTTCCACCATCATATTTCTTGATTCATCCATTACTTCACCGTTTAAGTGATTGATAACATGATGCTGTGGCTTATCGATTGAAATGCAAACTGCTTCAGCATGAATTTCTTCAATGGCTAATAAAGTCAATACAGACTCTTGAATTTCCGCTCCGTCATAAACTCCGCAACCGGAAAGTAATACTCCAATTTTCATTTTATATTTTATTCAAATGTATATTTTATGCGTTCATCCCAACCATCTAACAACAAAATAATTGTAGACCCTTTTGTTTTTCCGTCAGATAGTTCTGATATGTCAATTTCTAGTGTTTTAGTCACAATTGCTTTACAATAATCTTTATGATTCTTATGCGTAATTTTTACTGCTCTTTGCGGGGGGAATGATTTCATTACGGCCATGCTTCCATTCATTTCAAAAGAGTGATCTCCACAGCCTCCTCCGTAGGATACATCCACATACATTGTATTTCCAGAGATTCTGACACCTTCAATGTTGAAAGCGTCGCCATCTTTCATCTCTCCAATTTGGGCTTTAATCTTCATGTCTTTAATTGATTTCGTCTTTTGCTGATCGTCCTCTGAACCATTCGAAATTGTGTCTTTGACTATTTCAGTTTCTTCTGTAGCTAGATCTTTCGTTGTTCCACAAGACATAAGAATACATCCTAGGGCAATAATTAAATATTGTTTCATAATCGTGTTTTTTCATTCTTATACATTCAAATATAATACCATTCACCTAAAATATAACCTATTCATTGATCTATATATGAAAAACAACGTGGTTTGCTTACCTTTGCCTCATGAAAACGAAAACCCTAAAGAAAAACAAGGTTAATGTAGTAACGCTTGGATGTTCGAAAAACCTATTTGATTCTGAAGTTATGATGGCTCAGTTGAAAGGTAATCAATTTGACGTCGAGCATGAGTCTAAGCAAGACGATTCAGAGATTGTTATTATAAATACTTGTGGATTTATTGATAATGCAAAGGAAGAATCAATTGATACAATTGTTCGCTATGCTGAAGCAAAGAAAGAGGGAGCGGTTTCCAAAGTATACGTTACAGGTTGTTTGTCTGAACGTTACAAAGAAGATTTAGAACAAGAGATTCCAGAGGTGGATGCATTTTTTGGCACCAGAGAATTACCTAAGTTGTTAAAGACTTTAAAAGCGGATTATAAGCATGAGTTGGTAGGTGAACGTTTGTTAACTACACCATCGCATTATGCTTACTTTAAAATTGCGGAAGGTTGCGACCGTCCATGTTCATTTTGTGCAATTCCTTTAATGAGAGGAAAGCATGTTTCTACACCAATCGAAGAGTTAGTTGAATCTGCTAAGAAATTAGCAGCTGGAGGGGTGAAAGAATTAATGTTGATTGCTCAAGATTTAACATACTACGGACTAGATTTATATAAGAAACGAGCTTTAGCTGATTTAATAGATCAGCTAGCAGATGTAGAAGGTATCGAATGGATTCGTTTACACTATGCATTCCCGAATGGATTCCCAATGGATGTTTTAGATGTCATGAATAAACGGGATAATGTAGCTAAATATTTGGATATTCCATTGCAACATGGCTCAACAAATATGTTGAAAGCTATGAGAAGAGGTATTACTCGTGAGAAAACAGAGGAGTTAATTGCTGATATTCGTGCTAAAGTACCTGGAATCGCTATTCGAACAACTTTAATATCAGGTTATCCAGGAGAAACAGAAGAAGATTTCCAAGAAATGTACGATTGGGTTGAAAGAACTGGTTTTGATCGTTTAGGTATATTTTCATATTCACATGAGGAAAATACACATGCCTTCAATTTTGAAGACAATGTCCCCGATAATGTAAAGCGTGAACGCGCAGATAAAATAATGGAACTTCAATCTGGAATTAGCTATGAACTGAACCAAAACAAAATTGGGAAAACATTCAAAGTCCTTTTTGATAAAATTGAGGGGGACTATTATATCGGTAGAACAGAATTTGATTCTCCAGATGTAGATAATGAAGTGTTAGTAAAGAAAAAAGAAGGATATATACGCTTAGGTGATTTCGCTAATATTAAAATCACAAGCGCAGATCATTACGACCTTTACGGACAAATTGTAGATTAATTTTATATTTCATACAACCTTTTCAATTTCACATTTGTAATTAAAGTGAACATAAAAATTACAGATATGAAAAAGACAGTTTTAGCAACATCGTATTTTGCAGTTTTAGCTATTGTATTTTCAATGACTTCGTGTCAAGATGATCCAATTACCCCGAATGATAACAATGGTTCTAATGTAGATACTACATGGGTTGATGATTCAACGAATTTGAATCCAAATAATGGAAGTGGTAATGGCCTTCCATGTGATTCAACAAATGGAGGTGGCAATACAAATCCCAACGATTCAACAAACTGGAATCCAAACAATGGAGGTGGCAATACAAATCCTAATGACACAACCAATTGGGGAGGAAACCCGTCAGATAGTACAGGAGGGAATTAGTAATGTTTAGCTAGGATAGTATATAGTGCAAGTGTGATAGCGAGGGATGTAATAGAAGCATTTATAGATGGAAAAAAGGACGGATTCGATAGGGTATACGAGGCGTACTCACCCGGCATGTTTATTATTTCCCTGCGTTATACGCGCTGTAAAGATGACGCGGAAGATGTGTTACAAGAAGCTTTCATCAAAATTTTCAATAATAGAGATAAGTACGATATTGAACGACCAATTGGAGCTTGGATAAAAACAATCACCATTCGAACCGCACTTAATTATATTAAAGAGCATTATAAATTCGATCTAAAAGACGATGAGTCCTATTTTGATAAAGCCATTCAATTGGATAGTCAAGAAAATCCTCAACAGGATCTAAAAAACAAACTTATTGCTGTTTTGAATAGATTACCTGATGGATATAGAACTATTTTTAACCTATATACCATTGATAATTTAACACATAAAGAGATAGCATCTTATCTTGGAGTTTCAGAGGGAACGTCAAAATCTCAATATTCTAAAGCGAAAAAGATGATTAAGCAATTATTACAAACCGAACGTGTTGCATCATGAAAGAATTTGATGAAATAGATGATTTGTTCTCTTCAGCATTTGCTGGAGCAGAATCAACTCCATCACCAAAGGTAAAGGAAAGCATCGATAATTCCTTGTTCCCAGGTGCAAAGGGAAGTTATTTGTGGGTATATAGTGTTCTTATTTTTGCATTATTTTGTGGAGGTATCGTTGCTTATCAATCAGCGTATAGTATTAATTCAAATGTAAAAGTAAAGACGCTATTAGAGATTGAAAATAGTGAAAAACAGGTTGAGAATGCTTTTAATTCTTCGTCGACTTCTTCTTATGATGATTATGAATTAACTTCCAAAAAATTAAAAAATACTTCTCAACCTAAAATAAATGAAGAGGTTTTAAATGTTTTAGAAGCAAATTCTTCTGGAGAGAACCCGAATATAACTGCAGAATTTAGAGTCTTAGATTCTGACCAAAATATTATTGATTCAAAGTCTGGTTCCAATTATAATGATGCCAATTTCATTCAGTATAAGGCAACTTCAACACAGAAGCTAGCTGACAATATGAATCCTAGCAAATTTAATTTAGAAGTCAAAAACATGGATTCTAAAACTAAATCAGGTTATAAATCTAAAAGTGTTAATGACGGTATAGTTGGTGTTAGTTATGTTTTTGATAGTCAGGGTTTAAATGCTGAATTGAAAGAGAGTTCTATCAAATTAAATGATTCAGAAGAATTAATAAATTACGTTTCTGAGTTAAAAACTTATTCAGCTAACCCCTTTATTATTTATCCAATTAAGGAAATAGATACAACTGCATACACATTACCAGCTATTAATCTTCCAATTTTTAAGATGAACCCTTGGTACATTATTTTTTATGGCGGAGGGCAGGGGGCTTTCAATAGTCACGCTTCAACAGATGCTAACTCTTACGATGTAAGTGATATTATTGGAGCAGATGTTTCGTTAGAAGTAACTTATGCACTCGGATCTAAATTCGCAATTGGAACGGGGGTCAGTTACAGTGAGAGAAAGACGACTTTGCGCAGGAACATAACCGTTACAGATAGTGTCTCATTAGGAGGTCAATGGGTTGTTAATAATCCTAGTCAGCCGGATAGTTTGCAAGATTCAACTTTTGTTGAAATGTTTGATGTTGTTCAATCAACTTTAGAGTTATCGAGCCTTACCAAGCAAAATTCTTTTGGAATACCAGTGTATGTCAGTTATGCATTGCCAATAGCGCAGCGATTTAAGTTTAGAGTTGGAGTCGGAGCTATATTTAGTTACGAATCATTTAAAGTAATTAAAGATGACTCTGGATTACCAGTGAGCAACTTTTCAGTTTTTGGCGTGAATGCAATGCTTAGGCCGGAGTTTACTTATGGCTTAGGGAAAACTGAAATTGGATTATATGGGAAAGTGAATTACGATTTAAAGCAATCTCTTTCTTGGGATGTAATTTCACGTAAACGCTATGGAATTGGTGCAGGAATAGTTTTTAGATATAAATTCTAATCTCGATTATTTCTTGGGTGGAAGGAGATGATCGCTTCTTTAATGTAGCTTTGATCTAAATGTGTATAAACTTCTGTTGTTGTAATGGATTCGTGTCCTAACATCTCTTGGATAGCGCGGAGGTTTGCTCCCCCCTCTAAAAGATGAGTAGCAAAAGAATGTCGAAAGGTGTGAGGTGAAACCGTCTTATGTATTCCTGCCTTTTCAACCAATTGCTTTACAATAGTAAATATCATTACGCGCGTTAATTGGGCCCCTCTGCGATTAAGGAACACAAAGCTTTCATGCCCAGGTTTTATGTTCATGTGTCTTCTGAAATTTTCAATGTAAATTCCAATCTCTTTTTCAACAGAAGGACTAACGGGAACCAACCTTTGTTTGTTACCTTTTCCAATTACTCGGATGAATCCTTCATTAAAAAACAATTCCTCTAAACGAAGATTAACCAGCTCGGAAACACGAAGGCCACAGCTATAGAGAGTTTCTATGATTGCTTTGTTTCGGTGTCCCTCATTCGAACTCAAATCAATGGAGTTAATAATTCTATCTATTTCTTCAATCGAAAGGAATTCCGGTAGTTTTCTTCCTATTTTGGGAAGTTCCAATAATTCACTTGGGTCAACCTTGAGGTCTTCTTCTAGGGTCAGATAACTGAAGAATTGTTTGATTCCGGAAATGATTCTGGCTTGACTTCTGGCACTTAATCCTAAATCGAATAAGTCTAGAATGAATTGCTGTAAGTGATGCAGTTGTACATCCATTGGAGCCAAATCTTGAGCTTCGGCGTAATTTTGAAGCTTTATAACATCATTAGTATAGGCACTAACAGAATTTTGAGCAAGACCGCGCTCAATTTTTAAGTATGAAACAAAATCCTTAATATAGCGATTCCAAGATGACACCATGAAAGTATTAATCGTTAATGGACCAAATTTAAATTTAATTGGTCAACGTGAAGAAGAAATATACGGGAATCATTCGTTTGATTCGTATTATGCTGATTTAAAATCTAAAAAGAATGTTGAATTGGATTACTTTCAGTCGAATATTGAAGGTGAAATAATTAATCAGCTCCAATCCTCAAGCCATGATGGCATAATCATTAATGCAGGTGGATATACGCATACTAGTGTAGCCATAAGAGATTGTATTAAGGCAATAAGTGTACCTACGGTTGAGGTGCATATTAGTAATGTCACAGAAAGGGAGTTGTTTAGACATACTTCCTTAATTTCTCCAGTTGTAGTTGGTTGTATCTTTGGCTTCGGTTTGGATTCTTACGCCTTAGGGGTAGATTATATTACTAATTACTTGAAAAGATCTTGATCTAATTTAGAGTATTCTTTGTTCTTTTTGAAGAAGTAATCTAAAATAATACTTCCCGTATACCAGCCTTTTGAGTTAAAAAAAGTGGTTCTCGCTTGAGTCTCTCTACGTTTTTTAATCATCGATCTAAAATGGCTGTGATGCCATATGTGGGCTTTGAAAACGGCCGCGAAATTCTTGAATTCTCCATTAAGTAGAAACTTCATTCCAGCAGCTCCATCAATACAAAGTCGATACAATATTTTTGGTACAATCTTACCATGATGATTCTTAGTAATCATGATTAAGCTATTTCTAAAATTCAAGTATACCTTTCGTGATGAATTGTACGGTAATGTTCCCCCTCCCACGTGATAAACCACAGATGATGGTACAACCATGAATTTTTTGTTCTGATTCTTTAACCTCCAACACAGATCAATTTCCTCCATGTGCGCAAAGAAGTCATCGTCGAATCCTCCGGCATTGTGGTAATCTCGTGCACGAATCATTAAACTAGCCCCAGTAGCCCAGAAGACCTCTTGCGGAGTGTCGTATTGACCATGGTCATCCTCAACAGAATCAAAAAATCTACCTCGACAAAACGGAAAATAGTTCTTGTCAATATACCCACCCGAAGCTCCTGCATGTTCAAATTTCGTTTTGTCATGATAGGAGAGGACTTTAGGTTGGCAACCAGCTATTGATTTATCCTTCATCATTAACGCCATTGGTTCTAGCCAATTAGGAGTAACTTCTATGTCGCTATTCAGCAGCATATAGATATCACTATCAACTTTCTTCAGAGCGTCATTATATCCTTTAGCAAAACCTCCGTTTTCAGAATTTAAAATAATATCAATATTAGGATAGTTTTTTTTAATGAAGTCAATTGAATCATCTGTAGAGGCATTGTCAGCAACTACGATTTTTGCATCCCCTGAATATTGTGTTACAGAAGGAAGAAATTTTTCTAGAAAATCACGACCATTCCAGTTAAGAATGACTACAGAAATATTACTTAGTGACATATAACGATAAAGCTATATATATTAATTGAAATCGCGCCCAGATGATCCCCCGAAATTACCATTCGGAGATGTATTTAATTCACCATTTTTGGAAATTTCAGAAGGCCAATTAAGATTTTTTAATTCTCCTATCATATCTGAATGTAGTAATTGGTGTCCATTATTTATTAATGATGGGTTATAAAATACGAATCGTTTGTTACTAAAAGCTCCTATTTTGTCATAAATCCAAATTTCATAAGGGTATTCTGTCGGAGAATATTCACTGCGATTAATGTTAGAAGGAGCTCCATATTGCAGGTATACTCTTCCGCGATCTGATTCGAATCCAGTTAAAATGTTTGTTCGGTATAACTTTTCAACAAAAAGTACCTGAGCTTTATATTGTATCCATGCTTCGTAGGTGTTATTTGGAGCTGTTTGGGTCCAATAAAGTTGAATGTACTTTCGGGCACTTTTAGCATCTCTTCTCTTTGCAATATCGATTATATTTTTGACTTCTACACCCTTAGAGATCGGAATTAAACTCTCAAGGAAAAAACCTACAGAATCATCCGGTATTGAATTTTGAAAGGATGGATCTAGAACAATTTCATTAGAAAAATAGTCAATTTCAATCGAATTGCTTCTTTCGAACTCATAAGTCTGAAAGGATAATTCCTTCATGTTTTTATTGACTATTGTGTACTTCAAAATGTATTTTCCTGAAGGTACATCTGAAATGTCAACAACCCTTAAAAATGGTGTTACAATTGACGTGTCATGCTTTGAATAGGCAGTTAGGCTTTCAACTTCCTTATCTGTTTGAGCATTAATCAATGTTTGCTTGATAGCAAAAACATCATCTTCGAGTAAATTAGTATTGTATAATTCGAAATAAACGGGAATTGCATTTAGATCTTTTGGGTAAAAAGTTGATAAGTGAGGAATCATCTCGTAACCAGATTTATAGAAGACTGACTTTTCATCTCCTTTATTGGCTGTTTCTGCAATAAATATGTCCGAAATTGAAATGGCATCCCCTAACTCTTCAATTACTATGGTTTGTGTTGCTGACAAAGCTTCATTAGAGCTATTTAAATCTTGCAACGTAACATTAAATGTATATCCCCCTGGTTTTAAAGCAAAACGCTTTATGTCGTAAAAATCATCAATAATGCTATCTGTGATTAGGGGAGAATGGAGGCGGTAGGCATCTGAAGCTACAATACTATCTCCTTTAGAAATTTCTAATTCCACAACAACTTCTGCAGATAATCCATTATCTTTTTGAATATAGTTCAGTGAATAACCTACAAATTGAAATTGAAATTCAATATAATTACCTATTCCAGGAGCATAAAATTGCTTGCTATCTAGGTAGGCACGCATTTTTTTTGATCCATTTTTGGTAGATGCAATAGCAAAATTGGAACACAATATTGTGGTAAGAAGTAAAAAGATGTATTTCATTGCTTTTTTTTGGTTTTGTAAAGTTACAAAAAGCGCTCCTTAAAGTTGAATAGGTGTAATTTTATTGATTGTGGTGTGTTTTTTTAACGCTTAAATGCCTTATTAACAGGGTGAAAAAAAATAATTAAAAAAAAAGTGAATGTTGGTCATTGTCAATAAAGAAAAAGACAGTACCTTTGGCCCGGAGAAGTGGCAGAGTGGTCGAATGCACTGGTCTTGAAAACCAGCGTACCGCAAGGTACCGGGGGTTCGAATCCCTCCTTCTCCGCTTCGTGAAGCGATAAAAAACCGAGTTGAGTGACTCGGTTTTTTTTATGTGATTTTTTTTCATTTGGGTTAAAATACTTATATTTAGATCACTAATTTAAAACTATACTATTATGAAATTTCTCATTTTATCAGTGTTATTGTTGTCATTAGCTACTTCATGTAATAAATGGAAGAAGGATGTAAATCAATACACTTATTTCGGAGAAGACTATTCGGAAGCAGATATGTCTTTACTCGATGTTCATTCTTCAGATATGCAGGATCTTTACGTCGAAATGTATAATGATATTGAAGATAAGAATAATCGTCCTGAAACGTATAAATTATTTGTCGTGTCTAATGGAGAGGTTTATACGGAGACTGGAAGTATTAATTCAGACTGGAATACCTTCATTTCTTTTACTTCAACAGATGGTTTAACGTATTCTGGAGAATTTCAAGAAGATAAAGGAACGTACAAGTTAATTTATGAATTAGATGAAAGAACTGAGGAGTTTACTTTTGTTTGGAGAGATACTTGTAAAAAATAGCATTAATAATGGAAAACGTAAATTGTGTTTTCTATTGTTGAAACTTATAAAAAAAACCGAGGTGTAAACCTCGGTTTTTTTTATCGAAATTGTTTTATACCAACTGGCATTAATTAGTGAGTCATAAGTTAGAGACTTGTTGTGATGAGATGGTAGTGAAATAGTATGATTCATTGAAAATACGCTGATTGTTGTCAATATTTGTTGAGGTATACATTTGTTCCGACCAAATGGAATTATTTGCGATGTTTCG
The DNA here is from genome assembly GCA_022447585.1 of Crocinitomicaceae bacterium. Classification (GTDB taxonomy): domain Bacteria; phylum Bacteroidota; class Bacteroidia; order Flavobacteriales_D; family Crocinitomicaceae; genus UBA4466. Next base: position 770,408 of record JAKVAR010000009.1, on the reverse strand, counting down.
AAGTGATTTTAAAAAGCTGACAACACTAACTTGGATGATTCATGATGTGGTTTACAATTACCGATCCTCTTGAATTTAATTTTTTTAAAAGAATTTTAAACTTTCGGAGTAATTGATGCTTCTTTCTGAGATTCGGTTTATATACTATTTAAGTATGCTGAAAAAAATAGACTTTACGGAACTATTTTCATAGAGCTTCAATTAAATTTGTTTATTAGTTAACAGGACTAATTCCATTTGCCCGAAGGTTAATTTTTTTTTCATAAATTAAACTATGATTTCACTCAAAGCTCCGCATACGAATTATACTAATCAGCAAGATATTGGGAAATTCAAAATGATGTGGGAGATCTGTCTTTTGCTAATCCCGGCATTCTCAGTCCTTTTTATAGTTCATTTAGTTTACAATGATTCCAATTGGATTACTTCTCTAGCTGCTATTGTCATTTTTATAACGAACCTGTTGTTTATGTATAAGACTAGAAAGTATAAGTTAGTAGCTTCGATTTCGGTTCTATTAGGTTTTCTAGTCTGCCAAGTTTTGATATTCGTTGTTGTGGATGCTAAGATAATTTCAGATGCATTATGGTGCGTGATTGTTGGCGTGTTAACCTTTTACTTGATTGGCCCAATCTTGGGTTCGATTGTATTCATGCTGAATATTACCAGTTTGGTTCTATTTTTATATACAGATATCGGTCACTCTTTTTTGCTTAAAGCTTTAAATGAGGGTGAGGATAATTCGAAAATGATAGTCAATATTTATTATGTAGCTATAACACTTACATATATCATATATCGAATTATGAAGAATAACAAAGACATAAATAATAGGTATCAAGAAGAGATTTCTAGGAATGAAATTTTATTAAAAGAAATACATCACAGAGTAAAGAATAATTTGCAGATCATTTCAAGTTTATTGCGATTACAAGCTGCAGAAACTCGAAATGTCGAGATTGATGAGCATTTTACCGAGGCGGTAAATAGAATACGTTCTATGGCTTTAATTCATGAAAAAATGTATGGTAATGATGATTTATCTAAACTCGATATTAAATCTTATTTAGAGACTTTAGTCGAAGACATTACTAATTCTATTAATTCAAGCGCCAATATTGACTTAAAAGTAGAATCTGAAGTTTCTAATATTGATATTAAAGGAATAGTTCCAATTTCATTAATTTTTAATGAGCTAATCACAAATAGTCTTAAGCACGGTTTTGAGGGGGGCGCGCGAGGTATTATTAAGGTGGATATTGTTTTTGGTAAAGGCGTAGTTGTTTTTTCGTATTATGATAACGGTGTCTGGAAAGAGCCTAAATCGGAGAGTACATTTGGTTTTGAATTAATTAAATCCTTAGTCCAACAATTGGATGGTAAATGCTCTCGAAGAATTTCTAATGGGACTAGTTATGAGTTTAAATTTGATTCAAATGTAATGTTCTATAAATTGGCAGAGTAGAGGCTACATCTTTCAATACTTTTATATGCTTGCAACTTGCTATGGTTGAAATCATATTGATAACTCATTCCAATTCTTTCCATGATTTCGATTGATCTATGATTAATGACTGGAGTAATGGCAAAAATTGTTTTAATTTGAAGGTCGTTTTGCGCAAAGATTAAAACTCTTCTTGCTCCCTCTGTAGCAAAACCTTTTCCCCAAAATTCAGGCATTAATCTCCATCCGATATCAATTGCAGGTGTAAATTCTGCTTCATAATCTTGATATGCGAGACCGATGAATCCTATTATCTCCTTTGATTGGAGAGATTCTACAACAAAATAACAGTACCCTTTTGTATTGAACATGGATTTCATTTTTAGAATGAATTTCATGTTCTCATTTTTGCTGCTTGTTTTGGGAAAGTACTTCATGACCTCTTTATTGCTGTTCAATTTGTTTAAAAAGGTTAAATCACTTGATCGCCAATTACGAAATCCTAAACGATCAGAAGTAAAGATGTATTTCATAGTTTAATAAGTTAGGAATGGGTTCTTGACGTAATTTAATAGTTGGAAATAACATACTAGATTCGAACCGTCAAAGTTAAGCTTTGACAAGTCAAACGTTAGAGCGGACTTAATTAAATGCAAAAAAAAAGCTTCACCAATATGATGAAGCTATCTGTGGGAAATACTGGATTCGAACCAGTGACCCCCTGCTTGTAAGGCAGGTGCTCTAAACCAACTGAGCTAATCTCCCTTTTTAAGTGTTTTAATACTTAACGTTTGTGTATGATGCAATTTCAATAAAAAACCTCAACTTAAGTCGAGGTTTATGTGGGAAATACTGGATTCGAACCAGTGACCCCCTGCTTGTAAGGCAGGTGCTCTAAACCAACTGAGCTAATCTCCCATTTTAGTGATTCGTTTACCACTTTCGGTTGGCAAATATAAGGTGAAAATTCCTATTGACAAGTAAAAAGTTAAAAAAATTACAAAAAATCAGAGATCAAGAAGAATGAACCGATTACCAATATTGTGTCACGCGTTGAAGCACAATCTTTTGCAGTTTGTAATGCTAATTTAGGATCGTTAAAAAAAATCTTATCCATAAAGACAAACTGATCAGAAATTGACCTTAACTCTTCTATTTTTGCCGTTCTCGGATTGGAGAATTCGGTAAAATATAGTCTGGCTTTTTCAGGGAACAGTGCAATTGAACTTAAAAGATCCTTATCTCCACTTGTTCCATAGATAATATGAAGATCTCCTTGCGTTGAATTATATATTGTTTCTAAAGAAGCTTTTATTCCATCTGGGTTATGAGAAACATCATGAATTACTCTTGGTGATGAAGAGATTAGTTGAAGTCTTCCTGCAAAACCTGTGTTTTTTGTTAGTTTCTGAAGTCCTAGGTCAATTTGATGTTTATTCACCTTAAAACCAAGACCTTTTAATACTTTGAGCGAGGTTATTACAGTTGAAAGATTTTCCTTTTGATAATCTCCTAATAGTGGCAGGTCATATTCTTTTTGCTCTTCTAAATTACTAAGGAAAATTTGACAATTCTTTTTATTCGCAGTATCTATCATAACATCTAGGGCTTCTTGCTTCATTTTACCTAATGCAACGGGAGTTTTTGGTTTAATGATTCCTGCTTTTTCTTTGGCTATAAGCTCTATGGTATCTCCGAGCATATCTGTATGTTCCAGGCTTATATTTGTTATAATACTTAAGATAGGGGAGATGATGTTTGTCGCATCGAATCGTCCACCTAAGCCTGTTTCAATAATGCATATATCGCAATTTGCAGCTTTAAAATAGTCGAGTGCAAGTCCTAAGGTTATTTCGAAAAAAGAAGGTGAAAAATTAAATGAAACGCTTTTAATCTTTCTAATGAATTGAACAACGAACTCCACTGGGATTTGCTCTCCATTGATTCGAATACGCTCTGTATAATCTTTTATATGAGGAGAGGTAAACAAACCAACTTTATATCCAGCTTCAGTTAGAGATGACGCTAACATGGAAGAAGTAGATCCTTTTCCATTACTACCTGCAACATGAACAAGTTTTAATTCTTTTTCTGGATACCCTAAAAATCTTGCGATTTCTAAACTATTTTTAAGTGTAGGCTTAAAGGCCTTTTCCCCCATTATTTGGTACGAAGGAAATTGTTTAAAAAGCCAGCCGGTAGCTTCTAAATAGTCTTTATTGAGCTTTGATGTTAACAGGCATGAAAACTTTAGCAAGTGGTGCGCCAGGTTCTTTGTTGTATTTAACCTGTTTCTTCACTTCATTAATTACCTTATTTATCAATATTTGATTCGTAGTAGTTGTTTTTGCTTTAATATTGTATGCCGCAATAACATTGCCATTTGCATCTATAGTCAGTTTCAAATGAATCGTTACGTCCACATTAGAGCGTAAATCGTTAATTATAGGGTCATTCAATCTTATTCTCCCCGAACCGCCTCCCGAGCCGCTGTTACCGGATGTACCTGTGCCAGTATCTCCTCCGAATGTATCACCTGAGCCGCCGTCATTTCCGTTTCCATCTCCTCCTGAAGCGAAAGGATCATTTGACTGAGTTGTTGTAGAATTTGTGTTTTCTGAATTTGCCGAATTTGTGGTGTTTGACTGTCCAGTATTTACCTGAGTATCCTCATTTGTTGGTTTTGTAATTACCTGCTCATTTTGAGGTTTAGGATCATCGACTGGTGCATCATTTGGTTTTCCCGCTCCAGATCCTCCTTCGACTTTTAGTTCCTTTAGGATTATTTCATCTGGGAATTCCGCAGTAGCTTCTACGATGACATCTTGTGGTGGAGGGTCTGCCATTTCAAAAGTCGTAAACAAGAGGTAAACCAACAATAATAGCATACTTAGGACGGCAGCAATAATACCGTTTCTTCTGTCAATGCTATTTACAATTGGTAATGATGCCATATTTATTTATCATATGCTAATACTGGATCCCATCCATTTGCTTGCGACAAAGCAAGTACATTAAATACTGCTTCATAACTTGCTTTACGATGCCCAGCTACCTTAAGTTTCATTTTTCCCGATTTTTCAACGACAGCAGCTGTAATTTCTCGGATGTCCTCGTAGTCCATTGGTTGGTCCATTGAACCTCCTGGCATCACTACGTATCTATTATCTTCTGTAATAATTACAGTGGCTTCTAACGGATCAGAAACAGATGGTAAAGTTTCTGCAGCTTCAGGCAAGTCAATTGGAGTTTGATTATTACTCATCAAACTCATAATGATGAAAAAGATCAATAACAAGAAGACCAAATCGGTCATCGAAGCCATTCCTCCTTCAACTTTAATTTTATTTCTTGAGCCTAATTCCATAGTTTCTATTTACCAGGTTCGTGTAACAGGTCCATGAAGTCTAACGCATCATTTTCCATTTGGTACACAACTTTACCAATTTTTGCTACTAAGAAGTTGTATCCTACATATGCTACAATCCCTACAATCAAACCAGCTACGGTAGTAATCATTGCTGTCATAATTCCAGGAGCAATAATTTTCAATTCTAAAGACGTTGCATTTTGTAAATCAATGAATACCATAACCATACCAACCGTAGTACCTAAGAATCCAATCATTGGAGCAGCGCCCGCAGCAGTCGCTAAAAAGCTTAGACGTTGTTCTAAACGAAGGATCTCTAATTTTGCCGCATTTTCTATAGATGCAGATATACTTTCGATTGGTTTTCCAAGTCTTGAAATTCCTTTTTCAATCATTCTTGCAGAAGGAGCTTGCGATCTTGAGCAATAATCTTTTGCTGAGTCAATTTTCCCATCCAATATGTAGTCCTTAATTTTTGCGATGAAGCCTTGCTCTTCTTTTGTTGCTTTTCTTAACGCTAAGAATCGTTCCACGAAAATAAAAATTGCGTAACCTAACATTAGGGCAAGAATCACATTGATGATTAATCCAAAACCTTGACTAGAAGCTCCAATGATTTCCCATAATGGAACATCTTTAACACCTGTTGAAGATTCACCTACTGTTTCAATTTGAAGTAAGAATGATAAACTCATAATTTCTTAAACGTTTAGTTTTTTATAATATTATCGCATTAAAACGAAAACAGCCGCACCTGCAACGTATCCAATTAATGCTAACCATGTAATCTTTTTAAAGTACCAAAAGAATGAAATTTTTTCCATACCCATCGCTACAACGCCTGCAGCTGATCCAATGATCAACATACTTCCTCCAGTACCTGCGGCATATGCAATAAAGTGCCAGATTGTTGAGTCCGAAGCTTCTTGGAACATTCCCATTGAAGCAGCAACTAAAGGAACATTATCAATAATAGCAGAACCTATACCTAACAGCGTAACGAACAAATCAATATTTATACCAGAGTCAACAACATTATTACCAAACATGAAAATTAATCCAAGTGATTCTAGCGCTGCAACTGTCATTAAGATTCCCAAGAAGAAAAGGATGGATGGCATCTCAATTTTACTTAAAGCTCTAAATGTTGGGCCGTGCTCATGACCATGATTTTCGATAGTTGTTAACGTTAACTCTCTGTTTGAAACAAATTCAGCAACTAATGAAACGATACCTAAAGAAAGCATCATTCCTATATAAGGAGGTAAATGTGTTACAGTTTTAAATATCGGAACGAAAACAATCATACTTAATCCAATGATTAACATCTTAGTTCCGTGCTTACTAACTTTCTCTTCTTCAGAAGGTGATTCAAACTCTCCTTTAAATATTGGTAAAAAAGTCGCTAGTGCCGTAGGGATAATCATACAAACAACTGAAGGTATTAATAATTTTACGATTAACTGACCAGCAGTAACCTTATCACCCATCCAAAGCATTGTTGTCGTAACGTCACCAATAGGAGACCATGCTCCACCAGCATTTGCAGCTACAATTATCAAACCTGCGTACCACATTCTAAGATTTTTATCTTTAATGATTTTACGCAATATTGTTATTAAAACAATTGTTGCAGTAAGGTTATCAATGATCGCAGAAAGGATGAATCCTAAGGTACAAACAATCCATAATAGGGTCGACTTTTTGTTTGTTTTAATAATTCTTTTAATTGTTTGAAAACCGTTAAAATGATCTACTATCTCTACAATTGTCATTGCCCCTACAAGGAAAATTAGGATCTCACAAGTTTTACCAAAATGATGCAACAAAGTTCCTTCTAACCAACCTGCTTTATCCGCAATGCCATGTCCCCCATGAGCGCCATGATCTGCATGAAGGGGGAGATCGCTAAATCCAGGAACCATCATGCTGTTATGGCTATCGAACCAAAATTCAAAATTGTCTAGTCCAAAAGCGATTCCTGCCCAAGCAAGTGCCATCATAACTAGTGCAGGTATTAACTTATCAATTTTTAAGTTATGCTCTAATGTTATTGCCAGATAACCAAGAGCGAATACCGAAACGATAAAAATTTCCATGAGTTTAGTAGTTTAGTTTTATATTTTGGTTTATACTAAATGATTTAAAGCGATTTCGAATGCTGTTTTAGAAAGGCCAAGTTTAGACGGATTCTTTGCTTGTGCATCGCGAAGAGCTTTTTCAATTGTTTTACTTGTATCATTAAAGATTCCTTCGTCTGTTAGCTTGTCAAGGTCGTTACTCATCAGATAGGCAAATACTCTCGCCATACCACAGTTTGAAATGAAATCAGGAATAACGGTAATGTTATTATCAGCTTTATCAGCAATTTGACCAAAGAAAATTTCAGGATCAGCGAAAGGAACATTTGCACCGGCAGAAATAACTTCCATTCCTGTTGCAATCATTCTGTCCAATTGATCTTCTGTAATCATTCTAGAACCAGCACATGGAATAAACACTTCTGCATTTAAATCCCATATTTTACTGTTAATATCGTCATAAGATAGCATATTAGGGGCATTCAACGCGTTTCCATCCTTAGTAAGAAAGAATTCTCTAATTTCTTCTAAGGAGAAACCTTCTTCGTTAATTAATCCTCCAACTCTATCGATGATACCAACAACCTTGGCTCCTTGTTGCGCTAAGTAATAAGCTCCTGCCGACCCCACATTGCCCCATCCTTGCACGATAACACGTTTCTCTTTTACGTTTCCTCCGTACAGGTCATAAAAGTGCTTGATGGATTCTGCCACACCATAGCCAGTAATCATGTCAGCAACAACATATTTACGACTGACTTCTGGAGAGTATTGGTCGTCTTCAATCACCTTAAGAACTCCTTGTCGTAATTGACCTATTCTGTTAATTTTTTGAGCATCTCTTGGCTGAAAATGACCATTGAAAACACCCTCTTGAGGGTGCCAAACTCCACAGTCTTCGGTGATAGGAATAACTTCATGAATTTCATCAACATTTAAATCACCACCAGTTCCATAATAGTGTTTCAAAAGAGGTGTAACCGCAGCATACCATCTTCTTAAAACACCTTCTTTTCTCGGGTCTCTTGGATCAAAGTTGATTCCTGATTTTGCGCCGCCAATGGCAGGCCCAGCTACTGTAAATTTAACTTCCATTGTTTTAGCAAGGGATTCAACTTCTCTTTTGTCAAGTCCTTTTCTCATTCGTGTACCACCTCCGGCAGCTCCACCACGTAATGAATTAATTACAACCCAACCTTCAGCTTCAGTTTCAGCATCTTTCCATTCAAAGACAATTTCAGGTTGTTTATTCTCAAATCTTTCTAATAGATCTTTCATTAATTCTTAAATTTTCAGGTAGGCAAAGTTAATAAAGTATTTAAACCTAAATAAGCAGTAAAACACATTTATTTTTGGAGTTACGAACACAATTATTGACAATTTCAAGGTAGGTGAAGTACTCCACCTATAGTGTCTTTTGATGCCCCCGTGACAATGCTTAAACAATTGATTTCGTTTCTTAAAAATCGCATCCCTAAAAAAGCAAATACAAGTGCTTCTTTGAAGTCGATAATTGTTGCAGGTGGTAGTATGATTTTGGCCTCAATATTTTTGTCAATTTGGCCAATTAAAAACGAGTTGAAAGCACCACCACCTGTAATGAATAGACTTTTGATTTTATGTTGGACAACTATTTTTGAAACCTGAATAGCGATATGTTCCACAATTGTTCTCAATTTATCTTCCTCTTTTTTTATTGAGTGGAGTAGAGGTGTGAATTTATCTTCTAACCATTCAGTTCCAAGTGATTTGTGTTTCTCACGAGAATAGTAGTCGAGACTGTTCAATCTTTCCAATATCTCGGAATTAATTTCACCAGACCGAGCTAATTCGCCATCTTTATCATATTCTAATCCAATTTTATTTACAATTTCATTGAGCGGAAGATTACCAGGACAAATATCAAATGCAATTGTTTTTTTTCGAGGAATGCAGATATTAGTGAATCCACCTATGTTCAGATAAGCCTCCGCTGTATCTCCAAATAATAATTTATCTCCAATAGGGACTAAAGGAGCTCCTTGCCCTCCCGCAATAACATCTTTTTGTCTAAAGTCATTAATGACTTTGATGCCAGTTTTAAATGCGATGGTGTCACCACAGCCAATTTGTTGTGTGAAGCCGTTTTGAGGTTGATGATGAATTGTATGTCCATGGGAAGCAATTGCATCTATCGAATTCTTCTCAATTTTATTTTTACTCAAAAATTCATTTACTTTTTGAGCGAAAATTAATCCCAATTCTTTATCAAGGACTAATATTTCTTCTGTGTTTAGATTTTTACTTCTCCGCAGTTTGTTTAGTGTGTATTTTGAGTAGGGGTACGTTTTGCATTGATTTACAGTGAATTCTATTTTGCCGTTATCTTTAATTTTAAAATTTACATGCGAGATATCAAGACCATCCATTGAAGTGCCTGACATTAATCCTAAAATTGTATACGAACTCATTGCGATTTAAAGGTAAAAAATTAAATTAAAGCGTTAAATTTGTTAATTGCAAATAAGATTAAACCGTCTAGTATGAAATTTGAATTATCAGAAGAGCATTTGGCTGTTAAAGAGGCAGCTAGAGATTTTGCTCAAAACGTATTGAAGCCAGGTGTTATCGAAAGAGATAACGAACAAAGATTCCCTGCTGAAGAAATTCGTCAATTAGGAGAACTTGGTTTTCTTGGTATGATGGTAGATCCTAAGTACGGTGGTTCGGGAATGGATACACTTTCTTATGTTTTAGCGATGGAGGAGATTTCAAAGGTAGATGCTTCTACTTCTGTTTGTATGTCTGTAAACAACTCCCTAGTTTGTTGGGGACTTGAAAAATTTGGAAGTGAAGAGCAAAAACAAAAATTCCTCGTTCCTCTAGCTAAAGGTGAAAAAATTGGAGCTTTTTGTTTGTCAGAGCCTGAAGCTGGCTCAGATGCAACTTCGCAAAAAACAACTGCTATTGACCATGGGGATCATTACGTGTTGAATGGAACGAAGAACTGGATTACTAATGGTTCGTCCGCTTCTACATACCTTGTTATCGCTCAAACTGATATTGAGGCTGGTCACAAAGGGATTAATGCTTTTATCGTCGAAAGGGGAATGGAAGGGTTTATTGTTGGTGCGAAAGAAGATAAAATGGGAATTAGAGGTTCTGATACTCATACTTTGTTGTTTAACGATGTTAAGGTTCCTAAAGAGAATAGAATTGGTGAAGATGGTTTTGGATTCAAATTCGCTATGAAAGTTCTCTCTGGCGGTAGAATTGGGATTGCTTCTCAAGCATTAGGGATCGCGGCTGGTGCGTTTGAGTTGTCATTAGCCTACTCTAAAGAGCGTTCAGCTTTTGGTAAAGAGATATATAAGCACCAAGCAATTGCGTTTAAACTAGCTGATATGGCAACTGATATTGAAGCTGCTAGATTATTGGTTTATAAGTCTGCAATTGATAAAGATACGGGTAAGAACTACGATCAATCGTCTGCAATGGCTAAGTTGTATGCTTCTAAAGTTGCCATGGAGCACACTGTTGAAGCTGTGCAGATTCACGGTGGTTATGGTTTTGTTAAAGAGTATCACGTTGAACGTTTAATGCGTGATGCGAAAATTACTCAGATTTATGAGGGAACGTCTGAAGTTCAAAAAATTGTTATTTCAAGAAACGTTCTCAAGGACTAATCCTATATTTATAATATGCAAAGGGGGAGGAGTATATCTTTCCCCTTTTTTGTTATAGAAATGGTTCTAATTTCTCTAATCCAATACTTCTAGATCCTTTTAGCAGAATCAATTTACCTTTCAAAGAATTAGATTTAAAAAAATCGATAATATCTTGACTTTTTTTGAAACTTTGAAGTATTGAGCTTGAATTAATCTTAGAGAATTCGCTTCCAACGACATACCCTCTTAATTTGTATTCTTCTGTCAGCTTAATTATTCTTTGATGTTCAAGCGTGCTGTCTGAACCTAATTCCTTCATATCACCGAGAATAAATACTTTATCTGTATGCGTATTCATTGAAAAGCTTTCTAGGGCAGAGCTCATACTAGTTGGATTTGCATTATAGCAATCTAAAATTAGTGTATTGCATTCCGTATCTTTAACCTGTGACCTATTGTTTGTTGGTTTGTAATCTATTATTGCCTCAGAAATTAGTTCGTTTGGTATATTGAATAGGTTTCCAAATGCTACCGCAGCTAAATAATTATAGAAATTGTATTTACCAATCATTTGAGTTGATAAATTCTTACTAGAATATTCTTGATTAGACCAATTCATTTCAATGAAAGGTGATAAGTTGATTAACTCACCTTGAACTTCATTGTTAGGATTACTTCCATAGGTATGTGTTGTTATACTTGTAGGTAGTATAGAAGTTAATGTTGAATCATCACCATTTACAACTATGGTTCCTTTGTTTTTCTCAATGGAATCGTAAAGCTCTTTTTTAGTTTTTAAAACGCCGTCAAAGTTGATAAAGCCTTCTAAGTGTGCTTTACCTATATTGGTAATAATTCCATGGGTGGGTTCAGCGATATCGCAAAGCTCCTGAATGTCTTTGAATTTATTTGCTCCCATTTCTATTATGGCGATATCATGTGTTTGATTCATTCGGAGTAGGGTAAAAGGGACTCCCAAATGATTGTTCAAGTTTCCTATTGTGGCAAGAACATTATACTTTTTACTTAGTACGGTTTGAATTAACTCTTTTGATGTAGTTTTTCCGTTACTTCCGGTTATACCGATTACTGGAATGTCGAACTTTTTTCTGTGGAAATTCGCTAGTTTTTGGAGATACTCGATAGAATTTTCTACTAAAGTCATTCTGTTGTCATCTTTGAAATAGTCTTTATTGTCAACGATAACGTGCAACGCACCTTCATTTAGTGCTTGAGAAGCAAAAAAATTACCATCAAATTTTTCACCTTTAATACAAATGAAGAGTGAATTCTTCTCTATGTTTCTTGTATCGGTGCATATGCCAGTTGATTCATAAAATAGGTCAAAATGTGCTTCGTTCATGGTTTAAAAATAAAAAAGCTCAGCCGAATTACGACTGAGCTTTTTATTAATTATTAACGACTAAATGTTTAGTCTATTTGTTTTTCTTCTTTTTTCTACCATAGTTGAATCCAGTTGGAGAACCAACTCTATCCATAGCACATCTGAATCCAATAGCATCAGTTGATTGATCTTCATCTAAGTAGCGTCGGTTACTAGCAACCAACCAATAAGCTCTATCTTTCCATGATCCACCTTTGTATACTCTTGACTTATCTGAGATAAGTGTAGTTGGCCACGAAGTTCTGTCTTCACCTCCAGGTTTAACACGAACACCATCTAAACCGTACTCTTCATGCTGGTCTTGGTACATTACTAAGTTAGGGTCACGAGTTGCTTGGTTAATATCGTTTTTACGATCATCGTTAGCATAGTAGATTGAACTTTCAATATCACCATCTAAATAATCAATATAATCATCTTTACGGTAATTTAACCTTCCTATATTTTCTTCTTCTGTTACGTTTCTGTATTTCAATTTTCCAGGAGTATCAACAATAAAATCATTAAATCCGTCTCTTAACATTGAAATAATTTCGAAGGCGTATTCTTCTCCGTCAGGACCTTCTCTAATTTCATCGGCAAATATACCGTCAAACAATTCATCTTGAATTAAAGCAGATGACTCAATGTCGTGCATGTTATTCTTGTATTCAATTGCAGTATTAATAACGGCATTGATACGAGCTAATAACTTTAATTCAATAGAATCTTTAACTTTTCCGTGAGATACATAGAATGGATCGGGGGCATATCCTCTTCTCGAAGGATTTCTAGATTGAACGTTGGTAGAAATTCCAACTGGAATTACTGTGTCCATCGGATCGTGTTGCTCTGCAGATATTCTTTGAAAACGAATTCTTTCAAATTCGTTAAGGTATTCTTTCATTCCGTGAACATCATATTGAATTTGTGCATTCTTTAGATCGATACTTCCTTCATTGTTAAGAAGTTTTGTTTTGAATACATTACCTCTAAATGGGCGGAATTCATCATAATCTTCACTAGTAAGAGGGCGGTAAACGTCCATTACCCATTCAGAAACGTTTCCAGCCATATGATATAAACCATAGTCATTTGGCCAAAATGACTCTACCGGCGCAGTTACATCAGCGCCATCATTCAACTGACCGGCAACCCCCATATAATCTCCACGACCTCTTACGAAGTTTGCACGGATTTGACCTGTAAATTGAGCTTCATCCTGACGTACCCAGTGTCCATCCCATGGATAAAGTCTTCTCTCATCGATGTTTTCAGTTCCTTCTTGTAAATTACCAATTAAACCAGAAGCCGCGAACTCCCATTCCGCCTCGGTTGGTAGACGGTATCGAGGTAGAAGTATTCCATCCTCCATACGCACAATTCGAGTTCCTAACTTTTTACCATTAACATTGGACGGGTTTAAATCCTGAATGTTTCTTATTAATCCTTCCTCATATTGCCCCGCATAGTATGCGTCAGTGTTAAAGGTGTTTTCATCTCTTTGATCAATGTTGAATCCTAAGATGCCCTCTCTGATTAAGATATACTCATTAACACGGTCAGTTCTCCATTTACAGTAATCACTCGCTTGTAACCAAGAAACTCCAACAACAGGGTAGTCTCTGTAAGCAGGATGACGTAAATAATAATCCACATATTTTTCATTGAATCCTAATTCTGATCTCCAAACTAGCGTGTCAGGTAGAGCATTCTTGTAAACCATTGGGTATGTTTCGTTGTATGCTCGAGAAATCCAATACAAATACTCTAACCAATGAAAGTTAGTAACTTCAGTTTGATCCATGTAAAATGAAGAAACAGTCACTCTTGCAGGTCTGTTGTTCCAATCAAACATAACATCTTGTTCCGCTCTACCCATAGTAAAGGTTCCACCCTCAACTAACAATAAACCTGGACCTGTTTCCTGGTCAACAAATGGAACTTTTTGGAAACCACCATTTTTAGGACTATTATAGTCCCAACCTGTAGTGCTCGAAGCTTCTTTAGAGCAAGAAGATACGATAAACGCTCCTGCTACTGCAACAGCTAAAAACTTGAAAAATCGCATATTATGTGTTTTCGTTTTCATTACTTTATTGGTCAAAATTCATTCATACAACGCTTGTAAAATGAAAAGTTACAATTTTATTAAAATGACGGACAAGAAATAGTTCTGAACGTCGATGGTTTATCTTTACAATTTAAGTTAAGACCAAGTGAAACTTCATGAGATCCACCTGAAACTCCATTGTTTAGTTTAGATACAGTGACATCGTAGCTATATCCAATTTTAAAGTTCCCTGTATTAATTCCTATTGAAAGAATAAATGCATCCCTGTTTCTGTACCAAGCGCCAACATTAAATACGCCGTACTTGATATAGGTTCCTAAACTTAACTCTTGAAATCCATTTTGGTATTGGTAAATTACATTAGGCATAATAGAAGTAGAGTTCGTATACTGCGACTTACTTCCTAATTTAATTTCTGCTCCAACGTGACCAGTAAATCTCATTGGAAGTCTTGATGTTCCTTCAATCATAGATTCATCAGGCATGTTCAGATGGTTTGCAGCAAATCCGAAGAAGAAGTTCTTACTGTATCCTACCATTCCCGCAGACGCGTCAAAGAAGAAACGACCGCTTTCAGGACCTCTCGGAACATCTCCCGTATTATAAATAAATCCTCTACGCGGATCAATCATATCCCCAAATGTTAATTTGCTCCAGTCTAAATATTTATTTGTCATTGCTGCTTTGGCCCCAAACATCAATGAAAACTTTCTGTTAACTTTTAAATGGTAAGAATATACAAGCCCCAGGGAAGTTGTATATATAGTGCCTTGTCCTTGCTGGTCGTGTGTCGCAATTACTCCAATACCACTTTTAATGTTTTTAAAATAATGATCGTACGATACACTATAAGTAACATAATTACCGGATAAACTTGGCCATTCATTTCTGTAGTTCAATGCAAACCTAGGGCAACCATGTGATCCTGCAAAGGCTGGATTTAAGTATATAGGATTTGCGTAAAACTGCGTGAATTGTGGGTCCTGTGAGAACGCACTTTGAGCAGATAAGCAAATTAGTGTCAGTACAAGTAGTTTCTTAAGTTCTTTCATTAAAACTTGTATTAATTTCTTTTATTCTAAATATACATTAACGACATTTTGCGAATAAAGTTACAAATATTGCGATTTGAAGATAATAATCAAAGATTTGTTACGTTTTTTTGTGTGTTCAATTGAATGATGTGATATTTGTACTTATGAAACGAGAAACGCAAAAGTTTAACAGAAAGTTATTTTATACGCTATTATTTATCCTGGGTTCAGCTGGTTGTGGTTTTTCTCAAGATGAGGAGATTATACAGATTGAATGGGATGTAAGTAAAGTCTATACCCAAGGAGAGCGTTCGATTACGGCTCCTGTAATTAAAGGTCAGGAGTTTATTGGCCGTGTACCTAATTTTTTTTGGAATAAAAGAGTTTCATCCGATGTTGATTTTACTGTTTCAGTAGAGCTTGTTTCTACGATTGCAGCGAACAAATCTGATTTAAAGTATTTAGAGTCGAATTATGTTGACATAGGAGAGTTTAATGCAACAGTGGCATTGTCGAATGCAAGAAATGAAAAGTTTGTTGTTTTAAATGTTATGCCTTTCGTAATGGAGGATGGTGTTTTGAAGAGAGTATCTGAAATGAAGTTGATTTACTCTAATGAAACGCCGGTTTTGAATTATTTTCAGAAAAGTTTTGCAGCAAATTCTGTTTTGCGAACAGGTAGCGGAACTTGGTATAAGATTGCTGTAAGAACAGATGGAATATATAAGATAGATAAAGCTTTTTTGGATGAATGTGGTTTTAATACTTCTAATTTAAATCCGGATCATATAAATATTTTCGGTAATGGCGATGGACGATTGCCAGAGTTGAATTCTGCAACGCGCACTGATGATTTAGCAAAAAATGCAATTCAAATAGTTGGAGGTGATGACGGAAGTTTTGATTCAGGAGATTACATTTTATTTAACGCATACGGTCCCCATCGATGGAGTGAAAGTGCTGGGTCTAAATTTAATCAAGATAGAAATCCTTATTCAGATATTAGTTGTTATTTCATAAATGTTAATGCGAATGATACACCTTTAAGAATAGAGACTATTCCAAACGCTGTAAACGCTGTAACAAACAGTGTGAGTGATTATAATTATCGAGGGGTTTATGAAAAAGATAATACTTCCTTAGTTAATGGAGGTCAAAGGTGGTATGGTGATTTGTTTGATTCAGATTTGCAGCAGTCATTTAATTTTAATATTCCTAATATTAATTCTTCTGCTCCTGTGGAATTTGAAGTTTCAATTGCTTCAAGTGCGAATTCTAGCATAGGAACTTCTCAAACTTATGCTGTTGGGGGAGTAACTTTACTTTCTGTTCCGCTTCCTGCAGGAGCTGATTACGGCAGGAGTGTTAATACTATGAGTTTGTCAAATCCTAGCACGTCAATTCCATTAAGCATTTCAATTGTAAGAAACTCTCCTGATGTTTTAACTTATTTAGATAGAATATTACTGAATGCAAGAAGGAATTTGGTCTTTACCGGTGATCAATTTGGTTTTAGAGATGTAAATGCCGTTGGAGTAGGTAATGTAGCCGAATATAATCTCTCTGGGTTGCCGGGTAACGGATTTGTTTGGGAGGTTACTGATAGGCATAATCCGTATCTCGTTCAAGGAGTTACTATGGGAGGTAGTTATGTGTTTCAGGCTAACACGGATTCTTTAAGAGAGTATATAGCTTCTGATGGGGTTGACTTTTTAGTACCTGAGAAAATTGGTACTGTTGCATATCAAAACATTCATAGCTTAACAGCTGCGGACTATTTAATTGTTACTCATAAGGATTTTGTTTCTCAGGCAAATCGATTGGCAGATCTACATAGAGCCAATGGTTTGATTGTTCATGTGGTTACTTCAGAGCAAGTTTATAATGAATTTAGTTCTGGAATGATTGATGCAACTGCAATTCGAAGTTTTGTGAAAATGTTCTATGATAGATCGGCATCAACTCCCTCCGAACGTCCAAACTCATTGCTTTTATTTGGCGATGGTACTTATGATCCTAAAAATCGTGTTCCTAACAATAATAATTATATGGTTACTTATCAGGTAGCAAATTCAGAACATCACATAGCTGCTTTGGTATCTGATGATTATTTTGGAATGTTAGATGATAGTGAGTCATTTCTAGCTACAGATTTAATGGATGTTGGGGTCGGCCGATTATTGATTTCGAATAATACTATGGCAAGGCAACAGGTTGACAAAATTCAACATTATATGAGGAATGGTTCCAATTTATATTCTACGGCCAATACTAATTGTGGGTCAGACAATGGGTCAAGTACGTTTGGAGATTGGAGAACTAAATATGTTCAGATTGCGGATGATGAAGAATTCCAATTTATTGGTGAAGATTGTGAGCCACAATACGATTCTGTATCTAAAAATTATCCCGCAATGAATTGTGATAAAATATATTTGGATGCCTATCAGCAAATTTCTACAGCAGGCGGTGAGCGCTATCCTGAAGTGAATAATGCAATTAATGATAGAGTGGAGCGTGGCGCATTGGTAATTAACTATGTGGGACACGGAGGTGAAGTTGGAGTTGCTGAAGAGCGTGTAATAACTGTCCCTCAAATTCAGGGTTGGAAGAATATCGACAAATTACCCTTGCTAGTTTCTGCAACTTGTGAATTTACAAAGTACGATGACCCGGATAGAGTTTCTGCGGGTGAATGGGCGTCGATAAATCCTTATGGTGCTGCTATTGCATTGATGACTACAACAAGGTCAGTTTATTATGAGGTGAATGAAGCGACTGGTAGGGCGTTCTTTCAAAATGTTTTTCAAAGAGATTCAGATTTTAAGCCAAGAACTTTTGGAGAAATTCTGATGCGCACTAAAAATGAAGCTGGTTTTTCTGATAACAAACGAAGCTTTACTTTAATTGGAGACCCTGCTTTAAGGATTGCTCTTCCGGAGATGAATATTGTAACAGATAGTATTAATGGTTTTGATCCGGCTCTTGTAAATGATACATTGAAGGCGTTAAGTCAGGTTACAATTAAAGGTCATGTCGAAGATTTTTACGGAAATACGCTGACAGATTTTAATGGAGTTCTAGCTCCTTCTGTTTTCGATAAGCCTAAAGATCAAGTTACACTTCAAAATAATACAGGAGCTCCATTGGTTAATTTTGAGATTCAATCTAATAAGTTATACAAGGGAAAGGCAAGTGTGAATAATGGATTTTTTGAGTTTACTTTTATTGTTCCGAAAGATATTAATTATTCGTTTGATTTTGGGAAAATCAGTTATTACGCTGATAATGGTTTAATTGATGCTATTGGTGAGGAACAAAGGGTTTATGTGGGTGGAGTTGACCCTAATGGTATAGCTGATTCTCAGGGGCCAGATATTGATGTCTATTTAAATTCTGAAAACTTTATTGATGGCGGTATAACGGATGAAACACCAATTTTAATGGTTAAATTATTTGATGAAAATGGAATAAACGCAGTCGGAAACGGTGTGGGCCACGATTTAACTGCTGTTCTCGATGGAGAGACATCTAATCCAATTGTCTTAAATGATTATTATTCTGCTGGATTGGATTCTTATCAGGAAGGAGAGATTCGTTACAACTTTAATGAGTTGGAGAAGGGAGAGCATACATTGACTGTGAAGGTTTGGGATGTAAATAATAATTCGTCTGAATCAACTATTAGGTTTGTTGTCCAGGAGAAACAGGAAATGAGTTTGGCTCATGTTTTAAATTACCCAAACCCATTTACGACTTCTACAGAGTTCTATTTTGAGCACAATCAAGTTTGCAGCCAAATGGAGGCTCAGATTCAGATATTCACAGTTTCAGGTAAGTTAGTTAAAACAATTAATGAGTATGTTTATACGGAAGGTTTTAGGTCGGAAGGAATTCTCTGGGACGGAAGAGATGATTTTGGAGATCAATTATCTAAAGGCGTTTATGTTTATAGAATTTCGGTGACTTCTCCATCGGGTGAGAAGGATGAAAAACTTGAAAAACTAGTTATTTTAAAATGATAACACAATAAAGGTTATTCAATTCCGTATATTTGCTACATCAAACACAGAAAAAACGACATGATTAAATATATTGCTTCTGCAACTTTTGCATTCTCTACGCTTGTGTCACTTGCTCAACCTAATAGTGGCAGCGGTGTAACGAATGATGATTTACAGTTAAATACAATTACTACAGCTGTTCCATTTTTAGCGATCACTCCGGATTCTAGGGCTGGTGCAATGGGAGATGCAGGTACTGCTTTAAGTGCTTCTTCAACTTCTATCTATTGGAATACCTCAATGTTGAATTTTGCAGAAGACAAATCAGAGATAAGTGTTTCATATACTCCATGGCTTAGGCAATTGACTAATGATATTCATTTATCCTACATTTCTGGATATACTAGATTAGGAGATCGTCATTCAGTTGGTGGTTCATTAAGGTACTTTAGTTTGGGTGAAATTACCTTTACTTCGGAAAATGGAGATGTGATCAGAGATGACAAGCCTGCAGAATTTGAGTTTGTCGCTGGGTATGCGTTTAAAACTTCAGAAAGAACCAGTGTTGGATTAAATGGTAAATTTGCTTATTCCAATTTAACCGGTGGTCTTCCCGTTGCTGGAGTTACTACAAAAGCTGGAGTAGCAGGAGCTGCAGACATTTCATTTACTTTCTTTGATGACGATTCTAGAATTGGTGGATTAAAAGGTGAGTATACTTTTGCTACAACCATAAATAATATTGGTAATAAAATTAAATACACCGATGTGGGTTCTGCAAGTCCGGGAGATTTCTTACCGATGAATTTGAAAATTGGCAATGCTTATAAAGCGAAATTTGATAAATACAACACGCTAACAGTTTCCTTTGACATTCAAAAACTATTGGTTCCTACACCAGCGATTTATGGCTCTGATAATGGCGAAACATTTATTGTTTCGGGCAAGTCTAATGATGTTGGTGTTATTGCTGGTATGGTTCAGTCTTTTTATGACGCTCCGGGAAGACCTGTAACGGATGAAAATGGCAATTACGTTGAAAATGCAGATGGTACATATGAAGTAGTGAAAGGCACCAAATTAAAGGAAGAGTTATCTGAGATTAACTTAGCCTTGGGTTTAGAGTACTGGTATAATAACTTATTAGCAGTCCGAGGTGGTTTTTTCTATGAAGATAAAAATAAAGGGGCTCGTCAATATTTCAACCTAGGTGTTGGGTTTAAGTACCAACGTTTTGGTGTAGATATTTCTTATTTGGCGGCCTTGAAAAGAACAAACCCGCTTGCAAATACATTGAGATTTACTTTGCGCATGGCGTTAGGGAATACTGCAAGCTCGACACCAGCTTCGACAGCGCCTTAATCATGAATATCAGAATAGGATACGGAATTGATGTTCATCGCTTGGCACCATCAATTCCTCTTTTTATAGGAGGGGTAGAAATTGACTCTGAAATAGGGGCAGTTGGACATTCGGATGCGGATGTGCTACTTCATGCGATTTGTGATGCTCTTTTGGGTGCAGCTAATTTACGGGATATAGGTTATCATTTTTCCGATACTGATCCTAAGTTCAAAGGAATTGATAGCAAGATTTTACTTAAAGAAGTTGTGAGTCTAGTTGAGAATAAAGGGTATTATGTTGTAAATGTTGATTGCACTATTATCCTTGAGAAACCCAAGTTAAATCCGCATATTCCGTCAATGCAAAAGGTGATTGCGGAAATTTTAAAAGTGAATATTGACGCTGTTTCTTTAAAAGCAACAACGCATGAAAAGGTTGATTCTTTTGGTGCGTCCGAAGCTATTAAGGCATATGCTGCATGTTTATTGAATAAGTAGATTACCTTCTTTATACTATCATTCTTTGTCAGATATATTTATATTTGTGCATCAAATTTCAAGAATGGATACAACTCAAAAATATAAAACCAAAGAAAGTTTATTAGAACTTTATAACAAACCTCTGTTAGAGTTAGTTTTTGAAGCTGCAACGGTTCATCGTCTACATCACGATCCGAAGGAGGTTCAAATGTCATCTCTATTAAGTATTAAAACTGGTGGGTGTGCAGAAGATTGCGGGTATTGCCCGCAAGCTGCTCGATATCATACGGATGTTAAAGCCCAAAAGTTAATGTCAGTTGAATCCGTTGTTGAGCAAGCTAGAAATGCAAAAGAAAATGGTTCGTCTCGTTTGTGTATGGGAGCTGCTTGGAGAGAAGTCAGAGATAATAGAGATTTTGACAATGTGATCGAAATGGTTCAAGCCGTGAACGACATGGATATGGAAGTTTGTTGTACACTTGGTATGATGAATGAGGATCAGGCTAAACGTTTAAAAAATGCTGGACTGTTCGCTTATAACCACAATTTAGATACTTCTGCTGATTATTACGATGATGTAATTTCTACCAGAGAGTATGAAGATCGTTTGAACACAATTGATAATGCTAGAAAAGCTGGTATTTCAGTTTGTTCTGGAGGTATCATCGGAATGGGAGAAGCGGTTGAAGATAGAATCGGTTTATTGATGAGCTACATGGAAATGGAAACTCCACCAGAATCAATTCCAATTAATGCATTAGTTGCGGTGGAAGGTACTCCAATGGAAGATCAAAAACCAATTGAGCAATGGGAAATGATAAGAATGGTTGCTACAACTAGAATTGCATTCCCAAAATCTGTCGTTCGCTTATCTGCTGGTAGAACTAAAATGAATATGGAAGGTCAAGCGTTATGTTTTATGGCGGGTGCAAGTTCTATTTTTGCTGGAGATAAATTATTAACTACACCTAATCCTGAGTATAATGAGGATATGGAAATGTTTAAAATATTAGGTTTAACTCCTAAAGCTGCATTTGCTGATGGTGAAAAACCAGTTACAAAAGCAGATCCTATTATTGATGCTAGAAAAGCAAAAGAAGCTGCTCGAGCAGAAGAATTAAAAGCTGCGCGAGCTAAAGTTAAAATGAAAGGTTTTGAACCAAGAAAAGTTACTATTGTGGATAGTCTGTAATGGATCAAAAACTTGTAAATAAATTAAATAATAGAGTTAAAGAGGGGACATTGCGTTCCCTTTCTTTTTTTGACGGCTATACTGACTTCTTCTCGAATGATTACTTGGGTTTTTCTTCAGAGAAGGGAACTTCAGAGGTTTTAAAAACGGGGTCGTCTGGTTCTCGATTAATTTCTGGAAACTCTTTGGGCGCAATTAAATCTGAACAAGCAATTGCTGATTTTTTTAATGTTGAATCTGCTTTGATGTTTAATTCAGGGTATGATGCCAATGTGGGCTTCTTTTCAAGTGTTCCTCAACGTGGCGATTTAGTTTTGTATGATGAGTTGATTCATGCAAGTGTTCGTGACGGGCTGAGAATGTCATTCGCAAAGTTTATTTCTTTTAAGCACAATGATATTGAGGATTTGAAAACTAAACTGGAAAAGTTTAATGGAGTTGTTTATGTTGCTGTTGAAGGTCTATATTCAATGGATGGAGATATTGCTCCATTAAGGAATATTTCGGATTTATGTCAGAAATATGGTGCATATTTGGTTGTTGATGAGGCGCATTCTGCCGGTGTATTTGGGAGAAACGGAAAAGGCTTAACTGCTGCAATAGGTTTAGAGAAGGAAGTGTTTGCTCGTTTAATTACTTTTGGAAAGTCCTATGGTTCTCATGGAGCTGCTATTTTAGGTACTGGAGATCTTACGCAGTTTTTGGTGAATTTTTCTAGGGCATTCATTTATACTACTGCTTTGCCTGAGTATGTTTATAAATTGAATGCCGAACGAGCTATATCGGATTCTATTGGCTCAAGACAGCAGAAGCTCCATGATAATTTATCTTTTTTTAGAAGTAATTTTTTTCATGAGGGTTTGATTTCCGAGGTGAATTCACCCATTCAAGTATTGCAAATTGGAGATATCGAAGAAGTAAATAAATTATCAGTCTGTCTCCAATCTAATAAGATAGCTGTTAAGCCTATATTTTCACCCACTGTGGCAAAGGGGAAAGAGCGTTTGAGGTTATGTTTTCATGCTTCTAATACAATAGACGAAATTCAATATCTTATTGATACGCTAGGTGAAGTTTGTTAATCCATTAAGATTATCGTTATTTTTGATTTAAATCAATAGATCATGTCAGAGGAAATTAATAGGAATACTGAAAGAGTAAATAAGCCAGTTGTCAAGAAAAAGTTTATCTGGAGAAAGAGATTGGTTCTTGTTAGTTTGGGAGTAGTTTTACTGCTTGGTGTGATCGGGTATTTCAAATATTACTTTGTTTATAGTGAAGGGACACGTGTTGGTATTTTATATAAATTCTCTAAAAAAGGAACCTTCTTTAAGACATATGAGGGAGAGATGGTTTTACCAGGGGTTCGCTCTAAAGGTACAGGCGGGGTGAATTCAAATATGTTTAAATTTTCTGTTTCTGATGAAGAATTGGCGAACGTTTTGATGAATTCTCAAGGAATGGAGCTTGAACTTCATTATTCCAATTATAATAATGCCCTTCCTTGGAGAGGCGACAATTATAATGAAGATGAGGGGCAGTATATTGTAGATGCCCTAATTAAAGTTAAAGATGAAAATCCAAATGGCTATGGCTTGTAGAATTTAGCCCTTTCTATTCTGTTCAATGGAAAGAATTCCATAAGGTTTATCTGAAAATTAACTGACATAATCATCGCTATTGTTTCTAAAACCAGATCTACTGACATAGTATAAGCATTACCTATTATTAATCAGTGACTGCGTATTGCGGTTTTTAGCTAATCGATTTAAACAAAACAAAAGATGGATTACAGTCAAATAACACAGGTGATTTGGGTATTAATTCCTATGCTTTGTTTTGAATTCAGTTTAATTTGAAGTAAAAAAAAGATCACTCATTTGAGTGATCTTTTTTTTCATGGATTTAAAATCTATCCCTTTGTATCAACTTCTACTGCTGCCATTTCCTCAGATTGGTATTCACCAGCATCTAATTTATTTTTAACAGTTACGAAAGTATCAATCGTATATTTTACATCTTCTAAAGTATGCGCTGCTGTTGGGATTAATCTTAACATAATTACATCCTTAGGAACAACAGGGTAGATTACGATCGAACAGAAAATATTGTAATTCTCTCTTAGATCAAAAGTTAAGTTTGTTGCTTCTGCTAAGTTCCCTTGCAAGAAAACAGGAGTAACACAAGAGTTAGTAACTCCAATGTCAAAACCGGAATCAACTAATCCGTTTTGAAGTGTCGAAGCAATCTTCCAGAGGTTTTCTTTGTGTTCAGGTTGATCTCTTAATAATTCAAGACGCTTTCTAGCACCAACAACTAAAGGCATTGGTAAAGATTTAGCGAATACTTGAGATCTCATATTGTAACGTAAGAACTCAACGATGTGTTCCTCAGCACAGATAAATGCACCAATAGACGCCATTGACTTAGCAAATGTTCCGAATAAGATATCAATTTCATCATGAACTCCTTGCCCTTCTCCAGCTCCTTGACCTTTTTCACCAACAGTTCCAAAGCCGTGAGCGTCATCAACGAATAATCTGAAGTCGTATTTACCAGACTTTCTGAATTCAACTATTTCTTTCAATTTTCCCTGGTCACCAGCCATTCCGAAAACACCTTCCGTAATAACTAGGATTCCACCGTTTGTATTTTCAACAATTTTACTAGCACGAGCCATTTGCTTGTCAAAGCTTTCCATGTCGTTGTGCTTAAATACAAAACGTTTTCCAGCGTGTAAACGCATCCCATCTAAAATACAGGCGTGAGATTCGCTATCGTATACGATAACGTCATTTCTATCAACTACTGAATCAATGGCTGAAACCATTCCTTGGTAACCAAAGTTTAAAAGAATAGTATCTTCTTTATCCATGAAATCAGAGATTTCATTTTCCAAAGCTTCGTGTTGAGAAGTTTGACCAGTCATCATTCTTGACCCCATTGGATAGGCCAATCCCCACTCAGCAGATGCTTCAGCATCAGCTTTTCTCACTTCTGGATGATTTGCTAATCCCAGGTAGTTATTCACTGACCATACTAAGCATTCTTTTCCGCGGAAAATCATTTTATTTCCGATTTCACCTTCTAACTTTGGGAATGTGAAATATCCATGAACACCCTTTGAATACTGACCTAAAGGTCCTCTGTTTTTTTTGATCTTGTCAAATATGTCTGTTGCCATATAAGTTTTTTTAAGGTGATTCTCTTAGTGATTAAGAGATTCATTCACCTATAATTTTGCCCCAAAAGTAGTGTATTTTACCTAGATAGTAGGGTTTTGGCCTATTTTTTATCAACAAATGAATTGTGAATCGATTTATAAATTTTGATCTAAAAGGTATAGCATTGAGGCAATTGCGGCACAGCCTAACTCTAATTCCCGCTTATTTACATTTTCGAACACATCGCTAGGTGCATGATGAAAGTCAAAGTAACGTTGCGAATCCGGGACAAAACCAAATAATGGAATTCCTTCAAATTGACTTTTAAGTGGCCCAATATCAACACCACCGTATCCTTTTTCAAATATATGTAAGTCGTATTGGGTTAAATCTTTTTCAAATGATTTTAATAAAGTCACGTATTCATCTGATCCATCACAATGAAACCCTCTTGGTGCAAATCCGCCACGATCGCTTTCTAACGCAGCAATATGATTTTCATTTTTTTGATCCTTTGCCCATGTAGCATATGATTTCCCTCCATTGTTTCCATTTTCTTCATTCATGAAAAAAACAAGACGAAGCGTATTGTTTGGTTTGTATCCGTTAACTTTTATTAGGC
Source organism: Crocinitomicaceae bacterium (assembly GCA_022447585.1). GTDB lineage: Bacteria > Bacteroidota > Bacteroidia > Flavobacteriales_D > Crocinitomicaceae > UBA4466. Next base: position 744,569 of record JAKVAR010000009.1, on the reverse strand, counting down.
GCAGGGCTTCCATACAATGAATAATTCCAGCTCCATCATCATGAGCTCCTTCACCCGTGTCCCAGGAGTCCAGGTGACCTCCAAACGTAATAATGTTGTTTGGGTTTTTAGAGCCAGTAACTTCTGCTATAACGTTGTAGGAGACAACATCTGGATAATCTCTACAATCCATTTCTAACACAAATGACAATTTTCCTTTTTCTAAAGACTCAGCCAAAAAATCTGCATCTACGGTACTCAATGCGGCGGCCGGAATTTTTTCTACTGAGTCAACGTAGTGCATAGAGCCTGTGTGCGGATGTTTATCAACAGGTAGTCCTAATGACTTTATTAACAAGGCTTTTGCACCCAGTTTACTTGATTCAACTGCTCCATAGCCTCGTATCGCATAACAACCACCATAGGCTTTGAAGGTGTTGATCTGTTGCTCATCCATATGTTGGTTTAAGAACACGATTTTACCTTCAATATCTTTTTTACTAGCTTCTTTTAATTCCTCAAGTGAGTTAAAGGAAACAACTTCAGCATCGATTAATCCTGATGTTCCAATTGATCCCCCTAAGGCCAATAGGTTAACTTTATGAAGTTCGTTATCACTTGTTTTAATCCATCCGGCCTCTTTTGTCCCTCTTTCCCAATGTGGAACCATTATTTCCTGAAGATATACGTTATCGAATTTATATCCTTCTAGTTTTTTCTTACCCCAATCAATAGCCATAGCAGCTTCTGCCGAACCCGAAAGTCGTGCTCCAACGTCTTTGCATAAAGATCTTAGGTCTTCATATGCTTTACCTTCCGAAAGGGCTATATTGTAAAATGATTTTATTATCACTGAATCTGATTGTGATAAACCAATAGATATACTTATGGATAAAATGAGGGAAAGAATAAAACGCATAAATTTCAATTAAAAGCTAAAATTAATGGAAAATTGGGACATGTATTCGGTTTAAAACTTTTCGCTTTACATCTATCTATTATCTTTGTTAAAAAATCGAATACATGGCATTAAAATGTGGAATCGTTGGATTACCGAATGTGGGAAAATCAACTTTGTTTAATTGTCTTTCCAATGCGAAAGCGCAATCAGCGAATTATCCTTTTTGTACAATTGAACCAAATGTAGGTACAATATCAGTTCCGGATGAACGGTTGGAAAAGTTAGAGAAGTTAGTTAACCCGCAGCGTGTTCTTCCAACTACAATGGAAATCGTTGATATTGCAGGATTAGTGAAGGGAGCTTCTAAAGGTGAAGGCCTGGGTAATCAGTTTTTGGCGAATATTCGTGAAACAGATGCAATTATTCATGTTGTAAGGTGTTTTGAAGATGGCAATATCGTTCATGTTGATGGTTCAATTGATCCGGTAAGAGATAAAGAAGTTATAGATATTGAGCTTCAGCTGAAGGATTTAGAAAGTATTGATAAGAGAATAAATTCTTTAGCACGAACTGTTAAGTCTGGTGATAAGGATGCGGTTAAGGAGCATAGTTTAGCTGTTAAAATTAAAGATGTTCTGGAAGGAGGGAAGTCTGTAAGATCTCTTGATTTTGATGAGTTGGAGAAGCCAATCGTTGATCAAATGCAATTGATTACTTCTAAGCCGGTAATGTATTTATGTAATGTTGATGAAGCATCTGTTAAAAATGGGAATGCTCATGTTGAAGCACTAAAAGCATCAGTTGCAGATGAAAATGCAGAAGTTTTAATAATTGGTGCTGCTATTGAAGCAGACATTATGGAATTAGAAACATACGATGAACGTCAAATGTTCTTGGATGAGTTGGAATTAACTGAACCTGGTGTAAATCGTTTAATTCGTTCAGCGTATAAATTGTTAAATCTTGAAACTTATTTCACTGCTGGTGAAAAAGAAGTTAGAGCTTGGACGATTAAAAGAGGAATGACTGCCCCGCAAGCGGCTGGTGTGATTCATACCGATTTTGAGAAAGGATTTATTCGTGCTGAAGTAATTAAATACAATGATTTCGTAGAATTTGGAAGTGAGAATGCTGTGAAAGATGCAGGTAAATTTAGAGTAGAAGGTAAAGAATATATTGTGGAAGATGGAGATGTTATGCATTTCAGATTTAACGTATAATTCATTCAACAAATAGATTAAAAATATTTAAAAATAAGTTATGAGTATTAAAGCAAATAATCCATCATTGAAATCATGGGTAGAGGTGCCTGCTGGTTCTGATTTTCCAATTCAAAATATTCCATTCGCTGTAATTACAACAGAAGGTGACACCCCGAGAGTAGCAACTAGAATTGGTGATACGGTAATTGATTTAAAAGTATTATTTGATTTTGGTTATTTCGAGGGTTTGCAATTCGCTTTAGAGGATTTTGATACGGATAAACTAAATAACATGATGCGTTCTGGAAAAGAAGGTACTCGTGCTTTAAGAAATCGTATTTCTGACTTGTTTGTAGATTCAAATAATGAGTTAAGAAAGAATGATAATCATATTCATCAAGCTTTGTTGGATATTGACGATGTTCAGCCTTTAATGCCGATTGAAATCGGAGATTACACAGATTTTTATTCGAGTGAACAGCATGCCTATAATGTCGGATGTTTATTTAGAGATCCTGACAATGCTTTAATGCCGAATTGGAAACACATTCCTGTTGGTTATCACGGCAGAGCAAGTTCAATATTGGAGTCAGGAGTGGATTTTCATCGCCCTAAAGGACAAAAGAAACCGCCTTCTGAAGAAGTCCCTGTATTTGGTCAATGTAATTTGCTTGATTTCGAATTAGAGACGGCATTCTTTACTTATGAAGGTAAGCCATTAGGAGATAATATAACTACCGAAGAGGCTGATGACTATATTTTTGGTATGGCCTTATTGAATGATTGGAGTGCTCGAGATATTCAAGGTTGGGAGTATGTCCCATTAGGACCATTCTTAGGTAAAAATTTCGCTTCTCATATTTCTTGCTGGATTGTTACTTTAGATGCGCTAGAGCCGTTTAGAGTTTCTGGACCAGTTCAAGATCCTAAAGTATTACCTTATTTAGAATATGAGGGAGACAAACATGTAGATATCAATCTTGAAGTAATCATTCAACCAGAAAATGGTGAAGAAAATGTTGTAGCTAAATCAAATTACAGGCATATGTATTGGAATATGAACCAACAATTAGCGCACCATACAATCAACGGTTGTAACATGCGTTTAGGGGATTGTTATGGTTCTGGAACAATCTCTGGACCTGAAGAAGGAGAATTTGGTTCAATGCTAGAAATTTCATGGAAAGGAACTAAACCATTCAAAATGAGCGATGGTTCTGAAAGAAAATTCATTAACGATAATGACACAGTGATCATGAGAGGTTTCTCAGAGAAGAATGGAATTCGTATCGGTTTTGGAGAAGTTAAGGCTAAAGTTTTACCAACGAAGTAATACATGAGTGATTTACCTGCGGGAATCGATTTAGAACAAGAGCGTAGAGAGATTTTAAACGCGTTTAGAGGTCTACTCAGAACGCATAAAGATCGAAGTAAAGAAGATACCAAGCGCATTCGTAAAGCATTTGATGTTGCTGTTGAGGCACACAAGGAAATGCGCAGAAAGTCGGGAGAGCCTTACATTTACCATCCTATTGCTGTAGCACGAATTTGTGCGGAGGAAATGGGACTTGGGACAACAGCGATTATTTGTGCCTTATTGCATGATACCGTAGAGGATACGCATATCACATTAGATGATGTTGAAGATTTATTCGGGCCTAAAACCCGCTTAATTATTGATGGTTTAACTAAAATCCCAGAAGTGTTCGATGAGAATGCTTCTGTTCAAGCAGAGAATTTTAGAAAAATGATTTTAACTATTTCGGATGATATTCGTGTAGTTTTAATCAAACTTGCAGATAGATTGCACAATATGCGGACACTTGCAAGTATGCGTCATGATAAACAGGTGAAAATTGCATCTGAGACTAAGTTTCTTTATGCTCCATTGGCACATCGTTTGGGATTGTATTCTGTTAAAAGCGAATTAGAAGATTTAGCATTTAGATATACAGAGCCTGCTGTTTATAGTGAGATCCAAACTAAGTTGAAATCGTCTGAAGATGTTCGTAAACGATTTATTAGAAAGTTTACGCAACCAATTCGCGAGGCTCTTGTACATGAGGGATATGTGTTTAAGATTAAAGTAAGAACAAAGTCTATTTCTTCGATATGGAGAAAGATGCAAAACAAAGGAATTCCATTTGAAGAGGTTTACGATGTTTTTGCGATTCGAATTATTGTAGATACACCTCCTGAATTAGAAAAGCCAGATAGTTGGAGAATTTATAGCATTGTAACCGATTTTTATCAACCTAGCCCTGATCGCTTACGTGATTGGATTTCTACTCCAAGAGCTAATGGCTATGAATCATTACATACTACGGTAATGTCTCCAACGGGTAAATGGGTTGAAGTTCAGATTCGTTCTAATCGAATGGATGAAATTGCGGAAAAGGGACTTGCTGCTCATTATCGATACAAAGAATCTAAAACTTCGGAATCTAAATTTGATCGTTGGATTTCTGAAATCAGAGACCTACTCGAAAATCCCGATTTGAATGCGATGGATTTCATTGATGAGTTCAAATTGAATTTGTTTAGAGATGAGATTTACATATTTACACCAAAAGGTGACTTAAGAGTTCTTCCTAATGGAGCTACAATCCTTGATTTCGCTTATGATATACACACTGATATTGGTGATAGTTGCATAGGAGCGAAGGTGAATAACCGTTTAGTTCCTTTAAGTCATCAGTTGGACAGCGGAGACCAGATTGAAATTATTACTTCTAGTAAGCAGAAGCCAAACGAAGAATGGATTCGATTTGTGGTTACTGCGCGAGCTAAACAAAAAATTAAATCTTCATTGAATGATGAGCGTAAGCGAATTGCAATGGATGGTCGTGAAATTTTAGAGCGTAAGTTTAAACAACATAACATTCGATTTACGTCTGAAAACATATCTGTACTTGAAAAGTTCTACAAAATGCCGAGCGCAACAGAGTTGTATTTCAGAATTGCTAAGGGGAAAATTGATTTAAGAAAATTACGTGAAGTTGAAAATAAGAATGGAATTCTTCAAACAGAGAAGCGTGTAATTAAAAAATCCCGTAAGGATGCAGATGTTTACTCTAAGATTGATAAGAAGAAAGATACAATACTAATAGGGGATGACTTCAAGAACATAGATTACAGCCTAGCGAATTGTTGTAATCCGATTCCGGGGGATAGTGTATTTGGATTTATTACAATTAATGATGGAATTAAAATTCACAGACATAATTGTCCGAATGCGGAACATTTGCAGTCTAAAATGGCTTATAGGTGTATCAAGGCCACGTGGAAGAATACAGATCTTAAAGAAAATATTGCTGATATTACTGTTCTTGGAATTGACCGCTTGGGTATAGTGAATAGATTGACTGAAATAATCTCCAATCAGCATGATATCAACATGAAGTCTATTTCTTTTGATACTAACGATGGTATCTTTGAAGGTAAGATGAAAGTAATGGTATTTGATACGGAGCACTTAGATCAGTTAATGCGCAAGTTTGAGCAGGTTGAAGGTGTTCAACGAGTAGAAAGAAAACCTTGATTTGACTAATATGGTTTTAGTTTATATTTAATTCAAGCCCTTATTTTGAAAAATATTAGAACTTATTTTCTTTCCATGGTCTTGATGACTTTGGTGATTTTAAGTTTCAAGATTTTTTCTGTTGAAACGGCAAAACGTGAACTAAAAACTGAATTAATTGAACTTTCAGATATTAAGTACGGTATATTCAATGTAGATCAATGTAGAGCAATTTTATCTGAGATTCTTTCAAAGAAAATAGATGAATTCGAAATTTCAGAGAAAAATCGCAAAGAAATGCGCTTCAAGATTAAGCAATTGATTACTGAAGGAATTTCTGATTTTAAATCTGGTATTAAAGATCGACATTAAACAGCATCAAGGACTTTCTTATGAATAGTGCCCTTTCCTTGAATGAAGAATTCGATTTAATTGAAGAAGATGTTCCCGCTTTGACAGATCGTATTATGTCAATTGTCGATGATCCTAATAACAAAAAGTTGATTAAAGAAATTTTGATTGATAAGTTGGACGATTATCTCGAAAGTACTTCTGCAGAAATGGATTATTCAATTCGAGATTCTCTTTTAGTTAAGTATGGTCAATCGAGTATTTTATCCGCAAAGCATACGTTGAATATTCAATTGGATAATCTTGAATTGAAAGCTAATTTGTATAAAAATCTATTGCTTGCTTTAGGAGTTATTATTGCAGTTATCATGTTTGCATTCAAAAAAAATAATAAGCTCGAGTTAACTATTCTTTCATTTATATGCGCTTTCTTTTTAATTATTGGACTCTTTCTTCCAATGTTGGAAATTGACGCTCGTCTGACAAATTTCAGTATGAATTTCATTGGGGAAAATATTAGTTTTCAAGACCAAGTTTTGTATTTCAAGAGTAAAAGTATAGTTGAGGTAGTTCAGCTTATGTTAACTCAAGAAGGGCTTGATTTGATGCTTGTGGGAATATTGATTTTTCTATTCAGCGTTTTTTTTCCTATTGCGAAATTAATATCGGGTTTAGTGCTTGTATTTTCAAATAAATTTAACCGAAATAAAGTGTTGAGTTTTCTCGTTTTCAAAACTGGCAAATGGTCCATGGCGGACGTGCTTGTTGTAGCTATTTTTATGGTGTATATCGGATTTTCAGGTATATTAGACGAGCAATTAGATCAAATTCAGGGTGCGTCGAATAAAATTGAGCTGCTCACTACAGGTGAATCAGAACTTCAGGTTGGGTTTTATGCATTCGCGATGTTCTCAGTACTTGGGTTGATCTTGTCTGGTAAAATGAAACGAGTAAATGAAATGTAGTATGAGATTGATTTTTAGTAGTATTTTTTTAGTTCTAATGCTAAGTAGCTGTTTTGTAAGTAAACAAGTGCGCTTAGCCAAAGGAGGTGAGGTTATTCAAAAGAATTTTGAGACGTCCATTGATTTTGAATATTTCAAAGGATTAATCTACTTACCTGTTATAATAGAGGGAAATACGTATAATTTTATATACGATTCAGGAGCTTTTATGAACGTAATTAGCGTTGAATTGGCAGCTAATTTGAATCTGGAGGAAGAAATTACATCTAGTGTGAAGTCCTCATCTGGAAGAAAACAGCAAAGCGGAATGGTGGAATTACCATCTGCTGTAATTGGGGGAATTGAGTTTAAGAATACAGGAACTATCATTCAGGATTTGGATGGTTTAAATTCTTTTCTTGGGTGTCATGCAATTGATGGAATTATTGGAAATAATCTAATGCGCAAAGCAAATTGGAAAATTGACTACGATAATGAATTGATTCTACTTTCAAGTACTAGTGATGTTTTTGAGCATTCAGAAAGCGCAGTTGTTATTCCTTTGTCGAATAAAAAATGGGGAAACAAACACCTTAAAGTTTCAATTAATGGAATTGAAGAGTATTATACATTTGATACAGGATTCTCTGGGTATATTCAGAACGACCTTAACTTTTATAAAAAGTTAAAGAATCAAGACACTCTAATGAATTTTGCAACAAGTAAAGGGTTGCTAAGTGCAGATTTATATGGGGCTACTTTTTCTGAGACGCACATGTTTTTGTTTGATTCATTAATTTTAGGTGATGCTAAAGCTGAGAACCAAAAAATGAAATTAAAAGAAAATGGTTCTTCATTGATAGGGAATATATTTTTTGAATCTTATGACTTAACGATGGATTGGGATAATAATCAATTGATTTTAGATCCCATCAAGACTTTAAAGAATGATACTTTAAGAGTCTTTGATGTTATTATTGCTCCTAATTATAATACGTATAGTCTTGAAATAAAGGGAGAATGGAAGTTTGACTCAGAGGTTAATATTAAAATGGGTAGTAAAATCCTAACAGTTAATGGAATGGATGTTTCGGCTTTTTCTAAAGAAAAATTATGCAAATATTGGGATATTGAGTGGAAAGATGTTGTTAAAGAAGGTGCGATTAACATAACTGTTTTAGAAGATGGAATAGAGAAAGAATATGCTTTAAAGAAACGACAGTTATTGCCCGTTGTTGATTAGATTAATCTTCTAATATAGCCTCTTTCGATCTAGGGCGAAGTGCCTGTTTCCATGCGAATTTTTGAATGAATTTTTCCCCTTCTCGAATATCTTCAATAGGATAAAAGACACCGTCAGGTTCTTCCAAATAGTTGATTCCAACGATTTCGTTACTATCAATGTCAACTCGCAAATTACTAGCGTATAGGCGATTCATACCAACGCGCTTTTTCGTAAATGTTGAATCCGTGGAAACTTCTTCTTCCGGATAGAAAAGAGTAATTGCATTTCCATTTACACGAGCTCTGTAAAGTTCGTTATCTCTAAAACTGGCAACTATGTTTTTCCCTGCAATTTGATTATAATATTGGTCAGGCTCGATTTCCATTAGAATGGAAGAATTGTCATATATATTTACACGGTGAATAATTGAATCCGTAACATAAATGTCAATGAAATCTCCTTTTAGCTCAGCTTCATTGGACCAAACAATTGGGTCTGTATAAAGTTCAATTAAATCATCTGAAGAATTGAATGTTATGCTATCTGCAAAGGCTTGAACTTTCGTAGAATAAAGTTTAGCACCGTTATATGCTTTCATGATGTCTATACTGTCCGCGTTACTTGTGTATAGCGTATCCGCGTGAATGTATAACGTGTCATCCTGCATAATCTTTGTCGCAATGGCGTTACCCGTGAGGAATGAATACTTCAAACTGTCCGAAGAGTATGCGTAATTACCATTGAAGGAAATTTCTTGCGTTGAATCTAAATAATAAACATTTCCTTTACCAATAGACACTCCTTGATCAGGGTAATAGATTAATGTATCTCCAGCGATGTAATCTGAATCCCTTGAAATTGATGCGTTTTGCATTAATGTTCCTTCACCAGATTCGGTGTTATACCAGCCAGATTCACAATGTAAATCAGCGTCTTCAGCTTGAATATCTGTTTCTCCATAGAAAAAGGCCTTCTTTTGACTGTATAAGTACTGTAAAGTATCTGTTTGAATAGCTAGTTCATTTCCTTGATAATTAACTTCGCGACTAAAAAAAAAGTTTTTAGAATTTGGATAGAAATACCCAACTCTACTTGTTAACACTTCTTGAGTTAAAGTACTCACTACTTTTCCCCCATGTCGATAGAGAGCTTGGCTTTTATTTGCATCGTATTCTAAGGTGTCGGTTGTAAGCTTGTATTCTCTGTCAATTACACGAACGTTGCCCCAGAGCTTAGCTTTTTTTGTATTTCCATTATAGTACAATGAATCACAATAAAGATTTAACGTGTCTCTTTTGTTCACGTGAACTTTACCATAAGCCCTGACACTTCTGATACGCTGAAAATAGTATGCAGAATCACAATACATTTTATTGCCTTGATAGATGAAGTTAACATTACCAATCAAACGATGTACACCTGTGTTTTCATCGTACTCCAATGTTTCCGAACCAGGAAGTAACTCTAAGATATCATCTTGAGCATTCGTTATATTCGAAAGAAAAAAAAGTGCGCTAATAAATAGCGCACTTTTGAATATATTAAAATATACTATCAAGCTAGCACTTTTCTTTTTAGTGTTTATTCTCTAATGTTTGAGTCCTATCAGGTCCAACAGATACAACCGTAATAGGAACTTCCAATTTTTGTTCCAAATACTTAACATATGATTTTAGTGCATCTGGAGCTTCGTCAAATGAAGTTAGTTTAGTTGTATCACAATTCCAACCTTCGATATCTTCATACACAGGAACTACTTCCATGTCAGTAACATCATATGGGAAATAATCATAACGTTCTCCGTCAATCATATAGTGCGTACAAGCTCGAATTGTTTCGAAGTTATCCAAAACATCAGCTTTCATCATTGAAAGTTCAGAAGCTCCGTTCACCATAATTGCATATTTTAAAGCTGGTATATCAACCCATCCACATCTTCTTGGGCGGCCAGTTGTTGCACCAAACTCAAAACCTTCTTTACGGATTCTTTCACCAACTTCATCTTCTAATTCAGTCGGGAACGGTCCACTACCAACTCGCGTACAGTAAGCTTTAAAAATCCCGATTACGTCACCGATGCGAGTAGGAGCAACTCCTAAACCTGTACAAGTTCCCGCAGTAACTGTGTTCGAAGAAGTTACAAATGGATATGTTCCGAAATCGATATCTAACATTGTTCCTTGAGCACCCTCTGCTAAAATTTTCTTTCCGGCTTTAATTGCATCATTGATGTATTGCTCACTGTCAACAGCGGTCAATTCTCTTAAGCGATTAATTGCATCCATCCATGTTCCTTCTGTTTCAGAAAGGTCGAATTTGAACTCTGGGTAACGTTCAAGCATTGATTTATGCTTTTCAACTAAAGCATCGTATTTTGCTTTAAAGTTAGGAGAAAAAATATCACCAACTCTTAAACCATTGCGTCCTGTTTTGTCCATGTACGTTGGACCAATTCCCTTCAAGGTAGAACCAATCTTATTTTTCCCTTTCGCTTGCTCAGAGGCAGCATCTAATAGACGGTGAGAAGGAAGAATTAAATGTGCTTTTTTAGAAATTACTAAACGCGATTTATAATCGATATTAAATGGCTCAAGTTTGTCAAGTTCACCTTGGAAAATGACCGGGTCAATAACAACACCGTTACCAACAAGGTTCATAACACCATCTCTGAAAATTCCAGATGGAATAGTATGAAGAACATGCTTGATCCCTTCGAATTCAAGAGTGTGTCCAGCATTTGGTCCACCTTGGAAACGTGCAATTATATCGTATTTAGGCGTGAGGACATCTACGATTTTTCCTTTCCCTTCGTCTCCCCATTGTAAACCCAATAGTACGTCTACTTTCATTTTCTTTATTTAAAGTGATTTATTGCTTCTGTCTGATTTTCACAGATTGTATATATTTCGTCAAGTTTAGAGATGTTAAATATCTTCTCTACATTACCTTGGATATTACACAGAACTAATTCTCCCCCCATAATTCTTGATTTAGTCAAAGTTCTCATGAAAAATCCAATGCCCATTGAATTGGTGTGAGTGAGCTCTTCTAAATCGAAAACAACGCGAAAGTAATTTTGATTTAAATGATTGAATACTTCTCTCTCAAGTGTTTCGTAGTCAATTTCTGATGTAATCCTTCCTTTAAGAGAATAAATGATTACAGGATCTTGAATATCTATTTCAAATTGTAAATTCAAATCAGTCTTTTTTTTTGTCTCTTTTGACACCATAGAAATAAAGCGAATGGTGCTGAATTTCAATATCAAAAATTTCTTCTATAGTTGATTTTATATTCTGAATTCTTGGGTCACAAAATTCTAAAAGCTCTCCTGTATCTGTTAGAACGATATGATCATGCTGCGTTGAACCATGAGACTTTTCGAATTGAGCTAGGTTTTTTCCAAACTGATGTTTTCTAACAAGGTTGCAAGCCAATAATAATTCGATCGTATTGTAAAGGGTAGCTCGCGATACACGGTAATTTTGATTTTTCATTTCAACGTATAAAGTTTCGATATCAAAATGTCCTTTGTAGTCGTATATTTCGGCTAAAATGGCGAATCTTTCCGGTGTCTTTCGGTGTCCATTTTGCTCAAGATATGCTGAGAAAATGTTTTTGACTTTAATATGTAATTCTTCTTGAATCATGGAATTCAGTAAAAAGCAAAATTAAAGAATATATCTAGATAATTAATTAGATGTTTAGGATAAAAACAAGAGTTTTCAACAATTTATTTACAATTAAAAAAGCCAGTAAAATAACTTACTGGCTCTAATTATTTGTTGATTTCAATTTCACATCAATTCTTTAAGAATCTCATGTCTATCAGATCCGGCTTTTGCCATATTGAAAATGATGTCTGCAACCCCCCTTGCGTCTTCATCATCAAATCCTAAAGCGATTCCATATTTCGCAACTAATTTTTCTTCTGCTTCATCTACAACGCCGTCAACTAAAGTCAATTCAATAAACTGAATGTAACGTTCAAAACGCTCTTCTTTGTTTACTGGTGGAACCATTGGGTACTCCTCTGGATGCTTAATGATTTCAGTGATTTGCTCAGCAGTTAAAGACAAACGTCTTGCTTTTCTACTCAATAAAGCTAACTCAGAATCATCAACTTTACCATCAACACGAGCTAACATTACTAAGTTTTTAAAGATACCTAGATTTGCTTTTTGCTCTCCTGATTCAAATAATTGTGCAATCGTTCCCATTTTTTTCTATTAAAATTTCGATGCAAAGATAGTTAATTCACATTCTTTGCCATTTAATTAGTTTACTTTTTTTTCAATAATATCGATCAAAGAATGAATTACCTTAATGTGTATTTCTTGAGCACGATCTGCATATTCAGAATGTGGAGCTCTTATTTCTACATCACACAATTCTGCCATAGTTCCTCCAGTTTTACCCGTAAGCCCAATTACCTTCATTCCTTTTTCTTTAGCAACTTTGATGGCATTCAAAACATTCTTAGAGTTTCCAGAGGTTGAAATCGCTAATAAAACGTCATTGGCTTGTCCAACACTTTCTACATATCTAGAAAAGATAAAGTCAAATCCATAATCATTTCCTACACATGTAATGTGACTGGGGTCGGAGATTGAAACAGCTGCTATTGAAGGTCGATCATCTCGATATCTTCCGGTAAGTTCTTCTGCAAAATGCATAGCATCACACATAGAACCTCCATTTCCACAACTAATTATTTTTCCTCCGTTATTTATTCCTAAAACCATTGTTTCAGCGGCTTGCCTAATTTTTTCAAGGTTTTCTGATGTGTTAAATTTTTGCAAAATTTCTAATGCTTCGGAAAATTGGTCTGCTATTTGTTTTTCAATCATCGAATTAGGATTTTTTCAAAAATAAATAAATTAAATGGCAGGTAGCACAAATTAAATCAAACTTGCTATATTTGGAACCCGAGCCTCGGCTCACAAAATCAACTTAATATGAAAAAAAGTATACTAGTCTTATTTACAGTGTTCATCGGTTTATCGTCTTTTGGACAAAGCGAATGTTTTATTCGGTTACAAAAAGCCTTTGATGATAGGGGGTCTTACACTGTTTCTGACGACATGCACAGGAATGTAATCATTAGTTATTTCCAAGATGGAGGGGGGTCTTTCTGTATTTCTGGTAAAGCTAGGGTTGAAAACGGCTTAATTGTTTCTATTTTCTTGCAATATGATGATAATACATATGAGTTAATGGAAAAGGATTTCTATAATTCTAAAAAGAACCCTCCAACAATAGTAAATGGTATCACCGAAATGATTTACAATGCAGATTCTGAAAAATTTAAAATTGTATTCATCGATCAATTGAAGCCTAAAAAGAAAAGTTATAAGTCTGTATCATTGCCAGATGATATCTAGAATGCTATAATAGATTAGATATTTAAATCCTGTGAAATTGTTCACAGGATTTTTTTTAGATTTTAAAATTAGTTAATTCATACATTTATGTATTCAAATAAAGTTGCTTGGGTTACAGGTGCCTCTTCAGGAATAGGAGTGGAGATCGTTCGTCAGTTAGATCAAGCTGGGGCAAGAGTAATCTTGTCTTCACGAAATGCGAATAAATTAGAAGAGATTCGTTTAACGCTAAAAAATCCAGATAGACATATAGTTTTAGCTCTCGACCTAGAGAATTCATCAAATTTTGAGCAATTGGCGGCCCAGGTTATTACAAAGTTTGGACAGATTGATTTTGTTTTTAACAATGGAGGATTATCACAACGTTCGGAAGCCGGAGATACGCCATTAGATGTTGATCGCAGAATTATGGAGATTAACTATTTCGGTAATGTTGCTCTAACTAAGGCGGTTTTGCCTTATATGCGCGAGAAGCAATCAGGACATTTTATTGTGATATCTAGTATTGCTGGAAAATTTGGATTCTTCTTAAGGAGCGCTTATAGCGCTTCAAAGCATGCATTGCATGGTTTTTACGAGAGTTTAATGTTAGAAGAGGAGGCTAATGGTATTAAAGTAACCATTGTGTGCCCAGGGAAGATTAATACAAATATTTCTGTGAATGCCTTGAATGAAACAGGTCAGACACATGGTCAGATGGATCATAATCAAGAAACAGGCATGAGTGCTAAAGAGTGTGTGTCTCAATTAATGAGCGCCGTTCAAAATGAAAAGAAAGAGGTTCTGATTGGAAATAAAGAAATTAAGGCTGTTACTTTAAAGCGGTTTCTACCTAATTTATTTTGGAAGGTAATTAGAAAACAAGCAGCTACATGAGGTGAAAAATGATTGAATAAAAAAGCCTTAGTTTATACTAAGGCTTTTTTATTTTGAATTATTCTACGTTTATTCCCAAGTGAATAATGGGCGGTGTCCCATTAACTTGTTCACTTCGGTTTTAACGTCGGAAATTACAGTTTCATTGTCGATGTTAGTTATAACTTTGTCAATCAGCTCAACAATTTGCGGCATTTCATTCTCTTTAACGCCTCTTGATGTTAAAGCAGGTGTACCGATTCTAATACCCGAGGTAACAAATGGAGACTCGGTGTCGAAAGGTACCATGTTCTTGTTTACGGTGATATCAGCTTTAACCAAGGTGTTTTCAGCATCCTTTCCTGTAACCCCTTTAGAGCGCAGGTCAATCAAGATTGAGTGATTGTCAGTTCCTCCAGATATAATAGAATATCCTCTTTTTACAAATTCTTCTGCCATAACTGCAGCATTCTTCTGCATTTGTTTCGTATAGGTTTTATATCCATCACTTAAGGCTTCTCCAAAAGCAACTGCTTTAGCAGCAATAACGTGCTCTAGTGGCCCACCTTGTGTTCCAGGGAATACAGCTGCATCTAGCAATGCCGCCATAGATTTAGGATTACCATTTTTCCACTTTAGCCCGAAAGGGTTGTCAAAATTCTTTCCTAACATGATTACACCACCTCTAGGTCCACGCAATGTTTTGTGAGTTGTACTTGTTACAATATGGCAGTGTTCCATAGGGTTTGATAACAATCCAGTAGCAATTAAACCAGCAGGATGAGAGATATCAGCTAGTATTAAAGCGCCAACTTCATCTGCAATTTTACGGATTCTGGCATAATCCCAATCACGGCTATAGGCAGACGCGCCACAAATGATTAACTGAGGACGTTCTTTTCGGGCAACTTCTTCCATCATGTTGTAGTCAACCAAGCCCGTTTCTTTATTTACTCCGTAGAAGTGTGGTTCATAAAGTTTTCCTGAAAAGTTAACTGGAGATCCATGAGTAAGATGACCACCATGGGATAAGTCAAATCCTAAGATTTTATCTCCTGGCTTTAGGCATGCTAAAAGCACGGCAGCATTTGCTTGTGCTCCTGAGTGAGGCTGAACGTTTGCCCATTCAGCTCCAAATAACTTGCATAAACGCTCGATAGCCAAATTCTCAATTTGATCTACTACTTCACACCCACCATAGTATCTTTTACCAGGTAATCCTTCAGCATACTTGTTGGTAAGCACACTACCCATTGAATTCATAACTCCGTCACTAACGAAGTTTTCTGATGCAATTAATTCTAAACCGTGCAATTGACGCTCTTTTTCTTGGTCAATTAAATTGAAAATTTGTGTGTCTTTAGACATAACAAGATTAATAATTACGTTTATATATTTGTTGTAATCCTTCACCTAACGTTGTGTCAGGCTTGTAAGAAGTTAAATTCATCAGTTTCTCTGAACTACCAACTCTTCGTTCCACCTCATAGTCGTAACGTTTTTTGGGAGCCTCGATAAATGAGATTTCAGAGTCCGATTTTGTAATCTCTTTAATTTGAGCGGCAACGTCGTCAATGCACCATTCGGCTTCATTTGCGATGTTTACAATGTGGCAGCCATTAACATCCATTAATCGAACGCAAGCCTCAATTGTATCGTCAATGTATGTAAAGTCACGGGTTTGTTTTCCAGTTCCAAATACAGTTATTTTATTATCAGTGGTGGCTTGTTCAAAGAATAAAGGAATAACCATTCTCGTGTCCTGATTCCATCCATAAACATTAAAGAACCTCAAGGATATAACATTAAGTCCTTTTTCTTCATAATGAGAAGCAAGATAAATTTCATTATATCTTTTAGCCATAGCATAAGAAGTTCTTGGATCAACCAATACTTCCTCTGTTAAGGCATTTTCAATAGCAGAGTGGCCATATATGCCGCTCGTAGAAGCGTACATTATTTTTTTGATATTGTTTACTTCAGCAGCATAGACAACATTTCGAGTACCGATAACTTCAACGTCCATTGTTTCAACAGGATTGTCTGCTACAATATCAACACCAAGTACAGCAGCAAAATGGAAGATCAAATCGCATCCTACTGAAGCGTTTGTTACGATTTCTAAGTCTCTAACATCACCTTTGATGAAGTTTATATTATCGAAAGTTTCTTTGTCTAATTTATTTCCGCGAAGTAGCGAATCCAAGACAACAACATCGTGTCCTTCATCGACTAACCTTTTGGCCAGGTTACTGCCAATAAAACCGGCTCCTCCTGTGATTAAAATTTTCATTTTTTTGTTTTTTGTTTTAACTATTAAACGACTAGATTGGTTAATTCTATATTACACGTTTAATTCTAGTTAGTTTATGAGTCAAGTAACCTGACTCAGCGTGGACTATCCCTTCTTTCGTTAGTTTGTCCATTCTTACATGTCCAGCAGCATGAATGATTTCTCCTTCACTGTTGCATATTCCAACATGAATTATCTTTCCAGACTTATTTTCAAAGAAGGCTAAATCTCCTGATTGAATTTCATTAAAGTCTATATCACTACCAACATGCACTTGCTCTTCAGCATCTCGAGGAAGGTTAATATTAAATATTCGGTAAATAACTTGAGTAATTCCTGAGCAATCAATTCCAAAAGGAGATTTTCCACCCCATAAGTATGGGGTGTTTATATAGTCCAAACCGTATTCCCATGGAGTGGAAAAGTCCAATTCTGAATTACTTAAAATTTTAAAATGATCATTTCCTATATTGAATTCAACTTCTTTTTCCGGTAAGAAAGAACCTCTACAAATACGCTGTAAGCCCCATGGAGTATCTAATTTAATCTCTCTGTTTTTTAGGCTTGATAAGCCGTCTGACCAGCGTTTGGCCTCCTTATTAGTGAGTTTAATAAAGTGTTTATGATCTATATATCCATCGTAACCATCATTAATTGTTGTGATTTTTGCCCACGGCTCATTAACTTCATGGACAGTGATTAATTCTCCGAAAAGCAGTTGAGTTACAATTTCAGATTGATCTCTTGATTCAGCTCTAACTGGAGATATACTAACTTTACAGTATGCATTGAACGAATTCATTACTGTATTGGGAAATTAGGGCTGTTCTTTAAATTCAAAATCTGCTGCATATGGCGTTCATTGTGATAAACCACAAATAACAATGCGTCACCCAATCTTAACCGAACAACTTTTGAAATTGATATAGGGATTTTAACTCTTCTAATATTAACTTTGGTTGAATCGTCTATTATCGATAATAATTCGTTTTGGCCACGAAGAAAAGTACCGACCTGTTCTCCTTTCATCAAGTTGGGTGAAATTATAGGATTTGTATCTTTTGGTGCTTTGAACTTACGTTTGATATTTCTTGCATTGCCTAATTTCATAGATTTCCATGCTGATCGACCTAAAGGAGAGCTAACAAAGGCTTCTTTTGTAGAAGTGAATCTAGTATTCTCTATTTTTTTAACGAAAACAGGATGGTAATAATTACTATACTCGTTTAAATGGGCCAGTACTTCTTTGATGCTCCAAGATGAAGTTGCTGGTTTCCAGTTTAATTGAGACTCAGACATCTTTTTTACATATGAGTTCACAAGCTCAATATTAGCTTGTGTTATTCTCGTGGTAATTTGTATTAAATCTGTCGTTGTCATTAGCTTTGAAATCAATGTGCTAAAAGGTATTTAACTACGTGCCAAAAATAATTAATTCATTTAGATTAGTAGCTATTTATAACAAAAGATTAAGATAACTTTAGTTACTTTCGCATAGTTCTTAATTAAATAAATGTATGAGCCCAAAAAGACCATTGATTTTAATCACTAATGATGACGGAATTTCGTCAAAGGGAATTAAGGCTCTACTTGAGGCTGTAAAAGAGTTTGGTGATATTGTTGTTGTTGCTCCCGATTCAGCTCAGTCGGGCATGGGGCATGCAATTACAATCAATGAGCCTTTGAGGTTAAGTCCTTCGCGTTTATTTGATGAAGTAACGGCTTATTCTTGTTCCGGGACACCTGTAGATTGTGTTAAACTTGGTGTGTATGAAGTACTTCATAGAAAGCCTGATTTAGTTCTTTCTGGAATTAACCATGGAGCAAATACATCATCGAATGTATTATATTCAGGAACTATGTCTGCTGCAGTTGAAGCAGCAATGGAAGGGATTCCTTCAGTTGGATTTTCACTTTGCAATTTTGATAGTGATGCAGACTTTTCAGCTTCAATCTCTGTTGTTAAGAATGTTGTTTCTCAGGTGCTTGTGCATGAAATGATGGCAAGGACATGTTTGAATGTTAATATTCCAGATGTTTCAATAGGTGATTTAAAAGAAATAAAAATTTGCCGTCAAGCTCACGCATTTTGGGAAGATCGTTTTGATAAAAGAGAAGATCAATTTGGTAAGCCATATTACTGGTTGACAGGTGAGTTTTTAGAGCAGGATAAAGCAGAAGACACAGATTTGTATTGGATTGATAAAGGTCACCCCACAATTGTACCAACTCAATTCGATATGACTTCATATAAGTCTATTAAAGAACTAGAAAATTGGGATTTATGAATTTGAGAAATTGGTCAATGGATCACACGAAAGGAGTTTTATTAGGAGTTTTAACTCCTCTGATCGTTTTACCTTTAGTTTTGTTGGTAATTTCTTTGACGCAAGATTATTACTTCGAGCAATTATGGAAGAAGTTCCAATTGAATAATACTTATCGTATAAAAATGATGACGATTTCTATTATCGCTAATTTAGGATGGTTTTATTTTTTTCTAAATAAAGAGAGGTTTAATTTTGCAATGGGAATCATCTTAGGGTCTCTAATCTTTGCACCCTATATCATTTACATCAAGTTTTTCTAATTAATGAAAGGAAAGAAGATTTATGTTATTGCCGGAGAACCTTCCGGAGATTTGCATGCGAGTAATATGATGAAGGCAATATTGGATGAAGATCCAACTGTCGACTTTAGGTTTTGGGGAGGCGATAAAATGGCTGATGTTCAGCATGACGGATTAGTGAAGCATATCAGAGATCTTGCTTTCATGGGGTTTGTAGAGGTTTTAATGAATATTAGAACGATTTTAGGAAATATTAAATTTTGCAAGAAGGATATAGAAACATATCAACCAGATGCTTTAGTTTTAATTGATTATCCAGGTTTTAACTTAAGGGTAGCAGAATGGGCAAAAAAGAGAGGGATTAAAGTTTATTACTACATTTCTCCGCAAATATGGGCATGGAAGCAAAACCGGGTTCATAAGATTAAAAAAGTAGTTGATCACATGTTTGTGATTCTGCCATTTGAACAGGATTTCTATAAAAAGTTTGATTATAATGTTGAATATGTAGGGCATCCGCTCTTAGATGAGATTTCCAAATTTGATTTCGAATGCATTAAATCTCAATTTTTAACAGAGAATCAACTTTCAGAAAAACCAATTATCGCTCTTTTGCCCGGCTCCAGGAAACAGGAGGTTTCAGTGAAGTTACCTATCATGGTTGAAGCGTTAAAGGGGTTTAAAGATTATCAAATTGTTGTTGCTGGTGCACCGACGTTATCTGCTGATTTCTATGCATCAATTGATTCATCAATTACTATAGTTTTCAACGAAACATACAAGTTATTGGCAAATTCGGATGTTGCAGTGGTGACTTCTGGCACAGCTACTCTGGAAACAGCGTTGTTTAAAGTTCCTGAAGTAGTTTGTTATAAAGGGTCTGAAATTTCTTATAGAATTGCGAAACGTTTGATTAAAGTGAAGTATATTTCATTGGTCAACTTAATCATGGATCGTGAGGTTGTTAAAGAGTTGATTCAAAAAGAGTGCAATCCTACTCAGATTAAAGATGAGGTTAGACGCTTGATCAATGATAAAGAGCGCAGTCAAGAGATTGAAAAAGATTACGATTTACTGCAAAATATTCTTGGCGGAGGTGGTGCTAGTAAAAAAGTTGCACAATCCTTGTTGAAAACTATTCGTTAAGGTCGAATTGATAACCTAAACGTATTGTAATTTTAACATCGTGAGAATCATATTATTAATCTTTCTGCTATTCATATCGATGTCCATTTTTGGGCAGCAGATGCGTATTGGTGTTCTCACTAGCTATAATATCAAGAAAATTTCGCTTCAAAGTGTTTCAGGAAGTTATGATGTGATAGGAGACACTTCTTTAATTTCTACAGTTATTTCGGGGCGAAAACTGGAGTTGAGCATTGCCGGAGGAAAGGTGGTTGTTCATTTAGGTGGTGCTGAAAGTTTTAAAGCATCTAAGGTTTTACTTTTGCCGCAAAAAACAAATTCATCGTTGTTATATTCTCCAATCGAACCAGTTGTTAAGAAGCGAACCTATGAAGACGCTTTAGAGGTAACTATTCGGAAGGGCGTGTTACAATTTGTAAACATTGTGGATATGAAAAATTATCTCTCTGGTGTTGTCGAATCTGAAGGGGGGGGGGACGCCATATCGAATATTATAAAGTGCAAGCATTAATGAGCAGGACTTATGCGTTAAAGAATAAAAGAAGGCATATTAAGGATGGGTATGAGTTATGTGATGGCGTTCACTGCCAGGCCTATCACAATAAATTAAAGCATACACCTGAAATTCGTGAGGCTGTTGAAGCAACTGGAGGAGAAGTAATTGTTGATTATAATAATAAACTGGTGACAACCTATTTTTCAGCGAACTGCGGAGGGCAAACTTGCGATGCTTCTTATGTCTGGAATAATTCAGTGCCTTACCTATCTTCATTTATAGATACGTTTTGTATTCATACAAAACAAGCAACTTGGTCTAAGCGAATATCTAAACATTCTTGGACAACTTTCCTTTCAAAACAATATGGTGTAACAGAAGCAAAATATGGTGATTTAATCTATAATTTTGATCAAGATTATAGAAAAGCATTTTTTATTCATCCTTCGCTGGGTATACCCCTTCGAGATTTAAGAAAGAAGTTTAAATTAAAGTCGACTTTTTTCTCAACAGAGCTTGTTGGTGATCAGGTAGTGATTTCTGGAAAAGGATTTGGTCATGGTGTCGGTTTGTGTCAGGAAGGTGCCATGGGAATGGCTAAATCAGGATATAACTACAAACAAATTGCCTTCTATTATTTTAATCGAGTTAAGGTAATTGATTATTATAAGAGTCAATACTTCAAGCAGAAAGAAAGTCAGGGGATAGGTACGTTATAATTACTCGTAGAAAATCACAAAGACGTCCTCATTATCTTTCTTAAAGAATTTTTTTTCTCTTGCATAGCGCTCAACTTCCGAAGGATACTTCAATTGCCCTAATGTTTTACGTGTTTCGATGAGCTTCGCGTTAACGTCCGCTTTTTTGGCTTCTAATTTACTTAGTTTACTATTTTGAGAAAATATCGTAAAGATGTCGTTTTCATCTAAAAAGAGCGTGTAAACCAAGAATATTGAACTTGCAAGGATGAATTTGTTTTTTAGATATGGAAGGTATTTCTTCATTGTTCCAAAGTTAACGTGTTTGTGCTTTTATAAAAGTGAAGTAGATTTTTGTTATTCAAGTGCTTTTGTTGAAAAGCATGCTCAAAAAAAAAGCACCTCAAGGTGCTTTTTAATATCATATTTAATCCAAATTAATTAACAGCCTCGTCGTAACGCTGTTGCCAATCTTCATCTTCTTCAAACCATTGAGCTGCCTTGTTTAAAAGGGCTCTTGCTTTATCGTTTTGTCTTCCTTTAATCATTGATTTTGCAGAAGCTAAGATACCGTTTTTAAGCATTTTACGATCGGCTTCGCTAAATCCTTCAATAGACGTTATTTCATCCATCATTTTGTTCCCTTCTTGCCAAAGTGTTCTGGCTGTTGGTTTATCGGCGTCTTCAAATTTACAGGCTCCCATGATGAACTTTACACCAACAAGATTCGTTGTGATTTTTTGATATTTTATGGCCCAACTGTATGCACGTTTAACATTTCCAGATGACATTTCATTATCAATTACCTCAAACAAGTTTAATTGAAATTTATCAATGAATTCGCGATGTTCTTCAAGAGTTGCACCGTCGTTATATTTTAAGTCAATTTTCATCCCTTTACCCAAATACTTAATCGCATCTTTAAACGCATTTTTAAATTTTGGATCAGGATTACCAGACATTGAAATTTTATGCAAACCTTTCGCTAACCAAATGTATGGAGGAACGTGTTTTTTAGTTTTGTCCTTTTCAGTATAGCCTACAGCAACTTTAGCTAACTTCTCATAATTGGCATCAGCATATAAGATTTTTAAATCGTCATAGTTCGGAGCTTGTCCAAATACTAATGTCGATAAATACATAAAGGATAATAGCGTTAGTATATTTTTCATCTTGTTTGTTTTCCGTTGAAATTCAAATATTGTGCCGAAACAAATATTTAACTCAAAGTTATTATTTTTTTTTACTTACGTTTAATCGAAGCTTTTGATTAACAAAGTAAGAATCTCTTGAGCTGCTTTAGAAATTTTAGTTCCTGGTCCAAAAACACCAAAAACTCCAGCTTCGTATAAAAAGTCATAATCTTGCTGGGGGATAACTCCACCGGCAATAACCATAATATCACCTCGACCAAGTTTTTCAAGTTCTGCAATAACTTTTGGGACTAAGGTCTTGTGACCAGCAGCAAGTGAAGACACTCCTAAAACGTGAACATCATTTTCTACAGCTTGTTTTGCAGCTTCTTCTGGCGTTTGGAACAATGGACCTATATCTACATCAAATCCTATATCAGCGAATGATGTGGCAATTACTTTTGCTCCTCTGTCATGTCCATCTTGGCCCATTTTAGCAATCATAATTCTAGGACGACGACCTTCTAAGTCACTAAATTTATCTGCTAATTCTTGAGCTGTATTGAAATCTGTGTCTCCCATGGATTCTGCTGAATATACTCCGTTAATAGATCTAATAGTTGCTTGATATCTGCCAAATGAACTTTCAAGTGCTGAAGAAATTTCTCCGAGAGAAGCTCTTTCTCTAGCACATCTAACCGCTATTTCTAATAAATTTCCATTTTCGTTGTTGGCGGCTTCAGTCAATTCACTCAATAATGACTGAACTTTTGTTTCGTCTCTAGCAGATTTTAACTCATTAAGACGATTAATTTGCGAATCGCGAACTTTGGTATTATCAACTTCTAGAATATCTATTTGATCATCATTCTCTACTTCATATCGGTTAACACCAACTATAATGTCTTTATTTGAATCTATCCGCGCTTGCTTGCGAGCAGCAGCTTCTTCAATTCTCATTTTTGGCAGACCCGTTTCTATAGCTTTTGCCATTCCACCAAGCTCTTCAACTTCTTCAATTAATTTCCAGGCTTGTTGAACTAGATCTTCTGTAAGTTTTTCAACAAAATAACTTCCACCAAGAGGGTCTACATGTTGTGTTATTCCTGTTTCAGCTTGCAGGTATATTTGAGTGTTACGAGCAATTCTTGCTGAGAAATCTGTAGGAAGTGCAATTGCTTCGTCTAGTGCATTCGTGTGTAATGATTGTGTTCCTCCAAGTGCGGCAGCCATTGCTTCAATGCATGTTCTAGCAATATTGTTAAATGGATCTTGCTCAGTTAAACTCCATCCTGACGTTTGACAGTGCGTTCTAAGAGCTAAAGATTTTTGATTCTCTGGTTTGAATTGATTCACCAATTTAGCCCATAAGATTCTTCCGGCTCTCATTTTAGCGACCTCAGTATAATGATTCATTCCAATTGCCCAAAAGAAACTTAGTCTAGGAGCAAAGTCATCCACATTCATTCCTGCTTTAATTCCTGCCCTCAAGTATTCTAAACCATCTGCAAGTGTATATGCCAATTCAATTGCCGCAGTAGCTCCTGCTTCTTGCATATGGTAACCAGAGATAGAAATTGAGTTAAAACGAGGCATGTTTTTAGATGTGTACTCGAAAATATCTGAGATAATTCTCATAGATGGAAGTGGAGGGTAGATGTAAGTATTCCTAACCATGAATTCCTTAAGAATATCATTTTGAATTGTCCCAGCTAAATCTTTTTGAGCTACTCCTTGCTCTTCCGCAGCAACAATGTAAAAGGCCATGATTGGTAAAACAGCACCGTTCATGGTCATTGAAACAGACATTTTGTCCAATGGAATTTGATCGAATAGAACTTTCATGTCCATAATCGAATCAATAGCAACACCAGCTTTACCAACGTCACCAACTACTCTTGGGTGGTCTGAATCATATCCGCGGTGAGTAGCTAAGTCAAAGGCAACAGAAAGCCCCTTCTGTCCTGCGGCTAAATTTCTTCTGTAAAACGCATTAGATTCTTCGGCTGTAGAAAAACCGGCGTATTGACGAATAGTCCAAGGCCTAATTGTATACATTGAACTATATGGTCCCCTTAAGTTTGGAGCAATTCCCGAAACGAACCCAATATGCTCTGTATCCTTAATACTATCTGAAGTGTAAAAGTTCTTAAGTTCAATATTGTCTGCTGTTGTCATAACAGCCGAACGCTTTTGTTTCTTGTTTACGATTTCTGAATCGTACGGGATTGAGTTAAAATCTACTTTTTTCATAACGTTTCAGAAGTTAAAGCGTTTTCAAGTATAATTGCAGGTAAGCCCAAATAGTCTTGACTATAATCCCATTTGTCATCAATTTTTTCGGGGTTTTCAAACTTATTGATTCCGATAAGAATTGATGAACTGTCTTTAATATTTTTAATTCGCAATGCAGCTTTTTCTTTAATCGAATTCAAGAACCAATCTGATTGAATACCATCGTCTGCCAATTCTAGTTTTTGAAAAATTTTCCACGCATTTCTTGCGATTGCTTCAGTTGCTGATTCTATTGAGTAACTTCCGCCGAGTGGATCTATAACAGCATTTAAGTATGATTCCTCCTTTAGTATTGAAGAAATGTTAAGTGCCATTCTTTCTGCAAGCTCAGTTGGTCCGCAATTTGAATAAATATCATAGGGTTTTACAACAAGCGCTTCTGCACCTCCATTAATTGCCGACATTGCCTCAGTTGTTTGACGAAGCACGTTCGTATATGGGTCTTTTAATGATTTATTTAAATGACCAACAACAGCTGTAATGTTTGCGTTGTGGGAGCAACCATTTTGTGGGTTATAAGCATTTATTACTTTAGACCAAAGTTGTTTTAACGCTCTGAATTTAGAGGTCTCGAAGAAGAAGTTTGATCCCACTCCTAATTTAAAAGAAACGCATTTAGCAGCTTCATCAATTGTAAAACCAATCGACATTAATCGAACTAAATAGTTATGACCGATGTTTAAGCAAAATGCAATTTCTTGCGAGGTATTAGCTCCAATATTCTGAAGTTTAAATCCATTAACACTGCAAAATGCTTGTTGGTTAGATTTAAAGTTCTCTGCTATTGAATTGAAATTCTCCTTAGTGTTGCTTTTAACAATATCTAGGTTGTATTGGACTTGATTCGAATCAGAATCCATTAAAGTATATATAGAGTCGAAGTCGGATTTAGAATCAATAACGAATTGTGCATGGATATACTCGAATTGAATACCTGAAATTACATCTTTCCAATTTGTATTTGCTTTTGTTGTTTTGAAGACTAAAAGATCAGCTCCGGAGTTTAAAGCTTTAAGAGATTTTTTATTGGCCTCTTTTTCATCTTTAATGATGATAAACGCTCCGTTCTGCCACGAATTATCAGCTTTGTTCATTCCACGCGTATATGGAAAGTTTCCAGGCGTCTCTTTACGTGTGACGTCTTCTGCATGGTAATAGCTCGAAAGGTTTAATTCTTCAATTTCATTGTTTATAGCAATGATTGAAGGATCTTTTCCTTTTAGGTCAGTTATGATTTTATTTTCCCAATCTAACTTAGAAATTTTATTGAACTCCTTGAAAAAATCACTCATTTTCTATCGCTTTCTGTTCGTTGATATTTTTAGTAGAATTAAATTTTTTCGTAGTGTGCAGGTAGACAAGTGTTGAGACCATTAATGTAATGACCGGGGCGGCCGGTATGCCAATAATTGGAATATTGTATATCGCTAAAAATACAGCTCCTGTTAAAATCATCGTTAATGGCTTATTAAAGGCAAAACCGAGGCTACTGAAAACCCCCGCTTGGTATCTCTCTAATGCAAAATCGTAAAATGAGAAACCAAAGAAGAATGCAGCAATACAGAAGTAAACCACTTGATCGAGAATCTCGAATCCGATGAGCCAGGATATCATCCAGTAAATTGCCATAAATCCAAATTCGAGAACAAGAGCTATAATTACAACAAATAGCATTCGAATAATATCATTAAAGAAACGAATAAGCCCACCTTCAAATTTTTCTCCTGTATATTTTGAATCTAACTTTTCACCGAGATAGGTGTTGAATGGAGATAATGCAGTTAATACTAGGAAGATGTATAATTGTTCTGTTATCCATCCAAATATAGAGAAGGCTCCTTGTACTGCTGAGTTAACATAACCTAGAATTGAATCAAACCAAGAGTAGTCACTTGCTAGAGTTGCAGCTTCTGTTAAGGCAGATGCCTGAGCTGTAAGCCAATAATAGATGACAGTTAGAACAGCACCAGGAATGAAAAACAAAAGAAAATTTCCTTTGAACAATTCTTCAAAGGTTAAAGTAATCGCTTTGATGTGATAATTGATGGACTTCATATTCTCACAAATTTAACGATTCCAACTCACAAAAATTTTGTGAAGAGCAAGTAAAATCCTACATAGAACAAAAGTATTCCCATTACCAACTGTACTTTTGACGTATAACCTTGTCTTTTCCAGTAAAGCCAGCTAATTGTTCCTAAAAAAATTGCTGGGATAATTGGGTATAAAAACACTACTGGCATTGAATTCCGAATTGAGCTAAATGATGTGTAACGTGTTTTGAATGTAAACGCTTCCATAGTTCGAAGTCCAATGCTCCAAAGTTTGGGTGTAAGGATTTCTTTTCGGGATTTGCTGTGTAGTCAGCAATAAAACGTTTCCATGATTTTTCAAACTCCAAGATTGCTTCAGTAATGTTATTATTTCTAATTAAAGCATTCTCAGGTGCAAATGTTGCTTTAAAATTCTTCGGGAGTGGATGGTCAGATATTAAAAAGGCTTGAGCTTTTGGAACGTGTTCTTCTTTTAGTTCAAGTTTAAAATCATGTTTTCCGCGTGATAGGTTAATAGCATCGGTTAAATGTTCTATCATACGCTGTGGTGACATAATGCCCCAGAGTGGAGTGCTTTTGCTATCAATTTTTTTTAAATGATCTCTAATTGTATTTAGGTCTGCAGAAATGTAGGTCATTGTTTTTTCTTTAGCCCACTAAGATATTAAGACTTTTCGGCACAACACTAATGTTTAATTCATCTTTTACATCAAATGGCTCTCCATCGTAATGCGCTATTTTCTTTGATAGGCGAATTTTGGCTTTTTTAAAAGGGATAATTTCAGCGAAACGACTTTTGTCTCCACTTTTTCGGAAGAAACGGTACGCGATATATGGGGCGGACCAAATGGAAAATGGCTTTAGAAGACATAGTTCTAGTTTTCCATCTGTTACATCAGATTTAGGAGATACAGTAAAACCGTTGCCAAATTGTGATGCATTTGCTACAGTACAAAGCACTACAGGTAAGGATTTAACTTTTCCATCTAAATCAATTGAAACATTTATTGGGTTGTATTTAAAAAACTCTCGAATAATCAAATAAATGTATCCACGCAGACCTCTTTTGTGGTGCGTATCGAATTTTTTCGCAATTACTGCGTCAAAGCCATACCCACCTATACCAAGAAATGATTTGTCGTTCACTAAAACAGTGTCCATTTTAATAGCTTGATCTTTGTTTATACACAGGATAGCGTCTTTCAAATTCAATGGGATATTTAAGTGACGGGCAAGTCCATTTCCTGATCCAGCTGGCAGAATAGCTAATTTAGTTTCGGATCCAATTAAAGCAGTTCCAACCTCATGGACAGAGCCGTCACCGCCAACAGCGCATACCACATCATATTTTTGATCAGCAGATTCTTTTGCTATTTTTTTTGCGTGTTTTCGGTATTCTGTGTATGCAATATCATATTCAAAAATGGATTGATCTAAATGTTCTCTAATCAAATTCGGAATGTCACCTTTACTTCCTACTCCAGAAATTGGGTTAATTATAAAGCGTATCTTCTTTTTCATCTACTGTCGTTTGATTCAGGATTAGGTCTCGACTATAGGTTTGAATGATGGATTTAATCCTTCGTTCTACCTGCTCAACTTCATCTGAATAATGAGAAATTGAGTCTATCGGAGCAACGCCCTGAACAGTAAAATCATGCAAATTTCGTGCCTTTTTATCTGTGAAGGTGGTCATTTTATTGTTTTGATAATAGTAATAGCTGCCGCTTAGATATGCAAGTGCTTCTGGTATAGGTGTTTGATAGTGAGAGTTCCCAAATGCGTAATACTTTATTTCAATATTTAAAAGGTCTAATATTGTAGGTAAAAGATCTAGTTGTTGAATGATTTTATTACTTCTCTCAGGTTTTATCCTCCCACTAGGATCATAGAATAAAATAGGGATGCGATACAAGTGAGTTCTTCTCTTGAATTCCGGTGTGATTGATGCTGGAGTATGGTCGGCAAGCACAACGAATAAAGTGTTGTCGTACCATGGTTGATTTTTCGCTTCTCTGAAAAATTCACTTAAAGCATAATCTCCGTAATTGATTGAAGCACATATTTTTTGCGGACCTTTTTTTACTTTATCCTTCATGTGTTCAGGTATAAAATACGGGTGATGGGATGATAGCGTGAATAAAAAGCCAAAGAATGGCTCCTTCAATTCTGTTAATTTTGATGCGGTCCAAGGGTTGAAGTATTCGTCTAATATGCCCCAGGTTTTGTCGAAATGCTCGTCATTATTGTATTCATATCTACCATAATAGTTATCGAAACCACAAATTTTTGAAAATCCGTCAAATCGCATTGATCCATTTGTTGCTCCATGGAAGAAGGCCGATGAATAACCATGTTTTTGCAAAATGTTTGGTAAGGTATTTATTTTATTATTTCCGTATGGAGAAGATATGTAAGGATTTTCCATAAGTGTAGGCATCGAAGCTAATACTGCTGGAACTGCTTCGATTGATTTTTTACCATTAGCAAATGCGTAATTAAATGATAATGACTGATCAATTAAGGAGTCAAGAAATGGTGTGTATCCTTTTCCATTGTTATATGTTCCAATGAATTCAATACCAAAACTTTCGAGCATAATTATCATGACATTTGTACCTTCTGGTAAAATGTTCAACGCTTTAGATGTTTTAATAGGGTTGAATGCTGAAGTTAATTCTGACTCAGTAAAGAATTCTTGTTTTTCAAGCCCGCCTTGATCTATTGTTTTAATCATGGTGAATGCCGTTGTTAAAACAAATGGTGTATTTTCAGGTTTACAGTAGTTGGATGCCTCTATGATTCCAGTCGGTTTCAAAGCAAACCCTCCTCGTCCGATTATAATTAGTATTGGAAGAAATGCGATCAGCCAAATTATGTTTTTTTTATAAAAGTGCTGTGACTTTGTTTTGAAAGTTTCAAGTTGTATTTGAGTTTTTCTATATAGCCACTCAGCAAAAAAGGTTAGAATTATAAATATAAGGATTAGGAACCAAAAATCTTTGATAAATGTGGTTAGAAGCTGTTTTAGATCACTCCCCGTGCTAAGCATAGAAAACAGGTCGAATGTTGACCTTTTACTCGTGTACTTGAAGTATTCAACGTCAAGTAGATTTAGAGCAATCAGTAACGCGTTTATGATATGCCAAAATAGCTTGAAAAAAAAACGATGTAATTTGTACCCTCGAACAGGTATGGGTAATAAAAATAAAGTATACATTGGAATGAAAAATAATCCAATTGTGATCATGTCAAACCAAATAGATACTACAAAGTCCCAAATGTTTAATTCATGAAAGCTACTTGAGTTAAAAGCGAGAAAAATAATTCTTGTGATATAAAGTAGAAGCAGAGTTATTCCTAGCCGTTGCATTAGGATACGCACATGAACAGGTACTTTGGTTTTCAAGTTTTTCATCGATTCAAAGTTAGAAAAAAACTAAGTCTAATACATGGATATCTTTTAGATATGTATATGTCATTCGTCATTTAATTGATACTTTGTGCCAAAAGCG
Organism: Crocinitomicaceae bacterium; assembly: GCA_022447585.1. Classification (GTDB taxonomy): domain Bacteria; phylum Bacteroidota; class Bacteroidia; order Flavobacteriales_D; family Crocinitomicaceae; genus UBA4466. Next base: position 714,009 of record JAKVAR010000009.1, on the reverse strand, counting down.
ATCTAATGACTATCTTTGACTGAAATTCTATTTATCCAAAACTTTATTATGCCATGTTAAAGTATTTAATGTTAATTGTTTTTGTTCTTTTGGTGATGCTTAAGAATGGTTTCTACGCACAATTCTCAGAAAGGGATAGTTTAGCGCCTAGAGCTGAAACTAGAGTTAAGGATGGCGCTACATCTATTTTTTTGAGTTCTACATGGAGTTCTACTTTTAGACAGCTTGAACCGGGTGAAGGTTTCTTTGGTCAACCTCTTGGCGAAAGAGTCAATGAGACAAAATTGAATGTATGGTCGTTTACTTTAGGTTTTAGAAGTCAGTTAAATAAACATATAGCATGGGAAGGTGCGGTTTCATATATGAGGAATGGTGAGTCTTATTCTTTTGAAGAACCGGATACCTCTTATAGCTATGAGTCCAGGTATAGTTATATAGCTGTTCCAATGAAACTTTTTTATACATATGGAACTGAGATTAAACTGCTGGTTGGAGCTGGTATTGTGCCGCAAATGTTTTCGGGGTTCAAACAAGATATTACTTATGAAGATAAGTTAAGCAATAATGTAACGGAAGAGGTTAAAACTAAAATTGGTTACAATTCATTCGTATTGAGCACAGTATTCAATATAGGCGCACAATTTAAAGTAGGAGATCGTTGGTCGATTTTACTTTTGCCAGAATATAAACTGCAATTGACTTCTAGTTATCAAAAAGATGGACCTTATAAGCATAAGGCTTATTCTATTGGAGGACATATGGGGTTAGTATTTGATTTATAGAGATGAAGATAAAAGAAATAACGGGTTATTTAGAAACGTTAGCACCACTTAGTAGTCAAGAGTCTTATGACAATTGCGGATTGCTGGTTGGTGATTCGAACACAGAAGTAACGGAGGTTCTGATCAGTTTAGACTGTATCGAGGCAACAGTTGAAGAGGCAATTGATATAGGTTGCAATTTGATTATTGCTCATCATCCTATTATTTTTGGTGGCCTAAAAAAGTTGAATGGTAAGAACTATATAGAAAGAACAGTTATAAAAGCAATCAAACACGATATTGCGATTTATGCTATTCACACAAATTTAGATAATTATCAATTCGGTGTTAATCATGAAATTGGTTCCAGACTTGGACTTCAAAATTTACGTGTTCTTGCTCCTAAAAGAAATGTATTGTCAAAGTTGGTGTGTTTTTGCCCAGAGGAAAGTTCATCATTAGTTATGGATGCTATGTTTAATGCAGGAGCCGGTAATATTGGTAATTATAGTAATTGTAGTTTTGTATCAAAAGGTGTTGGATCTTTTAAACCTGAAAAGAATTCAAATCCAGTCGTGGGTGAAATAGGAGAGGTTTCAAGTGGTTTAGAGAATAGACTGGAGGTTCTTGTATCTAATCATTTATCATATGCAGTTGTTTCTGCTATGAAAAAAGCGCATCCATATGAAGAAGTCGCTTATGAATTATATCCAATTTCAAACGAAAATCAGAATGAAGGTTCAGGAATGGTTGGAGAGTTAAAGCCACCCATGGAGTTGAAAGAGTTTCTTGAAATGGTTAAGGATAAGTTTAATTGTGGTGGCATTAGGTATACGAATTCAATAGGTAAAATGGTAGAACGTGTTGCTTTTTGTGGTGGTTCTGGTAGTTTTTTATTGAGTAATGCAAAAAGAGTTAGAGCTGACGTTTTTATCACGGGAGACTTCAAATACCACGAGTTCTTTGATGCTGAGAGCGAAATTGTTATAGCCGATATTGGACATTTTGAGAGTGAACAATATACTTCTATGCTTTTAAAGCGTGTTTTGATGAAAAAATTCACTAAATTTGCGGTTCATTTAACTGAGGTAAATACAAACCCAATAAATTATATTTAACATGGCAAAAACTGCAAGTAAAAAAGAGGCAACGGTAGCTGAAAAACTAGACGGCCTATATGATTTGCAATTAATTGATTCAGAGATCGATAGAATTAAGACTGTTAGAGGAGAGTTGCCTTTAGAGGTTCAAGATTTAGAGGATGAGTTAGCAGGCCTTGATATTCGTATCGAGAAAATGCAAGATGAGATTAAGACATTAGAGACTGAAGTTTCAGATCGTAAGAATGCAAACAAAGACTCTGAGACTGCTATTGCTAAATATAAAGAGCAACAAAATAATGTTAGAAATAACAGAGAGTTCGAATCTCTATCTAAAGAAATCGAATTTCAAGAATTAGAGATTAAATTGAATGAAAAACGTTCGAAAGAAGGTAAATTCAAAATTTCATCTAAGAAAGAGATTCTTGATGCTGCAAAAGAACGTCGTGAATTCAGAGCGGAAGATTTAAAAACTAAGAAAGCCGAATTGGATGAGATTGTTGCAGAAACTCAAGCTCAAGAGGAGAAATTGACAAAAAAGTCTTTGGCGGCATTAAAAAAATTAGATCCTAGATTAAGTTCTGCTTATTCAAGGTTAAGAAAGAGTGCAAAAAATGGGTTAGCTGTTGTTAGGGTTGATAGAGATTCATGTGGAGGATGTTTTAACAAAATTCCACCTCAACGTCAATTAGATATTCAGGCGAAGAAAAAAGTAATCGTTTGTGAGCATTGTGGACGTATTTTAGTTCCTAGTAATGAAGCTGAGTAAGCGCAGCAAATTATAATATTTTTTAAAATTAACCGCTCTGATTTTCAGGGCGGTTTTTGTTTGTACCTTTGCTTCATGAAATTTTCTGATTATAACATAACGAAAGAAATAAAGTCACAATTAAAGATTTTAGGTTATAAACGTCCTACGGACATCCAATTTAAGGCTATACAGTATATTTTAGATGGAGAAGATGTCATGGCCATTGCACAAACAGGAACGGGTAAAACTGCTGCTTTTGTTATTCCTACGTTAAGTTTAATACAGAGGAAAAAGAAATATAACAAAGGGATCAAATGTTTGGTTATGGTTCCTACCCGCGAGTTGGCAAAGCAAATTGCAACAGTTTATCGTGAAATAGGCAAAGATACAGGGGTTAAAACATTTGGCCTTTTTGGAGGTGTAGAGCAAGAGCAACAAATCCGCACGCTAGCTAATGGAGTTGATGTTTTAGTTGCAACTCCAGGTAGAATGTTTGATTTAATATCTCAAAAGGCAATCGATTTAGCTGGGATTCAATTTTTAGTCTTGGACGAAGCTGATTTGATGCTGGATTTGGGGTTTGCTAAGGATATTGAGGATGTGATGAAGTTTATACCAAGAAAACGTCAGACATTATTTTTCTCTGCCACGATTTCGAAAAAGATTAAATCAATGGCATATAATGTTGTACGAAACGCGATTAGGATTCAAATTTCACCTAAGAATCCAGTAGCTAAAACAATTGATCATGCTTATATGAAAATCAGTATGGATGATAAGCGCTTTTTTTTGGAAAACATGATCAAGGAATATCCTGAGAAAAAGGTTGTTGTATTTGTTCGGACTCAAGTAAGAGCTGCTCGGGTTATGGAGGCGATGAAACGTGTTCAAATCGATTCTGAGTGTATGCATGGTGGGATAGATCAAAAAGATAGGTTCCAAATATTGGATCGATTTAGGTCAGGTGAAAATAAAGTTTTAATTACCACTGATGTTGCAGCTCGTGGAATTGATATTCCCAATGTGGAATATGTGATTAATTATGATATTCCAGATAATCCAGAAAACTATGTACACAGATGTGGTAGAACAGGTCGTGGAGGCAAGCGTGGACAAGCATTAGCTTTTTGTAGTAAAAATGAAGAGGAGTTATTCAGAGCCATTGAGGAATACACCGGTGATATGATTGAAGAGTTTGAAGTGGATAAAGCAGATTACTTAAGTATTCTAGATGGAACTGATGATGGATCGAATAATTGGAAGCTTTTGTTAAAGAAGGTCGCTGCAGAAGATGATAAAGGCTTAGAATGGTAAAAGATTATAAATGGATTCTTTAATTTTAATGAGCATTTTTTGTTCTACTTAGGAGTATAAGTAGGTGCCTTTTGTTGTAAGTTAGCTCCAGCAGTTTGGAGTCTATGGTTTATCAATAGAGAATTTCAGATTTGACTGTACTGAAAATTTCAAGTTTTTTCTGTCGGATAATTTTATATTTCAAAACGATAATTATATCAGTCAATCTAATTCATTACAAGTTTACAATACGATTAGGAATGTTTTTGAATATGGTGTTATTTTCCGTTTAAGATAGAAAACATGTTTTATTAAGAATTAAGCTGGAATTATTTAGTGTATTATCTTCTTTTGAAGGTTGATATAATTCTATTGAATCTATATTGAGCAAGGATAACAGATTATTTAACTTTTATACAGGAAGCCTAAAGACGATTATAAACCATGTCTAACTTGTTAAGCACATACTATTACTATTTAATAGTTCTTTAAACTGAAGTGATCTAAATCCGACTAGATTTGAATGAAAAAATAAGACTGTTACAATCGGAACAGCCTTATTTTGTATTTTGTAGATTACTTTTTTGTAAGTTTTGTTGTGTATGTTTTTTCCGCAGTTGTAATCGTGATAAAGTACAAGCCTTTTTGATAATCGGAAAGGTCCAATTTAAATCTATTTCCCCCAGGAGAGGCTTCTAACTTAGAATCAACTATTGTTCTTCCATCACTGCTAATTACATTTAATTTTACGTTTTCTTTTTTGTAAGAGTTAAAAATAACTTCTGTTATACCTGTACTAGGATTTGGGAAGGCGCTAATTAAATCATACATATCATCTAATATATTTACGGCACGCACTTCAGTATATTTACCATTACCATCAATGTCGAACTGATTTAGTCTGTAATAGTTTACTCCGAGTGAAGGGTTTTGATCTAGTGTGTAGTAGTGGTTTTCATTTTCAGTTGTTCCAGCACCTCTGACAATATTTATTACTTCGAAGTTAACTCCGTCCGTAGACCTTTCAACTTCAAATCTATCATTGTTTCTTTCTGATTCAGTTATCCAATTTAAGTCAACGACATTTTCTTCAGGGACATAACCTACGTTGAATTCAGAAAGCTCTACTGGAAGAACAGAGCAATCAAGTAAAGCAGATCCCCCAAATATTAAGTCGTATCCAGCTCCTGTTGGAGTCCATTCATCGACAACTAAAATGTATGTTTCACCAGCAGTAACACTCAATGATTGCACTAGACCATTACCATTTACGTCTTCAGTGAAATCTGTATCACCTCCGATGCCAGTTGCACCAGTTATTCCTGCATCAGAACATCTAATCGGTGTGCCTAGTGCGTTACAAGTTACATTTGGTCCGTATACTGCAAAATCGTAATCATCTGTTGCTGATGTTGGGGCTACTTGAATATCTAGTATTCCAGTAGAAGATGCTGTGAATGTATACCAGTTGGTATGATTTTCGCCTCCAGCGGGGCAGCTACCAAATACACATCCCTCTGCAACGATCCCAGGTCCTGTAGAGTTTCCTGGAATAGTGGCGGTGCCACAAATAGCAGTTACATTATTACAGTCATTATTGTCAGTACCACTTGGTCCTCCAGCGCACGGAGTGCATTCTACAACGGCAGACCAACCTGGATCTTGATTGACGTTACTAGAAATAAATGCAAAGGTTAAACAACCACTAGCATGAGTTGATGTAAACGAGAATGGTGTTGACGCATTCAGGTCTCCAAATAGACCATCATCAAATGGTCCGCCACCTCCAAATATTGTAGGTTGAGTTGGCGCAGAGGTGAAATTTGGGCTGAACTCGGTCGGTCCGTTTCTTACCCATAAAACATCATTAGCGTTGGCAGTCTCAAATTCATTAAAAGTAACTCTCATGCATTGACCAGCTGCATCTGGACAAAAAACACGGTAGGGAGCATTGTTCGGGTTGTAAACACCTGGAATGTCATTGGCATAGTTACCATTAAACCCACCATTGTCTGTGTAAGTTATTGGTCCGCAGTCTGTAATAAGGCAAGCGCCAACTTTTTCATCTCCTGACCCAACAATAGGGTGGGTGTAATCTGGAACTGCTGGACATGGCACGCAGGCAATATTTGATGTCCAGCCAGTTGACCCTGGAAAAATAAACGGATCTGAGATAAATTCAAATGTTAAACAACCCGTTGTGGAAGTGATTGTTCCTGGACTTGTTGTTCCTGTATAGCTACCTAGTTGTGTTGATGCTGTTGTTGGGCCATCATAAACATTTAAAAAGTGCCATCCATTATCAATATTAAAACTTGTAAATGCAACTTCGATACACTGTCCGGCAGTAGCACAAAATGTTGTTGTTATGTTTTCGTTTGGTCCGTATTGTCCTCCTGCACCACCAGTGTCATTAAAGGTTCCTGCGCAATCAGTTATAGTTCCTCCAGGATTATTGTATTGCGAAATTGCGAATATGCCAAATGAGACAAATAGGATTGTTAATAAATTTTTCATCTTCAATTATTTTGTGATTGATGGTGAGTCTTCTGATTTTATACGAACTATTCTTTCAAGTGAATAAACAATAATGTTTAATCCTGAATTTCTATCGAAAACAACCACATCTTCGCTTTTAGTTCGATTGTAGTCTAAAATGTTCAGGTTTAAGGTGTTCAAGACTGAACTATCCGAAGTGATAATCGATTCATCAACCAATCTATATTCAATATTATAGCGTTCTAGATTTGTTCCGATTGAGGAGAGTTGATTTTTTTTTGTTAACTCTAATTGATTTGTTTGCCCATAGCAAAAATATGAGGCTCCGAGTAGGATAAGGGTTGTTAGTTTAGTCATAATTGTAAGATGTAGGTGAGCAAATATACCTATCTTACGGATAATTAGCAACTTAGTTGCCTTTCAATTTCAAAAAAGGCTGAACTAAAATTTGAGATTTAGATAACGTAAACTTCGTTTTACCCAATGATAAAGGGATTAAACGACGTTTACCTCGCGTTCTAATCTGACTCCAAATTTTTTGAAAACATCTGCTATAATTTGGGTGGAAAGGTCTAAAATGTTTCCTCCTGTGGCGTCAGAATAATTGACAAGGACTAATGCTTGGTTTTTATGTACACCATAATTCTCAAAAGTTTTACCTTTCCATCCGGCTTGTTCTATTAGCCAGCCAGCTGCGAGTTTTACTTTACCTTCAGGTCCAGGGTAATTAGGGACTATTTCATACTCATTCTGGATCTTTTCTAAGATTGATTTATCGACAATTGGATTTTTAAAGAAACTTCCAGCGTTTCCTATTTCTTTGGGGTTAGGAAGCTTCGAAGATCTAATTTTAATTACCGCATTACTGATGTCCTTAATTGTAGGTCTTGTAATTCCCTTCGATTTTAACTCTGCTTGAATAGCACCATAAGATGAGTTGATCTTATTTGACATGGATAATTTATATGTAACCGAAGTGATAATATATTGCCCTTTGAATTCATGTTTAAAAATACTTTCTCGGTATCCAAATTGACATTCTTCTTTAGAAAACGTTCTCGTTTTTCCTGAACCAATGTGGTATGCTTCTAATTCAACAAACACATCTTTGATTTCCACTCCGTAGGCGCCAATGTTTTGCATTGGGCTGGCTCCAACACTTCCTGGAATTAAAGATAGGTTCTCTAAACCAGCAAATCTTAAATCAATACATTTCATTACAAAGTCATGCCAAACTTCACCGGCACCAACCTTCACCTGAACGGAATCATTATCTTGATCTATGATTTCAAAACCTAAAATTTCATTCTTAATTACGAGGCCATCAAAATCTTTTGTGAATAGTACATTGCTACCTCCTCCTAGAACTAATAATTCGTCGTTATTTCGCTCTTTCAATATTGATATTAGTTCTTCAGTGGAAGAAAATGTAGCAAATCGTTTTGCGTTTACTTCTATTCCGAATGTGTTGTGCGGTTTTAAGCTCGTGTTTGATGAAATCATAAAGCAAAAATAATGGGATTAATGACTTGTTTTTATTAAACTAGACTTAAACTTCAACGTTTGATTGTTGTTAATTAAATCAATGCCCTTAAATTTGTGCTATGCAGTTGAAAAAAGTATCACTAGAATCGATAAATGAAGTTAATAAAGGAACTTTAATTGAATTAATTGGAATTGAAGTTACTGAACTGGGTGAGGATTTTGTCAGGGCAAGGATGCCTGTTGATTCAAGAACAAAACAACCGTTTGGATTGTTACATGGAGGAGCTTCTGTTGTTCTGATTGAAACCATTGGTTCTATAGGTTCAAGTTTATTGATTAATCACGATCAAGAGTTTTCTGTTGGCTTGGAAGTTAATGCGAATCATGTGGGGGTAGCTAAAGATGGATATGTATACGCGATTGCTAAATTAAGTCATTGCGGTAAAAGAACGCATGTTTGGGGAGTGGATGTTAAAGACGAGAAAACTGAAAGATTGATTTGCACTGGCAGACTAACAGTTATGGTTGTGGATAAAAAATCATAGATTGAAAGATATATTACAATACAAATTACCAAATGAAAATACGGTTAAGTTAAACGGTAGTTTTAAAAGTTGCAGTGATTTTAATGAAATCGATGGTTTTTTTCTTTCTGATTTCAAGAAGGATAAGTTGTACTGTTTTGTTGAGGGGGATACTGAAGATGTTTATAGTTCTCAGGAGAATCTGCCTGTAGCAATAAGTATGCAAGAATATTTAGCACAGGGAGAACTTTTTCTGTCCAGCTTCGAAAAGTGCGGTGTTGATAAGGCTATATTTTCAAGAGTTAAATTGGAAGAGCAAAGTGTGGATTCGAATGAATTGTTTGAAAGTTTGTGTGGTTTATATCCCAAGGCATTTGTCTACTTAATTCGAAGTAAGATGTTTGGAACATGGATAGGAGCGACACCAGAGGTCCTGTTAAGAAGAGAAGACACTTATTCCGAAACAATGTCATTGGCGGGTACCAAGCCAATGGATGACGATTCTCCTTGGTCTTTCAAAGAGCGCCAAGAACAGAATTATGTTACAGAATTTATAGATCAAATATTAAAAGAGTCTAATGTAAGTTCTTTAATGAAGAGTGAAGTTAATACAGTGTTGGCGGGACCGGTTAAACACTTGATAACGGAGTTTCAGTTTCAGTTGAATTATGAGGATACGTTGACAATTGCTTCTAAATTACATCCTACGCCGGCTGTCAGTGGATTGCCTAGGGCGGCTGCATTGAAATTGATTGATAGTCATGAATTGCATGATAGGGAGTTATATGCAGGAATGATTGGTATTCATTCAAAAGAAGTGTCAGATATTTTTGTCAATTTAAGATGTGCGCAGGTTTTTGAGAATCATATTGCACTTTATCTTGGTGGAGGATATACTATGGATTCCATTGTTGAAAAAGAATGGCAGGAGACAGAATCAAAAGCCTTAACTTTATTAGATCCAATTTCCCAATTAAAGAATAGATGATTACAACGGATAAGACGGGGGTGAGTGCTCTTATTAAGCATTGTTTAAGTTATGGGATGACCCATTTTGTTTGCTCACCTGGTTCAAGGAATGCACCAATCGTAATTGCGCTGGATGAACATCCAGATGTTCGTACAATCATTATTCATGATGAACGATCTGCAGGGTTTTATGCATTGGGTATGGCGCAGCAATTACAGGCGCCTGTTGGACTTGTTTGTACTTCTGGATCTGCGATGCTGAATTATTATCCTGCAGTAGCTGAAGCATATTATCAATGTGTCCCATTGGTTGTTTTGTCTGCTGATAGACCTGAAGAGTGGGTGAATCATGGAGATGGTCAGACGATTGTGCAGAAAGGTGTGTATCAAAATCATATCCAGTATGAATACACGGTCCCAGAATTTATTAACGACACTGGTCTAACTGTATTTAATAGTAATGTTTCAAATGCATTTGATGCAGCTCTAGTAGGTTGGCAAGGTCCGATTCATTTTAATATTCCGTTGTCTGAACCGTTATATAATTCTCTCGAGGTTGATTATCAGCCTGCTGAGCTAGTTGAATTTGGAGATCTGGAAGAAGCAGACTTAAAGCTTGATGAGTTTTCAGAATTATGGAAGTCTTCTGAAAGAAAAATGATAATTTGTGGGCAGTTGGAAAGGGATGATGCCTTAAATACGAATCTTGCGGAAATTGCTAAAGATACGAGCGTAGCTGTGTTGGTTGAAAACACTTCTAACTTGACAGATGGTAATTTTATTCAATGTATAGATAGGACTCTAGGTTCGATTAATGAAAATGAAATTGAACAATATAGACCGGAGGTTATAGTTACACTGGGTAGGGCTGTTGTTTCTAAAAGAATTAAAAAGTTTTTACGCGAATCAAATCTTAGGTCGCATTGGAAGATAGGGTTTGATTTTCCGGAGATGGATACTTACAGGGCTTTAAGCAATTCAATAAAAGTAGCGCCAAATACTTTTGTGTATCGAGTTTTGAAGCAAATAGGCATTTTAAATAATTCTACTTTCGGAAATAGGTGGAAGCAAAATGATTATTTAGTTCAAGATAAGTTAGTCGGCTACTTCGATGATATCCCTTATTCCGATTTAAGTGTTTTTGAGACAGTCTTAGATTATTTACCGGAGAATTCCCTTTTGCATATGGGAAATAGTTCCGTTGTGAGATATTGTCAATTGTTTGATCCAATAAAGTCAATTCATTATTTTTCCAATAGAGGTACGAGTGGTATTGATGGTTCTTTAAGTACCGCTTGTGGGGCGTCTGTAATTGTAAAAGATAAGTATAATGTCATGATTACTGGAGATGTCTCCTTCTTTTACGATAGTAACGCTTTATGGAGCAATTACTTAGGGGAGAACTTAAGAATCATTTTGATTAATAATAGTGGGGGAGGTATTTTTAAAATCATTGAAGGGCCTTCAAGAACGCATCAATTGGAAAAATACTTCGTTACTGAACAAAAAACTAAGGCGAAAGATTTGTGTAAAGCATTTGGTGTTAAATATTTTAATGCTACAAGTATTGAAGGTATAGAAGCACAAATGGATGATTTTTATAATACCGAAGATAAGCAAGGTGCTAAGTTGATTGAGATTGAAACTCCGAATGGTATTAATGATATCGTTTTAAAAGAGTTTTTCAAATATTTGAAAATTAAGAGGTAAATAAATTATAGGAGATGGATTTTTCAATTTTAGCTACTTGGGATGGGGTGATTTACCTAATAATTCTTTCACTATTAGAGATTGTTTTGGGTATTGATAATATCATTTTCATTTCAATTATTACTGATAAGTTGCCAAAAGAGAATCAAAGGAGGGCTAGAAATGTCGGTTTGACTTTAGCGCTTTTTGTTAGGTTAATTCTTTTAACTTTTGTTGCATGGATAATGCAAATGACAATGCCGTTATTTACTGTATTCGAAATACCAATTTCTGGTCAAAGTCTGGTGTTGTTACTTGGTGGGTTATTTTTGATTTATAAGAGTACAACTGAAATGCATAATAGTGTAACAGGCCATGAAGAGCGTATGCAAAAGGGCAGGGTAACTCTTAAAGGGGTAATTACTCAGATTGTTTTGATTGATATTGTTTTTAGTTTTGATTCTATTATTTCAGCTATTGGAATGACAAACGGAATGGGCGATGGTTCACAAAATCCTATGATAATTATCTATATCGCGGTAATTTTAGCAATGGGTGTAATGTTGGTTTTTGCTAAACAGATTTCAGATTTCATAAATAATCGTCCTACAATTAAAATGATTGCTTTAGGTTTTTTAGTAACAATTGGTGTTATTTTGGTTGCGGAAGCATTCGGACAACACATTCCAAAAGGTTATATTTATTTCGCTATGGTGTACTCTTTAGCTGTTGAATTTTTGAATATCCGTATGAGAAAGAATAAATCTGAATCGGAGTAATGACAAAAGAAGATGCTTTATTACATTTTCCGCATGAAGTTGGAGATGATCTAGAAGAATTGTTCGAGGATAGATTGTTCGAATTTAAACAGAAGTTATTGGTTGTTTCTCCCTCGCGTAAACTATACGAAATACATCTTAAAAGGTTTAAAAAAGTTTCTGATGCATTTCTTTTTTTAGTAAATGAGAGCGAGGTTGAGAGTTCGATTTCTATTGATTTGAAATCTTTTGACGAAAACTTGTCTCAGTCATGGAAAGATTTTAATGACAATAAAAATAGATTAAAACTTCTATTGAGCAATGCAGCGACTCTGAATGATATTGTCGCAGTATTGAGTCTTATGCTAGCTAATATGATTGATTATTCGGTGCTCTTTGAAGAGTTGAAGTTGGAAGGTAGTATAGAGGAAATGACTGTGAATAAAGAGCCGGATGCTATGGAGGTAACTGCGGCAATTCAAGGTTTTAACCGCAGAGGGTTTCACAATATTTCCGAAATAATAGAATTAGAATCGGACAATATGCTATATCAAGAAGCGATTCGATTATCTTTGTGGTATAAAAAGGAGAAGCATGTCGGATAAATTTGACAGTTTAAAAGAGCAATTAGAATTGCAAGAATGGCCCATGGTTTACTTGTTTAAGTTTATAATGCCTAATAATTCTGAAATAATAGCAAATGTAACCGCCTTGTTTGATGACGGTTCGGATTTGAAGTATTCGAATTCGAAAACTGGTAAGTACGTTAGTTTAAGTGTAAAAGAGATGATGCTGGATGTTGATTCAGTTATCGAAAAGTATAAAAAAGCCGCTGAATTTAAAGGGGTTATATCTTTGTAGTATGTTGTTAGTAGGTTATTCTTTTTATGATGTTTTAATTGGGGTTCTGTATGCTTCCTTGGCGCTCTTGGTTCTAATTTTGGTTTACCGAAAGTTGTTGAATCATCTTGCTCGAAATGCGGTAAAACATGAGGATTATTGTCAATTGTATAGTTTGGAGGTATCGCCAGCTAAGGGGCAGTTAGCTTTCTACTTTACGTCTACAATGGTCAGGCCTTTTAAGTTGCTGATATTGGATAGTGATATGAAAGAATTGCAGGAGGTTGTGGCGCAAGATTGCAAGGTTGGAGGTAATATTATCCGTTTTGATTCGTCTAAACTATCAAATGGCGATTACTTTTATTGCCTGAAAACTGATAATCAAAAAATAAGTAAGAAAATGACCGTTTTAAATGAATGACTGACAATTTGACATTCATTTTTTTTCTGGCAAAGTTATTGACTTAAATTATTTCGATTAAATTAGAGCCCTAAAGGCAAGGTAAAACATATAAAATTAAATATTATGGCATTAGAAATCACAGATGCGAACTTCGAAGAATTAGTAATGAACTCTGATAAACCTGTTTTGGTTGATTTTTGGGCTGAATGGTGCGGTCCTTGCAGAATGATTGGTCCTGTTGTCGAGGAAATGTCGAAAGAATATGATGGTAAGGCAGTTATTGGAAAAGTAAATGTTGATCATAACCCAGGAGTTTCAGCTAAATTTGGAGTTAGAAATATCCCGACAATATTATTTATTAAGAATGGAGAAGTCGCTGACAAATCTGTTGGTGCGGTTCCTAAAGCTCAGTTAGCATCAAAATTGGATGCTATTCTTTAGTTAGAATTAAATATAATTGCGAAATGCCCTTCAGTTTGGAGGGCATTTTTTTTGTCATTGTGTTATCTTTGCAAAAACGAAATTATGGAAGTTTGGATGAAAAGATTGAAATACTACGGTATAGGCTTTGGCCTTGGAATTATTTTTGTGGCTTTTTTCTTCCAGAATAGAGGGTGTTCTTGGATGCCATCAAATCGAGTTAAGAATGCTGTCCTTGACAGGTTAATCGTTGTTTCTGATGCTACGGAGTCTGTTTTGATAGAGAAAGGATTGGATTACGATGACATTATTCAAGTGTTGAATGACGGTAGTGTAGATTTTGGAAAGAGTCAAAAAGAGGGAGAATCTAAAATTTACCTAATGGAAAAGGGAGGTGTTTTTTATGCTTTTACTTTACCTTACGAGAGTTTTCTTTCTGAGGTGTTTGTGACTAACGATCTTTCTAAAATTGAAAATTCGAATGAAGGTTATGGTGAGATTATTCATTTCCCATCCGATGAGAATTTAGTATATCCGGATTCAAGTAATGTTGTTTCGTGCCAGCAAGAGACGTTAAGTTTAATTAATCCAAAAGATATTTTAGCATTGATAAAGGAGTCGGGTAAAATTGATTTTTCAAAAACAAACTTTGAGCAAAGGCCAAAGGCGGAACACTTTATCGAGTTTAAGCAAGGGGATCAGGTGATTGGAGCTAAAGTTATTTGGTATAAAAATAAATTGAATATAACTGATTTGAGTTCTGAAAATACAAAGGATTGTAAATGATGTTTTATGAAACCAACCTTGTTAATAAAAGGGGCGTTTGAATGATGAGTAACCATATTGTTTTTTTATTTTTGAATTTATGAAATTTACAGCTGAGCAAATTGCAGGCATGTTGAACGGAAAAGTGGAGGGTGATCCGTCAATTGAGGTTAATTCTCTAGCCAAAATTGAAGAAGGACATACCGGTGCTTTGTCTTTCTTATCTAATCCTAAGTACGAAGAATATATTTACAACACAGACTCTAGTGTATGTATTGTCAATGATACCTTTTCTCCGTCCAGTAGTTTACCAATAACGCTTACTTTAATCAAAGTTGATGATGCATACTCTTGCTTCGCTAAGTTGCTTGATATTTATGATTCTATGACGAAAGAAGAGCCAAGAATTGAGTCTCCTTCATTTATAGATGATTCTGCAAAAATTGGTGAAGGATTGTATTTAGGTGCTTTTGCTTATGTCGGAAGAGATGTGAAGATTGGTGATAATGTGGCTATTTATCCAAATGTAAATATTGGTAATAATGTTGAGATTGGTGATGGGACTATTGTGTATGCAGGAGCTACGATCTATCGAGATTGCATTATTGGGAAAAACTGTATTATTCATGCTGGATCTGTTATTGGCGCTGATGGTTTTGGGTTTGCGCCAGATGAGAAAGGTGAGTTTCAAAAAATCCCGCAAATTGGAAATGTTATCATTGAAGATAATGTAGATGTTGGTGCAAATGCAACAATTGATCGGGCTACAATGGGGAGTACAATTATACGTAATGGTTCGAAAATCGATAATTTAGTTCAAATTGGGCATAATGCTGAAGTTGGCAGAAATACTGCAATGGCAGCGCAAGTTGGTATTGCTGGTTCTTCTAAAGTTGGAGATAATGTAATGATCGGAGGACAAGTGGGGCTTGCAGGACATTTAAAGATTGGTAATAAAGTAATGATCGCGGCTCAATCAGGCGTGATAGGAGATGTGAAGGATGGTGCTGTTATAATGGGGGCGCCAGCTTTTGATAGTAAAGAATATAAAAAGTCCTATTTAGGGTTTAGAAGATTACCGAGAATTTTAGAAAGAATTCAGGTTTTAGAGAATAAGATTAAAGCACTAACTAAAGATTAAATCGAATGGCAGAAATGCAAAGAACCATCAAAGAACCTGTTAAATTATCAGGTGTTGGTTTACACACTGGAGAAAAAGTTAATTTGGAAATTATTCCTGCAAAGGAAAATCACGGTTATAAATTTCAACGTGTTGATCTTGAAGGTGAACCTATCATTAAAGCTGATTGTGATTTAGTTGTTGCTACAGATCGAGGGACGACGTTGGAGCAAAATGGTGCTCGAGTTTATACAACGGAGCATATTCTAGCGGCCTTATACGGTTGCCAAGTGGATAATGCATTAATTAAGATTGACGGACCTGAGATTCCTATTATGGATGGATCTTCCCAATTGTTCGTGGATGCGATCGAAACTGTTGGGTATGAAGATCAAAAAGCGGAACGTATATACCTTGAATTAGACGAGAATATTGCTTGGGAAGATTTAGAGAAAGGGATTGAGTTTTTAGCTGTGCCCGATACGAATTATAGAATTACTGTAATGGTAGATTATAATTCGCCTGTTTTAGGAACTCAACATGCTACAATGTATAATATCGCTGAGTTTAAGAGCGAGATCGCTCCGTGTAGAACATTTGTATTCTTAAGAGAACTTGAATTTCTAGCAAAGAATGATTTAATTAAAGGAGGAAACTTAGATAATGCAATTGTACTTGTTGAAAGAGAGAATGTTGGTAGAGAAGAGTTGGATCGATTAGCTAAGTTGTTAGGTAAGGAAGATCAGAAAATAGAAGTAGAAGGTCGCGGTGTTTTAAATAGCACGAAATTGAAATTTGAAAATGAACCAGCACGTCATAAGTTACTTGATATTGTTGGTGATTTAGCTTTGGTTGGACGACCGATTAAGGCGCATATTTTGGGCGCTCGTCCTGGCCATTCTGGAAATGTTAGGTTTGCCAAGGTGCTTAAGCAATACATGAAGAAAAAAGAAAAAGCGGGTAGAAATTTTGATTTAACTAAAGAGCCGCTTTATAATATAAATGATATTGAATCAATGTTGCCGCACAGGTTCCCATTCTTAATGGTGGATAAAGTGTTGGAGATTCATGAAGAATCAATCATCGGTGTTAAGAATATTACGATGAATGAACCTATTTTTACTGGGCACTTTCCTGGAAACCCAGTGTTCCCAGGTGTTCTTCAAATTGAAGCCATGGCGCAAGTTGGTGGTATTTTTGCTTTGAGTAAAGTGGATGAACCACACTTGTATTCAACATATTTCATGAAGATTGATAAAGTAAAATTCAAGCAAAAAGTTATCCCTGGTGATACAATTGTTTTTGAATTGAAATTAAACTCCCCAATTAGAAGAGGTTTAGTTGATATGGGAGGTGTGGGTTATGTCAATGGTCAGCCGGTGGTTGAAGCTGAGATGCTTGCACAAGTAATTAAGGATAAGACGGAATGATAAGTAATCTCGCAAATATTTCTCCTAAAGTAAAACTTGGAGTCAACGTAGTTGTTGAATCATTTTCCACAATCTATGAAAATGTAACAATTGGGGATGGTACTAAAATCCATCCTAATGTTACTATTTATCCTGGAACAATAATCGGGAGTAATTGTGAGGTGTTTCCTGGAGCAATAATTGGAGTAGAGCCTCAAGATCTTAAGTTTGAGGGTGAAGATACTTATGTTGAAATTGGAAATAATACAGTCATTCGTGAGTGTGTTACAATTCACAGGGGTACAAAAGATAAGTGGAAGACTACGATTGGTAGTAATTGCCTTCTTATGACTTATGTTCATGTGGCGCATGATTGCCAAATAGGAGATAATGTAATTCTAGCTAGCTTTGTTGGTTTGGCGGGGCATAATGTAATTGATGACTTTGCCATTCTTGAAGGCAAAGTTGGGACTCAGCAATTTATTCATGTTGGAGCACATGCTTTCGTTGGTGGAGGTTCTTTAGTTCGTAAGAATATTCCGCCATTTGTCAAGGCGGCACGGGAGCCATTGGGGTTTGCTGGAGTTAATTCAATAGGGTTGCGTCGTAGAGGTTTTAACGATGAGCATGTCAAAGAAATAGAAGATATTTATCGTATTCTATACGTGATGAATAATAATGTCTCAAAAGGTGTAGAAGCAATAACAGAACAGATTCCTCCTTCCGAAACACGGAATCAAATTTTAGATTTTATTTCAAATTCAGACAAAGGAATCATTAGAGGAATGATCTAATCATATATTTATGTTTAAGCGTGCGGACGTAATTACTGTTGATATTACCGGATATGCGTTCGGAGGAAAAGGTGTTGCTAAAGTGGCCACTGAAAATGGTGAATACGTGATATTTGTCGATAATTCCTTTCCAGGTCAAAAAGTTAAAGCTAGAATAGCTAAGAAGCGAAAAAGGTATGCTGAAGCCAAATTGTTAGAGGTTTTAGAAAGATCACCAATTGAAAAGATTTCTGAATATCAAGAGATTTCTGGTGCGCCTTATATCTATGTTCCAATTTTGGAGCAAGAAAGGGTTAAGAAGGAATCTACTTTAGAGATTTTTAGACGAATCGGTAATATAGAAAATCCGAAAGTTTTCTTTGATGAATTTATTAGCTCGCCTGAACATTATTTCTATCGAAATAAAATGGAGTATAGTTTTTCATCTATAGAGCATGATTTAGAAACAGGTAATGAGCTTGATGATGCTTTTGCTCTTGGGTTTAAGCGACGTGGAACTTGGTGGAAAGTAGAATCATTGGGTAAGCCTTCTGGAATGTTTGATCCACAATGGGAGACTATCGTTGCTGAGTTAAGGGAGTTCCTTAAGTCAACGAATCTACCTGCTTGGCATCCGCCCAAAAAAACAGGCTTCTTTAGACATATTGTAGTTCGAAAGTCTTTTCATCAAGATAAGTTGTTAATTAATTTAGTAACGTCATCTGTTGGTTTAGAGGATTTTAAAGTGAATGAGTTTGCTGATTTTTTAAAAGGTAAATTAGGAGATAGACTTGCCGGTTTACAGCACACAGTTAATGATAATGTTGCTGATCGAGCGAAAATTGAAAACGGTCAATGTGAATTGTTGTTCGGAGAGCCAGTTATTGTTGAGCGTTTATTAGGTCTAGATTTTGAAATTTCAATGGAGAGCTTTTTTCAAACTAATCCTCAAAGTGCGGAGAGGTTATATAATAAAGCTTTAGACTATGTTTTTGAAGAAGAGTTAGCTTCAAATGATGTCGTGATGGATTTGTTTTGCGGGACAGGTACAATTGGTCAAATATTGACTTCGCGTAATGCTGATGTGAAAATTGTTGGTGTTGATATTGTCGAAGAAGCGATTCTGGATGCAAGAAGAAATGCAGAAAGAAATAACATATCTGGAATTGATTTTTTTGCAGCTGACGTAGGGAAATTCCTTAAAGAATATCCTAATTATGTCGGTAAGATTAAAACGGTTATTCTCGATCCTCCAAGGGCAGGTATTGCGCCTAAAACGCTTTTAAAGGTGATCGCGTTAGGAGCCGATAATATCGTTTATATTAGTTGTAATCCATCAACGCAAGCCAGAGATACGGATACTTTAATGAAAGAGGGTTATAGGTTGGATAAAATATCATTAGTCGATCAGTTCCCGCATACGGGACATATTGAGTCAATAGCAAAATATAAAAAAATATAGATGAAAGTTGAGGTGATTTGTATTGGAGATGAACTTTTAATCGGTCAGACAGTTAATACAAACGCTTCTTGGATCGGCTCTGAATTTGCTAAGCAAGGGGTGAAAGTTGCTTTTTGCACGGTCATAAAAGATACAGTTTCAGATATTGTAAATGCATTAGATTTAGCGCTGTCTCGTGTTGATACAGTCGTTATAACGGGTGGTTTAGGTCCGACTAAAGATGATATTACCAAACATACACTCACAAAATACTTTAATACAGAATTAGAGATAAATCAAGAAGTTTTAGAGCGTGTAACTACTTATTTCAAGAAACGTGGGCGAAGTATGCTGGACGTGAATATGCAACAAGCAGCAATGCCTAAATCATGTAAGGTGTTGAGAAATGATCATGGCACGGCTTCAGGTATGTGGTTTGATTATGAAGGCAAGGTTGTTATTAGTTTACCTGGTGTTCCGCATGAAATGAAGCATATTTTAATTGAGTCTGGTTTTCCATTGCTAAAAGAAAAGTTTGGATCTAAAGCTTTGTATCATCGAACACTTCAATTTCAAGGGATAGGGGAATCATACATCGCAGATCGCATAGCAGATATTGAAGAAAGCTTGGTTGAAGCAGGGTTGAAGTTTGCTTATTTACCTTCTGCTGGTTTAGTTCGATTTAGGATTTCTGGAGCTGATAGTCAGCGAGATATTGATATTATATCATCTTTTGTAGATGAACTTTATGAAAGGTTTCCGGAGAATGTTTTTGGTGAAGGGAATGATTCTTTGGCTGAAGTTATAGGTAGATTATTAACAGAGAAAGAGATGACTTTAGGCTCTGTTGAAAGCTGTACTGGGGGAACCGTAGCTAGTGAGATTGTACATGTGCAAGGATCTTCCTCTTATTTTTTAGGTAGTATTGTAAGTTACGCAAATGAGGTTAAAACGAATTTTGTAGGTGTCAATGAGTATGATATCATTCAACAAGGCGCCGTGAGTGAAACTGTTGTAAAACAAATGGCTCAAAATGGAAGAGAGAAACTTGGTGTAGATTATTGTATCTCAACATCTGGAATTGCAGGACCTGGAGGTGGTTCAGAAGAAAAACCAGTAGGCTTGGTTTGGGTTGGAGTTGCTGGCCCAGAGGGGGTTAGTGCAAGAAAGTTTCTTTTTGGCGATTTTAGAGAACGGAATATTAGGATGACAGTTTTATCAGCCTTAAATTTGCTCCGTTGTAAACTACTGGAAATAAATACTGAAAAAAAGTAAATATTACTTGGAAGTTAGGCGATTTAGTGGTTTCTTTGCAACCGCTTTTTAATATAAGATTAAATAAATAGAGATGTCAAGAGTTTGTCAAATCACGGGAAAATCGGTAATGGTTGGGAATAATGTTTCTCACTCACAACGTAAAACTAAACGTAAGTTCTATCCGAACTTAATAACAAAGAAATTCTTTATTCCAGAGGAAAATGAATTCATTACGTTGAAAATTTCGACTTCTGCGTTGAGAACAATCAATAAGAAAGGTATTGGTGCATGTGTTAAAGAAGCACGTGCTAAAGGATATATAAAGTAAACGTTTTCTACCCATTGTGAAATGGTAGTTGAATAAAAAAAAGAAAATGGCAAAAAAAGGAAATAGAGTTCAAGTTATTTTGGAGTGCACTGAGCACAAACAATCTGGAGTAGCAGGTACATCTCGTTATATCACAACGAAGAACAGGAAGAACACTCCAGACAGAATGGAGATCAAAAAGTTTAATCCAATCTTGAAGCGTTACACACTTCATAAAGAAATTAAATAATTCTAGGACATGGCAAAGAAAGTAGTAGCATCCTTACAAAAAGGTGGCGGAAAAGAGCATACGAAAGTGATCAAAATGGTGAAGTCTGAAAAGACTGGATCATACTCTTTTAAGGAAGAGATTGTTCACAATGATAAAGTAAAAGAGTGGTTCTCTAAGAACTAATTCTAATTACATCTTATTTAATTTAAGCTTCTACTTATTGAGTAGAAGCTTTTGTTGTTATTAGTTATGGCATTATTTAATTTCTTTTCAAAAGACAAAAAAGAAACGTTAAACAAAGGTCTTGAAAAGACTAAAACGAGTTTCTTTAATAAGTTAGCAAGAACTGTTGTCGGTAAATCAAAAGTTGATGCTGATGTTCTTGATGATTTAGAGGAAGTTTTAATTACTTCTGATGTTGGTGTTGAAACTACGCTGAAGGTAATTGAGAAAATTGAGGCGCGTGTGGCGCGTGATAAAGTTTTGGGAGTCGATGAGTTAAATTCAGTTCTTAAAGATGAAATTGCGAACTTACTTGAAGAGAATAACTCATCTGATTCGGTAGATTTTTCAGTCCCTAAACATAATGATGGCCCTCATGTGATTATGGTTGTTGGTGTCAATGGTGTTGGAAAAACGACTACAATTGGCAAATTGGCAAATCAGTTTAAACAGGCGGGTAATAGAGTAGTTCTTGGTGCAGCTGACACATTTAGAGCCGCGGCTGTTGATCAGTTGATTATTTGGTCAGAAAGAGTAGGGGTGCCTATAGTGCAGCAAGGGATGGGGGCTGATCCGGCTTCAGTTGCCTTCGATACACTACAGTCTGCAAAATCTCAAAATGCGGATGTTGTCATTATCGATACGGCTGGAAGGCTTCATAACAAGGTTAACTTGATGAATGAGTTAGGTAAGATAAAAAGAGTGATGGATAAAGTTATACCCTCTGCACCTCACGAAATTTTACTTGTGCTCGATGGTTCAACTGGGCAAAATGCATTTGAACAAGCTAAACAATTTGCTGCTACAACAGATATAAACGCTTTAGCAATTACAAAATTGGATGGAACTGCTAAGGGTGGTGTGGTTATTGGTATCTCTGATCAAATGAAAATTCCAGTTAAATATATTGGGGTGGGAGAAGGTGTTGATGACTTGCAACCTTTTAATAGAAAAGAATTCGTGGATTCACTTTTTTCATAAAAAGAGAAATCAAAATTTTAGGGAAAGGGAGCGTTGTACGTTCCCTTTTTTATTTGTGATTATGGTGATATAATATTACAAGCTTTTCTTTATTTTTGAACAAGATGAATTCAATCTTAATTAAGACTATTTTACTATGAATAAATTGAAAATTAACGGGCATGGTCATTTATTGCCTGAACCGAATGAAATTCCAAAATTTATGCGGGATAAGAAGTTATTTTCAATTGATGATGACAAGAAGTTTATGCGCCAAGGTGATTGGTCTCGACCAATTACGGATTCTAGTTTTTTCTTTAATGAAAAATTAGAGTGGATGGATAAGTATAGTATTGACCATGCGGTAATGTTAAACCTATCTCAATTGTATTGCAATGGTTGGTCTAGAAAAGACGCTTTTGATGCTATTCGTTGGCAAAATAATTTCAATTCAAGTGTTCAGGAAAGAAGGTCTGATAAGTTTACTTGTGGTTTTGTTGTTCAACCTTTATTTGTTGAAGATGCATTAAATGAAATTGAAAGGTGTGTGACGAAGTTAGGGATGAATTTACTTTGTTTACCATCTCATTTCATAAATGAAAACGAAGAATGGCTGTCGGTTGCAGATGATAGCGTTTTGCCAATTTTTGAACTAGCCAATAAGTATAAATTAGCCATTGAGATTCATCCCTATGATGGCCAAAAGATGGTGAAGCTTAAAGATGTATACTGGAGGTTTCACCTGGTTTGGATGATGGCGCAAACAGCGGATACATTACATATGTATACGTTGAAAGATTTTACTCATAAATTCCCAGATATTCGAACTTGTTTCGCACATGGATGTATGTTAGGACAAGCAAATTATGGAAGAAGACTACAAGGTTATGATGGTCGCCCAGACTTGTTTGAAGACGCAGAAGATCCACGAGGTTCGTTAGGACATAAAAATTTGTTTTTCGATACGCTTGTTCATGATTCGTATACGCTACAGTTGTTGAAGACCAGAGTTGGTTCAGATCAAATTGTTGCGGGGTTAGATGATCCTTATCCTTTAGGGGAGATGGAAGGTGTAGCAAATTCTTATCCAGGTCGTGTAATTGATTTTGCGGTAGAAGTGGATATTCTTGAACAAGACGAAGCTGATAAGATTTGGTATGATAATGTTTTAAGGTGGCTAGGTAAATCAAAACTTCAATAAAATTCATGGCTTTTATTAACTTTGCTCACAAATTAAATTTGAATGGCTCAAAAACCCTCAATCCCTAAAGGTACAAGAGATTTCTTACCTGCGGATGTTGCTAAAAGAACGTATATTTTTGATACGATTAAAAAGTCGTTTCAAACCTTTGGATTTGCTCCAATAGAAACACCGTCATTTGAATTGTCAAATACGCTTCTTGGAAAATATGGAGAGGAAGGTGATCGACTGATTTTTAAAATATTAAACTCAGGAGATAAAGTTAAAAAAGCTGATTTACAAGCGTTGGAAGATGGAAATCTACCTAGATTTTCAAATTCTTTGTCAGAAAAGGCATTGCGTTATGATTTGACGGTACCTTTTGCCCGTTTTGTTGTGCAACATCAAAATGAAATTAGCTTTCCATTCAAAAGATTCCAAATTCAACCCGTTTGGCGAGCAGATAGACCTCAGCATGGAAGGTATCAGGAGTTTTATCAATGCGATGCTGATGTAGTGGGCAGTGATTCTTTACTGTATGAAGTTGATTATGTATTGTTGTTTGATGAAGTATTAACAAATCTAGATATTCCTGATTTTACAATAAAAATTAACAATAGAAAAATACTTTCTGGTATAGCAGAAGTTAGTGGAGAATCGGATAAATTGATTCAGATTACTGTAGCTATCGACAAATTGGATAAAGTTGGAATTGATGGTGTGGTTAAGGAACTCAATGAGAAGGGGGTTTCTGAAGCTGCATTAGATAAAATTAAACCTCTTTTCAATATTCAGGGAAATACGAAGGAACGATTGGCACAAATTAAAACGTATTTAGCTGATAGTGAGATTGGAATCAAAGGGATTGAAGAGTTGGAATTTGTGCTTGATCGAGTTGAGATGTTAGGTCTTAAAAGAGCTAAAGTTGAATTTGATGTTACCCTTGCTCGAGGATTAAATTATTATACCGGAGCAATTTTTGAAGTGAAAGCGAATGGTGTTAAAATGGGCAGTATTTGCGGTGGTGGTCGTTATGATGACCTTACCGGAATCTTTGGATTAAAGAATGTGTCTGGTGTTGGAGTTTCATTCGGAGCTGATCGAATTTATGATGTCTTGAACGAACTTGAACTTTTCCCTACTGAAGTTGATCATAGTTTGGATTTATTATTCATCAATTTTGGAGCTACAGAAGAGTTGCACTGCTTGAGCTTAGTTAAGAAAGTTCGTGATGCAGGTATTTCTTGTGAGCTGTATCCATCTGCTGCCAAGATGAAGAAACAGATGAAGTATGCTAACGATTCAGGGGTGAAAAACATCGCTTTAGTAGGGCAGAATGAAATTGATGAAGGATGTGTTATGATCAAGAATATGCATTCAGGAGAACAAGAAAAAATGACGATTGAAGAAGCAATCAATAGATTAAAGAAATAATGGGAAACTTTGTAATCAATAATGAGTGGGTATCACTTTCTAAACTAGATGAGATTCTTAATTCTGGAGTGAATGTATGTTTAAGTAATTCAGTTAGAAGTACTGTTGCTAAGTGTCGTGACTATCTAGATGATAAGGTAAAACGACATGATCATTTGATTTACGGGGTAAACACAGGCTTCGGTTCTTTGTGTAATACGGCAATTTCTGAAAATGATTTAGGGAAATTACAAAAAAACTTAGTTATTTCTCATGCTTGCGGAGCTGGAGAGGAAGCGCCTTCAGAACTGGTTAAAAGAATGCTTGTATTGAAGGCTATGGGTTTATCTCATGGTTCTTCAGGTGCTCAGGTTGAGACAATAGAACGTTTACTTTACTTATACAATAACGATATTATTCCTGTTGTTTATCAGCAAGGTAGTTTGGGGGCTTCAGGAGATTTAGCTCCGTTAGCACATATGTCTTTGCCATTAATTGGTGAAGGTGAAGTCTATTATAAAGGGGAGAAAAGAAATAGCTCAGATGTAAATTCTGAATTGAACCTGGATCCAATTGTTTTAAGATCAAAGGAAGGGTTAGCATTGTTGAATGGGACTCAATTTATGAGTGCCTACGCTTCTTATGCTGTTTCTAATGGATATAAGTTATGGAATCAGTTTAATTTGATTGGAGCTCTTTCTTTAGAGGCTTATGATGGCCGATTAAATCCGTTTCAATCAAATGTAAATGAGATTAGAAATCAAAAAGGTCAAATAGAAGTTGCTGAAAATGTCCGGGCCATTCTTGCAGGAAGTGAAATGATTGTGCGAGAAAAAGAACATGTTCAAGATCCATATTCTTTCCGTTGTATGCCCCAAGTGCATGGTGCTTCTAAAGATGCGATTGATTACGCTTCCACCATCGTTGAAAGAGAAATAAATGCTGTTACGGATAATCCTACTGTTTTTCCAGATGAGGACGATGTAGTTTCTGCAGGTAATTTTCACGGTCAACCTTTGGCGATTACAATGGATTTCTTGGCTATCGCCTTAGCTGAATTAGGAAGTATTTCAGAGAGAAGAGTCTATAAATTGATTTCTGGTACAAGAGGTTTGCCAGCATTTTTAGTTGCTGAGCCAGGACTGAATTCAGGATTTATGATTCCTCAGTACACTGGGGCTTCAATTGTTAGTCAGAATAAGCAATTGTGTACACCTGCATCTATCGATTCTATTGACTCGAGTAATGGTCAAGAAGATCATGTTAGCATGGGAGCTAATGCTGCTACTAAACTATATCGAATAGTCCAAAACTGTTATTCAATTCAAGGAATAGAGCTGTTAAACGCGGCTCAAGGTATGGATTTTAGAACTGAAAAAAGCTCTCCTTTAATCGAGAAGTTAAGGTCTGATTATAGAAAAGAAGTACCTTTCGTTAAAGATGATCAGTATTTACACCCTTTAATTAAGAAGAGTGTAAACTTCGTAAAATGCATGGTTTAATAATTTATTTACGATTTATCTTTTTTCTTCGGTTTTCCTAAAGATAGTTTGTAGTTATCTGTGTCTCCTATTATGCGAATGTTCACATATTTTGTTTTGGAATCACCGTATTGAATTTGGTCGCTTTCCGCTGAAGGGTCCTTTCCTTTTTTACCAAATAATTTGGATGATGCAGTTTGCGTGACCATTTTCCATGGAATTCTTAAATAGTATTCCATTTCACCTTCTAGAGATTGTTTACCAGAGATTTCAATGTGTCCCAAAGTTGAATTTATACTCATTTTAGGTATTGTAAGAACACCTCCAGTTAAATCCATATGATTGTCTAGAGTATCAAAGACAACGTTTTTTAAATTCTTGTCTCTAAAATAGTCTGTCATATAATCAAGCAAGCCATAATTTTCTAGTCTTCCGTTTAAAACATGTGCGTCAAGATGAATTTCAGAATCGTCAATCTTTGGAACCATATCAGTATGCATATGTATTTTTCCCGTAATTTTCCCCGTGAATTTACCATGCAAATTTTCTGACACAATGTGGTCTTGACCAAAGTTTTCAAATTTAAAGAGCAGTTTGTCCAAATCTATATTTGTTACTTTAATGTCAGGACTAAAATAGATTAAATTAGGATTGGAACCGTTGATATATCCTTTAACGTCAAAATGTCCTCCCGCGGCATCGAGATCTAGCTTGTCCAAATGAATATAGTGATTTGGAGTTGTTCTGAATTCTCCTTTAATATTATGCATTAAATAACGATGATAGTTAAGATGGTCTATATCTATATGGTATGTCATGTCTGTAAATGGTAATTCATAGATGTTAAAAACATCGTCATGATCCACTTTTTCTGGAGCTGAGTTTTTACTCGTTTTAGGGTTATATTTTATTAGTTGATCAATGTCTAAACGCGAGGCTGTTAGTGAGAAGTGATTGTCAGCTTTTCTCTTTGCAATATCATCACCTAAGTAATAACTTAAAGTTGTCTTGAATATAGATTTACCTAATTTTCCATGAAAATCTTCAACCAATAAGTGGTCATTTTCATAATGAACTCTTCCTTTGAAATTCTCAAATCTTAATGGGTGTACTTTCATTTTTGCATCAAATTGATCTAAGTTTAAATCAATAGACTTCAATTTGTCTTCATAGTGCAAGTAGGTGATACCATGTACTTTTAAATTGTCAAATTCTTCGTGTCTGTATTCTTCAGGGACGTAACTTTCTCCTTTGTATGATAATAGTGATTCAAGTTGAAGAACATTTGAAGCTAGGTTGAACTCTATTTTCGAATCGCCTCCAGGATGCTCATCGAGCCATTTTTCATAATGCTCTAGTTTTCCTGTAAACAAGAAATCACTTTTATCAATCATTCCTTTGAAGTCTAAAACTCTTATGTCTTGTTCGTCAATCATAATATCTGCATGAAAGTCATGAAAAGTATGAGGGTAATGTTTTAGTTTAGCGTAGAAATTTTCAATAAAAAATTCTCCAACAGGCAAATTTTTAGATTCAGTAAATGCTCTTGCCGAAGCCTTAAAGTCTAAATCTAAAGAGAGATTTTCAATTTGTTCATCAATACTCGTTGAATCCGAACCTGTTAGTTCAAATAAATCCAAGAATTCACTGTTTATCGAAAGCTTGGTATTCACTGGTATATCTGTATGGTGTATAATTGCCGGTAGATCATTGATTACACCTGTTAATTTTAAATCAGATTTACCTAATTTGATGTCACATTGTTTGATTGTTGCTGTATGACCATTTATTTCACTAACAAAGTCTAGGTCTTTAACTGGTAAATTGTATGCATCGCTCATGAAGCTAATATTGCTAAGCTTAATCTTCATGTTGTATGATTCGTTGAGCTTTTCAATGGCATGATTGGGGTTTTCCAGGTCAATAATGTCTTGATATTCAATTTCAAATGTTGCATCACCTTTAACATCGTGAAGACTTTCAAGGCTCAGAAATTTAGAAATAAACTCCATTTTAAAATCCGATTGGAAATTTAACTTAACTTCTGGAGCTGTAAAGTCTTTGGCGGTTATGTCCCCTTGAAACTTGCCAACATCTGGAGTGGCAGAGAAGTTTTTAAAGCCAAATTCCATAGTTGATTTATCGTGCTTTTTACCGTTTGTGAAGTAAGCATCAAAATTGAGCCCTTTCAATGCTTTATTCGAAGTTTCATTCCTTAAATATCCATTCTTACAGCCCAACTTTACATCGACAGCAGGGTTGTGCCCATTGATGGAGCGACCTTTAATTTTAGTATCGATGGATACTTCTCCGCTGTTTTCAAATTGGTTCAATAGTGGCGCGTATTCTTCTGGGGCCATTGCAAATAGCAACTCAAAATTTGGTTTGTTACCGTTAAATTCTAAATCAAGGTAAAGGTCTTTTAAGAAGTCGATGCTTCCGGACATATTAAATTCTGACTCTTCTAAATGAACTGTTGTTGGTTGAATCGTCATGATATCTTTTCCTTTAAGAAAGTCTAATTGTGTATCTAAATCAATGTGCTTGTGCTTTAGAAAGGTTGTGTCTCCATCTTTGATGAGATTTAAAACGAATCTTGCATTGCATGCCGCGATTACTTTTTCGGGAGAAGTCTCAAATTTAGAGTTTGCGTCACTTATAAATGCTTCTATTTTGATGTTGTTCGCTTCATTTAACTTCGTGATGTCAATATTCTCTAATTCAATTTTTCTAAGGTCTAAATGAAACTCATCCTCTACACTTTCTATTTCTTCTTCATTGCTTAAAGCTTTCGTAATATTAAACTCGCCATTTCTATGCTGTATTAAATTGATTTTACCGTCTTTAAGCTTAATTTTCTTAATCTCCATCTTACCAGCAATAATGGTCCAAAGATCAAACCCAGCGAAAACATCATGTATTTCAACCAAAGGTATACCTATATCTTCTTTGGTTTCATGAATGTATACTTCTTCTAGATCTATAGAGATATATGGGAAGTTTTCAAACATAGAAATATGCGAATCTTTGATTTGGATATGCCCGGTAAAATCCTTGTTTAGATCGGTTAACAGATCTTGTACAATTGCGTCCTGTTTGTTGTAGACTATTACAACCAGAGCAAAGAATAGGACAACGGGAGTGATCGTGAATGTCAGTGCAAAACGTTTCCAAAAACGCTTACTTTTTAACCATTGTTTAATTTTACTCATATTCAAATATCGTTATTCCTTAACTCTGTAATTATTCTGCTAAATGAAATTAATGTGCCAAAAGAAAGTTGTAAATCTTATAAGGATGCAATATTGCTAATTTTTACACAATAAAAGAAGACATAATTCCTAATTAAACTTAATCGGGGTGTTGATTCTTCCAATCTCATTTTTTCTTACTTTTAGAACCTAAATTTACGATTAAATATGAGCAATATGGATGAATTTGAATTGGATGATACACAGAATAGAGGGCCAAGGCCAGGGTTTTTAACGGTTTTATGTGTTCTGAGCTTTATAGCGACGGGCTTAGGAGTTTTAACTAATGTTTTTAATTTCGTTTCCGGCCCGCAATCTGAAGAGCAAATGCTTGAGGCCAAAGTAGCTTTAACGCAATCAATTTCTACTTTAAAAGATGCTGGAATGACTTCATTCGTTGACTTGATGGATAAAATCCAAGCGATGTCTGAACAGGTGAATGAGAATTTTTATTTAGCGGCAGTTATTTCTTTGATTACCGTTGCAATCGGATTATTTGGTGTGATTAAAATGTGGCAGGGGTTTAAAGTCGGGTTTCATTTGTATATAGGTTATTGCTTATTATCTATTGCTGGACTCTATATTTACGTTTCAGCCGAGAATATTCCAACAATGGTTGTTGTGTGGAATTTAATTCTTTCTGCCTTATTTGTTTTCCTGTACTCTAGGAACTTGAAATGGATGCGTTAGAATAATCAAAAAAATATAAAGTTTATGAAGGGCATTTGATGCCCTTTTTTTCTGCATTAAATAAATGTAATTTTTAATTCAAGTATTCAAATTGCAGTTTATTAAACTTTGGTAGACCGAAACATTTGAATCCACGCATAAAGAAAGTATCTTTGCGGCAAATTTGTTTTTAAATGATTTCAGTAAATAACCTTTCGTTACAATTTGGTAAACGAGTTCTTTTTGATGAAGTTAACGTTAAATTCGTTAATGGAAACTGTTATGGTGTAATTGGTGCTAATGGAGCAGGAAAGTCTACTTTTCTTAAAATTCTAACAGGAGACCAAGATCCAACTACTGGTTCGGTAGTTCTTGAACCAGGAAAAAGAATGGCCGTTCTTAAACAAGATCATTTCGAGTTTGATCAGTTTGAAGTATTAAATACGGTGATTATGGGGCATACTAGATTGTATGAAATCATGACTGAAAAAGATGCTTTGTATGCGAAACCAGATTTCTCTGATGAAGATGGAATGCGCACTGCTGAATTAGAAGGAGAATTCGCTGATTTAGAAGGATGGAATGCTGAAACTGATGCTGCTTCATTACTTTCTAATTTAGGAATTGATGAGTCTAAGCACTATATGAAAATGGAAGACCTTTCAAATGACTTGAAAGTACGTGTGCTTCTAGCTCAAGCATTATTTGGTAACCCTGATGTACTAGTCTTAGATGAGCCTACCAATGATTTAGACCTTCAAACAATTTCGTGGTTAGAAGATTTCTTATTGGACTTTAAGAATACAGTAATTGTTGTATCGCATGACCGTCACTTCTTAGATACTGTTTGTACAAATATTTGTGATATTGATTTCAGTAAAATCAATGTGTTTACAGGTAATTATACGTTTTGGTATCAATCATCTCAATTGGCAGCAAGACAAAGAGCTGACAAAAACAAGAAAGCAGAAGAGAAGAAAAAAGAATTACAAGAGTTTATTGCTCGTTTCTCTGCTAATGCAGCCAAATCGAAGCAAGCCACCAGTCGTCGAAAAATGATGGATAATCTAGATATCGAAGAAATCCAACCATCCAGTAGAAAATATCCTGGCATTACATTTAATCAAGAACGTGATGCAGGAAATCAAATCCTAAATATTGATGGATTGGAGAAGTCGGTTGATGGCGTGAAATTATTCGGAGGTATTAGTTTTATTGTTAATAAAGGAGATAAAATTGCCTTTGTTTCTAAAAGTTCTGTTGCGTTAACGGCATTCTTCGAAATTCTTATGGGGAATATGGAGGCTGATAAAGGTGAGTTCATCTATGGAACTACTATCTCGACATCCTACTTACCAAATGAGAATCACACTTATTTTGAAGATAAACTTCCTTTAGTTGATTGGTTAAGACAATATGGTAAAACAGAGGAGGAGAAAGAAGAGGTTTATCTAAGAACTTTTCTTGGACGTATGTTATTTACTGGAGAAGAGGCCATCAAAACGGCAAATGTGCTTTCTGGAGGTGAAAAAGTAAGATGTATGCTTTCTAAAATGATGTTTGCCAAAGCGAATTTATTATTGATGGATGAACCTACAAATCACCTAGACCTTGAATCCATTACCGCATTGAATAATGGAATGCAAGAGTTTAAAGGAACAATGTTATTCACTTCTCATGATCATGAACTAGTAAATACTGTTGCAACACGTATTATTGAAATTACTCCGAACGGATTAATTGATAAAATGATGCCATATGATGCTTATTTGGCTGATGAAAAAGTTGCAGCTTCTCGTGAAACATTATACGCTTAATTGCAAAGCGAGAAATTAAAATATTATTCTTATCCCTTTAGACATGGCTTAATTAGTCGTGTCAGGGATATAGATGTAAAGGGGGTGCGTAAGTTGTCTACCTTGCTCCCAAAATGGCTTTTGCCAAATCCTAAAACAATTCAAGAGTCTATTCTTAAAACAATTCACGGCTTTGATATAATTATCAATCCATCAATTGACAGTGGTGTTGAGCTAAGCTTATTTGAAACGGGAACCTATGAAAAAGGGATACTAAATTTTATTGAAGAGAACTATTCTGGAAAAGGAGAGTTTATAGATGTTGGAGCTAATATCGGTTTAATGTCCTTGTTTACTGCTTCTAAATTCTCAGATTCTTCTATAATTTGTTTTGAAGCTCATCCCAAGACCTATGAAATCTTATGCAGAAACGTTACTTTGAATAATCTGGTTAATGTTACTATGATTCAGAAAGCAATTGGAGCAAGTAAGGGGCGGGTTAAAATATTTGATAATTGGCATGTTAATCGTGGAGGTGCTTCAATCGTTGTTCAAGGGGAAGGTTCTGATAGTTTTGATGTGGATCTAGTCAGAATGAATGAAGAGTTAGCTGATTCTTCGCCAGAAATGATTAAAATTGATGTTGAAGGAGCAGAGCTTGATGTTTTGAAAGGTGCGAATGAACTTATCAGGCATTACTTACCGATCATAATCGTAGAGATTTCCGAACTAAGAGATACTACCAAAAGTGAATCAATTTCAATCGTTGAGTACATAAAAACTCTGGGTGATTATAAAATTTTCAAACTTAAAGGAGGAAAGGAAAGAAAGTCGCCATTAATTGAAGTTTTAACGTATTCAGATCTGCCTGAACACGATAACATTATTTGTATCGCAGAGAAGTAATTTTAACTTTGTGTAAAACACACATTGATGACTCAGTTTACTTTCAATGTTGAGAATCCGACTCAACAATTTATCCAGATTTCAGTTAATTTTAATTGTAAAAATGACGAAACGTTTGTTCAACTGCCAAGTTGGAGGCCTGGACGTTATGAATTAGGCGATTTTGCGAAGTTCGTTCGTAATTTTTCAATAACTGATTTGAAAGGAAATAAGGTCGATTTCATAAAGGTGACTAAAGATCGATGGAAGGCAGATACATCTTCTGTAGATGAGATAACTGTCAGGTATAATTTCTTTGCAGATACAATTAATGCGGGGTCTTCGTTTTTGGATGAAACGCAACTATATGTAAACCCCGTTAACTGTTGTGTTTTTACAGATGAAACATATAACGATATCATAGAAGTTGTGTTGAACGTTCCTGAAGATTGGGATGTTGCTACTTCAATGCATAGAACTAAAAATGGATGGGAAGTGGCTAATGTTGATGAACTATTAGATTCTCCATTCGTCGCTTCAAGTCAATTGCAATGTGAAACTTATATATCAAATGATACTAAGTTTTTTGTTTGGTTTAATGGTGAAGTTAAACCTGACTGGGAGCGATTGATTCCAGATTTTCAAGCTTTTACTGATGCTCAAATCAAGAAATTTACTGAGTTTCCTGTTAAAGAATATCATTTCATCAATCAGATACTTCCTTATAAGGCCTATCACGGTGTAGAGCATTGTAAGTCAACAGTCATTTCATTAGGACCTTCTTATGACGTGTTTGGCTCTTTATATAAGGAGCTCCTTGGTGTGAGTTCTCATGAGTTATATCATACATGGAATGTTAAAGCAATTCGTCCAATTGAAATGTTTCCCTATGATTTCACGAAAGAAAATTATTCTAAACTAGGCTATATTTGTGAAGGTGTTACCACTTATCAAGGGGATTTGTTTTTGATGAAGAGTGGGGTGTTTAGTGAACAACAATATTTTAATGAACTTCAAGCACAATTTCAAAAGCACTTCGACAATCACGGAAGATTCAATTATTCTGTAGCAGAATCTTCTTTTGATACCTGGTTAGATGGTTATGTTCAAGGTATTCCAAATAGAAAAGTTTCTATTTATACTGAAGGATGTATACTTGCATTTGTAACGGATGTGAACATAAGGAGGGCAACCGCTAATAAGTACGGAATTGATGAGCTGATGAAACGCTTGTATTTTAATTATGCCTTAAATGGTAAAGGAGTTTCTGAAGCTGATTACAAAGAAGTGATGGAAGACATAATCGGTGAACCTCAAGATGATTTTTTTGACAATTTCATTAATGGTCATTTACCGTATGAGTCAATTGTAACCAAGTCGTTGGATTATTTAGGATTAGAATTAAATCATGAACCGTCAAAGAGTTATGCTGAAGGTCGCTTAGGCTTTAAGGTCATAAAGCAAGATGATGGATTTATCGTAAACACAATGTATTCTGGTGGTCCCGGAGAAATGGCAGGTTTATGCAAAGGAGATAAAATCATTGCTGTTAATGGATTTGCCTTGAATGGTGAGCTGGATAAATGGTTGAGTTATTTTGATGATGACACCAAAACAGTTACTGTGCTTCGAAATGGAATGTTTAAGGAAGTTACTTTTCCAGAGGTGATGCGTAATTTCTATATGAAATATTGGATCACAAAATTAAGTAAACCGGATAAACATCAGTATACGGCATTCGAAGCATGGAAAAGTAATAGATAAATAAAAAAAGACGCTTTATTAAAGTGTCTTTTTTTATTTATTCTGTTTTGAAAATACAAGAGTGATTGAGAATTTGATTGTTTTTATGATTAAATAATTACAGATTCAAAAAACGAAATTAGCTAAGTTTGCTGTCTAAACTTGTTTTACTTAAACTGATCATTATGTCTTACTCTCTGGAGTCTTATTTTTCTAAGTTCAGAAAAAATATTATTGGAATCGACCAAGATATTCAAACAGCTTTTCATGAATCAATTCGAGTTGTCTATGCTGATTGGACTGCTAGCGGAAGGAATTATAAAGTAATTGAAGAAAATCTTCAGAATAAAATCATGCCGTTTGTTGCAAATACCCATACTGATACAAATCATACAGGGATGGCGATGACGTATGCATATCATCAAGCTCAAAAAATAATTAAGAAACATGTTAATGCTGATTCTTCTGATGTTTTGATTTCATCAAATTCAGGTATGACGGGTGTTGTAAATAAGTTTCAAAGAATACTAGGACTAAAAGTTCATGAATCTTTTAAGGATAAAGTAGTGCTGGAAGGAGATGATAAACCTGTGATTTTCATTACGCACATGGAGCATCATTCAAATCAAACTACTTGGTTAGAGACATTAGCAGATGTTGTGATTATTCCTCCTTCCGATAATGGACTCGTTTGCCCGGATAATTTTGCTAAAGAAGTTCAAAAGTATTCATCTCGAAAAATGAAGATTGCTTCCATAACAGGATGTTCTAACGTAACTGGTATTCGAACTCCTTATTACGAAATTGCAAAGGTTATTCATCAACATGGGGGGTATTGTTTTGTGGACTTCGCATGTTCAGCTCCATATGTAGATATTGACATGCATCCAGAAGACCCAGAAGCATATTTAGATGCAATTATGTTTTCTCCACATAAATTTTTAGGAGGACCAGGTACATCTGGAATTTTGGTGTTTAATGAGAAATTATATACGAATGTTATACCGGACAACCCTGGAGGAGGAACGGTTGAGTGGACAAACCCTTGGGGTGAACATATGTATATTGAGAATATTGAGGCACGTGAAGATGGCGGAACACCTTCCTTTATCCAAACAATTAAAGTTGCAATGTGTATCAGTTTGAAAGAGGAAATGGGAGTTGATAATATTCTGAAACGTGAAGAAGAACAACTAGAATTGATTTGGGAAGGAATGTCAGATATTCCAGGTCTTCATATACTTGCTTCGGAACATAAAGACCGCTTAGGAGTAATTTCATTTTATATTGATGGTCTTCATTATATAGCTGGAGTAAAAATGCTGAATGATCGCTATGGAATTCAAACTAGAGGAGGATGTTCCTGTGCCGGAACTTATGGTCATTATTTGCTAAATGTTTCTCCTGAAGTATCAGGAGCGATTACTACAAAAATAAATTCAGGAGATTGCTCTACTAAACCAGGTTGGATCAGAATGTCTATTCATCCTTCTTTAACTAATGATGAGGTGAAATACATTATTGCTGGAATTAAAATGCTTGCTGAAAATCATAAAGAGTGGATTAAGGACTATGATTTTGATTTGATATCTAATACCATTCGTCCAAAAAACAGTAATGATGCTGAAATTATTAAAGGTTTAATGGATGATGCGTTAAAGATTCAGTCAAATTAATCATCTGAATTCGGATTTCTCGTGATCCTTTTCGTAGTTTTAAAATCTATGGAAAGACTGAATAGATTGCTCAAAACATTGTTGACATGGTTTGCCTTGTTTGCGGTAGTTTTAAGTTTATATCAATCGGTTTATAAGAATGATATAAGTTCCATTGTTAGGTCGGACGGTAGAGGTTATTACGCATACCTTCCTGCCTTGTTAATACAAAATGATTCGTCCTTCGAAAGTGTCGTTGAAACAGAAAAGAGTTACGGAAAGGGAGCGCAAATTTATTTATATAAAGAGATCAATGGAAATTCATATAATAAATATTTCCCTGGATTGGCAGTTTTACAGTCTCCATTTTTTACACTGGCCTGTGGAGTTTCTTGGTTATCGGGAGAAAATGTAGATGGTTACAATGATATTTTCATGTGCTTCTTCTTATTGGGTAGTCTTTTCTATTTATTGATAGGGCTAATATCTTTCTCAAAAGTCCTTGAAATCCGATTTCCGAATAGTACATTATCTAAGAATGCAATTCTCGTTACTATAATTGTTGCCAGTCCAGTTTTATATTATGCAATCCATTCTCCATGCTTCACACATGTATATTCATTCGCTTTGTTTGGTGTATTCTCTTTGTTAGTTCTGAAGATACAAATTAGATCAAGTACCACCTTATGGTTTTTGTTAGCAATAACTTTAGGGTTTATTTTCTTAGTTCGACCAACAAATATTCTTGTAGTATTGGCAATTCCATTGCTGTTGCGCGATTTTGAATCATTAAAGGTTTTCTTTTTTAATTTATTCAGCAGAAAAGGAAAGTTACTAGTGATTACTTTGGGTACTTTTATTTCGATTCTGAGTTTGTTGTTCATTAGCTGGTATTGGCAAACTGGAAAATGGATTGTTTGGTCTTATAATGGTGAAGGTTTTAATTTCTTGAAGCCAAAATTATGGGATGCCCTATTTAGTTATAGAATTGGATTATATACTCATACACCGATACTTCTAATGTCTCTGTTAGGTTTGTTTATGTTTCGTTCAAGGTTTTATGAATTAGGAGTGTATCTAATCTATGTCCTATTGAATGTTTGGGTAATATCTTCCTGGTGGTGTTGGGATTATGAATCTGCTTTTGGGAGTAGACCCTTTACAGAACATATTATATTGTTATTTATACCAGCATTTTATTTTATTGATAAATATCGCAGGACCAGTTACATACTTTTGTCTCTTTTTACATTACTTGGCCTTTTTCGAATGTATCAAACTCTATCGGGTATAACCCCAGTCGCTAGATATACTTCAAGCAGTTATTGGTCTTCTTTATCCTCTTTTGGGATTGATGAAATTGGTCGATTTAACTTTACAAAGTCGTGCGAACCATACGGACAGGTTATTAAAGAAGAAGTTCTATTGGTGCAAGAAGAAGAGTCGTTTGATTCTTCTAAAGAATATGGTCTATCGGCAACGGTTAATATGACGAAGCCTAGAACAAATGAGAGGTATTATTTCTCCGTAAAATTGGATAAGAAGCATGCATTAGAGCGTTTTGAAAATGTCTATTTAATTATTGATGCTACGAGTAATGATTCGGATGAAAGGTCTTATAGTGCAATGAATTTGTACAATGACAGGAATGAAGGATATAAATATTGGTCAGAAAAAATAGTTTTTGAAGGAATCATTCATGATAATCTCCAAGTATTTGATCAGGTTAAGTTTTACATTTGGAATCAAGGAAAAATTGAGTTCTCATTGAAGAACATTAATTATAAGTTAAGCGTTTATAAAAATTAGCGCTTTGAAGAAACTGAATTCATGACGATTAAATTCAGTTCAACTGTATTTGTATTAGTAGGTCGTGCAAAGTTTTCCGTCATGTAGCTTATTCTAATAATACTTAATGAACGGTTAGGACAGAATATTGACTTTGATGTGTTGTTTTTCATTAGTTTTTCATCAAAAACAGGACTAAAATAAAGGAGGCGTATTTGAACTTAGATACGATTTAATCTATCATTTTACACAGGTAAATATTACAGAGAATATGATTAGATAAAGATAAGATACAAAAAAAGGCACTTCAAAATGAGTGCCTTTTGTTGGTTATATCGTTGATTTAGAATTTCCAGCTCAAACCAAAACTCGGAAGTATAGGGAACTGGTAAATTGTTTCGTTCGTTGCTCTGTTTACATAGAAGATATTCTTTCTGTCATATAGATTTGTGACGCTTCCCACGGCTTCAAGTTCCATCTTATTTTTCAAAATGAACTTCTTCTTGACCGTTAAATCTAACCTGTGATATGTCGGAAGTCTCGAAGAGTTGAAATCTCCATAGATAATTGCAGGGTTATCACCATTTGTTGTCGTTGGGTCTGTTGTAATTCCACCTGTGAATGTTTCACTTTCATAGAATCCAGCAGTAGGAGTAAAAGGTAAGCCTGACCCGAAGTTCCACCTAACACTTACTTCTAATGTTTTCTTTTTACCAAATAAATAAGTTCCAACTAAGTTAACGTTATGTCTTCTATCAAAAACAGGAGCATAAGTTGTATCACCATCCCAACGTGTAGATTTTCCTATAGAATAAACCCCCCATAAGTAAAGACGCTTACCTGAATACTTAAGTAATACATCCGCACCAAAAGATTCTCCATTCTCTAAAATAAAATCCTTTTTGAAAATGTCTGGTTGTTGAATATTGGCAGCATCATCAGGATATTTTTTATTTTGATTAATGTTACTTAATTGAGAGAAGTATTTGTAGTATCCTTCAACATTCATTGATAGCTTCTTAGTGAAATCTAATTCAAAACCTCCAATTGCGTGCCATGCATATTGTAATCCGTTTTTAGGCTCTTTCTCGTTTTGGAATAAAGTAACAAATGTTTCTTGAACATTAGAAGGAGCAGAAAGAATCCCGTTAAATAAGTTTACTACATCTTTATCTGATGAGGCTGAAGTAAAGTTTTGAGAGAATCTACCACCAGAAACTTTGAATCTTAATTTTTCATTCGCATTGAACTTGATTCTTAATCTTGGTTCTGGAGAAATAGTACCTAGCGCCGCATATAGTTGAGCCCTGAAACTTGGCTGAACAACAAAGCGAGTTGTTACATATTTGTAACTGAAATAAACTCCAATCTCAGTTGAGAAGTTCGTAGCTTCAATTTTTTGTTTAGCTGCATTGTAGGTTTCAAATTTTGTGTTGAATCCAGCTAAGTTAATTCCATAGTTAAATTGAGATTCATTCTTTAAAAACAAAGAAAAATCAAAACCTAAGTCAAATCCCCCAATAGAGCTGAATCGAGAAGTTGTGTCGTTAGAACCAGTTATTGGCTCATTAAATTGAGTTGCAAAGTTTGATCCGTTCACATGCCCTTTGACAAAGATTGGGGAACTTGTTGGTACAAGCACGAAATTAATTCCACCTCCACTTTGATTCCAGTTGATGTCTGCTTGAGTATAGTTTACACGGTCTCTATTGTGAAAACCGAAAGCACTAAACTTAGAACCTCCTTTACCTTTGAATGTTAATTTACCGTATAGATCAGTAAAGTTAAATGGCATTCCTTTGTTTAATGTATCGTTTTCGTTAATGCGAGGATATAATGATTGAGAAGTATAATCAATTAAACTGTGCTTTGCTGAAACTACATAAGAACCAATGGCATCTTTTCCATCTTTTACAGAACCAAGCGGACCTTCAAGAACTGCTTTTGCAATAAATGGTGAAGCAGAGATCTTACCTCCAAACTTCTTTTTGTTACCATCTCTGTAGGTAATATCCATAATAGATGAAATACGACCACCGTATTGTCCGTCAAATCCACCGGTGAAGATACTAGCGTTTTGAACTAATTCTGTTTCGAAAATTGAGAAGAAACCGATAGAGTGGAAAGGGTTATAAATTGTCATGCCATCCAATAATATCTTATTCTGAATTGGCGTACCACCACGCACGTAAATTTGTCCACCTTGGTCACCGGTTGTTACAACTCCTGGTGTTACTCCGAAGGCACTAACAATGTCATTCTCACCACCAACAGATGGAATTCTTTCTAATCCTTTTTTGTCCAGTCTAATTTCAGAAATTAATACTTGTGTAGTCTTTCTTTTCGAATCAGCGCTCACTGACATTTCTTCAATGTCAATAACATCACTTTGCTTTTTTAATTCAAAATTAACGTCCTTAATTCCTTTGGCAACTGTAACACTTATCGATTTGCTTTGAGCTTCAAAAGAATAAGCTTCAACTTTTAATGTATAATCTCCTTTCGAGACCTTACCAATTTGATAAAATCCATTAACATCAGTAATGGCACCTCCAGAACCGGAACCATCGGCTTTAAGTAACTTCACTTTTTCAAATGGCATTGGTTCGCCATCTTCGGCATTAGTTAAGAAACCTCTAATTGTAAAGTCTTGTGAGTAAGCGACTTGACTTAGAAGTAGAACAGCAAATAACGATTTTAACAGTTTCATAAATAGTATAACTAGTTTATAACAAGGCTCGAATATACAATAAACACATTAAAAATGGTTCATTCTGTGGCTAAGAAGTGTAAATGGTAATGGTTATTGATTTAACGGTGTTATAGTTATTCGAAAGATTTAGCTTTTTCCCAGTATTGATCCATTAATTTTAAGTTGGCTTCTTCAATGGAATAATCATCCGACTTTAGCAACTCTTCCATTTTTGTGAATCGTCCGATAAACTTCTGGTTTGTTTTAGCTAGAGCATTTTCAGGGTTTATACCAATAAATCGAGCATAGTTTATTAGTGAAAAGAGAACGTCGCCAAATTCACCTTCAATTTGGTCAATAGGCATGTTATTATTTACTTCTTCTGCCAATTCTGTCATTTCTTCATTGACTTTTTCCCAAACGTCTTCTTTATTTTCCCATTCAAAGCCAATTCCTTTTACTTTTTCCTGTATCCTGAGTGCTTTAACGACTGCAGGAAGTGATTTTGGAACTCCAGCTAAAACTGATTTTTTACCTTCTTTCAGTTTTAATTTCTCCCAATTTGTTTTTACCTCTTCTTCAGTTGTAGCTTTTACATCGCCATATATATGTGGATGACGATGAACGAGTTTGTCACATATTCCATGTAATACTGAAGTGACGTCAAATGCTCCCTTTTCAGCCCCAATTTTGCAATAAAAGACCATATGTAAAAATAAATCTCCAATTTCACCTTTTAACTCTGTCAGGTCACCATCAAGAATGGCATCGGCCAATTCATAGGTTTCTTCAATCGTTAAATGACGTAAAGATTCAAGCGTTTGCTTTTTATCCCAAGGACATTGCTCACGCAAATCATCCATAATATCCAATAATCGTTTAAATGCTTCGAGTCTTAAATCCATCCTTTCAATGTTTCTTCAAAATTAATATTTAAAGTACTTAAGTGTTTTATTATTTTTGCAGAGGTGAAAAATTTAATCTACATATTATTTTTGCTTTTGAGTCATGTAACTTTAAGCCAAAAACGTGGAGATATCTGGATTGAGGGAAGAGCTAAAATTGGATTTTTAGCGGCTCATAGACCGATTATGGGGCATTTAGCCAGAGAGCATGCTTACGCTGGTGAACTTAGTTATTTGATTCAGCCGAAAGGAAGACGTAATTGGCAGAAAGCATACCGTTATCCAGTTTATGGTATTACGGCATTTTTTGGATCAGTAGGGAATAAGGAGCTACTCGGAAATTATGCTGGAGCTTTTGCATTCATCAATTTTAATTTTGTCAAGAAGAAAAGGTATACCTTATCGGGTAAAATGGGTTGCGGATTAGCTTTGGCGAGTAAATATTATAATTCAGAATCAAATATTTTAAATGTGGCAGTCAGTACTCCAGTAAGTGCTCAAATTACGATGGCCCTGGAGAATAGGTTTGTTTTCGGAAAACATTCTATAAATGCTTCAATTGATGCAACACACTTTTCTAATGGAGCCTTTAAGGTTCCTAATCTAGGGTTAAACTTACCTTTTGTTAGTGTAGGGTATGGCTATAAAATTAAGGAAACTTCAGATACTATTTTTTCGCATAGTGAATTTAAAAAGAGATGGGAGTTTGGTGCCGTTGCTTTTGGTTCTGTTAAAGAGATTTTTCCAACTGAAGGACGTAAATATCCAGTGGTAGGATTAAACTTAGTTTCAAGGAGGTATTTTGGGCCACGGGCTGGGATGGAATTGACCTTTGATATGATATCGAAGCAATCGATTTTTGGTTATAAACCTCAAATTCCAAAAACTCAGGCTGATATTATTCAGTTAGGAGTATTTGTTGGTTATTTACTTCCCTTAGATCATTTTCATTTAATAACGGGTATGGGAGTCTATGTGAGAGATAAATATTCTCCACAAGATGCGTTGTATCATCGAGTAGGTATGCGTTATGTATTTGATAACGGTATTAATTTGAACCTTGTTTTAAAGTCTCATTGGGCAAGAGCTGATTATGTTGAATATGGGATTGGTTATACTTTTAAAAGATGAGGTTAGCATTACTTATAATACTGGGATTTCTTGTTTTTGGGTGTAAAAAATCTGAGGATAGGAATTGTTTTAAAACAACAGGAGGCCTTTCCGTGAGAGATGTTGAATTAAATGAATTTGGAAGGATCTTTTTAGGGCCTCATCTTAAATATGTTTTTATTCAGGATACGGTAAATCGATTAGAAGTTGTTGGAGGTAAGAATATAATCAATTTCGTCGAGGCGTCTTATGATGGAGATTTGCTGAGTATCAATAATATTAATAAATGTAACTTTCTTCGTTCCTATGATAAGAAAATGACAGTTTATATTCATTTTAAGAACATCTATAACATAACATTTGAAGGAACAGAAGAAGTTAATTGTAAGTCTACCTTGAATCTAAATGATGTAGTTTTGACAATAAGAGATGGGGCAGGTGAGTTTAATTTATCTCTCAATGCGAATTCTCTGCAAACTATAGTTACTCACGGCTGGGGGAACTTCAATTTAGATGGAAACGTAAACTTTTTAAAACTTGAAGTTAAAAGTAACGGTTTTGGTAATGCAAATGCGTTGAATGTCAATGATTCTTTGCACGTAATTTCAAAATCGGTTGAGACCGTTAAGGTCAATGCCGATAATTGTTTTTTAAGAGCGGAGAATGCTGCAGCAGGCGATATTTGGTATATTGGAAACCCGACGCAAATAATACATCACAATAACGGTGACGGGAGTCTAATAGATAAAAATTAGTACCTTTGTAAAAATAACTTAATATGGGTGTAGTACTTATTTCAATCGGATTATTAGCGCTAGCGTTCGCTGGAATTGCGATCAAAATTTGGGCAAAGAAAGACGGAGAATTCGCTGGAACTTGTGCCAGTAATAATCCCGTGCTTCAAGAAGAAGGCGCAGCATGTGGTCTGTGCGGCGCAAAACCTGACGAACAATGTCTTAACGACGAAAAAGCAGCTTAAATACTTCTCTTTAATTGCATTAAGATTTTGAAAGCATCGTCAATGTCATTCGATTTCACAATTCCTGTAAACTCGTTTGCGGTAGACACTACTTGCTCAATGTTAATTCCTTCCCAGGCTAAGTGTTTCATTATATAGTAATAAACACCATAAGTCTCTGTATTTGTTTCAGGAAGCTTAACAGTAATGGATGATAAATCAGTAGTATGCGCTTTTAGACGTTCAGCCGAAAAGATTCTTTTGACATCTTCTGAATATTTCGCATTCATGATATAAGTAGTTTCCGTAATTCCTTTACATAAAGTGAAAAAACTGTCTTTGTCGCTTCTGATTTGCTGAATTAATTCACTCTGACAATCCCTTAAAGATTCTGAATTTTCATATGTAAAATCAACTAAGTCACTTCTAACTAAGAAGTCACCAATGCCTCCAATTACATTTTTAATTTTCAAGTCAAGTCTATGGTAAACACCAGGAGTCATTCTTTTTATCGCCATAACGATTGCTCCCTCTTTGATTTCTTTACCGGTACCTTTTTCAACTTCAGGTTTAATCTTTCGAGCAAGAGCTGAGATGTTGATTAAGTTTTCC
Organism: Crocinitomicaceae bacterium; assembly: GCA_022447585.1. Classification (GTDB taxonomy): domain Bacteria; phylum Bacteroidota; class Bacteroidia; order Flavobacteriales_D; family Crocinitomicaceae; genus UBA4466. Next base: position 669,893 of record JAKVAR010000009.1, on the reverse strand, counting down.
GTCATCGCCTCTCTAACAAAAGGGCTACGGTTGATAATATCCTCTGTGACTTTACTAATAGAACTCATAATTTTTCAATATGACTGCAATTTAGTGAAAAAAATCCTATTAATGTTAATTTTAGCTATTTGTGTTTTATTTCTAAAATTTACTAAACATTTATTAAATCATTAACTAATTGAAGCGCTTTGGCCAATTGTTCTTCACGATTCAATTCTGAATTATCTAAAACAATTGCATCTTCCGTTTGAATTAAGGGGCTTTCCTCTCGCGTGCTGTCAATGAAATCACGTTGCTCCAGGTTATTTTTTACTTCTTCTCGGGTTGTTTCAATTCCTTTACGCAGTAATTCCTTATACCTTCTATCAATTCTAATTTCATTTGAGGCCGTTATGAATAATTTCAATTCAGCATTTGGAAATACAACAGAGCCAATGTCACGACCATCCATAACGATTCCTCCTTGGGAACCCATTTTGCGTTGCTCAAAAACTAATTTTTCTCTTACCTCTTTTATTGTAGCAACTTTAGAAACGACTTCAGCAACTCGAGGGGTACGTATTTGACCTTCAGCATTTAATCCATTAAGAATAATTTCAGGAGTTTTTGTTCTTGGGTTCAATTCGAATTGAAGATCAATATCATTTAAAGCTTCGATCAGGGATTTTTCGTCAACTTCGCCTTTAATAATACAATTTGTATTTAGGGCATATAAAGTAACGGCTCTATACATTGCTCCAGAATCGATGAAAACATAATCTAACGATCTGGCAAGTTCTTTTGCAAGCGTACTTTTTCCGCATGATGAATAGCCGTCAATCGCAATTGTTATTTTGTTTGTTTCCATGAACAACAAAGATAAATAATATTTAAAGAGTAAAGTTAGATGAAGGGGTTACTTCCTCCATTTGGAAAGGTCTGTAGATAAGGATAGCATATTGTTAAAACCTGACCTAGAATACACCATAAAACCATAGTCTAAACTAAACTTGTCGAAATGAAGGCCAAGACCACAAGAAAATCCTGAAATACCAGGTCTACTTTCTAAGGCAAGTTCTTTTCTGCGTTGATAATCGAATCCTAACCTTAAATCGATGTTTTTTGAAACCAAAACTTCTAATTGATACGAAAAGTGACGACCAAGCTTCTCGAAAAAACCAGTTGTTGGAACAGGAATAGTATCTCCCGTTAATTGGTCTATTGTAGGCTCTAAATTAGGGTCATTATAAGTTAAATCCCATTTATTTAAATGATGTCCCAATAAGGTAAATCTAAAAGGAGCATGTTTTACTTTATAGGAAAGAGCAGCTTGAATTTCGGTTGGCAGCGGCTTTCTGTTTCCCTGCACGTAAGTATCAAATTGATAGCCTATATTTTTTGCTAAAATTGTTACTAAAATTCCTTTATCTTCATGATGGTAAGTTCCAGCGAAATCTACCGAAGCACCAAAAGAATTGTAAGTCTCCAATTGAGAATATAATAAGTTAACTGAAGCTCCAATAGATATTCTTGGATTTAACTCTCTACCAATCGAAGTTCCTGCAATCATTTCAAAAGGAGAAAAGGTTCCGTCTGTTGTACCATTAACATTTGTTCTATCGAATTTACCATACGCTACATACTTGATATAAGATGCAAGAGTTCCAATATTTTTAACGTCATAACCATAACCAAGTGCGCCGTAATTAACCGCCCCAGAAAGTAAAGCCGTATTGAAGCTAATTTGTTTGTTCATTTTAGAATTGGCTAAAGATGGATTGGCAATGGCCATGTTTACGTCGTAATCACGAACTGAAATAAAGTTGCCCCCGAGACCTGCTGATCGCGCACTGTAGGTCAAGTCTAGCATAGGGAAGGAGTTTGTTCCACCGGTTTGTGCCGATAAACAAAGTCCTATTAGAGTATATAAACCGAGAAGAATTGTTTTCATGTACATCAGTAACGCAAAGTAAATCCAAAAATTTTATTTTAAGTCCTTTTTCCTAATTCAATTACTTCCAAGTCGTGAATTTTGTCTTTTGTAATCGAAAATCTCAGCAGAGTTTTTACTTGATGAAATCCTTTATATCCACATGCGCCAGGATTCATCCATAACATATTATAATTTGGGTCCATCTTAACCAAGAGTATATGTGAATGACCGCAAATAAATAATTTAGGAGCACTACGATCTAATTCGTCTTGTGCGCTTCTATAATATTTTCCTGGTTTTCCTCCTATATGCGTGATAAGAACTTCAACTTCCTCACATTTAAAACGACAAAATTCGTCGTATTCAGATCGTATTTCAGCTCCATCGATGTTTCCATAAACTCCTTTGAAAGGTTTGAAGGCTTTGAGTTCATCAATTACTGAAATTTTTCCGATATCACCAGCATGCCAAATTTCATCAACATCCTTGAAGTGATCATATATTTTTGGGTCTACATAACCATGCGTATCCGACAATAGTCCAATACGTTTCATATTTTAATTTTCGCTTTGAGTTTTTCAAAAACAATGATGTTTCCAACAACCATAGTGAAGCTATATAGAATATCCTCCATGGGAATAGTAAAGATTCTGTAACTAATCTTTTGAGCTTCACTATACCATACAACAGGCTCATCAGTAAACGACCCTGTGAGTGCTCCATTTACAATTAGAAAAGGTATTATGCTTATGATAAAGGCAAGGGGAGCAAATCTATAAGTTGGATTAGATAACAACCAAAATAGAACTAAGCTTGAAGAAATTACAACGGACAGCGTATAATAACCGTAATCATCAATAAGTACGAGTGTTAAAGCGTATAAAGGGATAAATAAAAAGAAGATTCTATTTAATGCAGAAACATTCCAGTTTCGGAAAAAATGCTTACAAACCTCATAAATGAAAGTGCAAGCAAAGGGAATGAGAATAAAGAATAGAACTTCTTCTAGGGGTAAGTTGAAAATGTAAATACCACTAATGAATTCTGGATTAAATCCCCAAAAACCATTTTCAGTGAAAATTACATCCCAAATTAGAAAAGGTACAGCAATAATAAGACTTGCTAAAAAAGCACTAATCCAAGACTTTCTGTATGCAACGTTACTATCGAAGCTCAAACATAATGGACAGAGGAAGGTTCCTATGTCTAAAGCTAAATAAAACCAATGTGTCATTTCCAGTATTTTTTAGGAACATACAATAATCCGAAGCATTCCCCATCTTCTTTTTCTCGTTTCTCATGATGCACACGATGTGCACGTTTTACCGCAGTAAAATATTTATTATCGAAATTATCTAACCAATTGAATCTTCTGTGAATTAGAACTTCGTGAATTAAAAAATAGCAGATTCCATACAATGCGATTCCAAAACCTATTCCTATGGAAAGTACACTTCCGAATATGAAACCTAGCATTATGCATTGCCAAGAAGGTAATGCGAAAATTAAAAAGAATCGATCGTTTTTCTGAAAAAATTTTCCTGTTGGTTGATGGTGATCTAAATGGACTTTCCATAGAATTCCATGCATAAGGTATTTATGAGCAGACCAAGCGATAAGCTCCATACCTATAAAAGCAGCAAAGAATCCAATAAAAAATATCATTCTAACAATTTAATTATCGAGAAGAAAGCAATCCATATAAAGAATAGAAAAACAGCTATTTTATTTGTAGAAAGCTTCAACGCTGTGTAGATATATGCAAAGATAAGACTGAAAATGAACCAATCAACATAATTAGAGATTGGAATTGTAATTTCTTCCCATGACCAGAAATCAAACTTTATAGCAACTGGTTCAATTATAAAATCCATTAAAGTACAAAGCAAAGCAGATAAAAACGCAATTACGAATGTATTATTACTTAGACCTATTTTTTTTATTACCGAAACGCTAGAGACAACAATAGCAATCCAATTCACTCCCATGATCAAGGGGATCCCCATGAGTTTATAACCAATTGAATTTCCGTAACTATATGCCCCAAAAAGAAGACCTGTTGTTACGCCAATATATTCAATAAGATATCCAACTATGAAGATTATTGTATATGCAATTAATGCCTTTCTTTTGTTTTCTTCTCCTAAAAATACGATTATTCCACAAAGTAAAATAGTAAGATAAGATAATGAAACTGCGCTTGGATTGAACTTGAAGATAAAAACTCCAATGACGTGAAACAAAATTAAGATTGCTAAACTAATATTAAATTTTGTAAGTTTTTCCATAAGCTAGGTCATTTCAATTTCTACACGATCGATGAGTTTTAAAAACCAAGAGGTGTAATTGTTTGGTGAGTTTAATATGTCAATTTTAAGTTTATTCAAAGAGATATATTGAAATTGATCAACTTCATCTAAGTTCATTAATGGTAATTCATCAGAGTAACCAAAGAAAATATGATCAACTTCATTCTCTATAAGTCCATTTGGCATGTCTGATTTGTACTGGAAGCGAAATTTAAATTCAAGTTCAGACTTCATTCCCATTTCTTCAGCCAACCTTCGATGGGCGGCATCTACGGTTTTTTCATTAAGTCTAGGGTGACTGCAACAGGTATTGCTCCATAGTCCTCCTGAGTGGTATTTATGCGTAGCTCTTCTTTGAAGAAGTAGTTCATTGTTTGAATTAAATATAAAAACTGATATAGCACGATGTAGAGCACCTTTTTCGTGCGCTTGAAGTTTCTCCATCGTTCCAAGAACTTCATCTTGTTCATTAACTAGGATTACTTCTTCCATCACCTATATTAAATTAAATATGTTCTTAAAGTAAGAGATGTAGAAGATGATCAGTTTTCTGTAACCTGGTATTCTTACGCGCTCTTTTAAAATGCCTGAAGCAGATTTCCCTTTAATTTTTTGAAGTAACTTTTCGTAGTAAGAATAGCTAAGGAAAACTCCAAATCTAGCTGGTTTAGGTAGCATTTTTATGCCAAGTAGAGCTTCGTCAAATTCTTTTTGAATTTCTACCTCAATGATTTTTTTATCCTCATCACTAAACTGATCAGAATCAACATTAGGGAAATAAACTCTTCCTAAATTATTGATGTCATCTTTGATATCTCTTAAAAAATTAATCTTCTGAAATGCAGACCCAAGCGTCATCGCACTTGGCTTTAATTTTTCATACTCTTCTTCATCACCTTGCACAAATACTTTGAGACACATAAGACCAACAACTTCCGCAGATCCTAGGATGTATTCGTCGTATTTCGCTTCGTTATATTCAATTTTTGATAGATCCATTTCCATACTATGTAGAAACTGGTCAATCAATTGAATATCGATATTGAATTTATTAACTGTTGCTTGAAAAGAGTTTAATATTGGGTTAAGCGATATTCCTCTTTCGATGGAAGAGTAGGTATTTGATTTAAATTCATTGAATAACTCTTCTTTGTTGTAATCATGAAATGAGTCTACAATTTCATCTGCAAATCGGACAAAGCCGTAAATGTTGTGAACGTCCGCCCTTAAATCTTTCCCAAGGCATTTAACACCTGCATAAAAAGAGGTACTGTATCGTTTAGTAACAAGTTTAGATGCTACTTCTGAATACTCATCGAAGAGGTGTTTCATAACTCTGTGATTAGTTGTTTTGCTGCAATTTTTCCAGAAATTAGCGCTGGAGGAATTCCAGGCCCCGGAACAGTTAGTTGACCACAAAAATATAAATTCTCAAGCTTAGATTTAATTTTAGGTTTTAAATTAGCTGTTTGCCTTAATGTATTTGCCAATCCATAAGCGTTTCCTTTGTATGAATTGTACTCTGTTTTAAAGTCGTTGATGCAAAATGAGTTATTGTAAATCACATGTTTTCTAATGTCTTGGTCACAATGCATTTCCATTCTTTCCATGATAATGTTAAAATATTTTTCGCGCATTTCATCAGTGTCATCTAACTCAGTTGCCAGAGGAATAAGAATCATAAGATTTTCGCATCCTTCGGGTGCAACATTTTGATCTGTCTTTGAAGTTGCACTAACGTAAAATAAAGGTTTAGTTGGCCATTTTGGATCATCATAAATTTCTTTACCATGATCCTCTAGTCTTTCATCAAAGAACAAATTGTGATGCTCGAGTTTCGCAATCCTATTATTTACACCGATATAAAAGATTAAAGAACTAGGTGCCATTTTTCGTTTATCCCAATAATTTTCATCATAGCGTCGATATTGCTTTGGTAAAAGCTGTTGTTCAACATGATTGTAATCCGCTCCAGCAATTACACGATCAAATTCTTCAATTTTTCCATTAACCTTTAAACCTGAAACAGCTCCATTTTTGGCTTGAATTTCATCGACTGTAGTGCCATATTGGAAGGTAGCACCATTATCTTTAGCAATTTTCTCCAATGCTTGAGCGATTGAATTCATTCCTCCTTCAGGATACCATGTGCCTAGTTGGAGGTCGGCATAGTTCATGAGTGTATACATTGCAGGAATCTTACTAGGTCTTTCTCCAAGAAATAAAACCGGGAAATTTAATATATCTCTAGCTTTTAGTGAGTTAAACCTATTCTCAACGTCCTTTTCTACTGATTTAAATACATCCAGTTTTAGAGCATCCTTGAGAATGCTGAATTTCAACAGTTCGTTCAACTTAATTCCTGGATTCTCAACAAAAGAACTCATCGCAATATCGTACTTCACTTTTGCGTCATCTAAAAAGGATTGTAATTTCTTACCACCGTCTTTTTCAAATGCGTCAAACAATGAGATTAATTCTTCATGATTCGATGGAATATTTGTTGATGTTCTATCATTCCAAAAAACTTGATAAGCAGGGTTAAGGCGTGTAATTTTAAAGTAATCAGTCCTTTTTTCTCCAAGCTCATCAAACATCCTGTCTATAACATCAGGCATCCAGTACCATGATGGTCCCATGTCAAATGTAAAACCATCTGATTCAAAAAATTGTGATCTTCCTCCAGGCATGTTGTTCTTGTCGTAAACAATAACTTGATGTCCTTTTTTTGCTAAATAGCAGGCAGAGTATAAACTGGATAGTCCAGCACCTATCATTCCAATTTTTTTCATAGCGTAAATATAGCGACATTTTGTTTAACTTTTGATTGTAAACATTAAACTTTTTATCAAATCAGAAGAAATTGATATCGGTTATGTATCTTTACTCCGACTTAATTTTATGGCTAAGAATAATATTGAAGATTGGATTAAAAAGAAGCAGATTCAGCGACAGCGTATGAATCCGGATTCGCTGTTTGAAGGGATTAAAAAAGGTATGCTCAGTGCTTTAAGTTCAGGGATTACATTGATCGAGAGTAAAAATGAAAAGTCTCAAACTGAAGCGAATGCGTTAATACAAAAATGCTTGCCTTTAAGTGGCAAGTCTATTCGTATTGGTATTACGGGAGTTCCTGGAGTAGGCAAAAGTACTTTTATTGAGTCTTTTGGTATGCTCCTGATTAGGAAGGGGTATAAGGTTGCTGTTCTCGCTGTGGATCCATCAAGTTCAGTTTCAAGAGGAAGTATTTTGGGTGATAAGACACGGATGAATGAATTGTCCACAGAGGATAATGTGTTTATTCGCCCTTCTCCAGCAGGAGATACGTTAGGAGGGGTTGCAAGAAAAACTAGAGAGTCAATATTGCTTTGCGAAGCTGCTGGTTATGATTTTATTCTTATTGAAACCGTGGGGGTCGGGCAATCTGAAACAGTGGTAAAATCAATGGTTGATTTTTTCTTGCTACTCATGTTGTCAGGAGCTGGTGATGAGTTGCAGGGGATTAAGAAAGGCATTATGGAAATGGCCGATGCTCTTGTAATAACAAAAGCAGATGGTGATAATAAACAGAAGTCGAAGTTGGCTGCCAGAGAGTATAAGAATGCACTGCACTTATTTCCAGCCAATAGAAATAATTGGATTCCAAAAGTGTTTACATGTAGCTCGGTTGAGAAATCAAATATTGACAAAGTCCTGGATGTCATCGAAGATTTTAGATCGCATGTTAATTCAAATGGGAGTTTTCAGCAGAACAGACGAGAACAAGATAAAAAATGGTTGTCTGAAACTTTAAAGGAGCTGATCATTAGTGACTTCTTTATGGATGCAGAAATGATGGTCAGGCTGAAAGATATAGAACAACAAGTTATAAACGGAGAGATGACCTCTTTCCATGCGGCGGATGAGCTGTATAAAAATTATATAAATGCAAGAAGAGTTTAAGATTGAAGGTGATTACATTGAGCTAATGCAATTCCTAAAAGCAATTGGATTAGCCCAAACTGGAGGACATGCTAAAATGATTGTTGATTCAGAAATGGTGATGCGTGATGGAGAAGTTGAGCTTAGACGACGCGCCAAATTAAGAGCAGGAGAGATGATTCAGATTCGAGATCAGGTTTATAACTTAAAATAATCCTTGAAGTTCTTTCTTTAAAACATCAACTGCAATTTCAGTCGGAAGTGTTCCCACTTCACCAACAATTTCAAAAATTTTATTGGATAGGTCCAGAGCTAAAGAAGTAGCTTCCATTTGCTGTCCGGCTAGATGAACAATTCTTGTAGTTTCATCTTTTGCTTTCTTAACCATTTCCCAGGCTTCGTTAGAAACGAAAATTTGTTGAGCCATATTATGCTCATATTCACTTCGAATTGCCTCAAGTAATTGAACTTGTAAAGCTGCAGCTGGTAAACCAGGGTTGTTGTGACGCATGATTAAGCTATTTGGATGAATTCTTTCCATTAATAATACTGCTCTTTGATATGCATCTACACGATTAGGTAAGAAAAAGGTTTGGCGTTCTTTCTTTAGTTCCAATTGAATTGTTCTTATATCCTTATCTGCTGCTTTACGCATAAAGAAAATGGCCGTGATCAAAACGGCTCCTGATGGAACAATAATTAGTGCTAATTGAAAGATAATCTCCATATGTGTTTTTCTTTATGTTTACCGTTGTAATTCGAGTTGACACGAAAGTAACAAATGAATTCGTAAAATTTGTTGTTTATTTTTATTGAATTGATCTTTTTATCGGCATGATTTTTAGGTAAGAGATACATCTCCAAAGCCATTCTAATGGTCCAAACCGAAAATATTGCATCCAGAATTTACTGAATATTATTTGAACGAAATAAGTTAAAATTACAATGCCGACTAATTCCGAAGGGCTTCCTTTTTCATAGAACCCAAATCCTAAAGAACTGAATATTATTAGTCCTAATAAACTTTGGGAGATGTAATTTGTAAAGGCCATTTGACCAACGTGTCTCAATGGTGAGAGTATGCGCTTACCAATTTTACTTTGATAGATGTATGCAACACTCCACACGATTGATAATGCAATGACTACATCTGCGAAAATAAATGGGTATAAAATGAAATAGCGTAAAACTCTGCCAGGTGGTTCTGTGAATGTCGAAAATAGATATAGCGCGAAATAATGGTACGAAACGGCTGCTGCGAAAATAATAAGTACCCTATATTTTGTTTTTGCTACAAATTCAGGGATTCGGTATAAAAGACCACTTTTACCAATAGATGCTCCAAGGAAAATCATAGCAAATGCTGTAGGAGCAAGGATTAACCATAGGATCTCGGTAGCACTTTGATACTCTATAAAACGAAGGTTCATTATTTCGAGATAACTTCCGTTTCTATATGTGTCTGTTAGCTCTGTATGAGATAATTCCTCTATTGGTTTCATAAAATCAAAACCTAGAGTATCAATAACCCATTCAAATAAGTCAAGATAAAATGGAAAAAAAAGAATCACTAAAAAACTGATAAACAAGAATTTTGCCGATTTCTGTATGAAAAGAAGAAGGATTGCTCCGAGAATTGCGTAGAGGTGGAGTACATCTCCCGACCAAATAAAAATGATATGCGCTGCTCCAAATAAGAAAAGTGCTATTAACCTTCTAGTAAAAAATGCGATTGAAAATGTTCCCTTTTCTAATTGCCGTCTAACTTGTAAAGAAATTCCAAGGCCAAAAAGGAAAGAGAATATTGGGAAAAATTTGCCGTAGAAAAATAGGCCTAGAACTTCAATGGTTGATGTGTCTATAAATTCTTGAAATTTTGCTTCTTGCATTCCACGATTGGGAAATGCACAATTCATTACATGGATATTGACCATGAAGATGCCGAAAATAGCTAAGCCCCGAAAAATGTCGATTAGCTCAATTCGATTTTGTTGTATAACAGGATTATATGTTTGGATAGTATCATCCATAAATTTTGTCAATTAGTCTAGGTTTTACATCTTTCCATTCTGAATTCAGTATACTTAATATTATACTGTCCCTTCTCCCTTCAGGGCTTGAGCAGTTCTGTCTTAAAATACCTTCTTCGGTGCATCCAATAGCTTTCATTGCTATTATGCTTCTTTTGTTTTTCGCGTCAGCACGAAACTCCACGCGATTTAGCTTTAATTCTTCGAATGCATAACTCAAAAGAAGCAATTTGCAATTTCGATTTAAACCGGTTCGTTGGAATTCTTTTCCATACCAAGTATAGCCTAATTGGACCGTGTTGTGATGTTTTTGATAATCGTAAAAGCGCGTTGAACCCGCGAATTTTCCGTTCTTCTTGTCAAATACAATAAATGGGTAGGAGGTTCCTGCCTTTCTCTGGTTTAAAGCCATTTGAATATAGTTTCGTAAATTCTCCTCTCCGTCACCTCGAGTTAAAGAGAATTCCCATAAATCGGGCTGGTTAATTGAGTATTCTAATAATTCGGTTATGTGTTCAGATTTTAATGCGACTAGCATCACTCTATCATTTTCAAGAGTAATATCTTCGTTAATCATTGGTATACAATATTAAGTTTGTCATTTTCAAATAGTCCCTTCAAATAATTTCCATTATGAGAGAATCTAATCTCAAAGTCAACGGAATACGTTTTCTCATTGGTTGGATACCAAAAGTCTTTGATTTCTTTATTCAGACAAATGAAAAGTCCTTCTTCGTTTCCAATTGAGCAGAATCTAGAAACATCACCGCTGTATTGAGGCAGGGATAATTGATTTATCAATTTATCTCGAATATCTGACATGTTAGCAGTGGGCATGCCTATCTCAGAAATATTGAAAACACAATCTGAACTAAATTCAGTTGAAGATTCTTTTTTTAAAGTTTTTCTAGCGATGAACTCCACAATATTTCTATCGTTATCATAGAAGTAGATTGCATTAGCATCCCAAAAATCAAAGTATTGAATTTCTGAATCACCGTCTTTCAATACGTCTAACCGGTCTTTTAACCACAATAGAGCATCTTCTTCTTGGTTTGAAGGGATGTTGAAAGCAAAATGATATTGTTCTTTTCGTTTTGCCGTGTATTCAAAGGTTAATACACTGACCCCAATTTGAAAGGAAAGTTTCGCGTCTGTATCAACAATGATTTGAAAGCCTAGAGTTTGTGAATAAAAACGCTTTTGATTGGCTAAATTATTTGAATAAAGCGTTAGCTCTTGAATATTCATTTAGTGGATTTTACGCTAAATTTATTAATTCTTTTGAGTGAAAGTCAGTTTTTATCTTCTAAAAATGGATTATACATCATAATTGCATGATTTTCAGCTAATAGTCTTTCATTGATTATTTTATCTCCTACTCGCTCAATTTGTATTATTTGATTGTGTCTAGAATATCCTCCCCATATTTGCTGCTTCATAATATGATTCCGCTCTTCTACTTTAAAATTTGATTGAGATTTTAGCTCACTAAAAAGTGCTCCATTTAAATGCGTATTGTCTAACCAGAGTTTTATCTGAAAATATTGGTCAGTATTATTTTTTACTTGTAAGTCAATGTGATTATAAGAAAGTGTTGCTCCAGCGCCGAATGGGACTTTACGGTTTACATCTGGGAAAACATCAAATCCATGCCTGTAGCGTTCGGTAATTGTCAAAGGGCTATGTGCGAAAATCCAGAAAAGTAAATTTCCGAGTTGGCAAAGTCCACCTCCAGTGTCTTTTGCAATGTTTCCTTGTTTTAGAACTAGACCTTCCAAGTACCCTTTTCGTTTCGTAGGTCGCCCGATATTTTTCCATATAGAGAAAGTTTCTCCTGGCTTTATTAATAGTCCGTCTAAATGGGCAATTGCTAATTTGAGGTTGATTCTTTTATTCTCTTGCAGGTACATGTCGACATCCTTGAGCGGGCGAAGAATCATAGAACGATGCTTGAAAACAGGGTGTTTAATAGATTCGGAATTTTCAATTTTAGCCCATTTCTTTGATCCAAACATCCAATCGCACCTTCTTTTTAGGATGTAATATTCTTTACCAAAAAACTGTCTTAGTCGACTTCTTTGTATAGGTTTTTGAATTTCTTGCATGATTAGATGGTAGGTCTAAAGTTAAGAATTGTTTTATAAATTCAATTCACTTTCAACTGTTAATTTATTCATGGAATACAAAAGCAATAGCTTGGTTAATTGATTAATTTTACGCCATGACAAATACATTAATTGTTACTGTATTAATTGCCTACTTCATAGTTTTGGTTGCCATATCTTATGTTACTTCAAGAAAAGCGACGAATGATTCATTCTTTTTAGGCGAGCGGAAATCTCCTTGGTATATTGTTTCTTTTGGAATGATCGGCGCTTCCTTAAGTGGTGTTACTTTTATTTCTGTTCCGGGTTGGGTTGGGAACGAATCGAATCAATTTAGTTATATGCAAGCCGTTTTGGGGTATTTGGTAGGGTACTTTATAGTGGCATACGTCTTGCTGCCTATTTATTATCGCTTGAATTTAACCTCAATATATGAGTATTTGAAGCAGCGATTCGGATTTTGGTCGTATAAAACGGGCGCTTTTTTCTTCTTAGTTTCAAGAATTATTGGAGCTTCAGTCCGTTTATTATTAGTTGCGAATGTCCTACAGTCAATTCTTTTTGATGACTGGGGAATCCCCTTTGAAGTCACCGTAATTATCTCCGTATTGCTCATTTGGATTTACACAAACAAAGGAGGGATAAAAACAATTGTTTGGACTGATACTCTTCAAACGGCATTTATGCTTGGCTCTGTCTTTTTGACAGTCTGGTTTATAAGTGATGCTCTAGATTTATCTGGTGAAAATGGATTGGTTAATACAGTTTCTGAAAGTGGATACGCAAAGGTTTTCTTTTTCGATGATTTTATGAGTAATAATCACTTTCTAAAGCATTTTTTGGGAGGAATGTTCATCACAATTGGTATGACAGGGTTGGACCAAGATATGATGCAGAAGAATTTGAGTTGTAAGAGTATAAAGGATGCTCAAAAAAATATGATTAGCATGGCAGCTATTCTAGTGGTGGTTAACTTGATTTTTCTTGTTTTAGGTGTTTTACTATACATTTATGCATATAAAAATGCGATTGATTTCGCTAAGCCGGACTTATTGTTTTCTGCTGTTGCATTAAGTGATGGAGCGGGTCAGTTTATAGGTGTTCTTTTCTTATTGGGGCTAATTGCTGCGGCGTACTCAAGTGCTGATTCGGCTTTGACTTCATTAACGACATCTTTTTCAGTTGACTTCCTTAATATTAATGAGAAGGACAAACAACTTCCAATAGGCGAAGGAAATGATGTTCTTAGCGAAAATACATTGCAAGGAATAGATAGAGAGCGAACGAGGAAAATGGTACACATTGCCATGTCAGTAGGTATTATTTTGGTTGTTATCTTGTTAAAATATACAACTACAGATTCTGCGATTGGTCTTTTGATGAAATTTGCAGGATTTACTTATGGGCCATTAATCGGAATCTTCTTCTTTGGAATATTATCGAGGCGTAAAATTAATGATCACTTGGTGCCATTTTTATGTTTAATTTCAATAGTTGCTACTTTCCTTTTATGGTACTTTTCTTGTGGTGCTCCAGGTGTGGAAAAAGGGATGCCTGGAATATTTGGAATGTATAAATTTGGGTTTGAAATAATCATCTTAAATGCTTTGATTACTTTTATTTTAATGATCTTACTTTCGGCAATTAAAAAACAAAACGTCTAAGGATGAAAATTCAACTTCATGATAACAATAAACATTTAGCTTTTGCTCCGTTAACTTTAACAAGACCAGTGGGGAATTTGCGAATCGGCATTTTGACGAATGATGAACGTTGGAAATTACTTTTACCTGAAGTTGAAGTTTTCTTTGATACTGAAAAATACCTAGAAGGAAAGTTTCCGATGTCAAGTAATGCTATAGTTGTAAATGCTTGCCTTATTCCGAATGAAGAATTAGCTATGGCGGTTTCTAATTTAGCGGGTAACGAACAGTTGATGTTTGAGGGGGGCTGGATTGCTAAAAGTGGAAAGGGAGAAGTGTTAGTTGACTATAAAGGGAAAGAGCCTATTCTTATTACTGAGCGCTGGCATTTATATCAAAAGAATGGAGATGTGTTGAAACAAGATTTTGAATGGTTAACATCTTCCAGACAATCAGTTCAATTATCATCTTCAAATACAATTATAGGGGATCCAAATCATATTTTTTTAGAAGAAGGAGCTGTTGTTGAAGCTTCCATCTTGAATACGAAATCTGGACCAATTTATATTGGTAAGAATGCTGAAGTTATGGAGGGTAGTATTGTTCGCGGTCCTTTTGCTATGTGCGAAAGTGCGGGTTTGAAGTTGGGAACAAAAGTTTACGGGCCTACTACTTTAGGTCCTCATTGTAAAGTTGGAGGCGAAGTGAACAATGTGATTTTCCAGTCTTATTCAAATAAAGGTCATGATGGTTTTATAGGAAATTCTGTTATTGGTGAATGGTGTAATATTGGAGCTGATACAAACACTTCCAATCTCAAGAACAACTATGGTAAAGTAAAGACATACTCATTTGAAAAAGAAAAAGTTGATCAAACAGAAATCCAATTCATGGGATTGATGATGGGGGATCACTCTAAGTGTGGCATTAATACAATGTTTAATACAGCATCTGTTGTAGGTGTTTCGAGTAATGTTTTCGGCGCTGAATTCCCTCCTAAATATATTCCCTCCTTTACATGGGGTATGGGAGAGGATTTGTATGACTTTAATAAGGCAATTGAAAGTGCAAATAACATGATGATTCGTCGTGGAAAAGAACTTTCTAATGAAGAATTGTTGATTCTTAAACACCTTTCTGACAAAAAGTAAGACAAAATTGCAGTTTTGTCCCCTTGGCATAGGGTTTGAAATACTGTAAATCCATTAGAAATAATAAAATTTAGTGCGTTTGTTTGCCAACTGCTGACAGTTTGACGCACGTTAAGTATATATGAGCGAATTTTTTGATAAAAGCTTTATGCAATTAACATCTCAAGCAGATGCCGATGCAGAGTTTATCCCGTTAATTACAGCCGAAGAGGAAGAGAATATGAATAAGCAATCTTATCCAGAAGAACTTCCAATTCTTCCTCTGAGAAATAATGTTTTATTCCCTGGAGTTGTTATTCCAATTACGGTAGGACGTGATAAATCTATTAAATTGATCCAAGAGGCCAATAAAGGTTCTAAAGTAATTGGTGTTGTTTCACAAAAAAATCAGGAGAAAGAAGTTCCTGAGTTTGTTGATCTTCATACTGTAGGTACCGTTGCACAAATTGTACGTTTATTGAAGATGCCTGACGGTAGTTCTACGGTTATCATTCAAGGTAAAAGACGGTTTGAAATGGTTCAGCCTGTTCAGACAGAGCCATACATGTCTGCGAAAGTGAAAATGTTGGAGGAACCAAAATTGGATGCAGATAATCAAGAGATGGAGGTAATGTTTAAAACGATTAAGGAGTTGGCATTACAAATCATACAGGAAAGTCCAAATATTCCTTCAGAAGCTTCTTTTGCTATTGGAAACATTGATAGCCCTACATTCTTGGTTAATTTTATTTCGTCTAATATGAATGCTGATGTTGCTAAAAAGCAAGAGATGTTAGCTGAGTTAGACATGAAAAAGCGTGTTTTGATGGTGCTAGAGCACCTAACGCTAGAGGTACAAATGCTTGAAATGAAAAACGAAATCCAATCCAAAGTTCGAAAGGATATGGACAAGCAGCAACGGGAATATTTCTTGCATCAACAGATGAGAACTATCCAAGATGAATTGGGTGATAATCCTCAAGAACAAGATGTAAATGGAATGCGTGATCGTGCTTCTAAAATGAAGTGGGATGAAACTGTAGAGAAGTTATTCTTCAAAGAGTTGGATAAATTAGGACGTATGAATCCTCAAGGTGCTGAATATACTGTTCAAATGAACTATTTAGACCTAATGCTTGATCTTCCATGGGGAGTGTATTCTGAGGATGTACTTGATTTGAATCGAGCGAAGAAAATTCTAGAAAGAGATCACTATGGACTGGAAAAAGTTAAAGAAAGAATTCTAGAGTACCTGGCTGTGCTTAAGTTAAAAGGTAATATGAAATCTCCAATTTTATGTTTCTATGGACCTCCAGGTGTAGGTAAAACATCCCTAGGAAAGTCTATTGCAGAAGCTTTAGGGAGAAAGTATATTCGAATGTCTTTGGGTGGTTTACATGACGAATCCGAAATACGTGGTCACCGCAAAACTTATATTGGTGCAATGCCAGGTCGTGTTATTCAAAACATTAAGAAAGCTGAAATTAGTAATCCTGTTTTTGTTTTGGATGAGGTGGACAAATTAGGTCGAAGCAATCATGGAGATCCTTCTTCTGCTTTGTTGGAAGTTTTAGATCCTGAGCAAAATTCAGAGTTTTATGATAATTACATTGAAACAGAATATGATTTATCTCGCGTAATGTTTATTGCTACAGCGAATAACTTAGCCAATATTCAAGGGCCTTTGCGAGATAGAATGGAACTAATTGAGGTGAATGGTTATACAATCGAAGAAAAGGTTGAAATCGCGAAACGTCACTTATTGCCAAAACAAATTAAAGAGCATGGAATTACGGCTAAGGATATTTCTGTTGATAAAAAAACCTTGGAAAAATTAGTTGAAGAGTATACGAATGAATCAGGAGTTCGTGGACTAGATAAAATGGTTGCTAAGTTAGTTCGTAATAGGGCTCGACAAATTGCAATGGAAGAGGAGTTCGATGTTAAAATTAAAGGTTCTGACTTATTCGATATTATTGGAGTTGGTAGAGCAAAAACAGTTTACAATAATAATGATGTGGCAGGCGTCGTTACGGGACTGGCATGGACAAGTGTTGGTGGCGACATTCTTTTTATAGAATCATCTATAACGAAAGGAAAAGGCAAGTTAACTCTTACGGGAAATCTTGGAGATGTAATGAAAGAGTCTGCGGTTATCGCATTGGAATATCTGAAAGCGCACAATAGCCTATTAGGTATTGATCAAGAAGTTTTTGACAAGCACAATATACATATCCATGTTCCGGAAGGGGCAACGCCAAAAGATGGTCCAAGCGCTGGTATCACAATGTTAACTTCTTTAGCCTCAGTATTCACCCAATTTAAAGTGAAGAAGAATTTGGCAATGACGGGTGAGATTACCTTAAGAGGAGACGTTTTGCCGGTCGGAGGAATTAAAGAGAAAATATTGGCAGCAAAACGTGCGAAGATTAAGGAGATTATTCTTTGTGAGAAGAATCGTAAAGACGTTGATGATATTAATCAGGATTACTTAAAAGGTTTGATGTTTCATTATGTTAATCGAATGGATGAGGTACTAGAGATTGCATTAACAAAAACGAAGGTCAAAAATCCACAAGAAATTAAATAATTAAAAAAGCACTGAGAAATCAGTGCTTTTTTAATTGATTCCCCATTCTGAATGATTTTTATCCAATTGGATTAACTTCCCTTATTAGAGTATGATGTCCTTTGACTGATTGAATTATTGGTCGTTTATTCCTGTCGATATATTTTTGTTCTACTACCATCATTGTAAATGTAGATCAAGAGGGTGTTGTTTTTTTCTTCTGTATCTTTCCCCATTAAATCTACAATTCTAAGTAGCTTCTTTTCTGGTTTTGGAATGTTATTTATAGAGGTGGTTTGAACACAAGTTGATTGTTCTCTAGAAACACAGACGTCATCAATGTAATAATATGAAGCGATATGATTGGTCCAAGACTGGTTGTATAGAAGAATGGCATCTGTTAGACTGTCTTCAAAGAAATTACCGAGTACAATATGCGTATAATTTGAGTCGGCTATAAATTCTCCTTGTATTACCTGCCAACCCAAGGTGTCTGTTATTATATTTACGGAATATACTTGACTCAGATTATTCGTATTTGATAAAGAAGGATTAGAGGTAAACCAAACACCAAGATTATTAGATCCAGAATTTGGCCAGATATCCTCAGATAATCCACTTGCACTTACTTTAAGAGAAACATAATAAGTTGAACCGACCTCGAGCGGATCTAGTAACTCTGCTCCTGCAAACTCTCTCGAATTATAACTGCCCCATGATTCTTCATAATATGTTAATAGCCCAATATATCCCGATCCCGTTGCAGGATATTGAAAGCCAAACATGTTAGACGGGACACCTGCTGAACTTTGACCCGCACAAAAATTAAAGTAATCAGGGGATGGAGTGTATTCTGCCCAATCAATAACATGCGCAATTTGTTGCAAATTAGAGGGACAACTAGAATGTTCTTCAAAGCTTGGGTTTGGTACTAAATTTTGAGCGTGACATTGCTCAAAGGCAAATAACAGGAGAATAGGTAAAATTGATTTCAAGCAGTAAGTATTATTTAAGCCAGAATATATTTTCATGCTCGGGGAGTTTAAAGATATTCTATTTAATTAAGATATCAAACTATATGCTTAAAACTGATCCTTATTTTGAGGGGGAAATTACGGTATTAAGAGTTATCAAATTTCTTTTTAAGAAAAGAACAGAAAGGGAAGTGAATTACCCAACTTAATTTAAATGAGGAAATCTATTAATTATATTCACTATTCATCTTTTTAAGAAAAGCTATGAAATATGTACTTACCATAGTTGCTTCTTTCTTATTTTTTGTATTAAATAGTTAAGATACTGTTGTTAGAAGGGATGGCCATATTCATGTTGCTATAGTAAATAATATAAGTGAATTTGAGGTTCAGGACTTCAGGCTTGAATATCCAGATGGACCAATCAGAACTTTGATGAGAATTGAAATCGCTGAAATTCGATATGCTGATGGATTAATTGATGCTTTTGACAACTCGAAAAATGCAATTCCATCATCAAGTCATAGTTGAAAGTTTAGTGAAGAGGAGAAGGATTTGCCAAATTCTAGTGGCTTCATTCTTAATTCAACATTAGGTTATTCTTTTATTGATCGGGTAGGCGGATATGGTTCGGATAATATTAATCAAGCTATTTGGGGACCAGATGGAGTTTCCAGAAAAGATATTCATGCGTTTCATTATGGTTTGGTGTTTAATTATAGATGGATCTTGAAGGAAAGGGAGAAGTCAAAACATGATGTAACGATAACTATATTGCGTTTAGGTATTAATAAGTCAATTAATTACACTATAGCTTTAATTGGCGTTGGTCAAATTGGGACAATTAGTTTATTTGATTTAAAGAATAAACATTGGTGTTATGAGTTAGACACTAATTTTGGATTGCAATTTATTGGGACTTTAGGTTATCATCAAAAGTTGATACCGACAGGTATGGTCTCTATTACTTCAATCTGGATGAAAAATAGGTTTGGATTTGGTTTTGAAGCGTCCTACGCAGCTGGAGAAAAAAGAGTTAAAGAGTTTCTCTATAAGGAGAAAATGATGCTGGGAGCGATCAAATTAGGTTTTATATTATGACTGAGGAATATACAATTGTATATTTATCGGGTGAGGAATATGGTATTTATGTATAACTCTATATTCTGTGCAGAAAAACCCACTTGTTGAATTTAGTTTTGTGAATTGGTTAAAATATACGAAAAAAGGACGCTAAAATAGCGCCCTTTTCATAGTGAAATGAAGTTTAGTTTTCTTTCCAATTTTCGTCTTTACCTTTTATATAAGGTATATTCTGCTTTGCTAGTTTAGCTTCTATAGATCTTAATTTAACAATTGCATTATCTAAGAGAATTCGAAATTCAGCATACTCCTCCTCGGCAATGGCCTTATTTTTACGTTGTGTGTTTGTAACGCCCGTAGTATTTGTCGAAAGTTGGTATTCAACTATACCAATTCTGTTCATAATGCTTGGGGCTGTTTCAAATTCATGAGAACGTTTTAATCCATCTCCCCAAAGCATGAGCTTACACTCATCTAATATTGTTTTGATTTCTTTAGTTTGAGCCAGCAATGTTAAATCAGCATTCGGATAAGTCTTAATTGCATGATTATACAGTTTTAATTTGTCTTCGATTTCTCCAATCATTTTACTTGCACCACCAATTGACCTTTGCGTTTCAGCTACTTCAGCTCTGAATTTATCAAGCTCTTTGGTGTTTGTCGCAATTAGAGTTTGGTTGTTTAAACCAACAACATTGAAATCTGTTTTCGATATTAAATTTTCAATGACATCACCTTTTATAGATAGTACTTCTACAGAGTATGTTCCTGGGGTAACAAGGAATCCTACATCAGCACTTGAATATCTTCCTGGTTTAGGCTTGTTTATCTTAACTGGTGAAGTTGTCTCTTTTCTTAGATCCCAGTTCATTCTAGAAATTCCTTTTGACGGAGTAGAGGTCATTCTTCTGATTTCTTCTCCTTGTGAATTTCTAATAATCCAGATTAACTGAGTTTTCGATTCGTTCTTTTCAGCTCTTAAGTCATCGAATGAAGGGTACTCAACAGCTTCTTTGTTTTTCTCTTGTTCTTTTTCTTTTTTCTGTCTCTTTGATTTTAACGTCGATTCTGTTTCTTTAAGGTAAAGCGTAAAAGTTGCACCAAAGGATGGGTTATCAGCATTCCATAGGTTGGCACCTTGAGACCCAGTACCTCTTAACCCTAAAGGAGCGGAAGGGATGTAAAGTAATGCATCTTTCACAGGGAAAAGATTAGCTTCTTTATTTAATGTTTCTGTTGTAATTGTTCTTAATGGTGAGTAATTGTCTAATACATAAAAACCACGACCAAAAGTTGCAACAACTAAATCGCTTTCTCTTTGTTGAATATCAATGTCATAAACAGCTATTGTTGGTAATCCAGCTAATTTAGTCCAGTTTGTTCCTCCATCATTAGAAAAATAGCAACCGAACTCTGTTCCAGCAAATAGTAAATCAGGATTAACATGATCTTGAC
The DNA here is from genome assembly GCA_022447585.1 of Crocinitomicaceae bacterium. Classification (GTDB taxonomy): domain Bacteria; phylum Bacteroidota; class Bacteroidia; order Flavobacteriales_D; family Crocinitomicaceae; genus UBA4466. Next base: position 648,759 of record JAKVAR010000009.1, on the reverse strand, counting down.
GAATAGCAAAGGCAGCCCCAGCTTCTGGAAGGTTTCCTGAAATTGATTTCCAAGTCTTTCCTTTATCTGAACTCTTTAAAATGTATGGTTTGAAATCTCCAGAACGATGATTATTCAACGTTGCAAAAACTACGTTTTCATCATGTAAACTAGCAGAAATCATATTTACTCTTGTATTAGAGGGTACACCTGGGAAAGAACTTACTTTTGACCAAGAATTACCGCCATTTGCAGAGGTTTGAATTAATCCGTCATCTGTTCCTGCATAAAGAATTCCTTGTGTGACCGGAGATTCATCAAAAGCAACTATGTTGCCGTAAATTGTAGTTGACTTATTTTTCATTACTGCATCAATGGACCAAACCTGGTCCATTACAGGTAATGTGTTTCTGTCAATTTGTTGCGATAAATCTGGACTTACCGTTTCCCAATCGTCTCCACGGTTTGTACTTTTAAAAACTTTGTTTGCACAGAAGTATAGTGTTTTGTTATCGTGAGGAGAAATTAAAAGAGGTGCATCCCAATTCCAGCGGTATCCCGCCTCATCTTTACCTGGCATTGGTTGAATCGGAGTTCGCTCTCCCGATGTTTTATCATAACGAACTAACCATCCGTATTGAGCTTGAGCATAGGCAATATTAGGATTAGTTGGATCAATTGCAGATTCGAATCCATCACCGCCATTCGTGATAAACCAATCAGAATTTAGAATACCTGCATTATTGATAGATGCAGAAGGTCCTCCCATTGAGTTGTTGTCTTGAGTTCCTCCGTATATATTGTAAAATGGGGTGTCGTTATCTGTTGCAACCTTGTAGAATTGTATAATCGGAAGATTACTATAGTACTTCCAATCTTGAGCATGGTTATATGTTTCATAAATACCACCGTCACATCCAACGATCCAATGATCAGGACTATTTGGATCAATCCATATACAATGATTATCAACATGTTTACTTGTTTCACCTGTTTTTTTGAAGGTTTTACCTCCATCTTCAGTATGATGTAACCATGTATTCATTGAAAATACTTTGTCCACATTAGTCAAGTCACAGATGATTTCTTGGTAATAGTTACCACTTGTTTTGTAGCTAGACATTTTTGACCAAGATTCACCTCTATTGGTAGATCGGAAAAAACCTGATTGATCTCCGCGAGCTTCAACGATCGCATAGACGTAATCAGAATTTACTGGTGAAACAGCAATTCCAATTCTTCCCATTTCACCTTTGGGCAACCCTGAATTTATTTCTTTCCATGTTTCACCACCGTCAATTGATTTATATAACCCTGATTCCGGTCCACCACCAATATAGGTCCATTCACGTCTTCTTCTTTGGTGAGCAGATGCGTAGAGTATATTTGAATTGTTCGGATCAATTGCAATTTCAGCAATTCCAGTATGCTCTGAAATCTCTAAGGTGTTTTTCCAAGTTTCTCCGCCGTCAGTTGATTTGTATACTCCCCGTTCCCCACCTTTGCTCCAAACTGGTCCATAGGCAGCAACCCATACTGTGTTTTCATCTTTAGGGTGAACTATAATTTTTCCGATATGCTCAGATGTTTTAAGCCCCATGTTTTTGAACGACTTCCCGCCATCAACTGATTTATAAACGCCATCTCCATAGGCTACAGAACGTTGATTGTTGTTTTCACCTGTCCCAACCCATACTATATTGGAGTTTGTTGGTGCTAATGTTACGCAACCAATTGAATAGGATCCGTAGTTATCAAAAATTGGAGAGAAGGTAGTTCCATGGTTTGTAGTTTTCCATACACCTCCAGATGCAGCTGCTACGTACCACGTGTTATGATTATTAGGATTCACGGCAATATCAGCGATTCTACCTGAAGTTAGGGCCGGACCAACAAGCCGAAATTTGAGACTAGAAACGGTAGAAGCTTCTATTGTTGAACTCTCCGTCGATTTTTTCTTTTGAGCAAATAATGTTGTTCCTATACATAGGGCAAGGAACATTGTTGTCAGTTTTTTCATAGTACTAATTTGAAGGTTGAATTTACCGAAAATCAATTATATCTGGATATTTATTATTTAAAATCCCTTGAAATCCTGATAAATGGAAAATAAAATATACAATACTTTCAATAATTATTGAAAGTATTGTATATTTGAATATGGAGTTGATAGAAGCGAAAAGGGAATTTGTACAATTATGGGGGAATTTTGGGTCCCAATGGGGAATCAAAAAAACGATGGCACAGGTCCATGCTTTACTTTTAACCTCCAAAAATGCATTGGATACAGATCAGATTATGGATGAACTATCCATTTCTCGAGGAAGTGCTAATATGAACCTACGAGAACTGATGGTTTGGAATCTTATTTATAAGGTTTCGAAAACAGGTGATCGAAAAGAATATTTTGAAGCTGAAAAGGATATGTGGGAGGTAATGAAGCGCATCGCAAAAGAAAGAAAGAGAAGAGAAATTGAACCACTAAAATTTCACCTATCAAAATTGTCTAATGTAGAAATTAAATCAGAAGATTCAGCGTCTTTTGTCAATGTATTAACAGATATTGAAAGGTTAGTTGGTAGAATGGATAGGGTTAGTGATTCTCTAATGAGAGCAGAAGAGAGTGCGTTTTTTGGTTCTATTATTCGATTACTGAAATAAAAAAAAAATGACATGTACTTTCAATAATTATTGAAAGTAGTAAAACTATGTACTATGGTAGCTAAACAGCAATATTTACTTTACGATGAGAATTGTCCTTTATGTAATTGGTATACAAGAATGTTTGTGAAATTTAATTTTATCGCGAGTGAATCTCGAGTTTCATATCAGAAAGTAGCAAATAATACTGATTTATTGTTTGATCGCGAAAGAGCGAAGTCTGAAATAGCATTAATATCAATAGGGGAGGAAACGCTTTATGGCATTGATAGTATGCTAAAAGTTTTAGGAACGAAATGGAGCGTGATTCCATTCATTGGTAATTTCTTTCCTATTTATTGGGTGCTTCAATTGTGCTATCGATTTATAAGTTTCAATCGAAAAATTATTGCTCCAACAGTATGTGAAACAGCATGCTCTTGTACTCCAAAATTCAGTCTTTTTTGGCGCTTATTTTTCATCGGTTTTTGTGGAGGGATGACCTATTTTTTTGTGGGGAGTTATTTTAATTCTCAATTGAATCCTTATTTATGGAATGGTATTTTCTCATTTGAGTTTACTTTGTTTATGGCACAACTTGTATTTCAAACTTTAATTTTTAAGTGCTTAAGGCAATTTGATATTTTCACCTATTTAGGACATTTAGCTTTCATTAGTTTGTTAGGTGCAATTGCGTTAGGTTGGGTTGAGTTCTTTCTGAGTGTCTTTAGTTATTTTAATTTGGAGACAACCTTATTGGCACCATTCTTTTTTGGTGTTATAGTTTGCTGTATGATTATTGAGCACGGTAGAAGAGTGAAATTATTAGGTCTAAGTTCAAAGCTGACTTTATCTCTTGTTTTATTCAGAATTTTAATTTATCCACTTGTTTTTACATTATAATTATGAAGAAAGTTGTGATTACGGCCGCTAATGGTTTCATGGGAAGGAACCTTGTCGATTATTTAAAACGTTATTTTGATATTGTGTGTCTTGTAAGAAATAAGAAAGAAGATTTTGATAATGTGAGATATCTTATTTGGGATGGCAAGCACATCGGAGATTGGAAGGAAGAGCTGGAAGATGCTTATTGCATAATTAATCTAGCAGGTCGGTCTGTCGATTGCAGGTATAACGATAAAAACAAACAAGAAATTTACGACTCTAGACTAAAGTCTACTGAAGTTCTTGGTGAAGCTATTAGAAGTTCAGTAGGAAAACCTAAGTTATGGATAAATGCTTCCAGTGCAACAATTTATAAACATTCGTTGGATGAACCTATGACAGAATCGGACGGAGTAGAGGGTAAAGGGTTTTCAGTTGATGTTTGCCAAAAATGGGAAAAAATTTTTTTCAGCTATGCGTCATCAGAAACAAGACAGGTTGCGATTAGAACTGCTATTGTTCTTGGTAATGATGGGGGCGCATTAAACCCTTTAGTTAATCTAGTTAAATTTGGTTTAGGCGGAAAGCAAGGTTCAGGCGAACAGATGTTTAGTTGGATTCATATTGATGATTTTTGTAAATCGATATTATTCATTTTGAATCATAAAGAATTAGCGGGTCCTATTAATCTTGCAGCACCTAATCCAGTGAAGAATGTTGTGTTAATGAAAGCGTTGAGGTTAGCATATAATAGAGGTTTTGGTATTCCATTGCCTGCTGGTATTCTTAAGCTTGGAGCAAGATTAATCAAGACTGAAACTGAGTTGATTCTAAAGAGTCGTTTTGTCTTACCTGAAGTTCTTTTAAAAGCTGGCTTTGAATTTGAATTTGAGAATCTCGATAAGGCACTGGAGGAATTGAAGCAATAACCTGTAGTTTTCTGAGGTTTTAATTGAACGGACTATCTTATTGAATGTACTGTGTGTGAATTATTACGGATTGATTTTAAAGATTTTTTGAAAGTCGAATCAATTACGCTAAAGTGTAACCTTTGCGGGCTTTTAGCGGTATATGTTATTTAGGTATAGTATTTGAATATGCTGCGCCAAACACAATTTGAAAATGACGAAATGACTAAACTTTACTTCTCCCTTATATTTTTATCTATGACTACTGTGGTCCTTGCTCAAGAGGAAGCAGAGGCTTGCGTAGATCCATCAAAAAAAGTAATGAAGCTAATTTCAGCTGCAGTAAATGCGAAGGATGCTAGAACAGCAGTAGAAAATTTTAACGCGGCAATTGAGATGGATGAAGAGAATGCAACTGCCTATTTTGAATATGGAATGTATGCTTATAATAGTGGCCTGAAATATTATGATTCGCAACCTAATCCGGCGATGGGAGATCGCAGTTTTAAAAAGGCAGAGGAAATGTTTGCAATCGCTCTAGATTTATGTGATGACTATCATGCCAATGCTTCTTATTACCTGGGCGTAATTAATTATACGCAACAAGATATGCCTCAGGCGATAGAGTGGTTTAAGAAATTTAAAGCATACAAGCATAATGATACGGATCGTTATCCAGACGATTTCACTAAAAAATTATCAGATGTTAACGAAGTATTGGATGATTTAGAAAAAGATATCGCTATTAAGTCCGAAAAGGTTCCTTTTGAACCTAAATTGGTTAGAAATGTGAGTACTTCAAATAACGAGTATTTTCCAATGATCTCTCCAGATAATGAATTAATATTTTATACAAGGAAGTTGGATAGAAGAAACTTGGGGGATATTAAATCAAATGTTTTAGAAGAAATTACTTTTTCGGCTCGTCCAACTATGAAATCTGATTTTGATGGTGGAAATCCTTTGAAAAAACCATTTAATGATGGTTCGGTACAAAGTTATGGAGCGGCTACATTATCTGTAGATAATAAGGAAATGATTATTTGTGCTTGCAAGGCAGAAAGGGTTTACGATCAACCTTATATGAATTGCGATTTATACAGCACTACTTTTGAAAGGTCTGGATCTGGTGGAAACGATTTTCAATGGTCTGACTTGATAAACATGGGAGAGGAGATTAATACACCAAATGGATGGGAAGGTCAGCCTTCCTTATCTGCTGATGGCAATACATTGTTTTACACAGTTAGCAGGCCAACTTCACGTAATAATGATATTTATATTGTTGAAAGAGGATCAGATGGAAAGTGGGGATCACCAAGACCATTCGATGAAATTAATACGGATGGAAAAGATAAAAGTCCCTTCTTACATCAAGACAGCGAGACGTTGTATTTCGTTTCTGAATCTACCAAAAAGCGGCCGGGCGTTGGTGGTTTAGATATTTTCTATACGCGTTTTGAAAATGGAAGTTGGACTGAACCTAAGAATATCGGGTATCCTATTAACTCAGAATCTGACGAGTTAGGATTGTTTGTTTCAATTGATGGAGAAGTTGCTTATTATTCTTCTAGAGTAGGAGGTAATTGGAATATTTATTCTTTTGAGTTGTATGAAGAGGCCAGACCGCAATCAGTAGCTATTTTAAAGGGCGAGTTGAAAGATGAGTTTGGATCACCAGTGGAAGATGCAACGATTGAAATCGCATATGAAGGAACGGACGAAGTTCAGGAAGTTAAAGTTAATGGCGATGATGGTAAATATGCGGCAATCGTTAAAACCGAAACTAAACAGGATGTAATGGTTACCGTGAAAAAAGAAGGTCATGCATTTGACTCTAAGGTGATTGCTAAAGAAGAGTTCGAAAAAGAGGATGTGGCAATTCGCGGAAAAAATCTAAATGTGAAGGAACTTAAAGTTGGGGAAGCTTATACTATCAATGACATTTTATATGCTACAAGCTCCTCTACAATGAACAATAAGTCAAAGTTTATTTTGAAAGGTTTTGCGCGTTTCTTGAATGAAAATCCAACGATTAAAGTTGCAATTCAAGGGCATACGGATGATGTTGGCGATGATACGAAGAATATGGAGTTATCAGATGATAGAGCTCAAAGTGTTAAAAATTACTTAGTTTCTTTAGGTGTTGACAAAAGTAGGTTGACGGCAAAAGGATATGGAGAAACTATGCCTAAAGTTGCTAATACTACGGCAGCAAATAGAGCTCAGAATAGACGTACTGATTTTGTAATTGAAGGGTTGTAAAAATGACCAGGTTTAATAGGAAAAAACACTGGGAGAATATTTATAACACTAAATCTCTTAACGAAGTGAGCTGGTATCAGCCAAAACCAGAGACTTCTTTGTCATTTATAGAGTCTGCTCAAATACCTACAGATGCCAAAGTGATAGATATCGGAGGCGGAGATTCGTTTCTCGTTGATAACCTAATTAATTTAGGGTATACCAATGTTTCAGTCGTAGATATATCTGGAAAAGCTATCGAAAGAGCAAGGGAAAGATTAGGTGAGAAAGCCAATTTGGTAACTTGGATAGAGTCAGATATAAATGATTTTACGCCTACTGATAAATATGATTTTTGGCATGACAGAGCAGCTTTTCATTTCTTGACCGATCAATGCGAAATTGATAGGTATTCTGCATTAGTAGCGAACTCATTGTTTAATTCGGGACATGCTGTAATTGGAACTTTCTCTAAAACGGGACCGTTAAAATGCAGTGGAATAGGAATTACGCAATATAGTATTGAAGAGCTTAGTTCGCAATTTGGATTGCTTTCCCCGATTGATCAATTAGAGATTCAACATCGAACTCCTTTCGATACTACGCAAGACTTTATATTTTGTCATTTTAAAAAGCCATAAGTTTCGCTAACTAGTTTTCCTTTTTCATGTTTCTTTCTGAGATTAACTTCTAAATAGTGATGAAGAACCTGAAAAGGCAGCATTAGAAAAAATCAATATTGAACAATAATAAGATAAGGTTTAATTTGTACATCAATTAATCATAAATACATTTGTTGCGTAAATTTTTGATGTATGAATGCAATTGAAATAATAGATGTTATTGGAACCTTTGTTTTTGCATTGTCAGGTGTAATGGTAGCTGTAGAGCATAAGTTCGATTTCTTTGGAACAATAATACTTGCCTTTGTAACTGCTGTCGGTGGTGGGACTTTGAGAGACGTTTTAATTGGTTCAACTCCAGTTAGTTGGATGGGAAGTGAAATTTTGATTTATGTGATATTCGCTACAATTCCAATGGCTTATCTATTTTTGAATTTCCTAAAGAAACTAAGGAGGACGATGTTCATTTTTGACACAATTGGTATCGGTCTATTTACAATCCTGGGTTTAGAAAAATCGGTGGAAATTGGTTTGTCTCCCGTGATAGCGGTAATGATGGGAGTTGTGAGTGCTGTATTCGGTGGGGTAATTAGAGATGTCCTTTCCAATGAAATTCCATTAATTTTCAGAAAGGAGATTTATGCTTTTGCTTGTTTTGCTGGAGCCATTACGTATTTGATAATGGAACAGTTTATTTCAATGCAGGAAGTGAATATGTTAATATCGATTTTAACTGTGATTTTAATTAGGGGCTTTGCAATTCATTATAAGTGGTCCATTCCATTTACGCCAATTGCTAATAAATCTTAAGTGGTGTGATTTTTTGATTAAAATGAAATCTTAGAGAAGTTTAAGTCAACATTACCTTTTATTCCCGGGATTTTACCTTGATCAGAGAATTGCCAATGAATAATATCTTCATGATTTAAACGATTAGGCGTATTTGAGTAGTTGGCAATCCAGAATTTGTAACCTGGAAATTCTAATTTAAATTTTGTCTTGTAAAAGTGATATGATGTATAAATAACAGGCCTTTTCCCTGTTTTTTCTTCAACTTCAGTCAACCATATTTTCATTTTCGAAATAAGTTCTTTGTCCGAACTACCTTCTGTCTCAGAATCAAGTACCGGTGGAAGGTCGTTTTGCTTATAACTATATTGATTTAAGAAATGAGTTGCTTGAATTTTTGCAGGTTTCTTAGGTGAAAAGAAATGATAAGCTCCGTGGACGATCTTGTACTTTTGCAATTGTTTTCTGTTTTCGCACCATTGTTTATCTATAAAATTAGTACCTTCTGTTGCTTTACAATAAACGAATCTAATTGTAGAATCTACTTTATCTTTAAATATACTCCAATCTATTTCCCCCTGATGATGAGAGATGTCAATACCGTATGATTTGAAAGAGTCCGGAAGCGCTTTTATTTTTAATTCTCCAGTGTAAACGTATGGAGATTGATATTTGTAGTAAAGTAAACTTATAACAGCAAAAATCGATGCATAAATAATCAGTAATGAATTGGAAGATTTTCTTTTGCGTTTTCTCACAAGCTAAAAATAAAAAAAGCCTTTCATCAGATGACAAAAGGCTTTAAATATTTTGAAGTAAGTCGTCTTACTTAAGAATTCTTCTTTCCTTGATACGAGCTGATTTACCAGTTCTTTCTCTAAAGTAGTAGATACGAGCTCTACGAACAACACCTCTTTTATTTACAGTAATACTGTCAATAAATGGAGATGAACATGGGAATATACGTTCAACACCAACATTTCCAGACATTTTTCTTAATGTGAATGTTTCTGTTGTACCAGACCCTTTGCGTTGCAAGACAACACCTTGAAACTGCTGAATACGTTCTTTATTACCCTCTTTAATTTTGTAAGAAACAGTAAGTGTATCTCCACTTTTGAAATCAGGAAAGTTCTGTGCCTCAACTAATTCGTTTTCAAGTTCTTTTATAAAATCCATGTCGCTTAATTTCTTGTTCTAATACCCAATTCGGGGTGCAATATTACGAATATTTTTGGAAAAACGCAGCCCAAACAAAGTTTTTTTGATAAAATATGTTCTTTTTTTTCAACCGATAATTCAGTTGGAGGGCAAAAGTACTAAGAATATTAATAATTCGAAATACTTGAATGGGAATTACGTAAATTTGAACAAAAATTGATAAAAATGTCAGTGCACAAAAACGTAAAGAAAGTAACTACACACGTTCTGCAAAATATGAAGAACGATGGCGAAAAGATATCTATGCTTACAGGCTATGATTATACAATGGCTAGAATTATTGATTCTGCAGGAATTGATGTAATTCTTGTTGGTGATTCTGCTTCTAATGTAATGGCCGGTCATGAAACGACCTTACCTATTACTTTGGATCAAATGATTTATCATGCCTCTTCCGTTGTTAGAGGTGTTGAGAGAGCTTTGGTCGTTGTGGATATGCCTTTTGGTTCATATCAAGGGAATTCGAAAGAGGCTTTATCTAGCGCGATTAAAATAATGAAGGAGTCAGGTGGTCATTCTGTTAAATTAGAAGGTGGCCAAGAGATTTTAGAATCGGTTACTAGAATTTTAACTGCTGGTATTCCTGTGATGGGGCACCTCGGTTTAACTCCTCAATCTATCTATAAATTTGGCACTTATGTTGTGAGAGCGAAAGAAGAAGATGAGGCAGATAGATTGATTTCAGATGCCAAGGCGCTTGAAGAAGCAGGGTGCTTTGCTATTGTTTTAGAGAAAATCCCAGCTGATTTGGCAGCTAGAGTTGCAAAAGAGTTGACAATTCCAATTATCGGAATTGGTGCAGGAAACGGTGTGGATGGTCAAGTATTAGTAGTGCATGATATGTTAGGGATTAACAATGAGTTTAATCCTCGGTTTTTAAGAAAATATAATAACCTTCATGAAGAAATGATGGGCTCATTTCAACGTTATATAGAAGATGTAAAATCTGGAGACTTCCCAAATAGGGAAGAACAGTATTAATTATTGGTATAAATAGATGAGGACGGATGATCATAACCTAGACGTACTTCATGAGGATAATCATACCATAGTTGTAAATAAGCGTGCGTCTGATATCGTTCAAGGAGATAAAACTGGTGATGAACCTTTGCCAGAAATCATAAAAAGATACTTAAAGAAAAAATACAATAAGCCAGGTAATGTCTTTTGCGGAGTTGTACATAGGTTAGATAGACCTACCAGCGGTGCTTTAGTTTTTGCTCGTACTTCGAAAGCTTTATCTCGATTGAATGCTCAATTTAGAGATAAAACAACCAATAAGGTGTATTGGGCAGTTGTAGAAAGCAGTCCTAAGCAAAAATCGGGTCGTTTATCTCATTACTTGAAAAAGAATGAGAAACAGAATAAATCTTATGCTCATGATGAAAAGGTAAATGGATCTAAGCATGCTGTTCTAAATTATATATGGATAGCATCGTCTGACAAATATCATTTACTTGAGGTTAACTTAGAAACAGGTCGTCATCATCAAATTCGATGTCAATTGGCTGCAATAGGTTGTGTTATAAAGGGTGATGTTAAATATGGAGCGCGTAGGTCTAACAAGGATGCTTCAATTCATTTACATGCAAGACGATTAACATTCGAACATCCAACTACTAAACAAGATGTCGAAGTAATTGCGCCTGTGCCACAAGAGCCCTTGTGGAGTTTTTTTGAGCAGGGGATTTAGCCTAGAATACAAAAAAAATAAACTTTGAGTTTATATTTGCATTGAACTTAAGAATTAAATAAATAAAAAATGGAAAAGTATACAATTGTTGATGTTAGAACTGTTGCCGAATTTTCAGGAGGTAACGTTGCTGGATCTATTAATATTCCTTTGCAAGAGATTGTGGAGAAGGAAGCTGAAATCATGGCTTTAGAACAGCCAGTATTGTTTTGCTGCGCAAGTGGAGGTCGAAGCGGTCAAGCTACACAATATTTTAAATCTAAAGGTCTAAACTGTGAGAACGGCGGAGGATGGATGGAGGTTAATCATAGAATGAATAGCTAGTTCATAAGACCTAAAATAAAAAAGGACCGATTGAAAAATGAGTCCTTTTTTATTTTGTAGTTTATTTTTAGTTCACTCTGATTCGCTGACCGATTTGTAGAATACTTGACCTAGACAAACCATTAAGCGTGCAGAGCTCAGATACAGTTGTTCCAGATCTTGCAGCAATCTTTGATAGGGTATCACCAGATTTTATTGAATAAACTGTTCCTTTCGCTAAGAATTCTTCATCAACATGATGATGTCTTGATGGCTTGGAAGAAAGCATTAGTTCTCCAACTAAAGTTTCATCATTTCTTAGGCAATACGCTTCCGTGTCAAATATTTTTTCCGGATTCAACGCTTTATCTCTGTATCTAACTTCAAAATGAAGGTGCGGAGCATATGACCTTCCTGTAGAACCTCCTAATCCTATTGTTTCTCCAGCCTTTACAATCTGGTTTGGCTTTACTTTAATTTTAGAAAGGTGCGCATAATACGTTTCTAATCCATTGATGTGCCTTATTATTACTAAGTTTCCAAATCCACCACTGTTATATTTCGCATATCTAACTTTACCGTCAAAGGCAGCAACAATTCCTTCTCCCTTTTTTAGTGGAATATCAATTCCTTTATGAAAAGAACTATGTCTTCTTCCAAAGGGAGATGATGTTTTTTTCTCAATCGGAAAGGCATATGAATGAATCGAATCAACTAGGGCTAGGCCTTTATTAACATCATATTTTTTATTGGAATAACTGAATGTTTGATTTATAATCCAATCTTCTGTAAATACAATGGATGTATCATAAAAGGCTTGTTCTGCTGTTTTAACTTTAAGTGTGTCATTGTCTATTTGATTAGAAAAACCAAATACATTTATGGATAACATGCTCAAAAATAGAAAACCGAAGATTGATTTCATACTGCTCGTTTATTAATTATAAGCGGCAAATTTAGAGCTAAGTGACAGATTGACAATAGTTTTGCTCTTAATAATCGTTAAAATAGAGTTAATAGAAAAGAGCGCAACCATATGGGAACGCTCTTTCTGAAATTGTATTTAGTTAAGTTGAAGTTAGTGAATCACAAGTGATTCACTCATCGTTTGTTGGTTTTCTGAAGCAATGATGATGTAGTATAATCCTGTTGTAAGATCGTCAGTGTTTATTATAGCACTCGTGGAATTTACATCAATTGTTCTAAGCGTTTGACCAGTAATTGAAATGAGTTGAATACGCTCAATTTTCTCCATACTCTTTACAGTGAATTTATTCGAGGCTGGATTGGGGTAAAGGTTAAATTCGAATGCGTTAATTTCTGTTAATCCTGCTGGGTTATTATAGACTAAATTGTATCTCTCATTTTCTAAGACACCATGCATTAAATCCACTTGACCTTGCGTAAAACTGTTTTGACAAGTTTCCTCTGAGTAATCCATATAGTTTTCGACCATATCTGGAAGGTCAACTCCTTGTATATTATCAATGCATGTATTCTTTATGAAATCGCAGTCTTGATTTGATTGCGCATCTGCGTTGGGAGTGTCATCAATTCCATCTTGTTCGTTGCAATCTCCATCCCCCCATATGTGTCTTAATCCTAAATAGTGACCAACTTCGTGAATGGCTGTTCTTCCTTTAACATTAATCGGTCCATTGCCAGCATCAAGAATGTTTGGGTTGTTGCTGCCAAATGCTTGAAATTGAATTACAACGCCATCATTTAAATTTGGAACAGATCCAACTGGCCAATTTGGTAGCCCTGCTGGCGGCGTTGCATAGCCTAATAAAGCGGTTGTTTCTTGTCCTAAAATGTTGATCGACATATTACAAACCCAAATATTCAAATAACGAGATTGATCCCAAGGATCATGTCCACCGTCTACTGTACTTTTTACTTTTTCTAAATCAGAAAAATCTCCAGTAAAGAATGCAAAAGAGCCAAATGAAGTTGTGGCAGTTGAAGTTCTTGTTATTCCAGTTGTTGGAGCACCATTTTCGTCAATTTGAGCAAGAGTAAAGTTGATTTGAGGGTTTCCTTTCACGATGTCAAAATCAGAACGCATATTTACAGTATCGGCGTTTAATCGGTTATAGTCTTTGTTTAAAATTTCTAGTTGATTATAAATAACACTGTCTGCTAAATTTTGTTCTGGACTGTTGTAAACTATATGTACTACAACCGGTATATTGTAGATTGGGTTTGATTTTTCACTGTTGTTGACTGAATATGCTTTTGAGGCATTAAAAACAGAGTTTACTTGGTTGATAAATCCCGGTGTAATACTTTCTTGATATTGAATTGCTTCATAAGAAGCACACTTATGAATTGTTTGTGCAAATGTTGATGACGCAATTAAACAAATTGCAAGTAGTAATGGTAATTTCATAAGTTGATTTTAGCTCTAATAAAAATACATTATTTCAATGTCATTTTATGGCTAAATTGGATTAATGGCTTTACTTGGTTGATGAGTGGTTGGTAATATTTGTAAAGTTATTGGTTAACAAACGATAAGCCAATTTCAAGAAAGTAATAAGTGTTCGTATAAAATGTGATTTTTTTTTTTTTGATTTGGTTTGGTTTAGCTTGTTTTGAGTTGCGAAATATGATAAGATGAATGAAAAGTTTAATAGGTAGAGTCTAGCTAGTTGGTCAAATATTGAAATGGTTGACGTGTATACCCTTAGATATCCTCAAGAGTTCCTGTTTATCTATTGTTACAGTTTAAAGGAAATCCTTGAAGTTATTCAGTTTTCCATGGTTGAATAAAAACTTTTTGGCAAAACTTATTGATTGACACATTTTTTGTAAATGAAATTTAGAGGAATTATAATTAATTTAGTTTCATGTTATCCAAGAAATCAAAATACGGACTGAAAGCTTTAACATATATTGCTTCTCAAAACAATGAAGAGTTGGTTCAGATTTCAGAGATTTCTGAAAGTGAGAAGATTTCACGTAAATTTCTTGAGGCGATTTTATTAACTCTAAAAAAAGCAGGGTTCCTCAGTTCTAAAAAAGGGAAAAGAGGAGGTTATTATCTGCTTAAAGCTGCGGATGAAATAATTATGTCGGATGTGATTCGTGTTCTAGAAGGACCAATTGCTATGGTGCCTTGTGTTAGTTTAAACTTCTATGAGCATTGCGATGATTGTATTGATGAGAATAAATGCTCTGTACAAATGTTGATGCTAGAAGTTCGTGACAGCATGTTGGATGTTCTTTCTAATAAATCTCTTGCCGATATGGTCAATGATCTTAAGGCGTGTAAAAAAAGTTGATAATTTTAATTGAAGATTATAGAGTTCAATCTTTTTTTTATCTATCATTGCATAATCCTATTAAATATATAGGAATACTATTTTTAAGGTTCGATAAATACAAATATGATTATTGATAGAGTTTTATTTCGAAGTAAAGAGGCAACTTTAAAGAAGGATGGATCTGAGTCTATTAGTAGGAGTGCGGTTAAAACTGTATCTTGGAGGCTTATAGGAACGATAGATACGATTATTATTTCATGGATAATTACAGGAAAGACTCAGTTGGCAATTTCGATAGGATCTGTCGAATTGTTTTCAAAACTTCTGTTGTTTTTTGTTCATGAAAGAGCTTGGAATTTAATTAAATGGGGAAACAATGTTGAAAGTTAATATCGAAGAAGTCAATGAGAGGCTTCGAGATAAATCACCACAAGAGATTGCTGCATGGGCAATAAGTGTAAGTAATAATCCAATTGTGACAACCAATTTTAGGCCATACGAAGGAGCAATTCTTCATTTGACAACCAAAATTAGTCCAAAATTAAAGGTTGTATGGTGCGACACTGGTTATAACACGCCAAATACATATAGACATGTTAAAGAGTTGAATGAACTTCTGTCTTTAAATATGTTTGTTTATGTTCCAAAACTAACCTCTGGTTATCGCGATGCTTTGATGGGGGTTCCAGATGTAGAATCAGACAATCATACTTTGTTTACACAACAGGTAAAACTAGAGCCATTCATGAGGGCAATGAATGAACTTCAACCTGATTTATGGTTTACGAACCTACGTAAAGGACAGACGGCTTTTAGGGATAATATTGATATCGTTTCAGTGGATAAGAAAGGAATTTTAAAAGTTAGTCCGTTTTATTATTGGTCGGATGAAGAGTTAGATGCATATTTGTTAGAGAATGGGGTGCCGAATGAATTTAAGTATTTCGATCCAACAAAAGTCTTAGAAAATCGCGAATGTGGTTTACATTCATAAAAAATGAAAATGATTAAGAAAGTACCTAGTAACAGTTTAGAAAGTGAGTCAATTCACATCTTCAGAGAAGTAGTCTCTCAATTTGAGAAGCCAGTACTTCTTTTCTCAGGAGGGAAAGACTCTATTACACTTGTACGACTAGCTCAAAAAGCTTTTGCTCCAGCAAAAATTCCATTTCCCCTGTTGCATGTCGATACAGGGCATAATTTCCCAGAAACGATTGAATTTAGGGATAAACTTGTGAAAGAACTGGGGTTAGAGTTAATTGTTCGTCATGTTCAAGATAACATTGATTCTGGCAAAGTGAAAGAAGAGCAAGGCAGATATGCAAGTAGAAACATGCTTCAAACTGAGACATTACTTGATGCAATTGAAGAGCATGGTTTTGATGCTTGTATAGGTGGTGCTAGAAGAGATGAAGAGAAAGCTCGAGCCAAAGAACGCATCTTTTCGGTTAGAGATCACTTTGGACAATGGGATGCCAAGAATCAACGTCCTGAAGTTTTTGATATGCTCAATGGAAAGATTGAATTGGGGCAAAATGTGCGTGTTTTCCCCATCTCGAATTGGACTGAATTAGATGTGTGGAGTTATATTGGTGCTGAAGAGATTGAGATTCCTTCAATTTACTTCGCACATGCGCGTAAAACTTTTGTTAGAGATGGCATGATTTGGTCAGCGCAAGATGATGTTGTTTATAGAGATGAGAGTGAAATCGTAGAAGAAAAAATTGTTCGTTTTAGAACTGTAGGAGACATGAGTTGTACTGCAGCGGTGTTATCTAGGGCATACAATATAGATGACGTTATTCAGGAAATTAGAGATTCATCTATTTCTGAAAGAGGTGCAAGAATTGATGACAAGCGTTCTGAAGCAGCTATGGAAAAAAGAAAGGAACAAGGATACTTTTAATAGCTGACTGAGATAAACATTTAAAAGGATGAAAATGGAAGTATTAAAAATAGCTACAGCTGGAAGTGTTGACGACGGGAAAAGTACCTTAATTGGAAGGTTATTGTATGAAACAAAATCATTAACTTCTGATAAATTGGAGGCGATTGAGAGTAGTAGTAAAAAGAAAGGCTATGATTATTTAGATTTTTCGCTGGCAACCGATGGATTAGTAGCAGAGAGGGAGCAAGGGATTACAATTGATGTAGCACATATCTACTTTTCTACCGTTAAAAGAAGTTATATCATTGCTGATACTCCTGGTCATATTGAGTATACTCGAAACATGGTTACGGGTGCATCAACATCGCAAGTTTCAATTATATTAATTGATGCAAGAAAAGGAATTATCGAACAAACATATAGGCATTTTTTTATTAATAACTTACTTCGTGTTAGAGATGTTATTGTTGCCGTAAATAAAATGGATTTAGTTGATTTTTCAGAAGATAAATTCAATGAAATTAAAGCTGGAATTATAAAAATATCGAAGAGCAGTGCATACAAGGATCAACATATTTCTTTTGTCCCGATTAGTGCTTTAAAAGGGGATAATATTACAGAGAAATCTGTAAATACGCCTTGGTATAATGGAATTTCGTTATTAGATTCTTTAGAAACGTTAGAGTTAAATGGAGAAAAAGAGAATAGTCCTTTTCGATTTCCTGTTCAGATGGTTGTACGGCCAAAGACTGAAAGTCATCACGACTATAGAGGATATGCTGGCAAGGTTTATGGGGGAGACATACAAATAGGAGATGAGGTCACAATTTTGCCAACAAAAACAACATCTAAAGTAAAAGATATTCAGTTGTTCAATGAACAGTTTGATTCAGCTTCCCCCGGAGATTCGGTTACAATTAGTTTAGAAGACGACGTTAATATTAGTCGCGGTGATATGATTGTGAAGTCAAATGAGTTACCTCGAATTGATAAGTCTGTAAACGCAACAGTTTGTTGGATGGATAATAATAATCTAAAACCTGCGTCTAAGTATATTCTTCAGCATGGAGTCAATAGTGTACTTGCCAGAATTAAGTCTGTTGAAACAGAATCTATTGCAGTACTGAATGATAATCAACCCGTGAAACAAGAGTTATATATCAATGATTTAGGGAAAGTTCAAATTGATTTGAGCAAACCAATTTTTGTAGATGATTACGCAATAAATAAATCAAATGGTTCATTCATTTTAATAGACCCTGTTTCTAATGCTACAGCAGGTGTAGGATTTATTGGTTAAGAGGGGTTAGGTTTGTAAATTGGGTGAGTGTCAATCAAATTGATTGACACTTTTCTTTTAACCAACTTTTTTCCTCTTTAGATAATAATGGGAATAACGTATTCTTTACCTTGATATGGTATGCATTTATCCAATTAATTTGATCTGTAGTTAATTCATTTAGGTTAATTAAAGTAGTTTCAATTGGACAAAGGGTTAATGCTTCGAATGATATGAAATTGTTTTCTTCCAACTTTGAAAGCACAACGTTTTCAATTCTTATACCAAATTCACCTTCAACATAATGACCAGGTTCAATAGTGGTAAATTGATTAGGTAAGTGCGGTGCACTTCCACGTTTAGTTGCGCTGGTTGTTGCAAAGCCTTGACCAGGTTCATGAACCATACCGTATTGACCTATTCCGTGACCTGTTCCATGACCATAGTCTTTTCCAATTGCCCACAAATGTTGTCTTGCAAATGCATCTAGTTGCATCCCTTTTGTTCCCACGGGGAACTTTAACATTTGTAAGTCAATAAATCCTTTTAAAACTGCGGTATAAGATGCTTTTATTTTGTTGGAAGGTTTACCGCCTAGCCAAAAAGTCCTAGTAATATCTGTGGTTCCGTTGAGGTATTGAGCTCCACTGTCTATCAGTAAAATTCCATCATTTGAAATGGTTGCAGAACCGTTTTCAGGTGCAGTGTAATGAATAATGGCTCCGTTTCCCTTATAGCCTACAATAGCAGCAAAAGACTCCCCTTGGTAATACTCTTGTTTCATTCTGAATGATTCCAATTTCTTGCCAAGGTCATACTCAGAAATGGTATGTGTTGGAATGTAAGATTCAAACCACATTAAGAATTGAGTCAAGGCAACTCCATCCTTCAACATGGCTTGTTTTTCATGCTCAATTTCAGTTGTGTTTTTAATTGATTTTAAGTCAGTAACAATCGACTTGTTTAAATTCATTTTTCCTTGAATCGACTTAAAACATGCATAGTTTAATGATGAAGGGTCTATTTCGAAAATACCCACTTGACTTAATTTTCCAATGGACTTTTCAATTTCATCGTATCCTCGAACCTCAATTTTATTTTTATTAAACTCAGTCAATAGTTC
The DNA here is from genome assembly GCA_022447585.1 of Crocinitomicaceae bacterium. Classification (GTDB taxonomy): domain Bacteria; phylum Bacteroidota; class Bacteroidia; order Flavobacteriales_D; family Crocinitomicaceae; genus UBA4466. The sequence continues at coordinate 629,915 of JAKVAR010000009.1, read as the reverse complement.
TTCTGAAACTCTATTTTCATGAAGAAATAGAATAGTAGATTCTTTTCCTACGATTAAATAGGCTGTTACCAATGGGGTGAAGTCAGCATCGTTACTTCTGATGTTAAGTAACCATGCTATATCATCTAAGTTTGATACTAAAGTGTAATCTGACAGGTTCTGGTGAAGCATTTCATGAATTATTTCAATCTTTTGTTTTCTTGAAGCACCTGAAAATTCAGTTTTATAATCAATAATAGGTTCAAAAATAGGGAGTGGTTTGTTTTGCCAACTTTCGTCAACTACAGCTGATGCATCCACAATTTCTATTTTTTTAGGTTCTGTCAATAGATTTAAAGCATGAACCTGTTCAGCGCTGAATAATCTGAAATCAATTCCTAATCGCGAATGAGAATGCATTCTGGAAATGGTCCACTCGACGTGCTCAGGAGCATGAGGAATAGATTGTTTGTACAATTCAACTTCATTTTCTCTACATTCTTCTTCAAATTGTAAAAAATAACGTGAATCTGTCCATAGAGCAGCTAGTTTACTATCGATGACTAATGTGCCTGCAGAACCATTAAATCCTGAGAAGTATGCTCTTGCTTTCCAGTTATCTGAAACATATTCACTCTGGTGAGGATCATTCGAGGGTATAATTATGGCATCAATTTTATTTAAATTCATTGAAGATCTTAATCTGGCTATTCTTTCATTAACGTGCTGCATTGTAATTATAATTAGTTGCAATTAAATCTTTTGTGGCATGAACTATTGATTTAAAAACGGTTATATGTTCTTTTGTTATTCGTTCTGTGGTTTTACTTGATGTTAGATCAAATAAATCAGAATAATTCTTTTTTCTATTACAAGGGAATTAAAATATCTACATTTTCATTCTTGAGTAGCTTGAAAAGTATCAACAAAATTGTAGCTCTTGATAAAATTCTATTTTCTTACATCAAAAAACAAGGTAGATATGCTTGATACTCGAATATCTATTATGTTTTATAGTGAACATTCCTTGGGTTTTATCTGATATGGTTGTGCTTATAATCTTCGAAATTAGGGTTTTAAGAGCAATGTTTAGTGTCAGTTTTGAGTGTCTAATTCAAACTATTCCATATTGAGGTTTAGGGTAAAAAAAAAGGAAGTCTCAATGAGACCTCCTTTTCGTGATCTGGCTGGGGCTCGAACCCAGGACCCATACATTAAAAGTGTATTGCTCTACCAACTGAGCTACCAAATCGGTGAGTGCAAATTTACACTAAATAATTTATTTCAAAATAATAAATAGAATTTTTTTTAAAATCGAGTCTACAATTTAGAATATTATTCACAACATTTTCCTTCAAAAGTATCTTTTTATCATGATCTGTGATACAGCTATAGATTTTATGTGTTCATAAAGATATTATACTATAATGCTACTTATCTGAATCGAATGGTGATTTAACCGTCGAATTATACTTTTTAGGATAAAATATAGTGACTGTTTCTTGTTCCTAGTAAAATGTATTGAATTGTAAGATTTAGAGCAAAAAAAAAAGGAAGTCTCAATGAGACCTCCTTTTCGTGATCTGGCTGGGGCTCGAACCCAGGACCCATACATTAAAAGTGTATTGCTCTACCAACTGAGCTACCAAATCGTTACGTTAACGCGGGTGCAAATATACACCTATATTTCGTTAAAACAATCGTTTCTAAATAAAAAATCAGTAAAAAAGTCAGTCGGATTCTTACTGCATTAAAAATGAGTTGATTAAAAAATATATTTTTTTGAAAAATTGTGCCTTCAACAAGAATTACTTACTTTGTTAATTATGAAAAGGGTAATTCTTATCGGTTTTATGGGGTGCGGTAAAAGTACACTTGGGAAAAAAATTGCTCGTCAACTGAAAGTTCCATTCATAGATACTGATGCTGAAATTGAAAAGCAGCAGCACATGTCAATTGGAGAAATTTTCGGGAAAGTTGGAGAGGTTGGTTTTCGTGAGATAGAGACTTCATTTATTAAAGGACTTTCTAAGAATGAAGAATATGTGCTATCTACAGGTGGTGGATTACCATGTTTTTATAAAAACATGGAAAGGCTCAATCAATTGGGAACGACGTTTTATTTAGAGAGATCAGCTAAAGAGTTAGCACACCGATTAAAAAATGCGAAGAAGCAAAGGCCATTATTAAAAGGGTTATCTGACGTCGAGTTACTAGATTTCATAGAAGTGAAACTAAAAGAACGCGATGAATACTATAAAATGTCGCAGGTAATCTTGAGTAGAGAAGACCAAAATGCTTCAGAAATAGTTAATCTAACAAATCTACTTCATCCTGTACTTCACCAAAAAAACTGATCGAACCACCGTTTCGCTCATTCTTCAAAAGATAGGCGTATAAACTGCAACTCGCCAATAATACAAGCAAAGCGATCTTATCGAAGGTTGTTGTATCTTCAATAAAGTAAGTAAAACTTAAGTAGAATATGCTCATACCGATATAGAAGATTGCTGATCCGAATATGAAATAGGAAAATTGCTTCTTTTTACGATAGAGTAAAATTAATCCGAAAAAAAATAGGGCCCAACAAATAATAGCTATGCCATGAAAGGTTAATAGTCTTGGAAGAAATTCATCATATTCAAATCCAAGGGTTAAACCACGTTCTTGAATTATTGTTTCTACCGGAATTCCTTTTTGTTGCTGTATAATCGTTCTTAGCGTAATAGCGAAATAACTAAAAAGATTCCATATCATAAACGCTGCCCAAATCAATAAGTTGATATGGAACGTTATTCTCGTATATATATCCGGGCGATCTTCCCCGAATATTAAATTTCGAGTTTTAAGTAAAATAGGAACCGGACTTTGGAATTTTCCCGGATTTAGTTCTCTCATAGCTGCTAGTCAACAATTACAACAAGGTACTTGGAAATTTTCCAGAATTCAGAAGCATCTAAAATTTTGATAGTTGCTCCATTGGCTGTCTCATCTAATTCATATGATGTTTTAGGATGGTAGGTTACAAAGTGGATATTCTCTCCAACAACTTTAACTTTGTTTACAGCTGTTGCATCAATACATGTGAAGTATTGATCGTTCATGTCGTCTTTTAACTCTGTTTTCTTTCCTATTCCTAAGAAACCATTTTTCTTTTCGATAACGCCATTATCCCTTAATTCAGTTACTGTTCCGTAAGCGTAATAAACAGCATTCATTTCATCTGTAACGGCATCTAGTTGAATGGCTTGTTCCTGATATGCATCAAATAAGGCCGAGTATTCACGATCTAAATTGTTTAATTCTGATTGTAACAACGTAATTTGCTCATCTTTCCATTGTATGTCCTTTAATAATGACTCAATCATTACTTCAAGTTCTTTGATTTTAAGACCGTTCTTTTTCATTTGGCCTTGCATCTGTTTTACTTTGCGTGCATTATCTTCTCTCAAGTAATTAATGTGTTGAATTTCTTCTAAAATCCATTCTTTATCATCTCCAGAAATTTCTATATTCTTTGAGATGGCGCGAATCTCATCCTTGCGGATACCAATGGCTTCCAAATTGGATTTAATGTCATTGAAAAATGCTAAAGACTCATTAATAACCGAATCTTTCATTGCGTTATCTAACTCTAATTGATTCACCTTATTTTGCAAAGAAGATAACTCACCTGCAGTTATTTGATTTTCAGTGTTTGCTTGATCTTGCTTACAACTCGCTAAGGCAATTGAAGCTATAAATACAGCTATGATAATTCTAGGCATTTTATTTGTTTTTGATTCGTTATTTATCTGTTTCGAAGTTACTTTCTTTATTTTAATTTCAAGAAAAAATAAGTGAGTAATTGATACCATTAAAAACCTCGGGGTTTTCTTATCTTTGAAAAAAAATACGAATTTATGCTTAAATATTCAATCTTAGCAGTGGTTTCAATGCTAGTTTCATTCTCTTACGCACAAAGTGTAAAATATAACTTGAGAATGCCGAAACCACAAAATCACTATTACCAAGTAGAAATGGAATTGATTGATTTTAAAGAAAGCGAGGTGAATGTTAAGATGCCGATATGGGCTCCAGGTTCATATTTAGCAAGAGAATTCGCTAAGAATGTGAACTTAGTGAAGGCATTTGACAGTAAAGGGAAAGAGCTTTCGGTTAAGAAATTAAACAAGAATACGTGGAGAGTTTCAAAAGGAAAAGATCAAAAAGTAACGGTTAAATATGAAGTATATGCTTTCGAATTGTCCGTAAGAACTAGTTTTCTTGATTTAACACACGGATTTGTATCTGGAACTGGTGTTTTCATGTACGCTGAAGGATACAAAGATAAGAAGGGGCAAGTAGAGGTTTTTCCTCATGAATCTTTTAAAGTTATTACTACTGCGCTTAAAGAGTCTTCTGAGGGGGTATTGAAAGATGGTTCAACGGTTTTTGATTATATGAATTATGATCATTTAGTAGATTGCCCAATTGAAATTGGAAATCAACGTTCGTTTTCTTTTGAAGCAGCAGGTGTTCGTCATGATGTGGCTTTGTATGGCAGAGGGAACTATAATATTGATAACCTCAAGAGAGATATGGCGAAGGTTGTGGAATCAGCAACGAATATCTTTGGCGAAAATCCAAATAAAGAATATACCTTTATTATCCATAATGTAGTAGACGCGCAGGGAGGATTGGAGCATTCAAACTCAACGGTACTTTCAGTTAACCGTTGGACATACGAAGGAAAGGATTATCTTGGATTCTTAAAGTTAGTAGCTCATGAGTACTTTCATTTATGGAATGTTAAACGCATTCGTCCAGTAGAATTAGGTCCGTTTAACTATGATGAAGAAAATTATACATCACTTTTATGGGTAATGGAAGGGTTTACCTCATACTATGAAAAAATGATTTTACTTCGTGCAGGTTACTATACGCAGAAGGATTTATTGAATAGTATGTTTAGTAGTTTGAATTATGTCGAAGGTGCAACAGGAACTCGAGTTCAACCTGTCTCTCATGCAAGTTTTGATGCCTGGATTAAAGCATATAGACCAAATGAAAATAGTCGTAATACAACTATGTCATATTATTCAAGAGGTTCTGTAATAGCAATGATGTTAGATGCAAAGATGATTCGCAAGTATAATGGAAAGAAAGGGTTGGATGCATTTATGCAGCACATCTATGCGGAGTATTACGAAAAGAAGAATAGAGGTTTTTCAGAAGAAGAGTTCAAGAAGGAATTAGAAGATTTCTTGGGTGAAAATATGGATGATTTTTATAATAAATACATAGATGGAACCGAGATTCCAGAGTACAATAAGGTGTTTTCTCCTTTAGGATTGAACGTAAACTACATTGGCGAATCAAAGGCAAGTGTTGGACTTACTCTTAAGACAGTAGGTGGAAAAACGATTGTGAGAGGGGTTAGAAGTAATTCATCTGCTGAAGATGCCGGTATTAGCGTTAATGATGAAATTATAGGTTGTAATGGTTTAAGAGTGAATCAAAAATCATTGGAAGGATATTTTAATAATGTTCAAGTAGATGAGTCAATTGAAGTACTTTTTGCTCGAGGAGATCAATTATACTCTACTGAGATTATTGTTACTGCATATGAGCAACCTAAATTCAAGTTTGAAATTAATACGAATAAAGGCAATGAGAAATTATTCAACTATTGGTTAAGGCAAGAATGAAAAATTTAACATTATCAGGAGTGCTATTTTGTGCTGTGTTTTGTGCTTTAGGACAATCATATTTTGAGTCAGTTCAACTTCCTTTACCGAAAGATGCAATTTATCCATACTCACAGATAGAGCCATCAATAGCTATTGATCCGAATAATCCAAAGCATATGGCAGCGGGATCTGTGTTGTCAGACTTTTATTATTCTACCAATGGAGGTAAAAAATGGAAAAGTAAAACGTTGTATAGTAAATATGGAGTGTATGGAGACCCAGTATTGATGTTCGATAATAATAGCCGTTTGTATTATTTTCATTTATCGAATTATTTAGAAGCAACGCACCTGGACAGAATCGTGTGTCAATCTACTCCAAAAGTATGTAAGAAATTTAATGAGGGAACCTTTCCAAAGCCTAATGGAAGTAAGGTTCAAGACAAGCATTGGACAGTTTTAAATGAAGCTAATAATGAAATTTACATGACATGGACGCAATTTGATGCTTATGATTCGAAAGATCCAATGGATACATCGATAATCGTATTTTCAAAATCGGCTGACCAAGGACAAACATGGTCCGATCCTCTCCGTATTTCAAAATTTGGAGGTGATTGCCTTGATGGAGATAATACGGTGGAAGGTGCTGTGCCTGCTGTGGGCGTAAATGGTGAAATATATGTTACTTGGACAGGTCCAAAGGGATTGGTGTTTCAAAAGTCATTGGATGGAGGTGAAACTTGGTTAGAAGAAGAGGTTCAGATTCAACAGCAATATGGCGGCTGGGATTTGTCTATTCCAGGGATTTATCGTGCTAATGGTTTACCAATTTTGAAGTGTGATTTAAGTAATGGTCCCAATAGAGGAACGCTTTATTTGAATTGGTGCGACCAAAAAAGTGGTGAAAATGATACTGACTCTTGGTTGATGAAATCAACTGATGGAGGAGAAACTTGGAGTGATAGAATTAAGGTGAATCAAGATGGTGAAGGTAAGCACCAATTCTTCACATGGATTAGTGTAGATCAAAGTACAGGGTATTTATATTTCGTTTACTATGATCGAAGAAATTATAATGATACGCAAACAGACGTCTACATTACTGCATCAAGAGATGGTGGGGAGACTTTTGTAGATACGCGTATTTCTCAATCTCCATTTACTCCTAATCCAAACTTATTCTTTGGGGATTACTTAAACATCGATGCAGTAGATGGAATCATTCGTCCAATTTGGCCTCGCATGGATGATGGAAAATTTACTTTATGGATTTCGCTAATTGAAGAAGCTTTATTGAATAAAAAGTAAATTCAAATTTATACTAACTTTGGACCACTAAAATTATTGATGAGTAAAACTAAAATTATAGAAGTTGATTTAATTACTAAATCATTCGCAGGAAGGGTTTCTCCAGCTGTGAATAATTTATCTTTTTCTATTACTAAAAATGAAACTTTTGGTCTGCTTGGACCAAATGGTGCGGGAAAAACTACAACCATTTCTATGCTCTGTGGGTTGTTTAATCCAACTTCCGGATGCATAAAAGTAAATGGTTACGATTTAAGTACTGACCTCGATAAGGTTAAGCATCAGATCGGTGTAGTACCACAAGACATTGCACTTTACCCGACTTTAACCGGAAGAGAAAACCTTGAGTTTTATGGCGCTATGTATGGAGTCCCTAAATATCAATTAAAACAAGAAATTGATCATTGGTTGGAGAAACTTCAAATGGCTGTTAGTGCAAATAAACGTGTTGAGACCTATTCTGGAGGAATGAAGCGTCGAATTAACTTGATCGCGGGAATTCTTCATAAACCTGAGTTATTGTTTTTGGATGAGCCAACGGTTGGGGTAGACGTCCAATCACGTACTGCTATCATGTCGCACTTAAAAGATTTGAACGATTCTGGAATGACTATTATTTATACGTCACATCACTTAGAAGAGGCTGAGAAGTTTTGCTCAGATCTAGCTATTATTGACGCAGGAGAAATCATTGCGAGAGGTGAGCCTAATGCATTGGTCGAATCTCATGCAGGTTGCAAAGATTTAGAAGATGTTTTTTTGAAGTTAACCAAAACTAAAATGAGAGATTAGGATGAGGAGGTTAATAGCTGCAATGAAAAAAGAGGTCTTGCTCTTAATTAGAGATAGGATTGGTTTGTCGATCTTATTCGTTATGCCTATGGTGTTAATTACGGTAATGACGTTAATTCAAGATGCTGCATTTTCAAATATAAATGAAGATGGTGTGCCTGTTGTCTTCATTAACAACGATAATGACACCCTAGGAAATAGAATCGAAGAGGGCCTGAAAAATGCAGAAATGGTCAAGTTTTTTGATGAGGTTGATGGACAAAAAGCAACGCCTGAATCTGCAAGGTCAGCGATTAAAGAAGGACAGTTTTTAGTCGGCGTTATCATACCAAAAGGTGCTACAGAGGCTGTTGAGGATAATGTGCTGAATATTGTAGCTGAATCCATGGGGATGGAAGAAGAGGGTGAAGTTGCTGGAACAAAGACTGCTGAAATTAAATTGATTATTGATCCTGTTGCTTCAAAATCGTTTGTCATTTCTATTTCAAGTCAGTTAAGAGAGTTTATTTCTGCTGTTAAAACACAAATCATGTTTGAAACATTCAAAGGTGAAATTGCGGAAATGCTGCCGGAAGAACCTAAAGGAGGAAAAAGTAAATACGCCGGGCAACAAGTGATCTTATATGATCAGGAGTTTGCTTCTACTTTAGTTGGAGAAATAGCTCCAGGTGCTGTGCAACATAATGTCCCTGCATGGACAATCTTTTCTTTATTCTTTATTGTAATTCCGCTGGTTGGAAGTATAATGCGCGAAAAAACAGAAGGAAGTGTGTTCAGGTTTCATACAATCCCAACATCATATTTATTACAAACGAACGCTAAAGTGATTGTTTATATTGGGGTCTGTATGATTCAGTTCTTATTAATGCTGGCAATTGGACTGTTTTTAATGCCCATTCTTGGCATGGATAAGCTAATGCTTGGTAATAGTTACATCGGAATATTTATAATTGCATTGGCCAGTTCTATGGCCGCCACGGGATATGGAGTGTTAGTGGGGGCATTGGCTGCTACACAGCAACAAGGTGCAATATTAGGTTCATTATCAATATTGGTTCTTTCTGCTCTTGGTGGAATCTGGATTCCTACATATGTAATGCCAGATGTTATGAGAATGATAAGTCATTTTTCTCCTTTAAATTGGTCATTGGATGGGTTTTACGGACTTTTCTTAAGAGGGGAGGGTTTGATGGAAATATTACCTCAAGTAGGATTATTAGTTTGCTTTTTTATAATATGTTTAGCGCTAGCAACCTACCTTAATAAATTAAAACGTAAAGTTTAATGACTGAAATCATTGAAGCATTGAGCGACTTTATCAAGTCGAATATATTAGCTAAGGATATAGTTTTGGAACCTGACTTTGTTTTGAAAGAGGTTGGAGTTGATTCTTTTTCTATTGTTGAAATAGTATTATTTATAGAAAGAAAATATGGAAAGCTAATCCCCGATCATTTGATGGTACCAGAAACGTTCAGATCTGTGAGAAGTATCGCTACTGTTGTTGAAGATATAATAAATTAGTATTGATAAATAAATCCTTTGATATTGTAATTGTAGGTGGAGGAACATCTGGTGTTTCTGCTGCTTATGCCGCGGCAAAGGATGGGATGAGTGTCGCATTGATTGAAAGGCAAAAATCTCTAGGCGGACTGGCGGTTCATGCAGAAGTTGGAACGATATGTGGAATATACAAGAATTCATTTGACAATCATTTTGAATATAATGTTGGTACATATGCAAGGGAGTTTACAAATGAATTGCAACACTTGTCTAAAGCGAAACCCCTAAGGGATAACTCAGGGTTGAAATTTTTGCCATATTCACCTCGTGTTTTAGCAGAACATTGTGAAGTTTTATTGGCAGAACAAGGAGTAACTGTTTTTTTGAATACTCAATTAGTTCAAGTAGCTAATGAAGTGAACAAAATAAAAGCTGTTCATTGTGAAAATAAGGGAGGGCCGTTCATAATCGATTGCAAGGCAATGGTGGACACTTCTGGAGTTTCATTAGTTAGTAAGCTATTGAATTTGGAAGTTATCAATACGGTTTTAAATCAGTCCGCATCACAAATTTTTACGTTGTCAAATGTTGATTTTGAAAATGAATCTAACCTAAGCTTAGTGCTTATGACGGCCATTAGAAAAGCTGTAATTAATGGTGAGCTTAAAGAGAACCAAAACAGGTTGTATTTGGTTCCAGGTTCAATGACAAATGGTGAGGTGTCTTTGAAGGTTACTGTGCCTAAGGAAGTTGGAGATGATCGAGAAGAACTTCGCTCAATAGCTTTAAATGCGGTTCATGAAATTGTAGATTTCTTAATCACTAAAGTAGGTGGCTTTACTTCGGCTAAATTGAAGTCAATTGCGCCACATGTTGGAGTTAGAATTGATGATAGACCAGTTGGAAAGTCTATCTTGACTGGAGATGATGTCTTGAATTGTTCTAAAACAGAAGACTTTATTGGATATGGTAATTGGCCGATGGAAATTTGGAGCCAGAATCGCAGGGTTGAATTAAGGCATCTCCAAGAGAATGACCACTACGGAATTTCGGCAAAGAACCTAATTTCCAATCAAATAGAGAATTTGTTTTTTGCAGGAAGATGTATTTCAGCTACGGATGAAGCTATTGCCAGTGCAAGGGTTATTGGAACTTGTTTGCAAACGGGATATGCTAGTGGGAAGCTGGCATCAGGTAGTATCAATGTTAAAAAAATACAAGAAACGGTTCGTGAGATACAGAAAGAACAATTTTAGATGGTATCTTAGTCTTTCGAATGAATAACCTACTTGTATATAATTTACTTAAATCTGCTGCGCAAAAGTGGCCGGAGAACCCTGCTATTCATGATGAATATGGTACTCTGACGTTTAATTCCTTAGAAATCGAAGTTGAAACGCTCAAGTTAGAGTTGATTACCCTCGGTGTAAAATCAGGAATGGGAGTAGGTGTAATGGCTAGAAATAGTCGAAATTTTATCATAAGTGTTTTTGCTATTTTAGGTTGTGGCGCTGCTGTAATGCCAGTTTCACATCAGCTTAAACAAACTGAAATTGATGAGATTTTGGATAAAACAAAATTACACGCTATTCTCGACGATTATAGTGGAATTAAACCGCTAGAAATAATATCCAAAGAGATCCCGTTAAATATTGGTAGAATGCGTTTTGCTTATACTAATATAGACAGTAGTCATGTTTTTGCGAGTCATGTAAATGCTCCGGCTTTTATAAGGTATACAAGCGGAACAACAGGTGTTTCAAAAGGAGTTGTGATTTCTAATCAATCCGTTTTAGAACGAACAGCTGCAGCGAATAAAAGCTTGCAATTGAATGAGCAGAGTAACGTTGTCTGGGTGTTGCCAATGGCGTATCATTTTGTCGTTTCCATTGTTTTATACATTCGTTTTGGATCTTCAATTTCAATCGTTAAGTCATTTATGGCACAAAGTGTTCTTGAAATTACAAATCAGTATAATGGAACAATGTTATATGCTTCGCCAATGCAAATTAGACTATTGGCCGCGGATAGGAGTGAAGCAATGATGCCAAGTTTAACTAAAGTAATTTCTACCTCTGCTGGCATTAGTGCGGATATTTCTCAAGCTTTTCAGAAAAGATATAATCAAATTGTACATCAGGCTTTCGGGATTATTGAAATTGGTTTGCCAATTGTCAATACGGATATTTCGGAGGAATATTTAGATGCTGTGGGTTATGCATTACCGGATTTTGATGTTCAAGTGTTTGATAAAAACAATAAAGTCCTTCCATCGGGCGAAACAGGTGTGCTGGGTATTAAAGGACCAGGGATGTTTGATGCTTATTTAGATCCACCTGTAATGCGAAATGATTTGTTGATTGATGGCTACTTCTATACAGCCGATTTTGCAACAATATCGAATGAAGGAATGATTAAAATAGAAGGCCGAAAAAAGTCAATGATCAACATCGCAGGTAATAAAGTATTCGCAGAAGAAGTAGAGCATGTCTTGGAAGAACTTCCATATATTGAAATGGCACGTGTTAGTGGCGTTCCACACCCTTTAATGGGACAAATTATCCAGGCTGAGGTTGTAGTTAACGAACTGGAAATGTTAGATGTTGAAACGGTATTGTCTTTTTGCCGGGAGCGTTTATCTACGTTTAAAATCCCGCAGAAATTATTGGTGGTAGATAGTTTGCCCATGACAAAGACGGGGAAAATTCAGAGACATTAGTTTATATCATAGGTGTAAATAATTGAGGAATGTTAAATGGACCTTGTTAGTGTAATAGTTACTTTTTTTATGTCTTTAAATTATAGCGATTCTTAAACATCTCTATTCCTTTATAAATTCGAATGATGTTTTTTGACTTGTTGAGGATGCTAATATCAATTCAGGTTGTTAAAAATAGGTTTAAATGGCCAAGAATTCTATCTTTAATCTCCATCAAAATCATTCAAAATACCATTCTCATGAACGAAATTATTTGTCCTAATTGTAATAAAGCTTTTAAAGTTGATGAAGCAGGATTTGCAGATATTCTTAAACAAGTTCGTGATCAGCAATTTGAAGAAGAACTGCAGAATCGTTTGAATATAGCTGATAAAGAAAAGGCGGCTGCTGTAGAATTAGCCAAGGCAAATCTGAAGAATGAGTTGAACGCGAATATAGCAAGGAAAGATAAAGAAATTGTTGAGCTTAAGGCAGCAAGTGAGCGCAATTTAGCAACTAAACTGGCCCAAAAGGAAGCAGAAATAGCCGCAATGAAAGCTAAAGTTGAAAAAGCTGAATTGGAGCAGAAACTTACAGTTACTGAAGCGGTTAAAGCAATCGAAAAGGAACGTGATGATTTGGCAAACAATCTACGAAATAAAGAAACCGAAAAACAGCTGTTAGAGAAGTCATTAAATGAAAAGTTTATGGCTGAACTCAAAACAAAAGATGATATCATTAAGCTGAAGGATGAAGAAATTATTTTACGTAAGGATATGAAGTTGAAGCTTTCAACTAAAATGATTGGTGAAACTTTAGAGCAACATTGTGAAGCAGAGTTCAATAAGTTAAGGGCTACAGGGTTTCAAAATGCATATTTCGAAAAAGACAACGATTCTAGATCAGGAAGTAAAGGTGATTTTATTTACAGAGAAACGGATGATGCCGGAAATGAAGTTATTTCTATCATGTTCGAAATGAAAAATGAAGGTGATGAAACAGCAACTAAGAAGCGCAATGAAGATTTCTTTAAAGAGCTAGATAAAGATAGAAATGAGAAGAAGTGTGAATATGCGGTATTAGTAACGTTATTGGAAGCAGAAAGTGAATTGTACAACTCTGGAATTGTTGACGTATCCCATAAATACGAAAAAATGTACGTGGTTCGTCCTCAGTTTTTCATTCCAATCATAACACTACTGCGTAATGCTGCGATGAATTCATTGAAATACAAAGCGGAATTAGCACTTATGAGAAATCAAAGTGTAGATATTACCAACTTCGAAGAGAAAATCAATACGTTCAAAGAAGGATTTGCCCGTAACTATGAATTAGCGAGTCGTAAGTTTACAACTGCTATTACAGAAATTGATAAGACGATAACACATCTTCAAAAAACGAAGGAGGCATTGTTGTCTTCAGAGAATAATTTAAGATTAGCGAATAATAAAGCAGATGACTTAACCATTAAGAAGTTAACACGAGGTAATCCAACGATGAAGGCAAAGTTTGATGACCTGAAGAAAGAAGATGAGTAATAATTGAACCAATCATAATTGGTTGAGTATTACTAAAAAAAACAGTCTAAATGAATCTGAAAAAAATTATCACAATAGTCATATGTTTTTTATTTTACACTTGTTCTGTCAAAAAAGAAACGACCTCTGAGGTTAAATCAATACCCGATTTTTCAACGCATAGAACAGAAGATTATAAATTGGTTAGCCCAGATGATCCAGAAGGACTTTTGATACTATTTCCCTGTTATCCATGTGATGTTGACAATACGGAGTCTGAATTTAAAATTTTAGAAGTCGCGTTAGAGAACCATATTTCTGTCCTTATGATGAACTTTAACCAACATTTATGGTTGACTCAAGAGGAGAAAAAATACTTAGAATCAATTCTTATTTCTGCAATAAGAAAATATAGCCTTAACAGCTCAAATACAGTCATTGGAGGGTTTTCGAGTGGAGGGACAGTTTCTATGTTGCTTACAGATTATTTAAAGGCTTCAAATTCATCCATTCAACCTAAAGGTGTGTTTATTGCTGATTCACCAGTCGATTTGATGGGCTTATATGATAATGCTCAGAAGAATATCGAAAAGAATTTTTCAGAAGTTGCAGTTCAAGAAGCTAATTGGATTGTTGATTTATTCAATCGTGAGTTTGGTGTGGGCGATTCTTCATTGGTTCATTATGAAGATAAGTCCCTTTATCTTTCAAAAACGCATAATACTGCTAATCTTGCAAACTTAAATGATGTTCAAATTCGATTATACTCAGAACCAGACACAACGTGGTGGAAAGTTAATCGACAGGCCGATTATGAAGATATGAATGCGTATTACATTGAGCAAATGTCATTCGATTTGATCAAGTTATATGGTGAAAAATATGTGAAATACATAAAAACTGAGAATCGAGGGTATAGAGCAAATGGTGATCGTCATCCACATAGTTGGGGAATTATTGAAGAGAAAAATTTGATCGATTGGATGCTTTCTAGATAAACCCCGCTTTATAATCATCAATATTTACTATTATTACTCTAAGTGAATCTAATCGCTGTGAACAATCACTAATATACATAGTTATAATGGAATTTATTAATGAGTACCCTTGGGTTAAATGGGTATTTATTGGGGCAGGAGTTTTATACTTGCTAGAAAAATATGTTGGGTTTAGTCCAATTGATAAGTTAATCAATAAAGCAACCAGCTATAAATTCAAGATGATCAGTCACTTGAATGATCCAAAACTAAAGCAATTAATCGAAGATTTTAATCAAAAGCATTATACTAATGTTGAGTCATATTTAGGTGCAATGAATGCTAGTTACCGGGCTTTTGCATTTAAAAGTTTAGGGCAATTTGGTCATATCGATGTGGCTGAAGATTGGGAGGACAATGCACCGGGTAATGCAACGCCCAAAATTATTAAAGCTTATCAACTGATTCATAAAGCTTGGGAGATTAGAGGGAGAGGTACAATTGACACGGTAACTGAGATGGATCAAAAAGCTTTCAAAAAGGAATTACACTTAGCTGAAGATGAACTATTGGCGGTTAATGCAAATGATGGTAAGTATCAAGCTAATGTGGCATCGGCTTTACTGAAGGTTTACAAGTCGATTGAAGTTGAAAGAGAAAAAATTCATAAAACCTTTAACGATGCTCAGAAAGTAAATCCAAATGATGCAGATTTAAATTTCCAGTATTTTGCATGTGTTTCGCCAAAATGGGGAGGGACACACGAAGAGATGAATGCCTATACAGCAACACTAAAACATCGATCTGATTTTATTAATTACTTGATTCAAGCGCAGTACTATATGGATTTGGTATTCTTCGAAAATCACAAGGGCGAAGAAGACCAGATTAAAGAGTTCATAACTAGTATGAAAACTGTCCAGTTTGATTCTGACGAATTATATAGATTCGAACTGTATCTGCTGCTTTATTGGACATCGAGTAACTTGAAGCTTAAAGAAGACGCGAAGTACTACAAAGGTATTACTGAGCCCTATTGGGAAGATTGAGGGAATTGTTAATCTTTAGTAATTTACCAGCAAGCATTAATTCAAGAAAAATCAACTTAACGAGGATGGATTGTTTTTACTTGCAAAAACAATGAATTTTACAAATTACAAAGATTTATCTGGTATTTATATTGATGTGCAGAAAGATGCAGTAGATAGTAATACTGAAAGATGGTGCGCTTGGGTGGATGCCGATTTTCAAGTGAAGAGAAATACTGAGGTGAAAAGAATGTTTTGTGAGTCATGCGAGTAGACCCTAAATATAATTCAAAGCTTCTTGGACAGTGGAATTATGAGGCAGTTGGTTTTGTGGTATATAGAATTAGATGGTAATGAATTTTTACAAGGGTATGTTTGTTTTTCCTGATGCTAACTTTAATTCATTACTGGTGAATTGAGTGCTTTTCGTTAAAATCGCCGAAACTTAAAAGCTGAACTTAAACGAAGGTTTAACTAAAAATCTGTAGTATTCCCCTTGTCCAGGAGTTAGTCTCCATGTAAAATCCATCTTTGCGAATTTGAAAATATTCTCAATACCAAAACCTACTTCGCAGTATGGTTCATTGTTTGCTGATAAACCAGTAGGGAAGATATATGTGCTTTCGTCATTAGCATCAGATAAATCTCCAAAAAATGCTTTACCAAATATAAAGGATCGCCATTTTAATTTGTTGATTAACGGAATACGGTCAAGAATTAGTCCGTTAAAATGATGAGAAGCATGAACAGCAATGTACTGGTCAGATGCGAGTTCCATGAAATTCATCAAGTTGAATGAATAGTCATCTGTGAGGATCAATTGGTTTCCAAATGGAACATTCAAATCTATATGTGGAACTGTTCCGAATGTTTTACCGCTTTCAATGTTGTATGTGAAATACCCCATTTTTTTTGCGTTTACTTTTTGTCTAGCCGAAATAGTTACTTTCTGATAACTATAATCTGAGGCAAAGATATCTTGATCGACGTACTTATAGTTTAATGCTAAATCTGGATACTTTCGATATTCCTTGTAAAGGTCTTTTTTATCGTAAAAGTTTCCTGTAATGTCTTTGTACAAGTAGCTAAATTTTAACGTGAAGCTCATTCCAGCAGTAAAATATTGATCAACTTGTTCGATAATTCCATTACTGTTAATTCTAGAGAAAACACTGTCGTTTGTTGGGCTTACGATTTTGTTGAAGTATCCGATTCGCGCAATAAATCCAGTTCCCAATCCTTGCTCAAAATATGCTTCAAATTTTCGGACATAATTGCGAGATGTTGTATTTCCTAATTGAACTAAAGAGCTAATGATATGGTCTAAGGCAATTTGATTGAAACTTCTACCAATTTGTTCAATGTCATATTTATAACTTCCACCAATCCTCGTGACTCCTTCTGTTCTTAATTTTGCTTTGCTGCTTAGTCGGTATTTCCATTGTTTGTCTTTTGTGCCGTATGCTATATAAGTAGAAAAGTGTAATGGAAACTTGTTCTCCGGATTTGTTCTTAATCCAAACTTAAAACGATGGTTTTCAATATTGTTATTACTATAGAAAGTATAGATATTACCTATTTGCATTCTTTTTAAAGGGATATATCCCGTTCCGAAGGTGAGAATTAGATTTTTTCGTAATTTGAAAGCAGGGTCATTCTCTACACGTTGAGTCATGTCGATTAAGATCTCTTCTTCTTCCGATAATTCTTCCTGTCGGTATTTTTTCCAAAAAACAGAATCTTGGTTTTCAGCATTGTCCGCATATTCTATTATTCCAACACCTTTAAGAATTTCTTTTTTAATAGGCTTATTTATTTCGGTTTGATCAAATAGTGCTTTTTTTCGACCAAAGAATCCAGTTAGATCTGAGACATTTTCTACAACTGTGAAATCACCTATGACTTGAGATTCTTTGATCATCCAATGCCCTTCAATTTTGCGATAAAATTGATTGATGTAATAACTTCGAACAAAGTTGACATTAGCTTGTACGTCAAAACGAAGCTTTATTTCTGTAATAGCAAAAGTCGCTGAGTCAATAGACATTTCACCTGTAAAACCCAGTTCACGTTGATATTTTGGCCTAAATCGAATGTTGTAATTTTTACCGCTTGCATTTTTTGTACTATCCATCAAGTAAAACTTGTAATTGCTCTTGTAGTTATCATTTAAAGGACTAGGGAAGGATTTACCGAGAATAGTAATGTAGTTATCGTATATGTTTGGTGTTAGGTAAAGATCGTTGGTGAATTGCTTTAGTTTAGGACCAGCTAGTCCAGTTGTATTTTCTCCAGTAATAAGGTCTTTTTGGTCTCTTGGTGAGTTTTGATAATAATGTTGTGTTATTTGTTCTGTCATTAGGATGGGTAAGTATTTCACTCCATCTTCTGTTGTTTTTGTATTGTCCCAAATGTAGTCGAAGGGACGAAGTAGTAGGTTCTTTTTAATCTTATCAGTAAAATTATTCAGGTCAAATCGAATCTTGGAGTATTCTGTACTTGAGTAGCTATCAAGGGTATTTGGGTTATTTTTCTCTTTGTTTTCAATCAGTTTACGCATAAATGGCCAAGCAGGATTTTCGCCTGCTATAACCTTGATTTCATCCATTACTTGGAAAAGGCCAGAGGAAAGTTGAATATTGACTTCTTGATGAACATTCGGTTTAATAACTATTTTTTGACTTTTAAAACCTAGGTAAGATACTATCAATGTATCGTACTTGAGTTGGTCTGTTGGTATGGTTAAACTAAATCTACCTAAGGAATCACTTGTTGTACCTACCTGGGTGCCCATAAAATAGACCTTAGCATACATTACATTATAAACAGTTGTATCCTCCTTTATTTGGCCACTAACAGAAGTTTCTTGTCCTTGAACTAATCCAGAAAAGAACAAGGATAAGAAGAGTAGAAATTTATGTGTGTGCTTAATTTGCATGTTTATACAAACATAAGGAATAGTTTACTTTCTAATTGTTCAATTCAGATTCAAAATTTGATAAAAAAATGAGCGGTATCATTTGTAATACAAAGTATTTCAATAATTTTGAATTAAGCGAATACCTTATGGATTTAAAAATTAAAACGTCGAGTTTTATTAACGTGTTTAAACATCCTTTAATGGGAATAACATTCTATAATTGGATGCGTGTTTTAACAAGGAATAATTTTAGAATTCACCTGTTTATGTTGCCTAAAGTGCTCTTTATTACAGGAAATACTATTTTTAATTTGCCCTTTCAATTGTTTGAATATCTAAAGTATAATGGAAAGGTTAAACGACAAAAAGTTGTTGCTCCTGTCTTTATTTTAGGTCATCCAAGGAGTGGTACTACTTATCTGCATTACTTAATGAGTAAAGATGATCAATTCGCTTATTGCTCTGTGTATGACGCTATTCTTCCACATGTCTTTTTATCAGGAGGGAAGGTGGTCAAGGGTATGATTGCTTCTTCATTGCCTTCAACTCGACCTCAGGATGAAGTTAAGATAACTATAGATTCTCCAAAGGAAGAGGAATTTGCTTTAGCCAGCATGAGTAGGACTTCTTTTATGTTTGGTTTTTATTTTCCGAGGAAATCGAGAAAACAGTTTGAGGAAAGCGTATTGTTCAGTAATAAAAAGAGCGATGCTGAGCATTGGAAGAAACACTTCGATTACTTTTTAAAAAAGCTTTCTTTGAAATATGGTAACAAACGACTATTACTCAAAAGCCCTGCTAATACAGGGAGGGTAAAGGAGATTTTAGAGTTGTATCCGGATGCTAAGTTTATACATATTCATCGTGATCCTTTAGAGGTTTATCGTTCAACTGTTCGATTGTATGAGAAGATCATCCCATTGACATCATTTCAAGCTGCCAATAAAAAGGAAATGCACGATTACATTATAAATTGTTACAGGTTAATGTATGAGAAATATTTGAAAGATACTGCTGATTTACCAAAAACTCAATTAAGTTCAATTGAATTTAAATCCTTAGAAAAAGATCCGGTCGCATGCTTACGTGATGCCTATGAATCTCTCGGGCTGAAAGGTTTCGATAATGCGTTAGAAGCTATTCAAAGGGAGGTTAAGGATTCTTCGGATTACAAAAAGAACTCTTATTCGGAAATTGATGAGAATAAGATAAATCGTCTGAAAAATGAGTGGGGAGAAGTGGCTGCTAAACTTGGGTATTCAATTTAGAAGTTGCCTTAAGCTGTTTTCTAAAGTATTGGATTCTTTTAGATTTAAGATGTGCTCATAACTTTGTACAATGACTGTTAGCCTTCCATCAAAATAATTAAAAGCGAAAGTTAATCCGGGTGGGAATGTATTTGGAGGGATGCTTAATTGATTGATTATTTTTCCTCCGAAAAAGCTTTTCATTGATGCATTATTATCTGACGCTACTGTGAAAAGGAAGCTAGATAGAGAATCACCATTTGGACCTTTGATCATTCTTGAATATACACTAGAGGGAATTGGTCTTAAGTAGTTCATTAGGTGGTTGTAACGAATACCATTTTTAGATTTTATTTGTTCCATCATCTGACGAGTAATATCTTTGGTTAAAAGCGTTTTGTCCTCAAATAATTTGTGTTCTAAACGGTAAAAAAGAAAAGAGAGGTGATTTCCAATTAAAGGCCATTTTTCGCCCTTTTTTCTGCTGCTTTGTGGCACTGGAATCCATAAGTCGTTTTCATCTAAACCTTTATTTTTCCGTAATTCTTGAACCGCAATACTTGTTGCGGCCAAAAAGTAACTACTTGGGCCAAAAATGGCTCCGTGAGACCTTGCGTTAGTTTCAATCAATTTTGTTTCCTTTTCAGAAAATGAAATCATGCGAATGGTCTGTTTTATTTCAGTTGAACTCTTTGAGGGAAGTATTCCAATATTCCCTTTCGAACTTGAGCTAACAAATCTTCTTGCCTGCACTGCTTGCTTAAGAGTTTCCCAGTTAATCTTAGATTTTTCCCTAAGGCTAGGTTCTATATTGAATGGAGTGATTAAATTTTGTATTAACAGCCCGGCACCATATCCATCCATTAATAGATGATGCCAAGTGAATACTATTGTTCTAATTTTACCTTCAGAATTGAAGACTTCAAAATTAAACAAGCCATCTTTTATAGGGTTTATTTTTTGACGGTGTACACTGCTGTTATAAAGTTGTTTATAGACGGTTACTTTTACTGATTTTTTGGGTTGGTTGTTAGTTTTCCAATGGTTTGAGTTTTTCAATCCTACGGCTAATTGAAAACCAGATAACCAATGGACAATTTCATTCGATTCCACGGCTTTAATGAAGCTTTTAAGGTTGAATTCCGAATCAACTTCTAGAATGTATTGGCAGGTATTTCCAGTTGAGCTTTTGTGTTTGTCGTGTTTCTCCAATGCAAGAATGAACTTGTCGGCGCCTTGCAGCTCAATCTTATGGTCTTTCTTTTTTAACATTTTCGAAATTAGAGTACAAAAGTAGTGAAACGAGCTAAAATTATCTGATTTAGCGATTAATAATTGGATCCTTCAAAGAATAATTGAAAGAAATAAAACCTTATTCATGCTAATTTTACTCAGGTGATTTGATACTGATTAAACTAACTCACGAGTTCTTTAGCACGATTTATTATTGATATAGGAAAATCACTGATCCGCATTAACTCAATCGCGTTACCTTTTTCAGGATTTCCTCGAGATAGAGTGTAATTGAAGTTAATTTCATTTTCCAGAACTGTTTCACCTAAATGAAAAGTGTCGTATTCGTTTTTAAGCTGTTCACTTAATTCTAAATCATGGGAAGCAACAAAAACAAAATTACCTGTATGTTGCAAATGTGAAAGAACGGCACTGGCAGATGCAATTCTTTCAGAGGTATTGGTTCCTTTAAATAATTCGTCCAACAAAATAAGCTTCTTTCCTTTAGTGGTATCGTCAATAAATGCTTTTACCAATTCTAGTTCTTTCATGAAATAGCTCGTAGATTCCATTAAATCGTCAGATACTCGAATCATGGAGTAGATTTTACAGCATGGAAGTTTTATCTCTTCAGCAAAGGCGGTGTTTAAACTTAATGAGCTAAGATGGTTCAGTCCAATGGTTCTCATTAACGTTGTTTTTCCCGACATGTTTGAACCCGTTAATAAAAATGATTTATTGGTCAATTCAATAGAATTAGAAACACAGTTGACGATTAAAGGATGATGTATTCCTGTCGCTTTTAAGGTTCCATTTTCAATAATATTTGGAATACAATATTGCTCGACATTATTTCTTAAGGCATTTATGGAAAGGGCCAAATCAATCTGTGCAATGTAGTCAAATACAGTTTCGATGTCTCTTTGTTTGTGATCGAGCTTTTTGGCTGCACTGAACATTAGAAGAGGTTCTAATAGGAAGGTAATCTTAATCATTTCAATTAAAAACCAATAAGCTGCTTCCATGTCGCTGTCTACTTTTTGTTCAAGCTTGAAAAAAGACATTCTCCGTTTTATGGATGTTACCGTTTTCAAGGAAAATATGATGTTATTACTTGTTTCTGTGAGGTTTAACTTGACTAATTTGTTTGCTACAGAGCTCATGGTTAACAATTGCGGAATTGAGTCAATGAACACACTTACACTTCGTTTTAAAGCAAAATGAATCAATACATGTATCGGCAGCAATAGCATTAAAATAAGAGCAAACCAAGTAGAGAAAAAGGCTAATGGAATTGAAACAGTGATTAATATGCTTAGAATTGGTATTATAAAGCTCCAGCTCGGTTTTTTGAAGGGGGGGGATTGAAATAGATCTGAAATGTAATAGGCTTTTCTTGAGTTTAATCGCGACAACTCGTATTGGGTTTTATTTCGCTTACTTCGATTTTCATTAAAGAGATCTATCAAAGCTTCCTGTTCTTGAAATTGTAATTTCCTGTCCTTAATTGTTCGTAATTGCGCATATAAAGCTTGTTGCCCAATCCTAGATTGGGTCCGATCAATATAACTAAAGAACAAATCAAAGTCTAAATCATCGCATGTCTGTTCGCTAACAATTTGCAGCGCATTTGGATCACTTTTACGCTCAAAATAGCGTTTTACAACATTTAGATTTAGGTTTTCTGTCTTGATATCACCAAACGTATCTTCGAGTTGCTGTCGTCTGTGTTTCTTTTTGTTAAACATGGGAATCAATATTTTTAGGGACAAACTCTAAAATGTCGCCAGGTTGACAATCAAGAACTTCGCATATAGCCTCTAGGGTAGAGAATCGTATTGCCTTGGCTTTACTTTGTTTAAGAATAGATAAGTTCACAACGGAAATACCAATTTCGGCAGAAAGCTCTTTTAATTTCATTTTACGTTTCGCCAACATAACGTCTAAGTTTACAATAATTCCCATGACTTAAATTGTTAGAGATTCTTTAAAGGAAGTGTGGAAATGCTCAATGTTCTCCTTGTTCTTATTCCATGAAACCAAACCAAACACGGTAACACTCGTTAAAGTAATCATTGATTTTTCCCCATCAATACTTTCAATATCTATGTATAAATTTTCGCCCCAAGTCCTTAAACCAATTGAATTTCCGGCTAGAATCTGATTGTTAGATCGATCCATATCGTATAGTTTCGAATTTGAATCTGTTACTTGTTCAATTATTTTGTCAAAGATCAATGAAGGGGGAATGTCCGTTTCAAATTTAGAGACTACTTTTTCATTCAGGAAATTCAATTGTTTTGTAAACCAGTCTTTGTGCTTGAGTTTTTTCCTTAAAACTAGGTTGATAATGATAAGTATAAAAACAGGTGCAAATATCAGAAGAGGGAGGTATGAATTTCCCAGAAAATGTTGGAGTAATTTGTACCCTATCAGAATTGAAATACTTAATATAAATGGTATTGTTCTCATAATTTCGTTTGAAACAAAAGTAGTTAATTAACGATAAACGATAATAATTTAATGATATATGTTTGTATGGAATAAAAGCAGAACAATTACCTGGGTGTTTGTAATTTTGAACTTTCTCCTTGGGATAGGTATGATTTTGGCAAATATTCGTCATATGAATGGATTGGATGAGCTTCAAAAGAGAATTCAGTTAGAAGCCATGGGCTAGCTTTAGGAATTGCCGCAGTAGCAGGCTTGAGTTATGCGATACTTGATCAAAAGGGTTTGATTCAAAATGACGCCGATATTTCATTCTTGATTATGATAATCGGTGCAACTTATATGATCACGTTATTAATTGGTCGAAAAAGATTCAAATGAAAAATCGTTTAAAAGTACTACGTGCCGAGAAGAACTATGCTCAGGCCGATTTAGCAGAATTGTTAGCTGTATCAAGGCAAACTGTGAATGCATTGGAGAAGTGGAAGTTTGATCCCAGTTTACCGCTCGCATTTAGAATTGCTAAACTATTCGAATTACCGATTGAGGAAATTTTCGAAGACGAAGAATAATTATTTGACGATTGTGCGAAACGTCAAATTGATTCTGGGCGACTTAACCTTAGTAGTAGGAGGAAGGCGATGCAACCAATGTGTTTGCGTTTCTCCTTTCATAACAAGTAAGCTTCCTTTTTCCAAGACTATTGAAACCGTTTGTTTTGATGCTTTATGTTTAAAGGCAAACTTACGTTCAGCCCCAAAGCTTAAAGAGCCAATTGCACCATTTCGCTTAAGATTACTTTCTCCATCGCTGTGCCAGGCCATGCCTTCATCTCCACTGTGATATAGGTTTAAAAGACACGAGTTATAAGTTTCACCGCTGGACTCCTCTACAATAGCTTTTAATTCTAGCAATGCTTTTGTCCAAGGCAAAGCAACTTTAGTACGATTAGAATAGGTGTATTCAAAAGGATGGTCTGCATACCAAGCTACTTTTCGCTTTGTTATTATGAGCTTTCCAAAGATATTGGCCTCATCATTTACCCATTCAATGCTGTTTAACAATTCATCGTAATAACTCGAATTCTGTTTAGCGTTTAAAATTTGACCATAGTAAATAGCTTCTCCATCTTTGGGAAGTATGTTATGTGCAGTGTCTTGATTGAATAAGTCCATTATTTATGCGTCCAAACTGATAGCTCGTTGCCAGAAGGATCTAAAAACTGAAATCTACGCCCTCCCGGGAAAGAAAATAGTTCTTTTGATATTGTGGCTCCCGCTTTTTTTATCTTTTCAAGACAACTGTCTATATCTTCATGATATAAAACAATTAAGGCTCCATTTACAATGTCGGCTTCCGTTTTCTCAAAACCTCCTTTTATTCCACTAGAATCAAAAGAAGTGTAGTTAGCACCATAATCGGTAAACTTCCAATTGAAACAAGCGCTGTAGAATGTCTTTATTAAGTCAAGGTCTTTTGCATAAAACTCTATGTAATCAATGTGATTGTTTTGCGACATATTATTTTTTAGTTAACTGTAATGAGTTCCTTTGACTACTTTCTTTTCCGGCTTTTTTCCCTGCTTTGTAGCTTTTGAAATTTTTACTTTGATCACATTTCCTTTCAAGCCTTTACCTTCGACAAAAAAGGTAGGAGACTTGATTTTAATTTTACCATTTTTATTGGCTCTGAGGCCATAGGAAAGCATAAAGTTAGATTTCTGAATGCCGTTCACAAAAGACATACTGTTGCTTGTGTTTGGACCATATAAAACGGTGAATCCCTTAAATTCATTCACATGCATTGAATCAATTTGCGCGTTAATATGAAAACGCACTTCTAAAACTTCATCCATTTTGAAGCTGTATTTGTCCACAATAGTTTTTACCTCTTGGGCATGTGAAAAGGAAAAAATGAATAAATAGAGTATAGCTGTGGGGTATTTCAAAATCATGAGCTAAAGATAATTAGAATTAAATCACTTTAAAACTGTCGAAGGGTAAATTTAGTTCCCACGTTCCTCCAATGTAAATTTGATTGTAAGTTCCGGAAGTGTCAGTTATAGAGTTCGTTTCAACTTCCCAATCACCAGTCCATTTTTCAATTATGGGGTCAAAATATCCATCGTAAATTACTTGATGTCCCTTTTCATTCTTGTTAATGAACATGCTGCCATCTTCATTTGCTTCAAATTGAAAAGGGTAGGATTTCGTGAATTGTATGTGATCCCCATCAATGAATCCTTCAACATGAATCGGAGTATCAGAAATCTTCAGAAAACCGGAATCTAAACTGGTGCCTAGAATAGCGCCATTATTAAAGTTTATATGAAGTTCAAACGTTTCGGAGTCGTTACGCCCATAATGTTCTTCATCATACATAAATTCTCCGCTCCAAACTTCCATGGGGCAAAGTTAGTCTTTAATTTTTCGTTTACCTTCAATTTTAATTTCGGATTCTTCACCTAGCATTATAGACTCAGCCTTAAGTGTCACATTTTCCTCAATTGGGTATTGGTTTGAAGTTGAATCTAGAATTACGGGCATAATTGATCATTTATCCATCCAGGCTTTAAAATTTGTCGATTTATCGCGGCTAACAAAGATATTCTCTTCATATTTTGGCGTTAATTGTAATTTCATTTTACCCTTGAACCACATTGTTATTTTTGAAATGGAATCGATACACACTACAAATTGACGATTGATGCGATAGAAATCAGTTGGATTTAAAGTTTCCTCCAAATGATCTAGTGTATTGTTGATGATGTATTTTTGGCCATTCTTTAAAACTACATAGGTAACATCGTTTTTGTAAAAGTAAGATATATCAGACACGGGAACGATAATCAATTCGTCTGCTTTGTTTATTATAAAGCGCTCTTTATATTCAGTGGTTGAACAAGACTTTAAATCCCTTAACAGTTGCGTGTAATCCTTTTTTAGCTGCGGTGTTCTTGAATGGTATTTAGAAATTGAATTTTCAATATTCTTTGGGGTAATTGGTTTAAGAATGTAATCGATACTATTTAACTCGAATGCCTTAATGGCGTATTGATCGTAAGCAGTTGTAAATACAATTGGGCAAGAGACATCAACAACATCAAATATTTTAAAACTCAGATCATCACTTAAATGAATATCAAGAAATATAAGATCAGGAGCATCATTCCGTTGCAACCAGTGAATCGATTGTTCAACACTTTGTAATCTAGCTAGAACCTGTATATCCTCGTTGATTTCAGATAGTATTTTGTTCAGGTTGTTTGATGCCAGTGTTTCATCCTCTATGATTAGTACGTTTATCATTTGACAGTTAGTAATGGAAGTGTAACTATGAACAGTCCATTTTCGTTTTGGACATTAATTTCTTTATTACTCAGGTATCTATATTGATCCGCAAGGATCTTCAAGCCTTTCTCTGTAGAGTCTACCATGTTTTTTAGGTTAACAGTATTTTTACAGATAAGGGTGTTTCCGCTTTGTTTAATTAAAAGATTCATTGGGTAATCAGCGTCAATTCTGTTGTGTTTCACAACGTTCTCTAACAATAAATGAAGCGAAATTGGAGGTAAAACAAAATTCAAATTATTTATCTCAACATTAAAGTTGAAGTCTTTTCCAAATCGTTTTTTAAGCAAATTACCATAGTTTTGTGCAAACTTCAATTCATCTTCTAGTGGAACTATTTCTACATCCGTTGTTTTTAGAATATACCTATACATATCAGACATTTCCTTCAGGAATTCATTTGCTATATACTGATCCTGAGTAATTAATACTGAAAGTGTGTTGAGGTTGTTAAATAGAAAGTGAGGGTTCAATTGACTTTTCAATGCTCTATTCTCAAGTTCAAGTTCGTTCTGTTTGAGTCTTTGGTTTTCTTCGTTTTCGGTTCTCCATCGCTTAAAAAAATGCAGACTAAACAACATACTAATAATAAGTATGCCTTTTAAAAAACCTTCAACGGTGCTAAGCAAGAGTACGAAGCCATTAATGATTTCAAATCGGGGGTCGAAAAATTTGATTGCAATTCCCTTTACTAAAAAATAGATGAGATTGTTAGCGATTACAATGCCAAGGACACCAACGATAAACAATTTAAGGTTCAATTGTTTTCTACGTTTAAGCATTTTATGGATCCAAAACTGAGCAAGTGCCCAAAGTATTGCAAACTGCACCGCAATTAGTATTATAATAGACCATTTATAGCCATATTCGGCATCCGTTGTTTGACTCATCATATGAAATGTCGTATAGTAAATTATCGACAAAACAGGTATAAAAACTAAGGGGTAAAGTTTAAACATGATTTAATTCATCTATTCAATATGGTTAATCGTTTTAAAGTATCCTTTTTTATTCATTAAAACTACGATTAGCAGGACTATTAGTCCAAAGAAAGCTTGAGAATAAGATACTATCCATTCTGGAACGTTACTCATTTGGATATGAACAAGAGCTCCTAATTTCCAATTCGAGCCAAAAAATGAAAATCCAACCCAATTAATACCTGTATGCATTCCAATAACTAACCAAATGGATCTTGAATAATAATAAAGTAGTGAAAACGTATACGAGAATACAAATAAACTAAGGCAATAGCCAAAATCAAATTCTCTAGTAATAAAATGTCCAATGGTGAAAATCGCCCCCATTGCTATGAATATGATATGTGGATTGATGTGTTTACTGAGTTTTTCAATTGGATAAGCCCTTGTAACTAACTCTTCAACAAATGAATTACAAATAAGGAAACCAAAAATGAAATAAATGTAATAGAGTAGATAACTCCAGAAGGAAACATCGGGTGGAATTGTTTCAATGTATTCAACAAATTCAGCGTTGTAGATCATTAATCCGAATCCTGCAGCACTTTTAAGTACACCAACTAAAAAACCGATGAGGAGAAATTTGAAGATTTTTGTTTTGAAACCAAGATCCAAAAAACTTTTTTGATGAATGTATTTTTGAGCAAGCCATATAATTGACGAGGAACATGTAACAAATAAGAAGAACAGAAATATGTTTGCTGAATCTACATTAAGGTTAATTCCACCGTTTTTTTTGAGGTCAACTCCAAGTAGGCTAGCTAGTAAAACCATTGGTAGCATAACTCCCATAGCTGTTAGAACCACAAGTATTACAGTAATAACTTTTACGTATAGTTTGTCTGTGTACAAGGTTCTGAATTTCTTTAGCATAACACTTTTGTTTTAGTGACAATGATAAAAGTTCTAATTCAATTCAAAGTTGAATATTAATTGAACCGGAGTTTTATGCGCGTAAAGCAGGGAAGATTGACGTTGAATAGAAAATGTTAAAATAAAATCATTTGAAATATGTTAGATTGATCCCCGTTAATTTCACAAATCACAGATTCTTTAGTCATGAAAACTATTCTTTTATCCCTAGCATTAATTATGGTGTTGAACTCATTGAGTCAATCCGTTTCTTATAGTGATGTAGCAGTCATAGTCAATGACAACAGTCAAGTCTCCATGGATATTGCCAATTATTTTCAATCAGAACGAAATATTCCATCTGAAAATATGATTCATGTTTTGGCTCCAAGTACTGAGATTATTGATAGTATAGAGTTTGTTCAAATTCGATCTCAAATTGAGAGTCATTTATTAAATATGCCAAATGTAGGCTCAATCAATTATTTGGTTACCACAAAAGGGCTTCCTTTAAAGGTTGATAGTAGTTATATGGATAACGGAGTCTATAGTATCAAGAATGCATCTTTTGATTCAGAGTTATCTCTAATTCTTGGCCCATTGAGTAGTTCCATCGGTCAAAATGGAGCATTAAATAATCCATATTATGGAGATTCGATGAATTTTGATAGGGACTCAAGTGGGATCTTTCTTGTAACACGATTAGATGGGTATTCTAAAGCAGATGTATTTGCTTTAATTGATAGGAGCGGACCCATGAAAGGTTTGAATAAATTAAGTGCAAAGGGGATTGTTGATTTAAATAATGCAACGGCAAGTGATTCAGCTTTTTTTGCTTCTCAATTTATGCCTGCTTACGATTTTTTTGGCGCTAATCAATGGAATTCTGAGATTGACCTGCATTCAGATCCATATATTCAGCAAGATAATGTATTCTCCTACTTGAGTATAGGCCATGGCCCTCAACCAACCACAGTTTATGATAACAATTGGACTGAAGGTGCTGTTGGAGCAATGATCATGTGTAGTTCGGCGTATACTTTCGATCAAGATGAAAACAGTGATGATCACTGCTTAGTAGCTAATTTGATTGCTGACGGGTGTACTGGAATTATTGGTTATACAGATGTTTTCTATTTTTCGCAAATTTGGAACTCCGAACTTTTTGTAGAAAGATATTTCGGTAATTCTGGCACATTCAATTTAGCGGAAAGCTTTTATATGGCTGAAAAGAGCTTGTCATGGCATTCAGTTGTAATAGGAGACCCTAAAGCATCTATTATGGTGGACAATTTTGCAGAAATCATTCAACCTAAATTATTTAACATCAACCTCTATCCAAATCCAAGTAATGGCGTAATTAATATAAAATCGACTAAAATGATCAATTCAATATTGGTGATGGATATTCAAGGGAGCCTAGTTAAAAATTACTCAAATCAAAACGGTACATCAATAAAGTTGGATTTATCCGAATTGGAAAGTGGTATTTATTTCATTCAAATATCTTCCGGGAACGAAACTATCCAGAAAAGAGTTGTGGTCAATTAGTGTCGGTTTTTTCTGAGTTCAAAATTAATATTTAAGAATTGACATTACCAGATATAAGGAATGACTGCCTTTCTATTCTTTGGATAGTTCTCAAAATTCTCATGATACCATTCATGATGATTTAATGTTCTTGGTATTAAATTGCAGAAGGTCCAAATTGCGAAGCTAAATGCGGGTAAACTCCATCCAATAATAGCAAATCCAAACCATTCAACAATTTCACCAAAGTGATTTGGACAAGAAACATATTTGAATAACCATCCTGTTGGAATTTGATATCCCTTATTCTCCGCTCTTAGGTTTATTAAACGCGTATCAGCAGAATGATTCATGTACATCCCAATAAAATATAGTAGAAGTCCTATGATAACATTTGGTGCATAATACAATAGCGTCTCATCTGGAATATTAATGTATCCTAAGAAATACCCATTTACAAAACCATTCGTTCCATTGAAAATTAGTGCGCTGAAAACAATGGTTAAGGGAATCTTCTTTCCTGTTGTTTTTAGTCGAAATGGAAAAATAACGGTACGATTGAAGTAATGGAGAGTCCACAATCCAACCAATAACCAGGATAGCCAATTCTTCTCTGCAGGACCTAGAATTACTATAACAGGAAATACAACTAGGGCAGGGAACTCCATTAAAAACCATCCCCAACGATTATCCATCATTTTACCCCATTTGTCATTCGCATGACGTCCATAAGGGGCACGTATTTTAAGAAATACCAGTGAAACTAACGTAATGACTGCTATGACAATCCATACCCAGACAAAAATTGTGAACCAATCCATGAATTACTGATAAATTGTTTCTTCCAACCACTTGTAAAACTCAGTATGCCAAATTAAACTATTTTGATAGTCTAACACCCAATGATTTTCTTCAGGGAAGAATAGTAATCTACTTTTAATCCCTTGCAATTGTGCGGCCTGATATGCCTCTAAACCTTGTCCAATAGGGACTCTATAGTCTTTCCCCCCTTGGATTACCATAATTGGTGTTGTCCAATCTTCGACACGCTCAGATGGATTGAATGCATTATGAGAGCGTTGTGCCTCTTCATTATCTTTGTCCCAATATGCACCTCCTAAATCCCAGTTAACGAAAAATAATTCTTCCGTTGTGCCGTACATACTTTTCCAGTTAAAGATTCCATCATGCGCGATGAATGTTTTAAACCTTCCTTCATGAATTGCAGCAAGGTAAAATGCAGAATATCCACCGTAACTTGCACCCACACAACCTAATTGATCTTTGTTTACATAAGATTCAGTTGCTATGTCGTCAATTGCAGCTAAATAGTCTTGCATGTTCTGACCACCATAATCTTTGCTTATTTGTTCATTCCATTCTACACCATAACCAGGCATTCCTCTGCGGTTTGGAGCAATAATGATATAACCATGAGCAGCCATTAATTGGAAATTCCAACGATAAGAATAAAACTGACTCAATGCTCCTTGAGGACCACCTTGACAATATAAAAGTGTAGGGTATGTTTTGGTTGAATCAAAATCTGGAGGATAAATAACCCAAGATAATAGATCCTGACCATCTGAGGCCTTGGTTATTCTTTTTTCAACTTTACTTAGCTTAATACTCTTGTATAAATCATCATTAGCATGCGAGAGCTGTTTCATTTCACCTGTTTTTAAAGTGACAGTGTATAGCTCTGTAGCATGATTCATATCCCCCCGAGTAACAACCATCGTTTTCCCTGATTGTCCAACAATTCCTCTAACATCATACTGGCCGCTCGTAATTTGACGCGGTGCTTTCAGTTTTTCTAATGTTTTCGGTATAACAACCTCAAATAAATGAACCGTTCCTCCAATAGGTGCGGTAAAGTAAATTCTATCTGAGTTCTCGCCCCAAGTAAAACCATTTACTGTTCCATCCCAAGATTCAGTTAAATTCCATTTTGCGTCATCTTCAAAAAGGATAATATCGTTCTTATCAGATTCATAGCCATCGCGTTTCATTTGAAGATAAGCTAAGGAACCTTCCCTTGAAAAGGCGGGTTGCGTATCATACCCTACATTTGATTCTGTTAGATTCTTTGTTTCTTCAGTTTCAAGATTGTATTCATAAATATCTGTGTTTGTGCTCACCGCATATTTGGTCCCAAACAACTTCTTTGTGACATATAAAACTGATTTTCCGTCTGGAGCCCAGATATAATCTTCGCCTCCACCAAATGGTTTCTGAGGACAGTCAAAAGGTTCATCACCCATAATATCAGTTCTAATTCCCGTTTCTTTTTCTTCAATAAGAACATGGCTGTATTTACCATCTTCCCACACATCCCAATGACGATAATTCAGATCGTTATAAATCATCATGTTTGATTCTGTCAACTCAGGATATAGGTCCGTTCCTTTTACTTTTTGGATGGCTACTTCTTCACTCGTTAAAACAAACCTTCCGTCAGGTGATGTATGGGCATCAGATACAATAAAATCGTTGTAATCCCTAATTTCTCTAGGTTCTCCACCTTCAATTGGTTGAACGAATAATTTAGAATCTCTTGAGTTTGCGTCGACATCTACTTGAGATATTCGATAAATTACATTTTGTCGATCATCAGAAATTCCGATGGCAGAAACGCGGTTCAATTCAATCAACATTTTAGGTGTTAATATATTGGAGTCAATAAGTCCCTCCTGAGCTATTGAATTGAATGATAAAAGCAGAAAAGCGAATAGAGCGGAGGCTCTAAAAAAAGGTATAGTCATAAATAATTTTTCTTTCGTTAATTGATTTACATTAAAGCAAAAACTAAAGATAGAAAAACTGTTTTTTTACAGCTGATAAAACAGATAGAAATATCTACTCAATAGGTCCAGGTTTAAATTGAATTCCTTTATTTCGAATGTTTGGGAAGAAATATTTGATATCAATTGCGAAGTAGGATCCACTAACATCGCCATAAATTGAATTTCTATATCCTTCATGAGCGTATGTTGTTTGAAGATTAAAGATTGGTGCCATTGGAACTTGAACAGAACCTCCTAAATAAAAGAAACCACTTTTTTTAGTTCTATATTCAAAACCAACATTAGCATTTAATGCAACCCCAAATTTATTATTGGTAATACTTGTGCTACTGAATTCATTATTCCCCGCGGGTTTTGTAACCACACCAATTTCTGTTGGTTTGAAAGTTAAAGATCCACCTAGTGAAGCATTCATGTAGAAATTTTCAGATAGTGGAATGTAGAAAAGAACATTTACAGGAATATCGTAATTGATAAAACTCATGTCGTTTTTAGCATGAATGTTAGAATCTGCGAGGTCTATTGATAAATCAAAATTTCTTTGAGAGAAGTTAATACCAGTTTCTAAGGCTATAAGTTTTGTTAGACCAGCACGAACGGTAACTCCAAATGAATATCCTAACCTTTGGGTTATTGTAGAACTATATTGTATAGAATCAGCTTCAGTAGTAGAAAAAGTATGTTCTTTATCTCCAACATATTTAGCAGGGAATAAAGGCCTAATTTGAATTCCGAAATATGAAGGGACACGATCAGGCTTTAGTTGCCCAATAGCGGATGAGCAAAAAAGAACTAGAAGCAGTGTAATTATGGGTTTCATCTTCATACTGAACGCTAAGTAACGTAATTTATTCTAATTAATTTTCGCTATTGATTGAAACAGGCTCATTATTGTATGAAGCGAGCTTTTTTCGACTCTCACAGTAACCTATTATGGCTAATGTCAACATTCCTAAACCAACAACTAAAACAAGGTAACGCAGTATCTTGAATGGAATAAAAGGTTTTTTGTGTTTAGCCTCTACTTTATAGTTTATTTTTTCAGTCTTTTTGTAGTCTTTTTTATGGACTCCATAAAGCGTGTACAAATTACCACGTTTTTCATCTTCGCTCTTCTCGAACCAAATATCTTGCTTATTCAATTCTTCTTCAAAAGAATCCGCGCGATTTTTATCTGGGAAACGATAAACGATATAGTTAGGATTTGATGGGTGCTGAACGTAATTCACAAATCCCAAGTCAATACTATGGTCTACTGGGTTTTCCATTCTGTAGTATATTCTAATGGTTTGCGATGTGCTTTTGGCCATTCAATTGCAGGGTATCCAGTGTAGAAAAGTCCGAGGCATTTATCTTTTTCACCCAAGCCTAAAAAAGCATTCATTTCTTCGGTATAAATAAGCTTTGGAGTTGACCAAAAACCGCCTAAACCATATGCCGTGCATGTGAGATGCATGTTTTGAATTGCGCACGCAACAGCCTCAACTTCTTCAAGTTCTAAGATTTTCTCTTCTTGCTGACGTTCCATGCAAACAGCAATAACTACAGAGGCCATTTTAGGACGATTCAGGAGTTTGGCTAACTTTTGATCGTTCTGTTGATTTTCTGGAGTTAATT
Organism: Crocinitomicaceae bacterium; assembly: GCA_022447585.1. Taxonomy (GTDB): domain Bacteria; phylum Bacteroidota; class Bacteroidia; order Flavobacteriales_D; family Crocinitomicaceae; genus UBA4466. Next base: position 595,452 of record JAKVAR010000009.1, on the reverse strand, counting down.
TAAGGTAAGTCTGAGCAAGAAAATCAGATAAACTTTCTCTCGATTCCTCCATGAATACTTTAAATCTCCATGGTTGTGTGTTTCCATGAGTAGGAGCCCATTGTGCATTCTTTAGGATCACTTCAACTTGTTCTCGGTGTACTTTGCGATTACTGAATTGCTCTGGATAGATTGTTCTACGTTCTCGAATGAGTTCGTTGATTTCTGATAAATTGAAGCGCATGTTTTTTTTTGTAAAATTAAGAAAAACTTGACTTGATACCTCCTGGATTTATTTTTTATAAATTCTCAAATAAAATAAATAGCACTTTTTAGTTTTAAGATAATTTTCTTTTTTTTTTACGGTACTATGCATAAACTTTCATGCGCTGAGATTTATAAAATCGCTCCTGATGTTATCTTAACGAATTTCAAAGATCGTTACGAAGTGGAGCTTGACGATGTTATTGAGATGAATAATGCCTATATTGAATTGGCTGATAATCAAAGAGTTTTTTCAATTATTGATATGGAAAAGAAATTTAGTCATATTTCTAATGAAGCCTTAAAATATTTGTCAAATGAAGCCTCATTTGTTATAAAGTATAACCTGTTAAGAGGTTCCGTTGTAATTGTAGATTCTTTACCTGGTAGAATTTTGGCTAATTTTTTTGTTAGATTGAAAAAGCATTCATATCCGATAAAGGTCGTTTCATCCTTTCCTGAGGCAAAAAAATGGATAGAGTCAACAAGAAGCCAAACATAGAACTACCTTTCTTTTTGATTTTCTATAGCTTTCTTTAAGTGAAAGAAGGTTTTATCTATAGTCTCATATTGCCCATTAGGTAATGGACCAAGAGAAGGGCTTGAAACGATATAACCAGCTGCATCAATTAAGGTATATTGAGGGTACGCTTCAATTTCATATTTCTTCCATACGGAATTTGTCTCTGAAACCCCGTATACTTCCCATTCCATAGAATTAATTAATTGTTGAGCAGATGCTGAAATCTCATGGTTCTTTTTGTAAACAGAGATGAAAGTAACAAAATCCTTATACTTATTATGCTCTTCTATGAGTAAAGGGATTTCTTTCTTACTGCTTTCGCTTTCAGGATTAAAGAAATGAATATATAAATGCTTCTTTCTATAAGAGAAAAGTGTTTTAGTTTCTTTGCCTTCTTCCATGAAAACGATATCAGGAGCCTTGACTCCAGGGACAAGTGAGGTTATTCTGTGAATCAAATTTTTAGCTATTTCTTGGTTTGCTTCAAATAGACAATTATTCGATAAGCTATCCAAAATCGTGGCAATATTGGTTTGTGGAAAGTCAGGTGAATTATAAACTTCGGCCAAAGATTTAATCATGATTAACTCTCTGATTCTCAGGTTTATTAAAGTGTATTCACTTCCTAAAGCAGTCATAATTGCTGTAGGACTACTTTTTAAGACACCTTCATATACTTCTTGATTGGCTTGATTTGATAAACGAGGAATCATTCTCTCATAAAAATCAGAGATGTAAGACATGTAAACCTCATTATTGTATTGCACAGGAGTATGCTTGATATAGAAATCATGTTTTTCGTATCTATTTCGCTCACCTGAAGTTTGAATATTATCTAAACCGGCAATTGAAAACCTAACGTGAGTCTTAAAATAAGAACTAGTATCCTTGCTGTAAGCCTTTTCTACGTTAGACTTAAAACGGTCTAAGCTTTCAGAAAATGCTTTTGGGTCAGTATTTTTTCTATAATAATTACTCCCTACAAAATGATCAACCCACCTTTGAAATCCAAGAATTTTGTAATTAATGTCAGTACTGTCAAGGTCATAGAAACCTACCTCAACATTATTTCCCGTTGGCTTAAATGGTTCAAATTTGTTCTTTTCAGGAAAAAAAATATTGTATTTCCCTCCTTTTTGAACAAATAGAAATCCTTTGTTGTTTTTTGATTTAACGATTATTTTTTCCGTTGCAGGAATGCTAAATGATACAGAGAAAGTACTATCTTCTTTTACAGTTGATGAAGTTACCAAAGTCTCCATATGACTAAAGTAATCTGCAATTCTGTATATTTCAATTGAACTTCCAACATAAGTTGGAGCAACTCCGCTAATTGTAACGGTTTGTGCAAATGACAATGTATTTGTCAACATGAAAGAAATTAAGGAGAAAAGTAGACGCATGTGCTTTAGTTTAATTCAATAACAACCTGAATAGTACATTTATTATACCATTTTAAATTAAACGAGTTTATGCGGATTTGTTACGAAACTATCAATAGGACCACCATTTTTATTTATTTCTCGAATAATTGAAGAGTTGATAGCAGAATAACGTTGTTCTGTCAAAAAGAAAACAGTATCAATTCCAGAAATATCGAAATTCATATGAGCAATTGATTTTTCATACTGAAAATCTTTCGAATCTCTTAAACCTCGAATGATGTGACTTGCTCCAATTTCTTTGCAAAAGTTAACAGTCAAGGTTTGAAACTCGGCTACATTAACATTAGGTTCAGTAACAAAGAGTGAGTTGATATGCGCAATTCTTTTATGTAATTCAAACATATATTTTTTTGAGCTATTTACCCCAACACCTATAATTACTTCATCAAATATATGAAGACTCTTTTTCACCACAATTTCATGACCTTTAGTAAATGGGTCGAATGAACCAGGAAATAAACCAACTTTTTTCATTTTATTACATTTTACGAATTCAATTATTCAAAGAAACTGAAGTGAACGTTTCCATATATACGAGAAAATTCGAAATGGGTTATATCGTCAAGGTTTGTATCTCTGCCATGCTCAATGATGAGAACACCATCTTCATTTAGAATTTTTCGGTTAAAGACTAATTCAACAATCTTTTTATGAGATTCAAATAGGTAGGGAGGGTCTGCAAAAATTAAATCAAATTTCATGTCCGTACTTTCCAAGAACTTGATTATGTCAGCTTTATAGACTGTCATTTCATTTTCACAACCTAACTCATGGACTACTTTTTTCATGTGCCTTATTGCCGTATAGTTTTTATCTACCGCTAATACAGTACCTGCTTCCCGAGATAAAAATTCAATTGAAATATTTCCCGTTCCGGCACAAAGATCAAGTATTTTTAAATCGGTGTTTGGATATTGATGTTCCAAGATGTTAAACAATCCCTCTTTGGCATAATCAGTCGTTGGTCGTGAAGGAAATCCTTTAGGGAATTTATAAAAACGTGTTTTGTATTTACCTCTAATTATACGCAAAGTAGTTGAGATTTAGCGATGTAGTGTTTTGGAGTAACAATTTTAAGCTTTTTCAAATCTGAAATTCTTTCCAGATCAGTTTTTAAATTAGTTAGAACATCACTGTTAATTCCAGGACCAAGAATAAATTCCATAGTACCATTTTCGTTGGTCATTTCTTTTTGGTGGAAAGTAAACAGCATATGGTAAATAATGTCTTCATGATTTTGATAATCGAAGAAAGAATAAAATTCTAAATTATTGTGCTTTACAATTGAGAATAGGAAATATCCTTTGTAAAGAATAGCTGTAGATTTTAGTTTAAACGCTTCAGTATTAAGGCTCATCCTAATTACATGAGACCCTTCATGTTGAATAACGATTCTAGGATATTTAATAACAAAGAATCGCTTAATCCAAACAGGAATTTCATAAATGTTGATTACACTTAATTCCGAGATTCGATTGTAATCAATGTCATGTTCTAAAGAATCTTTACCATAACATAATTCATAAATGTCCTTAGCATTAGAGTCGGCAAAAATTGAATTTGGAACTAAAGTGGATCGCTTAAATGACCATGACAATGTAACTTCATCGAACTCATGGTTAAGTTGTGAAGTATTTTTGATGTGATTTTCAATTGGTTCCTTTTGATTAGAACCAATTGAATCTTCAAATTTAATTTGAGAAGTGTGACTAACGAAATCGTTCTGAATTACTACAAATTGAATTGCGTTGTCAGCTAATTGAATAGCAAGGTGAGTACCTTTCATAAATTACTCAGCCTCCCAAGAACCGTCAGTATCATTTGTAGTAAGAGAGCCGAAGTACATTTCTTCTTTATCTCCATTTTTACCTTTGATACTAGCGAAAGGAATATTACCTGAAACTTTAATTGCAGGAAAAGTTGTTTCTCCCATTTTAACAGAGTCAACCACTTCAATTGTCCAAGATTCTTTACCTCCAGTAAAAGGAATATATTGAAGAGAATCAGCATTGAATGAGCCGAAACCAGCTTTTTTACGACTTTCTTTGTATGACTTTCCGTTAAATTTGTAATCCATTATACTTACTTGAACTGTATCCCTTCTAAAAGAGGCAAAATCAGTAGAGAAGTTAGGTCCTTCCGTCCATTTAGATAAGCGGTATGCTTCATCTTCTGTCATGTTGTTATCAATCGCAGGGTTTCCAGTATAAAGATACTTGTTCTCTTCTGCAGTAATCTTTCTGTTTGGAACAACACCTTGTGTTTTTACATATGGTACAGTGCCGTTTTTTGTGAAATCAACAAGCTCAGCCCATGTAGACATGAATTTTCCATTTTGCTCAGCGTATGCTTTTTGAATGTAACGCACATCTTCTAGATTTTGTTTAGAAAGGCTTTTACAAAACTTGTAGTTATCGTTATAGGTAGAAGTGTCATCAACACTTTTATAAGACATTATAATTGTGTAAATTCCAGCAATACCAGCTGCAATTCCAAAAACATATAGAATTCCAGGTTTAAAAGTTCCAGAACTGAATACTACACTTAATCCACCTGCGATAAATAAAAGAACAGATGCCATCATGAACATACCGTCTTGTTCCTTAGTTATACCAATGAATAACAAAACTAAACCAACAATAAAAAATAAAGTTGGAACTGAGTATTTCTTCAAAAGTATTGAAAGGTTATTAGTCATAATCTTAATGTTTTACAATTTGCGATAGACAAAGCTACAATTTTTTCGATTTTAGATGCAGTCATAGACTAGTTTTTTTAAACCTTTTAATCAATGAGTGAAATATGTGAATGTTCATTACTTTCGCTACAGATTTTATTTCATGTCCAAAGACTCTTTTAATAACACTTTGATTTCCTTATTCGAAATGAAGCCAACTGCCAGTCAGAATACTTTGTTTATTGCATTGGAACAATTTTTAAGGAAGAGAGGTGGAAAAGAAGTTTTAATTATTCGAGGTTATGCAGGAACGGGCAAGACATCATCTTTAGCGGCATTTGTAAAAACTTTAAATCATTATAAAGTAAAAACTAAGTTGTTGGCTCCCACAGGAAGAGCTGCAAAAGTATTTAGTCATAAAGCGGGTGCAGACGCATTGACCATTCACAAACAGATTTATCGAAGGAAATCAAAGGTTGAAATTAATTCCGGAATGAGTCTATCACCTAATCTTTTGAAAAACACAGTGTTTCTAGTCGATGAAGCATCAATGATTGGAGACTTTACCATGAGTAGAGATGGCAGTATAAACGCCAGAAACTTATTAGAAGATCTTTTTGAGTATGTATTCTCAGGAATGGGTTGCAAACTGATCTTAATTGGTGATGATGGTCAGCTACCTCCTGTAGGTAGTGATTTTTCACCTGCATTAAATAAGGATTATTTGGATCGTAATTTCTTTTCTGTTAATGTTGAAGAGGTTCAATTGAATGAAGTTGTTCGACAAGCCAATGATTCTGAAATTTTAAGAAATGCAACATTACTAAGAAATACCAAATGGCTCGATTATCCAAAGCTAGAGTTAGTTCCTGATTCTGATATGAAGCGTATTTCAGGAATGGATTTACAAGACTATTTAGAGACGAGTTATGGAAATTATGGAATGGAAGGTACCATTGTAATTACACGTTCGAATAAACAGGCTAATGGCTACAATCAACAAATTCGAGGAAGGATTCTTTGGTATGAAGAAACACTTTGTTCGGGAGAATGCTTGATGGTTGTGAAAAATAATTACTTCTGGCTAGGTGATGATACAAAGATTGGATTTATAGCAAATGGGGAATTAATAAGAGTGAGGCGTGTAATTAAAACAGAAGAAATGCATGGATTCGAATTTGCTTATGTTATCGTGAATTTTGTGGATTATGAAAGCTTGGGAGATGTTGAAATGATAATTCACTTAGAATCATTAATGGTTGAAGGACCATCTCTTACGCGAGAACGTTTGAAAGAATTGTTTTTCTCTGTTGAACAGGATTATGCTCACATTCGAGTGAAGAAGAAGCGTTACGAAGCGATATTAGCTGATCCATATTTCAATGCGTTACAAGTTAAATATGCCTACGCCATCACATGTCATAAAAGTCAAGGCGGACAATGGTCAGACGTATACATTGATCAAGGATTTATTTCAGAAGAAATGATGGGAAGTGACTATTACCGATGGTTATACACCTCACTAACGAGAGCTACTGGACAAGTTTATTTAGTCAATTTTGCAGATGATTTTTTTGAAGAACTATGTGATAATTAATTCAAATCACCTTGTTTAAAGGATGTTGCTCCAACGCTAATTCTAGTTTTGGCCCACTTTTTATTGAATCTATCAATTACAATTTTAGCTTGGTCACGACTTAGATACTTTCCTGCTATAACGTTAATTTCAGATTTTAATCGTCGTAATATTTCTGCTGTTCTGTATGCGCTTAGTATATCATTTTTCGATAACTTATATTTCAACATGCTTGCCCTAATATTGTCATTAGTTATATTTAAGTTAGACTTTACGGGATCAGTAAAAGAATTTATTTGTAGGTAGATGGAACGATCAATATGAATCATTAATTCAGACTTTCTTAAACGTACAAACGTTGAATCAAATTTGCTTTCGGCAGAATTTCCTGGGTATTTGTTTAATTCATTTGGGCTACAGTTTTTTACAGTTTGAACGCCATCCCATTTTCCTATCCCTTGACCGCGGCAAACCATATTAAACGAAGTTTTCTTATTAAGTAAACTTTCAAAAAACACACATAAAGCAACACTATCGTCATCATTAAATAGGGGAGTAGGGAGTTCCCATTTGTCAGAAGCAAAAACATCTTTCAATTCTAAGTTGATTCGAGCATCATAATTTGGCTCGGCATCCATGATGTTTATGTGAAGCATAACTTCATCAGCATTCTTGGATAAAGAAGATTCTGGAATAGCTATCAATCGAACTTCGAAATCCTCAACTTCTGCCTTTGGTGCAAATTTAAACTCTTGAGTTAAAATGTCGAAGGTACTTGAGTCTTGGAATGTATATAGTCCATCCTTCTCAGTATATGTTGCCCAACGTAATCCCATAATTTGTTTGTAACGGTCAAGTTTTAGGTTGTATTGAGCCATCAAATCAACCGCTTTAGCTTTGTCAGCTTCTAATTCCGCTATTTTTATTTTATAGGCATCGAATAGTTTATAAAGACCAACAATCGTATTTTGAAGCTTTTTCCTATCTTTTTTATTTGAAGAAGTTGTTGGGGCAGCATCAAATGATCCGGATCCATTCTTGATGGCTTTTCTCTTTGATTTCTTGACTTTTCTAGATGGTTTACTTGATGTAGAAATAGGAGAGTACCCCATATCGGAATAGTCTTTCTCTCTCTTTTCAATCTTCATTTCAGTAGCGTCTTTTTTCTTTTGGTTGTATTCAATCCAATGATCGAATCCTTTCTTACCATAAATCATCTCCTTCAATTTGGCAATTTTATTGAATTCTAAATCGTTGATAATTGATTGGAAGGTGGTACTTCCTCCAAAAGATGAGTCCGGCGAGAGAAAACGAGTGTCTGTGGATCCAAATAGATGATAGTTAAGTCCGTTCTTTTCGAAGACAACAGTTGTTTGTTTTTCAGAATTATAGCCCCAAACATCTGTATGTATATTTGTAATTCGATTGTTTCCAAAGGTTTTGAAATTATTTTCGGTATATCGCATTGGTTCAATATCCGAGATCTCTTTTTTCTTAACTATCGTTTTTTGCAAGTGCAACTGATAAGGGAAAAGTCCGACTGCTTTGGGAAGTCCTTTGTTCCATCTACCTTGCTCATCTTTTTCTCGTTCTTCTAAAATACCTGTTGTACTACTACCGTCTCCTGCAGCTACTAGTACATTTTCGAACATATCAGCTTTACCTCCCAAGGAATTGAAGATTTCAAATGCTCTAGCTTGAACATATTCATTGATACTTTCATTTATTGCTTTTAACGTGACTAGCTGGTCATTTTGAGTTAAAAAACGCATAGATTTAATATGCATTAGTTTATCATCTAAGGAAAGACTAGGGTTCATTAAGTTTTGCAACTTAGGCTGAGGAATGATCTCACCGTTTTTAGGCTTTGTTGCATTTGGAGGTAGTTTTTTGATTAAAATTGATTCAAACCTGTTGTATTCATTTTTATATTGTTTAAGATCATTTGGATTTTCTCGTTTTGCTAACAATACTTTGTTTAGTTCCCACAGGGCCATTTTATTGGATGCCTCTGCAATAAGTCCTTTAGCGGATTTAGAAATTTCATGTTTTCTAATTACAAGAAGCTCAGGATTATTAATGATTAACAATTCAACCGAGTCGTAATTAATCTTTTGATTCGGAAACTTTATTACGGGACCTTGATAATCGAAATATCGACCAAAGTTATTATTTAGAATCGGGCTTTTTTTTACTACATGATAGAGGTAAGCTCTTTCTTCAGGGGTTAAATCTTCATTTACCTGACTAAAACAAGTTGTTGCAATCAGAAAAGTAAAAATCAAATATATGTGTTTCATAAGATCAATCGTTGCTCGAATATAACAAGAATAGCGTCGAAAGGTAACAGTTCTTATAAAATCTATAAATGACTTATAAACAAAAAGCCCTTCATTAAATGAAAGGCCTTTCTATGTTTGATTGCTTCTTCTAGAAGCTGAGTATTATTTTTTAATGAGCTTTTTAGAAACAGTAGAGTTATTATCATTAACTCTGACTACATACATACCGCTATCTAAAGAGGTTATGTTTAAATGCTTTCCATTATAAACAGTTTCAGATAAAATAACTCTTCCTGAGTAGTCAAGAATTGTAGCTACTGCATTTGAAGAAAATTCACCAGAAAGTGTAACTACATCTTGCGATGGATTTGGATAAATACTGAATTCAAAAGCACCATCTATATCATTTATAGATAGAAAGTTGTCAGCTTCAACAGAAGACAAAACCATTGTTTGAGCAGATAGAGGATTTGTAGAACCTACACTCTGAGCTATGATAGTTGAGTGTGTAAAAACGGGTAAACTTGTGTTGAGGATATCGTAGTACTCATATTGAGACCTAATAATTTCAATATCACCAACTAGTGCAATCGTAGCATAAGTTGTATCTATGGTTTTGTAACGAATCACATCAGTTAAAGAAGTTGAATTTGGAAGTAATAATGTTCCTTGTCCATCAATTGAAGCATGAACTGTGCCCGTAATAGGTGAGTTCTGAGGGAAGCCCTGAAAAACATAATCAATTTGTCCTGAAAAATTATCTGTAAAAGAGTCTCCATTGGAAAATGGGTAATCCATTGTTTTTGCTTCATCTATATCAAATTGAGCAATAACATCACCCAAGGTAGGTTCGTTGAATACAAATCCTTGAGATATTCTTTCCGAAGAGGTGGAAGTATAATAGGAAGTTAATAAAGATCCTGCACTAATCGCAAAAGTCGAAGAAGTAAAAGAAGAAGCGTTTGTTGTCGAAGCAGGGTTGTCTACTCCAATAACTCTTGTTTGTCCCGTTAAGCCAATTACATTAGAGTAATCCCACGTTACACCCATTCCTTGAGTTCCAGAATAAGCATCGATTGAATCGCAAACATACATTGTTACATTTGATCCAATTGCAGCTTCGTTTGCTTGAGTTAGACTTTGTGAGTTCCCAGCGAAAGCCATTGACAAAGCTGCGAATAGTAAGGTTTTTTTCATAATTATAATTTTCATCAAATTTAATAAAATTGGCTTTCATCTTCAAAAGAAGAGTGTATTCCTGTTTTTTACATCAAAGCCATTATCTTTGATACCCAATAAACGCAGTTCAAGATCAAATGGTTGGAGAAGCAAAATTTAAAAAGTATATCTGGGTTGTTTTAGGCTTGTTTATTCTGGCGACAGCTACTCTAGGATACGAGGTTACAAAGGTTCGATTCGATTATGATTTTGAAAAGTTCTTTCCAGCGAATGATGAGGAGACGACTTTCTTTATCAATTATCGCGATAAATTCAGCTCCGATAATGATTTTTTATTGATCTCAATTGAATCAAACGGGTCTATATTTAATCCAACTTTTCTCAAAGAAGTAGCTGATTTTACTTCTTCAGTAGAGGGAATGGAGTCAGTTAATTTTGTTAATTCTATAACTAATCAAGAAGAGTTTTTCATGTTTGCCGGTGGGGCAACAGATTCTAAGCCATACATAGATTTTAATGATTTTGATGCTCAAAGAGATTCTGCAAGAATTTTCAAGAACAACGAACTTATAAACACTATGGTAGCGAAAGATGCCAAATCTATTTGCTTGTTTGTTCGTCATGAAGATTATATTTCCAAAAAGAAAAGTGATGCGCTTATTTTTGACCTTAACCAGTTAATTGAAAACCATAAGTTTAAAAAGGTTCGAATTGCAGGAAGGACAATTGGTCAGAAATATTACATCGATAAAATGACTTTTGAAATGGCCCTTTTCGTCGGATCAAGTGCATTCTTAATTGTATTCTTCTTGTTTATTGCTTTTAGGTCTGGTTGGGGTATTTTAATTCCACAAATTGTGATTTTCTCCTCTATGGTTTGGGTGGTAGGAGGAATGGGAGTTTTTAACCAACCCATCAATATTATTTTATCTATACTTCCTTCCATAATGTTCGTGGTATCAATGTCTGATGTTATTCATTTAGTATCGAGGTATCTAGACGCTTTAAGGGAGGAAGATTCTGTTTTCAAAGCAATAACAATAGCTGTGAAAGAAGTAGGAATGGCTACGTTTTTGACTTCAGTAACTACTTCAATTGGATTCTTTTCATTGTATTTTGTTAATGTTCAGCCTATTAGGGCATTTGGTATTATTATGGGATTCGGAGTACTAATTGCTTTTGTACTGACCTTCCTCACTTTGCCTATAATGTTCTACATATTTCCTGGACCAAAACATATTAGAGAAAAAAAGAAAGATCATTTCTGGAGAAAATATTTGGAGCGTGCTTTTCTAAAGATTATTCGAAGAAAGAAGACAATTTTCATTACGACGGGGTTAATTATGTTGATCAGTATTGTTGGATTGTTGCGAATAGAAACTAATAATTTTTTGATGGATGATTTGAAGCCTAATGAGCCATTAAAAGTTGATTTTGACTTTTTAGATGAACATTATGGTGGAATTAGACCCTTTGAACTAGCTGTTACCGTCAAGGACAGTTCAAAAACTGTTTGGGACAAAGATGTTCTTGAGAAAATAGATACTGTTGAAAAATACCTTGTTTCCAATTATGGAGTGGTGATTAAAAATTCATTAGTAACTGCATTAAAAGTGGTAAATCGTTCAGCAAATTTAGGGAATAAGAAATATTATTCTTTACCTAAGTCTACTCGAAAGGTTAGAAAGTATAGAAGGGCAATGCGCATTGTTGGACAGGGCAAGTTTATAAAGTCAATTGTTGATTCAACCGAGCAACTAACAAGAATAACTGGATCAATTCCTGATTTAGGAAATAAAGCGATTTCTGCAAAGAATGAATCATTCTTAAAGTTCATAAATGATGAAAATTTAAATGAATTCATCGAATTTGATATTACTGGTACAGCACATCTCGTTGACAAGAACTTAAAGTATTTATCGCAAAGCTTAATTCAAGGGTTGGGGGTATCTATCTTGATTGTAGCCTTGATTGTTGGTTTGATTTATCGCTCTGGATCCATCTTAGTTATTAGTATTGTAACGAATTTAATTCCACTTGTTTTTATCGCAGGGGTTATGGGATTCTTAGGGGTGGAATTGAAAACTAGTACGTCAATAATCTTTACGATTGCGTTTGGTATTGCGGTTGATGATACCATTCACTTTTTAGGTAAGTTCAAATATGAATTATCCAAGGGAAAAGGAAAGATGTTTGCACTAAAACGAAGCTACCTAACTACAGGAAAAGCAATGATTTTAACAACACTAATTTTGTGTTCTGGTTTTATGTTGCTCATTTTATCTTCTTTTTTAGGGACTTTCTACATGGGACTTTTATTATGTATTACGCTCTTTGTAGCACTTATTTCGGATCTAACAATTCTGCCTGTTATGCTCATGGTGTTTTATAAGCCAAAAGGTAAGACTCAAACGACGAATTAAATTTATATTTTTAGCAATCTAAATAAACAATATCGAATTACACATATGTCGAATAAAACTAAATCTCCATCTTTTTTTATTGCTCTAATTCCAATACTCATTCTTGTTGGCTTGTTGGCGGTAAATGTTATGATTTTTGGAGATAACGCTACCTACGGTCCCAATCAAATTGCCTTAATTGTTGGTACAGGTGTTGCAGCTGTAATTGGAATTAGATTGAGTTTTACTTGGAAAAAATTAGAGAAAGGAATCGTAAAGAGTATAAAAACCGCATTACCAGCAATTTTAATTTTATTAATGATTGGAGCATTGGCCGGAACATGGATGATCTCGGGCATTGTTCCAACAATGATTTATTATGGATTGGAAATTATACATCCCTCAATATTCTTGGTGGCTGCTTGTATCGTAAGTGCAATTGTAGCTATGGCAACTGGAAGTTCTTGGAGCACGATTGCAACTGTAGGCTTGGCTTTAATCGGAATTGGTGAAGCTCTGGGCTTTCATTTACCAATGGTTGCGGGGGCGATTATATCAGGAGCCTATTTTGGCGATAAAATGAGCCCACTATCAGATACAACAAATTTAGCTCCAGCAATGGCCGGAACAGATTTGTTTACCCACATTCGATATATGGCATTAACAACAATACCTTCTATCATACTGACACTTATAATATTTTTGATTCTTGGTTTTACCGTGGAGACATCTACAAATTCTGCGAGCGTTAATACCATTGTAGACACAATCGAAGGTAATTTTTATATTTCTCCAATTTTAATGCTTGTTCCGATAATTGTAATTGCATTGATTGTTAAGAAAGTAAGTGCTGTTCCTGCCTTGTTGATAGGGAGTCTCTTGGGGGCAATTGCTGCAGTGCTTTTTCAACCTGATATTATCACTAGAATTGCTGGGGAATCAAGTTCTTATGCACTTGCAGCTTATACAACAAGTGTTCAAGCGATGTTTGGCGGTATTTCAATATTGGAAGAAGGGCATTCAATGGAACGATTATTATCTACAGGAGGAATGGAAGGAATGATGAATACGATTTGGCTAATCATTTGTGCAATGGCTTTTGGAGGCGTTATGGAGGCGTGCGGTTTACTTCAAAAAATCACTAGGTCCGTTGTTAAATTAGCTAAGTCAACTGGTTCTTTAATTGCTACAACGGCAGGAACTTGTGTTTTCTTTAATGCAACGGCTTCTGATCAATATTTAGCAATTGTTGTTCCGGGTAGAATGTTTGCCGATACTTATGAAGAAAGAGATTTAGCCCCTCAAAATTTAAGTAGAACATTGGAAGATTCAGGAACTGTTACATCAGTGTTGTTCCCATGGAATACATGCGGTGCTGCCCAGTCATCAATATTGCATGTTGCTACTGGAGAATACTGGATGTATTGTTTTTTCAACTTAATTAGTCCTTTGATGACAATTACATTTGGTTATTTGAATGTGAAAATCGCGAAGATTAAGTCAAAATAAGCTTTAGAATTTTTGATAAATTGAATATGAGTTAACATCAGTTATATCAGGACTTTTTCTTATTTTTGTCGTCCGAAATCAGGAATACTATGTTTGAAAATTTAACGGATAAGTTTGAGAGAGCCTTTAAGGTATTAAAAGGACAAGGTCAAATTTCAGAAATTAATGTTGCAGAGACATTAAAAGAGGTGAGACGCGCATTGTTAGATGCCGATGTGAACTTTAAGACGGCCAAAGAATTTACAAACACAGTTAAGGAAAAGGCAATTGGCGCTAATGTATTGACTGCAATCTCTCCTGGACAATTGATGATTAAGATCTGCCACGAAGAGTTGGTGGAATTAATGGGAGGGAATGAAGTTGACATTAATGTCAAAGGAAATCCTGGAATTATTTTAATGTCAGGTCTTCAAGGTTCTGGTAAGACTACTTTCTCTGGGAAGTTAGGTAACTACTTGAAGAATAAAAAAGGCAAGAATCCTTTGTTAGTTGCATGTGATGTTTACCGTCCAGCAGCCATTGATCAAATTCACGTACTTGGAGATCAATTAGGAATTGAAGTCTATTCTAATAAAGAGGAAAAGAATCCAGTTAAGATTGCTCAAGCAGCAATTCAACATGCGAAGAGTAATGGATTTAATGTTGTAATTGTCGATACGGCTGGTCGTTTAGCTGTCGATGAGCAGATGATGAACGAGATCGCAGATGTTAAAAATGCAATCCAACCAACAGAAACATTGTTTGTAGTTGATTCCATGACGGGACAAGATGCAGTAAATACTGCGAAAGCCTTTAATGAAAGAATTAATTTCGATGGCGTTGTATTAACTAAGTTAGATGGTGATACGCGAGGTGGTGCTGCGTTATCAATCAAATCAATTGTTAATAAGCCAATTAAATTTGTAGGTACAGGTGAGAAGATGGATGCATTGGATGTATTCTATCCATCTCGTATGGCTGATAGAATTTTAGGAAAAGGTGATATTGTTTCTTTAGTTGAGAAGGCCCAAGAACAATTTGACGAAGAAGAAGCAAGGAAGCTTCAAAAACGTATTAAGAAAAATCAGTTTGATTTTAACGATTTCCTAGGTCAACTTCAACAAGTGAAGAAGATGGGGAATGTAAAGGATTTAATGGGCATGCTTCCTGGAATGGGGAAAGCATTGAAAGATGTTGATATTAAAGATGATGCTTTCAAGCATATTGAAGCTATTATTTATTCAATGACTCCGGAAGAAAGAGAGCGCCCAGAGATTATCAACGGTCCACGTAAAAATAGAATTGCCAAAGGGAGTGGAACAAATATTCAAGAAGTGAATAAATTGATGAAACAGTTTGGTGATACTAAGAAAATGATGAAAATGATGAGTAACCCAGCAAACATGCGTCAGATGATGAAGCAGATGAAAGGAATGGGGGGAGGAATGCCAGGAATGTAATTCAGATATTAGTATATTGAAAAATGACTTTCTATTTTAATAGAAAGTCATTTTTTTTTTAACTGAAAGTTTGTAGAGTTAATGAATCAAACGTTTCAACCCATGCATTCTATTTGATTCAATTAAATCGACCGAGCAATCAGCCGTAAAAAGGTCTCATACATCTTCGATTCAAAGCTTCCATTCAACTCGACTAAAATGAAACTTATCTTAGTGGTACAAGATCCTTTGGATAATTCGATAATCATTATTCGTGGCTATATCTTTGTAAACTCTCCAATATTGTTCTTTTGAAACTAATTTCTTAGCCTCATTTCGCGTTCTTCTTTACGTTCGAAGAAATTTAACTGAGCGCAATAATACTGCAAACACGACTTGAACTCGGGTTTCGTTCAATGGGGAGCTAAATTATCCATATACTTATTCTAAATTTAAATCAAAGGATCTAAAACGTGAAAAAAAATCAGCGAATGGCCACATCTTTTCTGCCGATAGTATGCTAAATTTGATTTGGTGCCGAGAAGATAGAAATGTTTTAAATTGTTCCTGAGTCCAATATAATCTTATTTTCACGTGTTAAAATAAATTGATTTATAGAGACACATGATATTCATTTGGATATCATAAGATATCGGTTGATTTGTTTTTAGTCCTATGGAGTTACTTCCAAGTTTTTAACTCAGTTTTTCCTGAGTCAACTTCTAAATAAGTACAATAGTTAATCCATTCCCCAAGATTGATATACTTGGATTTGTCGCTTAAATCAATTTCCAAAGGCAAATGTCTGTGACCAAAGATGAAGAAGTCTGTATGTTTCTTCTTTAATTCTTCTTTACAAAATTGAACAAGCCATTCATTTTCTTCGCCTAAGAATTTTTCATCCAAAGCACCTGTTTTAGCCCGACTCGTTTTGCTTGATGTATCTGCCAACCAAATTCCAAAGTTAGGATGAAGACGCGCAAAACACCATTGACAAAATTTATTATCGAATACTTTCTTTAAGAATTTGTATCCACGATCACCTGGACCTAAACCATCTCCATGACCTATTAAATAGGACTTTCCGAAAAATTCACGTTCAATAGGTTCACGATAAAGATGAATCCCTAATTCTTTTGGTAAATAGTCGAAAATCCACATATCGTGGTTACCTGTAAAGACATGAACTGGAATTCCCTTGTCCGTCAATTCAGCAATTTTTCCTTGAATACGGACAAAGCCTCTAGGAATTGCTCTTTTATATTCAAACCAAAAATCAAAGATGTCTCCAACTAAAAATATCTCTTTTGCGGTCGGTTCAATAAAATTTAACCATTCAACGATTTTCTTTTCACGAATAAGACTTGTATCGTAATCAGGAGCTCCCAAATGAAAGTCAGAAGCAAAGTATATTTTTTTGTTCGAAGCTTCAGACATCTTACTTTTCGAAGATACGAGCTAACTCATTGGTTAATTCCATGCCACGTAATTTTGTCGCAATGATTTTGCCATCACGATCTATCAATACTGTGAAAGGAATACCTGAAACACCATATTTTTTTGGCGCTGCAGAAGCCCATCCTTTCAAATCACTTACATGATTAGGCCACGAAAGTTTATCTCTTTCTATTGCTGCTAACCATTTTGCACGATCTTTATCCAAAGAAACACTCATAACAGTAAAACCATCGTCCTTATACTTATCATATAGTTTAACTACTGTAGGGTTTTCTCTTCTGCAAGGTCCGCACCAGGATGCCCAAAAATCTAACAAAACAATTTGTCCGCGAAGATCCGACAGTTTCATTGTTGTTTCGCCATCAGTTCTTAATTCTTCAAAATCTGGAGCAGGTTTACCTGGAGCCAAATTATCATTAGCATATCGCTGAGCTTTTAAAACTTGATAGTTCTTATCCAAAGAAATGATTGTTGGTGAATCTCCAAAAGATGCTTTGAGTTGTTTAACAATAGACTCATATGTTGCAAAGTCCTTTGACAAATCAATTGAACCCAATGCTGCATATAGAGCAGGCGAGTTTGGGTTTCTAGCTATAAACGCTTTGTGAATACCTTGAAATTTTTGGTATTCTTGCCCCATAGCTCTATTTATCTCTTCAGATTTAGCTGGGTCCGCTTTAATAACTGCCATGGCTGAGTCACTTTTCGCGTTCCAATCATTTAACTGAGTGACATACTTGTACATATTGTTCGATTCATCAGAGTTCACAATATTTACAAAAGAAGATAGGTTTTGACCATCGCCATAAATTTTGATTGCTGAATTATCTCTTATAATAAGATTGATGTGCTGATTCTTTAATCTAAGCACGTAATAATCCGGATTATCTAAACTCCCTTTAATTTCAAAATTACCATCTTTTGTAATTGTCGCGCCAATTAAATCTTTGTAGTGCGTACCAAAGAATTGTGAGATGAATACAGAGTCCGTTCCAGGGTTAAATATCATTCCTGAAACAGTAAAATCTATTTGGCTATAGGCAGAAAAGCTTAAAACAAGTGATAAAAATATAGATAAAGTCTTCATATAATTATTTTTTTAAAATCTCTTTCAATTTCTGTTCCAACTTTTCACCTCTTAAACCAGATGCAACTATTTTTCCTGCTTTGTCTACTAAAACGGTGTGAGGAATAGAATTGAAATTATATAACGAAATTAAAGGAGTATCCCATTGTAGCAGGTCACTTCCGTGATGAGGCCAAATTAAACCATCTTGAGCGATTGCGTTTTTCCAAGCGTCAGCGTTCTTATCCAAAGAAACAGAAAAGATTGTAAAATCTTGATCTTTGTATTGATTGTAAATTCGGACCATGTTTGGACTTTCTTTTCTACAGGGTCCGCACCAAGAAGCCCAGAAATCAATGAGTACATATTTACCTTTTAATGAAGAAAGTCTTATCTCAGAGCCATCTGGTTTTTTTAGAGCGATTTCTGGTGCAATGCGATCTCCAGAGTTGTTAGCAATGTGATTGTTGTAAGCAACTTCAATTTGGTATACTTGGTTCGAAAGTGTTTCAGCGATTGGAGAATTTTTGTAGGTTGTGGTATAGGCTTCAGCAACTTTCTTTAGGATTTTTAGATTTCCTGAATCCCATTGAGCGAACCCCATAGCTGGAGTTGCCGAAGAAGAAAGAATAATGTTAAACGGGTTAGAAGGATCTTCTTCCATTGAATTCAATGAGAAGTCGTCTACAACTTTCTTCATAGCTACAAAACGCTCTGTTAATTCTTCATCAGTTACTTTTCCTTTAAGACTCATTAACTCTTGTTGATCGTTATGAAATTGAGAAAATTTAGCCATGTAATCTGTCATTACTGATGCCCAATTTGTACCTGTAACAATAGGAGTAACATTATAATCAGCAAAAGTTGATGTAATAGTTACTTTATCATCTGGAACTATAGTTAGAGGAATAATTTTATCCGTCGCTTCTCCCATTCTCAATTGAAACATTCCAAACCCAGGTATATTACCTTGCATCGTGAATTTACCGTCAGCGTCAGATTTTGCTTGAGCAACAGAAATATTACCTTGTTGACTCAGAGCTTCAAGGTAAAATGTTGTATTATCTGCTCCTTCAACTTTTCCTGAAATCATGAAATTATTCTGAACTCCATTTTCATCAATAGTCAATTGCGCTTCATCTTCTCCACAAGAAGCTAAGAAAATCAGTAAAGTAATTAATCCTGCAATATATTTAATCATAATTTATCTAATGTTTGACGCATTAATACATTTGCTGCTTTTGGATCAGCTTTACCTTTTGAGGCTTTCATTAACTGGCCCATAAAGAATCCTGCTAACTGCTTTTCACCATTTTTATAACGTTCAGCTTCTGAACTATTATTTTTAATTACTTCTTCTATCATTAAAAGCAATGCATCTTCATTTGAATCTTGGATTAGATTCATTTCTTCGGCAATAGTTAAGGGAGACTTTTCAGGGGTCTCTAGTAGTGCTGGAAATATTTTTTGAGATGCAGTAGTAGAAGAGATTTTACCATCATCAATAATAGTAATTAATTCGGCGATAGTTTTTGCCTTTATAGGGAATTGAGCTATTCCAAAACCATTGTGGTTTAAATAAGATTTGATTTCCCCCATTAACCAGTTCGCAGCAGACTTGTAATTCTTTGTATTGGAAATAATCTCTTCATAAAAGAGAGCAATTTCTTTAGAATCAGTTAAGTTATATGCATCGTATTCAGAAAGTTTAAGCTCTTTCGTGTATTTAATGAACAAGTCTCTTGGTAAAGCAGGCATTTCAGATTGAATAGTATCAATTTGACTTTGCCTAATAATTAAAGGTTGCAAATCTGGTTCTGGAAAGAAACGGTAATCATTTGCTGCCTCTTTAGATCGCATAGAAATAGTTACATTTCTTAATGCATCATATGATCTCGTTTCTTGAGCTATTTCTTCGCCTTTTTCAATTGCTTCGATGTGTCTTTCAATTTCGAATTCAATGGCCTTTTGTACATTGCGAATCGAGTTCATGTTTTTAACCTCAACCCGACGCCCAAATTCTTTTGAACCTTTTAACATTACAGAGATATTTGCATCACAACGTAGTGAGCTCTCTTCCATGTTCCCATCACAAATTTCAAGATATCTAACTAGCTTTCTCACCTCTGTTAGGTAGTTGTATGCTTCCTGAGAGGATCTTAAGTCTGGTTCAGACACAATTTCAATCAAAGGAACTCCTGCACGATTTAAATCGACAAGCGTGTCAAATACATCTACATCGTGAATACTTTTACCAGCGTCTTCCTCCATATGAATACGAGTCAAACGAATTGCTTTTTCGTTTCCTTCATCGTCCTTAATGAATATGTGACCATTTGTGCAAATAGGAGTGAGGTCCTGTGTAATCTGATACCCTTTTGGTAAATCTGGATAGAAGTAATTCTTTCTTGCGAAGTTTTGATTTTCAGCGATATCACACTCACAGGCCAACCCCATACGAATAGCAAACTCAATTGTTCGTTTATTCATTTTGGGTAAGGTGCCCGGGTGGCCTAAAGTTACAACACTAACGTTACTATTTGGTGTTGATCCAAATTCATTAACATCTGACGAGTATGCTTTACTCTTAGTTAACATTTGCGCATGGACCTCAAGTCCAATTACTGCTTGATATTTATCTCGAATTTCTGGAGACATAAATTATACTCTTGATATAAGTTCTTTCATAATAGTCGTCATCTTTGGCTCTTGCTTATTTGCAACAGCGATAACGTCTTCGACACTAGTTTCTTGAATTCTTCCTGGTACACCTAAATCAGTGATAATAGAAATTGCAAAACAAGGAATATTCATGTGGCGAGCAACGATAACTTCTGGAACAGTTGACATTCCTACAGTGTCGGCTCCAATCGCACGTATATATTTATATTCTGCTGGAGTTTCTAAAGTAGGCCCAGTTAAACCTGCATAGGTTCCAGTTGCAACTCGAATGTTATTTTCCTGTGCAATTGTTTTTGCTAAGTCAATCATTTTCTTGTCATACGTTTGCATCATATCCGGGAAACGAGGTCCTAAATCATCTAAATTTTTCCCAATAAGAGGGTGAGCGGGAAAAAGGTTGATATGATCATCAATAATCATAATTTCCCCTACTTCGAAGTCTGGATTAACGCCTCCTGATGCATTACTAACGAATAAACGCTCAATTCCTAAGAATTTCATTACCCGTACAGGAAATGTACATTCTTTCATTGTGTAACCTTCGTAAAAGTGAAAACGACCTTGCATTGCTACAACATTTTTTCCTCCAAGTTCTCCAAATATTAATTTTCCAGAGTGACTTTGAACTGTTGATATGGGGAAGTTTGGAATGTCTTCGTAAGGAATTTCGTCAATAATATTTATTTCTTCTACTAGACCACCTAAACCAGTTCCTAAAATAATCCCTACACTTGGTTTAACGTCAGTTTTTGATTGAATATAAGCTGTTGATTCTTTAAATTTCGCTAACATAATTATCGATAAGAAGGTTAAATTTTTGTCGTTCGTTTATTTCTGTTATAATTGGTTGATAATACCAAGACCAACTATTGTCTTTAAAAGCTTCGAAATCTTTCAATCTCATGAAGTCTTTTTCGGTTGTGACCACAATTTTATCTTTACTGGCAAAAGTATCAAATTTTTCACGAATATCCTTGATGTCATTTGTGCTAAAAAGGTGATGGTCCTTGTAGTTTAAATGCGTTACAGAATATTCTTTCTTTAAGTGGTTTATAAGTGGTGTTGGATTACCAATTCCGGTTACTAAAAGAATGTTGTTTATTCCTACGTCATGCCTGTCATAAAATGGAATTAGTTCAGCATATTTTATACTTGAAAAGAATATTTTTTGCTCAGGAAAATTCAATTTTGTTTTAATTCTATTCATCTCTTCAGTGGATAGTTTAGGGCATTTACTTACAATTACAATGTCAGCACGTTTAATTCCCTTTTTACTTTCTCTTAAGTTTCCTGCTGGTAAAATGAAATCTTTATAGTACGGATTGTTATAATCCGTTATAATTATGTTTAAGCCTGCTTTTACTCCTCTATGTTGAAAAGCATCGTCTAAGATGATTAATTCATTTGAAGGGTTACTTTTATGGATTAAGTTTACACCATCGATTCGTTTTTCAGCAACTATAACTGTAATGTTCTCTTTATACTTTAACTTGTACAGTAAGGGTTCATCTCCAACAGATTCAGCAGAATCTGTCACAAAAACTTCTCTGGTCCCTTTTGTTGAGCGACCGTATCCTCTACTTAGAGTTGAAGTTTTAACTCCTGATTTTACAAAGTGGTCAACCAGCAAGTCAACATGGGGTGTTTTTCCAGTACCACCTGTAGAAAGATTTCCAACGCAAATAGATTTACCTGGAATTTCCATTGATTTAAAAAAGCCAATATTAAAAAGCCAATTTCGAATGGCGACAACAATTCCGTATATCCAACTGAATGGAAGTAAAAGAATTCGTAGTTTTTGCATCTATTAGGTAGTTGCTAGCTAGTCGTTATGATAATCTGAATAGGCCTGTTCGTCGGCATAATAGTATATTTTCACCGAAGCGGTGTCATCAAGAAAGTTAATTTTTCCCACATCGATTCGATTAATACTTAAACCTGTACGAGATTCAATGTCTGCTTTCATTTCATCGTATTTATCCGGAACAATTAAATCTATTCTTTCGTATACAATCGTTTTACGAGTAAGGTGTTTAACAAGCCATAAATATTCAAGACCATAAGTGACTCCTACAACCGTTATGTTAATCAAAGCCATTTCCGCAAGACTTATTTTCTTTGAGGCAAGTGAATTTACAACACTAATTCCAATAATTAGAAAGAGATATGTCATCTCCTTAATTTCAATCGCATCAGTTCTATATCGGATGATTCCGAATATTGCGAATAAACCAAGTCCCATACCTGTATCAATATCCAGTTTTTTAAGCCCAAAACATAAAAAGAATGTAATTAGTCCAATCAAATAGTACGTGAACAGGTAGTCCTTTCGTTTTGTAATTGGATAGTACAAATAGCGTATAATTATGGTCATGAATACCAAGTTTACACTAAGCCTGAACAGAAGTGTGTAAAAGTCGTTACTGAACAATTTAAGATTCAATAAGTCAGATAAAGATTCTAAAACGATAACGTTAGGAAGCATTGGCTTGTAATTTATTTATTTGGATTAATTTCTTTTTGAATCGATTATATTTAACGTTGTCTTTCCCATACATATTAATGATACCAACACAATATTTACTGATTTTTATTGGTCTAATGAAATTATCTTTCATTAGTTTGAAAAAAGGCGAGGTTCGGTCTTGACGACTTTGTTTTAGCTCTGCAATAATAATGTGTTCAACTAGTTTTTTTTCACCTTTCCACTCAAAGCTTAAGTCAATATCTATTGTGAGTCTTTCGTCAAATTTCTTACTCACTAAGGTTATTCGACTAAATCTATTCATTAGTGAAGGTTTCAATCGATTTGAATTTGGATTGACTGTTTTAATAAAATCATAGTGCTCGTCTGAGAGTTCCCAAGGGATTTCATGAACAGGTATTCTTCGTTTGTCTGTACGTCCTTTGTATTTGTGTTTAACTTCTAAAAATGTAATCTTAGAGTCGATATAACTTCTGTATCTAATTTTATATCGATTCACTAACCCTCTATGATGATGATCATAATTGACTAAGTTATCATCGTAATACAAGCTTTCATAACGAGATATTCGATTCTCACCAACCTTGAGAATTTTGTAATCTTTAGCAAGTATCGGAAGAAATTCTAATAATTGGTCTTGAGTAAATGCAAATTTAGTATCTACACGATTCATCAACTGTACTTTATCCATCTCATCTAATCCGATCGGATCAAATAAAGAAGTAACAGCATTAAATTGTTTAGATGACATCATCCCAAAATTAACAGAATGTTTTGATTAAGCACAAACAAATTGGACTAATTGAGATGGTCACAGATTTAAAACCTAATAATCAATTTTGTTTTTCTAATCAATTAAACCAAGGCAAATTTTCATTCGAATAACGCGTTTAGCTGCAAGCGAGACTCGTGATTTAAACGTTTCGTTTGAATTAAATTCTGCAAGTATTTCGCGGTGTGATTTTCTAGAATTTTTAGGCATTAATAGAACGTCACATCCTGCATCAATTGCTTTTATTGATGCGTTTGGGTAGCGAGATACTCCTCCCATATTCATTGCATCCGTTACAATAAGCCCATTAAAACCTAAGCTATCTCTAAGTAAATCAGTTACGATAACCCGAGATGTTGTAGCCGGTGCTCCATTGGTGGAGAACTTTTCATTATTTTTCACCGCGATATGAGCAATCATGATAGATAAAACGCCATTCTTAATTAAGGGGGGATAATTCTTTAACTCTTTCAATTCACCATCAATAATCTGAAGCGATTTATGAGTGTCTCCGGAGATTAAACCATGACCGGGAAAATGTTTTGCGGTAGCTATGATGTTTTGTTCTTGGGTTTGTTGAATGAATGCATCGCTATAAGGGATAATGTTTTCTGGCGTAGAACCAAATCCTCTGTATCCTACAGTTTTATTCTTTGCCATGTCAACCACAGGTGCAAAGTTGTAATTGATTCCAATGTCATTTAATTCATTTGAGATTACACTAGCTACTTTGTAAACTTCAATTAAACTCTCTATTTCATTTGCCTTTGGAACTGGTGTAGAACCAAGTATTTTTCTATTAACTAAACTGGGCTCTGCATCTGCAGAATATAAAAAAGGAAGGTTGTTATGGTTAGTATTCATAGATTCAAATTCTTCAATCCAATTTGTAAATTGAACTTTGGTACCATTCAAAAGTAAAACGCCCCCAATTAATTGATCTTTCAATAAAGCTTTGATTGTATCTTCTTTTTGACCTAACCGTCCTACTGCAGGCATTATTAACTGTGCAACAATAGAATTGTTATTCAGAGTATTAAAAACGCTATCTACTTTTTTGTCTAAATTAGGATTTTCTGTTAAGAATGAATCAAGCGTGAATTTTGTCGATTCCCATTCTTGCCCCTCAGAAAAGAAAGTAATAAATGAGAAGAGAATTAAGCTATATATAATTTTCATAGAGGAAATCATTAATATAATTAACAAAGTTAATAACCATAAGCCTTGTTATCGCGGTCAATAATTGGATTTGTTCACAAACGCTATGTCAATAACCATACCACTGGAAGTTCAAAGAATATTTTTTGCTAAATTAAATAGGAGTTGAACGTAAATTATGAATTAAATGCAACCAATCAATTCTATTAAGTCATGGGCGGAGGATGATCGTCCGAGAGAAAAATTGAAACAAAAAGGAAGGTCTGTTTTATCGGATGCGGAACTTGTAGCTATTTTGCTGGGATCGGGTAATCGGCAACTATCCGCAGTCGATTTAGCAAAGTTGATTTTAAGATCAGTGGATAACGACCTTTCGAAATTATCAAAGCTGTCAATAGCCCAATTGACCAAATTTAAAGGAGTAGGAGATGCTAAAGCTATAGGAGTAATGGCATCAATGGAGTTGGCTCGAAGGACACAGCTTTTTAGGGAAAGTAAGCCTGAAAAGATTTCAACTTCTAAGCACGTTTATAGTTTGTTGAAGCAGTATTTTCTTGATTTAACTCACGAAGAGTTTTATGTCGTATTCTTGGATCGGGCTAACCATGTGTTAAAAACAGAACAAATATCAAAGGGAGGATTGTCTGGAACTGTTGCAGATGGTAAAATTATTTTTCGAAAAGCATTGGAAACAAAGTGTAGCGCAATTATCCTGGCTCATAATCATCCCAGTGGAAACTTGAAGCCAAGTGAGACTGACTTGAGATTAACAAAATCATTAATTGAATTTGGACAATTGATAGACTTGCAAGTGCTAGACCATCTTATATTTTCAGATAATGGTTACTTTAGCTTCGCAGATGAGGGAGTTTTGAATTCATGAGCCTCATCTCAATTGTTTTTAAGTCAATTTAGTAGAATGATTTTAGTATTTGTTTCCAATGTTACACCTAGATTGAGCTATGTTTTCGATTTTATTTTTGGTGTTCGAGAAATCGCCTACAAATTAACTGTTGATGAGGATGAATTCTCTTCGTTTCAAGGGCATAAATTGAATTATTCAGGTCAAACATTGTCGGGAAAGCAAATTTCTCCAGCTTCTATATGTTTCGATGCTACAATTGAAAATCACAATGTAGAATGGGGGGGTAATAATAAATGGAATTGTCTTTCATTTAATGGAGAACATGATCCAATAGCTTCTATATTTTTTACCCTTACGCGATACGAAGAGTATTTGTTGCCTTCTTCAGAATTGGATGAGCATGGAAGGTTTCCATACAGTAAAAGTATTCTTGCTGAGAATGATGCGGTAGAAAAAGCGAATTGTGATCGATGGGCACATGCAATACTGCAATTCATAGATTCGGAATGGGTCAGAATTCCAAAGGATGTTCTAATGATTCCGACATTTGATATCGATAATACATTTGCTTATAAATTGAAAAAAGGAAAACGAATGATTCTTTCTTTGATCAAGGACATCTTCTGGGGAAATAAGACAAGAATTAAAGAACGAAGTGAAGTATTGAATGGGGCTCAAGATCCTTACGATACATTTGACTTGATTTCAAAAATTGGGATTCAGTTTCCTCAAACATTGGTTTTTTGGTTGGTTGGGAAGCGCGGAAAAAAAGACCGAAATATACCGATTGAAGATAAACAGCATCAAGCCGTTATTAAAGCCATGGAGCAGCACGTGGAGGTGAATTTACATCCTAGCTATGCTTCTAATAGTAAATCATCATTAATTTCAGCTGAGAAAAAAGCGTTATCAGAGGTGATAGGTCGACCAATTGTTAGGTCTAGACAACATTTCTTGCGATTTAACGTCAAAAATACATTCAATGCTTTGGTTAGTAGTGGTTTCACTAACGAGTATTCCATGGGGTTTGCAGAACATGTTGGTTTTAGATCAGGTACAAGTCATGCACACAATTGGTTCGATTTAACGGCGAATAAACAAACAGATTTAATGATTCACCCATTTGTTTATATGGATGGAACTTTGAACGAATACATGAACTTATCTTTAGATCAAAGTAAGAAACGTATTACTTCTCTATATAAGGAAGTTGAAGAGTTTGGAGGCGACTTTATTTTTCTTTGGCATAACGAAACAATAGGAGATTACGGAAAATGGAAGGGCTGGTCTGAAATATTAGATTTTACATTAAAATTAAAAGATGAATAAAAAAGTTGTTTTGGCAGGAGTCATATTGATATCCTTAGCAATTATTCTTGGGGCTTTTGGCGCTCACGGATTAAGAGAAGTTCTTACGGAGGCTCAATCGAAGTCTTTTGAAACAGGGGTGAGGTACCAGACATATCATGGGTTGGCGCTTCTCATATTAGGTTTCAACGCTGATAAGTTTAAAGGCATTCATACAATATTGTATTTAATTCTTGCTGGTGTTTTTATTTTTAGTGGTTCAATTTATTTATTAGCAACTCAGGATGCGATAGGAATTTCTATGAAGTTTCTTGGACCAATAACTCCTTTGGGGGGATTGTTAATGATTGTAGCTTGGATTATCTTTATATTTAAAGTTGTTCGCTCAAAATAAAAGGTTGTGAAAATTACTATTTTAGGTTCAGGTACTTCGCAAGGTGTTCCAGTTATAGCATGCGATTGTCATGTTTGTACTTCTAATGATCCAAAGGACAATAGATTACGTTCCTCCATAATGATTTCTTATAAGGGATTAAATTATGTCGTAGATGCTGGCCCTGATTTTAGGCAACAAATGTTAAGGGAACAGGTGAAAACACTGAGTGGAGTATTGTTTACTCATGAGCATAAAGATCATCTTGCCGGACTTGACGATGTAAGAGCGTTTAATTTCAGAGAGAAACGAGATATGCAAGTATTTTGTACGAATAGAGTCGAGGAAGCCTTGAGAAGAGAGTATTCATATGTGTTCGCAAAAGAACGTTATCCTGGTATTCCTTCTATTAATGTAAATCGCATTAATAAGGATACTGAAATTGAATTGGAAAAAGGATTGAAAGTTACTCCGATTGAAGTGATGCATTATCGACTTCCGGTTCTAGGCTTTAGAGTTGGTGACTTTGCTTATATTACTGATGCTAAGACTGTTTCTGAGGAAGAGCGATTAAAGCTAAAAGGGACAAAGGTGTTAGTTGTAAATGCATTGCATAAATCGAAGCATATTTCGCACTTTAATTTAGAAGAAGCCTTGGCCTTTATTGAGGATATTTCACCTGAAAGGGCCTATATTACTCATATCTCTCACCTTTTTGGAAGACATGAAGAAATAAGCAAATTATTGCCGAAAAACGTTTTTCCTGCCTATGATGGATTATCACTAGAAATCGACTATTGATTTAGCCATTATTCTTTAGATTATTCTAAATTTGTACCTCAATGTTATTTGAATAAAATTATGGGAAACGACATACTTAAAGGAAAACGAGGAATTATCTTTGGAGCCTTAAATGAGCAATCTATTGCTTGGAAGGTCGCAGAACGTGCTCACGAAGAAGGAGCTACTTTCGTTTTAACTAATGCGCCTATAGCTATGCGCATGGGTGAAATCAACAAATTAGCTGAGTCTACAGGAAGTAAAGTAATTCCTGCTGATGCAACATCTGTTGAGGATATTGATAAGCTTATAGTCGAATCAATGGAGATCTTAGGGGGTAAAATTGATTTTATCTTACACTCGATTGGAATGTCTATTAATGTGCGTAAAGGAAGACATTATACTGATGAAAACTATGACTTCACAATGAAAGGCTTAGATGTTTCTGCATTATCATTTCATAAAGTTCTTCAATCTGCGATGAAGCACGATGCGATGAACGAATGGGGTTCTGTCTTAGCTCTTACTTATATTGCTGCACAACGTGTATTCCCTGATTATAACGACATGGCCGATAATAAGTCTTATTTAGAGTCAATAGCTAGAAGCTTCGGTTATCATTATGGTGTTGCTAAGAATGTTCGTGTTAACACGATTTCTCAATCTCCTACAATGACAACTGCTGGGAGCGGTGTTAAAGGGTTTAATGAATTTATCAATTACTCTGAGGCAATGTCTCCATTGGGTAATGCCTCCGCTTTAGCTTGCGCTGATTACTGTATATCTATGTTTTCAGACCTAACAAAATATGTTACGATGCAGAACCTCTTCCATGATGGTGGGTTCTCGAATACTGGTGTAACTCAAGAGGTTATTTCTAAGTTTTCAGATTAATAAATCATTTTACAAAAAAAAAGCGCATCTCTTGATGCGCTTTTTTTTGTTTTAAATGTATGCGTGCACAGTTAACTTTGTGAGTTAGCATGACTCTAATGAACTACTATGAAAAGATTAGTTTTGAGCTTCTTTCTTTTGTTATTCCATCTTACTGCAAGTGCCCAGTGTGATAGTTTAAGGTATAGTACTCCTATTTTTACTAGTCTATACAAGCATGCCGATGTGAAGTGTGGTGAGGCTCCAGTTTGGAATATTCCTTGTAATAATACTGATTTGTTTATGGATATTTATGAACCGATCGGTGAATCTCAGATTAAACGCCCATTAATGTTGTGGGTACGCCCAGGTGGTTTTTTTATTGGGAGACAAAAGTGCGGATTATATGGTCGCTTTATGCGATAGCTTTGCTCGAAGAGTTTATGTAACGGCAAGTATTGGATATCGTTTAGGGTTTAACCCTTTGTCTTGGGAGTCTTCAGAAAAAGCAGTTTATAGAGGTGTGCAGGATTTACATTCTGATTTACGATATTTTTATGAGTTCAATGAAGTAGTATGATATAAATACTAAATATACACTGGTTGGAGGGAGTAGTACTGGATCTGTTGCAACGTTCATGTAGACTCAAGTTTTATTATCAATAAAACAGTGGATCAATTTTTACTTTACCCAAATCCTGCGGATAATATTGTCAATGTTTCTCAGTCCTATAATGAACTGGGGCAGCTCTCTATTTTTGACTTGGCTGATAAAAAGTTGTTAGATAAACAAATCGAATTTAATGAAACTCAAATTGATGTTTCTCAATTTGTACCTGGAGTTTACTTGATATACTTGGAGAATTCGAAAGGGAATCATTTTAAAAAGCTTATAGTTTATTAGGAGAGCAGTTAAAGCGACAGGAATGTTATTATTTGTTTAGGTTTATTCTTTGGATTTAGGTGAGGTCAAGGTTCGAAATTGATGCTTTATGATGCAGCTATTTTTCATTATTCTTTTACATACCCATTGATTAACTTTTATACAAGTCCTTTGCTCGCAAGATATTCCTCTAATCCTATTTCGTCGGCGTATAACACTTCTCTAGCTTTACTTCCTCGGAATGCACCAATAATTCCATGACCTTCTAACTGATCTACAATTCTTCCAGCTCTGTTGTATCCAAGCTTCAATTTACGTTGAAGTAAACTTGCTGATCCTTGTTGATGTATAACTACAATTCTTGCAGCATCTGCAAACAAAGCATCTAGGTCTTCATCATCCATCGAGCCTCCGCCTTCAGCAGACTCACCGATATATTCAGGTAATAATAATGCTTCTGGATATCCTCTTTGATCTCCAATAAATGCACAAATGTCATCAACTTCTGGAGTGTCAACAAATCCACATTGAAGTCTAATTACATCCTGTCCTGTGCTAATTAACATATCACCTCGACCAATTAACTGATCGGCTCCTGAGCCATCAAGTATTGTTCTCGAATCAATTTTAGAAAGTACTCTAAATGCAATTCTAGCAGGGAAGTTGGCCTTAATCATACCTGTAATAACATTTACAGAAGGTCTCTGTGTTGCAACAATAAGATGAATTCCAATAGCTCTGGCTAATTGGGCTATACGAGCGATTGGTTGCTCAACTTCTTTACCAGCAGTCATAATCAAATCAGCGAACTCATCAATAAGAACAACGATGTATGGTAAGAAACGATGACCGTTTTCTGGGTTTAGCTTTCTGGCAACAAACTTAGCGTTGTACTCAATGATATTTCTACATTGTGCAGCTTTCAGTAGTTCATAACGTTCATCCATTTCAATACATAATGAATTTAGCGTTGCAACTACTTTAGATGTATCTGTTATAATTGCATCTTCTTCGTCTGGAAGCTTTGCTAAGAAATGGCGCTCAATTCTGTTGTAAAGCGTTAACTCAACCTTTTTGGGATCAACCAACACAAACTTTACTTGAGAAGGGTGCTTTTTATAAAGAAGAGATATCAAAATGGCATTTAATCCAACTGACTTTCCCTGTCCCGTAGCACCAGCAACAAGTAAATGAGGTAGTTTCGCTAGATCAAAAGTGAAAGTTTCGTTTGTAATCGTTTTTCCCATTACAACAGGTAGTTCCGCATCAGACTCTTGGAATTTTTTCGAAGCAATCAGTGAGCGCATACTAACCATTTGAGGTTTGCTGTTCGGAACTTCAATTCCAATAGTTCCTTTCCCAGGAATCGGAGCAATGATTCTAATTCCCAGTGCAGCTAAACTTAAGGCAATATCATCCTCAAGATTCTTAATCTTCGAAATACGAACACCAGGTGCTGGTACAATTTCATATAAAGTTACTGTTGGTCCAACGGTTGCGCGTATTTTAGAAATCTCAATTTTGTAATTTTGTAATGTTGTTACAATTCGATTCTTATTTTCTTCAAGTTCATTTTTATCAACAGCTGTATTGGCATTTGACCCGTAATCTTTCAATAATTCGATTGGAGGTAGTGAGTATTTTGATAGGTCTAATGTTGGATCATATTCGCCGTATTCTTCACGTTTACTTTCAACTTCTTTTTCACTTAGTGATTTGTCATCTTCAGATTCTTCAGCTACTTCAACCGAAAACGCTTCATCGTCTGACTTTAGAAATTCTGATGTGTTCGCAGAATTTGTTAGATCAAGTTCTTCAATGTTTTCCTCCTCGATAATTCGTTCAGCTTCCAATTCCTTTACTTCAGTTTTTTCGTGCTCTTCAATAATCGTTGAAGTAATACCTTCATCTTCCAATTTGTCCTTATCTGAAAATGTAACCGTCTTCGCAATTAAATCATCTGTTGTTTTGTCCGGATCGATGGTGTTGATGACATCTAAATCTTCTTCACTTTCAACTTCACCAAGGTTTTCTGAAACTTCGGTTGTTTTAAATTTACGCACTCCCAATATGGCGAGCATTTTCTTTAAGTTAACATTGAATACTAGTAAAGAGAATAAATATCCGAGAGCTAAGATTAAAATTAGTGCTCCAAACCTTCCGAGCGCTAGTGCGAGCCAATCATTCGTTTGATATCCGAATGTTCCTCCCAAATAGCTAATTGAATTAGAAAAGAAGCCGAAGAAAAGACTAAGCCAAACTAATGCAAGTGCAGAGGTAGAGATACTTTTGGCAATAGGAATAATCGTGATGTTAAATAAAGCCTTGAATCCAACAATGAATAAAACAAATGGAATCGCAAAAGAAGCTAATCCGAACCATCTGTATATTAATAAGTGAGATGTCCATGCTCCAAACTTCCCAAACCAATTAGCTACAGGTTCTTTGCTCCCATCGAAAAGAAATTCAAAAAGACCTTTATTTAAAACACGATTTTGATCAATTTCCCAAGTAAATAGGTATGAAAAACAAGCTACTGTAAGGTAAAATGCTAATAGAATAAATGAAATTCCCAACGTGGATTTTACTTTCTTCTTATTGAATCTGTCTTTTAAAAAGCTAATTGGAGATGAGGAAAGTTTTTTCTTTGCTGATTTAGACGACGTTTTCTTTGTCGTTTTCGTCGATTTAGACTTCTTATCTTTTTCTCTTTTGGATATAAATTCGTTCTCTGCCATTCAATTTGAGTGTGTCTAACGAAGATATAGAGTAATAGTCTATAATTGAGACTGCTCAATTGTAACTTTAAACACCTAAATGTTAGTAGAACTATTGAGGGGGTTTTTGGGCTTCTTTCTTCGCTGCAATCATCTTGTCCAAGAATTCATCAAATGAAATTTTTTCAAAATCTGAAGGAATACCAAATAAGTCTCTATTTGGACTGTATTCATTGATTTTTACCAATTCATAATCAAGTATTCCATCTTCTGTGGCTATACTGTATTTAACCAACAAACCTGGGATTTCAGGGTAAATAGCGATGTATTTATTAGCATATTCTTTGAGGTACAAAAATTCAATTGGCTCCTTGAAGTTTGGATGCGATACAGATATTTTATTCGCTTTTTGACCAGCAATTGTTTTCTTCAATGATTTCTTCTTGAAATTATATTGCGATTCTCTTTTTGTTGAATCGGATTTTGCATGATCTGTTTGAATTGCAAATTTTCCAAGATCAGTGATAAGAAGAAGATATGATTTGTCCATTTCCATATGGCGAATCGAAACTTGTTTTCCTAGCTGACCTGTAAAGTTTTCCGTTCTTGTGATCGTGTCATTAGTGTATACGAACATTGAATTTTTTGCTGCAAGAGCAGTGTTTGAAGAGTCTCTAGGGGTAATTTTGTATTCAAGTACACCTGTAAAAGGGGTTTGTTCTTTTTGAACTCCACAACTCATAATAAACCATAAAATGGTAACAAGTCCAATTGTAGTTTTTAAGCTTATGTATTTAGAATCAATCATATCCTATTCAACGAATTTTATAGAAAAAGTTACTGTAAGGCGAAATTAATGGAAAATTGATGAAAATAGGCTACTTCACTGCAATCATATCTTTCCATATTATACTATTTTTGCTAGACTTAAATCATCATATGAAGCGAGATATAACATTACTGATAAACAAATCGGAAATTACAGCAGGTACTAGAGGTGCATCCATGGGGCCTGAAGCGGTAATGACAGCTGCACGAAATATTCATAGTAATTACTTTGGGCAATATCCTATTCGTACTATTCAAGAATTCAATAGTATGTTGGATCAGGCTGTGAAACATCCATTTTCAAAACGCATAGAAGGCTTAATTAAGGTTTTCAAATCTGTTTCTGAGAATATTCAGGAGGTAATTGGTGAAGGAAAATTCCCATTGGTGATAGCTGCAGATCATGGTTCTGCTGGTGGCACAATTGCTGGTATAAAGGCTTCATATCCAACAAAGCGTTTAGGCGTAGTTTGGATTGATGCTCATGGTGATTTACATACCCCGTATACAACACCCTCGGGAAATATGCATGGAATGCCATTGGCAACTGCGTTGAATGATGATAATAGGCAGGTTGGTATCAATTCACTCTCCGATGAAGTTGTGTCCATGTGGGAAGAATTGAAGTCGATTGGAGTAGCAGGAGCAAAAATAAATGCCGAAGATCTTGTTTTTATTGCAGTTCGAGATACCGAAGATCAAGAAGATGCAATAATTAGTCGTCTAAACATAAAGAATCACACTGTAGCGGAAGTGCGAGAAAAAGGATTGGATTCAATAATGGCTGAAGTTAATGAGCAATTAAAGGATTGTGATATTATTTATGTTTCATTTGATGTTGATTCAATGGATCCAGCCTTTACCTCTCATGGAACAGGTACACCAGTGGATAATGGGTTGAAACCTCATGAGGCTGAGTATTTCTTGGGTGAACTTGCTAAGAACGATAAAACGGTTTGTATCGAATTTGTTGAGGTAAACCCATGTCTGGATGAGAAAACAAATAAAATGGCCGAGGTTACATTTGACTTACTTGAAAAAACAACAAGAAGTCTAGAGAAATAGTAAAATGGAAAAGGAAATAAAAGAAGTCTTAATAAATAATTCTGAAGCTCTATTTGGTTTTCAGATCGAACAAAAATTAATTCAATTTCAAAAAACGAGAAAAGATGTAGAGGGTGATTTGACTCTCGTTATCTTTCCTTTCGTTAAAATGTTAAAGACATCTCCTGTTGATGCCGGAGAAAAGATAGGTTATTTTTTAAAGGAAAAATTGGATTTTATTCAAGAGTTCAATGTGGTTAGTGGTTTTTTAAATTTCATTATTACTGATGAATACTGGGTGAATTGTTTGTATGAAATTAATGAGAACCCAACTTTTGGTTATGCTGAAAAAGATTCGAAACCTACAGTTATGGTGGAGTATTCATCACCAAATACGAATAAACCATTGCACTTAGGGCATTTGAGAAATAATTTCTTGGGTTACTCCATTGCAGAGATTCTAAAAGCTAATGGTCATAAGGTTGTCAAGACTCAGATCATTAATGATCGCGGAATTCATATCTGTAAAAGTATGTTGGCTTGGGAGAAGTTTTCTCCGCTAAATGATAAAGGTGAACGTGAAACTCCAGAGAATACTGGATTGAAAGGGGATAAGCTTGTAGGAAAGTACTATGTAGAATTTGATAAGCAATTTAACGCTGAGGCGAAGGGAATTATTGACTCTTGGGAAGCAGGAAACTTTGAAGGTTTCGATGATACAACCGTAGCTGAATTCAAACGTTTGGATACTTCTAAAGAAGGAAAAGGAGATAAAGCGATTGCTGGAATTGATGCTAAGATTAAAGATTTGGCAAAGAATCAAACGTCACTTTTGCTTGAAGCTAAACAAATGCTAATAAAGTGGGAAGGAAGAGATCCTCAAGTTTATTTATTGTGGACAACGATGAATGGATGGGTTTATCAAGGTTTTGAATCTACTTATAAAGCTATGGGGGTTGACTTTGATAAGCTTTATTACGAGTCAGATACCTATGTTTTAGGTAAAGATTTGGTTGCTGAAGGACTTGATAAAGGTGTATTCTTTAAGAAGGATGATGGCTCAGTTTGGATTGATTTATCTGAAGATGGTCTGGATGAAAAACTTGTACTCCGTTCAGATGGAACTGCAGTATACATGACTCAAGATGTTGGTACAGCTGTAGATCGTTACAAAGATTATCCAGATTTAGAAGGAATTATTTATACCGTTGGAAATGAACAAGATTATCACTTCAAAGTTTTATTCTTGATCTTAGATAGGCTTGGTTATGCTTGGGCGAAAAACTGTTTCCATCTATCATATGGGATGGTTGAGTTGCCGAAGGGGATGGGCAAAATGAAGTCGCGTGAAGGAACTGTTGTTGACGCTGATGATTTAATGGAAGATATTGTTTTTAGCGCTAAACAAATGACATTATCACAAGAGCGAGATCACATTTATCAAATGTTAGATGATGAAAAGGATGAGTTGTACGATATTATCGGCATGGGCGGTTTGAAATATTACCTTTTAAAGGTTGATCCTCGAAAACGGATTGTATTCAACCCTGAAGAGTCGATTGAGCTTAATGGAAATACAGGTCCATTCATTCAATATACACATGCTCGAATTAAATCTTTGCTTCGAAAGGCAGGAGATTTTGGAGAACTGAAATCAGTTTCTATTTTGCCTGAAGAGAAAGAGATAATGAAGAAGTTGGTCGAGTTCTCATTAGTTGTTTCGGATGCTGGAAATAATTATTCTCCGGCTTTAGTTGCAAACTATACTTATGAACTAGTTAAATTGTATAATCATTTTTATCAGGGAGTTTTTATTTTAAAGGAAGAAAATCTAGAATTAAAAAATATGCGTTTAATCTTAAGTAAGAATGTTGCGAAAGTTATTGACTTAGCGATGCGCTTAATTGGGGTTAAAGTGCCAGAAAGAATGTAAGATGGAAGAAAAGCATTGGTTGTCAGATCTATTAGGTTTTTTGCGCTTAACACGTGAACAAGAGGACAATGAAATTATTCATGAATCCATTGAGAAAGCTATAATTTTTCGTGGAACTAATCTTTGGATTTTAATTTTTGCCATATTGATTGCATCGGTGGGTTTAAATATGAACTCTCCAGCTGTAATTATTGGTGCAATGCTTATCTCACCCCTAATGGGGCCAATTAATGGTCTTGGTTATAGCATAGCAACATACAATATCCCTTTACTTCGAAAGTCATTCAAAAACTTTGCATTTTCTGCAATTGCAGCCTTAGTTACTTCCACCTTATATTTTATTCTAACTCCAATTCACACCGAGCACTCTGAGTTACTTGCAAGGACCAGTCCAACTATTTTTGATGTAATGATTGCTTTGTTTGGTGGGTTAGCTGGAATTGTTGCCATTACAAGTAAGAATAAAGGTAATGTAATTCCAGGTGTTGCAATTGCTACTGCATTAATGCCCCCATTGTGTACAGCGGGATATGGCTTGTCTATTGGTAACTTTAGCTATTTCTTTGGTGCGTTATATTTATTTACCATAAACTCAGTGTTTATTGCCGTTTCAGCAATGGCCGTTTCACAATTATTGAAATTGCCGAAGAAGGCATACTTGCTTTCTAAAGAAATTAAAAATAAAAATATTGCAGTTGGAGTGGCAATTGCATTGACAATTGTTCCAAGTTTTTTCTTTGGTTTATCGCTTGTAAGTAAAGAGAAATTTAAGGTAAAAGCAGAGCATTTTGTTCAACAAGTTAGCCTATGGGAAGGTAATTACCTCCTTAAGCAGAGTGTGAATCCAGATACTAGGGAAATTAAGCTTGTATATGGAGGTAATGAGTTTGATGAAAAGACGAAATCTCGTTTAATGGATAAAGCAAAAGATCTTAATTTAGGGTCTGCAATAATCACAGTGCACCAAGGATTAAAAATTAAAGACTTTCAAGACGAACTTCAATCCAGTGACGAGTTCACGAAAATGAACCGACAAATCAATAAGTTAAAGGCTACAATCATCTACAGAGAAAAGTCCATTGACAGCTTGAAATCATTGCCTGTTATGGGAGAGTCTCTTTTAAAAGAAATTAAACCGCTTTACCCAACGATAAATAGTTGTATTTATGCGCCGACGGCTCAATACATTGATACTTTAGACAAATCAATTCCTGTTTCTATCGTCTATCTGAATTCTACTGAGCCATTTGAAGTTGAAGATGAAACTAAAATCTATAATTGGTTAAAGAACCGTTTAGATGTTGATACCGTTTATTTAAAGTTTTAGCTTTATTTGTCAGTTTTGAGTATCTGGATAATTCCTTTTACGCTAACCATCCCTGATAACAGGGCAACAATTGCTCCTATTAATATTATTAAAGTAAATTGAACTGCCCAATGGAGGTTGAGGGAGTGGGAATAAAAACCAATCCCGAAGATAATTCCTACGAATAAAATAATTCTTAAAAATTCCTTATAGTTTATTTTTACATCAATGATGGAGAACGTTAAAATAGTTTGTGCTATCCATGTGATAATTTGGGTTATAAGACTTGCAATTGCTGCGCCAACGGCACCATGAGTTGGAATTAACACATAATTCAAACCGAGGTTTAAAATAACCCCACAAGAGGCTATAATGTTAAGTGATTTGAGACTGCCATTAGCAGTTAGTAAAGTTCCAAAGATATAAGTAGAGGTAACACTAATAAAGCAAAGCATCAGCAACCCAAATGTTTGAGCAGCCTTTTCAAGTTCTAAATCACTCATTTCAAATCTCCAGATCATAATTTCTTCACGATAAAAGAATGCCGCTAAGCCAAGTATAATTGTGTAACTAAGTATTAATTTGAATGAGAAATAAAGAATTTCCTGAATACTATCTTTTTGCTTTAATAGTTTAGAAAATATTGGTAGCAGTAGTCCCGCAAATAAATAACCAACCATATTAACTGCTTCGAAAAAACGATACCCTCTGGCATAAATCGCAGCCTCCTCGTCACCGTTAGGTAGCATTCTTTCTAGCATAACACTATCAGAACGATAATATATCATCATCAATAAGATCAGTAAGGCATATGGCATACTTTTTCTGATGACTTCTTTGGAGAAGTACCAATCGAAACTCAATTTTATCTTGCCTGTTTTTCTTAAGACGAAATAGCCTGCTATGATTGCGGTAAAGGCGTAGGCTGCAGTTTGTGCCCAGATTAACCATTCAATTTCAAAAGGTTGATCTGTGATACCTCCCCAAAGAAGAACGGCACAAATAATAATTAATAAGAAACGGTCAAGAACAGAGATTAAGCTATCTTGTTTAAAAAGAAGTAACCCGGTTAAATTTGATCGGAAGTACAAGATAAATGCAACTAGTATTTGATTGAATGCTAAGAAAGACAGTAATTTAAATTGATGCTGACTATATCCTAGGAAGTATCCACTAATTAGAATTAAAACCATGTATCCAATAGATAAAAGACCTCTTAATGTAAGTATTCCAGAAAAATGACTTTTAATAGAATCATTATTTCGTGCGATATTTCGAGTATTGTAATTTGTAATACCTAAATCGAGAAAAATATTAAGAATAAAAGTAAATCCAAGAATAGAGAAGTACTCCCCATATTCGCCAGGGGAATGCGATTCTACTTGTTTTAGTATTTCCGCATCTATACCAAGGATGTAGAAAGGTTTCACCAATACATTCAGTACCAATACAAGAATAAGGTTTGTGAAAAATTTCTTTTGCATATGTTTCTGATATATAGGCTCAGATGGAATTGTTAAGTGCTACATTTATTAAACGTAATATGAGCGAATTCAGTTTGAAGTTTTAGTCGTGCAAAGTTAGTAAACTTATGATTTTTACAACTTAATCTATGCTAGGAAGTTTTGTTTTATGTTTTGATATACATCATGAATTGGAAGTCCCATAACGTTGTAGTAGCATCCTTCAATTTTAGATACACCAATATAGCCAATCCATTCTTGTATACCGTATGATCCTGCTTTGTCAAATGGTTTGTATTTATTGATATAAAAATTAATTTCCTCTTTTGTTAATGCAGAAAAGTAAACATCTGTTATTGAGGAAAATGAAATCGTTTTATTTGTACTCATCAACTGAACTCCTGTAATTACTTTATGAGAGCCTCCTGATAAGGAAGTGATCATTTCAAATGCTTCATCTTCATTTTTTGGTTTGCCGAGTATATTTCCATTAGCGAAAACAATAGTATCAGAAGTTAATAATATTTCATTTTCCTTTAAGGTTGAACTGATTGGTTCAGATTTCAATTTGGCTAAATATTCCGGAACAAGTAATGCCGCAAGACTTGAAGGATATATTTCTTCAACTTCTTTGATTCTTATTTCATAAGGCAAACCAAGTTCTTTAATTAATTCTTGACGTCGAGGAGATTTAGAGGCGAGGATTATTTTGATGTTATCCATAAATTAAAATCAGTTTCCAATAAACCGGGCTGATAAGCCCTGCAGTCATTGCTAGTTTAATGAATCCATTTATCATTTTGTATTTAGATTGAGAGTCAGCTTTTGGTAATAGAATTAGACATACGATAACGAATAATGCAGAAATAGCAATTGGGAAAAGTACTTTTAAATCAATTGCTTGAATGAATGAGAATGTTACAAAAGCTCCAATTATCGCCATACAAAGAATTATTCCAGAAATGATTTTTGACTGTTTATATCCCAAGACAATGGGGAGCGTTTTCGCGTGAAGTTTTTTATCCCCTTGAACATCTTCCATATCTTTTACAATTTCCCGGGCCAAGTTCAGCACAAAGGCAAATCCTGCTAAACAGAATGAAAGTAAAAGAATAAAGGAGTCTTTATAATCAAATGGAAATGGGGCAATATTCATTTCAGTTGTTGGACCGAGTTCTTTTTGAGCACTATGAAAGAAGAAACCAACTAGTATTGGAACAATAGCAGTTAGTGTTGCGATTAGCACATTGCCTATCAGAAAGCGTCTTTTGAAGTACATCGAATAGTACCAAAGTAGGTTTATGGAGGCAAGATGTATAAACAAATACCAGAATGAATTTTGTCTCCAACTTAAGTAAAGTGCAATGCAAAATGCAAAGAAGTTAATGACCCAATGAGTTACAATTGCAACCCTTCGTTTTATATGTTTACCAATGATAAGTCGTTCTGGTTTATTTATTCTGTCTGCTTTAACATCGAAATAATCATTAATGATATTTCCTGCTGCTGCAATCATCATTGTAGAAATTACCAATAAGGCAAAATCAATAGAGTAGACGCCTTTATCAATTGGAAACGCTGAAACCCCCTCGAAATACCAACCCAACCCATACATAGTTAGTCCTACGATGAGTAAATTAATTGGCCGTATTAATTGAATAAAATGCACTATTTTACAATTTTATATTCCGTTCGTCTATTTGATTGATGAGCCGCTTCCTGCTCTGCATTATCGGTTAACTTTGCTATTTCTTCATCAGTATAAACAGGTTTCGTAGCAGCATAACCAACAGCAGAAAGTCTAGTAGACTCAATACCCTTTGAAATCAAATAATCCTTAACTGATTTTGCTCTATTTTGGGAAAGTGTATTGTTTTTCATTTCGTCACCCCTGGAATCTGTATGCCCACCAATTTCGATATGAATCGTTTTATTCTTTTCCAAGAATTCTACGAGTTTATTCAATTCTACATATGATTCTTTCCTTAAAGTCGATTTAGATAAATCAAAGAATACATTAGCTAAAACAATTGGCTTATCATTTAGGTCAATTGGAACCATCGGCACATCCATATGAATTGCTTCAAGATTGTCGGGATTAGTCATGTTGAAGTTCTGCGAGAAGAAGGTATATCCAGGGTACGACACATTTAATGCATATTCATTATTTGTTGGTAATGAAACCATAAATTCTCCAGTTAATTTATCGGCTTCAGATACAATAACTGTTTCGCCCGTTTTTAAATCAATGAGTTCAAATTTACCAGGGATGGGTTGTCTTGTTTTAACGTCATAAACAAGGCCTTCGAAGTAAAGGGTCTTTGTAGGTCTCAATTCTTCAGGCATGGAGAAATAGTAGATGTCTAAATCTCCAAATCCACCATCGCGGTCAGACGCAAAAAATGCAATTTCACCATCCGGAGAAACCATTAATGAATTTTCGTCAAATTTGGTGTTGATAGGATAACCTAAATTTTCCGGATTTCCCCATTTACCATTTGCATCCATTCTAGACATGAACAAATCTAGACCTCCCATTCCGACATGTCCGCGAGATGCAAAATACAATGTCTTACCATCTGGATGAATCAAAACAGATTCTTCTAGTCCAGGCGTATTGATATTACTCGGTAAGCGTTCTGCCTTTCCCCAAGTTCCATTTGATTCTTTTCTTGTTACAAAAATATCAGAATTCTTAGGTTCACCTCGTCTGCTAACTCTTCTCACAAAATACATTGTTTGCCCATCAGCTGAAAGTGAGGGCTGAGATTCCCATGCATATGAATTAACTGCCCCAGGAAGATTTATAGGATTTGTCCAGCGCGAACCTAATTTCTTTGTAAAGAATAAATCGCAACTACCACGCCCCTCTCTGTTTTCACCATAATTCCTACCAGTTACATCAGGACAAGCTACAAAAACTAATGATCGTCCGTCGGCAGCAATAGTCGGAGCGCCTTCATTGTTTACAGTATTCACGTTGTTTGGCATTGGGATGGCTGTTTGCCAAATCTTTTTGTCACTTAGTTCAGAAACGTAAAAGTCTTCTTGCTCTTTTATTTGCGTTTCTACCCGAGCATCATTAATTCTACGTGTAAATAAGATTGTTTTCCCATCAACAGTAATTGTTGGGAAATATTCAGGGTCCGCAGTGTTAATTCCTGGACCAATATTAATCGGATTAAAATTCAAAGGGTTTTCCATTGATTCTT
Source organism: Crocinitomicaceae bacterium (assembly GCA_022447585.1). Classification (GTDB taxonomy): domain Bacteria; phylum Bacteroidota; class Bacteroidia; order Flavobacteriales_D; family Crocinitomicaceae; genus UBA4466. Next base: position 552,992 of record JAKVAR010000009.1, on the reverse strand, counting down.
TAGCAAATAAGCAGTTCTCGCGAATATTATGCGATTGAGAAATTAGATCAGGATTAGCATTTCTAAAACTTTGGAATAGATCAATATTCTTTATGGCAGCATCATAATCACCTACTGCTTGTTGAAGATTGGCCAAGTAGAAATATGTCGAACCTGAAGAGCTATGCTGTGGATTGATAGCAAGCGCTTTTTGATAATGGTCTATCGCACTTGAATAATCTCTAACTAATTCACACATTTCTCCTGCAAACATATGTGCTTCCCAGAAGTTAGGGTCTTTTTCCAAAGCTTGTTCCATTAATCGAATACCCTCTCTATAGTTAGGAGTATGTGTCCTTTGATCTATAGATTGAGAGGGTGCAAGTTTACCTTGTTCAAAAAGTTTTATTGCTTTTTTACTTTTTGTTGAATAATGCTGAGCTGTTGAGCAAGATGCAAAAAGGAATATGCTAAGATATAAAAGGAGATATTTCATAATTATGGTATGTTCATTATTTTGTGCGTCTGTAAAGATATTTTCCATTTTGGATTTTCCTTTACGAAGTCAATAATCAAAGGCAAAAACCGTTCCCGTTTTGAGTATTCGGTTTGAAGATACAAAATACAATCTTCAGAAACCTTACTGGCGTGATTTTCCGCCCACTTAAAATCAGAAGGATGACTAATTACTACTTTAAGTTCATCTGCTCTAGTATATGCTTCATCAATAGGAACCTTAAATTTCTTCGGAGAAAAACAGTACCAGTCAATTTTTCCTTGTAGTGGATAACAGCCTGAAGTTTCAATTGCTAATTCAATGTCTTTAGCTTTTAATTTTTCAGTTAATGCAGATAAATCGTACATGCATGGTTCTCCTCCCGTAATTACGCAGAATTCAGTACCACTTTGAACAACATTCGTAACTAATTGATCTAGACTTAAAAGTTGATGTTCGTTTGCATCCCAACTTTCTTTAACATCGCACCATACGCATCCAACATTGCAACCGGCAATACGAATGAAGTACGCAGCTCTACCGCTGTGATTTCCTTCACCTTGTATTGTGTAAAACTCTTCCATAATTGGAAGTTCACGCGAAGTGTCTATTTGTTTTGGTTCCATTAACTCAAAAGTAGTGATTAATCAAGAGGGGACAAGTTGTTTAACTCGTTAATGTATAGTTCGATTTGACCATTATCATTTGTACGATAGTTTTTATCAAACTTCATATTTTCAATCCACTGTTCATTTCCAAACGAATGTTTTTCAACAACGCTTTGACTATGTGTTTCATCAAATGCTTCGACCAATGCAATTAGTTCGGCATTTCTCAATTGAATTTCCTCCAGGGAAAGTCCAAAAAGCGGAGAGTCCTTATCAATTTTATGAACTAGAGTCCAAGTTAACGGGAAGAAATCTACGATGTCTAATTGTAGACTGAGATTATGGTATTCTTTATTAAACGCATTTTCTCCAATACCTTTATCAAGTATTAGAATTGTTTTGATTTTAGTATTTAAAAGAATGGAATTTCTTTGATTAACCATTTTAAACATTAACGCCTTTGATTCTCCGAAAGGTCTAATGATTACGTTTTTAGAGAAGATAATTTTACTGGAGGGCCTGGAGAATCGACCGTACAATAAACCGGTTATTAAGGCAATACCCATTAGTCCAACGAAAGACTCAAGAGAAGAAATTATTCCAGCACCTAGACCAGATGGCGATAAACTGCCATATCCCAACGAGGTTAAGGTTTGAGAAGAAAAGAAAAAAGCATTTAGGAAGTCATTGTAATCGTTATTTAGACCTGAAATTTGATCTACACCGATAACAATGTAAAGGATCGCGAATATTAGATTAATGGTTACGAAAGAAATAAATGCTAGTCCCAAGAACTTCGGCCAACTAACTTCAATCAGGTATTTATAAAAGTCACGAACTCCTTTTAATCCACCATGCCTAACAATGTTGTAACTCCCATCTTCATTGATGAATCGATCTACTTTCTTATTATAATTAGAACCTAATCCTGGATCTTTCACATTTGCCATGTCACTAAAATAGTGAAGACAATTTAATTCGCACTGATTTGCCCCCAATTCTCATTAAGTCTTCTATACTCAAGGAGAAATCGAGCTAGCATTTTATTCTTTTGGTTTGGACGAAGAAAGTATGATGTAGTTCGGATATCATTAAATGCTTTACAGATTAAATCAAGTATATTAGAATTAATTAATAGTTCTGATGTTCTTGTATCGAATTGATAATTTTCAAAGACATCCATAATTTTATTGCGATTATCACATTCTTCAAGGGAAAGTTCTCTTTTTCGTTGTAACTCATCCAGAAAGGGAAGAAGCCTAGCACTTAAATCAATAAAGTGCTTTAAAACGAAATTCGCTTCATTAACTTTTGATATATCATAAGACCTCATATTTTATGTTTTATAGTTTATAAGTAAAACGGTTTGTTTATGGGTAGAGTTGGTAAATTTACCTTGGTAATTATCAAAGTGTAGTTTCCATTTAACATTTAATTAGTTTCACTGAAATCATTAATTTATATATTTGCCCTCTAACACAAAACAAACAATATGAAAAGAATACTACTTTTTGCTTTATTAACTTTTACTGGGACTTATTCATTTGCTCAAGGGCAAATTGGTAATGGAGATATGGAGTCTTGGACCAATAATGATGAACCAGATAACTGGAATAGTTTTTTGAGTGCCTCTGGAACATGGGCAGGAGCTGCTCAGAATCAATGCGAAGCTTCTTCCGATGTTAGACCCGGTTCAACAGGGAATTCTAGTTGTAGAATTTGGGCAAAATCCATTTTGGGAACTACAGCTAATGGAAATGTAACTTTAGGTCGAATTAATATGGGGGCGATTTCCGCGACCGATCCGGCAAATCATAATATTTCATTAACAAATAATTCTGAATTTTCGGAAGCTTTAGTTGATACACCTGATTCAATTGTTTATTGGGTTAAATATACGCCTAATGGAGGTTCAGGAAATGCAAGAATGAAAGCTACATTGCATACTAACTATGATTATAAAGATCCTGAAGATGCTGCTTCTGCTGCTGAAGTTGTAGCGACTGCAATTGATAATTACCCTTCAACTCAAGGGCAATGGGAGCGACATGCAATTGCTTTCGATTATACTGGACCTGCAACGGATAATGCATTTATATTAGTTACATTCACAACAAATGAAAATGCAGGTCAAGGAAATAATAATGATGAGGTATTAATTGATGATGTTGAATTGATCTATAATCCAGATGATAATAATGGAATAGAAGAAACTGATAATGACGGTATTGTTGTATCAATGAATAATAGTTCAAATAGGATCATTTTTAATTCTGAAACTGAGTTAAACGGGGAATATTCAATATATAACAATTTGGGTCAGTCTATTCAAGCTGGAAAAGTGTCGAGCGATGTTTATTTTGATGCTAAACCAGGAGTTTATTTTGTACACTTAAAAACGAATAACAAATTCTATACTTTCGAAATTTTTAAGAACTAGGAAGAACTAAGAAAAAGAATTAATTTCGGGGTCGTATTTTTACGACCCTTTTTTTTTATGATGAAGCATCTACTAGCCATAACAACACTATTTTTATCTACAATTTCATTCTGTCAGGAAGGAAAATTAATTGGAAAAGTACTCGATGAGAATGGAGAGCCTATTATGGGAGCCTCTATAATTTTCAGAAAAGACGTAACTATTGGTGTGCATTCTGATGATTTGGGAAACTATGAATTGGATATTCCGGCTGGAAACTCAAGAATTGTTTGTCGCTATTCAGGTATGATTACAGATACATTCAATATTGATGTTATTTTAAACAGTACAGTTACGCATGATATTGTTTTAAAATCATTTGTTCAAGAGATTGAAGGAGTAGATGTTAAGGTTGGAAAGTTTGACAAAGCACTTGAAGATCAAACGGTATCCATGGAAATTATAAGGCCTGAGCTTATTGAGAATAAAAATACGCGCAGTATTGAAACAGCTTTAGATCAAACACCAGGGTTAAATATTTTGGATGGAGAACCTCAAATTAGAGGTGGTTCTGGATTTACATTCGGGGTGGGGTCAAAAGTAGCTGTAATTGTGGATGATATGCCAATGCTTTCCGGAGATGCAGGTAGACCTGAGTGGGGCTTCATTCCGGTTGAGAATATTCACCAAATTGAAGTTGTTAAAGGTGCAGCTTCAGTGCTTTCTGGTAGTTCAGCACTTTCTGGTTCAATTCATATTAGAACTGCATACCCAAAGTTGAAACCCAAAACAAAGGTGAATGTATATTCTGGGTTTTATTCCAATCCAAGTGAGGAGGGGGCTGCATGGTGGAATAACTTCCCTCTAATTTCAGGTGTCAATTTTTTACATTCTAGAATGATTAAAAATTTGGATGTTGTTATTGGTGGAAACTTCAATTATGACCATGGTTTTATAGGTCCTCCCATAGAAGATTCGATCGTTGCTAATTCACCTTATTTTGACTCTGTTTCTCGTTTTAATGAGCAGCAAATGTCTTCAAAACGAGCACGTTTGAATTTTAACCTCCGCTATAGGTCAAAAAAGTATAAAGGGTTAAATTATGGAGTTAATGGGAATGTGATGCTATCGCAAACAAACATGACTTTTGCGTGGTTGGGGGATTCATCTGATTTGTTTAGAGCATATCCAGGTGCTGTTTTTTTGCAAGATCAGTTTATCTTCAATATTGACCCTTATGTAAATTTCTTTACTCAAGCCAATGGAAAGCATTCATTAAGAGGAAGGTTGTTACATTCGAATAATGAAATGACTGCGAATCAATCTAATGAAGCCACTACTTATTATGGAGATTACATGTTTCAAAAACGATATAAAAATATAGGAGACCTTGATTTTATTGGTGGTATAACAGGTACATTTACAAATTCTTTTGCAAATATGTATGTAGGATCTGGAAGTCCGAATAATCAAATGTTGAATATATCTGCTTATACGCAATTGGAAAAGAAAATTAAAAAAGTAATTAATTTATCTGTTGGCGGAAGACTAGAGTATTTTCAATTGAATGATTCAATAACGGCTTTAAAACCAATATTTAGGGCAGGAACAAGTATTAAACTTTATCAGGAGACTTATTTACGCGCCTCGTATGGCCAAGGGTATAGGTTTCCGACAATAACTGAACGTTTTATTAGAACAGGTGTCGGGAATTTTGGTGTGTTTCCAAATCCATATTTAGAACCCGAAACAAGTTGGAATGCTGAAATTGGTTTGAAACAAGGAATTAAACTAGGAAATATTTTTGGTTATATTGATTTAGCAGGGTTTTGGCAAGAATACCAAAACACTATAGAATATACATTCGGTTTTTGGGGAGATGGTTCTAGTCCGACAAATTTTGCCGGGTTTAGATTTATGAATACAGGCGAATCAAGAGTTTTAGGAATTGACGCGTCCTTTTCTGGTAAGGCAAAAATTGGGGAAAAGACGGACGTAATGTTTATGACAGGCTACAATTATATAGTTCCAAAATCACTATCTCCTGATTTTGTTTATGCAATTGACTCTGTTTATTATGATAAAGAATATACGTATAACACGACATCATTGGATCCGTCTAAAGGAATATTGAAATATAGGTTTTTACATAATGTGAAGGGAGATGTTGAGTTTACTTTTTGGAAAAAACTAGGAGTAGGTTTCAGTATAAAATACTTTAGTAAGATTGAAAACATGGACATTGTTATTCAAGATTTTGAAGAGTTAACCGAACAGTTGTCTTTTGTTCAGGAAATAGAATATATGGACTATTATAATTCTCATAGGCATGGGAACTGGATTTTTGATGCACGTATTTCATATAATTTAAACCAAAAACATAAACTTGCATTAATTAGTGCGAATATTGCCAATAGAACATATTCGTTGCGCCCCCTTAAAATTGAACAACCGAGAACAATTATACTTCAATATACTTTTAAGTTAGACAAGAACTAGAAGTATAACTTTAAAATAAATGTCGTACATTTGCAGCGACTTTTGGTTCACGTTGTGAATAATAAGGAATCTGGTGTGAATCCAGAACTGTATCTGCAGCTGTAAATACTTAAAGTCAATTGATAAGCCACTGCCTTAAAATGAAGGTGGGAAGGATCAGTTGATATGGTATGAGTCAGAATACTTGCCAAAGTTAGATATAAAGAAGACTTCAGATTAAAGTCGGATTTAATACGTACTTAGGTATGTGTCAATTCTTTTAACTGATTTTTTCAACGTTTTACATTTATTAATTAATTACGATGAAGAAAACTTACGTACTAGCAACTGCTTTATTGCTTGGAGCATCAACTCAAGCACAACAAACTATCGATTTTGAATCATTCACTCTTGCTGCAGACACATTTGATAATGGATCTGCTGGAAATGGTGATTTCCTGTTGGGAACCGATCAAATTCGTTTTTCGAATGTTTTTACTCCTAATGCTTGGGGTGGTTCATGGACTGGTCATTCTATTTCTAATATGACAGATGCAACAACGGCAGGCTTCGGGAATCAGTACAGCGCATTTACGGGGGCAGGTCATAATGGTAGTTCAAACTATGCAGTTGGCTATAGTTCTGGAGTAATTTCATGTGAAAATCAATACCAATATATCGATTCTTTCAAAATTACAAATACAACTTATGCAGCTATTTCAATGAGAGATGGTGATGCCTATGCAAAACAATTCGGTTCTCCTAATAATGCTGCCGGTTCTCCGGATGGTACAAATGGTGAAGACTTTTACCGTGTTTGGGTAGTATGTGAAGATTACGGTCAAACGCAGAAAGATTCTATTGAAGTTTTACTTGCTGATTATCGTTTCGCGAATAGTGCGGATGATTATATTGTTGATGAATGGATCAATGTCGACGTTCAATCCCTTGGGTTTATGGTAAACAAAATTTCCCTTCGAATGGAGTCAACAGATAATGACCCATTGAATGGAATGAATACACCAGCTTATTATGCAATTGATGATCTTGTTTCTTCTTTCCCATTAGGTATTGAGGAGAATGAGTTGTCATCAATTAGTGTTTTCCCAAATCCAGTTGTGGATAAATTAACAGTCAAAGGAGATCAAGGAGTCTTAAAAATTACTGACTTGAGTGGGGCAGTGATTATCAATAAAGAGCATAATGAGCTTTCCATTTTAGATTTATCTAATTTCAATAATGGAGTTTATATCTTGAGTGTTACTAATAGTAGTGGTAAGTTTACTCAAAAAATTGTCAAATAAATGAAGAAGGGGAAAGTTGACTTTCCCCTTTTTTATGCGTCTAGTTTTAGTCATACCAATAATTTTATTCTGCTTTATAGCAAGCGGACAGAAAGATTCCATACAAAATATTGAAGAAGTTAATGTCTCTTATATTCCAGGTATCGTACTAATTGAAAAATCGCACAAAAATGTGATGAGTAAATTAGATTTAATTGAGCTACAACCCATCGATATCAGTGATGTACTCATAAAAGTAAGTGGAGTAAATATTAAATCCTATGGCGGCTTAGGTGGATTGAAAACTGTTTCAATGAGAAGTTTAGGGGCAAACCATTCTGCTATTGTTGTTGATGGAATGACTTTAAATAACTCGCAAACTGGTCAAGTTAATCTTGGTCAAATTCATGTTGACAATGTAGAGCTTATAACAAGTTCTGTAGGCTATTCATCCAATCTTTTAATTCCAATTTCTGCACAAATCAGTGGAAGTTCTTTCATGATTGAAACTATGGAAAATTCCTTCGGCAAAGATACAATCACATGCAGAGCTAATGCTACTTATGGTTCTTTTGGTCAGTTAAAAGGCTATATCGGTGCAAAATATAATCCGAACAAATTTTTTGTAAGCGCATACGGTCGATTACAACAGGCAGAAGGAGAATACTCGTTTTCATTTCCAAATGGAAATAATATGCTTGAGGGAGAAAGAAGAAACAATAACTATTCCGATTTTAGTTATGGTATAGCAACCGGATTTAAGTTTAAAAAATCTAGATTAAGGCTTGGGGTAAAGGCAAAATCGATTCAACAAGAACTTCCTGGAGCTGTTATCTTATATAACTCTACCGCTGATGAGGAATTAACAACCGATCGATTCACAGGTTTTACAGACTTCAGTTTTTATAAAAAGAAATTTTATAGTCGTATTTATCTAAATACTACCTACGATAATACCAGGTATTTTGATCCAACTTATTTTAACCTTGAAGGACAAATAGATAATCAATTTATAAATAGAAATATCAATGGAGGGATATCATTTGTTAATTATTGGGATAAAATTCAACTGTATGGAGGTGTTGAGGAAACACTTTCAGATTTGAATGTAAATGATACATCATTTGCACAACCAATAAGGTTTCATAGTTATGGATTGATTGGACTGAAATATCGTCATTCAATATTTACGGCAAATATTCAAATGTCGGGACAGTTTGTTTATGAACTAAATCAGAAAGGAAATCAACCAGAGAATACGTTAAGAGGAAACCCTTTTATTAGTCTTAAGAGTCGGGAATGGAGGAAAAGAACGCAATTAGAACTGTGGTATCGTAACTCATTCCGCATGCCAACATTTAATGAGCTGTATTACAATAGTATTGGTAATCTTGAATTACTTCCCGAGGATGCACATCAAGCTAACTTAGGTTTTTTGTGGACTCCTGCTAAAGGAAAAGTAAAAATTGATTGGAAATCAAATGTTTTCTTTAATAGAGTATCGAATAAAATTGTTGCTGTTCCTACTAAAAATTTGTTTGTTTGGTCAATGCAGAATATTGGTAAAACAAATACATTCGGAGGAGATTTGAATTTAAATGTTCTAACATTAATTAAAAGTGATTGGAGATTGGAGTTTAATGGAAATTTCACGTATCAAAAAACAATTGATGTTACAGATGTGGAATCACCCACTTATTTAAATCAAGTTGCCTATATTCCCAAGTATACTGCAAATGGAGATTTAAGCGTAATTTTTAAACGTACAGGGTTTCGATTTTCAACAAGTTATGTAGCAAAAAGATATGCATTAAATGAAAATGTAATAGCTAATGAAATTCCAGGATTTGTCATAAGTGATTTAAGTATTTTTCATCAGTTCAAGTTTGATCAGAGTAGTATTAGGGTTATTGGAAATGTTAAGAATATATTTAATGCATCCTATTCATATATTCGTTCATTTGCTATGCCAGGTATAAATTATTCAATTACATTGAGTTATGCGTTTAATTAGTTTGTTGTTAGTATTGTTACTTTTTTCTTGTAAAAAAGATGATCTGGAAGAGGTTGTTGTTTCGTCAAGTCTTTCAGATGGAGTCGTGGTGCTTTGCGAAGGATTATTTCAACAGAATAATTCTACATTATCTTGGATCAATAATTCAGATGGAAGTGTTTCAAATACCTTATTCTCAACAAAGGTCGGAAGGCAATTGGGGGATACAGGTAATGATATAAAACGATACGGTGGAAAAATTTATATTGTAGTTAATGTTTCGAGTACAATTGAGGTTTTGGATGCGATTAACTTTACAAGTGTTGCGCAAATTTCAATGATGGAGAACGGCGTTGCAAAACAGCCTAGAAATATTGAATTTTATGGTGATAAAGCATATGTGACATGTTTCGATGGTTTTGTAGATGTATTTGATACAACATCATTTAATATTTCTCAAAGAATTGCAGTTGGTTTAAACCCTGAGGATTTAACAGTTTCTGGTTCTAAGTTATTTGTGACCAATTCAGGAGGATTAAATTCACCCTTAATGGATTCAACAGTTTCAATCATTGATTTGAATACGAACGCTGAAATAGACCGAATTACTGTTGGAAAGAATCCGGGAGGATGTTTAACAGATAATGAAGGAGATGTTTATGTTATTACCCGAGGTGACTATGGAGCTATTCCATCTAGACTCGTTCGAATTAATTCACTTTCTAATATGGTTGCTGAAAATTTTTCTTTTGATGCTTCAGGACTGACTAAAATGAATGATAAAATCATTATTTCTTATTATGATTTCTCTACTTCGATGTCTAGGGTTGATTTGTTTGATCCAATTTCGGAAACTATTGTTGAACCAAACTTTATTGATTTATCTGGAATAAATACATTGTATGGAGTTCATTATAATCCATTTAGAAATTCGATTTATTTAAGTGATGCCATGTCGTTTACAAATACTGGTTATGTACATGAGTATTCAACTTCAGGAAATTTATTGTCTACTTATCACGTGGGGTTGAACCCATCAAAATTTATTTTTTATGAATAGGATTTTATTTTTTTCGATATTTATCAGTTCATTCTCACTTGGACAATCTTTTGCACCTGCTCCGGGTAATCCTGGTAGTACCGCAATTTATAAAGATTCTTCTATTATAATTGATTGGGCTACTAATGTAACTGTTACAAGGGGACCTAGAAATATTTTAAATCCTAGTGCAGGATTAGCTTCATATGGAACGGATTCTAATGCGATTGGAAATTCTTCAGGAACGGTAGTTTCATTAGGTGATGGAGGAGAAGCTATTGCTACTTTTGATAGTCCAATTGTTAATGGACCTGGGCCAGATTTTACGATTTTTGAAAATGGTTTTGCTGATGATTATTTAGAACTAGCTTTTGTAGAAGTAAGCTCTGATGGATTTAATTACTTCAGATTTCCTGCAACAAGTGAAATCCCGACGAATGTTCAATCGGACAACTTTACATTTACTGACTGTAGGTATGTTAATAATTTAGCTGGAAAATATAGAGTTTATTTCGGAACTCCATTTGACTTGCAAGAATTAATAGGTATTCCTGGTTTAGATGTTGGTAATATTACGCATGTTAAAATAATTGATGTGATAGGAAGTATTGACCCGGCAATTGGTTCATTCGACTCTCAAGGAACAATTATTAATGAACCATTTCCAACGGAGTTTGAAACAGGAGGGTTTGATTTAACTGCAATTGGTGTTATTCATAGTACAACAGAATCAATTGAAGAATTAGATAATAATCTAGTTAAAGTGTATCCAAATCCATCTAATGGTATAGTACACTTAGAGTCAGATTTTATGCTTGATTATTCTATTGTTGATGCTCAAGGAAGGGTTATTTTAAGAGGGCTAATTAGCGGCTCAAAAACGCTAGAATTAACAGGTTTTGACAAAGGTATTTATTTCGTGAAAGTCAATAATGGATTAAATGTTGAGACAATTAAATTAGAAGTGATTTAATGATTAGAGAGTCAAAGGAATTTTGGAGTAGGAAGTATAGAGTTAATGAAACGGGGTGGGATTTAGGACAAGTTTCAACCCCAATAAAAGAATATTTTGATCAAGTTGACGATAAGGAATTAAAAATTTTAATACCAGGATGTGGTAACGGTCACGAAGCGGAGTATTTATACTTACAAGGGTTCACGAACGTGAATATCATTGATTTAGTTGAAGAACCGCTTGAATCTTTTAAAAATCGAATTCCTGAATTTCCAAAAGCAAATATTCATTTAGGGGATTTTTTCGATCATTCAGGATGCTATGACATTATAGTTGAGCAAACAATGTTCTGTGCAATCAATCCGACCTTTAGAGAGGCTTATGTGCAGAAGGTATACGATTTATTGAATCCAAAAGGTAAAATGATTGGAGTCATGTTTAGTCGCCACTTTGAATCAGGCCCTCCATATGGTGGAGATAAAGAAGAGTACTTAAAATACTTCAAGAGGTTGTATAAATTTGTACAAATTGAAGAATGTTTCAACTCGGTTGGTCCTAGACAAGGAAACGAATATTTCATTAAATTACAAAAGAATTAGTGTCCTCCCTTTCTTTTGTATCCTTTATTTCCGTGTGCCCATTTATTCTTTTTTCTTTTAAAGTCGCTCTTTTTAGTTTTCTTATTTTGCCATCTGAATAATAATCCAGCAGAATGTTGAAAGTAGCTAGTGTGCGAGTCCCAGAAACCAGGGTAAACACCAAGCTTTCCATGTGAATGGAGTTGAATACCAATATTCTTGGAGAACCAAAAATTCAAGCCAAACCCCAAGTTGACTGTTGGTACGTGCTCTGCAACACGGGCTGAAGATCTATATGTATATCCAATTCCCATTGAAAAATATGGTTCAATCCAGCGATGTCTAGGAGCATAATATGTATAAAAACTATGCTTAGCATTTATATCGAACGAAGCTAATATACTAGATACATCTGTAGAGCATTGGACCATCTTGCCCAGTTTATATTCGCTGTAGGTTGCTGATCCTTCGATACTCCATCCATGTTTTAAGTAACGGTCAACGCTTATTTTAGAAGGATAAGGAAGAATATTCCATGATTTACTATAATCAAAAAGGCCTGCAAACTTACGCCCATCATCATCAATTGCAGTCCAACTAGCGCCAATCATCCATTTATAAGGCTTATATTTCTTGATCGTCTTATGGGGTTGTGCAAAAACCGTATTCAGCAAGCCCAAAAATAGAAGGATTAAAAAGTGTTGTTTCATATTAAATTGACAGTTTCCAAATATAATCCAATTTAATGAAAAAAATACAAATCAATTAATGACTATGCGGAACCTTCTCACCAGCTTCAATTTTAATGTTAAGTGTATTTTCCTTAGGAGGTATAGGGCAAGAGTACCTATAAGAATAGGCGCAATATGGATTGTATGCAAGATTGAAATCAATCTTCCAAACTTTACCTTTTTGTTTTTCTATATCTAAATAACGTCCACCTCCATAAGTTTCATTTCCTGATGTTTTATCTCTGAATGGAATAAAAAGATAGTTTTTATATTCTTTCGACTTACTCAGTTCAACATTTTGATAAACATTTAAGGATTCAGTAGAACCATTTAATTCAAATTCAATAAAGCCAATTTGTCTATAAATTGGTTTTCGATCTGTTGATGTGGCCATTTCAAATTTGGGGCCTTTGTTTCTAACGTATTTAACCTCTATTTGATAAGTTGCGTCAAAACTAAAGTAATCCAATCCTTTGAACTTTGTAATCTCTTCTTGGTTAAGAATTCCTTTTTTGATACTATTTAATTCTTCAGCATGTTCATTTCTTTTTGTTACAACTTCACTTTCAGAAAGTTGACCTAGCGAATTTGTCAAAAGTAATATTGCGATTAACGTTATTAGTGTCTTCATCTTGTTCCAAATATAGAGCTTCCTACTCGCACCATTGTGCTACCTTCTTCTATGGCTAGTTTGTAATCACCACTCATACCCATTGAAATATGTTCAAAGTTAGGATTGAATTTAAAGTAGTGACTTTGGATTACATGGAAATAGTTTTCTAAGGTTCTAAACTCCTCTCTTACTTGTTCTTCATCCTCTGTAAAAGTTGCCATTCCCATGACTCCCCTGATAGAAACATTCCGCATCTCAGCAAACTCTTTTGAACTTAAAAGTTCTCTGGCAGACTCCAGTGTCAGTCCAAATTTAGAATCTTCTTCAGCAATGTGGAATTGAAGCAAACAATCAATTACGCGATCGTTTTTTAGCGCTTGCTTGTTAATTTCATTCAATAGCTTCATTGAGTCAACTGAATGAATCATACTGACGAAAGAAGCGATATATTTTACTTTATTGGATTGTAGATGGCCAATTAGATGCCAATTTATATCATTTGGTAATTGTTCGTTTTTTTCAACCAATTCCTGAACTTTGTTTTCACCAAATATACGTTGACCTGTATCGTATAGCTCTTGAATCATTTCAATTGGCTTGGTTTTAGAAACAGCAACAAGTGTAACATTTTTAGGAATAGTCGCGCGAATAGCTTGTAAATTCTCTTTTATCATTCGTTGATGTTGTAAATTGTTAACCCACTGCGAAGTTTTGGTTCTACCCAAGTAGATTTTGGTGGCATTGTCATATTGTTGTCCGCAACTGCTTTAACTTGCTCAATGGTTACTGGATAAAGAAAGAATCCTACATCAAACAATCCATTATCAATTTTATTTGCGGTTATTGTGATATTTTCATTCCCACTTACAAAGGCAATGTTTGTGTCAGATTTCAAATTTGAAATACCAAAAATGGGTTCTAAAACTGCTCTTGTCAATATTTCAGCATCAAGTCCTTTTACGGGGTGTGATTCATCAATAATTTCAGAAAAGCAAGTTAATTTATACCAATTATGATCTAGGTACATAGTGAATTCGTGCTCCTTTGAGGGTTTTTCTGGAGAAGTTAGTTGATCTATTTGAAAATTTGAGGATAGTTTGGTTAACAACTCTTCTGTGGAAATTCCGTTTAAAGATTTTACCAACCGATTATATTCCATGATTTGCAACCTGCGCTCATTGATAAAGAAAGCCAAGAAAAAATCTTCGTTTGGATAGTGATCTAATCCTCTAGACTCTCTGTAATCTTTTAGTCCGGCAGATGATGCAGATCTATGATGTCCATCGGCAATGTATGCAGATTTAATACTATCAAAAGCACGAATTACTTTTTCAGATTCAGATGAATGAAATAACCAAAGTTCATGTTTGACCTCATCAGTTGTTCTGAATTCATATTCTGGTCTATCTTTTATTTTTTCCTCTAACAACAGGTCGATTTCATCATTCGGGTCATAGTAGGAGAGAAGCACAGGCTCAGCATTATACCCAACAATATCCAGGTAATTCTTAAACATAGTTTCACGCTTGGTGATTGTTGCCTCGTGTTTTTTTATTGTCTCATTCTTGTATTCTTCAATACTCGCTCCTGCAACAATTCCTAGGTATTCATTCTGACCTTTCGTTTGCCTATAGATATAGAAATGAGGTTTTTTATCCTGAATTAGAACACCCTTTTGAATAAAATCTTCGTACGCTTTTGAGATTAAATTAAATCGTTCTTCGGAGTAAATATCTGTAATTTTTTCATTACCAAATTCCGGATTGATTATATGTAAGAATGTATATGGATTATGTTTCTGTTTAGCCTCTAAAACACTTTTTTTATAGGCATAATAAGGTCTTGTCGCAACTAAATGCGCCTTATCTCTCATTGGTCTAATTGCCTTGAATGGACTTATTTTTGTCATGAATCCTAAAGAAACTATTTCTTATCGAATTCAGCAATTATTTTATGAGCCAATTCCGTCCCAATTCTATCTTGGGCTTCCAAAGTTGCAGCACCAATGTGAGGAGTACATGCTATAGAAGGGTGAGATAGAAGGTCCTTTCTTGGGTTAGGCTCATTTTCATAAACATCAAGAGCAGTAGCAGCTACTTTACCATTGTTCAATGCTTCAATTAAATCATCCTCATTGATAACACCGCCGCGAGATGCATTCACTATGCGAACACCATCCTTCATTTTGTCGAATTCAGATTTTGTAATTACAGCAGAACCGTCGGCTTGTTTAGGAATATGAAGTGAAATATAATCGGCATCTTTTATTTCCTCCAACATGTTTGAAGATGGGGTAATGGTAACAGAAGCTGAAGTATTATTACCCAATGCCAATTCAATCTTGCACGGATCATTGAAATGGTCTACAGCACTAACATTCATACCAACACCTATTGCATATGAAGCAACACTTTGACCAATTCTCCCAAATCCTACGATTACCAATTTTTTGCCTCTTAACTCTACGCCTTTGGCATATTTCTTTTTTAGTGTTTTAAAATCCCCTGACTCCATATTATTGAAAGAATCATGAAGTGATCTAGATATCGCCGTTAATTGGCCTAGCACTAATTCGGCTACTGATTGAGAAGAGGCAGCGGGTGTATTTATAATTACACGGCCAACAGAACGCGCATAATCTACATCAATATTATCCATTCCGACACCGCCTCGTCCAATTAATTTTAGGTTTGGGCAAGCATCAATTAGTTCTTTTCGGGCTGTTGTTGCCGATCGGACAAGTAACACTTTAATGTTTTCTGCGTTAATGTATTCAATTAAGTTGTCTTGACTTACATTTTTAGTGATAACATTATGTCCTGCTGCTTCTAGTACTTCTATTCCTGCTTGAGAAATACCGTCATTTGCTAAAATATTCATTTAACCGTTTTTTCTTGTAAATTCGTTCATTACCTCAGTTAATACTTTCACGCTATCTATAGTTAAGGCGTTATACATTGAAGCTCGGTAACCTCCAACTGATCTGTGTCCTTTTAACCCAACGATACCAGCGTCGTTCCAGGCTTTATCAAACTTGTCTTTATTTGATTCGTCGTTCATTAAGAAAGTAACGTTCATTTTAGATCTATCTTCACCTTGTACAGCCGCATTAAATAAAGGGTTAGAATCAATTTCATGATATAATAACTCTGCCTTCGCATTATTTCTTTCTCCTGCAGCTTCTACACCTCCATTTTTAATTAAATCTCGTAGGTTTAACATTGAAGTGTAAATAGAGAAAACCGGAGGAGTATTAAGCATAGATCCTTTGTCTACATGATTTTTTAGATTTAAATACTTAGGCATGAAATCAGATGAAGACTTCCCTAGGATTGTATCTTTAACAATGTATAATGTTGTTCCTGCAGGGCCCAGATTTTTTTGAGCTCCAGCATAAATCAAGTCATATTTAGAAATATCAATTTTCTTGGAGAATATATCTGATGACATATCACAAACTAAAGGCAGCTCCGTTTCAATTGTTTTTTGGAATTGCGTGCCAAAAATGGTGTTGTTCGAAGTGTAGTGTATGAAATCGACATCATTCGGAATGACGATATTTTTCGGAATATAATTGAAATTTTTGTCTTCAGAACTTGCAAAAACATTGACATCTATTCCAACCGCTTTTGCCTCATTGATAGCTCCTTTAGCCCATGTTCCGGTATTTATATATCCAGCCTTCTTTTTATCTCTCATCATATTTAAAGCAGAGATTGTAAAAGCTAATGATGCTCCGCCTTGAAGAAATAATACTGTATACCCATTAGGTACATTCAGTGCTTCTTTTACGAGTGATTGAGCTTCTTCCATTACATCAACGAAGCTAGGGCTTCTATGAGATATTTCAAGTAGCGAAAGGCCATTGAAATCTAAAACTGCATTCGCGGCTTCTTTAAAAACTTGCTGAGGAAGAATGCATGGTCCAGCACCAAAATTATGTTTCATTCTTTTTTATGTAAAATTAATCAAAAAAAAAGGCTGCCAAATCAGGCAGCCCATATATTTAATCCTCTTTTTTTTCGGAGGCTTTTTTAGTTGTTGATTTCTTGGCGGTTGTCTTTTTCGCAGTAGCTTTTTTGGGTGCAGCAGCCTTTTTCGTTGTAGTCGTTTTTTTCGCAGCTGGCTTCTTCGCAGCAGTTTTTTTCGCCGGCGCTTCAACGTCATCCACTTTTTTCTTAGGAGCGGCCTTTTTCTTTGGTTTAGGAGCTGCCTCAATTATTGGAGTAGAACTCTTTCTTTTACGGGATACTCCATAAGACCCCATTGCTCTTTTTCCTTTTTTTGACTTTTTGTCTCCTTTCCCCATAATTTTTTGGTATAATATAGTTTAGTAAATGATTGATACACAAATATAATATTATTCTTTTTCAATTAATCGCCTTCTAATTTCTTTCTCTATATTTTCTCCGTCACGGAGTATTTTTGTGCACCATTTTATCTTTAAAGAAACTTGTTCATCTTCTGATAACTTCCAATTTATATCTGAATTTTGTAGTTTAGTTCTTAGTATATTTAATGCGATTGCAGCAGAAACACTAATGTTGAAACTTTCTGTGAAACCATACATAGGAATTTTGACTAATTGGTCCGCATATTCTTCAGTTTCTTTAGAAATCCCATGCTTTTCAGTTCCGAAAACTAAAGCAATTGGTTGTGTGATATCAAGGTCTTGAATTGAGCGCTCAGTGTGAGGTGAAGTCGCTATTATTTGATATCCTTTTTGTTTTAATTCGGTTAAACAGTTTTTAGTCGGAGAAACACCATTGGAATG
The DNA here is from genome assembly GCA_022447585.1 of Crocinitomicaceae bacterium. GTDB lineage: Bacteria > Bacteroidota > Bacteroidia > Flavobacteriales_D > Crocinitomicaceae > UBA4466. The sequence continues at coordinate 535,046 of JAKVAR010000009.1, read as the reverse complement.
AGAATGTAAGTCAACCCAATTTCCAGCACCCAGAGCGATATCGCGTTGGATTTCATAGTTTACAGATTTTTCTATTGCATGTAGGTTTTGTATTCCAAAACAATCACATGTGCGAAGAACAGCAGAGGCATTGTGATCTTTTTGAATGTTCTCCATGACAATTGTAATGTGCTTGGTTCTTTCCGAAGCAATATGCTCATATTTCTCCATTTTACTCGCTGTAATAATGTCATAAAATTCGGCCAATACTTTCTCGTCAATTGTCATATTTAAAATGTTTAAAACAAAAAAAAAGGGAATCAATTGATTCCCTTTAGATAACTTAAGATATTCTTAGTTTACTTTTCCTTGTAAATCAGAACCTGCTTTAAAACGTACAACGTTTTTAGCAGCGATTTTGATCTCTTTACCTGTCTGAGGGTTACGACCAGTTCTAGCTGCTCTGTTAGATACAGAAAAAGATCCGAAACCTACTAAAGAGATTCTATCTCCTTTTTTCAATGCTCCAGTAGTAGCATTAACGAATCCATCTAATGCTCTTTTTGCATCAGCTTTTGATAATCCAGCGTCAGATGCAATTGCATCAATTAATTCTGCTTTGTTCATAGTTTGGTTTTTTTAGTTTGTTAAAAAAATTGTCTCAACAAATATATTGTAATATCCTTACCAGGCAAGGGTTTTAGCTAAAAAATGCGGGTTTTTGTTGATAAAAGAGCTTATTTGTTGATAACGTCCTCCAAAAACACCGTAAATAAAGGCGTTTTCGACAAATGGCTTTATTTTATCGTCGAATAAATAAAGTCACGATTCTCTATATATAACAAGGTTTTCGATACTATTTCCTGCAATATAATCTTTAAAGGACATTTTTCGTTTTCCCTCTGCTTGAATTTGATCAATTATGATGTAATAATCCTGACAAGGAAACAATAATCCATCTTCTCCCATTATAATTTTATTGTCATTAACTGAATTTATACTAGAAGTGTGTGAACTATAAAGTTTCATAGTTTTAATTTCGCCTTTCTTCAAATCCTTAACTTTAAGCCAAGCACCAGGGTAGGGCGATAGTCCACGGATGAAGTTATGGACATCAAATGCTGATCGATTAAAATTAATTAAACAATCATTTTTAAAAATCTTAGGGGCAGGTAGTCTTTTCGAATTCATAAACTCATTTTGCGCTATCCCTTTTATATCATTTTCGAAAATCGTCCTTACAGTTTTTAGCATCACAGTACTCCCTAATTTCATGAGTCTACTGTATAGACTGCCGATATTTTCATCTTCGCCAATTTCTAGCTTTTCTTGGTCAATAATTTTTCCAGTGTCAATTTCTTTTTCAATAAAAAATGTTGTTACTCCTGTTACTGATTCTCCATTAATAATAGCCCAGTTTATTGGAGCAGCACCTCTATAGTTTGGAAGCAATGACGCATGCAGGTTTATTGTTCCTTTAATGGGCATATTCCAAACAACTTCAGGTAGCATTCTAAATGCAACTACAACGAATAGGTCAGCGTTCAGATTCTGTAATTCTTGAATAAATTCAGGGTCTTTTAGATTTGTAGGCTGAAGAATGTTCAAGTTTTGTTCTACCGCATATGATTTAACTGCACTCTGGTTTATCTTTCTTCCTCTTCCTGCTGGTTTGTCCGGTGCTGTAATTACTCCTTTTATACGGACACCATTTATATGCAAATGTTTTAGTATTTCTACAGCAAACTCTGGGGTTCCCATGAATACAATGCTATTGTCTTTTGTCATAATTGCTTTTTTTCCCAATTAAAAAATTTCAAATAGAATACAGAAAATAACCCCATACAAATAAAATAAATGTATTCAACTGACCATACCCAGAATATATCCGCTTCAACTATCTTAATGAGTATGAATGCGGATATGATATATACAGCAACCGAGATTAATTCAATAAATAAAGTGAATTTTGTATTACCGCTTCCGTTGATAGTTTGAAATAAAACACTCCCAAATGAATAAATTACAACAGATCCTGAAACAAAACGAAGAATTTCTGCACTATCTTCCATGTACATTTCATTTGGATTGATTAGGCCAATTAGTTTTTCTGGATACAAGATGGATCCATGAAAGAATATGAACAGGAATAATAGAGATAGAAGTTGAATTCTTAAAATCGCTGTTTTAACACTTTTTATATCTCCCTTACCGAGATACTGACTCACATAGGTTTTTGTCGTTGCACCAAAACCCCATATAGGAACAAAAGCAAGGAAATACATTGATCTAATGGTTTGTGATATCGTTAATTCGTATTCTCCCATTTGTTCAATCCAAATGAAAAAAACTGTCCAAGTAGCAAGTGCAGTAATTCCTTGTAAAATTATTGGGCTTCCAATACGTATAACTTCTTTAAACGATTGATAGTTGTAGGATAGCTCTGTGAATAACCTATGACGTTTTTGCTTTTTACTTATAGCTATTGCGACGATTAAAAAGATCATTCCGACTCCATCTGATAATGTTGAAGCTAAAGCAGCACCCTTCAACCCCATCGTTGGAAATATCGAATTCCCAAAAATTAAGACATAATCTAGGCCAATATTAGAAATGGCTATGAATACTGCGCTTAATAATACGATACTTGTTCTTCCTATAGCCATGAGATAAGCATTAATAGCTAAAGAAATCATAGCGAAGAAAAAGCCAAAAGAACGAATGTTTAAATATTCAATCTGACCATTTGCGATTTTCTCAATATGTGAGTAGCCTTTAATTAATGGAGGAGCAATGAACATCACGATTCCAAATAGAACTAAAGAAATACAAAGGTTAGTGAAAATTGTTGTTCCAAATATTCGAGCTAATCTATGTTCTTTGTTCTCCCCAAGTCTTCTAGCCATTAATATTTGAGCTCCATCAGAAACTCCAACGAGAGCCATAAATAATGTGATATAAATTAATCCACCATTTCCTACAGCATCGAATGCGATGGTGTCATACCGACTTAAGAATGATGAATCAGTAATTAAAACAATAGATTGTATAAAAGTAGACGCCATTAAAGGTATGGCCATGGCTAGTATGGATCTATATTTTAAGTCTAACATTAATCTACTTGAATCACTAACCCTTTTAAATATTCTCCTTCAGGGTGAAATGCGTTAATTGGATGATCTGCCGGTTGATGGAGTTGCTCTAAAATTCGAACATTTCTTCCTGCTTCAATCGATGCGGCAATAATCGTATTTGTAAAAAGATTCTTATCCACTACTTGAGAACAGGAGAACGTGAAAATGATTCCACCCGGTTTGATTTGTCTTATTGTATGCGCATTTAAGCGCTTATATCCCTGAATCGCTTTATGTCTTTTATCTCTATGCTTAGCAAATGCAGGAGGGTCAAGAATTATGATATCATAATCTTCTTTTTTTAAATCTTTCATATATTCCATAGCGTCAGCTACAATCGACTTATGCTTGGACTTGAAGCCGTTTAGTTCGATGTTGTCATCTGTTAGTAGGATTGCTTTCTTAGAACTGTCTAATGAGTGTACCTCTTTTGCACTATTGTTTAATGCTAAAAGGCTAAATCCACCGGAATAACAAAATGTATTCAAGACTTTTTTTTCTTTCGCATATTTGGCCAGTAATAGTCGGTTTTCTCGCTGGTCAATGAAGAATCCAGTTTTTTGACCATGAACCCAATCAATATTTAGTTTAACTCCGTTCTCGATTGCGATATGGGGTGTTTCGCATTCCCCAAAGAGATATTTATCTTCGACATCCTTCTTTAAAGTGTCTGAAGATTTTGAGTAGATGGCAGTTAATTCTTCTCCAAAAACCGTTTTTAAAGCGTTGGCAATGGTATTAACAGATTTAAACATTCCAATACTATGACACTGGATAACAGCAACACCATTATAATAATCTACGACTAAGCCCGGTAAATTATCTCCCTCTCCATGGATTAAACGACAAATGTTGTTATCTCCTCGGAATAAATTTTGTTTCTTTCTTAGATCTACGGCATTTCTTATGCGCTTATTGAAGAAATTTTGATCGATTGATTCATCTTTAAAAGTTAAAACCCGTACGGAGATCGTGGCGTGCTGAAAATGGCCTCTTGCCAGAAAGTCCCCTCGCTTGTTTACTGCAGTTACGACATCTCCATTTTCTATTTCTGAAACATCAGAATTAATAGCTCCTGAAAAAATCCAAGGGTGTTTTCTTTCTAATGAATGTACTTTATTCTTACGAATTTCGATTATTGTTGCCATTGCGTATGGTAAATGTGGTGGCAAATGTAATTAAATCGATAATCCGACACTTTAAAATCTTATTTTAATCTAAATAAAGTTGATATTTTTGTTAGATATTCTGTTATTATGAAATGTACAATACACTTTTATCTTCTTAATGAGCATTTTTCTAAGGAACATGCAGATGCGAATTATAATGGTGAAGAATCTGAGTTAAATCGTAAATATGAGTGGGAGGACGAATTGAACATAACAACTGATGTCGATTCGATAGAGGTATTAGAAGATGTAATTTATCCGTTATCGGGAGAAACTGATGATGGTCCGTTTTCATATGACGTTAACGCTATGAATTTGTTTGAAATAAATTCAAATGATGGCACAAAGACCTATGTTGGATGTTCTAAGTCAATAATGGATTCATTTGAAATTACAGAAGACGGACAAATGATACTCAAGGTTTATTTAAAAGATTATGAGCCTATGTCAAATCCTTTACCTGGTATTTATATTGCGGCTCAAGAGTTTCCTAAGGAATTGATTGAACATGCTTAAAGTACATAATGTGAGCCTTATCCATGATGATTTGGTTTTGAATGATGTTTCATTTGAATTTAAGGATTCTGAGATTTATGGAATAGTTGGCAGAAGCGGTGCTGGTAAGACGTCTTTCCTAAAGGTTGCATCGGCTTTTCAAGATTCAAATTCTGGTTTTGTTGAGTTCGAGGGGGAGAAATTAATCGGACCTTCTCAGAAACTGATTCCGGGATATGATGATATTCAATTAGTGAATCAAGATTTTGCTTTAGAACCATATCATTCAGTAGAAGAGAATGTTAAAGAGAAAGTATTATCCCGTCATAAGGATATTCAAGAAGAGTTGGTTACTGAGTATTTGGAACTTGTCGAACTTGATGATATCCGTACTAGAAAGGCTAGGTTTTTATCAGGTGGTGAACAACAGAGATTAGCCATTGCAAGGGCGTTAGCAAACGAGCCTAAGGTTTTAATGTTAGATGAGCCATTTGTTCATTTAGACCAACGCTTGAAGTATAAGATCATTACTTATTTGAAGCACTTAAACGAGATTCAAGGAGTTATATTGATAATTGTTTCTCATGACGGAAGTGAATTGATGGGGTTTGTAAATCAAATTCTCTATTTCAATAATGGTCAAGTTGAAAGGAAGTCTCGTGTTAAGGAGTTTTATTATGCTCCTAGAAATGTTAATGAAGCAGAATTGATGGGTCCAATTAATTCAATTCAAGTAAATGGTGAAAATCTACTTTTTAGACCTAATCAATATGAGTTAATTGAGGATGATGGTATTAATTTGAAGTTTATTAGGTCAATTGATACTGGACTTGTAGTATTCAATTATTTTATGACCAATAACTTAGAAGAAGTCATGTTGACCTCGAACGAATCGATGGAGAATGTTTCAAGGATTAAAATTAGAAAGATATGCTGAGTTTACCTGAAATAAGAAATATTGTTGTTTCTATCTTTACTCAATTCCTGGCGAAGCAACCATTAATGCATGGTGCTGCATTAGCTTATTATGCGCTATTAGCTCTAGTTCCTGTGTTGTATTTAAGTATAACATACATCGGGGGGCTTGTTGGACAGGATGTGATAATTGGTCTGATCACTGAATTGCTTCATGATCGTGTCGGGATTGACGATGTGAGTGGTATAATCAGTTTTTTGGATAATGTGGATGTTGCAGAGAGCAGTGTTGTATTACAATTGGTCGGAGTTCTTACCTTAATGTTTTCTTGTTCGGTTATATTCAATTCATTGAAGAAGAGTATCAATATATTTTATGGGATTGAAAAGACTAAAATTGGACGTAAAAGAATGATTATCAGAAGTGTTTTGTCAAGATTGATTTCAATGAGTTTTATTGTTGGATTTACAGTACTTGCAGTAGTTATTTACTTTGCTGAAACAGTCTTTTTGTCTATTGGTCATGATTTTTTCAGGGATGTGGAGTTGGTTAATTGGGTATTTTCGAGTTTTGCTCGACATGGAATTCCAGTCTTAACCAATCTAATTGTTTTTAGTTTCATTTTTAAGTATCTGCATGATGGCAAGGTGGTTTGGAAAATGGCTATCATAGGAGGTGTTTTAACTAGTTTACTATTGTATTTTGGTCAATTGGCTTTGAAGTATTATTTAACGAACTACTTTTTTGCGGCAAATGGAGGGGGTGCTGGTGCAATGTTACTTATATTGGTTTGGGTGTATTATTCATCTCAGATTATTTTTCTAGGTGCAGAATTTATATCTGTTCTTAGTAAAGTTAAGGGGGTTCCAATTAAATTCCGTGATTAAATTTCTGTCAAAGTTTGCTTGTATTCTAAGAAATGATTAATTTTCCACCAAATAATTGACGAAATATTAAACATGGCTGTAGGACAAAATTTAAAATTACTTCGAAATAGATTACGTAAATCTCAAGAGGAGGTGGCAAAAGAGCTTGGTTTGACAAGAAGTTCATATTCTGGTTATGAAAACAATGTTGCTCAACCCAACCTGGATAGTCTAATTTTACTTAGTGATTATTTTAAAGTTTCTATAGATGATTTAGTTCGAAATGATTTTGAGAAATACAGAGAAAGCGAGTGGATCAAGATTGATAAGGGATTGAGTGCGGATGTCAAAGGGAGCAAGCTTCGTGTTTTAACCGCAATGATTGATGAGAATAATGAAGATGTAATTGAACTTATACCTGTAAAAGCAAGTGCAGGGTATACTGCAGGATATGCCGATCCGGATTATTTGAAAGTTTTACCAACGTTTCATTTACCATTCTTATCCAAAGATAGAAAGTATAGATCTTTTCCCATTAAAGGAGATTCGATGCCACCAGTTGTGGAAGGGTCTTTTGTTGTCGGTGAGTTTGTGCAGAATTGGATGTCTATTCGGTCAGGAACGCCATGCGTTGTTGTGACTAAGGATGATGGGATTGTTTTTAAGGTTGTACATAATTTATTGAGTTCAGAACAATCATTCCAGTTATGCTCGACGAATACATTTTATCAGCCATATCTGGTTCATGCGAATAGTATTCTGGAAATTTGGAAGTTTGTTAATTATATTTCGCCAGAACTTCCTGATGTTAGATTAGATGATAATGACCTATCGAAATCTCTAAAAACACTTCAGAAAGAAGTACATGACTTGAAATCGATGATTAAGAATTAAGTTTAAATTCTTCTTCTTCGAATTTTACAACTTCTTGTAAAATCAGTTCTCTTAAAACACGCTTAGCTAATTCTTGATTGATTTCTAGTTTATTTGTGATTTGAGTTAGCTTTAAAGGAAGAATTGTTGGTACAACTTCGATTAATTCTTGAAAAGTGTAATTGGCCCCCTTGTTTACTTTACAAACATCGCACTTTCCACACTCTACGCCTTTGGAATCGAAATATTCGCTAATCTGTTGAGATCGACAGCGGTCTTTTTTAATGTAGTTTACTATTGATTCAAGTTTTTGTTCTTCAACTTCTTTTCGAGTAGCATAAACATCTTTTCTAATAGTTAAATGACCATCAGGTAAGCGTTCAATTAGTAATGTGATTTTGGGAAGGTAAGATTGATAATTAACATCTATTACCCCATACTGTTCCAAGAATTTCAATCTTTTAGTGAAATCAGCTTTTGATATTTTTAATCGGTTAGATAATTCGACTTCATTTATAGTAATAAATCGATCAAAAATACCGGGATAACTTCGTGTTAATATTGTTACTAGACTGGCTATTTGATCATGTGCAACTTGAAATTTATATAGGGCTGCATTACCAATTGCAATCTTTAATCGAGTAGGGTGGAAGCCATTTTCGGTAAAATTTATTGTTCCATTTAACTGCAGAAGCTTTAATGAATAATATGCTTCGGATACAGGGATATTGAAGGAAGTGTGAAACCTTCGGATGTCAAACTCATAAGTTTCTTGTTCACCAGATCCAATAGCAATATTCAAATAATTACAAACAGCATTGTAAATATGTTTAACACGATCTAAATCAGGATATTTTTGGGTTAGTTGAGTTCTCATCTTATCCAAATCCTTTTCCTCCCAATACGCTATTGCTTGAGATTCTTTATTATCTCTCCCTGCTCTTCCTGCTTCTTGGTAATAGGCTTCGATATTGTTTGGAACTTCATAATGCAGAACAAAACGAACATCAGGTTTATCTATGCCCATGCCGAAAGCATTGGTAGCCACCATTACTTGTATGTTGTTGTTCATCCAGTTTTCAAGCATGTATTTTCTATCATCAGGTTCTAATCCTCCATGATAAAAGCCGGCGTTTAACTTTAATGCTCTTAAATGAGTTACAACTTGTTTTACACTTTTCCTAGTCTGGCAATAAATGATTCCACTTTGATTATTGCGCGATTGCACAAAATCAGTTATTTGATTTAGCTTATTTTCTGAAGCAATCACTTGATAGCTGATATTGTTTCGCTCTAAGTTCCCTTCAAATTTACGGACCTTTTTAAGGTTAAGTTCTTTAATTATATCTTTTTTTACCCTGTCAGTTGCAGATGCTGTTAATGCTATTACCGCCGTATTTGGGTGGAACTGTCTTAGTTGGTTTATTTCCCTGTATGCTGGCCTGAAATCATGTCCCCATTCTGAAATGCAATGGGCTTCATCTACTACAATTAATCCTACATTCATTTGCTTAAAACGCTCAATAAAAAGATCTGATTTTAATCGCTCTGGCGATGTGTAGAGGAATTGTGTGTTTCCAAAGCGAGCATTGTCAAGTGTGGTATCAATTTCTCTATAACTCATTGAGCTAGCCAAAAGGCTCGCTTTTAAGCCTTTGGAGTTTAACGCATTTACTTGGTCTTCCATTAAAGCTATTAATGGAGAAATCACCAAGGTTATTCCGTCTAAAGCAATCCCAGGTACTTGAAAGCAAATTGATTTACCGCCGCCTGTAGGAAGTATAGCAAGGGTGTCATATCCATAGATTACGCTGTCCACAATTTCTTCTTGCAGTGGTCTGAAGCTATTGTAACCCCAGTATCTACTTAATATTTCCCTACTTCTAGTCAAAATTTAATTCAAACTCCAAATTTACTCAAATAATTTATTCATTATTATAGAATTGCTATTTGAAAATTCACGTATTCTGCGTACTTTCGCAACTAACAAATCAAGGTATGTTAGACGAGACTTTATCAATCAAAATTAATAAAACGCAAAATTCAAAAATTAAAAACGTTGACTGGGAAAACCTTCCTTTTGGAAAAGTTTTTTCTGACCATATGTTAGTAATGAACTACGCAGATGGTCAATGGGGAATACCAGAGATTAGGCCATTTGAGTCTTTGTCTTTGCATCCGGCGACATCCGCTATTCATTATGGTCAGTCAATTTTTGAAGGAATGAAAGCAAATCGTACTGATGAAGGTGATGTATTATTGTTTAGACCAGATATGAATGCTAAGCGATTTGCTGAGTCTAGTGAACGTATGTGTATGCCTGTTATTCCCGAAGCGATATTTACAGATTTAGTAAAGAAAATTGTGGACATAGATAGAGATTGGATTCCAAACAAGGAGGGGTATTCTTTATATATTAGACCGTTTATGTTTGCTACGGACGATTTTATTGGAATCAAGCCTTCTGATACCTATACATTCATGATTTTTACATGCCCCGTCGGTGTTTATTATTCTGACCCAGTTAATGTTAAAATCGAAGAGCATTATACTAGAGCTGCTTATGGTGGTGTTGGTAGGGCTAAAACTGCTGGTAATTATGCCGCATCTTTGTATCCTGCTAAAAAAGGTAATGAGGAAGGTTTCCATCAGTTGATTTGGACAGATGGAATTGAGCATAAATATATTGAAGAGTCGGGAACAATGAATGTTATGTTTATTGTTGATGGTAAGTTGATAACACCTGCCGAAGATTCTGATACAATCTTAAAAGGAATAACTAAAAGATCAGTTGTAGAATTAGCTGAGCATTGGGGGCTTGCGGTTGAGGAAAGAAAAATTACGGTTGAAGAAATAGTGGAGGCACTTAAAGAGGGGAGAGTAACGGATGCTTTTGGAGCTGGAACTGCTGCAACTATTGCTCCAATTGCTAAGATTGGATTTAGAGGTGAGTTATACGAACTTCCAAGTGTAGGAAGTAGAGAGGTGTCGAATAAGATAAGTCGTTATTTAAATGACCTTAAGGTAGGTAAAGCTGAAGACGTTTTGAATTGGTGTCAATCTGTTTAATCTGCGATTAAAATCTTTAAAAAACTCATCGTATCGATGAGTTTTTTTTTGTTTGATACAATCTTATTTTGTCTATATTTGCCTTATCTGTATTTATTCTAAATAATGAAATTAATATTAGCTGACAGTAATGATTTAGTCCGAATAGGAATTCGTTTTATTCTAAATTCTGAGCTGCCTGTCGATATTGTTGGAGAGGCTAATTCTGCAAATGAACTTCTAGAAATGTTAAGTTCTTTTTCTGCCAATCTTGTTATTATAGATTATACTGCTCCTGGTTTTGATATTGATGTTCTTCCTCAAATTAAAACACTATACCCAGATATTAATTTGTTGGCAATTACCCCTGAACAATCGGCTCAAGTTTTAGTTGATGCGCTTAGGTCTGGCATTACAAGTTATGTGAAAAAGGATTGCTCTATCCCCGAGATTCTTGATGCCGTGCGAGAAACATCCAAAGGTGAGAAGTTCTTTTGCGGTACGATTTTAGAAACGATTCAAGAGGCTAATTTAAATGTGGATGATATTGATACAGGATCATTTTCTTGCGATGCAGTAGTGATTTCAAAAAGAGAATGCGAAATAATTACTTTAATTGCAGAAGGTTTTACAAATGCTCAAATTGCTGATAAACTTTTCTTAAGTGCACACACTATTAATACACATCGTAAAAATATAATGTCCAAACTTGGGGTTAAGAACACTGCTGGCATTGTTATGTATGCTGTTAAAACTAATTTGACATCACCTAATAAGTTCCTTTTTACAGGAGAAACTTAAATAAAATCATTTTTCTTTCTAATTAATTGAACGTATTTTGTAGTCTGTTGTACAGGTTTCAAATAGTCAATTATGCGATTAATTTTAATTTTTTCTTTAATTCTTGTTGGGTTGCCTGTTTTTGCCCAGGTTCAAGAATCTGAGAAGAATTCTGCTAATAAGCCTGATTCAATTCAAGAGCTTAAAGGTCAAAATGTTTATAAGGAGAGTGTAAAGAAAAAGAAGGGAGGGGCTTTAAAGAAGAAAAATAAAAATCACAGGTACGGTTCTTTTGATGTGAAGGAAGCTCAAGAAACTGAAGAGGATCAGAAAAGGGATGCACAAAGTGTATACAAGACAGTTGAATCTAATTTTAATATTAACGAAGTTAAGTCCAATACACAACGAACGCAGAGAACACCTTCTGCTTCTCAGCAAACGGAAATGGATAATGCCGTAGATTATTTTGAAAATACATCTCCGAGTTCTTTTGAATATAACTATTTTAATTACTCAGCTGGTAATCATGATATAAGTAGGGAACAAAATTTAGTTGTTGCTGAAGGGTTGAGGCCTTCAAATTCAGATGTACATGTGCAAAAAGCAGCCCTTCATATTATTAAAAATGAAACCGCAGAAGCTATAAAGTACATTGATAAATTAATCGTGTCAAAAAGATTAAGTAGTTCGGCATTGGAATACGGCAAGGATTTATTAAGATCGGTTCGACCAAATGGAATCCTTATTACTCATGGTTTTGATGACAATTACTCAGCTTGGTATGCGCAACATAAACTCGGTATTCGACAGGATGTTGTAATTGTTTCATTGGATTTTATGCAGAGTGACTACTATCGAACTCAGTTAAAAAATAAAGGTTATTTAATCCCTAAAAATAAAGTGGTTGATGTAGATTTCTTTACTTCGTTTTGTAATTTGAATAAAGACAAAGGGGTTAGTGTTTCGTTAACAATTCCGAAAGAGTATTTTTCTAAAGTATTGCCAAGATTGTTTGTTACAGGCTTAGTTTTTGAATATCACTCGAATGATTTTAATAATTTTTCTAGAAATGATGACCTATGGAAAAATGTATTGAGCATGCAGATTGTTTTAAAGGCTAAAGATGAAAAAGCAAAACAATTGTCATCTAACTATTTACCAATGTTGTTTCAATTGAGAAGGGTATACAATCAAAAAGGAGATTCAAAAACGGTTCAACTATTGGATAAGGAAATTGATCAGGTCGGTGCGCAATGTAGAAAGTTCGATAAGGTCCAAAAATTGAAAGGTGCTTATTAATGCGATTGATTAAACCGCAATACAAGTCAATGACTGATGAGTCATTAATGATGTCCATCTCTAAGGGTGATAAAAGGGCATTTGACGAAGTGTATGCAAGATATTCTGGTCCTTTATTAGGTTATTTCATGAGATTACTATGGAAGGACCGGGAAAAAGCCGAGGATTTTGTGCATGATCTTTTCGCCAAAATTATTCGTAAGCCAGAGTCATTCGATGTTAAAAGGAATTTCAAAACTTGGTTATATTCAGTTGCGAATAACATGTGTAAGAATGAATATAAAAAGCAGGATGTAAGAAAGAATACCTCTTCAGGTCTTGATTCGTATTACAACCTGAGCGATGCTAATTCAAATGTACTTTTTGAAGTGCAAGACATGCAGTTTCGAAATGAATTTGAACAGCGACTAGTTGATTTAGATGAAAAGCATAGTGAAGTGTTTAAGTTAAGACATATCGAAGGTTTGTCGATTAGAGAAATTTCAGAGGTGATTGATATTAATGAAGGTACAGTTAAATCTAGGTTGTTTTATGCAACAAAGTATTTAGCTAAAAGTTTAAAGGATTTTAATCCTATTGATAATAGATAGTATGGAAAAGGATTTATTAGATATCGTTAAGGATAAGGAGTATTTTGAGTTAAGTTCAAGTGAATTGGATCAGTTAACTGATGTATGTTCGTCCGAAGAAGAGTTTCTTCAGATGAAGCATGTTTGTGCTAAAATGGATGCTTTAACTAAAGAGAGTTTTGAAACTAAGCCTGCGACAAAGGCGAGTTTAGACGCCTTGTTTTCATCAACTTATCCGAAGGCTTCTCCGATTTGGTATAGTGGACTTTTGACTAAAGTAGCTCCTAAGAACAAACCTATTTATCGACAACCATTAATGCAATTGGCAGCTGTGGCTTTGTTGCTATTATTAGTTGTGCCAATGTTTAATTCAGGTATCGTGGGACCAAATAATAAAATTGCGCAAGCTGATATAGCCAAAGAAGATGAATCTAAAGTGGAGGTTATAGGTGATAAAGTTGAAGCTGATATCTTCAAAGAAAATAAGCTTGTCCAGTCTGATTTTGAGGCTCAATCTGACAATTTACTTAAAAAACAGGAAACTATTTTTGTTGCTGAATTGAATGATGAAGTTGATTTTATTGAGTCTGAAATGACAGTCTTTTCAGATGTTGAAGAAGTGGTATCAATGCACCCTGATGGGGTATTTATAGGAGCTCCTGAGTTAGAGGTTGAAACATCAATGTCGGCTGTTGAGTCTTCAGATTTATTAGACTTACTTACTGCAACATTCTAAAGTGATAAGGTGTAGTTAGCTTTGTTTTCTTCAATCGCCGGAATTACAATCCCAAACCTAAATAGATCAAGACTAAAACTGTATTGTGGACTTTTTTTTATAATATTCCATGCATTTAGCATTGAATCACTCCACCTAATATCATCGAGTATGAACATTGTTTTAGAGTGAGAATAATTTTGGAGTTTTTCCATATAGCTTAAAAGTGCTTCTCCATCATGATGGCCATCAATATAGATTAAATCAAATTGTTCATTCTTAATATTATTGAGGTATTCACTGAATGTTGAATGAATGCTTTTTATATTATTTATCTCTTTAGACTTGAAATTGTTCAATGCAAGTTTTCGTGTGTTTTCACATGCTTCTATTGTTGTAATTGTTCCTCCCTTATTTCCTAAAGCCATGTAGCTTGATCCAATGCCTAAAGAGGTTCCAAATTCTAATGTATTTTTGAATTTATAATGTTTACAAACTTGGTAAAGGAATTCGCCATATTTACCTATTGAAGAGCTCGTTTTAAGAATTGAAGGTATAGGACGAGTTTTTCCTAAATGTTTAGATCCAGCTCCAAAGTCTTCAATTTCAATTGATTCCTTGCTAGATTTCATTTCGTTAATTATAGATCGAATTATATGGCTGTCTTTTGTTTCAAGTTTTATTTTCAGACAGTTTTTGATTAAGTCATTTAAGAAGGGGGAATGTATACGATCGCTTCCTTTAGCATTCCAACGATATTTTATATATTCGAGTCCAATATTCACGAGTGCAAAATAATGAATCTATAGAGAAAGAAATGAATAAATCGATTAACGAAGCTATTTTATTGCAGAAAAGTCAAGTGTTTGATCGTGATTTCAAAGTTTGTTTGGATTCTGCATGCACTATTGGTAATGGTATTATTAGAGTAGAAGGTCCGGATAAAGAAAAAGCTTTTCAGGCTTTTAACGACTTAACGTTTAAGCCGTCATTTTTTATTCCAGCATCTGGTTCCGGTTCAAGAATGTTTAAGTTTTTGTATCAATGGGTGGAAGATGGCGAAGAAACGGATATGGTGAGTGCTTTCTTTAATCAACTTGATTTGTTTCCTTTTGCATCAAAGGTTAAGACTCGAAATCATAGATCACGCATTGCGGAAGAACTGCTCGGGGAGGGTAATTTGAATTATGGCGGGATTCCGAAAGGGCTTATTCCTTTTCATATCGAAAAAGGGCAGATATTTTCGGCTTTTCAAGAGCATGTTAGACAGGCTAAAGCTTTTCTAAAGGAAGATGTAAAGATTCATTTTACAATTCAAAAAGACTTTGAAAGTAGAATTATAGAGAATATTGAAGAAGTGAATCTAGGGGTCAAATGTTCTTTTTCTGATCAGTCTAAATTGTCCGATGCTTTTTGTTTTGATCATGATGAAAATGTAGTTATGGATGGGGTTTCACACCTTAGACGCCCTGCTGGACATGGCGCTATTTTATCTAATTTGAATGAGATAGATTCTGACTTAATTCTCATAAAGAATATTGATAATATTCAACATAATACTAAAGCGGAACATACGGAAAAGGTTTGGAAGATTTCTATTGGAACGCTAGTCAATTTTAAAAAAGCTCTGAAGGGGCTGAGTGAAAACTTCACCGTAGAGAAATTAATAGAAATCAATCATAAGTACCAGTTCTTATCCGAAGGTGAGATTGATGGTTTTGATTCATCTAGTTTGGAAAATATAGTCAATCGACCTACTCGTGTTTGCGGAATGGTTAAAAATGAAGGTGCCCCTGGAGGTGGGCCTTTCTGGATGAAGACTGAAGAAGGGGTTACAAAGCAAATTGTTGAAGGGATTCAAATTTCAAAGAAAACAGATCAAAAAGAAATAGTAAATAATAGTTCACATTTTAACCCTGTGTTCTTAGTTGTGAGTAAAACAGATGTTAATGATAATCGTCTAGATTTAATGAATTATAGGGATGAATCTGCATATTTTGTTGTCGAGAAAACCGAAAAAGGTAAATCAATTAAGTATAGAGAGCTTCCTGGACTGTGGAATGGCTCTATGAGTAATTGGAATACTGTGTTCATGGAGATTCCATCGAAAGTGTTTAGTCCTGTAAAAACGGTCTTGGATTTAAATACACCTGCGCATAAGGCGTAATTTTTTTTGCATGAAATACTGTTTTATCATTAATTGATAACGCAAGCAATAATAAGAACAAGATTGGTAATGAGAATTCAATAATTACTACTTTTACTAGATGATCAAGATAATTTGTGTTATTTGTATTGGATTACTTTTTGTTGAGCTAACTAATGCTCAAATTTTTAATCAAATTGGTGCAAATGGAATTATTAAAATTCGTCATGGAGATGTTTGTTTAGGAGATATTGATAATGACGGGGATAACGACTTGATAGTTTCAGGGTCGGTGGGAATAAACTCTTCAGCAACTTATGTTTATAAGAATAATGGGAATGGTTTTTTTACACATTTTCAATCAAGCGGTTTGCCCCTTGTTGATTTCGGTTCTCTTGCAACTGGAGATATAGACAATGATGGAGATCTTGATTTATTTGTAACAGGTGATTGGGATTTCTCCGGTAATTATACTGAAATGTTTGTTAATGACGGGACTGGTCATTTTACAGCTGTGAATTCATCTTTTCCACAGGTAGTGCTTGGAGATAGTGAGTTTTTTGATGCGGATAATGATGGCGATTTAGACTTGTTTTATTTTGGGAGAACACCCGATTGGACTCAAATTTCTAAACTTTTCTTGAATGATGGGGCAGGGAATTTTGTTGAGTCGAATCAGATGTTTCCTCCTTACATTAATGGTTCATTAGATATTGGTGATGTTAATGGAGATAGTTTTTTAGACATTTTGATTTGTGGAGAGAGTGGTTGGCTTTCGAATACTCAATTACTTTTGAACCAGGGGGATGGAACCTTTATTGATAATGGACAGTCATTTGTTGCTAATAGTTTTGGTACTGCGAAATTCATTGATATAGAATCGGATGGTGACTTAGATGTTGTTGTTAATGGAATAACAAACGGTTCGATGGATTATAATAGCGTGTTTTACGAAAATGATGGGGTAGGTGGATTTTCCGATATTGGAAACCTTGGTCTGGATTCATTGATGAGTAATTCCCTCATTACAGCGGATATTGATATGGATGGAGATATTGATGTTTTTTTGTCAGGTAGAAATTCAAATAATGAAGACACCTGCGCAATCTATCTAAATGATGGCGGCAGTTTTTCAAAGGATAACTCCTTTTCACATCAAGGTCTTTATGACGGGGCGGCAGTATTCGGTAGGATTACTAATGATTGTGGAATCGATTTGTTTTATTGTGGATTTGGAGATTATTGTAATAATGAATCGTATTTATTCCGCAATGAATATATCACTTCAATAGATTGTCCGCCCGTGGTTGATGATAGCACGACTATTGATACGTTACAAGATGTTGAGTACACTATTTTATCAAATCCATTTTCGGATATTATTCGTATTAACCTTAATACCAATGTTTATAAAGCTTTTCTTTATGATGATCGTGGTAGAATAGTTCGTGAAAATTATCAATATGATTCTGTTATTTTAATGGATGCTCGTGACTTGCTGCCAGGGATGTATATCCTGAAGTTTCGAACATTTATAGGGAATCGAGAATTCGAAGAAAAATTAATCAAGGTTAATTGAAAATTATCTTGGATTAAATACACCTGCTAATAAACTTAAACTAGTTTCTGTCGTTTAAGTAGGTATTTTAAAAGTACGTCGTGATAACTTCCGTTTATGTCTGCAGGCATGAAGTCTATTTTATAGTCTGCACATTTTAATTGAATTTCCTTGAAATATGCTTCAATTGAGTTACGATATGTTTCTTTAAATTGATTCGGCTGTAATTTAATGCTGTCACCAGTTTCCATGTCAATTAAATTGTATGGCCTGTTCTCTAGTTCAAAGTTTATTTCCTGTTGTTTATCAATTGTATGAAAAACAATGATTTCATGCTTGTTGTGTTTCAGGTGTTGAAGAGCTTGGAAAAATTCATCTTGAGTTTCAGGATCATCCAATAAATCAGAGAAAATTACAACTAGAGACCGTTTGTGCGTTAATTCGGCAATATCATGTAAAGCTTGAATTGTTGCTGTCTTAGATTTTTTATCCTTCTTGTATGATGCGAGGTGTTTTTCTAATTCACTGTAGAGATAGATATGATGACGAGTAGAAGATTTTGCATTAGTATGCAAGTCTAATTTATCGGTAAATAAAGATATACCAACAGCATCACGCTGTCTTTTTAATAATTCAATTAACGAGGCTGCTGTATATATAGAGAACGAAAGTTTAGTTTGGTCTGCATCTATCGGAAATAGCATTGAGCTTGAACAGTCAATAACTATTTGACATCTAAGGTTTGTTTCTTCTTCGTACTTTTTTGTGAAAAGTTTGTCTGTGCGTCCGTATAGTTTCCAGTCAATGTGTTTTGTTGATTCACCTTTATTGTATAGTCTATGTTCTGCAAATTCAACTGAAAAACCGTGAAAAGGACTTTTATGCAGTCCAGTAATGAAACCTTCGACAACTTGTTTTGCTAAAAGTTCAATGTTTCCAAAATTCGCAATCTTGCCACGATCAATTCCACTCATAGGGTAAAAGTAAGAAATTAAAGCGATTATTTTTTACGTAGAATGGCGTTTACAATTACTCCACTAATCACTAGACCGATACCAATATTCACAATCATACTTAATGTTTCGTCAAAAATGAAATAACCTATTAGAAAGGCATAAACGGCTCCAAGGTATTGAAAAGGCGTGATTGTAGATGCACTCCCAAGATGTAGGGCTTTTGTCATCAGTATTTGCGCTAATTGTGTAAATATTCCTATTAGAAGTAAAAACAACCATTCAATTCCTTGCGGTATTGTAAAGCTATATAGACACAATATAAGCATTATGGGCATTGCAATCATTGGAAAATAGAATACAATTGTAATTGGTGCGTCTGTATGCTTTAATTTAATTATTGCCGTATAGGCTAGACCAGAGAAAACTGCTGAAATGATTCCGAGTCCAAGCCAAAAGAATGAAATTTCTTCAGGTCCAATACCTCCCGAGAGTTTGTCTACTGCGATCAGTGCTACTCCTAAAAACGAGATGCCAATAAAAAACCATTGTAATCTTTTAACTTTTTCTTTCAGAATGATCATGGCCAAAATTACAGTGAAAATAGGAGCTAAATATTGTATTGTTGACGCAATAGCTAAGGGAAGGTGGTGAATTGTATAGAAGAAGATTGTAAGGGCAATTGTGCCCGATAAACCTCTTATTATTAACCATTTTTTATTGTTTCCGAAAACAGGAAGTTTTCTTTTTTTTATTACAAATAGACTGATTGTTAGTGATACTACAGATCTAGCAAGTACAAGTTCATGTCCAGGGTAACGTTGCAATCCTTCTACTAAATTCTGCGAATCTCCTGCGCCTAATAGTTTGACGAAAAAATTCACAATGATAAAGCAGAGGCCGGAAAGGATAATAAAAAAAATTCCTTTATTCATCCTGCAAAAATAGTGATGATATTCATAGTAATTTCAGGAATGAAATTTAATTGGTAGATTAGCGTTATTAATTTGATTTGAAACATTTATTATCCATAGCAATTCTTTGTTTTTTTAGTAGTCAACTGTCTGCTCAGAAAATTAACCCTAAATACACCTTTAATGTGGAGATAGGGCTGCCTATCGCTACTGGTAACGAGTCGTTCAAGGATATTATGCAAGGGTTGGCTTGTGCTAATATATATGGGCAATATAGCCTTCCATTTCACCTTAATTTTGGAGCAGGATTAAGATACTCTTTGTTTACCATTAACGAATTTTCGATTACCGAAGAGAATTTTGGAGAGATTCATACAGGGGCTGTTTTTTTAAAAGTAGGCTGGGATAAATTCCATACGGAAAGATTTGCAACTGACTTAGGCGTAAAGTTTGGGTATTCCATGAATTTTGCGAATACAGATTTAAACAAAGTCGCAGGATTGAATCCCAGAATTATTAATTCAACGATTTTTGAGCCTACACTGGGATTGATCTTAGCTGCGGATGAACGAAATTCGTACAGATGGAATATTGGATATTGCATTCAAGGGTATGGGTTTAGTCCAGGAACTATTGGTTTACCATCAAATTCTGCATATGATCCTTCAAATTTCAATAAACTCACAAACTATTTGGTTGTAGGTTTTGGTTATACCCATTACTTCAAGAATAACACACCTAATTAATGTTTGTTAAGAATAATAGTCTCTCTGAGATTAAAGCATACTTTAAGTCTAAATTACCGAATTTCTCGAATTCAGAATTAAATTCAATGTTGAAGCAATTAGCTGTTTTTAGGTTGAATATTGGTTCTGCGGAATTCATGCTTTCAGACAATGTGTTATTATCGGAGTCCGATTTGTTGTTTTTCAGAAGTGTTGTTAAAAGATTATTAAATAATGAACCTTTCCAATATATTATTGGGGAGGTTGAGTTCTATGGTGTTGAGTTAATTTCTGATCATAGGGCATTAGTTCCACGACCTGAAACGGAAGAATTAGTGGATTGGATATTAAATTCTTTGAATAAAGAACATACTTTTATCCTTGATTTATGTTCGGGTTCTGGATGTATTGCTTTTGCGATTAAAAACGCTAATTCTAGTTTAAAGGTTAGGGCAATTGAATATTCAAAAGAGGCTCTCAAATTAATTCAAGAGAATAAAGAAAAGACGAAGCTAGATATTGAATTAATCGAGGGGGATGTCTTGAGTGATTATTGTTATGAATCAATGAAACCAGGTTCTTATGATTGTTGGGTATCAAACCCTCCATATATTCCAAATAAAGATAAAGTCAGAATGCATAAAAATGTGTTGGGGTTTGAACCGCACATGGCACTTTTTGTAGAGGATAATGATCCTTTACTCTTTTATCGAGAGATAGCAGATAAGGCTAAAATATACTTGCGACCGGGTGGTTTTTTGTTTTTTGAAATTCATGAAGATTTTGGTGATCAAATGATCCAACTTTTAAAATCACTGGGGTTTGTTAACATTGAGTTGAGGAAAGATATGCAAGGTCGTCATAGAATGTTGCGTGCACAAAGCTTATTTTTACTGAATGAATCGTAAGGAAGCAATAACTCGTGTCGCAGAGTTAACGTCTAGCTTAAATAGACACAATCATTTGTATTATGTTGAAAGTAATCCTGAGATATCGGACTATGATTTTGACATGATGTTAAATGAATTGCAAAAAATTGAATTAGAATTCCCTGATTTAGTGACTGACCACTCACCAACAAAGCGGGTAGGTGGAGATATTACCAAGAAATTCGATACAGTGATTCATAAATACCCAATGCTTTCTTTGGCAAATTCATACTCAAAAGAAGAGATTGAAGAATGGGTGAACAGAGCGAAGAAACTTGTGGATGGAAATCTAGAGTATGTTTGTGAGCTTAAATATGATGGGGTGGCAATAGGTATTCAGTATGTAAATGGAAAGCTGAAGCAAGCGGTTACTCGTGGTGATGGAACTCAAGGTGAAAATGTGACGAGTAATGTAAAAACGATTCGTAGTATTCCATTGACTTTACAAGGGGATTATCCTGGAGATTTTGAAATTAGAGGAGAGATTTTTTTTCCACTTGATAATTTTCGAAAACTAAATGAACAGCGCAGAAAAAATGGAGACCCTGAGTTTGCTAATCCAAGAAATACAGCTTCAGGCACACTGAAAATGCAGGATTCTAAGGTTGTTTCGGATAGGGGCCTAGATTGTTTTTTGTACGGAGTTTATGGAACAGGTGATTTGAAACCTGGACATTTTGAGACTGTTCAAAAAGTTGCTGATTGGGGGTTTAAAATTCCGTCAGAAAAAAAAAGATATATTGAGAAAACGACTTCAGTTGACGGGGTGATGGATTTTATTATGCACTGGGATGAACATAGAGGGCAATTACCTTTCGAGATAGACGGAATTGTTATCAAAGTAAATCAGTATCATAATCAAGAAGAATTGGGGTATACGGCAAAATCTCCGCGTTGGGCAATTGCATATAAGTTTAAGGCTGAACGCGTGGAGTCGAAATTAAAATCTGTTGTTTACCAGGTTGGAAGAACAGGTGCTATTACTCCTGTAGCCAACTTGCAACCAATTCAATTAGGGGGGACCACAGTTAAACGAGCTTCATTGCACAATGCAGATCAAATTCAAAAACTCGATTTACATTTTGAGGATTCCGTTTATGTAGAGAAAGGGGGGGAGATAATTCCAAAGATTGTTGGTGTTAATTTAAATGAGAGAAAGCCAGAGGCAGAAACGGTAGGTTTTATTGATCAATGCCCAGAGTGTCAAACCGAACTAATTAGACGAGAAGGCGAAGCGCAGCATTATTGCCCAAATGAAGTAGGTTGCCCTCCTCAAAAGAAAGGTAAGATAGAGCATTTTATTGGGCGTAAAGCCATGGATATTGATGGGTTAGGAGCAGAAACTGTAGATGCATTATTTGAAGGCGGTTTGATTAGCAATGTTGCAGATTTGTATGAGTTAACCTTTGATCAAGTTATTGGAATGGATCGAATGGCGGATAGGTCTGCAAATAACCTTATTGATGGCGTTAAAGCATCTAAGGAAAAGCCATTTCATAAAGTGTTGTTCGGTCTTGGAATTAGATTTGTTGGAGAGACAGTTGCTAAGAAACTAGCGAAGGGATTGAAAAGTATGGAGGCCATTTCTAAAGCGTCTTTTGACGAGCTAGTTGCTGTGGATGAAATTGGTGATAAAATAGCAATGTCTATTCAAGAATATTTTTTAGACGAAAGGAATCGAAAGATTGTGGAACGACTAATTGCTTATGGATTGAATCTAGAAGTAGTAGAAAAAGAACAGGCGAGTAATGTATTGGAAGGAAAGTCTTTTGTTGTTTCAGGGGTTTTTAATGCCTTTTCTAGACCAGAACTGAAAGAAATGATTGAAGCAAATGGAGGAAAGAACGTAGGGTCAATTTCAAAGAAAACTGACTTTGTCCTTGCTGGAGATAAAATGGGACCTTCAAAGCTCCAGAAGGCGACTGATTTAGGAATAAAGATTTTATCCGAAGATGATTTCATCGCTTTATTGAATGAATAATGGGAAATCAAGAAAACATTTGGCTCCGATTAAGGAATTGTCTATTTGTTATAGAGTATAAATCAATTGATGATTTGAAAAAATACATAGAGGCAATTAAATCTGTGGGTATAAACATAAATGAATGTTCTATATTAGCTATTGTGGAGAGTAAAAAAGAGAAAAGATTACTTCCAGAGGAAGCGAATGTGGTGTTTCTTTCTCAGCAAGAGTTTAATTTCTTAGGTACCCTTAAAAATGAACAGGCGAAGAAATTGTTTAGTCAAACCTTTGATTTACAGTTTTATACTGTTGATCCTCCGAGAAGAATAGCGAAGTTGTTAAATAAAATGAAAAAAAAGATGTCTGTTGGCGTCAATTGCGCAACTTCAACGCAAAATGTTAATCTTAAAACGGACGTGAATACGCCTCATCATTTGATTAATTTTGCAAAACAAACATTAGAGAAAATTGTATAAAATGAATAATCCTTTTAGAGGTTCGGGAGTGGCTTTAGTGACTCCATTTAATGAAGATTTAACAATTGATTTTGCTGCGTTAAAAGCGTTAGTTCGATATCAAATTGAGAATGGAACTGATTTTCTTGTAGTACAAGGTACAACGGGGGAGTCCCCAGTTCTAACGATGGAAGAAAAGTTTGAAGTGTTAAAAGCAGTTCAAGATGAAAATAATGGAAAACTTAGAATTGTTTTTGGTGTTGGAGGAAATGATACTGTTTCTGTTGGTGAAACGTTAAAGTCATTACCTGCAGGAATAGATGGTATTCTTTCTGTTTCACCTTATTACAATAAGCCTACGCAAAAAGGAATAATAGAGCATTATAAATACATTGCTCAGTGCACAGAATTACCTATTATTCTTTATAATGTGCCAGGTAGAACTGGATCAAACGTTTCTGCTGAAACTACATTGGAATTGGCAAATATCAAAAACATCGTCGCCATGAAAGAAGCTTCTGGAAGCTTTGAGCAGATAATGGATATTGTACAGAATAAACCGAAGGGCTTTGATGTTCTTTCGGGGGATGATGCGATTACAATGCCTTTGATTGCGATAGGTGTTGCTGGCGTTATTTCTGTTGTTGCAAACGCATTTCCCAAGAAATTTGCATCGATGGTACATAATGCAATTGATGGAAAAACTGAGGAGGCAAAGAATGATCATTACGATTTGTTTTCAGTGACTAAAATGTTATTTGAAGAAGGGAACCCTGGCGGGGTTAAAGTTGCTTTGGCTCAACAAGGATTAATGAAACCTTTCATGAGAAGGCCGTTATATCCAGTATCAGAAGGTTTGAAAAGTAGAATTGAAGTAGGGACTAAAAAGATTTTGGGATAGATGCAAGAAGCAAATAAAATTGTTAAGCTAATAGAAAAGGCCGAGCGTATTGTTATTACTAGTCACAGGTCGCCAGATGGAGATTCCATTGGAAGTTCTTTAGGGCTTTATCGATTTATTCAGGCGTTGGGTAAAACTGCAGAAATTTGTCACCCTGATCCGTGTCCGAAATTTGTTGATTGGGCTAAAGGTGATGCTGTTATTCTTGACTTCGAAGAAAATGAAAGTGAAGTTATAGATATAATGAAAACTTCGGACTTAATTTTTTGTCTTGATTACAATGGTTCAAATCGTTTAGGGAAAGAAATGGGTGAATTACTTGATTCTTGCAGTGCAACGAAAGTAATGATTGATCATCATTTGAATCCAGAGGACTTTGTTGATGTTGCAGTTTCTCAACCTGATGTTTGTTCTACAGCGCAATTAATTTATGAGTTAATTGATTCGTCAGGTAAAATTGATTTGTTAAATGCAACAATTGGAATGCCAATCTATTTAGGCATTATGACTGATACTGGATCTTTCAGATTCTCATCTGTTACGCCTAGAACGCATGAGATAATCGCTTCTTTGATTAAAGCAGGAGTCAATCATACTGATGTTCACCAAGAGACTTATGATAATAATCGCGTTGATAAATTGAAGCTTCGTGGACATATTATTGCCGAAAGACTGGAAATTATATCAGAATATAAGGTTGCAATTATTTCTGTAACAGAGAGTATATTAGAGTCGTTCAATTATATAAAGGGCGATACGGAAGGTTTGGTGAATCTAGCGTTGTCTATTGAGGGGGTTGAAATGGCAGCATTTTTTACTGAAAAGGGAGAGGATGTGAAAATTTCATTTCGCTCTAAAGGAGAATTGGCTGTAAATAGCATTGCAAGTGAAAACTTTGATGGTGGAGGACATAAATACGCGGCTGGAGGAATTAATCATGATACATTGAAGAATACGATTGATAAATTTAAATCGCTACTGCCTAAATATTTCTAAGGATGAAACTGTATTTGATTGTCTTATTAACTTTTCTAGTTACTTCATGTGGAGAAGATCCAGTTGAGGTTGTACCTGAAATTAATTGGTCTAAGGAGAATTCAACTGATTTCAATAAAGAGTTGGCCATTGAAGAAGAAATAGATATCAAAATATTCTTAGAAGGACACAAGGATTGGAATGTCATTAAAACCGGAAGTGGTCTTCAGTATTACATCTATGAACATGGGAAAGTGGATACGATGTATTCGCCTTTACCAGGAGATATTGCAGAAATTGAATACGTTGTTAGTCTGTTAGATGGAACTGAGTGCTATAGAACTGAAGATGATGAATATGAAGAGTTTGTCGTGGATAATGCACAAATTGAAACAGGGGTTCAAGAGGCAATCAAAAAAATGACTATTGGAGACAGAGCAAAATTGATTGTTCCGAGTCATATTGGACATGGTTTAGTGGGGGACATGAATAAAATCCCACCATTGAACACCTTAATTATTGATGTTTATTTAATTGGAATACAGATATGAGAAATTCTATGTTAACTCTAACTTTAGTGGGATTAATGGCTGTTTCATGCGATACAACTGTTGTAGAAGATACTAAAAATGAAGGGATAGATCGTATTGAAGTTAGCAGCTATACCAGTAATAGTGTCATTGACTCTCCTAAAGAAGTTATCAATGAGATTAAACTTGAAAATGGAATTAGAATAAAATGGTTTGAACATGGTGAAGGTGACAAATTGATGCAAGGTGATTGCGTCTCTATCGATTATAAGGTTGCACTTGAGGATAATGTAATTGTTGACGGTAATCATTTGTTAAAAAAGGAGAGCCTTCCATTTTTGTTAGGTTTTAATATGCAGACAACTGGATGGGAGATCGCTTTAAAGGAATTGAGGGTCGGAGATTTTGCAGAGGTGTTTATTCCAAGTAAATTGGCCAGAGGTGAAAAAGGGATTGATGGATTAATTCCTCCGAATGCAGACAATATCTTGAGAATACGAATTTTAGAAAAAATTAAACCTTCGCGTGAAGTGGATGGGAATAAAGTTTGGGTTTTTGAGGAAAATGAAAGTAATACAGTTCATTTCAAAGAAGGATATGAAATTAATTTTCACTGCATGGTTTCTACGCCTTCTAATCCGTTATACGTAAATACATACCGAGCGAATAAACCGATAAAGATGAGTTTAGGAGATGGAGGACTCGTTCCAGGACTTAAAAAAGCGTTAATTAATGCTAAAAAATCAGACCGAATGTTTGTCTATGTGCCGTCTTCAGAAGCCTACGGTAAAAAGGGATACCAAGATGTAGTGATGGCAAATGAAGATCTTTTTTACAATATATTGGTAATGGATGTTGTTAAGAAGTAATGTCAAAATGCTTAACTTTGTCTTTCATTAAACCGACGGAAATTCCGATAATTATATTTATGCGTTTACTCTCCATTTTTACATTTGTATTTATAGCTAACTTGTCTTTCTCTCAAATTATCGATACACTTCATACAAATGAAGGAACAATGTTGATTTATGGAAATAGAACATGGGAATATTTAGAAGATCGAGATTTTGATGGAGTTATGAATGATCATCTTCATTTTCTAATGGAGAATGACACAAATATGAATTACATTCAAGGCTGGAATCATGATGTTTGCTATACTTCTGAGTTAAAGAATGACGTGAACAAGATTAAGGATACAATTTGGTTATGTGTGCAAGATTCAGATAGTCTTGGCGATGGTTTTGTGATGCCTTTCGATGGTCGAGTTACTTCACGTTTTGGTTGGAGAAAAGGTAGAAACCATAATGGTACTGATATTGATTTAAATACAGGCGATACTGTGCGAGCGGCATGGTCAGGTAAGATTAGATATTCAAAGTATAATTCTAGCGGCTTTGGAAACCTAGTCATTATTCGTCACCATAATGGTTTAGAAACGTTTTATGCCCACTTATCAAAACTTATAGTAGTGCCAGATCAAATTGTTCAGGCGGGAGATCCAATTGGATTAGGAGGTAATACGGGACATTCATATGGTTCCCATCTTCACTTTGAAGTAAGATTTTATGATATTCCAATGAATCCTGAGAAAATTATCGACTTTAAAGCTGGAAAAATTAGAGATGAAAACTTGTTAGTCCATAGGGGAATTTTTAGACCAGGCTCTTCAGTCCGCTCGTCTGGTTCTAATGTAGCCAGTGGTGATAGAAGGTATCATAGAGTTCGATCAGGAGATACCCTGGGTGCTATAGCAAGAAGGAATAGAACTTCAGTTTCAAGGTTGTGTCAATTGAATGGTATCCGTCCGACAACGGTTTTACAAATTGGAAGAAACCTAAGAGTTCGCTAGTTGATATAAAAAATAGAGGTTTAACAGTCATTCACACTTATTTGCTTTACATTTGTTTACAATGAAGAATATCATTTTTTTTACCCTTATGCTCATAGTGGCAACGTTTACTAGTTGTTCTGGATTCAATAAAGTGCTCAAATCAGACGATTATGCTGCTAAGTTTAACATGGCTAATGATCTATATGATAAAGGAGAGGAGGTAAGGTCAATTGGATTATACGAGCAAGTATATCAAAGAATGCCTAAAACCGGAGAAGGAGAGTTGTCTTATTTTAGAATTGGAAAGGCATACTACTTAGGTAAAGATTATTACATGGCTGGATATTATTTAGGTCAATTTTCGCAAAGATTTGCGGCTAGTCCAAAAGCAGAAGAGGCTTTGTTTTTAAGTGCTATGTGTTCAGTTCAGAATTCTCCGGAATTTTCTTTGGATCAAAATGAAACAGACCTTGCTATCAATGATTTACAGCAGTTTATAGATAGATTTCCGACTTCAACTTTAGTTGATTCATGTAACGGTATTATTGATGGGCTTCGTTTTAAGCTGGAAAAGAAGGAGTTCAATAGCGTTAAATTGTATTCGAAAACAATGAATTATAGAGCAGCCACAAGTGCTTCACTTACTTTTTTATCTGACTTTCCAATGTCCGAATTCAACGAGGAAGTTTCGTATCTTTTAGTAAAGAACTCATACTTGCTTTCTAAAAATAGTATTGAAAGCAAAAAAAAGGAACGAATTGATCAAACTATTGAAAGATATCGTACTTTTGTAGCCAGCTACCCTGAATCTAAGTATGTAAGTTCATTAACTTCATATTATGAGGATATCGAATTGGATAAAATAAAATATCAGAAATAAACAACTATGAGTTTTAAAAATAGCACTGCTGAAAAAACGACTATTACACGTGATACTGCCGATATGGAAGTAAATACTGGTAACATTTATGAGTCTATCGTAATGATGTCGAAAAGATCAAATCAATTAAGTGTTGAGTTGAAGGAAGAGCTTACGCAAAAATTGCAAGAGTTTGCTTCTACAACAGATAACTTAGAAGAGATTTTTGAAAATAGAGAGCAAATTGAAATTTCTCGTTTTTACGAAAGATTACCAAAGCCAGTTGCTATGGCAATGCAAGAGTTGTTAGCTGATAAGATCTATGCTAGAACTCCTGAAACTAAAGAAGAAAAATAAATCAAATGCAAGGTAAACGCATCCTTCTTGGGATTACCGGGGGTATTGCGGCTTACAAAATTGCTTTCCTGATAAGGTTATTGAAAAAAGCTGAGGCAGAGGTCAAATGTATAATGACCCCTGCCTCTTGTGATTTTATAAGCCCCCTGGTTGTATCAACTCTTTCTGGAAATCCTGTTGGTATAGAGTTTTGGAACAAAAAAGATGGTTCCTGGAATAATCATGTTGAATATGGATTATGGGCAGACCTTTTCGTGGTGGCTCCTTTAACAACCAATACATTAAGTAAAATGGCTGTTGGGAGTTGCGACAATCTTCTGTTAGCCACTTATCTTTCAATGAAGACGAATACATTGGTAGCGCCTGCAATGGATCTAGATATGTACACGCATGCTTCTACACAAAGGAACCTAGATCAATTACTAAAAGATGGAGTAGGTATTATTCCTGTTGAATCTGGTGAGTTGGCAAGCGGTTTATCTGGTGAGGGGCGAATGGCAGAGCCAGAAACAATTTTTGATGCAATCAATTCTTATTTTCAATCTAAGTTTGATCCGGTATATAAAGGAAAGAATGTTCTAATTACTGCAGGACCAACTTATGAATCAATTGATCCAGTGAGATTCATTGGAAATCACTCCAGCGGTAAAATGGGGTATGGAATAGCACATGAATTCTTGAAGCAAGGAGCAAATGTTACATTAGTTTCAGGTCCTTCAAATTTGTCATTGGAACATCCTAATTTAAAACTTATTCGAGTTAAATCTGCAGATCAAATGCTTGAAGTAGTCCAAGGTGTTTGGTGTGAATGTCAATTTGGAGTGTTTGCTGCTGCTGTAGCGGATTACCGACCAAAAGTTCAAGTAAATCAAAAGATTAAAAAGTCTGACGAAGAATTGACAATTACGCTAACGAAAAATCCGGATATTCTCAAATGGGCAGGACAAAATAAGAAAGAAAATCAATGCTTGGTAGGATTTGCTTTGGAGACGAATGACCTGAAGAATAACGCCACAAAAAAACTTGAAAAAAAGAACCTGAATATGATTGTAATGAACTCATTGGCAGATTCTGGCGCAGGTTTTGGTGTTGACACAAACAAAATTAGTATTTTAGATAACCGCAATAATTTTGAAACTTTTGAGTTAAAGTCTAAGGCAGAGGTTGCGAAAGATATATTGTTATTTTTGAAAAATTATATTTCATGAAGATTATTTTATTGATAGGGTTGTTTTTGGGTTCTATTTTAGGACTTAAAGCGCAAGAGTTGAATTGTCAAGTGAGCATTATTTCTGATGCCCGTTTGGAACTAACAACTGTAGATCAAGAAATGATTTCAGAATTAGAGAATGTTATTTATGAATTCATGAATAATACACAGTGGACAAAAGATAAATTCACCGTTGAAGAAAGAATTAATTGTAATTTACAGCTCCAAATCAACGAAGTTCCTGTAACGGGTACTTTCTCAGGTTCTTTACAAATTCAAAGTTCAAGACCAGCTTTTAATGCAAGCTACAATACTACCTTGTTTAACTTTCAGGATGATGATATTGCATTTACATATAATCGTGGAGCGGCCTTGCAATATGCGCCAAATCAATACAGAGATGAGTTATCATCTGTATTAGCTTTTTATGCATACTACATTATTGGGATGGATTATGACTCGTTTAGTAGACGTGGTGGTTCGGATTACTTTAATATCTCTCAAGAAATTGTTTCTAATGCAACAAATTCTGGGACAAAAGGATGGAAGAGTAATGAAAGAGGTAAAAGAAATAGATATTGGCTAGTAGATAACGCTTTACATGAATTGTTCTCACCTCTAAGAGATTGTATGTATGAATATCACAGGAAAGGAGTGGATAACCTTTATGATGATAAGAATTTGGCTAGAGCCAATATCAAAGCTGCTTTGAGTAAGCTGGTAAAAGTTACTTCAACTAGACCGAATTCACTGAATGTTTTAAATTTCATGCAGGCGAAAACGAATGAGCTTAAGAGTTTGTATTCCGACGCTGAAGTCAAAGAGAAAAATGAGATTGTAAATCTGTTAAAGCGTATAGATCCTGCTAATTCTTCCCGATACCAAGAGATATTGAATTGATGGTAAGCTCATTAAGAATAGAAAATTTTGCACTAATTGAAACCGCATTAATTAATTTTAATAGCGGTTTTACTGTTATTACTGGTGAAACTGGTTCGGGAAAATCAATTCTTCTGAATGCTTTGAACCTAATTTTAGGTGAACGGGCTAATTTTTCAGTTATTGGTAATTTGAGTGATAAATCAATAGTTGAAGCAGAACTCGTAATCAAAGGCTTTGGCTTAGAGTCGTTTTTTGAAGAAAATGAATTAGATTATTTTGATGATACAATTGTGCGCAGAGAAATTCATAAACAAGGAAGGTCACGAGCATTCATCAATGATACTCCGGTTCAATTAAATGTTTTGAAAGCATTTACAAGTCAATTAATTCATATCCATTCACAATATAATACGCTTGAATTGAAAGATGTCGATTTTCAACTAAAGGTTTTAGATATATTGGCGGATACTTTTGATTTAAGAACTAAGTTCAACGCTCAACTTAAGGAATACTTGAGTGCAAAGAAACAATTGGAGAAAATGAAATCTTTGCTTTCTGAGGCAGTTTCAAAGGCCGACTATAATGCCTTTCAATTGAACGAACTAGAGGAGTTAAACTTACAATCTTGTAATTATGAATTTATTCAAAATGAACTGAATCAAGTTGAGAATGCAGATGATATAAGAATCGGTTTTGGTTTGGTGATAGATGCTTTTTATAATGACGATGGAATAACTGATAAGCTGAACGTGCTTAAAAGTAATATTTCAAAAAAGGCAGAATTAGACCCTTCTCTTATAGGTATTCATGAAAGGATAAATGCTTTATTAATAGAGTCAATAGATATTGCATCAGAAGCAGAGGATAATCTGGAAAAAATGGAGGTTAACCCAGATAAAATTGATGAATTAACTTCAATGCTTGACGCGTACAATAGAATTCTTCAAAAACATAATGTTTCAGCACAAGAGGACCTAATTAAATTATATGATGAGTTGACTGAGTCTTCTTTCCAATATGATAAGTTAGAAAGTGATATTGAAGTGTTAAGGATTGATCTTGAAGATAAAAAATCAACTTTATATAGGCTAGGGGAAAAGCTTCATAACAAGCGTTTAAAAGCGATACCAAAAATTGAGAAAAGTCTTAAAGATGAGTTAAGCGAATTGAAACTAGAGAATACAACTTTGAATTTTGACTTGGAAGCCGTTAGAGAATTTAATGACTTCGGAACTTCAAACCTGACAATTTTATTTAGTCCAAATTTAGGAATTGAGCCGGTCCCTGTTCATCAAGCAGCTAGCGGAGGTGAACTATCAAGAGTCATGTTGGCTTTGCAGAGCTTAATGTCTGCTAAGGTAAAGCTACGTACTATGTTGTTTGATGAAATAGACACTGGTGTTTCTGGGGATGTTGCTCAAAAAATGGGAACTACTTTGAAAAAGATGGGGCAAGAAATGCAAGTCATTGCTATTACACACTTACCTCAAGTCGCTGCTAAAGGTGGACAACATTTAAAAGTGCTTAAAAAAATTGAAGGGGATAAGACAAAAACATTTGTTTCTGATTTGTCAGATCAAGAAAGAGTTGAAGAAACTGCAAGATTAATGAGCGGTGATGAAATTAATGCGGCTGCTTTGGATAATGCTAAAGCTTTGATGCAGTAATGGATTTTAAGTTACCTTTTCATATAGGTGAGAGTCCTGTAAAAGTGAAGCACAAAGATAAAATCATACTAATTGGAAGTTGTTTTTCAGATGAAATATCATTTAAATTAAGCTTAAATGGTTTTCAAAACTTTGCAAATCCATTCGGAACTTTATTCCACCCTTTGTCAATTGCAAATAGTTTAAATTCGAGTTTGTCAAGAACAAAAGAAGTAAATGTCATTAAATCAAATGATGTCTTTCACGCCTGGGATTGTGCCGGAGTAATTCACGGTTATTCTGAAAATGAACTAAGGGAGAAGGTTTATGAAAAGCGATCTGAGACTTTAAAACAAATTAAGGATGCTAAGTTCTTGGTTGTTACTTTCGGCACAGCATGGAGTTATAAGCATTTAGAATTAGATATCGTAGTTGGAAACTGTCATAAAGAGAAGCAATCCTCATTTCGCAAACAATTGAATTCTATGGATGAAATGCTTGCCGTATGGATTGTGTTAATTGAAAGGATTAAAGCTATAAATAATGACATAAATATTGTTTTTACGGTAAGTCCTGTTCGTCATAAAAAAGATGGATTGATAGAAAACAATAGAAGTAAGTCTAGATTAATTGAATTAGTGCATAAATTAACTGAATTTGACGGGACAGCTTACTTCCCTTCTTATGAAATATTAATTGACGAATTAAGAGATTATCGTTACTATAACGAAGATATGGTTCATCCTTCTTCTCAGGCAGTAGATTATGTTTGGGAGCAATTTGAGAGAACTTATTGCGACGATTCAACAAAGAATTTGAGTAGAAGAGTGAAGCAAATTAAAACTTCGCTTGCTCATAAAAGTTTATATCCAAACTCCGAATCGAATAGAAAAATGCTGCTGAAAATGGAGCAAAGTAAAGAAGAGATACTGCAAGAATTCCCTTACCTTAATTTTTAAGCAAAAAAAAGAGGCCGAAGCCTCTTTTCAGGTTTAGCTGGTTATCTCCAATCGATAGGGATAATGTTTCCAACATACTCGTTATTCTCATTTAATTCTGGATTCTCAATGATCACTTTCCATATATAAGCCGATTCATAAGAGACCATTGATCCTGTTTTAGAATCAATACCATCCCATCCAGCAGATGCATCTTTTGTTTGGTAAACCACATGACCATCAATCGGGTCTATAATGATTAAATCAAACTTAACATCTCTTTGTGTTAATGCGTAAGGCATAAATCTATTCTTTCTCGTATCATTCGATGCAGGCATGAACGAGTTAACAGCCATCAAATTGTATTTATTATCTATGTAAACAGATTTAGTTTCAGAAGCTTTACAACCATTGTTTCCGGTAACAGTTAATGTAATGTCGTGGTTACCTTTATGATAAAAGTGAGCTTCAGAAGTTCTACCGTTTGATTTTCTTCCGTTTGCAATCCATGTGAAGCTTTGCCCTGGAACTGTGCTTTCCACGGATGTAATTGGAATACCTCCTTCAAATTTTGTGTCAGTATTAATAGTGAAATCTACAGATGGACTTTCCTTAACGAAAAAATTAGTTTCATTATTCACACTATTTAATCCTTTAATTATGTGCTTTCCAGTTCCTTTGACTCGAACGTTTCTTGTTGAGTGAGCTGGAATAATAAAATGTAGGTCACTTCCTTCAACCAAAAGGGCTTCATCATTTTTATTTTCAACTTGAACAACTTCTCCAACGCAAACCGCTTTTATTTTAGGGATTACCAGATCAGGCTGCATAGTGATTTCTGAATCATTCAATTCTTCATTGTTCAATTCAATATGGTTTACGAAACCATTGGAGTCATCATTGATGTTTTGTTCATTTAGATTATCAATTTCAATTTGAACATTATTATTTTCCTCAGAGACAATTGGATTGATAGTCACATCTTCAGTGCTATTGTTTGGTTCATTCGACTTTGTAATTGTATTGTCGTTGTCAACACCTATGGTTTTATTTCTAGTTTCACCGGTGTCATTAGATTGAATAGAATGTTCGTTATCCTCCGATACACTAGCCGTTTTAGTTAGTTCTTTCTGCTGATCAGAATTAAATTCGTTCAACATAAGATAAGATGCTACTGCCACAACTATTGCAACAGATGCAGCCACAAAATATCTAAAGTTAACTTTAGGTTTAACTGGCATTTTAGCATCAAGCTTAGTAGACATAGCGGTCCATGCAGCACTATTGTATGGCATTTCGTGCTGCTCTAGGCTTTGTTTAATATTTTGTTCTATACTGTCTTTCATGTCATTCAATGTTCATGAATTTTTCTTTTAAAATTTTCTGAAGGTTCATTTTTGCCTTCGATAAATTTGATTTTGAAGTCCCCTCACTAATCCCTAAAATTTCACCAATTTCTTTATGTGTGTATTCTTCCATTACGTATAAATTAAATACTGATCTATATGCTGGAGATAATTCATTTATGGCTTCTAGGGCCAGTTCAGCTTTGATTCCAACAAATTCTAACTCTTCGGCTTCAATCATCGGGTTTTCAGTTCCCATTTTGAAGTCATTATCGTTATCCGTTAAAATTGGATTCTTTTTAGATTTACGAATGCTGTCAATTGCCGTATTCGACATAATTCTGCGCATCCATCCTTCAAAGGATCCTTTGTAATCAAATGCTTCTAACTTATCAAAGATCTTAATGAAACCTTCTTGAAGAACCTCTTCAGCTGTATCTCTGTCCGCGGTATAACGCATACAAACACTCAGCATCTTTCCATAATAAAGCTTAAATAGCTCTTCCTGCGAACGCCTATTGTTCTGCAAGCAACCGCTTATTATATGCCTTAATTGTCCTTTGTTCTCCACATTGTTTTCGTTGGTAAGACGCCATACTTATTTATGGGTTGCCTCACAAGTCAATATTTATATTCTCTTTACAAAAAGAGTCAAAAAAGACTGTAAAATAACTCATTTTAATAACAATTGTATTAATTTCGTAGCTGACGAATATTTTTCTATAATAGATCAAAACGAATAAAATGAAAGTAACTGTTGTTGGTGCTGGTAATGTTGGTGCTACGTGTGCTGATGTATTGGCTCATAAAGAAATTGCTAACGAGATTGTATTGTTAGACATTAAAGAAGGTTTTGCAGAAGGTAAAGCATTAGATATTTGGGAGACTTCTCCAATCGCTCTATATGATTCAAGAACTATTGGTTCTACAAATGATTATTCTAAGACTGCTGATTCTGATGTAGTAGTAATTACTTCAGGTTTACCAAGAAAACCAGGTATGTCTCGTGATGACTTAATTGCGACAAATGCAGGAATCGTGAAAATGGTTACTGAAAACATTATTAAGTATTCTCCAGACGCAAAAATTATTTGTGTTTCGAATCCTTTAGATGTAATGACGTATTGTGCTTACTTGACTGCTAAAGTTGACCGTAATAAAGTATTCGGTATGGCTGGTGTTCTTGATACTGCTCGTTACCGTTCTTTCTTAGCTTTAGAGTTAAATGTTTCTCCAAAAGATATTCAAGCAGTTCTTATGGGAGGTCATGGTGATACAATGGTTCCATTACCACGTTATACAACAGTTGGTGGTATTCCAGTTACTGAATTAATAGAGAAAGATAAATTAGATGAAATCATCGAAAGAACTAAGTTCGGAGGTGGTGAAATTGTTAAATTACTTGGAACTTCTGCATGGTACGCTCCAGGAGCTGCTGCTGCTCAAATGGTTGAAGCAATCGTTAGAGATCAGAAAAGAGTTTTCCCAGTTTGTGCGTGGTTAGAGGGTGAGTATGATATGAAAGATATCTACTTAGGTGTTCCAGTTATTTTAGGTAAAGACGGTATCGAAAAAATTATCGAATTAGACTTAAACGCGGAAGAGAAAGCTATGTTAGCTGAATCTGCTGAAGCAGTAAGAAACGTAATGAATGTTTTAGATAACATGAATGTAAACGCATAAGCGTAATTCAATCATATTTAGACTTCCGTGCTTAATTGGGCGGAAGTTTTTTTATGGAATATAATTTGATTGTGCATCATTAATAATATGAGACAAATTTTATTCTCCCTTTTTAGCACATTGTTTTTAAGTGCAAACGCACAAGATTCAATTTATGTGCAAGTAAATTTAGTTCAAGATAAGTCTGAAGAGGCTATTCGAAATGCTGATGCAACTATTATGTATGCAGATACGGTTATTCGAAAGCGGACTCAAACTAAAGGTGAATTTATCTTGCAATTGCCAAAAGGCGAAGTGATAGACTTTAGTTTCAAGCATTTCAAATATAAGGAACTTACTTTAAGGAAGAAGGTTAATCAGAGAGATGTTGCAGATACTTTGTTCTTCACCTTTGAAATGGAGTACATTCGTATTCAGAATTTGAACGAAATTGTTGCAGCTGCTCCGGGAGTGCCAGTTGTTTACTATGGTTCTCCTAAACTTCATGTTTCTGATTTTGAAATCATGAATAACGGGGATGTACTCCTCTTAACATATCCCAAGCGTTTAAAAAAGGGAAGTGAATTATTGGTTTGGAACGGATTGCAGGTTAAAGGTCGTTTTACTGTGCCCAATTTAGCAGAAAAATTGGAACGTGATTACCGAGGTAATTCTCACATTATTTGCAATGATGCTGTATTTGGAGTTCATGTTACGGATAGTGAAATTGCTTTGTCGTCGATAGATAAGGATTATTTCCTAAAGTATTTATCGCCTATTTTGGATACGAATAAAACGAAGATGTATTTCTCAAATTTTAATAAGGATTATCCAGCGTTTGATTATTTCGCTTATGATCGGATGGACTCAACATACACTAAAATTTTGGAGATTCAAGATGATTTAATGATGGAATTATATCGCTCAGAATATAAGTGGGTGGATGTGCGAACAAAGTTATGGGCAAAAACCAAAGAGATGCAAACAGGTATTGATGCCGAAGTTTGGGTAGGAGCTAATTATTTTACGCAATCCGTGTATTACAAAGAGTTATATGCTCCTATGTTTCACAGAAATGATACACTTTTCGTTTTTGACTATTATAAGGATAAATTGAGAACTTTTGATGATCAAGGCAATAAACTTGATAGTATTTCAATCTATCATCATTACGACAAAAAGCACACGGGCTGGGAAGGTAATTTGATCCAAGATAGAGTAACAGGTCAAATTTATGCAGTCTTTGATCGCGCGGGGTATACTTTCCTTGGATTAATCGATACAAAGACAGGTGAAATCAATAAACACGTCAAATTGGAATATCGTTACGCTCACGGAATGACTGTTCATAATAATTTTGTGTATTATATCTATCGTCCTTTTGAATCCGCTCAGAAGAAATTCCTCTATAAAGAACGTTTACCTTACGAATATGGAAAATCTAAAACAGAGATAGGCAAGACGCCAAGTATCGCCGAGAAATGAATTCTTTTCGATTAATCAATTTAATTTGTGGTGATTTCAATAATTATCGCCAAATTGTCCTTCTTGAACTATTACAAAAAGAATTAAGATGGACGAAACTTTGCTCATTAAGGTTATAGTACTCAGTGTTTATGTTGGAATTTTATTCCTTATTGGAATATTAGCCTCTAGGCGGATTAAAAGCATGAGCGATTATTATGTTGGAGGAAAAAACATGGGGTTTTGGGCTGTTGCCTTTTCGGCCAGAGCCACCGGTGAGTCCGGTTGGTTGTTGATTGGCTTAACTGGTATGGGAGCTATAGCAGGATATTCCGGATATTGGGTTGTTGTCGGTGAAGTGCTTGGGGTTTTTCTTTCCTGGCAATTCATGGCCAAAAAGTTCAAACGGAGGTCTGATGCATTTGAGGCAGTAACAATTCCTGACTATTTACAAAGTCACTTTAAAACAACAACACATACGTTAAGGGTTATAGCAGCTGCTATACTCGTAGTCTTCGTAGTCATATATGTCGCTTCTCAGATTGATGTTACGGGTGTTGCCTTCAAGTCTATGTTAGGCACAACCTATTGGCAAGGTGCTTTGATCGGCTTCTTTATTGTCCTGTGCTACATTTTTATTGGTGGATTCGTTGCTGCTGTTTGGTCTGATTTATTTCAAGGTTTACTGATGTTTTTTGGCCTTATTTTATTGCCTGTTGTCGTTTATTTTTCAATGGATGCAGGAACTGAGATTACAGCAGGGCTTAATACGATCGATCCTTCTTTGACTAATTTTTGGGGTAGAAGTGATGATGTTTGGATGAATATCTTTACAATCTTAGGTTTCTCTATGATTGGATTAGGCTTTCTTGGTTCTCCTCAAGTGTATGTTCGATTTATGTCGATAAAGAATAATAATGAGGTTCAAAAAGGCAAAGGAGTTGCTTTGTTATTTACACTTTTAACTGATGCTGCGGCTGTTACGATTGGAATTTTAGCTCGGGTATTATTTACGGAAAATGGTCAAGATCCCGAAGTTGTTTTAGGAGTGGGAGGGAAGGATGTTTTAAGTATGATTACAGAAACGTTCTTACCGACAGTTCTGGTTGCAATCTTTGTTGCTATTGTGCTTTCAGCTATTATGTCTACGATTGATTCTTTACTGGTTTTAGCTTCTAGTGCTATTACTCGTGATTTTTATCAAAAGATTTTTCGACCAGATATTAAAGATGAAAACTTAACCAAAATATCCCGTTTTTCGACAGTAATAATGGCTATTTCAGCATTGATTATTGCTATTATATTGAATTGGGTTTCTCCGGATAGGCAGGTCTTTTGGGTTATGATTTTTGGTTGGTCTGGTATTGCAGCAACCTTCTGTCCTGTAATTATTTTGACTTTATTTTGGAAAGGTTACTCTGAAAAAGGAGCCATTGCTTCAATGATTTCAGGATTTGTTTCAGTAATCTTCTTCAAGTTTGTAGTTCAAGAAATGGAAAGTGTAGGTGAATACTTTGTTGAATTAGATGTATTAGTTCCTTCGTTTGCAGTTGCAATGATTGTTGGGGCTATTGTATCTAAGATTTACCCTCCGAGGAGAGAAGCTGTTAAGACTCTAAATGAAATTGATCAAAACAAACAAGAAAGTAATTTTTCGAATTGAATCATATCCTTTTTGTCCTATGATTCGAATGTATTTTAGTGATCGAATAATTAAAAATTGTAAGCTGAAATTGTAATTGAATTATTAGAAACTATAGGGTATTCATCTAAAAAGGTTCTAATTGAGACAGTTATAGCCCTTCTATCCAAGCATAATTATTATAAAAGACATGTCAAAATGAACGTCATTATTTTTATGAAATACTTTAGAATTAAAATTCGTTCATACTGCTATTGGTCAGTCTGATAATAATAGAATCTTTTAAATATAGTAGTTATACTTTTTTGGTGTT
Source organism: Crocinitomicaceae bacterium (assembly GCA_022447585.1). Taxonomy (GTDB): domain Bacteria; phylum Bacteroidota; class Bacteroidia; order Flavobacteriales_D; family Crocinitomicaceae; genus UBA4466. Next base: position 495,001 of record JAKVAR010000009.1, on the reverse strand, counting down.
AAATCTAGTTGTCCAGTAAATCAGTGCTTTCAGTTGCAACTGGTTTAGTCTTTCCATCACCATAAACGGAATCACCATAACCTAATATAGGCATGAATATTGCACCCAAAAGAACTAATCCAACAGTGAATCCTGAATTTTTATGGAAGCTCTTGGATATTCCATCCATTAGTAAAATCGCAAATATAAGGTTAGCAATTGGAATGAAGAACATTGCTACCCACCAAGTCGGTTTCTTAGCAATTTCGCACATCAAAACAATATTGTAAATAGGAATAATAAAACCCCAACCTGGTTTACCCGCTTTTTCAAACATGTACCAAACCCCTGCTAAAATTAAAATGTATGCAGCTATTAATAACTCAATCACAAACGCAGAGAGCATATAAGGTATCATGTACTCTAAGTCAGCAACTCCCCATTCGATTATAGTTCTAACGAGACCTAGAATAAAAAATACACCAAGAATTATGGCAATTGATCCAAAAGCTTTTCCGAAATTGATTTTTTTCCCAATTTGTTTGTGAGTTTTCACAATTCCTAGAATTGTTCCACCGATTAAAACGATCCAGTTTAGAAATGGCAAGTAAATACCTAATAATGGAAGTATCCAAATTAATAATAAAGGTGATCCTAGCCAGATCGCAAAGTTTTTCAAATAAACAATCATAAATAGTAGTTTTCAAGTATCATTCTAATGTCTAAAAATAATCAAAATTTAGATCCATTTCCAGTTTGTTTCGTCAACAATTGGAACGTTCAAAGATTTAAACTTATCGATTATTTCGTTATAATTAGGCACTTGGTCTTTTGGTGCAACAAGAGCTGTACCGATATTTAACTGAATGTAAAGGTGCTCTTGAACTTCTATCAAACTATCAATTGCTGTCAAATCAAACTTTCCTTCGCCTGTATTGTCTTTAATGAAAATATTGTCTTTATTAATTTCAATTACTTCTTCTTCATCTATTTTAGTTGAATAATTCTGAAGAATGAAATTACTATAAAGCTTTGTATAACGCCATTTAAAATAGCGAGGGTAAAAGATCCAAATACCGGCTGCAACTATTGAAAAATAAATGGTCATCATGGTATTTCCAGCAGAATAGAAATTAAGCACCAAAAATAACGCAATAATAGTCATGATAATACGACCAGCTTTTTGCTTTCGGTTTATTCTTTCAGACTTTGAAGCTGTATATACTTGATACGCCAATAAGTCTTTTTCCTTAAGTTGATAGCTAAATCTCATTTATTTAGAGTAAGAATCCCTTCGTTTTGAACTCGAATTACGACGTTTACTATTTTGATTCCCATTACTACCTTGATTGCGATATCCGCTTCTACTGTCAGAATTTCTCTTCTTATTTCTCGGTGGACGTTGTTGACGTTGAGATTTTGGTATTATAACTTCCTCTTCAGCTTCAGCAGCAAATTCATGATCTTCAATAACAGGAATCTGTTGTTTGATCAATTTTTGAATAGTCTTCAAATAAGCCCTTTCTTCCATATCACAGAATGATAAAGCGGTTCCACTTTCTTTTGCTCTACCTGTTCTACCGATTCGGTGAACGTAAGTCTCAGGGACATTCGGAAGCTCATAATTTATGACTAATTCTAGTTTTGAAACATCTATGCCACGTGCAGCAATGTCAGTAGCAATAAGAACCTTTAAATCACCATCTTTAAATTTCCCTAAGGCTTTTTGACGCTGATTCTGAGATTTATTCCCATGTATTGCTGCAGCCTTAATTCCGGCTTTTTCAAGTAACCGAACTACTTTATCGCTCCCGTGTTTAGTTCTAGCAAAGATGAGTGTAGATTCAGCTCTTTTTTGATTTAAAACTTGAATCAGTAATTTGATTTTCATTTTCTTTGGAACGAAATAAACTCCTTGTTCTACTTTGTCCGCTGTAGCTTGCTCTGGACGAACAGTTACTTTGTCATAGTTTCCGAGTATCTGCGTTGAAAGATCAACAATATTTGGAGGCATTGTAGCAGAGAAGAATAATGATTGGCGCTTAGATGGTAATTTAGCAATGATCTTCTTTATGTCATGAATGAATCCCATGTCTAACATTTGATCAGCTTCATCTAATACGAAGTATTCAATGTGATTCAAGGTAATAAATCCTTGTTGAATTAAGTCTAATAAACGACCAGGTGTAGCCACTAATACATCAACTCCCGCCTTAAGTGCATTTACCTGAGCTCCTTGCTTAACACCACCAAAGATTACCGTATTACGCACGTTGGCGTGTTTTCCGTATGCCGTAAAGTTTTCGCTTATCTGAATCGCTAATTCACGAGTCGGAGTAACTACTAATGCTTTAATTTTTCTTCGTCCTTTAGATTCAGATTTATCATTATATAAATGCTGAATAATCGGAATGCCAAATGCGGCAGTCTTACCTGTACCTGTTTGGGCACATCCTAAGAGGTCTCTTCCTTTTAATAAAATTGGAATCGATTGTTCTTGAATAGGTGTGGGGTTAGTATATCCTTGTGCGTCAAGGGCTTTCAGTATAGGATCAACGATCTCTAGTTGTTTAAATGTCATGCAACGTTTTATAAATTGAAGCAAAGGTAGTTGAATACTTGGGATATACGCTTTATAGGCCTATTTGATTGTATTAAACTGTTCAATTGTTGTAAATATTTACAGGGTGGAGGGGCTAATACTAAAATGAAAACTTTACTGTAACTGGAAGGTGATCAGAATATCCTCCTAAGTATTTTCTTCCTCCATATGTTCGGAAAGGTACAATATTTCCTTTGTACCTATCTAGCAAGTATTTATCACTGTGAATGACACCTGTTTTTTTAATCACATGCATTCCTTTCTTTTTTAAAAACGAATTGGAAACCATAATGTGGTCCAAGATATGCCATTCTCCTCTGTAGTTATGTGATCCTCCAAATTCATTCGAGCTTTCTGAAATCATTGGATTTAAAGATTTAGCTATAATTTGAGGTCCTTTGTTATCAGGGTAATCGTTCAAATCACCCATAAATACAATTTTTATTTTTGGATTAATGGCGGAGACAGAATCAATGAAATCTTTTGCTGCATATGCGGCAACCAAACGTTTTGGTTCACTTTCGACTTGTCCACCACGTCTGCTTGGCCAGTGATTAACCATGACCAAGATTGTATCTGTTCCACAATGGAATTTCCCCCAAACTATATCTCGACTAGGAGAGGAGTTTCCAGGCATGTCATATCGAACTATTCCAGATTCTGCCAAACCTAATTTCGTGCTATCATATACAATAGCATTATCAATTCCTCTTTGATCTAGACTCTCAAAATGAACAACGCCATGCGTAGATTTTAATTCACCTCCTTTAACAATGTCGCGAACTACCGACTCATTTTCAATTTCACAAAAACCAAGAATTATAGGATTGTTCATTGTGATTACAACCTCGTTAATATGACTTATTTTTTCGTTGTATTTTTTTGAATTCCAAGCTCTATTTCCAGAAGGTAAGAATTCACTGTCATTTTTACTTGGCGTTTTTATGGTGTCAAAAAGATTTTCTACGTTATAAAATCCTATCGTATACTCCTGTTGTGAAAAAGTAATTAGTGCAATAAATACATTAAAAACGAGCGTAATATGTATGTTATTTTTCATTTTGATGTTTTTCAAATAGCTAAGTTTTCGGTATAAGTATATTACGAGCCATAGGTCCTTCACAGAATATTGCGTCCAAAATAGATAAACTTTCTTTAAAGTTATTTTCTCCAGGAAAGACTTGAATGTAGGGAGATTTTTGTGTTTCCTGAAAATTATCCTTGCCAATCAGATTGACTCTGTAGTCGTTTTCAATAATCGGATTAAAGGCAGTCGTTTGCTCTATCGTTGTTTTCAGATCTAACCATTCAATTACTCTATTAGTTATTAAAGTGTTGAATTCAAGTAAATTTGTTTCTTTCGAGAAAAGTAACTCTTCAACTTCAATACTATAATAATCAAAATATGCAGCAGATTGGTATGCGCTAGTGATTGACCTCCAGTGGCGAACTCTCCAATTTTCTTCATCTGAAAGAATAACTTCATCTGTGGGAGTTTTGGATCCATTCGAACGTTTGGTAGGAATGGATAAAGTCATAATTCCATCACCACCGACAATATCGCAACGATTACGGTATGTTTGTTTAGGAAAATGTTCTTTTCCCTCTATTAGAAGCTTATCATGTTTGGCAAGTTCTTTAAAGTAAGCAATACTTCCAAAATAGGAGGTAGGGATAATAGGAGTCATTATTTAATTATGTTGAATAATCTTTCCCATCTAATGCCTTTATACGGACTTTTTGAGAACCAGACCATAGAGGCTTTACCGACAATATGATCTTCAGGTACGAACCCCCAAACACGCGAATCGGCTGAGTTATATCTATTATCTCCCATTAACCAATAGTAGTTCATTGCAAAGGTATATTCAGAAACTTTCTTGCCATCAATATAAATACCATCAGATTTTTCAGATAAATCATGACCTTCATATGCCGTAATTACTCTTCTGTACCAAGCTATATTGTCTTTGGAAATTTTAATTGTTTGTCCTGCATATGGAAGCTGGAACTTCGTGAAATCCGTAATTGTATTGTTTACATAAAAATCTTTAGGAAACGTATTCAGGTTCTGAATCAATTGACCTGTAGTAGGCTTAATTGAATCGGAATCTGTATACTGAGGAGAAAGAACCAACTCAAAATTTCCTTTTGGGTTTGCTCGCTTTAATTTATTCAACTGAGATAGTGTCAAATTCATAATGTAACTGCCATCTCCATTTCTGTTTAAGTAATAATCTCCTCTAAAAGCCTCTAAACCATACTTTTCATCCATTGTAGCGTCACTAGGTATTAAAACATTAGTCACTTTGTATTGTAAGTTTTGATTTTCGGCTACAAATGCCTCTTTATCATTGATGTAAAGAATAGAAGATTTTATTTCAATCCAGTCTCCTGGAACACCAACACATCGTTTGATATAGTTCTCTCGTTTATCAACGGGTCTATAGATCACACCATAATGCTCAATTGTACCTCCTGTAGACTGATCGTAAGCAATTTTATCAACGGCAAGTTTATGTCTTGCCTTATTTCTCCACGTTTCTACATTATCGATAAAACTTTGACCATCTAAATCCATTATTCTTTCGGTAGCCATTTGCTCAACATAAGCGTCCATGCTAGCCATATCATAGTTCCCTCCCGGAGAAGATTTTAAAATACTGTCCTTTAATTGAAAAGCCAATTTTGAAATGTAAGCATTGTTAGATTGCCATAAACGTAAAGCCTCCTTATTTACTATTCCATGATAATCATGTCCCATTAATCCATTTGGCATCCTTGGATCATAAACAGCAGTATCACCAGAAGGATAATTGAAAACTACAACATCATTTCTCGTAACTCCAGAAAAACCTGGGAGTCGCGTATAATTTGAAGTTTCAATTCCCGAATATGACTTTACATTAATCCATGGGACAGTATTATGAACTAATGGGTAAGATAAAGGTGTTACAGGCACTTTTGGACCATAAGCCAGCTTATTTACGAATAGGAAATCACCCACGACCAATGTTTTTTCCATAGAACCTGTAGGGATTTGAAATGGTTCAAAAACATAAGTTCGAATTATACTAGCCGCAACTAGAGCAAAAATGATTGAATCTCCCCACTCTTTAACTTTTGATTTTTTTCCCGGTTGATGCCTTGTTACCGCTCCAATACCTAAAGCAATAACATGCCCTATTACAGGTAATGCTAGAAATAATGCTAAATGGTCACCCCATTCACGGTCACCCATTTCTTTCGTGTTTGCCCAGTTAGTTTCTGGTAGAATTGGATCTTTATCTTTAGCAATCTTTGCCATAATGATGTATGGAAAGAAAACTCCTTGTAAAGTATCAATTAAAGAAAAGTAACCAAACCTGCGAATATAAGATGTGTTTGCAACTGACCACATTACCAAGTGAGCTCCTGGAACCAACATTAATAAAGCCCACCACGGTTTTTTTGCTCCCAATTTAAAAGCCACAAAATAATTGTATCCCGGGATTAAAGCTTCCCAAGATTTTCGATTGGCTTGTTTGAAGCTAATAAACCATAATGATATATATGGGTGGAGGAGTAGAAGTAGGTAAAAATAGATTACGTTCATGTTCTTATAAGTTGATTACGTCTTGCATTGTATAGATACCTTTTTTATCGACTAGCCATTCAGCAGAAATAACGGCACCTAAAGCAAACCCTGTTCGGTTTTTTGCAGTGTGTTTAATATCAATAATGTCAATCTCAGATTCATATGAGACCTCATGTGTACCTGGCACTCCATCCTCGCGGAAGGATGTAACTGGGATTTGTTTCTTAGAAGTTTCTGGCTTAAAGTCTTCTCTGTGAATCCATGAAGAAAAGTTGTCATTTTCCAGCATCATATCATTGGCCAAGGATACAGCAGTGCCAGAAGGCGCATCAAGTTTTTCTAGGTGATGGATTTCTTCTATGCTCGGCTTATATTCTTTATATCCGGCCATTAACTTAGAGAGACGCTTATTGATATCAAAAAAGATATTTACCCCAATGCTGAAATTTGATGCATAGAGTAAAGAGCCATTTTTATTAGTTACATAGTCTTTAATATAAGGAAGTTTTTCATTCCAGGCCGTGGTGCCAACCACAACAGGGACATTATTATCTACGCAATACTCAATATGTGGCACAGCAAAATGCGGTGCTGTAAATTCAATTGCAACATCTGTGTTTGAAAAGTCAATGGTCGAAATAGGATGTTTACTGCTACTTTTTCCAGTGATAGTATGTCCACGAGAAATGGCGATTTCCTCAATGATTTTACCCATTTTCCCGTAACCAATTAAAGCTATATTCATTGTACTAAGAATTAAAGCAAAAATAAAGTTTTAAGCAGAGTAGACAAGTGTTTTAACGAAAATTAAGCGATAGTTTTAAACCTGGCGACCTAAGGTTCATCATAATAGGATCAAAGGTTAATGACAGGTCTTCTGAAACATCAAAATTAATAAAATGTGCTTCCACACCAGCGTCTGCAACTTGAATAATGTATACCAGGCCCACAGCCAAAATAGAAAGGTCTCGCCAGTTTAGGTATTGATTGTAAAGCGTCAATACTCCTGCATCATCGTATGATGACCATTGAATTTCTCCTACGTTTCCGTCAAGGCGATTTGTGTATTCTTGCTTTAAGGATTTTTGAGTGATTTGATTCTTAATCAAGAAATATGTTGATGCGCCGAGTCCAGCGTAAATTAGTGGAACTTTCCAAAAAGCTTTCTTTTTACCTTTAGGCATTGCAATATGATTATAAATTTGCCCCGCACCAGGTAAACAAGTGCTTAGAATTACGGCTTTTCTTATGGAGTGAGGTTTGATCGAATCGACTTGAGTAGAATCAACAAGTTCTAGCGCGTAATTTTGATAGTAATTAGATGAAATATTCTCATTCTGTCCGAATGCACTAAAAGAGAGCAATAGAAAAACTATGGAAAATTTCATTATTTGTTTAATAATTCCATGATTCTATTTAAATCATTTTCAGAATCAAAATTAACGATGATTTTCCCATTTCCTTTAGGTGTTTTTTTGATATCAACTTTTGTCGCAAGCTGATCGCTTAAGTGCTCTTTGAATACGAATTCGTTTTCGCTAATACTTACTTTAGTTTTTGCAGGACTTTTTCCCTCTTTTTGAATAGAAGGAGTAATGTGTTCACCGCGCAAAATAGCTTCAATATCTCGAACGGAAAGTTTTTCAGTTACTACTCGATTGAATAGTTCTACCTGAGTAGCTTCATCTCCCGCAGAAACCAAGGCTCTAGCATGCCCCATCGTGATTTGTTGAGATCGAACACCAGCTTGAATTTCAACCGGTAATTTCAATAATCTCAGATGATTCGTTATACTCGAGCGGCTTTTCGCAATTTTTTGACTCAATTGATCTTGGGTTAAATCACATTCCTCTATTAACCGAGAGTACGATAACGCCACTTCAATAGGGTTTAAGTCTTCCCTTTGAATATTCTCAACCAAAGCCATTTCCAGCATAGTCTGGTCATTGGCAATTCGAACATAGGCAGGGATCTCTGTTAAACCTGCCAGTTGAGAAGCTCTAAACCTTCTTTCACCAGAAATTAGTTGGTATTTATCTCTACCTAATTTACGCACTGTTAGTGGTTGAATAATTCCGTGCGTTTTAATCGATGCACTAAGTTCCTTCAGCGCTTCTTTTTCAAAATTTGTTCTAGGGTTAAAAGGATTTGCTTCAATACTTGAAATAGGTAGGTTGGAAATAGATCCTACGATACCGTCACCACTTGCCGAAGTAATGTCTGTTTCTGTACTCTCTAATAAAGCACTTAAACCTTTTCCTAATGCTGAACGCTTCTTTGTATTAGAGCTCATCGCTTATTTTAATTTGTTTATCGTCGTTTGAAATATTCGTTGCGTCATTCTTTTGAAGAATTTCACGCGCTAAATTAAGGTAGTTTATTGAACCTTTGCTTGCGGCATCATGCATAATGATCGTTTCACCAAAGCTTGGAGCTTCTCCTAGTTTAGTGTTTCTGTGGATTACAGTATCAAATACAATTTCTTGAAAATGCATTTTTACTTCTTCCACAACTTGATTCGCTAAGCGTAATCTTGTATCATACATTGTAAGCAGTATACCTTCGATCTCTAACCCTTTATTTAGTCTACCTTGAACAATTTTGATGGTATTTAAAAGCTTGCCCAACCCTTCCAGTGCAAAATATTCACATTGTACTGGAATTATGACAGAATCTGATGCTGTTAAGGAGTTGACTGTGATCAAACCTAATGACGGAGAACAATCAATAATGATGTAATCGTATTTGTCCTTGATTTTGTCCAGCGCAAACTTAAGCATGTGCTCTCTGTTCGGAAGGTTAATCATTTCTAATTCAGCACCAACTAAGTCAATGTGCGAAGGTAAAATATCCAGGTTCGGATTATCCGTGCTTATAATTAAATCTGTTGGGTCAACATCATTTATTAGACAGTCATATATGTTTTTTGTATTGTTTGGATCAAGTCCAACACCTGAAGTAGCATTAGCTTGAGGATCTGCATCCACCAATAAAGTCTTGTATTCTAAAACACCAAGACATCCACAAAGATTGATGGCAGTAGTCGTCTTTCCCACTCCGCCTTTTTGATTTGCGATTGCAATTATTTTCCCCATTAACTAAAAGATTGAATTATAAAGATACGCCAAATGGAAGTTCTAGCACATTTATTTTTTGAGTAGTTATCAACGTAAATAATGTTGAAACAGTGTTGATAAGCTTTCAGATATTCCTAATTCAAATAGAATCAGATCTATAAGTCTTCGAAACTAACTTCTTCTATTGGTTCTGTTCCTGAGTATGTTTCGGTTTTATACTCTCCAGAAGAGTTAAGCTCAGCTATTTTTTCAATAACGTCAGACAATCCATCTGAAAACTTTTGGAAGTCTTCTTTATAAAGGAATATTTTATGTTTTTGGTATTTTTCTCTGCCATCAATGAAGGTTTTTTTACTTTCTGTCATTGTGATATAAAGGTCTCTTCCTTTGGTCGATTTTACGTCGAAAAAATAGGTCCTTTTTCCAGCTCTAACCACTTTAGAATATACTTCATCATTCTTGTCGTAATCCATAACCTATTTCATTTTTTTATTGTGTTTAGACAAATATGACATTTTTTTTTGAATGAATCAACCTAAAATCATTCGTCCTCTTCTGCAAGTTGTTTATGGTAAAGCTCTGCATAAGAACCATTGTTCTCAAGTAATTCATGATGAGATCCTTCCTCGACAACCATGCCTCCTTCAATATTTATTATGCGTGTGCAGTTTCTTAACGATGAGATACGGTGACTAACGACAAAAGACGTAGTTTGACGTTTTTTTAGGTTTAATAGTATGATGTCTTCTGTTTCTGTATCTACTGCAGAAAGACAGTCGTCTAGAATTAAAAGCTTAGGGTTTCTGATAAGAGCACGAGCAATACTAATCCTTTGTTTTTGTCCTCCACTTAGGTTGACACCACGTTCACCCAAGATAGTTTCGTACTTATCCTTGAATGCAATTATATTATGATGAACGTGAGCCTCTTTAGCAGCTGCCTCTATGGATTTAGTTGTTTCTCTTCTGTTTTTGCTCCCGAATAAAATGTTGTTTTTTACTGAATCGGAAAACAAGAAAACGTCCTGTGGTACAACACCAGTCTGATTTCTATATTCATCTAAGTTGATTTTTTTAATATCCAATCCATCTATCAATATCTCTCCTGATGTTGGTTCGATTTGTCGCATGATTAGTTTTAGAATTGTTGACTTTCCTGTGCCAGTTCTTCCAATTATACCTAAAGATTCTCCTTTGGATATCTTAAAGCTGATATCTTTGAGCGCAACAATCTTAGAGTTTGGGTAGGTATACCCAACATTTTTAAATTCGACCTCCCCCTTAAAATTGAATTCATTTTTGTTTTCGTTTACAATTTCAGGAACTTCTTTTAGAAATTCATTAATTCTTTTCTGACTTGCGGCCGCTCTTGAAATAAGAGATGAAACCCATCCTACAGATGCAAAAGGCCATGTTAACATGTTCACGTAAAAAATAAATTTTATAATGTCACCCTCGGTAATGTTATTTGCTGAACCGGGAATTTGATCAATAAAAATACTTCCTCCTAAATAAATGCAAAGAATGGTACTAATTCCTATTAGAATGAATATTGTAGGCATAAAAAGGGCGTTCGTCATTACGAGGCGCATACTTCTCGATTTGTATTCCTCTGCAGAATCAGCTAATTGATTGTTTACTTCTTTATTTCTTCCGTAGGCTTTAATGACCCTGATGCCCGAGAATGTCTCTTGAACTAGAGTTGACATACGAGATTGTTCTTTTTGAACTTCGCCGCTGAGTTTACCTATTCGATTTGCAACTTTATAGATAACAAATGACATTAATGGAAGCGGAACAAGAACTACAATTGTCAAATAGCCATTGATTTGAATCATATTGTTTATCACAAGTGTGCTCAATGCTACCAAGTTAATCGTATACATGATTCCAGGGCCTAAATACATACGTACCTTAGTCACATCCTCGGAAATGCGATTCATTAAATCTCCGGTATTGTTTTTTTTGTAGAATGAATAGCTTAACTCTTGATACTTATTGTAGATTTCGTTCTTAAGATCATATTCGATGTTTCTTGACATAATTATGATCATTTGTCGTGTTAGAAAAAGGAAAAAACCAGAGGTTAATATAAGAAGCATGATGGTACCACCAGCCTTAAGCGCTGCAAGCATCACCTCATCGCTTGGCCTTGCCGTGTCCCAATTTTTTAATTCATCAACAGAATCCCCGAAATAATCAGGCATTGCAACTTTAAACCAGTTACTTCCAATAATGAAAAGTATCCCGAACAGGAATCTCCATTTGTATTTTATGAAATATTTGTTGAGGTAGCTAAGTGACTTCATCCGATAATTTCCTATTTTTGCCATGCTCTTTTGCATGACGTTGTAAAAGTATATAATACACTTGAGAAAACATTTATCATACATATGTTTGAAGTAAAAAATATTGAGGACACGAACCTCGCAGAAAATCCGGTAGTTGCTCAAATGAGCAAATACAATCATGAGCAGTTACTTTTTTGTAACGATAATGACACAGGCTTAAAAGCTATAATTGCAGTACATAACACGACATTAGGGCCAGCATTAGGTGGAACGCGCATGTGGAAGTACAATAACGAATTGGAAGCATTGAATGATGTTTTGCGTTTGTCGCGTGGTATGACTTATAAAAATTCAATTTCAGGATTGAATCTTGGTGGTGGTAAGGCTGTGATTATTGGTGATTCGCGTACAATGAAGTCTGAAGCTTTGTTTAGAAGATTTGGGAAATTTGTCAATAGTTTAGCAGGAAAATATATTACAGCTGAAGATGTAGGTATTAATCCTTTAGATATGACATATGTCGGGATGGAAACTGAGCACGTTGTGGGGTTGCCTGGTAAGTCAGGAGATCCATCTCCAGTTACAGCTTATGGAACTTATGTAGGAATGAAGGCTTGTGCTAAAGAGCAATTTGGTTCTGATTCATTAACAGATAAAGTTGTAGCTGTCCAAGGTGTGGGGCATGTTGGAGAATATCTAGTGAAGTCCTTGACTGAAGAAGGTGCTAAGGTTTATATTTCTGATATTCACGAGCCATCTTTAAAGCGGGTTTCTGAGAAATACGGGGCAACTGTCGTTGGACTAGATGAAATTTACGACTTAGACATGGATATATACGCACCATGTGCTTTAGGTGCTACAGTGAATGATTCAACCTTGAGTAGACTTAAATGTTCAATTATTGCGGGTGCTGCAAATAATCAATTGAAACAAGAAGATGTGCACGGTATAGCCGTTATGGAGCAAGGAATGATTTACGCTCCAGATTTCACGTTAAATGCGGGTGGGGTAATTAATTGTTATTCTGAAGTTAAAGGGTTGTCTTCTGAATGGGCAATGAATAAAGCTGAAGAGATTTATACTACGATTCAAAACATAGTTAAACGTTCTAAAGATGAGAACGTTCCAACATATCAAATCGCTAACAAAATGGCTGAAGAAAGAATTTCAGCTATAGGGAAAGTGAAATTACCTTTATAAGATTCGATGCTCAATAGAAGACATTTACGAATAAAAGTACTTCAATCACTTTATGCGTTCTTCCAATCTAAAGATGAGGAGTTCGGTAAGATTGAAAAAGAGACATTAAATTCCTTAGAGAGAATTTATGACCTATATATTTACTTGTTACTTTCATTTTCTGAATTGAAAGCGATTGGTGAGCATAGAATGGAGGAGAATAAGAAGAAAATATTCCCTACAGATGAAGATGCTAACCCAAATAGAAAGTTTGTAGATAGTGCAATTGTTGATATTCTTGAAAAGCAGCCTACGCTTCGTGTGCATTCTGAACAAAGAAAAGTCAATTGGATAGGAGATGAAAATCGGGAAATGTTCCGTAAAATTTATGCTCAAATCAGAGAAAGTGAGGTTTACGATTCATACATGAATAACGATATTTCAGGGTTTGAAGAGGATAAAGCGTTTGCTGTTGCCTTATTTAAAGCTGAGATTGCAAATTCTGAAATTCTATACAGTCACTTTGAAGATGAAAATATTCACTGGATTGATGATATCGATTTAGCTTGTTCAATGGTTGTTAAAACAATCAAAGGTTTTGAAAACGATCAAGATCCAACGATTTTACCTTTGTATAAAGATAAAGATGATGAGTTATCTTTTGTTCGTGAACTTTTGAGAAAAACAATTGTTCTGGATAAAGATAATGAAGAGTTAATTGACCAATTAACGAGTAATTGGGAATTGGATAGAATTGCTAAAATGGACGTTATTTTGATGAAGATGGCGATTACAGAGTTGCAGATTTTTAATAATATTCCAACAAAAGTTACTTTGAATGAATATATCGAGATCTCTAAATTCTATAGCACACCAAAGAGTAACGGGTTTATTAATGGCGTTTTGGATAAGGCGATTTCTCGTTTAGAAAAAGAGGGCAAAATTACAAAAGTCGGTAGAGGCTTAAAAAGTTAAATTATGAAATCATTATTAGCAGTTTTTGCATTGTTTTTATTAGTATCCTGCGGAGGTAGTTCTGAAGTTAAAGTTGGTAATAAAACGACAATGGAGGTTGTTACTGTATTTGATGCAGGAGATGTGTTGAAAGGAGAGGTGGTAACAGCAAAGTTTTCTGTAACGAATACAGGAAGTTACCCTTTAGTTGTTGGAGAGGTAAAAGGTTCTTGTTCTTGCACGGTTGCTGAGTATCCTGAAGAGCCTATTCAACCAGGTGAATCTGGTGATGTTCTTGCTCACGTTAATACTGAGAAAGTAGGGGCGGGGCCATTGAATAAATCGGTACGAATAGTAGCGAACACGGATCCTTCCGTTACACAAGTAATTGTGAAGGCAAACGTAATTAGAAGATAATTTTAAATAAAATAGATTGGTATGAATCAAATGGTAATGTTGGTATTGATTTTAGTAGTGTTCTACTTTTTCATGATCAGACCACAAATGAAGAAACAAAAGGAGCTTAAGAAATTTAGGGAAGCTATGGGGGTTGGCGACAAAGTTGTTACTATCGGTGGTATTCACGGAAAGATCTTAGAAGTTTCTGAATCAACTATTCTAATTGCCACAGAAAGTGGTAAAATGAGACTAGATAAAACTGCTGTTTCTAATTCTGCTGAAGATAAACTAGGAGCTAAATAGAGTTAATGAAAAAAAAGGGCTGATTGTCAGTCCTTTTTTTTTGTCTTTCGATTATTCTTTTTATTATTTCTTCTAGCTTTTCTACCGTTCTTTTTATTTTGTCTGTAGCTTTTCATGCTGTCTTTATATTCATTTTTGTCCAGCTTTTTCATTTCCTTTTCAAAGCTAATCCTTCCTGACTCAATGTCTTGTATAACTACTTCAGTAATCCAATCTTCTCCTTTCGCATCATAGGTGTCTTTCAAATTATGCCCCCATAATTTGCCCATAGAGTTATACATTGTTGATTGAAAGCTTCCTCGATATTTTTTAATGATTTGATGCACGGTCATACCGGTTTCTCTATGAATGAGTTTCATTAAAAGGTCACCCTCTGACTGGTATAAATCTCTAATATTATATGTAAATTCATCTTTTAAATGTTGATGAGCTTCTTTACTATATTTTTTCTTCTTTCGATTCTTTTTAAGGTCCTCAAGATCTTTTTCATAATCATCAATTAGTTGCTTTGCTTTTAGAGCAAGGGGATAAACAGCTTTTAATTGATGCAATTGAGATTTATATTTTCTCCCAAAATTCTTATCAACATGCATTACTTCAAAGTCCTTCTCTTTAACTATAGTGGTGTCTTCCTGTGCTTTTGATCCAAATAAAAGAGTAAACGAAAAGCATGAAATTATAAATCTTAACATATTAACGTCTATTTGTGTGTGTCTATTTTACAATAAGTTCGTATTATTGAGATCAAATTTGAAGCCAAACTATAAAACTTGTTGAAAAATCTTTTCTTAATAATAACGTTATTTTTTCTAATTGCTTGTAAGCCAGGTATAGAAGATGCTGGAACTATAGAAGATACTATGGATACGTTAGTTGTTTCTATCCCGGAAGAAGACTCAATCGAAAAAGAAATAATTTCTGATTACGATATGTCTACTGTTGATAAAAAGAATTCTGCCGAATTTAAAGAGAACTTGGTGAAAATTGAAAAAGAGTTTGGTGAGCAGTGGAGCTTTTGCGACTGTGTCGTTAAAGGTGATTCAATTAATAAGGCTTTTATGAATCCAAACCTTCCGGATGATGAATTCGATCGTTTAGCGTCAAGGTTAGATGAGATTGACGAGAAATGTCAAGCGTTTAGAATTCAAAATCCAAGTGGAACACCTGAAGAAAGAGCGGAACACGAAAAGAAAGTTAGAAAGTGTCTTAAGGTAGCTGGAATTAAATAATGCGTAGCTAACAGCAGAAGGAATGCTGTAGTAGGAAAAGATAATTAGCGAAAATTCGTTTGAAATTCACACCAAGCATAGATTTCTTTGGTTTGGTCTTATTTAACTTATATTTAAGATGCAGTCCGATTTGGAAGGAAAGAAGGAAATAGTTAAATGCTCAATGAGATCATTCTTTTTTTTCACATTTCTAGTTTTAATTCATTAAAATTAGTGTCATCTGTTGTTTCTAGGATTGCAATAGTATGGCTCATCTGGTTTTACAAACTGAAGCTTTTATTTTATATTCTAATCCATTACTCAATTTAATTAAACTAGCATGAAAAAAATCGGACTTTTAACGATGGCTGTTCTTCTTTCAGGAGCGTCATCTTTCGCACAAAATCGTGTAACATTAGTAGAAACTTTTACTTCTTCAACTTGTCCTCCTTGTAATCCTGGAAATGTTGCTCTTGAAGCATTATTATCAGCTCCTGAAAACGATGGTAAATTTGTATCTGTGAAATATCAGATGAACTGGCCAGGAAATGGAGATCCTTATTATACAGCTGAAATGGGGAGTAGGAAGAATATTTATTCAGTTCAGTCGGTTCCTAATACTCAAATTGATGCTGGATATGATGGAGGGCCAAGTAATTTAACTCAGGCCGACTTAAACAATGCCTATGCAGTTAGTCCATTGGTTGATTTATCTGCATATTATCAAGTAAACGAAGTGACTCAAACAGTAGATGTTCAGGTCGATTATGAGGCTTTAGCTGATTTACCTCCAAGTACAAGACTATTTGTTGCAATTTTTGAATATGAAACGTCTAACAACGTTGGTGGAAATGGTGAAACTCAGTTTGAGCATGTTGTAAAGAAAATTTATAATGGTGCATCTGGACTGCATTTAGGCCCTCAAACAACAGGGGATATAGGTCATGAAGAATTGACGCATACATTTAATGGTAATTATGTGCTTCCAGCGAATGCAATTGTTGGACATGATGAGAGCACGGAGCATACGGTTGAAGAGTTCTCTGATATAGGGGTTGCTGTTTGGTTACAAAGTAATATTACGAAAGAAATCTATCAAGCGACATATGCGAATGTAGGTTTTAGTCCTCTTGCAGTTGAAGAAATAGAAACTTTTACTTCGGCCAAAATTTATCCGAATCCAACAGCAGGAAATGCGGTAATTGCATTTCAATTAACTCAAAATCAATCAGAAGTGAGTGTTAATATCGTTAACTCCCTTGGGCAAGTTGTTTATTTTGACTTAATAGAAAATGTTGAAGCTGGAAGATCAGTTTATGATTTTAATACTGATTCTTTAGCGAGTGGAGTGTACTCGATTAATATCAGTTCGGAATCAGGTTCGATCAGTAAAAGACTTATTGTAGAATAGAAAGATTGTATTTAAAAAAGGCTGTATCATTCTTTTGATACAGCCTTTTTTTTTGGGGTATGCCCCTTACTCATATAAGTTTACACTATTTGAAGTTGTCTTGAGGAATACTATATTAGAATAGAACGGATATTATTTATTTGGAACGAATTATGTAATGCATTGTGACGAGTATTGAGTGTTAATTTAATTGTAAATATGAATGGTCAGTGATCAATCTTGTTTTTTTTTTTTGTTACTTTTTGAACTAGATGCATTGTCTCCATATAACCGCCCATTTTGGGATTAAAATTTATTTCATGAGAGGATTAGCATATATTACAGGGTCATTTTTTACGAGTCTAACAATTTTAGGAATCTTATTTAAAATTCAACATTGGCCTGGAGCAGGAATTGGTCTAGTTATAGGTTTAGCTGGAATAGCATTGGTGGCAATTCCAATGTTTGCAATTCATAAGTATCGGACTACGAAGTAAACCAGAAAAAAAAGGGACTCAAATTATTGAGTCCCTTTTCTTTGCATTAAAATATGTTTACGATTAATAGTAAATCGCTCTTCTTACTTTAGTTATATATTTAGCAAGACGAATAACTTGTTTTGTATACCCGAACTCATTATCGTACCATGCGTAAATCACAGCATTTTTACCATCTTTAGAGACGATTGTGGCATTTGAGTCAAATACAGAACAACACGTGTTTCCAATGATGTCATTAGATACCAATTCAGGATCATAAGCATAGTGTATTTGATTTACTAAATCTCCATTCAAAGCCGCGTTTTTAACAACGTTATTTAATTCTTCTAGCGATGTGTTTTTACCTAATTCAAGGTTAAGTATAGCTAAAGAACCGTTTGGAGTTGGCACACGAACTGCATTTGCAGTCAATTTATCCTTCAGGTCTGGAATTACTTTAGTTACTGCATTCCCAGCTCCAGTTGAAGTGATGACCATGTTTATTGCTGCAGATCTACCTCTTCTTGGTTTCTTGTGCATGTTATCCAATAAGTTTTGATCATTCGTGTAAGCGTGAACTGTTTCGATGTGACCTTTGACAACTCCCAATTTGTCGTTAACAACTTTCAGGATAGGAGATATAGCGTTTGTTGTACAAGATGCTGCAGAATAAACCTTTTCTCCTTCAAGATCCAGTTCACCTTGATTAATTCCGTAAACAATATTAGGTATTTCTTTACCTGGAGCCGTTAATAGAACTCTCGAAGAACCATTTGCTTTTAGATGGCGAGATAAGGCTTCTCTATTCGTAAAAACACCTGTGTTATCAATGATTAAAGCATTCTTAATGCCGTACGAAGTGTAGTCGATATCCTCAGGGTTCTTAGCGCAAATCATTTTAACGATCTGTCCGTTAATAATTAATGCTTCGTTTGCAGCATCAACTTCAACAGTGCCGTTAAATGCACCATGAACAGAATCGTTCTTTAATAAGGCCGCTCTTTTTATTAGGTCTGCTTCAGAATTGCTTCGTGTGACAATACCTCGTAACCTTAATTGTTGTCCCTTACCAGCTTGCTTGATTAATTCTCTAGCAGCCAAACGTCCGATACGTCCAAATCCATAAAGGACGACATCTCTTGGCTCAAATGAAACAGCGTTTGAAGATTCAAATCCAGCTAACTTATTCTTAAGGAATTCAGTCATAGATTCGAAATCACCTTTTTCACTTAACCATTCACTTGCTAATTTTCCGATATCTAATTTCGCTGGAGCAATATCCATAGAAAGGATAGTTTCAGCTAAGTCAGATGTTGTAAAAATATCAACCGGTTTATTCACTACATTTTTTGAATACTCATGTAAGTTTAGAATTTCAGAAATTGTAACATCTGTAAGGTGGTTTCTAAATAATACTAATTCAATTCCTTTGTCATAAAGAAGTTCTCCAACTTTGCTAGACAATTTAACCGCAGCTCTTTCTCTTTTTATATGCGACTGTAATTCGTTTTCGTAACCCAACGCTGTTTCCATTTTTTAATTTAAGATGTTGATATTCAAAATTTAACCATAAAAAAAGGTGCCCACGATGAGGGGCACCTTTTCGATGTCTTATCCTAGATAAGCTTTCAGCAGTTTGTTTCTTGAGGTGTGTCTCAATCTACGAATTGCTTTTTCTTTAATTTGCCTTACTCTTTCACGAGTCAAATTAAACTTAGCTCCAATTTCCTCTAATGTAAGTCCGTGGTTCATTCCAATTCCGAAGAACAGACGAATAATTTCACGTTCTTTATCTGTTAAAGTACTTAATGATCTTTCAATCTCTTTCTGAAGAGATTCAGCCATCAACTCGTGATCGGCTTTCGGAGAATCATTGTTTGCCATTACATCCATAAGTGTTCCTCCGTCTTCAGAAGTGGATAGAGGAGCATCCATAGAAACATGACGACCTGAAACATTTAAGCTCTCTTTTATTTTGTCTTCAGGAACCTCCAATGCTTCGGCTAACTCTTCAGCTGATGGAGGCCTTTCGAACTCTTGTTCAAGACGCGAAAATGCCTTGTTAATTTTATTTAATGATCCTACTTGATTTAATGGAAGACGCACAATCCTTGCTTGCTCAGCTAATGCTTGCAAAATAGATTGGCGAATCCACCATACAGCATACGAAATGAATTTGAATCCACGTGTTTCATCAAATTTTTGTGCAGCTTTAATAAGACCTAAATTACCTTCGTTAATAAGATCGGGCAACGTTAACCCTTGGTTTTGGTACTGTTTTGCAACAGATACAACGAATCTAAGGTTGGCTCTAGTTAATTTTTCAAGGGCTCTTTGGTCACCTTGCTTAATTTTTCTTGCCAATTCTACCTCTTCCTCCGCAGTAATCAACTCTTCTTTACCAATATCCTGTAAGTACTTGTCTAATGACTGACTCTCACGATTGGTAATCGATTTTGTAATTTTAAGTTGTCTCATACTCTTCTAATCCTCTACTATTTAGTTTTGCTAATAAAAGCGTTGACAAAGATACGTGTAAAAGAACTCATTTTCCAAAAAAAAGATTCACAATTTTTTAACATTATCGATGTCAAAAACCATGCCTTAATTTATTGGTTTATAGACCAAATCCAACGTAGTCTCTTTTACCACTTTG
Source organism: Crocinitomicaceae bacterium (assembly GCA_022447585.1). Classification (GTDB taxonomy): domain Bacteria; phylum Bacteroidota; class Bacteroidia; order Flavobacteriales_D; family Crocinitomicaceae; genus UBA4466. Next base: position 474,908 of record JAKVAR010000009.1, on the reverse strand, counting down.
AGTCATAATCTCTAAGAGAACTCCTCTATTAGCGTTATTCAATTTTTTTGTGAGTTGTTCCACAGATTCGATAGGCTCATTGTTGATTTTTGTAATTATCATACCTTCAGTCAGACCAAGTGATTTTAGCTTACCTGCATTCAACGATTTAATCTTAACTCCATTCGAAATGTTTAACTCTTTTAATTCTTTACTCGATAATTCAGTAAAAGTTGCACCTAAGGCTGCATTTTTTTCTATTTCTGCTTTGCTGATGAGCTTCGTTTCTCCATCGCTGTTTCGTAAAACAATCTCTTTTACAGATTCATAACCTTTTGAATTACGTATAGTTACGCTTAATTTATCGCCAGGTCTTCTTTTACCTACTTCTTCTTGTAATGAAGCTACTGAATTTACTTCTCTTGAACCAATTTTCAAAATTACATCTCCTTCGTTTAAACCAGCTTTTTCGGCGCTTCCGTCTTCAATAACTCCGGCAACATAAACCCCTTTGATATTGGGTAATTCTTGGTTCTCAACTATTTCTTGAGTAATGTCAGCAATTTGTACTCCTAAATATCCCCGCTGAACAATGCCGTAATCAATTAAGTCCGTCATTACTTTTTTTACAAGGTTTACCGGTACGGCAAAAGAATAACCACTATAACTTCCCGTTTGAGATGCGATTGCGGTGTTGATTCCAACCAGCTCTCCATTGGTGTTTACAAGTGCTCCTCCCGAATTACCAGGGTTTACAGCTGCATCAGTTTGTATAAAAGATTCAATAGGAACCACATTAGAGCTAGATCGCTCTGATAATAAGTTGATATTTCTAGCTTTAGCAGAAACAATTCCCGCAGTAACTGTACTTGTCAAGTTAAAAGGATTTCCAACTGCCAATACCCATTCACCAACTTGAATGGCATCACTATTGCCTAAAGAGATAGCTGCTAAATCTTTTTCTTCAATTTTTAAAACCGCAATATCAGTAGACGGGTCTGTACCAACAATTGTTGCTGAATATTTTCTATTGTCATTCAAAGTAATCTCAATTTCCTGAGCGTCTTCAATTACATGATTATTTGTAACAATGTATCCATCTCGAGAAATTATTACACCGGAACCTGATCCAGAACCGTATTGTTTGAATTCTCTTCCTCCGGCTCCAGGGCCATAAAAAAATTCTGAGAACATATCTCTCTGAAATGATGTTGTTTCAACTTTTGTTGTTACGTGAACTACTGCGTTCAAACTGTTTTCTGACGCATTTACAAAATCAGCATTCGGAACCATATTACTATAGTTCAAAGTTGTTTGCTGTCCAACTATTTCTGCAGTATTTCCCGAAATGGTGTCTGTCTGAGGTGTATTCGATACACTATTTATGGCTAGAAAAACTGCTAAAGGAAGCATTCCACCCAAAAGGCCTAATCCAAAAAGTTTTAAGTTGTTTTTCATATTTGTCTAATTTGATGTTTTAATTTTTCTACAGCAATTATAACACCAAAGAATCATAAAGTTATATACCTCCGCTGTTAAAAGATGTTAAGCATATCCTTGTGCTTTCAGGTATATGAGCTACTTTTGTTCTGATGAAGGTTATTTTTTCAAAATATCAAGGTGCTGGGAATGACTTTGTCATGTTGAATAACATGTTAGGTGATTATGATTCGCTTTCAGTAGATCAGATTCAATTCATATGTGATCGAAAGATAGGGGTTGGTGGTGATGGATTAATTAAGCTCAATAGAAAGGAAGGTTTTGATTTTGAGGTTGATTATTATAATGCTGATGGTAGTCAAAGTTTTTGCGGTAACGGTGCTCGATGTTCCGTTGCTTTTGCTAAATCTATAGGAATTATTAAAAATGAAACTAATTTCTATGCAATCGACGGAGGTCACAAAGCCTTTATTATTGATGACGATGTAAAATTAGAAATGCTAGATGTTGCCAGCTATGAAATGACAGGAGGTGATTATATTATAAATACTGGATCTCCACATTATGTGAAATTCTTGGATACCAGTGAAGAAGTAGATGTTATTGAATTTGGTAAGTCAGTGCGTTATTCCGATCGTTTTAAAGAGGAGGGTATAAACGTTAACATAATGAAAAAAGTGTCTTCTCAGAAAGTGAATGTTGCGACATACGAAAGAGGTGTAGAAGATGAAACTTTATCCTGTGGTACTGGAGTAACGGCATGTGCATTAGTTTATATGGCAGAACAAGAGCTAATGGATGCTAAAGTTGAAATCAACACAAAAGGTGGTAGACTTGCTGTTGAGGCCAAAAGAATTGGCGAAGGATTTAATAGCATTTGGTTAACTGGACCAGCAACATTCGTATTTCATGGAAGTATTAATGCCTAGCTATTCTGTAACAGATATAGAACCCTTTAATTCTTATGTTGGATTAAACTCTGCGCTTCTTTGGGTTTTGCACGCAGATAAAATCCCGCCTCATATTGGTCTGTCTTATAATGGGTTGTTTTATAGCTTAAAGGCGAATGGTAAAGATGAAGGTGTTTCTATTGAAAGTCTGATTGAGATTGTAAACCGAAGAAGGATTTCTACGCTTTGCTTTGAATTGAATTCTTCTGTAGAAAGTGACTCAATTATTAAGGAGTTTAGACGGTTTGATAGAACAATACCGAATGAAATAACTTGTTTAATACCAATTAAAAATGTATTGAATCATAAATCAGCTTCCAAACTGATTGAACTTTTAAAGTTATTGGAAGAAAACGATGAAATTGAACGAGCAATGGGCTTGAATATTGAGAAAGATTTTGGCGGTATACAGGATTACGATGTCGCAGCTATTCATGCTCGACTTAAAAATTTAGATAAATAATGTCAATTTCTATTCGTCCAATTGAGCTTTCTGATGCTGCTGTTGTTTTACAATGGGAAAATGATGTTGAGAATTGGAATTCTTCAAATAATGATTCTCCATTTCAATTATGGGATATTGTACGTTTAATTGAATCACTCGCAGATATAAATAAATCGAAACAAGGCCGATGGATAATTACAGAGCATTCAACGGGTAGGAGAATTGGAACAATTGATCTTTGTGCCATTGACTTTGAGAACCATCAAGCCATTGTTGGAATTCTTATTGCTGACAAGATTGATCGTAAAAAAGGGTATGCAAGTGATGCGTTAGGCTTAATTGAGTTAGAAGCAAAAAAGTTAGGACTTGAAAGGTTGACATGCATGATCCACCCAATGAATGAACCTAGTTTGAGGTTGTTTCAAAAAAGAGATTTTAACAAAATAGGTTTATCAGATGATAAATATCTCAGTGATGGTGTGTATATTGAGGCATTATTATTTGAGAAATGGCTAAAAAAATAATTCTTGTTATACTAGTTGGAATATCTGCATTCGCAATCTACAATAGAGAGCGCATTATGGGGCTTTTAAGTGAAGATACCAGAACAATAAATAAATCTGAAGTTAAGCTACTTTTTAGGGAGGACCCTTCAATTGATGAGCTAATGTCAGTTCTTTTAGAGAAAGGTGTTATTCCCAATGAGCAGCACTTTTATGAGTATGTGGCGGCTAATAATATTGATCCTACTGCATTTGCAGCCGGTAAATATATAATTCTTTCTAAAACTCAATTAGGGGATTTAGTAAATGGCTTTCTTAAAGGTGAAAACGGACATGGTAATGCAGAGGTTAAGGTAAATGTTGATTTTAACCGCTGTAGAGACTTGGAGGATATTGCTTCTAATATAAGTAAGTGTATTATTGCCGATAGTGCTTCGATCGCATCCTTTTTGTTGAACCCAGATGTGCAAAGGATGTATGGATTTACACAAGAACAAATGCCAGCATTGTTTTTGCCTCAACGATATAAGATGTATTTTGATACGGATGCTGAACAATTTACGGCTTTTATGGCGAATGAATTTAAATCGTTTTGGACTGCCGAAAGAAAAGAAAAGATGAAGAGTGTAGGGTTGAATTCTCCTTCTCAAGTCACTACTATTGCAAGTATTGTTTATTCGGAGCAGTCTAAAATAAAGGAAGAATGGCCAATAATTGCAAAGTTGTATTTAAACAGAATTAATAAAGGAATGCGACTTGAATCAGATCCAACGTTTAAATTTTGCTGGGGAGATCAATTGGATGGGGTTGAGCGATTATTGAATCGACATAAAGAAATTGATTGTCCTTATAATACGTATAAATATGAAGGTGTTCCTCCAGGACCAATTTGTATTGTTCCCCGAGAAGTTATTGACGCTGTATTAAATCCAGCTGATGTGAATTATATTTTCATGTGTGGAAAACCTGGTGGTGGTGGACATAACTTTGCAGTTACGAATCGAGAGCATGAGAAAAATGCTGCTGTTTATAGAGTTTGGCTTAGGAAGTATTTAGCAGAAAAAAAGAGTTAATATGAAAAGAAGATCGTTTTTTAAACTTGGATTATCTGCTACTGTTTTGGGTGTGTTGAGGCCTGTTAAGGCTGCAGAAGTTATTTTAGACAATTCGTTAGACTCTATTGATTTGGTAAAACCTATTGTTCTTTCTACATGGGAACATGGATTGGAGGCAAATGAAAATGCCTGGAAGGTATTAGCTGCTGATGGACCTGCGCTAGATGCTGTAGAGCAGGGAGTTAGAACAACTGAATCTGATATGTCAATTCGAAGTGTTGGTATTGGAGGAAGGCCTGATCGTGATGGTCATGTTACGCTTGATGCTTGTATCATGGATCAGAATTCTAAATGTGGAGCGGTAGGTTATTTAGAAGGGATTAAACATCCTATTTCTGTAGCGAGAACTATAATGGAAAATACACCTCATGTTATGCTTGTTGGACAAGGTGCGAAAGATTTTGCTTTGGGTTATGGTTTCAAGCATGTTAAGTCTCCGCTAAAAGAGGTTAAGTCTGAATGGAAAGTTTGGAAGAAAGAGAATAAAGATAAATTCGAAAAGCCTGAGATAAATCATGAAAATCATGATACTATTGGCATGATTGCTTTAGATTCCAAAGGTAATTTAAGTGGTGCCTGTACTACTAGCGGTTGGGGATATAAACTTCCAGGAAGAATCGGTGATTCACCTATTATCGGAGCAGGGTTGTTTGTCGATAATGAAATTGGTGCAGCAACTGCCACAGGATTAGGAGAGGCAATTATTCGTATTGCGGGAAGTCATACCGTAGTTGAGTTAATGCGCCAGGGTAGAACGCCTCAGCAAGCTTGCGAAGAAGCTGTACAACGAATAATAGACAAACATGATAATATGGAAGGATTACAGGTAGGTTTTCTCGCTTTAGATAAAAAGGGAAATGTTGGGGCATATTCTGTTTTTAATGGCTTCAATTTTGCAGTAAAGTCAAAAGATAGATCTGAATTGATTGATGCTAGTTTTGATCGAAATTGGTAGTTATAGATGGAAATTAATATTAAAATTTTCCTTGCCTTAATTGTTATGTTTAATTCAAATGATTCTTTTTCGCAAGATTTAGAACTCACATGGAGTTTTTTACATCCTATTAAAAGAGAGTGGATAGAATTGGGCGATAAAGGTTCTGTTCAAGAAGGGTTAATTGCTCATGGTGAGTTACCTGATCCTTTTTATGGATTGAATGAGAACAAGTTTGGTTGGGTTGAAGATCATACTTGGGAGTTTAAGTCATTATTCTTTCTTGATGTTGAGTTAGACAGGGAATTCGTAGAATTAATTTTTCCTTCAATTGATACTTACGCCAAGGTTTATTTGAACGACAAATTAGTTTTAGAGACAGATAATGCTTTCATTCCGCATTCTGCAGATATTAGATCTAGTGCAAAAAAAGGATTTAATGAATTAGTAATCATATTTACTCCTCCTGTAATTTATCATAAAGAAAAGTTAAAAAATGTGGGATATCAATTGCCGGCACCTAATGATGTTCATGAAGTAAAAATCGCTCCATATACTAGAAAACCTCAGTATCAATTCGGTTGGGATTGGGCATTGCGAATGAATACAATTGGTCTTAATAAACCTGCTGTAATTAAGGCATATGATAATGCTAGGTTGATAAATAAAACAACGCGTATTTTATCTGTTAATGATGGGGTTGCAGTGGTTGAGTTTGACTTGCACTTTTCGAATCAAGATCTAACTGAAATCAATTGGAAAAGTTCTCTTTTTGGAGATGAGGTTGTTAAAGGAAATCAAGGTGTTTTTACGCGTAAAGTGGTGGTCAATAACCCGAAGTTATGGTGGCCGAAAGGTCAAGGGGAACAATATATTTACAATGACAATGTTGAGGTCAAATCTATTGATAATCATTCGTTAAGTGTTTTTGAGTTGAAGTTCGGGATTAAAACTTCTGAGTTGATTCAAGAGAAAGATGAGTGGGGTACAAGTTACTACTTTAAGATTAACGGAAGAAGAGTGTTTTGTAAAGGTGCTGACTATATCCCTCAAGAGATATTTCCTGCAAGAGTAACAGATGAAATGGTTAGAGGTATGGTCGATTTAATGGCTGAATCTAACTTTAATATGATTCGTGTTTGGGGAGGCGGATATTATCCAGATGAGGTGTTTTTTGAGCGCTGCGACGAGTTGGGGATTATGATTTGGGAGGATTTAATGTTTGCTTGTGCTATGTATCCGGGCGATGAGGTTTTTATCGATAATATTACACGCGAATTTGAATATCAGGTACCAAGAATTTCCGGACATCCAAGTGTTGTTCTTTTTAATGGAAACAATGAAGTCGAAGTGGCATGGGGTAATTGGGGTTTTCAAGTTAAACATGGTCTTTACGGCAAATCCGCCAAAGAAATTGAAGCAGCGTATGATTTAATTTTTAAAGAAACGGCACCAAAAATTATTTCAAAACACAACACGATTCCTTATATTCATACATCCCCTTTGAGCAATTGGGGTAAGAAAGAGTTATACAATCATGGTTCTCAGCATTATTGGGGTGTTTGGCATGGTAAAGATCCAATTGAAGATTTCGGTAAGAAGGTAGGCCGATTTAATGCGGAATACGGTTTTCAAAGTTTTCCAGAGTATAATACGTTGAACTCATTCTCAAGGAAGGAAGATTGGGATCTATCCTCTGATGTCATGAAACACCACCAAAAGAGTTATGTTGGTAATGATATGATTCTAAAGCATGCAAAGCGCTTGTATGGGAGCCCAGAATCATTTGAAGACTTTATTTATTATTCTCAATTAACCCAATCAATGGCCGTGAGTATGGCTGTAGCTGGACATAGAGTCGATGCGCCTAGGTGTGGGGGAACACTTTATTGGCAATTGAATGATTGTTGGCCAGCTCCGACTTGGTCCAGTGTTGATTATAATGGAAACTGGAAAGCATTACAGTATAGAATTCGAGAAGATTATAAAAGTATTGTTGTAGTTGAAAAGTATAATGATTTAGAGCAAATAGATTATTATTTAGTTTCAGATGCTTCAAGGGACCTGAAGGTTGATGCGAATGTTAAGATACTATCGTTAACAGGTGAGTTGATTTACGAGTTTGAGCAGAGTTTGAAACTAAGATGCAATGGATCGGTTAAAATAGATTTAAGTAATTCAAAAGTGATGGATGCCTTGACTCAAAATGTCGTAATTCGATTTGATTTTCAAGATGAGAATGGAGTAGAGCAGTCTAGATCTTTTGATCATATTGTTTCTGAATACGATAGAGCTTTGAAAGAGAATGTTAAGCTGTCTATAGTTTCTGTTGATGAATCGTCAAATAAAATGGTTATTAGCGTTGAGACTGAAACATACTTAAGAAACTTATGGATTTCTAGTTCCGAGTTCGGCTTGAAGTTTAACCGTAATTTCGAAAGTCTGTTACCAGGAAATCACGAATTTCAAATAGAATACGAGAGTAAGCCACAGTTGAGTGATTTTAAATTAAAGTGGCTTTAAGAATTGTTAACACAAAAAAAAGGCAGCCAATTGGCTGCCTTTTTTTTGTGTTAAATCTTGATGATTTTATACGTGAATTCTGAACTCTCTGTGGTTACTTTTAGTAAATATATTCCAGGCGGACAGTTGAGTTTGATCTGGCTTATTCCATTGTTAAAAACAGTTTCAATTTCTACTTCCTTACCAAACGCATTTATAAGAGATAGATTCTTAATTAGAGCTTGTCCATGATTGATATTGATGTTGTCATTAGTAGGATTTGGGAAGACAAGAATTCCCTCTTTGTTGATGTCACCAATCGATGCCGTTATGGAGAGGTTTAAATAGATTGTACTGTCACATCCATTTGGAATAGGGTATGAAGAAGAATAAATTCCACTAGTGCTGTATAGTTCATTGTTCCAAGTGTAAGATGTAGGAGATGAAACATAACTTGTGTCTCCAATTATATGGTGACTTCCATCTGAAAATGTATTCATAACAAGATTCGTAGTAATGGGAGGGTTGAAGTCAAAATAAATATCAGCAAAATTTGAAATTTGAGCGTCATGCAGAGTGCTAGGTAGTATGTCTATTTCATAAACTAGATATCCGTTACTTCCAAGATCATCGGCTCCTTGATGTGGGAGATATATGCTGTTGAATTGAAATTCAATCATATTTGAACCTAAGTCTTCCATAATTACTTCATGAGAAGCTGCAACAATTCGTAATGAGCTAACATCTAAATTCGCATCTATTATGTCTTGAATTTTAATGTTATATGCCGTTGCCGTTCCTGTATTCTGAAATCTAACAGTATACGTTAATGGAGTGTCTGACTCTACATATCCGGGTGTACATTCACCAGTAGGGTAAACCTTTTTATCATTTGGGTCATAGCTGGCCTGAACTGGAAAGATATAATCTTTAGTATTGTTCCACGCTTCTGTATCTCCAACTATTTCATTTATTTGAACAAAAATGTTCACAGAATCGTTTATTTGAGCAGTTGCATCTGTTGTAACAGTGATTGGAATTTGAAGGTGTGGTCCATTAAGATATAAGTCCGTGTAGTTGAATGTTAATGTGTTTCCACTAATTTGGTTGGGCTGAGGAGTTGATGAAACAAAAGTTAATAGCGGATCTAAAGCTACTGTTATTTCACCATTTTGAGAAGGACAGCCATCGTTAAATGCATCTAAGAAAAGAATTGAATTCTGACTTGCAAGAAAAGGCTGTGCAATTAATTCTACATTATTATCAAAGCCAGAATTATCAATAATTAAATGGCAAGTATCACTGCACAGAGAATTTCCAAGAGAATCATTTATTGTATAAATGTATTCTGCGTCAACTGGACTTGAGACACTTATAGAACTCGTATTTGTCTGACCTGTGCTCCAAATGGAGTTTGAGTTTGAGTTAATTGTAACATTATCTAATCCCCAAGCATCATAATTTGTTCCTGAACCATAGTCTTGTAACCATTTAAACTGGGTAGAAGAAGTTGCGGCACCAGGAGGAATAGGTATTACAAAGTTATTCCAGGAAGTGTAGTTTGAACCAGATGAATTTACAATTGATGCTCCTGTATTTGGGTTTTGCGGTAGAGTGTATCCTCCAGGGCTGTAATAGATTATTGGAATCCAAGAACCGCCTCCATCTATAGAATATTGCAATTCAACTCCTTCCTTTTCTAAGTCAGGACCTTCACAGGGTGCAACTCCAGCTTGTATACCAAAAAGAAGATCAAAAGAAATCATTGCACCATTTTGAATATCCATTGCAGGACTAACCAGTTCATGTCCATTATACGCAGACCAAAAGTATGTTGTTCCATCGTTTGGAATGCATGCTACGTTAAATGTAGAATCGCCGTTTGAGATTTCCCATCCTGTTGGTAATATTGAATTAAAGTCTATAGAGTTTATTATATCTGAATAGGCAAAAACAGAAAATTCAACATCTGAATCTGCACATGTGTAAAGTGTATCATCTTCAAATTCAATAAAGCATTGAGAATTTAGACTAAAGGATAATGCAATAGCTAAAGAAATTAGTATCGTTTTCATAATTTAATAAATAGGTGTAATCCAAATATACTAAATACGCGAGCACCGAACACAAAAAAAAAGGCAGCCAATTGGCTGCCCTGAAATATTTTAAGTCTACTTTCTAAGTGGAGTCACATCACTCAGCGATACGACTCGATCACACTTACAACCACTTGGTTGCATTGCTCTACTTGGAGCGTATGTAAAGCGAATAAACATTCCTTCAACCGAAAACTTTTCATCTAAGTTAACTGGATACATCTTAACGCTTCTGTCTTCTAGTTTAGCATCAATATAGACACCGCATCCTTTGTCTATTGTGTGCACTGTTCCAACGATTCGGAAGTTATCATCCATTGTATCTGATGCGTCTTCAACAGCATCCTGAGCTGTGTCTTCAACATTTTCACTTGTTTCATTTACTGTGTTAGCTGCAACTTCTTTTTGACTGCCGCAAGCGAAGAACAAGAATAACCCACTTAATAAGAATAAAGTTTTCATATTTTCTATTTTATTTAATATAAGACATAAATCGTTCCAAAAAAAAAAGCCGGCCTAAAAGCCGGCTTTTACAATTCAAAAATAATTATTTAATCGTAACCTTAGTCACTTTAGTTTTATCATTTGCTGTTACTTGTAACAAGTACATTCCTGAAGCGAATTCAGAAGTTGTAATCGTTAATTTAGATCCAGCAACTGCATTGTTTGTGTAAACAACTTTACCAGAAAGATCTCTCATTGAAATCATATCAGGGGTAGAACTGCTCCATGCTATGTTCAATTCAGATGATGCTGGGTTAGGGAAAACGTTAATTCCTTCCAATTCATTTTCCTCAATGCCTGCAGGGCCGTCAGCAACAGTAATTCCACCTTGGTAAGGCGCATAGTTTTGCTTTGTTCCTGTTACAATTAATGGTTGGTTGGATGTTAGTCCTGTAAATGTTACGTTAGCCGATCCACCGCTAGCAATCGCAGAACCTAAGAAAACGCCATCTTGAGAGATAGATATTTTTGCTCCGTCAGTATCACAAGTTACGTTTACAGAAGAAGTTCCTAATGGAACATTTCCAACGTGAGAAACACTCATGTTCATCGTTGCTTTATTTCTAAATATTGTAGATGGATCACCGAACATTACCCATGTTTGCATAACCTCAACTGAACTTGCGTCAGAATTGTAATCCTCTAACATACTGATTTCTGAGTTGTAGAATAAACCGCCAAGTGTCGTTTTTCTATTGTTTGCATATGTTTCTGCAATTAATTCAGACATTTCATCTTGAACTTGCATAGGTTGAGCCCAAGCCATCAAAATTGAAGAACCACAAGCAGCGATTGATCCAGTTGGTGTTCCTTGGTTAGTTGCTCTCATCCATGTTTCAGAAATACATGTTCCTGAAGTAAATGAACCATTATTGCATGCTACAGAAATAACAAATGGATATGCTCCATTGTTTGTTGCTGAATTAATATGAGTTGAACCGTAGTTACCTGTAATACATGTGTTTTGATCACCATGTCCGGTGTAGTTAAATAGGCCAACTCCTTCATTCATTGCTGGGGTAATATCTGATGCTGACGGATTTCCTGCTGCATCATCACCTCCATGAGATCCATCATAAAATTCATGTACTGTAGTATAGCCGTAACCCAACAAGGTATTACGGATATTTCTAGCATGCTGCCAATCTGGCTCACCATCGTCACCAATACCTTGTCCCTCATCTGAAGCTAAACCAATAGCTCTTGTCATCCAATCTCCTGTTGCAGGCGTTTTTTCATACTCTAACGTACGATTAACCATTGTTGTTATTTGTGTAGGGTTTCCAGAGAAACGACCCACGAATAATTCTGGGTAGTAATCATTAGCTCCTCCTGTTAATTGACCGTAATATGAATCACTCCATAATTGCTCCCAACCTGAACTTCCATAGGTGTGTGAAGGTACATCTGAATGATCTCCAACAAGCAAAATATATACTAAATCAGGGTTTGAATTATAAAAATTTTCGATATAAGACTTAATCTGAGTATCTGAAGATCCGGCAACTGATGTACCAACAATAGTTGTTTTGATACCAGACTGATTTTTCCAATCAACAAAAGGCTCCATTTCATCCAAAAAGACATCCTTTGCTATGATTAACATTTCACCTTCTTCTTCCACTGGAGTGTACCTTCCAAAAACTTCATTTGAATTCAAAAAATGCTCGTTATATACAGAGTTGAAAACGTCATTTTGCCTGTATTCCGAGAATAATTCATTAATTCCAGTTTCATTGTCATTAATTAAGACATGAGCCTTAACGTTTTGATAAACACGCAACGTTTTAGTTACGGGATTATATTGGTATGGAGATACAGATACGGTTGCTCCTCTTGTATTTCTTAAATTGTAAGGTGTCCCCATAAATGCTAATTCACCTGGGAAAAATGCATCCGTTGAGTATTCAGCCCCAAAAGTATAATCCACATCAGATGGGTTTACATTTCGTTTAAGGTTTCCTTTTGATGGTGCTACCTCTACATTTTGATACTCGATATATCCATCATGATCAATATCAAGTGTTATCTGTCCTTGATTAGGCACTATAACTGATTCGCTAAAGAAAGGAAGTGAGGGCGCCCCAGCTTGCATGTGAGTAATCTTATGAGATTTTGTGAAGTCTTGATAAGATGTGCCGTTAATTGTTGTAAATGCTGGTGAGCTAGGTATGAGCTCGTGATTCATTGTAATCACATTCTCTGGAGATGGTAACAAACTAAATTGCTGACCAAAAGAAAGTGAAGCAAATAATCCAGCTGCTGCTAGAGTAAGCGTTTTTTTCATAGTTTGAGTTTTAAAAGTTTAGCTTATGCTTATTTAGTATTTACTAATATCTTGAAAAAAGTTTGAAATTGCACGGATAATATTAGTTTTTTTAACATATCGCTTTTGTTAAACTGATTTAGGATGAGTTTGTTAAATTAATATGAAAGATTATTTGATTTAATTTTGAATATATTACCATGGTATTTATATTTGTGTCATGAAGATCGAAGATGCAATTAAAAGTAAGTTCAAAGATCCCAAGCATAAAGCCTTGGTAAATATCCGTTATACCAGTAATTACCTGGCTCAGAGACAAAATCTATTCATGAAAGATTATGATTTGACGATGCCTCAATTTAATATCTTAAGAATACTTCGTGGTGCCAAAAAAGCAATAGCGGTTAACATAGTCAAAGAGCGAATGGTGGAAAAATCGCCTAATACAACACGCTTGATGGATAAGTTAATTGATAAAGGTTTGATTAATAGAACAAGATGTTCAGATGATAGGCGTGTGGTTTTTGTTGAGATTTCGGAGAAAGGTCTTGAAATTCTTGCGGATATAGATCATGAATTCGAATCGAATGATATTTTCCAAATCAATATTACTGATGAGGAAGCTTTGTTGCTCAGTGATATTTTAGATAAAATCCGCGACTAATAATGGGCCAAAGTATTGTATCTGGTGAATTAAAACAAGGGTATACTGTTGTTAATTCCGTTCGAAGTCATCAATGGATTTCTGATGAACCAGCCGAAGATGGAGGGCTTGATTTGGGGGCAAAGCCAACAGAGTTGCTTCTGTCTTCGCTTATTAGCTGTAAATTGATTACGATTCAAATGTATGCTTCCCGAAAATCTTGGAATGTAGATGGTGTTAAAGTACACCTCAACTTTGCTGGCGGTGATGATAAGACGATTATTGAAAAGAAAATTGAGTACACAAGTAATTTAACTGAAGAGCAACAAAACAGATTGACTCAGATATCAGGAAGATGTCCAGTGGTAAAAATGTTATCAAATTCAATCGAATTCAAACTCATATAATGAGCAAATTATTTCTTGTCCTATTGGCGATGTGTTCTTTTATCGCGAATTCTCAAAGTATTAAGGGGAAAGTATTAAACTCGGATAATCAACCTTTAGAGTTTGTTTCAGTCCGTTTGTTTTCTAAATCGGATTCAATTGTTGTTACTGGGGCTTATACGGACATTGAGGGTGTATACACGTTAAATAACTTAGTGACGGGAGATTATTACCTAAAATATACAATTGCTAATCACGAAGCGCAAGAAATTTCTGTTTCATTGCGGAATAAATCGAATATTAATCTTCCTGAGGTTATCATGAATCTTGATTCTGCTATTGATATTGATGAAGTTACGGCCTCTGGTTCTTTGGATGTGCTAAAAGCTGGAATTGATAAAAAGATTTATTCTGTTCAGGATGATTTATCTGTAAAAGGGGGGAGTGTAAATGATGTTTTGAATAACATTCCTTCTATCGAGATTGATCAAGATGGAAACATTAGCTTAAGAGGGGATGCCAACGTTACAATCTTAATTGATGGTCGACCAAGTGCACTTGTTTCAGGTGATGGACAGAATATGTTAGATGCTTTACCGGCAAACTCAATTGAAAGAATTGAAGTCGTAACAAATCCTTCTGCAAGATATGATCCTGATGGGACTTCGGGTATTATTAATATCGTATTGAAAAAGAATAAATTGAAAGGTTTTAATGGTCTAGTTTCAGTTACCGCAGCAACTGGAAGTCAATATGAAGGTAATTTAGCTCTAGCGTACAGAAATAATCGGTTTAATATGTACGCTAATTATTCTTTTAATTATTATGAAGGATATCGTAATTTTTACAGTCAATTAGAACGAGATATTGACTATGATAGCACAACAATATTGAATCAATCAAGGGAAGGTGGAGATTTGAAAATAGCTCACACGGCAGTTTTTGGTTTCGATTACCAATTTAATGATCGTAACTCATTTGGTTTTTCCGCAACTGGATCCATTGGTAAAAGAGAGCGGAATGGTTTAATGGAGAATAAACTGTTTAATGAAATTGATGATTTAGGTCGTTTATGGACAAGAGAGTCTTTTGATCCCCGAAATAATCAAAATTTTGATGTGAATTTGAACTATAAACATGATTTAAAAGAAGAAAATGGGGACTTTACTCTGAATGCGAATCAATCGGTAAGTAACTTATTGGTTAAAGGGATTTATGAGGAGTTGTACTACAATACAGATGGAAGTGTTAATGGTTTATCTCCTTTAAATCAGCGGTTGGAGAATGATAAAAATCAGCGAATTACTACAGCGCAATTTGATATTACAAGATTGTTTAAAAGGGTTAAGGCAAGAACAGAATTTGGAGGAAAAGTAATTGTGAAAGAAGAGTCTCAGGATACCTATTCTGAAACTAGAGATACGATATCAGGGAATTATTTTGAAGATACTGTGTCGAATTTTCGTTATAGCTATAATGAAGAGATATATAGTCTTTATGGGGTTTTTGGTCAAGAATTAGGAAGATTTAAGTATCAGATAGGTGTTAGAGGAGAATACGCTAAGCAAGTTCCAAATTTATTGAGTACAGGTGAAAAGATTAACAACGAGTATTTAAACTTGTTTCCATCTGCTCATATTAAATATGACTTGAGCAAGTCTTCGCAATTTAGCGTGAGTTATAGTCGAAGAATCAATAGAGCAAATTCGCGTCAATTGAATCCGTTTACCAGTTATGCAGATCCATTTAATTTAAGAAGTGGTAATCCACTTTTACAGCCCGAATATATCGATTCTTATGATGCAGGATATTCATTAACGAATAAGAAACTGATTTTCTCTTTCAGTATTTTTCATAGAAGAACAAAAGATGTAATTAATCGTGTGAAATACTATTATGATAATAACACCTCTAAAGTGACTTACGATAATATTGATAGAAGTGAGAGCACCGGGGCCGAAACTATTATTATCTACAAACCGTTCACATGGATGAATAATACATTTTCCTTCAGTGGGAACTACATGAATTACACAAATTTAGATCCTAATGCTGACTGGAATAATGATGGATTTACTTATGGATTCAAATATGTTCTGGGGATTGATTTTTGGAAGAAAACGGCTAGCTTTCAGTTAAATGCTAGATACTCTGGACCTCGAGTTTCTCCCCAAGGAATCGTTCAGAGAAGATCAGGCATTGATTTAGCAGTGGAAAAGAGGTTCTTCAATAAGCGTTTATCGGTTGGTGTTAGAGCTACAGATATATTTGATCGCGTAGGTTTCGAATTGGCCTTAGAACAATTAAGTGTTAGACAAGAATCTGAATTCAAATGGTTAACTCGTAGATTCTTTATTACCGCCTCATATCAGTTTGGAAACCTTGATAAAAAGATGAAGCCAAAACGTTCAAGTCAAACGGGTGGAATGGATTAGTTTGATTTCTTTTGCTTAGGCTCTAAAACGACACCAAGTCCTAATATTCCAGCATCGAATCCTTTAGATTTTTTGGCGGCTTCTTTTTTCTGTTTCGCAAGTAAAATTGCTATTTCTAATGACGTAATCATATCTATTTAGTTTGTTGTTACAATTAAGTTAAACAAATAATATACCAAATATAGCTGTGTTTACTTAACGGTAGTTTACAACTAGTTAACGGGAAAGCGGGGGATTAATCTTTACTTTGTACAGGTATAAACAAAGGCAGGAGGTAAATTCTTAATGGTAAACTTAACAGTAACATCTTCATAGGTGGACTGAAGCAGCTTCTTAGATTGCAATGAGTATTGAAACTGAATGTATTTGCCAGTATCTTTTAATGAATTGTGAGATTCTTTAATGACATTATTTCGCAATTCCTCAGGGAAAACCATTAACGGAAGCGAGGAGATTACAACATCTGCTTTTTCATTTTTGCCTAAATGCTTTTGAATATATTCGGCAGAATCATGGAGAATGTGAACTCTTGAATCGTCAATACGTACGGCAAGGTTTTTATAGAATTCATCGTTCAATTCAAAAACAAATAATTTAGCGTCAGGAGCCATTCTTTCAATGATTAAATCAGTGAAAACTCCGGTTCCAGGACCAAGTTCGACTAAGGTTTTACAAGAAGCGAAATCTATATTCTCAAGCATTTTATGAGCCAAAAATTTAGAGCTAGGACTTACAGACCCAACCATTTTTTTGTCTTTCAAAAACTGTTTGATAAAATTACGTTTCGTAGTCATCCGGCTGATTATTCTTTGATTGCTAATTTACCGTTATTTAAAACTCCTGCAACTTCACCTCTTAATACTTTATTCACAAGTGGTGTGTTTGTTGTAAATGAACGAATATCGGATTCTTCCATTGACCAATTAGTGTTAGGCTTAAATAGTGTTAAATCAGCGGGTTGACCTTCTGATATTTGGATAGGTTCTAAATTTAATATTGATCTAGCTTCTGTTGTAAATGCCTTAATAATTGTTGGCAAGTCAAACTCCTTAACCGTATTGAGTGCTCCTAAACTTGTCTGAAGGTTGATCGATCCAAATTCAGCGACATCAAACTCAACATCCTTTTCTTCCTTGTCGTTCGGTCTATGATCAGAAGCGATACAATTGATTGTTCCATCTTTCAGACCTTGCCATAAAGCAATACGATCCGTTTCAAACCTCAAAGGAGGCATTACTTTGTAATCACTTTCAAATCCAAGGACAGCCTCTTCATTATAAATTAAATTAGCGATATGTACATCAGCTGTTATGTCTAGGCCATTTTTCTTTGCTTCTCGAATCAAGCGAACACCCTCTGCAGTAGAAACTCCAGTGAAATGAATTGTTCCTCCTGTATATTCCACTAGTCTAATGTTTTGCTCTAATGCGATTATTTCGGCAATTGATGGGTCGGCTTTGATTCCTGTTTTTGTAGAAGCCATTCCTTCGTTAACCATTCCACTTCCCGCAATTGAGTGATCTCTAGCAAAAGAAATAATTTTCCCCCCAAAGTTCTTTGAGTAAAGTAAAGCTCTATACATAATTCCAGAAGAGACAGGGTGGAGGTCATCTGAAAATAGTGTTGTGCCTTGTTGGTTCATGTCGTACATCTCTGCAAGGTTTTCACCTTTCATTCCTACTGTAATAGCGCCAATTGGATGAATAGAGGTGACATGATTTAATGCTTTGTTTTTTATATATTGAATTTGACTTTTTCCATCTACAACGGGCAAGGTGCTTGGCAAAACAGCGATATGAGTATATCCACCAAATGCGGCGGCATCAAGGCCTGATTCGATTGTTTCTTTGTGTTCCATTCCTGGGTCGCAAAAACTTGATTTTAAATCAACCCACCCAATCGAAATATGCAAATCATCTAATTCTATTTTAGTTGCAGAGTCATCCGAGATTGAATTGTCAATTTTCGAAATTACGTCGTTATCAATTAGAATATCTTTTACTTTTCCGTTGAAAGGTGAGTTTAAGTCTATAATTTTTGCTTGTTTAATCAGGACTTTCATACCAATGTTTTATTTTAAGAATCGTACAAATATCATTTCTAATAGCACAAAAATAAGTGTTAAAATGATACATAGTTTCCAATAGCTAAAAGGTTTTTCAATATTTATCATAGCTACTTTAGAGGTTCCATTTACTTCATTGAATGTAGCATCATTTATTCCTCGTTTCTTAAATTCATTTGCAATTTCCTGTTCGTTTAAAGAGGATAGTATTGATTCTGTTCTGTCGTAATTTAAACTTAATCCTCCCAACAATTTATCTGTTTTTAAGTCGTAGTTGCCTGAAATTAAATTCTGAACATTATTTAAATCATTCAAGGAAATGTATCTAATTCCAGAAGAGATTTCTGTCTGAGGAATAAAATCAATGTCTTTATTTTTAATATGAATTGGGTTGTCGTCTTCTATTTTTGAATAAATTGGAAACCTACTAACATTACCGATAGTCATGTATTCAGGTTGGTTTCTTTGGCTAAGCTCCGATGTTCTTAGCGTAACCGCAGCGAAAAGCGCATTTTTCGTAAAGCTGCCAAAGTCGGAGTGGAGAGAACTATAAAACATGAATGAATTTCCGGCTTGTTCATTTTTAATTAATAAGGGCAAACCATTCTGTAATTCAATCAAATTATTTCCAATACTTGTATTGTTCTTAATTGCACTGAAAGTTTTAGAAACACTCGGTAAATTCAGGTTTGTTGACTGTGTTTCAAAAATACCTTTGAAAAATGGATCGTTATAATTTAAGGTCTTTATTTTGTTTCCAGAACTAATTGAAGATCCTAAAAGCGGAAGGTTTAAGTTTGATAGCAATTCATTCCATTCACTCTTATTTGGATTTTTCCCTGGGTAAAGACTAATCGTTCCTCCGGTTGATGCGAATGAAGAAATGTAATTGATTGCGCCTTTAGATATCGAGTTAGCCCCATTTAAAATGATTAGATCTTTTTGTTCTAGATCTTCTCTGGTGATGCTTGTTAACCTTTTACGGGTTGTGTTGTAGAATTCATCTAATGACAATACAGTTTCAATATTGTCCACAGCATCTTCGCCATCCAGTAATAAAATGTTGACATTTTGACGAACTTCGTACGAAAGGTAATATGTATCGTCAAAATTTACACGATTATCGAACATTCGAATTATTCCTTGCTTATAACCAATTGATTTATCAGAAAACCCAACTTCTGTAATTGTTTTTTGGTTAGCACCAAGGTCTATAAAGATTGAATTTGAATAATCGCCTACTTTAATGTCAATTTCAATGTTTTTTAAATTCTTACTTGTTGGGTTGTTTATTTGAATATTTAATTCATTCAAGGTGTTTAACTTATGCAAAGGAGAAGTGAACCAGATAGAATCTATAAATAAGTTTTTATCTGATTCTGGAGTGAGTTTAATTGGAAATATAGTGCTGTTGGAATTTTTCTCAATAGCTATCTTCTTTGATCTAAAAGCGCTGTTGGATTGGAAGTCACTAAATAAAATGTGCTGTATTGATGCACCTTCTTCTATATTTTTAGTGGAATTAATTCTTTCGGTCTGCCAGTTTAAAATTTCATCAATGCTGCGAATTAACGGAGAGAAGTCTATTTTATCTAATTTTTCCAATGCCTCAATTTTAGACAGAATTCTTTCTTCTGAACCCGACTTTGAATTAGTAACAATCATGAAGCGTGCGCTTAACGGTGCTTTTTTTATAATGTCTCTAGCGTTTTCTCTTGCCTGTGAAAGTAACTCTCCGTTAGCTCCTAACGCCTGCATCGAAAATGAATTGTCAATATAAAATGCGATAATGTTATTTTTCGATTTAGAACTTTCGTTTTGATGTGAAAAATATGGTTGGGCAAATGCTAGTACCAAAAAAGTAAATGCCAGTAAGCGACTTGATAGAACTAGCAAGTGTTTTAATTTCTGGGTTGATTTTGTTTGTTGGTCAATATGCTTAACAAAAGTTAGGCTAGAGAAGTAAAGTGTTTTGTATCGCTTGAAATTGAATAAATGAATAACTATCGGGATAATTAAAATCGCAAAAGCCCAAAGAAATTCAGGATACAAAAACTTCATAGATTCAAAGATAAAATTTTATCGATTGGTTTCGCCGAAAAAATTGAGTTATACTATTCAAATGCACCTATGCCGAATAATGCAAAATCATACTTTACTGGATCGTTAGAATCAAACTTACTCAAGTTGGACATTAATTCCTCCAAAGCTTTCCAGTCATTCTGTTTACGTGTAATTAGTCCCAGGTCTCTTGCGTTATTACTTGTGTGAACATCTAAGGGCATGTATAATTCTGATTTGGGAATTGATTTCCAAATACCAAAATCAACACCATTAGAGTCATCACGAACCATCCATCTTAGGAACATATTGATTCGTTTAGCTGCCGAGTTTTTCAGTGGATTTGAAAGGTGTTTTTCACTTCTTTTTTCGTGCTGAGTGCTTAAGAATACTTCCCTAAAGTTTACTATTCGACCCTTGATGCCAAGAATCTCTTTGTGCGTTGAGAAAGCTCTTTCTAAACCACCATTTTGATAGATGTTTTTCAAGCTTCTAAAGAAGAAGTCTAAATCTATTGCGTTGAAGGTTCTATGCACGAATTCTAAAGGTTGAGAACTATAGCTTAATATGAAATTATAAGGGTCGTGTCCCATGATGTCCAAAATACGGTTGCCACTCTTGATTATGGATGTTCTGTTGCCCCAGGCTATTGTTGCAACTAGAAACGCGACAATTTCTATGTCCTCTTTTTTAGAAAAGAGATGGGGGAGTTGTACTGGATCTGTTTCAATGAAATTGAAGTTGTTGTATTGTTCTGTTTTGAAATCCAGATATTCTTTAATTTCAGTTCTAGTCATAGTAATTAAACCACAATTAAGCCGTCAGACATTGTTAATCTTCGGTCTGTCATTTTGGCTAAAGATTCATTATGGGTGACAACGACAAAAGTTTGATGGAATTCATCTCTTAGATCAAAAAACATTTGATGCAATTCAGATGAGTTTTGACTATCTAAATTCCCTGATGGCTCATCAGCAAAAACAACTTTGGGTTTATTGATTAAGGACCTGGCCACTGCGATGCGCTGTTGTTCTCCACCCGACAACTCACTCGGCTTATGATTATAGCGATCTTCCAGACCTAAGATAGAAAGTAATTTCATTCCTTCTTTTTTCGCTTCTTCTTTTGATTCCCCTTTAATTAATGCAGGTAGGATGATATTTTCAATCGCATTAAACTCTGGAAGTAATTGATGAAATTGAAATATAAATCCAATCGAATTATTTCTGAATGCTGATAATTCTTTTCTCCTTAGCGCAAATGGATCAACATTGTCAATGAATAATTTGCCTTGATCAGGGGTCTCAAGTGTTCCTAGAATTTGAAGAAGTGTTGTTTTACCTGCTCCCGAAGCGCCTACAATTGATACAACTTCACCACGCTTAATTTCTAAATCAATGCCCTTCAATATTTGAAGCTCATCATATGATTTAGTTATTCCTTGGGTGATTAACATTACTTATTTACCTAATTTTAATGAATGACCCATTTTATCGCGTTTCGTTTTAAGATAGTCTTCATTGTGTTCATTACTCTCAATTTCTAAGGCCACGTTTTCAACGATTTCTAGGCCATACCCAATAAGACCAGTACGTTTAGTTGGATTATTTGATAGCAAACGAATTTTAGAAATTCCTAAATCACGAATAATTTGAGCCCCAATACCATAATCACGCTCATCGCCTTTAAATCCTAATTTTAGGTTTGCTTCAAGTGTATCGTAACCTTCTTCTTGAAGTTTGTATGCTTTTAGCTTATTTGATAAACCGATTCCACGACCTTCCTGATTCATGTAGATAATTGCGCCTCGACCTTCTTCTTCAATCATTTGCATTGAGCGTTCTAGCTGCGGACCGCAATCACACCTGCAAGATCCGAAGATATCTCCAGTTATACACGAAGAGTGAACACGCAATAAAACGGGTTCATCACCGCTAACATCTCCTTTCGTTAAAACTAAATGTTCTTCTTCTGTATTTATGTTTTTATATAAGTGTAAGTCAAATTTACCTGTCGTTGTAGGCATTTTAACATCAATTATTTTTTCAATAAGTGATTCAGTTTTAATTCTGTATTTGATTAGGTCTTCAATGGAAACCAATTTCAAGTCAAAACGTTTCGCAATCTCTATCAATTGAGGAAGACGGGCCATTGTTCCGTCTTCATTTAAAATTTCTACAATAACTCCAGCAGGTTCAAATCCGGCCAAACGCGCTAAGTCAATAGCCGCCTCAGTATGTCCGGCTCTTCTCAAAACTCCTCCTTTTTTAGCGCGAAGAGGGAAGATGTGACCAGGTTTACCAAGTTCTTCTGGTTTGATATTAGGATCGATAAGTGCTTTTATCGTTTTTGCTCTATCTCCTGCACTTATACCAGTAGTACAACCGTGACCATTTAAATCAACTGAAACCGTAAATGGTGTCTCGTATGCCGCTGAGTTAGATGAAACCATAAGTTCCAATCCTAGAGCATCGCAATGATCTTCTACCAACGGTGCACAAACCAATCCACGACCATGAGTAACCATAAAATTTATAATTTCAGGTGTAATGTTTCTTGCGGCCGTCAAAAAATCTCCTTCATTTTCACGATTTTCGTCATCTACAACAATGACCACACGTCCTTGTTTGATATCTTCAATTGCTTCTTCAATTGTGTTAAGCGTAAATTGCATATTTCACTCCTTAGTTGAATTGCAAAATTACTTGAAAATTCTCAGTTATAACGCCTTTTTGACAAAAAGATTAAGGTAGGTGGTTACCTAGGTAATGAAATAGAGATTAAGAACTAGGTTTTAATCAAACGCACTAATTCAGAAGTTGATCTATCCCAACCGTAATTTTCTTTAATAAATTGTCTTCCAGAAATCCCAATTGACTCTCGTAATTTGTCATTATTGAGTAACCTATTTGCCATGTTGTTTAGTTCTTCTTTAGTAGTTCCTTCAAGGATTTGAATTTTATGTGTTGCTTTGATTGCGTTGTTTGCTAAAGGAGTAGTTATGCATGGAATTCCAAGTGCCATGGCTTCAAGTAGTTTGTTTTGCATACCTGTTCCAATCATCATTGGTGCTAAGAAAATTTTACCCCTAACATAAGACATACGAATATCATCTACCCATCCTGTTAATGTAATTTGTTCTGATTTATTGGCTAGTTCCCGAATGATTTGGTGTGGTGAAGAACCAGAAACCAATAGTTTTGAATTTGGTAAATTTGGAAGAATATTCTTATCAATGTACTGCACAGCCTCAATATTCGGAGGGTAGTTCATGTTCCCAACAAAAACAAAGTCATGATCCTTTTGAGTTTGAATTTTTTCGAAGAATGATTCATCAATACCATTGGGAATACAAACAATTTTATCTCTCTCAGGGTGCTTTATTAATGCCCTATCTTGTTCGCTGATTATGGTTTTATTTTCAAAAAAATCAAAGATTGATCTTTCGTATTTCGTTAACCTTTTAGATTCAGCTTTGAATAACCATTTCTTGTATAGTGGTTGCTGTTCAATACGTCGTTCAATTCCAGTGCTCAATGCATCCATATAATCCAAAGTTTTTTCAATATGATGCGTATCTTTCACATACTCTGTTGTTCTAACTAGCTGACAATAAATATGCTTAAAGTTGTTATTTTTAAGTAATAGTTTAATTTTTTTTTGAGCCTTGAAAGAGTAGAAATAACCGATTTGAAATGGATTTCCGTTTAATAAACTACGTCCCATTTGAGTTACCTTCGTGAATAAGTTTATTTGGGCAACATGGACATTTTTGCAATATTTAGAAACAATATTTTTTGAGTTTTCATCAATTGTTCTGTCACTTATTGCAAACAAAGTCACATCAAAGGTTTTGCTTAATTCTCGAAGTTGATAAAACGCACGTAACTTATCACCTTTATCTAAAGGATAAGGAAATCGAGAAACGATCATTAATAGGTTTGGTTTATGTTCTTTCGATGAATTCAAGAATTTCTTTGCTTATGGATTCAATATTATGGTTTTTTCGAATATAGTGGATACCATTCTCTCCTAATTCTTGTCGCTTTTTTTTATTTTTAATGAGATCAATTGAAGCTTTCGTCAGTTCTTCGTCTGAATTAGCAATTATAAGTTCTTTCCCATTAACATAGTTAATGCCGGATGCTCCAAGTTCTGTGGTGATTACCGGTATACCAATAGCCATCATTTCTAGTATCTTTATTCTAATTCCGGAGCCAGAAATAATGGGAGAAACAAGTATGCCTTTATCACTAGCGTATTCATTGATATCATTCACGAATCCGTCATAATAGATGCCTTTTTCCTGTTGCATTAAATTATGCGCATCACTCGCAGAACCCGCAATATGCAGTTTACATGATGGGATTGCATTTTTAATCTGTGGAAATAACTTTATCAATCGATCAACAGCTTCTAGGTTTGGCTCCCAATTCATTGAACCTAGATGAAAAATTCCTTCTGAATTATATTTGTTCACGACTTTAGGGCAATTTACTGAGACACTAATGGTCTTAATACTTGTACTTATAGCAAGTTCTTTAATTTGTGCAGTATCATCTTTTGAGATGGATAGAATGCCGTCAACTGTTTTTAAAGTTTCAATTTCGTATGATTTTAAGTCTTTGGCAAGTTTGTTTAAGTAAATTTTCTTTAACCCTGAGGCGTTTTTAGCTAAGTCAGAAGTTATTTTGTGCTCGATATTGTGTGTTCTTAAAAAAATCGGAACATCACTAATAGAGCGCATCGTTTCAATATATTTAGTTGTAAATAAACTTTCTAGTATAATGCAGTCATAATTTTCTTGCACTAGCTCTTTAGAAATTTTATTTGCTAAGCCGTCACAATAAAACCTATTGATGTTATATGATCCTTTAGAAAATAATTCTTTTAATGCTTTAATTGGAGTGATATCTGTATTAATATAATGATTATCAACTTCAATTTTAAGTTGAGACGGGTATGCGTTATTAGAAAATGTGTGTTTATTCGTTGAGATACAAATATGTTTGACTTCAATATTTTGATGCAAAAGACACTTCATGAAGTTATCCATTGCAACGCATCCACCATCGATCTTTGGGTAAATGGGCTTATTCGTTATGTAAAGTACTTTCACTATTTACGTTTGAGTGGATTTTTAATAGGAGGGAAGCTAAATAATGGAGCATCATTTGCCGCTGCTCGCATAAGCCAAATTGCAATAGGAAGTAAAACTAAAGAAGCGAACCACATTCCAACAAATGGAGATACGCTGTCTGCTTTAGCCATATTGTCTCCAATGGTAATCAAAACAAAATATACCATAAAAAGCAGGGCTGCAATTACTACAGGCGCACCAAAACCTCCTTTTCGCACAATTGCTCCAAGCGGTGCACCTACGAAAAATAGAATTATAATAGCAAAAGTCAAAGCAAATTTTCTGTGAAACTCAATGAGATATTGATCTATATCTTTATCCATGGCTACTAAGAAGTTCTTTTGAGAATCGAGATTTTTATTCTTATTTCTTAATTTAGTTTGAGCCATAGTGATAGCTGCAATTTTCTCTTGATTAGTCAATTCATCAAAAACAAGTATCGTATCAGGTGAATATGTTTCCTTGATGTTATCATCTTGGGTAAGCTTCGAGTTATCCTGAAAGTTATGAGCATTCAAGTAGGCATGGTCATTTTTAATACTCGTTAAGAAATTTTCAATGATATCTTGTCCACTAGCTTGGATTGAATCAATAGTGTATTGGATTTGAAAGACATTTAGCATGTCGTGTTTGTCATTGAATAGATCCTCTTGAGATCGACTTAAATCAAATCCTTGTAAATCAATTTTATATGTCGCTTGTTTGAAGCTAGATCTTCTAGAAGGATGATTACTGTTTGGGCTATGAGATATACCGTCTTCACTAAAACTTGGAGATTGAGGTGCAAGTTCTTCCATTACCGTTCCATCCTTTAATTCAAAGAAAAGGAACTTTCCATTAGCTGATTTGTAAATTCGACCTTCTTTAGCTCTTATGGACTTAATCTCATTGGGAGAGGTGTGATCGTGAATAAGGACTCCTTTAAATGCGTCATCATTGCCTTCATCTACCTTTATAGCATATCCATCAAGGTCTGTGCTGTATGAGCCAGGTTTTATTATACTAGAAATCTTAGTATTTTGTATATCGTAAATCAAAGAATGCCATTTTAGTGTTGAAACGGGTATGACGTAATTGGCAAAGAAAAAAGTTCCAAGTGCGATGAATAATACAACAACGGTCAATGGTCGAATAATGCGATATAGTGACAGACCACTAGCTTTTAAAGCGGTGAGTTCATTATTTTCTGACAAATTACCAAAGGTCATTATAGAGGATAACAGGATTGCTAGAGGCAGTGCTAAAGGGATTAAACTCGCAGAAATATAGAATAGCAATTCAATGATGACCGATGCAGATAAACCTTTTCCCATTAAATCATCAATATACTTCCAGAAAAATTGCATGATCAAGATAAACATCGAGATTGCAAAGGTTACCAAAAATGGCCCTGTAAATGATCGAATACTAAAATAATAGAGACGTTTCAATGCTCAATAAATTTATACCCAAGGTTGGATATATCAACAACGACAAAGGTAAGAATATATTATGCTCCTAGCGTCCGCTTAAGTGCACCAATCTGATTTTCCCATAGATGTTTTGCTTCATCCATTTCATCAGATTCAGCAAAATCAGTTACTGTTAATATAACAGCTTTAGTCATAGGGTCAACCTCATATCTAATTTCGAAATAGCAATCTAAACCATCCTCTTCGTCATCAATCCATTGCCATCTAATTTTTGAATTAGTTTTCTTTGTTAGAAGTCTCGCTTCCTCTTCAGAACCATCCCATAAGAATGTGTAAACGTCGTCCTTGATGTTAACGTCATCAGAAAACCATTCGCTTAATCCACTTGGTGTACTGATCATTCCATCTAAAACTTTCGCCGAAGTTTTAAGTAAAAATTCTAATTCAAATTTTTCTTTAGTCGCCATAGTAGTCTATCTAATATTGTAATTTTTTGAGAAAAGTCGCAATATACGCATTCTTTTTTAATGAATGCTTTATGTTTAGTTGTTAACGGGTGTTAAATAATAGTTGATTCGTTGATAATTTAACTTGAAACCATGTTCAGATTTTCAACGTGTTTTCTAGTATAGTATTAATTATGTGTTTATTCAGTTTGTGAGGTATGGATTTCCTATGTTTAAAACGCAAAAAGACAACTCTAAAGTTGTCTTTTATTTTTGTAGCGAGAGGGAGATTTGAACTCCCGACCTCCGGGTTATGAATCCGGCGCTCTAACCAACTGAGCTACCTCGCCAAGCACTGGCATCTTTTGATTGCGGGTGCAAATATAGTAGTAATTTTATTTAGAACAAGACTTTTTATAAGAATGTTCTACAGATTTTCTAATTGATTTTCAATAAAATCAGCAAGACATTGAATATGACTCGTTGTGAAGTCAAATTTGACTCCAGCAATTTTATAAATCTCAGGTATACTTCTTGTGTAAGCAAATTTCAAAGCGTCTTTATATTGCTCAATAGCTAAATCTTTGTTTGCTAGACTATTCTTCCAAATTCCAAGCGCTCCTAGTTGAGATATTCCATATTCGATGTAATAAAACGGGACTTCAAAAATGTGTAATTGCCTTTGCCATGAAGTTGCTAATAAATCTTCATTTCCTGTCCAATCAATTAATCCTGTTCCGTATTCTTTACAAAGGGAAACCCATTTATCATGTCTTTCTTCTCTGCTGTGATTGAAATTTTCGTAAAGCCAATGTTGAAACTCATCAACTTGTGCAATCCAAGGAAGAATTTTCAGTATTGTTTCAAGTTGTTCTTTTTTTGCGCGTTTTAAATCATCTTGATCCCGATAGAATGTACCCCATTTCTCCATAGAAAGTAACTCCATAGCCATGGATGCTAGTTCGGCAACTTCGGAAGGAAGGTTTTTAAATCCAGTAAGTGTTAAATCTCTACTTAGGAAAGAATGGATTGCATGACCTCCTTCATGGACCATGGTGACAAGGTCTCGGTGAGATCCTACAGCGTTCATAAAGATGAATGGTACTCCAATTTCGTATAGCGGATAGTTATAACCTCCAGGAGACTTTCCATTCTTTGATTCAAGATCTAAATGATTCATTTCATTCATTGTTCTAAGACAGTCGCCGAAATACGGATCAATATCACTGAACATTTTGATCGTTCCTTCAAGTAATTCTTTACCCGTTACAAATGGTTTTAATGGTGCTTTTCCCTCTGGGTCAACATCTGTGTCCCATGGCATAAATTTATCTTTGCCTAATAAATCTAATCGAGTTTGTTGTATTTTACGAACTATCGGAACGATAACTTCCTTGACTGATTTATGAAAGTCAAAACAATCTTTAACGGTATAATCAAATCGTCCCATGGCTTCCATTTTATAGTCTCGGAAGTTCTTAAACCCCGTATTTACCGCTATTTGATGTCTTTTTGATAACAAGGAGTCAAATAATTCATTGAAATTCTCAATATCTTGACGTCTTCTAGCTGCTATCTTTTCAAAAACAGTTTTTCTCAGTGCCTCATCTGTTTCTTTTAGAAGGGAGGAAGCCTTTTGCATTGTGATTGTCTTTCCGTCATGTTCGATATTTTGAGCAGCAGATAAAGCTCCAAACTTTTGAGATTCTTTTGCTACTTCGGAAATGATTTCGATATTTTCCTCTCTATAAAGAGCTAAAGATTTGCGGATTCTTCGAAACAAAATATTGTATGCTGGATCAGTTTCTAAATCCTTCGTAAATGGAATTTCGTTTAACTTGCGATTGATTTGATCATCGAGTGGCGCAATTTGAGGTTGAATTTCCGTTACGAAGAAATTGTATGCCTTGCTCAATGATTCATCTTTTGTGTTGATGGTCATTTTGATATATCTCCAAGCAGCATCTTCTTCAAGTATAGCCTCAAGTTCGCTATTGTCACTTAACCATTTCTTGAAATCTTCAAGAGTTTCAATCTTTCTTTCTACTAGGTCTTCATAATATAAAGCAATTGATTCCCAGTTTTCAATTTTTAAATCTTGAGCAACAAATTGCCTAATTGGTTTTTTGATAATCATAATATCGAGCATAAAAAAAGTCGGTTACCCGACTTTCAAAATTATTTTTTTGTGCTTTTTTTGGCAGCCGGCTTTTTAGTAGCGGCTTTCGTTTTAGTTTTACCTTTTTCGTCTTTGTCCTTCGCAGCAGCTTTCTTTGCCGGTGCTTTTTTATTTTCACCGGCTTTTTTCT
Organism: Crocinitomicaceae bacterium; assembly: GCA_022447585.1. Lineage (GTDB taxonomy): Bacteria > Bacteroidota > Bacteroidia > Flavobacteriales_D > Crocinitomicaceae > UBA4466. The sequence continues at coordinate 445,277 of JAKVAR010000009.1, read as the reverse complement.
CTGGTGTTTTTGATTCTGCTTCTTTCTTTTTAGCAGGTGCCTTTTTCTTAGGTTCTTCTTTTTCTAATGGTTTTAAATTTCCAGATTTAACTAAAAGATTATACCATTGAAATAACTTCTTTATATCAGAAGGATAAACTCTATCTTCGTCATAGTTCGGTAATATGTCGGAAAGGAACTCTACTAATGTAGCCAAACTCTCTTTGTGAGAGGGAGCTTCTTTTCCTTCAGTTTTCAAATACATGTCACCATATATTTCTTTTAAAGGTTTGTCAGATTCATAAGTATAAATACTAATGTCTTCTAGCGCAGAAATTCTATCAGTAGAGTAGGCTGGAAACCTTTTTTTATCTACTACAGATTCTACAATAATGCTGTTCTTTCCTTGAGCAACTACTTTAAATAATCCCGGTCTCCCTGAGATAGAAATAATACCTGATAAATCCATTTTTTATATTTTGAAGAACGTAAAAATATAAATTCTAAGTGTTAATCCTCACAATACACTTATTATCTCTCTATAATCGAACTATAATCGAATGATTTTTGAATGAAATGTTCCTTTTGTTGATTCAATGGTTAGTATGTAGTTTCCCGATGATAAATCTTCCAAAGAGTATGTATTTTCTTGAACTAGTTTTAATTCAAATATTTTTCCATTAATTGACGTCGCAAGAACATTAGTAATTTGAACATCAGTTTCAAATTGAATTAACTCATTAGAAGGGTTAGGAAATGTGTTGATTAATTGTAATTCAGAATCCTCTAAACCCAATGTTATTATAAATGGGCTAGAAAGCGCCGAACACCCATCATTGTTTATGATTTCTACAGTGTAAGAGCCGTAAGGTGAAGAGGGTTCATAATTTTGACTATTTGCAGCAGGAATAGAGTCACCATTTAAATACCATTGATAGAATGATGAACTTGAAGAGGTTAATATTCCAGTTCCGTAATCAGGAGTAATTATAGGAGCAATGGCTAAGTTTTGATCTAGTAAAGTGTTTAATGCGTGTGGCTTCCCATAGCCGTAACCATTATTTGGTGTAGCTCCTGTGAAAGCATCAGTGTATGCTTGCCCTTGGAGGTCGTTTAAAAAATTACTATATGTTGCTCGATTACATCGTTCTAGGTACAAAGCTGCAATTCCAGCTACGATTGGCGAAGCCATTGAAGTACCGCCATTTCGTGCATGCCATCCACCTGAATCAACAGCAGTTGAATTTCCTGGATTCGTTAAAAACCATTCTGGAGCTGCAGCAAGAGATACATCTCCAGATGCCGCAACATTTGGTTTAATTAAATTATTTCGGTTTGGACCTTTACTGGATGCTGGGCTTAATTCTCCAACGGGTGTTGCAGGGTTATAATAGTTGTTTCCATCAAGGTCAACGTGTCCAATTCTATTTCTGAAATTACCAACGGAAACTACCTTTTCTGAACAATTCCAAGAAGATACAATGGTTTGATTTAAATCTGGAGCAACATACAATGCAGAATCTGGAAATTCAGCTAATGTAGGTGCAGAATCAAACATGTTATTGTAACCAAGTCCAGCTCCTGACCATAGGTCATAACTTCCAGTTCCTGTTGTTTCAAATCGATATCTATAGTCCGTGGAATCAATGTAAGCGAGTACTTGCATATTGTAGTTGCCACCAAATATGTTGGTATAAATTTCTACTGTTGCTATTCTGTTGGATCCATTCCAAATAGTGTCAAAGATCGCGGTTCCAATGGAGGAAGATGCTCCATGGAAAGATGTTCTACCTCTAAAATTATAGGAAGGAGCTTCGGTATCAGCGCCTAATGCAAAATCGAATGTAGCATTTGAGTTATCTGTCCAAAGATCAAAAAATATTGTATTCGCACCTAAAGATCCAGATGGATTATTAGCAAACCAAACAAAATTCGTATCTGAAGTAACATCGCTATGTTGGTGATATGGACCAATTCCTCCTGAGTTTCCTGCTGCAGAAACAACAATTCGACCTTTTTTATTATCTAGTAATGCTTCAATGGCTTCAGAAGCAGGGTCATTACCATCATGACTTCCAAGATAGGTTCCCAAGCTTAGGTTTACAACAGCAGGCATTCCTAAAGAATCAGCTACACTAAAAATGTAATCACAAGCATCAGCAACGGTTAATGTCCAGTTTGGTCTAGAGAAATCTGTTTCAACAACAATGATTTTTGAGTCTGGTGCCATTCCTTTGTTTGTGCCATTAGCGAGTCCATTGCCCGAAGCTTGTCCAGAAACTGTAGAGCCATGTGCACTGTTATCCATACTTGTTATAACCAGGTTATTAATGTCCGCGCTGTCCCAAACATATCCATACCCATAAGGAGCAGGTGAGGAAGGCGTGTCAGGCATTGACTGATCCCAATATCGTAATACACGGGTGTCTCCATTAGCTTCTTTAAAATCTGGATGATTGAAATCAATGCCCGTATCAACAAAACCAATAATTACATTTGCTCCAGTGTAACTTGAAGTTAAACCACCGGTGCCCGCATGCACTTCGTCAATATGGTGATGCATTCTTGCAGAATCAGCTAAAAGTGCAGGAGGAGCTAATTCGAAATAGTAATTGGTAAGATCTCCACTTTTCGAAGTTTCATCAATCCATTGCGGTGTAGCTGAAATGAAACACCATTCTTGAGTACTATACTTAATAGTTAATCCATGATTTTCAATTAAGGAAACATTTTGATCATTATTGGGAACGCAAAATGTTGTTAATCGATTAGGAGATTTTTCTAATACTTCTTTGAACCCAAATTTTTGAGCACTTGCACTTATTGATAATACTATTGAAATTCCAATGAAAATTACATCTTTTAGTAGTCCCGCCATTCGTCCCTGTTTTATACCTTATAGACGTAAATATACGCCGAAAAGGTTAATAATATTATTTGGTTCAAAAGAATAATTCTATTTTTAGCCTCGATATTATTTATCTTAATAAAAGAACATGAACAAAATTGTAATTAAACTAACGCTAAGCATTTTTGCTTTTGGTATCACTAATTTGGTATACGGGCAAGATGTTGATAAGAAAGTGCTTAACTGGTATAACGGTTCTGGTACTGGTATGCAGACTGAAAAAGCATATAAGAAATTAAAGAAACGTAAATCAAGCACTGTAGTCGTTGCTATTATTGATTCAGGTATGGACATTGAGCATGAAGACTTAAAAGGGAAGATTTGGGTTAACGAAGATGAAATTGCTGGTAACGGAATTGATGATGATAACAATGGTTACATTGATGATGTTCATGGATGGAATTTCCTGGGAAATGCAAATGGTGAAAATGCAAATGACATCCGATTAGAGATGACTCGTATTTACGCTGATCTTGATAAGAAATATGGAAGCACTCCAGTTACAATTAATTCAGAAGAAGAGTCTGCTGAATATGAATTGTATTTAGAGGTTAAGGAAGAAATTGAATCTACTCGTTCTTATGCTGAAATGGTATTAGGTATTGTAGAGCAAAGAATGGCTACTGCTGACGAAGCTACTAAAGCTCAGTTGCTGCGGGCTAAAGATCATTTCGAAACTCAATTGAATGTACATTATAATCCTGATTTTGATGGTCGTGCAGTTGTAGGTGATGACCCTAACGATTTTACTGATGTTAAATATGGTAACAATGATGTTGAAGGTCCTGATGCATTTCATGGAACTCACGTTGGTGGTATTGTAGGCGCCGTAAGAGGGAATGAATTAGGTGGTGATGGTGTTGCGAATGATGTTAAGTTGATGTCAATTAGAGCCGTACCTAATGGTGATGAGTTTGATAAAGATATTGCGTTAGCTATTCGTTATGCTGTAGATAATGGAGCTTCTATTATTAATATGTCTTTTGGAAAAGCTTATTCTCCCCATGCTATGGAGGTGTACGAAGCTTTTAAATATGCAGATTCTAAAGGTGTTTTATTAGTGCACGCAGCAGGAAATGATAATAAAAATATTGATGAGGAGCCAAATTACCCGACTTCAATGTATGAATTCCAAGATAAAAAGTTAGATCACTTTTTAACAATTGGTGCAAGTACACGCTTCCCTTCTGAAGTTAAGAACATTGATGTGGAAGCAAAAGCGAAAGGAAACGCTGAGAAATTAGCAAAGTTAAGAGAGAAGAATCAATTTGCTGGAAATGATTTATCTGCAGATTTTTCAAACTATGGTAAGAAGGGAGTTGATGTATTTGCTCCAGGATTAGAGATTTACAATACTGTTCCTCAGTCTGATTATGCTGCAATTCAAGGTACATCAATGGCATGTCCAATGGTTGCTGGTGCAGCTGCAATGTTGAAATCTTACTTCCCAGAAATGTCAATGAAAGAAATTAAAGATGTTTTATTAAGTTCTTCAACTAAATATGTTGGTGAGTCTGTAGTTATGCCTGGTGGAAAGTCTTACGATCCAAACAAAGCTTCAGAAACAATCGATTTCGGTAACTTGTCTGTTACAGGTGGGGTTATCAACCTATACAACGCAGTTAACGCATGCTTGGAGCTTGAAAAAGCGAAAGCTAAATAAATTAAAAACATTAGTTTTAAAGGCTACTTGATTCGAGTAGCCTTTTTTTATGCTAAAACTTTTTATGATGAAGGTACTTTTGGTTATTGTTATTTCTTTTGTTTGTCTATCGATGCAGTTTGGCTCTGAAAAACCTAACTTGGATGCTCTTATTGATGGATGGCACTTGGCAGCGGCAAAGGCGGATTATAATGGTTATTTCGGATTGATGAATGAATCGTTTATTTTTCTTGGAACTGCAGATGGGGAACGATGGGATAAACAGCAGTTTTCCGATTTTTCAAAACCATATTTTGATAAAGGAAAGGCTTGGGTTTTTACTCCGAAGAATCGAAAATGGAATTTTTCAAAGAATAAAAAGGTTGCTTGGTTTGACGAAGATCTAGATACTTGGATGCGCGCATGTCGCGGAAGTGGGGTGATGATTAAACGAAAAGGAAAATGGAAGCTTGCTTATTATAATTTAACTGTTCTAATCGAAAATGAGAAAGTGAAGGAGTTTATTGAACTTCGCGATAAAGCGCTTTAGTTCATTTGATCTTGCTTTACGAGGTTTAGAATCTGTAAGTGTTTATCGAATACGCTATTGAAATCTGGCAGACCTGCAATTACATTGTTTAGAACAACAACCGATGTTTTTGTTTCCGGAAAGTAGTAATTTAAAGATGCGAAACCTGGAGCATAGCCAAGTGCACCAATACATTTGCTGGATTCTCCTTCTAAAAATGTTAATCCATATCCGTAATTTATAGTACCAAAAATTGGATGTTGTCGTGTTTCGTGATGTTTAGACATTAATTCAAACCCTGGTTTTGAAATGATTTTTCCTTGATGCAGCAGATAATTCCATTTCACCAGATCATTTGCTGTTGAAATAAATGAACCTGCAGCTGGATAATTCTCAGTACTGTTTCCAAAATGATTTGTTGCCGAAGGATTTAATAATTCATATCCACCAACGTGTTCATCTGAAATGTATGTCGGATAGTGTGTGTTTTTCAAGCCTTTAGTTGTGAAGAAAATGTTTGCAACATTCTCGAAAGAATTGTGATGAACACTTTCAATAACTTCTGCTAGAAGCTGATATCCGAATTGTGAATATTCGAATCGATTGCCAGCCGGTTGACTCAATTCAGCATCCAAAGATGTTACACCACTAGTGTGAACAAGAAGATGATGAATTGTTACTGAATCTTTCCAGGTTAATTGAATATTATTTAAATATTTTCCAATTGGATCATTCAATTGTATGAAGCCAGCTTCAACATCTTTCATAATTAAAGCGGCTGTTATTTGCTTGCTAATGGATCCAATAACGAACGAATCGTTTAGTTTTAAAGCGATGCTATCCTTTATGTTAGAATACCCGAAGCTCTTGGCGTATTTTTGTTTTCCATCTATGTCTATAAGGATTATTCCGCTAAATTGTTTGCCGACAATTGAATCTATATCGCTGGATAACTCAAATTTAGAATCTGTTTTACTATTCATTGCCTCTTGACATGAGAAAAGAAAATTCAATAAAAGAAGGGAAATAATAAATCTAATCAAGGCGCTCAATTTTAAAACCTGCACTTTTGATTGCATTTTCTATACTATTAAAGTCTTCGTCATCTATTGTTACAGTGAGTACCTTATTAGGGTTCTCTGTATCAACCTTCCATAATTCAATATTATCTAATTCGTTCAAAATAGGTGTAATTGACTTTATGCAGTTACCGCAATTTATATTTGTTTTAAATGTATAAGTTGACATTTTATATTTTTTTTCGTTTTAGTCTTAAACTATTTGAAATTACTGAAATTGAGCTAAATGACATTGCTGCACCAGCAATCATTGGATTCAGTAAAAATTTAAAGGCCGGATAAAATGCTCCTGCAGCTATTGGTATGGCAATAATGTTATAGAAAAAAGCCCAGAATAGATTTTGTTTGATTGTTTTCATTGTGAGAGAAGACAGATCAATTGCTTTTGAAATATCATTGATGTTTGAATACATTAAAGTGATTCCTGAACTTTCCATGGCAATATCAGTTCCTGCAGCCATAGCAATTCCGATATCTGCCTGAGCAAGAGCAAGAGAATCGTTGATTCCATCCCCAACCATGGCAACTATTTTTCCTTCATTTTGAAGTTCTTGCACGAAGTTTCCTTTGTCTGTGGGAAGGTATTCTGCTCTATATTCCTCAATTCCAACTTCATTTGCAATGTGTTCTGCTGTTTGATGAGTGTCACCAGTTAGCATGTAAATCTTAATTCCTTTCTTTTTTAACGAAGATATTCCTTGGATTGCATTAGATTTTACTTCATCTGTTATTCCAAGAATGGCGATAACGTCTTTATGATTACTAAAGTAAACTACTGTGTCACCTTTATCTGCGATATCTTTCGATGTTTCCTGTGCTTCAGCTGAAATAGAAATACCGTTGTTCTTTAATAATTTCAAATTCCCAACCCAGTATATGTCTTCTTTTATGGTGGCTTGAACACCAAGTCCAGGATAACTTTCGAAGGAATTTAATTCGATTTTTGGCTCGTCTATACTATCAATAATGGCTTGTGCTAATGGATGTTCAGAATTTAATTCGATTGATTTTAATATACTCCCATACTGTTCTTTTGGATCGAACCATTTTTGTTCACTTACTTTAGGTCGTCCCTCTGTAATTGTTCCTGTTTTATCTAGAATTAGAACATCAGTTTTGTAAGCTGTTTCTAGAGTTTTAGCGTCTTTGATTAGAATCCCCATTTCAGCTCCTTTTCCAATACCAACCATCAGTGCTGTTGGTGTTGCTAGTCCAATAGCACAAGGGCAAGCAATTATTAATACTGTGATTAAAGCTTGCAAAGCATATGTGAATGTAGGATTTGGTCCATAAACTAACCAAAGGATAAAAGTGAAAATGGAAATTAGAAGAACGAATGGGACGAATATGCGAGCAATTTTATCAACTAAAGCTTGAATTTTTGGTTTGGATGATTGTGCTTTTTCTATAGATAAAATTATATGAGCTAATAAAGTATCGTTACCAACTTTTTCAGCTAAAATGCGAAGAGAGCCTTTTTGATTGATTGTACCAGCTATAACTTTAGATTTTTTTTCCTTAAAAACAGGAATAGGCTCACCTGTGATCATACTTTCATCAATGAAGGAATTGCCTTTTTTTACTTTGCCATCAACAGGAACTTTATCTCCTGGTTTAAGTATAATTAAATCTCCAACAATGATTTCTGAAGTTGGAACGACAGTTTCTTCTCCATTTCGAATACATGTTACCTCCTTGGGTTTTAATCCTATAAGCTGTTTAATTACTGAGGATGTTTTGTTTTTTGCTCTTTCTTCGAGGTATTTACCAAGTAAAATGAAAGTTATAATAACAACTGAAGATTCGTAATATACATGAGGATGCAGTTCTCTGGAAATCATGAATTCTGGATAGAAAGTGTTAAAAATACTATATAAGTATGCTGCTCCAGTACTTAATGCAACCAACGTATCCATGTTGGTTGAACCGTATTTCATTTTTTTCCATGCATTTAGGAAAAAATGACCTCCAGCCCAAAATAGAACAGGAGTAGATAAAATGAAGAGGATCCAATTTTCATAAGGGAACATTCCCATAAGGAACATTGAAATAATAAAAACAGGGATTGATAAGATTGTGGATACAATTAGCTTGTTTCGAAGATTGATTAATCTTTTAGTTTTTTTGTATTCGAAGGAATCTGAATTTTTATCTTCTTCACAAATTAGTTGATATCCAAATTCTCTTGCTTTAGATTTTAGAATATCCACGGTTACTATTTCTTCATTAAAATCGATAATAATAGACTGGTTAGGGTAGTTAACGGAGACAGAATTGATTCCATTAGAAGGAGATAGAAGTGTTTCTAAACTGCGGGCACATGAGGCACAAGTCATTCCTATAACACGAAATGATACGCGTGAACTTGGATACATTGAACTACCTTCTGTATGACTCATTGAATGAACATTGAATAGTCGTAAAGGTAGCGAGAAAAAAGAGTTTGTTAGCTATTCCCTTTAGCGTGATCTGATAAAAATTGAGCCAATCCAGAATCTGTTAATGGATGATTTGCCAAGGCTTTTATAGCTTTTAATGGACAGGTAGCGACGTCGGCGCCTAATTCTGCACAATTGATGATATGCATAGGATGTCTAACTGAGGCTGCAAGTATTTGAGTGTCAAAAGTGTAGTTGTTGTATATGTGTCTGATTTGTCCAATCAGATCAATTCCATTCGTGGTAATATCATCTAGACGACCTAGAAAAGGTGATATGTATTTAGCTCCAGCTTTTGCAGCTAAAAGTGCTTGTCCAGCTGAGAAGATTAAAGTACAGTTTGTTTTTATACCTTTCTCAGAGAAGTATTTGATGGCTTTAATTCCCTCTAATGTCATTGGAACTTTAACAACAATATTCTTATGAAGTGTGGCTAAGTATTCCCCCTCCTTTACGATTCCATCATAATCAGTAGCAATAACTTCTGCACTTACAGGTCCATCAACAATGTTACAGATGTCAACATAATGTTTTAAAATATTTACTTCACCAGTAATGCCTTCTTTCGCCATCAATGACGGGTTAGTTGTGACTCCATCTAAAATGCCAAGGTCATTTGCTTCTCTAATATCGTCTAGGTTGGCGGTGTCAATAAAGAATTTCATCTGTTTTGTTTAATAGTTCATTACAAAGCTATCAGAATACCTGAATTAAGCACAATCAAACAATTGAAATATTGAGTTTCTAATAATGTTTAGCTCAAAATAGGTTGGAAGATGTATGTTATGGAAAGGTTCAATTCTGGCGGTTAAGATGAAGTAGTGATCAGTAGTTTTAATATTTACTTAAACACTGATTTTATTTAAAGAATAAAGAAAAGTTTAGAGCAAAAAAGAGGGGTAAGCTACTCATATCGCACCGCTACAACCTCTTACCTTTGCTACGTTCCCGTCCTGGAGGATTCAGAGGGAGCTGGTCGTACAAGACTTACCCCAGCTGCAAAAGTAATACGAATATTCTTCTCTGCAATGAAAAATGAAAAGAATAAAAAAAAAAATCCGCAAACCATAAGCTAGCGGATCATAAGTATTTAAAAACTTGTGTTTTACAAGTGCATGAAATCTTTCTTCGCGATTAGTTCATCTTCAGATTCTCTGTAGTCTGGATCATCGACACAGCAATCTACTGGGCACACAGCTGCACATTGAGGCTCATCATGGAAACCTACGCACTCTGTACATTTGTCAACAACGATGTAATAAACATCCATGTCAACTGGCTCTTTAGAATCATCTGACATTGTTTCTTCACCATCTAATGTTGTAATCATTCCTGTAAGAGATGTTCCATCTGAATACCTCCATTCTGCACCACCTTCGTAAATTGCATTATTTGGACATTCTGGCTCACATGCCCCACAATTTATACACTCGTCTGTTATAATTATTGCCATTCTTTATTGTTTTACTTCTGCAAATATACGGAGATCGTTCAATTATTTTTTTAGAATTAGCTAAAAAATGTTCCCGATTATAGGAAATTCATATATATGAGATAATTTTGCAGTGTGAAAAAGGATAGTATTATAGCAGGGTTTGTTCAGTTAGGAGCCTTAATGGTTTCTTTGGGTAAGAACGAGAAATGGGTTGATTTTTCAATCGGAGTAACAAGAGAAGAATATGAAGCACTGAACGTTGTGATCAACCGCCAAGTTTCTTATAATGGATGGTTTACAAAGGAAAATGTGAGGCAAAGTTTGTTAGCATTAGGAGAACGATTAAATGAATCAGAGCTTCAATCCTGGCTTGGTGCATATTCTTTTTCAAATAAACCTAAGCGAGTAGCAATAATTATGGCCGGGAATATTCCTTTAGTTGGATTTCACGATTTTCTGTGCGTTTTGCTCTCAGGGAATAAGGCCATTTGTAAACTAAGTTCAGACGATAAAACCTTACTTCCTGCATTGGGCAGACATTTATTAGAGTTTTTACCTGAGTTAAAGAATAGAATTGAATTTACGACGGGAAAGGTGAATGATATTGAGGCTGTAATTGCTACTGGTAGTGATAATTCATTAAAATTCTTTGAGCAGTACTTCGGAAGATACCCTCATATATTTAGAAAGAATAGAACTTCAATTGCTGTAATTGATGGCTCTGAAACGGAGGATGATTTCAATCTGCTGGGTAATGATATATTTAATTATTTTGGTTTAGGTTGTAGAAATGTTTCTCATTTATTACTGCCGAATGGATTTGAATTAAATAGATTTTTTGAGGGTATTATAGGGCATGGTCAAGTAATTAATAATAACAAATACGGGAATAACTACGATTATAACAAGGCCGTTTATTTGATGAATAAACATGCACTTTTAGATAATAATTTTGTACTTCTAAGAGAGTCTGATGAACTTTTCTCTCCATTAGCGATGGTACATTATCATTTTTATAATGATAAGTATGAAGCAGATGCATATTTGAAAGCTAACAAAGATAAGATTCAAGCTATAGTGGGAAAAGACTATATTAAATTTGGTGATGCGCAGTGTCCAATGCTAAATGATTATGCGGATGGTGCGGATATCATGTCTTGGCTGAATACATTGAATTAAACCCTTAAGTCATTTCAACTTTTCAATAGTTTCATAGGCTTCTTGAATTCTTAAGAAGCGTTCTTCAGCAATTTTTTGTTGTTCTTCACTTTCATTATAAAAGCGGTCTGGATGATGTTTTTTAACCATAGAACGGTAGGCTTTCTTTATTTCATCCATTCCAGCATGTTCTGAAACTCCAAGGATTTCGCAAACTGTTTTCAGTCTTGATTTAATTGGGATATATGTCGTTTTAGCCTTTCTTTTTTCCTCTTGCTTCTTATACATTCCAATGATGCTTTGGAATTCTTTAGGTGATAATTCAAGTACTTGACTCAATTTAGATAAAATGCGCATTTCTAAGCCTTGAATGCTTCCGTCTACCATGGATAATCCTGCTAGAAAATACATCACTTGCAACCTTTGTGAATGATCTAAGTGTAGTTGAACCCAAGCTGCGATTTTGTGAACTGGGGCTGGATTTCTATAGGCATTGACTAAAATTTTTTTGAACTCGAAGTTATTTTCACCAAAATGCTTTGCGAAGTATGAATTCATGTAAGAAATCTTATGCGCAGATTGGCTAGTGTCGCTTTTTATCATTTCTGCGGCCAGATAAATGTAGGCTTCCATTAATGTATCTCTACAGAATTCAGAATTAAAATCAAAACCATCCACTTCAACTTCTTTGCTGATGTAACGTTTATATATTAAATATCCGAAAGCCCATATAAAGGGCAGTAGAAACCAAAACATGAAGTAAGGTCCATCCAAACCATCACCTGAGCCATGTGGGTCTTGAGAAGGAAAGTAAATATTTAGTAGAAATGATCCCATTTATTTAAACTGTTCTAATATTTCATATGCTTTCTGAATTTCCATAAAACGTTCTTCTGCTATATTCTGTTGAGCTTCAGATTCGTTAAAGAATCTGTCAGGATGATGGAGCTTAACCAATTTACGGTAAGCTTTTTTAACCTCTGACATATCAGCATGTTCTGATACTCCAATGATCTCAGAGGCTAACTTCGCTTTTGATTTTCTCGGAATTGATGCTGTCTTCGTGTATTTTTGCTCTTTCTGTTGCTTATGCATTCCAAGAATGCTTTGGACTTCTTTAGGGCTGATTTCTAGTACGTCAGCAATTTCGGATAAAGCCTTGATCTCATTTGGCACAATTAAACCATCAATCATTGAAAGACCAGTAGCAAAATAAAATGCTTGTAATTTTTGAGCTTTATCTAAATGAACATTAAGCCAAGTTGCAATTTTTAAATGAGGGATTTCGTTTGAATAAGAATCTGAAAGTTCGGCCGAAAAATCATAATTCTCATCAGGGAAATACCTGTTGAAATAATTATTCATAAAAACAATCTTCTTTCCTGCGTGAACAGCATCCTGTTTAATTAAATGAGCACCCAAGAAAAGATATGCTTCTAGGAGTTTTTGTTTTGAGAATCTAGATTTCGATGAAAATTGATTGTACAACAGCGAGAATCTTTTTGAATATTGGAAATAAACAATACCGACTAAAAGGATACACAAGAAAAGAATAAAGTTCCCATCAAATCCATCGTCATTTTTCACAACAGGTTTATTATCAATTGATAGAAAGTGAAACAGTGTCATTAATTGTTCATTTGATTCATGCAATTATACTTATTTCGATTTATTTATTCTTTAAAACCTCGTAAGCATTCTGTATTTGGATGAACTTCTCTTCTGAAATCTTTATTTGTTCTGAGCCTGCATGTTGGAATTTATCAGGATGATGAAGTTTAACCATTTTGCGATAAGCTTTTTTAATAGCATCATTCGTTGCATCTAAAGACACCCCTAAGATTATAGCAGCTTGGTTTCGTCTATTTGGAGAAGTTGTCTTAAAAGTCTTATTTTGCTCACGTTGCTGCTGATAAGACGCATACATAGCTAGTATTCTGTTTAGGTCGTTCAGGTTTAATTCTAATTGAGCGTTAATGATAGCTAAGAACTTTTTGTCTTGAAGAGATATCTTACCATCAATCATTGTTATTCCGACCAGAAAATAGATAATATGCGTTCTTTCTACACGATCCGTAATGTGCGTTTTAAGCCAATTCGTTACTGATTCGGTTTTAACGGGATGACTAAAACAAAAAGTGAGAGAATCAGAAAAGTCGTAATTACTTTTTTTGAAGTATCGATTGAAATAGGCGTTTACAAAGACAATTTTTTGACCTTTCTCTGTTTTCTGAAGTTGAATAATTAGAGCTGCTAATGAAAGGTAGGCTTCTAATAAGTGATCTTGATTGAATTTGTATTTATCTGGGAATAATCCAGCTTTCCACTGTTTATCGAAACGCTTACTTCGAATAAGAAAGAATATACCCAATGCGATTGGCGTAAAAAAGATGATTGCAATATAGTACGCCGGTAGGTCATAGAGTGAGTCGGGATAGGCGAGAGGAAGTATCATGGAGCAATATAGCAAAAAAAAATCCCGCCTTTTCTGACGGGATTTAAATATTTGAAAGAATGATTATTTAATCAATTCTAACTCTTCAATAATATTTGTAGCTCCATAACATTTATCAACTAACCATAACGTGTAACGAATGTCACAAGAGATTGTACGTTGAATGTTTGGCTCGAAGTATATATCACCTGACATAGCTTCCCAGTTACCGTCAAACGCAGTTCCAATTAAATGACCATCAGCATTTATTACTGGTGAACCAGAGTTACCTCCAGTAATATCATTGTTTGAAAGGAAGTTAACCGTTAAGTTACCATCTTGATCAGCATATTGACCGTAATCTTTCTTCTCCCAAACTTCTTTGATTCGTGGGTGGACGTTAAATTCAAGAACAGAAGCGTCTTCTTTTTCCATTACACCATCTAAAGATGTCGTGTAATGGTAGGAAACACCGTCTCTTGGATTGTAAGGAAGAACATTACCATAAGTTAATCTCAATGTAGAGTTAGCATTTGGATAAAATTTCTTCTCCGGCTGCATTTCTCTAATTCCTTTAACGAATAAACGATTTGCGTTATCTAAGTCGTCAGTTGCTTTAGAGATAGCCTCAGTTCCTTTCGCTTTACTATGTGCATCGTTCATATCCATAATTAACTTAAATAATGGATCACTATTTAAAGCCTTCTCTGTTGGGTTTTCAGCAAACTTCTCGAAACGAGATTTATCCGTGAAGATTGATTTCTTCTTAACTAATTTGGTAAACTTATCAACACCTTTAATGCCGTTAGAAGCAATTTTCTTCGTGAATTCACCCATTTGATCCATTGGAACATCTTGAATGTACATGGCAAGCACGTCGTGAATAATGCTGACTTCAATATCCATATCGGCTTTTTCGTAATATTCCATAACGATTTCAGCTAAACGAACTTTAAGCATGTCTGCTCTTGGTGTGTTCTCAGAATTTAAAGCGTCTAACCAGAACTTATATCTAAAAGCAGCTAGGTTGGCATCAACTGAATAGATGAATTCAGATTGATAGACTCCAATATTTACTGTGGAGTTTGTAGCATCGTAAAACTTCTCTATCGATGGAAGTACGTTTGCATACATATCTTTTCCTTTAATGAAGTCTTTAAATTTGGTTTCTAAAGCTTGTTTCTTTCCGATTACATCATTGTTCTTAACTTGCTCAGTTTGCCCAATGAAATATTTCCAATAGTTTGCTACTTGCGCATATGTTGAAGAGTACTTTAGACGAATGTCAACATCACTATCCATTCTTTTTTTCATGATTTCAAGCTTTTTAGCTCTTACGTCAACACGTTTTGGTTGCTCTAAAGTAACCGCTTGCTCGATTCCCCATGAACTTAGATAACGATCCGTTGATCCAGGAAATCCTAGAATCATTGCATAATCGTTTTCCTGAACTCCTTTTAAAGATACTGGTAAAGCATGTTTAGGAGTATAAGGAACGTTGTCTGCTGAAAATTTAGCAGGTTTGTTGTTAGCATCAGCATAAATTCTAAACATAGAAAAGTCAGCAGTGTGTCTCGGCCACATCCAGTTGTCAGTATCTCCACCAAATTTTCCGGCAGATTGAGGAGGTGTTCCCACTAATCTGACATCAGAAAAACGCTCTTCAACAAATAAGTAAAATTCATTTCCTTCATAAAAATCACGAACAAAAGCTTTGTACTCATTTCCTTCTGTTGCATCAGCAACTAAGACTTTAGTAAGCTCTTTGATCTTCGCTTTTCTTTCTTCCATTGTCATTGACTCGTTCAATGCCGCGTTGATTGTTTCAGAAACATCTTGAATACGAACTATGAATGTTGCAAATAATCCTGGTATAGCAATCTCTTCACTTGTATTCTTAGACCAGAAACCATCATCTAAATAGTTGTTTTCTGGAGTGGAAGACTCAGCAATTGCGTCATAACCACAGTGGTGATTTGTAAGAAT
Source organism: Crocinitomicaceae bacterium (assembly GCA_022447585.1). Classification (GTDB taxonomy): domain Bacteria; phylum Bacteroidota; class Bacteroidia; order Flavobacteriales_D; family Crocinitomicaceae; genus UBA4466. The sequence continues at coordinate 429,689 of JAKVAR010000009.1, read as the reverse complement.
TAGCCCTTTCTTAGAAATGATTTCTCCAGTGCAAAATCCTCCAAAAGAAACGATAGCGTCCTTCAGTGAGGAGTTGTTGATTGAATAAATTTCTTCTTGAGTAAGGTTAAGTCCATGTTTCTTCATGTCCTCGTAGTTTCTTCCTAACAAAAATGGCAACCACATTCCTTCATCAGCCCTTGCGAAAGTTCCAATCAGAAGTGTAACAGCGATCAATGTAATTTTGATTTGTTTCATTATATCTGGTTTTAATTATAAATCTCGCCTAAAATACCAACTTTCCAAGAAATAACTGTGTTTGAAACAGAAAGTTTTAACTTTTACCTAAAGTAAATTTCATCTGTAAATAGCCATGTATCATTGCCATTACCAAGGTGCTATTCCGGACATTTGCCGTGGTTTTTAGCGATTACTCGAATTCGAACAATTCCTTGAGAAGTATTAGTATACGTTTCAAAGTCTCGATGATGAGGGTACATGTCTTCTTGATCTGGAGCGTCTACCTTAATTTTTTCAAGGGACTTGAATGTCTTGCCATCAAATGAAATTTGAAACTCAACTTCACTAGGGAAGAAGATCCATGATTTCATGTCAGATAATGTTCCCAAACCAATTTTAGTTAAACTTCTGGGTTTGTCAAATGATACTTCTGCAATTAGATCTTGCGCCCAATATCCCTGCCAATCTCCAGTTCTGTATTCGTCTCCACCGCGTATTCCATCAATCAAAGTGAATTCTCCACTAGCTGCATATTGATTAGCAAATACGGACTCTAATTTTATGCTTACACCTTGGTCCTTCTTTACGAATTTGTTTGAAATGATAGAACTTTTCCCAAACTCATTATACGCAATGGCTTTAATTGTTGTTGACTCGCTAATAATAATGGGTTGTGAATAAATTGTTGACTCATTTGTTGGTGTTGATCCGTCGAGGGTGTAATAAATAATTGTTTTTCCATTTTCTATGGCATCCAATGTTACTTCCATTTCATCAATGAATACATGCTCTGTTTGATTACAGAAAGGAGTCGGGACAAAATCCAGAGGCAATTCAGAGATTGTTGGAGCATGTGGCATTTTTTGTCTGTCAAGTCTCGGATTCGGTCCCATCTTGATTTCAATTTTACCGCCTGCCATTAATTGTTCATGGCTGATGAAGTTCTGATTCAATGGTTTACCGTTCACAAGAATGGATTGAATATATTTATTCGTTGAATTGTTGTTTTTAACACTGATATATATTGATTTATCCCTGTCTAATTTAAGTATAGCTTTACTCATTAGTGGGCGTCCAATTTCATAATTTGGGTTACCCGGAGCTATTTGATAAATACCTAAAGCACTTAAGACAAACCAAGAAGACATTTGACCACAATCTTCATTTCCTGATAATCCATCTGGTGTATTTGAGTACATTTCCTTGAAGATTTTATCGACATAAAATTGAGTTTTTTCTGGTGCATTCGTATAATTGTAAAGGTAAGCCATATGATGTGAAGGCTCATTCCCATGAGCATATTGCCCGATCAAACCAGTGATGTCGACTTGATGTCGGCCTGAAAGTTCTGTTTCCGTGGAAAATAAACGATCTAACCATATTTCTAATGAATCTTTTCCTCCCAGTAAGTCAGTCAAAACTCCAACGGCATGCGGAGTATATAGGGAGTATTGCCAGCTATTAGCTTCAGTGTAATTGAAGTTTACCTCTCCAGGTTTGAAAGGGGAGAACCATCGTCCATCTCGTCTAGCGCGCATGAATTTGGTTGAAGGATCAAATATATTAACAAAGTTGAATTGAGAATTCTCTTTTTTGAAAGCTTCAGTTCCTTCTCCCATTAATCCGATACAGTAATCATCATAGGCATATTCTAAAGTCTTAGAAACGGATTCTGGTTCATCTCCAGCGTCTATGTAACCATTAGATCGAAAGCTTTTTTTACCAAACTCGTCGAAATTAGAAGTGGCGATCATTGCTTCAATAGCTTTTTTTCTATTATATCCACGAATTCCTTTGGTGTATGCATCGGCAATAACTGAGACGCTGTGATATCCAATCATGCATTCTGTTTCGTTGCCTGCTAGCTCCCACACCGGAAGGTCTCCGCCTTGTTTAAACTGCCTTAAAAAGGTGTTAATAAAGTCGTTTGTTCTTTTGACTTGTGTGATTGTGAAAAGTGGGTGCGTGGCTCTATATGTGTCCCAAAGCGAGAATACAGTATAATTATTTTGGTCTCGATTATCTAAGGTGTGAATTTCATTGTCTCGACCTCTGTATCTACCGTCAACATCGTTGAAAATGTTAGGGGCAATGTAAGAGTGGTAAAGACTAGTATAAAAGTTAGTCATAATGTCCTTGTCAAATGACTTGAAATAGATTTTATCTAATTCCTTATTCCATAAACGGACAACTGCAGCGCGAGTTGAATTAAAATTCCAGCTTTTAATTTCAGAATCTAAGTTTAACTGAGCTCCTTCCTTGTCAACCGCAGACATTCCAAGCTTGATCTTGATTTGTTTTGTGGATTTAGGAAAGATGAGCAATAGTTTATTTCTACCTCTTTTTTTGAATATACGTGCTTTTTGATACGGTTGATTTAATTTTAAATGGAAATAAAAGTGTTGCTCGGTAGCCCAAGATTCTGAGATTCTTGAACCTGAGATGGTTTTCTTATCGACTAGCTCAATATCGCTCGAGAGAAGTTTATCTCTATGGTCTAAGTCGATTAAGATGAATTTTTTTCCTTTCGTCTTGTTAAAGGTATATTCATGAAATCCTGCTCTTTCACTTACAGTCAATCGAACATCGATATCTCCTTTGTCAAGGTGAACGCTATAATAACCCGGACTAGCTTTTTCGTTTTCATGTGAAAAATAATCACCATATCCATTTTTACTGGAGTATCCAGGGTCGATTTTAGGTTTGCCATTTTGAGGTACGATCAATAAATCACCATAATCGCTGACACCTGTTCCACTTAAGTGCGTATGGCTAAACCCATAAATAATTGAATCGGAATAATGATATCCAGAACAACCGTCCCAACCGTCATGTCTAGTATCTGGACTTAATTGAATCATCCCAAATGGAGCCGTTGCTCCTGGAAATGTATGCCCATGACCACCTGTACCAATGAATGGATTTACATGAAGTGTTTTCGAAAAATTCTCGTTGCTAGGGACAGAAGTGTTAATTCGAGCTTGCGCATTATCTGAAGCTTTTTTTAATTCATTGATTTGCGAGCTACAGAAAGTAACTGCAAAAGAAAGGAGTATGGTTAGACCGAATTTCATATTAATCTTGTTGATTCCATACTAAGGACGAAGCTCCCAGTACAGCCGCATTTTTATCATGTAGTTTAGATATTCTAATTTCAATTTTGTCTTTATAAATGTTCAGAAGTGATTCTTCCATGTGTTTTTTTACTTTTTCGGCAAAAGGCTGTCCACTCTGAGCGATACCTCCAAAAAGTATATATGCCTTTGGACTAGTAAAGCAAGCGAAGTCAGCCAATGCTGACCCAAGAACTTGAGCAGTGAAGTCAACAATCTCTTGACAGAATAAATCTCCCTCTTGAGCCAGTCGAAATACATCGTTAGCATGCGGAACGTCAATATAATTTATTTTAGAAATTGTTTTGTTTTCTGAATCTAATTCATTGATGGAACGAACAACACCTGTGGCAGAGGTATATGTTTCAAGGCAACCTTTTCGTCCGCAACCACATTTTCTTCCATCATTAATTACTCTAATGTGACCAAATTCTCCTGCAAATCCATCATGCCCATAGACTAAATTTCCACCAACTACGATTCCACTTCCAACGCCTGTTCCAAGTGTTATAGAAACAAAATCATTCAGTCCTTTCGCAGCGCCATAAATCATTTCTCCAATTGCCGCCGCGTTTGCGTCGTTAGTTAACACAGCATCACATTTAAATCGAAACTCAAACAACCTAGCTAATGGAATAATTCCGTTCCAATTAAGATTAGGCGCAAACTCAATAGTTCCAGAAAAGAAGTTTCCATTGGGTGCTCCAATTCCGATGCCAATAATATTGTTTAGTTGTCCGATCTCTTTAACACGTTGATAAATTTTTTCAACTAAATCTTCGGGAGTGGAATAATCATTAGTACTTAAAGATTCTTCGAAGTATAAATTCCCTTGAACATCGACGAGTCCGAAAACAGAATTTGTACCTCCTATATCTACTCCTAGTGCTAAATTTTTCCTCATTTTAATTAGTTTGACTTAAAGTTCCATTCACCATAAAACTCTTCTAAAAATTTCTCCATGTATTGGTGTCTATGAAGTCCAATTTCTTTTGCTGTATCCGTGTTTAATCGGTCTTTTAAAAGTAGTAATTTCTCATAAAAGTGATTGATTGTACTGGTCTTTGCTTTAGCATATTCTTCAAAAGAATTATGCAGTTTAGACTTTAACTCGGGGTCGTATATGGATTGATTTTTATTGCCTCCATATGCAAATGTTCTTGCAATTCCAATTGCACCAATCGCATCTAATCTATCTGCGTCTTGGACAATCTTTCCTTCCAATGTGTTCATCGATGCAGGTGTATTTGCTCCTTTGTAACTAACGTTATCAATAATGTACTTGATTTCGCTTGCCTTGGCTGGTTCACACCCAAAGTCTAAAAGTAGTTTGTAAGCAACTTTTCCACCTTCATCGAGTTTACCTCCATTGAATTTGTGATCAGAAATGTCATGTAAAAAAGCGGCTAATTCTATTACTTCCAGATCCCCGCCTTCGATGGATTGAATGTGTTTCGATAAGTTAACTACACGATTGATATGATGCCAATCATGACCTGTGGCTTCACCGTCAAATTGTTCGAAGATTGCAGTTTTAATTTTGTCTACTAATGTCATTTTATTTTAATTAATTCGAATAATTGAATAGAACCATATCTGGTTGTCGCAATTAAATGAGTTTTTGATGCTGTTAAACTAAAATATTGACCATTTGCAAATGGATTCCAGCTTTTACCGTCGTCTATGGAAAAATCAATTCCATTTCTTCCTGAAGAATAATAAACACCGTTTTTTGAAAAAACACAAGATCTATAACCGCGAACGGGCTTTCTCATATTATACCAAGATTCACCGCCATCTTCAGTGTAAAAGGAAATATTATTCTTTAATTCAGGAGATAAATAATCGCCCCCGACAATAACTCCAATGCTATCATTCATAAAGTGCATAGAATAAGCACCAGTTGATTCTCCTGGATAATAGGGTAGGTCAACAATACGCCATGATTCTCCATTGTTTGTACTTTTAAAAAATCTACTTTTCATTCCGCCTGAAACAAATGCGTATGTACTATCATTAAGCATTTGCACATTGGTTCCACTTGCGGCGAATCCTGCTTCTCCTTTTTCAGCTTTTATTTTTCCTTTACATGGTTCCCATGAATTCCCTCCGTTTTGCGTATGAAAAAGACTAAATACGCCGTTCACCGGGTCTCCCATCATAAAACCTCTATTGTCAATGAAGTCCATTCCGTCAAGAAAAACTCCGTTCCACATTTGTGGTGCAATTATTTTTGTATTTCCATTAAGATCAATTGAAATTATTTTACCGTTGTCTCCCGAATGCATTGCAAGAATCTTTCCATCACTTGTTTCAATGTCTCTTATTTCATCGATTCTTTCTTGATGAAAAATTGTTTGACTTTTTCTTGTTTCTGGTTTGTGAAAAACAATTGTTCCATCGGAGTTACCTATAAATAAACGCCCATCATAATAGAGTAGGCCACGAGCATAAGTACTTGAATCGCCGTAATTAATGACTTCAACCTTTTTATTTTTTCTGATGTATTTCTTCGTTTTAGATTGACTAAAAACACTTAGCGATAGAAAAATAAATATAGTGCTAGCTAGGAAATTTTGATTCAAATCGTTCACGTTGTTGTATTTTTAATAATTCTAAATTTTCAGGAATGTCACGTTTCCAGCGTTTATGAGACCAAAGCCAATACTGTGGTTCTCTAATTATTTCCTTTTCTAGAAGCTTTGTGTGTCTTTCCGTTATCTCTCCCCAAGAATTACTTCTAGGATTGTTTGAAATTAATTCAAGTGTCATTTCGTATTTACCTCGCTTAATTTTCCGAAGAGCGTAAAAAACAACTGAATAATCTAAGGTATGTGCCATCAATTCTGCTCCAAAAAGTACTGCGGTATTTTGATTTAAAAAATCCATCCAATAGCTTTTTAGGGAGTCACCAGGGGATTGATCAGATAGCACTAGAATCGATTTTAATTCATCTCTACGGTTTGCTAGTTCAGCTTTATAGTTTTTTGCATGAACCACTTTCATTCCAAAACGTGACCTACGTTCATTTATCTTTTTGTTCCAAAATTTAGAGCTTAATGGCATTCCAATACCAATGGCTTTGTGTTTGAATAGTAAGTCTAATCCATTTACAATCCATTCCCAGTTATTATAATGACCTGATACAAGAATAACATTGCGATTGTTGCTATATAATTGGTTCATTACTTCAGGATTTTTTACCTTAATGTGTTGGCGGATTCCTTTCTCTGAAATGGTAAGCAATTTAATACCTTCTGCTAAAATATCTGTGAAGTGTCGGTAGAATTTTAATCTAATTTTTCGTTTTTCAGATTTACTGGCATTCGGGAAGCTTCTTTCGATATTACCTTGAATCACTTTTTTACGATAGGGTAATATTGTGATTAGGAGTAAATAGAAAAAGTCGGTGAACAAGTAGAGTATAGGCAACGGTAAATAGGAAAGAGGAAGTACAAAGATGTAGTAAGCTACTTTTGCCATTATTTATTGTATTTGTTTCCCCAAAGTTGAGATGTTCTAGATGCTATTTCCTGCTCTTTTGCACTACTTCCAGCAATAAAGAAGTTCGTTCCTGCTATTTCTTCGGGCATAAATTCTTGAGCTTTAAAATTTCCTGGAAAATCATGAGAATATTTGTATCCTTCACCATAGCCTAAATCTTTCATCAGTTTTGTCGGAGCATTGCGAAGAGGTAATGGAATTCCTAGGTTACCAGTTTCTTTTACCAATTGCTGTGCTCTATTAATTGCCATATATGATGCGTTTCCTTTTGGTGAATTCGCTAGGTAGATAGTACATTGACTGAGTATCAATCGTGCTTCTGGCCAGCCCAACACTTGAACTGCTTGGAAACAATTGTTGGCCATCAATAGGGCATTTGGATTTGCTAAACCAATGTCTTCTGAAGCTGAAATTAGTAATCTTCGCGCAATGAATTTTGGATCTTCACCACCTTCAACCATTCGAGCCAACCAGTATATAGCGGCGTTACTGTCGCTGCCTCTAATAGATTTAATAAAAGCCGAGATAATATCGTAATGTTGCTCTCCATCTTTATCATATGACATGACCGATTGCTGAGCATTTGTTTTAATTACATCGTCTGTAATTACAATAGGTCCTTTTTTAAAGGTTCCAACAATAATTTCAAAAACATTCAATAATTTTCGAGCATCACCGCCTGAAATAGCTAATAATGCATTGATTTCTTTTAATTCGATATTTTTTTGACTTAGTACAACATCCTTCTGAACTGCTTTCTCAAGAATTTCTTTTAGTGAGTCTTTTGAATGTTCTTTTAAGGTATAAACTTGACATCTTGAAAGAAGGGCAGAGATAACTTCAAATGAAGGGTTCTCCGTTGTTGCGCCAATCAGGGTTACAATACCTTTTTCTACGGCTCCTAACAAGGAATCTTGCTGTGCTTTCGAAAATCGATGAATTTCATCTATAAATAGAATTGCACCTGATTGCTGAAACATTCCAGCATTTTCAACCTTATGAATGACTTCTCTTACATCCTTAACGCCTGAAGAAATAGCTGATAATTTATGCACTGGGCGATCTAGGTGATTTGCTATTAAGTTTGCTAAAGTTGTTTTACCAACTCCAGGAGGCCCCCAAAAGATCATTGATGGAATAATACCAGAGTCTAGAGCCCGACGTAAGGATGCACCTTCTTTTAATAGGTGGTCTTGTCCTTTGTATTCATCCAAATTCTTTGGACGCATTCTTTCCGCTAAGGGTGCCAAAACACTCATTTAATCGATTTAATGAACTATAAAAATACGAATAAACTAAAGCGAAGAAAACATTATTCTAATTGTCTGAAGGATTTTGTGGAAATTGGGACATTACTTTATATTTCCCACCTAAACTTTCCATGGTTTCAGTCCAGATGTCATCACTACTTGTGTCAAGTATTTCATCCGCAGGAATGTCGTTTACAACTATCCAAGACTTGTCTTTTAGTTCACCTTCTAATTGATTCTTCTCCCATCCTGAATAGCCAACAAAAAATCTAATTTGTTTCGATTTATCAGCATCGATAAGAATTAATTCTTTTACTTTTTCAAAGTCTCCTCCTATGAACAACCCTTTAGATATTGGCAGGGCATTAGGAATTTCATCACCTAAAGAGTGAATGTAGAATAAGTTTGAGACATCGACGGGGCCACCAATACTAATGTCTGTAGCAATAGAAGGAAAGCCTTCTATAAAATCTCCAATTTCATTTTCTATGTATTTATTAAGGACAAAACCGAAAGAACCGTCGTCGTTAATATCGCAAATAAAAATAACCGCACGTGAGAAGTATTCATCATTTGCAAAAGGCTCAGAGAGTAAAATACTTCCTGGTTTTAATGGGGCTTTATTTTCGAAGTTAAAATCTATCAAAATCACAAGTTAAAAAAAGGCTGGTGGTTTACGTAATTCAAGTTTAGCATCAGTAAATAATTTAGATGTAGATTTGATACTAAACAAGAAGCTTTTGTTTCCTCCAATTGGAGTCCAGTTAAAGGCTAGGGCCCAACAGTGCATGTCCCTTGTGAGCCCAAATCGAGCATTAGTAACAGCTTTTGTTTGAATGTCAAAGTTTATTGCAGACACAAGCTTCCAACGTTTGGTGAAACTAACATCGCCATTCATCATTAAAGTTTGAATTTTATTCCATTTATCTGGGGAGCTTGGAGATCTATTTTGGTTAACATTTAATTGATAAACGTGAGAGAATGAAACTTTCCATGGAATTTCAAAGCTGACTATAAGCTCAGGGTGAAGTCTATAATACTCATAGTCAGAATTCCAATTCGTTGCCACCGAGCCAACATTATCTTTTAATTTCTCTCTACTTTCTTTAGAAGTAAGAGTTATTGAGGTTGATAGGTTGTTGGTAGTAAGTCTTCCTAAGACTCCATTTGTTGCTGAAGCGTATTGTGATAATTTAGCCCCTGTTGAATCTACCCAGCCATAAGGCGAAAAACTCGAGCTAGCAACGAAATTTAGCCAAGTTATTGGGTTAATTCGCATACTAAGTCTAATGTCTGACAAGTTCATTGAATCCTTGAAGAAATCATAACTACCGTTAATGGAGAAGGCGTCAATAATCCTTGTTTTTTTGTAGCCTGTAATAGTGTCTTTGTCTGATTTACGCTTCAATTCAAAGGTGTTATTAAATCCAAAATTCAGTAACATTTGTCCCTTAGTGTTTTGGACTCCAGAACTGTATAGGCTTCGTTCAAAAGGTGAGTAAGTTATTGGTGCCAAATCAACTCCTACGGAATCTGTAATACTTGCGTTTAAAGAGGGGATGTAAGAGAATGTAAAAGAAGGGGTTAGCACGTGTCTCAATAAAGGCTCTCTTTTACCAATAAATTTATAATAACTGAAAAGAGTCGTTGTCAATTGAGAGTTTAATGACAAACTATGACTCATCCCAAATTGTTGCAAAGTATCATTAACAAATGTATTGTTGATAGCGTCGTGCCTCTTTCTTGTTTGCTGGAAGTTCATTTTATTTCCATAACTAACTGAAGGAGTTAATTTCCAAGTGTTTTTGAAAAGAGCTGCAGTTGTTTGAATTGTTACAGATTGATTAAAACCATTCTGGAATTGCTGACCGATCCTGTTAAAGTCACCATTGTCGAGTAGAGAATCTCCAAACATCGTTTTATTTTGACCTTCGAAATTATAAGTTACTCCAAATCTGGATGCCAACTCGGCAAATCCACCAGATTTTTTAATTAACTTTTTAAATGGAAAAAAACGAGATACATTTACGTTCACTACCGGGGCCGTTAAAGAGATGTTTTGGGAAATTCCATTTTGACGCAATGAAATTTTTGCTCCTGCCGTAACCGGTTTTCCGGGAAAAGCCCTAGTTAAATTGATGTCTGAATTGAATGAGTTTTGAAAGTAGTCATCAGTAGATTGATCAATATCGGATTTAGAGTTATTATCCGATATAAAGCGTACTCTTGATGTAAATTTCCAGTAAGGACTTGATTTAGGGTTTTTAGTGTGATTCCATGTTAAGGTTAACTTGTTATTGTTAATGTTATTAGGGAAATCAGATTTTAACTGTTGAAAACCTAATTCAAATTTACCTGCGTACTTATAGCGCTTTGCATAATCTGTTTGATTTCGAATCCCCCAACTTCCTCTGCTGTAAAGTGTTCCATAGAATGTAGTTTGAAGTCTATCATTTATTGGAATATAATACCCTAAATCTCTAAAACCAAACCCATAAGACGACAACAATTCTATTTCTGGGAATATTAAACCTTTTGATTTGTCTTCAACTTGAGGGATAACACTAAATGGCAATCCAAGTGGGGTGGGTACACCTTTAATCCATAAATTCATTGGTCCAGACACAATTCTTTTACCAGGCACCATTACTGCTTTAGAAAGTTGGAAGTGAAAGTGTGGTTCTTCTAAGTCACATGTTGTAAAGCGTCCTTTTTTAAAATGAATATCTTCATTTGCATGACGTTTTGCAATTTCCATGTAGAGATAATTCTCATCCTGTTTAATTGCAACCTCTTCAATGTATCCCTTTTTAGTGTCAAAGTTATATCGAATGCTAGAAGCTGTTAATTCTTCTTGTCCGTCGGAAAACTTAGGTAATTGAACTCTATTGGAATCGTCATCATAAATGTGGGTGGCATAAACTTCGTTTTTGTTCAGATCGATAAGTATATACCCTGCATCAATCTTAGTTTCACCGTTATCAACTTTAGCATTGTTATACAAATGGATTTGTTTTTTTCTTAAATCGGAGTAAATGGAGTCAGTTGCACTATAATAGATTGGTTTGTCAACAGCTGATTCATTCAAAATAATAGTATCCTGAATTTGGGATAATAAGTGCTTAGGTAGCAACATTATTAACAATGTGCAGGTTATAACTACAAATATGGAATGCTTTTTGAACACCAATTGTGTTTTAAATTTGTTTTTATCCAACATTAACGAAGCAAAACTATTAAAATTACGTTTCAAATGGTTGAAAAAGTACACGGGAACATCAGAATTTATGCCATTTTTTTCTTGGTATTTTATATTCTGTGCGGATCTTCGCTCGCACAAGACGATGAAATGGACTATGCGGCTATAAAAACGGTTGTTATAGATGCTGGGCATGGAGGTAAAGATCCAGGTTGCCATGGAGCTTCTTCGCATGAGAAACATGTTTGCTTGTCAATGGCCTTAATGCTTGGTGAAATGATTAGTGAAAAGTATCCTGAGATCAAGGTTGTTTATACGCGAGATGAAGACGTTTTCGTCGAATTAGATGAACGTGCCAAGATTGCGAACCGAAATAATGCAGATTTGTTTATTTGCATTCATGCCAATGCTGCAAGTGCTAAAGCTTTTGGAACAGAGACTTATGTCTTAGGTTTGCATAGGACGGAATCGCAACAGCGTGTTGCTGCTCGTGAGAATTCTATCATTCATTTGGAAGATGATGGAGGAGCAAAGTATGAAGATTTTGACTTATCACCAGATGCAATAATCGCGAGACAAATTCAATTAAGTGTGTTCTTAGATCAATCCATAAATTTTGCTTCGAAGCTGCAGCGAGAATTCAAGTCCATTGGAAGGTATGATCGCGGGGTGAAACAAGCAGGGTTCTTAGTGCTTTATAAAACAACAATGCCTTCCGTATTGATAGAAACTGGTTTCTTGACAAATCCAAAAGAGGAGAAGTTTTTAAGTAATCCTGAAACTCAACGTTTGATGGCAAATTCTATGTTTACTGCTTTCAGAAAATACAAGAATGAATTAGAAGGAGTGGAGGAATTGATTGAAGATACACCGATAGTTAAACCACAAACTCAAATTGATGATTCTGAACAAAAGGTTAAGCAAAGTGAGGTTGTGTTTAGAGTACAAATTGAAACTTCCGAAACAAAAATCCCTTTGACTTCAAATAAATTTCAGGGGTATACTGTGCATGAATACATTCAAAATGGTATCTTTAAATACACGGTAGGTACCTTTGTTAATGATGTAGAGGCTGCCAGGGCGTATCGAATTCGAATGGTCGAACAAGGATATCAACATGCTTTTGTTGTTGGGTTCTTGGCCGGAGAGCGAATTAATTTGCAAAAAGCTATTAAATTAGCAGAAAAATAAAGGTTTGAAGATATCTAAAGAATTAATCACGGGTGTTATTGCTATTCTAGCAATTGGTCTTTTGGTCGCGGGAGTTAATTTCCTTAAAGGGAACAGTTTCTTTGGCGGTGATGATACTTATTATGCTTATTTTCCTAACTCGGGGCAATTAGCGCCTGCTAGTTCTGTAACATTAAATGGGGTTAGTGTGGGAAAGGTTATGGCTGTAGAGTTTGTTCCTGAAAATGACGAGTCGGAAAAGGTTAAAGTTACATTCAATATTTCTGAAGATAACGTCAAAATTCCAAAAGGCTCTTATATAGAAATTGGCTCATTAGATTTATTCAGTAAAGGAATGTTGATTCGCATGAGTCCTGATTTGTCTAAGGGATACCACGAATCTGGCGACTTTATTGAAGGAAAGGTTGCTAGTGATATGATGGCGCAAGTTAAATCATATGCTGATCCGATTAGCCAGAAGTTACAGGTAATGATGAATTCTATTGATAAGATGGTAACTGGAATCAGTGCCTTTTGGGACTCAACAGCAACTTCTGAGATTGAAGGTAGTTTGAAAGAAGTTAAAATTGCCATTAAACGATTTGGGAATGCAGCGGAAGAGATTGAAGGCCTGGTTGCTACTGAGAAAGTCAAGCTTAGTAGAATTCTAGCAAATGTTGAAACAATTACATTAAACTTGAAAAAGAGTAATGAAGCGGTTAAAAAGATTGTTGGAAATGTGGAGTCTATTACGGATGATTTAGTTACTGCCGATTTCAAAGGGACAATATCGAATGCTAAAGAAACTTTAGCTGGAATTAACGATGTACTTGCAGCAGCTAAATCAGGAGAGGGAACACTGGGTAAACTTCTCGGCGATGATGCATTGTATAATGAATTGGTTAAATCAAATACTGAGCTGCAGGACTTGCTTAATGATATTCAAGTCCATCCAGAACGTTATATTCATTTCTCTGCATTTGGGGCAAAAACAAAAGGTGTTCCTTTGACAAATAGTGAAGAGAAAAAGTTAAAGGAACTTTTAGATTCAATTCCTTAATAAATTCAATTTAAATTAGATGTAATGGTTTCTACGATACTGTTTTTATTATTATTAATTGGAGGTTTTGGTTTTTTTGGCTGGAATGTATATAAGGTTAGGTCCAATATTCGTTTGGGTCGAGATATAGAGCGAACTGATAACAAAGCTGAACGTTGGAAAACAATGTTATTAGTTGCTTTCGGACAACAAAAAATGTTCACAAGACTTGTTCCAGCATTACTTCACTTTGCCTTGTACGCAGCTTTTGTTATTACTCAGATTGAATTAATTGAAATTATAGTTGATGGCATTTTCGGAGCACATAGATTCTTTCGCGAGTCTCTTGGTGGTTTTTATACATTCATCATTAGTTTTATTGAAATCCTTTCTGTTCTTGCTTTAGTTGCTACTATCGCTTTTCTTTATCGCCGTAATTTGTTGAAGTTACCTCGGTTAAATATGAAGGAGATGAATGGATGGCCGAAAATGGATGCCAACATGATTCTATTTATGGAATTAATCCTTGTAACTTGTATTTTCACAATGAATGGTGCAGATGAAGTTATGCATAAAATGAAAACAGGAGAATCTTATGGTTTTTCAATCAGTAGTTTTATGGGGCCACTTTTCTTCGATGGAATGAGTCTAGAATCACTGCATATCTTTGAGAGAATAGGATGGTGGGGGCATATCTTGATGGTGTTCGCTTTCTTGAATTATTTGCCGTATTCAAAACATTTCCATATTTTATTAGCTTTTCCAAATACGTATTACTCTAATTTAGAGAAAAAAGGGAGGTTTACAAATATGGAATCCGTTACAACCGAGGTGAAATTAATGATGGATCCAACAGCTGATCCTTTTGCAGCCCCTCCTGAAGGTGCAGCTGAACCGCAACGTTTTGGAGCCAAAGATGTGACTGATCTTACATGGAAAAACTTAATGGATAGCTACACTTGCACAGAATGCGGAAGATGCACATCTTCTTGTCCTGCAAATGTTACTGGTAAATTACTTTCTCCGCGTAAAATTATGATGGATACGCGCGATCGCCTTACGGAGGTTGGAGATAACAGACGTAAATATGGTAATGATCATGATGATGGTAAGAGCCTTTTAGGTGATTATATTAAGGAAGAAGAATTATGGGCATGTACATCATGTAACGCTTGTGTACAAGAGTGTCCTGTTAACATTGATCCATTATCAATTATTCTTGATTTAAGAAGGTTCTTAGTTATGGAAGAATCTAAAATACCTACAGAATTAGCAGGTATGTTAACAAACATTGAAAATAACGGCGCACCTTGGCAATTTAGTCCAACTGATCGTTTAAATTGGGCAAATGAAGACTGATATTAATCTTATAGATGCAGTGGAGAATGGTCACAAAATCTCTCCAGTTTTACCCGACGATGTTAAGAATTATATGATTGACATCGATGGTACTATTTGCGATGATATTCCAAATGAAGAGCCGGAAAGAATGGCTACAGCTGAACTTTATCCAGATGCTTTAGAGACGATTAACAAATGGTATGATGAAGGGCATATAATTACTTTCTTCACATCTAGAGTTGAAGAAAACCGATTAGTTACAGAAGCTTGGTTGAACAAGCAAGGGTTTAAATATCATGGTATGTTAATGGGCAAGCCGCGCGGAGGGAACTATCATTGGATTGATAATCACATTGTTCGCGCTACACGTTACGAAGGAACCTTCTCTGAAATGATTGAAGAGAAGGTGAGTATACAAGTTTTTAAGAAATAGATTATGAGTTTGACAGTTCCAACAATGTCCGAAATGATGGGCAAGGGTGAATCTCCTGAAGTTTTATTTTGGGTAGGTTGTTCAGGAAGTTTTGATGATAGAGCCAAAAAAATAACAAAAGCACTCGTTAAAATATTGAATAATACCAAGGTGAATTTCGCAGTTCTTGGTGCTGAAGAAAGTTGTACTGGCGACCCAGCTAAGAGAGCTGGTAACGAGTTTACGTTTCAAATGCAAGCAATGATGAATATTCAAGTGCTAGATGGTTATGACGTAAAGAAAATTGTAACTGCTTGTCCGCACTGTTTCAATACACTTAAAAATGAGTACCCTGAATTAGGAGGTGAATATGAAGTGGTACACCATACGCAACTGATTCAAGAGCTAATCAATCAGGGGAAGCTTGTTTTAGCGGATGGAGGTATTTATCAAGGAAAGAAAATCACTTTCCATGACCCTTGTTACCTTGGTAGAGCTAATGACGTGTATGAGGCTCCACGTGTTCTAATTGAAAAGTTAGATAGCGAACTTGTTGAGATGAAGCGTTGTAAAACTAAAGGACTTTGTTGCGGTGCAGGAGGTGCGCAAATGTTTAAAGAGGCGGAAAATGGTAATAAAGAAATCAATGTTGAAAGAACAGAAGAGGCTTTAGAGCTAGTTCCAGATATCATTGCGACAGGATGTCCTTTCTGTAATACCATGATGACAGACGGTGTTAAAAACTTCGATAAGGAAGGAGAGGTTGATGTACTTGATGTTGCTGAATTAATCGCTAACGCCGCAGATCTTTAATATGTATTTTCCAGAATTTCATCCAGAAAGTAAGGTTTGGGTTTATACCGCTAATCGGCTCTTAAATCAAAACGAACAAGTTTTCATCGAAAAAGAATTAAATATTTTTACGAAAAATTGGGCCGCTCATGGTTCAGGTTTAAAGGCAGATGGACTAATTGAGCATGATCGATTTATTGTTTTAGCAGTAGATGAAACAACTGTAGGAGCTTCAGGATGCTCTATTGATTCATCAGTGAAGTTTATCAAAGCAATTGGTAAAGAGTTAGAGGTAGATTTTTTTGATCGATTGAACTTAGTTGTAGAAAAGGATGGAGAGTTCAAGCGATCCCATATTTCGGATTTAAAAGAAAATGCGGATTGGAATGTATTTAACCCGATGATTACAGACCTTAAAGGATTAAGAGAAGACTGGAAACAAAAAGTTTCTAAGAGTCCGTTTTTCTAGATTTCTTTGTGTGTAGCCTGATTCCTGCCATTAACCTTATGTTGTAATAGGTTTGGTTGTAACTCATTTCTTGAATCTTTAATGACTTAATATCGAAGTCTGAACTCAACAAAACAAAGTAATTTCGTCTTGAATATCCCCCAGCTATTTTAAAGTCAACTCGCGGAGCTATACCTAAAAATGATCTTGTTATACCATCCTTTTGGTAATACTTTGATTGAACAACTCCTCCTATTCCAGCAAATAGACCAAACTGCCAGTTGTTAATCCGATTTCCATAAGCATATCCTGGAATGAACCCTAAATCAATGGCTCCAATTCCGCGTGCACTTTTTCGATCAATTGTATCAGCTAATTCTTTTGGGATAATTGTGCTGTTGTCATTAGAAACTCCAAAGAAATTTAAGGTTCCTTTAAAATACCAAGTTTTAGACTCTTCTTTAAAGTGTGCGGATCTTCCCTGAAAAGCCTGCATTTTGAAATTCTTATCCCTGAAATACCAAACGTTTGCAGATAAACTGGCTGATCTTGTGAATGGCATTAGAGCATTAGGAGTAACTGCGCTAAGTGAATCGTTGAATTTGTAAGCATCTTTCACTGCATAGCCGTTATAACTTCTTAGGTCGATACTACAAAAGGTCTGTTTTATATTTGCCTTAATCGCTAATTCAAAATATTGCGTATCTCCATATTTATTTTCATCCAGCATATTTAAAGGAAGTGTGAAACCAATCCTTAAGCCAAACCATTTGTACGCAAAACCTAATCCTACAGCAGGTTTTATGTTGTTTTTGTACCTAATCTTTTTAACTCCTAACTTATAATTATCCTTAATACTAAATGGAGCCGAGTTAAATCCAACATCGGCCAATAGTACGATACGTTCTTTAAAGAATTCGTAGGGTAGCGTATCATTTTCTTGAGAAAGGGAAAGTGTCCCAAGAAGAATTGAAAAGAAGAAAATTATCGTATTTTTTTTCACTAAATGCTAAATTAAACAATCTTCAGTTTACCTCTTCTATGCATCTTCTTATTTATTGTTCAGTAAATTCTATAATTAACAACCATTTAATTCCCGAAAACAAGGCTAAAACGGACTTTTGATTAACTTTAGGCTCGAAATATTGAATATGAAAAAACTATATAAGTTCTTATTAAATAAATTACCTCGTCCATTGTTAATTAGGTTAAGTTATCCTTTTAAACTAATTGCGCCTCTTTTGTATAAAGGTGACAATGTTGAGTGTCCTTGTTGTGGTAGAAGTTTTTCCAAGTTTCTTTCTTATGGGGCTGATGTGGTTCATAGGGATAATGTATTGTGCCCATATGATTTAACTCTGGAGAGACATCGTTTGATGTGGTTGTATCTTAAAGATCATTCAAACTTTTTTACCGCAAAACACCTAGATGTTTTACACATAGCACCGGAGCAATGCTTTCACTCAGGCTTTAAAAAACAAAAAAATTTGAATTACTTAACGGGTGATTTAGTTTCTCCGATCGCCGATATGCACTTTGACTTGCATGCTATTCCGTTAGAAGACAATAAATTTGATGTGATTTTTTGTAATCATGTTATGGAACATGTTGAGGATGCCATACAATGTATGAGCGAGCTTTATCGCGTTATGAGGCCTGGCGGTTGGGGGATTATGCAAGTTCCTCAAGATACGAATCGTTCTATTACATATGAAGATCCGACAATTACGTCTCCAGAGGAAAGAGAGAAACACTTTAGGCAAAAAGATCACGTACGCTTGTTTGGAATGGATTATCCAGATTGGTTAAGGAAGGTTGGTTTTGAAGTTGAAACATTTGATAAGGAATCCAATTATAGCAAAGAATTGAGAGAAAGATATAGATTAATGGAAAGTGAAATTTTGTACATTGTAAGGAAAGAAAAGTAACTATTATGAAGTATTTGTTATCAATAATAATTTTAGGTCTAGGTTTGATTACGTTCGCTCAGGATAATTTGTATATTTCGTTTGTACCTAAATGTGGTGGGAGTGATTTCGTCCTTGGTTCAACGGTACAAGATTTGAATGGGGTAGATTTCGTTGTGGATGATTTCAATTATTACATTTCAAATCTCCAAGTTGTTTATGATGGAGGTCAGATCTTAGATTTATCTGATACAGTTCTTTTGGTTAAAGCGGATGCTCATACTTTTTTACTAAATCAGGTTGATCTACCTAATATTGAACAAGTTAATTTTAGCGTTGGAGTTCCTCAAAATTTGAACCATACGGACATTTCATTGTACCCAATAGACCATTTTTTAAGCTTTCAAACGCCTTCAATGCATTGGGGTTGGACAGCCGGTTATAAACTTTTACTAGTAGATGGAATGGGTGACTTTTCTGGTGACGGAATACCTGAAACAATTTTTCAATTGCACAATTTAGGAGATATTAATTTTAAAAACGTTCAACTTCCTACTGTAGCTACTTATGGTAATGGACAAACAGACATCGTTGTTCATTGTCACCTAGATGAATGGCTGTATGGAATCAATCCAGCTACTGTTGGTGTTGTTCATGGTGAGACAGGAGTTAATTCTCAAACAATGGATAATGTGGATAATAGAGCCGTTTTTACATCCCCAGCAAATGCTTCTATGAATGAAGTTGGGAATGTTGGAAATCTTTATTTCGTTAATAAGTCAAATTCAATTTCTATTACGTGGAAAGATATGACGCGCATTGATTCTTACAAAATGATTGATGTGTCGGGTAAGGTTATTTTGAGTTCGAATACGGATTCAATTCACGAAACAATTATTGTTGAAAATATGAACAAAGGAGCATTTATTTTCAATACATATGACGTGAATGGTAATGTTTTGAATTCGATCAAAATGGTTCACTAAATAAAAATGAAGAACAACATTTATATAGGGGGAATCTTAATGATTTCCCTTTTTTTATTTCAATGTAAACAAACAAGTAATACTGGATTTGGAAAGGTTGAAGTAATATCTCCTGATGATAATCAAATTTCACCGAAAAAGGTTTCGCTAGGTAAAAAGTTGTTTTTCGACAATCGCTTATCCGTAAATAATGAAGTTTCTTGTGCTTCTTGTCACCTTCCTGAGTTAGCATTTACAGATGGTAAAATTGTCTCCGAAGGAGTTGAGGGTAGGAAAACAGAAAGAAACTCACCGTCATTGCTGAATGCTGGGTTTCTTCCAACAGTAATGTTTGATGCCCATTTGCCTAATTTGGAACAACAGGTAATTGTTCCGATTCAAGA
This sequence comes from Crocinitomicaceae bacterium, assembly GCA_022447585.1. Classification (GTDB taxonomy): domain Bacteria; phylum Bacteroidota; class Bacteroidia; order Flavobacteriales_D; family Crocinitomicaceae; genus UBA4466. The sequence goes on along the minus strand of JAKVAR010000009.1, from coordinate 409,926 downwards.
GCATGTGGAAATGGATATGAATATGGTAGACTTGATTGAAAAATTAAGATTAATAGATGAGTATCAATCTGCGGCAAAGGAAATTTTTAATCGTGAATTTGATGCTTATGTTTTGACGCGAGCTATTTCGGCATTTGAAAGAACTCTAATTTCAATGAATTCTCCTTTTGATCAATATTTTTATGAAGGTAATGAAACGGCAATAAATGAATCACAAAAGCGAGGATGGAAGTTATTCTCAGAGAAATTGTATTGTACACAATGTCATCCTGCACCTCATTTTACAACTTATCAGGCAATTAACAACGGTTTATACGCAGATTATTCTGCAGATGAAGGTAGGTTTAGAATTCATCATGATTCAACTGATATTGGTAAGTTTAAAGTGCCATCTTTAAGAAACATTGAAATTACAGCTCCTTATATGCATGATGGTTCCTTTAAATCATTGAAACAAGTAATAAAACATTACCAAGTAGGGGGTAACCAGCATATTAATAAGGATAATCGAATTGTTCCTTTTGATATAACAGAGCAACAAGAAATTGATTTATTGAACTTTTTAGTGAGTCTAACTGATACAAGTTATATGACGGAATATCGTTAGCTGTTTCATTTAGCGTGTCTTGTTTTCTTTCTATTATTATCAGTTCTTTTTACTGGGGAGTAATGTCTGTTGTTTAAGACTTTTTTTGACAAAGACAATCAAATTTATTTACTACGAATGATCTTTGATTTTTAGCAAAGAAGGAGATTCAAATAATGGGGGTGGAGTAATTAAAGTTAGGCGTACATAATAAATAATAAGATTTATCGTTTAGAAGTGTAACGAATAGAATAGAAACCTGTTATACTTGTGTAAAGTCTGCAAGCTTTGCACTACCAGCTAGAACAATAAAACCTAAAACAATGACAGTGAACCCAGTTTACCACCAGACTAGTGATAAGCTCCAGCAAGAGTTGGATTGGATCACGAGTGCAAAACAGGATCCGAGAAGCTTCGGACCACTGTACAAGAAATATCATGAACAGATATTTCGTTACGTCTATCAGCGGATGGATGATCAGGAGTTAGCATTCGATGTAACTTCGCAAGTATTCATTAAGGCAATGAATAACTTGCACAAATACGAATATAGAGGCGTGCCATTTTCGTCTTGGCTTTACCGTATTGCTAAAAGTGAATTGTACCAGGCATTTCGTGACAGAAAAGCAAGAAAGACAGTAAATGTTGAGAGCATGCATCTTTTTGAAATGATTGAAGATTTTGAGGAAGAAGATTCTTCAGAGAATAAAAAGAAACTGCTAACCTGTTTAACTTTATTAAAGGAAAATGATTTACAGTTGATAGAATTAAGGTATTTTGAAAGAAGATCTTACAGAGAAATAGGTGAAATATTGGAGATCACCGAGAATAATGCAAAGGTAAAAGCCTTTAGAGCGCTAGAGCGATTGAAGAAACTATTTATGAAATAAAATAAATAATGAAGAAATTTAAAACCATTGTAGATCGGGAGTACTTAAGTTCTGACTACATTGAATCAAGACAGAATTTTGGTCAAGTCTTGAATGAAGTGAATCAATTAAAACCTCCAGTATGGAAATCAGCTTGGTTTTATGGCCCCGTTGGAATTTCTGTTCTGGCGGTTGTTGTATCCATCGCTGGGGTAGATCCTACTGTAAGTATATCTATGAAAAATAGTCAGGAAAACCCTGAATATAAAGCGTTAATCGCACATGTTAAAAAGGAAGATCAAAAAAACAATATTAAAACAATTTTATCTGAAGAAATTACTACTTTAAAAGAAGCTGCTGACGACCTCTCTGAGGTTCAAGAACCTCAAAAAAACACAAAATCTGAATTTAAAATTCTCCCTCAAGAAGAAATAATAGACATTGTCAATGAAGAAAATATTGAGGTAGAGGATGAAGAGAAGTATGTCTATACCGGAAATTTCCCAAATATAGAAGGTGTTTTTAATGGTGACATTACCTTAAAACAGTTGTTAGATGGAGGGGGGATTACATCAAATCCAACATTGACAATAACTTCTTTTACGATCAATTATTTTGATGGAAATGATATTGCAAGCTCTTCAGTTAACGGAAATAAGATTCCTTTGGTAATCGGTGAAAAAATAAAGAGTTATAATATCGGAGAGATGATTTATATCACTGATATTAAGGCTGAAGATGAGGAATTGAATCATATGAGCTTATCATCATTAAATCTAGTTGTACAGAAATAAAAATCATGCAGATTTTAAATGAATTGTAGTTTTCACTCATTAACAAATGATATTTAATAAATAGTCGAAGCTATTTTGGGTTTAATCGAAAACATTTCATAGGTTTGTATAGTAAATTAGGTTTTTTCCGTTTATATATATAAGTATGAAACACATAGTTACTCTATTACTACTATTGACAGTTACCTTTTCTTATGCTCAGCATACGAATTTTAACACGCAAAGAAACTGGTCTCTTAATAAAAAGGAAGTGATGTTTGGTATAGGTGCCACGCAGTTCCTTGGAGATTTGGGAGGAAAAGATCAAGTTGGTAAAGATTATTCATTGGCTGATTTAGATTTGCCTTCTACAGGCATTGGAGGTATGATTGGTTATCGTTTTAGATTCCACCCGTATTTTGCTACAACAACTTCATTGAATGTTGGTTTGTTAAGAGGAAATGATGCTAATACGAATGAGATAATTCGAAAGTCAAGAAATTTACATTTTAGATCTTTAGTAATTGAATTGCATCAACGTTTGGAGATTATTATCTGGGCTAATGAAAAGTTCGGTTCTCGTTATAGCTTATCAGGGCACCGAACTAAAGCAAAGAATCACAACGAGCAGTTTTATGTTTTTGGTGGAGTAGGTGTTAATTATTTTAATCCTAAAGCTCTGTATAACGGCACTTGGACTGCTTTAAGACCTCTAAGTACTGAAGGTCAAGGATTAGAAGGTGGACCTGATAAAACATTGCCTTTTACTGTAACAGTTCCTGCTGGTGTCGGTTTCCGTTGGGGTCTAGGACGTATGTGGAGAATGGGAGTGGAAGCATCTTATGTTAAAACGTTTTCTGATTATATTGATGACGTTAGTACTGAATATTATGATCGAGATTTGTTGGCAGCTCAAGTAGGTGAGGATGCAGCTTATCTTTCCAATCCTTCTGTTGAAAACACAACTTGGTTTGGTACTGGACAACAAAGGGGGGATAAACAAAAGGATGCTTATTTCTATTTGAACATCGTGTTCGCAAGAAATATTACTTATAAAGATTATGCAAAAGCAAGAAAAATGAACAAATGGAAAGGACGTTACAAGTTCTAATTCTACATTCATTTTTATGAAAATAATTAACGAGGTGGCTTTGGTCACCTCGTTGTCGTTTGTACCTTTGTGTAAAATGTTTTAGATGTATAAAATTATCCGTTTTTTCCTATTTCAGTTTGATCCTGAAAAAATACATTACTTTACCGCGAAATTGATTCGAATTACTTTATCTATTCCAGGAATGAAATGGATTTGGTCTAAGCGATATTGTATTCAAGATGAAACTCTGGAAAGAGAATTGTTCGGGTTGAAGTTTTCGAATCCGGTTGGTTTGGCCGCAGGTTTCGATAAGAATGCAACTATGTTTAATGATTTGGCTTATTGTGGATTTGGCTTTATTGAAATTGGCACGGTAACGCCTAAAGGACAAGATGGAAATCCCAAGCCAAGACTTTTTAGAATTAAAGAGGATTCAGGCTTGATTAATCGAATGGGGTTTAACAATGCTGGTTTAGCTGAAGCTGTTGAAGCTCTAAAAAAAAATAAAAGAAAGGTAATTATCGGAGGTAATATTGGTAAAAATACGAATACTTCTCCGGACGGATACACATCTGATTACCTCGAGTGTTTCGCTGAACTTCATCCTTACGTTGATTATTTTGTGTTAAATGTAAGTTGTCCGAATGTCAGTAGCCATGCAAAGTTGGAAGATGTGGACTATTTGAGAGAGTTGATTTCTGAGGTTCAAAGAGTGAACGCTTCTAAGGAGATTCAAAGACCTGTTTTATTAAAAATTGCACCTGACTTAAATAATCAGCAACTAGATGAAATTATTGATTTGGTTGCTCAAACTACAATTGATGGTGTGATTGCGGCGAATACTTCTGTGAATAGATCTGAACTCAAAACAAGCGAAAGTCGATTGGAGGAAATTGGAAATGGTGGCTTAAGTGGAAAACCGGTTACAGCAAAATCTACAAGAGTTATTAAGTACTTATCTAGTCATTCAAATAAAGCTTTTCCAATTATTGGTGTAGGTGGAATTCACTCAGAGAAGGATGCCTTGGAAAAAATAGAGGCAGGTGCTGATTTAGTTCAGATTTACACCGGATTCATTTATGAAGGCCCAGGGTTAATTAAAAGAATCAACAAGGCTATTTTAGCAAAGAGTAAATAGATTTGATTAAATTTAGGGATGGAAAAATTGAAGCTAATAGAGTGTCCTAGAGATGCTATGCAAGGATTAAAAGATTTTGTACCTACTCAGGTTAAAATTGATTACATCAACAATATTTTAGCATCAGGTTTTGATACAATAGACTTCGGGAGCTTTGTTTCTCCTAAAGCTATTCCTCAAATGAAGGATTCGGCAGCTGTGCTTGAAGGTTTGAATGATTCAGATAGTAAGTTGTTAGCTATTGTGGCAAACGAAAGAGGAGCAAATGACGCTTCTAAATATGAACGTATCGATTATTTAGGTTATCCATTTTCTGTTTCTGAACAATTTCAATTAAGAAATACGAATGCAACGATTGAAGAGTCATTTTCTAGAGTTGAGGCGATTCAAGAGATTGCAAAAAAGAATAACAAAGAACTTGTATTATACTTATCAATGGGCTTTGGTAATCCTTACGATGAAGCTTGGCACCCAGATATTGTTACTAGTTGGTCTGAAAAGCTTTACACTAAGTTAGATGTGAAAATACAGGCTTTATCTGATACCATCGGTTGTGCTGATAATGAAACAGTAACTAGTTTGTTTGATACGTTATTATCTAGTTTACCTGGTGTTGAGTTTGGAGCTCATTTACATTCTTTACCTCAAAATGCTCAAGGTTTGGTCGAATCAGCATATAATGCTGGCTGCAGAAGGTTTGATGGAGCTATAAAAGGTTTTGGAGGCTGCCCAATGGCTAAAGATGATTTGACCGGGAATATGCCGACGGAATTGATGTTGGATTGGTTTGATACCAATAAAATTGAAACTGGTATAGATAGAGTTTATTTTGAAAAAGCAGTGCAAAAAGCATTAATGGTATTTCCGTAACTTTTGGCAATTCTTTAATTATTAATTTGACAATTGATTTTAAATACCGTTTTATGAAAAGAATAATTGGGATTTTAACTGCTGTTTTAATGTTTGCTTCATGCGAAGACTTACCCGAGGGAGATGTAGCCAATAATGCTAGTGACATTGAGGTAGATTTAAACGGAGAGCCTTTAGCGGATAAGATTGAGGTGGGGAGTATTTCGCACATTGAAACGCTTTTTGATCAAGTTGATTTTGAGAATGCGTTAGATTATGATCTTCTAAAGGAGTTAGATGTATGTGATACGGTTGAACTTGAGGCCTCGAAATGTGCCACATGTAGTCCGAAATACTACAAACTTCACGAATACAATAATAAAAAACAACGGGGTGATGCTTTTATGCTTCAAATTAAAGCGCTAACTGTTATGAAAGGACAAGAAGTTCCATTGCCAATGCGTCACTTAATTGTTTTCGAGCGTGAAAATGGATCATTGGTTAAGGTGAATGGTTTTAGAGGAAATTTGATTGCAACACGGGAAAGTGAATCTGGTGTTAAAGATTTAATTGTTAGGTTTTACATTCCGGATGAAGGAGCATTTATGAATTGTTTGTTCTTATGGAAAGACGGGAGGTATAAATTTGAATCTGTTGAGGCCATTGATGGCGCTGGAGGCAAAGGTTCGGTTAAAGAATCTGTTAAAGCTGAAATATCGAAAGAGGTTTATCAAACCTTAATGGCAAATGCAATGTTATTTTGATGAAATTGATTACGCTGATAGCTGTAATGGGTCTTTTAACGGCTTGTGTTGAGAGTATTAATCTAAATTCTGTAGATTATAATTCACTATTTAATGATAATAATAGTAAGGTGTGGATGGTAGATCAAGTGCTGCAGGATGGTGACAATGTAGCTCCAACTATTGATTTGCAAAAGGATTTAATTATTTTTCACGAATCAAGGGTTGTTGATATTGTGCCACTAGCTGATATTTATAAATCAACACCTAAGAAGGGTAGTTACTATTTAGATTCCGAGGAAAAAACAATGTCAATTGAGTTCATGGATAAGTCTGAATGGATTTTTGATTTAAACTATATCACAGAGGATAGCGTCCTTTTTATTCCTCAAGAAGGTTCACAGCTACAATTCTCTTTAAAGTTGAAGCCCTTTCCTGAGCTTTGATTATAGCTTAACAATACTTGATTGAATCAATTGGTTGTCTGCATTAATTACAATAAAGTACTTTCCTGGTTCTAAAGACTCTATATTCAAACTTGAAGAATTGTCTTCGATTAAAACCTTTCCTGTTAGATCTAAAATTTGAATCTTTTCGATTGAAGTAACTCCAGTGATGTTAATTGTCGATGTTGATGGATTTGGGAAGACTTTAATGTTCACAATTGAATTGTCATCGAGTCCTACCGGATCTTCTGCTACGACTTTAATATCATCAATGTATAGTTTGAAACCATCGTTAGTTCTATTTACAAAAGCCAAATGAACTGTTTGATTATCAAAACCAAGTTCACTTAAGTTCGCTTCATTATAATGCAATGAATCTGCGATTTCTGATTGAATAAAAGCTAAAGTGTCTGTAAAGCTCGAAAGTTGAGTATCTGTTCCAGAAACCAAAACATAATATCCATCAGGAAACGATGGATCGTGAGATTGACCTTTCCAAGAGGCTATGTTCCCATATGCTCCTAAGGTAATACCTGGCGTTATCATCCAACGATCGGCTTGACCTATAGGTTCGAAAAATGACGTTGAGGCTGCGACTACATTTGAGTTTCCCGCGTCGAAAAAATCCGGAATTGCTATCCATGCTTCTGTATACTCAGATACTGCTGCGTTTGGAGTGAGTCCGTCATTATCTACAATGGTATAATCAACGGGCATCATAGATTGAAAATCTTCTGAATAAATCTCAATTTGAGCAGTAGTGTTATATCCACAAAATAGAGCAAGCGATAATAGGGCCTTTTTCATCATAGTTCAAAAATAATTAATTCGATTTAACTCGCTAAGTTGATTAAAATTTCTTTGTATTCTTGGTAGAACTTATCAAAACGAGTAAGCTTGTCTTGTAAGAATGCGTATATCTCAGGTACGTCTTCTTCGTTGTAATAATTTAGGTCATTATTTTCCCATTTAATACGAGAAATTAAACGACCATTCCAGTAGTGACTTTCCTCATCCCATACAGCTTCAATTCCCATTTCTGATTGCATTAAAGATTTCATTTCAGTCATTTGTTCCCAAAGAATAGAACGAATCCCGTCATCTTTTGGTTGGATATCATAGCATAAGCGAACTCCTTTCGGGTCAACTTCCATGCGTACATAAGCGTCTTTCAAATCCGTAGGGTAATTAATCCAGTTCATTTGTCTCCCGTTTACAGATCTTACGTCTTTAATGCTCTTTCTAAACCCTTCCCAGAATTGAATATTCAGATTTTTCTTTTCTTCTTTTGATAACATAAATGCGTTTTGCTGTTAATGCAGTGCAAAAGTACGTTTATCTCTTCAACAATGGTCACAAAGCTTAACTAAATAATGGTTAAATTGCGTAAAATTAACAATCTCAACTATGAAGAGAATCACAGGAATATTTATTGTCGCTATGGCGTTCAGTTCATGTTCGGAAGCGCAAATTAAATCACCAAACGAACAAGCCGAGCAAGCTGGAGTAGTTAACGAATTAGTAGGTGCTGATGAGTATAAACAACTATTGACAAAGCAAGATGTTCAAATTATTGATGTGCGCACTGCAGATGAATGCAAAGATGGAATGATTGAAGGAGCTAAAAATATTGATTACTTCGGGAGTGATTTTCAATCGCAAATTGCTACTTTGGATAAGTCTAAGCCCGTTTTGGTATACTGCAAAGCGGGAGGACGCAGCGCCAAAGCAGCTCGCATGATGAGAGGGTTAGGGTTTATGGAAGTTTATGATTTAAAAGGTGGTTATAGCCACTGGCCGTATTAATTTGAAACTAAAGACACTTAAAGACTTAAAAGGACCAAAGGGATACCCATTTGTTGGGAATATTCCGCGGTTAGACGTTCCAAATATTCATCGTCAATTCGAGGATTGGTCTGATGAGTTTGGGGATGTTTTTCGTTTAAATTTAGGTTTTACGAGTCAAACTGTAGTTACTAGACCTAGTATTATTCAGCATATATATAGGGATCGTCCGGATGGATTTATTAGGGCGAAAAAAATGGACAGTATTCTGAGAGATGGAGGTGTTCATGGTTTGTTTAATGCCGAAGGTGAGGAATGGGAATTACACCGCAAAATTTTAGCTAAAGGTTTGGATGTAAAGCATCAAAAACAGTTTTACCCTGCTATGCTGAAGGTTATTGAGCGCTTGTATAATAAATGGTCGAAGGATGCTGAAACAGGTGAGCCTTTTGATATTCAACGAGATTTACTGCGATTTACTGTTGATGTAACGGCTTCTTTGGCTTTTGGCATTGATATGAACACATTGGAGCAAACAGGAGGTGCAATTCAAGATCATATGGATAAGGTGTTTCCTATGATTTTTAAGCGCATCAATCAACCAATTCTTCTGTATAAGTATTTCAAAACGCGAGACGACAAAGATTTTGATGCGGCTGTTGCTGAAATGAATAAGTTGATTGACGTCTTTATTCAAAGTGGAAAAGATAAAATTAAAGCAAATCCGGCGTTAAAAGCAAATCCTTCCAATGTTTTAGAAGCAATTTTAAATGCAGCAGAGGAAGAGGGAGATTTTGGAACAAAAGAGGTAAGGGGAAATTTATTGACCTTATTGTTAGCTGGAGAAGATACAACGGCACATACGCTTTCTTGGATGATATTCTTGTTGACACAGCATTCAGACGCTCAAGAAGGCTTAAGAACAGAAGCAGACGAGATACTTGGCGCGCACTCATGGATGACAGCGTATGATTTACAGGGTAAACTGAGGTATACTGATGCAACAGCAATGGAATCTATGCGATTCAAACCTGTTGCGCCTGGCATGTTGTTTCAGGCAACAAGAGATGTTGTAATTGAAGAGTTTAAATTTGTTGAAGGTCAGAAGGTGATTATTCAAACCAGAGCCGGAGCGATGAAAGAAGAGAATTTCACAGAGGCAGAATCATTCAACCCTAAACGTTGGTTGAAAGAAAGTCGCTGCCCGATTCATAATACTGATGCTTCTTCTCCATTTGGAGGTGGAGCAAGGTTTTGTCCTGGTAGAAATTTAGCAATGCTCGAGATTAAAATGGTTATCTCGATGTTATTTAAAAATTTCAATATTGAAATGGTCACTGATCACAGTGACATACGAGAAGTTTTAGCGTTTACAATGATGGCAAGCGATTATAAGGTTAGGTTGTCTAAAAGAACGTAGTGTTTAACATTTGTTAAGAGGCTTTATCGCTAATTTTACGCTTAATAGAAGTGTAAACAAGGGGGGCTCGAATAATCAATTCCGAAATTAGTGGTAAGCGGACGGTTGTGGATTCCTTTCTGGTTCCTAATCTCATGTATTTCGATATCACAACTCGGACTATAAGTATTTACTTGTTGTTTATGGCGCAAATACGATCAGTAAAGGTGGTAATGAATGATAAAAAAAATATAGCTAGAACTTCATCTGTGAACAATCATTTTTTTTGTGTTAATATTATTGTTTTACAGTTATTTAGGGTTGTTTATATCAACAGTAGGTTTAATTTTGGTGCAAAGCTGGGGCACTAGGGAACGGTGTATCAATTAATATTCTAATTGTAGCGTTTTTTATAAATTGGATTTGAATTGATTAAAGCAAATAAAAAGATTTATTAAATAAATGGATTCATTAACACAGATAGTTTTAGGGGCGGCTGTTGGAGAGGCTGTATTGGGAAAGAAAGTAGGTAATAGAGCAATGCTTTGGGGGGCTATAGCGGGAACGATTCCTGATTTAGATGTGTTCTTGAGGTATTTTGTAGATGATATAACCTCAACAGAAATGCATCGTGGTTTTTCTCATTCCATTGTGTTTGCAGTTCTCATGGCTCCAATACTGGGGTGGATTGCGTCCAGGATTCATAAAAAGCGAAAAGAGGCTACCCTGAAAAATTGGTGTTGGTTATTTTTCTGGGCAATCGTAACTCATCCTTTACTTGATGCGCATACGACATGGGGAACTCAGTTCTTTTGGCCATTTGAATATCGATTGGCGTATAAGAATATTTTTGTGATTGATCCATTGTATACATTGCCTTTCTTGATACTGCTAATAATTGCGATGTTTCATAAGAGAACAAATCCTAGGAGACGCATATTTAACAATGCAGGACTAATTGTGAGTACAAGTTATATGCTCTTAACATTGATTTTTAAATGGATATCATTTGGTGAGTTTCAGGAAAGTCTTGATGCCAACCATATTGAGTATGTTGAAATGGACCTAAAGCCAACACCTTTAAATTCTGTTCTTTGGAATGCGCAAGTTGAGACAAAGACTGGTTACCGTGTAGCATATTATTCTTTATTTGATTCAAAGGATATTGAGTTTTCTCATGAATTCCCTAAGAATCATCATTTGCTAGATCCTTATAAAGATCAGAATGTAGTTCAACAATTGATTAAAATGTCATCCGGTTGGTATTTCATTGAGAAAGAAAGTGATAAGTTAATTTTTTACGATATGCGCTTTGGTCAAGTTGGAATGGATCAGGATGATTCTAAATTTATGTGGAAATACGATTTAACGGTCAATTCAGATGGGAAAGTTGAAGTGGAACGTGGTAGACCTGATGTGTCAAACGTTAGTCAGATGTTTGATGAGTTGTTGAAGAGAATAAAGGGGAATTGAATCGATTATGGATATTTAGAAAAAGACGAACAACTTAAGTTTTGTTGGTAAGTTTAAAGCGAATTGATCTAACAAATCTATGCTCATTGCTTCATTGAGTTGCTCCAATAAAACTCAATTTAGATTAAATGTTGAATTTAATCCAAGAAGTCCTACGCAAGCTATATTTATTATTTAAGTTTGAGGTAAATCTGATTGTGTTTATGTAGACTATAATTTTCAATTTGATTTTAACCAAAATATACTTTAAATTAATTCATATAGAACAAGAATGATATGTTGAAGCAAGTCAGGTTCCTAAACTCCGTTATATTGATTTATCTTGGGTTCGTTTTATTGAGTTCATGTTCTTCGTATTCGGCTTACATGAACCATGAAGATCATGATGTATTTCATTACATAAGGAAGGTTGATCACAATCCGACTAAGAAATCGTATCAAGATAAATTATTGGAAAGTTATAGCAGTGCCAGGGATTTAAAGAAGTTACAGATTAAGCAAGCAATCAAAAACGAAGGAAAGGGTGATCGATGGAAAGTAGTTCTGAACGATTTATTAATCCTGCAAGAAATGCACGATAAAATTAACGCTTCACCAGCGGCTTCAGCTGTAATTCTCGATGCTAAAGACTATTCCTCTAGAATTACAAAAGTAAGAGAGAAGGGAGCTTTGGAGTACTACGAACTGGGTGAGTTGAGCCTTTCTTATGGAACACGAGAACATGCCCAAAAGGCTTACAGCTATTATATAGAATCTAGTAATATGATTCGTTCTTATAAAGATGTGGATGCAAAAATTGTAGAGGCAAAAAAAATGGGTACGCTACATGTTGTTGTAAATTCAGTCAATTATAACAATTATGATTGGGGGCATTATGGATTTCAAGATGATTATATTCAGCGTAAAATCGTGTCAGATCTTAATGCTCGCTCGTATGTTTTCACCAAGTTTTATGACCTTAAATCTTCCGAAATTTCTGATGTCAAGATTGATTATACATTAAATGTTGTGATTGATCGACTTTATTTGTCACCTCCGGCGGAGCATAATGATGTTTTTGATCGAGTTAAGAAGGTGAAAGTGGGAGAGACAAGAAGTGAGCCGCCAAAGCCTATTTATGAAACGTATAAAGCAATTATGTTCGTTTATGAAAGAACCCTTTTTGCAGAAGCCAATTTATTTTGTGAAATAATTAGTGAACCATCGAATAGGCTGCTGTATAGTGAGCAGTTTCCTAGTGAGTATAATTGGACAAAATCATGGGGGAGATATACCGGAGATCAAAGGGCATTAACATCTTCGGATTGGGTTTTGATAAATAATAATCAAATGGCTCCATCAGATAATGATATAACGCGTGAATTAATGGATTTAAGCTACGAGAAATGTATTCAAAGCCTTAGTCATAATGAGCTGTTTTATTGATGATGCTTAGAAAGCTTCCGAGAAATTCACGTAAAACCCGTGGAAACCTTGTTCACCAATGCCAAAATCTAGTCTTAGATTTGTGTTGTGTTTTGAATCAATTTTAACCCTTAAGCCCAGTCCTGTTGTAAGTTTTAAACCGCTAAGATCCAAAGAAGAATAATTACGAGAGACTCTACCTGCTCCAACCCATGCTGCCAAGCCAAATATATTCCAAATAGGCATTCGATATTCGATTTGTCCATCAATACCGACATTGTCTCGGAAAGCACCTTGATAATAGCCACGCATTTCTTGATCACCACCTAGCTCAATTAAACTATAAAAAGGCACCTCACCAAAAACCCTGTTTGTCCTTGCCTGCAGGGCAATAACATGTTTAAGCCAAGGATTGAAATATCGTCTAAGGTCTAATTCGTATTCTTGATATTGATATTTACTACCGAGTTCATTTGCATAATTTAGATAGTAAGCATTGATTAACCATCCTTTATTCGGATAGTAACGGTTGTCTCTGCTGTCATAAGTCAATCCTATTCCGAGTCCTAGTTCTGCACTGTTTTCATTTAGGCCTAACGCATCAATTTCTTCTAAAATACCCGGTTCTTCTGTGCGAATATTAAAGTAGTATGCTAAATCAACGGTTAATCCCAAGTATAAATTATCAATTAACTTTCGGTAAAAATTAGAATGCCATTTAAACCGATTTATGTGCGTTAATTGCGCGTCAGAAAGGTTTATATCATTGCCTATTCCATAAATATATTCAACTAAACTTCTGAAATTAAATTCACTTGATATTAAATAGTTATCTCTATTGAAGAATAAGTCGGTGTGTATGGATACATTATATCTTTTTGCTGTGGATACTGAAGCGAGTAATGAAAAGTTTGAAGGACGAGAAATAGAATCTTTCTTTGAAAAGTTGAATACATTGAACTTGGCAATACCTGTCGTGAATCCTGCGTCACTTGAGTAGCTAAACATAGGAGCAGGAGCATATTTGAAGAATTTTTCTGCTTTTTTATTAAATCCATCAAACTTACTCATGAATTTAGAATTTTGTTTCGTGCTATCTATAGTGTCTTGAGCAAAAACATAATTGCTCAAAATTATTATTGTTAAAACGATACAAATTTTCATTGATGTTGATTTAGTTCTAGAGTAACGAATGTACTAAATATTTTAGGTAAAAATTATAAGGACTATTTTGTGCAGTTCAATTATAAAATGATGAATAATAGGACTTTGATAAAAGTAAAAGAGCCGAAAACAAATCCGGCTCTTTTCAAAGGTTAACTAGACTAAAATCGCCTTAATTTTCTTTGTTTGCCAATTTGGTGTCTCTCGTGTTCTTCTGAACAGCAATAGCAGAAAAGAGTGCCAGGGTAAATGACATTCCGTAAAATCCTTTTTCGCTTAATTGTAAATCGGCATTGCGCAATCCGATTACTAATAAGATGATTGAAGTTATAGTTGTAAACCAACTTATGCCATAGTAAATATCTGTTACTTCAATTCCCTCTGATTTATCTCTTACGCATTTCTGTACAGAAATAGCAGAGAAGAGACCGAATAGAATGACTGTGAAATAGTATCCTTTCTCATTCAATAACATATCCGCATTCCACAATCCAATACAATAGGAGATAAGTCCAATTCCCAAGGAGGCCCATGCAGCGCCAATAAATGCTGTTGTCGGTTTCATTGCGTTTTGTGGATTTTTTTTTGTTGACTGATCTTGACGTTTGTTCTTGTTGTCGTTCACTGTTGTTGTGCTTTCGTAATTCATAATTGTTGTTTTTAAGTACAATTCAAAAGTGATGGAATTTGACTTGTCCTGAAATTCAATTATTTACTATTTATTACATTATTTACAAATGTAAATGAATTATAAATGCTTATTTATCAATTAAATTAGTAGTATATTTATTACGATATATGAATAACTTAAATACATTAGTGTCCTTATTAAATGATTCAGAACGCAATGAGTTTGTGAAGTACTTATCCGGTCGTAACAAACGCCATGATGTGCGTAATGTGGATTTGTTTCGAGCTGCAAATACTGGGAAAGAACAGTTGATGAAGGATTCTTTAGGTTTTAACGCATATAATGTTTTGTCCAAAAGAGTATCTGATCGCTTATTAGATTTTACTGCAACAAAAATATTAACGAATGAAGCGACAGCGGAAATAGGTGTGATTAAACAAATACTTGTTGCGCGTAAGCTATTTACGTTTGGTAAATTCAAGTTGGGTTTCAGAATCATTTTAAAAGCAGAGAAAGCAGCCATTTATCTCAATCATTATACCTTGTTAAATGAGATTTATCATACTATGATTCAGTATTCGTATCATGAAAGTTCACCAGATCAAGAGTTAGTTTTTAAGAAATTTGAATCGAACCGGGCCGAGTTTGTTGCACAAGAACGCTTGAATATGGTTTATGCTGTGGTTAAGAAAGCTTTTAACGATGCTGAATACAAAGGCGATTCTGTGAATATGGATTTATTGTTAAAGGAGAATTTTAGTCGTTTTGGTATTGATGAACGTATGGCTTATAACTTTCAGACCCTTTATCAATTGGCTCAAATTGCCGATATTACTGGAGCATACAACAAGGATTATTTTAAAGCAAACCTATATTTTGTAGATCAAATTGAATTGTTAAAAGGGGGAGAAGGTGATTCAGAGAAGTACTTAATTTACCATATAGACGTTTTATATTTAGTGGCAAATATATTCTTCCGCAAGAAAGAGTTTGCAAAGAGTATGGAGTTCTTGGATTCGATGTTGGAGCAAATGAATCGATTTAAAGGGAAATTTAAGAGGGATAAATTGGTTAAATACGCCACTCTCAAAGCACTCAATGAGAATTTTACAGGTGATTATAAATCGGCTTTAGAGACTGTAAATGCAGTTATTGATTCGCACGATTACAGTAAAGAGGAATTACTTAATCCTTTATTAACAAAGGTGATGATTATGTTTCAGCAGGGAGAAATTAAAGAAGCTCATTTTATCGTTAGCCGTTTTCGCCATTCGGACTTGTGGTATGAACGACATATTGGACAAGAATGGGTGCTGAATAAGAAATACATTGAAATTCTCATACATATTGAGCTACAGAATACGGATTTAGTCGATTCTAGAATGAATAGTTTAGTGCGCAAATATGCCAAGTTATTTAAGACATCAAAAGCAAATAACGTTTTACCTTTCTTAAAATTGATTAAGCAATACGATCAACAACCGGATATCGTACAGTCGAAAAAATTCAAGGAGCAAGTGGAAAAGGCAATCGAATGGAAGCCAATACAACAAGAGGATATTTTTTTGAGTTCTTTTTATGCCTGGTTGAAAGCGAAAATGGAAGGCCGAAACTTGTACGAAGTGACTTTAGAACTTACTCGACCAGCTAGTTAGAGGTCAGTCATCCAACAAGTCCGATGCTTTAAATTTGTTCGAATTACGGAATGTTTGTTTGTTCTTCTTGCGGTTTTTGGTTTGCCAAACTAAATTCTTCAATAGAATGAGTGCATAGGCGATAATGGAAATGGCCCCAATGTAGAACCCAATTTCAATTTCTTTGTTTCTTGGTCCACCTCCAAAGTTAAGCGTAAAGACCAATGAAAAAGCAAATAAAGGCATGTAGAGTAGGGTGCAGGCACTTATAATGAAACCAATGATACTTGTGGTTAAGTTTTGTTTAAATAAGGTTACTGCGGCAATCACCACTAAGGCAGCAAGTAGTATATAAGATTGAGGCAATTCGAATCCCACTTCTTGAATGTTCGGTTCTATCAGCGTAGATGGTTGGAGAAAACCTACTGTATATTTGTCGTAGGAATAATAAGGCAGAAACATAGAAACCAAAATAATGGCAAGTGCTATACATGTATACAGTTTAAAATTCTTCATGAAGGCAAAATTTTATCAGTTGATTTAGTCTCTAAATTGTCTTTTTTATGATGAAATTGGAGAATGCAACTGCGTAAATAGAGCCAGTCAACTATGTTTTTAGTTGTAAGTATTAGTAACAATACATAAAAGCCAGACAGGAATACAAAATTGCGTTCAGCGCCATTATTGCGCATATTTAAACACGTAATGACTATGACAATTAATCCTAATGTCCCAATAAATGCAGATAAAGCGGCTATGACTTTAGAACGTTTTACAGTAACAATAGTGATTTGTAAAATTAGATATGACAAGGAAGTCCCAAATAGCGAGGGGTAATATTTTCCATGTAGAATTGCACCGGACGTTAAAAGTTGCGGACGTTGGTCAATTAAGATATGAAAGATGCTTTGAGTCGTGTATAAATCTTGTTGAATAAAGGGTAAGTTGAAATTCAAAACGATAGCAAAAACGCATATAGCAGATAGGAGCATATTTGTTTTTCTAGACATAGTATTTGATTGTAGATAAAAATAAAAATTTTGATAGAATATAAGGATCAGTTGTTCTTACAATAATCCTATTTAACATAATATTAATTATAGGACAAAACAATATGGTTTGTTTATTGAAGCGTCTAAGTGTTTAGATCCTATAATGTATATTATGTCTGCGCTCATTCTGCGCTTGCTTTGCTCTCGGCAGCAAAGTAAATAGAACGCGCCGGTCAACGCTTTTAAATTTTCTTTATTCAAGACAATCCTCCGTAAATTTTAAAATACGCGATTCTAAGGAAGTTTAGTTTTTTAAGCGGTATATCATTTTGTCCTATAATGTCTAATTATAGGGCAATGTGGGTGTTTGCGAATTCTTGCAATCTTTTGCAAACTATAATGTATATTCGGACTCCATCCTTCACCGTATGGTATACCTGATGAGATAGGTTGAGTCATACTAAATCCAAAAGATGAAGAGTTGTTTAATTCTAACGAATATCCAATGCCAGACGGTGTAGTTACAACACCCAAAGGCATACTTGCATTGTATTCACCGGTCATGACATTGACATCGCCAACGAAACCACCGCCAGATAATTCAGTCGGTGTTGATGTTCGAGGTGCAGACAACTATAGCGGGGCACTTTATTATAATTATGAAACGAATGATTTCATCCTTGTTCAAGGACAATATTTCTACCATGTTACAACTGCAGGAGTTTTAAATGAGCTAGGAGATATTACTTCATTAGGCTGAAATTGTTATTTTAAAGGGATTGTAAAGGTAGATTATATCGATGTATCACAATTAGTGAGTGAAACTGAGTTTAACGTCTTCCCTAACCCATCAAATGGGATTGTGAACATTGATTTTAATAAGGCCTTCACGATAGAAATAGTTGATGTCGCTGGGAATATTGTTCAAAAGCGTTCTAATGTGAGTTCAGTAAAAATTGAGATTCCAGGAGTTTACTTCTTCAATTTCACAGAAAACAATACTGTTAAAACACAAAAAGTGATTGTTAAGTAATCTCTTACTTAATATGAAAAAGCCGTTGAGGTTTGACTTCAACGGTTTTTTTTGTGTGAAGAAGGTAGTCTTACATTTTAACTATGCGTTTGGTTGAATAATTCTCACCGTCGCTAGTGAATTTAATGAAGTAGATTCCTGAATTAGCAGGTAGGTCAATGTCAATAATCTTTCCATTCACAAGATGAAAACGTCTTAATTCGGAGCCTTTAATATCAAGAAGATAAATTGTTAAATCAATTTGTTCATTATTGAATAAAATTGAGACATTGTTATTTGTAGGATTTGGATAAATTAAGAAATCTTCATTAACTATTGAGTTTAAATCAGCTGTGATACAATCAAAATCATCAAAGTTTCCAATAAAAACTGTATTAGTAACTGTATTCGTATTTATGACTGGATTAAAGTCGAAATAAATACCAGCAGTATTTAATATGGTGGTATTATGCTGTAAGCCTTGTTGCGGTCTCGCTTCAAAAATGACATACCCTTGGCTTTCTATTAAGTTAGAGGTGCTATCTGGAAGCATGATACTGTCAAAAACGAAATGTAGCTTAGTATTGTCTATTATTTCCGTATACATGTCATGACTTGAAGATACAACACGAAGCGTACTTAAATCTAAATTTTCAGTAATAATACTGTCTTTCACGAGAATATTAATTGCTTCAGAGTTTCCCGTGTTTTGGAAGCGTATTGTATAAGTCAGTATTTGATTTTCTTTGATGTATCCAAGATCACATTTTTCCTTTGGATAGACTTTTTTATCGTTTGGATCATATCCATTCTTTATTTCGAAACCATAAACTTTGGAATTATTTGTAGAATCAAAATCACCAAGAACTGGGGAAATAAATAAGTTAAGGAATACAGAATCTCCAATTAATGCTGAACTATGAGTTTTTAAAGTTATTACAGGTGTAAAATGAGTACTATCATAATTCATTGCAGGGTAATTCCAGATTAGAGTGTCTCCACTGGTATAATTTGCGTTAGGAGTCATATTTATTAGATCAACATTGGTATCTAAAACTAATTTTAAATTCCCCGAAACAGTGTCGCAACCATCTGAGAATGCATCTATATATACAGTGGTTTCAAAGCCCGGCCTAAATTGAGATGTTACCAAATGTGCATCCAAATCAAACCCAATTGGTATTGTTGGTCCTGGAACTAATATGTTTTTATTCCTCATACAACCTATTTGATCCGAAACCGAAATTGAATAAAGACCAGGTGTTTGGACAGGGAACTCAGTTAATGTGTCATTCGGCAATGAATTAAAAGAAATGTCGTATGGCGATGTACCGCCACTAACTTCGATTCCAATAAATGTAGAACTAGAACATTCCAAAGACGGAATATTGTCAAATGAAAGTGTAAAATCAGAACATAAGTCTTGTTCTATTCTAGAGATAAGGAAATCACCTAAGCCATTGGTTAATTCCGTTCCACCGAAATGAGTTAGGTCTAATGTAGGCCCAAATCTACCTGAAAACATTAAAGTACCATCACTGTCACAGTGTATATCATGAATTTGGCCATTACATTTTTGAAATGGTATAGCCCAAACAAGATCACCAGAAGGGTTAAATTTCTGAATAACTGACCCTTCATTATTACAATTTCCGAATGCATATTCCATAATAATTCCTGGACCAGGATCAACATCTGCACTATCCACGAAATCGAATAGCGAATATAAGTTCCCTGCAGGATCCATCGAAAAACCATTTCCGTATGATTCACTTAAAGCGTTTGGGTTTTTAATATCAAATAATAATGTTCCTAGTGAATCAGTTTTTATTATGTGTTGAGTTAGGCCACTCAATAAAGTATAAGTCAATAAATTTATACTTCCTTGACTGTCACATTTAATATCGTAAACGTTAGCTGCGTCCGAAATAAATGATGTAAAATAGTTCACAACTTCTTTAAACCAGATGAAATTACCTTGTTGATCTATCTTCATACAGAAAGGGTCTGTATTATTAGAGACAATAGATGAATGGAGGCTTTCTTGATTAGGGTCAATATCAAAGTCGATATCAATTCCTGCGTATTCTCCCCCTACAAGTATGCTGTTGTTTGGTGCGATTTCCAAGCTCCAAATTCGAGAGTTTACTGCAGTATTGATTATTGGGTACGCCCATAGTCCATCTCCATTCGGTGCCATCTTGTAAATTAGAAGATGATCGCCTTCAGTAATGAAGGTTGAATCAACACCGCCAATATCAACTGTATGTGACCAAGTATCTCCATGAACTCCCCAAATAATATTATCATCACTATCAATAATCACATCTGTTCCTATTTCGCTTGAACCGATATCAAGATGTTTATGCCACAACAAATTCCCATTTGGATCAAATTTCTGAAGAAAAGGGAATGGCCATTGCGAATTTCCATATACAAAAGTGTCAATGATACCTGGGTCGATATCAACAATATCTCTGTAAAATCCTGTAACAATAATATTTCCTTGACTATCTGTATCAACTGATCTAGCTACATCTTCATAATCTCCACCAGTACTATTCGCCCAAATAAAATTTCCTAAAGAATCATATTTTGCAACAAATGCATCAGGAAAACTAACACTACTGCTACCAGCAATAAAATAATCGTTTACGGATGGGTCTGCATCCATTGAGCCCTTTGATTCACCTACTACAATAATATTTTTCTCAGAATCAACAGCAGTACAATATGCTTTTTGGATATTGTTTCCACCAACGAACTTTGCGAAGTCAACAGTTTGCCCAGTTGATAAAAAGTAAATAAAAGTAAATAAGAGTAAGCTAAAGAACTTCATATTTAATGATGAATAATGAATAAAAGCACAATTTAATATTTTTTATAAAAAAAAATGATGAATTAAGCTCCTTTGACTTCAAGTAATTTAATTCTGAATTATCGACACCTTCCTTCTGTCGATGTTGAATAGATAGAATCTAATTTCAATCCTACAATAAATTAGTCCATTGCATAATGATGAATATATCATATTACATTGCCACCACAGAAACATTACCGCTAGTGTAAGTGTAAATTAATCCCTGCCAAATTCAATTTTAATCTATCAAATGTTAGCTAATCTATGAGGGCTTGAATGATTTACTATTAGGTAATTTCAATTAGAAAATCTTAGAGAGCCAGTTCAATAGGATAAAACGACCAGTATCCATTTAACAATTAAGTAGCAAGATTTATTCAATTCAAGAATTGAGTTTTTTTTGAATTCCTTGAATTATAGGTGATTGTCATTTTACAAATCAATTATATCAATTGATTACCACAGTCAGCGCTACAATACTTTCCGCTTGGGCTTTGCCTAAATAGCCAGTTCTCTCTTCGATGATCTAATTGCCCTATAATTAGTCATTATATTAAATAGACGCGTCCATTCAAAAATTGTTAGTCGAATATTCTTTGCTGAAAAATCTACAAACAACTTCGCCCACTTAATTTTCTCTTTCTGCCTTTGCGCTTTCCTGCGCAGATGAGATTTCTTTTTACCAGCGCACTTTTTAAAATCTTGCTTCGAAAAATCAATCGTACGATAGATTGTACAGGTTTGAAGTTTCCAAGGGATTCTCAGGGATTTGAAAAATTCCATATTCTGTACGTTTTTTGTGCCATCGAATGATCTATTTCTGTTTAAATTTATTGCACTTGAGATAAACAAGTTTCAATGAGTCAATTCTCTTTGTATTTGTTAAGTTATTGATTGTGATCTGATTTTCTGCTGAATAATCAGCTATATACCCTTTTTCTTGTGATTGTTGTATTAAAAGGGAGATTAGTTGAAATGGTAAATTGTCCTTGTCCGAATTGGTAGTTTTCAGTTCTCGTCGAAATTATATTACGACTGAGACTTATACTCTCAAAGCTAAGTTGCACTGAACAATAAATTACCAGACTTTATTTATTTTAACTGCAATAACGCTCTATCAATGGTTAAAACCATTTTTCTAGTATCTGGACTTTAGCATTTTTAATGGAGAAACTCCCTACCATTTTTTCCGGTATTTCAGCACCGTTTTCATAACCATACTGATAAATCTGGTAGACATTCGAATCTTGGTGTTTGGTTTCCTCTGGTGCAAAGTCGGTTCTTATTTTATCGCATCTACTAACCTCATAACGCTTGCTATCGATTATTTCCAAAGTATTCTTATCAAACGAAAGGTTAATGATTGCCTTCCATTCATTCCAACAGGAATATTCATTGTGTTTCATGAATAGTACATTAATCACGTCATCAGTGGCAACGCAACTGGTATAAGATGTATGTGAATTTGAAGCCAGTAAATCCCAATATTTAGTCTGGATTATGGGCATTAAGTCTAGCCTTCTTCCGTCTTCCATTGGTACGAAAATAAATTCTTTAACAAGATCGTCCTGCGAAGAGAAAATGGCCCCTACTGATGCTGCCGTATTATTCTGAAACCATTCGTTAGAGCCTGATCCAGTAAACATAAATCGTTCAGTGAATTCAACTTCTTGTTCTCCGTTTTCATAATCAATCCATTTGCCGCAGCGCACTCCTGTATTCTCATCGCCATTGACTCCAACATAAAGATACATCGTGTCCATACTAAACACTCCTCCAGATAAAACGATCTTTTCATCTTTGTTATTGTCAAAACTATACCATCCTTTTATAAACCTAATTGTATGGTAAATTGAATAACATTCATCTCCTCCCAGATCTTCTTCAGAAAATGTCAAATTAAAAGTAATATCTCCTTTTCCTTCAACAGTTGTATGAAATTCACGGTTCAATTCACTCTTGAATACAACATCCAACTCTTTGAATTCTTGTGCATTTAGAAAAACGGTTGTGAGTATTATTATTAGGGTGATTAGTATCGTTTTGTGCATGTGTTTTAGTTTTATTGGTTTTTCTAGTGAAAGTAAAATACGATTTCAATAGGTTGTTAATAGTAACGCTGTTTTGTGAGAATATCCTTTAGCATAAATTGTACCATTTTTCGAAAGTGATGCGAAGAAAGTTCATTCTGTTGCTCCAGAATTTCACATTGTATAAATACTCGTTATAATTCGAGTGTAATAGCTTATTTTTTGAGCCCTCAATTTGAAACAATGAATTGATCGAATGTTATATATGCACGTTAATCTTTGTGAAAACTGCGGGCCACTTTTAAGCTAGACGCGACCAGAGTTAGATAGACAGACGTTTTTTTTGTGGCCCCAGAGATGGTTACTCGCAATCTACCTCTATGTTGTAATGACTAGAATTAATATTGGGCGAAATCGTTAGTTTAGCCTTACGATCGGTTAAGTAGACCCAATATGAAATTGAAAACTTGTTATTTTCTATTAACTCGTACTCAAAACATGCTACTTTTATAGTTCTATTGATCTTTGCATCATAGGCGTTCATGCGCAAGCTATCCCCAAAAGTAAGGAATGTAAACATGCGCTCTTCCTCTGTATCGCCAATCGGTTCTGATAAAGAGATACTTCTTCCCGTGTTTTTCATCGTAAGTGGAGTCATATTGAACTTTTTTCCTTTGTTTTCACAGTGAAATAGGTTCGTTTTTCCCTTAATATTGGTTAGCCATTCATTCCGTTCGGAGTTTTCCAGAATAGGCAGTCCTATAAAATCCACTTCAACAAAATGAAAATATCCATACGTAGGTAAACGTGTAAGACGAATGTAATAACCATCCATATAGATTAGATAAGCACCATCATTGAGCGTTGATTTTTTATAGCCATAAGATTTAATTTTTATAATTTCTCTATTTAAACCATCATAGGTCTGAACCGTTAGGCTATCTCCAAAAGTAAATATATAGGCTCCCTCCTCTATCTCTCCCAAGTTATATTTTGCAGCACGAATTGAATCGCATGGATGTATTGCGGTAAGGTACTGAAAGGGATTACTGGTGCTATAATTGTCTGATTCTAACCAACGATTCATGTGGGATGTCGACCCAGATACCCAAACGTTATATCCTGGTTCATTTAATTCCGAAGGCCAATACTTCTCCTTAAAATCTTGTCCGCTACACTTTAGAGTAATGCCCAAGAAGATTAAGAATACAATTAACGGGAGCTTCATAATTTAAATTATAGTTTTTAAAATTTCTTAGAAAAGGTAAAACGTAGACGCCACCAACAAAATTGCATTTCTTCGTTTAATTGATGTGAAACAAGGATAAATATTCAATTTTGCAATAGTGAAATACATTCTGAATTTATCGTAATGTTCATTTTTTCGATGTCAAATCAGTACTGAGTAATTAATTCTAGTTATTGAATAGATGCAGTCAATCAAACTTCGCCTATAAATTGTAAATTGATGTGAAAGTTATCTTCATATGCTGAATAGTAAAACGCATGTTTTATTCAGTTTACATGGATTCAATTTTATCCAAAAGTTCTTTTCTATGCGTATTACCAATTAAAATTTTTTCTCCGTTGGTTAGACTTATTTGATTCCCATCAATCAATTTAATTTTTTGGATATTGACGCAGTATGATTTGTGGGTTCTTACAAAAAAAGAAGGAAGCTTTTGTATAAAATTGGAGAGGGTTTCCGATACTAGAATTGTTTCGTTTGTGTGAATTTTAATATAATTACCATAGGCTTCAATAAAATAAATAGCAGCAAAATTTAAGTTAACTAACTTCTTGTCGCTCTTTACAAATATTGACTCTTTGGCTACCTTATCCTCTTTGTTGCTTTTATCCGTATTTTTTTTCTGTTGTGATTTAGTCTTTAAAACAGCATTCAAAAATCGTTCAAATGAAAACGGTTTTAAAAGATAGTCGGTCACAGAAAGTTCAAAGCCTTCGATCGCATGATTAGAATATGCTGTGGTTATGATTATTTCAGGGCTTGGAGAAGGCATTGATTTAATCAGCGACAATCCGGAAAGCTTAGGCATATTAATGTCTAGAAACACTAAGTCTATTTTTTCAGATTGCAATATTTCAATTACTTGAAAAGCGTCTGAGCATGATTTAACTAGAGATAAATAAGGAATTTGCCCTATATACTGTTCTAGTATTTGCCTCGCTATTGGCTCATCATCAGCAAGAAGACATTTGATTGTTTTCATCTAATTTATATTTATTTGAATGCGATATTTAATTCAACCGTGTAGAATTTTTCTCCTTGTGTGATTTTTAAATTATGACTTTTGGGGTAAATCAATTGTAAACGCTGTTTGACATTTTTTAGACCAATACCACTATTTTTCTTCGGCAATTTTGGTTTTAATTCTTTTTGGTAATCATTTTTACAAATGAACTTGAGATTGTTTTCCATGGCTATTAATGAAAGTTCGATCGAGCTACCTTTTGCTTTGGAGCCATGCTTAAATGCATTCTCAACAAAAACGATTAACAACAACGGAGGAATTGTCTTACCTGAGAAATTCCCTTCTTTTTTTAACTGAACTTTATTGGGGTTTTCAAGTCGAATTTTCTCAAGAGCTATATAATTTTCGAGGTAGCTTATTTCCTTTTCGATTGGAACGATGCTGTCGTTGGTTTCATATAAACCGTATCGTAGAAGCTCAGAGAGTTTAAGTAATAAATCCGGTAATTTTTCAGATTTGCTTATCGAAATACCATAAAGGTTGTTTAAGGTGTTAAATAAAAAGTGTGGATTTAATTGTTCTTTCAACAGGTTTAATTTCGCCTCTTTCGCCTGTTTTTTTTCAAAATAACTGTCTCGTGATAATTTAACTGAATAGCCTATTGCAATTGTCAAGACGGTAAAACCTAAAATATTAAGCATTCTCCATTGAAAAGATTCTTCTGCATAATTCATCAGAACACCTATAATGATGAAAGTGAATAAGATCGAATTTAGAAGGGATAATCCTAAGAATCGCAAACGATGATTTATATTTCTTGGAGCTATTAATAAGTTGTTCACATAAATTGGAATAGCAATAATGATTACAGCGATAGCAGAGGTTGTCAATTTGTTTTCAGCATTAATAAGCCCCAAAGAAATTATATACACAACAACCCATACAAGAATGTTTTGTAAGATTTTGTTTTCTAAAAAAAAACGTATTGAATTCATTGAACTGTTTTTACAGTGGATAAATATAGTAATGAGAGCTATTAATTTAAATATTGAATGATGAAACGAACTGTTTTTACGTTGAACGCTATCATTTTCATGATGAAGTCCAAAAAATCATTTGATCACCGCTTCTTATGAGTTGGTCATTCTTTTTTTGTTGCTGAAAAAAGGAGATCTACTATTGTTGTGAAAATTAAAAATTAAAAACTATGAACAAGATTAAACACATTTGGATTCTCCTTTTTTTTTACGTTTCTCAGCCTTCATTTGCGCAGGATATGAACTTTTCTGAGCTTAAGGAGAAGTATGATTTTAAATTGAAAGAGAAAAATGAAGGTATAGCGGTATTGGTGAAAAACAAACAAAATATTGGCTCTGTTGGAATTGGCAATTTTCAGCTAAATGACAATACTGTATTTAATATAGGTAGTGCAACAAAAACCTTTACGGTAGTTTTATTATTGCAGGAAGTCGAAAAAGGAAACTTGAAGCTTAGTGATAGAATTGGTCAATATTTAGACCCAATAAGGAATGTAGATGAGAACTTAACAATTGAATCCTTAATCACTCATGAAAGTGGATTGGACGAGGTAATTGGTAGCAATTTGACAGAGATTTTTGATGCTCAGAGTGATTCGCTCTATGAGTTATCAATGTTACATAGTGTGGAAAAGAACAAATCAGAATTAATAGGAGAATTTGACTATTGTAACACTAATTATTTTCTTTTGGGAAAAATACTAGAAAAAGTGACCGACAGATTCTATTTTGATTTGTTGAGGGAGCGTATTTTTGAACCAATTGGCATGAAAAATAGCTATCCTTATTTGTACAAAAATATACCCAATTTAGCTCCTCCATATCATGAAGGTATGGATGTCTCAAATAATCTTGACCATCGTTTTTATGCAAACATTGCATTTTCGGCAGGTAGTATCGCTTCTACATTAAGTGATATGGAAAAATTCTATACTGGGCTCTTTGAAACAACAGTATTACTGGAAAAAGAGTCTGTTGAAAGAATGATGGTAGAAGGAAATAGCATATATGGACTTGGTCTGTTTAAATGGGAAGTCGACTCAGTTTCTTTATTTGGACATGGGGGGAATAATATTGGGTATTCATTCCGTAATGCCTATGACCCAGCAAGCAAGAGCATGTATCTTGTGTTTGCTAATAGCAGAGGAATTCCTTTCCAAAAAGACTTGACGGATGATTTATTGGCTTTGATGCAAGGTGAAGAAGTGAAATTGAATAATTCATTTGACCTTGATAAATTTAAACACCTTGTGGGCTCCTATGAATTAAAGCAAAATGGGATGTTATTTGAATTTTCCATTGAGGATAACAGATTGTACTTGACGGTTCCTTCGCAGGGCATAAAGTGTGAAATGAATCAAAAAAATTCTACCACAATAGTCGATACTCAAGTTGGGGCTAATTTTGAACTAATCGAAGGTAATAATGAAGCGATTAAATTTAGTCAAAATGGATTTGAAACACAGCTAAATAGAGTTAGTCAGTAATAGAAATTAATTAGTTTAAAAGGGAACTAGGTCGAGCTTGATCTGCTTCCCTTTTTTTATTTCAGCAAAGAATGATAGCCAATTTATTCAGTCCTTTCTGTGTTTAATTGGTCTTGGTGAAAGTGAGTAGTTATTCTTCTCGGCAAGATTTTACCTGAATGGCCTACCCTTTTGTGTATTAGCTGATATATGCACGCAATTCGGACCATCTTTGTTCCTGTTTTTAATACATGTTTTATTCTTTTTCTCTTCTATTTTAGTGCTATTATTCGTTATTGCAAGACAAAATAATTGAACTATTTGACGATTTCGGTGTTTTGGATAATATGGAATTAGGATTCCTATTTAAGGTGTATATTCAAATAGGATAACTTGGGATAAAAAAATAACTTGAATAAAATTGAAATAATATGAAAAGGTCATTTCTTATCGTCGCTTTGTTTATTGCATTTTCTTTTGTCAGTATTTCCCAATGCACTGTTATGAATGATACGGGATCCTGCGCTATTGTCCCTGGTTTATTAATTGGACAAAGTTTTACGGCTAATTGTGATGGTACTTTGCAATCTGTGCAATTTTATTCTGCGAATACAGGTACAATAAGTGGAGGTACATTAAATATTTATCATGCAAGTTCGCCAATTGGTTCTCCGGCTTATACACAGGCATATAGCAGTATAGATATCACTAATTCAAACGGCCCTGTTTTATTTAATATTACGGGTTCTTTTCCAATTGTAAATGGCAATCAATATACGTTTGAATTTAACTCGGATAATTTTCCAATGCTTGGTGGTGGTAGCTATATTGGTGGGGATGCGTTTATTGCAGGTAATAATACAGGTCTAGACTTTTTGTTTGATGTCGAAGTCACAGAGTCATTGAGCGAAATGGAGCTTGGTTTAAGTGAATTTCAACTCTACCCTAACCCTTCAAATGGAATAGTTAAGATTGATACGGATAAAGCATTTTATTTAGAAGTTGTAAACCCTAGTGGTACCATTATACTTTACTTAGAGGGTGTGAATGAGGTTAGTCTGAATAAGCCAGGAATATATTTCTTTAGATTTATAGATCTTAATGGGTCAAGAGTAGAGAAAGTCGTAGTCAATTAGGTGGTTTCTTCTCAACTCCAACTTTTAATCGGATAAAACTTTTTTGATTGATAATATTAGTGTTGTCAGTTCAAATAATACTGCGAAATGCCGGGAATGAAAGAACACCTCATTTATGATTCAAAGTAAAGCTATTCCTAAGTTGGTGTGTATTGAAAATAGGATCATATGTTTTAGCTTTTAAACCATGACTCGCTTACTTATCAACACTCTTTTAATTTATCAGATTACTATTATATATTTATAATATGAAAGCTATTTTGATGATTCTTATGGTGTTATTCGTATGGAATAATACTTCTGCTCAGGACTGGAAAGAAATGATGTATGATCCGAATGTTAATGTTTATGATGTAATTGAAGCTGCCGAGGCTTACTTTGAAAATGTTGATATTGATGCTAAAGGTTCTGGTTGGAAAGGTTATCAACGTTGGAAATATGAGACTGAACCTAAGTTTTACCCTTCCGGTGATCGGAGTACTGCTGATCCATATTTTGCAGAAAATGCGTTTAAACGGTTTAATTCTGATAATGGTCAAAAGGCATTATTTAATAGTGGTTGGGAAGAATTAGGACCTCACTATATAGAGCAAGTTACGGGGCATTACGCTGTCGGTTTAGGTAGAGTTGAGTCATTTTTTGCAGATCCTAATGATGTGAATAGAATCTACATAGGTTCTCGAAGTGGAGGTTTTTGGAAAACCATTGATGGTGGAGTAAACTGGACGGAGAGTACAACCGATTTTTTAATCGCTTCTGGGGTCAATACAATGACCGTTTCACCTACCAATTCAGATTCAGTTTTAATTAACGTCAGAAATGCAAGGAATGGAACTACCCATGGAATTTATCGTTCTGTAGATGCTGGAGATAATTGGGTAGAATCAAATTTTAATCCAACAACGCTTGGTTGGGGAGGTTTAGGTACTAATCGTCAAATTTATCAAATTGCATACCACCCTACAATATCGGGCCTTGTTTTTATTGGTTCAAATGAAGGGTTGTTTCGTTCTGATGACGATTTGGCTACATGGACAACTCCAGTGCCTACTTTAGATTTTAGAGCTTTTGCTTTTCATCCTACAAATCCGAATATAATTTACGCTACAACATCGAATAATAATAACGCAATTTACGTTTCAACTGACGCTGGAATTACATTTAATGCAACCAATGCCTTAGCTGGAAATTCTTCTTCGATCAAACTCTCAACTTCTGCGGCGTGTCCTAATTGTGTGTATGTCGGTACCAGTGATGGAATCTGGAAATCAATAGATGAAGGTCAGAACTTTACGCTCCTGTCTAATCCTGGCATCGATAATTATGGTGCTTTTGCAGTAAGTGATGTGAATACAGACTATATGCTCTTTGGAGATATTGATACCCATATGAGTACTGATGAAGGTCAAACATTTAATCAAGCTACATTTTGGAGTCAAGGAAATGCGAATTACAATACTACGGGTACATATGTTCATGCAGATATAAGAGGAGCGAGATGCCAGAATGGTGTGTTTTGGGTTAATACAGATGGTTTACTTTGTAAAAGTTTGGATAACGGGGTAACATGGGAAATCTACGAAGGACAATCTATTCGTGAGAATTACAATTTAGGTTTGAGTCAATCTAATCATGCCAGAACTATTTGTGGGTCACAAGATAACGGTACGAGTATCAAGACTGAAAATTCATGGGTTGAGTTCTATGGAGCGGATGGAATGGAAGGAATTATTCACCCATTAAATGATGATTGGATGATTGGTAGTCTTCAATATGGCGGACGCAGAAGAACGAAAGATGGCGGTATGACCCAGTCTGGTGTTACTCCTCCAAATCAATCTGGTGGTTGGGTTGCTCCCCTTGTTTATGATCCAAATGATCAGATGGTTGTCTATTCTTTTGGTGAAAATATTCATCGCAGTGATAATTTTGGTTCATCTTGGACACAGTTGGGCACTCCGAGTTTTTCAGGAACTATTAGTCACGCTGCAATTGCTCAAAACGATTCAGATGAGTTGATTGTTTCCAAAGGTGCTGATATTGAAAAGTCATTAGATGGAGGTGTTACTTTTATCGATATTAGTTCTGGTCTGCCAAACAGCTCAATTACAGATATCGCAATTGACCCGAATGATGATCATGTAATTGTTGTAACTTATGGATCATATCAGAATAACGGTCAGAAAGTTTACATTACTAATAATCAAGGTTTAACATGGTCTAATATAACACATAACTTAAATGATTTGCCAGTGCGATCTGTGGTTATAGATCATACGGATGCTTCAACGATTTATTTAGGTACTGAAATCGGTATTTACAAGAAAGCAATGGTAGATAATTCTTGGTCTCTTTATAATCCTGATCTGCCAAATACTTCTATTTTAGAAATGGAGGTTATGAATGGTTCTAACACATTGAGAGCGGCTACTTGGGGACGGGGTTTGTGGGAGTTTACATTAGACGGACGCCAATCATATCCATCAATAACAAAGACTTCGATTACAGATATGCCAGATGGCCAATATCCAATGGAAAACACGAATCCACAATACGTATACTCTACGGTGCTTTACGATAATACTTTATCAAGCGTTTATTTGGAGTGGTCCGCAAATACACCAACCTTTGGAAATGTGATTAATATGGTTAACACTTCCGGAAATGAATGGGAGTCTGTTTCTGCATTGCCTTTTTATCCTGCTGGAACGAAAATGTATTTCAAAGTGTTTGCAGTAGGAAACGCTGGCGATACGACAGAAACATATAAATTCATGTATGAGGTTGAACCATTTGGTCAATGTGAATCATTTGGGAATATGTCTTATACCACTGCGGTGACGTTAGTCGATTTTAATGGGATTAATAATCTTACGGGGAAGCTTCAGCCTTATACAGATTATACAATGACAGACTCTGCGGAGGTCGTTATTGGTGGTTCTTATAACCTAAATGTCAATTTAGATACGGATGGAAATTATGTAATATACTCTAAAGCATGGATTGACTGGAATCAAAATGGTGATTTTACGGATATTGGTGAAGAATATGACATGGGAACGGCTCAAAATACTGCTAATGGTCCAACAAACTTATCACCTTTAGTTATCAATGTACCCGCGGGCGCTGTTGTCGGGAAAACGACAATGCGTGTATCAGCAAAATACAATGCGTCTCCAACTCCTTGTGAAACTGGATTTGATGGTGAAGTTGAAGATTACAGAGTAATTGTCAATGACGATTGCATTCCTTCTGAATCAAATACAACGTTAGAGGTGTGTAATGGTATTGAATGGAATGGAACGATTTATTCTTCTTCAGGATCTTATTCAGTAATTTTAGTTAATGCAGCGGGATGCGATTCTACGGCTTTCTTGGACTTAACAGTGAACAATGTTAATACGGTAGTAACACAAAATGAAAACATACTAACTGCAGCTTCAGGACTATTGAATTATCAGTGGATTGATTGTGATGACAATAATTCAATTATTTTGGGTGCGACAAATGAAACGTTTATTGCCAATGCAAATGGTGAGTATGCAGTTGTAGTTGATTCTCAATTGTGTGTTGATACTAGTGAATGTTTTATTGTTGATATGGTGGGAATAGATGAAAACCAGCATGAGAATGCAATTTTAATCTCCCCTAACCCCTCTTCTGGGAAGTTCTCGATTGAGTTTAATTCAGGGGTAAATCAGGTTGACGTGTTGATTTACAGCGAGGACGGAAAGATGATTTTAAGCGAAACGTATGTCGACGAAGCTAAAGCCGAATTCGATTTGAAAGTATCAATGGGAGTTTATTTTGTTGTGGTTCAAACAAGCGATAATTCAAGTGTTCATCGTTTGGTGATAAAATAAATCTAAATACCCTTCTACAAGCTTTTAATGTTTTGCGAAGTACAGTTTACCTTTATATATCAATGTTCTTTGGCCGAAGTTACTAAATAGCATATCGTGCTGAAATTAATATTGTGGTTCCAGAATATAGATACAGTGTTTAATGAGTGAGGTATATTTACTTTGCAAAAGTAATCCTAAGCATAAAAAATAAAAATAGCTCTATACCCTTAGATTAAAAGCACTTCAGGCACACTTATCTTATCAGCAATAATTCCAAGTTGAGCAACATATAGCACTACGTTTATTTTGATCAGAGAGGGGATTACAGATCAAATTTTATGAATTAAAGACAACAAAACAGCTCAGTATCACTTATTGAATTATTCAGTTCTTCCACCATACCTGTTTGCGATATTCTATTTTTTCGTCAATTTAAAACGTTTTATGGTTCCTTGATTCTTTATTTCAATAACGTAAAAACCAGCGGGTTGATCCAATTGGAACTTAAACAGCTCATCCTCAATATCATTGAATTCTAGTATACGCTTTCCTGATAAATTGTATACAGTTAAGTTCGGTTCATCTAAATTACTAAGTTGTACATTTATCGTCCCATATGTCGGGTTAGGATATACTACTATGTCATAATTGGGGTTATTTTCATCTATTCCAACATAAGAAACGTATTCACATTCCGAAGTGTCTTGGCAAAGGCCATCACTGGTTATTACTGCATAATTTCCTGAAAGATTTGTTGGTGTAAAAGACTGGTTTGTTTCACCTGGAATAGCAGAAAAGTTGTTATCACAATCAACCCATTGAAAAGTGTTATTCAGAGGAGCATCTGACGTTAATGTGCTGCCATTTACTGTGATAGATGTGTTCACATAATTCCATGTTACAATGAGTTCCACAATACTATCACATACTCCACTTCCATTGTAAGACATATACCATGGTCCATTTCCATCTGATGGCGTATAGGTGTTACCATCTACCCAAGTAAAACCAGTGCTGCATTCAGTCGATTGTATAAATGTTGTGTCTTCATATATCCAGTTAACTGTTAGTTCCACTACGCTGTCACATAAGCCAGATCCAGGATAAGCATGGTACCATGGTCCATTTCCGTCAACAGAAGAGTAAGTTACGCCATTATCCCAAGTAAAGCCAGTACTGCATTCATCCATTGTTACTAATGTTGTGTCGTTTTCTTCCCAAGAAATAGACAGTGAAATTACGCTATCGCAGCCATTTATTGTCCCAGATGGAATAGTGTGGTACCAGGGACCATTGCCATCTGCAGGAAAATATGTGCTTCCATTAATCCATGTAAATCCATTATAAGAACATGCAGATTCTGTCACTTGACTAGAATCAGGTAAACATAAGGGAGAATAACTCCAAAAATCATCTAAATAATTATCGTTATAACCAGTACCAACGTATGCGAGGTTACCAATGGTAAAGGCAACAGCTTTAGTTCTGGCTACTCCAGGAAAATCATTTCTTTGGGTCCAAAAATCATACTCCGCATTGTATTCCCACACATCATCTGTGTATTCAAAATTTATATCGTAACCAGTGGCTATAAATCCTTGAGGATAAAAACCAAACCCAATAGCTCCAGCCCTTTCTGATCCCGGGAAATCTTGTTTTTGAGTCCATTGATCCGAAGCTGGATCATATTGCCAAAAGTCTTTTGTTGGCGTACCATCATCACCTGTGCCGAGATAGCCATAACCTCCCATGGAAAATCCAACTGCAGATTGTCTTGCGCTACCACCAAAATCATTAAGTTGATTCCATGTATTTGCACTTGGATCGTATTCCCAAAAATCCTTTCGGTAATCTCCATTCTCATCTACTCCTGTTCCAACATAGCCTTTTGAACCGATTGAAAACCCTACAGCCTGTCTGCGCGCTGTCCCGTCAAAGTTGGCTAGTTGAGACCACGAATTTGTCGCAGGATTATACTCCCAGAAATCACCAAAATAAGCATCTCCAGTACTGCTGCCTAATCCAACATAGGCAAGATTGCCAATACTAAAGGATACTGCGGAAGAACGCTCGAGCCCAAGTCCAACAGCATTACCTAACTCCTCTTCATTGTCCCAGTCGTCCCAGAAAACATCGTATGAATAAAGTTGGTCCCTTTCAAAATATTCGTCTAAGCCAAGTGCAATATAACCTTCTCCATTAACCGAGAATCCAACACATGCGGATTTTGGAGCGCCATTGACGTTGTCTAATTGTGTCCATATATCTTGAGCCTTAACATTATTGGCAAAAATAAAAAGGAAGGCAAATGTTATTTGTTTGTAATTTATCATTGTATTACAATTTTTTCAGTGCTTAAAATATCATTACTCTCCCCTATTAATGAAACAAAGTAAATCCCTGCAGAATAGTTTGAAACATTTAAAATTAATGACTCACCTGATACATATTCATCTTTTTTAGTTTCTCCTTTTATATCAGATAAAACTATGCGATTAACTGAAGCTTCTTTATTCCAATTGATATTAATTTTATCAATTGATGGGTTTGGATAAATTACGATTTCAGGCTTCAAAATAGACTCTAACGAAAGTTCTTCCATCATCCATCCAAAAAGAGTCATAGGCGTATATTCGTACATACTTCTTTTCTTCCCAAAACTACCTTTTCCAGCCCCGAAGTATCCTTTATTATTAATGGATAGCGATAGTCCATATCTCCTTCCATCGGTAGGGAAATAAGCACGAATTTTCCATCGATCCATAAATGGGTCATATTCCCATAAATCTTCTTTGAAACCTCCATCGGCGCCACAGCAAATGAAACCTCGATCTTGTAAGCTAAAAGTTCCTCCTGCAGCTCTTGCTACGCCTTCACAATCTGCTTTTTGAGTCCAGGAATCTGTCAATTCATCGTAGGCCCATAAATCTTTTCTGAAAATATCCTGATCACTACCAAATCCTACATAACCAATATTATTAATGACAAAGCTCATAAGGTTGTAACGATCACCTCCTGGGAAATTTGCCTTTTGCGTCCAGCTATCATTGATATCATCGTATTGCCATAAATCGTTTTCATAACTGCTAGTCCCTTTCTTCCCGCATGCTATGTATCCGTAATTGTCAGTCGAAAAAGCGGTGCCGAAATAAACTCCATTTCCATTCGCTCCAGGGTAGTCCGCTTTTTGCGTCCATGCATTCAATACTGGGTCATATTGCCAAAAATCTTTTAAAATAACACCGGTAGAAGAATAGACTCCACTATGCCCTGTACCCACATACCCCATACCATTCAAAGAAAATGCGACTGGATTTCTTCGTTCACTAGCAGGTAAATCGGCTAGTTGACTCCAACTATCCAATGCAGGGTCGTATTCCCACAAATCCTTTCGTACAACAGAATCAAGGCCGGCACATATATATCCTTTTGAGCCGATTGAGAACGAAGCCATTCTTTCCCTTTTGATTACAAACGATTCCTTTTGATCCCAGGTGTTTTCTTGGCTAAAGCAGATAAGACCCGAGAATAATAGAAAACATAATAAGACACTTTTTTTCATATCATACATATTATAGTTTCGCTCGATTTAGATCGAACGATTTATTTTAATTTTCCCGATTTTGTAACAATTCCATCCAATACTAATCGAAAAGTACAATTCTCTGGAATTTGGCTACTCTGAATTGATTGTGCGCCCGCTGGAAGAGTTAATTTCTCTATCATCACTCCTTCTTTATTGTTTATTACAACAAAAGTTTCTTGCAGGTTATTAGGTAAATCTGAAATGTCAATTTCAAAACTATGGTTTGACAGTTCAGTTACAGCAACATCAACATCGTCAAAGCTAGGAGGCAATGCAACAATATAACTTGGGTTATATTCCCATAAATCATTGAAGTTGATTCCATTGGTTCCCATTGAGGTGTAAGCCCTATTTGCAATAACAAAAGACGTCATGTATCTTCTTGATATCCCTAAAAAATCTTCGATTTGTACCCAGGTATCTAATGCGGGGTTGTATTCCCAAAAATCATCCATATCATCATCGATATTCGTATTGTGACCTGATCCAATATATCCCCTTCCATTTAATGCGAAACCAGTGGCATGACGTCTAATAGAGTCACCTACGTTCGCTTTTTGAGTCCACACATCAAGTGCAGAGTCATATTCCCAAAAGTCCTTACTAGCACTATATCCGCCAGTATCTCCGGTTCCCATATACCCCTTTGAGCCAATAGCGAAACCTACTGCAGAATTGCGCGACTGACCAGGGAAAGAAGCTACTTCTGTCCAGTTATCAATGGTTGGGTCATAAGCATAGAAATCGTTTGAAGTACTGCTTCCTCCGCTGCTTGTTAATCCAGAACCAACATATCCAATATCGTTTATTACAAAAGAAACGGTACCTCTTCTATTAGGACCAGGAATGTCTGACTTTTGAATCCATGTGTTTGTTGTTGGGTCATATTCCCAATTATCATCTTGATATGAGCTGGCATCTCGGCCGGTTCCCACATATGCTTTTCCGTTAATTACAAAACCATGTGCATGATACCTTAAGCCTCCTCCGAAATCGGCCTTTTGGGTCCAAGTGTTACTTGCTGGGTTGTATTCCCATAAGTCTTCGAACAAAATATTTGCGACGGTGTTTATATGGCCGAGACATACATAACCTTTGTTTCCAATGGAAAATGAAGTTGCTCTATGTCTAGCAATAGTAGGTACGTTTGCCTTTTGATTCCAGGTCTGAGCATTTAATTCTAATGCTGTAGTAATAAAAAGTAGTACGATTAAACATAATTGTTTTATCATCAGAGGAAAGTTTATGTTTTAGTTTTTGGTCTGTTTCTAAATCGTTAATTTAAGTTAAATGACTTTAAAGAACAAGTAAAAGACGGACAAAAAGGAAAAGAGTTGTTTGAATGATTTTATAGATAAATTGGTGGTTCTATGTGCTGAGATATTAAACAATAATAGTGACTAGTAATATAATTTCATTCAGACCATTTTTCTAGCTTATGATTTCTTAAAGCGATAGAATTCTTTCTATTTTTGTTTATCCCAAATAGGCTTTTTTTCTCATTATGGGAATGGTTTATGCGTATTAAGTCGTTGTTTTTCAATGTTTTGTGTTTTTGGAGTGCTTTTGGACTTTACATGCGAAAATCGAAATCATGAAAACACTCTACTTATTAATCATCCTATGTCTTCTTTCCATTTGTACAAATGCTCAAACGCTGGACTTTAAATTTACCCAATCTTCCGAAGTGTTAGTTTGTGAAGATTCTACCGATTTTTTTGTAACTATTGAAAACACGGGGCTACAAGATTTACAAAATGTCACAATAAGCATATCACTACCAACAGGTATAGAGTATATCCCAGGATCGGTAAATGATATGAATAGCTCAGGAGTGACTGAGCAAAATGTGCTAAACTCCACTAATTTAATTTTTACAGCAAACGAGATCGGTAATGGAGATAGTGTTTTATTTAGTATTAAGTACTTTGCGACTATAGACGCTATAAGTTTCCAAGAGCAAGGTGGTTTCTTCCGGAATAATGTAACTGTTAACTCGACTCAGCTTATTGAAAATCAACTGAGTGAATTCTATAATGTGTTGTTTCCAGTTTTAAGTATAATTTCAGTGGCTCCAAATTCAGTGAGTTTTAGTAGTGGCGCATCTGTACAAAGGTCTATAACAGTTATTAATGGAGGTAATGGACGTACTAATGAAATAGTAATAACAGATGTTCAGAATAATGCTGCTTTAGAGATAACTAGTATTGATATTGGATCGTTGTTTGGGGATTCAATTATTTTGAATGGAACCGATTTCAATAGTATTGGTAATGGGGATAATTATTTAGACCAGAATGAATCAATCACAATTGTAGAAACTCTTTCTGGAATTGCATGTTCCGATTTATCTATAGTGTCCACTATAAATGCATCATGGGGGTGTGAAAATCAAACAGAAAATTCCTCGAATAGTTATGCTAATTCTCTGATTGAATTTGATTCACCAAATATAACGTTGGATGCAGAAGCTGATTTGAGTGAATGTTTTGGTAATGGATCTGCTTCAAAGCAGAAATTGATTCTTGTAAATACAGGAGCTGGATTAGGTAAAGATTTACAAATTGAAATATTCAAGGCTTCAGGAAGTAGTTATGATCAAGATATTTTTTCAAGATTTGACGAAAATTCATTTACATATAAGGATGGGGTGAATGGTCAAGTAAATTCATTGTCAATTACAAGCGCGATTGCCACAAGTAATTCTGGTGATTTAAGTTGTCTGGGTAATAATCCAATTGGAAAGGTTATTATTGATTTGCCAGACTTAAACCCAGGGGATTCTTTAATCATAGAGTGGGATATGTATTCCTGTTGTATTCAAACTTGCGAGGATGACGCTTTGAAAGGTTGGCGTGCCGAACTTTTGTATACAGATGTATGTGATATTGAGGTGTATGACAACGCAATAAAGGGGCAGGAAGTGAATAGCCAGTACATTACGTTTTTCACGGAAACCCCAATTGATATTACTGAAAATGAGTCAGAGAACTATAGGTTTATAGTATCAAGTTTTCAGAATACATTACCTCAAACTTCGAACTCCTTATATAGGGTTCGATTTACGCTTGAAGATGGTCTTGAATTTGAAAACCTAAGCTTTGCTTCAAATGGAATTGAATGGTTGGCAAATTCTATTTCTTACGATGCGCAAACAAACATCGTAGAGGCCATTTATCCGGCATCGGCTCCCTTTGTTGTGGCAAAAAGTGTTTTAGAATTACGACTACTGGGATCCTGCGGTGTTAACGGATGGAAAGATATTGAGCTTAACTTTGATTATATAGTAGATGAAACATGTTCCTCGTGTTCTATTCCATTAGAATGTACCGTTTTGACTACCACTTATTTACATTGCCCGGATGCTAATTGTAATAGTCTTAAAAATATCGAGTTCGATATTTCTAGAATAAACTTTGGATCGCCTGATAATGATTTAGACGGCAGCCCCGATGTTTCAGGTTCTCTAAATAATGACCAAGTCATGGCTCATAGAGCCATGACTGGTGACACAATTCTATCACGTTCTACAGGTGTAATAGGGTTGACAACTGAGACATGGGGGTATTCAAAGTTTATA
Organism: Crocinitomicaceae bacterium; assembly: GCA_022447585.1. Taxonomy (GTDB): domain Bacteria; phylum Bacteroidota; class Bacteroidia; order Flavobacteriales_D; family Crocinitomicaceae; genus UBA4466. The sequence goes on along the minus strand of JAKVAR010000009.1, from coordinate 370,182 downwards.
TCTGATATTGACTATGGTAATGTTTTAGACTGTATTGAGGCAAATCTAACTATTTACGATGTCGAAACCCAACAGAGTTATACAGTTCAAGGGATAACTCCGGTAATAACAGGGCAAGGAAATACTCGAATTTTTGAATATAACCTCTCTGAAGAATATTTATCTAGTTTAAATGTTAACTTGGATGGATTCACTTATGGAGCAGGAGATTCTATTGATTTACAAGTTAAGTACCGTGTCTCCGACATAGTTCCAAGTGGAATAAAAGAAACAACTTTCTTGAATGAGTTTTATGTGAGTGAAGTTGATAATCCAACGAGTGCACAAAAGGAAAATTGTGGTTTTCGAAATGGTAGAATAACGCTTATTGGTTATTCTTTTAAAAACAAGTCTGCAAATAATTTCACAGTCAATTCTTGTACAAAAATTATAAATCAAGGCTTTGGAATGTCTATTGGTGATGTTGGATCTAATTACTCTGGTGGTAACCTCTTTCCGTATGAATATAGAAATTGGGGTAAAGTAAAGGAGATTATAGCCGTTATTCCGCCAAATTATGCTCATATAAACACGAGATATAAAAATTATAATACAAAGAAAACGAATGCGGCTAATGCAACTACCCTAAATTCCTTGTCCCCAGATAATATAATTGGAGATACCTTAATATATGATATTGAACAATATTATAACTCCGGTCAATTAGCCCTGAGTGATGATGGCTTTGACAGTAAACTTTTTATCGAAATCGCGCCTAATTGTGATGTGCCGGAAAATACTTATCAAGATGTAGATTGGTTTGTCAAATATGTCAAATCTGATGCTATTGATGGCTTGGAAACAGATTTGATTGCATCATCATCACCGGATAAAATAAGATTTAAAAGGGCTGATATACAATTACTTTCTCAAAACCCATGGCAAGATGCTAATCAAAGAAATGTTGTCTGGGATTATAGAGTGAAAAATAATTCTTCTAGCGGTGTAGATAATGCATGGGTCCATATTGTTGAGCCTGCAAATATCGTTGTTGATTCAATCTTAATAGATAATACTGGAGAAGCACTCACATTGCAAAATGACATTTACCTGTTAGGGTCAATCAACGCAAATAGTACTGCAAATCTTTCAGTTTACGGTAGATTCACTAATTGTGACTCTGTAATTATTGATACATATGTAGGTTACGAATGCACGGCCTACCCTGTTGATTTTTCTAGTTTTCAATGTGATTTTGAATATATGCCCTTATATGTTGAGCCTAAACAAAGTGGTTTTCAGACTAGAATTTCTAGCTCAGTTGGAGCTGATCCATGTGATTCCGATATTGAAGTTATAGTGGATGTTACTAGTACTAAAATTGCCCATATGTATGATATGGAAATTAGAGCGGTAACAAGCGATACAAACAAAATTGCCATCGTTGAAAATATGAGTGAGTTTCAATATAATATTTCCAATTCTTATCAAGCTATATCAAACCCTAGTTATACTAACGGTTCGTATTTCTTCGATATAAATGAATACAACTCGGACTTTTCAAATGATGGTATTCCTGGTGTTTTAGATATATCTAATAACCGTTATAGGTTAAAATATGACCTAACTTTGGGAGATGCTTTTACGAATGGTGATTATATTGAATTTGAAATCCAAGGGAAAAATGCGTGCGCTGTTACACTACCAGTGATATCATTGGCGTATGATCCTAGCGTTAGTTTTAGTGAGGATAATTTAGCTGGATTGAACCTAGATAATGAGACAAACTGGTCAGCATCTTGGGGAGATTATGACAACGATGGTTATGATGATCTATTCGTCCCTTCAAGAAATTATAATGTTAAGAATTTACTCTATCATAATAATACTGATGGTACCTTTACAAAGGTCACTACAGGGCCAATTGTTAATGATTTAGGTTCTTCAATTAGCGGGGCCTGGGGCGATTATAATAATGATGGATACTTAGACTTATTTGTTACCAATAGTGAAAATTCACCTAATAGACTGTATACCAATAATCAAGATGGTACATTTAGTTCTGTGGACTCTGGAGCAATTATTGAAGAAGGAGTATATTCAAATTCGGCTGCTTGGGCTGATTATAATAGAGATGGATATTTAGATATTGTAATTACAGACTTCCACCCTACTGACTTCAATAGATTACTTTATGGGACTGCGAATGGTGAGTTTATTTTAGATGAAACAAGTTTGATTTCATTGTCAGCGACATCAGCCGTTGGAGCTGCTTGGGGGGATTATGATAATGATGGAGATCCTGATTTGTTCATAGCAAACACGAATAATGAAAATAACCAGTTGTTTAGAAATGATGAAGGTTTATTTGTTGAGATTTTGTCTGGTCAAATTGTCAATGACTCAGGGACTTCCGTTGGTGGTGTATGGGGAGATTATGATAACGATGGTGATTTAGATATATATGTAACTAATTCAAGTGATCAGGAGCCAAATTTCTTCTATATCAATAACGGAGACGGAACATTTACACGTGATCTCAATATTGAAATTGTCGATGAATTAACAAATTCGCATGGAGCATCCTGGATTGATTTTGATAATGATGGAAATCTTGATTTACTGGTGGCTAATGATCAATCGAAAAAGAACCTGTTGTATTCAAACAATGGAGATCTCTCCTTTTTGAAATTGACGAATGCTATTTCAGAGAATGAAACGAATTCATATGGTGTTGCATGGTCAGATTATGATAATGATGGTGATTACGACCTTTTTGTTGCGAACACGGAAGGTGAAGCTAATAGCTTCTTTATTAATGACAAGGGTGCATGTACCAATTTCATCTCGGTCGATTTATTTGGTTGTAATTCGAATAAGAAAGGTATAGGTACTATTGTTAAGGTTAAATCCACAATTGACGGAGAGTCAGTATGGCAAACAAAGCATGTCTCAACTCAAACTTCAAGTATGGGTGGACAAAATTCCATTAAATTGGTTTTTGGTTTATCTACTGCAGAGTCTATAGATAGTTTGGTTATTCTTTGGCCTTCTGGGATGAAAACGATAATGGTTAATCCTGCGATAAATCAGCTGGTCTCAATTAATGAAGATTGTGGGTCAAAGGTTTGTGGAAATGTATTTTATGACATGAATAATAATGGAATTAGAGATAATAATGAAGTTGGCATACCGAATAAACGCATACTAATTTCTCCAGGTGATATTACTGCAACAACCGATATTGACGGTAATTATGAGGTGTATCTTTCAGATGGAAGTTATACTATATCGCAGGCTCCTGATACAAACTGGACACAATTAAGTCCATTATTGGATTACGATATCACTGTCTTACAATCAACTTCATCAATATACTGTGGAAATGATTTTGGAAATGATCCTGTATGTAATTATCCTGATTTAGAGCTCACAATAGGTGCTACTGCCTTTAGAAGAGGTTTAAGGAATGATCTAAATGTTTCTGTTTCAAATCTAGGAGCATTTGAGACTGTTGATGATATAACTATTCAATTGTCCATTACAGATAATGTTTTTATTCTTGACGACGACTGGGTTTTAGAGTCATCATCAAATGGGATTAATAATTACACATTTTCATTTGATAATTTAAGTGGATTATCGGACACGCTATTTAGATTGGTTGATTCCGTGAGTCAACAATCAAACCTAGATGAAACAATTCAGTTAACTGCTAATATAAGTTATCCATCTGATGAATGTAATGCTTCCAATAACAGCTTTTCCCTCACTGATGTTGTAGTTGGGTCTATTGATCCTAATGATAAATTAGTAAATATTAATGGGCGTGGAAGTTCGGAATATGCGCACAAAGAAGAACGATTGATCTATAAAATCAGATTTCAGAATGTTGGGAATTATAGTGCTCAGCGGGTTTTTATAATCGATACGCTTTCTAATAATCTTGACCTGAATAGTTTAAGAGTAGAAGCCAGTTCTCATTCTTTTTCATTTTCACAGCAGGGGAATGTTATTTCTTGGGTGAATAATATGATAGAACTACCAGACTCTACGTCCAATCCTGAAGGAAGTCAGGGATTTGTTTCCTTTTCAATTTTACCAAAAAAAGCATGTGAAGCTTTTACTTTGATAGAAAATAATGCAGGAATACAGTTTGATTATAATGAATATGTAATCACGAATACTGTGGAGACCGTTATTATACCAAAGGGACAATTGCCAACTGGAAAAGTGGTTTATGTTTATCCAAATCCAGCGTCTGATATTGTTCATGTTTCTCTCTTGAATGAGAACAAAAGGACTATACCAATAAAAAGCATTGTGATTTTAAATAATCAAGGTGTTTTGGTGGACAGAAAAACTCCTAATGTATCTAATGAATATCCTGTTTATGATATAGATAATGGGATGTATCAAATCTTAGTTGAGGATTATTTTGGAGTAATTACGAGTGCAAAATTTGTAAAAAACTAGGCTTGATTGAAAGAATAAAGTTCAACCAGCAAAAGGGATCGAGCTATTTTTTCGATCCCTTTTTTTAGTCGTTATACTTTACTAGTTTGGGTGTTACTGACATTCTTTGAAATGCTGGCCTGAGAATGTCTTGGTAGGATTTCCTCTTTGAACAATAATTTCTTTTTTCCAATTTTCTTGTTCTCCAGTTTTTCGATTGTTGAACTGTTGCTCGGCAAATATTTCTTGCAATCGTTGAATGGCAATTTTCTTATTCTGATGTTGAGATCTTGAATCCTGCACTAAAACGCTTAATCCTGATTTAGCATGACTAGCTCTGACAGCACTTGAGGTTTTGTTTGTATGTTGACCTCCTGGTCCTGAAGATTTAGTTGCTTTGAATTGAACTTCATTTAGATTTAGTTTTACATCATCGTCTGAGTCCTTCTCAAAGATTTCAATAAACCAATTCTTGCGTTTGTGGTACTTTCGAAAGGGACTTTTACCAATCCATTGAATACTTCCCCTCCAATCTTTAACGAAGTCTTCTAATCGTTGTCCCTGAATAAGAATCGTTGCTGAAATCAATGTCTGATTGAAATTTCCTTCGCTTATTTTGATGATCTTCGCTTCAATTTTTCGCTTTTTACAATCTTTTATTACTTCTTTTAATACCTTATCGACGACCCACATGCATTCTGCAGGGCCTCTTCCAGAGCTAATTGTTAATGTTTTAGTTTTCATCATTTTAATCTTTATCCATTCTTACTATTTTAGGATGAAACATCCCTTCTACTTTGACTAAACTCTCTTGTGCTCCCATTACATCATCGATGTTTTTATAAGCGTTTGGCGCTTCGTCTGTTCCTCCACCAATTAGTGTGACTCCATGCTCTTTCAGTTGTTTTTTGATGAACGACTTTGTGAAGGAGTTCTTCGATTTAGTTCTGGACATTTTTCGACCGGAACCGTGTGAAGCAGAACAAAGTGAGTTAGGTTTTCCTTTTCCAGAGACGATGTATCCTGGATGAACCATGGATGCCGGAATAATTCCCAATTCACCATCTTTTGCTGGGGTTGAGCCTTTACGATGAACGATCAATTCTGAACCATCTTCTTGCGTTTCTTTCCACGCAAAATTGTGATGATTCTCAATTTTAGCTAATGGTTTTAATCCAATTGTTTTCGCCAATTTCTGATGAATAACGTCATGACAAGCTTTTGCATAATCTCCGGCTAAATTCATTGATAGCCAGTATTCCATTCCTTCTGATTTATCCATGTCTAGCCAAGCTAATTGCTTTGCCGATCTAGGAAGCTTACAAACGTCAGCAGCGACTTTGGTATAATAACCTGCGATGGTCGCCCCTAAACCTCTGGATCCAGAATGTGTTAAAAGTCCGAGGTAATTGCCTTTTGGGATATTCCAACGATTCCCTTCATCAATCACAACCTCTCCATATTCAACAAAATGATTTCCTGATCCAGATGTTCCGAGCTGATTTCTTGCTTTTCCATGCAGTTGTTTTAGTAATCCGATCTCTTTAAACTCTTGTCTTTCGAGTATTTCATGATTATATGGTTCCATAGAACGTTTTACAGTTCCGAAATATGTATGAAGTTGAATAGATTCCTTTAGTTTATGTCTATACTTAGTTAAAAATTCAATTGGCGCATCAAAAATTGTTAGTGCCATTCTACATCCGATATCTAGTCCAACCGCATAAGGAACAATTTCATTTTTTGTCGCTAAAACTCCACCTATTGGCATTCCATACCCAACGTGTGCGTCGGGCATTAACGCTCCTTTTTCAGCAATAGGTAAACGCATCACTTGGTCCATTTGATTGATTGTGTTCTGATCAATAAATTTCTTCCCGAATACGGAATAACCGGTTGGCTTTTCTTTGAGTTTATGCGATTTGAACGTTTCTTTTTCAACTATCTCCATGAACTCTTCGGCTAAAATACCGAGGTTTTCATCTTCATAATATTTGTTAGGATTCTCCATTAAATTTTGGAGTAATTCCAGTTTTTCTGTTTTGTTTAAATGTTTATAATACTGCGCCATGATATTGATTGCTAGACTCTTTTCTTTGTCATATCGATACCCGATTTTGCGCAGATCCTTTCCTTTAAGTTTCTGTTTGCCCATAACGGATTAGTTACTGGGATTAATTCCCAATGTTTTCTGATTCAAGCCAAAGGGCCTAATCAGTTTTCAATAAATAATTTGGATTACGACTTTTTAGAACAAAAAAAATCCCGGTCGCAGGACCAGGAAGGATATAATCAAAGCCTAACTCTCAGTTAGCTTTTCCCGGTCTCTTTTTCGATATGTAACTTCAATTCAATCATAACAATGTGCTTTCAATAATTAATAAATTAATCAGCCATTTTGTGCGACAAAGGTAAATGGATTAAATTGATTTTAGCAAGATAAAAATGAAGAAATTTTCAATAAAAAAAATCCCTATACTTAGTATAGGGGGAAGTTGATCTTTTTTTGAAAACTTAAATTAACGAATTGTTTTCAGTGATTTAATCCAAATATTTCAGAATGCCATCAGGGAAAAGAGCGTAAATTCCAGTTTTTACTCCAGCTGATTTTAATGCTTCATTTGTCCAAATATTACAAGTTCTGAACATGTGATATGAATTTTTGGCTTCATAGAAATTATCTCTGTTTCCATAACCTTTGTTTGGGATGATGTCTACCCTATTTTCTTTCAATTTAAAGCTTGATTTTATATACTGAATCATTCTTTTGTATGCCATTTTTGAAATAGTAACCTTCTTTCTATTCTCACTTCTTTTTAGAACTCCGGAATAAGCAACATGCATTGCAGTCGGACTTGGAAAAAATGCAGCATTTATCGCTGTTGAAGCCTTGAGTTCTACCCATGTCGGAGTGTCTAAAAAGAAACCTTTATCTCCCCATCCAATTGCAATATATTCCAGTTCTGATTGATCTTTATAGTCCGTTGTTGGAATAAATGTTTTCCAGTCAATACAATTTGTTACGACGGGTAAACAAACATCCGTATGAATACCGTTTGATTGTACATAAATACATATCTCTTCATCCGTCTGAATTGAACCAGTTGATATTGAGGACCCTAAAAGCATTATGCATAGGTAGATGAAAAGGAACCCTATAAATAGTTCAAACGCTCTTTTTATATATCTATAAATACTCTTCATTATCAATGTGTTGAACTTCTAAACTACAATAAATTCAATTGTCTTTTTTTAAAATCAATTCTTAGGAAGCTAATTTTAGCATTCATTTTAATTTCATTGAAATATTCATCTAGTAGACAATTCCTAATTTACCGGTTTGGTTGACACTGCATAAAATTTCGCTCTTTTCATAGCTACCGGTATTTAGAATACCGAATCGACTACTTCAATTTATATCTTTCATTGTACATCAGTAGTAATTATTGAAGCCATTCATGGATTTACTAAAACTAATACAAGTGACTATAAAGAGATTTACATGCTTATAATTCCAATTGATAAATACAAGATGCTTGATTTTAGATTGGATTTTTGGAAAAAAATAATTTTATTTCATGATATAAAGTACATTACGTCCGATGGTAGACTCAAATAATTTAAGGTGTCTTTATATTTATGTGAATTGATATAGTGCAAACAAGTCGCTGATGATTTGGCTTCAGGAGTTTTAACTAATTGGGGTTAATAGAAAGTTGAATATGTTGTAATTGATTCCAAATAATAGCGTTATGGCAAAACAGAAGAATGGAGAGAATAAAGCGAAACATACAAAGCTGTTGAATCAAAAAAAGAATAAGAAAAAGCAGCAAAAGGAACTGTATAAACTTCGTTTGAAAGAGATTGCTAGATTGGCAAATAAGCAATCTGAGTCTGATGATTAGTCTGCAAATCCTAAATACATCCATACCCCATTTTCACGAATGAATTTTGAGTTTTCATGGATAAAAGTTTTTTTGCCTTTTTCCTTGAAATGAGCTTTGAATTCAACTGTGCCTTCTGAATCACCCTCTCCACCATTCGTCTTATTCAGTATTTCTAAGTGCGTCCATTTTACCGAATTGGCCCAGTTCACAATTTCATTTTTCTGAGCCAATGGCCTAGTTGTAGAATGATGACTCGACATTAGGTAATCCCCCATTCCTTTTGTAAATGCCACAAATCGAGATCTCATTAGATCTTCCGCCGTTATGGCGTTTGAGATGTCTTGATGCTTTTTCTTGCAACAAAACTCATATTTTTCAGTTCTTCCGCAAGGACAGATTTTAGTACTCATCTTTGATATTCCTTAGTTGTTGTATTGCTCTTTCAGTTATAGATTCGCTGTATGCATTAAGTTTTGGGTGATCTGGCATCCATCCTAAAAGGAATCGATTGAAATCAGCCCAGGCTATGCTAAAAAGTGGTCTCCACTCCTGCTCTAGAGCATTAAAATCAATGTTGTTGTTAAGATTCCGTCTTAATTCGTTGAAGTAAAAATCAATCAACTCTTTTTCATACTTAAAACAATCCTCTGAGCTTAATGCACTGCCAATTAAATAGACTAAATCCTTTATGCCACAGCCATGTCCTGTATATTGAAAATCTAATCCTAAAACCTCATTTTTTGTATGATGAAAACAAAAATTAGCAAGTTTAGCATCTCCATGAATAAGGCATTTAAAGTTTGTTTCTTCTAGTTTCTGATCAATTCTTTTCGCATAACCTTTAAGTGTCGAATTACTCATCTTGTTGAATTCATCTGTTCGTGTAGATAGGTTCCAATAACTCCCTTTTTTCCAGAGTTTTGTATTTGGTTTGTTGAGTGTGTTTATGTGGAGTATTGCGATCCATGATATGCAGAGTTTAAGCTGGTTGAGTGTGACTTTTTTGTGAATTTGAGTAAAACCAATTTCGGCTACATCCTGAAGAATTAATACCGTTTCATGTTTCGCCACAATTGAATTAATCAGATGAGGAAGATGTATTCGGGCCGCTAAAACTTTACCGTGATTTGTGTAAAACTCTGTTTCAACTCGGTAAGATTCAACCTTTCTTTCGTGAGAGGCTGTTGTATTCCAACCTCTTGGATGATCAGAGTTGTTCTCAAGATTAATGTGTTTGACAACTATGCTATTGTAATCACCGCCGTTTAATGTATATCGAATAATTGCCCCATACCCACTCCAAAGTTCTTGGATAACTTCTTTGGATTGAATCTCCGTTGAATTCGTTTGGGATATTACTATTTCATCAATGTTTAACACACGACAAAGTTAACACAAGCTCCTATTAATCAAATAAGGCATGATAAGCTTTATATTCTGCATAATTCCATGAAAGTATTCCTTGCTCTTCATAGCGTCGTTTAAATCGCTTCTTACGTTGTTCAATTCTATTGTGATATTTCTCTGGAGTAAGATAAACTCTGTCGAAAAAGTTAAATGAACCAGATCCAGAAGAACCTCTTGAGAACTTTCTTCGTTGTTCCACTCGTATAGCTGATAAACGATCCAAGGGTTGATCCAATTCATAAAGAGCATTGTCGGACAAACGTCCTAAGAAATTCAAATGAACAAAAGCAGTATCTGAATGTCTAAAATTGTACTTCGCAATGATAACATCCCAATTAAAGCCTGTTGCTACAACTAAAGCAACCATCCATGCGTAGGCATTTTTCCGAGTAAGGAAGTAACTTGTCTTTTTATTTCTAACCTTTTGAAATACTGTAAACAATCCGTATATTGTGAGTAACAAGAAAAACATTACTCCGATTCTTTTGTAGGCTAAAGCAAAATGATCGATATAATAAAGATTCCTTATAATCACTGAAATAGTTAAAAGCACATTTTGGGCAATCCAGATATAACTCAGGACTCTAATGGTTTTACTGTTCTTGAGAAAATTTAAATTAGCTCTAAAGAAATACAATACAATCACAATGGATATTATTATTGCAACAATTAGTAAGTAAGTTCCGTGATGAACAAATTGCTTTAGATATTGTCCCTCCCATTCGAAATTAAACCAAACGGAGTTTATATCTGCGATGTTCAAAACTAGGATCAGTATGTTCAGGGCAACAAGAAGAAATATAGCAGATCGATATTCATTCTTTAAATCCATGATTCCGAATGAGTGTTTGTGTTTTTTCCTTTGACGTGTAAGTTTGTCACTGGAATCTTGGTCTTCTTTGATTATAGACTTATTTCGCGCCCTTAGAATTAAGAAAACCGCTATTAGAAATGAAATGATGAGCATCACGAAAAAGCTAAACTCAAAATATTCGAATATGAAACTGAATTTTTCACCAATAAAGTCACCAACCGCATTAACAATCTCCGAAAACTTTGGACTAGACCAGCTATAAATCAAGATAAATAGAAGAACAACTAGTATAGGTAGCCAGAGTAATTTAACTCTTCTTAATATTGATTTAATTGTCTTAGTACTCTCTTTATCTTTGAACGCTACAAGTTTTATATTGAATTGTGCTTTTATGATATTTGAAAATGAAAGTCTTAGAGAATTCAATATAGAATTCACCTCAGGTCCTATGATTACACCGATAAAAATTAAGAAGACTAAAAAGTTTGCTGCATAACTAATCAAAGTATGATTGAACACGGTGAAGAATGCAGTTATGAGTAATGCTGAAAAAATGGATTTGGAATTGATTCCATTTAATTTGAGTTTTTCAACGATGAACAAATATGAAATAAAAATTAACTCGAATATTAATAAGTTTAATCCAAATGGTTGCTTATAAAACAACAGCGTAATTAGGGTGGTAAAGAATATGACGATGTAACTCTTTTTGAATATTGGCATAGAATTGATGTTGGTTACTCGAAAAAACGGACCGTCAAATTTCATATTGTTTGGGTCCATCAATTTTATGATTTGTTAAGAGAATATATAAACTTACTTTTGAGGAAGTGAAAGAAAATGATGAAATATTGTTACAATTCAAGGGGTATAATGATACTCCTTTACTTTGGAAATCAAGTTTTTATGGATTGTTACAATTTCAATTAGATTGTATTGAGATTAGACCATCGATCAATCATCCAGAGAAAAGGTTGGGGAAAAGAGCTGAGCAATTCTTTATTGAAAGACTTACGAATTCAAAAGATCAAGAGGTCGTATGTCAAAATGTACAAATTAAAGTAGGCAAGATTACCGTTGGAGAGATCGATTGCATCGTTAATTCAAACGGAAGCCTTGTACATGTTGAACACATTTATAAGTTTTATTTATACGACGAAACTATAGGTCAATCAGAAATAGATCACTGGATAGGACCAAATCGTATTGATAGTTTACTTTTTAAGCTGGATAAATTAAAGGAAAAGCAATTACCGTTACTGAGAACGAAAGAAGCAGAAAATTTATTAAAATCACTAAAGATAAGGCCTGAATCTTTAGAACAAAAAGTTCATTTTAAAGCTCAATTATTTGTGCCGCATGGTAAAACTGTATTGTTTGAATCAATCAATAAAGATGCTGTCGCTGGCTGGTACTATCGAAAGTCCGAATTACCAAAGAGTGCTAGGTATTTTCTACCAAGTAAAATTGAATGGTTAGTTAATCCACATGATAATGTGAAATGGAAGGAATTTAAAGATATTTCAGTTGAACTTGATAAACTATTAGAAAATAAAAAATCACCAATATGCTGGATAAATTCCAATACTGGTGATTTAGAAAAATGTTTTGTGGTTTGGTGGTAATCTATTGTTTGACTATTCGTTTCATTTGACTTGATGTTTGTATGTTGTATATTCCATTCGATAGTTCCGACAAATTGAGTTTTATTGATATGTCAGAATCTCGATTTAATTCAATTAAATGGGTTATATTTCTGCCTGTAGCATCAAAAATGCTGATTGAATTGAGCTCTGTTTCACTTCCAACTATTTGAACTTCACCAGTGGTTGGATTCGGGAAAACTATAACATTAAACTCAGAGCTAAACGTAACTGGTTTTATATCAGAATAAGTGTAATCTCCATTATAGTCTACTTGTTTCAGTCTATAGTATGAAGTACCTATATGTGGTCTTAAGTCTTCCGCTAGGTAGTTCAAAACATCGTTAGAGTTTCCTCCACCATCAACTTGCATCAACTCCTCCCAGTTAATTCCATCAAGGCTTTTTTCAATTGTGAAATAGTCGCTATTTTGCTCGGATAGAGTTGCCCATGTTATATCTACTGTAGATTGCGTCGTAGGTTTTGCATCAAAGTACATTAAGTCTATTGGTAAAGGGCATGCGACTAAAATAGATTGCGCTGAATTCGCAGGACAAGTACCATTCGTAGTATATAAAATATTATAAGTAGTACCTGTGTTTGTGCCAGTTACAGCTCCAGTAGCCGCATCTAAAATGGAACCATCCATTGGGTCAGGGTTAAATGTGAAAGCTCCTCCCATTAATCCAGAAATTACTGAGCTAATTGAAGAAATTCCACCTGGACATGCCATAGTTAAAGTAAAGCTTGGATCATCTTCTGGAGTAATATTAACCGTTACTGGAACTCTGAAATTAGTTGGCCCTGGACAGATGCCGATATAATATGTTGTTGTTGCTGTTAGAATTCCAGTATTAAATGACGATCCAGATCCTAAGGGAGTAGCGTCAAAGCCAAATTGAGCATCGTACCAATTAATTGTGGAGCCACTAGGTAATGTTCCCAATACGTTAACAGTTAGATTTGTAGAGGTGTTTTCACAAATTGTAACATCTGAAATTGTTAAATCATAATACTTAGAAGGAAGGTTGCTTATTCCGACATTACCAGCGGTAGCTCCATTTTGTGGGAAATTTGAAACATGAGCAGAATTAGAAATTCCATTTGCTCCGCCTAGGACAGATTGAGTTGGGCTTCCACCATTAAATGCGATATATCCTCCGCCTCCACCTCCACCAGGCCCTCCCGCTTCTGGAGTTTGTCCTGGAGCCAAGGTTAGGTTTTGGTTCCCCCCATTTCCCCCATTTGCAATTAGACTTATCGTGTTAGGAATAACTGTAGCATTTTCAATATAAATTGAGCCACCACCGCCAGCTCCACCAGCACCGTCATTCCCTCTTCTTAAGTTCGAAAAATTTACAGGGTTGTTATTTGGGTTTGTATTTTGTCCATCTCCACCATTTGCTTCAATTGTACCATTACCAGTGATCGTTCCAAAACTTTGTATATAAACAATTCCTCCGCCGTTGCCTCCGGCACCACCTTCATCACTATCTTGGTCACCAGCACCACCTCCTCCGCCAAAGAAAATTCTGGTTGGATCATATGCTAATGGGTGTCCTCCCAGTCCACCATTGTCTTTTCGAGCGTCACCACCCCAGGCAGCATTATCTGGACCTGTTGTTAATTCATTTTGATTTAAGTTAGAGTAGGCATACCCTCCTCTTCCTCCGCCAGGAGAATTTGTTCCTCCAATTGGAGTGGCCTCAAGGTTCCATGGACCTGCTGCACCTGTTGGAACACCATTCCCTGTGAATCCAGTTGTAGTTGGGCTGACATTTGAACCTCCACCACCTCCGCAGTTTTGATGTGATCCACCTCCGCCACCATTAGCAGCTGCCCCCCTTCCGTATCTGGTATTTCTTGCATCGTACTCAGCATGATAACCAAATATACTCTCGCCTTTTTCTCCAGCATGAAATGAGTCGTTTGTTCCTGGGTATCTATCTTCTGTTGGGTTAATTGTTCCTCCTGACAATCCGTTAGGGTCTAACTGCCCACCTCTAAAACCGAACCCTGATGCACTAATACTAGATCCGCTAGCAATATTTAATATACCGTCAACTTCTAACGCGACAACTCCACCTGAGTTTCCATCCCATTGGTCTGGAATAATTGAATTGATACCGGCATTAACAGTTAAATTATTATATCTAGGTATTCTTACAACCTGAACATGATCGGTATGATCATAACTTCCTGATACATTGCATTGAAGTCTGATTAAATTGGATCCTGTAACACCAGCTACCTCTTGAATTTCCCATTTTCCAGAACCATTTGGATTGGTAACTTCTCCAAAAACTTGGTAAACCGTCCACCAATCCCAAAAGTTTGAAAAGGAAGAGGCACTGATACCTCCACAACATCCAATTATATCAGCTATATCTGCACCCGAACCTTGCATTTGGATAATCATGACAAGATCACCGGGAGCTAGAACTCCTCCAAATGTACCACCTGTCATGGCATTATTTTGAACGGTTAGAATATTTGAAGTAGGGTTTGCCGTAAGGTGAGTATATGTATTAACAACAGTGTTTGCCAAAGAAATTGTTACATCACCATCTTTTCCCCGTTGAGCATAAGAATAGAAAGTTGCGATAAGTAGTATCAACAACAAAAGTAGTTTATTTGTTGAGTTCATTTTTAAAGTTTAGCTGCTACAAAGTAAGAATATTAAACTAAAAAATTGTATTCGTACGTTTAATTTGATGTGTTGAAGTTGTTTTGAATTCAGTTTAAAGCTCTTTTTTAACCTCTTTTTTGTCTTTTGTGATATGTTTTGTCTCCTCTGGTTTGAGCTTTTTTGTATTTTTTAGCCTTCTTTCGTTTATATGATCCACCTTGGTTGGTTTTTGCATTTTTAGCTTTTTTCTCATGAAATGCTTCACCTGGCGCACGATGTTTCGTATTTCTATTGTGATTAACTAGCTCTTCTTCTTTCGGTCTTTCTTCTGGGGTAAGCTCATTAGATAGTTCAACTTCTGACGGAAATGGCAGTTGAGGTATTTCATAGCACATTAGTTTCTCAATGGATTCCTTCCATTCCAATTCTTTTTTTGTGTAAAAAAGAATTGCTTTTCCTTCATGCTCAGCGCGACCAGAACGGCCTATACGGTGCATATAATTTTCAGGATAGTCTGGGGTGTCGAAGTTTATTACATGAGAAATTTGCTCTAAATCAAGTCCTCTAGCCATTACATCGGTAGAAACCAGGATTCTATTTTTCCCAGAATCGAAGTCCTCTATTGATCTAATCCTGTAATTTTGTGTTTTATTGGAGTGGATTACACAAACTTCTTCATTGAACGCTCCTTGAATCGATTCAAATAGTCTATCCGCGCTTCTTTTATTCGAAACAAAGACAATTACTTTCTTATATTCATCCTTATAAGAAAGTAAATGTTTCAGAAGATTTACTTTAGTGTAGAAATTTCTAACTTGATAACATGTTTGAGAAATGTTATCTAATGGTGTACCTGATAAGGCTATGGAAATTTTCTTTGGTTGAATGAAAAAATCATCAATCAAAACATCAACATGCTCAGTCATTGTCGCTGAAAACATAATGTTCTGTCTCCTATCAGGAAGAAGTTCCATAATGTTTGTTAATTGCGTTCTAAAACCTAAGTCCAACATAACATCAACTTCGTCAATTACTAGCTTCTTGATACCTTTGAGGTTTAAAGCGTTGCTTAAGGCTAAATCGTACAATCTGCCTGGTGTTGCGACAATAATATCAGATCCCAGCATAATGGATTGTACTTGTTTATTCATATTTACTCCCCCATAAACACCTATGGTTCTTACATTCATGTATCGTGTGAATGCAGCAATATTATCCACAACCTGAATCACTAACTCTCTTGTTGGAACGATAACAAGTATTCTCGGATTGTTTTGTTTAGAGAATTTTAATTCATCTAAGATTGGTAACATATAGCCTAATGTTTTACCTGTACCAGTCTGAGCAATTCCAACCATATCTTTTCCTGATAGTATAACAGAAAATGATTCTTTCTGAATTGGAGTTGGTTTAACAAAGCCTAAATCTTTAATGGCATTACGCAATGGTTTTGTTAATCTAAAATCCTCAAAAGTGCTCATGATGAATAATTTTATACATACAAATGTAAGGATATAAGCGGATAGAAAATCATTTTCTCTTTTAACTCACGAATCCAGAGTCGAATTCTTTTGATTCTGAATTTCAAAAGTTAGATTTATATAAAATATGAAGTTTGAATATTAGAAAAATAGAAAAGAAAGACAATGTTGAATTAGCTCAAGTTATTAAGTCGGTTTTGAAAGAGCATGGTGAGGCTAGACCTGGAACCGTGTATACCGATCCTACTACTGACTCACTATTTGAATTGTTTGAAGAGGATAATTCAGTGTATTGGGTTGTTGAAGATAAAAGTAAAATCCTTGGCGGGTGTGGTTTGTATCCTACTAAAGGATTAAGTGAAAATTGTATCGAACTAGTTAAATTGTATTTGTCTTCTGATGCACGAGGTAAAGGTGTGGGAAAATTGCTTATGAATAAGTGTATAGAGTATGCTAAACAAATGGGATATAGTCAGGTTTATCTTGAAACAATTCCGGCTTTATCAAGTGCTGTTGGTTTATACGAATCCTTGGGCTTTGTTAGATTGGATCATCCACTTGGTGATTCTGGCCACTTTGCCTGTAATGTTTGGATGTTAAAAGATTTAAAATGAATAGATAAGAAGCATGCAACAGGTGTGAATATCAAATATTGATTTTGCAGGTATTATAGGTGTAGATAGCAAACGTTTTGATGTTATTGTACCATTAGATTGAATAAAAAAATAAAGCCCCGAAATGAAAATAACGGGGCTTTTAAATATGTGTTAATGACAATTACTCTGCGGTTGACTCTTCCGAATCATCTTCCTCATCCACTTCTGGTTTTGGAGTGGACGCTTTATATTTCTTAACATTTACTGCATTCATTCCTTTCATCCCTCGCTCTAACTCATATGTGACTACGTCGTTCTCTCTAACCTCTTCTAGTAACCCATTAACGTGAACGAAGAAATTTTCAGAAGTCTGACTATCTTTGATAAACCCATACCCTTTGGAATCGTTAAAGAAAGTAACCTTACCTTGTCTTCCTGGAGTCTCTTCAGAATCATCACGTTTTGGAACGCCTAACTCAATACTGCTCGCTTTGATTTCCTTTTTCTTCTTCGTCGGATCTGGTGGAGTATCTGTGATATTTCCAAATTCATCTACATATGCCATCATGTTGTCTAAACCTCCACCTTCAGAGTTTGCTCTTCGCTCTTCTCTTTTAAGTAATTTGTCTTGACGTTTCTTCTTGCGTTTTTTTTCTTTTTCTTTTTTGTTAAAGGTTTCTTGAGATTTTGCCATTAATATTTAATTTCAGTTTTTATTCGTTAAATCTGTGTTTTACAGATTAATGTTCAATATGAATCCAATTCTGAAATGCTATATACAAGACAGAAATGAATTGAAGATTCAATAATGCGAATGCATCAAGGGATTCATCTTTAAGCAAAGATACCTTTTCTACACGGAAATGTCGTTCTTGCAATCCATTTTATTCAGTTACAGACTAAAAAGAGATCAATTTTTATTAAAATGAACGCTTTTTAAATCGTTTTCAATAATTTGGATCTATAATATAATACTTCCGAAGGATAACTATTAATAGAATTCTTCATCTCATCCGTTGAAACCTGCTTCAGTTGTACCCAAAATTTATTCTTTGGCTTAAAATCTTCCGTGAATTTTTGATGTATTTCGCAGCATAAACGCATTTTCTGAATTCTAATGAGCAGTTAATTCATTAAGACCTATAAACCTTATTTGATTCTTTAATCGATTACATCGAATTTTTCAGATCCTCAATAATTGGGTTCAATTTGGATGTGACTTCTTCCGACAATACACCATTGGCATAATGGTCTTGAAAACTACCAATGCTCAAAGAACCAACTATATTGGCTCCTCGATATGGCATTACAGCAACTAAATGTTCTAAAGCACTAACACCACCTCTAGGCCCGGGTGATGTGCTAAGAAATACTGTCGGTTTATCTTCAAACACTTTTGGTTCTATTCGAGATAGCCAATCGATTGTATTTTTTAAAACTGCAGGCATTGATCCATTGTGTTCTGGACATGAAACTAAAATACCATCAGCGTCTTTAATTTTTTGCTTTAGCAAAGTCATAGTTTCGGGAATTCCAATTTCCTCTTCTATATCAATTCCATATAGTGGTGCTTCGTAGTCTCTTAGATTTAGAGTTTCCATTTGTTCATTGCTACTAGCAATGGCTTCAATTAATTGCTGGTTAATTGATGTTTTACTGTTACTACCTGAGAAGGCTATTATTTTTTTCATAGATTTTTTTCCAAATGTATGTAATATATACCATGGTAACAAGTGAGGTGGTGACTAATCGATTATCTCTTTGACTCTCCCAACTTTATTGTCTTCTAGCTTAACCTTAATGCCATGCGGATGGAAAGTTGATTTTGTTAGTATTTGTTTTATAATACCTTCTGTTATCTCTCCTGTACGCTGGTGTTGCTTTAAAACAATTCCTACATACCCTCCAATTCGAATGTCTGATCTATTTCTTCCGTCCATAGTATTTTCAAAAAAAAGTCCCTCCATTAATGGAAGGACAAAAGTTATCGTTTAGATAGGTTTACGCCTCTTTTTCAGCGTCACTGCATGTTTTGCTGCAATCACCTTTTGCATTTTTTGCTGTAGACTCTTCTGAACAACCTGTGTCATCTTTCCAATCAATTTTATCAGCAGATGCTTTTTTATCTTCCGAACAACATTCAGACTTTTCCCCATCATCACACGAAGATGCACATTCAGTTTTCTCAGCATTAAGATCATTACCTTCTTTAGCTACTTTAGTGTTTCCTCCACACGCAACGAGCAATGTAGACAATAATACTGGAGCAATAAATTTGAATAATTTCATTTTGTTGTATTGTTAATTCAACCGTAAAAGTACAAAAATGCGGCGAGTTTTATACGGGTTGAAACTTTCTTTGGGGTAATGTTATTGCGAACTTAATTGTTCTCAGATTATATTCGTGCATATATATCAAGAGTATAATTTTGTGAGCAAGTTTTTTATCCTGAAATTCAATTACAGGTACTTTACAAGCTTCCCGTTGCCATTTATAACGGTCTTATTCATGAATTTGGGGTTTTTGTGCCCAAGAAGCGTTGAGTAATTCTATTAATTTTCTTGATACGTTGTTGAAGTATCTTTTAGTGCGGTATCCGCTCACCCATGTAATTCCCTTTATAGCATTTGTCAGGAAGATTTCATCAGCAACAAGCAGATTTTGCGGCATAATACTACATTCATAGACTTTTATTCCGTTCGCAATTGCAAGATTGATTATTTGCATTCTCATAGTTCCAGCCAAACAGCCATCATCTAGACTTGGCGTATATAGAACACCATTACTAACAACAAATAAATTAGCAGCGGTTGACTCAAGAATGCCTCCAATTTCATTACTGATTAATAGATCATCTAAGCCTTTTTCTGTTGCCGCAATTGAAGCCATTACATATATCAAACCGTTTTTTGTCTTGAAATTTGACAAGCTAGTTCTAGATTTTTTCAAATCCGTAAATAAATCAAGCTCAATTCCTTTTTGATTTAATTCAAACAGGTTTTCCTTTATAGGGTAGACTTCAATAAGGTATTCTATTTCATTAGATACTGGTCTGTATGTCCCCCCAGTGGCGCGGTCTAAAGAAATGCGACATTTCCCTCCTTTTGTGATTTCTGACTTTGCTAACAAATCATTAATCCGTTCTTCAAAAAACTCTAACTCAAAAAAACTAGGAGGTCTCATCATTATTTTTCGAGATCCTTCCATCATACGTTTTACATGGTTCTCCAGATTTATAGCTCTTCCATCAATAATTCTAATACTCTCAAAAACACCATCACCATATAAATACCCCCTATTTCCAGCATGAATAATAGGACCTTCATTTGCAATAATAGTATCGTTGTTATTGATGTATAGCATTATTAAAAGATGTAATTGATGAATTGAGTTCCTTTATCAATATTAATAATTAAAACGTAAATAACACCAAAAATTGCGCCTCCAATGTGAGCATCATGAGCAATCCCTGTGTTTCCTCGCTTATCTTGATAGAATTCATAGAGCAAATACAATGGCCCAAAAATGTATGCAGGAATACCGATAGGAATAAATATTAAATTCAATTTCATGCTAGGCTCCCAAACAATAGCCGCAAAAATTACAGCAGAAACAGCTCCAGAAGCACCAAGAGATCTGTAGCTAGGATTGTCTTGATTTCTTCCATAGGGAATCAATGTTGCAAAGAGTCCGCCCAGAATATAAAGGATAGCAAAATGAATTTGACCACCCGATGGGCCAAACTCCCAAACCAAACCTCCTGGAAAGTTTAAAAGGCTGTTTCCTAGATAATAAAGTGATATCATGTTGAATATAAGGTGTCCATAATCACCATGAATTAACATGTGCGTAAAAATTCTTGAATAATTGGAATTATGTTTGCAGTCATATGGAATGAAAAGCATGTTGTCCATCATTTTTCTATTGTTAAATGCCATTAAGGAAATAACAATTGTTGCAAATAATATGATAGTTAGAATGTTTATCGTCATTGAAATAGATTATATTCGTTATAATTGAACACGTGCTAATGTACATAATTCAACGCTTACATACATGAGACTACTACTAGTCATTTTTATATCACTGTTATTATTTGGATGTTCAGAAGAAAAACAGGCTGCAGTAATACCTCCTTTTGAGGTTAGGGATATCAGTCTTTCCGAAAAAATGAAAATAGCCATTACTGAAGAGTATTTAAATCATATAGGATTGCCTGACTCTACGCTTTCCTATTTAACGGAATATTATAGTCAGCGAGATTATCAACCACGTTGGATAAATGACTCTATGATTACTTCTGAAGGTAAAGCAATGAAAGCCTTACTTGACAATCAATTAGTTTTAGGTATTCCGTTCAATAGAACTTTTGGGACTATAACAGAGAATTTCATTCAAGATGAAATTAATATCACTGTCTCTTTAGCTCAGGTTGTCTCTGATTTACAAAATGGTTTTATTGATTATGAAACAAAGCTTAAAAAGCCCAAAATGTTAATTAGAGCCGATACTTTAGATGCTTTACTAGACTTCGATTATAGCAATGACCTAAGATCTCAATTTCTTAAATTCGGTCCGAATGATACAAGCTATCACGTATTGGGACAAGGATTAATAGATTTAATCGATTCATTGCCATTAGATACTACTTTTTTCGATATTGAGTCTATTAAATACGATACTCTATATGCTTTTGAGAAAACAAGAATTGCTTTAGTTTCTAAAGGATATTTAAAAGAGGATATAAAGGACAGTTTGGCTATTATTAATGGGTTAACTCGCTTTCAAATTGATAATGGTTTAAAACCAGATGGTGTAATCGGAAAGTATACTTCTATGGCCTTGAATGAAAGCACTTTTCATAAAGCTGAGAGAATTATCCTTGCTATGGATAAAATTAGAGATCGAGAGCCAAGACCAGAAACATACATCCACATCAATATTCCTGAGTATAAACTCAGATATTATGATAATGACAGCCTCCAAAGTGAACACAACATTGTTGTTGGAACATTTAAGAATCAAACACCTGAATTGAGTTCCAAGCTCAGAAAAATTATTGTTTATCCATATTGGAATGTTCCATATTCCATATCAAGTAAAGAAATTTTACCGCATTTAAAACGGTCTCCAGCATACATGGATAAGCATAACTATAAACTTTTTAAGAAAGGTGAAGAAGTTGATCCATATTCTGTTGATTGGAAGAAAATTAGGCAGAACGCTTTCCCATACAGAGTTAGGCAAGAACCGGGACCTAAAAATAGTCTGGGCATAATCAAATTTGATTTTTATAATAAGCATAGTGTATATTTTCATGATACACCTTCAAAATCATTGTTTGGAGTTGATGTTAGAGCATACTCACATGGGTGCATGAGAACACAAAACCCTGTGGATTTAGCTAAAATTATTCTAGAAAGAGATGAGTACCGAAATAAATTTAATGAGGTTATTCCAGATTCCCTAGATTCAATTTTTGCTCGAAATGAGAACTATGAAATCAAGCTTCTATCTCCTGTTCCGATATACGTTGAGTACCAAAGCGCTACCCGGAAAGGCTTGGGTATAGCACTTTTCTTGGATATTTATGGTAGAGATGAAGAATACCTAGGTCTTATTCGTGAATAATGAGAGTATAATCAATACCTTTGTGACAAAAAATCAAATACATGTCCCATTTAATTGCCCCTTCAGTTTTATCTTGTGATTTCGCAAATATTCAGCGTGATGTAGAAATGATTAATGCTTCTTTAGCTGATTGGTTTCATATTGACGTAATGGACGGTGTGTTCGTTCCTAATATTTCTTTTGGCTTTCCTGTCATTAAGGCAATTAAGAAGTATGCAACTAAACCGTTAGACGTTCACTTAATGATTGAAAATCCAGATCAATATGTTGAAGAATTTGCGAAATCTGGTGCAGATGTTTTAACGGTGCATTATGAAGCATGTAGACATTTGCATAGAACGATTCAATTGATTAAAGCTAATGGGATGAAAGCGGGAGTTGCTTTGAATCCTCATACGAATGTTAGCGTTTTGGAAAATGTGATTAGAGATATAGACATGGTGTTAATAATGTCTGTAAATCCTGGTTTTGGTGGGCAGAAATTTATTCAACAGGCTGTCACTAAGGTTGAACAAACTAAAAAAATGATTGAAAGTTCTGGTTCTAATGCGGTTATTGAGGTAGATGGTGGGGTGAATACATCTACTGGTGCTGATTTATTAAAAGCTGGTGCTGATGTTTTGGTTGCTGGAAGTTTTGTTTTCAATTCTGAAAACCCTACTCAAACTATTGTTGATTTAAAGGCCATCTAATTGTTAAAGGAATTTTTTCAAGACAAATTTGAATACGATTTTCGCTCTAATAAAAATTGGTGCAGAACCATCTTAAGTCAAGAGCAAGATATACCCGAATACGTTGTTAAAATGATGTCTCATATTGTGAATGTTCATCATATTTGGATATATAGGGTTCTTGGTTTACCTCCTGAATCATTCAGTTGGGATAAACTACCGATTGATTATTGGGAGAAATTACATCAAGAAAATTACTTAAAGACGATTGATTATTTAGAGAAAAATGAGACTTACGAGAAAGTCAATTATCACAGTGAAGAGGGAGTTATATTTACTAAAGAGACTATAGATATTTTATACCATATTCTTAATCATAGCAACTATCATCGAGGTCAAATCGCAAAATCATTGCGGGATCATGGATTGGAACCGCCAGTGTTTAATTTTATTACTTTTAGATAAATTGGCGCAGAATTTGAACAAGAGTAACCATTCAGTTGTATTTACGTTTATATGATTATGAGAAAACTTACCTTTTTATTGCTAGTATATATTATGCCTGTTGTTCTGGTTGCTCAAGATATCGATATGCAGGTTGCAGAGGCTAAATTGGAAAAACTTTTATTAGACTTGAGATCGGCTTCAAATAATCAAGAGAAAAAGGAAAAGAATAATCTCCTAAAGATTGAGATGAAACGCGTTCTAAGTGACGAGCAATCTATGCACTACCCTTTCTCAAAGCTAAACACGATTGGTTTTATAGATAGTCCAGATAAACAAATGAGAATTGTTAACTGGAATGTGGAACAGGATGATTTTAGTCAAAACTATACTGCATTTGTGATCCATATAGATAAAAGAAGAAAAACACAATATGTTACAGAACTTCAAGACAAATCATTTGGGATGCCCATGCAACCAAGTGAAATTATTACTGCCGATAATTGGTATGGGGCACTTTACTACAAAATTATTCCAATAAAAAAAGGTAGTCGGACTATCTATACTGTTCTTGGTTGGGACTATAATACATCATTAAGTCAGATGAAGTTGATAGATGCAATCTACTTCACTGGTAAGACAGTTAAACTCGGAAGTCCAATTTTTAAATCAGGAAAAACGACTCAAAAGCGCGTATTCTTTGAGCATTCAAAAAAAGTAACGATGTCATTGAAATATGAAAAACAACGAGATCGTATCATCTTTGACCACCTTTCTCCTGAATCTCCAAGTATGAAAAAGTTTAGGTCATTTTATGTACCTGACATGTCTTATGATGCTTTTGTTTTGGAAGGTTCGAAATGGATCTTACATGAAGATGTGATTGGAGTGAATAGCGGATCTGGTGCTAAGAAACAATACGTTTATGTCAAGAATGAAAATACAGGGAAATTAGAAAAGAAAGAAATTAAGGGAGACTGGATTAACCCTGAAGGACAAAATACGCCAGTTGATGGTGGTTCACATGTAGCAGTTACTCCAGAAGACCAACTGAAAGCAGACGACCAAAAAGAAACAGCTGATTTGCCTAAGGTAGATAAGAAAGATAAACGTGATCCATCAGACCTATCTGTTTATGGCGATAAAAAGAAAAGAAAACGTCGTAAAAAAAGGAAGTTTTAATTGTTTTGTTCAATTTCTATCATTAACTATTCGCTAAATATCTACAGATATTAATTGAATCGCTATTGTTTCGTTTGAATAACAATAATATCTATATTTGAGTAAACCGAACTTTATGAGCAAGAACCTTTACATCGTACCTTATGATTTTTCTCCGGTGAGTGAGAAAGCAGTTGAATACGCACTCTTCTTAGGAAGACATGTGGCAACGGAAATTCAATTAGTTCATCTTGTAGCTGATAAAGCTAAAGGGATGTTAAAAATTAAGGAACTTGAAAAGGTAAAAGAGAAATTAACTATTCCTTCCAGTTGTGAAGTTTCTATTTTAGTTAAAGTCGGAGATATATTTTCGGATATAGGAAAAATCGCTAAAGAAGAAAAAGCTCAATTAATTATTATGGGAACTCATGGAATGAGAGGATTTCAAAGAGTTTCAGGGTCACATGCAATGAAAGTTGTAACAAGTACAGAAGCCCCGTTTTTAATTGTTCAGAAAAATACAGAAATAAAAGAAATCCGAAATATTGTAGTTCCTGTTGATTTAACTAAAGAGAGCCTTCAAATCATATCTATTGCTGGTGATATGGCAAAGATTTTTAAGTCAAAAGTACACGTTCTGGCAGAGACACAAACTGATGAAATGTTGAATACGCGTATTAAGAATAGAATTGGTATCGTTAGTAAAGAATATGAAGAAAGATCTATTGATGCAAAAATGAACTTTTTAAAATCAAGTGGAGGTTATGGTAAGAAGATCATGCATTATGTGAAAAATAATGATGCAGGCTTAATTGCTTTGGCGTATCATTCTGAGAGTTTATTGCCACAATTTGATAGCTTTGCACAAAATTTAATTACAAACAAGTCGGCGTTGCCTGTTTTAATCGTGAATTCGAAGCTAGCGTCTGCACTTTATTTCTAATAAATGAATATTGGTGAATTTAATAACCTGACTATTCTGAGATTTACTTCCGTAGGAGCTTATTTAGCAGATGAAGAGGATAACGATGTCTTATTGCCGAATAAGTATTTAACTGATGACATGCAGTTGGATGATGAAGTGAGTGTTTTCGTTTATAGAGACTCTGAAGACCGTGTAGTTGCAACTACAGAAAAGCCTTATATCGAAATGGGTGGTTTTGCATATCTAAAAGCTACTGCAGTGAGTCATTTTGGAGCATTTGTTGATTGGGGATTGGAGAAGGAATTGATGGTGCCGTTTAAAGAGCAAAATCTGAAGCTTGAAGAAGGAAGGTATTATTTAACTCATCTTTTTCTTGATGATCAAACAGATCGCGTTGTTGGATCTACCAGAGTACAACGCTATTTTCAATTTTGTGAAGAAGAATTTGAAGCTGATGCATTAGTTGATTTACTTATTTGTGAAACAACTGATTTAGGAGTTAAAGTTGTTGTGAATAATAAATATTCGGGACTCATCTTTAGAAGTGATATCAGTAAATCCGTTAAAAGAGGTGATTACATTAAGGGGTATGTGGCTAAAGTTCGTGAAGACGGTAAGTTAGATATTCGTTTGGATAAAGTGGGTTACGACAAAATCAGTGGCTCTGCGGAAGAGCTTTTGAAAATTCTTCAAAGAGATAAATCATTGAATTTAACAGATAAAAGCGATCCAGACGACATCCGTGAGATCCTTGGTATGAGCAAAAAGACATTCAAACAGGCTGTAGGTAGCTTGTACAAACAAAGGTTGATTAAATTAGGTGAAGGAAAAATTTCTATTGTTGAGTGAGTGATTAGAAACTTAACGCTTCTTTAAATCTGATAGCTTGTCTCCTAGAAATTTCGACCTTCTCTCCTGTTCTTAACTCTACTTGAAGCCCACCATTAAACCAATTTTCTACCTTTTCAATCCAGTCTAAGTTGATGATGAATTTTCTATTGGCCCTAAAGAAATATTCTTGATCCAATTTTTCCTCAAAGCTATTCAGAGACCTTAGAATTAATGGTCGATTTGTTCCAAAATGGACTTTGACATAATTCCCATCTGATTCAAGCATACGTACTTCTTCAAGTTTCACAAAGTAACACTTCTCTCCGTCCTTGATAAAAACCTTATCTTCTTTACTTAATCTTCGCTCAGATCTTGAAAGTTTGGGTTTATCTTCAGACTCAAAGTCGTGCTCTTGCTCTTCTGATTGCCTTACCTTTTCTATTGCCTCGTTTAAACGATCCGTATCAACAGGTTTTAATATGTAGTCTAAAGCATTAACCTCAAATGCTTTAAGGGCGAATTCATCATATGCTGTAACAAAAATTACATGAGGAATTTCCGATAAATTTTTCAGCATTTCAAAACCAGTCATCCCTGGCATGTTAATATCCAGAAAAATCAAATCTGGATTTTGTTCCCTAATTTTTTCGATACCTTCCTCCCCATTCTGAGCTTCGTCAATAACTTCAATCTCAGGGTATTCATTTAATATAGCTCTTAGCTCTTGTCTTGCTAAACGCTCATCATCAATAATTATCGTCTTAAACTGTT
Organism: Crocinitomicaceae bacterium; assembly: GCA_022447585.1. Taxonomy (GTDB): domain Bacteria; phylum Bacteroidota; class Bacteroidia; order Flavobacteriales_D; family Crocinitomicaceae; genus UBA4466. Next base: position 342,856 of record JAKVAR010000009.1, on the reverse strand, counting down.
TCATTTTTTCTAAAATTCATTTGAGCAATTACAGTTCCTCCTTTTTCTTTAAGGCTAAATTCTGCGCCATTTCCATATTGCAATGCTAATCTTTGTTTTATATTTTCAATACCAACACCTAAATCAAAAATCCCCATAAGAGATCCAGAGTTTTCTACGATTACAATAATTTCTTTTTCCGTTTCTAAAGCTGATATTTTGACTGAGCCGCCATCTCTTAAATTAGATATACCATGTTTAATCGCATTCTCAACCATCATTTGCAATGAAAATGGCGGTATCTGAAAATTTTCTAATCCTGGAGTTAAATCCCATTCAACTTGAAGTCTTTCTTCAAAACGGATCTTCTCAAGTTCTAAATAACTTTGAGCTAAACCAATTTCACTTTCTAAAGTAACTAAGTTCTCACGTCCAAGGATTAAAGATTGTCTAAGTAAGTTGGACAATGTTGTTATAGAAACCTTCGCTTTTTTGGGGTCTATATCAATCAATGCGCGAATACTATTCAAAGAATTAAAAAGGAAATGAGGGTTTAATTGGGATCTTAGATTTTTTAGTTCACTCTCTTTATTACTTGCGGCAAGTTCGAGGTTAGAAATTTCTTGTTTTCTTGATTTTTGAAAAAAGTGAAAAGTGAAGTATAACGCGTTCCAGAATAAAACAAGTAATAAAGTTGCTAACACATTGACAACCATTTGACTAATGGTTATTGGAGATGAGGAGAGATGATTTAGACCTGTCAAGTAATCTGTACCATTATCTATTGTTGCAATTAGGATTGAGGATAAAATGGAGGAAATTAATAGTCTTGGAATCAATCGTGGTAGTCGCATTCCTAGCCACCCCATTTGAATAAAAAAGATACGCTGTAAGTGAGTAACAACAATACCTGAAGTTACAAGAATCAATACATTCAGTAGAAATATGCTATCTACATCAGCTGGATTTCTGTTGTAAACAGAGAATACAATTAGCCCCGTATATGAGAACCAACCAATAAGCTGCGCTAGCCAATAAAATCGTTTTGTATGCATTATGAACAAATCTAAGTTTTTAATGAGATGTATAAAAGACTTTAGGATGACTGGATAAATTTCGGTTCTTTTGGATTGATTTTAATTTGGAATGTTTTTTGTCTTATATAGAGTAATGAAAATCATAGTTTTTATTTATGCTTTTTTTGCCTTGAGCGCCAGCGCACAGGATTACTTTAAGGACCACTTTGGCGCCACAGTTGGTGTTTCATTAAATTTCGGGACGCATTTAACCGCAATAGGATTAAACCTAAAGGGGTACTATACAGACTATTTTTTCCAAGTGAATGCTGGTTCTACAGTTTATTTTTATGAAAAGGGATTGGCTAAACGCAACAGTTTTTGGGAATCTAGAACTAATTTCGGTCTTGTTTTATTGGCTGGTAAAAAACAAATGGATCGTGATTTTCAATTGGATGGATTGAATCATCAAACCAATTACAATTTTGGTCTTGGTTATAATTATGTGATGTATTTCGATAATGTTGGAACATCACAGAGATCTGGTGCTTTTGGTTTTCATCTGAAAAATGTAAGTATCTATCATGAGAATGATGTATTTGGAGGTCAGGCAAAGGATCGTTTTAGGACCGGTCATTTCTATGTTTCATATCGTAAAGATGATTTGAAAATTGGAGGAGGATTTAATTTATGGACTGGTGAAACATCCGGCGCTTATTGGGAAAAACTAAAAATGAAGAATACACCCAATGGATTTAAAATACTAGAGGATTTGCCTTATGGAAAAACAAGTCATGGTATTTTATATGCCTCTGTGATTTATAATTTACCGTACGGGCAAGATGCTCATTTTAAGGTTGGTATTGATTCTGAAAATATTAGACACGCCATACAAAATCGTTTAATTCATGATTTAATTTTTCTCCCAGAGAAGTTAGAGCGAACTACTCCGCATTATCCAAGGTTAGATGAGAATGGTTGTCCTGCTTTTGATGTTCAAGATGTGAGAAGGTTGAAATTTTATATGCAATTTGGTATGAATGAGAATTGGAGTAATTAGTAAAAGTACTTTGGACGATATGAAGCTCTTTCGTATCGGTGCCATAACTGAAAAATCTTAAGTTATTTTATACTTTTCTATCATTCTTCGTTCTAATTGTACAATCTGCAGCGAAACGAGTTTTATACAATGCATTTATTTCTTCACTCCTTTGTCTGTAAAGTTGATGTTGTATTCTAAATTAGCGCTTTTTTAGGTGGTTAACTTGTGAAAAATACCTTTGTTGTAAATGGAATAAAAGCGGTATGGTAAGCAAGTTATATTTAGGATTAGAAGTTTTTGAAGAAAAAATGTTGGTAATCCGTTGAAATTAATCTTGATTTTCTGCTGATGGAACTAGATATCTTGTAACTTTGCATCCCGTAGTTACACAATATATTATGTCAAATTCAACTAAATATGTATTCGTAACTGGAGGGGTTACTTCTTCTCTGGGAAAGGGTATCATATCTGCATCACTTGCAAAATTATTACAAGCTAGAGGTTATTCAACAACCATACAAAAGCTTGACCCTTATATCAATGTTGATCCGGGAACTTTAAATCCTTATGAGCACGGTGAGTGTTTTGTAACGGATGATGGTGCTGAAACGGATTTAGATTTAGGTCATTATGAACGTTTTTTGAATGTTCCTACTTCTCAAGCTAATAATGTAACTACAGGTAGAATTTATCAGTCGGTAATTGAAAAAGAACGTCGTGGTGAGTTTTTAGGAAAAACAGTTCAAGTTATACCTCATATTACGAACGAAATTAAAGAACGCATTCAAATCCTAGGTAATAAAGGCGATTACGACATTGTGATTACTGAAATTGGCGGGACTGTTGGTGATATTGAGTCCTTACCATATGTTGAGGCTGTTCGTCAAATGAAATGGGAGTTTGATGAGGATTGTATTGTCGTTCATTTAACACTTGTGCCTTATTTGGCTGCTGCTGGTGAGTTAAAAACAAAACCAACACAGCATTCTGTTAAGCAATTACTAGAATTAGGTGTTCAACCAGATATTTTATGTTGTAGAACTGAGCATGAACTTGATCTTAATTTAAGAAGGAAAATTGCTAAATTCTGTAACGTTAATATGAATGCGGTTATAGAATCAAGAGACGCCGAATCAATTTACGATGTTCCATTGTTGATGCAGGAAGAAGAGTTGGATAAAGTTGTGCTTGAGAAATTGAGCTTACCTACTAAATCTACACCTAATCTTAATACTTGGAAAGAATTCTTAACGAATTTGAAAAATCCAGAATCAGAAGTTACTATAGGGTTAGTTGGTAAATATGTTGAATTGAAAGATTCATATAAATCAATTAGTGAGTCGCTAATTCATGCTGGCGTTACGAATAAGACTAAAGTTAATGTTCGCTGGATCCACTCTGAAAAAGTAACTAAAGACAATATAGAAAAAGAATTGGAGGGCTTAGATGGGATTCTTGTGGCTCCCGGGTTTGGGTCTAGAGGGATTTCTGGTAAGATTGAAGCTGTGCGGTTTGCACGTGTAAATAGAGTGCCATTCCTAGGAATTTGCCTTGGTATGCAGTGTGCAGTAATCGAATATGCGCGTAATGTACTTGGTTTAACTGAGGCTCATACCACTGAAATTGTAGATTCTTGCAAAGATCCCGTAATTGATATTATGGCAGCGCAGAAAGAGATATCAGAAATGGGGGGAACAATGAGATTAGGAGCGTATGAATGTCAATTGACTCCTGGATCAAATGTTTCTGAGGCATACAATACAGATAGTATCTCTGAAAGACACAGACATAGATATGAGTTTAATAATGAATATTTAGAGCAATACGAAAGCAATGGAATGAAGGCTACAGGTAAAAATCCTGAAACTGGCTTAGTTGAAGTTGTTGAAGTTGAAGATCATCCTTGGTTTGTTGGTGCTCAATTTCACCCTGAATACAAGAGTACGGTAGCTGAACCCCACCCACTATTCTCAGGATTTATTAATGCGGTTCTTAAAAATCGTTAACAGCGAATCAATTTACAATAGAAAATAACAAGAAATGGATAGAAATACGGTCTTTGGACTAGTGATTATAGGATTGATACTTTCAGTTTTTACAATCTACAATCAACCTTCTGATGAGGAAATTCAAGCTGAAAAAGAAAAGATTGAATTAGCTGAAAAGGAAGCTGCAGAAGCTGAAAAAGAAAAGTTAGCGAAAGAATCTCAGCATGTAGTGGATGAAGTAAATACTACTATTCCAAAGTTAGATAATAATGGAGAGCAAATTTTAACTGACAACGGTGATAAAGTTTTTGTTGATACTTTAACTAACGAAGAGGTTATAGTACCCTCAATTACCATTGATGAAACAAAACCTGAACCTACAGAGGTTAAAGGTGAGTTGATTCGTATGGAGAACGAGAAGTTAATTATAGACTTCTCTACGAAGGGAGGTCAAATTGCTGCTGTTCGAATGAAAGAGTTTGAATCTTATGCAAACTATGCTAAAAAAGACGATAAGATTGATCCATTAGTTTTCTTTAAGAATGGAGATGCTTCAAATGGAATTGTCCTACCTATGGATGGGGCTGATTTAAATACGGCAGATGAACTGTTTACGGTTAAGTCTAAAACCGATGATAAGATTGTATTTGAATTGAAGAAGGAAGGAAAACAGGCCATTGAGTTTGCTTACACGCTCAAAACAAATGCGTACGATTTAGATCACGACATTACTGTGCGCGGTTTTGCTGGTAAAGTAACACCTAAAAATGTTATGTTCAATTGGGATGCTTCTTTAAGAAAAACAGAAAGACTTTTCAGTGAGCAACGTCGAGTATCCACAGTTTGCTTTAAATACGAAGATGAAGGATTCGATTGGTTAAATGAAATGACCGATGGAGAACAAATAGCAGAGGATAAAATTGACTGGTTTAGTTTCAAGCAGAGTTACTTCTCTTCTTTTATCCGTCCGCAAAATGGGTTTGGCAAAGAGGGATCTAAATTTGAGATTGATACGTATGAAGAAGGTGAAGCAAAAGATTGGACTCACTTAAAAGATTTTTCTACCACTGCAAACCTGAACTTAACTAATGTTGATAATGGTACAGTAAGCATGAATTGGTTTTTTGGACCAAATGACTACAAATTATTGACTTCCTTTGATGATGGATATGATGATGTATTAAATTATGGTTGGGGACTTTTTCGATGGATTAATTTATACGCCGTACAACCTATGTTTAATGTGCTGAAGTCAACAGGTATGGGGATGGGAATAGCTATTCTTTTGCTCACATTGATTATCAAGTTTGCTCTTATGCCAATTCAATGGAAAATGTATACATCCTCTGCTAAGATGAGAATTCTTAAGCCAGAGATTGAGTCCATAAATGAGCGTTATCCTGATAAAGCAGATTCTATGAAGAAACAAATGGAGACAATGACTTTATATCGAGAGTCTGGAGCTAGCCCTCTTGCCGGATGCGTGCCCATGTTGATTCAGATGCCAATTCTTTTAGCGGTCTTCCGTTTCTTTCCTTCCACTTTTGATTTGCGTCAGAAATCATTCTTGTGGGCCGAGGATTTATCATCATATGATTCTATTGCTTCTATTCCATCAATTCCTTTCTATGGAGATCATATCAGTTTATTTACATTGTTGATGGCTATTACTACTTTAGTTTATACGCACATCAATAGTGGTCAAATGCAACAACCATCGCAACCAGGTATGCCAAACATGAAAGTAATCATGTATTTCTTCCCGGTTATGATGATTTTCTTCTTTAATAATTATGCATCTGGTTTATCATACTACTACTTCATTTCTACTTTAACATCAATTTTGATTATGGTTTTAATTAAAAAGTTCTTTGTAGATGAAGAGAAATTGAAGCTTAAGATGGCCAATCGTAAAGCAACGGCTGCGGCTAACCCTAAGAAAGGAAAAGGTAAATCTAAGTTCCAGGAGCGTCTTGAACAAATGCAAAAGGCACAGCAAGAGCAGTTAAAAAACAAGAAAAAGAAATAAGACTTAGGTCTAGAAAAAAAGCCTCTCAAAATTGAGAGGCTTTTTTTCTAGTATAAAACTTAATTATTTTTTACTCCAGATGTTGTATTTTGAAATACAATAAATAGCTCTGAATCCATCTCTCCAACCTATTTTTTTTCCTTCTTCGTATGTTCTGCCGTAGTATGAAATACCTACTTCGTAGATTCTAATTTTTGGGATGCGTGATAGTTTAGCTGTTACTTCAGGTTCAAAGCCAAAACGATTTTCTTTTAGTTTTAATGATTGAGCAATGTCTGTACGGATCATCTTATAGCATGTTTCCATATCAGTTAGGTTCAAGTTCGTCATCATATTTGATAAGCGAGTTAAGAATCGATTTCCAATTGAGTGCCAATAGAACAAGATTCTATGAGGGTTACCCCCAATAAAACGTGATCCATAAACTACATCAGCTTGTCCTTCTAAGATTGGCTTCATTAAATCGTTATATTCCTCTGGGTCATATTCCAAATCGGCATCTTGAATTACTAAATAGTCACCTGTAGCTAATTCAATTCCTTTGTGAAGTGCAGCTCCTTTTCCGTAGTTTTTATCTTGACTGAATAAACGAATATTCATGTCTTTATTTGCTTCAATATATTCTTTTACGGTTTTTTCCGTTTCATCTGTAGAAAAGTCATTCACGATGATCACTTCTTTGGTAATGCCGTTGGTTAAAACAACGTTCTTCACTTTGTTTAGGATTAAGTGAATTGTTCTAGCTTCATTATAAGCTGGAATAATGATTGATAGTTTTTTAAACTCGTGTTCCATAGGTTGGCAAATATAAGTATTCAGATTGTTTCCATCGAAATTTTATTTTCGAATAAAGGTTTCTACTTTTAAATCGGTTATTGTGACTTCACTTTTTGCTCTGTTCCAAATTTCTAATACAAACTCATTATTTAGACTTCGAGCTTCCGGTGAGATATACCACATTTCAATATCGACTATTGAAGAGTCCAAGGGGTTGGCTTTCATTTCTGTTGGAGACCATGCTGTCCAATTGTATTTGACTCCATCATGTGTAAACGCATTCACCAAAAGATATTGTTCCTCCTCCCCTAGTTTTTCTAGTTTACTTTTACCCGTAATTTTGAACCAACAATGATCTTTATCAGTGATATCCTTCAGTGCAAATCTTGGGAAGTCTACGAATTCTTCATCTGAATTAAAATGAATTGTTTTTTCAAAGATTAATTCTTTATCCTTTTTATAAAGACTCAGATTTGTAGGTTTAGCCTTTCCAACTGTAGCCCTTTCGACTAACATGAGTTCCTCCGCATTGTAAGGAGCTTCTGTGGCTCCAAAAATAGCGAGGTAATAATCTTGAGACATTCGAGTAGGATGAATTATTCGTTTGCTCATTTGCCATGTTTGGAATAAATTCAATAGCACAAAACATGACCCTATAATTCCAATCGTGTACTTTAAGAACTTTCTATTAATTATGAAAGTAATAAAAACGCCGAGAGCTAAAGCCATTTCTGGATAAGATTGTACTATGCTTCTTTGCCCAAAGCTACCTGCGTACCACCAACAAGACCAGCTTGAAACTACCCATAGATTGAGTCCTGTAAATAAGAAAAGGCTTAAACCAAACTTATACTTCTTAGAAAGTGCCATAAAAACACCTATAAGGGCAAAGGTCATTATTGGGGTGTATAATAGCCATCCTTTTCTAAAGCTAAATAAGTATTCTATTGTATATGGTTGGAAAAACTCGAATCCCTCCCCTGGATTATCATAACTATAGAAAATCCAATTTCCTGAAACTAATTTCCAATAAGTTAATTGAACACAACCAACCAAAATGAGTGCGGTAATCATTACAACAAGTTTCAACAAGTGTTGTTTGAATAAATTGATGTACTTTAAAAAGAATCCTTTCATTGATCTTACTTCCCAAAAGATCGGCAGAAGTAAAAAGAGAATTTCTGTTGGTCTAGTAATAATCATGAGACCAATAAGGCTTCCGAGAATTATACTTAGTTTAAAGTTCGGAGATTCATGCCATTTAATTACCAGGTAAATTCCTATCGCGTGCAAAGCAAAAAGTGGAATGTGAGAATTTCCCATTCCTATTGTGCCTGTTGCTAAATAATTTGTTCCAATTAGAACTATGAATAAAACTACCCCTGAAATTAAAGGTGTAAATAGTTTTAAAAGAGTTTTCCTGAGGTATATTGTACCTAAAACAACATAAAATGAGTTGCATACAAACATCATTATTTGATACGGTGCCGAAAAGCCATCTGTCTTATAATTGAATAACCAAGCAAAAAAGTGCCCGAGTGCAAAAAAAGGTGATTCTAAAAGGGCTAATCCTAAAGGGTACTTTATGAGCATATTTCCATTTCCAGCGCTAACAAACTGATAAAGTGTTGCCGTATTTTGATATTGATCGACAATCGTGTTAACGGTATCAAAGCTTGAAAAGGTCAAATCGCCATATATGAATGCAAAAGGCAGGTATAAATAATATCCGAAGGCATCCCATGAAATGATTTGTTCTGGCAGACCAATGTAACTTTGAGCTATAGCGTATATAATTATAGCAATAAGCATTAGCTTTGCAGAAACATCTAGTTTAAAGAATTTCATTCGTTTTTAAGTCGTTTTTTCGGAGCCCTAAGGTAATTATTTCAAAATTACTTTTCAATAGATTCAAATGAACTCACAATACCTTTTATAAGTGCGCTGCTGAAGCCTGAGTGTTCCATCTCATTTAAGCCTACAATGGTACACCCTTTTGGTGTGGCTACTTTGTCAATCTCTTGTTCAGGGTGCGTAGAGTTTTCAATTATTAAGTTTGATGCCCCCTTCATGGTTTGACTAACGATCTTTGTTGCTGTATTAGCATCAAACCCAATTTGCACACCTCCTTGGATCATAGCTCGCATAAATCGTAAAACAAAAGCAACACCGCAAGCACCAAGAATTGTTGCAGACTCCATGAGGTTCTCATCAATGAGAACAGTTTCTCCTAAGGAATTAAATACTTGCTTTACGGCTTCGGATCTTTCAAGTTGATCTGAATTTCCAGCTATAGCAGTAATTGATTCTCCAACGCTGGCTGCGGTATTAGGCATTGCTCTATAGATTCCGAAATCCGATGTTAAAACTGTTTCTATCTGAGTTAAAGTGATTCCTGTTGCGCAAGAGACTATGGTGTGGCGTTTATTATCAAATAGGAGTTTATTTTGTTCTAAAAATGGAATAATGGTATAAGGTTTGAGTGCAAGAATAATAATTTCACAATCACTTATCAACATAGTGTTGTCCGAAGTAATTGTTGTGTTTTTTGTTTCGAACTCAATAATACTCGAAACATCACGTTTTGTAGCTATAATATTGGTTTCAGGAGAGTTTGACTGAATCCCCTTCAATATTGATAACCCTAAATTTCCACATCCAATAATTCCTATTTTGTGCATATGATATATGTTTTCCACAAAGCTAAGGCTTCTTTTATGATGAACGGTTAAAATGTGTAATACTTTTATTTGTAATTTGCACATCTTAAAATTTTTAAACCTTTGAAGTCAATTGCCCTTATCATATTGCTGTTAACCTCTTTTGTGTCGTTTAGTCATGAATATTTTTTTGGTTTTTCAGAATTGGAGTACAATGATATCACAAGAAAGTTTGAAGCAACGATTATTGTTTCAACACATGATTTTGAGCGGGCTTTAGAATTAGCAGAAGTTAATGTAGTTGATCTAGCTAAGATTCAGTCGAACATGGCTGAAAAAAATGCGGTTGAATCCTATATAAATCGTCATTTTATATTACAAACACAAGATAGAATCAAATTTAACCTCATAGGTTCTGAGGTTTTCCTTAATGGTACTTCGAACTTTTATTTTGAATCCGAAGAAATAGATTTTCATGATAAACTGGAGGTAACCTTCGATTTACTAATGGATGTTTTTAAACAGCAACAAAATAAAATCACCCTAAACTACAGAGACAATAGTTATACGCGGACGTTCCTTTACAACGAACGAAAGCAATTAATCGCAATCGAAAACAACTAAAATGAAGAAAATTTTACTTTTAGCAGGGCTTCTACCCGCTTTCGCTTTTAGCCAAGAACAAAATAAATTTGCTCAGCTTGGACAAGAATTACCTACTCCAAATGAGTATCGGAATGCAGCCGGAGCTCCTGGTCATAACTACTTTCAACAGAAAGCTGACTATAAGATTGAAGTAGAGATTGACGATGAAACTCAAAAGTTACATGGTGAGGAAACCATAACGTATACAAATAACTCTCCGGATAAGCTTGAGTATTTATGGATTCAATTAGATCAAAATATGCGAGCTGAAGATTCTGATACTAAATTGATTTCTGTTGAAAGAATGGAAGATTTTAGGTCAATCGAAGATGTTGAAAAGAAAATGTTTGAATTTGATGGAGGATTTAAAGTTGAAGAGGTTACTACTACTTCAGGAAAGAAGTTAAGTTATGCAATCAATAAGACAATGCTTCGTATTGATCTAGATAAACCACTGGATTCTAAGGGTGTTATGTCTTTTCATGTAAAGTGGTGGTATAATATTAATGACCGTATGAAGATCGGAGGTCGTAGCGGATATGAACACTTTGAAGAGAATGACAACTACCTTTATACCATCGCTCAATGGTTTCCTAGGATGTGCGTTTATAGTGATGTTGAAGGTTGGCAAAACAAGCAGTTTTTAGGACGCGGTGAGTTTGCTTTGCCTTTTGGCGACTATGAAGTTTCTATTACTGTGCCAGGTGATCATATTGTAGGATCTACCGGTGTATTGCAAAATCCAAATAGTGTTTTAACATCTGAGCAACGTGCTAGGTTTAAAAAGGCTGCTAATTCTGATGTTCCAGTATTAATTGTGACGCAAGAAGAGGCTGAAGAGGCTGAGAAAGGAAAAGTGAAAGACAAGAAAACTTGGACGTTTAAAGCGAAAAATGTTCGTGATTTTGCATTTGCTTCGTCCCGTAAATTTATGTGGGATGCTCAAGGTGTGGATATTGCTGGTAATAACGTTATGGCAATGTCTTACTATCCAAAAGAAGGTAACCCTTTATGGGAACGCTATTCAACAAAGCTAGTTGCACATACATTAAAGTCGTATTCAAAATATACAGTAGATTACCCTTATCCAGTTGCGATTTCAGTGCACTCTAAATGGATTGGGATGGAATACCCAATGATTTGTTTTAATGGTGGCCGTCCAGAAGCTGACGGTACATATTCAGAAAGAACTAAATATGGAATGTGGGGTGTTATTATTCATGAGGTTGGACACAATTTCTTTCCTATGATTATTAATTCTGATGAGAGACAATGGACTTGGATGGATGAAGGTTTGAATACTTTTGTTCAGTACTTAACGGAGCAAGAATGGGAACGTGGTTATCCTTCTCGTAGAGGTCCTGCACATTTGATTGCGGACTATATGCGTGGAGATAAAACGCGCATCTCTCCAATTATGACAAATTCTGAATCTATATGGCAATTCGGTAATAATGCTTACGGTAAACCAGCTACAGCTCTCAATATTCTAAGAGAAACAGTAATGGGACGCGAGCTGTTTGATTATGCTTTTAAAATTTACTGTGAACGCTGGAAGTTTAAGCACCCTACCCCAGCGGATTTTTTCAGGACTATGGAGGATGCTTCAGCGGTAGATTTGGATTGGTTCTGGAGAGCTTGGTTCTATACAACTGATCATGTGGATATTAGTGTGGATGAAGTGAATTGGTTTGAGCTGAATACTGGCGATCCGACTATTGAAAAAGCTAAAGCAAAAGCTTCTGCCGAGGCTGCAGATCAGCACATTGGTGTTTCAAGAAATAAAAAATCTATTAAAGAAACAGTGAATGAGCGAGATTCTGATATTGATGATTTTTACGGTAAAAGAGATATTTACGCAGTTGATGCAATTGATAAAAAAGAATTTGAAGACTTTAAAGCTACATTGACTAAAGAGCAACTTGAAATACTCAATTCAGGAAAGCAAATTTATGAGGTCAAATTTTCGAATCTTGGAGGTATACCAATGCCTTTGATTCTTGAGTTTACATTTGCAGATAATACTACTGAGGTAATTAGGGTTCCTGCTGAGATCTGGAGAAGACATGAGGAAAACGTTTCAAAGGTGTTTGTTTTTAACAAAGAGGTTTCTTCGTTAAGGTTGGATCCATTTTTAGAAACAGCAGATACTGACTTAAATAATAATAGTTGGCCAGTAGCAAAATCACCTTCACGTTATGAGTTGTTTAAAAAGAAAAATACACGAGAAAATCCAATGCAGCGTGATAAAAGATTAAAAGAGTTAGGGAATTAAACTAACATTAAACCAGAAAAGAAAGCGGTCAACTTTAGGTTGATCGCTTTTTTTAGTTGTTGATTTTTTGATAATGCTCAAACTTATCCTTTATAAAAGTAATTAATTCCATTTCAGAAGCTGTTTTCAAGAATGTTTCATCCATATTTAAGAAGGAGATGAAAGCTTCAAATTCCGCATCTGATAATTCGATTATGTCGTATGCAGCGTATGTGCGAAGAAGTTCTTGCAGTATTCTTTGTTGATTGTCTAGGTGCTCCTGTTTAGCCACCCATCTTTTTGATTGTTCCTTCTTGGAGAATGCTTGGTATAAAGCAGTAATTGGGCTTTGAAGAACTTCTATACCCGTAACCATTCGAGTTTCTCGCATGGCTAAAGCTTGACGTTCTTCTTTAATTTCCTGCAATGACTTCAGGGGTTTTACGGTAACGGATTCAAACTCTTGTGCTTTTCCTTCAATGAAATATTGTACTTCGTGCTGACAATCATTGTTCGATGCAACAACAACATTCACAACTGGGTAACCTTTTACTGATAAGGATAGCGAATCTCCGTCTTTAGCATAAACGGAGAAGGAACCATTCGGTTGACCGAAGACTCCTCGGCCATTGGTGCGATTTATAACCATCAAGTTGTAAAATGCTTGTGGGCGCAATGTGTCTGTAATCTTACCTGTAAAAAGTACTTTGTCACATTTTTGAGCCTGTACAGTTGTGCTGACTATTATGAGTCCTATGATGAGTTTTGCTTTCAACATTCGCTAAAGTACAAAAAATGTGCCCAGTACGAATTTGACTGAACTTAACAAATGTTAAACCTGATCTTCAATTATTTTCATGGTATAGAGATAAAATAGTGGTAATTTCGCAGGATGAAACGTGTTGTAGTTGGATTATCAGGTGGTGTAGATTCTAGTGTGACAGCTTTATTGCTAAAACAACAGGGTTATGACGTTATTGGTATGTTTATGCGTAATTGGCATGATGAAACCGTTACGATATCCGATGATTGCCCTTGGATAGATGATTCTAATGATGCCTTGTTGATTGCTCAGCAACTTGACATTCCTTTTCAAGTAATAGATTTAAGTAAAGAGTATAAGGAGCGAATCGTAGACTATATGTTTGATGAGTACAAGAATGGTCGTACTCCTAATCCGGATGTTTTATGTAATCGTGAAATTAAATTTGACGTTTTCTTGAAGGCGGCTATGGAGTTAGGTGCTGATTATGTCGCAACTGGACATTATTGTCAAAAGATTGAGCATGAGGATGGTAGTTTTGGACTTGTTGCAGGCGTTGATTCGAATAAGGATCAGTCATACTTCTTGTGTCAATTAAGTCAGGAGCAACTGGCTAAAGCTTTGTTTCCCGTCGGTGGAATTGAAAAACCAGAGGTTAGATTAATTGCGGAAGAAAATGGTCTTCATACTGCGGGTAAGAAAGATTCTCAAGGTTTATGTTTTGTAGGGAAAATTAGTCTACCTACTTTTTTACAGCAAAAATTGGAGCCTAAACAAGGCGATGTTATCGAGTTGCCGTTTAAATTGAATCAATTTGAACATTACAAGATGCTAAGTCCTACTGAAGATAATGTAGAGCAATTAGCCAGTCCATTTGTTTATCATAGAGAAATGGGGGAAGTTGTGGCTTCACATCAAGGTGCACATTACTATACTATTGGACAACGAAGAGGCTTGCATATTGGAGGTAGGCCAAAGCCCTCTTTTGTGGTGGGATTGGATGTTGACACGAATATTGTTTATTCTGGTCAAACTGACCAGCATCCAGGTTTAAATAGGTATGCACTTAAAATTACTCCAAAAGAACTGCATTTTGTTTCTAGTCAGTATAATGAAGAAAGTTTGGATGGTTTGGTCTGTGATGTGCGTATTCGTTATCGTCAAGAGTTACAAAAAGCGAAAGTACTTGTAAAAGAAAGTGGAGTTTTTGTTTTATTCGAGGTTATTCAACGCGGTATCACACCAGGTCAGTTTGCGGCTTTTTATGTCAATGATGAGTTGATAGCTTCTGGAATTATAGCTCACTAGGGCGGTATAACTTAAAGCTGCCGTCAGTGTAGGTTATTAGGATTTGTTCAATATCTTTTTGAGGTGTTTTCGAATCGGGAGTGTTTTTACTTTTCTCAATTCCTTCTTCGAACTCCCCATCTCTTGTTTCACCAGTTATTAGCCATGATGCATTTACGTTTGGGTAGGATGTAATAATTTTCGAAAGAAAATCTAGACTTGGTTTATTTCTTCCGCTAAGAACGTGCGAAAGATTCGATCTTTTAATGCCAATATTGTCTGCAAACGATGAAGGTGCTTCCTTGTTGGCTTTAATTATAAGTTTGATACGATCTTGAATTAACATTTGTAAACGATTTGATGGTTACAAATGTAACTACAAAATACCAGTTTACAAATAAGTTGTAAGATGCATATAGTCACAAAATAGAATCTGTAACCAGTGCAGCACTCAGTACGTTTTTAGTTTAACGAAAAATAGATTGAAGCTTGTGGGAAATCTTCAGAATCTTCACCTCTCTTTATGGTATCCATTAATTTTGCTACCTGGAAAATAGTTAAACTACTGTTTTCTCCTTCTACTTTATGCTGCGATAATTTATATTTCGCTGTCTTCACTTGATTGTTCATCATGTTTAATCCTGTTAATTGCATATCTGATAAAATATTAATTACAAGGGCGTTTACGGTGTGAAGTTTCAGAATGTTACAAAATATTTAAAGAAATCTATGATTTGTAAACAATAGTCTAACTGCATACATGAGGTAAGTTGTCTTAACTTACTGTATTGCATCTGATTACACTCTTGTTATAGAGTTAGGTTATTTTTATTATTTTCCTATCAATGGGTAGATTAAATTTTCTAACCCATTGATTTTGATCTCTAAAACTAATTCTAATTGCTTTCCAAGCTTTCCTGCTGGAAAGCCTTTATTCTTATACCAGACGAGATAAGGTTCGGGAATATGAATAAGGTATTTACCCGAATATTTTCCATAAGGCATTTTAGCATTTGCTAAAGCTACTAATTCATGTTCCTCCTTCACTCCCCTTTAATTCTTAGGAATTTCTTTTAATGTAGCCAATAAATACTCCCAATATTTTTGTACTGAAGAGATTTGACATTTTTCATCTGGTGAATGCGCAGCTCTAATATTTGGACCGAACGAAATCATATCAACATTTGGCAAATGCTTCATTAAAATACCGCATTCTAATCCTGCGTGACATGCGGCAATCTTGGGGTCTTCATTGTAACGTTGTCGATAAAGTTTCGACATTATATCCAATATCTGAGAATCTTTATTCGGTTGCCATCCAGGGTAGTCGCCATTTTGAACTACGCCACAGCCCATTGTTTCAAAGGAAGTACGTATTGTATTTGCTACGTCATCTTTTGTACTTTCAACACTACTCCTTTGCAGAGATTGGGTAATAAATGAGCCATCACCTATGACAACCCTAGCTAAACTGGACGATGCCTCCACTAGGCCTTCAATATCTGGGCTCATTCTATATACACCATTGTGAACTGAATAAATTGTGTTTAAGACTTTATATAAATCTCCATGTTTCATTGCCGAAGCATATTCATCTGTAATAATTGTTGTGTTAAAAACGACTTCGGTTTCAATAGATTTGAACTCATTTTTGATGATGTCCGCGGCTTTATTGAATTCAGAACGAATACCCTGAAGTAAGTCTTTATTTACAGCAATAACAGCGGTTGATTCTCTTGGGATGGCATTCCTCAAGCTACCACCATCGACAGAAACGAGCTGAAATTCAATTGTAGAAAACAAATGGTAAAGAATACGATTCATAAATTTATTCGCATTCCCTCTTCCCTTGTCGATGTCCATTCCTGAGTGTCCACCAAGTAAACCTTTTACAGTTAATTCTAGAAGTACAGAGTCAGCTATAATTGCTTCAGTTTCGTACTTATAAGTTGTGTTTGTATCAATTCCACCTGCACATCCAATAGACAATTCATCGTCATCTTCGGTGTCTAGATTTAATAAAATTTCACCAGAAAAATTTGAAGGATCTAGTTCCATTGCACCAGTCATGCCAGTCTCTTCATCTATTGTAAACATAGCTTCCATTGAAGGGTGGTCAATGTCCGATGAAGCCAAAAGGGCCATAATTGTTGCAACACCAATACCGTTATCAGCTCCTAGTGTAGTTCCATTGGCAGTAACCCAGTCTCCTTCAACAATCATTTCAATGCCCTGTGTATTAAAGTCAAATACGGTATCACCATTTTTTTGATGTACCATATCTAAATGTGATTGTAAAATGATCGTTTTTCTATCTTCCATGCCCGCGGAAGCTGGCTTCTTAATCACTACATTACCAATCTTGTCTTTAATGGTTTCCAGACCAAGATCTTTACCAAAATTGATCATGAATTCAATAACCTGCTCTTCTTTTTTGGAGGCTCTAGGTACTGCATTAAGGTCTGCAAAATGATTCCATAATGCTTTTGGTTCTATGTTTCTGATACTCATTAGTTCTTTTTCGAAAATTGATATATTCTTTCTATCCAAAGCTTTTCCACTTTTGCTCTTGCCCAAGGAGTTTTCCTTAAGAAAGTTAAGCTACTATTTAAAGTAGGATTATTCTTGAAGCAATTTATATTCACTAAATATCCCATATGTTCCCATCCTAATTCGCTTTCAAGTTCTTGAACGATTGCTTTTAAGGTTTTTCCGTGGAGCGGGTTATTTGGTTGTTCTGCCATTATTTCATTAATTTCTTGTAGCGTATGCGTTTAGGTGCTTTATCTCCAAGTCTTTTCTTGCGATTCTCTTCATATTCAGTATAAGAACCTTCAAACCAATACACCTCTGAATCACCTTCAAATGCAAGGATGTGAGTACAAATTCTGTCTAGAAACCATCTATCGTGAGAAATAACAACTGCGCAACCTGCGAAGTTTTGAATCCCTTCCTCAAGTGCCCGTAATGTATTAACATCAATGTCATTGGTAGGCTCATCTAATAAAAGAACGTTTGCCTCAATTTTTAATGTCATTGCAAGGTGTAAACGATTTCGCTCACCACCAGAAAGAACGCCAACTTTCTTGTTCTGATCCGAACCATTGAAGTTGAACTTAGATAAATAAGCTCGAGAATTGATTTTTTGATTTCCAATCTCGACATAATCAAGTCCATTTGAAACTACTTCAAAAACAGTCTTTTCAGGTTTGATATCATCATGTGTCTGATCAACATAGCCAAGTTTTACAGTGTCTCCAACCTTAAATTCACCAGAATCTGGTGTCAATTCTTCCATAATCATTTTGAAGATTGTTGTTTTACCAGCGCCATTAGGACCAACAATACCAACTATCCCTGCAGGGGGAAGCTTGAAATTTAAATCGTTATAAAGTAATTTGTCACCAAATGCCTTCTCAACGTGCTCTGCATCAATCACATTGTTTCCTAAACGAGGACCATTTGGAATAGGCATTTCTAATACATCTTCCTTGTCCTTAACATCTTGAGCAAGCATTTTGTCATAGTTCGCAATACGAGCTTTATTTTTAGCGTGACGGCCTTTTGGATTCATTTTAACCCATTCTAACTCACGTGCAAGCATTTTTTGTCTCTTAGATTCAGATTTTTCTTCCTCTTTCAAACGGTTCCCTTTTTGCTCTAACCAAGACGAATAGTTTCCTTTCCAAGGAATACCTTCTCCTCTGTCTAGCTCAAGAATCCACCCTGCAACGTTATCCAAGAAGTATCTATCGTGAGTTACAGCAATCACAGTTCCTTTATATTGTTGAAGATGTTGCTCTAGCCACTCAATCGATTCTGCATCCAAATGATTGGTTGGCTCATCTAGCAATAGAATATCTGGATTTTTAAGGAGTAGTCTACATAGTGCTACTCTCCTGCGTTCACCACCTGAAAGAGTGCCGATCAATTGATCATCCGGAGGACATCTTAAAGCGTCCATCGCTCGTTCGAGTTTAGTGTCTAATTCCCAGGCGTCCTGAGAGTCAATAATATCTTGAACTTCACCTTGTCTAGCAATCAGTTTCTCCATTTTATCAGGATCATTCATGATATCCTCATCCATAAATGAGTTGTTAATTGTTTCGAACTCGGCTAAAATATCTACAGTTTCTTGAACCCCCTCCATAACGATTTCCTTCACCGTTTTTCCTTCATCCAATTCTGGTTCTTGAGAAAGGTATCCTACTGAGTATCCCTCTGAGAATACTACCTCTCCTTTGTATGCTTGGTCTAAACCAGCAATAATTTTCATTACCGTTGATTTACCAGAGCCATTTAAACCGATAATACCGATTTTTGCTCCGTAGTAAAATGAAAGGTAAATATTTTTAATAATCTGTTTTCCAGCAGGTGTATCTTTTGATACACCAACCATTGAGAATATAATCTTCTTATCGTCTGACATAACTTGTGAAAATGAGTTTTTTCAAAGTTAACAAAAGCAGGAAAAGAAGCCTTAGTAAAAAGTCTAGTTGTTAATGAAAAGCCGTTCCTGTTGACAACTTAATTGTGTAATTGATTATTATGAAGGTGGCGGTAATAATAAAGCTGATAAGGATTGCCTTGGCTCCATGTTTGAATCTAAAAATCAAGTGAAGGCAAAGCATGAGGGTTGTGATCAGAAACGGGATTGTCGCGGGAAACATTATAAAGCTATCTTCTATCCTTCCTTCAAGCAGTAATGCAAAAGAACGCTGAAATCCACAGGTAAGACAATCAATACCAAATTCTTCTTTCCAACTGCAGTTTATCAAGTTACTGGTAGGTTTGATAAAAGGGTACCGATAATCACAAAGTATATTATCCACCAAATAAAATAAAGTCCGCTTATACTGGTGCCAATTATTGCGCAAATCTGACCGGCCTTAGCATTCTTAAATGATGACTCATATTTTACAGGGTTAGTAAGATATACGGCCTTTGATTTTTTGAATAAAACAAGAGCAATTATTCCACAAACCAGACCGGCTATACCCAGAGCTACACAACCAACGATCGAACAAATCCCTAAAACTAAAACTGCCGTAGCATTTGGAACAGGTTCGGTCCTGCCATCATAGTTAAGATTATCGTTATTTTCAAGTCCTGGATCAAGTAGATCGTTTAATTCACTCATCTGTTTAAATGTTTGTAGTTGATAGAATACATTACAATAAAACTAATTGTAATAAGAATACTCAAAATTAACGGAATAAATCCAATTCCTGTTACAATACCTTTTATTAATGTATTTAATGTAAAATACGATGCGAATAGTGATGATATCTGACCTAATACATAGGCGTAGAATCCAATTTTACGGCGGTAGAGCATTAAGATAGCACCAATTAAACAAGTCAAACTTGCGAATACTTTAAGTACATATGAAATTTTCGTCCATTCATAGATATTCGCCATTATAGAATCATTAGTTATCCCTGCAACTGAATTAAAATTGCTTCGAATCGTATCGGTTACTACAAAACTAATGCCGGTGTATATCATTGAAAATAAACTGCCGGCAATAGTTAAAATACAAATAACCTTAAGGAACGTGGGGGTTCTTTTAACGATGTTATTGTTTTCTATGTCTAAAAAAATGGACAACGAGCTTAATCTAAAAGATCTGGGTTTGAACTGACCGTGCCTTCTTCTGCAGGAGACATAATTAGTTTGTTTTTATAGCCTGCGGTTTTAACCCAAAAAACAATAAATAAAATTAGATTACCTAAGCTCGCAATTCCACCGATTACTGGAATCATACTTACTAACCCTAAAATCGGTATTGTTATTCCGATACCCTTACTAAAATCTCCTTCAGAAGTTAAACCTCTAGACATGTATTCAGCCTTCGTTGAATCACAAACTTTTGGATATAGGATAAACGGGTAAACTAAATTAAAAAATGGTATGAACATCAACCAAACATTATTTGGTTCTACTTGCCTATTGCTTGGTGATATTTGCTTTAATAAATCAGAAAGGTTTTTTAAATAAAAAACCATAATTGTAATAAAGATAGCCAATCCGATCAAAATTCCTACCAATATAATTCCTTCTTCTCCTCTCATAGTAATAGTGTTTAGTTAATAAAAAAAAAGCCCTCTAAATTAATTAGAGGGCGAGTATTGAAATTACAATTTTAGTTTAAATCTTCCAAGCTATTCATTAACTCGTCTAAAGATTGAGAATCTCCAGCAGCATCCAATGCCATATCAGCAGCGGCGCTTAATAACATGATAGCAAGAATGATCATCACGATACCGATAATCATACCGATAATACCAGTGATCAATCCTCCTTTTGCAGCTCCACTAGTGTGTGCTAAAGCTGGATCAGCTTTAATTTTGTTTTTCGCAACCACAGCGAAAATTATTGCTAGAATTCCGCAAATGATACCTAACCATCCCATAAATCCAGTTGGGATAGAAATAATACCTAATACAAGAGCGGCTGTTGCCATTCCATTTTTCTTTGGTGTAGTCTCAGACATAATTAATTTGTGTTTTTATGTTATTTAATTGGACGAATATATGAAAATCATTTAGTGATTTGCAGTTTTTGTTCAAAACTTCATTGAAATAATATTAACATTCGTCTAAGTAAAAGTCATATTCGTCTGATTTTTATCCTTATTTGGACTAAAAATAATATTTTAGTAATCATGAAATATTTTGCTTTAATACTTGTGTCTTTGCTGTTATTTAGCCTCTCTTGTAAAAAGGGGAAAGCAGAAGTTAAAATTCGTGGAGTAATTACAGATGCTTCCTTTGGACTTCCGCTATCCGGAGTTGAAGTTAAGATTTATCAAATATCTTCTGGTTTCGATGATGAGCTTATTGGAACTGCAACAACTAATGCAAGTGGAGAATATTCATTTTTATTTGACAGAGATCAGACTGAAAGTTATAGTATCGTCAGTAATAAGGAGAATTATTATGATTTGAATGAGTCCATATCATTTTCAGATATTACAATAGAAGAGGATAATATCTATAACTATTCTACATTTGCTAAATCCTGGGTGTCGTGCAAATTTACCAATAATTTTGGTCAGCCTTCAGATGTATTAAGATACATTAAACAGTCTGGACGCTCAGGTTGCAGTACTTGTTGCCCTGAGGGTGAATTGTTTTTGAATGGGAATGTTGATACTACAATTATTTATAGCACTAACGGTAATGAAGTGTTTTCATATCAATACTTCGTTGTAGGAACAGCTGACCAAGGCTTGAAGTCTACAAATACATTAGCTTTTGATACCACTTCATTAAATCTAGTGTATTAATAAAGTTTATAAACGCTTATTCGTCTTCTAAATTGGCTCGGAGCTTCTGACGTAACTGTCTAGTATATGTTTCTATGATGTACTTGTAGTAATTAGGAGTACTCTTGGTTATGCATTTAGTGTAGTGCTTTAGTCTATGTTCTATATGGTCTTTAAGCATTTCCATTAATTCTAAACCGTGGAAATAGTCTTCTGAAGCTTCGTGAATTACTTCATAATGGTTTTCTAGAGAACGATCAACTGCGTCTTTTCCTTTCAATCCGTTATCAATACAGTCATAATAAACCTCTTTTATATTAAAAGCTTCAAGTTTTTCTAATTTCAATATATCAGAAGCGCCTCTAGGAAATTCGAATTTTGCAACAAACTCTATATCCTCTACTTCAGTCAGCCTGGCTTCTAAGAATCTGTCAGGAAACTTAAATGCATCTTGCCAGTTGATAAAATCTTGCCATATTCCAAAACGTCGTACATTATTTCCTAAATCAATCAGCTTGAACTGATCTTTATTTGGTAGTTTACGTGATCCACGACCAATCATTTGGTGGTAAAGGGTTAATGATCTGGTTGCTCTATTTAAGATGATGGTATTTACAGTTGGTTCATCAAAACCGGTTGTCAAAATGCCAACTGATGTTAAGATGGCATCTGGAGTTTCTTTAAACCACCTTAATACTTCCTTCCGATCCTTGTCACTAAATGTAGAGTCAAGATGTCTGATCTTGTAGCCTCTTTTCTTGAAAGTCTCTTCTACTCTCATAGAGGTATCAATACCTGAGTTAAATATTAGTGTTTTGTCACCTAGTCCAACTTCTTCGTAAGCAAAAAGTAACTTCTCTTGCATGAAGTAATTACCGTATACAACGTCAGAACTGCTTACTGTAAAGTCACCATTAGTTCCTATTTTCAGTCCATGTAAATTTACATCATATGTATAGGTCTCGGCATCAGCCAAGTAGCCACCTTCAATAAGTGATTTAATACTTTCGCCAATGATTAACTCGTCATAGTTGTCATTTAGAGGCAGGGCTTTATTGCTGCTCAATGGAGTTGCAGTTACTCCGAGTATGTTCGCTCGCTGGTAAAATTGAAAAATCTTTCTAAAACTATTATAATGTGCCTCATCAACAATAACAAGTCCTATATTCTCTAAGAAGTTTTCGTTGTCATTGAGTCTATTATTCAGTGTTTCTACCATAGCGATAAAGCACTGGTAGTCGTCTGGGTTCTCAATATCTTTGACTTCACTGTTAATAACCTTATTATTGACATTAATTGCCGATAATTGTTTTGAGGTTTGAACTGAAAGCTCAATACGATGTGTAAGGATTAATACTTTTTCTCCAGAATTTTGAATATGTCTCTTTGTAATTTCCGAAAAGATCACGGTCTTCCCTCCTCCTGTAGGAAGTTGGAATAACAGGTTAAAATCCTTGCCATTAACTGCTAATTTTTCAAGTATCGAGTTAATTGTTTTTTCCTGGAATGGATATAACGTTTTGGCCTTGTATAGTTCTTTGTCAATCATAAGTTTTCTGCTAAAAAAGCGGCTACAAAGCTACGGTCTTTTTCGTCAAATGCAAAGTTTAATTGAATGTAAAATCTAACTCGCTGATTGTATTCCTATTAAACTACAACTATTCTTAATTTCCTATGAAATAAGAGAGAAACGATTATTTTTGCCATAGAAATTATCTTATTAAATATATATACAATTTATAATGAGCGAAATTGAAAAAGTAAAATGCCTGATTATAGGCTCTGGTCCGGCAGGATATACGGCGGCGATATATGCAGCACGTGCGGAAATGAAACCGGTTATGTATCAAGGGATGCAGCCAGGTGGACAGCTTACAACAACGAACGAAGTGGAGAATTTCCCTGGTTATCCCGACGGAGTTACGGGGCCAGAAATGATGTTGCAACTTGAAGCTCAAGCCAAAAGATTTGACACTGATGTTCGCTTTGGGTTCATTACTAAAGTTGATTTTTCTGGTGGTGTTCATAAGTGTTGGGCTGATGATGGGACTGAGATTCATGCAGATACGGTTATTATATCAACTGGTGCTTCTGCAAAGTATTTAGGTCTTGAAAGCGAGCAGTTTTATCTTAAGAATGGTGGTGGTGTATCTGCGTGCGCAGTTTGTGATGGCTTTTTTTACCGAGGTCAAGAAACGGTTATAGTAGGTGCTGGTGATTCTGCCTGTGAAGAAGCTCATTATTTATCAAAGCTTTGTACTAAAGTTACAATGCTTGTGCGTAGAGATGAGTTCAGAGCTTCGAAAATTATGGCAGAACGTGTTCAGAACACAGATAATATTGAAATCCTTTTTAATACGAATACGGTTGAAGTTTTAGGTGATGGACAAGGGGTTTCTGGTGTGCTAGTTAAAAATAATGTTTCTGGAGAGGAGTCAACGATACCTTGCACTGGTTTTTTCGTTGCTATAGGCCATAAACCGAATACAGATATATTTAAAGACTATATTGATTTAGATGAAACTGGCTATATTGAATATGCAGAGCCAGGAACTTCGAAAACAAATGTACCCGGTGTATTCGTTGCCGGTGATTCTGCCGATAAAACATATCGACAAGCAATAACTGCTGCTGGAACTGGCTGTATGGCTGCCTTAGATGCAGAAAGGTACTTGTCATCAATAGGACATTAGTCCAACTAAAATGGTATATAGATTAAGGAGATAATGAAAGTTGTCTCCTTTTTATTTTACACGCTTTTCAAGCATTGGAACAAAACTAAAGACGCCAAATTCTTTTACATTTAATTCATGATCAGAAACTTTAGTAATCCTTTGCATTTGTTGTTCATCACCTTCTCCTATTGGGATAATCATTGTCCCACCTATCTTTAATTGCTCAATTAAATCTTCTGGAATTCTAGGTGCTCCGCAAGTAATAATGATTTTGTCAAAAGGTGCTAGCATTGGCAGTCCTTTGTATCCGTCTCCAAAGCTAAGCCTAGGGGTGAAATGTAATTTATGCAGAATCGACTTTGCTTTGAGGTGAAGCGGCTTATGACGTTCAATACTATACACTTTAGCTCCAAGGGCGCATAATATGGAGGTTTGAAATCCTGAGCCTGTTCCAATTTCTAAAATTTTATCCCCTTTCTTCACTTCTAACAAAGATGTTTGAAATGCAACGGTATATGGATGGCTTATGGTTTGTCCTGATCCAATTTGAAATGCCATATTCGTATATGCTTGCTCTGCAAAGGCATTGTCTAAAAAGTAATGACGTGGAACTCTGTCAAAGGCGTCTAATATTTCCTCACTGGATATCCCCTTATCTCTAAGTTCATTGATGAGTTTCTTTCTCATTCCTTTGTATTTAAACGTATCCTGCATGATTCAAATGTAATTGAAATATTACTTTTTCAACGAATAATTTTCAAACAGTTGTATGTTGAATATTCTTTGTTATTGGTGTCAACGATCTTCTTTCTCAATTAAGATTTAACTATATTTGAACGACTTTATGAATAACAAAATATGAGTGTTTCCAAGAAAGAATTAGAATTTAATAAAAATGATGACGCAATGCGTCTGAAAATATCTGCGCTAAAGCGGGAATTAGAACAAATTTACGAGGGGGGTGGAAAGAAAAGAATTGAAAAACTTCACACGAAAGGGAAACTAACAGCACGTGAAAGAATTGATTTACTGCTCGACAAGGATACAGAGCGCTTTGAAGTAGGTGCTATTGCGGGATACGGAATGTATAAAGAGCATGGTGGTTGCCCTGCTGGTGGCGTGGTAACCGTAATTGGTTATGTTTCGGGTAAACAATGTATTGTTGTCGCTAACGATGCAACCGTGAAAGCTGGTGCTTGGTTTCCAATTACAGGAAAGAAGAATCTTAGAGCTCAGGAAATAGCCATGGAGAATAAGTTGCCCATTATTTATTTAGTTGATTCTGCTGGAGTTTATCTGCCAATGCAAGATGAGATCTTCCCAGATAAAGAACATTTTGGTAGAATTTTCAGAAACAATGCTGTCATGAGTTCAATGGGAATTGTTCAGATTGCAGCAGTAATGGGAAGTTGTGTCGCTGGTGGAGCCTACTTGCCTATAATGTCTGATGAATCATTAATCGTAAATAAGACTGGAACGATTTTTTTAGCAGGTTCTTATTTGGTTAAAGCGGCTATTGGTGAGTCCATCGATAACGAAACTTTAGGTGGGGCAACTACACATACTGAAATTTCAGGTGTTTGTGATTACAAAACGGAAAGCGATGAAGACTGCTTAGCTACTATTCGTGATTTAATGGATAAAGTTGGCAATTCTGAAACTGCTGGATTCGATAGAAAGGATACTATTTTACCTAAAAGAAATCCAAAGGACATTTATGGCATTATGCCAGAAGATCGTTCTAAGCCATACAATGTAAAAGAGATCATTGAATGTATTGTTGATGACTCGGTGTATACCGAGTACAAAGCAGATTACGGACAATCTATCGTTTGCGCTTATGCTCGAATTGATGGATGGTCAGTTGGAATTGTTGCAAACCAACGTGAGATTGTGAAGAATGCGAAAGGTGAAATGCAATTTGGTGGTGTGATTTATTCAGATTCCGCGGATAAGTCAGCTCGATTTATCATGAATTGTAATCAGAAAAATATTCCTTTAGTTTTCCTACAAGATGTTACTGGGTTTATGGTTGGTTCAAAAAGCGAACATGGTGGGATTATTAAAGATGGTGCAAAAATGGTTGGAGCAATGGCGAATTCAGTCGTACCTAAATTTACTATTATCATGGGGAATTCATATGGTGCTGGCAACTATGCAATGTGTGGGAAAGCATACGATCCTAGGCTTATTGTGGCTTGGCCGACAGCTGAGTTAGCCGTAATGAGTGGTAATGCTGCGGCGAAAGTATTATTGCAAATTGAAGTTGCTTCTTTAAAATCAAAAGGAGAAGAAATTACTCCTCAAAGAGAAAAAGAGCTTTATGATTCAATTAAGAATAGATATGACGAGCAAACTTCACCTTATTATGCAGCAAGTAGAATCTGGACGGACGCAATTATTGATCCTGCAGAAACGCGTAATGTGGTATCACTAGGTATAGAAATGGCGAATCATAAAAAAGCAGAAAAAGCTTATAACGTTGGAGTAATTCAAGTATAATTATTAAAAAGATGCATTTAGACTGGCAAGTAAAACATTATAGAGATTTAAGCCTGAACGAATTTCATGACATCGTTGCTTTAAGAATGCGCGTTTTTGTTGTAGAACAGGATTGCGCATATCTCGATTTAGACGGTAAAGATAAAAAGTGTTACCACTTATTATGTAGAGATGGAAAAGGGAATGTTGTTGCAACTGCAAGAATATTACCACCTGGTCTTTCCTATTCTGACTCCGCAATTGGACGTGTAGTTATTGAAGATGAAATTCGTGGAAATGGAATTGGACACAAATTAATGGAAGTGGCAATGAAGTTTGCGTTACAAGAATTCGGAAATTCTCCAATTGTAATTTCAGCTCAGAAACATCTTCAGAAATATTATGGTCAACATGATTTCGTTTCTACTGGAAAAGAATATTTAGAAGATGGAATTCCTCATGTTGAAATGAGATTTGAAGTAAAAAAGTAATTATGAGAAAGAATTTAATTCTATTAACAACATTGGTAATTACCCTTTCAGGTTGTGATACATCAAAGAAAGCAACAGAAAATACGCAGGCTGAAATGTCTGAAGCTATAGATGCGGGTAAGTATCAAACGATCGATACTGAGTATTTGGATTTAAACGTTAGTCCTAAAGATGATTTCTTCAATTATGCAAATGGTCAATGGTTAGTGGATAATCCTGTGCCAGCATCTGAATCTCGCTGGGGTAGCTTTAATGAGTTAGATTTAAGCAACAAAAAAAAACTAACTAAAATTCTTGAAGAAGCAAAAAATGCGGATGCCAAAATTGGTTCTACGCAGCAAATATTAGGCGATTACTACGCGTCTTATATTGATATGGAGAAAAGAAATAGCGCTAATATTCGTCCGTTAAAGACCGATTTAAGTATGATTTCTGGAATCAGCTCAAAGTCTGACCTTCCTTCAGTTGTTGCTGCTTTGCACAAACAAGGAGTTTTTCCGTTCTTTTATTTTGGTGTAGGTCAGGATTTAAAAAATGTTGACCAACATATTGTTAACTACTATCAAGCTGGTACTGGTCTTCCTAATAAGGATTACTACTTGAAAGACGACAAGAAAGTGATTAAGGATTCGTATACTGAGCATATCGCTAATGTTTTTGAGTACATGTCTAGGGAAACTGGAGAAGTTTTAAGTAATGCTGAGGATATTGTAGCTTTTGAGACAAGTATTGCCGAAATGATGATGTCCCCGGCAGAACAGCGAGTTCCGGAGAACACTTACAACAAATTTTGCCGTGAAGATTTTATTGCCAAAAACCAGATATTCTCAATGGATGAATATATTTCATTGACAGGCATTGAAAGTTTTGATTCTATTATTGTTGGACAGCCGATTTTCATGAAAAATATAAATAAGATAATAGATCGTTCTTCTCTTGAAACCATTAAAGGCTATTTAACTTGGTGTTTAATAGATAATTATGCTGGGCATTTGTCAGAAAACATGGTTCAATTGAATTTTGATTTTTATGGTACTGTGTTAACGGGTAAAAGTGAAATGAAACCAATTGGAGATCGTGCAATAGATGAAATTACTAGAATGGAATTTGGCGAATTATTGGGTAAGGCTTTTGTTGGAAGACACTTTTCTGATGCGTCTCAGCAAAGGGTTAATGCAATGGTTGATAATTTACTAATCGTCTTTAAAGAGCGTATTATAGATCTAGATTGGATGACAAAAGAGACGAAAACACAAGCTTTGACTAAATTAGAATCTATTGGTCGTAAGTTAGGTTTTCCAAATAAATGGGAAGATTTCTCCGATTTAGATTTTAAGGCTGATGATTACTTTGGGAATGTTAAGAAGGCCTCTGTGAGGTCTTACAATAAAAACTTAGCAAAACTTAATCTTAAAGTAGATAAGGAAGAATGGGGTATGCCAGCTCACATGGTTAATGCATACTATCACCCTCTTTTGAATGAAATTGCATTCCCTGCTGGTATTATGCAAGCGCCTTTCTTTAGCAACAAGTATGAAGATGCTGTTAATTATGGTCGTATCGGAATGGTTATTGGGCATGAGTTTACTCATGGGTTTGATGATATGGGGTCAAAATTTGCTGCTGATGGTTCTTTTAAGAATTGGTGGACCGACCAAGACCTTGAAGCTTTCCAGGAGCGTACAGGGAAACTGGGGCAAACTTTTTCTGGTTTCTGCCCAATTGACGGTCATTGCGTTAACCCAGATTTAACAATGGGTGAAAATATTGCGGATTTAGGAGGGTTGACTATGGCTTATCATGCTTATACTAAAACAGCTGAATTTAAATCTAATAAATTGAGAAATGGATTTACACCAGCTCAACGCTTTTTTATTGCGTATGCTCAATTATGGAAAATTAATTATACCGATGCTGAATTAAAGAATAGAATTGCAAATGATCCTCATTCTCCAGGAATGTATAGAGTGAATGGACCATTGATGAATTGTCCTGAGTTCTTTAAGGCTTTTGATATTCAGGAAGGTGATAAAATGAGGAATCCAGAAAAAAGTATTGCTAGAATCTGGTAAGGTATGAGAATAATTAAAAAAGGGAGCTCAATTTGAGCTCCCTTTTTTAATTATTTAAACTTTAGTTTAATACTATGAGTATTTTCTTATTACTCTTAGTTTCCTTTACTTCAATCGACTTACTGTAATTTAAAATCGCTTGAATTGTTGAGGTACTTGGAGTGAATTTAGACTCTTCACGTGGAGCAATTGGCGTGTATTTTTTTAACATAGGCAACTTTTATTAAAATGCTTTCCTATAAAACGATTGTTAAAATAAGTTATTGTGTTCAAGAAGAATTAATTCTAATAAGTGCCTGAATATCTTCTAATAAACCACTCTATAGCTAATAATAAAACAATCAGAAGTAGAATTATCTTCCAATCAATTAAATCTAAAAATGTTGATTCCTGGTAACTGACAGTTGCGATATCCCTTCTTAACGATATTTCGTTAATTAATGAATTATAATCCTCTAACTTATAGAAATTTCCATTAGAATTTGACGAAATTTGATTCAGTAAATTGTGATCAGCTCTTGTTGCGATATCTTCGATAGATATGTCCTCAACCACAAAACTTCCTTTTTTAGAATGACGCTTCCCATTAAAAAATACTTCAGCAGACCAAGAATAAACACCCTCATTTAATTCTCCGAGATCTAAGGCGTAATCAAATTGTTTTTTGGAGAATGTATAATCTGTTGAAACATCTTTATTATTAGTAAGGATAAAATTTATTTCAGGAGTAATGATTCGTTCAAAAGATGAATTATAAAATTCAGCATTTATGATCATTGAACGGTTTGAATTAATTCTTTTTGGAAGACTAATTCGCAAGGGATCAGTATTTGTTTTTACAGTTAAATACTGTGTCGTTTTTTGAATCAGCTCATTAAATGCATTTACATTATTAGAACTCATGTAATTCGATAGCCTCCAACGCCATAACCCCTCACCTATTATTACACCCGATTTTTTACCATTGCTTGAGTTGAAAAATAGAACCGGTGATTCTTTTAATATGCTCCCTACTTTTTGTTTGATTAGAACGCTACCACCATTATGATTTAAATCTCCAAATGGAACTGAAAGTGGCTGCCAGTTTTTTATGGCTCGTTTTAATTTGTCAGAAATATCAAATAATTGAAATCCATCTTGAATTGCTCCTTGCACCTGATCAATAGAATTTACTCGAGGTAGTCTAATTCCAAGGTTTAGATCATTAACAAAAGATTCCTTTGCATTTAATCCGAGCATGTAAAGACATGGTTTATTTTCTTTTATTATCAACTGCTGCAATGCTTTACCATTTTCTGATGGGTTGTGCCAAATAACCAAAGATACGTCCTTAATCGTCCCATCCCATTCGCTTAATAAAACCGACTCAACATCAATATTCTGATCTTTATCAAGAACCTGTTTTATAGCTGTTAAATCCGGGTGAGGTGCTTTTGCAATCATAAGCACTTTACTTCTCGAATCTATAACTTCAACAAATACTGATCTTCTGTTGTTTTCATAAGAGGATTCTTTGTCTTCGTTTTTAAGTCGGACGGTATAGTTTTGAAACCCAATTGAGCTAGCATTAACATTAAATACAACCGTTTTGAATTCAGAGTCTTGATCACCGTAAATTAATGCTTGAGAATCTATCAGTTTATCATCTTGCCATAACGATAGCTCGCTTGTAACATCATTCATTTTCTGAGCTTCAATTTGAATCTCTATGGGAAAGTCATTTTTATAAAACGCAATTTCATTTGTATTTACATTACGTATTAGTTGATCTTTTTTAATAAGAGTATCACCAACTCCTAATGTGAAAATGGGTGTTAAATCTATCTTCTTGGCAGAATAGATGGGGTTGGAACCTTGATTAAAATTCCCATCACTGATGAAACAGATGCCACCAACATTTCTATTGTAGAATTCATTGTATAAAAAATCAAATCCAACCTCGTGGTTAGAAATTTCATCTTTTAGATCTATTGAGTCAAGTGATATTCCTTGCCCTAAAGAATAGGTTCTGAAATCAAATTTATCAGGATACTTAAATTCTAATTGCTTTTTAAAGTCTTCAATTTCATTTAAAATTCCAGTACTATCTTGATAATTCAACATAGATGATGAATTATCAATTAGAGTTACAAAAACTGGTTTCTCGGATTTAGTTTCTTTTTGCTCATATATAACACCAAATAATAAAAGTCCGAGTAAAAACAAAGCGAAGGATCGAAGACTAATCAAACTCGCCTTTACTCCTTTTTTAGACTCAATAAATTGATTTTTATAATAGAAGAAAGAAATCAGTGCGCACAATAAGCCCAAAGGGATAAGCCACAATAAAGATATGTCTGAAAAAATATTCATTTGAATTACGAAAATACTAAACTCTCTGACTTATTAGTCATAAAAAAAGGGAAGCATTCGCTTCCCTTGATAATAAATCATTCAATTGATTATTCTTTGAAATTTCTCATAGTATAAGATACACCTAAACCTAAGACTGATTTGAACTGTGTTCTTGGTCCAGAATTACCGTTTACGTCTCTGATAGTTATGTCGTGATCATACAACAGATTTAAGTTTAATGAAGCTGAGAACCAAGAGTTCACTTTAAAGTTGAAGATTACTTCTGCCGCAACATCAATATTCTCAGGGTTATTTAAATAATTAGAGAACAACTCTAGCTTAGATTTAACATCAATATTCTTAACTAAGGTTCTATTGTACATCATTTTAAAATAGGCACCGAACTCACCTCTGAATCTTTTACCAGCAGTTAACAGATTGCCAAAATCGTCATAAGTAGCTCCTTCAACACCGAATTCTCCAGCATCTGCTAGAACTTGGTCGTTTACAAATGTCATTTTAGCGGCAATTGGTGATAAAAAGATTGAAAAATTATCTGTTGGTTTGTAATCGATACCAATTGCAAATGTTGAGTACCCTGGAGCCATAAAAGTTGAAGTTCTTATAGAGTCATTAGGGTAGCTAAATCCATCCATAAACTGAGTCTTGAAATTACCTAAAACAGATATATACCAATGCTCCTTAATTTTAACTCCGAAATTTGACGTAAAATCAATTTTATCATCTGTTTTCTGCAATGGGCCTGAATTTCCTTTACCAATGTATTGAAGTCCACCAAGGGCTAAACCTAAATCATTATCCCATTTGTAATTTCCCTTAGAATAGTTTGCAGAAGCCTCAATATATCCTAAGAGTGCAATGTTATTTCTACCTCCTGCATTCCAGTTAATGAATGAAGATTGAGTACCATTTAAACCGTAGGTTGCTTTTAGTCTCCAGTTCTTAGGGATTGTGTCGCCCTGTGCTAATGACGTCCCAATGGTTGTGAAAGCCAAAATAGCAATTAATAATTTTTTCATTTTTCTGTTTTTGTTTGCACAAAAGTAATGAATCAATGCTTTTTAACATATTTTCTTAAGCATAAAATAGATTATAATTTGGCTCTGTTTATCTATTATTAATCATCATGAACTACCGTTAATATGACGGGAAATTACTATTTTCGTGCTCATTAAAACAAACACACATGAGTAAAGAAGTATATATTATATCAGCAGTTAGAACTCCTATGGGGAGTTTTGGTGGTGCCTTATCAACTGTCCCAGCAACTAAGTTAGGTGCGACAGCAATCAAAGGAGCATTGGATAAATCTGGTGTTAAAGCGCATCAAGTAAATGAAGTATTTATGGGAAATGTCCTTCAGGCTGATTTAGGACAAGCGCCTGCTCGACAAGCTGCCATGTTTGCTGGCATTGAAAATGATGTTCCTTGTACTACAGTAAATAAGGTTTGTGCTTCTGGAATGAAAGCTTTAAGCTTAGCTGCTCAATCTATTCTTTGTGGCGATAATGATGTTGTTGTTGCTGGAGGGATGGAAAATATGAGTATGGTTCCTCATTACTACAATGCGCGTAATGCAACTAAACTTGGTGATGTTAAGATGTATGATGGAATGGTTAAAGACGGTTTAACTGACGTCTATAACAATGTTCATATGGGAGTTTGTGCCGATAAATGCGCTACTGAAAATAACATTACAAGAGAAGATCAAGATAACTTCGCAATAGAATCATACAAAAGAGCTTCTGCTGCATGGGATGCTGGAAAATTTGACGATGAAATAATTCCAGTTGAAGTACCTCAAAGACGCGGTGACGCAATAGTGGTCTCAAAGGATGAAGAATACACAAATGTTAAAATGGAAAAGATTCCAGCGTTACGGGCTGTTTTCACAAAGGATGGAACTGTTACAGCGGCTAACGCCTCTACCTTAAATGATGGTGCTTCTGCATTGGTTTTAATGAGTAAAGAAAAAGCTGAAGAGTTAGGATTATCACCAGTCGCAAAATTGATTGGTTATGGTGATGCTGCGCATGAGCCAGAATGGTTTACTACTGCTCCATCTAAAGCGGTTCCTGTTGCATTAAAAAAAGCAAATTTAACTGTCGCTGACATTGATTACTGGGAATTAAATCAAGCGTTTTCTGTTGTTGGATTAGTCAATATACAGAAATTAGGATTGGATGCGGCTAAAGTTGATGTTAATGGTGGAGCAGTTGCTCTTGGTCATCCACTTGGAAACTCTGGTTCTAGAATTATTGTTACTTTAATTAACGTGCTTAAACAAAACGGTGGTAAATATGGTGCTGCTGGTATTTGCAATGGCGGTGGTGGTGCATCTGCTATGGTTATTGAGAACGTCTAGTAAGTAAAGTATATATAAAAGCCCTAGCTCAAAGAGTTAGGGCTTTTATATTATAAAAAGTTTAAGTTATGAAAGCACCTTTTTGTAAAGGTCTTCATAGCGCTGAACAATTTTTTGGATATCAAAATCTTTTGTGCGCAGAACAGCATTCTTTTTAAATCTTTGCAGTGTCTCGTCATCTTCAATGATATGTAATGCATTTTTAGCCATGTCATTGACATCTCCCACGTTTGAAAGAAAACCTGTTACACCATGTAAATTCACTTCAGGTATCCCCCCTGTATTCGATGAAATGACAGGAACACCAACTGCCATAGCCTCAAGTG
This sequence comes from Crocinitomicaceae bacterium, assembly GCA_022447585.1. Classification (GTDB taxonomy): domain Bacteria; phylum Bacteroidota; class Bacteroidia; order Flavobacteriales_D; family Crocinitomicaceae; genus UBA4466. The sequence continues at coordinate 308,381 of JAKVAR010000009.1, read as the reverse complement.
CAGCTAAACCGAAACTTTCTGTTTCTGAAGGTAATAAAAACAAATCTGCCAATTCAAGAACTTGTTGTGTGTCTCTTAGCTTTCCTAAAAAGATAACGCGATCACATAAGCTCAACTCACGACAAAGCTCTTGTAAAGAATACCGCTCGGGCCCATCACCGACTAAAATAATTCTAGATTTTTTAAACTCATTCACTTTAGCAAATACCTTTAAAACATCTTGAACACGTTTAACTTTTCTGAAGTTTGAAATGTGACAAAGAATAGGTTCGTTATCCGGAGCATACCTTCTTCTGCATGCTAAGTTTTTTTCTGATGGTTTTTCCTGAATAGGTATAAAATTCGGAATAACTGAGATTTCTCTACTGGTACTAAAATGTTTGTAGGTATCTTGTTTTAAACTTTCTGAAACTGCAGTAACAGCATCAGACTCATTAAGACAAAAGGTAATTACTGGCTCGAAAGATGAATCTTTTCCAACTAAAGTAATATCGGTTCCGTGTAAAGTAGTAACAAATGGAGTTTTAATCCCTTGTGATTTAAGTATTTGACGTGCCATAAATGCGGCTGATGCGTGAGGGATAGCATAATGAACATGCAGAATATCTAAATTCTCATGTTTAACCACATCAACCATTTTACTAGCTAATACTGTTTCATAAGGTTCGTACTCGAATAGCGGGTAATCTGAAACCGTTACTTCGTGGTAAAAAATATTTTCTTTAAATGACCCTAACCTTACCGGTTGAGAATACGTTATAAAATGTATTTCGTGTCCCTTAGCTGCCAATGATTTACCAAGCTCTGTAGCAACTACTCCACTACCACCGAAGGTTGGATATAGTACGATTCCTATTTTCATATTAATTCCTTATTAGAACAACTTGCCCTATTCAAAATTACAGATTTATTCAATGCGAACAGGCATAGACGGGATTCATTATGTGATTCTTACTAGAGTAGAGAAAAAAATAAGCGCAGAGACTGCAATGTCATTTAAAACTGAATTTGATACATCTTGAAAAGTTTTTTTTGGAAACTATATTTGATGTAAATAATTGACCTTTATTAAAAAGCAGATAGCGACAGTGATCTATTTAAGTCTAATAACTGAACTAATAGGTCTTAAGTAGTAGGATTTTTCATAATGGAGATTTAATTAAACTGATTATTCTAATCGTATGAATTTTAGAAATATCGGGAAACGAATATGAACATAAGCTTAGTTGTATGCGTCGAAATCATCCTCAAAAGATCTAATTTCAAGCTAACTTAGGATAGAACAACAAAAATAAATTCATTACTGTTGTTTGATATTATTGGAATCGAAGAATGAATGCTCTAATTTCACATCAAGGAATAAAAGTACTGTGTTTTGTGCTAATATGAGTTATAACTCTCCTTTCTATCTTTTTGCTTGTTGAATTGCTTCGTAAATCACCTTTTGAATATCTGTTCTAACATTCATTCTCACAATCTTCCAGTTTTCTGCATCTGGATATACGCGGTTTGACAGAAACACATAATTCACCTCATGAACTGGGTCTGCCCAAACTAACGTTCCGGTGAATCCTGAGTGACCAAAACTAGCTAATGAAACTAAATTACATGTTGGGCCTCCTTTTAAATTCGTTGTAGGCTTGTCAAACCCAGCTCCTCTTCTGTTTTTTGGGCAAAATTGGCATCCAGTATAACGAGAAACAACATCTGGGTCTATGTAGGATACGCCAGCGTATTGGCCTTTATTAAGAAACAACTGCATTAGACCAGCTAAGTCACTAGCATTTGAAAAAAGTCCAGCATGTCCACCAACTCCACCCATCATTGAAGCTCCTTGGTCATGAACAAAACCATGGACCTGTTCCTTTCTAAATATAGTATCGTTCTCAGTTGGTAATATTCGACTTAGCGGAAAATGTTTCGTTGGGTTGTACTTGATGTTATTTAGCCCCATTGGTTTGTAGAAATTATTCTCTACATAATCATCTAGTGATTGACCATTTTCTTTCTCAATAATTTCTTTTATGAAATAGTAACCGATATCAGAGTATTTGTATGTCTTTCGATTAAGTGGTGTGGATAAAATTTGATCGTAGATCTTTTTTGTATAGTCCTTAACAATCCACAAATTACTAGAAACTTGAGTTGGAAAAGAATCGGACATTTCAGTTTGATAAATATTATTTTTTGGCTTAGAATTCTCTAAAGTTGTCACATAGAATGGGATCCATGGTTTTAGACCTGCTTGATGTGACATCATTGCTTTAATGTTAATGTTTCCGTAGGCACTTCTTTGAGTCAATGCAGGTAGGTAGTCCGACAATTTACCATCTAGATTGAATTTACCTTCACTCTCCATGTGCATTAATGATAATGTTGAAGCCGCAACTTTTGTTATCGAAGCTATATCGTATAAATCTGTATTCTCCACGCTTTGATTGTTCTGGTATGTATGATATCCAAAGGATTTTCTATAGATCACATTCCCTTTAACTGCAACAACAATTTGGCAACCAGGAAAAGCTCCTGCTCGAATACTTCTAGCTACGATAGAGTCTATTTCAGATAATTTCTTTGGAGAAATGCCCAGTTCTTCTGGTTGCGATTCTTTTAACCTTTCTCCATCCTTAATCTTGAGTCCGTAACCTCGTTTAAAAATTGAATTAACACTTATCGGCAACTTACCTTGACTTTCGAATGATCCCATTAGTAATTGCCCTGCTCGATCTAAAGTGAGTGCGTTGTTTTCATAGCCAACAATAACAGTTTCAATATTTGTTAAGTCAATGTTCTTAGATAGACATAATGGATTTCCAAAAACAACTAGTGCATTGCTCTTGTTTGGGTTAACAGATTTAATCCAATCTCTCCATCCTTTTGGTAATCCGTAATCATTTTTAGTTCTAACTGATTTTGCATGTAAAGTTGTAATCACTAAGTCATATTCAGTGAGTTTTGATGAAAATCTACGTTTAGCTTCTGTTCCATTATAAAAGTGAAAATGATCGACTTCTGATGAAAGATTCATAGATTCTTTTAATGCTGAAGTATTTGCACCTATTGACACTACAGCTATTTTTTGGTCAAAACTTTTTATTGGGAACAGCTCCTCTTGGTTTTTAAGAACGGTTAAGGATTTCTCGTAGATTTGTTTTTTTGCAAGTTCAATTTCTCCTTCGGTATAGCTTTTCAATTGTTTTGGACTAACAATAGACTTGTATTTGGCTTCTAAAATCTTTTTACATCTGTCATTAATCTCATTCGGATCAATCTCACCAGTTTCAACCTTGTTTTGAATGGCGTCAATTGCACTACCAACGCTTTCGGGGAATAATAAAATGTCACATCCGGCCTGGAATGCCTTAACGCAAACCTCAGTTTTTCCGTATTCATCTGCTACAGCTTTCATTCCTAAAGCATCGCTAATTATCAAACCTTTAAATCCAAGGTCTTTTTTCAGGTAATCGTGAATGATAATTTTAGATAAACTACTTGGTGTTCCAGAAGGGTCTAACGCCGGAACATTCAAGTGACCAATCATTACGGAAGATGCCCCAGCTCTTATCCCTGATCTAAAAGGAAAGAAATCAATGGCATTGATCTGAGTGTAGGTGTTATTGACTATTGGTAATTCATAATGAGAATCAGTATCGGTGTCTCCATGTCCAGGGAAATGTTTTATACTTGTTAATACTCCTTGAGACTCCATACCTTTAACGGCTGATTCTACATGTAATGCTACTTCTTTGGGGTTTTCACCATAAGATCTAAAACCAATTACAGGGTTTTTAGGATTGCTATTAACATCAGCAACTGGAGCGAAATTCATATGAATGCCTAATTCTCGACATTCCTGACCTATCATTTGAGCAATTTTGTATGTCAATTTGGGGTCATTAGCTGCACCAATGGTGTAATTGTAAGGAAAACGTTTTTCACCGAACAACCTCATTTGTACGCCCCATTCTGCATCCATTCCAATTAACAATGGAACTTTTGCCTTCTGCTGGAAACGATCAATTGAAGTGATTAAATTTTCTCTTTGCCCTTGAAAAAAGATGATTCCGCCGATTCTTTCTTTAGAAACTAAAGAGTCAATTTTCTTGAGATGTAATTCTCCCTTGTTAGAGTATGCCGCAACCATAAAAAACTGACCAATTTTTTCTCTAAGCGTTAGCTTTGATAATTCGCGATTGGCCCAATCACTTGACGCTGATTCCAAAACCTCGAGTGGTTCTAATTTTGAATTTGGGCTGGTTGTCGTTTTTATCGCAATGTTTTGAGATGCAAACAAATATATACCTGCTATTATTGTAAGGCTTAAGATAATAGCTATCGAGGAGAATCGTTTCATAAGAATCAAAAATACAATACTATTAATGCGCAATTTATATGCCGTTTATTAGTTATAAACAATACCACATAAAAAACTTAAAGTTTTGTTCGTCTGACGCATTGTCAGTAGAATCTATAAGGCATGATAATTGTGTTTTTAATTCTGCCGAAAATCGCGCTATAATATTTGCTAAATTTGTAATAACAATGAAATTTAGATTTTTAAATAAGACCATAGAAAATCAAAGGTTTGACTATACGCCTCGATATTACGATGAACGTAAACAACGTTTAGAGCGTAAAAAAGCGCTATACAAACAACTTGACGAAGGTACGATATCAGATGAAAAAAGAAGAGAAATGTTCCGTGAAAACATTCAGGAAGGTTTCTCAAGAAGTCAGGTGCGACAATCTGCGCAGAAAAGCTCAAACATGAGGATTTTAATACTAATTGCTCTAATGCTAGCTTTGGGGTATTTTATATTTAATGGTGTTGACGATGTGGATACCGTTGTTACAAAAATGTGGTAAGTACAAATGAGTAATTTAATAAAACTCTTACCTGATAACATTGCAAATCAAATTGCCGCTGGTGAGGTTATCCAGCGACCAGCTTCGGTCGTAAAGGAATTATTGGAAAATGCTATTGACGCTGGAGCGACTGTTATTGATGTTAACATCAAAGATTCTGGTAAAACTTTAATCCAAGTTGTTGATAATGGTAAAGGTATGAACGCTGCGGATGCGATCCTTTGTTTTAAAAGGCATGCAACAAGTAAAGTTAGAACTGCAGACGACTTATTTTCGTTAACAACTAAAGGGTTTCGTGGAGAGGCTCTTGCTTCTATTGCCGCTATTTCGCATATTCAAATGAAAACTAAAACTTCAGAGGAAGAAGTTGGTCAATCCATTTTAATGGAAGGCAGTGAATTAAAAAAACAAGAAGAGGTTGTTTGTCCGGTAGGAACTTCATTTGAAATCAAGAATCTATTCTATAATGTTCCTGCGAGAAGGAATTTCCTGAAGAAAGAATCGACTGAATTCAAGCACATTCAAGATGAGTTTGAACGGATTGCTTTTGCCCATCCTGAGCTAGGACTAACACTAACGCATAACGGTTCTGAAATCTATAACCTACCTTCAGCTGTATTGAGAAAAAGGATCGTGAATATATTAGGTGGAACAGCCAACGATAAACTGGTCCCCATTGATGAAGAAACCGACATTGTTTCTTTAAAAGGTTTTGTAATCAAGCCTGAACATGCAAGAAAGACAAGAGGAGATCAATTCTTTTTTGTAAATGATAGGTATTTCAAGAGTACATATTTCAATCACTCAGTGACTAAAGCTTTTGATGGTCTATTGAAGCAAGGAACGTACCCTGGATACTTTCTTTATATGGATGTTGATCCACATAAGATAGATGTAAATGTGCATCCAACAAAGACTGAGATTAAATTTGAAGAAGAGAAATTTATCTATTCAATACTATTAAGTAGTATTCGGCAGGCTTTAGGGAAGTATAATATTGCACCAACATTAGAGTTTGAGCAAGAAACAAGCTTTAACATTCCGCATGCAATGAAATCTCAAACTCCTGTAGAACCTTCTATTCAAGTTGACACAGAGTTCAATCCGTTTCAAACTCAAGGTAGATCTAATCGCTCTTCAAGTGCAACTGGTAGAACAAAGGAAAACTTGACCGCAGCTATTTCAAATGAAGGTTTTGGCGTGAATAAGGCAACATCATCTGAATGGGAAAACTTCTATTCAATAGAAGAAGAAAAGCCAGCTATTGAGGAAAACTATCCACCAATCGACTTGGACGATAGTGTGGGCAATGCATCTTCATTTTTAGTGAAAGGAAGCTATATAATTACACCCAGTAAGTCTGGATTAATGATGATACATGCACGTAGAGCGATTGAACAAATAGTTTATAGCAAGATACATAAATCATTTATTGTTAACCCTATAGAGTCTCAAAAACTATTGTTTCCACTAGAGAGAGAGCTTTCTAAGCATGAAATAACGCTTTGGTTAGAAAATAAAACGATTTTAAATCAATTAGGGTATTCAGGGGAACTTGAAGGTGCGATTTTAAAAGTTAATGCTGTGCCATCTGTAATTCAGGAGGAAGCGATTTCAAATTCGTTAGATGAGATCTTTGAAAGTATTGGATATAAAGATATAGATCGAGGTGAAATTGCACACACCTTGGTTTTAGCTATCGCAAAATCTGCTGCAATGAAGAAATTAAATTTAGCTAACAATGAATCAATTCAGGCATTGATTGATCAACTGTTTCAATGCGATAATCACGCTTACTCACCTAGGAACAAGAAAATTATAGAAACAATTACATTAGACGAAATACAACATAAATTTGGTTAAAAATGTTTAAGAATTTACCACCAGTAACAAAAAACTTATTGATTTTGAATTTGATGTTTTACATCGTATCATTGGTCCTTGCGTCTAATGGCATTAATATGAATCAGAAATTAGGGTCGCATTACTTTAACTCCGTTTTATTTGAACCATATCAAATAGTTACGCATATGTTTATGCATAGTTTAACTGATTTTTTTCACATTCTTTTCAATATGCTGCTATTGGTAATGTTTGGATCTCATTTAGAGAAGATTTGGGGAGCAAAAAGATACTTTATTTTTTACGTATCCTGCGGTTTTGGAGCACTTGTTTTGTATAATAGCATTGGGGTATGGCAGATTATGGAACTAAAGAATGCTTTAATAGCAGATGGATTTAATATTGCCACATTAAATAATAAAATACTTTCAGGGCCTTTTGAATATGCTATTCACTCAGATCAATCTGAATACCTTGTAAATACATATGTTGGTATGAGCATTAGCACTATTGCTGGTGCTTCTGGAGCCATCTTTGGTTTGTTAGCGGGTTTTGCGTTGCTCTTTCCTAACACACCATTGCAATTACTTTTTATTCCTGTGCCTATTAAAGCCAAGTATTTAATAGGTGGTTATTTAGCTTTTGAAGTATATAACAGTCTTTATAATAGTGGTGATCAAATTGCGCACTTAGCTCATGTTGGTGGCGCAATTGTTGGTATCATATTCATTTTGGTTTGGAGAAAAACTGATCGACAAAACTTTTACTAATGGAAAGAAATTTTTTAGATGAAATAAAACACCAATACAATACGGGGGGTATAACTGTTCAATTAATATTTATCAACGTAATAGTCTTTCTTGCTATTCGAATTATTGATGTTTTCTTTGGACTTATTACTGGCACAGATGGATTGTTCATTGATGGTTACGCAAGTCATGTTGTTGGACTTTATACGAATATCTCTTCGTTTATCACTCATCCTTGGGGGCTTTTTACAAGTATTTTTACGCACTTTAGCTTTATGCACCTCTTATTCAACATGGTGTTTTTGTACTTTGTTGGAAGAATATTTCTTCAGTTTTTCGACGCTAGAAGGTTAGTATTTACATATATACTCGGAGGATTAGCTGGTGGTCTTCTTGAGGTTATTGCACATAGTTTATTCCCTAAACTGCAGATTTTTAACGATGTAGTAATTGGGGCTTCTGGTTCAATTATGGCATTGTTTGTGGCTATAGCTTTTTACAGGCCTCAAATGAAAGTAAATTTGTTCGGAATTTTTCCCGTTAGAATTATTCTTTTGGCTGGACTTTTTATTTTATTAGATCTATTAGCGCTTGGAAAATCAGATGGAACAGCGCATTTCGCACATTTAGGAGGAGCAATTATTGGAATGATATCCATTCAGAATATTGCAAGCTCTGGGAACATCATTACTGTGAGTCAAAAGCTATGGTACTCTTTCTTATCCATATTCGCGAAGTCACCTAAAAACAAGATGAAAGTAAAGAAAGGTGGTAGATCGAACACAAGGATTAAAACTGACGAAGAATATAATGAAGATTCAAAAGCACGTCAAGAGCAAGTAGATAGAATATTAGATAAAATTTCGCGCTCTGGGTACGAATCACTTTCAAAGAAGGAAAAAGATTTCTTGTTCAATCAAAGTAAAAATGGTTAAGCTGTTAAGGCAACTTCTAAAGCTCAAGACAATTCTTGCGATATGCACGCTTTTATCGTTGTTGGCTTTGGTATGTTCGTATTTGGCATCTTTCATCGATCCTAGATCTATATCACTTCTGGCCTTGTTTGGTTTGGGGTACCTCCTCATACTTTGTGTCAATGTCACCCTGTTCTTTATCTGGATGTTGATGAAATCAAAATGGTCGCTTGTTATTCTATTCGTTCTTGCTCTGGGTGGAAGATTGCATTTCAGAACTTTCGCATTTGGCTCGAATTCATCAGAAACTCAAGGAACAGAACTAAAAGTATTGAGTTATAATGTTCGTTTATTTGATCGCTATAATTCTAATAGAGCTGAGAGCCTTAAAACAAAGAATAATATATTAAACTTCATAGACAAAAAAAGTCCTGATGTGGCTTGCTTTCAAGAGTTCTATCATCAAGATGCTCCTACTTCCTTTGTAACAAAGGATACCATTATAGAGATCATGCATTCCAAGGAATATCATGAACGCTATGCACACAAACTATCTGGTCGACAGAACTTTGGAGTAGCCCTATTCTCTAAATTCCCAATTATATCAAAAGGGAATGTGAATTTTGAATCACAACTGGGGAATCACAACTTCTGCATATTTGCTGATATTGTCAAAAACAAGGATACTTTCCGTGTATACAACGCGCATCTGCAGTCAATCAAATTTGAAAAAGTTGATTACGCAGTTTTTGACACAGAAAAGATTAATGATAACGAACAATCTTCAAACGCAATTAACCTAATCAGAAAGGTTAAAAACGCTTATCCTATAAGAGCAAAACAAGCAGAGCTAGTGCAACAACATATGGAAGAGTGTCCTTACAACATCATTGTTTGTGGTGATTTCAACGACACTCCGCTATCATATGCGTATAATCAGTTTGCTTCTAACCTCACCGATGCCTATAGAAACACTTCAAAAGGACTCGGTTCTACCTATGCTGGTGGTATACCTGTGGGAAGAATTGACTATATTTTTCACTCAAAAAGTTTAGGTTCCAAAGACTTCAGTATTCAGAAAGAAGCGCTTAGTGATCATTACGCGATTGATTGCACTGTATTTGTTAAGGACACTGAATAAGTTTAACTTAGCATTATGCTAATTGAAATCAACGAACATAATATCGATGACAGACTGATTGAACAGGCTGTAGAAATTTTAAGAAAAGGAGGTGTTATAATATTCCCAACGGATACTGTATATGCTATGGGGTGTGACTTATACAACAAAAAAGCATTAAATTCTTTAGCGGCTATGAAAGGTGTTAAGCTAAAGAAAGCCCATTTTTCCATTATCTGCTCGGACTTAAGTAATCTTTCTGAGTACGTAAAACATATAGATCGACCGACCTACAAATTACTTAATCGTTCTTTGCCTGGTCCATTTACGTTCATATTAACACCAACCAACGAAATTCCACGATTGTTTGATACGAATAAGAAAGAAGTCGGAATTAGGGTGCCAGACAACAAAATTATAACCCGAATTGTAGAAATTCTAGGAAATCCTATTGCAACAACATCATTGCATAATAATGAAGATGAAATTCTAGACTATTTTGTAGATCCTTATACAATATATGAGCGTTTCGATGATAAAATTGAATTAATTATTGATGGCGGTCAAGGCCGTTTAGAAGCTTCTACAATCGTAAGTTGTATTGATGGAGAAATTAAAATTATTCGTCAAGGAATAGGGGAAATTGAATTATGATATTAGTAATAGATTGCGGGAGTAATAAAACAAAATACATCGAGCAAATAGTTGATGAATTTTTAGATGTAAAATCTTGCGCCTTATTTGATTTTAAGTTAGATGACTTAATAGATGCTAAAGGTGTTATCATTTCTGGGGCTCCAATTTTGGTTACAGATGTTGATCCTCAACCCTATTTGGATAAATTGAATTGGATAAAATCTTCTAATATACCTGTATTAGGAATCTGCTTTGGTCATCAAATTATGGGATTGCTTCATGGATCATTTTCCCAAAAAATGAATCCAGTAAGAGACTGGGAAGAAATAGGTTCTTTTGAAAAAAGTCCCCTACTTAATAGACTTCCATTAGATTTTGAGATGATGGAAGACCATTGCGAAACCATATCAATACCACCGGGCTTTACTTTGGTCGCTTCGTCAGATGGCTGCGTTAATGAAATAATGCAAAACAAAGAAGAAACCTTATTTGGAGTTCAGTTTCACCCTGAGGTCTCTGGTAATTATGGCCGTATATTGATTGAGAATTTTGTTCATATTTGTTCGCCTCCTCAACATTATCATTAATGACTTGTTGAAACATAGTTTCTTTCTTCCTTAAGTGCATTCTATAAATACTGATATTTGAATTATGCTTTTAAATAGAATTTGGATAGGAATGTTTTTGATTGCAATGATTGTAGCAATCTCCAAGCTTGTTTTTTGGCAAGACACGGACATATTTCGCCAATTAGTTGACGCACTCTTCGCTGCTGCAGATACCGGTTTCACATTGTCCTTATCGCTTACTGGGGTTTTGTGTTTTTGGATGGGGGTTATGAAAATTGGAGAGAACGGAGGGGCTATTGGCCATTTGACTAAGCTCGTATCACCTCTATTTTCTAGACTTTTTCCTGAAGTACCTAAAGATCACCCAGCCAATGGTGCAATGATGATGAATTTTAGTGCTAACATGTTGGGGCTAGATAATTCGGCTACCCCCTTAGGCTTGAAAGCTATGAAAGAATTACAGACATTAAATCCCGATAAAGGTCGAGCATCCAACGCTCAAATCATGTTTTTGGTTCTGAATACTTCAGGGTTGACTCTTATTCCTGTTTCTATATTTGCTTTAAGGGCTGAGTCGACGTCTCCAACAACTGTGTTTTTACCAATTTTAATTACAACCTTTATCTCATCATTATTTGGTCTTGTCTTCGTTTCAATTCGTCAGAAAATAAACTTATTTAATCGAATTATTCTAGCCTATTTGGGAGGTATATCTTTATTAATTGGTGGACTACTCTATTATATTATTTACAACCCAGATAAAACAAATTTGATTTCTAATGTCGCTGGCAACTTCATCATATTTTTAGTAATCATTCTTTTTATGATACTTGCATGGCGCAAAAAGATAAATGTTTATGAATCCTTTATTGAAGGCGCTAAAGAAGGGTTTGGTGTTGCAGTATCAATTATCCCTTATTTAGTTGCAATGCTGGCTGCCATTGCTGTTTTCAGAGCCTCAGGTACACTCGATGTGATAACAGATGGAATAAAAGAAGCAGCCTTGTTTTGTGGGATTACAGTACTGCATTGGGTGGATGCCCTGCCTGTAGCCTTTATGAAACCGTTAAGTGGTGGTGGAGCTCGTGGGGCATTTGTAGAAGTAATGGACAATTTTGGTATTGATTCAATGCAAGAAAAGATTGCTGCCACTATGCAAGGTTCAACTGAAACCACATTCTACGTATTAGCGGTTTACTTTGGTTCTGTGAACATAAAAAACACACGTTATGCTGCTGGAGCAGGATTGCTCTGTGATCTAGTTGGTATAATCGCAGCGATTATCATCTCATATTTATTCTATACAAATGGCTAGTTGGTTTAGAAAAAAACGCAAACATGAAGTTGATAAGCTTGCTAAATCGGAAGTCAAGCCAATCAATTATCCGGCAAAAATCATTATTGCTTGGAGTAAAGCTATTGAAGGGAGTGATGAATTCATGTTTTGGCTAAAGGATAATGGATATCCAGAGTTGGTAATGGCAACCTACGCAATTTACCTGAAAGATGATGCACGTAATTGGTTGGCCGAAAATGGTTACCCTCACCTATTAGCAATGATTAATGGTGCCGAAGGTAATGAAAGTGCTCAACAATGGCTGAAGACACATAAATTTTACATGCTTTACCATATGGCTATGGCAGTGGAAGACGAACAAGATAGTTTTCTGTGGATAGGAAAGAATGCTCCAGTGGATGTTTTTATGCTTACAAAGGCTATAAAAAAAGTAAAGGACCAAATAGAAGAAAATCATAACGACATTCATTCATTTAGACAAGATATTTAGTTTAAACGGTGATTTGTATTGATTGTTTTTATTTTTGTACCATAACTTCGAATATAAGATATGATTCTTGGAAAAAAATTAGTTGTAATTCTGCCTGCATATAACGCGGCAAAAACCTTAAAAAAGACTTATGATGAAATCCCTTTCGACATTGTTGATGATGTTGTTTTAGTGGATGATCGCAGTAGTGATAATACAGCTGAGTTAGGTCGTGAAATAGGCATTAAACATGTTATAACACATGAGGTTAATAAAGGTTATGGTGGAAATCAAAAGTCTTGTTACAACAAAGCATTAGAGATTGGTGCTGATATTGTTGTTATGCTTCATCCAGATTATCAATATACTCCAAAGTTAATTGAAAGTATGGCCTATATTATCGCTAGAGATGTTTATCCAGTCGTAATTGGTTCAAGAATTCTAGGAAAAGGCGCCTTAAAAGGAGGAATGCCTATTTATAAGTATATAGCGAACAGATTCTTAACCTTATCGCAAAACATCTTAATGAATCAAAAACTGTCGGAGTATCATACGGGTTACCGAATGTTTTCAGCAGAAGTCTTGAGAAATGTAAATTACAATATTAATTCTGATGATTTCATTTTTGATAATCAAATGTTAGCACAGATTTTTTACAAAGGATATGAAATAGGCGAAGTTACCTGTCCTACTAAGTATTTCGATGATGCTTCTTCAATTAACATTGCCAGAAGTACGACATATGGCCTTGGTGTGTTAGGTGTTTCATGGAAATATTTCTTTAACAAGATTGGATTGGTGAAATCCAAAATATTCCACGCTTAATTGAATCAGTTTATCCATAAATTGACTACTAATAAAAGGTTTTCCCTTTTATTTTTGACAGGCTTATCCTCGATTTTTTTCATTGGATTAGGTTTAGTACATCTATTTGATTGGGATGAAATCAATTTCGCCGAATCTGCTCGTGAAATGATCGAAAGTGGTGATTTTATGCGTGTACAGATCAATTACCAACCTTTTTGGGAAAAACCTCCATTTTTCTTTTGGCTACAGGTAGTTTCAATGAAGTTATTTGGCATCAATGAATTTGCTTCAAGATTTCCCAATGCTTTATTCGGTCTTCTTTATTTAATTACTTTCTTTTTTATAGGAAAAAAACATTTCGGTCAACAATTTGGTGTATTGTGGGCCTTGCTTTTTTTTGGAAGTTTATTACCTCACCTCTACTTCAAATCTGGGATTATTGATCCCGTATTCAATTATTTTATTTTCATGTCAATTTACTTTATGCTGCTAGTCGTTGGTAAAAGTGAAGAAAAGATAGTTCAATACGCACTTTTAGCTGGTATTTTTAGCGGACTTAGCGTAATAACAAAAGGTCCTGTTGGTTTTCTTCTGCTAGGATTGACATTTTCAGTTTACATCGCAGTGAATCGATTCCAAATTTTTCCTAAGATTAAATACATCCTACTCTTTCTTACAGGTCTACTGTTGGTAGTCTTTAGTTGGTTATCTATTGAATTATATCAGAACGGTTATGATATAATGGTTCAGTTTATTCAGTATCAACTTGAATTGTTTAGCTCAGGTGTTGCAGGACATGAACAACCTTTCTATTACCATTTCGTTGTCGTTTTCATTGGTTGCTTCCCAATTTCAATCATTGCATTGCCTTCATTTTTCCGATCTAAAGAGGAAACACCTTTTAATATTAGAACATGGATGCTTTGTCTATTCTGGGTCGTTATGATCATCTTTAGTATTACAACTACTAAGATTGTTCATTATTCTTCAATGACATACATACCACTTTCATTTCTTGCTGCATTCTACTTAAATAATGTAATGAATGGTTCGGTTGAATGGAAAAAATACGTTTCTAGACTTTTCCTAATTATGGGGATCGTCCTTGGTTCTATAGTAGCCGCACTACCTATTATTCTAATGAATAAAGAAGCTCTATTCCCTTTAATGAACGATCCTTTCGCGGTTGACTCGTTAAGTACTCCACTAAGTTGGGGGGGATATGAATTTATAGCTGGACTAGTGTTGATTATAGGGACTATTATAGCATTTATTCAATTTAAAAGGAAAGGTTGGTTTAAGGGGGTAATCGTAATCTCAGGATCAATGGGGCTGACCTTACTTCTTGTTTTATTCTTGATTCTTCCTAAAATTGAAAAATTCACACAAGGACCAGTGGTTAAATTTTATGAAAAACTTAAGGGAAGTGACGTTTATATTGAATGTTATGGCTATAAAAGTTATGCTCAATATTTCTATTTCAAACAACCTTATGGTTTATCGGATCAAAGACTAGAAAGAGAATGGTTACTGAATGGAGATATTGATAAACCAGTATACATGGTATCTAAATCAACAAATACTGAATTAGACGAACACGAAAACTTTGAACTCATTGATGCCCAGGGTGGTTTCAGACTTTATAAACGAAATGTAGAATGACAATTAAATCAAATGTATTCGTTTGGTCTTTTGGAATTCTAATTCTTAATCTAATAATTAAGTTTGTTTTTATTGATTACCCACCTATCGGAGGAGACGAACCATTCACAATATTCTTTGCTCAATCCGATTTTACAACTTTATATGAAATGTTTCAAACGGAGAACAACCCTCCTTTGTATACTTTGCTGCTTAAGGTTTGGATTTCTTTTTTCGGAATTTCTCCATTAAGTGTAAGATTCTTACCAACCATTTTTAGCTCTTTAACAGCTGTTGCATTATTCAATTTTGGGACAAAAAATTTCAATTTTCGAACTGGGATTTTAACTTCTCTCATATTTACGTTCTCTAGTTACCATATATTTTTCGCGCATGAAACTAGACCTTATGCTCTGTTTGGATTATTGTCCGTTGTTTCAATGATCACCTTCTTCAATTTGAAACGAGAATTTTCAAGAAAAAACATTTTTCTATTATCACTATTCAATTCCCTATTAATTTACACTCATTTCTTTGGTTTTTTCATGCTCTTTGTTCAATTATTAAGTCTTTGTTTCGATTCAGAATTCAAACTTAATTGGAAAAGATATTTCATAAGTTGGACTCTAACTGCTATTCTTTATACTCCATATTTAAGTTTGCTTTTTTTTAGATTTGGTCAGGCTTCTAAGGGTACGTGGGTTGATGAACCTACAATAACGGAATTATACAACAACCTTTGGAAATTCAGTAATCAACCGTTGAATACGGTTCTTTTTCTTACAATTTTAGTGACCGCCTTAGTGTTCTTTATTATTCGCAAAGAAAAGTTT
Source organism: Crocinitomicaceae bacterium (assembly GCA_022447585.1). Taxonomy (GTDB): domain Bacteria; phylum Bacteroidota; class Bacteroidia; order Flavobacteriales_D; family Crocinitomicaceae; genus UBA4466. The sequence continues at coordinate 292,638 of JAKVAR010000009.1, read as the reverse complement.
CACCATGCTTCATGGACGTTAATCATATGGTTTTTAGGAATGTACTTTTTAATGTTTGGATTATCCTTTAAAATACCTATGTTTTTAGATCGATATTTAGTTTATATCTCTTTTGCATATTATTTTCTTATTGCATTAAGTGTTGACTATATATTTAAGCATAAACGTTGGAAAAATATTATAACTGTTGTGATTGCTATACTCATGGTTGTCACAACGAACTTAAGGGCTGGAAATGAGCGCAAGCATGATGAAATAGCCGATTTCGTCAGACTCAAAGCATCAAAACAAACTCCAATTATCCTATGTCCAGATTGGTACTTTAGAACCCTTTCCTACCACTACAATAAAAAATATTTTATAGATTATAAAAATACGATCAGCTGTTTAAAGGCTGAGAATATACACCCTGCAAATAACTTTGAAGAATTATCTAATTCGAATTTAGAGGATTCAGACACTTTAATATTTATTGATACCGGGTCAAAATTAGTTGATCCTGAAGGCCATCTATTTAATCAATTAAGCACTTCACGAAAGATTATCGGTAAAAACCAAGACTATCAGGCTATTACGATTTTTACTTTGATAAAAGATTAATACTAGTTATATCTAATTTCAATTGCTGTAGCCCCCTTACCGTACTTTCGAAAATCAGCATCGTAAAATTCAATCCCCATAACTCCATCGAGAAAGAACCTGATTTCTTCTTTAAGAACACCTTCCCCAACACCGTGAATAACAATAACTTTCCTGATCGAACGAGCCCTCGCTTTATTTAAGAAGATTTTGAAAGCGTTCATTTGTTTTGTTAATATTTGAGCGTTAGAAAGTCCCCGATGAGATTCTGTAATTTCCTCAATATGTAAGTCAATTTCCCAAACATCAACCGGCTTTCTCTTACCTGTTAGTTGTTCTTTATGTACTGTATGATTCATTTTAGTAAATGATGCCTCTGAATGCATTAGTGCAATATGGTCATCATCAATCTTATAATCTTCGCCATGTATCTTTGCCAAATCTAAACTACGATAAGGTTTTTCGAAACCACTTTCGTCCTCAATAATATAAAGACCTTTAGAATTGATTGATTTAACGATTCCACCTCCTGATTCCCTTAGAAACACAACCTTTTCTCCAACACTAAATTGCATCAAAATACCATTTAAGATCAAGTAAAAAGAATAACGCAAGAGGTGTTAAAAATGAAATTAGCCAAAACAATAGAATCGAAGCTTTGAAAAATAAAGAAGCATCTCTTTTTAGTGGAGCATCTAATACATTGTTAACTTGGCTAGCAATTACAGAGTTACTTTCATCCTCTGAAACTTGATCGATATATTTTTGAAGTGCGGGGGTATGGGCTATTACTACACGTTTAATTTTTGAAAAATCTTTATTACTCAGTAGTTTATAGGTCGTAAAATAATCTACGTTTTCTTCTTTTAGGTCCTTGTGCATTTGATAGCGCTTTTGCATAGCTCTAACTCTAAATCCCATAAAAAAACCAAATATCATTATTATGTAACTATCAAGCATCCAACCAATACCAATCATAACAATCGAAGATGCAAAGGCAAAAATCATGAGGAAGAGCTCGTGATTTTTGCGCATGAATAGTTTAAACATCTGTCCACCATCTAACGGGTCTAATGGTAATAAATTTATCACATTAAGCATTAGAAATAATGAGCTCAATTCCATCATCCATGATGAGTGTACAATGGATCCGTACCACATTAGTAAAGCACCAATAATGATACCTGGAAAAGGTCCTGCTACCGTAACTATAAAGCTTTGTTTTTGGGAGTAATTTGATTTAGTACCTTGAACAAATGCACCCATTAGTGGAATAAATAACATTCGAACATTCTTATACTTAAACAATTTCATAGTTAGAAAATGTCCTAGTTCATGTATAATTAATACGATTAATAGATAGATAATAAAACTAACCTCGTCACCAAGGACCAGCATAAACACCAATACAAATAAAACCATGGAAAACACGGTCAAAGACAGACCAGTTTTTGGTTGCTGCTCTACTAGCTCAGGTTTAGACGGGAAAAAATCAAAATCTTCCATTATCTAAATATATCGAAAAAAAAGTCTATTAGCGACTACTTATTAAGTAATAAAGCAAAATCCTTCGCAAAATATGTTAAAATACCATCTGCTCCGGCTCTGCGTATACTCAAAAGCATCTCAGACATAGAAGAGTCATAATCTAACCAACCTTTTTCGCAAGCTGCATAAATCATGGCACACTCTCCACTTACATTATATGCAGTAATCGGGATGTCGAATTTTTCTTTAAGCATATGAATTATATCCAAATAACATGTTGCTGGCTTAACCATTATCATATCAGCTCCTTCTTCAATATCCAGTTGAGCTTCAATATAGGCTTCTTTCTTATTTGCTGGATTCATTTGATATGTCTTCTTATCTCCATTTTTTGGAGCAGAATCTAAGGCGTCTCTAAATGGACCATAGAAAGCACTCGCGTACTTAGCTGTATAGGACATGATACTAACTTCTTTGTAGTTGTTTTGATCAAGTAGCTCCCTTAAAAAGCCAACCCTACCATCCATCATATCACTTGGCCCAAGAATATCTATACCTGCTTGAGCTTGAGCTAATGACATTTGACCTAAAATTGGAAGTGTTTCATCGTTTAGAATCAAACCGTTTTTAACCAGTCCATCGTGCCCATCAGATGAATATGGGTCCATTGCAACATCACTCATCAAAGCTATTTGAGGAAATTCAGTCTTAATACGATGAATTGCTTTAAGATAAAAGTTATCATTTGCATAACTATAGGAAGCGTTTTTGTCTTTTAGCGCCTCTTTCACCGCAGGAAACAATACGAATGAATTGATTCCTAAGTTTATACAATTTTCCATCTCTGGTAAAAGTGTATCCAACGACCATCTGAAATTATTTGGCAAAGACTTTATTTCTGATTTAACAGATTTCCCATCTTCAATAAATATAGGATATATTAGATTTTCAGCACCTAATTTAGTTTCCTCCACCATTGCTCTAATCGCACTGTTTTTTCTATTTCTTCTTGGCCTTTTATTCATATAATTACTGTGTATAAACAAAAATACTAATTCGTTTGGATTTACACTATTTTTGCTATTTTTACACTAGTCACTACTAACGGACATACTTAAATTTATGATTACAACTCGTGTTAAATACGCAGCAACAATTTTAGTTTGCGCAAGCATGATCTCATCATGTGGAGAGGATATAAAAGAAGAAAAAAACACAATTGACAAAGAAGTTTTTGACCCGAATAGTTCATTGAACACAATCTTTGATGGAAAGATATTTAGTATCCCCTCTCCCGTTCAAACGGCCTATTTAATTAAAAAGATTGATGTTGAGTTTGATAGGTCATTATTAAATGACAACTCAAATGTTGGAGAATACATTACAGAATACCAACAAGCCCTCAATTTGGGTATTTATGGGACAGATTTAGGTTATTCTGCGTTATATGACCAGAAGAACGTTTCAATGAAATACCTAAATTCCATTGAGAAGCTGACAGCAGAATTAGGGTTAGATGCCGCATTTGACACTAGCTTTCTGACTAGATTTGAAGAGAATAGCGGGAATTCAGACTCTATGATTGTACTTATGTCTGATGCCTTCAAAAAATCCGATAATTTTTTAAAGCAAGCGAATAGAAAATCTACATCAGCCTTAATCCTAGCAGGAGGTTGGATTGAATCGGTTTATTTCGCTTGCGCACTAAATGCAAAGCAATCTACTCCGGATATCGAAAGAAGAATTGCAGAACAAAAGCAGTCACTGAACTCTATTATTGATATTCTTTTTGAATATAACAAAGGGGGTAGTAACGATACTTTAATATCGGAGTTAAGAGACTTGAAAACTGCATTTGACAAAATTGAAATGAATTATGAGTATACTGCTCCCGAAACTGATAGTGAGTCTAAGCTTACCACATTTCATCATTCTTTAGACATGAACTTCGATCAAACTACATTAGAAGAAATCAGTACAAAACTTACTCAAATTAGGTCTAACATAATTAAAGCATAATCATGAAGTTATTTTATACATTATTACTATCCTCAATATTCGTTGGAGGTGTTAAAGCTCAAGATTGTGAAAGTATTGTTGCTAATTGTGAGAAGCAATTACAATCTGACGGAAAACGATTCATCTCTGATGGACAGGTTTATACCGCATTTTTAGATAGAGAGAAAGCAGAATTTAAAACAACATTTTACGGAGGAACAACTTATAGAATTTCTGCAAGTGCAGGAGAAAAAGACAACTTTGTAATTTTTACGATTAAGGATCCGCAAGGGAATATTTTATTTTCAAATAAGAATTATAGCAATGCTCCATTCTGGGATTTTAAAACAATTGAAACTTTACCGGTAACAATTGAAACTGAATTAGACCTTGATTTAAAAGTAACAGGTTGTGCTGTAATGCTTATCGGCTTTAAAAATTAATTTTTACTGCATTTTGAATGAGTGAAAGAATACTTCGTGCCTTAATGCAGCTCTTTGCTATTATTGCGAAGGTGGATGAAGTAGTTGATGATGATGGTGATACAGCCAAGATAGAGAGTACACGTGGTAAAGAAATCATAGGCTCTTTCCTTAAGTCTGAGTTAAGCTCTGCTGATGTTAATAAATACATATCAATATTTGATAAATTCCTCACCTCTACTAGAGGGCGAATTATATCAAAAAGCAAAAATCAGAAAAGAACAGCATTACATTCGGTAAAAGTTCTGAGGATCTGTTCTCAGATTAATAAGGAGCTGACACAACGCCAGAAAATCATCGTATTAATTCGAATATTTGAATTCATTAACCGGGATGATGGGATTACAGAAAATGAATTAAAATTCGTTCAAACAGTATCTGATACTTTTAATATAAATCAACAAGAATATAATACTTTAAAAGCGTTTACGGAATCTACAGGTAATGAGATTGTTGATGAAGAAGGTCACATTTTCTATTGCAGCAGAAAGTTAGGTGAACTAAAAAAAGCCAGAACTGGATTTTCAGAAGGCTTAGACTCACCAATTCATTTCGTCAATATCGAATCGGTAAAAACAATTTTTTTTAAATATCACGGTAAAGACGAATTATATATTAATGGTCAATATGTTGTTACGGATAAGGTTCATGTATTAAATGTTGGATCTACTTTAAGAACAGGTAAAAGTTCTCAAATATTTTACTCTGATTTAATTTCAAAATTAAGTTTCGCTGAAGACCACGAGCAAATAAGCTTTGAAGCCAACAATATAATTCACACATTTAAAACTGGTAAAACAGCGTTAAGAAATATCTCGATTAATTCTACGCAAGGAAAAATGATTGGGATAATGGGCGGCTCAGGTTCGGGCAAGACATCCCTGCTAAATATCTTAAACGGAAAAATAAAGCCTAGCTTTGGAACTATTGTTATCAATGGAGTTAATCTCCATGAGCAAAATTCTGCACTTGAAGGGATTATCGGTAATGTTAACCAAGATGATCTTCTTATAGAAGAGCTTACAGTTTTTCAAAATTTATTCTATAGTGCTAAACTATCTATGGGTCACCTATCGAATAGTCAATTGGCAAAGAAAACGGTTAAAATCTTAAAATCAATTGGTCTTTATGAAATTCGTTATTTAAAAGTTGGATCCATTCTTGAAAAAGTTATTTCTGGGGGACAACGTAAAAGACTTAATATTGCATTAGAGTTAATACGTGAACCATCTATTCTCTTTGTTGATGAACCAACATCTGGTCTTTCTAGCAGAGATTCGGATAACATTATGGATTTACTTAAGGAGCTATCCCTTAAAGGAAAGCTCGTATTTGTTGTTATACATCAGCCTTCTTCAAATATCTTTAAGTTATTTGATCGTTTATTAATAATGGACCAGGGCGGATTTCCAGTTTATGATGGCATTCCTCTTAACGCTATAGAACATTTTAAAACGTATTCATATAAAGGAAATGCTCATGAGCGCGAATGCAATGTTTGCGGTAATGTTAATCCTGAGCAGATTTTTAATTTAATTGACGCTAAAATTGTTGATGAATTTGGAAATGAAACGCACGAGAGAAAACGTGAGCCTGCAGATTGGAATGTTCTTTATAAAGATCTGATTAAGAACGATAGTGTTGACACGGTAATGTCAACAATAAAAAAGGAAAATGTTTTACCTTCAAAATTATCACAATTTTGGAGTTATGTTCAACGTGATTTTTTAAGCAAAATTTCAAATAGACAATATGTCTTAATGAACTCTCTAGTTGCACCTCTTTTGGCTGTTCTATTGTCCTATTTTATAAAGTTTTCAGGTTGGATTAAAGGTGAAGAAATTTATAGCTATTATCAAAATGAAAATATTCCTCAATACATATTTATTGCGGTAATTGTTTCTATTTTCCTAGGACTAACGATAGCTGCTGAGGAAATCAATAAAGACAAAAAAATCCTTTCACGGGAAAAATTTATTAATTTATCTAGATCCAGTTATTTATTATCCAAACTATGGATACTCTTCACGATATCTGCAACGCAATCACTGCTCTTTGTACTTATTGGCAACACAATACTGGAAATAAAAGGCATGTATTTTGAATATTGGCTTATACTTTTTTCAACAGCCTGCTTTGCTAATCTTGTAGGTCTTAACATATCTAGTGCTTTCAATTCGGCGAAAGTTATTTATATCTTGATTCCTTTGATGATTATTCCACAATTACTGTTTAGTGGTGTAATTGTAAAATTTGACAAACTGCATCCGTCGCTATCAAATGCAACGAAAGTCCCATGGCTAGGTAATATGATGGTTTCTAGATGGTCATATGAAGGGCTTATAGTAGAGCAATTTACAAACAATAAATTTGAGAATTACTTTTTTGATATTAGAGCAAAAAAAACTGAAGCTGAATGGGTGAAAGATTACTGGTTACCTGAAATGAACTCTTTACAACGTGTTGTTATTGATACATCTTCGACACTTAAAGAAAGTGACCAAGCATCAGGTACACTCATCAATGAAATACTAAATGAAGAGTCGAAATGGGACAATCTTTCTTGTGGGGCTTGTATCGATTCTATCAGGAGCACAACACCACTAAATAAAGATAAATTCGGTGCTTTAGATAAATTCCTAAACTACATAAAACTTCAAAGTATAAAAGACATTAATGATTGTACGGCGAAAGAACAACGGCTAATTGACTCCTTGGGTATAACTAAATATAAGAAATTGCAAAGTGAGTATCAAAACGAAGCACTAATCAAGGTAGTAACCAATAAGTTAGAGTCCAATAAGTTAATTAAAGCGGAAAACAGATTATACCAAAATGCTACTCCCATTTATCATATCTCTAAAAACGAGGGGTTTTTCGAAACGCATTTCTATGCTCCGACAAAAAAAATATTTGGGAAACGAACGAGTACTTATAGCGCAAACTTGATCGTGATTTGGTTTTTTAGTGTTTTAACGTATATACTACTCTATTTTGATGTTTTGAGAAAAGGAATTATACTTTTTGTTTTGGCTTCACAAAAGATTAATCCCAAAAAAAGCCATTAACTTCAGTCAACAGCTTTTAGAGATTATTTTTCTCGCTTTATTACATCAACATCCCACCACAAACATTAATTGTTTGTCCTGTAATGTATTTAGACATATCAGAGCCTAAGAATACGGTTAAATCAGCAACATCTTTTGGAGCTCCACCTCTTTTTAAAGGTATAGAATTTCTCCATTCAGAAACCACCTTCTCATCAAGGGCAGCTGTCATCTCTGTTTCAATGAACCCAGGAGCAATCGCATTGCATCTAATATTTCTTGACCCTAATTCTTGTGCAATAGACTTAGTAAAACCAATTAACCCGGCTTTAGAAGCTGCGTAGTTAGACTGTCCAGCGTTTCCACTTACACCAACAACAGAAGACATATTAATAATAGATCCCTTTCTAGCTTTCAACATTGGGCGTTGTACTGCTTTAGTTAAATTGAATGCAGACTTCAGGTTCGTATTCATAACTTCATCCCATTGTTCTTCTGTCATTCTCATTAAAAGAGTGTCACGTGTAATCCCCGCATTATTCACTAAAACATCAACTGTCCCAAATACTTCAACAACTTGATCAACTAGAGATTGAGCTTCATCAAATTTAGAAGCATCCGATTTGAATCCCTTTGCAACACCACCTAATTGAGTTAATTCTTTTTCCAAAGCTTGTGCCTTCTCAACAGAAGAAAGGTAAGTAAAAGCAACTTTAGCTCCTTGTCTAACGCATTCTTCAGCAATTGATTTACCAATTCCTCTTGAGGCTCCAGTAATAATAACAACTTTATCTTCCAGTAATTTCATTCGTTTGTTTTTAGGCAAATATAATGAAAGGTCCTAAACCACAATAAGATTAAGTGCAATAGCTAGAAAATATACTTCTATTCTAGGTGAAAATTCATCGAAAAGGTGCTAATATTCATTGATGAGCGATTCCCTAGGATTCTATGTCGTTTGGACTTACTTTTATACTAGGTTTAGTTGTAAAAGGTAGGTTAGGTATAAGAGCGGTAAACTTAGTTTTATCGCTCTTCCTTTTTTAGTTAAAGAAATCCCAAGTTATTCCAACTCTCATCCTTGTTCCCGCAATTGGATAATTCAAAAGCTCTTGGGTCAATTTGTCGCTCCAGAAATAACCAATATTTTCATATCGAATAAAAAAGCGAAATTCGGATATACCTAATGCTATGAATGCATGTAAATTCGTTGAAGAATTAGAATACGTTGTTGTATTATTCCAATCGTATGTATCCATAAAAGGAATATAAGATTTCAATCTAAATGAAGATGTATAAGAAGCATCTACTCCAATTAAGGCTTCTAATTTCTTAGCTTTGAAAAGCTTTCCTTTGACAAATATCCTTGCGAATAATTGACTTTGAGGTAAATAATAATTTTTAGAAACGGAATAAATGTACCTTGGATTTATATGAAGTGGCCCTAACTGAACACCTCCATCTATAGAAAATGAGGCAAAATTAAAATCTATAGAATCGTTAACCCAATTCGTACCGTTAAAAACAAAGGGATTAGTTATTGAATTTAAATCAACACATAATCCAACGTTATATTTTTCTGGAATAAAGTCATAGCGTAAACTAGCTTTTAAGCCGGTTGCAGTTTGCTTTAAGAAGTTACCATCATATAAAACATGATTTGACAAATATTTTCGTTGATCAGGTTGCATTAATTGATTTTTCAAGAAATATCTGGCATAAAAACCTAATTTTTTAGTGTTGTATTGCACTGACACTTCCTCGCTAAATTCATTTGCAGCTCCAATCAAGTTTATCTTCAATTCATTACTCAAACAAAAGCCTCGTAAATTTAATCTCGCAGATGATTCTATACCAATTTCAGTTGTGTCAATGTGAGAGCCTAGATTTTGTAGATCCCAGTATCTATGTGTGAGAACCCCGTCAATGGAAAAGTTATTTGATGCAAAGAAAATACCAGCGCCATTAGTTATGGATGCAAGATTGGTTTGGTCACGCGTGAAAGTACTATCGATATTTATAACTTGATATAATTCGGATAGAGTATCTGAAAATTCATTATAAACTCTATTAAATACTGAATACTTGTGGGTTGTTTTAAGGCCAAGTTGACGCAATGAATCTGGCAAAAGGTTGAAATAATTGTCCCAATCTATAATTCCTAATTTATTCTTACTATCTGCTGCTCCTTTCTGAACTGGAGCGAATTCCAATCCGAATTGTTCAATGATCGAATCTACATTCTGTAAGCCGCCAGAATGCGCAACAGTGTTTAAATTAAACGAAGCTTTAACATATGTGGAATATTTGTTGCCTGCTCTTAATAATTGTAACCCAAGATCATTTAGCGAAGATGCGGAATTTCGAATAACTCCGGCAGTACTTGATTTAACATAATCCACATCAAGAATAAGTTTCTCTGTAAATGCATGGTTGTATTTGGCATGAATAAACTGAGTTCCTTGCGCGCCAAAAGAATAAGCAAAACCTAAATGAGGTAGAGCAGAAAATTCAACTTTAGAAAACTTATGCGTTCTTTGAAAAGGATTGGAAACTATATTTTCATATAAATTTGATACAGAAACACCTTGAGTTCCAATGGTGTTTACCCCCCCATCGAATGTCGTTGGTAAATTACCACTATTTACATCAATGGAATCGATTGGACCATCAATACGGTCCTCATATCTTAGCGTATCTATTTCATAAAAGACTTGAGCATTTACAAATGTCGTTAACACGATCAATAAAGAAGAAAGTATCAGTTTCATTCATCAAATAATTACAAAAGTAAAGGTAAAAAAAAGGGGGCATGGCCCCCTAAATACTTTTGATAAGAATCAAATCTTACAAGTTGTTAATTTTAACTTGAAGACCAGATTTTAAGTTAGCTGCTTTATTCTTGTGAATAATATTTCTCTTAGCCAATTTATCAAGCATAGCAAAAACTGAAGGTAAAGCAGCTGCTGCTTCTTTCTTGTCAGTCATTTCTCTCAATTTGCGCACTGCGTTACGAGTGGATTTATGTTGATATTTGTTACGAAGCCTTTTTGCCTCGTTTGATCTTATTCTTTTTAATGCTGACTTATGATTCGCCATTTTCTTTCTTTTTTATAATTTTTAAACAAAATGTTCTGTAGCCCATAGGAGAATCGAACTCCTGTTTCCAGGATGAAAACCTGGCGTCCTAACCACTAGACGAATGGGCCATAATCAACAATGAAACTTAGTAGCCCATAGGAGAATCGAACTCCTGTTTCCAGGATGAAAACCTGGCGTCCTAACCACTAGACGAATGGGCCGTTTTAAATTGTTAATCCCTTGTTTTGGGAGTGCAAATATAAAGTGAAATTCCATAACTACAAACCAAAAACAACTTTTTTTTTTAAAAAATATTGTTGTCGTCTGAACTAAATTTGAATCCAAGTGTTTTTCCAGTCTTCAACTGAAGATCAGAGCTAATTGCTTGAACCTGGCCAAGTGAAACTTCTTTAACTAATTCATAAGGTGGAGTAACTAAATCAAAATCAATGGCATGCATAATTGCGGTTTGAATGATTTGTCTAATCACACTATCAGAAATGTAGCCATTTTCAAGGTCACGGAACAAGAATCCTAATTGCCCCTTCCCTTCTACCATAAAATGATTGTCATGATTTAGAAATACTCTTCCAATTAAATAGCCAGCATCATTATATCGGTTTTTTTCATAAGATTCAGCTAAGAAATTATAGATGTTAATCATTCCAAAATATCCATTTGCAGCATTTGACTGTAAGTATTCCGTTTTCCAAAGTGGATTTTCATCGGGAAGTCGAAAGACATTCGTATGCAATTGAAAAACTAGGACATCACTACCAATATAAATGTGGAATACATGATCTCCTTTATCTTCAAAACGCAAACGTATTCGATCGTCATTAATGGATTTCTGAATCTCATTAATCTCATCCCTCATTATTCGTTTGAAGGAGGCCAACACTTCTTCAGAATAATCCGCAATATCTTGCTTCATCGCCGCTTTATTAACCAGTAAATCGATGATATTAGCCCGTTTTTCTATTTTTTCCATGTTTAATTTTTAATAAGCTTTAGCAAAGACTACTCTACCTTCTGATTTAGCACCTGTAACCATGCAAAAACCTGCTTCCTTCTTCCTTTCATTCGGAATGCATCGAATTGTTGCTTTCGTTTCGTCTTTGATCTTTTGTTCAGTTTCTCTTGTTCCGTCCCAGTGAGCTAAGAAGAAACCACCTTCGCTTTCAATTTTGGTTTTAAACTCTTCATAAGAGTCAATCTCACGCATATTATCAGAACGATACTTTTCAGCTCTTGAATAAAGGTTTTCTTGAATTTCAATTAGTAATTTTTCTATGTATGTATCAGCATCGACAAAAGAAACTATCTCTTTTGTTTTTTCATCTCTACGTGCGACTTCAATATTACCATTTGCGAAATCTCTCATCCCCATTGCTAACCGCACTGGCACACCTTTGGCTTCGTATTCAGCAAACTTCCAGCCTGGTCGTCGATTATTGTCATCATCAAACTTAAAAGAAATACCTTTTGCTTTGAGTTTAGCTCCAAGGTTATTAATTCGTTCTGAAATTAGAGCAAGATCATCCTCGTTCTTACAAATTGGAACCGCTACTACTTGAATTGGCGCTAATGCCGGAGGAAGAACCAAGCCTTCATCGTCTGAATGCGTCATGATTAAGGCTCCCATTAAGCGAGTAGAAACCCCCCATGATGTTGCCCAAACGAAATCTTGCTTCCCTTCTTTATCGGCAAACTTAACATCAAAAGCCTTGGCGAAATTTTGGCCTAAAAAATGAGATGTACCGGCCTGAAGCGCCTTTCCATCCTGCATCATCGCCTCAATGCAATACGTGTCATCAGCCCCAGCAAAACGCTCACTTTCTGTTTTTCTACCTTGAATAACTGGCATTGCCATAAATTCTTCAGCAAAGCGTGCATAAACCTCATTCATCTGTTTTGTTTCGTCAATCGCTTCTTGCTTCGTCGCGTGAGCTGTATGGCCTTCTTGCCATAAAAACTCAGCTGTTCGTAAAAATATTCGAGTTCTCATCTCCCAGCGGACAACATTAGCCCATTGGTTAATAAGAATAGGTAGATCTCTATATGACTGAATCCAACCTTTATAAGTATTCCAAATAATTGCCTCAGAAGTTGGGCGAACCACTAATTCTTCCTCAAGCTTTGCTTTTGGGTCTACAACTAATTTTGAGGAATCTTCCGGGTCTGTCATTAATCTATGGTGCGTAACAACTGCGCACTCCTTTGCAAAACCTTCAGCATTTTTTTCTTCAGCTTCAAACAAACTTTTAGGAACAAAGAGCGGAAAATAGGCATTTTGATGCCCTGTTTCTTTAAACATGGTGTCCAGTTGGGTCTGAATTTTCTCCCAAATAGCAAATCCATATGGTTTAATTACCATGCACCCACGAACACCTGAATTTTCTGCTAAATCTGCACGAGCAATTGTTTCGTTGTACCATTTTGAATAATCCTCTTCTCTTGTAGTGTATTTTTGCGCCATTCTCTGATCGATTGAATCGTTAATTAATTGACTGCAAAAATAGGAATTTCACTGACTAAACGAAATAAACTATGCTTTAATGGATAGACGAATAGAGTCCTCAAATGACGTTTTATTAATTTTACTTTTAACCCAAGCGTCAATATTAAAATACTCGAGAACTACTCGTTCATTTTGATCATTCAGTAACACTGAAATTTCTTCATTTAACTTATCGAAAATTTCAATTCTGTTCACTTCTACTGGAGTTTTCGAAAGCTTTCTTATTTGCTTGATGCACGTGTTCTCAATTTCATAATTACGCTCTTGTTTGTTTAAATAGCGATTAGTAGATTTGATTACATACTCTAAGAAGTCATAATTACCTAATTCATAATGTATTACAAGGTTGAATAAACGCGCAAAACTATAGATGTCTTGTCTTAGGTTTTGTTCATTGTCATTTAAAACTTCATTTAAATACAAAAGTGCTTTTTTATAATCACCAACGCCAAAATAACTATAAGCCTTATTGTATGTGAGAAGCAACTCCATCTCTTTACTTATTTTGCCTTTATAGATTTCTTGTTGTTTTTCAATTTCCGGAATCAAATCAACACTTTGTTGGAAATCACCCATCGCATGAAGTAGTACTAGTTCTTGATTGTATGAATTAGCAAAGATTCTAACAGAAATATCCACAGACTTAAATCCCTTTCTGCTTTGTAGCGACCTAATATCACTGATTAATTCTTTAGCCTGGTCAAACTCCTTGTTATCAATATAGCACCTCAACAAATGAAAAAGTGTCATTGCATATCGCGCACCAGTATCCGATTTTATATGTGGATTATTATCCAAGATTTCACGGGTTCTATTAAAGAACTGGAAGCTATTGTCGTAATCTCTATTTGTGGCAGCACAAAGCCCCTTGATGTAATAACAAATAGATGCAGCTTTAGTTGATAGTGCTGTGTTCTTACCTTTAATTAAGTGATAGTCTGCAATTCCCTCAACTAATTTACGTTCATTTTCATTTCGTGTAAACCCGCCACTCCTAAAAATCAAGTTAATTTTAGAATAGATGACTGTATACTCAGCTAAGTTTCTGAGTTTAGCAATGACCATTTCTTCTTCTTCAATTAGCTTATCTAGATCAATAGAAAATACTCCCGACTCATAAGCAGAATCCATTAATTTCTTTTCCCAACTAATCAATTCAAACCAATAATAAAACTTCTCGAATTTCTTTGCAGTTTGTTTAGCACGACTAACAAACTTCTCGCACTCCTTATATAAGGCTTTATTATAAAGGATTTCAACATTCTTAATTTCTTGTTTTAGTGTGCTATTTACAGATTGCTCACTGTAGTAGGATCTTAAGCTCTTTAGAATCAATTTGTACAGGTGATTTTTCTCTGACGGAAGATGTTTGATAAAAGTCTCACCTTCAAAAGCTTTTTTTAGCTCATACTCGTTGTATTCCGTTTGCTTCTCGATGTAGTCAAATATCTTTAGGTAATTTTTTTCACCGGATTGAAGAGATGATGAAAGTTTAAAAAAACGCTTCTCAGACTTAGTTAGAGACTTAATCAGTTTAAATAGTTCTACGGATGGTTTCATATTATTAGAGTTTCAAGGCTATTTTAGTCTTCTAATTTACAAATAAGAGTAACACAAGTGATTAATAATTATTAAATTTTTATAAAGTATTAAATCTGTTTACTAAACGGCTATATTACATATACATAGTATTCCTAAAAGGAATTAATTATGTTTAAGAATACAAGAAAGGCCTTGGTTTCCCAAAGCCCTTCTCAAACAACAACAAACTAAACCTTAAATTGTACCTTCACATACTATCTAAGGGTTACTCGTTCTCCAATAGCCAACTTTTCATGACTATTGGAAATCTTATTCAACCGTTTTACTGATTTAATATTTATAGCATTATGCTGGGACACATCTATAAGTGACATTGAACGCGTTAACGTAATAACTTCTTTTTTAAATAACCTTGCTCTCTTTTTGGGTTGAATAAAAACAATGTCCCCTTCTTCTAAAACATCTTTATTTGAGTTAAAATCATTATACCTATATAATTGTGACAATTTTAACCCAAACTCTTTAGAAATCTTATAAAAAGTATCTCCCTTCTTTGAAACCACATATTTAACACCTTTCCTGTGCTCCTTGATTGTATGTGTATTCATTTGTTGTTCAAATGTTTTTTTTAAGTTGAGTGCACGGCTCTCTTTCACTTTTATAGGATTAACCTTCTTTAACTCTAAAATTTCTGGCTTTTTGTGGATATCGGGTCTTGAGGATTTGTCGTATTTATCTAAGCCCAAATCCTCAATGATATTAATTAATAATTGCGGGTACTTTGGGTTGGTTGCATAACCGGCTTTCTTTAAGCCTCTCGCCCATGCTTTGTAATCGGTCTTGTTGAAATCAAAAAGGAAAGCATATCGACTACGTTTTTTCAAAAATTCGCTATGATCTACATACGAATCCTCAACTGTGCTATAAACCCTAAAGCACTCCTTTTTTTTATCGTCGTCATGATACATTTCTAGACCTTCCCATCCGTGACACTTAATACCAAAGTGATTTTTCCCTTGAATGGCCAGCTTGGAGTTTCCGCTGGCACTTTCTAATATACCTTGCGCTAAAGTGATGCTTGCAGGAATATCGAATAAGGCCATTTGCTCTACTGCTACAACGCTCCATTTTTCAACATACTCCTCTTTAGTGATTTTCTTCCCTGAATTGGCTAAAGTTGAAGCTGCTAAAAACAGCACGACAGATGATGTTAATAATTTCATATGGTTGTTTATTGTTTTGATTATTACGATAAAACTAAATATAGGTTACACAAAATGTTTATAACTGACATTTCAGTTGTTAATAACTCTACAAAATGCTCTTTAATAGTCATTTTGACATATCAAAACTATTTTAACTGTCAAAATATCCGATTTTACAAGTGGAATATTCCATGGACTAATGTTTGAGCAGCAATATTGTAAATAATTAGTATAAAATGGAACAAGATAAGTTGACATTAAAAACGCAGGAAGTGCTGCATGGCGCTCAACAAATTGCGTTAAAAATGCAAAATCAAACAATAGACACAGGTCATGCCTTAAAATCTATATTAGTCAAAGACTTAGATGTTACACCTTACCTTTTAAACAAGTTGGGGGTGAATAAAGAAGTGCTTTGCAATACGCTGGATAGGATAATAGAGTTGTATCCAAAAGTGTCTGGATCACAGCAGTATATGTCTAACGAATTAAATAAAGTAATTAATATTTCTTTTCAAAACCTAGCTCTATTTAAAGACGAGTTTGTTTCGGTAGAAATTCTGTTGTACTCGCTGCTAGAAGCTTCCGATAATATAGGTCAACTACTAAAGGATAATGGAGTAACTAAAAAGAATTTAAAAGCACAAATAATGGATTTAAGAAATGGAGATTCTGTGACTTCGAAAAACCAAGAAGACACATACCAATCACTAGAAAAATATGCTAAAAACCTCAATCAAATGGCTGAATCAGGTAAGCTTGACCCGGTTATTGGTAGAGATGATGAAATAAGGAGAGTATTGCAAATTCTTACGCGCAGAACAAAAAATAATCCAATCTTAATTGGTGAGCCAGGAGTTGGTAAAACAGCGATAGCAGAAGGGATTGCGCATAGAATAATTGAAGGGGATGTTCCTGAAAATTTGCAATCAAAAATAGTTTACTCATTGGATATGGGTGCTTTAATTGCAGGAGCTAAATTCAAAGGAGAATTTGAAGAAAGATTAAAAGCTGTAATAAAAGAAGTTACTAAAGCTGACGGTGAGATCATTTTATTCATTGATGAAATTCACACCCTTGTGGGAGCCGGAGGTGGCGGTGAAGGAGCTATGGACGCTGCAAATATATTGAAGCCTGCCTTAGCACGAGGAGAGCTAAGAGCTGTGGGCGCAACTACACTCAATGAATATCAAAAATATTTTGAAAAAGATAAGGCTCTGGTTAGAAGATTCCAAACGGTTTTAGTAGATGAACCAACAACTGAAGATGCTGTATCCATTTTGCGGGGCATTAAAGATAAATATGAGAATCATCACAAAGTTATGATCAAAGATGCTGCAATTATTAGTGCAGTAGAGTTATCCCAGAGATACATTACAGATAGACATCTGCCGGATAAAGCGATTGACCTAATTGACGAAGCCGCTTCTAAAATCAGAATGGAGATTAACTCTAAACCGGAGGAACTTGATGAGATTGAAAGAAGGATTCTCCAGCTAGAGATCGAAAGGGCGGCAATTACCCGCGAAAATGATAAGGCAAAACTAGCGGTCCTAGAAAGAGAGCTCGCAGAGCTTAGTGAGCAAAGAGATGCGTTTAAAGCAAAATGGCAATCAGAAAAGGATATTGTTGACGCAATTCAAAAGGCAAAAGAGGATATTGAACGGTTTAAGCTTGAAGCAGAACAGGCTGAAAGAGCCGGTGATTACGGATTAGTTGCTGAAATTCGATACGGTAAAATAAAACAGTCTGAGGAAGCTGTTTCAGCATCAAAAGCCAAGCTGGCGGAACTTCAATCCGGGTCAAAAATGATTAAAGAAGAAGTGGATGCAGAGGAAATTGCGCAGATTGTTTCAAAATGGACAGGAATACCTGTTAGTAAAATGATTGAAAGCGAAAAAGCCAAACTGTTAAAATTAGAAGAAGAACTTTCCAAACGTGTTGTTGGGCAAAATGAAGCTATTGAAGCTCTTTCAAACGCTGTAAGGAGATCTAGAGCTGGATTGCAAGATATGAAAAAGCCAATTGGGTCTTTTATTTTCTTAGGAACAACGGGGGTCGGTAAAACAGAACTAGCAAAAGCATTGGCTGATTACCTATTTAATGATGAAAATGCAATGACTAGGATTGACATGAGCGAGTATCAAGAGAAACACGCTGTAAGTCGATTAGTTGGTGCCCCTCCGGGATACGTGGGCTATGACGAAGGTGGGCAATTAACGGAAGCTGTTCGAAGAAAACCATACTCTATCATCCTGTTAGATGAGATAGAA
Source organism: Crocinitomicaceae bacterium (assembly GCA_022447585.1). Taxonomy (GTDB): domain Bacteria; phylum Bacteroidota; class Bacteroidia; order Flavobacteriales_D; family Crocinitomicaceae; genus UBA4466. The sequence continues at coordinate 274,422 of JAKVAR010000009.1, read as the reverse complement.
AAAGCACACCCAGATGTCTTCAATGTATTGCTTCAAGTTTTAGATGATGGGCGTTTAACTGACAACAAAGGTCGGATAGTAAATTTCAAGAATACGATCATTATAATGACTTCAAACCTTGGTTCACACTTGATTCATGAAAGATTCGATGGTATTGATTTGAGTGAGTTTGATCGTGCAACTGAACAAGCAAAAGTAGATGTTATGGATTTGCTTAAACAAACGATTCGACCAGAATTTCTTAATAGAATTGATGAAACTATAATGTTTACTCCGTTGTCTAAGGAAAATGTGAAGGCTATTGTTCAAATTCAACTGAATGAATTAACAGATCGCCTAAAAGAACAAGGCATTAATTTGCTCATTAATGAAGATGCCTTTAACTGGGTGTCAGAAGCTGGTTACGATCCTTTCTTTGGAGCAAGACCAGTAAAAAGAGTAATACAAAAGAACATTATGAATGAATTATCTAAAGCTATTTTATCAGATACAATTGATACTTCAAAAAATGTGATAATGGACCTCTTCGACGATAAAATTGTATTTAGAAAACCAATTTCTGAATCAGAAGAAGCCACATCGTCATAAATAAGTAACTTGACTTTAGATTAGATTTAATGAAGAAAAGGCGGAGATATGCTCCGCCTTTTCTATTCCATTTGAAAAAACTAAATTTGACCCGTGAAAATCGTTAGAATCACTTTAAATACTATTATTGCTTTGTTAATTGGCTTAATGGGGTACACCTATTACAGCATGACTAATACTCAATACGATTGGATTTCCCAAGGCAATCTAATTATATGGTACTTTTTATTAACATTAAACTTTCTTCTACTTCGAATTAATTACAAACGTAAATCTCAAAATAACAGGTTGGGACTCTTTCTTTTTGGCGCATCTTCACTGAGCGCCACTACCCTGTTTATATTTCCTGAGATGCTTTTTGATATTTGGAATTATGTTGCTTTAGTAACTTTGGTTTTTACAACATATACCCTCTGGAGAATAACGAATCTATCAAACTTCTCTAAACGCATTAAAACTGCATTTTTTATTGCTCCTGGAACACTAGGCCTTTGTCTTTTATTGAAATGGACACCTAGTAATTTTGGATTAATAATGCTTATGCCGTTACTTGTAACTTCTGCTATATCTATCTTAAGCTTATTTAACAAAAGTTCCAAAACCATGTAACCGCTTCGACCAATACGTCGACTTTTCAATGTCGGTTATAATAATTCCTTTACTTGAGCTTGAATGAATCATTACTGGAGATTCTCCCAATTCAGAAATCAACATTCCAACATGTGAAACACCACTCCCATTCGTAAAGAATACCAAATCTCCTTTTTGAGCATGTTTCTTTTTCACTTTTGTCGATTCGTTGTATTGATCTTGTGATCTTCGGGGCAATGATAGGCCAACCTCATTCATTAAATACCCAGTAAAACCACTGCAATCAAAACCATCAGGTGAATTTCCTGCCCATACATAAGGGGTTCCGATATGCGTCTTCGCTGAAAAAACCAGATTATCTCTAATATCATAATCACCAGGGTTTATTGGTTTATTAAAATCCTCAACTACCGAATCTGCATAAATTTCTTCCGGCAAGACAGTTTCCTGCAGTTGATCAAACATGACCTCCATTAATTCTTGAACTTCGTCAAACTGCTTTTCAAGCTTCATCCTCTTTAGATCAGACGCCCAATTGATCATATCTGCTTTTAACCAAGCCAATTCATACATGTGGGCATTGAAGATCCGTTCTGCATGCTCTGAGTTCTTAACCTCCAAAAACAATTCCTTCGCCTCAGATAAAGTTCTGTCATGCCGCTTATACCAAAAACTATTCTGAGCCAACTGTAACGAACTGATACTCCTATAATATGAGGGTAACATTGAGTAATCATACTCCGGTTTATCAAGCAAACGTGCCGATTTTCTATAAACCTTTTTATAGTGCCTTTGAGAGAAAAGCATTTCTAACTTGTCAAACTCAGGGATTTGCGCATAGACATTAGTTGAAAACAGCACTACTGTAAACAAAAGAAGATTTTTTTTCATAGCATTGATATACCATACGAAGAAACGAATATTCCCTTCATATCGCACAACTCTTAACAGATTTCATTCCACATCCAATTGTTTATTTCAATTCCAAACTACGTTAACATAAATTGTATAATTTGTATCTTCACGTTGCGTTTAAATTAGCGTTATTGTAGTGAGTCATTATTTTTGCTTTTTTTGACAACAAATTTTTTCCATTATGAAATTATATATATCCTTTTTTGCAATCCTTGTCTATTGTTTTAGTTTTTCTCAGGAAGATGACAAAGTAAATTCAGTCCGTAAATTTAACGAGGTCATGTCATACATAAATAATATGTACGTAGATGAAGTTAAGAACGATGAATTAACAGAGGCAGCAATTGTTTCCTTAATGGAAGAACTTGACCCACACTCGACTTATATTTCTAAGGAGGATGTTGCTGATGCAAACGAAAGAATTAACGGGAATTTTGTTGGAATTGGTATTCGTTTTCAAATTTTAAAAGACACTCTCAATGTTGTTGCCACAATACCTGGTGGTCCATCAGAGAAACTTGGAATTCTTGCTGGTGATAAAATTGTTATGATTGAAGAAGAATCTGTAGCCGGAGTTGGTTTAAAAAACAGTCAAGTTCGAGAGAAGTTATTAGGAGATAAAGGAACTAAAGTTAAAGTCCGTATCAAGAGGAAGAATTTAACGAAAGAACTAGACTTTACAATTACAAGAGATGTAATACCCGTTAATTCAGTAGATGCAGCCTACATGATTACTGCTGAAACTGGTTATATCAAACTAAATACATTCTCACGAAGTTCACATGAGGAAGTGGTTACTGGTATAAAGAAACTGAAAAAGGCAGGGATGAAGAACCTAATATTTGACCTCCAAGGTAACGGAGGGGGATTACTTTATGCCGCCAAATATTTAGGTGATGAATTTCTTTCAGATGACAAGTTAATCGTCTATTCTGAAGGACGTTCTCAGCCTCGAATTGACTTAAACTCTGAAAGCAAGGGGTTGTGGGAAAAAGGAAGGTTAATCATGCTGACAGATGAGTATTCAGCAAGTGCTAGTGAAATTCTATCTGGTGCCGTCCAGGATTGGGATAGAGGTTTGGTTGTAGGTAGAAGAACTTATGGTAAAGGTTTAGTTCAAAGACCTATTAATTTAACTGATGGATCTCAAATTAGGTTGACCATTGCACGATACTATACTCCAAGCGGACGTTTTATTCAAAAGCCCTATGATGATGCGGACTCATATAAAAAAGATCTCATGAATAGGTATGAAAATGGTGAGTTTATGAGCCAAGATTCAATAAAATTCCCTGATTCTTTAAAGCATACTACGCTTCTAACCGAAAGAACCGTTTATGGAGGTGGAGGAATTATGCCTGATTACTTTGTTCCCTTGGATACAGCCAACATTTCTGATTATTTCACATCAATAGTAAGAGGAGGACATTTGAACACTTATACGTTGAGCTATGTAAATAAGAATAGAGCAGGTCTAGCTGAGCGCTACCCTACTTTCGAGGATTTTAAAGAAGGATTCAATATGGATGAAGATTTTATGAAAGCATTTTTTGAATATGTAGAAAATGAAGATAGCGAACTTACGTTTGATGAAGAAGGATATAAGGAAAGTGAGGACATTCTAAAATTGAGAATCAAAGCTATGTTTGCGCAAAACCTTTGGGGATACAGTGAATTCTATCAGATCTATAATGATTCAAATGAAATACTTCAAAAAGCACTGGAGATTATTGAATCTAAAGAATACTCAAAGGCTGGTTTAGCAAAGTAGTTTTTATATTTTTACATTCATAATTTATAAAGAAATGAATAAAATTATTTTAACAGTTTCAACCATCATCGCACTATCTTCTTGTGGAGATAACGTAGATACCATAACAAAAAAATCAGGTGAAGTAACCTCTTCAATTTCGGCAGGGTCGCAATCTGAAAGCGAGTTAAAAGAAGAATTAGAGGAAATTAGAAAAGCTGAAGAACAAAGAATCGCTGATGAAAAAGCGAATGTGACCACAATAAGCTTCGATAAGTTAAAGTTTGATTTTGGAAATGTTGAGGCACAAAAAGAAAACAAAACTGCCTTTATCGTAGAGAATACAGGAGACAAGCCATTAATCATTTCAGATGTTTCAGCTAGTTGTGGTTGTACTATGCCTCAGAAACCAGAAGAACCAATTCTTCCTGGTCAGACAGACCTTATTGAAGTTGTTTTTAAGTCTAAACCAGGACAGAAAAATGAAATTAAGAAAACGATAACTGTTACGGCTAATACAGAAGAAAAAATCCACATGCTTGAAATCAGAGCTTTCGTGAAATAGAACAAATTAACAGCATAGAGAGGGCATTCTTTTGAGTGCCTTTTTTTGCTCTATTTTCGCTTTAATTTGGAAACAAAATTATGTACATAATCATTTAACTGCGGTTCCACTTTAAGTAAATACAAGGGAACAGCAAACAATGCAAAAACGATTGCAGATTTAATTGCAATACTAAAAAATGCAATATCAGTTACTTGAGGTATCCATTCTGCAATCAACAAGGTTATCGTACCAAAGATGATGATAGTAACATTAGATGCTTTGAAAGGATGAATGTTATAATGCTTCCAAATAAAAATTAATCGAGCTAAATTATATAGGATAAATGAAATTGTAGTTGAAATTGCAGCTCCATTCACTCCCCAAACGGGGATGAAATAATAATTAAGAATGATTACTAAAATAATCAGCGAAAGCGTAAAAATTAGATCATACTTATATTTCTTTGATGTTACTAAAATTGCAGTGTTTAAACCCATGTATGCATCAAACAACCTTCCAACCATGAGGTACATAAATATCTCAATTCCTATGGTGTAATCGTCTGGTAAGAATCCAAACAACTCAACTCTACTCTCCCAGAACAAAAGAAAACAAAATAAACCAATGACAAGATTGATCGAACTCACTTCTTTATAAAGTTTATCCATTTTATTCATAGCTCTACTTCTCCAATATTCTGAGATTAAAGGAGCGCTCATTCGCACCAAAATACCATAAGGAATCATTAACGCTCTAATCAAGAATAACACGATTGTATAAACGCCTGTAGGACCTAACCCTAAAAAACTAGCAATCATCATAGAGTCAATTGTAACTATGGAAAGAGCTCCAATTGAATTAGTGTAAGAAAAAAGCGAATAAGAAAAAATGATTTTTCTGAACCTATTTGGAATGAAAATATCCTTGGTAGAGATATGCCATTCTTTTATCTTCATTAAATAGACAATCAAGATTGACCCAGGAATAAATTGTAAGATGGCTAACGAGTATAGAAAACCATTGAAAGAAATTAAATCAAATGCATAGACTGCTAAAAGGAATGTAGTTGACAACCTTAAAATAACATCGTTCGCTATAATCGATACAACATGCTTATGCATTGCCCGTAAATAACTGTCTAAATAACGATGAGTAGCCGTTGCTGCTCCCAGTGGAATTATTAAATAATAGAAATCACTGAATCGGCTTGATTTCTCAATATAAAAGCTTGTAATGGGGGTTTTAAACACAAAAATCAGTAATCCAAACACCAAGATTCCGGCTAAAATAAGCAAAAAGTTTAAGGTTAAAAAACCGTGATGATGATTGTCTTTATTCTTCAAATAGGGAAAGAACTTCCAGGTAGAATTGATGACTCCAAAACTCATGAATTGAGCCAATAACATTCCGATTCCAACCACAAGATTGATAAGTCCAACTTCGTCCGTTGAAAATAAAATAACAAATAAGGCACCTTTGTTAAGATAGCCAATGACCAGTCCTATGTATGAAAACATAGTTGTTTGTAGTGCCTGTTTCTTTATTACTCCCATTAGTTTTGGATCAATGTAAAGTTAAAAATATAAGCTAAACAGAATCAAATGCCATCCTCCATTAACACTATTTATTAGTAAATTTAAAAATTGAAAAATCGAAAAGACGAAAAACGTTATTCTATGGTCAAAATTACGATTATTATAACCACTTACAATTCCTCTGAGTTTATTGTGAAAACTGTTGATTCTATTCTTAACCAAGAAGGAAAAGGTATAGATTTTGACATTGAAGTAATAGCCGTAGATGATTGTTCTCCAGATGGTACTTTAGATGTATTAAAACAACTTGATGTGATAGCATTGAGCACTGAAACCAACTCTGGAGGTCCTAATGCAGGTAGAAATATTGCACTAAAAAAGGCAACAGGAGATTATATCTGTTTAACTGATCATGATGATGAATGGGCTTTAAACAGGTTATCCTCTATTCTACCTTACGTTCATAAAGCCCCAATAATAACTACTGGGTATGAGATAATAGACTCAGTTAACAACAGAACTACGCTTCGTTACAATCCAGACGATATTACTCCTATTCATTACTCGAAGAATGAGACATTTCTCCATAAGTTATCAAAGAAACCTGGCGGTCAAAATACGCACTTGGGCTGTATAATGTTTAACTGCTTGTTAAAGGATACATTTTTCGAAGACTCACATGGAGCGGTAGATTTTGATTGGGTTCTTAGGTTGTTTTACCAGCAAGAATCAATTGAAATCCCAATATTGGCTTATACTAGAATTGTGGATGGATCGAATCTTTCTTTAAATGAAAACTATAGAAAGGCTGATTTTAATGCTGCACTCAAATACATAGAATCAAAAAAGAGCGAATTCCCCAAAGAAGCACAAATAGGATTGAAACGTGTTCATGGTACTATTGCTCGATATTACTATTTAATAGATAATATGAAAATGGCTAGGAAATATTTGAGAAAAGCCCCTTTCACTTTGAAAACTATCATGTACTATCTAACGTCATACATTGGCTCTGGTTGGGTTAAGAAGAAATTTCACATTTTCGGCTAAATTAAAGTTGCCACTTAGCACTTTGCATTTTTAATTATTAACTTTAGTTTCAAAAATAATATTACATATACAATGAACGTTGCATCCGATTATAGAGACTCACACACTGCAGTAGGTAAAGGAAAAGTATATCACAGTTCTTTTTCTCAATACTCTTGGCGCAGAATTATGTGGGAATGGGAACAAAGAACTTTGGTAGAAATATTCGAAGAAAAACTTCCTAAGGATGGAACAATAATGGATTTTGCTTGTGGAACGGGAAGAATTCTGAACTTTTTACAAACGCAATCTCCAAATGTAACTGGTGTTGACATCTCTGATTCAATGTTAGAAGTTACGCGCAAGAATTTACCAAATATAGAAATCGTTCAAGCGGATTTAACTAGAGATAATGTATTAAAAGAAGCTAATAGACAATTTGATGTCATAACTTCTTTCAGGTTCTTTTTAAAAGCTCAAAATGAACTGAGAATAGAAGTTCTCGATACGCTCCACCCTCTTCTTAAAGAACATGGAACTTTTGTGGTAAATAATCATGGACCTGCAATGTCTTTAGGAGTATTGTTAGAGATCTTTTATGGAAGACTCAAAAACTTAATTCGTACTCCAGAGAAAAAGGTTACTTTCTACAGAATGTCACACAAGCATTTCAAGAAACTATTGAATAATGCTGGTTTTGAGATTGAAACAACATACCACAGAAGTGTTTTTCCGATAATGAACGAAAAAACTCCTAGAGATGTTTCCAAATTTGAAAAATTTGAGAATTGGTGTTCAACTAAAAAATTCTTAAGACCACTGGCTAGAAACGTTGTTTATGTCTGTAAAAAGAAATAATTCATCTGAAAATAGAATTGATCAGGAAAAAGGACTTTTTATAAAAAAAGCTCCTCAAGATAAATTGAATAATGAATATCAGATGAGTTCATACGGTTATGAATTGTCTCAAAACTCGAAATTATTTCAATCACCAAAACCGATAGTACTATCGAAAGGTGAACTTTCTTTTGAATTACTTAAAGATATTTCCCCATTAAGAAGTTTCTTCATCAAAACGATTAAAGAAAATTCTACAAAAGAAGCTTTACGTATTCTGAAGTCACATTTTGTTCAACTAGGAAAAGTATTAGCGGATATTCACTCCGGAGAAAACTCGAATGGATTAGAAAAAAAAGCTTTTCCTTCAGATTTCTTTAACTCCAAATGGAACCAAGACGATGTAACGATTCATGGAGATTTTACAACAAATAATGTCTTGTTTAACTCTAATAATGAAGGAATTACAATTATTGATTGGAGCATTTCTCCTATCTTTGACTTTGTAGCTAATCAAGGACCACGATATTGGGATATAACTGTATTCCTTTCATCACTATTCTTATCATCCATTAAGACCTATTTCAAGACTGAAATAAGAGTTGAGTTAGCTAAGGTGTTTATTGAAAGTTACATCGAAGCATCAAACATTAAAGAAGTATTGGAGTTCAAAAGAAATCTAAGTGAATTCCTTTTAGAATATCACCTTTACAAAGTTTACAAGGGTAAAATTGATTTTAATGATAGTCTAATCATGGGGCAAATATTAATCCCGAAAACAATCAAGACCTTAAAGCAACTCGCTAAATCGATATGAATAAGCCGTAAGTTTTACTTACGACTTATTCATTTAGTCTTAATGATTTTACTCTGCTGAGTCCACTTCTTCTTTAATAGCTGGTTTAAATTTCCAAATGCCGAATCCAATACATAATAGTAAGAAGATTGTACTAATTACTGCGATTGTATTTGAAGTTTTAATTGAAGGTATATCGAATGTAAATTCAATTGTGTGCTTCCCTCCTTCTAATTCTAGTCCTCTCAACAGGTAGTTTACTTTAAGTATCTCTGTTTCTTTCCCATCAACTTTCGCTGTCCATCCTTCAGGATAGTACACCTCAGAGAAAACAGCTAATTGTTTTCCATCAATTTCTGCATCATAAACAATCTTATTGGGTGCATATGAAGTCATCTTAATTGAACCAATCCCTGTATACTCTTTTTGAGAAAGTTTCTTAGCCTCAGAACTCAGCATTACTGCTTCTTTCGTAGGTATGAATTCTACAATTTTTTCTATTGAAACCATAGAATTAAAAGAATCAGCAGTATCCAATTGAACTGTTTGCTCTGGAACTAAATTAGTTTTACCATTAACATCAGCAACAAATAGAGCCTTTAAACCAACCGTTAAACCATTTGATAGTGGAATGCTCATTGTATCACCTTTGGCAGAAATATAAAGCATTTCTTCCGAACCATAAACAATAGGCTCGTCCTCTATGTTTCCGCTAATAACAACCTGCCCTGTTCCGACATTCTTTAACTGGAATTTACCGCCTAACGCTCTGATTTCATCATTTGGTATTTCATAAGTTTTGACATCTTGAACCAACCACGCATTTCCAAGTGCACTCGGATTTGGGGTCGCACGGTTTCCTTGAATAAAGTATTTAACATTTAGCATGTTTAATACTTCAGAATTTGACCGAGAAATTTGAAATTCAAATAAGTTTTGAATATTTCTCAATTTAGCTCCGTGATATCCTCCTAATGACTTATGAAAGTATGAAGCTCTTGAACTACCCCATCCGCCATTCATATCGAATACACGGTAGTTCGAATTCATATTTAAGGCATTGAATTTATAAGAATCAATAACCCGTCTTTTATCTTTTCCTGTGTATCCAAGTTCAGATGCCTTTTTCTCCCCTTTAATCTTGCCCTCATTCACCGCAGCTGCTAATGTAGGACTCTTCCTTGTTTCAGCATCCATAATTGCGATGTCACTTTCTTGAGAACTAATAGGGTAATCAATTTCTGGAGTTGGAGACCAATACTGATAATTTCCTGATGCATCAGTTTGTGATCCGAGGTATATACGATTAACTGGGACTAAATCAATTAAAACTAGTACGCTCAATCCAGCTACAATTAAAGTAGTCGACACGCTAGTAAAAAACAACAATGACATCAAGCCAATCGCAAGTATAGAGAAACCAATTGACCTCAACATAGACGAAGTAAACAATTCAGATCGGAACGATTTTAACTCAGAATAAGAATTTTCATATTGCTCAACTTGGGAATTAATTACGCTTTGCATTTGAATCTGGTTGTTCACATCTATACCATAATCAGCTAATTCTTGTGAATCAGTAGCATATAATTGAGCGGCAGCGTAATCCTCAATATTCCTCATGTTATTCACCTCTGTTGGATTAGTGAAATTATCACCAATCCCAAATACAGTAATTACTATTAAAACAGCTAGATACAATCCAGAAGTAATAAGGAAGGTTTTTTTCTTAGTTAAAAACTCGTCACGACATGTGTAAATCTTTTGTAAAAATAATACTCCCATTAGAGGAATACATAATTCAATAAGAACATTGATAATCGTAACTGTTCTAAATTTATTATATCCAGGGACATAATCAATAAAGAACTCTGTTAAACCAATGAAGTTTTTACCCCAAGAAAGCATTAAGGCTAAAATAGTAACCCCGAAAAGGACCCATTTAATCCTATCTTTAAGGAATACTAAGGAAAGAATTGCTAAAAATAAAACAACCATCCCTAGGTAAAATGGACCGGATGTTATTGGCTGTTCCCCCCAATATAATAAGAAAGGGCGCACTTGAACACCACCTCTGCCATCGGGTTGTAAGTATGCCGCATTTAACGCAGATTGAATTTCTTTAGATGTTCTATCCGAAGTCTCAAGATTTTCCTTAAAAGGCATATTAGAAAGGATATTGGAATGTGACCCTTTAACATAAGGAGAAATAAAGGTAAATGATTCACCTAAACCATAACTCCAATTTGTAATATAATCTATATCTAATCCTCCCGAGATTTTCGCCGCATCGCCCTTTGGAGAAATTGTCAAATCATTAGCTCCGCGAATTGTATGCTTTGCATAATCATATGTTGAAGTAATATTACCATAGTTAATTAATAAGGCCAAAGCATAAGCACCAATTAAGCCTCCACTCGTTATCGTAAATTGTTTAATTTTCTTGGCTTTAAAAGCTTTAAACAACTCAAATAAGCCAATAAAGAATAAAAGAATACCTAAATAATAGGTTACTTGCAAATGATTCGAAGCTAATTCAAACGCCATAAATAGAGCCGATAGAATTATACCCCATCTCCAATTACTTCGATAAGACATTATAAAAGCACCTAAAACCGGAGCCATAAATGCGACAGCAATTGCTTTAGAATTGTGACCTGCTTGTAAAATCAATATTTCATAAGTACTCAACGCAAATGCTAACGCACCAAACACTGCTACTAATGGTTTAATTCTCAAGCAAAGTGCCAGGATATAGAAACCTATCAAATGCAATAGAAATATTCCAGACGGAACGCCCATTTGACGTAAATACCAAGAAGTTATCTTTTGAAAGACATTTCCGTTATACAACGTTGAAATTTGAACGGTAGGCATTCCTCCAAACATAGAATTGGTCCAAAATGGCTCATCTCCAGTAGATTCTCTAAAGTGTTTTGTCTCATTAGACATACCTTTAAACTGCTCAATATCATGTTGTTTAAGACCATAACCATCAAATTCAGGTGCGAAATATGCAATAGTGATGATTAGAAACAATCCTAAAACGGCAAAATGAATCCAATTATTCTTGAAAAATGACTTAATGTCCATAGTATGTTGGTGTCAATAAATTAATGGTTTGAAGATAATTAAAATGTATTAGAAGGAACATTTTAAGTTATCAATAATATGTACGATTAGGTTCTAATCGATCTCTTCAAAATCAACATCTTGAATATCACAATTATTCGAAAGGTTTTTTCCCAAGATTTTAATTTTCCCTTCGGATTCCTGTTGAGCTTGTTTTTCTTTTTTAATTTTTCGCTTTTTGGAATTATATTCACGCTCCTCTTCCATGTTTCTTTTAGCAATCATAAATTGACCAATAAAGCGCAAAAGTAAGAACACTCCACCAATTATGAGGAGTGTTCTAAATAATCCGGTAACGCTTGCTTCTACAATCATTATTTTGAAAGGTGCATGTTACGTTCTGAGTATATTTTCAAGAAGTACGGATCTTTCAATGTATCAATGAAAAGGATTCCCTCCCCAGTTGATTTCATCTCCGGTCCTAACTCCTTCTTAACATCCGGGAATTTCTCGTAAGAGAAAACTGGAATCTTAATTGCATATCCGTTTTTCTGAGGTTGGAAGTTGAAATCTTTCACCTTTTTCTCACCTAACATTACCTTAGTTGCATAATTCACGTAAGGCTCGTCGTAAGCTTTAGCGATGAAAGGAACCGTTCTAGAAGCTCTTGGATTAGCCTCAATTACATAAACTGTATCATCTTTAATTGCAAACTGGATATTAATTAAACCAACCGTCTTAAGTTCTATCGCGATTTTCCTTGTTATATCTTCAATTTGTTGCATTACAAAATCACCTAAGTTGTAAGGAGGCAGTAATGCATAAGAATCTCCAGAGTGAATACCCGCTGGTTCTATGTGTTGCATTACACCAATGATGTAAACATCTTCTCCATCACAAATTGCATCTGCCTCAGCTTCAATCGCTCCACCTAAAAAGTGATCCAAAAGAATCTGATTCCCTGGTAATTCATTTAGGATATCAACTACGTGATGTTCTAGCTCTTCTTTGTTAATTACGATCTTCATTTTTTGCCCACCAAGAACATATGAAGGCCTAACTAAAAGAGGAAAACCTAATTCCTCTGCTAATTCAAGCGCTTGCTCAGCACTTTCAACAACACCGTATTTAGGGAAAGGAATATGATTATCTTCTAGCACTTTAGAGAAACGACCTCTATCTTCTGCCAAATCTAAGGCGTCAAAACTAGTTCCAAATATTTTAATTCCGTAACGCTCTAATTTCTCCGCGAGCTTAAGCGCTGTCTGTCCACCTAACTGAACAATAACGCCGTCTGGTTTCTCATGCTTGATAATATCATAAATATGTTCCCAGAAAACTGGTTCAAAGTATAATTTATCCGCTGTATCGAAATCGGTAGAAACAGTTTCAGGGTTACAGTTGATCATTACCGTTTCATAACCACATTCTTTTGCAGCTAAAACACCGTGAACACAACTGTAATCGAACTCAATACCTTGGCCAATTCTATTTGGACCTGAACCAAGAACAACAACTTTCTTTTTATCTGTTACGATACTCTCATTTTCGTATTCAAAAGTTGAGTAGTAATATGGAGTTTGAGCTTCGAACTCAGCAGCACATGTGTCTACTAACTTGTACACACGGTTGATACCGAAATCCTCTCTTTTCGAATAAACTTCAGATTCCAAACATCTTAAAAGGTGTGCGATTTGTCTATCCGCATAGCCTTTTTGTTTCGCTTCAAACAATAGTTCTTTTGGCAAAGAGTCTAAGTCGAATTTTTCAATTCTCCCCTCCAATTTTACCATATCTTCAATCTGTCTCAAGAACCAATTATCAATTTTGGTTTTCTCTTGAATTCTCTTAAAAGGAATACCCAATTTGATAGCATCATAAACGTGAAATAATCTATTCCACGATGGATGTTCTAAACTATGCAGTATTTCGTTTTGATTCGTTAATTCTTTACCGTCAGCTCCTAAACCATTTCTTCCAATCTCCAACGATTGACAAGCTTTCTGAAGTGCTTCTTGGAAAGAACGACCGATTCCCATTACCTCACCTACAGATTTCATCTGAAGACCAAGCTCTCTATCTGTCCCGGGGAATTTATTGAAATTCCACCGAGGAATTTTCACAATTACATAATCTAAAGTTGGCTCAAATAAAGCAGATGTAGTTTTAGTAATTTGATTTTGTAACTCATCTAAATGGTAACCTAATGCTAATTTAGCCGCGATTTTTGCAATTGGGTAGCCTGTAGCCTTTGATGCTAATGCAGAAGATCTGGATACACGAGGGTTAATCTCAATTGCAATAATATCTTCTTTTTCGTCTGGAGAAACAGCAAACTGAACGTTACAACCACCAGCAAATTTACCGATGGAGCGCATCATTTTGATGGCCATGTCTCTCATTCTTTGAAATGTAGTATCCGAAAGTGTCATTGCAGGTGCAACAGTTATCGAGTCACCTGTATGAACCCCCATAGGGTCAAAATTCTCAATTGAGCAAATAATAACAACGTTATCATTTGCATCTCTTAAAAGCTCAAGTTCATATTCCTTCCAACCTAAAAGCGCTTTATCAATCATAACCTCATGTATAGGTGATAATTGCAATCCACGTTCAAGTAACGTATCAAATTCAGCTGGATCATGAACAATCGAGGCACCTGCTCCACCTAATGTATAAGAGGCTCTTACGCACAATGGGAAACCAAACTCTTGGGCAATCTCTTTTCCTTGTAAAAAAGATTTTGCAGCTTCTTGTGGTGCCATCGGAACATCAATTGTCAACATTAAATCTCTAAAAGCCTCGCGGTTTTCAGTAATTTCAATCGCATTAATATCAACACCAACAATTTTAACATTGTTGTCTTCCCATATTCCCATTTCATCGCACTTGATACAAAGATTCAATCCTGTCTGTCCACCCATGGTAGGTAAAACAGCATCAATATCATGTTTTTCAAGAATTTCAATAATACTAGCAGGCTCTAATGGTTTAAGGTATACATTATCAGCAACAACCTTATCCGTCATTATCGTCGCCGGATTAGAGTTTATCAATGTTACTTCAATACCTTCTTCTCTTAGAGATCTTGCTGCTTGTGATCCAGAATAATCAAACTCACAGGCTTGACCTATCACAATTGGTCCACTGCCTATAATCAGTATGGACTTAATCGAATTATCTTTCGGCATTTTATGCTCAAATTATGGGGTTCAACTAATTCGCACGTTCGCGACAAATTGAGGGCAAATTTAGTTAAAAAATGACATAGACTAAGCGGTTTTCGAAGAGTTTTTATTTATGTTGTTAACAAAAATCGTGAATAACTTTAATAGAGCAGTAATTATTATAGCTCTACAACTGAAAAAAAGGACTTATTTTTGAAAAAATCATTGTCAAAATAATAATGAGTTTAAACAGACAATATTCTTTTCCTTGGTTCACGGTATTATTATCTCTTGTTTGCATTGCAATATTTGTTGCATTCCAGTTTTATCAACTTGACAACACCCCTCTCTTTAAAAGTTATTCAGAATTAGGTGCTCCTTACGCTATACAGATATATAACGGACAATATTGGGGAATATTCACAAATAGTTTCTTCCACTTAAACTACACGCATCTTGCACTTAATTTAGTGGGCCTATGGTTGTTTGGGGCTTATCTTGAAAGACGGTTAACTTTTTTGAAATTCTTCCTTCTTAACATCGTTGCTTCTGCAATTACATCTAGCATTCAATTAGCCATGACAAATGATGCTGGGATAGGCTTTTCTGGTATAAATTTACTTTTTATGGGGTATATTTTAGGAAAGTCTTTGATGTCTAAAGATTTTCAATTAAAGCATAGGTACCTACTTTTAATTGCTACTATTCTTGGTTTATGTATTGGTTTATACCTAAACCTTTATAAAGGCTTCTTATTGAGCTTAGAAGCTATGACCAGCGGATTAATCCTGGGATATGTATTTGGCCTTTTATCTTGCCTTAAATCCAATATCCCTCTTATTTTCTTGGGGAAAACCCTTTTAATAGTATCTTTTATATCTATTATCTACTCACCATGGTCTGCCGAATGGAATTATAGTAAAGGATATAGTGCCCATGAAGCTGGAAAAATAAGTGAAGCGAAACGATTTTACCGAAAAGCACTTGAAATTGATTCAAACCATTACACTTCAAAAGAAAACCTTCGAAATATTCGTATTGACGAATTAAGTGAAAATGCCTACAAAGCGCATGAAAATGAAGACTATCTGACAGCTAGGAAGTACTATGAAGAGCTATTAGCAATTGACCCTAAAAACAAATGGGCTACTGAGAATATTAGTAAATTACCATCGTATAAGAACACAAGAATTAATTGATATACAAGAAATACTTTCTAATCAAGAGATAGAGCAAAAAATTAATCGTTTGGCGCATCAAATTATTGAAAACTGTTTTGAAGAAAAGATGATTCACATTGGTGGAATTAAAGGCAATGGAGCTCTATTAAGTCGTAAATTATCAAAAATCATCTCTATTCATTCGGAAATTAAGGTTAATGCTTTTGAAATAGACATAAATAAAAGTGAACCTTGGGATAATCCAATCAGCCTGTCTACAAATGTTGATGAATTGAAAAACGGTTTTATCATTCTTGTTGATGACGTATTAAACTCAGGAAAAACAATGCAATATGCGTTAACTGAAATTCTGCAATTTCCAACAAAAGCAATTAAGACCGTAGCTCTTGTTGATAGAAAGCATAGAAGATTTCCGATTAAAGCAGACTTTGTAGGTTTAAGTCTATCCACTACGCTGAAAGAACGGGTAGAACTAGTTCTAAATGACAATGAACAAAAAGCATATTTAGTTTAATGAAGGTAACAGAATCATCGTCGAATTACGACAACTTAGATAAAATGTCAACAAATGAACTTTTGAATGCAATTAACTCCGAAGACAGAACAGTTGCAGAATCAGTTGAACGAATCATAGCTGCTGTTGAAAGGTTCATTGATGCATGTTATGATAGAATGAAAAATGGCGGTAGATTATTTTATATAGGTGCAGGAACTAGTGGTAGACTCGGTATTGTTGATGCAAGTGAATGCCCTCCTACATTTGGTGTAGATCACGGTGTTGTTGTTGGTTTAATTGCCGGTGGTGATAGCGCGATAAGAAAGGCTGTTGAAAATGCTGAAGATGACTACGACCAAGCCTGGATAGACCTATCAAAACATAACATTAATGAGAATGATACTATAATTGGAATCGCTGCTTCAGGAAGCACACCTTATGTGATTGGAGGCTTAAAAAAAGCTAATAAATCAGGTCTGCTTACTGGTTCGATTACGTGCAACCCAAACAACCCAATTGAAAAAGAATCGAGTTACCCAATGACTGTTATTGTAGGACCAGAGTTTGTAACTGGAAGTACAAGAATGAAAGCAGGAACTGCACAAAAATTGGTGTTAAATATGATTAGCACAAGCTTGATGATCAAATTAGGGCACGTAAAAGGCAATCAGATGGTTGACATGCAATTAAGTAATAATAAATTAGTAGATAGGGGGGCAAAAATGATTCAAGAATCTCTGAGTATTAACTATAATCAAGCCAAAGCTTTACTAAAAAAATATGGAAGTGTAAGAAAAGCGATCGACTCTTACAACAAGTAAAAGTTATAAATTGAATTAAAATGGGGTGGAAAAATAAATTACCACCCCATTTTTAATCACTAAATAAGATTCAGCTGATTAATTCTTTGCCTCTGACTTTTGAGGTCCTTTTTCTATATCGACAATAAGTTCAGTTAAGCCTTCTTTCATGTCAATTTTAATTGAATCACCTTCCTGAAGTCTAGCTTTTACTATCTCTTCTGCCAACGGATCTTCAATTAATTTTTGAATCGCTCTTTTTAAAGGTCTAGCACCAAACTTCTCATCGTACCCTTTTTCTACGATGAAATCTTTTGCAGCCTCAGTCAACTCTATGGAATAACCTAAATCAGAAATTCTACCATAAAGCTTCGCCAATTCAATATCAATGATTTTATGAATATCTACTCTAGATAAAGAGTTAAACATAATCATATCATCAATTCTATTTAAAAACTCAGGAGCAAAAGCTTTTCTTAAAGCATTCTGAACAACTGTTTTAGAATGTTCTTCTTTTTGATCAGCTTGCGCTTTTGTACCAAAACCAACGCCAGTGCCAAAGTCTGATAATTGACGAGCACCAATATTAGAAGTCATAATTAGAATTGTATTCTTAAAATCAATTTTTCTTCCAAGACCATCAGTCATATGCCCATCATCTAGTGCTTGTAGCAATAAATTAAACACATCTGGATGTGCTTTTTCAATCTCATCCAACAATACAATTGAGTATGGCTTTCTTCTAATCTTCTCAGTCAACTGACCACCTTCTTCATAACCAACATATCCCGGAGGTGCTCCAACCAATCTAGAGATTGAGAATTTCTCCATGTATTCAGACATATCGATTCGAATTAATGATTCTTGAGAGTCAAACAAGTATTGTGCTAAAACCTTTGCTAATTGGGTTTTACCAACTCCTGTTGGTCCTAAAAAGAAAAATGAACCAATTGGTTTGTTCGGATCCTTAAGCCCTGCTCTATTCCGTTGAATAGCTCTAACAACTTTATCAACTGCATCATCCTGACCAATAACCTTTCCTTTCAGCTCTTCAGCCATCGTTGCTAAACGACCTGTTTCTGATTCAGATATTCTTGTAACTGGCACACCACTCATCATCGAGACAACTTCAGCCACATGTTGTTCAGTAACAATAACTCTATTCAACTTAGACTCCTCTTCCCACTTATTTTTAGCAGTATCGAGCTCATCCATTAACTTACGTTCCACATCTCTTAATTCAGCCGCCTTTTCATATTGCTGAGACTTGATCACCTCATTTTTCTCAGTCTTTAAATCTTCGACCTTCTTTTCGATATCCAAAATCTCTTGTGGAACATTGATATTAGTTAAGTGAACCCGAGAACCAACTTCATCTAATGCGTCAATCGCTTTATCTGGAAGATGTCTATCCGTTATATAGCGCTCCGTTAAGGAAACACATGCCTTTATAGCCTCTTCATTATAAGTTACAGAATGATGATCTTCATATCGCTCTTTAATGTTATCTAAAATTTGAACCGTCTCCTCAATCGAAGTCGGTTCAATTATAACTTTCTGGAATCTTCGTTCTAAAGCACCATCTTTTTCAATATGCTGACGGTATTCATCAAGTGTAGTCGCTCCAATTGCTTGCATCTCTCCTCTAGCTAATGCTGGTTTAAACATATTAGAAGCATCAAGAGAGCCTGAAGCTCCCCCCGCCCCAATAATAGTATGAATTTCATCAATAAATAAAATTACATCTGGATTCTTTTCTACCTCTTGCATTACAGCCTTCATTCTTTCTTCAAACTGGCCTCTGTACTTCGTTCCAGCAACTAATGAAGCAAGATCCAGAGAGACAATTCTTTTATTAAAAAGAACTCTAGATACTTTTCTTTGAACAATCCTCAAAGCTAGACCTTCAGCAATAGCACTTTTACCAACACCGGGCTCACCAATTAAAATTGGATTATTTTTCTTTCGTCGAGACAGGATCTGACTAACACGTTCTATCTCATCCTCACGACCAACAATAGGATCTAATCTTCCAGCATCCGCCATTTTGGTTAAATCTCTACCGAAATTATCCAAAACTGGTGTCTTAGACTTTGGATCTGAACCTTTTCTTGGAGTAGAAAATGATTCTTCTGCTCCACCCTCTTCTTCGGCTCCTCCTGGGAACTCTGCGCGAGGAGTTATTTCTTCATCTTTCATTGCTTCTAATTCGTCTTTTACATTTCCATAAATCACGCCGTATTTATTTAAAATACTGCACGCAACACTGTCTTCATTCTTTAGGATCGAAAGCAATAAGTGCTCAGTCCCAATCATTGAGCTCTTATGCAGCTTTGCCTCCAAATAAGTCAATTTTAGTACGCGTTCGGCTTGCTTAACCAAAGGGATGTTTGATAAGTTCTGACTTACAGCGGAAGCATTTCTAGATAAATTTTGCTCTATTTCTTTTCGAATCATTTTTAGATTCAGTTGAAATTCCTTTAAAACAATAATCGCTTTTCCGTCTCCCTCTCGAATCAAACCAAGAAGCAAATGCTCAACCCCTATGAAATCATTCCCTAAGCGCAAGGCTTCTTCTCGGCTATAACTAATAACGTCTTTTACTCGTTGTGAAAATTTCGCCTCCATAATTCTGTTTTACTCATTATTGTGTGCAATCTTCGTGCCTTGTAAAATTCGACATTTTACATCACTTACAAAGATATAACGAATAAAATTGTTAATAAGTCAACGAAAACGTCAATTTTCCACAGTTTTTTGTTAGTAAATACCACTATTTAGCAAGAGGTATTGCGATCTGAATTAACTAATTTCGAAGCTTGCTTTTAACGCGCGATCATAGCGCACATTAATTACAAGTTTAAAAGATGGCAGACGGAGAAAGAATAATCCAGATTAACATTGAAGATGAAATGAAATCAGCTTACATTGATTACTCAATGTCAGTAATTGTTTCTAGAGCTCTTCCAGATGTTAGGGATGGTTTTAAACCAGTTCACAGAAGAGTACTTTATGGAATGCAAGATCTAGGTGTCTATTCCAATAGACCATATAAAAAGTCGGCGAGAATCGTTGGTGAGGTACTAGGTAAGTATCATCCACATGGCGACAGTTCTGTTTACGACACTATGGTGCGTATGGCTCAACCATGGTCTTTACGATACCCTTTAGTTGATGGACAAGGTAACTACGGTTCGATTGATGGGGATAGTCCGGCAGCAATGCGTTACACTGAGGCCCGACTTCGAAAAATCGCTGAAGACATGCTGGGTGATCTTGAAAAAGAAACGGTAGACTTCGTGCCAAATTTTGATGACAGTATGGAGGAACCTTCGGTACTCCCTTCCAAGATTCCAAATCTTCTTGTAAACGGAGCCTCTGGAATAGCAGTTGGTATGGCAACAAATATGGCTCCGCACAATTTAACAGAAGTTGTCAATGGTACGATAGCCTACGTTGATAATAACGATATCGAGGATGAAGAATTGCTAACTCATGTTAAAGCACCGGACTTCCCTACTGGTGCAACTATCTACGGTTATGAAGGGGTTAGAGATGCACTTTTAACTGGTCGCGGAAGAATTGTGATGCGTGGTAAAGCAGAGATTGAGGAAACAAAATCTGGAAAAGAGGTTATTATAGTTTCTGAAATCCCCTACCAAGTGAACAAGGCTGACATGATTAAAAAAACAGCCGAGCTTGTAAACGATAAGAAAATTGATGGAATCTCCGATATCCGAGATGAATCGGACAGAAATGGAATGCGTATCGTATACGAACTAAAGAGAGATTCAATTCCTAACGTCGTTCTAAATAAATTATTTAAGTACACAGCCTTACAAAGCTCATTTTCAGTAAATAACATCTGTCTTGTTAACGGTAGACCTGAGTTATTGAACTTAAAACAAATGATCTCAAATTTCGTAGAATTCCGTCACGAAGTTGTGATTAGAAGAACAAAATTTGAGTTAAGAAAAGCTGAAGAAAGAGCGCATATTTTAGAAGGTTTAATTATTGCATCTGATAACATTGATGAAGTAATTAAAATAATTAGAGCTTCTAAAAGCCCTGAAGAAGCTAGAGAAAACTTGATTAAGCGTTTTGAATTAAGTGAGATCCAAGCCCGTGCGATTGTTGAAATGAGACTACGACACTTAACAGGCCTGGAACAGGACAAGTTAAGAGGTGAGTATGACGAGTTAATGAAACTAATCACTGACTTAAAAGACATCTTGGCAAACGAATCTCGCAGAATGGAAATTATCAAAGATGAGTTAATTGAAATTCGAGATAAGTATGGTGATGAAAGAAGATCACAAATTGAGTATTCTGCGAATGAAATGCGCATTGAAGATTTAATACCCGACGAAGAGGTTGTTGTTACAATTTCTCACGCTGGATATATCAAACGTACGAGTCTTGCTGAATATAAAGTTCAAAACAGAGGTGGGATGGGCTCCAAAGGTTCATCTACTCGAGATAAGGATTTCTTAGCAGAATTATTCGTTGCAACTAACCACAACTACCTTTTAATCTTTACAGAGAAAGGTAAGTGCTTCTGGATGAGAGTATTTGAAATACCTGAAGGAACAAAAGTTAGTAAAGGTCGCGCAATTCAAAACTTAATTAACATTGAGCAAGATGATAGCATTAAAGCATATGTTAATGTTAAAGATTTGAAAGACGAGGATTACGTAAAGAATAACTTTATCGTAATGGCAACTAAGCAAGGAGTAATTAAGAAAACATCATTAGAGGCATATTCTAGACCAAGAACAAATGGCATTAACGCGATTACAGTTCGAGATAATGATGAGTTACTTGAAGCTAAATTAACGAATGGATCTAACGAAATCGTAATTGCTACATCTAACGGCCGAGCAATTAGATTCAATGAAGAGAAAGTTCGTGCAATGGGTAGAAATGCTGCAGGTGTTCGTGGTGTGACATTGACCTCTGAAGATGATGAAGCCATCGGAATGATTTGCGTTGAAGACATTCACTCTACTATTATGGTTGTTTCCAAGAAAGGATACGGTAAACGTACATTCTTAAATGACCCTGAAGATGATGAACCTATCTATAGAATTACTAACCGTGGCGGTAAAGGGGTTAAAACTTTAAACATTACTGAGAAAACAGGAAAATTACTTTCAATTAAGAACGTAACAGATGAGGAAGATTTAATGATAATTACCAAGTCAGGTGTTACAATAAGAATGCATATTGATGGTATCAGAACAATGGGCCGTGCTGCACAAGGTGTTAAATTAATTAATCTTAAAGGGAAATCAGAAATTGCTGCTGTTGCAAGAGTTCCACGCAGTGAAGATGAAGATGAAAATCATAACGATGTCGATGGAGAAACTGAAAATGGCATAGATATTGAAAATGATTCTGTGGAATAAATGCATTATTTGCATCTAATAGATTAAAACTAAAATAAATTATGAATACTTCATTAAGAAATATTGGATTATCACTAGGAGTTATTGCGCTGACTTCTGTTGCTTTTGCACAAAAGAAAAATGAAACGAGTGCTGCAGTAGAGTATAAAAATAAATATCTGCCTGCTATAGCCAAAGGAGATTTTGAAACGGCTAAAAAAGCATTGATTTCTGCAAAGGAGTTTGTTGATCTTGCTGCTACTCATGAAGACACTAAAGACAATCAAAAAACAAACTGGTTGAAGGGGGAGATTTATGCTGCATTCCTTACAGTTGGTATGCAATCTCAAGACACTTCTTTTTTAAAATTAGCTGGTGAGGATGCTATCGATCAAAGTATCTCAGCATACAAACATGGTTATGGATTAGGTAAAAAAATGAAATCCGACTTCGAAACTTCTGTTTACCAAAAAGCCTCTATGTTAAACGGCATGGCTGGCATGTTATACAAAGCTGATCAGTACAAAGAAGCTGCTGAATTATATGCCTATCAAGCAAAATACAGCGATGCTATAAATGAGCTAGACAGTTCTGCCATCTATAATGCTTCTTTGTGTTATGAAAAGGCTGAAGACTTTGAAAAAGCTGCTCAAGGATATGAGAAGCTTTCTCAGGTAGGATACAGAGGGACCACATGTTCTATACTAGCGTCTGGTGCATATAGAAAAGCAGGAAACCTTGATAAAGCCAAAGCAATTATCGCTGAAGCTAGAAAAAGTAATCCTTCCAACCGAGATTTATTATTAGAATTAGTTAACACGAACATTGAATCCGGTGATGCTGCTGGTGCCCAAGCTGCTCTCAACGATGCAATTGCTACGGACCCAGAGAACAAGCAATTACACTATACTATTGGTACAATTTATATTGAGCTCAAGGAGAATGCTAAAGCTGAAGAAGCGCTAAACAAAGCATTATCTCTCGATTCTGAATATGCAGATGCACAATACCAACTGGGCGCTCACCTTGTTACTTGGGCTGGAGATATCAAAACGGAAGCAAATCAATTGAAATTCGGAGATCCTAACTACAACAAGATGCTACAACAGAGCGAGGAAACGTACAAAAGAGCATTAATCCCGTTAGAAGCATATATTAAAAACTACCCTAACGATAAAGCGGTTTTAACTATTCTTTTTCAAATCAACCGTAATTTAGGTAATTCTGAAAAAGCATTAGAATATAAGAAAAGAGCAGATGCCCTATAGAGATTGAATCTATTAATCAGAGAGGCGTTCAGAAATGGACGCCTTTTTTATTGCTTAACTAGTGAAAATCAGATATTATGCATATCTTTGTAGCCTTGCATGAATAGTTCATGCAATTAAATAAACCACGAGCCTAGATTATTAGTGGTTTTTATTAATCCTTTCGAGCTTTAAGGCGACTCGAAATACAAAGAACAAAGCCAAGATGGCAAAAAACACACAAACGCAGGGAACTGCAGATTTTGACTGGGATGCTTTAGCATTAGACGGTTACACAGCAACAGAGAGAGCAGAGTTATCTGATACTTATGCTTCAACTTTAAACTCTATTTCAGAACGAGAAGTAATTGACGGTACCGTTGTATCTTTAAACAAAAAGGAAGTTATCGTTAACATCGGTTCTAAATCTGAAGGTGTTATCCCAACTAGTGAATTTCGTTACAATCCGGACTTAGCAGTTGGAGATATAGTTCCTGTTTATGTAGAAACACAAGAAGACAAATACGGACAACTTGTTGTTTCTCACAAAATTGCTCGTGTACACAGTGCATGGAACAAAGTTAACGAAGTACTTAAAACTGGTGAAGTTATCACAGGTTTTGTTAAATGCAGAACTAAAGGTGGTCTTATCGTTGACGTATTCGGACTTGAAGCATTCTTACCAGGATCTCAAATCGATGTTAAACCAATTAGAGATTACGACGTATATGTTGGTAAAAACATGGAATTCAAAGTTGTTAAAATCAACCAAGAATTTAAAAATGTTGTAGTTTCTCATAAAGCACTTATTGAAGCTGAGCTTGAAGAACAAAAGAAACAAATTATTTCTGGACTTGAGAAAGGTCAGGTACTTGAAGGAACAGTTAAAAACATTACTTCTTACGGTGTATTCATCGACCTTGGAGGTGTTGATGGACTTGTTCATATCACGGATTTATCTTGGGGTCGTGTAAACCACCCAGAGGAAATCGTTGAATTAGATCAAAAATTAAACGTTGTTATCCTTGACTTTGATAACGAGAAGAAAAGAATTGCATTAGGTCTTAAACAATTACAGCCTCATCCATGGGATGCTCTTGACGGAGGGTTGAACGTCGGAGATAAAGTTAAGGGTAAAGTAGTTGTTATGGCTGATTATGGTGCTTTCGTTGAAATCGCTGCTGGAGTTGAAGGTCTTATCCACGTTTCAGAAATGAGCTGGTCTCAGCACTTGCGTTCAGCGCAGGACTTCTTAAAAGTTGGTGATGAAGTAGAAGCTGTTGTATTAACCCTTGACAGAGAAGAAAGAAAAATGTCTCTTGGTATCAAGCAATTAATGCCAGACCCATGGGAAGCTATTGAGGGTAAATACGCGGTTCACACGCAACACACGGCTAAAGTTAGAAACTTTACCAACTTTGGTGTATTCGTTGAGTTAGAAGAAGGTGTTGATGGGCTTATCCATATATCAGACCTATCTTGGCAAAAGAAAATTAAGCATCCGTCAGAATTCTGCAAAGTAGATGATCCAATGGAAGTAATTGTTCTAGAAATCGATCGTGAAAACCGTCGTATTTCTTTAGGGCATAAGCAGCTTGAGGAAAATCCATGGCAAGTATTTGAATCTACATTTACAGAAGGTTCAACTCACCAAGGAACTATTGTTGAAAATAAAGATAAATCCGGAATCGTTTCTTTGCCATATGGTCTTGAAGGAATTTGCCCAGCTCGTCATATGAGAAAGGCAGATGGATCTAACGCGCAAGTGGAAGAAACATTAGATTTTGTTGTTATTGAATTCAACAAAGACGCTCGTAAGATTGTTGTTTCTCACACGAGAACATTTGAAGAAGGTGAAGACAGACCTAGTAACAAAGGTAAATCTGGAGGAAACTCTTCAAGCGCCGTTAAAGCAAATAATTCTAACACTGAAAAGTCTACTTTAGGTGATTTAGATGCTTTAGCTTCTTTAAAAGAGAAAATGGAAAAAGGTAAATAATCTTTCCTCTTAATACTAAAAGGCCTTGAGAAATCAAGGCCTTTTTTTTACATCGCCTCCTCCTCTACTTTTTTTAAACCCGATTAAGAAAATCAAAATGAGTGGCTCTTATAATCAAATAAAAAAGAAGAATCACACCATAAAAAAGCCTTACTAGTGTAAAGCTTTTTTTGATTTTAATATAATGGATTCATTAGATTATTTAATCGTACTTGCTAAAGTAAGTAGACCATTTACATTCTGCATCCCAATAACCTTCTTAATTAAATTTCCATTAGCATCAATAACTAACAATGTTGGGTAAGCTCTCACTTGATATCTGCGCGCTAATTCATTTCCCTCAGGGTTTTTTTCCATTTCAATTTTCAAATTAATGAACTTTTGATTGAATACCTTCCCTACCTCCTCGTCTTTGAATGACGTAGCAGCCATTCTTTTACAAGGTCCACACCAATCTGTATAGCAATCAATAAATATTAACTTTTCAGAATCGGTAGCCATAGATTTAGCCTCCTTTAATGTTATATCGCTAAATGAAATTCCTTTTTTGTCATTACTTACGGACATCAACATTAACACTGAGGTTAATGTAATCAATAATATTTTAATGTTCTTTTTCATCTTTTATCATTTATGCTTGTTAAGTTAAACAATTACTTAATGTGTTTAAAATTTAATTTCGACTTATTCTTGTAAGTCAAAGTTGTTACCTTTAAAACAATATTCATTCCAAAATTAGGATGAGACCAACATACATAACGAAGAATAAAGATTTAATTACAACTGTGGAGAATCTCATTAATGAATGGCATTCTTCTACTGAATATATTTATATCAATACTTCTGGTTCGACAGGTACACCCAAATCGATTAAATTAAAAAAGAAGCATATGATTGCTTCAGCAGAGGCTACAGGGAAGTTTTTACAATTAAAGCCTGGAAACACGGCGTTATTAAGTATGTCCCCAAATACTATTGGAGGAACAATGATGGTTATACGTTCAATTGTATTGGGTCTTAATTTAGTAGTAACCGAAGTAAGCTCTAATCCATTAGCTGATATTGGAGTTCATATTGATTTTGCCGCAATGGTTCCGTTACAAGTTAAAGAATCACTACAGAAAAATAAAACAGAGTTAAATGAATTGGGAACACTAATTATTGGTGGAGGACCAATAAATGAAAGCCTTGAGCAAGAGATACTACAGTTGAGTCCTAGAGTTTACCATACCTACGGAATGACTGAAACGATTTCTCATATAGCACTCAGAAGTATCTCGAACAAGGATAAATTCTTTAAAACATTACCTCATGTACAAATTAATTCAATTGAATCTTGCTTAAACATAACGTCGGAAGAAATAGGAGTTAAAGACCTTCAAACAAATGACATCGTTGAAATCATAGGTAGTAACAGGTTTATCTGGCTTGGTCGAAGTGACTTTGCAATTAACAGCGGAGGAATTAAAATTATACCTTCAATTGTTGAGTCAATTTTAAGTCGCATTATCAAAGAGAACTTTATATCAGCTGGTTTAAATGATGAAACACTAGGACAAAAGCACGTTATTTTGGTTGAAACAAATAAAGATCTGAATTTTTCAAGAGATGATTTTAAAGTTTTAGAAAATTATAAAAGACCCAAAGAAATATATCTCTTACAGAGTTTCGTGCGAACTGAGAGCGGTAAAGTTGATCGAAAAAAGACTATTGGATTAATATCAAATGCAAAAAAACAAGTACTATAAAATATTAAAATTAGAGCCTGGAGCTACCGATAAGGAAATACGAAAGCAATATCGATTGTTAGCGTTAAAAGTACATCCTGATCATAATAGTTCTCCTGCAGCCGAAGAAGAGTTTATCCGGCTTACCGAAGCTCAAGATATTTTATTAGGCAAAAAGAAATTACCATCTTCTTATTCTAGAAGTAAATCAAATTCTCCAACTCAAACTACGGAAGCCGAGAAAGAGATTCGTAAGCAAGAAGCAAAGAAGCGATATACAGAACAAATTATAAAAGACCACATTGAGAATGAATTGTACTTTCGAAAGTTAACAAATGGACGTAGGTGGAAAGCTCTACAACTATCTGCTTTATTTGGAGCTTTACTTGCATTACTACTCTCACTTGATCTAATTCTACCAAATCACTACCAAGAAGAGGATGTTGTGGGGTACAGAAGAAACCTTGCTTATGCTCCAAATGGCCAACAAATTAGTTTAGTAAAAACAGGTAATGACGACTACTTTTGGATCAGTAGAATCACATTTTCTCTTTACGGCAGGTCGCGCCGAGTTTTAGTTGAATCCAGCTGGGTATTCCACAATGCAATACGGTTAATTTCTAGAGAAAAACTTAGAAACAAATCCTTTGATATTCATTTCTCATTTTACGCCGCATCATGGATTCTAATACCATTATTTCTGGTTCCCGCTTTTACCCTATGGTATAAGAGAAAGAAAATCAGTTTTACAGTGCTTTACCACTTTAGTATGATTGGAATAAATGCACTAATAATCTACTTTATCTTCACAGATAATAGATGGGCTCACCTATTAACCTTGGGCTTCCTCTAGAAACGTTTCATGGCTCTATCCATATCACGTTTATCATCTTTCTCCTTTAAATCCTGACGCTTATCGTGCAATTTCTTACCTACAGCACAAGCAATGTTAATCTTAACCCAACCTTTTTCTGAAAGAAACATTTTTAAAGGCACAAGAGTGTTACCTTTGACTTTCAGCCATTTCTCTATCCGATTAATTTCCTTTCTATTGAGCAGTAGTTTTCGATCTCCGCGAGGCTTATGATTGTAGAAAGAACCATTTTCGTATGCATTTACGAACATATTCCTTATCCAAACTTCTCCATGATCAAAAACACAATAGGCCTCTAAAATGCTCGCTTTACTATTTCTAATACTTTTAATTTCAGTACCAGACAATACCATACCTGCTGTAAACTCCTCAAGTAAATGATATTCAAAACGTGCTCTTTTATTTTTTATGTTAATTTGATTTTTCACTAAACCGTTTGTAAATTTTCTAAATTCTTTATTCCTTCGCTAAAGTAATACTTCTAATCGACTTCCTTACTGAATAAATCAATACCTTTACAAAGTGAAGATACCTTCGAAATATATTGAAAATGCTGTTGATCAAATTGCTTCATTACCAGGAATAGGAAAAAGGACTGCGCTACGTTTAGTTTTGCAGTTATTAAGTCGTTCAAAGGAAGAAATTGAGGACTTTTCGAATTCCTTTACGTTGATGAAAGAAAACGTTAAACATTGCTCAACTTGTGGAAACGTTACAGACATGGAGGTTTGTGGAATATGCAGAAACCCAGGTCGTGACAAATCAATTATTTGTGTAGTTGAAGATATACGTGATATACTAGCCATTGAGGCCACAGAAACCTACAAAGGTGTGTATCATGTTTTAGGAGGTATAATCTCTCCAATGGATGGGATTGGACCAAACGACTTAAATATTACATCCTTAATCAATCGATCTTCAACAGGTTCGGTAAAAGAAATAATATTTGCCTTAAGCGCCACTATGGAAGGAGATACAACGAATTTCTTCTTATATCGTAAACTAAAAGGGTTTAACATTCCAATTTCAACTCTATCTCGTGGCGTTTCCATTGGGTCAGAGTTACAGTATGCGGATGAAATCACTTTAAGTCGTTCATTACTAAATCGGCAGCCTTTCGAGGTTTAATTTAAAAAGACCTATTAAGAGTTACTTTTTGTGTTAACCAAGTTAAACAATAGAAAACGCCAAAAAAATTTAAGAAATTTATAATGATTAGTAACATCATTGATTTAGTAATCGTATTAATTTTAGCTGGAGT
Source organism: Crocinitomicaceae bacterium (assembly GCA_022447585.1). Classification (GTDB taxonomy): domain Bacteria; phylum Bacteroidota; class Bacteroidia; order Flavobacteriales_D; family Crocinitomicaceae; genus UBA4466. Next base: position 244,623 of record JAKVAR010000009.1, on the reverse strand, counting down.
ATTAGGCGCAGTAGTTAAGGGATTAGTTAGTATAATCATTATGCCAATTATTGGGATATTTACGGGCGTTTCTAGTTTTACTAATAAAGTCTACGAATTATCTCCAGCAGTTCCTGAAGTATTAAATGGAAGGTTAAATTATTGAAAAAGCTATTCCTGCCAATAACTTTCAATATGGTGCATGGATCGACATAAATTATCAATTCACTTATCGTAGGTTTTGTATTTTATTATAGTTTAAAGTATACAAAAAAACGAAAAAGAAAGCTGAAGAAGTTCAACCAAATCCAAGGAAAGACCGACTATTACTTGAACAAATTCGTGATTTGTTAAATAAATAGAGTTTGAATATTCTTTAAAAAGCCTTTCCATTATGTGAAAAGGCTTTTTTAATGTGAAAAACTAGCAGATTCGACAGAATAAATGATATACATTGGAAAAAACAGATAACTTTGTAGTAGTTCTTTGGGGTCGTATTGGATTTGACAGCGATAGCAGTTGTTGAGTGCAAGCATGTCGAGTAATGTGGTGAGGCTCGTAAATCTTTAGTCACAAACTATAATTGACAACACGTCATACAGACTTGCTGCCTAATTAGCGGAATGCTAATTAAGCTTAATCTAGTGGAAGTATAGTACACAGACAAGTTCCTTCTCCTCTTCTTCCGTCTGTTAAGGGAGGATTAAGAAGGATTAATAATTACAGAATAGGGTTAGTGATACTTCTAAGCTAACTTGAAACTCAGGAGATAAGTAGCTTTATTTGGGTGTCTTTGTCCATAAATCTATCGAAAACTTAATCGAAGAATAAACATGTAGAAAGCTTAATTATTCGTCGTTTGGACGAGGGTTCGAAACCCTCCGACTCCACTTATTAGAAACCTCAACGTACCAATAGCGTTGAGGTTTTGTTTTTTCATAATCTTGCCATATACTTAAGTTGTTTTAAGTGCTGTACTTCATATTCTGTTTCTCATGCGATGTAAAGAAAAAATCCTAAAGATCACTTAACTTCTAATTGAATAATTAAAACACTTCTAAGAATAGTCGAAATATGGTTAGGGTTTAGTTTATTTTTTTTTGAATGTATCGCTAATAGATATCTAATTTCATTAAATCCTTGTTCATATTTACACTTAATAAAAAATAATGGTAGCTTTGAATAAAATCATTCACTTCCGAACGTAACTTATGACTTTTTAGCATTGAGAATACTAAACTTTCATTTAATTTGAATCTATGAGAATGAACTCTCTAATTGCCTTCATATCATTCATTATAATTCAACAAACATTTGGACAAACACTAACAGATGTCGCATCAAACCATGGCATAAATTATGCTCAGACCACTCCAGATCATTTCGCAAACGGAATGACCTTTTATGACTTTGATGAGGATGGTTGGGATGACCTAACCATACCTAAAAGCAATGATTCTCTTTTATTTTATAAAAATGTAAATGGCAGTTTTGAGCAAATAGGCTCCATGTTATATGCAGAAGGGAGTCCTAGGTCAATATTATGGGTTGATTATGACAACGATCTGGATCTTGACGTATGTATCAGTTATACATACATAGGTATGCGTATTTACCAAAATGATGGAAACTTTAACTTTACAGATGTAACCCAATTAATTGGAATATCTAATTTTCCTACTGACTCTTACGGTGTAAGCTTTGCAGACTCTGATTCTGATGGTGATCTAGATATTTATTTATGTAATTACATAGATTCTAGTGTATTACCTATGGTTTATAACAACCAATTTTATGTAAATCAAGGTGATGGTACTTTTGTTGAAATGGGATTGTCAGCAGGAATAAATAATGGAATTCAAACATCTTTTATGGGAGTCTGGTACGATTATGATGAGGATAATGATATAGACCTTCACGTAATTAATGATAGAAATCCATATTCAGATGCACTATACAGTAATAATGGTGACGGCACTTTTTCAGATATAGCACCTATTGTTGGAGTTGAAAACCAAGGTCATGATCCAATGGGTATTTCAATTTCTGATTATAATAACGATGGTTATCAGGATGTTTTTATTTCAGATGGTGCTGGTGGAGGAATTTCAAATGGATTTACATTAGATTATAAACTCTATACGAATCAATTTGGGAATAATTTTATTGATGAAGCCCAAAATGTAGGAATTGATACCAATATCATGGCATGGGGAGGTCTTTGGGTTGACTATGACAACGATGGTTATGAGGACTTATACATCGCTACTTCAGAATTAAGTCCCTCTCCTATTTTGGCAGAACCATCTTTATTATTTCATAACGAATTAGGGACAAATTTTGAGCTAATTAATGACTCCATTAATGGCAATCTAATTTCATCATCATACGCGCCAGTTAAAGGGGACATAAATAATGATGGATTCTATGACATTGTAGTTTTGAATGGCGGTTCACCTCCAAATGTTCTCCAAAATAGTGGAAATAGTAATAACTATATTAAAATAACACCTATTGGTACCATTTCAAATCAAAAAGCTATTGGCTCTAAAGTGAAAGTTTATGCCGGAGGGCTTAATCAGTATCAAGTGGTTACTTGCGGCAGCGGAATTGGTTCTCAGAACTCACAACATATGATTTTTGGTGTTGGTAATGCTTCAGTTGTTGATTCGGTAGTAATAACATTTCCAAGTGGAATTATTGTCCGTGAATATAATCTTCCTGTTGAAGTAGATTATCAAATAATTGAAAAACCTGAAGTTTATGTGGAGGTGATACCTGGATCCATAGAAGAAATAATTTGTCAAGGAGATTCAATATTAATTGGCAATCCACTCTATACCAATTTCAGTTGGAATAACGGAAGTTCAGATTCTATTTTGACAGTTACAACGAATGGGGTTTACTCTTTTGTTGCTGAAAACTATGCCGGGGACACTTTATACAAATCGAATGAACTCAATATTATTGTAGAACAAAATCCACTGTATCAAAAAGTCATTAATCAACCAGCATGCGGGCTTGAAAATTTCGGTTCAGCTTCTCTACTATTCATCTCACCGATATCTAATTTCTTTGATATTACATGGTCAAATGGAGATATTGGAATAACAGCTGATAGTCTTGGGGATGGCTCATACACCTGTATAATTACGAGTGAAAATAGTTGTCTATATCATGATTCCGTTGAAATAGACGTAAATCCAAATTTCATTGTGCAATTTCTGACATCACCAGAAACTGATTCTAGTTTAGGTTCAGTAGAGTTCTTTGTTTTTGGTGGCACGCCCCCTTTTGAATTTGAGTTGAGTTCATCAATCGAAACTTCATATATAGGTAATTTAACATCAGGTGATTACCTCGTTAATGTATCAGATGCCAATGGTTGTGAAGTAACTGTTCCTTTTACAATTAATAATATTTCGACGACTGGTTTAGATGTTTGGACCTCTTCAACAAATTCCATTTTTACGCGAAAGGGGTACATCTATTTTAAGGACATTAACGATATAAATATAGAATTCATTCAAGTTAAATCTATGTTAGGAAATGAGGTAATAAAAGGACAAGATGGAATTTTGACTCAAAGTAATGAATGGCAGTCAATTACCCCCTTATCGTCAGGAGTATATTTATTTAATTATCAACAGAACGGTGTCCTAAAAGTTAAAAGAATTTTTGTCCAATAATCAAGCATCAAACTAGTTAAGACTCACCAGCCTCGCCATTATAATCACTCTATACTTATCAAAATCAACGATATCAGTTGTCTAGAAAAAATCAATATTTTAAGTTGCATTCAACTAATAATTACCATAGATTTTCAGCTGAATAATTTTTGAGTTTTTTTGTGTTATTCTCCTGTTATCACATCAAGTTTAGTCACCTTTGCAGAAAGGTTTTCAAATTATGCAAATTATAGAAATACTTGGCTATCTCGGAGCTTTATTTATTGGAGTTGTTCTTGGATTAACTGGTGGCGGTGGTTCAATCCTAACGGTACCCGTATTAGTTTACATACTGGGTATTTCTCCGATTATTGCAACAGCTTATTCCTTATTCGTTGTTGGTTCTTCCGCATTAATAGGAGCCCTGCGAAATGCCCAAAAAGGGATGGTTGATTTTAAAATCGGAATTGTTTTTGCCACACCTGCCCTAATTTCAGTTTATTTAACCCGAATGCTTATCTTTCCTGCGATTCCTGATTATTTATTTAGAGCAGGTAGTTTTGTGGTTACCAAGGAGGTTGGAATTATGATCTTCTTTGCCATAATTATGCTTCTAGCAGCGCACAGCATGATAAGAGATAGAAAAGAAACTACAGAGTCTATAGAAAAATTGAAATTCAATTACCCATTAATTATATCCGAAGGTATAATAGTTGGAGTTTTAACAGGATTAGTAGGTGCTGGCGGAGGTTTTCTAATTATCCCTGCGCTCGTCTTATTAGCTAAACTTCCAATGAAAAAAGCAGTTGCAACCTCCTTAGCTATAATTGCGGTTAAGTCACTAATCGGTTTCATTGGCGATATACAAAATATTGAAATTGACTGGCTATTCCTACTGTCTTTCACTTCCATTTCAATTGTGGGGATTTTTATCGGGATTTATTTGAATAAGTTCATCGATGGTAAAAAGATAAAAAAAGGATTTGGCTGGTTCGTCTTAATTATGGGGATATATATCGTTTTAAAGGAACTCTTATAAACCCTTTTTAATTCAAATGGATGTCGTAAATTTGCGACATGATTAGAATATTACTACTTCTTTTTTTAGTTCCATACATTAGTTTTACTCAAACCGATACAATAAATATCGTTGCCTATAATCTTTTAAATTTCCCAGACGGTAGAGACGATTGCAGTAACAATACCGTAGTTCCAAATAGGACTGATACCTTGAAAAAAATCCTTGATTATTTAGAACCAGATATTTTCGTTGCATGTGAAATTCAAACAGAAGCTGGTGCAGATAGTATCTTGACTCAATCGTTAAATACAAATGGTGTAACCAATTTTGCTAAAGCAGTTTACAATGCCAATAGCGGAACTTCATTACAGAATTCACTATACTACAATACAAACAAGCTTACGCTTCAGTCACAATCTGTTATCCCTACTTATCCAAGACTAATTGATCATTACGTTCTTTATATAAATGATCCTTCTCTCGGTACATATTTCGACACTACATTTATCGAAGTCTATATGTGTCATTTAAAAGCTGGAAGCAGCTCTTCAAACCAAGCAACCAGAGCTGATCAAACTGAATTACTCATGCAATTTATAGCTAATCGACCGAGTGACAGAAACCACTTCATTTGCGGTGATTTAAATGTTTATAATTCTAATGAAGATGGTTATCAAAATATTGTAAATGGAATCTTAGCATTTGAAGACCCAATTAATGAACCAGGAAATTGGAATAACAACTCTGCTTTCGCCGATATTCATACGCAGTCAACAAGAACATTCAATAACTTCGATTGTGGATCTAAAGGAGGCTGTGATGATAGGTTTGATCAAATATTAGTATCGTCTAATGTTATGACTGGATCTGACAACCTCAACTACATAAACAATTCATACAGAGCAATTGGTAATGATGGAAATCATTTTAATTCAAACTTATTATCAGGAGTTAATTCGATTTATCCTGCAGGTTTGGTAAACGCGCTGTACTATATGTCAGACCATCTGCCTGTTGAATTAAAAACTATAATAACTTATCCTACTAGTAACGGCCTTGCGTTGTACCCTAATTCAACTGCGGTAACTTGTAACAATGGAGCCAATGGAACCGCAACAATTACTGCGAATGACGGTCAACCACCATATACGTATCAATGGGATGCGAGCGCAGGAAATCAAACAACACAAACAGCAACTAACCTGTCTGCGGGGTCTTACTGCGTAACTGTTACTGATAACCTAGGTGAAATTGATGATTATTGTATTTATGTTAGTGAGCCGTCTCCTATATCTTTTACTTCTTTCCTAACTCCTGAGACTGACAACTGCAATGGAATTGCCCATTTATTATTAGGTGGCGGTGTTCCGCCATATAATGTTACCTGGAACGACTTAGCAAATCAGACAGGAACTTCTGCATACAATTTATGCGCAGGAAGTTATCTTGCAACAGTTTCTGATGATGCAGGATGTATCACTCAGATAGAAATCACAATTGAAGACAACACGAGTTCGATCCTTGAATTGATTAGTGAAAACATTACAATTTTTCCTAACCCTGCGAATAATCAAGTTGAAATTAAACTGAATGATTATAAGGCTAAATCCATTAAAATAAGAGATTTATCAGGACGAATTGTTCTTTCTTCCAATTCTGAACAGGATGTGCAAACCTTCAATCTTACCAATTTTGAAAACGGAACTTATTTCGTAGAGCTTATGGTAGGTCTATACCAAATAAAAAAGAAATTGGTGATACTGAAAAATTAAGACATTAACTCCCAAGCGCTCCTATACCCTTCTATCTCATCCATGTACTCGAGAAACTGGGAATAAAAGGGATCATTTCCTATCGTAGAACTATCTCCTATTACAAACAGTTTTTGCTTTGCCCTTGTCATGGCAACATTCATTCTTCTGTAATCTTTTAAGAAGCCGATCGTAGAGTCAGAATTGGAACGTACGAGACTTAAAATAATCACTTCTTTCTCTTGACCTTGAAAACTATCGATTGTACTGATACGTGTATTTTTATCGAAATGTTCTTTTACCAATTGGACTTGGCCTGAATAAGGAGAAATTATAGCGACATCCATTAAATTTAAGTTTTCTATTTCAATGATTTTACGAATCAAATCAAGTTCCCCTTCATTCATTAAGCTATTTCCATCCTTGCCTCTTATTTCTTCAAAACCAGTACCGGCAGTATCGTAAAAAACAACATGTTGCGCATTATCACACTGACTTTCAGGAGTTATAAGCTTAGAGTCATAAAAATACCTAGAAGAGAAATCTGCAATAGACTTCTTCATTCTATATTGTGTGTTCAAGAAAAACACGTCATTACAATTCTTAAAGGATGACTCTAAAATTGACGTATTGTAGTGCATACGTCTAGCCTCCTCAGACAATACTGTTGGTGGTAACTGAAAAGGATCTCCAGCTAGAACCCAATTCTTAGCAAAAGGAAAAAGCATCCAAGCCATTGGCTCTATCGACTGACCAGCTTCATCAATTATAAGCGTATCAAAAAGAGTTCCTTCCGCTAAAAAGTTATTCAAACCAATCGGGGTTCCAAGAATCACATTTGTCTTCGTAAAAAGCTTTTCATCAAAATAATTTCGCATATCGCGAATCTCCTTTCGGATTCGTTTCACTTCATTCATTAACAATCTTCTTTGATCTCGTTCAGCTTTACCAAATTTTCGTTTGTACTGATACGACATCTTAAGAAGTTCTTCTGATTTAATTTTCAGCCTTTTAATCTCTTTCGACTCCTTTGATGCAAGCATTCTACCTTCGGGTGTATGAGCAAAAATATCGTCATCTACCTTAACTGTATTGCCAACACGTAAAATATCTATATCATTTAACAATAACCCCTTAGCTACATTGTCAACAGCAGTATTGCTAGGAGCCGAAACAACTACACGTTTTCCTTCTTTGACTAATTGAGCAATGGCTTCAATAAGCGTAGTTGTCTTTCCTGTTCCCGGGGGACCGTGCAAAACGATAAGACTGTCATTTTCGATTACTGCTTTTATGGCTTTCACTTGACTAAGATTTAAGCAGTCATTTTGCAATTCAATCTCGGCTTTAAGTTTTAGTTCTTGACTAAATTTAGCATTACCATGTATTGCATTGAAGGTTTTATAAACCTTAGGGAAATCAGAAATATTTTTCACCCCTTCCTTCATCATTTTACTCGTAAAATGATCCGGTGCCAATTTAATTCCTACGCCCTTATCTTCAATCCAATCTGGGAAATCGGGAGTAAACAACCTCATTTCACCTTGCATTCCATTTAGTCTTAGAAGAACTCCTTTGACAATATCTTCGCCTTCCATAAAACACTCTATTGCAGAATTATCTTTAAAATTTGAGGTGTCGCATTGATAAGAAAGCCTAAAGGAAACTTCAGGATAGTCAGCATAACCAAAAGCCCTCCTTGTTACATGAATAGGATGTAATAAAACACCTAATCCTCTCATTTGTTTTAAGCCAGTTACATCATTCAATGCATAACGAGATTCTTGCTCTTTCATTTCAACAGAGATACATTTCAATAAATGCAGTTGATGCGGGTGTAATTCAGTCATAATAATTGAGTTCTAATGTAAATCTAAGTTGATTTTGTTTCTAATTTCGTGTTACTTCAATCAACTGCTAACAAGGTTGTGTTAAATGGTTCTGCCGATTCCTAGATAAATTCCATAAATTCATACTTAATTTAGCTCTTACAAAGACTCTGATAAATGGTTCAAACAGACTCTTTTCGTAGCAGCATAATAATTGGACTAACAATGAAAAATATATTTATGAAAATATTTATACTTACCCTAATACCATTTTTCGGTCTTTCGCAAAGTCACCTGCAAAAGTTGGATGTTATCGATTATACCATAGCCATTGAAGTAAAGGACTCTGATAACAATATTAATGCCTCTAGCTCAATTCTAATTAAATTTGATCAAGATCAGCCTAATCAAGTATCATTTGATTTGGTTCAATTGAATGAACTAGGATTAGGCATGCAGGTATCGGGGGTCTATCAGGACAATGATGCGGTTCAATTTAAACAAAAGAATGATGAATTGATCATTCAAATGAACACACTTCCATCGAATAAACAATGTACATTTAAAATAGATTACTCAGGAACGCCAATTGACGGATTGGTTATTGGAAAGAATAAATTCGGTAATCGTACTTTTTTTGGAGACAATTGGCCAAACCGCGCTCATCATTGGTTTCCATGTGTTGATCACCCATCTGAAAAGGCAACTATTTCATTCCATATAACTCACCCAGATCATTATACCTGCATATCGAACGGTGCGCTGGAAGCGGTTACCAGACTAAAAAGTGGAAGCACACTAACATCGTATAAATCTATGCATCCCCTTCCAACTAAGGTTATGGTCTTTGGACTTGCAAAACTTGAATCAGACACTTTAGTTCACCTCAACAACTTAAAACATGTCAATTTTGTATACCCTGAAAACAAAACTGAAGGATTCAAGGACATGGCTGTTGCAAAGGATCCATTATTATTTTTCGAATCTAACATCGCACCTTATCCTTATGAGAAGCTTTTCAATGTTCAATCAACAACGAGGTATGGTGGAATGGAAAATGCTGGGTGTATTTTTTATGATGAAAATGCAGTCACAGGAAATGAAAAAATGGAGAATTTAATTGCACATGAAATAGCTCATCAATGGTTTGGAAATTCGGTATCTGAAGCTGATTGGTCTCATTTATGGTTAAGCGAAGGGTTCGCAACATACTTCACTAACCTGCATATTGAACATAAATATGGACGTGATAAAATGAACGAGCAATTGGTCAAGGATCGAAATCGCGTAATAGGTTTTAGAAAAATGATTGAACTTCCATTAAAGGATACATTAACGCAAGAACCATTAAAAATGTTGAATCCAAATGCTTATCAAAAAGGTGCATGGATTTTACATATGTTGAGAAATAGGATTGGAGATCAAGCGTTTTGGCAAGGAATTCAACAATATTATCAAGCCTTTAAATATTCAAACGCCACTTCTTCAGATTTTCAAGCCATAATGCAAAAGAATACAAAAATTGATTTAAATATATTTTTCGAGCAGTGGTTATGTCAAAAAGGTCATCCTATTCTCCGTTCCAAGCTAATTAACAAGAATGGGAAACAATATTTATCCATCGCTCAAATTCAAGATAGTTTATTTAGTTTTCCAATTGAAGTACAATTAAATTCAGAAAAAAAAGAAACGAAAAGAACGCTTGTAATGATAAGCGATTACGAGCATCTAATCGAATTAGATTTTGGATTTAAGGTAGCTAGCTTTATTTTAGATCCAGAAATCAACTTACTCTTCGAAAAATCGAAATCATTATAGGATAATTTTGTTAATTTTAATTTATAAAACCAAATATTTAAAACTATGAACCAAAATCCTCTTTATCTCATTCCATTCGACTTTACTCCTGTTTCGGAAAGTGCTGTTCGCATAGGCTTAGACCTTTCAATCGCTAACAAAGGAAGTATCATACTGTTGCACGTTGTTAAAAACCAACATGAAAGATTAGAGGCGAAACTAAAATTTAAAGATTACTTAAACTCGCTTTCTGATTCGGACAGAGCATTAACTAAGACTAAAGCTATTATTGGAGATGTTTATGAAGATATCTCAAAAGCTGGTGATTTATTAGATGCAGCATTAATTGTTATGGGGACTCATGGGGCTAAAGGTTTTCAAAAAGTATTTGGCTCTCATGCTGTTAAGATGATATCATACTCTGATCAACCTTTCCTAATAACGCAAGGGAAGAAATCAGTTGAGAAAATGAAAACAATTGTAATGCCTTTCTCTTTTGAAAAGAAAAGTATTCAGGTTGCTACTTTTGCATCTGTAATTGCCAAGAAATTCAAAGCAACAATACATCTTGTTGGATATCATGACAAGGATGAGTTATTAGATAAAGGACGAATAGTTAATCAAAAGATTGTTAGAGAATACCTAGAAGATAATAACGTAGAACATGTTATTGCTAAAGTTGAGAAAGGAGTAGATTTTGAAAAGCATCTCATGGCTTATGCTGCAGAAGTCGATGCAGACTTGATGGCTGCTGGTTACTACAAAGATGGTATTATCACGAATCCAAACTCTTTTATTCAAGAGATGATTGAAAATGAATTACATATTCCATTGCTTACAATCAATGCTGAAGGACTAACTACTTCAAGCGGTGCAAGTGCAGCAACAGGGTATCAATAATAGATTTAAACAAAAAAGGATCTCAAATTGAGATCCTTTTTTGTTTAAATCTATTCTAATCTAGAATCCAACGTCTATAATGAAAGAACTTTAAATTCAGTTCTTCGATTTAACTGTCTCCCCTCTTTAGTTTCATTCGTTGATATTGGTTGCATTTCGCCATATCCAGCTGATTTAAGTCTCTCTTTTGACACACCAGCATTAGTTAAGTAATTTACTACCGCCTTAGCCCGTTTCTCACTCAAAACTTGATTGTAAGTTTCTGTCCCCTGAGAATCAGTATGTCCAGACAACTCAATATTTAGAGTTGGAACATCATTTAATAATTTGATTAACCGGTTTAACTCAGCTGTTGATTCATCTCTTAATGAGGCCTTATCTGTATCGAAGAAAATATTCTTCAATACAATCTTACTTCCAACCGCTAAATTCTTCAATTCCACATCTTTATTCACCTCCTGAAAGGCGGCCGCAGCAGGGATGTCAAAATTCTCCGAATGGAATAAATACCCCTCTTTTTTAACTGCAATACCATAGTTCTTGCCAGCTGGTAATGATACTAAGTATTTACCCGTTGAACTATTTGATTTGAACATCGCAATTACAACACTTTTAGAATTATCAACTATCTCAATATCTGCTTCTAAAACGCGATTAGTTAGCGCATCCGTGATAACACCTTTCAATATCGTTAATTGAGCCTCATTTACTTCAACAACAGGTGCAACAACAGTTTCTTTTACGGGCGCAGTAATACTCGCCAATAAATTATCTTCATTATTTAGAATAACTGGTTTTTCTTCACCCAAAAAGGTTACCATTATTAAATCCCTCAACCCATATCCATTATCGCTTGAAGTATAATATCCGTGTCTTCCATTAGCCGAAATAACGAAAAAAACGTCATCTTCAGTTGTGTTAACCGGGTAGCCAATATTTTTCGGCTTACTCCAGCTTTCAGTCTTCTCATCAAATACAGATTTAAATATATCGAATCCCCCCATTGATTCATGACCTTGCGAACTAAAGTAAAGTGTTTTCCCATCTGGATGCATATAAACTCCTTCTTCAGAATATTTTGTATTTATCGTTGGACCTAAATTTTTTGATGGCCCCCATTTACCTTTTTCATCCTTAGTTGACATATAAATGTCGTGATCCCCTAGTCCCTCAGGTTTATTAGAAACAAAGTAAAGTGTATTTCCATCTGGTGAATAACAGGCCGAAGATTCATGATAATCTTTCGTATTAATATTCTTTCCTAAAGATTCAGGTTTTGCCCATTTATCCCCTTCCAAGTTCGATTCAAAAATATCTCCATAACCACTCTTTCCAATATAAACTAATAGCTTTTGCCCATCAGCAGATAAACCCGAATTTGAATCATGATTACTCGTATTTACCGGTTCTCCTATATTAACAGATTTTGACCAGCCACCATCCTCTTGTTTTGTAGACATATAGACATCTTCAAAATTTTCATTGATATCCGGATCAATTTTACCTCCTGTTGAATTTGGCCTTCTAGCGGTGAAGATCATTACTGATTCATCAGCTGATATAACTGCACCATATTCGTTATATTTAGTATTAACCTTATCTCCCAAATTATCAACAAATACACGTATAGGAGATTTCACCAAATCTTTACCATGATAGCACTGATCAATTCTCATGCGAACATCCTGCATTAAATATTGATCGTTGTTAGACATTGCTGACTTCTGAAAAATACTAAATTCAGCAATCGCTTTGTCCCAATTCATTTCTAAGTGATAAGCCTGGCCTAATAAATAATGAACTTTCGGATTAATCGATGCATTCAGTCTTAGCGCTCTTTCTAAAACATCTTTAGCTTTTTCTTTAGTTGTAGAAGACAAATAACACTCCCCTAATCTAAAATTTAGCTCTGCATTATTTGGGTTAAATGCTTGCGCTTTTTCATAAGGAGCAATGGCATTTTTATAAAACCCGGGACCTTGACTATAATAGCCATCTCCCTCCTTGAGGTTCTCTTTGGCATTTTTAAATCCGTCTTTATCTTCTTTAAAGTTTGACTTATCAAACTCTACATTTTGGGCAAACGTTCCTAATGCAACTAACCCAACAACTAATGTTATAATAGTTTTAAACATAACTTTTGAATTAATTAATGACAAATACTTGTATATGACTTTGCTACTTCTATCCCGAGTTCAATCGCTCTATACCAATCTTCGCATGCACCATCTTCATCTCTAAGTAGTTCTTTCGCATTTCCTCTATTCATGTAAGCATAACCATATTCGGACTCAAAACTAATAGCTTTAGTACAATCTTCGGAAGCCCCTTTGTAATCGCCTAACTTAAATTTAGCTGCACCTCTATTATTCCAAGCATAAACATAATCTGACTTTAACGCTATGGCCTGCGTAAAATCAGCTATTGCACCTTCATAATCACCGGAGTCAAATTTTGCACTGCCTCGATTGTTATAAGCGATATAATAATTCTTATCAAGGCTTATAGCTTTCGAATAATCATAAATAGCTCCTTTTAAATCACCATTTTTTCTTTTCGCACTGCCAAGATTATTATGAGCAAAAGCCAACTTATCATCAATCATAGTTGCTTTAGTATAATCTTTAATTGCTCCATCTAAGTCTCCCAGTTGACGTTTAGCACTTCCTCTATCGTTATACGCATATGCATACATCTTATCGTGCAAAACAGCTTTATCCAAATCATCAATGGCTGCTTCATAATCATTCAGTGTAAATTTAATAGATGCTCTATAATAATAAGCTTTTGCATGTTGACCATCGTATTCTATTGTTTTAGAATAACCTTCAAGAGCAAGATCGACATTACCCAATGCTTCATTAGAGCGAGCTTTTCCAAAATAACTTTCAGGATTATTGTTGATCATAATAGAGCTATCAAAATCTATAATTGATTTATTATAATCCTTCATTTCCATATAAGCCATTCCTCTATTGAAGAAAGCTAATTCAAATCCAGGCTTTTTTTCTATAGCTCGATCAAACGCTGAAATTGCATCTGTAAATTTTCCTTTGGATAATTTATCAACCCCAGAATTATATAATTTATCCGCAATTAATGAATCACTTTCAATTATAGTTGCTTGAACAACAGAATCGGCTTGAGCTGAAGTATTTGGAGAGCTAACAAAAAAGGTTATCCCATAAAAAAAGACCTGCACGTATTTCTTTAGCATAGTAGATAATTTAATAGAATCTAAAATACTTAAAAAAAACTGCTTGAACGTCTAATTATAAATAGTTAATAACACAGGCTATTTTGCCGTACACATCGTCCAGTAATAACCAAATGGTGAATTTGGATCATAAAAGACGCCAATACCTACTACTCTACTATCTGGGTTAAACATATTTTCATAGTGTCCTTTACTAGTATACCATTGATTATAGGTAGCAATTGCATCTTTATTACCTGCGGCAATATTTTCGGAATTGACGAAAGACTTATCGTAAAATCTCTTTATCCTATCAAACGTACCTCCCACTTTTACTAATTCTCCATTTTTTCTGTCGTAGCTAGAATGATTAAAGTAGTTCTGTGTGGCTAAATCATATGAATGATATCTAGCTGCTCTCGCAAGGTCTTCATCCCAAACTAATGTCACTTGCCCCTTCTTTAAACGCTCTTCATTTACTAATCGAAGAAGCTCTCGCTCACCAGGAAGGTCGGCAGAAGAAACTATTTCTCGCCCTGTTGCCAATCCGTAAAACTTCACATTTGATCCGGCATCAACAAAAATAGCATTAGAACTCACATTTGATATTTCTGGATAAGATTTCACTTCAGCAACTATCGTTTTGTCTTCAATTACTGGAATTTCAGTTTCTTCAATTAAACCTGCTAATCGAATGCTAAGAAGTTTCGCCATCCCGAATTGTTTCCCAGCCTCTAATTCTTCTATTGCAATTGTCGCTCGACTTTCAATATCCTTTTTAACATTATGCCATAATACTTCCTCTGCAATCTCTTGATTATCCGTTGCCTCAAACTTGACAGCATATCCAACACACCTATTTAAATTTAAGTATTTCCCTCTAAGGGTTCTTGACCATTCCGATTTATCTCTATAGGATATTGATGCGAAATAATAAGGGGCTGGTTGATCTGGAAAAAGTTCGATATAACTCTTAGAAACTTCCAAACATCTTGAAATATTATGATTATAAAGACGTTTTAATCGATTAAACATAATATCGTTAGCCATTAGAAAAGTCGGCATAAAAAAGAAAAGAAACAGCAGTTTTTTTTTTCGCATATTAAGAATATTTAAGGGCTTATATTATAATAAGTAAATGATTCAATTTTAGTTACGTATATAGCGAAAAGGAATAACAATTGATATTTTCAGTATCTTAACAGGAAATAAACATCATGAACAAAATACTTTTTCTGATTACAATTTTGACGGCTTGCTTTGTAGTTAAAGCTCAATCGAATGAATACTTTCCTGAAGTTGAATTGGAAACAACCAAAAATCGAATTATTAATTCGAATTCATTTGCCAAATCAGCACACCCAAAAGTTATCGTTTTTTGGATAACGACCGACAGGAGCTCAATAATGGAGGTTAGTGCATTAAACGATGTGACACCTATTTGGGGTAAAGAATATCAAGCTCAAACAATAGCTATTTCACTTGATAACAAAAAAAACTTAAAAAAGGTAATACCATTTGTCAGATCTAACAAGTGGATTCTTGACTGTTATATGGACCCTTCAGCTAAATCAATGATTGAATTAAAAGGAAAAAATGTTCCATTGACTGTTATAGTTGATGGTACGGGAAAAATTATTTGGAGAAAAGAAGGATTTAATTCAAATACAATAGCTCTAATTCGTGAAGAATTAATCAAATTAAATGAAAAATAAATGCAACGATTGTTTGCTTTGACCATACTATTCCTATTATTTCCGATATCTGTATTAGTTGCAGTTGCAATAATAGTTACATCAGGGTATCCGTTTTTATTTTTGCAAGATCGCGTAGGTAAAAATCAAAAGCCCTTTGTAATTTATAAGTTTAAATCAATGCAAAACCATCAAGTAACATCTATTGGGAAAGTAATACGAAAAACGGGCTTAGATGAAATCCCTCAATTAATTAATATTTTAAAAGGTGAAATGTCATTCGTTGGTCCGCGCCCATTGACGCAATATGATATTCAACGATTGAAGTGGACATCAAGAGAGCACGAGATAAGATGGAGCGTAAATCCTGGGATAACTGGACCTGCTCAATTAAGCGTCATCTGTAATGCTGATAATTCATTTCAATTAGATAAAAATTACATCAAAACTAAATCATCAATCAATGATTTCAAATTATTCACTCGATCCCTGTTAATCCCATTCTTTGGGAAATCAAAAGTAAAATGAACGTACTTGTAAACGGCATAGGAAATATTGGATCTACCCTGTTAGGTCTACTAAAAAGATATCAAAAGGATCTTTCCATTGAAGTTATATACGCTTTAAAAAACAATTTGAAGCCTTGGCAATCGGAAGATATCGAATGCATTGAAAAAATGGGAATCACAATTCTCTCGAACAATGGCGAGCATGGAATTAATATAGACGCTATCAAGGATGAAATACACTACATTTTTGACACAACGAACAATGGTGGTGGAATATCAAATAAAGCGTTCTATATGTCATTTAAAAATCTCATAGGAGCATCTGCTCAAGGAAGTGAGAAAAGCTTTGGAGTTTCATACATGTCGGGAGTAAACAACAACATCATAAAGAATGAAAAATTTGCACATATAGTTTCTTGTAACACGCATTCATTAACCTCTATTCTTAAAACATTTACTGGAGAATCATTAAACAATTTAGACCATGCAGATTTTGTAGTGGTACGCAGGTCTGAAGACATAGGTAATCATGAACGACTTGTTTCTGCAAATGTCGTTGCGCGTCATTTAGACAATTCATTAGGCACACATCATTCTATTGATGTTGTAGACTTATTTAAAACCACAGGGATAAATGTAGATGTTACTTCATCCGACATAACCACTCCGAGCCAATTAATGCATGGTGTTCGGTTCAACATAAAACTAAAAGAGGAAATATCTAACAAAGATATTTATGAATATATCAATTCAAATCAATTAATCTCTTCTTCTATAAAATTTGATTCTAATGCAATATTTGAAAGAGGAAGAAGGCAAAGTTTTCAAGGCAGAATTTATTCACATGCAATCATAATTGAGAATAATATATTGATTAAGAATTGCAAAATAATCGGTTGGGCATTCATACCCCAAGAAGGGAACACACTGCTTTCAACAATAAATGCATTCCTATTACAAACCAAAAATAAAAAGGAGTCACATATAATGCAACTCCTTTTTAAGGATCTTATATTTAAACGTTGGTAGTTGACCAAGTTTAACAAAATGACCAAACGATTACTTTACCAACAGCGCCACTGGATTCTCCATATACTTTTTGAACGTATTCAAGAATTCAGATCCTGAGACTCCATCTACCACGCGGTGATCACAAGAAAGTGTTACTTTCATTACATTTCCTGGTACAACTGCACCATCTTTTACGACAGGTACTTGCTTAATTCCACCAACAGCCATTATACAACTATCTGGAGGATTAACAATTGCAGTAAATTCCTCTATACCAAACATTCCTAAGTTTGAAATTGTGAACGTATTACCTTCCCAATCCGATGGTTGTAACTTTTTATCTTTTGCTTTCTTAGCAAAAGAACGAACCTCTGAGCCGATTTCAGTAAGCTCCTTTCCATCAGCAAAACGAACAACGGGTACTAAAAGACCTTCATCAACTGCTACGG
The DNA here is from genome assembly GCA_022447585.1 of Crocinitomicaceae bacterium. Classification (GTDB taxonomy): domain Bacteria; phylum Bacteroidota; class Bacteroidia; order Flavobacteriales_D; family Crocinitomicaceae; genus UBA4466. Next base: position 226,819 of record JAKVAR010000009.1, on the reverse strand, counting down.
CTACACCAATATGTACATGCTCATTTCGACGAATTACATCTCCTAACCAAGCACTATTAACCGTTGGGTGTTCTCTCAAAGCCAATCCACAAGCTTTAATAACCATATCATTAAAAGAAACTTTTCCTTCTTCTAGGTTATTAACCTGTTTGCGAATAGCTATTGCATTATCCATGTCAATGTCAAGCGTCAAATAAAAATGAGGCGCTGTAAATTTACTTTCAGATAATCTTTTAGCAATGGTCTTTCTCATTTGAGATACGGGCTCATCTCTGAAAGATTCCACACCAACAAAAGCACGTTGCTTAGATCCACCACCAACATAAGGAGTATAATGATCAATATCTCTTTTCACAATACGACCAGCATCTCCCGTACCTATGACATTAGCTAAATCAATCCCTTTTTCATTAGCCATTTTCTTGGCTAATGGAGAGGCGAAAATTCTTCCATTTGAATCAGCGACCGAAGGAGAAGCTGCGGCGATAGTGGGTGTAGAAGTTGCTACTGCTTTTACCGAAGTTGGTTCTGGAACAGGTGTTGCTTTAGGAGCCTCCTCTTTAACCTTAACCTCCTCTTTGGAGAAAGGAGAGTTCTTTTCTGCGTCCGCAAGAATCCTCTTAATATCTTCATCTTTCTCACCAATTACAGCAAGAATAGCATTAACAGGAGCCGTAGCACCTTTTTCAACACCAATGTGTAATAATACACCATCGTAGAAAGATTCAAACTCCATTGTAGCTTTATCCGTCTCAATTTCCGCTAAAACTTCACCTGAAGATACTTCTTCACCTACATTTTTAGTCCATTCAGCAACAACTCCCTCTGTCATGGTGTCACTCAACTTAGGCATATAAACTATTTCCGCCATCTTATCTTCTAATTACTATAGTTCTTAATATTCAACGATGTAAGGATACTCTTTATCCATGTACACATCTTCGTATAATTCTTTTCCTTCAGGGTAAGGCGAGTTTTCAGCAAATTCAACTGATTCTTTAACTTCGTTTTTCACCCATTCACCAATTTCGTCAATTTCATCATCAGACAACCAATTGTTCTCTTTAATTACATTATGGCAATGAACTATTGGATCCTGTTCCATCCATTCAGACACTTCAGCTTTCGATCTATATTTCTGAGGGTCAGACATAGAATGCCCCTTATATCTGTAAGTTCTTATATCTAACAAGGTTGGGCCATCACCTTTTCTAGCTCTATCAGCAGCCTCTTCAATGGCCTCATGAACCGCTTCCGGAGACATGCCGTTAACTGATCTAGATGGCATTTCATATGAATGTCCAATTTTAGATAAGTCAGTTACATTCGTTGTACGTTCTACTGAAGTACCCATTGCATAATTATTATTCTCAATAATAAAGATTACAGGAAGTTTCCAGTTCATCGCCATATTAAATGTCTCATGCAATGCACCTTGACGCACAGCACCATCTCCCATGGATACGCAAACCACATTTCCAGTTTCGTTATATTTTTCAGCAAAACCAACGCCTGCACCCATTGCTATCTGTGCTCCAACGATTCCATGACCTCCCATAAAACCTACTTCTTTATCGAAAAAGTGCATTGATCCACCTTTACCTTTAGAGCATCCTGTAGTCCTACCGTATAACTCAGCCATCAAAATACGAGGATCCGTACCTAATGCAATTGGATGACCATGATCTCGGTAGGCAGTCATGTGTTTATCACCTTTTTTGCACGCACTAGCCGTTCCAGCAACAATTGCTTCCTGACCAATATAGAGGTGACAAAAACCACCAAATTTTTGTTGAATATACAGTTGACCTGTTTTTTCTTCGAACTTACGAATCAATAACATATCCTTGTACCACTTAATGTAAGTTTCTTTTGAAAACTTAGAATCATTTGCCTTATTCGACTTTTTCGTAGTCTTTTTTGGTTTATTATCTGCCTTAACAGCCATACTTTTGTCTTTAGTAATGTTGGGCAAATATATAAAAATCTTGCTTGTAACAATCCCCTATTTAAGGAATATGAAATCAACAATTGTATCCTTATAAGTTTTGCCTTAATAAGTGTTTTACTTTTATCTTTTAGAACTTTCAGCAATGTGGCCTAATGCATGATTAGCCAAATTAATATAATAATGGTAAAAACAAACACAGGATTCCCTGATAATGAGAAGTTTTGATTGATACTAAACTTTTCAGTATCACACCAAAAATCTGAATCATTCAATGATAAAGTACAAGGAATGCTCTGCAACATTGTGAATTCAGCTTTAGTGATATTAATTAATTCTTCAACATTTGTGATTAAATCCGTTAATTCTATTACAGTTTTGTTTTTCTTCAATAATCGAGGCAAGCGTGCATTTTTTTAGTTAATCTTGCCACAATATTTCCACCACCAAAACCCAATCAATCATAATTTTTCTTTTACCCCATATTGACGGATAACCTTAAAGTTCCGTCCTAGAAATTATCACACTCTATTTTTTTCGAAAAAAACTAAAAAGATCTAACCGAACTGGTGATTTAATAGAATCCTTGGACGGACTATTTCGTATTAGGCGACTAATAAAATTCAAAACTAATTATTGCTGTATCTGAATGATCAGGTTTAATTATATCAACTTCAGTTCTATACTCAATTACTTGATCTTATAATAACACCACTAAAGATCTAATGTTTCTGCGAAAAATAATTATAAAAAATCACCAATATAATTGAGATCTATCAACCTATGCACCAAAGGCTAAAGGTAAAAAGTCTAACGCCGAATTAAAAACTATCGCAACATCATTTTGACACACTAATATAACTCTATAAGCTTTTCCTTGCCTAATTTCAGTTTCAGCCATCACCTGTCTACAACCTCCACAAGGAGACAGAATCGTTTCAACTGGAACTAAATCACCTTTTGCCACAATACAAAGAGTATCAACATTTTCATTCGGATAATTTGCCCCTGCATAAAACAAAGCAACCCTTTCTGCACATAAACCCGATGGATAAGCAATATTCTCTTGATTGCTGCCCGTCACAATAGTACCATTTGAAAGAAGCACTGCAGCTCCAACTTTAAACTTACTATAAGGGGCGTAAGCATTTGACATTACATCAGTTGCTTTTTGAACTAGAATCTGATCTGAATCAGACAGCTTATTCCAGTGATCCAATTCTTCATAACTCAATTTCAGCTCTTTTTTCATCCTTATTTATTAATTCCAATCACAAAAACAACCCCATTATCCTCTGACATGCTTGTTGTGAAATTTACAATTTGATTCCCAGAAAACTTAACGTTAGAAGCATATACGGACTTTAGTGCACTCTTCACTTTAGATTCATACGTAGACCCTTTTGATGAAGAAATCTGAGCATTTATTATATCGTAGTCAATTGGTTTTTTAGTAACTAGCACAGCAATTTTATCCTTCTGGCCTTGATCATCTGGTTGCATCGAATAATCCCGAGGAAAAAGCCTGGTTCCGGTTATACCGCAGTACGGAGAGTGCTTCTTAGTGTATGGAAACAAAACATAACTACTTCCATCAGATTCCTCACCGAAGAGGTAAGTATAGCACTCAACATTATTTGTAAACTCTACTTTGAACTTGTCGGAAGAAGAAACGACACCAATCGTTTCAAAATAGATGTCATTTACACGATTTAGACCTATAGTTTTCTTGCCTTCATTCAACTCTAAACCAAAGCTACCTTCAAACGAATTAACCTTTACGGCACTTGCATCCCCCATTGGGTATAATCCATAAGACTCAACATTAAACTCTTTAAAATCTGTATATCTTACCCAAGCGATTCCTTTATTCCCCCATTCTTCCCCCCAACTATTCATAATTTGAAAAGAACCACCTTCTTTATAATCATCGTAACCTATAACGCACATCGCATGACCTCCAAATCCTCTTTGACTATAATCAGAATTGGTAGGTATCCATACATCTTTTCCTTTCATATTTTGCATAAATGAACCTCCAACCATCATCCCAATAATAACTGGAGAGCCTTTAGCAAGATTCTGTTTGATTGATATCATCTCGTGAACTCGGGATTGATTATCATCCGTTAATCGTTGAAACCCTTTAATCTTATTTATAGAGGCGCTCGCTATTAGCTCGCTACTTGGTTGTCGGTTACAATCTGAATCATCATAACGGAAATCATTAAAAGGAACCGCCCCCTTTTCCATCATATTATCCATTGCCAATTTAATATAAGAACCCTGACATGTATTATGATCAATACTAATTTGATTATACATAAAAGAAGGACTATAACGAACACTATTCGGGTCTTCACCTGTTCTTTTAGCTTCTAGAATAGTTCTAGCAGCATACGCACTTGCCCAAGCTACACATGAACCTTGTCTTCCTTGATTTAACCTTTTAGGAGCATATTTCTCCAGAGAGACTTGCTCAGGCAATGGGTTTTTCACGTTATCCGCTAATGGCTCATAAATCTCGGTAGATTCATAAAATTCTTTATTAAACTCTCCCCCTGTCTTAAAGAGACTATTAACAACATTCGCATCAGGCGAACAAGATTTAAAAGCAAAATAACCTATAACAACAACTATGATAAGTCCAATTAATAATTTTGGTCTCTTGATAAGATAAGGAAGAACTACCGCAACTAGGTTACCTAAACCTCCAGCCATTCCGCCTCGACCTCCCCGCATAGAAGTATTTCTTGAACTTGATTTACGCGATCTCCGAGGTTTATTATTCCCGGGTTCCTTAACCATTCTTATTGGCATTCTTCCTCTATTTTAAACTTATTGGTTATCAAAGAAATGAAATAATGCTATGAATAACAACTAATCGAGCTGAGATTGGGTTTGTATGACAAAAATGATAACAATGTTTCAAAGATTTTCTTTTACTTTTGTATCGCAATGAATCAATACAAAAAAGTAGCTTTTTACACGTTAGGTTGTAAATTAAATTTTTCTGAAACTTCCACGATTGGAAGAAGTTTTCAGGAAGCTGGATATGCAAAGGTAGATTATGATGCCAACCCAGATATCTTCGTGATTAACACTTGTTCTGTTACGGAAAATGCAGACAAAAAATGTAAGCAACTTGTAAAGCGTGCTATGAAAATTAATCCGGAAGGATTTGTTGCAATTATTGGTTGTTTTGCTCAATTAAAACCTGAATCTATCGCTTCAATTCCTGGAGTTGATATTGTTTTAGGGGCGAATGAAAAATTTCAGATTGTAGAGCACATTGAATCATTAGAGAAACAGGAGAAAACAATCATTTCCAATAAGAATATAAAAGAGACAAGGGATTTTGTGCCTGCGTTCTCTATGGGTGACAGAACACGCTCTTTTTTAAAAGTACAAGATGGATGCGATTACTTCTGTACTTTTTGCACTATTCCTTTAGCTAGAGGAAAAAGCAGAAATGCAAGTATTAAAAAAACGATTGAGCAAGCTGAAGAAATTGCTAAAACTGAAATCAAAGAGGTTGTTTTGACCGGGGTAAACATTGGAGATTTTGGACAAGGTGGCGAAGAAAATTTCTATGGCTTAGTCAAAGCCTTAGATAATGTAGGCGGAATAGAACGCTTCAGAATATCTTCAATTGAACCCAATTTACTTTCGGATGGAATCATTGATTTCACATTAAAAAATTCTAAAAGGTTCGTTCCTCATTTCCATATTCCATTGCAGTCAGGAAGCAACAAGCTTTTAAAGGCGATGCGCCGAAAGTATCAACGTGAACTATTTGCAGACAGAATAAAAGCTATCAAAGCTCATCGACCTGATGCTTGCATTGGGGTTGATGTTATTGTAGGGTTTCCTGGAGAAACTGATGAAGATTTTATGGAAACAGTTGACTTTTTGAAAGACCTAGAAGTGTCATACCTGCATGTTTTTACGTATTCAGAAAGAGCAAATACAACGGCAATTAAACTTGGTGATCCTGTTCCAATGAACACTAGAAAAGAACGAAGTAAACAACTTCATGTCTTATCCTACAAGAAAAAGAGAGCTTTTTACGAAACTAATGTCGGAAGAAAAGAGACGGTTTTATTCGAGAACGAAGATAACGATGGATACATGTTCGGATTCACATCTAATTACGTTAAGATTAAAACTCCATTCAATCCAAAATTAGCCAACACTTTTTGCGATATAACAATGGACGGAATTGACCGTGATGGAATAATGAAATGCACTCTTTTAGATCCAATCAAGGCTTAGTCGCTAACGTCATTTCTCTTTTACCTGGGGGGCCAGGAAGTGCATCGACATTAAAGCCAACCGTTTTTAGATTTCTCTTAAATTGTCCTTGTGCACAATAAGTGCAAAGGATTGCACCATTTTTCAATCCGTTAAAAACATTTTCTAAAACTTCTACACTCCATAATTCTGACTGAACTCTTGGACCGAAGGCATCATAAAAAACGATATCAATAGAGTCTCTTTCAAATTGAAAATTCTGAACCTTTTCTTGGACTTTATTCAGCTTAAAATAAGTGCTGATTTCTTCAACTCTACCCCATGGAGAACTGTGCAATCTATCGAACTGATCTTGTCTTCCCTCACCTAATTCTTGAACATAATTTAGTTTACTCGCCAATTCTGTAGTCACAGGGTAAGCTTCAAGCCCAATATAATGAACCAACACCTCATTTGAATTTGCAAAAATCGAAGTTAGAAAAGCATTTAACCCAGTACCAAAACCCATCTCAAAAACGGTGATTTCATTTTTATTCAGCCTTGTGATACCATTTTTGATAAAAACGTGTTTCGCCTCTTGGATAGCTCCATGCGAAGAATGATACGATTCATTCAATTCTGGAATAAAGATACTATTAGATCCATCTCGTGTTGTAATAATCTCACGCTTCATAGTACAAAATTAGAATAAGAATTAACAATTGTTGAAAACCAGTATTCATATCTTTTCACTTAAAGATTTCTTAAAGCTTAGAAATAGACGATTGATTATGTACCTTTGAATTATGGAAAACAAATCCGAAAATACGCGTAAAAAACCAACGCGAATCAACAAAATAACTTCAGCACCAGGAGATCCGGGAAGAATACCTCCACAAGCTGTAGACTTGGAAAAAGCAGTCTTAGGAGCCATGATGCTTGAGAAAAATGCTGTAACTGACGCTGTCGATATATTGAAGTCGGAAAGTTTCTATGACCCAAAACACCAATACATTTTTGGCGCAATTCAAGAACTATTTGGTTCTTCTAAACCAATTGATATTCTAACAGTAACCGATCACCTACTAAAAAGTGGAGAACTTGAGGCCTCTGGTGGCGCTGTATATATTTCTCAATTAACAAGTCGAGTTGGTTCGACAGCCCACGTGGAATATCATGCTAGAATCATTTCTGAGAAACACATTAAACGTGAATTGATTCGCATGAGTGGTGAGGTAATGAAAGAGGCTTTCGATGACACGAATGATGTTTTTGATGTCTTAAACAAAGCTGAAGGAGATCTTTTTAAGATTGCAGAAAACAACATGGGTAAATCCGTGGATATCATGCAAAATGTTGTTCGTGAAGCAATTGAAGAAATTGAAAAAGCATCTGAAAATTCTGACGGTATTTCAGGTATTCCAACAGGGTTCTTTGACTTAGATAAAGTTACTGCGGGGTGGCAACGGTCGGATATGATTGTAATTGCCGCAAGGCCAGCCATGGGTAAAACTGCCTTTGTACTATCAATGGCTAGAAATACAGCTGTAGATTTCAATCAGGGGGTTGCGATATTCTCTCTAGAGATGAGCTCTGTTCAGCTTGTTAAACGTTTAATTGCATCAGAGACGAGACTACCTGCAGAAAAGTTAAGAAAAGGTGATTTAAGAGATGATGAATTTCAACAATTACACAGCAGAATTACAAAATTAGCTACAGCCCCTATCTATATTGACGACACTCCTGGTATTAGTATTTTTGATTTACGTGCGAAATGCCGTAGACTTAAGATGCAATATGATATTCAGATTGTAATTATAGATTACTTACAATTAATGACAGCTGGATCAGCGAAAGGTGTAGGTAGTAGAGAGCAAGAAATTTCATCAATCTCTCGCTCCATTAAGGAAATTGCAAAAGAACTAAATGTTCCAATGATCGCGCTTTCTCAGTTAAGTCGTTCAGTTGAACAGCGCGGTGGGGATAAAAAACCGGTACTTTCTGATCTAAGGGAGTCTGGAGCGATTGAACAAGATGCAGACATCGTTTCATTTATTTATAGACCTGAGTATTATGGGTTTATGCAAGATGAAGAAGGGAATTCAAATGCTGGTATTGGTGAAATTATTATTGCCAAGCATAGAAATGGTTCATTAGAAAGTGTTAGACTGAGATTTGTAAAAGAATTTGCAAAATTCGATAACATTGAAGGCTTTTCTCCAGATCCTAACGCGGCGATGCATACAAATATGGGAGCAAATGATGATTTCGACAATCAAGGAACTTATACTATTCCAAGTAAAATGAATTCTTTAGATGACGACAATCTCGATTTCAATCAGAATGATGAAGCTCCATTTTAATTACTAATTTAGGATTGGTTTTTGCATAAAATTGAAATATGAGAAATTTAATCGTATTAATAACGTTAGTTTTTATATCAAACTTTACTTTCGGTTCACAAATATTAATTCCAATGGATGATTCGCAAACGAATCATTTAAAAGCTTACGGTGTATCATTCTATCTTTTAGAAAATGGTGTAATTATAGAATGGCTCTTAAACTATCGCGGTGGCTCATTCCTTACCCCTCACCTTCAAACCATCGAAGAAGAATTGATTGTACGCGGAATCCGATATGAAATTCTCGCAGATGGCCAAGCCAATGCAATCAGGCAAGAAATTGGTTCACCTGAAGTAAACATGGAAGTTGTTCAACTAGAAAAGGCTCCAAAGATTGCGGTATATACCCCAGGAGGCAAACAACCTTGGGACGATGCTGTCACTATGGTATTGGAATATGCTGAAATTCCATATGATAAAATTTACGATTCAACAATAGTTAAAGGCGGACTCCCGGAATATGATTGGCTGCACCTTCATCATGAAGATTTCACAGGTCAATATGGCAAGTTCTACGCAAACTTTAGATCATACCCATGGTATAAGAAGCAAGTTGCTGATTTAGAGCGTTCAGCTGCTAATTTAGGATTCAATAAAGTATCAGAACTTAAGCTTTCAGTTGCAACCAACATTAAAAACTTCGTAATAGGTGGAGGTTTCTTATTTACTATGTGCAGCGGCACTGATAGTTTTGATATAGCCCTTGCCTCTCACGACACAGACATTTGCGAGTCTATGTTCGATGGTGATCCTTCAGAAAGAAACTGCCAAGACAAGTTAGACTATAATAACACATTAGCTTTCGAAAATTTTGAATTAGTGCAGGACCCCTTGCAGTATGAGTATTCTGATATTGATGGTACATCGTTACATAAGCGAAATGAAAAACTTGATAAGTTTACGCTATTCGAATTCTCAGCAAAGTGGGATGTAGTTCCAACGATGCTTACACAATGTCATACAGATGTAATTAGCGGTTTCATGGGGCAAACCACTGACTTCAAAAGAGATTTAATTAAATCTAATGTACTTATCATGGGGGAAACTAAATCGATTGGCACTGCTCGATACATTCATGGCGAATTAGGTCAGGGAACCTGGACTTTCTATGGCGGCCATGACCCCGAAGATTATGAGCACAGAGTCGGAGATCCCCCAACAGATTTAAACCTTCATCCCAACTCTCCGGGATACAGATTAATTCTAAACAATATACTTTTCCCTGCGGCGAAAAAGAAAAAGAGAAAGACGTAATATAGTAATTGGCAATAATTAAATTTCCCTATATTTATAGGACTAATTAATGCTAATACTATTATGAAAAACAACTTGACCCTGTCATTACTGGCAGTGGTTGGTGGTTTCTGTACGTTTGCACAAAACGTACAGAACAATGCTACTACTAATCAGCAGCCAGCCGCGCAGTATTCGACACAAACGGAATCACTCCCAACCACACAACCAGAACCTAATAATAGGTCCTTACCACAGATTCAACCTGGCTTTTTGAACCTTTCTTCAAACACAGCTAACAATCAATCAGTTCCGGCTGGACAGCATGTTTGTAAAACATTTGAACTCAATCAACAGCATTACGCTGATCGTGGGTTGCAAAATGAGTTTAACCAAGACTATTTACAATCTGCAATGAACATAAACAGTTTTTCTCCAAAAACTTCAGGTGTAAATGAAATCTCAGTAATTTTTCATGTTGTTCACAATCCAAACAACCCGTCTGAAAACGTCTCAAATGCATTAATTATGCAAGTCTTTCAGGACCTAACTGAAGATTATCAATTATTAAACACTAACGCTTCTAATGCCAGAACTGGAACTCCTTACAATTTCACCCCAGCTGATGCAAATATTAATTTTTGCCTAGCAACGCAAGATGAATCAGGAACGCCTCTGGCAGAAATTGGTGTTGTCAGAGTTGCAACAACAGAAGCTTGGTACGATTCAGATAACGGCGAAGAGAACAAAATGAAATCTTCAGCAACTGGTGGCTCACAAATTTGGAATAGAAACAATTATCTCAACATATGGATTTGCGACATTTCTAATGGTGCAGGATCAGGCACAGCAGGATATGCTTATCGCCCAAACCCGACCTTTTTGCCGTCATCGAATATTGATGGTATTGTTCTAGATTATAATTTAGGAATGAATAATGAAAATGTCTTAACTCACGAAGTAGGTCATTACCTTGGGTTAGATCATACTTGGGGCGGATCTGGAGGTTGTGGCTCAGATGATGGATTCACAGACACTCCCGCTACAGATGGTCCTTCTTTCAACTATCCAGGATCATGCTCAGGGTCACAACAAACTTGCGCAGGAACAGAAACGCAATACGAAAATTACATGGACTATGCTAACTGCACTGTTATGTTTACACAAGAACAAGCTAATTACATGTTATCAATACTACAAGGGATTAGAGGTTCATTATTACTTTCGCCTGGATGTGACCCAACCAACACACCTCCTAATTCAGACTTCGCATCTGTGCCAGCAGGACCAGGTCCGGTAATTATTCCCGCAAATGCTAGTGTTAGTTTATTTGACCAATCTACAAATGTTCCAACAGGATGGAGTTGGACAATATCTGGTAATCAAGGAGTTGATTGGGATTGGATTAATGCTACAAATCAAAACTCTCAAGACCCAGTTGCTGAATTCTACAATGTAGGTCTTTACGATGTTACTTTAACTGCATCAAATATATATGGAGTTGACGCAACACCAGCGATTGAAGTTGGTTATATACAAGTCGCTGCGCCTGCTTCAGGAATAGCTTGTGACACATTACGCAACTGGGATCCAACTTTAGGTGCTGGACCAATTAATTGGAATGCCCCATCTATCGGATACGCTCATGGGAATTCTCAAATCGGACCTGAAATAGCGCTACAGTGGGCTGAAGAGTACTCTGTTGCTACCGTTACTGATATTAGAGGAATTGATTTTGCGCCAGCTGTTGTCAATGATGCTGGAGGTAATGTAATATTCAAAGTTTGGGCTGATAACGGAGGAGAACCCGCTGCAATTGAACTCACTTCTGAAACTGTTCCTTTAGCCGACATAACACCTGGATCATGGAACAATGTAACCTTCACAACTCCTGCAACAGGAGTAACCGGTACAATTTGGGTAGGTTATGAATTGAGTTATAATTCTACCGACTCATTAGCTTTATTTGCACAAATTACATCAGGACTTAATGACGCAACTTCGTTTGAAGGGGCTACGAATGGCTGGACAACAATTGACGCAGCAACAGGCGGAGCCGCTGGAATATGGGGGCTTATGGACATATTAACCTCAACCGGGCCCGCACCATCAATGAATTTTTCAGCATCCGGAGATTCTCTTTGTATTGGAGGCGACATCCTCGTTGATGGATCAATGTCAACAAATAATAGTGATTATGCTTGGTACGTAACCGATGATCCTTTTACAACTACCCTTGAAACATCCACAAGTTCTAGTAACACTTTTAACTTCCCTTACACAGCAGGAATATATAGTATCTACTTATTTGGATCAGGATCATGTTTAAGCGAAGGAGTTTTCATGCCACTCGAATTATTTGATCAAGTTACAGCAACCGTTATTCCAACTGCCACTACTTGCGGAAATAATAATGGAACCATTACAGTAAATTCTCCAACAGGAGGAGACGGAGCGTATTTTTATAGTTTGGATGGTGTAAATTACCAAACAGGTAATACTTTTACAACACTGGCACCAGGAGATTATGATGTGTTTGTTGCTACTTTAGGTGACAATTGCTACGCAATGTACACAGTAAATGTTGCCACATCTACTCCTGGGAGTGGTTCAGTTAGCGCAAATCAAAGTATTTGTCCTGGTGGGAACGTAAACATTACGGGTTCTGGAGGAACTAGCTATGTTTGGGATGATGGTGTAAACAATGTTGGAAATACAGCAACTGTTAATGTAGCGCCAACAAATACGACTCAATACACGTGTTTAATTACAGATGTACTGGGATGCCAATCAACCGCTACTACAACCGTTACAGTGAATACACCTGCAACCGCCCCAACCATTTCAGCTTCAGGACCAACATCTATTTGCGCAGGATCCTCTGTTGACTTAACTTCATCGTACCCAGTTTCAAATGAATGGTCTACAAATGAAACATCATCTACTATAACAGTTTCTTCTACAGGTACATACTCAGTTACATATACTGATGAAAATGGTTGTACTTCTACTTCTATTCCACTAGCTGTAACTGTTAACTCTGCACCTGTAATTTCATCTGGCACGGTAAATAACCCTTCAACCTGCGCTACTGCAACAGGATCTATAGAGGTTACAGGCTCAGGAACAGGTGACATCTCATGGACCGGAACACAATCTGGAACTACCACTGGAATTTCATTCCCCTATACAATCCCCTCTTTAGCAGCGGGCTCTTATAATATTACTTTTACGGATGGAATTGGATGTGTTTCAAATTTGGTCACAGAAGCATTAAATGACCCAACACCGCCAGCGACACCAACAATATCAGCAAGTGGTGCCACGACGTTCTGTTCTGGTGGAAGCGTTACACTTACTTCATCGGCCCTAAGTGGAAACGGTTGGTCAACAACTGAGACAACAAATTCTATTACAGTAACAACAACCGGAACATATAGCGTAACTGTTACAGATGGCTTTGGTTGTTCAGCGACTTCAGCTCCAACGGCTATTACAGTTAACTCCAACCCAAATGCTCCAACAGTTACACCTATAGGATCAACAACATTTTGTGACGGTGGTTCAGTTAATTTAAGTTCATCTCAAGGGACGGGAAATTCTTGGTCTACCACTGAGACCACTCAAACAATCACGGTAACTACAGGCGGTAATTTCTTTGTATCTTACACTGATGCAAATGGGTGTTCTGCAACATCTGCTCCAATCACAGTTACAGTGAATGCTAATCCGGCTACACCATCTATCACACCAACTGGAGCAACTACATTCTGTGATGGAGGAAGTGTTCTATTAACATCTTCCGAATTAACAGGAAATGATTGGTCAACATCTGAAACTACCGAATCTATTACCGTTAGCTCCACCGGGAACTATACGGTCACCTCTACTGATGTCAACGGATGCTTCGCGACTTCACCTCCAACAGTAGTTACGGTTAATCCATTGCCAGCACCTCCTACAATAACACCAGGAGGATCGACTGCAATCTGTGATGGTGAAACAGTTAGTTTATCATCTTCTTATGGGACTGGTAATATATGGAGCACAACTGAAACTTCAGCATCTATTGATGTAGTTTCTGCAGGAATATATGCTGTCGAACATACAGATGTGAATGGATGTTCCTCAACATCTGCAACAATTGAGATAATTGTTAATCCTATACCTACCGTTTCTTTTAGTTCATTAGCTGATTTATGCAACTATAATGACCCAATTACTTTGAATGAAGGCACTCCTACTGGAGGAACTTATTCAGGTGTTGGAATTACAGGAAATACATTTGACCCTGCAGTTGCTGGAATTGGCACACACATCTTAACGTATGATTATACGGATGGAAATGGATGTACTGCATCTGCAACTTCTAATATCATTGTTGATGGCTGTTTATCTATTGATGATTATCAAGCAAATGACTTAAAGATATTCCCTAATCCTGTTGACCAAGTATTGAATATTTCTTTATCAGGAGAGTTCATTTTTCAAATTATTGATACTCGAGGAAGAATAATTAACTCAGGGGCAGGTTTAAACACAATTATCGTGAATACACATAATTATGAAAGCGGAATTTACATAATAAGCGTTACCTCTGAGCAGTTAAGCAAATCTGCCCGAATAGTTAAGAAGTAATATTATATTTTGCTCAAATCCACTAGTCTAATTAACTAGTGGATTTATTAATTAGAATGCGGATAAAAACAAAAAAGGGAATCCAAATAATGGATTCCCTTTTTTTATGTTTGAACGATACTTAATTAAACATCAATCTTAGCATATTTCGCGTTACGCTCAATAAATGCTCTACGCGGAGGAACTTCATCCCCCATTAACATAGAGAATACTTGATCACATTCCGCAGCATTTTCAATAGTAACTTGACGAAGCGTTCTGAATTCAGGATTCATTGTTGTATCCCATAATTGCTCTGCATTCATTTCCCCTAGACCTTTATATCGTTGAACACCAACAGAAGACTCCGCTCCTGCTCCTTTCATTTGTTGAATCAACAAATCTCTCTGATTATCATCCCAAGCATAATTAGATTTAGTACCTTTTTTAACTTGATACAACGGTGGAGTTGCGATATAAATATAACCTAGTTCCACTAACTCTTTCATAAATCTAAAGAAGAAAGTCAAAATTAGAGTCTCAATGTGAGAACCATCGACATCGGCATCACACATGATAATAATTTTATGATACCGTAACTTCTCCAAGTTTAAAGCTTTACTATCCTCTTCTGTCCCAATTCGCACACCTAGCGCTGTATAAATATTTTTAATCTCTTCGTTTTCGAAAATTTTGTGATGCATCGCTTTTTCAACATTCAAAATCTTACCACGAAGCGGCATAATCGCTTGAAACAATCGATCTCTACCTTGCTTAGCCGTACCCCCGGCAGAATCACCCTCAACTAAGTAAATCTCGCATTCTGCAGGATCTTTAGAGGAACAATCGGCCAATTTTCCTGGCAATCCAGATCCAGTCATAACACTCTTGCGCTGAACCATTTCTCTAGCCTTACGAGCAGCTTGTCTCGCTTTTGCAGCAAGAATAACTTTCTGAACGATAGTTTTAGCCTCTGCTGGATGCTCTTCTAAATAATTTGAGAGCATTTCAGAAACACCTTGACTTACTGGAGCTGTAACTTCCCTGTTCCCAAGTTTAGTTTTCGTTTGACCTTCAAATTGAGGTTCAGCTACCTTTACAGAAACAACAGCTGTTAATCCTTCACGGAAATCATCACCTTCAATCTCTACTTTTTCCTTAGCAAGCATACCAGACTCGGCAGCATACTTTTTCAATGTATTTGTTAGACCTCTCCTAAAACCTGAAAGATGAGTACCACCTTCGTAAGTATTTATATTATTAACGTACGCCTGGATATTTTCAGAGTATGAATGATTGTAAGTTAAGGCCACTTCAACTGGAATACCATCCTTTTCTCCTTCAAAATAAACAACTTCAGAAATTAGAGTCTCTCTATTCCTATCCAAATAAGCCGCAAACTCACGTAATCCTCCTTCTGAATAGAAAGTTTCACCTAGATATTTACCTTCTTCGTCGGTTTCCCTCAAATCAGTAAGCGTAATTGTAATCCCCTTATTCAAAAAGGCTAACTCACGCATTCTAGCAGCTAGAGTATCATAATTATACTCATGGACTTCGAAAATCGATTTGTCTGGCATAAATGTAACTTCTGTACCAGTGCGGTCAGTAGTTCCAATTTCTCTGACATCATATTGTGGTTGACCAATCTTATATTCTTGTTCAAAGATTTTTCCTTCTCTATGAACGGTAGCCTTAAGATCTGTAGACAAAGCATTCACACAAGAAACACCAACACCGTGAAGTCCACCAGAAACTTTATACGTATCTTTATCAAACTTACCTCCAGCGTGCAAAACAGTCATAACAACTTCAAGAGCTGATTTCTTTTCTTTAGAGTGCATGGCAGTTGGAATTCCACGACCATTATCATTTACAGTAATAGAATTATCCTCATTAATTGAAACGCCAATAGTATTACAATGACCAGCTAACGCCTCATCAATTGAATTATCCACTACCTCATATACTAAATGATGAAGCCCTTTAACTCCGACATCACCAATATACATGGCGGGACGTTTTCTAACTGCTTCTAACCCCTCTAATACCTGAATATTATCCGCAGCGTAATCTTGCTTTTTGTTTTCTTCACTCATAATTATAATCTCAATTAAGGACAGTGCCCAAGATTTCAATAACACACAAAAATAGCGAACGAAATCGGCAATTAACAGGGTAAGACCTAAAAGAAAATGGAACTTATCAACATAAAAAAACTTAAATTGTTAATACTGTCAATAAATTAGTCTTTCAAAGAAAAAACCTACAAAATGGAACATTATTTGTTTGAATACGAATAAACACTAATGAAAATAGTTACATCCCTTTTTTTATTTACGCTCTTTACTGCATTCGGATATAGCCAAATTAATTTCTCAGGCAATTGGCAAGGAGTTATTATACGAGCAGGTCAAAAGATCGATGAAGGAACATTACTTCAATTACAAATTGACAATTCCTCCGGAACACTTAACGGTATTTCCCGTGAAGAAATTAGAGATAAAGATAGCTATGCAATAAAAAAAATCAGCAGTCAATCTGAGGGAAACAATTTAACTTTTGAGCAAATAGTAATTCAAAAAAGCACCAAATCATCGCGCATAAAATGGTGTAGATTAAAAGCAAACCTATTTTACAATGAAAAAACGGGGTACCTTGAAGGTAAATATGAGAGTGTGGATTGTAGAAGAAATATTGGCCAAATCATACTTTTCAAATCCAACATGGAAATTGAGCAAACCGAATCGTCCGAAAGAGGTCAATATTGGTTTGAAGAGTTTTTGTACAGTCAAAAAGAAGGACTTAACGCACCAGAAATCAGACTGAAAGAACGAAAAAACTTTATATTTGAACCTGTTTTCTTTGATTTTGACAAATCTGATATTCGTTCCGAACATAACGATTTCTTGAATAGAATGATTAAGGTAGTTAAAGGCCATTCTGACCTACGCGTAATGGTCATTGGTCACACAGACTCTGATGGCACAGACAGTTACAACATAGAATTATCCAAACGAAGAGCCAAAGCAATTGTTGATTATTTTGTCGCTAATGGCCTAAATAAAGATCGACTATCATTCGATTTTAAAGGAGAAATGGCGCCAATTGACACCAATTCTACCTCAGAAGGGAAACAAAGAAATCGACGTGTCGACTTCCAATTCATTTAATTATTTCACTTTAACCCATTGCTGCGTTCTATAAAAAGGCCCTACAAATCCGCGAACATTTAGCAACTTATTATTATCTGAATCAATCCACATTTTTAAATTGTAAACTTTCCCGATTTTCGGATCTACGATAGTCCCATCCTTCCAAACAGCTCCATCCCATTTTAAATCACGAACAATTTGCATACCTAAAATTGATTGATCCTTTCTATCATCCGTGCAAAGATCACATTTAGGATCCTCCTCTCTACCCTCTCTTGGAAATAAATATAAAATCTCTCCATATAATTTACCGTCCTTCTTGTAAAGATTGACAATTGATTTCTTTTTATTCGTTTCATCATCTATTGTAACCCACTTACCAACGCAAGACTGAGCCATCGTATTCAAAGAAAATAAAACGGTAAAAACAGCTAATATTAATTTCATAATTCTCATTTTTTAGATTTTAAATATACAACAATCATTTTCAGATTCACAACCTTTATATTATTACAAAAGATTAATGAAATTCTTTACAATTTTCATTCCATCAAGTGTCATTACTGATTCAGGGTGGAATTGAACTCCATACATTTTCATTGAATCATTCTCAATTGCCATAACAATTCCTTCTTTTGAATTTGCGACAACATCAAAATCACCCAAAGGCTGAACAGCCCAGCTATGGTACAAGCCAACATCTATAGTTGAATCGATCTGCTTGAACAAAGCACCTCCTGAAATATTAATTTTTTCCTGAACACCATGCTTAACTTTATTTTGATTAAATAATTTCCCTCCGAGATGAATAGCTATCGCTTGCATACCCAAACAAACACCGAGCAAAGGTATTTTCCCAGCAATATCATCAATTAACCCTATCATTTGGCCCGCATCAACAGGTAGACCTGGACCCGGAGAAAGAATAATTCCATTATATTTTTCAACATCAGCAATTGATTTATCATTTCTAATAACATCCACATGCACCCCCAAGCCAACGAGGTAATGCTTTAAATTAAAAGTAAAAGAATCGTAATTATCAAGAAGAAGAATTTGCTTCAAAAAACTCTATTTATTTTGTGTAAACTTGTACAAAAATAACAAGATGAAGAAGGTTATACAAATTCCTGGTGCTCCTGCACCAATCGGCCCCTACAGTCAAGCAATACTTATTAAGGACACCCTTTACGTATCGGGACAAATACCTATTGATCCCAAATCTAGCAAACTAGTTGACAAAACTATCGAAGCGTCAACGCATCAGGTAATGAAAAACATTACGGCTTTACTTATAGAAGCAGGTATGACAATGAACAATATTGTTAAATGCAGCATCTTTCTTAAAGACTTAAATAATTTCAATAAAGTAAATGAAATATATGCTGAATACTTTCGTTCTATCCCTCCTACACGAGAAACGGTTCAGGTATCCAAACTCCCAATGGATGTTGACATTGAAATATCTTGCATTGCAGTTTCAGAATAGAAAATAATTGAACAACAAGTATAAATACAAAATTAGTATCATCATTGTAAACTACAATGTCGAATACTTCCTAGATCAATGTTTAGACTCAGTCACAAAAGGCATCCAAAATTTATCCGCTGAGGTTTTTGTTGTAGACAATTGCTCTGTTGACGGCTCTGTAGAAATGGTGAAGTCGAAGTATCCTGATTTTCGTCTAATTGAAAACAAGGACAATATTGGTTTTTCTAAGGCGAACAATCAAGCTATAGAAATTGCTCAAGGGGAATATATCCTTTTACTCAACCCTGATACTGTAGTGCAGGAAGATACCTTTTTAAAAACCGTTCAGTTTATGGATAAACATGCAGATTCAGGAGGTTTAGGGGTTCGAATGGTTGATGGAAAAGGAGTTTTTCTTCCTGAATCAAAAAGAGGTCTACCTACACCTATTGTCGCCTTCTATAAAATTTTCGGGCTTTCTGCATTGTTTCCAAAATCAAAAAAATTTGGACAATACCATTTAGGTCATCTATCTGAATTCGAAAATCATGAAATTGATATTCTGAGCGGTGCTTATATGCTCATGCGCAAGACAACCTTGGAGAAAGTCGGATTTTTGGATGAATCTTTTTTCATGTATGGAGAAGACATCGACTTATCCTATAGAATAACCCTAGGTGGTTATAAGAATTATTATTGCTCAGACACAAAAATAATTCATTACAAAGGAGAAAGTACAAAAAAGAGTTCTGTAAACTACGTTTTTGTTTTTTACAGAGCGATGATCATATTTGCTCAAAAACACCTTTCTGGTAAGAATGCAAAGTTATTTTCACTCCTAATTAACTTTGCCATTTACCTGAGAGCTTTCTTAGCTATTAGTCTTCGTATATTAAAAAAACTGTTTCTTCCCGCAATTGATATAACCTATCTTATCATCGGTTTATTTGCATTGACAAACTATTGGAAAATGTCTGATATTGAGTTTCCAAAAGAGTTAATCAGCTATTCTATACCAATCTATGCAATAGTATGGCTATCTACATCCTACTTTAACGGAGGTTATGACTATCCTGTTAAATTATTTAAACTTATAAAGGGCGTATTTATAGGAACTTTATTAATACTAATCGCTTACGCGATACTGCCCAAATCTTGGCAATTCTCTAGACTATTTATATTCATCGGAGCTGGTTGGACCATATCCTATTACTTCATCTCTAGAGTATTTTTACACTTTGCAATAGGAAAACAATTTAAACTCTGGGTAAAAACAAAAAAGTCATTCGCAATCATTGATGACAATAAAGATGAATTCAACCGAATAAAAGAACTGATAAGAAACACAAATGACAACGTTGCTAAGATAACTCAAATCTCTTCAATCGATAGTTGCACGATCAAAAATGGTGACTTTCAGGAAATTATATTTTCATCAAAAACTTCAACATACAGTGAAATCATTGACTATATGTCCAACAATAGCTTTGATCAGACCGATTATAAAATTGCTCCTAAAAACGAAAACTTTTTAATCGGGAGTAACTCTATTGACACTTCAGGAGATCTATACATCCTTAATTTAAACGCCCTAATTTCAAAAGAAAACAAACGTAAGAAAAGACTTTTTGACTTAGCTTTCTCCCTAGCAATTTTGATTTCGAGCCCCATTTTGATTTGGACTTTTAATCGTAAAAAGAAACTCATAAAAAACATTTCTAAAATACTTGTCGGTAATTTATCCTTTATCGGCTTTTCAGAAGATGTTTCTAAACAAGACGTTCGTTTACCTAAAATAAAACCAGGAATCCTATTCCCTAGTGATATAATGGACACGGAGAATATTCAAATTAAAGAAAAACTAAACCTACTCTACGCAAGAGATTACTCGATGAGAAAGGATTTTTCGATCCTCATTAAGGCGTGGAAAAAATTAGATCTATAATTCGTTTCCGGTATCTATTGACAAAGAAGAAATTTCGGTTATTTTTGTACTCAGAAAATAGACTCTTTATATAACTATATGTCACAGATAGAAATTAGACTTCCCAAAATGGGAGAAAGCGTTACAGAAGCTACAATTACTAATTGGTTGAAAAATGTTGGCGACAACGTTGAGATGGACGAGCCTTTAGTTGAGGTTGCCACTGATAAAGTAGATAACGAATTACCTTCTGAAGCAGAAGGTGTTTTAGTAAAAACATTTTTTGAAGAAAATGATGTTGCTCAAGTTGGTGATGTTATTGCAATCATATCTACAGATGGTTCTGCTCCTGCAGAAACAGAAACGTTAAAAGAAGAATCTCCTGTTAAAGTTATTGAAGAGCAAGTATCTGCTGCGGTTGAATCAACTTCGAATAAAGCACCATTAGAGAATTCTCCTTCTGGTAAATTCTTCTCACCGCTTGTAAAAAGTATAGCTGAGAAAGAAGGTATAAAAATAAATGAACTAGAATCAATTTCTGGATCAGGACAATCCGGTAGAGTTACGAAGAAAGATATTTTAGCTTACATTGCTGATGGAAGAGTGAATAATATTGCCTCAGCTCCTAAAACTGATGTAACTTCTGCTTCAGTGACTTCTGATAAGCCTACAACATCGACTACAACATCGCCTGCAAACAATGCTGGTGGATTCTTAGCAAACATCAAAGAACCAGTTGTAGTAGCCGGACCAGATGATGAAATCATTGAAATGGATCGTATGCGTAAAATGATCGCAGATCATATGGTAATGTCTACACATGTTTCCCCACATGTCACAAGCTACGTTGAGGCAGACGTGACAAACTTGGTTAACTGGAGGAATAAAGTTAAAAAAGACTTTGCTGCGCGTGAAGGGGAAAACATCACATTCACACCAATTATAATGGAAGCAATTGTAAAAGCAATCAAAGACTTCCCTATGGTAAATGTTTCTATCTCCGGAAACCAAATCATTAAGAGAAATAACATTAACATCGGCATGGCCACGGCTCTCCCATCAGGCAATCTAATCGTTCCAGTTATTAAAAATGCAGATCGATTAAACCTTACTGGACTAACTAAGTCCGTTAATCAAATGGCGAATAATGCAAGAAACAACCAGCTCAAGCCAGAAGACATTCAAGGAGGTACTTATACAGTAACAAATGTAGGTACATTTGGAAATGTTATGGGGACACCTATTATTAATCAACCTCAAGTTGCAATCCTTGCCTTAGGAGCTATTAGAAAAGTACCTTCAGTTATTGAAACTCCAGATGGTGACTTTATTGGTATAAGGCAAAAAATGTTCTTATCGCATTCATACGACCACAGAGTTGTTGACGGTGCCTTAGGAGGACGATTTGTAAAAAGGGTTGCAGAATACCTGGAAGCCTTCGATACAAATCGAGAGTTCTAAAATGAGAATGCATAAATACTAATCACTATGAATATATTAAAGAGCCTATTACTATTAGTCGCTTTTCCTTTCATCGGGTTCTCTCAAATGACAGAACTCGAAGTTAGAGAGATGACTTTAACTGCGAGTGAACAAGAGCTTGTGTTTGAATGTTCGCAGATGATGCAGCAAAACTTTTTGTTTCATGCAGAAATTGTTGTCGACAAATTATTGACATACAATCCTCAAAGCGCGAATTACAATTATCGTAAAGGCTATATTGTTTTAAAATCTCGTAGGGATCAAAAAACAGCAATCCCATACTTAAAAGTGGCAATTACTGATGTTGATAAAAATTATGATTTATACTCTCACAAAGAAAAAAGTGCTGCCATTGATGCATATTATCACTTAGGTACCTGCTATCATTTGGATGAGAATTTAACAGAAGCGGTTAAATATTATCAAATGTTCTTGGAAAACAGCTCAAAGAAATCAGGACTTGTAGAGCTTGCAAAATTGAACATTGTTCAGTGTGGAGTGGCAAGACAATTAATAGCTAATCCAAAAAGCGCAATTGTAAAAAACATTGGAAAGGAAGTAAATACTGCAAATCCGGAATACGCCCCAGTTGTATCATTAGATGGTACTTCTCTTTACTTCACTTCTAGAAGGGTTTGGGATGATAAGAGTTCTGATGACTTCAGGGACCCTATGCTAAACAATCATCCCGAAGATATTTATGTAAGCTACCAAGACTTCGAAGGCGCATGGACATCTCCTGAAAAGCTAGCTTTTTGTAACAATGAAACAAATGAAGCAACTATAGCTGTGAGCTCCGATGAACGTAAGATCTTTGTTTATCAAGATGCTACTGGTGGAGGAGACATCTACTATTCTAATTTTGGAGGGAATAAATTTGAACAACTTGAAAAACTAGAATACAACGACGTTAACTCTGATTCATGGGAAACACACTGCACAGTTACTCCTGACGGTGAGAATGTCTACTTTGTTTCTGATCGTGATGGTGGTTATGGAGGTAGAGATATTTATCGTATTGTTAAACTTCCAAATGGAGAATGGTCTAAAGCACAAAATATGGGACCAGAGATCAATACGCCATATGACGAAGACTCACCCTTCATTGCAGTAAATAACAAAACACTATACTACTCTAGTAATGGACCAAAGTCTATGGGAGGATTTGATGTTTTCGTATCGTTTAGAGATGAAGATAATAATTGGTCTACTCCACTTAACATGGGGTACCCTATAAACTCTACTGGAGATGACATCTTCTATACAACTACTGTAGATGGCTTAAGAGGTTACCTTTCATCTTTCCGTAAAGACGGTTATGGAGAAAAAGATATCTACGAGATACAAAATGATTACTTAGGTAATTCTCCTATTAGCAGTTTAGTTGGTATTATTGCAACTACAGATGGAAGTGCACTGCCTGATAATATAACTGTTAAATTAGAATGTCCTTCTTGCAATAAGGATGAAGACAAACTATCGGAGCCAAGAATTAAAAAAGGGCGATACTTCTCATTATTACAACGTTGTAAAGAATATACGCTTTCGTTTTATGAAGGTGAAAAACTCTTAAAAACCGAAGCATTCAATACTAAGTGTAATTCAGAAAACGAAGAGATTCAGAAGAATTGTTATATAGGACGATATACGTTATCTGGAACAATTGCTGATGTTGAAACAACAGAACTACTTCCTGATGCTAAGGTTGAATTTATCAATCCTGAAGACGGAAGTGTTATAGAAACGTTTACCACCGATTCCAACGGGGCATTTACTTCTGATTTTCTCGATGAAGCTGAGTATAACGATGAAATTCGATTCGATGTCAAAGTAACTAAAGACAACTATTTAACTCAAACATTCGTTGTTGATGAAGTACTCGGTATGAAGTCAAACTTGTCTTTGGATTATTTAATAACAAAATCAGATGTTGGTGTTGATATTGGTGCAGTTTTCGAATTGAATCCGATTTATTTTGATGTGAACAAATCAGATATTCGCCCAGACGCGGCTTTAGAATTAGATAAAATCGTACAGATCATGAACGAAAATCCATCAATAAAAATTGAATTAGGATCTCATACCGATTGTAGAGCATCTAAATCGTACAATTTGTCATTATCTAAACGAAGAGCTAAATCTTCAGCAGCATATATTAAATCTAGAATAGACAACCCGAAACGCATATATGGCAAGGGATACGGAGAATCTAAACTAGTAAATGATTGTGGATGCGAAGGCAAAATAGTTTCTGATTGTTCAGAAGAAGAACATCAAGCGAATAGACGAACAGAATTCATGATTGTAAAGAACTAATACTTGTTAACAATCTAATATTGAGAAAGTCCGGATTTATTCCGGACTTTTTTTTATATATTTATCTATGAAACCTAATTTCGTTTTACACGTAACCAAAATTGGAACTATTACTAAGTCTCTAAATGGTCATTTTATGAAGATTAAACTCACAATTACCGCAGCATTATTATTTGCGCATTTATTTAGTTTTTCACAAACTGAAGCAGAAGTAAGAGAAATTGCTCAGACATCCTCTGAACCTCAGTTAGTTATGCAAAACTCCACCTTGATGCAGGATGGAATGCTATACTATGCAGAGATAATTGCTGATAAACTACTGACAATAAAACCCGAAAGCTCTAACTATAATTATAGAAAAGGTTTCTTAGCTCTAGAGATACGCAAGGACTATGTATCAGCTATACGTCATTTTGAAATAGCAATAAAAGATACAGACCCAAATTTTGATATGTACTCTGCAAAAGAAACTAGTGCACCTACAGATGCATATTTCCATTTAGCGACCTGTCATCATTTAAATGAAGACATTGATAAAGCAGAAGAATTTTACAATAGGTTTAAAGAAGTTTCAAAAAAGAAATCAGAATTACTTCCTGTGGTTGAGTTGAGATTAAAACAATGTGCTGAAGCCCGAAAATATATGGCCGATCCTGTAAATGTATATCTTAAAAATATAGGATCTACTATTAATACGGAAAACCCAGAATATAGCCCTGTTGTCTCCTTGGACGGTTCTGCCTTATATTTTACATCAAGAAGAGCATGGGAAAATAAGGCAACTGAAGGATTCAAAGATCTTACAATTAATCAGTATCCTGAGGATGTTTATGTGAGTTACAAAGATTTCGATTCTTCATGGACTGAGCCTATGCGTTTAGAGTTTTGCGGAGCTCAACGAAATGAGGCTACAATTGCTATAAGTAGTGATGAAAGAAAGATTTACTTATACGAAGATTCTACCGGAGGAGGAGACATTTACTTTACAGATTTCTATCATGCTAAGTTTCAAGATATAGAGAAATTAGACATTTCAGATATTAATTCCGAATCATGGGAAACTCACTGTATGATGAGTCATGATAAAGATAAATTCTATTTTGTTTCTGATCGAGACGGTGGATTTGGAGGCAGAGATATTTATGTTTGTAATCGAATGGAAAATGACACATGGTCTGAACCAATTAATCTAGGTCCAAACGTTAATGGACCATATGATGAAGACTCTCCCTTTATTTCTATTGATAATAAAACGTTATACTTTTCATCTAATGGAGAAAGAAGTATTGGTGGTTTTGATGTAATGAGAACAGTTCTTCAGAATGATGATTCATGGTCTAATTCGGAAAACCTAGGATATCCATTTAACTCTACGAATGACGACATCTATTATACCACAACCTTAGATGGTAGAAAAGGATATATGACTTCATTCCGAAAAGATGGCCGAGGGGAAAAGGATATATACGAAATTCATAATGACTACTTAGGTGTTCAGGATATTGCTGTTCTTAAGGGAGTAATAAATACTGTTGATGATAAACCTATCCCTGAAGATTTTGCAATTAATGTTCGTCTCGTTTGCGTTGATTGTGAAGAAGGTAAGCAAAATAGATTTATATACCCAAGGTTAAGGGATGGTGTATTCATGACAGGTCTAGAACCATGTAAAACGTATAAACTTGAGTACATGAATGCTACGGATGATATGATGATGTATGATGATTCTTTTTCAACAGAATGTGATTTAGCTTATCAAGAAATTTATAAGGAGTTGTTGTTAGACGTTGATAAGAGAATGATTATTATACCTGAAGATACGTTAGAACTTGATACTATGGTGGTTGAAAACTATCCAAATATTGAGTTTATGCATTACTTCGCTTACAATAAAAATAAACTGTCTACGAAAAAAGGAGATCTTAAGAAATTTGTAAAAGATGTTGAAAACCAATTAAATGAAGGAAGAGAAAACATCACAATCAACATTTATTCTTCCGCATCTACTGTGCCTACTCGTACTTATAAAACAAACGAAAGACTAACAGAAATTCGAGCTGAAAACATGAAGTACGACTTGATCGCTTACTTCGAAAACAAGGATGAATTGAAAGGAAAAGTTAACATAGTTATTGTAACCACAGTTGTTCAAGGACCTGAATATGAAAAAGATGCAAAAAATAAAGATAAGTATTCTCCATACCAATATGTTGGTTTAAAGACTGAATAAATTTATGATTTCAAAAAAAAGTCCGGTTCTACCGGACTTTTTTTTGCTCCCTACTTCCCTATCGCTATATTTACCAGATGAATATTAAACTCAAAAAATCTTTAGCAATATTTGATTTAGAAGCAACTGGATTAAGTGTAACTAAAGATAGAATTGTTGAAATTGCAATCGTAAAAATAAATCCTGACGGAAATCGTTTGGAATTTCATAAACGCTTAAATCCAGAATGCCCTATCCCAATAGAAGTTAGTGAAATACATGGAATATATGATGAGGACATTAAAGATGCTCCAACATTTAAAGATATTATTCCGGAACTTGAAGCATTTATTGAGGATTCGGATTTTGCTGGATTTAATTCTAATAAGTTCGACTTACCGATGCTTGCCGAAGAATTAATACGAGCAGGAAGCGACATTGATCTTTCTACAAGAAATCACATAGATGTTCAAAATATATTTCATAAAATGGAACAACGTACGCTTATTGCTGCTTATGCATTTTATTGTAACAAAGATTTGAAAGAAGCCCATACTGCAATGGCTGATGCAGATGCGACTTGGCAAGTTTTAGATGCTCAAATTGCAAAATACGATGAAGTTAAGTCTGATGTTCCATTTCTTTCGAAGTTTTCAAGTTATGGAAATGTTTCACGATTAGATTTTGCTGGAAGACTCGCGCTAAATAAAGAAGGTGTTGAAGTGTATAATTTTGGAAAACACAAGGGCAAATCAATAAAAGAGGTTTCTATACTTGAACCTGGTTATTATGGCTGGATGATGGATGCAGACTTCCCTAGATACACTAAATTATGTCTTAAAAAGGCAATGGACAAAGTCAAAGCAGAAAAGAAAAAAGAAGACTCGAAAAATGACACGAGTTTTGAAGATAAATTGAGTGCATTAAAGAATAAATTTAGATAAATGAAAGTAATCTGTATAGGAAGAAATTACGCGAAGCATGCAAAAGAAATGAATGCTGACCTGCCAACTACCCCTATGTTTTTTATGAAGCCAGACATCGCAATACTTAGACCAGGAAATCCATTCTTCTACCCAGATTTCTCTAAGGAAATTCATTTCGAATGCGAGATAGTAGTAAAAATTGATCGTGTTGGAAAAAACATTGCTGAGAAATTCGCACATAAATATTACCGAGAGATTGGCCTTGGAATTGATTTTACTGCCAGAGATCTTCAAAAATTATGTAAAGAAAAAGGACATCCTTGGGAAATTTCAAAAGCTTTTGAAGGAAGCGCTCCTATATCAAAGGAATTTATTCCTAAAGAAGAGCTAGCATTAGATAATATTGCATTTTCTCTCAAACAAAACGGAAAGATAGTTCAGTCTGGAAATACTAACGAAATGATTTTTAATATTGATAAACTAATTTCCTATGTTTCTCAATTTATGACTTTAAAAAAGGGAGATTTGATATACACAGGAACGCCTGAGGGTGTTGGACCAATTTCAATTGGAGATGAATTAACAGGTTATATTGCTGATAAGGAAATGTTTAACATTAGAGTTAAGTAACTACTTTCCTGTCCCCTTAAATATTATCAATACAGTGTAAAGCATAATTTTGAAATCAATAGATACACTTCTATTTTTCAAATAAAGTAGATCGAATTTCATTCTATCAAGCATTTGATCCACATTTTCAGCATAACCATACTTAACTTGACCCCAAGATGTAATTCCTGGTCTTACTTTAGTTAATTTTAAAAATTGAGGTTCAACTTCCACAATTTGATCGATAAAGAATTGTCTTTCAGGACGCGGTCCAACAAGAGACATGTCACCGACTAGAACATTGAAAAACTGAGGAAACTCATCAAGTCTCGATTTTCTCATAAATCGACCGATTTTAGTTATTCTTGGATCATGAGAAGAGGATAGCTGTGGACCATTTTTTTCAGAGTTCATATACATCGTACGAAACTTAATAATTTTGAATGGTAATCCGTTCTTTCCAATACGCTCTTGTTTAAATAATACTGGACCTTGTGAAGAGGTTTTAACCAGAATTGCTAGAACAATAAACAATGGAATTAAAAGAATTAGTGCAATTATTGAAGCAACAACATCAAAGACTCTTTTAAAAGTTCTTTGCCAGACTGGCATTACTTCAGAATTCACATCAATTAAAAGCGCGCCAAAAATATTATTCATAGAAACAGTACCCGCCAAAATATCGTACATATCGGGTAAAATCTTTATTCGAACATCTCCACCTTCTATCCTTGAGATGACTCTTTTTAACTTATCATGCTCAACACTTTCCAGCGCGATGATTACCTCTTCAACTTCATTTTCTCTTAAAATCGTTTCAACATTATCAATATGACCTAAATACGGCAAATCATCTTTTAGTAATTTATCTATCCCATTGATATTGATGAACCCAATAAACTGATGCCCAGTTCCTTTTGGAAGTTCATTAATCTCTTTAAAAATGTCAACCGCTTTATCGGAACCTCCAACAATAAGTGTTTTAAATCCGGCTTTACGATTATGTATTTGCTTTACAACATAGCTTACTAAGAACAATCGCGGAATGAAAGTAAATAGAAAATGTACTCCAAACAATAAAAAAACTGACGAATAATACTGTTGGTAACCACTAATCTCATCATCCAAAAGAAATATAAAGAATATACCAATTGAACCTATTAAGGTTCCTGAAAATGTTAAGATCAAGGTTTTTAATCGATATAATCTTCGAACATCTTGATAGGTTCCTTGCAACATGTAAAGAAAAACCCAAGACAAAGGAATGGCTGCAATTCCAATATAGAAAGAACTATTCACGGAAAATTCTACATTCTCAATATTTGTTTTTCTTAGATAATAAAATGCACCCCACGAAACTAACGCAGATAACCAATCAATTATTACAAGAAAATAGGTTAGAAACTTTGAATTCATCTAGAAGTGAACAGCTTTGATATTATCAATGTTGATTTCCCCAGAATTCACACCACTCGGCAATAAAGCGTCAAATGAAAACTCAAAATAATCGGATGTTGTAGATGATGAAACAACTTCCCGCAGATCGATATATATTTTCTTCCAACGAACTTGACTTTCAAATTGCTTGTTTAGCCGAACCATTGTATTTCGAAAAATATTGGTTGAACTCACACCAATTAAACCTGTTATTAAATCAGCCGTGTTATGATAGTCAATTTCTAGGTAACACTCTACTCCACTAGGCAACCCAATTGGAACACCTTCTATTTCGATCACATTGGTAGAACCAACATACTTATTGGCGGCAGCCGTTAATGAAATACGTCCAAAAGCGACACCATTTAATTGAGAATCAAAAATCACGGGGTCATCTGGTTGAGAAACACGCTCCATCGATACAAGCGTCGCATTTCCATCTTCTATAACAATTGAGGCATCATCAAAGTCTTCAATCCAGAATTCTGTCTGCGTTTTATACATAGTTACTGGATCAATTTGAACAACTTCATTCGGAACAAGGTCAGCTGTTAAAATCATCTCCTTTAAAAAAGGGTACCTTTTCTTAGTCCCTGCAATTCCGTTATTATGAACTCCGGGATAAAGTCTAATTTCTTTTGATCCAGAAGATAAAACTGGCACCTTAAACGGTACTTCGTAAACACCAACCAATGAATTATCGACGTATAGCCAGACATCTTTAATCGCATGACTTAAAACACCTGGGTCATGTTCAGCAGCTAAATCTTGATCCGGATTAGCAACCAGCGACCACTCAGAAACTTCTATCCAAACAGGATCTTGTATATCTTTTATGCAAGAACTGAATATAAAAAGCGCTGAAATTATAGGTAATAATACTTTCATAATTGTAAACGTAGTAGTGTCAAAACGACCAATACTTCTATTTATTGCTTAAAACTTGAGTAGATGCAGATTTTAATTTATCAACGATCTGTTGAGCAACGTTAAGAGCAAGGTAACCATCCTCAATTGGCACTATTGGAGTTGTATCATTTATAATTGCTTGTTCAAATGTAGATAACTCTTCTTTGATTGCATTAACCGATTCAATTTCAGGCTTATCAAATAATATTTTCTTTACAGGATTTCCTTCTCCCATATCGAAGACCATATCGAATGGGCCTGGCTCTCCCTCAATATCCTGCATACTTACAACTTCCATTTCTTTCTCTAAAAAATCTACACTTATATATGCATCTTTTTGAAAAAATCT
Source organism: Crocinitomicaceae bacterium (assembly GCA_022447585.1). GTDB lineage: Bacteria > Bacteroidota > Bacteroidia > Flavobacteriales_D > Crocinitomicaceae > UBA4466. Next base: position 195,597 of record JAKVAR010000009.1, on the reverse strand, counting down.
AGATTTACGCATATTTTTCATAGAAATACGACTGGCCGTTAGATTAGCGACACAGCCATTATCAAATTCAATTCTGGCATTTGCTATATCTGGAGTATCACTCACAACTGCAACACCTGATGCGGAAATTCGCTTAACACCCGATTTTACAACACTCAAGATTGTATCTAAATCATGAATCATTAAATCAAGAACAACAGGAACATCTGTGCCACGCGGATTAAATTGAGCTAATCTATGCGTTTCTATAAACATGGGACTTTCAAAATATGGCAATGCCGCCTGAAAAGCAGGATTGAATCGTTCAACATGACCAACTTGTACTTTTACACCAGCCTCATGTGCCAAATCAATCAAAATTTTAGCTTCTTCAACTGTTTCTGTAACCGGCTTCTCGATAAATACATGTTTACTTTTCCTTAAAGCCTTTGATGCACAATCAAAATGAGCTAAAGTTGGCGTTACAATATCGACACAATCGACTTCATCTAGCAAATCATCAATCGTATCAAAACGTTTGATATTAAACGATTCAATCGCAGTTTCCGCATTATCTTCATTTGGATCGAAAAAACCTACTAATTCGAATTGCTCATTTAATTCAAGAAGTAATCTTATATGGATTTTTCCCAAATGCCCTGCTCCTAACACACCTATTTTTAACATAACTCAGTATTTAAAACAAAAATACTAGTCTCTTTGGATTGATCCAGTTATATCCTCAAACTTTATTAACATCTAAAGAGTTAATTACACAAAATTCAATTCAATCTGTTATTCTTATTTAAATCTAACCCTGAATAGTAATCAGTTTCTTTATTTGAATATAGTTTAGTGAGCAACGTAATTTGGCCTGTATGGTATGAGAAATGCTCTAACACATGTATAATTATAGCAAATCCTGTGACCTTGAACCCTTGTATAACTAATTCCTTATCTAGCAAAGACGCGTCTAAGTTATTTAGACAATTCCTAAGTTGTACTTTTAGATTTTCTAAAAGGAAGACCAGTTCAGACTTTCTGATATTACGATGAATTAAAAACTCATCATCTCTAACCCTATTATCCTTCTCTCCCCCTAAACCTGATAATATCCACTGGCGAGCATTCCCGCTTAAATGCAATATAAGACAGCCAATAGCCGGTACATTTCCACTTGGGGAATCCCAAAGTTGTTTTTCATCCAAAAGTGTAAGACATTTATAAATACGAACATATGATTCTTTGAAAACCCTTTCATTAAAGGTGGAAATAAGATGATCTTTTGAATTCATAATACCTTCATTTTTAATCAATTGTTTTTTAATTTAAAAAAAATAACAAAACTCTAGTTGTATATTTGAAGAATTACATATCTTTGCCCGCACAAATGGTGGTTGTAGCTCAGTTGGTTAGAGCATCGGTTTGTGGTACCGAGGGTCGTGGGTTCGAGCCCCATCTTCCACCCATTTAGAGAGTCAATTTGAAAGAGTTGACTCTTTTTTTTTACCCAACCCTTCTCAACCACTGGCTCAAACCCTATTGTGGAGCCCTACCTCTCTTTTTTGAACTACCATTCAAGTCGAATCGTCTTCCCAAGTTACACTTGCTCTTCTTACAACGTATTAGATAGCATTACTTCAATACGAAATGTTTATAACATCTACCATTTTAGATATATTTTTCATATAACATTCAATCCATTTTCGGTAAATTTGAACACTTAAAATAAAGTCCATAATGAGTGAATTCGATGATATCAGACCCTATAAAGATGACGAAGTCGAACAGGTAGTAAAAAAACTATATAAGGAAGATGAGTTAATTGAAGGTATGGCGAAATTCAAATTCCCAAAATTATTCAAAAAAACTCCGCAAATTGCAAAAGGAATTGTTCGTGCTTTCGTGAAAAGGAAAGTAAAACCAATTAAAACAATTAATGATATCCAACATATTGTTGGAGAAGAATTTAGAAAAATACTAAACAAAACTTCGCATAAAGTCACAATATCGGGACTTGACAAATTAAACAAAGCGGATTCATACCTATTCATAGGAAACCATAGAGATATTTCAATGGACCCTGCTCTAGTCAGCTACCTCCTGTATAAGGCAAATCATAACACTGTAGAGATAGCAATCGGTGATAACCTTTTGAAAAAGCAATACATCTCCGACTTAATGCGACTGAACAAAAGTTTTATAGTAAAACGGTCTGTTACGGGTAGAGAAAAACTCTTTGCCCTCAAAAAACTATCTAGCTATATACATCACACAATACGTTCAGGACATAGTATTTGGATTGCTCAAAAAGAAGGACGCGCCAAAGATGGAATTGATTTCACTGAACCTGCCATAATTAAGATGTTGCAATTGGGAGCTAGCAACAACGGAGACAAAGTCAAACTATCAGACGCTGTAAACGCGTTAAATATTGTTCCTGTTTCTATTTCATACGAATTAGACCCATGCGATGCAATGAAAGCGGAAGAACTTTATATGAATCGAAATAACAAGACATATACAAAAGACGAAAATACTGACCAAAAGAGTATTGTAACAGGACTTTTAAACCCAAAAGGAAATATACATATAGCATTTGGGGATAAAATTGTCACTAAGCATATTGAGGCGGCCGATATTGCTTTAGAAATTGATAAACAAATCATTTCTAATTACAAATTACAAGCACCAAATTATCTTGCTTATGAAATATTGCAGAAGCAAGATCAAAACATTGGACCTAGTCTAGTAGAATTACAACCAGAAATTGACATTAGTACTGAAGATTACGCATCTTTACAAAGTCGATTAGAAAGTATAGAGTCTAAATACAGAGATATTCTCATCGAAATTTACGCCAATCCAGTATTAAGTAAACTGAAATTAAACAACTAATTATGCTCAACGAGTTATCCAAAAGAAGTAATGGAAATTGCGAATTATGCGGTTTAAATGAAGATTTGAATCTTTTCATTGTTTCACCGAAGTCGGGTAATTTAATAGAGGAATGTATCCATATCTGCAACACATGTTACGATCAATTAGGAGATAAAAAAGACTTGGACCCAAACCATTGGAGATGTCTTAATGAAAGCATGTGGAGCGAAATTGATGCAGTTAAGGTTGTTACCTACCGGGTTTTACATGAATTAAAACACGAAGGTTGGCCTACAGATTTAATTGAAATGTTCTACATGGAAGAGGACGTTGAAAAATGGGCGAAATCTGCAGTTCCAAATGAAGATGTAATGATTCACCTCGATAGTAATGGAGCACAACTCTACTCTGGTGATACCGTTGTATTAATTAAAGATCTAAAAGTTAAAGGCGGTGGTAATTTTACTGCAAAAAGAGGAACTGCAGTTCGAAACATATCTCTTGTTCATGATAATGCAGAGCATATTGAAGGTCGTGTAGAAGGAATTAAAATTGTTATTCTCACGAAATATGTAAAAAAATAGAATCAACACATTTCATTTTAATACATGAAATGAATTCTATTTCTTTTAAATGAAATATTACTTTTACAAAAAAAGTAAACAAATTATGAAAACTATTCTTTCTATTGCATTCATCTTGACAGCATTCGTTTCAATAAGTCAAGAATTAAAAATAACACAATGTAATCTTCAAGACTTAGGCAATCAAACTGGGATTTTAACGATTACATTTAAAGGGGAAGTCGTTAACGAATTCAAGGAGGTTAAAATTTCCATTGATGGGGAAAGAGTTGCAAATAATGAATTTACTTTTGTTGCTTCCAACGCCAAATATTCAGGGAAAAATAATGCAGTAATAACATTGACTGGAAAAGTTAAACTTTCAAATTACAGTGGCACAAATACAAACATTACCTACAAAATAATGGACAATGGAATAAATGGGTTTAGAGCATTAAAACCAGGACAGGTAACATACCTTCCTCCTATTGAAAAAAAATGAGCATCATATTATTTTTGTACAGCGCTTGAATCTAGATTTAAGCGCTTTTTTTATGGGATTAACTTGTTGAGTTTCCTTTATTCAGTAACTTCGCAGTCCAATTATTATTTTTTATGAGCAACACAGCAGAAATCGATAAGAGAAGAACCTTTGGTATTATCTCCCACCCAGATGCCGGAAAGACTACTTTGACGGAAAAATTACTTCTTTTTGGAGGCGCGATACAATCTGCAGGTGCTGTAAAAAACAACAAAATAAAGAAAACAGCTACATCCGATTTCATGGAAATTGAAAAACAAAGGGGTATTTCCGTTGCTACATCGGTTATGGCATTTAATTATAACAATAAGCAAATAAATATCCTAGATACTCCTGGTCACAAAGATTTCGCAGAAGACACCTTCCGAACGCTTACAGCAGTAGATAGTGTTATTCTTGTAATCGACGTTGCAAGTGGTGTTGAGGCGCAAACAGAGCGCTTAATGGAGGTTTGTCGTATGCGTAAAACACCGGTAATTATCTTTGTAAATAAATTGGATAGAGATGGTAAGGAATCATTCGATTTACTCGATGAATTAGAATCGAAATTAGACATTAAGGTAACACCTCTTTCTTGGCCTATTGGGATGGGAGACCGATTCAAAGGGGTTTATAACATATACAAGAAAAGTCTAAATTTATTCTCGCCTAACAAAACTGGAATTTCTGATGATATTTCATCAATTAGCAATTTAGAAGATCCTATTTTAACCGAAATTATTGGAGAATCTGAAGCAGACGAATTAAGAGAAGAAATTGAAATGATAGACGGTGTATATGATCATTTTGATAGAGAAACTTATTTAGCTGGGGATGTTGCTCCTGTTTTCTTTGGTTCTGCCGTGAACAACTTTGGTGTTCAAGAATTACTGAATGCTTTTTGTGAAATCTCTCCTTCACCAAGAGGAAGAGAAACTAGTTTACGAGAAATTGAACCAGGAGATGATAAGTTCTCCGGATTCGTATTTAAGATTCACGCTAATCTAGACCCAAAACACAGAGATAGAATTGCCTTCTTACGAATTGTGTCGGGTAAATTCCAAAGAAATACTTTCTACAACCATGTGAGACTTGGGAAGAAAATAAAGTTTCCGAATCCCACCTCTTTCCTAGCACAAGACAAAAGTGTTATAGATGAAGCATTCCCTGGTGATGTAATTGGGTTATACGATTCGGGAAACTTTAAGATTGGAGATACTTTAAACGAAGGTGAAAAATTTACATTCAAAGGAATTCCTAGTTTCTCTCCTGAAATATTCATGGAGCTTGAGAATTTAGACCCTATGAAATCTAAGCAATTAGACAAAGGTATTCGCCAATTAATGGATGAAGGCGTTGCTCAATTGTTTATTCAACAACCTGGTAACAGAAAAATCATTGGTACGGTAGGTCAACTCCAGTTCGAGGTGATTAATTACCGATTGGAACATGAATACGGAGCGAAATGTCGATTTGCCCCTAAGAACTACTTTAAAGCTTGCTGGATAACGACAGACAACAAGGAACAACTTGAGGCTTTTAAAAAGTCAAAAACACGTTATATCGCAACGGATAAAGACGATAATTTAGTGTTTCTAGCAGAAACACCATTCTTATTGACAATGGCTGAACAAGACTATCCAGAAATTAAATTTCACAAAACTTCCGAGTTTAAATTAGAAGAGTAATTCACTATTCCCATATTTGGATTAGCCGTATTTTATTCCTAAATTGGGAATATGAAGTTAACCAATATTCTAATTACCGAAGATGACGAATGGTACTCTGAATTCCTGTCATACCATTTAAACCTGCATGACGACATTAACGTTGACATCGCTAAAGATGGTAAAACACTATTAGAGAAAATCAACAAGGACACAGACATTATTACCTTAGACTATAGTCTGCCTGACACCAACGGAGAGCAACTCCTCCAAAAAATAAAGTATGAATATCCTGACAAAGAAGTAATAATCATCTCTGGTCAAGAAGATATAGAAGTTGCAATAGGACTTATGAATATGGGAGCATACACCTATATTGTTAAAAATGAACAGATTAAAGAAATTCTTTGGAATACAATAATCAGAATTAAAGAAAAACTTAATCTTCAGAACGAAGTAAGCCAATTGAGAAAAGAAGTATCCATAAAGTATGATTTCTCTTCGCAAATCAAAGGTAGTTCGCAACAAATAAAAGCTCTTTTTGAACTTCTTACAAAAGCTACAAAAAGCAATATAAACATCTCAATTACAGGTGAAACGGGAACCGGAAAAGAAATTACCGCTAAGGCTATTCACTTCAATTCAGATAGAAAAAAAGAGCCATTTATAGCCGTTAATGTTTCTGCTATTCCAAGTGAATTAATTGAAAGTGAATTGTTTGGACATGAAAAAGGAGCCTTCACTGGCGCAGTTCAACAACGAATAGGAAAATTTGAGGAAGCTGGAAAAGGTACTCTTTTTCTTGATGAAATTGGTGAAATGGATCTTTCTATGCAATCGAAATTACTGCGTGTTCTTCAGGAGAGAGAAATAACGAGGGTCGGAGGTAATGGAATCAAAAAGATCAATTGTAGAATCATTTCTGCTACACATAATGATTTAGCCGATAATGTTAATCAAGGTACGTTTAGAGAAGATTTATACTATAGATTAATAGGATTACCAATAAAACTTCCAAGCTTAAGAGAGAGAAAAGAAGACATAATCATTCTGGCCAAGCATTTTATAGATCTATTTGTTGAAGAAAATGGCTATCAACCAAAAAAACTCTCGGAAGATGCTTCAAAAAAACTATTGTCTTATAGATTTCCAGGAAATATTAGAGAGCTAAAATCTATTATTGATTTAGCTATTGTACTTTCTGACAATGAGTCAATAGAAGCCGAAAACATCCAGTACAATACTAGGAACCCAATGAATCTTTTAGAAGGAAGTGACTTTACTATGAGAGAATATGAGCACAAAATCTTATCCTACTATATGGAGAAGTATTCAAACAATGTTCTTTTGGTTGCCGAAAAGCTAAACATAGGAAAATCAACAATTTATAGAATGTTAAAAGAGGAAATATGAAAGGGATAATATTTACAGAGTTTATGGAAATGGTAGAGAGTAACTTTGGTTATTCAGTGGCAAATAAAATTATTGTAGAAGAAAAACTCGCATCCAAAGGAGTCTACACCTCTATTGGGACTTACAAATCATCTGAAATGCACATTTTAGTTCATGAATTAAGTAAACTATCAAAAATTCCAATTCCCAAATTACTTTATGCATATGGCGAATATTTATTCAGCAGTTTTTGTCGACTCTACCCTTCGCTAATTTCATCGGAAGTAACAACCATTTCTTTTCTGGAGTCCATTGATAATCACATTCATGTTGAAGTTCTTAAATTATACCCTGACGCGGAGTTACCCAAATTCAAAACTAATTTAGTCAGTGAAAATAAACTAGAGATGAACTACATTTCTGAACGAGCACTATACCATTTTGCACATGGTTTACTTGCTGGATGTATTTCACATTTTAAAGAGGGATTTGACATTGAGTATACTAAAAACGATGAAAAGGGTGCTGATGTAACATTCATAATCTCAAAGTAATTTAATTTGGACGATATAATTCAAATACTTAAACGTGAGCGACTTGCAAGAAAGGCCGCTGAAAAGTTAATGGAAGAAAAAAGTCTTGAATTATATAAAAGCAATCAATCCTTGATTCAATTAAATGAGTCATTAGAGATTAAAGTACGAGAAAGAACGGAAGAGGTAGAAAAAAGAACAAATGAATTAAGTGTACTTTTCGAAAAGAATCCCTTCCCGATGCTTGTTTATCGAAAAAGCGATTTAAGAATTCTTGCTGTTAATGACACCGCTGTTCTCAAGTACAATTATAGTAAAGCTGAATTCACTGAATTATTCATTCATGATTTACATATGAATGATGAATTGGCTAAGATCAAAAATTACATTGAATATGGAATTACAACTGGGAGTTCTCATCAATGGAAACATATTACTAAGGATAATAGAACTATAGATGTAGAAACCTCTGGTTCCAATATTATTTTTCAAAATCAAATTTGTCGATTAGTAATGATCAAAGACATTACTGAAGAACTATTGGTAAAAAAAGAAAGAGAGATCAATAGAATCAAATATCAAAACCTTGTGGAAAACATGAGCGATCTGATATACAAATGCGATAAAAAAGGGATAATTACTTATATAAACCCCAAGGTCATTAACATTAGCAATTATTCAAAATCAGAACTTATTGGACATCATTTTTCTAAATTTCTAGATCATTCAACATACATCAAATTAAGTAAATTTTATCAAGATCAGATTAGTAAAGGGGAAAAATCGTCTTATATTGAATTCCCAGTGATTACAAAAAATGGTGATCAAATTTGGCTTGGGCAAACGGTCGACATAAATGAAAGTGAAAACGAATTCATCGCAATTGCTAAAGACATTACCGAAAGAAAGAAAATTCAAAAGTCCTTACATCAAAACGAAGAAAAGTACAGAAACATAATGGAGAACCTAGAATTAGGTCTTCTAGAGGTTGATACCAATGGAATTATTACGAAAGCATATCCAAAATTTTGCGAGCTATATGGCTATGAACAAAACGATTTGATCGGGAAAAATGCTCAAGAAACACTTCTTCCTAAAGAATTTAGGTCGGTGATGGAATCTGAGTCAAAAAAACGATTAAAAAATGAATCTAGTGTATATGAAGTACAACTCAAAGCGAAAAATGGCGAACTTTTTTGGGTAATTATTAGTGGCGCTCCCTATTATGATACGAATGGTAATTTTGCTGGATCAATCGGTATTCATTTGAATATTTCCGACAGGAAATTAATGGAGCAAGAATTAAGAAAAGCCAAGGAAATTGCAGAGGAGTCTGTAAAATCTAGAGAATTATTCCTAGCTAACATGAGCCATGAAATCAGAACTCCATTAAATGCAATAAATGGAATGGCTGAACTTCTTTCTCAGAACCGACTTAATCATGAAAATCAAGGGTATGTAGAAGCCATACAATTCTCAACTCAAAACCTTTTAATAATTATCAATGACATCTTAGATTTCTCTAAAATTGACAGTGATCAATTAGACTTTGAGGAAATACCGTTAAACCTCCCTAAAATTATTGATAACATTGTAAAAACTGCAGGTTTAGAAATTCATGATAAAGAAATTCAAGTGCAAGTAAAACTTGACCCGAAAATTGAAATATATCTAGGAGATCCGACCAGAATGAATCAAATTATTCTAAATCTATTTAATAACGCAATCAAATTTACCGACAAAGGTTTTATCTCAATTGAAGTAAAAATAATTGAGGATAATAAAAATGATGTCTTAATTCATTTCTCTGTTAAAGATTCCGGTATTGGAATTCAAAAAGATAAAATAAAAAAAATATTTAACAGTTTTGAGCAGGCTAATTCATCTACAACGAGATTATATGGAGGAACAGGTTTAGGACTTCCTATCACTCAAAAATTAATTCATTTACAAGGAGGGAAATTAAAGGTAGAAAGTCAACCCGAAATTGGCAGTAATTTCTATTTCAACTTAAGTTTTAAAAAGCTTCAAAATGAATTTGAGAAGTACGACGGATTAAATAATGACATAAACGAAGTGAACCTAAATGAAATGAGAGTTTTAGTCGTTGAAGGCAATGAAATAAATAGATACATGGCTCAAACAATTCTTGAAAAATGGAATTGTGTTGTTGAACTTTCATATGATGGAGAGCATGCAATAGAAATACTAAAGAATAATACGTTTGATTTAATTTTAATGGATATTCGCATGCCTAACTTGGGAGGTCTTGATTGTACTCGAATTCTTCGTAATAAAATGGGGATAATCACTCCAATTATCGCGCTTACGGCAAATGTTGTTGAAGGAGAGCGCATGAAATATATAGAAGCTGGAATGAATGGATATCTTTCAAAACCATACAACCAAAATGAACTGCTCAAAGTTATAATGAAATTCACAGCTCAAAAATCAACAGCAAAAGTTTCTTTTAATAAATCAAAAGCTCTAATAAACGCTAATAATGATCACGCTTTTCTGGAAAGGATGATTGAAATATTTTTAAAATCAGCTGATTCGGAAGCTCAATTATTGGAAACTGGAATTAAAGAACATGATATCGAAAAAATTAAATTTATCTTGCATAAATTAAAACCTTCTATGGATTTTTTCGGGTTTAAAGAGGAACATAGACTGGCTAATGAAATAGAAAATTCGGAGGATATTGAGTTTATAATGAATAATAGTCCTATAATCCATTCCTTTCTTACTGATTTTATTTACTTTTTAAAATCGAATTAAGCTCCCAAATATACTTTTTTTGTCCCAAAACGAGACGCAAGGGACAGTGAAAAAACACCAAACCACTGTATTTCAGTAACTTATCACTTTGGCGTAAATCTTACTAGAACATAGGAAGCAAAAAATATTTCCTATGTCTAAACTACTTATAATCACTAGAAATAAAATCGATACATCCTTTTGGTCGACATTCTTGAATTCAAAAAAAGTCAACATCGAAAAATTCGATATTTCTAAAAATTTAATCTCAAACATTGAGAATTATGCACCAGACTTAATTTTATTAGACGATTATTTTCATAATTCTGAAAATAAGGTTTGGATGAAATCAATTATTAGAAAAATAAAATCCAATAACCCTGAAGAGGCTATCATTTGGCTATCACCAGAATACTGCGAAACAAATAATAGCAAAATGAATATACCGAATAGCTGCTACAGCTTTTCAGAAAGATTCATTAACGATTTAAAAAGAATACTTCACTAACTCAATTAATCATGGAATACAACTACAATATATGTATCGTTGAAGATGACTTATTCTTCGCTAACCTGATACAAGAAACGCTTAAAAATCAAGGCTTTAGAAGCTCTAAAATTTATACTAACCCTCGGGAGTTTCTTACATCGAATGACCCAAAAGAAATAATAATTCTTGATCATCATTTTTCTGATTTGACAGGAATAGAAATATTAAGAAAGTTAAAAGGAAACAACCCAAACACCCAAGTAATATACCTGTCTGGTCAAGAAAAAATGAGTGTAGCAATAACGGCCATCAAATATGGAGCCTTTGATTATATTGAAAAATCTACTGAGAATCTTAAAAAGTTGCCCAGCGTTGTAAGGAAAGTAATTGAAAACAACAAGGAAACTGTTCCTGATCAAATGAATTTATTCAAAAGGAGTCGTCTATTCAAACTATTCTTTTAAAACAAACATTATGAAATTATACCCACTTCTATTTGCGATCATTCTGATCCTATGCTCTTGCAGGTCTCAGAAATACCTTTTTACTAATAACAGCGGAGATCTATCAGATTTACCGTTAACAAGTGAAAACTATGAATATATAATAAAACCGGATGACAAGATAAATTTCAGCATCTGGGATAATGATAATCTTAGTATTGGATCTGTATTCAGCATTTACAATTCTAACGAAGCATATGGGAAGTGGGTTCTCGTAGAGGCTAACGGACAAGTAAGCTTGCCAAAAATTGGTGTATTTCAATTAGGTGGTCTTACTTGTTCTGAAGCTTCGGATTCACTCGAAACAGTATATTCCAAGTATTTAGTTAATCCAATCATAGTTGTTAAGGTTATGAATCGAACAGTTTCTGTATTGGGCGAAGTAAGAACACCTGGAAACTACCTCCTAGAAAAAGACAAAAATAATATCTCTGATGCAATCGGTTTTGCTCAAGGATATATGAATTATGCTGATCTAAATAAAATTCAATTAATCAGAGAAAATATCAGTTATACCATTGACCTATCCTTAATTGAACCCAATAATCCGCATTCGATTTTAATCAAGTCTGGTGATATCATTGTTGTACCATCTCAAAGAAGGAAGATATTTGAACAGAAAGCATCTACAATCATTCCGTTCGCCAGCGCTGTAACAGCAATAGGAATTATTGCAACTTTATTCTTGAAATAATGAATGGGTATCAAAAAATAAAGAAGCAGCTCTTACCTTTAATAAAGGGATTACCAATGATTTTCATCATTTTTATTTGTGCTCTATTTCTAGCAAAAAAAATAGTTGATTATACGCCAAATACTTATCGAACTATATCCAAAATAAAACTAGATGATCAAAAGTTCGGTTTTAGTGGAAATAACCTTTATGGAGACTTTGATGTAATAAGTACTGAAAACAAAATTGAAGCCGAAGCTGAACTTCTACAGTCACCTTTGATTATTGAAAAAGCGCTTGACTCCCTTAACTTAAAATGTAAACTTTATCGTTTAGGTCGATTGAAGAATACATTATTATATAACAATTCCCCTATCAAACTAGATTTTGACTTAAAAAATCAAGATTTAGAATATAAAACTGTTCAATTCGAAATTAAATCAGGAAAAATAATTGGAAAAATAATTGAAGACGATGTTGTTATCTATTCTTTCAAGGGAGAATTAAATTCAAATATTGATCTTTTAGGCAACACCTTAAAAATCACAAAAGTAAAATCAAAAAAAAGCAACATTAATGGTCATTACAGCTTTCAAATATTGACTAAAAGCCAACAGATCCAGGAAATATCTTCAAAGCTAAATGTTAAGGCTATTGATAAAGAAGTTGCTGTTTTAAGAATTGTTTATACAGATAATGATCCAGAAAAAGTATACGAAGTAACGAAAGCCATCGCTAATGCCTATATACTTGATTACATCTATACAAAGTCAAATGCTGCCAACCAAACTGTACAATTCATCGATGATAAAATCCTTGAAGTATCAGAGAAATTGGAACTCGCTGAAAGTAATTTAGAAAAATTTAAAAAGGATGAAAATGTAGTAAACACACGACAAGAAACTGAAACTGGCCTTCGTGAAATATCTAAATTAAATATACAATTAGTTAATCTAGAAATGAATGAGCAATCTATGATTCAGCTGCAAAAATACATTTCTTCAGGGGAGTATTTTGATGAAACATCCATCACATTTGGATTTGGAGATTTACTCATGACCGAACTTGTAAAAAAAATGAAACTATGGCAAGATGAGCGTCAAGACTTACTGGTAAAATATAAGCCTAACCACGAGTTAGTTCAAGCTGCCGATAAAAAAATCGAAGAAGTTCGGGAGTATATAAAGGAAGGAATAAAGCAAAACCTTAGAGAAATTAATATAAAAAAGAAGGACATAGAAGCAGCTGTAGAGGAATCCTCTCATATGTTTGATGATCTTCCAACTAGAGAAAAGACGCAGCATATTCTGGAAAGGGAATTTAACCTCCTAGAAAATGTATATAATTTCCTTTCGAAAAAAAGAATTGAAGCTTCGATAGCATCTTCAGTAAATATCTCTTTTCATAGAATCATTCAACCTCCTATAATTCCTAGTGAACCAACTTCACCCAATAAAACTTTAATCTACTTTATAGCAGGAACCTTAAGTTTGTTCTTGGGTATCTCCATTATCTATTTACGAAAATTTTTAAGTGCGGCAATAACTTCTAAGGAAGATTTAGAAAGGTACTCATCCCTGCCAATAGCTGGAATAATTAGAAAGGGGAATACTGATTTTGACTTTGACATGTTAGCAAAAAGTTTAATCATTAAAAATGAAATACAAACCAACTACACAATATGCGTATCATCAACTCTTTCAAATGAAGGTAAAACTTATGTATCGGATCATTTGCGTTCAGCATTTTCATCAATTGGATATAAAACAGTGCTGCACAAGGTGGATAAAAACAACCTGAATGAGAAAAAGGTTATAAGCAATTTAAAAATTGAAAATGAAATTGTTATTCTCGATACAGAAGCGACTTCAATGCATATTTCAGGAATTGAAATGATTAAAGTATCTGATTTATGTCTTTATGTAATGCGAGCGGGATATACGCGAATTAACTATATACCACAAGCGGATTTTATTCAAGATGAATACAACCTTAAAAACATTCATTTACTGTTAAATAATGCGCATCAAGCAACAAATTATAACGGTAATTACATTGGATCGCGATTTCATCTTAACTCTAGAAAAACCTCACTTATCAATAGACTTAGCTATTTCATTGAAACATTTATCAAGAGATGATTGCATTATTAAAGAAAAACAAATCTAACATCAGCGCCCTTATTGATCAGGCAATTGTTAGCGGTTCTAATTTCCTGCTAAGTATTGTACTCGTTAATGTTCTTGGGTTGAACTCATATGGGCTCTATGTGCTCATATGGATGCCTATTCTATTTTTGGTAAGTCTACAACAAGCGATTATAATCAAACCACTTTACTCCCTATTCGAAAAGCAGGAGAATAAATCAAATTACTTAAAAGACATGTTTTCAATTCAAATTATTTTGTCCTTACTTTCAAGTATTCTGATGTTTTTTGGATTGCATTTATTTGGAAAAAATTTGATTTCCGGACTAACAAATGAATTGATTATAGGAGTTTCAGTGCTATCCCCAATCTTTTTATTCTATGAATTTATAAGACGCGTATTCTACCTAAAACTAAATATTTCAAAAGTTTTACAAATTGATTTAATTGCTTATGTTGGTGCAATAATTTCAATTATTGTGCTCAATGAATTTTTCAATATTACTATTGAAAGAGTCATTTATATTTCTTCTACTTTTTTCTTTATTTCAATCATTCTTGCAGTAAAAATTATAACTATTGGAATAGTCCCTCAAAGTACTTTTTCAACATGGAAGCAGAACTACCCTTTTTCTAAATACCTGATTTACACAAGCTTTCTCCAGTGGTTTACAGGAAACTTCTTTTTAGTTACTGGAGGAATAATACTCGGAAATGTTGCTCTTGGATCAATTAGAATAGCACAAGGTTTAGTCGGGGTTTTACATGTTATATTCATTGTAATCGAAAATATTGCTCCTGTTAAAGCTTCAAAGATTCTAATAAACAAAAATGAACGTTTAATGAGACAATATCTTAAATCTTTATTCTTTAAAAGTCTAATTCCTGTCTTATTATTACTCATATCCCTTATCATTTTTAGAGTCGAAATCATTGACTTACTATACAAAGAGGCGCAGGAATTAACACAAAAATCCATTGTTTTATTTTCCATGTTGTATTTACTAATTTTCATAAACACAATGCTCAGGATTGCCATAAGGACATTGGAAAGAACCAAAATTATTTTTATCAGCTACATCATTACATCCGGTATCAGCTTGGTTTTAGCAAAACCATTAATCAACACAATGGGGGCAAATGGATTATTCGCTGGTATGTTTTTAATTCAAATAGTGTCCATACTGATATTCTTATTCACTTTAAAGCCCAGTAGAGTATGAAAAAGATAATACATATCGCATTAGGAAAAGCAAACCCAGATAGGCTAAATGGTGTGAACAAAGTTGTGAATGAACTAGCCAACCATCAAGCAAAATTAGGCTATCATGTTGAATTATGGGGTATTACAAAAACACCTGAAATTCATAACTATTCTATTCGGGATTATTCCACAAAACTATTTCATGATATTTCAAAATTCAAACTATCAAACAAACTAGTTAAGGCAATTAAAACTGCCGATCAATCTTACTTTTTTCATATTCACGGCGCATTTATTCCCCAATTCTTTTTAATAGCAAAGTTATTAGCTAAGCTCGATTTGCAATATTGTTATACAAGTCATGGAGCATTCAATAAAGTTGCTCTAAGAAAAAATAAAATTGTAAAATATGTTTATTTAAACTTGTTCGAAAAAACGATTGTAAAGAATGCAAAATATCTCCATTTAATGGGAGAATCAGAGCTAATTAACTCGAGATTGATCTTTAATAAATCATCACTTAGTCTCATACCAAATGGCCAAAAATATGAGCAAACAATTGAGCTTGTTCATTCGGCTGTAAATAAAGTATTAAAACTAGGTTTTATTGGTAGAATAGACATTCAAACTAAAGGATTAGATAAACTTCTCTATGGACTAAGTGAGTACATCTTTACCAAAAGCGATCAGGTTATTCTAGAAATTATAGGTGATGGCAATGATAAAGAAGAATTAAATACAATTATAACACAGCTTGGACTTGACAAGTATGTCCACGTAATGGGACCTCGTTTTAACGACGAAAAAAATAAATTCATTAAGGAATGGGACTATATATGCCTAACCAGCAGAAATGAAGGCCTGCCAGGTGTTATTCTAGAATCTGCCAGCTTCGGAACACCCTGTATAATATCTAAGGAAACAAATCTAGAGAAGGCTGTAAACAAATTTAATTCAGGAATTACACTTCACAACAATACTGCTTCAAACATTTGTCAAGCTATATTAAAAGCACATCAAACAAAAAATGACAATACATTAAAATATAAGCAAACAAATGCAAGAAAAATGATTATTGAGGATTTCAATTGGTCCTTAATCGCAAAAAAACATATTGAGAATTATGAAAAGTAAAACACCCACTTTTTTGAAATATATAAACTTCATTTTGATTTTAATTCTGCTAATTAAAATTGGAGGGTATTTCTCTATTGTTGAAGAGAGGTCCATTAATCAAATTTTCAAAACAGTTTCCAGAATTGGAATGACGGTGTGGATATTTTTCATCTATTCCAAATTGAAGAAACACGGTTGCATTAGTACGTTTGAAAAAGATGGACTACTCGCCCCTCTCTTATATGCACTGTACTTAGTTCTTGGATTTGCTTCATTCTCATGGTCAACTGATCCGTTTTATTCAGCCTTGCAATGGGCAATGACCATGGAGAGTTTCGTATTTACAATCATTTTCATTAAAGTAGTAGTTGTAATAAATTATCACTTCCCTGACAAACAAATAGATTTAGTTAAACTTTTTTCATGGGCTATTTTCCCTATAATGCTAATCTATTTGATCGGATCATTTATTGAACCAGATAGTTTTTACCGTGGTATGCGTGGAGGAGAAGAAAAACGACTAGGTGGATGGATCATGAACCCGAATGAACTTGGTATGTTAGCTTCTATTAGTGCTTCTCTTGCCTATTTATACTCTCAAAAGGAAAATAAGATATTTTGGCCGATCCTCTTCTTCTTTCTTAGTATAGTAATTTTAGTATTGACATCTTCTAGATCATCTGCTATAGGTTTCATTCTAATACTTGGGATATTGATTCTAAAATCTAAAAATGTACTTTTAAAAAGAACAATGATTGCCGCTACTTTTATTATAGTTCCCCTATTCATAAACTTTGTAATCTTGAAGGACTCAGGCGGCATAGAGGAAGTTATGAGTATGACAGGTAGACTCCCTTTTTGGAAGGCTCTTTTAAATGAAGGAATAGTTAGAGAACCTTTCTTCGGCTATGGATTTATGAGAATCAATTATACCGATTACTTTCAAGGATTAAATACTTATCCTGGTAAAATGACTCATAACACTTTTATGCAGGTCTTAATGAATTTAGGCTTTGTCGGATTTTTCATTGCCATAATTCAATTATCACAAACAATAAGAAACTTCATAGTAAATAAAACAAATCAATATAACACATTCTTTATAGCAATACTGATTCCGATTCTTATTAACTCATTTACAGAATTTGGAATATTCGGAGAGGCAAATTATGCAATTCTATTCTATCACTTTCTTGTTTTACTATTCATTTTCAAAATACCCTCAAAACTTTCAAAGCAAGATCAATTGAAGTTAAAACTTTTCAAGAGAAAATGATTTTAGGAATACCTTCCCAATATGGGAACCAAACCTTACCACTAAAAACATAAACACCTATTAAACAGTTAGATACGAGATTTGGTCTAGTTTTTACAACACTATTGTCAAATCCAATATTATGAAAGATAACCACAGAATACACAAATCAGACTTATCGATACTTCTAAAATTATTCACCAATGAAGATCATGACATAACCATAATAGATGAGCTTAAAATAGGAATTGAATCAGATAATTTAAGATCTAGCAAGTCAAATAAAAAAAAGGTACTAATCGTTCTTTCTCGAAATAAAGAACTTGAGATAAACTATAATTTTTTTAATATAATATTAGACTTTACTTCTTTAAATATCCAAAAAACACATTTACTTTCTTTTAACTACATGATGAATAGTGTCAATGGTTTGCGCTGGATATATCCTCAAAACAAACTGAAATCTATTTTAGCCTTTTATAATAATGGATCTTATCAAGGAAGAATAAACAAACTAGGGATAAATATTTTAGCAAAACTTAGAGCTGATAATTTAATTTCGAGCGGTTCTTTGAATATACATTCAGATATTCCCACTTTTGCGGATTCTCTCTTAAATAAGATTGATTATTCATACTTCAATATTTTCATGGGAACCCCTGGATATGAGCGCAAAATTGTATTAAGTTGTTTCAATTCTAATAATAGACCGGTTGCTTATATTAAAGTTCCAATTTCTGCTCAAAGCGCAAAACAAATTGTAAACGAAAAACATACTTTAAATCGTTTAGAGCGTTCGAAATTCAATAGTTTCGTAATACCACGTACTCTACCAATTTCAAAAGAAACGGTTTTAGGCACTGACAATAAATATTTAAGAAATTACAAGCCCACAAATAATTTCACCAAATACCATGGAAATCTATTAAATGAACTGTTTTACAGAACCTATTCTTCGTTAAAAATTTACGACACAGAAGTTTGGGACAGAATTTTGAATAACATATACATCATTAGACATTTACACAGCAATAAGATAAATAAAAGTGACCTTAGAAAGCTGATATCACTTAGGGACAGTGTTGACTCTTCAAACATTGTTCCTTGCTCATTAGCCCATTCAGATTTCACTCCATGGAATATGAAATTAAATAAAACGTCAAAAAAAATATACCTCTTCGATTGGGAACACTCGATTCAGAATTCACCCGCGTTATTTGATTTAATCCATTTTCATTTTCAAAAAGGAATTTTAATGGATAATTCATCATTCAAAACGATTCTAAAGGAAATTGAGGAATCCTGCAATATCAAATCGATTCAGGAGATTATAAGAAAACATAAAGTTGACCTGAATCTACATCTAAGATTATACATTCTAAGAATTGCTAGTTATTCTTGGGCATACTTCCAAAATCAACGTGAATTAACCAAAAATCAAAAAAGTCAATCCTACATCTGGAACCAAGCTATGGATTTCCTATTGCTCAACAAAGAAGCCAGAGATAGAGACAATTTCATTCAACTTGTTCATACAGAATTAAAGAAAGTACCTCACGCCTTCTTAAAACTTAACAAAAACCAATTATCAGAACTATCAGAAATTTCAGATTTAGATGTTGCGATACAGAAAAAAGACGTAGATCAAATTATCAATTATTGCAATCAGTCTCCTCTAGCTAAAAAAGTCAAGATCCGAAGATTATCCTTTATGTCTGTTATTGAAGTATTCTTTAATGATGATTCATACTTGAGTATAGATTTAATCCATAAGTTTAAATGTAAATCATTAGAGCTCATATCTGCTAAGTCATTAATACGAACATCCTATAATAACGGCTACAATGTTAACATACCGTCCATTCCGTTTGATTTAGAATATGCTTTTCTATTCTATCATTTAAACGGGGCAAACATCCCTGAAAAATACTATCAATACTATAGGGTAAAAAATTATACCGAAAGAACAAAAGCGATTGAGAAAATTAATACAAAGTACGATTTAAACATTACCTCCTTCTTCCAATTTTGTTTTGGAACATACAATCGCAAAAAACTCAAGAAAATTATAAAATCAAAACAATCAATCAAAAGAAAATTCATCAATCGACTGGAATATCTAAAAGACACTACAAAAAGAATCATAAAATCGAAAGGATTTGTGATTACATTCTCTGGTGTGGATGGGGTTGGAAAATCAACTATAATAGATAATGTAAAGACGAAACTTCAAAACAAATACAGAAAGGAAGTTGTTCTTTTAAGACATCGACCTGGAATACTTCCTATTTTAAGCTCATTCTATCATGGAAAAGAAAAGGCAGAAAAAATAGCTTCTGTTAATCTACCAAGACAAGGGAAAAACAAAAATTTACTATCCTCATTAATTCGCTTTTCCTATTACTTCACAGACTACATATTTGGACAAACTTATATCTATTTCAAATACATAATTCGTGGTAAAATCGTCCTTTATGACAGATACTACTTTGACTTTATTGTTGACCCAATAAGAACAAACATTCGATTGAATAAACGTTTTACACGAGCATTATACAAACTAATATATAAACCAAAATTCAATTTTCTACTTTGGAATACCTCTGAAGAAGTGTTTTCAAGAAAAAAAGAACTAGGAATAAAAACCATAGAATCATTAAATCTTAGTTATAAAAACTTGTTTGATAATCTCAATAAGAAGTCCAGCAGTTCAAAATATCTAACGATTAAAAATGATGAAATCGAAAACACAGTTGACACAATTCTAAAAGAAGTGGTTAGCGCAGCATAAACACAATCACTATGAAAACTATTCTAATTACAGCATATTCAGTTAATCCATATAAGGGTTCTGAAGACGGTACAGGGTGGAACTTGGCAAAACAAATTGCAAAAGAGAATAAAATCATTCTTATCACAAGAAAGAACAATGTACCTCATTTAAATAAATACTTTAAGTCTCATGATGACCCTATACTTTCGAATATAGAATACCATGGATTTGATCTGCCTAGCACGATAACATTTATAAAAAAGAAACTAGGCTCAAGAGGCTATGTTGCTTATTATTACCTATGGCAACTATGCATCATAAGGTATATCAAAAAGAAAAAGTTTAAATTCGATATTGCGCATAGTTTAAATTTCCATAGTGATAGTCAACCAACTTTTTTATGGGTATTTAAAAAACCAACTTTTTGGGGGCCAATTGGACATCATCCTAAAGTACCCAAAGAATATCTTTTAAAGTTTTATGGTTGGCGAAAGTACTTTGTCGATAGACTTTATTATTCTGTTAAATGGTGCTTTAGAAATTTAGATCCACTTTATCGATATTCAGTCAAGCGCGTAACTAAAATTTTTGTAATAAACTCCTCCGTTGAATCTGTTATTAAAGCAAATTCTGGTAAGATAATTCCACTTTCTGCTGTGGGAAGTGATCCTGTATTGGAAAACATAAGAATACCGAAAACTGGATTTAATGTTCTTTCAGTCGGTCGTTTCCATTATATGAAAGGGTTCGACATCACTATTAAGGCATTTGCGCAATTCTATCATTCCTTATCGGAAATGGAAAAAGAAGGAGTGAATCTGACCTTAGTAGGAAAGGGAGAAGAACGAAATAGTCTTTTGAAATTAGCAGAGAAAGAGGGCGTATCAAAACAAATAGCATGGATTAATTGGGTCAATAAATCGGAAATGTCTGAGATTTACAGAACAGCTAATGCATTCTTATTTCCATCTCATGAAGGAGCAGGAATGGTAATTCCTGAAGCCTTAAGCTATGGTTTGCCCATTCTATGTTTCGACAATGTTGGTCCTGGTGAATTAGCCGGAGATGCTGGAGTTAAAATAAAATATTCCGATTATAAAAAGTCAATATCCGATTTCGCTGATAATCTAGTACAAATTAGATCTACCCCAATTCTTCAACAAAAACTTAGATCTGACAGTTTAGCAGAGTTTAAAAAACGATTTATCTGGGATGTCAAAGGTGATATAATACAAAATTCTTATTCCATTTAATTTAGCCATTATGAAAACAATAGCAATATTCCACCCGTCTTCAGAACTTTATGGAGCCGATAGAATCTTAGTGCATGCCATTAATTCTTTTCCAAAAGAAACTAGAAAAATTGTCTATTTAAAATCAAATGGGCCATTGGTAAAATTTATTGATAGTCAATCAATAAATGTTGAAATTAAAATCACACCTAATCTTCCAATCATTTATCGAAAATTATTCTCGTTTGGTGGCATACTTAAATTCATGTCAAATTATATAAAGTTTAATCATATCCTAAAAAGGGATCAAAAAAAGTATAACTTTCAATCTGCTTATGTAAATACATTAGCTTGTTCCCTTTTCCTACCTTTACTTAAGCGCAGAAAAATTAAAAGCTTTATACATGTTCATGAGATTATTGAGAAACCTGCGCTAATCAAATTTGTGACAGCGAAAATATCATTTAAGTATGCAGCAAAAGTACTCTGTGTATCCAATGCGGTAGCAGCCAACATAAAAACAATTAAGAATATTGATCTAAGTAAAATTGAAGTATTACATAACGGCATTAAGGCAATCAACGTTTCTCAAAAAAAAGCTACAGAATCCAAAACTCAATTTTATTTATTTGGAAGAATAATGAAGAAAAAAGGACAATGGCTTGTAATAAAGGCAATTGAATCGATTCCAAAATCAAAATTAGAAAATGTTCAATTCAATTTTGTTGGAGGATGTGTAAAAGGGCAAGAAGAAAAACTTCAGGAATTAAAAGACCTAATTCATGCTAAAGGACTATCTCACTTAGTTCAATTCAAACCATTTGTTTCGGACATTAAACAATACATGGAACAATCGGATGTATGCTTAGTTCCTTCGATAATGAAAGATCCATTTCCTACAACCGTACTAGAAGCTATGTCTGCGGGAAAGGCGGTAATTGCTAGTAATGGCGGAGGGGCAAAGGAAGCTCTTCACATGAACCAATGTGGATTAATAATTGAATCTAACAACCCCAATGCATTAGCGCGTTCGATTATCCACTTAATTGAAAATAAAAGTGAAATTCTGCGACTTGGAAAAAAAGCAAAAGAGGTCTTTAAAACTCATTTTAGCCTTGAAGTATTCAAATGGAAATGGATGAACTTTATATCAGCAAATGATTTTTAGTGAAAACTAGATGCTTCTTACCTGTCCAATAATGGGAAATTACATTCAAAATGAATTCCCTCCCACCCATAACTCAACTTAAAACACTGCAAATCAATATAGTTAGGTAGTTGGTCTAATTATTACAATCTATTTAATATGAAAAAATTAGCAATCATTGGATCCGTTGGAATACCTTCTAAATATGGAGGATTCGAAACCTTAACAGAGCAACTCGTGAATAATTTAGAAGATGATTACTCCATTCGCGTTTATTGTTCAAAAAATCATTATTCAAAAGAAGAACGAGTTAAGAGCTATAAACATGCAAAGTTAACATACATTCCATTGCCTGGAAATGGTATATGGAGCATTCCTTATGATATACTCTCTATTTTACACGCCCTTTTCTTTTGTGATACGCTCTTAATTCTTGGTGTATCTAGTGGCCCTATATTTCCTTTTTTACGCCTCCTAACCAGAAAAAGAATTATTGTAAATATCGATGGCCTAGAATGGAAAAGGGATAAATGGGGTAAAATAGCTCGTTTATACTTAAAGTTCTCAGAATACATGGCAGTTAAATTTTCGCACAGTGATATAACGGATAACGAAGAGATTAAGCAATATACTGCCTTAAAATATGGTACATTGAGTAGTTTAATTGAATACGGAGCTGATCACATTTGCTACCAACCTATCTCGAATAAATACAGTATAAAGTATCCCTTTTTGTATTATCCCTATGCAATTAAAGTTGCTAGGATTGTACCAGAAAATAAAATAGAAATGATCTTAGAGGCATTCAAATCATCTCATATACCAATTGTTCTAATTGGTAATTGGAAGCATTCAGAATATGCTAGAAAAATTAAAGTTCAATATAGTAATCAACCAAAAATCAAACTTATTGATGCCATATACGATCAGGAGGAATTGGACGTATTAAGATCTAATGCTGAGCTTTATGTTCATGGACACTCTGCAGGAGGAACTAATCCCTCATTAGTTGAAGCTATGTTTTTGGAGCTACCTGTCTTTAGTTTTGATTGTTCATTTAATAGATCAACAACGGAAAACAAAGCAGTATACTTTAAATCCATTGAAGAACTCAATGCGTTATTATCAACACAAACAATGATTTGCCTTAAACAGAATAGAGAGGCGATGAAAGAGATAGCAGAAAGACGGTATAAATGGAAAATTATTTGTTCAAAATATATAGAGGTATTTGAGCAACGTATTACGAAACGACAAGTTTATAGAGATCATAACCTATCATCTAAAGTTCGTTTACACAAAGACGGTAGGCCTCATTTAATTAACCCTATTAAATACTATCAAAATCATGATTAACTCCACGCTCATAGATATATCAATAATAATTATTGTGACTTTCCTGAGCACAATAATTCTGATTCCAAAAATCATACATTTTGCCGAATTGAATTCTGTAATGCAAAAACCAAATTATCGGTCATCTCATAATTTACCAACTGCTTCTATCGGCGGACTTATATTTATCCCGATATTAATAATTGGCACACTCTCCTTTGCCGGTTTAAACAAGATCTCAGTGGCTTGTTTATCTGCGCTAGTTATAGCTCTTGTAGGATATTTGGACGATAAATACAATCTAAATTTTAAAATAAAATTTCTAGTTCAATTCACTTTAGCAGGCCTACTATGTTCTAACGGATTTCATTTTAAAAACCTACATGAAATATTTGGTATAAACGAAATACCGGTATTAATATCAATTGTCATTTCAGTATTATTCATTGTGGCATTGACAAATGCTTACAATTTAATAGATGGAATCAACGGCCTTGCAAGTAGCTTGTCTATTATTGCATTTATTGTATTTGCAATTATTTTTTGGATACAAGGGAAAATGGAATTTACAATCATTTCATTAATGATCGTAAGTGCTTTAGTAGGTTTTTTATTTTTCAATTTAAAGCCAGCAAGGATATTTTTAGGCGATACTGGTTCATTATGCTTAGGTCTATTAATATCTATTTTCTTTATTGAACTATTCAATTTCAACAATGTTAAACATAGCCTTATTTCCCTTTCTATATTATTAATTCCAGTTGGAGATATGATAAGGCTGTTTACTCTTCGAATATTGAAAGGAAAGTCTCCTTTTGAAGCTGATAAAAACCACTATCATCATCTACTAATAAAGCTTAACAATAATCATATAAAAGCTACACTAACATGTTGTTCAATTACTATAATTAATCTATTAATAATTATATCCATATCATCAAAAATTTCACTCCTAACAGGCCTTTCAATCAATCTTGTTTCTGGTATTGCAACCTACATATTCATTCACTCTAAATACACCTTAAACTCAAAAAACAAAATAGATAAATTAAAAATATCAATTCAACGAATAAGAGAAACGAATGTATTATTAAAATAACAGTTATGAAACCGACAATATGTATTATTGATGACAGCGAAATTACTCGAGAGCTACTCTCCTATAGTATTAAAAATGAATTTGACGTAAATATTATTCAATTCGATTCATATGAATCTGCTAAAGAAGAAATAAGTGCTATAAAACCTAGTATCGTAGTTCTAGATTACAACCTAAGTTTGAAAAATAAGAAAAATAAAAATGGAGATTTTGCCCTAAAAAAACTTAAAAAAGACGCCAGCGTAATTATGCTTTCTGGTCAAAATGATAAATCTAAAAGTGTTGAGCTTTTATTGAATGGAGCTGTGGATTATATTTCGAAGAATGAAGAAGAGTTTCTAAGCGAAATTTTAAATTCTATTAAAAGTATTTTTGAAATGCATAAATACAAGCAACAAGAAATTAAGGAAGAAATCAAAATCACAAAGTCGATTGCGAAAGTAATAACTGGACTAGAATTAGGAATTCTAATATTATCTATCACTTATTTTCTTAATAATTAATCAGTTATATCACTAGGAATCTCTTTTAAGTAACGAAGACTTCCTTTCTCCTTGTCAATTTGAGAATAGGCGTGGTCTAACCCATTCGTTAAACATAAGTAATCTACATCCAAATTAAAATTATATTGCGCAATTTGAAATAGTGTTTTTTCATCTAAGCTAATCTTTGGTGCTTTGCACTCCACTATTAATACAGGTTTTTGAGATTTATTAAAAACAACAATGTCTGCCCTTTTCAACCTTCCATTATAATCTAACGGATATTCAGAAGCAATCAATCCAATTGGAATTTGTCTGTCGTTAATCAAAAAATGTATAAAATGTTGACGCACCCATTCTTCCGGAGTACAAACCAAATTTTTCTTTCGAATAATACACCAAACATGAACCACGCCTTGAACCTTCTTTAAACGAAGGTTAGCCTTTGGCAGATTTAACGCTTCAATCACTTATTTCATACCTATAAGAAGAAGCTCAATGTCTTTATAACGAAGGTCGAACACCTTCCCTAGAACCTCACTTGTTAATACGCCTTTGTATATATAAACGCCACTACGGAATCCGATATCACGAGCAATCAAATCTTTACAACCTCCCTTATCTCCCATATCTACAAGAATAGGCGAAAAAATATTTGAAAGTGCGAATGACGCTGTCCTAGAAACCCTTGAGGCAATATTCGGTACACAATAATGTATTACTTCATGCTCTTCAAATGTTGGAGCATCATGAGTAGTAACTTTTGAAGTTTCAAAACATCCACCTTGATCAATACTCACATCAACAACTACAGAACCTGACTTCATATTTTGAATCATTTCTTCGGTCACAACACAGGGAGTGCGTCCTAAAGGAGCACGTAATGCACCTATAACAACATCAGCTCTCATCAGAGATTTCGCCAGTACTTTCGGCTGAATTACAGATGTAAAAACTCTAGTTCCCAAATCTGTTTGAAGTCTCCTTAATTTTGACAAAGAATTATCAAATACTTTCACAGATGCTCCCAATCCTAGAGCTGCTTTAGTTGCATACTCACCAACTGTTCCAGCTCCAATAACAACAACTTCCGTAGGTTGTACACCAGCGATTCCACCAAGCATAATACCTTTACCTTTATTAAAAGATGACAATAACTCTCCTGCAACCAACATAGATGTTGTACCAGCAATCTCGCCCATCGTTCGGACCACAGGAAAAACACCGCTATCATCTCGGATATAATCCCAAGCAATTGCAGTTATCTTTTTCTCCATTAGCTTTTGAAGAATTACTTTGGGTTGAATTGATATTTGCAATGCAGAAATTAAAGTTTGATTTCCAGGCATCATTTCAACTTCGTCTTCTGAAGGAGGAGCTACTTTGAAAATTAAATCACAAGAGAAAATTTCTTTTTTATCATAGCATATTTCAGCTCCGGCTTCACTATAATCGGAATCAGAAAAATTCGATCCTTGCCCGCTCTTAGTTTCAATTTTAACTCTATGACCATTTGCTACTAAAACTGAAACGGTTTCTGGCACCAGTGCCACGCGCCTTTCCTGAAAGGATGTCTCCTTTGGAATCCCAATAAACAAGCTACCTTTTTTCCTTGCTACTTCTAGCATTTCTTCTTTCGGAAGTAGACTCCCTTGTTGCATTAGGTGCTTTAAAATCTCAGGATCAGTAATCATAATTCTATAGTTAGTGTTCGTGAAGAATCTTCATTAACACGAATATACGACCAAATCACGTTATCCGGTAAAAGATTATCAATTTTTTCAGGCCATTCTATAAAACAGATATCATCGGAATACAGCATTTCTTCTATTCCAATATCTAACGCTTCTTCTTCCTCCCTGATTCGATACAAATCAAAATGATTAATCCTCCCAAACATCTGACTATCATAAACATTAACCAATGAATAAGTTGGAGAACCTTCAATTTCATCAACCCCCATCGCATTCAATACAGCTGATATAAATGTTGTTTTTCCAGCCCCCATTTCAGCACTAAAAGCAAAAACTTTACGATGTCCAACAGCATCAATAAATTCCTTTGACGCTCTTGGTAAATCCTCTATCGAATGAATTCTAATTTCCATTTATTTAGGCTCTAATTCAACGTATGGAATAAGCATTTCTTCTAAAGAAAGTCCACCATGTTGAAAAGTGTTATTGTAATATTTGACAAAATGATTATAATTATTCGGATAAACGAAGAAATCTTGGTCTGTTGTAAAGACAAATTCCGATGATATACTAGACTTTGGCAAATAGGCATCTTGAGGATTATTTACTTGAAATACATCTTTCTCTTTATACGAAAGGTTTCTTCCAGTTTTGTATCTTAAATTAGTATTTGTACTTCTTTCACCTACAATTTTAACAGGGTTCGTTACGCGTACCGTTCCATGATCTGTTGTAATAATCAATTTCTTACCTGATTCAGCGATCTTTTTAACAATATCATGCAAAGGGGAATGCTCAAACCAAGATAGAGTCAATGATCTATAAGCTTGTTCATCATCAGCCAATTCTCTTATTACCTCCATCTCAGTTCTTGCGTGCGACAGCATATCAACAAAATTATAGACAATCGCATTTAAATCATTACCTAACAATTGATTAAAGTTGTCCACCAACTTTTTTCCTGCATTTAGATTTGTGATTTTATTGTAAGACCATTTCACATTTCTACCTAATCTTTTCAAATTAGATTCAAGGAATTCTGCTTCATGCATATTCTTTCCTCCTTCATCCTCTTCACCTTTCCATAAATTCGGATACTTTTTAGCAATTTCTGATGGCATTAACCCGGCAAAAAATGCATTACGGGCATACTGCGTTGCTGTAGGTAAAATTGAATAAACAACCTCTTCCTCTTTTATGTTGAAGTATCTATTAAAAATTGGACTTAATACTTTCCATTGGTCATACCTTAAGTTATCAATAACTAAAACGAAAACGCTTCCCTCATCTAATTTTGGATTGATTTTATCTTTAAAAAGCGTATGAATCATTTGAGGTCCTTCTTCTACTCCATTCAACCAATCCAAATAATTGTCTTCAACAAACTTACAGAACTGCGTATTTGCCTCCTTCTTCTGCATGTTAAGAATTTCTTGCATTCCATTATCTTCAATCTCAGCTAACTTTAGCTCCCAATAAACCAAACTCTTATATACCTCCGACCATTCTTCTAAATTTAATCGACTATTCAACTGCATACCAAGTTCACGAAACTGTTGTTGATAGTTAGAGTTAGTTTTTTGAGAAACTAGTTTATTTGAATCCAGATTCTTCTTAATTGAAAGTAATATTTGATTCGGATTTACAGGTTTAATAAGATAATCAGCAATATTACTTCCGATTGCCTCCTCCATAATATACTCTTCCTCACTCTTTGTAATCATTACCACTGGAACATGAGGTTTTGTCTTCTTAATTCTAGTTAAAGCCTCTAACCCCGTAATCCCAGGCATATTTTCATCTAAGAAAATGATATCGAAACCTTGCTCATCACTTAAATCCACTGCCGAAGCACCATTGTTTACAGGTACAACTTCGTAACCCTTTGACTCTAAAAATAAAATATGTGGTTTTAAAAGGTCAATTTCATCATCTGCCCAAAGGATTCTTATCTGCATGTGCTCAATATTTTATTAATTTTACAAATCGTTTTAAAAGTATGCAATTGCAATCGAAAGTCAACACAATTAACAACAAAAAGAAAATCTTTAACGACCCAGTTTACGGTTTTATTTCAATTCCGCATGAGATTATCTTTGACGTCATTGAACACCCTTATTTTCAAAGGTTACGCAGAATCAAACAATTGGGTTTAACTCACCTTGTTTACCCTGGCGCTTTACACACAAGATTTCATCATGTTTTGGGCGCAATGCACCTGATGACTAAAGCCGTAGCTACCATTCGTAGAAAGGGGCATGAAATTACTGATGAGGAAGAAAAAGCGGTGCTACTAGCAATCTTACTTCACGATATAGGTCATGGTCCATTTAGTCACGCTCTAGAACATGATATTGTTTGCGGTGTAAGTCATGAAGACATTTCAGAATATTTCATGGAAAGACTGAGCCAAGAGTTCAACGGAAAATTAGATCTTGCACTTAGAGTCTTTAGAAATGAACACCATAAAAAATTCCTTTATCAATTGGTTTCTAGCCAGTTAGATATGGACAGGATGGATTACCTAAATAGAGATAGCTTCTATACAGGAGTTAGCGAAGGAAAAATTGGTTCTGATCGTATTATTGATATGATTGATATTGTTGATGGTAACTTGGTGCTCGAGGAAAAGGGAATCTATTCGATTGAAAAATTTATTGTTGCACGACGGGTAATGTACTGGCAAGTATACCTGCACAAAACAGTTGTTGCCGCTGAGTTCATGTTAATCCATGTCTTAAGAAGAGCTAAAGAACTAGTTCAATCAGGGCATCTTCTCTTCGGAAGCCCAGCCTTATTGTTCTTTATGGAACAAAATATCAGTAGCGATGATTTCAAGAATAATCCGGATGTTTTAGCGCAATTTTCAAGACTAGATGATTTTGATATTCTTGGTGCAATTAAAGTTTGGCAACATTCAAACGACAAGGTATTATCTGAACTATCAACGCGCCTTATTAATCGTGACTTATTTAAAATTGAAGTTTCTAAAACCCCATTCGAATCGGAAAAAATTACTGAAATTAAAAATAGCGTGACATCAATGCTAGGAATTTCGAAGGAAGAAATTGGCCGATTCGTCTATGCTGATTCATTAAGGAATAATGCTTACAATGAAGACAAAGAAAATATTAGACTATTAATGAAGAAGGGAGAAATCATGGATTTAGCGAAAGCCTCAGACAACCTAAATATATCAGCCCTTTCAACACCAGTTGAGAAATATTTCTTGAGTTATCCCAGATATAAATAGTCTATTGTCGACTGAGCTTGCCTTCCTTCCAGTCCTTTATTAGCTTAGACCAGGCATATGGGTTTAGTAAATTATTACCTGGCAATTGACCATTGGTATATAACTTTGTATTGTACGCGTTTCTTGATGCAGTATAACTTAGCGAAGCATCTCCTTCTAGCCTAGCAGCAACAAAAGCCAAGCTCTCGCCGGATAATTGCTGTTGGGCTCTTCTTAAAGCATCGTCATATGGTTCCATTTCGATAAAAGCTCTAGCAAAGTCTTCCCGTGAAGGCCAAGGGTAAACATCAACTTCAGGTAAATTCAACGTATCCTTTTGAATCATATGAATCATTGAATATCGATTATCATCCAATGAATCAGGAACAATGTATGAAGATGTTTTATGACCATAAAATGAAAAAAGTAATGTATCACCAGGCAAAGCCACCATTGAGAAAAAACCATAATAATCGGCAATCACACCTCTATTTTGAGTCTTATCGTAAATTGTCGTGTACGGCAATGGCTCAAGTGATTCTTCAGATATCACAACACCTGATAATTGAATCAAATTAGAATCCAATTCAGTTGTTCTCTTTTCTTGTCCAAAAGACATAAAAACAAAGCAATATAAAATAAGGCTTACAAAGACTTTCATAGATTCAAAGTGAAATAATAAAACAAGATTAATGAATATAATGAATCCAAACATATAATTTGCAATTCTTTAACATTTTTCTAATTATCTTTTTGCTTTATTAAATCATATATTATACTTACTTTTGCAAGAATTTATTTATTAAAAAATAGGTTCGCATATGTCTCTTTCAAATCTAAATGAAATTAAAGAAGGTCTAACTTATGATGACGTTCTATTAACTCCTGCTTTTTCTGATGTTCTTCCGAATGAAGTAACTCTAAAAAGTAAAGTAACTCGAAACATTTCTTTAAATACACCTATTGTCTCTGCGGCAATGGATACTGTGACTGAAGCAAATTTAGCCATTGCTATAGCACAACAAGGTGGCATTGGTGTTGTTCACAAGAATATGACGATTGAAGCTCAAGCGATGGAAGTTAGAAAAGTAAAACGTTCTGAAAGTGGAATGATTCTAGACCCAGTTACCATTTCTCAATCTTCAATTGTGCTTGATGCTTTAAATTTGATGAGAGAAAATAGTATTGGAGGAATTCCTGTTGTTGATAAAGACCGAACATTATTAGGAATTGTTACGAATAGAGATTTACGTTTTGAGAAAAACCATAATCGTCCTATTCTAGAAGTAATGACATCAAATAATTTGATAACAACTTCAGAAAATACAGACTTGGTGACTGCTGAGCAAATTCTTCAGGCAAATAAGATTGAAAAATTACCTGTAGTTGATGCAAATAATAAATTGATTGGATTAATTACGTTCAGAGATATTATAAAAGTAAAGGAGCATCCGAATTCTTGTAAAGATACTTTTGGTAGATTAAGAGTTGCTGCTGCTGTGGGGGTTACACATGACACAATTGAAAGAGTTACAGCACTAGTTGATGCTGGAGTTGACGCCATTGTAATTGATACTGCCCATGGACACACGAAAACTTTTGGAGACAAATTAAAGGAGGTAAAAACAGCTTTTCCTGACTTAGATGTTATCGCTGGAAATATTGCAACGCCTGAAGCTGCGAAGTTTTTAGTTGAAGCTGGAGCTGATGCAGTTAAAGTTGGTATTGGACCGGGGTCGATTTGCACAACCAGAGTAATAGCTGGAGTTGGTGTACCACAATTAACCGCTGTTAATGATGTTGCATTAGCGCTTGAAGGAACTGGTGTTCCAGTAATTGCAGATGGTGGAATAAGATATACTGGAGATATTGTTAAAGCGATTGCGGCTGGTGCAGATGCAGTAATGGTTGGCTCTATGTTTGCTGGAGTTGAAGAATCCCCTGGGGAAACAATTATTTACCAAGGAAGGAAATTTAAAACGTATCGGGGAATGGGTTCTTTGGAAGCTATGCAGAAAGGCTCTAAAGACCGTTATTTTCAAGCTGCGGAAGATGATGTGAAGAAATTAGTTCCTGAAGGGATTTCCGGTAGAGTGCCTTTCAAAGGAAAACTAAATGAGGTGATGTATCAAATTATAGGAGGACTTAGGTCAGGTATGGGATATTGTGGTGCCGATAGCATCAACAAACTAAAAGGATCAAATTTTGTTAGGATAACAAGTGCAGGTTTCTTAGAGAGCCATCCTCATGATGTAACAATTACTCGTGAAGCACCAAACTATAGTATTAAATAGTTCGTTCACTATCTGAATCGATAGAATAAGTATATTTGGTATCGTTAAAAAATAAAATCATGAATAAATTATTGTTATTTGCCTTTTCTTTAATAATCGGTATAAACGCTTTTGGTCAAGATCCAGTGATCATGACAATTAATAACAACGACATAACTAAGTCTGAATTTCTTCAAATTTATCTGAAGAACAATAACGACCCAAAGTATGATAAAGCCTCTTTAGATGAGTACATGGAGCTTTTCAAAAAATTTAAACTTAAAGTTGCCGAAGCAGAAGCACTAGGTTATGACACGATTCCGAAATTGGTAAAAGAACTTAATGGTTATCAAAAGCAATTAGCTTTGCCGTATTTAGTTGATTCTGCAAAAAATGAATCTATTATCAAAGAGGCATATAATAGAACTAAAGAAGAAGTACGTGCATCACACATCTTAATTAAAGTTGCTCCCAATGCTGTTCCGATGGACACATTAAAAGCCTACAATAAGATAATGGCTCTCAAAAAGAGAATTGACGGAGGTGAAGATTTTGGAGATGTAGCCAAAGGTAAAGGTGGTTCTGAAGACCCATCTGCGGCTTCGAACAAAGGAGATCTTGGATTCTTTACAGCATTTCAAATGGTTTATCCTTTTGAAGAAAAAGCCTATACTACAGAAGTTGGAGATATTTCAGCTCCGTTTAGAACTCGTTTTGGTTACCATATTTTAAAAGTAACAGAAAAACGTGCCGCTAGAGGAACAATTGAGACGGCACATATCATGGTCGCTATTAGTAAAGGCGCAGAGGTTAAGGACATTGAAGCAGCTCAAGCGAAAATTGATGAAATATATGCTCTTTTAGAAAAGGGTGAAAACTTTGAGGCATTAGTTGCTAAATATTCAGATGATCCGTCATCAAGTAAAAAGAAAGGTGTACTGCCTGCTTTTGGAACGGGAACAACTACGCGAATGGTTACTGAATTTGAGGATGCAGCGTTTGCTTTAAAAAATGACGGTGACTACTCTGCTCCTATTCGCACTAATTACGGTTTTCACATCGTAAAAAGGTTAAAATGGACAGATGTTGCTTCTTTTGAAACAATGAAACCTGGTTTAGAAAGTAAAGTTGCAAAAGACGAAAGATCAAAAACTACACAAAACTCTTTTGTCGCGAAGCTTAAATCTGAGTATAATTATAAAAACAAAAGTAAAAAAAGTATTAAATGGTTCTATGAGAATTTAGATTCTACTTATTACAAAGGACTATTCGATCCAGCCTCTCTAACTAAGGATAAAGTGATGTTCGAGATGGATAATAAAAAATTCCGTCAACAAGCGTTTGCTCAATTTTTGAAATCTAATTACAGAGGTGCTCGCACTGAAAATACTCAAATGATGGTTGATGCTCAATATAAGAGCTGGGAAAAAGAAGCTATTTTAGATTACGAAGAATCGAAATTAGCTGATAAATACCCGGCCTTCAAAGCGCTTATTACAGAGTACCATGATGGCATCTTGTTATACGAGATTATGTCGGATAAAGTATGGAATAAAGCTATGAAAGATACTACAGGACTTAAAACGTTCTATGAGCGAAACAAGTCGAACTATATGTGGGGAGATAGAATTGATGCTGATATTTATGAATGTTACTCGAAAGAATCTGCAGATAAAGCTGCTCAACTTGCAAAATTGGACACACTAAAACCAGTTGAAATTGTTCAAAAAATCAATGATAATTCCGAATTAAACATACGTCACAGAAACGGAAAATTTGATTTGAATAAAACCGCGTACCTAAAAGGTAAAGATTTTAAAAAGGGTTTAAATAATACATTTGAAGATGATGGGAAATTCTATGTTATAGTAGTTAAAGAAAAACTTGTACCATCCCAGAAAGAATTTGCTGAAGCTAAAGGAGCGATTACATCGGACTACCAAAATTTCTTAGAAAAAAATTGGCTTGCAGAATTAAACAAGAAACATGCAATCTCTGTTAACGAAGATGAATTATATTCCATTGGTAAATAATCGAAACAAATACATTCAACAGGCTGGCATTATTGCCGGCCTGTTTTGTTTTGTTCTACTTCAAAGCTGTAGCTCAAATAATAAGGTAATTGCTTCTGTGAACGATTCAGAGTTGACAGAAAACGATGCTTTTCTCATAATGTCTCATTTGGGACTAGACCCGGATGATAGCATTACAACAAGTGCGTTTATAGCAGAATGGATTGACCAAGAGATTTTCAAAGCGGAAATAAAAACTGAATTCCCTGAAACCTGGCAATTAATCTCATTAAGAAGTAATGCCTTCTCTGGTGACCTAGCGAAATATTACCTAGAGGAAATAGAGCTGAAAAAATCATTGGATACGATAGTTAAACAGCCTGAAATCAATAGCTATTATGATTCTCATAAGGATGAGTTCATTTTACACGACTATATTGTAAAAGCACTTTACCTTAAAATTCCTGTAGAAATTGACTTTAAAGAGAACGAAGTTCAAAAGAATTACCTGTTAAAAAATGATAAAGACCTTACAGAACTGAATTCTTATGCCAAACTTTACGCTGAAAATTATTATTTCAATGATTCAACTTGGATCTATTTTGAAGAACTAACAAAGGATATTCCAGTAGGAAAATTTAACATCGATAATATCGTTCTTAATAGAACAAAGACATATTTCTCAGATGATAAATTCACTTACTTTCTGAATATTATTGATTACAAATTAAAGGATGAGGCTCCTCCGGTAGATTTCTTATCCAACGAGATTAGAAGTAGAATAGTATCGAATAGATTACAAGAATTGAAAGAAAAAAATGAATCAAAGTTGATTCAAAGAATAAAAAAGAAACATGAGATTATTATTAGCGATTAGCATTACTGTACTGATAACAAACTTATCATTCGGACAAGGCACTACGATTGATAAAGTTGTGGCTCAAGTTGGAGACAACGTTATCCTTCTTTCCGAAATTCAAGCTCAAAAACTACAAGCTATTCAAGCTGGCATGGAGATATCACCTGAAATTGATTGTCAAATTTTAGAAGAAATCATGTTCCAATACCTATTGCTTAACCAAGCAAAACTAGATAGTATTGAAATGCCAGACGCTCAAGTTGATGCTGAAATGGAAAATAGGATCCGTGTTATTGAAAATCAAATTGGTGGACGGCAGCAAATGGAAGAGTTTTATGGAAAATCAGTGACTCAAATTAAAAAAGAATTCCGACCAATTATTAGAGACCAGCTATTGGCTAAAGAAATGGAAAGACAACTCTCATCAGATATTACAGTTACTCCTAGAGAGGTTGACAAATTTTACAAAACTATTCCGGTTGATAGTATCCCACTAATCAATGCTCAACTAAGTTTTCAGCAAATTGTGTACTATCCTGAAATTACTCCTGATGACAAAAAACGTGCATTTGATGAACTAAATGACATTAGAAATGGAATCCTAGAAAGCGGCAAATCTTTCTCAACACAAGCCAGAATTCACTCGATGGATCCAGGTTCTGCTCGAGAGGGTGGTAAAATTGAAGCAACAAGAGGAATGATGGTCCCTCAATTTGAGGCCGCTGTATTTAACTTAGAACCAGGAGAAATTTCAGAAGTATTCGAATCTGATTACGGTTATCATATTGTAAAGTTAACGGAAAGAAAAGGAGACGATTATACGTGTAAACACATCTTAATTATCCCTGAGTTTGCTAATAATGCGCTTGAAGCCTCTGCATTAAAACTTGATTCATGCTACAACCGATTGAAAGCAAATGAAATCACATGGGAAGAAGCTGTCAAATTGTATTCTAACGATGAAACAACAGTTCAAAACAAAGGTATCATTACAAATCCTATTACTGGTGAACAGACTTGGGATATGGAGGATTTAAATCAAGTGGATCAACAAATTTATTTGTTAACTGACCGTATGGAAAAAGGCGATATTTCTCAACCAAACCTATATTCTAACATGTTTGAGCGTAAGCAAGGTGTTAGAATAGTTAGATTAATGGATAGAACTGCACCTCACAGAGCAAACTTAAAAGATGATTATGCGTTAATTAAAAGAGCTGCTGAAAGTGATAAACAACAAAAATCGATGAACACCTGGATCAACTCCAAAATCTTTAATGCATATATTAGAATTGATGAAGATTTCAAAAATTGTGAATTCAAAAATGATTGGTTACCTCAATAACATTATATTTATTGTCTAAATAAATTTACCCGCATGTCAGACAAAGTTGAATTAGATCAATTAGTATCGGATTATCACAAATTAAAGACTGAAATACATAAAGTTATTGTAGGTCAAGAAGAAGTTGTAGATCAAGTACTAATCTCTATTTTTTCAAGGGGACACTGCTTATTAGTTGGAGTGCCAGGCCTTGCAAAAACATTATTGGTTAATACGATATCAGATTGTTTAGGACTTAGCTTTAATCGTGTCCAGTTTACACCTGATTTAATGCCTTCAGATATTATTGGTTCTGAAATTTTAGATGAGAACAAAACATTCAAATTCTTAAAAGGACCGTTATTTTCAAATATAATTTTAGCTGACGAGATCAACAGAACTCCACCTAAAACGCAAGCCGCGCTTTTGGAAGCCATGCAAGAAAAAAGTGTTACAGCTGCAGGTACTACCTACTCTTTACCAAAGCCCTTCTTTGTTTTGGCTACTCAGAATCCAATTGAGCAGGAAGGTACATACCCTCTTCCTGAAGCGCAACTAGATAGATTCATGTTTAATATTTGGGTTGACTACCCGAAATTCGAAGAGGAATTAGCCATTGTTAAAGCGACTACAGCCGATACTAAAGTTCAGCTGAACCAAATGTTAAACGCTGATTCAATTATAAAATATCAAGAGCTAATACGCAGAATACCAGTTGCAGATAATGTATTAGAGTATGCTGTGCGTTTAGTTGGTAAAACTAGAATCAATGACGATTCGGCACCAAAATTAACCAAGGACTTCATCACTTGGGGTGCTGGGCCAAGAGCCTCTCAAAATTTAATCATTGGCGCTAAGTGTCATGCTGCATTGCATGGTAAATATTCTCCAGACATTGAAGATGTCAAAGCAGTAGCAAAACCTATATTACGTCATAGGCTAGTTCGAAACTACCGAGCTGAGGCCGAAGGTTATACTATGGATAAAATAATTGAGGAATTATTATAAGCATTATTAAAGTATGATTCTCTGCTATTAAATGATATAAAATCCATTTATTCGTATTTTCCGTTTCTTCTTTTTTTATATCCAATTGTTTTCATGCGTAAATTTGTTGATATACTCCCATCAACGCACTAGTCAAATGTTGATTTATAGCATTACTAAACTTTCCGTTTCAAATATTTGAAATATCAAACGTTCGTCCTAAAAGAATGATTAATAATTATTAATTCATCAAATTTAAAGGTATGAACAAATTTTCTAAGCGAGGGAAGTATACGAAGCGAAGAACTAAATCCTTGAATTGTGTAAAAAACCCATGCGGGGAGTTAACTGAAGCCTCAGATAACAAGATTAGGATTGCTGAAGTGATCTGTGTTCCGTTGTGAAGTTTCCCTCAACGCAAAGCGTTACGGCCTGACATACTACCTCTGAGTCTCTCCTGAATACAAAATTTTAAGCTTCATTGTATCCGCATGGGGCCCTCTTTCGAAGTAAATGCGGTGACCAACTATTATTGGTGGCATTGTTCTACGAATTTAAAGTAATTAATCTATAGAACGAAAAAAAATTGAATAATTTAAAGTTATACTAACTTGAACTCTCTTTAGCTTTGAAGCCAACCATATGCTCCATCCCTTTAATATTAACATCTCTCTGCGGGAACGGTATATTCAAGCCATTATCTGAGAGTCTTTTGTAAACATCTCTTCTAAGGTCAGATTTTACATTTTCAATTAAGAAAGTTTGTTTAGACCAAAAAACCATTTCGAATTGCAGAGAAGACTCACCAAATTCCGTAAAACGAACAAATGGCTTAGGCTTTTTAGAAATAGCCTTATTCTGTTTCATTGCTTGCTCGAGGCATGAGAAAACTTTTTCGACATCAGAACCATAGGCTACATTGACATTGACACTGAAACGAACGAAATCATCGTTATGAGACCAATTGATGACTTTTTCTATAACAAATCGAGAATTAGGAATAATAATCACAACATCTTCTCTAGTTAATACTTGAGAACTTCTTAAATTAATCTCCATCACCTTTCCAACTTCTCCATCAACTTCAATTAAATCCCCTAGTTTAATTGTACCTTCAAATAAGAGAAACAAACCTGAAATTAAATCTTTGAATATATTCTGAAGACCAAGTCCTAACCCAACTAGTAAGGCTGTTGAGCCAAAAAGAAAGACCGTTAAATCAACCCCGATAACTTCTAAAATTACAGCAAAACCAATTACCCAAATGAAATATTTCGTGATTAGAAAGATGGACATCCTTCTTTTACTTTCAATTTTATCAATTATAAAACGTGGTTTCATAATCGCTCTTCTCAGCATAGTTACCAGAAGCCAAGTGCCGATACATACAATAATTCCAACCAAAAGATTTCCCATTAGTAACTTAAACGTTCCTAATTCAAAAATCTCATAATTCAAAAAATCATCCCAATTCATATCACAAAGATGCCATTATTAAAGCCCATTTGAAAGGATTCAATAAATAAAATTGCTTATATTCGGCCACAACAAAAACAGAAAAAATGGCAAATACATCGGACATAAAAAACGGACTATGCATTAAGCATAATGATAAATTAGTTCAGATCATCGAATTTCAACACGTAAAACCAGGAAAAGGCCCTGCTTTTGTAAGAACAAAAATGAGACAAATTGAAACAGGAAAAGTGCTTGATTTCACTTTCTCTGCTGGTCATAAAATTGATATCGTTCGTATTGAAAATAGAGAGTATCAGTATTTATACCAAGAAGGAGATTCTTATGTCTTCATGAATAGTAAGAATTACGAACAAGTGAACATTCCGAATACAATGGTTGATAAGCCAGAGTTTTTGATGGAGAGTATGGTTTGTAACATATTATTTCATGCCGAAGAGGAAATGCCTCTTGTACTTGAGCTGCCAATGCACTTGATTTCTGAGGTTACATATACTGAACCTGGAATTAAGGGTGATACTGCCACAAACACGATGAAACCAGCCACTATCGCAACAGGCGCTGAGGTTCGTGTTCCTTTATTTATTGATACCGGAGAGACGATTAAAATTGATACAAGAACTGGGGTTTACGTTGAACGCGTTAAAAACTAGACAGAACTAAATATTAAAAAAGGGGAAATTTTACTTCCCTTTTTTTTTGCTCCAAACTTGCCAATTCTATTGTAGAAAAAATGCATAAACCTTATATTTATAGTATGGCAAAAGAATTCAATAACCCAATCGATCCAGAGAAAATCACAGAGACTCCAAACACGTTAGAGTATGGTCATCATTTGGGGTCTGCAGTTGTAAAACCTGAAGACCAGGGTAAACTGAAAGGGCGTGCATTAGCTGCAATGGAGCATCAAACTGACATGCAATTAGGTCAGATTTATGAACAAATGCAATTATTA
The DNA here is from genome assembly GCA_022447585.1 of Crocinitomicaceae bacterium. Taxonomy (GTDB): domain Bacteria; phylum Bacteroidota; class Bacteroidia; order Flavobacteriales_D; family Crocinitomicaceae; genus UBA4466. Next base: position 155,035 of record JAKVAR010000009.1, on the reverse strand, counting down.
GCAGAACAGGCCAAAAAGTTGAATGCGCGTAAAGGAATTTCAGAAATCATTTATGATGCCGAAATTCGATTCGAACCAATCATTAATCATGTTTATCATTTATATGAAAAAGAAGACAGTACATTCCTTTTATCTTTAATTGCACCAGATCAATGGGGTCGCTCCAAAAAATCATTCCTCTTTATTGCAACGGTGAGGCTTTTAGCAGATCATACTTGGGATATTCTTGACAAGAATGATGATTTCGAATTTGCCGTAAAGTAAATTCTACCTGGTAAACACCCAGTTATCTTCCTCAGACATATTCGCATTAAACGAATAACCATCTGTATCAAACATTTTAAGATCTTCTGGATTGGATATATTGTGGTCTACAATATATCTAGCCATTGAACCTCTAGCTCTTTTGGCAAAAACCATAATCACTTTATAGTCTCCGTTTTTAAATTCTTTGAATGTTGGAGTAATAACACGTCCTTTTAAAGTCTTTTTATCTACTGCTTTAAAATACTCCGTTGATGCTAAATTAATCGTTACCCCAGACTCATTTTCATCATTCAATGCTTTCGCAATTTTACTTCCCCAAAACTTATACAAATTACTTTTTGCAGGTGTTACAGCCCATTTAGTACCCATTTCTAATCGATACGGATAGATGATATCCATTGGTTTTAAAACACCATAAACGCCTGAAAGAATTCTGATTTTATCCTGTGCCACTTTCAATTGCTCTTCATTCATGGAAGGTGCGTCCAATCCTCTATAAACCTCTCCATTAAAAGCAGCCGATACTGGAGCATTGCTGTCATTCTTGCACGTTTCAGTTGACCAATCTTTATAACGTTGGTGATTCAAATCAGATAACTCCTTTGACAAATGCATCATCTCTCCTATCTTCTTAGCTGAAAATTTACTCAACTTACTGATTAAAGATTTCGCTTCATCCATAAAAACAGGAGAAGAATATTCTTTAGTATTTAGAGACTTTGTAATATCAATTGCCTTTGCTGGTGAGAGTAATACTTTCATATAATTTATTTTAACAAAGATACATTTTTGACTGTTAGTTTATCCTAATACCAACATAGAAAAAAGTACCACGACAATTACACCAATTAAATTCAAAACGAATCCTGTTTTTGCCATTTGACTTATTTTCAATTGTCCAGAGCCGAAGACTATAGCATTGGGAGGAGTTCCTACAGGCAACATAAATGCGCAGCTAGCAGCGAGCGTTATAGGCATACATAATTGAAGTATTGAATATTCAGTGTCAAATGCAAAATCAGCAACAACAGGGATGAATACTGAAACTAATGCCATATTCGACATAATTTCCGTTCCAAAAATTGCAATGATGATTAAAACACCCAACAATATCACTAGAGGTGCATTTACATAATTCGTAAACACAGAGGTCAACTGTTCAATTACACCATTGATTTCAAGCATTTTAGCCAAAGCCATACCTCCTCCAAATAAAATAAGGATTCCCCAAGGAAGTTTTGAAGTATCCTTCCATTCTAATAATTTTTCACCCTTTTTTGAACCTGGCAAAAAGAAAAGTAAAATAGCACCAAGAACAGCAACACCTTCGTCAGTATAGGTAATCCCTGTATACTTTGTTAACGGACCTCGAAACGACCAAAGTAAAACCATTACGACAAAAAGTAAAACAACTCTTAATTGATTCTTAGTCCATTTCTTTTTATCCCCCTGCACGGAATCTAGTTCTTCTTTTCTTTCATGCCCCAATAAAAAATAGAAGAAGCAAAATACGACAGTCATCATAATTAATGATAAGGGTAATCCAACTTTCATCCAATCTAAAAAACTAACTGAAATATCGAATTTATCTTCTAGTAAACCTGCCATCAAAATATTTGGTGGAGAACCCACTAAAGTTGCCATGCCTCCGATACTTGCTCCATAAGCAACGGACAACAAAAGAAATGTTGAAAACTTTGACTTTTTATCTTTTTCAATGTTTACCAAAACGGCCATAGCCATTGGAAGCATCATAAGCGACGTAGCCGTATTTGAAATCCACATACTTAGCAATCCTGTACTCAATAAAAAGCCTAACAATATTCTCGCCTTTGAAGTTCCTACCAACCTTATAATCCCTTCAGCTATTTGTTTGTGCGCATTCCATTTCTCTAAGGCTAAAGAAAGGATAAATCCTCCTAAAAACAGATAAATGTACTTATGACCATATGCAGCAGTTAAGTCGGAAGCTTTTAATACCCCCAGGGGAATTCCCATTACAAAAGGGAACAAGGCAGTTACATATATCGGCACTACTTCAAACAACCAAAATAAGACCATTAACCCCGCTAAAGCAATAGCGTACCAAAAAGTCTGTACAGTTAAATCATCTTTCGGAGTCAAAAGCAACATTGCTATGAAAGAAATAATTCCTATTGATGTAATTATTTGTTTAAAATTAAGTTTGGGCATATTCAAAGTTTAAAGCAAAAAAAAGCGTCTATCAAAAAGATAGACGCCCTAAAATAAGATTTTTAATTAACCCATTTTATTCAACTCCTGAACAAATCCGATAGCTTTCTCTTCGATTTCAGCTCTAACAGATTTGAAATCTGCCTTTTTTTTTGCTGCATTGATTTTAGGAACAATAGTTTCGTAAAACTCCACTGCGTCATCCATAAGCTTAACTGCCTTATCAGCACCCTTTCCTCCTGAAACTACAATAAAGTCGCAATCATCCATGATATCATAAACCATTTGTTTTACGTCCTTTTTAATATTCTTTTTACTTGCCATGATGTAAGTGTTTTCAATTCAAATGTAAAGTTAGAAATAATTCGAGCCAATTAACTACCACTGCCCTATTCAAATATTCACATATCACTTTTTCAAAAAAAGAATAATTTTAACTCATTGCATGTAATTATTTCATAATTTTGCACCATGATAAAGAATTATCCATGTTTAATGTTTAATAGAGTAGTTAGAAATTTCCCTACCCGCTAACAGTAGAACGTATATATATTTTGAACGCTCTGCTTTATGTAGAGCGTTTTTTTTTGAGTAACAATTATGAGGACAACTAATTATAACACGATCATTTTTTGTGCATCACCTTTAGTGATGATGTACTTTGCATTTCCGTTGCCCAAAGGAGAATAGATAAAACAATCAAAATTTTAACTAGTCCCTTTGAACATTTTCAAAGGGACTTTTTTTTTACATAATGAAACGATTACAATTACAACGAAGTCACAAAAAAGCGATTAAGGCAGAACTAAAGAGTTATAGCTTAATATTTATAGGTGCATTACTTCTAGCAATCTCTTACGCAATTTTTATAGTACCATTTAATGTCGTACCAGGCGGAATATTCGGTCTAAGCATAATCTTACATGAGGTTATAGATATCTCGGTAGGTATGATAGCGCTACTAATTAACATTCCTCTTTTGATCTGGGGCACTAAACTGCTTGGGATAAAAATTGGATTAAAAACCAGTTTCTTAATGGTTTCAGTATCGTTTCTTCTTGATGGAATTAGCCTTATAGTGAAAGAGAAAATCTATGTTGAAGACGTGTTGGTTTCATCAATCTTTGGCGGGATTCTTATTGGTCTTGCCATTGCTATAGTTAAGTATGCAGGAGCTACCACTGGTGGGAATGATATTCTAGTTCGAATTATTTCTATAAAGGTAAAAATGAAATTCAGTCAATTGATGTTAATCATAAACGTAGTAGTTATCGCCTTAGGAATTATAACTTACGGAAACTACACGATTGCGGCATATTCGATCATAGCTATTGTAGCGATGAGTAAGACAATTGATTACTTACTTCAAAAACGTGAAGAGAATAAAACAATTATTGTCTTTTCAGAGAACAACGATTTTATTAAATCTCGAATTGTAGATAAATCAAATAAGGTTTCTAGCTTGATACAACATATCCATCAAGACTCATCATATAAAATGACGGTCATAACGAAGGGAAATAGAAAGTTATCATTGCTTGAAGATGATATCTATAAAATTGACCCGAGCGCCAGCATAGTTGTACTTAAGTCTAATTCAAACCTCATGAATTAATGATTTGGTAACCGAACTCTTTGAATGCGATAATATCCATTGTCAATTTCGAGGAAGTACAGATAGCCATCATAGATTTTATGTTTTCTAGACAAGCCGAGTTCACGCATACTTTTCAGAAAAGTTGTTTCCCCTGTCACATCATTCAGATAAAATATAGAATGGTTTCCTTTATAACGTGTATAGAAGTAAATATTGTCATTGGCTAAATCCTGCCATACTTCTTTGATATCGCCACTTACAGAAAAAGGAACTTGAGAAATTTGCTTACCTATAGTATTAAAAAGAAGTAACGAATCTACTTCATAATTAACAACCGCAACTTCATTTCCAATTTGAAACGAGCGCACATTTATAGGATAAGTCAAGGTTTTATATTGAGCATAACGCTCAGTCCACTTCGTTTTAGAACCATTGGGTTTAATTAGAGACCTTTGAAGGAAATCTAGATTTACATCTGGGTTCTCCCCATTGTACACTTGTCGTAAATAGTTTCTTAAATCTAATGCATGAAAATTGAGAGAATCATCAAAGAATTGCTCTCTTACCGCGAATTCAAGTTTAATTGCTTCTTCCGAAGCAACCTCTGCACTCAATTCATCCACCTCATAATAGAAAGTGTTTGGATCCGAGTGACGATCGAAAAGCGATAAACTATAAGCTTGATTGTTTTGTGATAAAGCTTTCAATACATATTTATCACCAAATTTAGCGACACAAGGAGCTAAAAGTATATTAAAGAAGTCTTTTTTGATTTGATCAATGATCACAAGTTCATTATTGAATATCGCAATTTGATAAACCATTTCAGGGCATACTACATGAATATTACCAAGGCAATCTTGAAAGAGGCGCTTAGGACGATTGGGTTCAAAAACAAACTTTGCGCCTTCTTTCCCTAAACTATCTATTCCAATATAATTTTTTCCTCGATGACTTTTTAAGGTTAAAAGCGAATTCTTAAAAGGAACATAATCGATAATATTTACTGCATCTATATCTAGTGCACTTTCTGGCCTAGATTCGGCGACATCTACTGCATCTAATTCCTGATAGTAATATTGTAATGTAACCGATATCTCATCCCCTTCAAACGATGCTAGTTTGAACCATCGATTTGTATAGCCCTTCTTTGATAATCCAATAATATTGTGTTTTGCTATATCAATTATGACTTGACCGTTTTTATCTGACTTACCTATTATAACTTCCTCTCTATTCAAAACATCAACAGATTCAATAGGCGTTTCATAAATATCAACTATTGAAATTTTCAGTTTTTGTGAAAATAAAATTGAACTGACAAAAGAAAATACAACGAATAAAAAAAGTGATTTCATAGCGGAAATTATAAATAAAAAAGGGCTAATCGAATCACGATTAGCCCTTTAATATAGTTAATATTTTGCTTATTCAGCAGATTTTTCCGCTTCTGGTTTTGGAAGAAGAACTTTTCTAGAAAGCTTGAACTTTTTAGACTTTGGATCTCTACCAACAACTTTAAACTTAACCACGTCTCCTTCTTTACAAACGTCTTCCATTTTAGCAACACGTTCGTGTGAGAATTCAGAAATATGAATTAAACCATCCGTACCCGGTAAAATCTCAACGAATACTCCGTAAGCCTGTAAAGACTTGATTTTTCCTTCATACGTAGCCCCTTCTTCTACTACAGGAGGGAATGCAATTTGTTTAATAGCCTTAACCGCATTGTTCATGTCATCACCGTTGTTCGACATAATTTGAACGCGACCTTCACCATTTTCTAACTCTTCAATTGTAATTGTAGTGCTCGTATCTTTTTGTAACTGTTGGATAATTTTCCCACCAGGTCCGATAATAGCACCAATCATATCATTAGGAACATTAAATGCTTCTATACGAGGAGTTTGTGGTTTAAAATCTGGATTAGGAGCCGCAATTGTTTCAATAATCTTATTCAAGATATGTAAACGCCCTTCTTTTGCTTGATTCAATGCTTGAATCAACACCTCATAAGGAAGACCATCTACTTTGATATCCATTTGACATGCGGTAATCCCTTCAGCAGTACCTGTAATTTTAAAATCCATATCTCCTAAGTGATCTTCATCACCTAAGATATCAGAAAGAACTGCAAATTTACCACCCTCAGCAACTAATCCCATTGCGATACCAGAAACTGGAGCTTTAATTTGAACACCTCCATCCATAAGCGCCAATGTACCAGCACAAACAGTTGCCATCGAAGAAGAGCCATTCGATTCTAAAATTTCAGAAACTAAACGAATCGTGTATGCATTATCCTCTGGAAGGACTGGTTTCAATGCCCTTAAAGCAAGATTACCATGACCAACCTCACGACGCGAAGTACCTCTAATAGGTCTAGCCTCACCTGTTGAGAATGGCGGGAAATTATAGTGAAGCATGAAATTAGTTGTTCCTTTAAAAGTAACATCATCAATCATTTGCTCATCCATTTTACCACCTAATGTTAAAGTAGTCAATGATTGAGTTTCACCTCTTGTAAATACAGATGATCCATGCGCAGTTGGCAAGTAATCAACTTCCGCCCATATTGGACGAACTTCATCAAACTTACGACCATCTAGACGAATGTTGTCATTTAACATTGTATCTCGAACAGCTTTCTTCATAGCTGCTTTAAAATATACAGAAACGTATTTCCCTAACTCTTCAGTTTCTTCTTCCGAAAGACTTGAAGTAAATTCTTCCTTAACAGCACCAAACAACTCAGCTCTTTTCTCTTTAGAAGCTATACCTTGTTTTGCTACATCTCTACACTTCTCATAACAAGCATCCATTACTCTAGCACGGAACTCATCGTTATGATCTTCGTGACAGTATTCTCTTTTCGGTGAAGAAGTTGGAATTTGAGCAGCTAAATCCAATTGGAATTGACACTGTTCTTTAATTGCTTCGTGAGCTACTTTAATGATTTCAACCATTTCCTCTTCCGAAATCTCATTCATCTCACCTTCTACCATAACAATGTTATCGATAGTTCCGGCGATCATACAATCAATCTGAGAAATAGCCATTTGCTCAAGCGTTGGATTAATTATCCATTCACCATCAACACGACCAACTCTTACTTCCGACATTGGGCCATTAAACGGAATATCAGAACAAGCAATTGCTGTAGAAGCAGCGAAACCAACTAATGCATCAGGACTGTTTACTCCGTCATATGCGATTAATTGCATCATTACTTGTACTTCAGCATGATAATCATCTGGAAATAAGGGTCTTAACGCTCTATCTACGATACGCATAACAAGAATTTCTCTTTCCGACGGACGAGACTCTCTTCTAAAGAAAGAACCTGGGATTCTTCCATCAGCTGCGAATTTTTCTTTGTAATCTACTGTAAGAGGCAGGAAATCTACACCATCTCTTGCTTCTTTATTAGCAACCACTGTTGCTAAAATCATTGTGTCGCCCATTCGTAACACTACGGACCCGTCAGCTTGCTTCGCTAACTTTCCAGTCTCAATGGAGATTTCTTTACCTCCTGTAGTGATGGACTTTGTTATTCCTATATTCATATTTATTTATTTACTTAATTCACTTGAAACCATTTACTTAACGGCTTCTACGCTTTCAAAGTAAGCGTCACTTTATAAAACAGAAGGGGCACTCGAAATTTTTCGACTGCCCCTCAATATTATATTTCAAAGAATATTAACGACGTAAGCCTAATTCTTTAACAATAGCACGGTATCTCTCGATATCTTTAGCTTTCAAATAATCCAATAAACTTCTACGTTTACCAACTAATAATTGAAGAGCTCTTTGTGTACCATAATCTTTACGGTTCTTTTTTAAATGCTCAGTTAAATGAGCAATTCTAAAAGAGAACAATGCGATTTGACCTTCTGCAGATCCAGTGTTCGATTCAGAACCACCATGTTTCTTGAAGATCTCTTGTTTTTTTGCTGTATCTAAATACATTCCAATATTGTTTAAATAATTTTTATGTAGTCGTGTTTCGACGGTGCAAAGATAATAATGTTATTTAATAAACTTACTATAAATCGAAAATTACTCCATTTGAACGAATTTTAATTCTATTTTACAACATATGAAGTTTCAATTTGCAAGTTAGCTTAAAAAACACATCTATCACTCATTTAAGATTTAAACAACTTTAAAGATAACGCTAACGTTTCCTTTAATTCAGTTCTTTCAACGATGTAATCTAAAAAACCATGCTCCAATACAAATTCTGATTTTTGAAATCCATCAGGCAGGTCTCTGCCAATTGTTTCTCTAACAACTCGGGGCCCTGCAAATGCAATAAGAGCATCTGGCTCCGCAATATTTAAATCACCTAACATAGCGAATGAAGCGGTAACTCCTCCCGTAGTTGGATCTGTCAAGAAAGATATATACGGAAGTTTCGCTTCGGACAATTGACCTAGTTTACCAGAAACCTTCGCCATTTGCATCAATGAAAGACCGGCTTCCATCATTCTAGCTCCACCCGATTTAGAAATAATCATAAATGGACACTTAGACTTGATAGCTTCATCAATTGCCCTTGCAATTTTCTCTCCCATTACAGATCCCATAGAACCACCAATAAAAGAAAAATCCATAGCAGCAATAACAATATCCTCACCATCTAACTTCCCCTTTGCTGTTCTAATTGCGTCAGTTAAACCAGATTTCTTTTGTGTTGCTTTAACGCGATCTGTATATTTCTTCGTATCCTTAAATTTTAATGGATCTCCGGATTTCACATCTTTATTAAGCTCTTTGAACTTTCCTTCATCAAACAAAATTTGAAAATATTCAGCTGAACCAATTCTTTCATGATGATTACAACGATCACATACATATGCATTTCTAGCTAAATCATCAGCTGCAAAAATTGTTTTACAATTGGAACACTTTTGCCACAATCCTTCTGGAGTTTCCTTCTTCTCTTTCGTGGAAGTTGTAATCCCTTCTTTACTTCTTTTAAACCAACTCATGTAATATTATTTTAGTTCTTAGATCAAGGATCTAACTATAGCGTATTTACATTATTTAAATCAGCGAACGAACGCTCTAAACGTGTGATAAAAGTCAACTCACCATCTCTAATCCATTTGCGCGGATCATAGTATTTTTTGTTTGGCAAATCATCTCCATCAGGATTTCCGATTTGAGTTCTTAAGTACTCTAATTTATCTTCGATGTAATCTCTAGAACCTTCCGTAAATGCAAACTGAAGGTCAGTATCAATATTCATTTTTATAACCCCGTAACCTATAGCTTCTCTAATTTCTTCTAAGGTTGAACCAGATCCACCGTGAAAAACAAAATCCACAGGATTATTGGGAGTATTGTATTTCTGTTGAATGAAATTTTGCGAATTCAATAAGATTTTTGGAGTTAACTGCACATTTCCAGGCTTATAAACACCGTGTACATTTCCAAATGAAGCCGCAATAGTAAACCTTGGACTAATTTTCATCAACTCTTCATAAGCATATGCTACCTCGTCTGGTTGTGTATATAATTTAGAAGAATCAACATCTGTATTGTCAACACCATCCTCTTCTCCTCCAGTAATTCCTAATTCAATTTCAAGCGTCATTCCGATTTTACTCATTCGCTCTAGGTATTTTTTACAGATACCAATATTCTCTTCTAATGGTTCTTCAGAGAGATCAATCATGTGAGAACTATACAGTGACTTTCCAGTTTCTTTATAAAACTTTTCAGAGGCATCTAATAAGCCATCTATCCAAGGTAATAATTTCATTGCAGCATGATCTGTATGAAGAATTACAGTTGCTCCATACAACTCAGCCATTGCATGAACATGCTTTGCCCCTGAAACAGCTCCAGCGATTCCAGCTCTATGATTTTCATTTGACAATCCTTTTCCAGCGAAGAACTGAGCGCCACCATTTGAAAATTGGATAATCACGGGTGAATTAAGCTTAGCAGCAGCTTCCATAACAGCATTGACTGTACTTGTGTTTGTTACATTTACTGCCGGTAATGCAAATCCCTTTTCTTTTGCGTATGCAAATATCTTTTGAACATCATCTCCTGTTGCTACTCCTGGCTTTATTCCGTGACTCATTATTCTATTATTATAAAATTCAGGATACGAAGTTAAGTAAATCTATCAAGAAAATTGACTTGAAAAATCAAGAAAACAATTCACAATCTTATTGAATAACTATTCGAATTGAAGAATTATCCGTGTTTAATAAATAGACTCCTGCCCTACAACTCTGTAAATCAATCAAATTCTCTCCTTGAGTCAATCTACCCTTTTGAATAGCTGAACCTGTTATAGAACATAACATATAGTCTTGATCTTCCGAAGAAAACACCTTTAAATCACCTCCAACATTTATCGGGTTTGGGTAGCTGCTAATTTGATTAAGCGAGACTTCAGTTTGTCCCAAAATTGATTGAAAAGTGTAAAGGTCCGATGTTATTTCTGAGACTGGACTCTCTTTATAAATGAATACTACTTCGCCATTATAACGCACTCCAGAATTTGAACTGAAGGTGTAAGATGAATAATCTGTAATGATGGCATCGAACACTGGAGTTGAAGAAGAGTTGATTTCAAGAATTCTAGCACTATTACTTGAACCTATACCATTCTCAATGATATAGAACCGATCCGATTCTTCCAGGATAGGTGGATAAGTGTAACCATTGCCCATGCCTAAAATTTGGGTCGAATTACCACTCTCTATTGAAAGCATTGAATTTTCATTGTACATATAAAGCACGCCGTTATTAACAATTGCGTAAAATAAATTCTCACCGACACCAACACCTAAATCCGCATAAACCGCAGTTTGACCAACCCCTGTCAACTCTACAATCTCACTATTCGCTGCATCCGTAGAATAGGTTAAAATTTTCCCTTCAAATTCGAATAGCAAAGTATTAGCAAAACTACTCATTGTATTATTAAAGTACTCCGTAACAGCATTAGAAGGAGCTATTTGGAAAATTCGCTCTATCACATCCCCACCAGTATAAGTGGAATTTTTAAAATATAGTTGATTATTAAGTTCTATAACTTCTGAATTAGAAGAATTCATAACCAAAGAAGCTAAATTAGAATAACTAAAACTACCCCCAGAATTCGAAGCAACACTTAGTTTGTTTAGAAGTGGATCTGAGTCATTCTCCTCAAAATAATAGTAATCCATATTTCTATAACCTAAAAACTCAATAACATCAGATGTAACCTGATTTGTAATCTGTTGAAAATTTGAACCGCCTTCATACAGGTACAATTGGCGTTTAACTCCATTGTCTGCAATAATAAAAATCTCATTGTTGTATGAAATAATCTCTGGCTTTGAACTCGGTAACCCCAGATTGAAGTCAAAGAAGTAAGTAGAATTACCATCAAACGCAACAAGTTCTTCGCCTAAGCCATTAATTTTTCCTTTGAAAAATATTCGATCAGCCCCAATAACAGGAGGGCCAACAATAGTGTCTACCCCATTAAAAGTTATAGGGGTAATTGAGCCATTTGAATAATTATAATACTCATGATCTGTAAAATTTAAGCCTGATCCTGAAACAACCATCAACTCTGTCTGATCATATGGCATAACATAGAGCTGAGATAAATTGGATGAATCATGCTGATAGATTTTTGTTACTGATTGAGCACACGTAACTAATGAACTAATAAAAAATAGAATAAGTAATGTAGGTTTCATAAATAGTGGTTTTAACAAGACTAAATTTATCAATTATATCCTTGTGAACACAATCATTGAATGATTGATTGATTTTGAACGACTAACCGTTGATTAAACTGCTATAAAATTGAAGAAAATACAGCTTAATTTTGCTAGATTTGTTTCGTCTATTATCAACGTTCGCTCTATCTGCGTTCATCAAAAAAAACGAATGGGTTACCTAGAAGAATTAAACGAAAGTCAAGGTGTTGCCGTAAAAAACATTTACGGTCCAACAATGGTTATTGCCGGCGCAGGGTCAGGAAAGACAAGGGTTCTTACGTTTAGGATTGCTCATATGATTGAACAAGGTGTTGATCCGTTCAACATTATGGCTCTTACTTTTACAAATAAGGCTGCGCGAGAAATGACAGAAAGAATCGGAGAGATTGTGGGTGATGGCGAAGCTAGAAACATTACGATGGGTACGTTTCACTCGGTCTTTTCTAGAATTCTTAGAATGAATGCCGATCGCCTTGGTTATCCTAGTAATTTTACAATATACGATACTCAGGATTCTAAAAGCTTGTTAAAAGATATCGTGAAAGGATTTAATCTAGACGACAAAGCCTATAAAGCAAACAACGTTTTAGGTAGAATTTCTTCTGCAAAAAATAATTTAATTTCTCCAGAAGCCTACGAAAAGAACCCTGATATTCAAGCCGAAGACAAGATGGCTAAGCGACCTGAAATGGCTCGAATTTATAAGGCCTATGCAAATAGGTGTTTCAATGCTGGAGCAATGGACTTTGATGACTTACTTTATAAAACAAACGTGCTTCTTCGTGATTTCCCAGATGTTTTAAACTATTATCAACAGAAATTCAAATACATATTAGTTGATGAGTATCAAGACACCAATTACGCTCAATATCTTATTGTAAAGAAACTAGCTGCTGTTTATGAAAATATTTGTGTTGTTGGTGACGATGCTCAAAGTATCTACTCTTTCCGTGGTGCGAATATTCAAAACATTCTAAACTTCAAAAAAGATTATCCTGACTTTAAGTTATTTAAACTAGAGCAAAATTATAGAAGTACAAAGAATATTGTTGAAGCGGCAAACGGAGTGATTGCACGTAATAAAGACCAAATAAAAAAGACCGTTTGGACTGATAATGATGAAGGAAGTAAAATAAAGGTAATTAGAACCTTAACAGACAATGAAGAAGGAAAGGTTATTACGAATAAAATTTATGATAAAGTAAAAGCTGAAGGATTATCATTCAATGATTTCGCTATTCTCTACAGAACTAATAAACAATCCAGGTCTTTCGAAGAATCATTAAGAAAACATAACATTCCTTATAAAATATATGGTGGTCTCTCATTTTACCAAAGAAAGGAAATTAAAGACTTACTTTCATACTTCAGGTTAACAGCCAATCATAATGATGAAGAAGCTTTCAAACGCATTATTAATTATCCAAAGCGTGGAATAGGTAAGACGACCTTGGAAAATGTGATAATTGCAGCAAATCAATATGGAGTCACTCCATGGGATGTTATCTCGAACTTTACTCAATATCCCGTTGCAATTAACGCCGGAACGAAAAAGAAAATGGCTGATTTTGCGACAATGATCAAAAGTTTCTCGGCCCAACTTAACACGTTAGATGCATACTCTTTAGCCCAAGAAATAGCCAAGTCTTCGGGAATTCTAAAAGAATTAACTACAGATAAAGACAAAGGACCAGAAGAAGTAGAACGTTACCAGAATATTGAAGAGTTACTTTCGGGTATTAAAGCTTTTGTTAGCAATCAAGGTGAAGAAGATTCTAAATCTTTGAGCGAATTTATGCTTGATGTTGCACTTTTAACCGATGCTGATGAAGATAAGGATGAAGTTAAAAATCATGTTACCATGATGACCATCCACTCGAGTAAAGGCCTTGAATTCCCCAATGTATACTTAGTTGGTTTAGAAGAAAATCTTTTCCCTTCTCAAATGTCACTTAACTCTAGATCTGATTTAGAGGAAGAACGCAGACTTTTCTATGTTGCAGTTACGCGGGCAAAAGAAAACTGCACTCTATCCTATGCTACATCGCGTTTCCAATGGGGAAACTTGATTACAGCTGAACCAAGTCGATTTATTGAAGAAATCGATCCTAAATTCTTAAGACATGAATCTCCTGTTCGTGGAGGAGGAAGGTCCTTATCAAAAAGAATGACAACTCAGGAAAGACCGCACCAAGGAGGACTGAATAGATCTTTTACGTCAAGTTCATTGAAGCCAATAAATAAGGTAAGTTCAAAGTCTAATGTTAAAGGATCAGACACGCTTGAGTTGAAGGTTGGCTTTATGGTTGAACACAATCGTTTTGGCAAAGGAAAAATTACGGCACTAGAAGGCACTGGAGCTGACAGAAAAGCAACAATTTTCTTCCCAAGGCACGGTGCAAAAAAAGTTTTGCTGAGGTTTGCTGACTTAAAAGTAACAGATATATAAATTGCGTTTCAACTTTTCTCAGAGCATATATCTAGGCCTATTCTCTATATTGGTTAGTTTGATTATATGGAAAAATGTTCACATCTTGAAATCCTTTTTTTTCATTGAATTAAATTCCTCAACTAAGAATCTGTAATTATACTATAAATTATCTTGATAGAAATACACTCCCCAGCCTGAGATAAGTTAGCCGATAAAATATCTAAATTCAAAAAAACAAAATTGCGCAGCAATATTTGTTAAGTCAATTAATAATTAGCATTAGAGCAATTAGGAATGAACATTCTCAGTTAACTAGACAAAAAGATGGACCAGGCATATGATCCCTTAATGCTGATAACCGAGGAGAAAATCACTATTTCTGACTTACACTGAATTCACTAATTTATTGAAGTACAAATTGATGCACTTAGAACGGATATCCTATTCCAAAATGGAACGTAGGGATAAACGGTAAGGGCATATAGCTCTCGTATTTATCAACTCCAAATTCAGCTATCCCTTCAGCGTAATATTTATGTCTTGATTGAAAAATCCACTTAGCTCCTTCAGGCAGTGCTGGATTCATAATAGGGAATCCCATATCAATACGAACAATAAAGTACTCTAGATCCATCCTTAAACCGAAGCCACCTGCTAAAGCAATTTCCTTATACCAATTCGATGAAATTTGACCACCTACTCTATTTGGATCTTCAGCAATAGTCCAAACATTCCCTGCGTCAACAAATAAAGCCCCCTTAAACAATGAGTTAAAAGCAAAGCGATACTCAGCAGAGGCACCGATTCGAATATCACCAATTTGGGTAGCAGTTCTATTAGTATCTAAGTAATACTTATAAGAACCAGGCCCTAACGCTCTCGCTCTCCAGCCCCTATTATCATTTGCCCCACCAGCAAAGAAGCTATATTCATATGGTAAAGCAGATTTTGAATTACCATAAGGTAAACCTCCACCAGCAGTTAATCGAAAATTCAAACTTCTATCTTTCCCTATGGGTTTAGAATAAACAAAGTTATTATCCAAACGAGCAAATTGGGCATACCGTATACCAAAAATCGTATACTGACCATCAATAGAATCTTGATACTGCTGAAATAATGACAATAAATTTCCTGCAGGATCAAATGAAGATGTAAAATTCAATTGAGAATTTCCTTTTCGGTTTTCTTTCTCTTGAATGTTGTATTCATATGTAAACTTCCAATCTTGCCAGACAAACTGATCACTATATGCATTCAACAAGAACAAATCGTTTATTTCAACTAATCGTTGCTCAAACTCAGGGCTCTTATCAATGTTCACAAATTTTATAACAGATAGTAACGGAAAACCCGACTGAAAAATCATTGTTTTCTTAGCGAAAAACCTCCATAAATAGTTGAGTTGAAATGTTCCCTGGGTGAAATCATCTCTTTTTTGAAAGTTGTAAGCTGAAGAAACAACTGTCTTAGGCCTTAATTTTTTTGCTCCTTTATTAATCCTTAATGGAAATAGGCCCGGGATTTCCAACTGCGAACTTGGACCAACTTCGAACGTATTAAAACTTCTTCCTGCAGTTTGAATTTGATTACCATCTATTGTTTGATCGAAGATAGGAGGTTGAGATTCAAATCCACCAGAAAGCCCAAGGATAATTTTTTCAGCACCTTTAAATAAATTACGATTCGTATAATTAAATGTTGCTGCAACTCCTAAAAAGCCATTCGAGTTAGTTGCTCTTGGCTCAAAACCGAAGCTCTGTTTCTTTCTAGGTATTAAATAATAGTGAGCGTCAACACATCCAGAGGTTCCAACTTCAACCAACACAGTCTTAACAGCATCAAATAGATCTAATTGCAATAAACTTAAATAAGTCTTTTCAAGATTCTGCTCAGAATACATTTGGTCTATTTCTAAATAATTTTGAAGTTCAAGAATTTTTGGTTTAACAGGCAAAGGTCCGTTATGCGTAAATATGGCCATTCGCGTCACATCAATTTCATCCGATTGATCCATCGTTTTAATATAAAACGTTGTATCTACCCTATTAAGAAATTGCCCATCAAATAATTCAAATCCTCTGGATTTCATATATTGACTAAATGAACCTTTAAAATTTAGAGTATCAGAAATGTGAAAATAAACTCGATTAACAAAAGTCTCTTGATGCGGAACTTGAATAACCGAATCTCGATTTCGATCAGACTTCATGATTCGGTCACTTAATCTTACGCCCAGAATAACAGACATCCCGCTTCTGATCGTATCAGCAACGTAAGAAATGTGATTAGAACTAAAACCATAAATACCCGAATCCCTCATGTATTTTGCAACTTTACCTCTATGATCATCTAACTGCTCACTATCAAACGCCTCATTCAAAATTTTATGGTTGTCTTTAGCATCTAAATATTCTCGATATCTTTCTAAGACAATTGGATTCTTTCCAATAATATAAACGCTATCTATTCTATATTGTTCACCTGTTGTAACATGATATGAAACAACACATTTTTTATTCTTTTTGTAATCGACAAAAGCCTTAACATCGCCATAATAATATCCTTTTCTGCGCAAATAAGCACCAATCTGATCAATGGATTTATTGTAGGGGATACTGTCAAAAACAACGGGAGCATGACCAATTTTATACTTATACCATTCTCGAAAGAACATTCTAGGTTCAACTGTATCTTTCAACTTAATTATCTTCTCCGTATAATGTGAACGTCCCTTTCGAATGGCCCTATGCATTCTTTTGCTATTGATCTGATCTTGCCGAGCGAGTCTTTTTCTATTCGTTAAAAAATTAGCCTGATTTTTTTTCACCCTTTTGTTGGCCACTTTTGTTGAGTCTACTCGATTAAAAGCTAACAGTTTCCACTTCACGCCAACACGTTTATAGTTCGGCTGTTGACGAATAATTGAATTCAAATCATCCTTGTCCAATTTATCTCCAGTCTGGAAAACCTCATTCTTTTTCAAAAGGTACTTCCTTTCCGGAACATACTTAGTTTGTCGACACCCAATTATTGTGAGCGCGGCAATTAAAAGAATATACGTATGTTTGAGTTTCAATCTGTATTTTTGAATATAAAGCAAAAGTAATAAAAAGCAACGGTGGAATCTCTCTCGAAAAATAAGATTAAGTGGATTAGATCCCTACAAAAAAAGAAAAATCGCGATGCAGAAGGATTATTTATCATTGAAGGTGAAAAAATGGTTCTAGAGCTTATTGATCTTTGGCCTGAATATATCGAATTACTTTGCACTTCTGATGCCAATTTTAAATGCTCATTAGACTGCCATATAACTGACGAACGAACACTAAAAGAACTTAGTTTACTTCAAAACACGAATAGATTACTGGCTATTGCCAGAAAACCAAAGTTGAGTTCTAAAACAAACGCCGAATTCATCGTTGCGTTAGATAATATTCAAGATCCTGGAAATATGGGAACAATTCTGAGAACTTGCGACTGGTACAATGTCGACAAGATTATTTGTTCGAAAAATACAGTAGACATATTTAACGCGAAAGTTATTCAATCCAGTATGGGATCAATTTATAGAATTCCAGTAGAATATAGAGACTTGGGAACTTTTTTACAAACGTCTGACTTACCTATTTTTGGAGCTTTTTTGGAAGGAGAAAACATCTATAAAGAAGATTTAATCCGCAAAGGAATTATTGTTATGGGAAATGAAGGCAAAGGAATTTCTTCCGAAATAGAAAAATTGATTACGAAAGCCATTCATATTCCGCGTTTTGGAGGTGCAGAATCTTTAAATGTTTCGATTGCAACAGGGATAATCCTTTCTGAATTTTGTCGAAATAATTAAACCTCTAATTCAGCTTGAATCTGATTCACACATTTAATACCATCGATAGCTGCTGAAATTATTCCACCAGCATAACCTGCCCCTTCGGCACATGGAAACAACCCTTTTAAATCCGGGTGTTGCAAGTTCTGATCTCTTGGAATTTGAACTGGTGATGATGTTCTTGACTCGGGAGCATGTAAAACTGCATCGTTGGTAAGGAAACCATTCATTTTATTTCCAAATTCCCTAAAAGCGCCTTTTAAACTATCAGCAACTACTTTCGGTAACACCTCATTAAGGTCTAAAGAAACCAATCCTGGCTGATATGAAGTATTTGGCAAATCAGAAGAAACTTTTCCATTCAAGAAATCCATTAATCGCTGAGCCGGTACTTTCTGTGTTTTACCAGCGGCTTCCCAACAATCACGCTCAACACTTTTTTGAAAATCAAGACAAACCATGGGGTCGTTCTCTTTCCCTTTAAAATCTTCAGGCGATATAGAAACAACAATTCCAGAATTCGAGTATGGATTATTTCTTTTTGAAGGAGACCAGCCATTTGTAACAACTTCCTCTTGAGCTGTAGCACATGGCGCAACTATCCCACCAGGACACATACAGAATGAATAGACACCCCTACCTTTCACTTGTGCAACAAGACTATAGGAGGCTGGCGGTAAAAACGCGTCATTTAACCTACCATGATATTGAATTTTATCGATTAATTCTTGAGGGTGTTCAATTCTCACCCCAAGGGCAAAAGCTTTTGCCTCAAGTCTCCATTCATTATTTAGAAATAAATCAAAAATATCTCTAGCAGAATGTCCAGTTGCTAAAATGACATGATCATAATTAACCACATTTTCTTCGTTAATTTCAACACCCGTTACCCTTCCATTCTCAGAAACAATATTTGTTACTTTAGATCCAAAATGGACCTCTCCTCCATATTTAATAATAGTTTCACGCATCTCGACAATAATTTGCGGCAGTTTATTTGTGCCGATATGCGGATGAGCATCAACAAGAATATCTTCAGTAGCGCCGAATTGTACAAACCATTCCAGTGCCCTTTTCACATCACCTCTTTTCTTTGATCTTGTATACAACTTACCATCAGAATACGTTCCTGCACCACCCTCACCAAAACAGTAATTCGATTCAGGATTGACAATGCATTGTTTATTCAAAGTAGCCAAATCTCTTCGTCTAGAGCGTACATCTTTTCCTCGTTCATAAATGATCGGCTTTAACCCAACTTCTAATGCCCTTAAAGCCGCAAACAATCCAGCCGGACCGAAACCAATAATAGCGATTTCTCTCTCTTGACTTACATCAGTCGGAATAAACGAACCTAATACCTCAATGGCTTCACCCTCTTGATATACATCAAAGCTACAATTAATTTTAATCTGTCTCTTTCTAGCATCAATGGATCTTTTCCTCCATTTAAATATGAAATCATCAGAATCTAAATCAAGATCATTTTTAATGCGATTAGAAATGTAACTATCATCCTTTGCCTGTTCTGGAGAACATTGAAACTGTATTTGTAAAGACATTAACCTTCAAAGATTATAGAAAACCACCAAACGCGGTTATATGTTGATTCAATCGGTCTAGCGATAAACGTATTTTCTGGTACAAAAGAATTCACAAATCCATGAGAATATTTAATTTCCATTCCAAACTTAAAATACGGAGCAAAGAACTCGACCCCTCCCCCAACTTGCGCTTGGAAGTCGTGCTGCTTAATCTTGATAAACGGATCATTGAAATCTTGCGAAGCATTTTCTTGTGATTGTAAATCAGTCGAATATTGCCCTCCAAATAATGCATAAGCAGCAAAATTATTCACTCTTAACGTTCTAAACTGGAACATTAAAGGAAAGTCCAAGTTTGTGGAATTAATCCGTTCTTCATTAAACACATCATTTTCTAAATCATCTGGATCTTCAAATTGATATGTTAAAACGCGCTCTTGAAAAGACAATGTAGGTACAAACCTTAATCGCACCACAGGAGTTCCCAGTTTCAATGTTGTAACAATTCCGACCTGGCCTCCTGGAGAAGACCTTAACTTCAATGATTTTAAACCATAATCCGCATAAGCATTGGGTTTTTGAAACAAAGTAAAGCTTGAAGTATTTGCCCCTAACATAAAACCAAAATGAATTGTTTTCTCATCAAAACGTCGATAGTTTTGCGGTTTTTCACGTTGTGAAAGGCTGCTAAAACTGATAAACAAGATGACAAATAAACAAATCTTCATGTCCATAGAAACGTTATTCAAAAACTGATATTGCGTTAGTTTAAAATTCACTTTACTTAATTCCTGAATAAATAGTTGCTATTCCACCTGAAACCAATTGAGATTTAATGTCTTTGTACCCCACTTTTTTCATAATATTTATGAAGTCTTGCCCCTCAGGAAAAGCCGCAACCGATTCTGGTAAATATTCATACGCTCTTTTATCCTTTGAGATAAACTTCCCAAAAAATGGAATCATGAATCTAGAATAAAACCCGAATAATTGTTTGATCGGAAACTTTTTTGGTTTAGAAAACTCAAGAATTACAGCTTTACCTTCCGGCTTAAGAACTCTTAACATATCAGCTAATCCTTTCTCTAAATTTTGATAATTACGAACACCAAATCCTACTGTTAATCCATCAAAGTGATTTGAATCGAAAGGAAGATCTTCTGAATCACCTATTTGCATAGAGACAATATGATCATACCCTTTCTTTTTCATTTTAACCTTTCCTACATTTAACATTCCTTGAGAAATGTCTACTCCAACAACTTGTTCAGGATTTAATTTCAATGAAGCAATAGCAAAATCTCCAGTTTCTGTTGCAATATCAAGAATTTTCTTTGGTTTTACTTCACCGAGAACACGTATGGCTTTTTTCCTCCAAATCTTATCAATTCCTAACGAGAGGAAGTGATTTAAAAAATCATAACGCTTTGAAATGTTATTAAACATCTCTGCTACTTCTTCTTTTTTAGATGAAGCATCGTTATTATATGGCTTAACTACTTTTTGTTCTGACATAACTTATCCGACCATCGTGTGGCCTTTTGGGTATTTATAATTCTTACTTATAACTTTCTTACCAACCAGGTAAGCCAGTGTTAATGTTCCTACACGACCAATAAACATTGCTACTATTAAAACAATTTTTCCTACGCCACTTAGATCTGCTGTCATACCCGTTGAAAGTCCAACCGTACTAGCCGCTGAAACGTGTTCAAAAACTAAGTCCATGAAATCATATTTTCCAGTGGCCAACAAATCGGCTTCTGAAATTGCTAAAATAAATGGCCCCACAATATTTCCAACAACAAAGAAAAGGAAAATGGCATATGCCTTTAACACTGTATCATTTGAAATTGTTCTTTTAAATAATTCAGTATTTGGTTTTCCTTTAATTGTTGATATTAATGAAGCCCACATAATGGCAAAAGTAGAAGTTCTAATACCACCTCCAGCTGAACCAGAAGAAGCACCAATAAACATCAAAAAAAGAAAGACAATAATCACGGGCATGGACAGTGCCGAAGTATCTACAACATTAAACCCAGCATTTCTTGTTGTCATTGACTCAAATAAGGCTGTTATAACTGCACCCAGCGTCCCTTTTTCAGATAAACCATTATTCCATTCAAAAATAAGGAAAATGATTGCTCCAAACACTAAAAGTCCTAATGTGAAATACAATGAAATTTTTGTTCCAAACTCAATTGTTTTCCAAGGGGTTTTCATTCGCTCCCTCAATCTCTTCACTTCGAACACATCAAACATATAGATCATTCCAAAACCTCCGAAGAAGAATAGAATAAAAATTACAGTATGTACAAAAGTATTGTTAATCACATCGGGATGCATCAATCCACCCTGAAGTGTTGATAGTCCTGCATTATTGAAACCTGAGACGCCATGAAAAATAGACTGAAAGAATCGATGTCCAGTATCAGCAAAAACACCATCATTCCCAAAACCTATGAATAATAAAATGATTCCAATTACTTCAATTGTGGTTGCCCAAAGTACTATTTTCGCAAGCATTGAACTTGCCTTCAGAATGGAGTCATTGTTAACAAAATCTTCAATTACTTCATGATACTTAATTCCCACACCAAACTTAGCTACAACGAGCATCAATGCACCAAATGCAATCGTATTCAAACCACCTAACTTAATTAAGATCAATACAATCATTTGACCTTTAAAGGTCAATGTATTGGCAACATCAATGGTAGACAGCCCCGTAACACTCACAGAGGACATAGATAAGAAAAGAGAATCAATAAACCCCATACCACCTTCAACACGAGACATTTCAGGAAGCATTAATAAAAAACCTCCAAGTACGGTCATCATGGCAATTGAAATGGTAAATAACCAGCCCGGATGGATCTTCATCCATGGTTTGAAATTCCTTTGTTTGAAAAGGTTATTCATCAAAATAATGAATACAAATAACTGCACAAAAATCATCGAAAACGCACCAAAATCCTCAAACCCAATAGATTCAAATACAGGTTCGATAATCATTGTTCCAAAAAAGTTATACGCAATTCCTTCAATCAACAAAAGGGATATGATAACCCCTTCAAACCAATTATTCCTTATAAATGTGGGCGGATGAAAATCGAAGAGTAACTTAACAAAATATCGAAAAATATAGAATCCAAAGCTTATTTCAAGTATTGTAAAACAAAGATCTTCACTAAATTCTGTCAGTTCAAAACCGTAATAATAGACAAGCGTACTGATGGCAGTTAAGGAAACTAGAATATTCATGATTGTCAATGCACCAAAAACTTTTGGTTTGACATCATAAATAAGGAGATTAACCCTTTCTCTAAATTCCTTTATACTCATGCAAGCACTAATTTTTGAACTTCACTAAGTAATAACTCCTTATTCACAGGAATCACTCCACTTTCTTCGCAAACAAGACCACCAGCTAAATTCGCAATTTCAGCCATTAAATCAGGTTTAATACCAACCGTTAAACATAATGTTGCAACGGAAATCACTGTATCACCTGCTCCACTTACATCGGATATATTTCTAATGTGTGCAGGAATATAGTCTTTCTTCGCATTCTCTTTAACAAAAACACCATGTTCAGAAAGAGTGACAAAACTGATTTTATTATTCAATTTATTCTCTAATAATTGAATTGCATTCTCAAATGCAGGTTTATCAAGAACATCAAATTCTAACCCCAGTCCTTCTTTTAACTCCTTCAAATTTGGTTTAAATAAAGTGACATTTTGATAGTCAAAAAACTGATCTTTCTTTGGATCAACCGTTACAATAATATTTCTATCGTTTGCAAATTGGACAATCTCAGAAATTACGCTTTTAGTTAAGAGTCCTTTGTTATAATCTTCAAGGATAATAGCATCTACATTCGTTTCAATTATTGATTTAACGTGATCAATAAACAAACGTTCTTCCTCTTTGTTCAAAAGATTTATGCACTCTTCATCAATTCTAAGGAGTTGTTGATTATTACCAATAACTCTGGTCTTTGTAGTTGTCTCTCTATTTGAACTTCGAATAATTCCTTCTTTAGATAAATTCCTTTTATCTAGAAGCACATCAAATTTATCTGCTCCTTTGTCATCACCGATAACAGCACACAAAATAGGCTCTGCACCCAGAGCTAGGAGATTAAGTGCAACATTCGCAGCTCCACCGAGTCTATCTTCAGACTTAGAAAGGTTAATAATTGGCACAGGCGCTTCAGGACTAACCCTTGTGACACTTCCTCTCAAATATGCATCAATCATTACGTCTCCAATAACTAGAACACGTTTTTGTGTGAATCCTTGAAATATTGCTTCAGCTGTCATTTAACTCAATTTTTCCAAAGCAACTTTAATTCTGTTCATTGCTTCAGTTAATGTTTCTTCGGATGCAGCATAAGAAATTCGAATACAATTTGGATCTCCGAATGCCTCTCCGGTTACTAGTGCTACGTTAGCATGCTCTAAAAGATACATACAAAGATCACTTCCCGAATCAATTTTCGCTCCATTCACTTCTTTTCCATAAAAAGAAGAAACATCTGGGAATACATAAAAAGCGCCTTCAGGAACATTTGTCTTTACACCCTTGATTCCCTCCAATGCATCTAAAACAAGCTTGCGTCGACTCTTAAAAGCTCCAATCATATCTTCCAAAACAACAGGATCAGCTTTCAAGGCAGCAATTGCAGCTTTCTGAGTAATTGAACACGTCCCAGAAGTAAACTGTCCTTGCATTTTAGTACATGCATTTGCTATTCTGACACTTGCACCAATGTACCCTAATCTCCAACCTGTCATGGCCCAAGCCTTAGAAACACCGTTCACTGTAACGACTTGATCGTAGACATCATCAAATTGCGCTAAACTAGCATGTTTAGTAGTAAAGTTAATATGTTCATAAATCTCATCACTTACAACAACTAGATTTGGATATTTTTTAATCACATCAGCCAATGCTCTTAACTCATCTTTACTGTAAACTGAACCAGTTGGATTACATGGAGTTGAAAACATCATCATTTTAGTCTTAGGCGTTATAGCCGCCTCTAATTGGCTTGGTGTAATTTTAAAATCATTTTCAATACCGGCATTAACAATTACAGGAGTTCCTTCAGAAACTTTAACAATCTCAATGTAAGAAACCCAAAATGGAGCAGGAATAATAACCTCATCTCCATTATTGATTATACTCATAACCACATTAGCTAAAGACTGTTTTGCTCCTGTAGAAACAACAATTTGATCTAAACCATAGTTTAAATCATTATCCCTTTTGAATTTCTCAGAAATTGCTAATCTCAAATCATCATAACCTGGAACAGGCGTGTAAGTTGTAAAGTTATCTTTCATCGCTTTCACGGCAGCATCCTTAATAAACTCAGGAGTATAAAAATCTGGCTCTCCTAAACTTAATGAAATGACGTCCTTCCCTTCGGCACGCAACTCTCTACTTTTTCTCGACATTGCAATGGTTGCAGACTCTTCCATCGCGTTTAATCTGTCTGATAATTCAATCATAATTTTATTAATGCTTGTTTATGGTACAAACTTAAGTATAAAGAGTAAGACAGCACATATAGATTCATTTAAAATGACGCATATTTTCAAAATTAAATTGTGAATAAATTAAAGTCCCAAACCCCAGTCCACCTGCCAATTAAACCTAAATTTGCACTAGATATGAAAGACGAGAAATTCATCGACATCGAAAAGCTAATCGCAAGTAAAAATCCTAACGCTTTAAAGCGAATGCCTAAATTTCTTATTAGATACTTAAAACGTATCCTGAATCAGGATGAAATCAATGAATTCATTTACAAAAATCGGGATAAGAAAAATGGTGAATGGTGCCAAGCTGCAGTTGACCATATGAATATAACGTTTGAGATTAGAAATCTAGAAAACATTCCAAAAGAAGGTAAAATAGTACTTGCTATGAATCACCCGCTTGGTGGTATGGACGCCATGATATTGGTCTCAGCTTTAAAAGGACATCGTGAAGATCTTCAATTTATCGTTAATGATTTACTACTGAGTCTTGAGAACATGCAGGAAATGTTTGTAGGCGTAAATAAACACGGTAAAAACAAAGGTTCTATCCGGGAACAAATTTCAGCACTTTTTCAATCAGAAAAGGCTGTATGTATATTTCCAGCTGGACTTGTCAGCAGAAAAGAAAAGGGAAAAGTCAAAGATCTCGTATGGAAAAAGACGTTTGTTTCCTACTCTAAAGAATTTGATAGAACTATCATTCCAATTTATATTGAAGGAGGGCTATCAAACTTCTTCTATAGACTTGCAAGATTGAGAAAATTCTTAGGAATTAAGGCAAACATTGAAATGCTATATCTTTCAAACGAATTATTTAAACAAAGAAATAAGCACATTAGATTTGTCGTTGGAGACCCCGTCAAAAAAGACTATCTCATGTCCAATGAAAATGACAAAGAATTAGCTCAAAATATTAAAGAACAAGTTTACGAACTTCGAAAACAATTGTAATATGGAAAACATTATTGATCCAATAGAAAAAGCCGTATTAGTTAAAGAACTAAGTAAAGACCGCTTTTTAAGAACGACAAGAAAAGGAGGGAATGAAATTTATTGCGTGGACATTCATAATGCTCCCAATGTAGTGCAAGAAATTGGTAGACTACGTGAAGTAACATTCAGACATTCGGGCGGAGGAACAGGACTACCTTTAGATCTAGATAATTTTGATACATCTCAAAATTGCTATAAGCAGCTGATTGTTTGGTCACCAGAAGACCAAGAAATTGTTGGTGGATATCGTTTCATACTCTGCAAAGACGTTATTGGTAAAGAACATAACATCGCATTAAGTACAAGCCACTACTTTTCTTTCTCAGAACAGTTTATTCAAAACTACCTTCCAAATACAATTGAACTAGGAAGAAGTTGGGTTCAGCCGAATTTTCAACCTACAGTGAATCCTCGTAAAGGATTATTTGCTTTAGATAACATTTGGGATGGACTTGGTGCTGTAGTACTTGCACATCCTGAGATTAAATACTTCTTTGGAAAAGTTACCATGTATCCCACATACAATCAAGAAGCGAGAGATTTCTTACTTAACTTCATGCATCATTATTTCCCAGACAACGATAATTTAATTACCCCCCATCATCCGCTAATTCAGAATTACGATAAAGACTCTTTCGACAACATGTTAGAAGGACTAGACTTTAAAGAAGGATTTAAAATCTTAAATGCTTTCGCCAGAGAAAGAGGAGAATTTGTTCCGCCCTTAGTAAACATTTACATGAACTTATCTCCAACAATGAAAACCTTTGGAACTGCGGTAAATTCGGATTTTGGCAATGTCGAAGAAACAGGAATTCTTGTGAGTTTCAAAGACATCTACCAAGAGAAAAAAGATCGTTATATGACTTTTTAGCCTACCGTTTCCTTAATAAAAAGGGACATCAAATTGACATCTCTTTACTTCTTAATTCATAAGACTTTCTAATAATGAACAACTAGTTCATGTTTATCAATCATTTTCCTCAAATTAATTAAAGCATATCTCATCCTACCCAGAGCTGTATTGATACTAATATTTTCTAGATCAGCAATATCCTTAAAAGACATCTCCTTGAAGATTCTCATTTTCAAAATATCCCTTTGATTATCTGGAAGATATTCAATCAAGTCAACCATCTGAGACTCTAACTCTTCACGCATAATACCTTCATGGGCGTTTTCATCGTCAAGCTTAAGTGTATGAAAAATATTGAAATCATCTCTTTGACTTGAAGACTCAGAAATCAAACGTACTTTATTCGCTTTTCTAAAGTAATCAATCACCAGGTTGTGCGCAATTCTCATAGCCCAAGGCAAAAACTTACCCTCTTCATTATACGAACCAGCCTTAAGCGTATTTACAATTTTAATAAATGTATCCTGGAAAATATCTTGAGCCAATGCATTGTCTCTTACCTTCATATATACAAAACGATAGATTTTTTCTTTGTGACGCATCAATAACGCCTCAAAAGCTTTTTCATCTCCATTAATATATAACTTGACTAACTCGCGGTCTTCAAAATTCTTCATCTTCATAGCCATAACTTACTGTTTAAGTAGCTTAATCGTAATTAAATCAAACTGTGTTTAAGAGTAATATTATGCTATAGGCACCGCGTTTTAAAAATGAGTAATTAGCTACCAATATACAACTTCTGATTGAAACACCAAATTTCAATTAAAATAAGGGTAACTATCTGACTAACGGAATGGAATAAATAATGGTTGGGTAAAACTTTATTTTTTTTCTTATTTTTTTTGTTTTTCGTGTTAACTTTATCCTGAAACTCCCATTCAACAAAGGAATATTATGCAAAAGCATATAGAGATAAAAGGTGCAAGAATGCACAATTTAAAGAATATCGACGTTAAAATACCACACGGTAAACTGACTGTTATCACCGGCCTATCTGGGTCTGGTAAATCCTCTTTGGCTTTTGACACCCTTTATGCAGAAGGGCAAAGAAGATACATTGAAAGTCTTTCGTCTTACGCAAGACAATTCCTTGGAAAATTAAACAAGCCTGAAGCAGATTATATCAAAGGCATTGCCCCTGCTATTGCTATCGAGCAAAAAGTTACTTCAAACAATCCAAGATCCACAGTTGGTACAAGCACAGAGATTTATGATTACTTAAAAGTCATTTTTTCCCGTATAGGAAAAACGATCTCTCCTATTACCGGTAACGAAGTAAAAAAACATAGTGTTACAGATGTCGTTGATTATCTGAGAAACTTAAAAACAGGAAGTAAATGTTTAATTCTTGCCTCGTTATCAGGATTTGAAGCTTATGGTATTAAACGGCAAATTGAAATACTAAAACAACAAGGTTACGTTCGTTTATTTTTAAATGAAGAATTTATTTTAATTGAAGACCTGACAGAAAAACAACCAAAAGGGATTGAAAATGCAAAGCTTGTGGTGGATAGAATATCTACTGATTTCTCTGAAGAGGATAATATCTCGAGGTACGGTGATTCAATCAATTTAGCTTTCGCAGAAGGACATGGTACTTGTTCAATCTATACATTATCAGATGAAAAAGAAGAACGTTTCTCCAATAAATTTGAATTGGATGGAATGACTTTCCAAGAACCAAATGAACACTTTTTCACATTCAACAATCCATTTGGAGCATGCAAGACATGCGAAGGGTTCGGCATGGTCATCGGAGTTGATCCAAACCTAGTTATACCAAATAAGAATATCAGTGTTTATGAAGGAGCCGTTGCCCCATGGAAAGGTGAGAGAATGGTTACACATATGCATAAGTTCATTGATAAAGCCATTGACGAAAACTTCCCGATACATAGACCTGTAAATGAGCTGTCAGACAAAGAATTAGACTTATTATGGAATGGGAATAAAAAAGTAAAAGGGATTAAACAATTCTTTGAATTCGTTGAAAGTAAGTCATATAAAATCCAATATAGAGTAATGCTTTCTAGGTATAGAGGCAAAACTAAATGTCCTGATTGCAAGGGAACTAGACTTCGTAAGGATGCCAGCTTCGTAAAAATTGATGGTAAGTCAATAACAGATGTTGTTCTTATGCCCATTTCTGATTCACTTACTTTTTTTCAAACACTCGAGCCAAATAGGCACGACGCACAAATAACTAAACGTATTCTACCCGAAATCACAAGTAGATTGCATTTCTTAAAAGAGGTGGGACTTGGCTACTTAACCTTGAACAGAGCATCTAATTCGCTTTCCGGAGGAGAATCACAGCGAATTCATTTAGCAACATCTCTTGGGAGTAGTTTAGTTGGCTCTATGTATATTCTTGATGAACCTTCTATTGGCCTACACCCTAAAGACACTATTCGTTTAATTTCGGTACTTAAATCCCTTAGAGATATTGGAAATACGGTTATAGTTGTCGAACATGAAGAAGACATGATGAAAGCGGCAGATGAAATATTAGATATTGGTCCAATGGCTGGAGTTTATGGTGGAGAAGTTGTATTTCAAGGAAATCATAAGAAACTCATTAAGGCGAAAAATAGCCTAACTGCTGACTATCTCAACGGAAAAGAAGAAATTCCTATTCCGAAAAGAAGACGGAAATCTAAAAATAAATTAACCATAACTGGTGCTAGACAGAATAATTTAAAAAATATTGATGTTGACTTTCCATTACATAGTCTTGTTTGTGTAACAGGTGTTAGTGGTTCGGGAAAATCTACATTAGTAAAGGAAGTTCTTCTTCCTTGTGTTAGAAAGGAATTAGAAATTTACGGTGACAAACAAGGAGAATTCAAATCCTTTAGCGGAGACATGCAACACATAAAGGTTGTTGAGTTTGTTGATCAAAACCCTATAGGAAAATCATCACGTAGTAATCCTGCGACTTACGTAAAAGCATTTGACGATATTCGTGAACTATTTGCTAGACAACCACTATCAAAAACGCGAGGATACAAACCCGGTTTCTTTAGTTATAATGTAGATGGCGGTAGGTGTGAAGTTTGCGAAGGAGATGGTACAATAACAGTAGGAATGCAGTTCATGGCCGATGTGCACCTTACTTGTGAGCAATGTAATGGAACGCGATACAAAACAGAGACTTTGGATATCAAGTATAGAAACCAATCAATCGCCGACATTCTTAATATGGATATCCAGACATCTCTAGAATTCTTCGAAGCCGGGACTGAAAAGTTAGAGGCTAAAATTATTTCTAAAATAAAGCCCCTTGTTAAAGTTGGGCTTGGATATTTAAAACTAGGACAAGCATCTAGCACATTAAGTGGCGGCGAAGCT
The DNA here is from genome assembly GCA_022447585.1 of Crocinitomicaceae bacterium. Taxonomy (GTDB): domain Bacteria; phylum Bacteroidota; class Bacteroidia; order Flavobacteriales_D; family Crocinitomicaceae; genus UBA4466. The sequence continues at coordinate 124,614 of JAKVAR010000009.1, read as the reverse complement.
CAGCGAATCAAACTCGCTTCATTCTTAGCAAAAGGAACGAAGAGTCAACCCACTTTATTTATTTTTGATGAACCTACAACTGGACTTCACTTTCACGATGTAAATAAGCTTGTGATTGCTTTCAATGAACTCATCAATGCCGGTCATTCTATTGTCGTGATAGAGCACAATATGGATGTAATTAAATGCGCAGATCATATCATTGACATTGGACCTGAAGGAGGTTTTAATGGCGGAAACATCATATTTACAGGAACTCCAGAAGAGATTATTGAATGTAACGAAAGTTTCACTGGAACTTATTTAAAAGAGAAGTTATAGTCTATTATGAAATAATCTATCGCATTCACTCTCATATTTTAGTCTAAACATATAATCAAATATCAATACGGTTTTGAAATGAACACCTGTATCTTTCTTTAACGAACTGCAAAGAATTGAATCCTCATACATAAGAATTATAGGGAGATCATTAAAATGAGCTTACAGCAAAAAAAAGCTGCAGTTTACATAACATGTGTTTATTTTAACATTTACATCAAATAGGCAATTAAAAAAAACAATATTTTTGCAAAAAAGAATAGAATGAAAACCCTTTTATTACTCTTATTCACTTTTAGCATAATTACCTCTTTCGGGCAAGAAATCACTGGTACCATTCGCGGAACAGTAATTGACGAATTATCTGAAGAACCAATAATAGGCGCTAAAGTCATTCTGTTAAACTCCAATCCAACGAAAGGAGTAATTACTGATTTTGAAGGAAAATTTAAGCTTACCGAAATTCCAGTTGGAAGACATTCAGTACAGATAACTTATTACGCATACAAACCTGTCCTACTTTCGAACCTAGAAGTATTAACTAAAGAGCTTACGTTCGAAGTTAAGATGGTTGATTATATCAAAGAAATAGGAGAAGTTCAGGTAAAAGCAAGTAAAGAGGATGAACTCGTAAATGAATTAGTTACTAATAGTTCCAGATCTTTCTCCATAGAAGAATCGCAACGTTACGCTGGAAGTTTAGGAGATGTAGCGCGAATGGCTCAGAATTTTGCTGGAGTGCAAGGTGCTGATGATTCGCGTAACGATATAATCGTGCGAGGAAATTCACCAACAGGCGTTCTATACCGGCTGGAGGGAATAGATATTCCTAACCCAAATCACTTTGCAAACTTTGGAACTACTGGGGGGCCAGTTAGTATGATTAATCCAAATATGTTAGCTAAGTCGGATTTTCTAACAGGCGCTTTCCCTGCCGAATACGGAAATGCCAATGCTGGAGTATTCGATCTGCACCTTAGGAATGGTAACAATGAAAAGTATGAATTCTTAGCTCAAATGGGATTCAATGGTTTTGAAGGAATGGCTGAAGGCCCATTTTCTAAGAAATCAAAAGCTTCTTTCGCTGTGAATTATCGCTATTCGGTTTTACAATTGCTAAGTTTAATGGGGGTAAATTTTGGAACATCATCAGTTCCCAAATATCAGGATGCAACGTTTAAGATTAACATACCCGGAAAGAATAGTTTGACCACAATATTTGGTCTAGGTGGAATTAGTAAAATTGACTTGCTTGCTTCAAACACTGTAGAAGGAGAAGATTTGTATGCAAACGGTGCAGATGACACTTACTTCTCAGGATATACTGGATTTGTAGGGGTCAATCATAAACAGCGATTAAACTCAAAAAGTTTTTTAAAATTTAACATTGCTATTCAAGCAGCTACAAATAAATTACAAAACGACACCTTAGATCAAAATCTTGAAAATCCATTTACGAACTACGTTAAAAACGGATTTCAAGGAAGACAAACAACAGCAGTACACTACACCAATAAACTGAGTGCTAGGCATTATATTAAGGCGGGTGCATTTTTTGATCTACTTTTCTTTAGACTTCAGGATAGTATTTATCGTAATGATTTCAATGCATTCATCCCAATTCATGACACTAAAGGTAATACAGGTTTACTAAAACCATATGTTTCTTATCAATATAAAATTACAGATGAATTAACTTTAAATGCAGGTTTACATTACCAGCACCTCTTAATTGACAACCAAAACAATCTTGAACCAAGACTAGGTATTGGGTGGAATTTAAATAAGAAAAACAGATTGTCTTTTGCTTATGGTTACCATAGTCAAATGCAGCCGCTTGAAATTTATTACCAGGAAAATGAAATAGGTATTGATGAATATATTCTTTCAAACAATAAACTTGAATTTACAAAGAGTCAGCATGGGGTTTTAGGATATGATCTTTATATGAAACATGGATTGCATTTCAAAACAGAATTTTATGGTCAGTTAATTCATAACGCACCTGTTGAGCGTTTTCCTTCTGCTTATTCCGCCTTAAACTTTGGAGCTGAATTCTACTCTGTTATTCCAGACTCATTGGTTAATGAAGGTACAGGAACAAATTACGGTGTTGAAATTACTTTTGAAAAACGAATGGATAAAGGTTTATATTTTATGTTTAATGGATCTCTATTTCAATCTAAATACAAAGGAAGCGATGGTATAGAAAGAAATTCAAGTTTCAATGGACAATTTACTTCAAATCTACTTGCTGGGTACGAATATAGATTCAAATCTAAAAAACCTTTGAATGAGAATGGCAAAGCCAAACCAATCTTTGCCATTGCCGCGGATATTAAATTTGTAATGAACGGTGGTGGTAGATACACTCCTATTCTATTAGAAGAATCTATTCTTGCAGGAGAGGAAGTTCGCGATTTAACTCGGATTAACGAAGGTCAATATCAACCTTACTTGAAGCTAAATACACGATTAGCCATTAAGATCATTCAATCTAAAATGACACAAGAAATTGCCATGGACTTTCAGAATGTAACAGGACAAAAAAATATATTTCAACAGCAATACGACGAAAAAAACCAAATAATTTCTACCGTTTATCAGACTGGGTTCTTACCACTTGTGCAGTACAGGGTGTTGTTTTAGCGAACTAATTATCGATGTAAATAAATTCACTAGCAACCCCATTAACAATAAGTACACTATCAAACCTGTTAAACATTTCATCATTGACAAGGTCGATGTAATCGAATTTCTTATTTGGGATCTTTTTAAGAATCTTTTTACTAGGGAATAAAGCCAAAATAGAATGAGGAATAGTCTTTGAACCAGCTATCAAAAGATTATAAAGCGTTTTTTGAGTTCCCCAAAATTCTTTATCAAATTTAGACACATGGTTCTCTCCAGAAAAAACGATCAATGGAAATTGAAGTTTTCTCAATAAACACTTTGACATAAACTCCTCTCTTTCATCCATATATCTCGCATTCTTAATTGTATTCTTAGCATTTTTAGCACTAATTAAGGAACCATCTATAACTAATAGTAAGTTATCCCATTCTGCTCCTAAAGCCTTTTTATAAAAAGGATTTCTATTACATTCCAGTATAATTTGATCAAAATGAGAAACTATATTCTCTTTATCAACATACTGATTCACAAGCCTCCACAATTTTGTATTCTTTAATCCTTTAAAAGACTCACAAAATCTTATCAATGCTTCAGTAGAATGAATATCAAATACATTTTCTACATCAAAACAATTTACATTGATAACTGTCTTGTGAGAGTTTGCAATTTTTCGCAATCCCACAACAAAGGAATAGAAATCTTTTCGATTCTTTATATCGATGCTTTTTAACCTTTTGGGTAAAGCAGGATCGAATTGATTTAAATATGACTTAATTTCAACCTCATAGCTCTTTGAGATTTCTAAGCCTATGTTAATCGTATCAAATGTGCTAAGACATGACTCTATTATAGCTAATCTTGAACATGCATTATTATTAGTATGATCTTCACCTACTAGGTATATTTTATTTTGAACTACAAGTCGATCAACTTGACCTATTGAACTCAAACTTATTAAACAAAAAAAGTAGACTATTTTCATACAAATATTATGTGAATATCCCAATGGTAGTCCCCCCTGACTGTTACAAAAATTTCATCATACCCATACGAATCAAAAAGGTCTTCGATTCTATGATTCATTCCATTGATTACTCTATCAAATAAAGTTTCACCTAATTTATTTTTAACTACAATTTTATTCAGCCCATTTAAACCACCCATATTCATAAAATAATGGTCTTCATATGGGTAGCTAACTCCTTCAGTATTATGTGCACCAAAGTATAGCACTTCATTTAATGTATCTAAATCATTTTTTAAGCCGATATTCAAAAATACTATAGACTTAAAAGATATATTCCAAAAACTCTTAGTTGAATCAAGCTTAGAGAATAAATTATATTCAGGGTAATCAACTATTAAAGTTTTGTTAATTATTTCGCTTTCTAATATTAGGTTACTCCTATATTGAATAGAATCAATATAAATCCTATTCGGCTTGTCCTCAAAAAGGTTTGCTATCATGTGGTGATCAAAACCATCATATCCGAATGAATGCGGGATTGAATCAAGATGTAAATAAACAATGTCAACATTTTTAGTACGATTGTCGAAAGAGTTAGAATCGGTTATGAGCTTATATTTCAAAAACCTTAAGTTATCAAAGTGTATAGAATCTCTAATTTCCAAAGGAAACAACCTTGCTTCATAAACAGGAGGTTTAGAGGATATCAAATAGAGACTATCTGATGTCCCAAACAGTTTTTTTTTATTATAAATCCAAACCTTTTCAGGTGTAATTGTTTCTTCGGTCTTAATCCTATATAATTTTCTCTTAATCCTTTCGAATCTCCCAACTGAAATTGAATCAATTTTTTTCCCTTTAACTCTAATAGTATTATTTTTCCCCGACTCTAGATAAGAATATTCTGTAAATTCAGTCTCATTTACAGCTTGAATTTTCATTGCACATCCAAAGAGGATAAGAACACCAAGGGTCAATGTCGATATTACCTTCAACAGAATCTATTTTATTTCATCAATTTCTCGCTCTTTGCAATAATCGCAGAGACCGTAGCATCACTTGTAACGTTAATTACAGTTCTACACATATCTAAAATTCTATCTACTGGAAATACAATAGCTACCCATAACGGATTTAAACCTATCGAATCAAGCACAATCATTAACATGATCAATCCTGCACTTGGAACAGCAGCCGCGCCAATAGAAGCCAACGTCGCAGTAGCCACAATACCTAATTGTTGCATTAAACTCAAATCAACATCATGGTACTGAGCCAAGAAAATAACGGCAACAGCCTGATATAATGAGGTTCCATCCATATTTACAGTCGCACCAATAGGCAATACAAAATCACTAACTTTTTCAGGAACCTTCAAATTTTCATTAACACACTCGATCGTAACCGGCAGTGTTGCGGCACTGGAACTGGTTGAGAAAGCTAAGAATTGAGCAGGACTCATCCCCTTGAAGAATTCTCTATATCCGATGTTCACTCCAAACACTTTCAACATTAATGGATAGAAACCAAAAAGCATAGTCATCAGTCCACCAAATACAATCAAAGTATAATATCCAAGCTGAATAAAGATCTCAATCAATTCATCTAAAGTGTCGGCAGACTTAGCTAATACACCTGCCATCAAACAAAACACAAAGAATGGTGCAAAATTCATAACCATATGAACCATTTTCACAAAAATCTCATTCATTCCATCAAAAAAGTTTCGAACAGATTCTGTCTTTTCTTTAGGCATCATAATCATAGCAATACCAAAGAATAAGGAGAAGAAAATCACCTGCAACATCAACTTACCATTCCCTAGCGCTTGCACCAGGTTACTAGGAACCATATCAACTAGTGGTTGAAGCGGCCCTTGCTTTTTATTTGCATTTTTCTGAGCATTTTTTTCGGACATCTTTTTATAATCGTCCTTCTCCATATCCGAATTAAGCTTTTTTCGAATTTCTTCTAGCTTTTCATCATCAACCGTCGCCATAAGGTTGCGCCCATCTTTGATTTCAATGTCATTATCATAAGCCCATACTTCGTATTCTAAGCGGTGATTAACTTTCGTTTCTTCATTCGAATTATTTCCTGGAACAAAAACATTAACGATTAGCAACCCCATGCTCACCGAAAAAACAGTTGTTACAAGATATAACCCTAAAGTCTTTGCTCCCATTCTACCCAATTGCGAAGGATCACCTAACCCGGCAACACCGGTAATAATTGAAAACAAAACTAATGGTATTGCTATAAATTTTAAGATATTAATGAAAATCGTTCCGAAAGGATCAATCCAATTAGCCGTAAAACCATTTAAACCATATGCACCTGAAATTAAAGACCACAAAACCCCTAATACCATAGCAATCAGAATTTTCCAATGTAATGCTAGTTTTCCCATGTCGTGAATATAACAATTCCCTTACTAATTTCTCTTACTAGCAATAGTCTTCGACTTAACAAACATAAACTTGTTAAGAACATTAAGTAAAATGGGATTTGTACAATTCAATAAAATTGTTAATATTGCATATCGAATCGCGAATTAATCAAAATAACGCGAACAAAATCCAGAAAACATTTAGATTTCAATCACAATATTTTTTTTTAGTACTTTATCTATGGATAAAAATGAATTGGAAGGCAAGAAAATTGCTGAACTTAGAGAAATAGCAAAATCTTCAGGGTTAGAGGGTTTTAAATCAATGAAAAAAGCAGAGCTTCTATCAACATTAATAAAATCGACTGATGTGCCTGCTGAAGAGGATAAGCCAAAACGCAAAAGAACCCGTAAAAAAGTAATGGCCGATTCTGGCGAAGGTTCTCAAGATAAAACTCCTACTCTCTTTGAAGATAATAAGGACGAGAAAAAAGTAGAAGTAAAGACGGATTCAAAACCAGAAAAGAAAGCTCCTCGCAAAAAGGAAACTTTACAGGAAGTGGCAGCAAAAAAGGCTACTCCTGAGAACTCTAAAATTGACCAAGCCAAAAACGACAGTCAAAAAAAAGAGGTAGAGCGCAAACCGCAAAGACAAGATTCTAAGCCAGAAGGTAACACTCCAAGACAAGATAAAGGAGATAGAAATCAAAACAAAAACCGCAATAACAATCGTAACGATAACCGCAACGATCGTAACAACGGAAACAGAAATAACAATCAACGACGTCATACGAAAGAGGAAGAAGAAATGTACAACTTAGTTGGTATTGTTACCGCTGAAGGTGTATTGGAAGTAATGCAAGACGGCTATGGTTTCCTAAGATCTTCTGATTATAACTACTTATCTTCTCCTGATGATATTTATGTATCTCAAAGTCAGGTTAAACTGTTTGGTTTAAAGACCGGTGATACAGTTGTAGGAACAATTCGGCCTCCACGTGAAGGAGAAAAATTCTTCCCATTAGTAAAAGTAGAATCCATCAACGGCAGACATCCTTCTTACATTCGTGACCGCGTGCCATTTCAATATTTAACTCCGCTTTTCCCAGATGAGAAATTCAAGTTAACTGGGCATTCGCAAGAGACATTATCAACGCGTGTAATGGATTTATTTGCCCCTATTGGAAAAGGACAGCGTGGAATGATCGTAGCCCAACCTAAGACAGGGAAAACAATGCTGCTTAAGGATGTAGCTAACGCAATTGCGGCTAACCATCCTGAAACATATTTAATTGTATTGCTTATTGATGAGCGACCAGAAGAGGTCACAGATATGGCCAGGTCAGTTAATGCCGAAGTAATTGCTTCCACATTTGATGAGCCAGCGGATCGTCATGTAAAAGTTGCAAACATGGTTCTTGAAAAAGCGAAGAGAATGGTTGAGTGTGGACACGATGTTTGTGTGTTACTAGATTCTATTACGCGTTTAGCTAGAGCATATAACACAGTATCTCCCGCATCTGGAAAGGTATTATCTGGTGGTGTGGATGCTAATGCACTTCACAAACCAAAACGTTTCTTCGGTTCAGCTCGTAAAATTGAAAACGGAGGCTCATTATCAATCATTGCAACAGCCTTGACTGAAACGGGATCTAAAATGGATGAAGTAATCTTTGAGGAATTCAAAGGAACTGGAAACATGGAACTTCAACTAGACCGTAAGATTTCTAATAGAAGAATCTACCCTGCTATTGATATCACATCATCAGGAACGCGTAGAGAAGATTTATTGATGGATAAAGACGTTCTTCAAAGAATTTGGTTGATGCGTAAATTCATCGCCGATATGAATCCAGTTGAAGCTATGGAATTTATGAAAGATAGAATGAGTAATACTCAGTCTAACGAAGAATTCTTGGTAACCATGAATAGCTAATTTAAAAGCATGAAAATTACCATAAAAATTGGAGTTCTTTTCGCCCTCATTTGGATGGCGATTAAAATGACATTATTCGTGACAGGAGCGTTTAAGTATGACGTTGTTCCCGCTGTAATGTTAAACATACTTTGTTTATTACTTGCAATTTCTATTGGACTATACAAACAAAAAAGACAAGATACTGAAGAGGGTAATGCACTCAGAGACATAAAAAATGCAATGTCGGCAGGTGTCCCTTATGCTGTTTTGGTTTCAATTTTCATTTTCTTCTACTATTCCAAAATTGATCCAGAATTTAATGCACATCAAATTGCCGAAGCTGAAGTAGGTATTGAAAAAATGATTTCGACTCCTGAAGGTTTAGCTGAGGTTAAGAAATCAAATGCTGAATTTGAAGTAATGCCTAAGGATGAAATATATCAAAAGTTAATTCAAGGGCCTAGAGGGTTTTACAGCCCAACTTCAACAATGACAGTGTCCATGTTAGCCATGTTACTCTTATCAACTATGAACAGTATATTTATTACTATCGTTTACCGAAGAATTGTTTTTAAATAAAAATAAATGCTCCATATTGGAAAAACCAATTTCCGTTATTAAATAATACTGAGGCGCCCAGTTAGAATAATTCACTGTGGCGCCTTTGATGTATTAAACCTGTTACTATTTCCTCCCTAGTACTAAGGTTTAATTAAAAAAACAAGGATACATCGATGCTATTTGCCGAATAGCCAGAATAGCTTATCTTTGCAGCAATTAATCGAATTTAATAAACGATATAGCATGCAACTGTATAATAAATTAAGTGCGATAGAAAGAGCTGAAATGATTGATCGAGCGGGAGAAAGGCGTTTGACAATTTCTTTTTATCAGTACCACCAAATTGGAAATCCTCAAGTTTTTAGAGATAGCTTATTTATCGCCTGGAACGAATTAGACGTTTTAGGACGTACTTATGTTTCAAATGAGGGAATAAATGCTCAAATTTCTGTTCCAGCAAAAAGATTCAAGGAATTTAAGAAACACCTTGACACCATCACGTTCTTAAAAGGAGTGCGCTTAAATATTGCGATAGAACAAGACAATAAGTCGTTCTTGAAATTGAAAGTTAAAGTACGGAAAAAGATTGTCGCTGATGGACTAGATGACGACACGTTTGATGTTACTGATATTGGAACACATTTAAAAGCAAAAGAATTCAACGAAATCATTGCTCAAGAGAATACTATTCTTGTAGATATGCGTAATCACTATGAAAGTGAAATTGGTCATTTCGATGGGGCAATTACGCCAGATGTAGATACCTTTCGTGACTCTTTAGATATTATTGAAGAAGATTTAAAAGAACATAAGGAAGATAAAAACCTCGTAATGTATTGCACCGGTGGAATTCGTTGCGAGAAAGCAAGCGCCTACTATAAACACAAAGGGTTTAAAAATGTATATCAACTTGAAGGTGGAATTATAGAATACGTGCGTCAGGTAAAAGAGCAAGAATTAGAGAATAAGTTCAAAGGGAAAAACTTTGTATTTGACGAACGTCGAAGCGAACGTGTATCTGATGATGTAATCTCTGTTTGTCACCAATGTGGAGAACCGTGCGACACTCATACGAACTGTGCAAATCAAGCCTGTCATCTGCTCTTCATTCAATGTGAGAAATGTGCTAAAGAGATGGACAATTGTTGCTCAAGTGAATGTAAAGAAGTGAATGCGTTACCAGAGGATGTTCAGAAAGAGATGCGTAAAGGAAAATCTGTCAGCAACAAAATATTTAAGAAAGGTCGTTCTGAAGCCCTTAAATTCAAAACTTAAAAGTGCACTGCATTTTCTGGGCCAAAACAATCATTTCCTTCCAAATCAATCATAAAAAGAACATTTTTATTCCTTTGAAACGGACAGTATAACGTTTGAAAATAGCAGAAGAACTTCATCCTGATAATGAATTGGATAGAATGCTTTGTAATAGTGTTCTTTTCAATTTCAGATTTAGAAGTTCATGGCATGCCCTTAAAGATTACGCTATTGTTTTTAGAATGGAATATGCGATATTTCTTTAATCAGTAGTTACTGAAGCAAATTAAATCTCAACAAACCTAGAAGTTGCAGTAAATTATTTCTTTATTTCTGCGCCTAAAGCATCATAATCAATCCCGTCAAAGTTCCCTGATGACATCATCAATAATACCGCACCAGACCAATCCTGCTTATGAATAAAATCAAGTACTTCTTTCGTTTCTGTCATTACACGAACATTACCTCCAAATCCCTCACTCACCTGCTGTTCAGTAATTTCTTCTAGCTTTTTATGCTTCACAACTTCAGGACTAAAGTAAACAATCGCTTCATCCGCAGCATTCATTGCGTCTTTATATTGAGGTAAAAACTCTTTCTTTAAGGATGAAAACGTATGTAACTCCATACAAGCAACAACCTTTCTTGAAGCATACTGCTCTTTAACCGCTTTTGTTGTAGCCTTCAATTTACTTGGAGAATGCGCGAAATCTTTATACATTAAGAAGTTTTCACTTTCTACAACTTTTTGCAAACGTTTTCCGGCCCCTGTAAAAGTTGACATTGCATTTAAGAACTTATCATTTGAAATACCAATTGATTCACCCAAATGCATCGCACCAATTAAATTCTGAAGGTTATGACCGCCAAATATTTTCAATTCATAATTTTTACCGTCAAAATACAAGCTTGTTCCGTTTTCTGTAACAACATATGTTGGTGTAGCATAAGGTATTGTACTCAATGAATGCTTATACTTTAAGCCTAGTAAATTAACTTCTGAATCTTCAGTGTTGTAAATTAATGTTCCTTTACCTTCAATCATTGAGCAGAACAAATCAAATTGTTCTAAGTAATTCTGAAACGTTGGAAAAACATTAATATGATCCCAAGCAATACCGCTAATTAGAGCTACATGAGGATTATACAAATGAAACTTTGGTCTATGATCAATGGGTGAACTCAGGTACTCATCCCCCTCCAAAATCATTACTTCTGCTTCATCTGAAATTTTAACCATACAATCGTACCCTTCCAACTGAGCACCAACCATATAATCGACATTCATTCCAACTGCATTAACCGCATGCAACAACATTGAAGTAATTGTCGTTTTACCATGAGAACCACCAATAACAACGCGTTTCTTATGCTTACTTTGCTCATATAAGTATTCTGGATAGGAAAAAATTGGAATATTTAATTCTTTAGCTTTCAATAACTCCGGATTATTTTCTCGGGCATGCATCCCTAAAATTACAGCATCCAATCCTTTATGAATTAAATTCTCATCCCAGCCGATATTAGATGGTAAAATTCCTTGAGCATCCAGTCGTGATTTTGACGGCTCAAAAATCTCATCATCCGAACCAGTTACATTCATACCTTTACGACTTAATGCGATGGCCAAATTATGCATTGCACTCCCTCCAATTGCTATGAAGTGAACGTTCTTATTTTCTGTTTCCATTTAAAAGAGATTTCCCATCAAATAGGATAGGTATTAATAGAAATAAAATTCCGTAATCAGTGACTAGGTGGAATATATATTCATTCGAGTTGTTTGCGAAAAAAGTAGGAGTAATCATCGACAAGAGACCGACATAGTACAACCAGTCCCACCAATTTTGTTCTTTAACAAAGAATCGCTTCGCCATTTGAATTAGGATATAAAGCAAGGCTAAAGCCATGATTGAAATAGGAACTAAGGAGATACTTGAAAGAGAGGAGTTAGACCAATAATATGCTATAATAAGACACGAAACCAGTGTTGACAGAATCAACAGAATCACTTTATTTCTCTTCTTTTTTGTAATCTCACTCATGAAATATGAAATTACTTGAAAATGCCTGATTATATATCATTCAAAGGATTAGTTACCCACAGTTAATTGCGGAAAACCTAATCTGCAATATATTTTTCAAAGCCAGGAGACATCGATCGAACAATTCCCCCTTTTCCATCTGCACTCAAGAGGTAAACATCTAAGTTTAAATCAGAATTATTGTTCACAAATTTCATGGTTTCGGCTGTCCCCATTACCATAAATGCCGTTGCGTAACCATCTGCCAACACACAACTATTCGCAATAACCGTAGCGCTCAATAAAGAATGCCGAACAGGGTATCCCGTTTTTGGGTTTAATGTATGTGCGTATTTCACACCATCTTTGACATAGAATTTTCTATAATTCCCGCTAGTTGCAATTGCTTTTTCAGTAACAGATATTATGTTCTCAAGCTCACGATTTTTTTGATTCTCTTTAGGAACATCCACACCAATTCTCCAATCAATGCCTTCTCTATTTTTTCCTCTAACAACAATCTCACCACCAATTTCAATGTAGTAATTTGAATGTCCTTTCAACTTTAAAAAATCATCTACAACATCAACAGATTGACCTTGCGCAATAGCGTTAAAATCTAGCATAAATGAATCATTCATTTTTGAAAATTGAATTTCATCTCCCAAAAACAAAACCTCATGATGTAATTTATTTTGAAAACCAACAAACATCAAAATAGAATCAATCGATTCCTCTTTAAGAGGAGTTTCCATGTTGGACATAAATCCCCAGCCTTTAACTAGTGGAAATACAGAAGGATCAAAAAGACCATTAGTAGAAGAGTATATTGATTGACTTATCGAATAACAGTCTTTAAAATATCCACTTTTATCAATGACTAATATTGAATCTTTTGAATTATTCAGTTTAGAAATAACTGAAGTCGATACGTAAGTTGAAAGACTATTATCAAATGCTGTAAATAAGGAGTCCAATTGTTCTTTTGTCACATCTGTTTTAGACTCAGCAATAATAACGTTAAAGGTTGTCCCTTGCGTCTCGCCAGAAATCGTTGTCCCTTCTATAGAATCAGAAGAAGACATAGGATCAGAACAACTTCCCAATAAAGAAATACTAATAATGACGTTCCAAATCCGGACCTTGCGTTTCTTTTTGCCAAACATGTGCTAAACTTGGTTTACCATTTTTACTATATGTAACTCCACTTAAATTCTGAGTTCTAATATAAACGTCAGCATGACCATCTATAACAACGATACGCCGCGTAATAATTGTAGTAATTAATCCATCGTTATCACTTTTAGAGAAAGACTCTTCACTAACACCTTCTGGATATTCTTCACCTAATGAATTTGCAACCCTAACCTTCTTTTTAGGAGTATCATCCACTTGACTTAATTTTTCAGCGGCATCATAATGCTTCTGGTTCTGACCAATATTATTTGCTGCATCTTGAGCTTTAACAGTTTTATTAACCTCTTTTAGGGCTTCACCAGTCGCTTCCTTTTCTTCCAATTTGGTTGCGGTTTCATGTCCAACTCCGATATATACATTTTCAATATTTTGTTGGGCCTTTAAACGACTTTCAACATCACCATCAACAGCCTCTTGAGTATCGATGCGTGCTTTTTTATCCATAACCTCCACGTAACTTACTTTCTTTGCATGCGCTGCTAAAGCAACGTCATTGATAGCTCCATTTAATTCGGTTTCATTATCAATAGACGCCTTATTTTCAATATATTTTGCTAATTCTTCATTGTAATCGTTATAGTGCGCTTCTGCATAATCTTTCTCCGCTATCTTAATAGCTTCGGTATTCTCTTCTCTATTTTCAGAAATCTCCCCTTGTTCATCGCGAGCTCGTTCTTTTGCTTCAGTAATTTCAGCATTAACTTTATAAACTGAGCTTGTTTCTACAGCAGCTCTTGCAGAATTAGCCTCCGTAACATCAGTAGAAACAAGTATCAAAGACTCGCTATTCTCTTTTGGTTTCTCCTCGGTAAGGATAGCCTCTGCCGCAATAGCTGAAGCAATATCATGTAAATCTTTATCATGTGCTAGTAGTTGGTCATATCGATCACCTGAAATTTCTGTATTTACACGACCGGCTGATTTTTGAACCTTCAATACTTGCTGGCCCGTTTTAGCTCTCTCAACAAAATTTTCTTGCATTCCAGTTGAGATAGCTCCTTTTACTTCTGCAAGTGTTCCATTTGACTCTACATTTCTGTCATAATCAGTTAACACTTTCTCTATATTAGCTTTTGCTAGTGCCTCATTATACCCTGTCATTATCTTAGTATTTTCTTCATATACACTATGACGTTCACCATAATCCAATGTTGACTCTTCTTGTATAATATCTAAGGTCCCTTGATCAGAAATATTTTCACCGTATTCATATATACCATTACTTCTTTCTTCATTAGCCAACTCATCTTGAGCCAATCTTAAGGCGTCTACAGTAGCTTGCCTATTTAAATCTCCTTGACCTGCATCGCGAGATATTTTCATTTGAACTTTGTAAATTTCATTTGAATTCTCTCTGTGAGAAGCTGTATTCGAAGAGCTCAATTCCGAAGCCTCAGCTAAAATTTTACTTTGTTTTCTATTAATTTTAGTCTTTTTAATTGTTTTTCGTTCCGCTTCAGCTTGTTGCAAGACAAAACCTCCATCCATTAGAGAATTATCAAATGGATCTCCTAAATCCTCTAATTCAGAAGACTCAACTGAAACAGGATTAAGAATTGCATTTATTTCTGCTAATTTTTGTTTAGGGTAAGGATCCTCATTTTTAATTGATAAAGCTCTATTGTAATAGTTGATTGCTTTGTCGTAAGAAGCCTTATCAAAGTTTTTATCTGCAGCAGTAATAATCTTTCTATATTCTTTCTCGGCTTCAGCTTTTCCTTTAGCTCTCTCCAAACGCTCACATTCTTTAATCTGAGTTTTAGCATAAGTACTCGATGGCACAAGAATCAATGCTTCCTCATACTTCTTTTTAGCATTTAAGTATAACTCATTTGCAAAATTACCATCAGCGTCGTTAATTATTGCATCAAATTCATTCTTCAGTTTTAAATCTCTTTCATTAGCATTAGCTAAATCATCTATAATCTGCTGAATCTCAGATATTTTTGAGGCCGCCTCAGTATCATTCGCTTTAACACTCAAAGCATTCTGATAATACCCCAAGGCTCCTTGATAATCCTTCTTACCAAAGCTAAGCCCTCCCTTAGTCATGTAGTCTTTATATAACGACTCCTTTTGAGAAGCGTCAGCCAGTTCCCCAATCAATGCATCTAATTCAGTTAACTTCTGAATTGGCTCAGGTTCGTTGGGTTTTAAATCATTTGCTTTTTGATAGGCTAGTTTTGCTTCTTGATACTTTTTGGCTCCCATTAATACGGCTCCCTGAGTGATGGCATTATCGTAATCATTTTCAAGCTCCTTAATCGCATTAATTCTATTTAGTAACGCTTGAGGCCTGCTATCATCCGGTTTCAACTTCATTGCACGATTAACCAACTCAGTAGCCCTATCATATTCAGAAGCATTAATTTTCTTTTCAGCAACAGTAAGAATTTTCTCATACTGAGCATCTCCTTCTCTACCTTTGGCTTTTTCTAATCGTTCAGCTTCAGCTGCTTTATCCACAGGTGCTTGTTCCTTGGGTTTTAAAGATAAGGCCGCGTTAAACTTCTTAATAGCTTCTAAATAAAGCTTATCTGCTATCATTTGATCCCCTTCCTTCATTAACTTATTGTAATCAGCATCTAATTTTGCTTGCCCTTCATTTTGGGCATCAATAATGGATTGAAGAGCAGCTATTTTCGATTTAGGTAATGACTCATTTGGTTTCAGCTCTAACGCTGTTTTATACTTCTTAATTGCCCCGATATAATCTTCGATACTTTCAAACTCAGCGGCATCACTAATTGCAGTATTATATTTTTCATCAAGTGCATCAGCTTTTGAAGCGTCATCAATTAATGCTTGCAACTCTTCTATTTTCATTTGAGGCATTGTCTCATCAGGCTTTAAGTTAAGAGCTTCCTGATAAGTTGATATTGCAGATTCATAATCCTTACTAATAACTTGAGTATTCGCCTGAGTAATTAAATCATCATATTCCTCATCTAATTGTACTAGAGCTTTTTCATTTTCAATTAAACTTTGTAATTCTTGAATCTTAGCCTGAGGCATAGCTTCATTTGGTTTTAAACTAAGAGCCTCTTCATACTTAGTAATAGCAGCTTTATAATCCCCAGAAGATTGGGCACTTTCTCCAGCTAAAATCAAGGCATTATAATTGTCATCAATTCCTTGCTGAGCAGCTAATTGTGCTATGGCTTTATCAATTGCATCTATCTTAGAACGAATTTCCGGATCATCTTTTAAGCTTAAAGCTTCATTGAGTTTTTGTTTAGCCTGTTCAAATTGATTTCCTTCCGCCAAGGAGAAACCTTGCTCTTTCAGCTTTACAAATTCAGCTTCTTTTTCAGCGTCATTTTTAAGTAATGCCAATTCGCCATTCACTTTTGTCAATTGAGCTTGTGCATCAGTATTACCAGGATCTAGCGTTAAAATCTCTTCATATACTGATTTTGCATCCTCAAATTTTTCATCAGAAACTAATTTTGCTCCTTCATCCAACAAATCTTCAATTTGCGCATGCTTAGCTTCATCCTCAGCTATTTTAATTAACTGAGTATCGATTGCAACAATCCTTTCTTTAGGAAAAGATTTACTGCTATCAATATCAAGTGCTGCCTCATAACCAGATTTAGCTTTTTCTAAGTTGCCTTTTTCAAAATCAGTATTCGCTGCAGAAATAGCATCCTCATATGCTTCGTTCATCGCCTGCGCTTCATCTGCAGCTTTTTTATCAGCTTCTATAGAAGCTAATATTCCTTCTATTTCTGCTATTTTATCCGCAGTAATTGTTTGGCTAGGATCAATTGATTGCGCTTCTTCATATTTAGCCTTAGCTGCAATATAATCGTTAGCTATAAATAACGTATTTGCCTCAGAGATAACCGCATCAAATTTCGCTTTAGCCTCAGCATCTTCCGCCGCTTTAAGATCAGCTAACTCTTTTTCTTTAATTAATTTATCAATTTCAGTAATTCTTTCAGAAGGATAAGGCTTAGAATCATCAATAGAAATTGCCTCTTGATATTTCGCTTTCGCTTCCTCCCAATTGGATAGATTATAAGCATTATCCGCGCTTTCAATCGCCGTTTGATAATTAGCAGCCTTCTCTTTATCCGCAGCTTCATTCGCCATTAAAGTCTCAATTTCTGCAAGTTTGTTTTTCGGCAATTCTTGATTTGGATCAATTTTAGAAGCACCTTCAAATTTAATTTTAGCCGCTTGTAAATCCCCTCCTAATAGCGCAGATTCTCCATCAGCAATTAATTGATCGTATTGTTCTTTCTTTTCAGCAGCGGCTTTATTATCAGCAATTTTAGCTTTAATCTCTTGGATAGTCGTTGTTACATTAGGCTCTACTTTTATTGTTTGGGCTTCTTCATATTTAGAAAGAGCAGTTTCTAATTCTCCTGAATTATTAGCAGATTCGCCTTCTGAAACAAGTTTTGCGTACTTCTCTTCTTGAAGCGCTTGATTCTTTGCGTTTTCTAACGCTTTTTCAACTTCTTCCAATTTGGTAATTGCCGTCTCATTCAGATTATCCAATGCCAAAACTGACTCATAACTTGTTTTTGCAGCATCCCATTGGGAAGCATTCATAGATTCTGCACCTGACTTTAGAAGTTCTGCAATTTTAGCTTCTGTCTCAGCAGCATTTTTTGCTTCTAAGATTTTCTCATCACAAATCGTAATTCGCGCTTTGACATAGGTAGAAGAACTTTCAAACGTAAGTGCCTCATTATACTTCTCCTTTGCACCTGCAAAATCCTCTACCGAAAACAATGCGTCAGCCGCATTAACGGCATCATCATATTGTTTCTTAATCGCTTCCTTCTCGGCAAGTTCTTGCATCTTACCCTCAATTTCAGCCAATTTATCCTTTGGATACTGTTCTTGAGGCATCAACTTGCTCGCTTCAGTATATTTATCCTTAGCAGCTCTAACACTATTTTGCTTAAGAAATCCATCTGCTTGCTTAATTAAAGCATCATACTTAGTCTTGTTTTCAATCGCTTTCTGTCTATCTTCAAGTGTTTTAGATAGAGTTGCGATTTGATCTTTTGGATATTGTTCGTCTTTTTTGGTAATTGCTTCCTTATACTTAGCGATTGCACCTTCGAGATTATCTTGATCCCTCAAGTTATCACCAGCTTCAATCAAATTATAATACTCTTCATTTTCCTGCTTTTCTGCTAAATCAGCACTTTTCTGTGCTTGAATCAAAGCATCTAACTCGACTATCCTTTCATTCGGGTAAGGTTCTTGCGGCTTATACCCCACTGCTTCCTCATATTTAGTCAAGGCTTCTTCATAACTTTGAGCATTATAAAAACCATCAGCTTCTTTAATGGCAGCGTTGTATTTCATCTCTGCCTCTGCCTTATTTTTATCCGCTTCTGCAAGAAGTGTGAGAATCTTATTTCCTATCCGATTTGCTTCTGATGAATTTAATCTAGGACTTAGTTTTGCTGAATTCCAATCAAATTGAGCAACAGGTTCAGTTTTCAAAAATGAAAAATCTGCATTATCCCTTTCTTTGAATATTTTAATTTCAAAAGGATCAAAAAACTCACCTCCTGGTGGTATATCTTCTTCGTTTACTCCATTAAAATTGAAGCGCATCATTTTACCAATAAATCCTGCTTTCGAAAACTTAATTTCAAATGGCTTCGTTTGATCAACTGATGAAGTAATTTTAAATTTACCGTTAGAAGCTGTGCTCGAAGACGAAACAACAGATCCATTTTGAACTAGTTCTACTTTGACCGCCCCTTCTTTTTTTCCAGCATCTAGATTTATTAGTGTACCGCGGAAAACCAAATCCAGTTGTTGCCCCCATGAAAACATGGTGCAAAACAGTACAAGAATTAAAATTACGTACCTCATATTATAAGATTTAAACGTCTATCCGTACAACCAGTTACAGATTTGGTTTAAATTTGAATTGATATTTATACAAATATGGTTAAAATAGTTCACAATTATGCCTTCAAATAATATGCTCGATAGTGAAAAAATAAGTTATTGGGAGCAAAAAACCTTCTTTAAAAACATTGATTACCTTATAATTGGTGCTGGAATAGTTGGATACAGTACTGCACTTCACCTCAAAGAATCACACCCTGAGGCCAAAATTGTTATAATAGAACGTGGTTTTCTTCCGAGTGGAGCTAGCTCGAAAAATGCCGGTTTTGCTTGTTTTGGAAGTGCAACAGAATTGTTTTCAGATCTTCAAACATCACCGGAAGATGAAGTATGGAAAACAGTATCATTAAGATGGAAAGGCCTTCAATACTTACGTAAAATAATTGGTGACAGTCAATTAAAGCTTGAAATTAATGGCTCATGGGATTTAATCACCTCTAAAGAAGAAAATCTATTTGAGCTTGTAAAGGAGCAATTACCTTATTACAATAAAAAAATAAAAGCCATTACGGGAGAGGCTGAAACCTATACCATTGATTCAAACATTTCCTCAAAATTCGGATTTGAACATGTTAAAACAAGTATATTTAATCGTTTAGAAGGTCAAATTGATACGGCTTCAATGAACCACGCATTTTACAAAAAGGTTATTGATAAAAATATCCATGTTCTATTTGGAATAGAAGCTAAAACACTAAATAACAACACAATAACATCCAGCCAAGGAGAAATTTCGGCAGATAAAATTGCTATTTGTACAAATGGATTCGGAGCGTCTTTAATTCAAGAAGATGTCAAACCCGCGCGTGCTCAAGTGCTTATTACGAGACCTATTCCTAACTTAAAAATCAAGGGAACCTTCCATTACAATGAGGGATATTATTATTTCAGAAATATTGATGATCGAATTCTCTTTGGAGGGGGGAGAAACTTAGCTTTAGAGGAAGAAACAACCACAAACATTGCGAATACTGATTTAATTTTAGAGTCATTAAAATCTATTTTAAATGAAGTAATATTGCCGAAAACAGATTATACAATTGATCATAATTGGGCTGGAATTATGGGAGTAGGAAAATCAAAACAGCCTATAATCAAGCAATTAGATGCCAATACATTTTGCGGGGTAAGATTAGGAGGAATGGGAGTTGCCATAGGAACTTTAGTGGGAAAAGAGTTAGCGAATCTTATAAGGTCTGTTCAATGATATTGTTTAATTACTAGCTAATTATGCAACACTTGTTATTTTTCATCCTTTTCTATCCTTTCAGCTTGTCAGAATCTTGATTTTCTTAATTTTGACAAAAAAAATCCATGAAAGACACAGCTTTATCAAGTAAACACATTGCTCTAGGTGCCAAAATGGTTCCTTTTGCAGGATACAACATGCCTGTTCAATATGAAGGCGTCAATGTAGAACATCAAACAGTACGTGAAGGCGTAGGAGTATTTGATGTATCGCACATGGGAGAATTTTTAATTTCGGGTTCAGGAGCTTTGAATTTAATCCAAAAAGTAACTTCGAACGATGCATCAACACTTACTGTGGGAAGAGCTCAATACAGCTGTATGCCGAACGGTAAAGGTGGAGTTATTGACGATTTAATTATATATAAAATAAAAGAAGAACAATATTTGCTTGTAGTAAATGCTTCTAACATTGAAAAAGATTGGAACTGGATATCTTCGCATAATTCATTTGATGCAGAAATGAGAGATCTTTCTGAAGATTATTCTTTATTGGCCGTTCAAGGTCCCAAAGCTATTGAAGCTATGCAATCATTAACTTCAATTGATTTATCTGCAATAAAATACTATCATTTTGAAGTAGCCGATTTCGCAGGAATTGACAATGTTATTATTTCAGCAACGGGTTATACGGGATCTGGTGGTTTTGAAATCTACTGTAAAAATGATGAAGTTAAACAAGTATGGGATAAAGTGTTTGAAGCTGGGGCGTCTTGTAATATTAAGCCAATTGGTTTAGCTGCAAGAGATACTTTGAGATTAGAAATGGGATTCTGTTTATACGGAAACGATATTGATGATACAACTTCACCACTCGAAGCTGGACTTGGTTGGATTACTAAACTAGCCAAAGATGACTTTATTGATAAAGACTTTTTATCAAAACAAAAAGAAGCAGGAATTACACGAAAACTTATCGCGTTTGAAATGATAGAAAGAGGAATTCCTCGTCACGACTACCCTATTCAAGACATTAATGGAAATGTAATTGGTAGAGTAACATCTGGAACAATGTCTCCTTCAATGAAGGTGGCTATTGGGTTAGGATATGTGAGTAAAGAATTAAGCTCAATTGATTCTGAAATCTTTATTCAAATTAGAAACAAAGGTGTTAAAGCAAAAATTGTAAAATTACCTTTCTACAAAAAAGCATAACTTTATAAACCATAAAGAAAAGCGATTGGAATTCAATCGCTTTTTATTTTAATATTAGAACTCATGTCATTCTGGAATTTCTTTCGTAGAAAAAAACAAAATCTTTTCTCGATTAATCAGGAAGATAAGAATCTAATGTTGACCAAAATCAACTTTTATAAAAAGTTAAACTCAAAAGAACGATTAAGCTTTGAATTACAAGTTTCTAACTTCCTGAACACAACTAAAATAACGGGAATAAAAACAACTGTAGATCAAACAGACCGCATTCTTATAGCTTCAAGCGCCGTGATTCCAATTTTTGCATTTGACAACTGGGAGTATAGAAACCTTACTGAAGTTCTTTTATATCCTGAGCATTTTGATGAAAATTTCAATATAGGTTCAAAATCCAAGTTCATACTAGGTATGGTTGGTAATGGGGCTATGGAAGGAACTATGATTCTTTCAAAAAAAGCGCTTCATCATGGATTTGACAATAAAACGGATAAACTAAATACAGCAGTTCATGAATTTATACACCTAATTGATAAAGCAGACGGGAGAATAGATGGCCTAATTGGCGGAGTAAAAGAGAATTTACTTGTACTACCTTGGCTTGATTTTATGCAAGGAAAAATTAGAGATATTCAAAAGAACAAAAGTGATATTAGAACTTATGGCGCTACAAATAATGCTGAATTTCTGGCCGTTGCCGGAGAGTATTTTTTTGAAAGACCTAAACTACTAAAGAAAAAGCATCCTGAACTTTATGGCTATTTATCTGAATTCTTCAATCTACCCCCTGCCCTAAAACACTCATCGAACATTAAAAATGTCGATTAATTATATAGAATAATCGCTTCTGAAAAAGCTTAGAAATAGCGCGTTTTGAACTTATAAAAAGGAGACCTAAATCTCCTTTCAATATTATTTTCTTGTTGCACTTCTAAAGCTTTGCTCCTAATGTACAAGTAGCAACAATAGATGTGCTGTCTGCCCCTACTACCCCTGGCGCCAAATTATAACTTAATGTCGGACCAAAATCTGTACAAGTTTTCTCTGCGTCTTTTTTCTTTCCGTTAACATATTTAGTTGTAGGTGTGCCTGGAGTAGACGACTCTTCTTGAAGTGTAATTCCATTATCCACATAGGCAGGAACATTAATAGATGTTGTGCAGTCACAAGAATAGTTTTTCGCACAAGAACCTAATGTTAACAAAGCCGATGATGCTATTAAAATCGTGAATTTCATAATGAATTTTTAAGTGATATATTTAAATCTAATAATTTAAACGTTCACTGAGAAGAATTGTTTCGTAAATACTTATAATTCTTGGATTTATAAGCACAAAACAAGTCATAGAAGCAACATGTTCTTACTTTTTAGCGTTTCGTTTATAAAGCTGAAAGTTTTGAGTAAACTTAAAATGTATATCACGCATCCTAGGCAAATGCATAAAAATATATAATCAGTGACAAATTCCCTTGAATGTATAGTTAACCTTTCAAGTATAAGTTATTTATTCAGTAGCGAAACCATCGAGTTCTAATTCCCGCTTTGGAACTCTGAATATCATTATCAAACCCATTACAAAGAAGAATATAACCGAAAGAATTGAGGCACGAATATCATCCATAATGTACTCCATAAATCCAAAGAAAAATGTGCCCATTACAATTCCTATTTTCTCTGTAACATCATAAAAGGAGAAGTAACTAGCGTGATCTTTTGTTTCTGGTAAAAACTTCGCATAGGTAGAACGAGCTAAAGACTGAACACCTCCCATAACTAATCCAACTCCACATGCTAAAATGTAAAACTGTGCATGTGCTCCTTGAGGAATAAAGTAGGCAAATACACATAGCGGAATCCAAAATGCGACCACAATAGTTAATGTTTTTAGATTACCAATCTTTCCAGAAAGTTTAGAGATGAAAAATGCACCCACGGCACCTAATATTTGAATCAAAAGAATCGCGATAATAAGACCTGCTGTCCCTTCACCTTCTTTAGCTGTAATTTCTTCGGGAGTCAAGGTAGCCCTCAATGCATCAGGAATCTTAAAGATTTCTCTTGAAGCATATAGTGTAGCCATTAGCATAACGGTTTGAACACCGGTATTGAAAAAGAAAAATGAAGTTACAAACCTTTTCAACCTTTTCGTCTTCTTAAACTCTGAAAACACAAGTTTCAATTCTTCAAACCCTTTCCAAATTATTCCCTTTTCAGCTTTTCTATTATATACATTATTTGGAAGAACCTTGTAGGCAATTTGACTAAATGAAACCCACCATACACCAACAAAAACGAAACAATATTCTATTGGAAATTTAAGTACCATGTTCCATATGAGACAAATAATCAATAGTACCATACTTCCAATGTATCCCATAGAAAATCCCTTTGCAGAAATTCTATCGTGATCTTCAGGTTCAGCAATTTCCGGCAAAAAAGAATTATAGAAAACCAAACTACTCCAAAAGCCGATGCTTGCAAGAAAGAAAGGAACCATGCTTAATCCCATATTACTTGGATTAAATAAAAATAGACCCACACAAGAAAGCGCTCCCAAATAGCAAAAAAACTTCATAAAAGTCTTTTTCTTCCCTGAATAATCGGCAATACCAGAAAGTAAAGGTGAAAGAAACGAAACTAGCAAGAATGAAGCAGCTAATACATAAGTATAAAGTACTGAAGATGTTATTTCAACTCCAAAGAAAAATGAGGTTACATCTTCAGTTCTGACACTTATAGCCTTAAGCTTATCGAGATCAGCCTCTATCTCTGGATTCAACTGTGGATTAGTTCTTACTTTATAAGCAAAAGTTGTTGACTTCTCGAAGAAAATGGGAAAAATAGCAGAAGAGATTACCAAGTTATAAACTGAATTGGCCCAATCGTATGAGACCCATCCTCTGATAATCTTCTTGTTACCTTTTTCCATTATTCAAGTCCTTTTAAATAGTTATCCAAGTACTGGAAATATTCAGACAATTCGCCATCCAACGTCGTTTCACTTCCTTTAGCAATAATTAGATCTTTGTCTTCAATTATTAACGATGGAAAGATTTCTTTCAATAATTCACCACCAAAATCTTCAGAAGCATCCAAAGGTAATTCACAAGGTAAATTATCCACTGCCATAACAGCAATTACACCTTCAGCTTTAAAGTCCGCTTCAGATTCAGTTTTTGGGTCATATCCATAAATTGGATCAGCAATCTTACTCGGGCGAATTGTGCAAGCCACAGCACAATCAATATCACAAGAAATATCAGCTACAACAGACAACCTAACGTCTTCACTTTTTAAATCATCTCTCGTAATAATATAATCGGCTTTATCACTCCAGTAATGACAAGGAATGTACATATCCGATTGAGAAATGTACTTTTTAAAATCTGACTTATAAGATTCCGGGTTGTCATAAAAATCATTCTTATCAAATTCAGAACCATCACGTTTAGAATAATAGTCTTCAACCTCTAGATGAGTATAAATAGGCTCATTAAACTCTTGGGTCAAGTATTCTTCAGGAGTAACTTCTTTAATTGGCAGTAAATCTAAGATCTCTCTTGCACCATGTCCTACCCGTCCAAAACCAGTCAGTACAATCTTAGTATTTGAAGGGAGTTCAACTTTTTTCAACTCTTGTTCAACTTCTTTTCGGTCAGCGCATTTATTTGCAGCTTTTAAATCGTAAAGATCATGCTTTAAACCATAAGTCAAAAAACCATTATAGCAACCAACAATTCCAGCATAACGACCAAAACCAATAACTCGTTTGTTCGTTTTATCTTTCAATGCTTCGTAATCTATAAGTTGTATTTTCTTATCTATGATTGCTTTCAGCAAATCTCTATTATAGGGTTGCTTCTTCAAGGTATGCGAGAAGAAAAGAAATTTCTTATTTGGAATAAGGTCAGATATATTAACCTCTTTAACTCCCAGTATAATTTCACAAGAGGATAAATCCTCATTCATGGAAATACCTTCTGATAAATAAGCTTCATCCTTATATGCTCTAATTGGACTTGGCTGAACAATCACTTCCACATTCGGATAAACAGTTTCAAGAAGTTTACACTGCTTAGGTGTCAATGGAACGCGTTTGTCTGGTGGCACCTTTCCTTCTCTGATAACTCCTATTTTAATCTTCTCCATACTTTATTTCAATGGTTCTTTAAGAATGTACATGTCGATTAATTCTCGCACACACCCTTGCCCTCCCTTATTTTCTAAAATTACATCAACTTGCGATTTAATCTCATTCACAGCATCCTTTGGACAAGCTGAGAATCCAACATTTCGCATCACTTCTAAATCATTAATATCATCGCCAATCATGGCTACGTTTTCTAATGCAATATTGAGTTCTTTACAAATCACGTTTAACGTTTCCATTTTAGGAGCTCGACTTACAGAACAATGCTGAATTCCCAACATTTCAGCGCGTTTAGTAACTGCCTCTCCCTTAAATCCTGACGAAATAATGGCTACCTGAAAACCACTTTTAGTAAGATGAATGATCGCCATTCCATCTTTTGTATTAAACTTTTTAAATTGGTCTCCAGATTCCGTAAAATACATTCCACCATCTGTCATAACTCCGTCCACATCAATAACCAAAAGCTTAATCTTACCTAATTTTGATTTTAGATGGTTTGATTTGAACGGAAACTTGAATAACAATGCATTCAAATCCAAATCGTATTCTTCGCAGATAACTTCTAAGTCAGATACAGAAAGTTCAAATACTGTTTCGACATCCATATCAGCTAAGAAATCGATAAAATCAATCCCGTTTTTATCGCAAAGCCCCCTTATGTTTTCTTCTAAATTCACTATATCATAGAATATCCAACGCTTTCAGCAACAGGCTTCAAGCTAGTAAGTAATTCTCTAAATCCATCATGTGTTAATTGCTGAGAAGCATCCGATTTAGCAACTGAAGGATCTCGGTGAGCTTCAACTAATAAACCATCAATCCCCATTGCCACGCAAGCCTTTGACAAAACAGGAACACCATAAGCATATCCCATGGCATGACTCGGATCTAATATAATTGGAAGATTGGTATGCTCTTGCAACCAAGCAACACCGCATAGATCTAATGTAAATCTTGTATTTGTTTCAAATGTTCTTAATCCTCTTTCACAAAGAATCACATTTGGATTACCGCCCGAAAGAACGAACTCAGCAGCTTGAACAAATTCTTTTAATGTTGTTCCAAACCCGCGCTTGATTAAGACCGGCTTTTGGGTTTTGGCACAGGCACGTAAAATACCTTGATCATACATTGCTTTTGCTCCTACTTGGATAACATCTGAATGTTCAATCACATCCTGAACATGCGTAGCATCTCTAACTTCGGTAATAATATTTAAACCAAACTCTTCTCGCATTTGAGACAACAGCATCAATCCCTCATAGCCCATTCCTTGAAAAGAATATGGACTCGTTCTTGGTTTGTAGCAACCACCTCGCAGGGTAGTTAGCCCCATTTCCACTAACAGCTCAGCAGACTCACGAATTTGACTTTCTGATTCCACAGAGCAGGGTCCACCAATCAGAATCGTTCTATTTGTTTTACCTCCAATTACCGTGTTTCCAATTTTAACTTCCCTCTTTTCAGATTGATATTTCTTTGAAGCTAACTGTATGTCGTTATCAAACACCCAGAATTGATCAACTGAATCTTCAATTGAACTTGGAACTTCTTTCATTCCTGATCCTGTAATAAGCACATTCGTTCCATTTGAAACAAAATGAAATGCATTTACTTCTTCGGCAATTGCGACAGCTTTTGAATCAGTGATATTTGGTTTAAGATGTAGTATCATAATTCTCCTTTAATGAGGTTGACAAAAGTAACAATTCCTTTTGCAAAACCAGCGTCATCAACTACTGGCAAGTATAAAATCGGAAATGTACTCGTCTTAATTAATTGCAACATTTCAAGTACTGTAGCTGTATCGCTTATTGTGACTGGGAAATGATTAATTAACTCATCTGCTGATAAACTGTTAAAATTTTCAATATTTTTCAACAACCCTTTTCTGACATCCGCATTTGAAACTAACCCTGCGAATTTATTAGACTCTTCCACAACCAATGTAAATCCAAGTTTTCCATGATCAATTGATTCTAATACACCTTTTAAACTAATATTAGATTTCGATACGGTAGGCGATTCATCTATGGGAATCATAAAATCACTTACCGAAAAGTGAGATTCAACCTCACGTTTAGTTAAATTCATCAATGCATTACCAATACTGGCTGCATTAAACAAATATGACCCAGAAACCGCACTTGTAACCCCCATATTTCTGATAATGAACGAAACTTCGGCATTCACTCCACCATCTACATGGATTGATTTTCCGGGGTACTTATTGCCAAACTCTCTAATCTTAGAAAAATTAATGGTATCAAACTTTCCTCCGCTCTGCCCTGGTATAGTCGCCATTATTAAAATAAAATCATAGTCGGAATACTCCTCAAAAATCGTAACTGGCGTTGGTGTAATTACCGCAATACCTCTTCTTCCCGAAACTGAATCCGGAATATTTAAAGGCTCTTTTAAATCTTCATATTGAAACGTTACATACTCTACTGGATTCTCCTCCAACAAAGAATAGTATTTCGAAGGAAACTCTGTAATTATATGTAAATCAATCGGAATATCGCAAAGCCTTCTAATCGTTTTAATATCATCAAAAACCGATATATCATCATTACAATCAACATGAAGTAAATCAACTTGATGATCCACTAAATCTTGAATAACCTCATTTAACGGCCTTTTCTTATCGCTATAAATTGATGCAGATATTTTCATTCGTTAATGTTATAAATTGGTTTAAAATTCGAATCGCATAAAACAATCTCCAATCCATCCAAAGGAATACTATCTCTTAACACCCCCTGTAAAGTAGACAACAGTTTTCTCTCGTTGAATGGCATTTTCTTAACACCTTTTGGAGTTTTAGCAATTATTCTCAGTTCATAGCCGTCCTCAAAGTTGACCAATTGAAGGTCTTGCTGTTCACCTGAAATCAAATCATTCTCTCTCCAATACATAGCTAAAGCCTCTGCTTTTAACTTATCAGAACTGTCTACGTAATAGACAGATAAGTTTCCACCAACGACTTTGCTCCCAAAATCATTTCCACAACTAGCCAAGAGCAATGCAAACAAAAGGATTAAAGTGACTTTCATTAATTCGAATTTAGTCGCTAATATAAGAAAAAGAACTAGCTAAAAACCACTGAAAAATAGATTGACAACCGTCCGATTTAAACTTCATTAATTTGTTTAATTTGGCTTTAATTAAAACCATTGAATAACATGAATAAAGAAATCAAGAACGCACTTTTTACTGGAGCTAACAACAAGGAAAGTCTTTACGACCTTTCTATCCCCTCTAAATGGAATGGTAAACTAGTCATTTTTATACATGGATACATGGGATATAAAGATTGGGGCTGTTGGAATTTAGTTCAAGGCTTTTTCACAAAGAATCAATTTGGCTTCATTAAATATAATGCCAGTCACAACGGAAGTACAATTGAAAACCCAATTGATTTTGATGACCTCGCCTCATTTGGTCAAAACAACTACGTTAAAGAGTTACAAGATTTTGAAGCAATAACAAACCTGGTGCAAGATGAATTTGATGAAATGCCCGAAATTTACGTTATAGGTCACTCTCGCGGTGGCGGGATTTCTTTACTTCAATCTTCAAATGGTCTCGTTTCTAAAATTGTGAGTTGGGCCGGAATTTCATCCATTTCGGATCGCTTTCCTAAAGGAAAGGATTTAAAAGAATGGCAAGAGCATGGATATTACTATCGTAAAAATGGTAGAACGGGACAGACTATGCCTCATAGCTATTCTCAATACGAGAGCTTTTTGAACTATGAACAACGACTCAATATTGAGAACTACTGTAAAAACTCAACAACTCCTACCCTAGTTATTCATGGAGAGAATGACACATCAGTACCATTACAAGAAGGTGAACATATTGCAAGTTGGTTAGAGACTAAACTAAAGATCATACCTGGCACCCAACACACGTTTGATTCCTATCAACCCTGGGGAAAATCGGAAATGCCGACGGCTTTGACTCAAGTCTGTCAATTAACCTTAGATTTTTTCAAAGGCACAGAAGGAAAAGCAACATCCGAACGGGATGAGAAACTTAGCCTATTAGCTGACCTTGTAAAACTAGCAAAATCGGACAATGAAGTGCGAGAAATAGAATTTCAATTTTTATTTTCAATAGCTGCACAATTAGGTATAACAAAAGATGACTTTATGTATGTATTTGAAAAAAACATTGAATTCACACCTCCTAAACTAGAAGCAGATCGAATTGTTCAATTTCAACGATTGATTTTATTGATGAATGTTGATTTAGAAGCTGGGACTGAAGAAATCGATTATATTAAAAACATCGGGATGCGGATGGGACTTAACCCAATGGCAACAAATGAAGTTTTAAATCGAATGAATGATCATGAGAATAAGATTGTTCCACCTGACGAACTTCTAGTAATCTTTAAAACCTTCAATAACTAACGAATAAATCGTTTTCTTTCCTCTTCGGTTGGCATAAGACAAAATCCACTGGATAATTTCTGACGTCTTTTAGCTATAAAATCGTAGACACCGTCGCTAATAAATCGAGGCACAATGATAAAGCTTTGGATAAGATTGAAGGGAAAAGAAAAATACTTCGCTACTTTCAACGCAGCTTTCGACTTTTGAAACAACTCGCCTTTCTCGATAAAATAAAAAGTACTTAAATCGGGTTCTTCCCAATCATTTTGAATGAATAGTTCTTTCGTGAAATTGGACTGTAAAGCGGCAAAATATATTGTTTTAGTTTTATCTTGTTTCATGACGAAAGCAACAGAACGATTGCAAAAACCACAATCTCCATCATACAGAACAACAGGAACGTTTTTTTTATCCATTCTATAAATATAGACAAGAAATCATTTTCATGGAAATATTATCTTTGCAAGTCTAAAATTAGAAGTCAAACAAAAAAATAATAGAATGAAAAACGTAGCAGTAATTGGTGCAGGAACAATGGGTAATGGAATTGCACACACATTTGCGCAATTTGGATATAAAGTATCACTAATTGATATCGCTCAAGCTTCTTTAGATAAAGGAATTGCAACAATCACTAAGAATTTAGACCGTCAAGTAGCAAAAGAAAAAATTTCTGCTACAGACAAAGACGCAACTTTAGCGAACATCACAACTTTCACTGACATGAAGGAAGGAGTTCAAGGAGTTGAATTAGTTGTTGAAGCTGCTACGGAAAATGTGGATTTGAAATTGAAAATCTTCAAAAACTTAGATGAAGTCACTGATTCTAACGTAATTTTAGCGTCAAATACATCTTCAATTTCTATCACGAAAATTGCTGCTGTTACTAGTCGTCCAGATAAAGTAATTGGCATGCACTTCATGAACCCAGTTCCAATTATGAAATTGGTAGAGATTATTCGTGGATACTCGACTTCTGAGGAAGTAACTGAATTAATCATGGAGACTTCTAAGAAATTGAATAAAGTTCCTGTTGAGGTGAATGATTACCCAGGATTCGTTGCAAACAGAATTTTAATGCCAATGATTAACGAGGCCATCATCACATTACACGAAGGTGTTGCTGGTGTTGCAGAGATTGATACAGTAATGAAACTTGGTATGGCTCATCCAATGGGACCACTTCAATTAGCTGATTTCATTGGATTAGATGTTTGTTTAGCAATTATGGAAGTTCTTTATGAAGGATTTGGAAACCCTAAGTACGCCCCATCTCCATTATTAGTGAACATGGTTATGGCAGGAAAGAAGGGTGTTAAAACTGGTGAAGGATTTTATTCTTGGGGTCACGGGACAAAAGACTTAATCGTTGCGGATAACTTTAAGAAGTAATATGTAAGGTGTTCAAATGGAATACGTCGGACATAAATGGTTTAGCTACTTTGTAGTAAAATCAAACTAGAGAAGGAAAGGCAGTCATATTTGAACTGCCTTTTTAATTTGTAAGTAATACATTTAATAGATCGTTTAACGAGTTAAATTGCGAAATCACCGTTCTAACAGGCTTACCTAATTAAAGTTACATACCCTGTTTGCTCCTGTTCCTTTCCACTAACTTCTCTGTATTTTAGAATCCAAAAGTAAGCTGATTCAGACAATGGCTCACCCAAAAACTCACCTTCCCAAAATGTATTGTTATCCAACGTTTTAAACACAATATCACCCCATCGATTTACAACTTCAAATGATAAGAAAGAAAAGCAATCTGATAATTTGAACGTTAACACATCATTTACTCCATCTGCATTAGGAGTTATGACATTTGGAACAAACACATCATTGCCACAATCAACTGAAGATGAACAATCAATTACCTCAAAAGATTCATAAAATACTTCATCACAATTGCTAAATTCAACAGTATATACACCTACTTCAGAAACATTAATTTCAGGAATAGAATCTCCGTTACTCCAACTAAGGTTATAACCTACCTCTTCATTGCTTGGAGCTAAATCAACCCCCGAACCTAAACAAAGAGAAACTGCCGAAGAATCAGGTTCTAATTGCTGAGTTAATGAATTCTTTATCGATTCAATTTCAGAATAGAATGAGCTACTAACTCCATTACTATGACCAACAAAAACAATTGCTTGATAAGAGCCATTAGTAGCATTAATACTATGTAATGTTGGGGTTAAACTTTGGTAGGTGTATGAATTATCTACGTCCCCTGGAATTGCGAAGAATTGATTCGCAGGAACACTGACACCATCAATTAAAATATTATTCAGGTTATTATTTGCAGTCACCAAAATCAAACTCCTTTCCTCAGCTAGAGCATATGATGTAGTCACTGAAAGATCCACAATACAATTAGACGTTTGATATACATTCGGATATACAAACAGCATCTCGGGATCTGTTGCATTCAACCAAGGGCCTTCGAAATGGGCAGAAATTGAATTCTGCATTACTGAGGTTTTTTTACTTGTCACTAAATATGAAGGCGCATATAAGAGGGTATCTAGCGTCTCATTTTTCTGAAGCGTGTCAATAAGTGAATTATTCAAATACACAAAAGTTGAATCATGTTGTGCGAAAACTTTAAATACATTCCCATGAGTAACATGAGGTTCTGGTAATAACCAAAAATTTGTACCCCATGATTTATTAGGTAAATAATTCTCAATTCGTTGATCTGAGCAACATGACGCGACTTGATCTCCCCATGAAAAAGGAGCTGATTCGTAGTATAAGAAGACTGAAAAGTTTTTACATCCCGAGGACCAAATATGTGTACCTGAAAAATCGTTCCTAGATTCCGAAACAACATCAGAGCACGAAGGGTATTGACCTGCTTGCGCTTGGCACTTTATACCACGCAATAGATACGACTCTCCTTTATTTAAAGCAATTGAAAAAGTACTCCCCGCAAAATAGCCATTATCACTATCATGCGTCAAATTTAGATTAATCTCAGAATTGTCTTCGGTAGCTATGATAACGAAATACGGTACCTTAGGATTAAAAGAACTTGTGCTGAATTTTTCAATCTTATCAGAAACTAAACTATAATTTGAGCCTAAAGAATTTTGAGGTAAAATAATTGATGTACCACCTGCACCTCCTTCTGAATTGTCATAGTATACAGAGATTGGCTCGTCCGAATTAATATGTAATGACTTTTGAATAGATAGTAGATCCAAATTTAATGGTGATAATCCATAGGAAGAAGCATTAATCGCATAGTTGGAATTTGCAGGTATAGTCACATTCTGAATAATTCCAGTAAATAAATCTTCAATTGTTACACTAGATAATACTTCAGTACGAATAATAATTTCTGTATAATCTAGGTCAATAATTGGCACAAAAAAATCATTCCCTTTGGTTGAAAACTGGGAAAAAGCATTAAACTTAATTAACAACAAAAGCAACAATGCTAACTTATGATTACAACGTAATTTCCCCATACTAATCAATATCGCTTTCTTATCCCAGAGTACATTTCATTTTTAGTCAAAAAAAATAATAATTATACCAGTCTATTTTAAATAGAGAGAAATGTTGTACATACTTTGAAATAAAATCAAACTAGAAAAGGAAAGGCAGTCAGATTTGAACTACTTTTTTACTTTTTAATCAATCTTTCTGAACTTCTTTTTATTCTTTTTTCTTGACAACAAAGAAACAAAAACTCAAGTTCAATCAAGGAATTTGCTTTGCAACATTCACTTTTCAATTTCATGCGTCATGCTAGGCATCGCAATTACACCAATCGATCATTAATTCTGCGATTGAACAGAATTGAACTAAATACAATTCATTGATATATTTTACATATCATTCTCTACATAAAACTTATACCAAATTAAGTATACGATACTCGAATTTCCAATTAGAAGTATTCTAAACCATACCCTATAAGGAATAGTAATCTCGTAAATGAAATAATATATTAAGCCGGTAGCAATAACGGTTAAAAACAAATAAGCTAAAGCATAAAACAACCTCGTCATTAACCTAAGGAAACTTAGGGAACTTCGAGAAATCTCTTTTACGTTTTTCAAGAAAGGCGTTACGCCCTTCTTCAGCCTCCTCAGTACCATAAGCTAGGCGAGTTGCTTCACCAGCGTATATTTGTTGCCCCACTAAACCATCATCGATTAAATTAAATCCGAACTTCAGCATTTTAATTGCTGTTGGAGATTTCGTCATGATTTCTTGCGCCCAATCGTAGGCAGTTTGTTCTAACTCAGCATGCGGAACTACTTTATTTACCATCCCCATTTCGTACGCCTCTTGAGCTGAGTAATCTAGTCCTAAAAAGAAAATCTCACGTGCCCTCTTTTGACCGACTTGTCTTGCTAAGTATGCAGAACCAAATCCACCATCAAAACTTGCAACATCGGCATCTGTTTGCTTAAAAATCGCATGTTCTTTACTCGCTAACGTCATATCACAAACTACATGTAAAGAATGTCCACCACCAACAGCCCATCCTGGAACTACGGCGATAACCACCTTGTTCATGAAGCGAATTTGACGTTGGACATCTAAAATATTGAATTTGTTTTTGCCGTCTAATCCAGCATATCCGCGCTTATCACGAACACGTTGATCACCACCAGAACAGAATGCCCATCCCCCATCTTTAGGAGACGGTCCTTCACCAGTAATTAAAACAACGCCTATTTCATCATGCTCATGACAAATGATTAATGCTTCTAATAACTCATCCACTGTCTTCGGTGTAAATGCATTTCTAACTTCCGGGCGATTAAATGCAATTCTTGCAACACCATCAGCTACTTTAAACGTGATATCTTCGTATTCTTTAACTGTACTCCAGTTGATCGCTTCCATAATATCGTAATTTAATTCTCAAAAATAAGAAAGAATAAACTCTTACTTACCCTTTGGAGTATACATTGTAACCCCATTTGTTTTATATTCTTCAATCATAACGTTTAACATAGATTTCGCATCTACAACTAACGTTCTTGCTTTTCCAATACTTTTTTCTAGCAGCACACCTTTATCAATAAACAATGGAATTAAACCATCACATTTACGTTTGGCAGATTGCTCAGGATTGTGCACATATGTTCTCATTGACCTCAAATCTCCATTAGGGAACTTAACCTCAATTTCAAAAGACTCTTTCGTATAAACTGGAAATTTAAAATCCTTTATTGCATCCTCAAGAGTATGCAGGTTTGTTCCTGCGTTATCCAGAGTAACCCCAAGATACAAAATCTTCCCCCCCTTTTCACTCACCTTATAAAAAGGACTTTGAGCCGTATATGGAGTCATTTCCCCAAAATGCGTTGATGTGAAAAAATTAGCATCAGGACCTAAGCAGGAAACAGGTTCTGTAGGATGAGCGCTCCTTAAAGAATTAGGCAAATTTCTAAAATATTCTGATATCGCGCCAAGTTTCGATTTATCATTTGCAACATCGAAAACCTGTAATGCCTTTATGTACTCCAATTGCAACCCCGAATTAGGCGATGTAGGCATTAATAAATTACCTTTTTCTCCAACAGCTTTAATCAGTGCGTCAACAACAGTTTTTGGTCCCCCCTCAACAAAACCGATCTTAGAAAGACTAGAATGTACAAGAACGGTATCACCTTCTACAACGCCACAAGCTTTTATATCCTTAACTAAGGACTCTAACGTGATTACATCTCCAGCAACTCGATTTGCTTCAAGCTCTTTGTTGCGCTGATTTTTCTTTGATTTTCGGTATCGCTCCAAAAGAAATTGTGGAGTCATTTTTCGTATTAGGTCTCTCATTATTGAGAAATAAAAGTATAAGTTATTCTTCCAGTTTGAATTTTAGCAGCAGATCCAGAATAGTCAAATCTTGACTTCTTAGCATATTTCACTGCTTGCTCTATCATACATTGATTTCCTCCACTTGATTGTGCAGGATCATAGGTAGCCGATGTAACGTCCCCATTTTGATTAACTTTAATCATAACAGTTACAGTTCCTGCTGAACCATAGCCGCAAGTATAGCCCGGGTTTCTTACGTACCAATTATTATTTTGATGCGGAGAACGTTTCGCTAAACTCCAATCCACCATAACATTTCCAGAATAGGCAACATCACCACCTTCTTGCGCGGGCTTTGGATTAGAATTCGTTTTTACACTGGTAGCAGCCTCTTTTCGTGCAGCCATTTCCTTACGAATTTCATCGCGCGTTTTCTGCCCTCCAGCCTCTTCATACATTTGCTCTTCCAATGCTTTATATTCAGCTTCAACATCGGCCAAAGATTTATTCTGACTGTAATTTTCGCTCGAGTGCTCTCTATCATCATTTACATCACGCGACATATTCTTTACATCAACATTGTAATCTGACGGAACTTGAATATTCTCCGGCCTTAATTTTATATCATCTTCTGGGACCTCTACATAAGAGCCTTCATTAAATTGTTCAATGGGAAAATATCTCGTGTAAGAATCCATCTGCAAATAGATAAAAATAGCCATGTACACCGCAAGAGTCGCAATTAACCCGAACTTATATTTATCTATTAAATCTAAAAAATTACTCACTTTCCCTAACTCTCTTAATCATCACTTCTCCAGCTAAATCGTAAAACAACAATTTATCATATGCTAATAAAGATACAAAATGATCGCCAAAAAGTTCAATTTTATCAAAATCGAAGTCCGTTAATTTCGCTCCATAGTTAAACAAAGCATATTTCCCCCCTCGTCTCACTTTCATTAATCCGGACACCAACCATTCTATGTCGTTAAACGCAATTGGAACGATTATATTTCCTTTGATATCCAGTACCCCTGTAGAATCATCCATGCGAACAATTACAACATCATTATCATAAACGTCCAAAGACTGATAAATTGGCTCAATAGCTTCCTTATTTGACATACTCAGCATTCCCCAACGTCCCTCTTTTCGAAAAGGGACACCACCATCCCCCATTCCAAGGTTATCATAATTCGCTTCTGTCAAAACATCGCCTTTCGAGTTTACTCTACCGTATTTACCATCTTTAAAAACAATTGCAGCTCCACGATTAAACTCTCCTTTCAATAGATAATTGGGAAATACCTTGTACCCGTCCTCTAACACAACCTCTCCTAATTCATTTAAATACAAGAGCGTATCTGACTTTGTAGCCAAGGCCAATCCTTCACTGAACGAACCAATCTGATCGTATGACGGAATAATTACAACATGCCCTTCAGGGTTTACAATTCCTTTTTTACCCTCTTTTGAACAAACATAAAGTTGATCGCTAATTTTTCGTAACTCATCATAAGCCGCATGAACAGCAAACTCACCAGCTCTATTGATTATTCCCAGGCTGCCATCCAAACCAACTATTGCTCTATTATTTTTAAAATCAAAAGCCTCGTCAAATCTTGGGGCAATCATTTCGATTCCATTCAAGTCAACATAGCCATATTTCTCGCCCTGAAGAACATAAATCAATCCTTCTGAAGCTTCTCCTATATCTTCGTGAATCGGCTCTATGATTTCCTTGTGATTACGATCAATAACTCCAACCAATTCATTCAATTCAACAACAGCACGGCCTTGATGAAAATCACCGACAAATTCATATTTCACCGGAATAACTATCTCACCAAATTTATTAATTGCTCCTTGATATTCACCCATCATTACAGTGGCAAGCCCCTCATTAAATGGCCCCACAAAATCAAATTGTTCTTCGATAGTAACTTCTCCATTCAAATTTGAAAAGCCATACTTTCCGGACTTCAGAGAAGGAATAAATAAAGAATCTGTCATTTCAATATCTTGAACAATAAAAGCACGGTTTTTTGCATTCGGGAACCGGTCTAAAAACTCCAATTTACGCGCTTTGCTATAGTCAAATAAAAACACCTCATAAAACTGACTCCAACCTTCATCATTGAAACTATAATCCGGATATTTCGTAACAAACTCCTCATACGCGGCAACGGTATTAGGAGCAGTAATGATTTCAAACACCCGAAATTCCGCATCTACCCTTTTGGGACTCTGTGGATGCATTTCAATGAAACTTAAATAGGAAGACAATGAATCATTCTGAGTAAACTCTAGATATTGCGAGTTGTGAAAATTATCCCGCGCTAATTCAGCATATTTACTGTTTGGATACAATCGAAGAAATAAATTATATGACTCAGCGCTATTTGCTTGAACAGTCTGAAAGAAGGCTAATGAATCTCTTGTATCAACTGCCTGAGGATACTCCAGTGACCAGGGATGTTTCACAATGAATTCAGAATAACTTGCAATAGTGTGCTCTGCTTTGGCATCCAAAAAAAATTGAGAAGAAATGATTAACTTAAGTGAATCTATGCCATTTTTAGACCAACCATATTTCTCCCATTTTAACCTCTTGCGTTCTTTAGTCAATTGAAACAAGGAGTCTGAAAGTAAAATATACCTGTAAGCTGTGTCTTTATTGTAAAATGGATTATCTGTTCTGGAATAGATAGAAGCTAATCCATGAGCTGCAGGAGATGGATTATACTTTAGAGCCTTTGTAAACTTTTTCTGACTCTTGAAATAGTCTTTGATTGATAGTGCAATATAACCTGATTTAATCCGCGTTGCATGAACATCGTTAGCCGAAGACACCAACACAAAAAGGAAGAAAAAATATTTAAGGAAAATTTTCACGATATAAAGATAGTTGTTGACGTGAATGCGGCAAAGATTGAGCCATAAAAAAAACCTCCCGAATTAACGAGAGGTTCAATATCTTGTGGTAATTTAAGCTTATTTCTTACGCTTACCGTAACGAGTATTAAATTTATCAATACGTCCTGCAGTATCCACGAACTGAACAACACCAGTAAAAAATGGATGAGATTTATGAGAGATATCTAATTTAATTAATGGATATTCATTTCCATCTTCCCATTTAACCGTTTCACTTGACTCTGCACATGAAGGGCAAACGAATGAATAATCGTTAGTCATGTCCTTAAATACGACTAATCTATAATTGTCTGGGTGTATGTCTTTTCTCATTACTGTATATAAAAATGTTCTATAATCGCCTTTATCAGGAGTGCAAAGATATATAAACTTTTTATTATTTATCAAATATATCTTCGATAAAATAAAACTATAATCTTTTACGTTACTTTTGAGACTATAACAATGAAAATGAAAAAGCATATAATATTCTCTTTTTACCTGATTGTAATAGGATTTGGACTAAGTACTACCAGTTGTAAAAAACCTTTAAGCTACTCAAAGTCAAACCTTTCATTCAGTCAAGATACTGTAATTTTCGATACAATATTTACAACTATTGGATCCGTTACTAAGAGGTTCAAGATTTATAACAATGATTCGAAGACTTTAAAAATTGATCAAATATCTCTTGCGGGTGGATCAAATTCGAATTTTAGAATCAATGTTGATGGATCTCCGGGCACAAATTTTGCAAATTTAGAGATTGAATCTAAAGATAGCTTATTTGTTTTTGTAGACGTTACGATTGACCCTAACAATGGCACTACTCCATTGATTGTTGAGGATCAAGTTATATTCAGTACGAATGGCACTGAACAATCTGTGGAACTGGTTGCTTGGGGGCAAGATGCTTATTTTCATTACTCCATTTTCTCCATCGATAGTCTGGATTTAAACGAAGGGGTTTGGCCCAACGACAAACCTCATGTGATCTATGGTGCAGCGATTATAGATGAAGGGAAAACCCTAGACATCCAAGCAGGAACTCAGATTTATATGCATAAAAATGCCTTGCTCTACAACTTCAAAGGAACTTTAAACATAAACGGAACTCTTGGTAATGAAGTTACAATTCAAGGAGACAGATTGGAAGCCTTTTATGATGATGTTGCGGGGCAGTATTACGGAATCTATATGGTTGAAGCAAGACCTAGCTCTATTAATTACGCCATAATAAAGAATGCTACTTCTGGAATTCATATAAATGGTGCTAACGGATCAAACCTTCCAACTGATTACACATTAACTGTTACAAACACAAAGATTGAGAACAGTGCTTCTTATGGTATGTTTCTTTACAACGGAGATGCTAGTTTTGCTCAAGCAGGCAGATTAAAAGCAGAGAACACAATCATTTCTCAAAGCGGAATACATGCATTAATCGTACTTGGAGGTGGTGATTACAATTTTAACCATTGTAATCTTCTAGGTTACGGTTCAGGCGATGCAGTTTCTGCTTCAGTTGGCGTAAGTAATTTCTTTAATGGAACTGGGGTTGTTAGAAGCATCAATGAAGGTACAATTACGAATAGTGTCCTTTATGGTAATCAAGACTATGAGTTTGCAATAGATACAATTGGAGATCCAGCAATTACTTTGAATTTTCATATGGAGAACAACTTAATTAAAAGTGAAGAAATCCTTAGTGACCCTTCAATCTTTATTGGTAATAATTACTGGAATGAATCTCCTGTTTTTAAAGATATTTATAGTTATGACTTTGGTTATTGGTCTACCTCTGGATTAATAGGAAGAGCTAACCCTACCTTTCCAACTGCTTTTGGAGTGGATATAAATGGAGCTGCGTTAAACTCTCCCCCAGATATAGGAGCAATAAAATACTGAGCAAAAAAAAGGGAGTCAATTTGACACCCTTTTTTTTGTGTAAACTCATATTATCTCGTAAACAACATCTCTCTGAATTTTGGCAATCTCCACTCTTCATCATCAATAAGCAGTTCCAGCTTATCAACGTTGTAACGAATTTCATCGAAATAAACTTTAACCGTATCGCAATAAGCAACGGCTTTAGCTTCGTTTTCCTCAACTTTATTTGCTTTCTTACGAGAAGCTAACATTGCATCACTCAACTCATTCATTTTATTTAGATGCTCTGAGATTTTTTCAATTATTTCAACTTGAGATTTAGCAGCAGCTTTTCCGGCTTTATCACCTAAAACCTCTGTTAAACCTTTTATATTCTTAATCAATTTGTTTTGATATGCTACAGCAGCAGGAACGATATAATTATGAACCATCTCCCCAATAACACGAGCTTCAATTTGAATTTTATGAATGTAGTTTTCAAATTCAATATCTTGACGTGCAACTAATTCTCTAGGAGTAAGAACGTTCATTTTATCAAATAAATCTTGAACACCTTTGTCGGCCCATACTTGTAAAGCACGTGGAGTATCTTTCAAATTAGACAAACCTCTAGACTCAGCCTCTTTAACCCATTCTTCACCATATCCATTTCCTTCGAAACGAATTTTCTTAGAATCTTTAATTAATTGTTGAAGTTCTTTTAAAATCCCTTCATCTTTGCTATCTCCAGACTTAATGCGAGCATCAACGTTAACCTTAAACTCTTTTAATTGATTTGCCATAATTGTATTCAAGACAATCATTGCAGAAGAACAATTTGCAGAAGAACCAACAGCTCTAAACTCAAATTTATTCCCTGTGAAAGCAAAAGGAGAGGTTCTATTTCTATCAGTATTATCGAGTAAAATTTGAGGAATCTTACCGATATTCAGTTTCAATTCTGTTTTCTCCTCTGGAGTCATTTTTCCAGCTTTCACGTTTTTCTCAATGTTATCTAATAACTCGGTTAATTGAGAACCAATGAATGCTGAGATAATAGCTGGAGGAGCCTCATTCGCACCTAAACGGTGATCATTTCCTGCACCAGCAATACAAGCTCTTAATAAATCAGCATTATCATGAATCGCTTTAATCGTATTCACGAAGAATGTCAAGAATTGCAAGTTACTTTTCGGGTTTTTCCCAGGAGCCAATAAATTCACACCTGTATCTGTGCTTAACGACCAATTATTATGCTTACCAGAGCCATTAACCCCTGCGAACGGTTTCTCATGGAAAAGAATACGGAAATCATGCTTTCGAGCAACTTTCTCCATAATATCCATTAATAATAAATTATGATCATTAGCTAAGTTACACTCTTCAAAGATTGGAGCACATTCAAATTGATTTGGTGCAACCTCATTGTGACGCGTTGTAACAGGTATACCTAAACGAATAGATTCAATTTCGAACTCACGCATAAAAGCAGTAACACGGCCAGTAATCGATCCGAAATAATGGTCATCTAATTGTTGACCTTTCGCAGAGGCATGACCAAAGAGAGCTCTACCAGTCATCATTAGATCAGGACGTGAATTAAAAAGTGCCTTATCCACTAGAAAATATTCCTGCTCCCAACCTAAAGTAGCTGTTGTTTTAGTTACGTTTTTATCAAAGTACTGACAAACATCTACAGCAGCTTCATTAACCGCATGCAATGCTTTTAAAAGAGGCATTTTATAATCCAATGCTTCTCCTGTATATGCAATAAAGATAGTAGGAATACAAAGAGTCTTATCAATAACGAATGCTGGAGAAGATGGATCCCAAGCAGTATAACCTCTAGCCTCAAAAGTATTTCTTATCCCTCCATTTGGGAAAGAAGAAGCATCTGGTTCTTGCTGAACTAATAATTCTCCGTCAAATTGTTCAATTGCTCTTCCTGGACCAACAGGTTTAAAAAAAGCATCATGCTTCTCAGCAGTTGCACCCGTTAAAGGCTGAAACCAGTGAGTATAATGAGTTGCACCTTTAGTTAAAGACCAATCTTTCATTGCTGAAGCAACTTGATCTGCCATTTTTCTATCTAATTGAGTCCCATTATTAATGGAAGCCATCATAGACTTATAAGCTTCACTTGGAAGGTATTCTCTCATTACGTCTGCGTGAAATACATTTTCACCAAACAGTTCAGAAATCTTACCGTCAAATTCGATTGGTTTTGGTGTTCTATGAAGAACATCATAATACGCTTGCATTCTTTGATTCGCCATCAGAAAAAGTTTTTTTTGCAAATCTAAGCTAAAAATCGAATGGAGACATTATAAAAAACATAAATTTTACGACCCCCCCTATTTATTTAGGGGGTGCACGGTAAAAAAAGGTTAAAAAAA
This sequence comes from Crocinitomicaceae bacterium, assembly GCA_022447585.1. GTDB lineage: Bacteria > Bacteroidota > Bacteroidia > Flavobacteriales_D > Crocinitomicaceae > UBA4466. Next base: position 81,532 of record JAKVAR010000009.1, on the reverse strand, counting down.
CACAAAGCACCCCTACAAAAAAAAGGCTGCACTTATAAAGAGCAGCCTTTCATATAAAGTAAAAATGCCTATTTAGTTGCGGCCCACTTACGAATTTCAGTTCTGAACCATTCATCAGCAGCCTCAGTCCATTTGAAGTTATCTCTAACGTAAGCCATCGTATCCTTTTCGATATCCGTATAAGAATTTCCATCACGAACAGCTTCAAACAATTTCTCAGCATCTGCTTTAGAGATTCTTCCATCCCCTTCACCATCAACTAAAGATTCAGCTAATTCTAGGATCTCTCCATCATACTTTTTTCCGTCGATTGTTTTGTAATAACCCATCTGTATTTTTTTTGGTTTGACTTGTTTTGTTATTCCAAAGATATAATTCTAGTTCAATTTTCAATGAAAAACAGACACAAATGTTACGACTTACAGAACGTTATGCATTACGATTTATCTCCGTGCTTTTTCTTTAACTTAAAATTTCTTTTTTTTCTATTATTATAGCGTTTCTTTTTCCCTTGAGGCTTAACAGAGCGTTCTTCCCACTTAGGCCCATCACCTATTTCTTCATTAGGGTTTGATTTAGGAAGACTTGTTTCAATTAATGCTTCAATCTTCCTCATTCGGAACATATCCTTTTGATTTACCAATGTAAATGCTTCACCTTTTGTATTTGCTCTTGCTGTTCTACCAACTCTATGCACATAATCTTCTGCATCATGAGGCACATCATAATTAACAACCATGTTAATCTCCTTGATATCAATACCTCTACTCATTACATCCGTAGCAACAAGTATTCTAATTCGTTTGGACCTAAACCCGCGTAAAACTTCTTCTCTTCTATCTTGTTCTAGGTTCGAAGATATTCCCTGGGCTGGGAACCCCGATTTCCTTAACTGACTAACGATTTCGGAAACCTTACTTTTTGTTGATGTAAAAACAATAATACTATCATAATCCTTTCGCTCTTTTAATATATGGCATAGCACAGGAATTTTTTGATTATCATATGTTAAATACAATTGTTGTTTTACCCCTTCTGCTGGCTTACTAATGGAAAGTTTTATTTCAGCGGGATTTACTAAAATTCTTTTAGCAAGTTCTGAAATAGTTTTGGGCATTGTAGCGCTAAACAATAAAGTTTGATGTTTTTTAGGAAGGTAAGAAATAATTTTTTTCAAATCATCTATAAAGCCCATATCCAACATACGGTCAGCTTCGTCCAGAATAAAGTGCTCAACCTTATCGAACTTAACATAGCCTAATTTTAAATGGGCTAACAATTTACCTGGTGTTGCAACAATAATATCTCTACCATTGACTAATGCATCTTTTTCATTATCCCAATCTTTTCCACCACCACCTCCATAGATTGCCATAGACCCAACTGAAACAAAATAGGAAAGACCTTGAATTTGCTGCTCAATCTGAATTGCCAATTCGCGCGTAGGAACAACAATTAGTGTATTAACACTACTATCTTTTTTCCCTACAAGCTTATTTAAAATTGGTAAAACAAAAGCCCCTGTCTTACCCGTGCCGGTTTGAGCGCAGGCTATTAAGTCACGATTATCTAAAATTAAAGGGATTGCTTTTTCTTGAATTGGAGTAGCATTCTCGAACCCCATATATGATATAGCCTCGAGCAATTGCTCGTCTAGGTTTAGTTCTGTAAATTTCATTATCTCTGAAATTAACTATTTTAAATGGATTCAGTTCAGAATTAGACAGATAATCGCAAAGTTCAAGAATTTTTCGCTCGACAAGTTGGACATTCAAGTCCAGAATTCCCTTTTTTCAAATGAATCCCATCAATTTTTTCAACGACAAACTTTTGAATAAAAGCATAATTTGCCTCATGATTATTCACATCAATTTACTTGTCATCATAAAACTCACGGATTATTTCATCACACTCTTGTGTGCCCCAACAATTCGGACACATACCTTCTGGAGTTTTATTTATCGATTCTTCTCTTGATTGCTTAAAAAAGTTAGCTATTATATCGATCATTTAAGCATTATTTAGCTTCAGATTAAGACGACTTACAAGTTGATTAATTAAACATTATTAGAATTGGTATATTAATTCAGCTAAATTATTCTTTGCAAAATTACGCCCTGCAATTATTTCAAGCTCGCTTAATGTGATAGCATCAACCTGACTATAAACTTCTTCCATAGTATCAACACGACCATGAATCATTAAACTCTTTGCTAAACTAAACATCATTTCCATATTAGAGTCAAGAGATAAGGCAATATGACCTTTCAATTGTTCTTTGGCCTGTTCTAATTCTTTTGATGTTAGGTTCTTTTCACAAATCAAATTCAACTCATCATAAATCAAGGATATGGCTTTTTTAAGATACTTCTTATCCGTCCCCATATAAACACTCCAAAAACCTACATCTGAATAAGCCGTATAATTAGCTTCAATATTATATGCGTACCCATATTTTTCACGAATAGATAAAGTTAATCTTGAATTAAGCGCCGGACCTCCAAGAACATTCGTTAATAGAGTCATTCCTCTTTTACCCGAATCGTTATATGAAGGCGCCCTTCCACCAATCAATGTATGGGTTTGAAAATTTGCTTTTCGTTCTTTAATTTGAAAAGGTTCAAACCGTAATAATGATGCTGAATATTTTTCTTTCGCCGCCCGATCAAGGCCACCAAAATCCCTTTCAAGAAATGTTTTTAACTGACCAACAGAGACGCCACCAACAAATGATATAACCATGTTTCCTGGCGTAAAATGACGATCAACATAACTTAACAAATCATCTCTTGTAAATGAATTCACGGTCTTTTTAGTACCAAGAATATTATACCCTAAAGAATTTCCTTTAAATATATGAGATTCAAAATCATCAAAAATTCTTTCAGAAGGACTATCCATATAGGAGATGATTTCATCTAATACAACTTCTTTTTCCTTTTGAATTTCCTCTTCTGGAAAATTCGCATTTTGAACAATGTCGCCTAACAATTCAGAAGCAATCTCGAAATGATTTTTTCTAAATGAAGCATGAACACAGATCTCTTCTTTATTGGTGTATGCATTTAATTCTCCTCCTACCGAATCCAGGTCTGAAAATATATCAAACGCTTTACGTTTTTTTGTTCCCTTAAAAATGCAATGTTCTAGAAAGTGAGCTAAACCCTCTTCATTTTCTTTCTCAAATCTAGAACCACCATGAATCATTACCCCCATATGAGCCACAAAGGCGTCTGAAGGAAGAAACACGACTTGAATTCCATTTGATAGTTTAAAAAACTCAGGTTTAATTTCCAGCATTAATTTATATTATGGATTCAATTTATGGATCTTCCAAGAGTCCTTTTCCGGAGTAAATAAAATTCTATCATGCAATCGAGACGGGCGACCTTGCCAAAATTCAAAAGCAGTAGGCTGAACTTGGTACCCTCCCCAGAACGCTGGTCTTGGAACCTCATCTGTAAATTCCTCTTCGTACATTTTAACTCTATCTTCTAGGGCTTTCCTATCAGCTAACTCCTCACTTTGATGAGAAGCCCATGCACCAATCTGACTACCTCTAGGTCTAGACTTAAAATAGTCGTCACTAATTTCCGGAACAACTTTTGAACATACCCCTTCTATACGAATTTGCCTTGAAGATTCAGGCCAGAAAAACAACATTGAAACCTTGCTGTTTTCAGCTATTTGTAACGCCTTCTTACTCCTATAATTTGTATAAAAAACAAGTTGATTTTCAACAATATCTTTCAAGTACAAAATACGAGAACTCGGTTGTCCATCAGAATTAACCGTAGATAAAGCGAAAGCGTTTGGTTCACGCTCTTTATTCTCTACGGCCTCCGTTGTCCACAACTCAAATAAGTCAAACGGATTTAATCCTTCAAAACCTTCAAGTCTACCATTTTCAAATTCATGGTGACCTAAACGAAATTGATTTAATATCTCCTTCATAATTTAATCTTCTGAATCGAAATCATCTTCAACTTCGCTTTCAACCCTTTCAGTCGAATCCATTTCTTCTTGATCTTCGTCTTCGTCATCAGAATCAGATCCAGATGCAGAAAATACTGGTCCTTTTGAATTAGTTAGTTCAAACTCTTCCCCTTCCTCTATAGGTCTTCTAGAAATTTCCTTATCTAACTCTTCATTGTATGGGAAAATCTCAACAATTGGAGAAACCATAATTGATGGAATTTGGAAATCAACCATTAATCCGTGAAGACTCTCTTTAATTCTTTCGTATGCTTGCTTCACTGAAGCCGCAGAAACTAAAAAGTTCTGAGAAACTTTTTTTGCCTTTTCACCATCTGCATCAATGTTTTCATAAGTAACCTTGCATTTATACCAAACATCCTCATCATCGTAAGCGAAAATATCGTGAATTTCAGTTCGAGAAATACCTGTTACTGTAAATTCTCCACGAATTACACTCCCAAGTTCTTCATAGATTCTTGCTTCGGCATCGGTAAAAGTCATTGCCGCCAATAAATACGGTTCTGAAACTCTTTTTAATGCTCCATTATCAAGTTGTTTTGTATACTTTACTTTTACTGTGAACCAGTTATTCATAGCATTGATCATTTAAGAATTGAATCCACAAAGATACCAAGACAAATTGGTTCTTTTGAATTTAAGCCAAAAATAATTTGATTTACATCTCATAGGTCTTCCCTTCAGAAAATAGGATATAGCTATTGTTAAACAACTGAACTAAAACCATATTGGTATGAATGGAAAATGTAGAATTCATTTGATTTGTAATTTCAACAATGTTACCATCCACCACTGCACTTACTCCTCCCATTAAATTTCTAAACGCTATTGTATTGTTTTTAAGTAAATATTCTTGAGGTTTATATCTCGCAACTTCAATTTTCTCTCCATTCGTATAGGCATAAAAAAAGGAGTTTTCACCCCAAACCACTACATCATCTTTTACTTCCCAATAATCTGCACCAAAGTTTGTTAGCTGTTTAATTTTACCATCAGCGTAGTACATTAAATCCCCATTTCTATTCTCATAAACAACAAATCCTCGTCCTGCTTTATATGTATCCATGTAAAAATCTTCAACATCGATAAACTCACCTCTATCAAAAACAGCGAATGTTCCATTAACTGGATCATTAAACGCAAGAATATCCGTTCCACCTTCGAAATAAAATGCATTATGCCAAACATCAATATCATAAATACGGCCATTCCAAAAAACCTTATGGAAATTTCCATTATCTCTAAAAGCGACAATATTCTCACCAATAAAATCTGGTGAATCTAGCTCCCCCATTGATGTATAAAGTGGGTAAACACTACCGTTATAATACACGCTAACAGAACCAAACCGCATATCTTCAAACACTACAATATTATCTCGCACCCAATAATTACGAACATTAAAAGAGAGTGTTCTCTTTCCAGTTTCATCCCACATATTAAGCGTCTCTCCTATTTTCCAAATCAATAAATTATCCGAGATTTCATATTCAACATTCATATTCGAAATATCATGTCTATCTTTTCCATCATAAACACGTAAATTCCCTCGATAATCGACGTAAGCAAGAATATTATCTCCAGATTTAAACTCTTTTATTGGTTGAAATTCTAACTGACGAAAAAAACCATCCTGAAAGTTTTTAAAATACCCGCTAAAATCCACAACTGGAACTATTTGAGCATTAGAATAAAAAAGAAAAAAGAAGCAAATAAATGCTATTAAATTTTGCATACTCCAAAGATAATCAATTTTTAAGCCAATTTATCCAATCAAAATACCGCTTGTCAGATAATTCATCCAAGTATCTATATTGACCAACGATATTCTAATATTCTTATTTTCTTTGTTTAATAACAAATCGAAAAATCACAAATGACAAAATTATTTATCACAGGTGTTTTAGCGGGATTAACCTTCTCTTCTCTTTCACAAAGAAAGATTGAATATGTTGAGTATGACCTTGACAATGGTATCCACGTTATTTTACATGAAGAACATGCAACGCCAATCGTTGCTGTTTCTGTACTTTACCATGTAGGTTCTAAGAATGAAAAAGTAGACCGAACAGGTTTTGCTCATTTTTTCGAGCATTTATTATTTGAAGGTTCAACAAACATTGGACGGGGCGAATACAGTGAATTAGTTGAGAAAAATGGAGGAACCCTAAATGCTAACACTTCTCATGATAGAACTTTCTATTACGAATTACTACCATCAAATCAATTAGAACTTGGACTATGGCTAGAAAGTGAGCGTATGCTTCATGCTAAAGTTGATAATGAAGGAATTGAAACTCAAAGAAGCGTTGTTAAAGAAGAAAAAAGGCAACGTATCGATAATCAACCATATGCAACATTTATTGGTGAAACATTCAAACGAATGTTCAAAGAGCACCCATACAATTGGCAACCAATTGGAAGCATGGCACACCTAGATGCTGCGGAAGAAGCTGATTATATAAACTTCTATAGAACATTTTACGTTCCGCAAAACGCTACACTCTCTATAGCTGGTGACATTGATATTGATCAAACTAAAAAATGGATTGCTAAGTACTTTGGATCTATGCCAAAAGGTCAAGCAATTAACATGTTCCGTGATTATGAGTTAATGTCGGATGATTTATTCCTGGAAACTTATGGCGTTAACAAAAATGCCTTTATTGCAAATGATTTTATAAACCCGAAAGACAAAAAAGCGAAGGCCGTTTTAAAATCTTTAGAAGCTAAGCCTGTTGACATCCCAAGACCCGAAAAAGCAACGGAGCAATTATCAGGCGTAACTAGCGATGTAATTTATGATAACATTCAATTACCTGGATTATTCATGGCATATAGATTCCCTGAGCAAACAAATGAAGATATGTATGCGCTAGAAATAATGAATGATGTCTTATCAGGAGGAGCTTCATCTAGAATTAATAAAACATTAGTTGAGAAAAAACAAATGGCTCAGTTCGCGTTTTCTTTTGCTTATGGATTAGAAGATGCTGGAATGGGAATTTTTGCTGCAATTGCCGGTAAAGATCAAAAATTAGATGACATTCAAACTGAGTTTGATGCTCAAATTGAACTAATTAAAAACGAATTAATTTCTCAAGAAGAGTTCGAAAAAGTGAGAAATCAATACGAGAATAGGTTTATCTCTTCGAACTCAACCGTTGCTGGTATAGCTGAAAACTTAGCTAACAGTCATGTATATTTCGGAAATGCTGACTATGTCAATACTGAGTTATCTAAATACATGAATGTTACACGTGAAGACATTCAAAGAGTAGCGAAAAAATATCTTACTCAAGATGCACGCATCATTTTACATTACTTACCTAAAGAGGAAGAAGGAAAATAATACCAGGAAAAAATGAAAAAATATATCTTAACAATAGCGCTAGTCTTACCAGCTTTTCTTTTTGGACAAATAGATAGGTCTATTCGCCCAGAGGCTGGAAAAGCCCCTGCAATTAACATAGAAGATTCTGAAGTATTTAAATTGGATAATGGACTTACTGTGATCCTTTCAGAAAATCACAAACTCCCAAAAGTGACGTTTAACGTTGTTATGGACAGTAAACCAAAAATGGAAGGAGACCAATCAGGTTTATCTGAAGTTGCTGGATCATTAATTATGTCTGGCACGTCAAATAAATCAAAAGATGATTTAGACCGCGAAGTAGATTATATCGGAGCAACCTTATCAGCCGATAACAACTCTATCTATATGTCATGTCTTACAAAGCACATGAACAAAGGTTTAGATTTGATGTCTGACGTATTAATGAATGCGAACTTTCCACAATCAGAAGTTGACCGTATCATTAAACAAAATGAGTCAAGTTTACTTTCTATTCAAAGCGATGCTGACGGAATGGCTAGGAATGCACAATCTATTGCAAATTTCCCTGGACATCCATATGGTGAAATAATGACTGAAAGTACACTTGCTAATATTGATAGAGAATCAATCGTTAAATATTACAATGAAACGTTCGTTCCTGATGGAAGCTACCTAGTTGTCGTTGGAGACATCAATAAAGAAGAGCTTCAAAAAGTTACGCTAAAGTATTTTACAACTTGGTCAGGGAAAAAAGCATCCCAATCTAAATATGCACCAAATACCTACCCTGATGGTAACCGGGTTTTATTCGTAAAGAAACCAGGTGCAGTTCAATCCGTTATTAAATTAACGTACCCAATGGATATCAAACCAAATAATGCTGACTATTTAACATTAAAAGTATTAAATGGTGTTCTAGGTGGAGGAGCATTTGGCAACAGATTAATGCAAAACCTAAGAGAAGACAAAGCTTATACCTACGGATGTAGATCTGGCGTTAGTGTTTCTGAAAATGGAAGTTGGTTTGTCGCTGGAGGTAACTTTAGAAATGAAGTAACCGATTCTGCAATTCACGAAATTCTCCATGAATTAAAGATGATTACAAGTGAACTAGTTACCGATGAGGAAATTAATTTAACTAAATCATCAATGGCTGGAAGTTTTGCCAGAGGACTTGAGCGGCCATCGACAATTGCAGCATTTGCATTAAGTATTATTAAAAATGATTTGCCATCGGATTACTATCAAACTTATTTACAAAGATTAGATGCAGTTACAAAAGAAGACCTATTAAGAGTTGCTAAAAAGTACTTTACGATTGAAAAATGCAACATAATTGTAGTAGGAAACGAAGAAGTTGCAGAAAAACTACTTGTTTTTGACCGTGATGGTAAAATTGAGAAGTTGGATGCATTCGGAAAAGAAGTCAAAGACATCATACCTGCTGACATCTCCAAAGAAGAGCTTATCACTAAATACATAGCTGCAACAACGTTAACTGACTCTGAGAAAGTTTTAAAGAAAAAAATGAAGAAATTAAAATCCCTAGAACAAGTTGTTGAATTAACGATGGACCAAGTTCCATTTCCTATGAAATCTTCCCGCTTATGGATTTCTCCCAATATTGAGGTACAAAAAATGGAAGGACAAGGAATGGTATTTCAGCGTTCTTACTTTGATGGTTCAACTGGATACACTGTGAATATGAAAACAGGTAAGCAAGAAATGACCGAAGAAGAAATTAAAGCAAAACAATTTTCTGTTGGTCTCTTTCCTGAGATGAACTACTCAACTTCTGGCATGGACCATGAAATCTTAGGTATTGAAATCAAAGATGGGAAACCAGTTTACGTTTTAAGGGTAAATGATGGCACATCTGAAACATATGACTATTTCGATAAAGAATCTTTCTTTAAAGTTGGTTCACTGTCAATTTCATCGCAAGGAGAAGAAACAATGGAAACAACAACAACTTTTTCTAACTATAAAGAAGAAGGTGGATTTATGTTTCCAACTTCAATTACGATTAATACTGGCGGAGTCTTTTTCGAAGGCAAAGTAATTTCTACCACGTTAAATGGTAAAGCTGATACATCAACTTATAAATAGTTAAATATCAATTTTTGGGCAGCCCTTAGTCATTGTGACTAAGGGCTTTTTTTTAGTATATTTATTCTAAGTGAACAAAATATAAAACCATGGAGACATTAATATCGGTATTATGTGGCGCAATTGCAGGATGGCTCGCGAGTAAGATCATGCATTCAAAATCCGGTGGTATTCTTTTAAACATTATCCTTGGGATTTTAGGTGGTTACGTTGGAAACTGGGTTTTCGATTTATTGAATGTTTCTGTGGAAAACAGTTGGTTAGGAAGAATAATAACAGCAACAATTGGAGCTATTTTATTAATTGCAGGAACACGCATGTTATTTAAAAAGAAGTAAAATGAAATTCGTTGGAGCAATCGTGTTTTGCATTCTTGCTAGATCGACCTATAGTCAGGATTCTGTGCAACTTTATACTCCTCCTACTGACAGCTCGGAGTTTCTATTCGAATTTGACATGAAATATCTAGGCAGCAGTGTTCAAGTTGCCCCAAACTATTCTAGCATTTTAAGCTATCTCATTGATTTAATGCAAGCCAACCCTAGCTGGACGGTTCACGTCAGAGGACATGTTTGTTGTGGCCCAAGTTATCGAGTAAGTAAGCGAAGAGCGAGAAAAGCATATTTATATTTAAAACGTGGTGGAATAGAAAAAGACCGTCTTACTCATAAGGGATATAACGACAAAGTCCCCTTAGTTTTTCCTGAAAAAACAGAAGAAGATGCGCTAAGAAATCGAAGAGTTGACTTTATAATAAGTACAAATAAGTAATGGCGCATAAACACGGAATATCGTCGAATTCTACAAAGAACATTAAAGCAGCTTTCTTTTTGAATCTTGCTTTTACTATTGTTGAAATAGTTGGCGGATTTATGACAAATAGTGTTGCGATTTTTTCTGATGCTATTCACGATCTAGGAGATAGTTTATCACTTGGTTTAGCCTGGTATTTTCAAAAAATTTCTCAAAAAGATAGAGATGACGATTATTCTTATGGTTATCGAAGATTCTCCGTGATTGGAGCTCTTATAAATACTGTAGTCTTATTCTTTGGATGTATATTCATCTTATGGGAAACAATTCCAAGATTAATTCACCCAGAAGAAGTTGACCCCAAAGGAATGATAATTCTATCAATTATAGGAATAATTATAAACGGAGCGGCAGTATTCAATTTAAAAAAAGGAACCTCATTGAATGAAAAAGTAGTATCCCTTCATCTACTGGAAGATGTCCTTGGATGGTTAGCTGTGCTAATTGGTTCAATCGTAATGCTCTTTTGGGACATCCCGATAATAGATCCTATTCTATCGATTTTGATTACCTGTTTTATTCTCTTTAATATATATCGAAATATTAAAAGTACTATGGCTGTAATTTTGCAGCGAATCCCTTCAAATGTAAATTTAGATGAAATTAAATCATACCTGAATAATAACCCTAAAATCAACTCATTTTCTGATATTCACATTTGGTCACTCGATGGTGAATACAATGTAATGACCATCAATATTAACCTCCAACCAAATGCAAAACCGGAAATAATTAGCGATATTCACAGTGACTTAGCTAGGTATAACATCCAACATTGCACCATTGAATTATGTTAGATTACGACGAATTTGAATCCAAAATAGAAACTGCTCATATTGTAGGTTTTGTTAGAACCGACGATATCGTTCATGTACACATAAAAGACAATGTTGTTATAACAAAGGATGTTTTATATGAAATGCATGATAGTTTATGGAAGCTTACTGAAGAACCTCGTCAATTTGTATTTCAAGCTGGTTCTAATGTAATATTTACGCATCATGCAAGAAAACATACAAAAGTAGTTGAAGAAACATATCCTGTAATATCAACTGCCATTATCGTGGATGGCTTAAGGCAGCGGTTTATCGCAAATCTATATTTCAAACTGGCAAGACCAAAACGTCCATCAAAATCATTTACATCATTAAATGATTGTCTTGCGTGGTCAAAAGAAATTAAATCTATACTGAATAAACAAGGCTAAACTTTTCCTCTAATCTATATTTACATTGAATTTTTTCATTCTTGCAGGAAACATAAAGTTGATTTTGATGAATTGAATTTATTGTGATATCATCTTTATAAAACTCGATTTCTCCTTTAAACATTTTGTAAATGGCTTCTTTCGCTGACCATATTAGATGTAAGTTCTCCAAAGTCAATTCAATCGTGTTTTGTTCTTCTAAATTAACGAAATAGTGAACTCCCTTTTTGATGTTATTCTTTATACATTGAACATCTATACCAATATTACTCTTTGCAGATAGATAGATCGCATAAAACTGATGGGAATGTGAAATAGATAAATGAAAGTCTGATCCTACTAAATATGGTGCTCCATTATCAAAGTGCTCGATTTTTAATTCATTATTTTTCAGTTCCTTTCTAAGAAAACCTAATACAACTTGTCGCTGAAAATCAACTTTCGATTTCTTATTTAAGATTAAGTCCTTTTCAAAAGAGAAAACAATAACCTTTGCGCCGCTCCGCTCTAAATCAATCCTTATTAATTCTTCAATCATACTAAAGTGTAAAGGTAATATTCTTTATCTTTGAACGATTTCCAAAAAATGAAAAAACAACATTTAATCATTAGAATACTTAATTTCCTTTTTAAAGGTGGGTTAGTAATTTTCGAGCTTTTTATTGGGGTTATATTAGTTCTTATTACGCTAATCATTATTGTCTCCAAAATATCTCCTCCTGATGTTGAATCAATTGATATTGGAGAAAGAATAAAGGTTGCAGATAATCATTATATCATTGGTGATAACTGGTTAAAGAAAAACGAATTTGGTGTTTGGGAAATGTACATCGAAGGAGCTCCATATGAGCGAGGATTAATTTATGGAAAACTCGCAAAAGAACTTGTTCAAAAACAAGAAACTATTTTTGTAAAACAGATAGATAACTTGGTTCCTAGCCAGACATGGCAGCAGTTTTTAAGACTAATGATAGGATTCTTCAACAAAGATCTTCCGGATTTCATTGCTATAGAAAATCAACAAGAAATCTATGGTATTTCACAATCTTTCTCGGATGAATATAATTACATAGCATCAAAATATGATCGTATTTTGAACTATCATGCAGCTCATGATATTGGTCATGCACTGAACGATTATAGTATGGTGGGATGTACTTCGTTTGCCATAAAAGATGACAAAACAATTGACAGCTCGCTAATTGTCGGTAGAAACTTTGATTTCTTTGTAGGAGATGATTTTGCAGAAGAGAAATTAGTTCTTTTCATTAAACCAGATAAAGGACATGCATTTGCTTCATATTCATGGGCAGGATTCACAGGAGTTGTCTCAGGCTTAAATACAGAAGGACTAAGTGTAACAATAAATGCTTCCAAATCTGATTTACCAACCGGGGCGAAAACTCCAATATCTCTATTAGCGAGAGAAATACTGCAATATGCAAGCACCATCGATGAAGCAATTGCAATTGCAAAAACAAGAGAAACTTTTGTATCTGAAACAATTATGGTTTCGTCAAGAAAAGATAGAAAAGCTGCTTTGATTGAGAAGTCCCCAACTAAAATGGGAGTTTATTACACGGAAACAAATACATTAATTTGTTCCAATCATTACCAATCTGAAGCTTTCATTAATGACCCAATAAACATTACAAATATTGAAGAAAGCGATTCTAAATACAGATACAACAGAGTCCAAAGCCTTCTGAATGAGCAACGTCAATTAGACATTTACTCCGCCGCCGCTATCTTGAGAAATCAACATGGAGAAAATGGAGATACTTTAGGAATGGGTAATCCTAGAGCAATAAATCAGTTAATCGTGCATCACAGTGTTGTTATTCAGCCCGAGGAATTAAAATTCTATATAACTACAAGAGACTTTCAATTAGGAGCATTCAAAGGGTACGATTTAAGTAAAGTATTTGCAAAAAAAGACGCTTCTTCAGTGCTTAGTATTGCTCCCGACCCTTTCTTGTATTCTAGAGATTATAAACTATTCAAACAGTATAAAACTGTTAAGAACAAGATTTCCAGTTTTCTAAATTTCAATACTCCCCTATCTCTTAGTGAAGCTGAAGTGCAAGCGTTTATTAATAGTAATAGGGAATTATACATCACATACGAAATGCTAGGAAGGTATTTCTTAAAGAAAAAAGATCAAGCCTCAGCTAAGAACTATTTCGAATTGGCATTAACAAAAAAGGTGGCATCACCAGCAATTGAAAAAGAATTCGAAGAATTAATAAAGGAATGTAATTAATGGAGATCTCAGAGTTTAAATATACAGAAAAGAGTTTAAAATCACTATTTGACGTAATTAATTATGCGAAATCGAACTCACCATATTATCAAAAAACTATAGGTGATTTTTTATTAAAAGAAGATTCATTTTCCTTGGAAGCATATAAACAACTTCCCTTTACAACCAAAGATGATCTAGCATCTAACAATGATAAATTCTTGGCTGTCCCTTTGAATAAAGTGGCTGATTTTGTTACTACCTCTGGCACAACTGGAAATCCGATTTCTTTATTCCTTACTAAAAATGATTTAGAGCGTTTAGCTACCAATGAGCGTGATTCTTTCAAATTGATGGGTAAAGATCATACTGATGTTTTTCAATTACTGACAACTATAGATAAGCAATTCATGGCTGGAATAGCGTATTTCTTAGGCGTCCAAAAATTAGGTGCCGGAATGATTCGAATAGGTCCTGGAGTCCCGCAATTGCAATGGAATTCAATTTTAAAATATAAACCAAGTACATTAATTGCAGTTCCTTCTTTTATTGTTACGCTATTAGATTACGCTAGAGAAAATAACATCGACTTTAATTCAACTTCGGTGAAGTCAATTGTGTGTATCGGTGAACCCATTCGTAATGAAGACCTAAGCTATAACAAATTAGGAGCTAGAATTCTTGAAAATTGGGATGTTCAAATATTTTCTACCTATGCATCTACAGAAATGGGAGCAGCTTTTTCTGAGTGCACCGCGCAGCAAGGTTGTCATTTAAATGATGACTTACTTTTCATGGAAGTATTGAAAGAGGATGGAACCGAAGCCCGGCATGAAGAGTCAGGAGAAATTGTGGTCACAACCCTTGGCGTTGAAGGATCACCTTTGATTCGATATCGAACCGGAGACATTGCAAAAGTATACCGAAACACATGTAGTTGTGGAAGAAATACCCCGCGTTTAGGTCCAATTATTGGCAGAAAAAATCAAATGATTAAATACCGCGGCACTACCTTATTTCCAAAAGCAATATTCGATGTTCTGGAGGAGTTTAAAGTAATTTCTTGCTATAAGGTCATCATAGATAAAGATGAATTGAATAACGATATTATTACTGTTTTACTTGAAGATAAGCTTAAACCTTCAACAATAAATGAGGTTAAAGAATTGTGCAAATCAAAACTACGTGTAATTCCCAAATTTGAGTTTATGGAAATAAATAAGTTACGCGGACTAGTTCATAAAAAGCATATGCGTAAACCTGAGAAGATTAAGTTTAATTAAGACATTGATATAACCTTAGCTAAGGTTCCGAGAATTCTTTTATGCTTCTGAACAAAAGGATTAGATTTATCCCAAACATATCCCGCTAGGACGGAGCAAATTTGACGCTTAAATTCAGGGTTCCCATTTTGGGTAAAAAAGATTGTATGTAAATCTCCATTATACCATGCATCGACATAACTTCTAAATACATCGATTCCTTGTTTCAAAACGTCAACATAATCATTCTCCCAATCAACAGACTGTCCATTCATTTCTTCAATAGCTAGTGATGCAGCATTATATCCAGAAACAATAGCCAAGGTAACACCAGAACTAAAAATTGGATCTAAGAACTCAGTACTATTGCCGCAAAGCGCATAGCCATCACCATGCATTTCTTTAACAGAAATTGAATAATTCAAAATCTTTTTTGGTTCAAAAATAAATTCAGTATCATTAAACCTACCTTCTAATCCGGGAAATGATTTTATTAGCTCTTTAAACCCTTTTTCACTATTATCGCTACATTCATTAATGAAATCGACATTTCCAACAACTCCTACTGAAGCTGTTCTATCCGAAAATGGTATAGACCAAATCCACGAAGAATTGTCATTAAAAGCATGAACAAAAATGTTATTCCCTGCCTTATGTGTTCTTTTGTGGTCATTGACATGACAATAAATCGATCCTCTTGGGATTGTGACCGCAGGTTCCTCTAGCTTGAACATTTTAGGCAAAACTCGTCCATAACCGCTAGCATCAATTACAAAACGACTTTTTACCGTTTGCTCATCCCCCTTCTCATCCCTAAAAAGAATATACTGTTCTTTCTTTGATGTTTTCACCGATTTAACTTCAGCATTGAAGCGCACATTTACACCTTTTCTCTCAACTTCTTTGATCAATGCAAAGTCAAAATCTACTCTCTTAACTTGATAAGTATAATCCCATCCTTCGCTAAATCGATCTTTAAACAAAAAATCGCATACATCATCATTGTGATAAAAAGTAACTCCTGTTTTGACTTGAAACTTCTGCTTTTCGACGCATTCTAAAAGGCCAACTTTCTCCAAGTAATCCATACTTTGAGGCAATAAACTTTCTCCGATAACAAATCGAGGAAAATCCATTTTTTCTAAAACCAGCACAGAAAATCCTTCTTGAATAAATTTTGCTCCAGCGACTGATCCTGCCGGTCCGGCACCGATAATCACTACATCAAAATCGAATTCTTTCGTCATTATGCTTGCTTTATTTTCTCAATCAACTCCTTTCTATCTATAAAGTTAAAACAAGTCACTAATGAACCAATAGTAGATCCTAATATCCCATGGAAAACTATGTTCTGTCCCGTTAAATATAAATTAGGCACTCTTGTTCGAGCGTTAATTTTAGAATACATAATATTATTGGAGTCCTTTAAAATCCCATATAATGAACCGTCATCAGTTCCTATATAATCTTTATAAGTCAATGGGGTTGAACTATAAATCCCTTTTATTGACTTTCTAATATCTGGATATGTTTTTTCCAGTTCCTTCAGAACAATTTCTTCCTTTTCCTTTTTGAATTGCTCATATTCCTCTCCGCGCTCTCCAGCAACAGCAACCGTATTAAATGATTCTCCCCATTGAGCAACCTCATCATAGTTCATATAAGCCATCACAGTCATAGACTCAGCCCACTTCCCTTGATTTGTTGAAGCTGGAGTACATACATATAAGGTTTCTGGCCAAACTGCATCACTGTAGTCCACAGTATCCCAAACATCATCAATTTTATAAATATATCTATTGCTATTGAAGTATTCGAAAGACTCTTCCTTGAACGATAAATAGAGCATGAATGAAGATACGGTGTTTTTAATTTTATTCAGCCTGTTTCTATAAGCAGCTCTAAAATGATCTTTTCCGAACATTTCTATAGTTCGCTTCGGATTCACATTCGAAATAAAGTTAACTCCAAAATACTCTTCTCCATTTTTTGTCAGAACTGAAGAAACATTTCCACCTGTATACTTAGCTTCACAAACATCTTGATGCTTCAATACCTTTCCACCTAATGTATGAATCTTCTTTGTCAATTGACGAGCAATCTGAGACCCTCCATTAATCATTCGGTAACTGCCATTAAGGTAACTATTCAAAATTAGCGAAACAACGTACAAAGGAGTTGTAGATCGATCACCTGCGTATAGAACACCATTTCCTAATAGAACTGCTCTCAAACGTTGATTCTTCGTAATTGAACCTAAATAATCCCAAGCATTAATTGAAAGCACCTCCGGATTATTTACATAATTCACGGAATCATCTTCGCTTTCTAAATTATAAAGCGGGAAATGGTCACAAATTTCTTTAACCTTAGCACAAAACTCACGAATCGCATTCTCCTCATCTGGAAAATCACTAATTAGTTGACTCTGGAATTTATCATAACCTTGCGCATGCTTGTATTCACGGCCATCAGCGAATCGGATTATATCGAATGCATCGTCATCTAACCGCATCATGTTCAACTCACTGATTATCCCGAGATACTTGAATATTTGATGTAAGTTCTCACCTTCATCTAAACTTCCAATGTAATGAACACCAGTATCGAACACACACTTATCCCGACTAAAAACTTGCAAGCTACCACCAATTTGATGATTTTTTTCTAGGACTAAAACAGAATGACCTTCCATTCCAAGAAGAGCAGCAGAAACCAAGCCACCAATGCCACTTCCCACAATAATAAAATCGTATATATTTTTAGTTTCAGTCATTCGTAGTTTTAACAAGTATAAAAAGTACGTTAGAGGTCTTGTCAGATTGCTCTAACATCTCGCACTGGAAATTTCTTCCCTCGGCGAAATTAAAAATATCTTTTGATGAAAAGAAGGATAAATCTCCGGATGTTTTATTGAAATTAACAATTCTAGTCGAGTATTTTTCCGTTCTCTGTGTAATCACATGTCTATCAATCAAATCCGTAATACCGTCACGTATAATAATCATACCTTCTTCATTCAAATTATCAGCAACTTTATGCAATACTTTCATCTGATCTTCTAAACTAACATAATGAAGTACATCATTAAAGAAAACTACATCAGGTTTATCAAAATCAACCGATCTAAGATCTCCTGAAACAAAGTTGAGCATATCTGTTTTATCATACCCATTTTGAGCAACGCATATTTTATCCTCATCATAATCAACTCCAATAATTTCGCGTTTCTCATTTCTATAATGTAAGTAATAACTAAAATAACCTAATCCACAACCAATGTCATAAATCTTTTTTCGTTCATTAATTAATTTATCGTAATACTCGAAATTCTTTGCTTCAAACCCCCACTTAACCTTTACATACCATTCTGTAATAGGACTTTTATATAAAAAATTATATCCTACTCTATTTTTATAATACTTCGTGTTTAAATTAACCCTTTTAAACTCTTTCATCTCAATTCTCATTAATTGAGTAACGTCCTTTGTGAAGAGACCAAAACGTTTTTGATAGCTTAAATTATCAGAGCCAATTCGATCTAAAACAACGAGAGTTAACGCCCCTGATTTGATAATGAAATCATTCTTTGTATTCACGTAGTTAGCCCCAACAATTAATATTGGCTGAATGTCTAATTGCAACTCCTTCGCTAAATAAAAAGCACCTTTATGAAATCTTTTAATTTCGCCATCCGTAGACCTTGTTCCTTCCGGGAAAATCATTATCGAATAACCATCCTCCACTCTAGATTTCATCAAATCCATATTGTACTCTGCTCCTTCCGCTACAAACAAATAACCCGAATATCTAATAAACAATCCAAACACTGGAGAATTATAAACCCATTTTTTAACCATGATAATCACTTTTGGATTAAGCATAATCATTAATAAAATATCGAGAAATGAAGAATGATTCGCAACAATCACAGAAGGCTGATCAAAATTCAATTTATGTTCATCAACGATTTGTTTTTTAACGTGGAAACCTAAATAAATTGTAGACTTAGCAAGTTTAGAAACAATGTAATTCAATAAATTTCTCTTAGACTTTTGAGGTGCTGGAAAAGGAATAAGAATGAGCAAAAATAAATTTATCAAAATGCAACCTATGAAGAAATACACAAACAGAGTAATGCTTATTAATAAGCCAAATAAAGTTACTGGAGATTTTTTCTTGTCCGTTCTGTTCGTAATGAAAAATCTAAAAATTGATGGTTGAATAATCAGCGTAACTATCATTATGCATGCAATACCCACCACACTAATCACGGCAATTGAATGAACTGCAGGATGTTTAGCAAAATACAACACGCCAGTTCCTATAATAGTTGTGATTCCTGAAAGTACAATTGCTGAACGATATGAACTAAGTGAATTCGACTTCGTTTTATACTTTTGAATTAGTCCATCAGTAACAAAAATGCTAAAGTCATCTCCCAAACCAAATATGAATGTAGCCACAATTATATTCACAAAGTTAAATTGAATCTCAAGCATTCCTGCAATTGCAATAATCCAAATCCAACTAACAATCATTGGCAAGAAGCTGAATAATGCTAACTCTATTCTACCATAAATAATTAAAAGAGATAGGAATACAACAAGTGATGAAAACAACAATAAATAATTAAAATCTTTTTGTACCGAAACCATTAATTCGTTTGCCATCTCTGAAACATCAAAAATGTAAACTCCTTCATAATTAGAAAACTCTGTCTTAAAAGAATCTAACTCTTGTCTATTTACAACAACACTTGTAACTATTGTCCATCCTTCTTCAGTTTGAGAAGCAAATCGATTCAAACCAAGACTTACAAGTAATTCATCCTCCAAAACTCCTGTCCCAGCACTATCAATCCATCGTTCGAAAGGTTTAAAGGCTTTTGATGAAAAGTCGTATACCTCAGCTGCATTGTTAACATTCGCAACTACACTTCTCTTATGCTTGCCCCAAAATCTATTCCAGGCATCTGTTTTCTCTTTAAGAATCTCGGATGGTATTAAATAAGGTGCAGTAGAAATGAGTTCTTCAAGTCCTTTGTCGCTTCTAAACTCAATCAGTCCTTCATATAACTTGAAATTTTGCTTTAAAGCATCTTCTTTGTTATCTGCCGTTATGAATAAGTGAAGCTTTTTTTCTTCCTTCGGATTAATGCCCGTATAAAACTCCTCCTTATCAATTAATTCCTGTGTATGAAAACTTAGGTTATTTAAATCTGAATCGAAACTAACCCCATTCGTTTTAAATAAAAAGAAAATTGTTGTCAGAATTACACCGTAAATCATAACTCTAAAAATAATCTTAGGTAACTTCTTAGACTTGCCATCTCTTAGTTTTGATTTAGGATTAAATCGAACAAATTTCAAGAAAGGTGGTAACAACAATAAAGTAAAAATAACTGCAGAACTCAGCGTACAAAGCGCAATTAATCCGAAGTTCTGTAAGACAATGGAGTCAGTAAACATCAGTGCAGCAAAAGCCGCAACAGTAGTAAAGCTTCCCACTAACATAGGAAAGGTTAGTTCCTTAACAGTCTGCTTTAAATCCTTAGAATGCTTAAAGTGTGTAAAGAAATGAAAAGAATAGTCAAGAACAATCCCCATTAAAACAGCAGAGGTTGCGATAGATATAGCAGAAATTTCTGGCTGAATAAATCCTACGATAGCTAATCCACTATAACCAGAGAACAATGCAGGTAAAACAAAATAAATTGGTGTTAATAAGCTTCGATAATAAACAATAAGTAATAACAAGATTAGACCGATACTTAAAATCATTGTTAGAAATGTATCTTTCTTAACTTGCTTTGAGTTCTCATATGAAATCTGAAATGTTCCAAAATAATCAAAGACTTCAGTTCCTGAATTCACCTTATTCCTGAAAGATTCTAAGGCTATATTTAATCGGGCATTACTTTCATTGTTCTCAAGTTCAAAATTCAAAACCCCGTTAAGAATTACCTTCTCCTTATTTTTTGAATATAATAGTCCATCTTCAATAAAGAATTTTGCTTCATCCGATTGCGGGTTCAAATCCTTTAATCCCGACCATGCAATACCGAGCGGGTCTTTCGCTATTATCTCTCTTAAAAAAAAAGAATTCACGGAAGATAAACGATCACTTGCTACTGCGATAGAATGTTCAATAGAATCTCGAGATATTTTTTTTGAGAACTCACCATAATCCTTTGGATTAACAAAAGCAGGGAAAAAATCATAATAATGATTTAAAATAGCAGATTCTTGATCTTCATGGTAATACTCTAACTCTGTTAAAAGTCCGTTAGTACTCTCTTCTATCTCCATAACGATTGAATCTAGAACAGACATGAGCACATCAACATCTCGCTTTTGGGCATCAATAGAAAAAACGATCTGCTTATTTAAATTATTATCCTTTAGAACTTGATTGAATTCTTTAAAGGAATCTCCTTTCGGAAAAATTGAATAAATATTGTCATCCAACTTCAATTGGATCATCCCAAAATAAAGAACGATAATTAACCCAGCAAGTATCGAAAAATATCCCAAAAGATTTCGATTCAGAAAGGAAACAATATTTGAGAATAGATTACCCAATAGCCATTAATTACTTTTTACAAAACGTTGATTTGACATTATTTCATAGCATAAAGGATAAATGCGATGATATAAAGTGCCCAAATGTAAAAAAATCATGTAAATAACCTGTTGAAATCCTATTCAATAATGATGAAATTGAAAACAATATTTTTTACTTTTGCAAAAAACTAAACGATTCAAATTTTTCCTGATCCGTATATGATTAAAACATAAAGTTATTAGGAATAAAAAATTATAAAATGAAAGCACTAGAAGCTCTACATGAAGCGCATAAGATAGCATTTAGCCCGTTCGTATTTGAAACGGCCTATACAATGCTTGAACTTGGAATACTGGAAGCGATATTTGATTCTAAATCAGGCCTGACAATTAAAGAGATTGCAAAAAAGACTGATGTTTCTGAATACGGAGTTCGTGTCCTGTGTGAAATGGCAGATTCTGCTGACATTTTAGAACAAAAAGAACCAGGAATCTATTCAACGACAAAAACTGGTTATTTCTTACTTCGTGACGAAATGACAAAAGTAAATCTTTACTTTACACATGATGTTTGTTATAATGGTCTTTTCTATTTAAAAGAATCTATTCAAAATGGAAAAGCTGAAGGGTTAAAAGTTTTCGGTGAATGGAACACCATCTACGAAGGTCTTTCACAATTGCCTGAAAAAGTGAAGAAATCTTGGTTTGATTTTGATCACTTCTACTCTGACAATTCTTTCGATGATGCCTTGAAAATCATTTTCAAAGATAGTCCAAAGCAAATATTTGATATTGGAGGTAACACTGGAAAATGGAGTATTGCAAGCACAAAGTATAACAATGAGATTAAAGTGAAAATGTTTGACTTGCCAGGTCAAATTAAAGTTGCTCAGGAAAACATCAATAGAATAGAAGAAATTAGAGATCGTGTAGAATTTCAAACGATTGACCTTTTAGACAAAACATCGGAAATTCCATCTGGTGCGGATGTTTACTGGATGAGCCAATTCTTAGACTGTTTCAGCGAGGAAGAGATAGAACAAATTCTATTGAAGATCAAAAAGAACATGAAGCCAGATGCAAAAATTTACATCATGGAGACGTTTATTGACGATCAACGTTTCCCAGCTGCTACGCATAGTTTGGTCGCAACATCTCTATATTTCACGGCTTTAGCGAACGGAAATAGTAAAATGTATACAGCCTCAGCAATGAAATACATTGTTAAAAACGTTGGTTTCGAGTGCATAAAAGAGCATTATTTGCATGAAGATAGTTTCCATACAATTTTGGAAATCGAATTAAAAAAATAACAAGTTAGTACTAACAGTTCTTTTTTAGGTTTCTATTAGACTAAATCAGAATAGAAATGAGACTAATTATTCTCATTAAAAATTAGTATTTTTACGTCCTGTTTTTTTATTCGAAAACAGTTTACTTAAATGTTAAGACATTACATTATATGAATCAAATTAACTTAAGCCAACTTGAAAAATGTGCTCTCGAATTTGAGCCGTTCAACTTGAACGAAGATTTAATTTCTCAAATCAATGAGTCTTTTGACTTTTTGAAAGAATTTTCAAGTGATAAGATAATATATGGTATCAACACTGGTTTTGGGCCAATGGCACAATTCAAGATTGATGAAGACAAATTAAACAAACTTCAATATAACCTAATTCGAAGTCACTCTGCGGGAACTGGGTATGCGCTTGAAGAAGAATATGTAAGAGCCGTTCTGATGGCTCGAATCAATAATTTTTTACAGGCGAATTCTGGAATTAGTCTCGGTGTAATTGAAAAATTAGTTCAATTCTTAAACAACAGGATTTCTCCTGAAATTTTTGCTCATGGCGGTGTCGGTGCAAGTGGAGATTTAGTTCAACTAGCGCACTTAGCCTTAAACCTAATTGGTGAAGGATTTGTTTTCGTTGATGGCAAAAGAAAACTTGCTAAAGATGTTCTATCTGATTTAAACATCAAACCACTTGACGTTAAGCTAAGAGATGGTTTAGGATTAATGAATGGTACTTCTTGTATGACAGGAATTGGTGCCGTGAACCTCATATACGCATACAGATTACTAAAATGGTCTACTGCAAGTTCAGCAATGATTAATGAAGTGGTTGAAGCATTTGACGATTCATTCTCAGCTGGTCTAAATAAGGTTAAAAGGCATAAAGGTCAACAACAAATTGCTGCTGATATGAGATCTTTCTTGTCAGATAGTGAATTGATTAAAAAAAGAGAAGAATTGTTTAAGGATGACGATGAAATGGGACGTTCTGAATTCAAAAAGAAAATTCAAGAGTACTACTCCATAAGATGTGTCCCTCAAATATTAGGACCGGTCCTTGAAACACTAGATTATGCTAAAGAAGTAATTGAAAATGAATTGAATTCAACAAATGACAACCCTGTTGTTAGCGTTGAAGATCAAAATGTATTTCATGGAGGTAACTTCCATGGAGATTACATCTCATTGGAAATGGATAAGGTGAAGATTGTAGTAACTCGCTTGACTATGCTGGCGGAACGTCAATTAAACTTTTTATTGAATGCAAAACTCAACGACAAGTTTCCTGCTTTCCTAAACATGAAGAAATTAGGATTTAATTTTGGAATTCAAGGAATGCAATTTACTGCAACATCAACTACGGCAGAAAGTCAGACACTTTCTAACCCAATGTATGTTCACAGTATCCCTAATAACAATGATAATCAAGATATCGTGAGCATGGGGACTAACAGTGCTGTAATTACGAAAAATGTAATTGAAAATGGATTCCAAGTAATGGCTATTCACATGATGGCTGTTTGTCAATCTATTGATTTACTCAGCGATAAAGAGAAATCACGTCTGTCTTCGAAAACAATGAAAGTATACAACTTAATCCGTAAGGATGTTGATGCTGTTGTTGAAGATGTTCCGCAATCAGAGAACATCAGAAAAGTAACTGAAATATTAAAATCAAACTCTATTGAATTATGAAATGTGCGTTAGTAACAGGATCTTCTAGAGGTATTGGTAGAGCTATTGCAATTCAATTATCTAAAGATTTAGGATTACATGTTTTAATCAACTTTTCTTCAAATGTTAATGCGGCAAATGAGACGCTTAAGACGATAGAAGAAAATGGAGGCACGGGAGAATTAATGCAATTCAATGTTCAAGATTCTGATGCAGTTAATAAGGCCATGACTAAATGGGTTGAAGACAATCCTGAAAATCATATTGAGGTTCTTGTGAACAATGCAGGTATTACAAAAGATAATTTATTCCCTTGGGTTACTGAAGAAGATTGGGATGATGTATTGAACATTTCTGTTAAAGGAATGTACAACTGTACTCAGTCTGTTATCAAAAAAATGCTTCGTAATCGTTCAGGAAGAATTATCAATATCGCTTCTCTTTCAGGTTTGAAAGGAGTTCCTGGTCAAACGAATTATTCAGCTGCAAAAGGAGCTATGATTGCATCAACAAAAGCGCTATCCCAAGAGGTTGCGAAAAGAAAAATTACAGTAAATGCAATTGCACCAGGTTTTATCGCTTCGGATATGACGAGTGATTTGAATGAGGATGAATTAAAACAAATGGTTCCTGCTAATCGTTTTGGTCAGGCGGAAGAAGTAGCTCACTTAGCAAGCTTCTTAGCATCAGATAAAGCTGCATATATTACTGGAGAGGTAATTAATATAAATGGAGGAATATACGCATAATGGAAAAAAGAGTTGTAATAACAGGAGTTGGTCTTTATTCATCCATCGGGATAGGTAAAGAGGAAGTTCTGGACTCTTTGCGTAATGGTAAGAGTGGAATCATTTATGATAAAGATCGTGAAGATTTTGGGTATCGCTCAAAGTTAACCGGTATGGTTGAAGAACCTAACTTAAAACCTTTCCTTTCAAGAAGACAACGTATTGGAATGCATCAACCTGCGATGTATGCATATATGTCTACAAAAGAAGCTTTAGAACAAGCCAATTTGGATGCTGACTTCATGAGCGAAAATGAAACCGGAATCATCTTTGGCAATGACAGCACTGCAGGAGCTGTAATAGATACGATTGATAAAGTTCGAGCAAGAAAAGATACTACGCTTATTGGAAGTGGTGATATTTTTCAAAACATGAACTGTACGGTAAACATGAACTTGTCCACCATTTATAAATTGAAAGGTATAAACATAACATTAAGTGCCGCATGTGCATCAGGGTCTCATTCTATTGGAATGGGATACTTGCTAATCAAACAAGGCCTTCAGGAAAGAATTGTTTGTGGAGGTGCGCAAGAAATTAATGTATACGCTATGGGAAGTTTTGACGGATTAGGAGCTTTTTCTGTGCGTCATGATGCTCCAACCAAAGCTTGTCGCCCTTTTGATATTGGTCGTGATGGACTGGTCCCTTCTGGAGGGGCTGCCACAATTGTAATCGAATCACTGGAGTCTGCATTGGAAAGAGGAGCTCCAATATTAGGTGAGATTATGGGGTATGGTTTTTCTTCAAATGGAGACCACATTTCAAATCCTAATTTTGATGGACAATATCGTTCATTAAACATGGCACTGAAACAAGCTAAACTCGATCCTAAGGTTATTGATTATGTAAATGCTCATGCTACCTCCACTCCTGTTGGAGACACGATGGAAGCCCAAGCTATTCACTCTGTCTTAGGAGATAAAGTTCCTGTGAGCTCTACAAAAAGTATGACGGGTCATGAATGTTGGATGGCTGGAGCTAGTGAAATAGGCTATTCATTGCTAATGATGCAAAACGATTTCGTAGCCCCAAATATTAATTTTGAAAATCCTGATGAAGATTCGAAAAAAATTAATATTATTCCAGAATATACCGAGAAGAAAATTGACTGTTTCTTATCCAATTCATTTGGCTTTGGTGGAACTAACTCTTCTTTAATAATTAAAAAATTCGAAAAATAAGGATTAAACTACACTATGAATAGAGAAGAAATAATAAATACTACTAAGCGATTTTTATCTGAAGAATTTGAGGTGGACGAAAGTATGATTATTCCTGAGAACAACCTACAAAACACACTTGATTTAGATAGCTTAGACTACGTAGACTTAGTTGTTGTAATCGAAGAAAATCTGGGGTTTAAACCAACTGCAGATGACTTCAAAGCAATTGATACCTTTACAGATTTTTACAATTTAGTCGAACAGAAATTGGCATCAATGGCCTAAACGGGTATGGAGAAATGGGACGGAAAAACTAAAGGTTCGTTATGGGGATATAAATTCTTCGTATTTATAATTCGAACATTTGGAATTAGATTCTCATATTTCTTCTGCTATTTCGTTTCCTTTTACTACGTCTTATTCGCTAAACCTCAAAAAGAAGCCTTAATTCAATTCTATACAATTGGTTTTGGTTATTCTCGCAAAAAAGCGAAAAAACTGGCTTTTACCAATTTTTACAACTTTGGACAAACATTAATTGATCGTGTTGCTATGTTGACTAACAAACAGTCAAAATTCACACACACCTTCAACAATGAAAAAGTACTTAGAGAGCTTAACGAAAATAAAAAGGGGGGAATCTTAATTTCTGGTCATGTTGGAAATTGGGAAAATGCAGGGAACTTAATTCATAGTAGAATCACGAATAAAATAAATATTGTGATGCTAGACGCTGAAGTGGAAAAAGTAAAGGCATTCATGGAAACTAAAACTGGTGGATCGAATTACAACATTATTCCGATTAAAGATGACATGTCTCATTTGATTCTGATTCATAGAGCATTGAAAAGGAGTGAGTTTGTTGCTCTCCATGCAGATAGAGTAACTGAAGGGAGTAAAAACATTGAATTAAACTTCTTGAACAGTAAGGCTGAGTTCCCGATGGGGCCTTTCATTCTCGCACAGAAGTTTAAAGCACCAATAACATTTGTTTACGCCGCCAAAGCAAACCGTTTCCATTATAACTTATATGCCACTGACCCTCTAGAGAATGTGACTTCAGAAATGGAAGTAGCTAAAGCATACGTTAAACAACTTGAGAAAATGGTTACTACGTATCCAACACAATGGTTTAATTTTTATAAATACTATGCTGATAAGTAAAGAAAGAATAACGTCTTTCATTCCTCAAAGATCACCTTTTATTATGATCGATGAATTGGAAATGGCAGACGAAAAAGGGTTTAAGAGTAATTTCGAAATTACGGACACTAACATATTTCTTGAGAACGGTATACTTTCCGAATCAGCTCTTGTAGAGAATATAGCTCAAACTTGTGCCGCTGGTTTTGGATACATCAATAGTTTAAAAGAAGATAGTGAACCTCAACTAGGTTTCATTGGAGCAGTTTCTAGATTAACTGTAATGGCGAACACTTTAAAAAATGTAAAATTGAATACAGCAGTTGAAATACTGAATACTTTCGATAGCATACACTTAATACAAGGAGCCGTTTACCATAACAATACCAAATTGATTGAATGTCAAATGAAAATAGTTCTTGCATGAAAGTCTTAGAATCATCTATAGAAATTCCAATTCGATTTAGCGAAACTGATGCAATGGGTGTTGTGTGGCATGGAAATTACCTTAAATTCTTTGAAGATGGTAGAGAATACTTTGGTATTGAACATGGAATGGAATACCTAGACGTGTATAACCAAGGATTCTATACTCCTATCGTTAAAACTGACATTAATTATAAAGCATCTGTTTACTATGGACAAAAGATAAAAATCAGAGCGATATTAGAATCTCACCCAGCTTCTAAAATTGTATTCAAATACGAAGTAATAAACCTAACAACAGGCGAAATTGCAGCGACAGGTTCGACTACACAGGTTTTCCTTGGTGTTGAGAATAGAATACTAGAATTAGTAAAGCCTCCATTCTACGCCGAATGGGAAAAAAAACAATCTTGGAAAACAATCTAATGGCAATATACTTAACATATGGCGGATTAATTACTCCATTAGGAAATACTCCCGAAGAGAACTTCAGTAATATGGTTGAAGGTCAATCTGGTGTTGATTTTGTTAAGGAATCTGGATTTAACCAAGAAAATTGGCCTTTAGGGAAAATCAAGAACATTGATCAAGGAAATCGTTATCAAACTTTATTGAAGAATCTGTGTGAACGTTTAATTGAAAAACATGGTGCCGACCTGTTCGAAAGTAAAAAAACACTGGTTGTTCTTAGCTCTACAAAAGCTGATATCGAAGAACTTCCAAATGATACATTCAAATCATCAAGAGAGATTTTAAGTGAAAAACTCGGTTTAAAAAATAAGATTGTAATCATCTCAAACGCGTGTATTTCTGGGGTTTTAGCTATCAATACAGCTTCAGACTACCTAAAAACGGATAAATACGACAACGTAGTTGCCATTGGCATAGATGCTTTATCCGACTTCATTGTTTATGGATTTCAATCTTTATATGCGTTAAGTAATGAGCCGAGTAAACCTTTTGATAAAGAGCGTAAAGGAATTTGTATTGGAGAAGCTGCTGGCAGTATTATTGTTTCAAAGGAACCACCAAGCTCGGAATTTAGCGTTGAATACCTAGGTGGTTCATCATCAAACGACGCTAATCATATATCCGGCCCTTCAAGAACAGGTGAAGGCTTAGTTAGGTCAGTGAAGAACTCGTTGAAACGTGCAAAAATTAATGCTAATCAGGTTGATTTTATTTCAGCTCACGGAACAGGTACCATTTACAATGACGAAATGGAAAGTATTGCTTTCGATCGATTAGATTTAGAAAATGTTCCCATGAATAGCCTGAAAGGATACTTTGGTCATACTCTTGGAGCGGCTGGAATTATAGAAATTATTTCTGCGATGAAGATGATGGAAAAATCTATCCTTCTGAAAAGCCTGGGTTTTGAAGAACAAGGAACAAGTAAAAAAATAAATGTTTTAACGAAGAATATAGAACAAGCAAGTAATATCATATTGAAAACCGCATCTGGATTTGGAGGGGGGAATGCATCACTAATTTTTAAATCTCTATCATGAAATTAATAGTGAGTGCAAAACTATCTCAAAAGGGAGTAATAATTAACAATGATCTCGTCAGTAATTCAATCCCAACTGAGGAAAACTGGACAAAAGAACTTTACGCAAAGTGTGGAAAATCATATCCTAAGTTTTACAAAATGGATGCTTTAGCTAAATTGACATTCTTAACATACAGCTACATGGAGCATGTCATAAACAAGTTTGATTTTTCAGATGATGGAATTGCCTTATTATTCGCTAATGCATCATCAAGTAAAACAACCGATCTAAAATACATCAGCAGTTACGAAGAGAAAAATAGCCCAAGCCCTTCCCTATTTGTTTACACATTGCCCAACATATTGACAGGGGAATTATCTATACTAAATAAATGGTACGGTGAAAATATCTTTTTTATTGAAGAAAAATTTGACCCCGAATTCTATCTTGACCAAATTAACTTTTACTTTAGTAAAGGAGCTAAGGCTGTTTTATCGGGTTGGGTAGAATCAAATGATAATAATGAGGAGTGCTTCCTTTTCTTAGTTGAAAATAAAGAGGGCGTATTGACAAAAGAAGAATTAAACAATTTATATAAAAAATAAGTTATGAGTGATTTAAAAGAAACGCTTAAAGAACAAATCATAGAACAATTAAACCTGGAGGATTTAACATCTGCTGATATCACTAATGATGCACCTCTATTTGGAGATGATGGTCTTGGTTTAGATTCAATTGACGCCTTGGAGTTTATTGTCTTATTAGAGTCAAGCTATGGAATTAAAATTGCGGATCCAAGTGAGGGGAAGGAGATTTTTCACTCTGTAGATTCAATAGCGGCTTATATCGAAAAGAACCAATAAAGGATGAAAATTTATATTACTGGTTATGGTTTGATTTCCTCTATAGGCCAAAGTGCTGAAGAATCAATCGCGTCGCTAAAAAATCATTCAACTGGAATCGATGACGCACGCCTCGAAACCATGAAAGGATATAAAGTTGGGGCAATTCATTTCACTAATGAAGAGCTGAGAACTAAATTCGACATTAAAACGGACTCTTCAAGAACAGCACTTTTAGGAATGATTGCTGCAAAACAAGCTTTCAAAGGACATTCGATTAGAACTGATATAAAAACCGGATTGATTTCTGGCACTTCTGTTGGAGGGATGGATGTTTCTGAAAAAGAATATCAAAACTACCTCAACGAAGAGAATCATAATCCAGATAATTATAAGCATCACTCCAGTGGTACTTCATCTGAACAAATTGCAAAAGAACTTGGTGTAGATGGTTTCATCAATACTATTTCTACTGCTTGTTCTTCTGCTGCAAATGCATTAATGATGGGTGCAAGAATGATCCAAAATGGAATGTTAGACCGGGTTATTGTTGGTGGTACAGATGCTTTGACAAAATTCACAATCTCTGGATTCAAATCATTGATGATTTTTGATGACGAATGGTGCAGACCATTTGATGAATCTAGGAAAGGTTTGAATTTGGGAGAAGGTGCAGGTTTTGTTGTTTTGGAATCTGAACAGTCGCTTGAAAAATCAAAAAAAACACCAATTGCAATGTTAAGTGGTTGGAGTAATGCTTCAGATTCATTTCACCAAACGGCGTCATCTCCAGACGGTCACGGAGCGCAATTGTCAATGCAAGAAGCGCTAAATGTTGCTGGTCTTAATCCTGAAGACATTGATTACATCAATGCTCACGGAACAGCTACTCCAAACAATGACTTATCAGAATCTCATGCCATTAAAGAGATTTTCAAATCAGGTATTCCTCCATTCAGCTCAACTAAGGCATACACAGGTCATACGCTAGCTGCATCTGGTGGAATTGAAGCGGTTTTTGCAATTCTTGCAATTCGAAACGGATTCATTTATCCAAATTTGAATTTTAGAAACGCCATTGAAGAGACTGGATTAACACCTCAATTAAAATTCAGCGAGAACAACGATATTAAACATGTTCTTTCTAATTCATTTGGTTTTGGAGGCAACAATTCAACGGTAATTATAAGCGCGATTTAACTATGTACTACATTCATGCTATTGCGTCTATTACGCATCAAAACACATTTAGAGTAAATAACATAATGGAGGAATTAGCTCCATTAGATATAGAAAGTACTCTTATTTCACCAAATTATAAAGAATTTATTCCTGGCGCAGCATTAAGAAGACTTAGTCCAGTCCTAAGAATAGGATTGACAACATCAATCGAATGTAAGAACAAGGTCGGGAAAGACTTTGATGCAATTTCAGTTGGAACTGCTTTAGGGTGTTTAAAAGACACAGAGAAGTTTTTGAACACCTTCTTAACATCTACTAGCGACTTCCTATCTCCAACTGCATTTATTCAGTCTACACACAATACCATTGGAGGACAGATTTCATTGGGACTTGGAAATCATGCTTATAACATGACCCATACTCAAAACAATGTTTCTTTTGAAGTTGCATTATTGGATGGAATGATGTGCATCAATGAAGGAAAAGAAAATGTTCTTGTTGGCGCAGCTGATGAAAACATTAAATTCTTAGAACTGATTCAACCTTCTTTGATTTCTGATAAATACCCATTATCGACAGGGGGATCATTTTTTGCATTTTCGAATAATAAAAGTGCAATTGGAGTTAAAGCGGTTCAGGTTAATTTCAATTCAAAAAATACTGAAAATGAATTGAATGCGTTCTTAAAAGAAAATAACCTTTCTAAAAATCAAATTGATGTTATACTTCATTCTAATAGTGCTATTTCAACACTAGAGAATCAAGAGAACATTGATTACCTACAATATTCTGGATTGCATTATAGTGCATCTTCTTTTGCCCTTCATATTGCGCATGATAATTTGAAATACTCTGATAAAAAAACAGCTATCATTGTAAACGATATGTGCGCAGGAAAAACTGGATTCATGTTATTAATAAAGGATGAAGCATAAAATAAACATATTTATTTTTAGCGCTTCAATTTTAGTGACTTGTTTATTCTTTAGTGAAACCGAACATTTTTATCTCATATTATTTATTCTTGGACTACTGTTTTTCATAATACTAAGTGCTGGTGTTATATTCATGAAGTTCAATTACTTCATGAAAAATAAGAATAGACTAAACTCTGCCAAAGTTCTGCTTACTTTTGATGATGGACCTCATAATTCAAACACAGATAAAGTTCTTCGTATTTTGAAATCACACGAAATTAAGGCCGTCTTCTTTGTTATAGGAGATCGATTAACAAAGAACAAAGAAATTGCATTGAAAATAGCTCAAGAAGGACATATAATTGGCAATCATTCTCAAACTCATAACCCAATGATGTCTTTGTTTTCAAAACGCAGACTGAACACTGAAATTAATCAAGCACAAGAATCTATTTTTCAAATCATCAAAATAAAGCCTTCTATTTTTAGACCGCCAATTGGATATACAAATCCCAATTATGCTGCAGTGATCAAGAAACTCAACATGAAATGTATTGGTTGGTCTCTTCGAAGCTATGACTCTATATACAAGACATCTGACAAATTGATATCTCGATTAGTAAAAAAAACAAAGCCAGGAGACATTGTACTTTTACATGATAATTTAGATGTTACATGTGCTAGTTTAAATCAATATATCATCAAAGCAAAATCAAATGGTATTATATTTGCATCCTCTGAAGATATCCAAAACATATTAGATGATTAAATATTTGTTCATACTATTATTCTTCTGCTCTAACTCAGTTGTGGCTCAGAACTTCAGTAAAGTCGAAAATCCAACTGCTGTCAAAGCCAAAATCAATAGCAAAGCAAAATCTACAACCTCAATAAGTGCAAACTTCTCAGAGGAAGTACATTCGAGCATGTTCAATAAAGCTAAAAAGGCTACAGGTAAATTAAATTACAAAAAGGCGAACAAGATTCGATGGGAACATATTAATCCAAAAAAACAAATCATTCTTATTGACGGAACCAAAGTTCAAATGAAAGAAAATGGTAAGGTTGTGAATAATGTAGCAAGCAACCGTATCGTTAAAAAGGTTCAATCCCTTATGATGCAACTTTTCAATGGAGACTTCCTAAATGAAAAAGAATTCAGGATATCTTATTTCTATAACTCTGCCAGTTATAAGTTAGTTCTAAAGCCTAAAAGCAGTAAAATGGCAAAGTATATCTCATCAATTGAGATGATTTTTAATAAAAAAACGTTGGCATTAAGTCAAATGAACATGATAGAAACAGAGGACGACCGTGTTGAATACAAGTTCTCTTCGATTATCATGAATAAACCTATTTCAGATTCTAAATTCAAACAATTCTAATGTTATTTAAAAACGAGTTTTACAAAGTAAACGCTTCAAATACTCTTGAACAAACAACAACGTTCTCTATTGAAATAGATAAAGATCATGACATATTCAAAGGTCACTTCCCTGACAACCCTGTAACACCGGGTGTTGTGCAAATGGAGATAATTAAAGAACTTGTTTCTGAAACTAAAAACACAGAGGCTAAATTAATTAGCATGGGGAACTGCAAATTCTTAGCAGTTTTAAATCCTAATGAAAATCCCCTTTTAGATGTTGTTTTAAAAATCAATGAAACTGAAGAAAATCAACTAAAAGTAAGTGCTGTAATAAAAACAGAAGAAACTTCTTTTCTAAAAATGAGCGCCTTCTATTCTATTGATTAGGCTCTTTTCTGAAAATCTTTAACAGTATAAAGCTCAATAAAAAAGCTATAAGAAAGCCGATAGCAGAAAGGATCACAGCTCCCACTGCATACTGCGTTACATTTCTTTGAATATCCTCCAAGCTAAAAGAAAAAATTGCATTGTGATTGAGTTCACCAGCAATTATTTGCTGCCCCACAAGAAAACTTCCGTAAACAATTAGTGGAATCATAGGTGGAATAGAAATGTTGGCGGCTGTTATGAATAAAACTTTATTCAAACGCAACAAAACAGCCAAAGGGATTCCGATTAACAACTGAAACCCCCAAATCGGAAATATTCCCATAAACACTCCAAAACCAATAGATATAGCTTTTCGTAAGTTCGATTCTTCTGGCTTAATGGCTTCCTGTTTAATCTTTCTCAGCGTATCAAAAGAGAACAATTTCTTTGGGTAAAAATAAAACAAAGCACCTAATACTAAAACTGAATTTAAAACTGAAATCCTAAAGAAATCTCTTGCTGGTCTAAAATGAGAAACCCGTTCCTCCATGTCATACTTTACTCGAATTGGAACCGGGACAAACCTAATCATCTTCCATGCTAAACGAACAATGATTTCAATTTCAAACTCAAATTTCTTTGTGAAGAATTTCATTTTTTTTAATGGCTCTAACGGATATAGGCGATATCCTGTTTGAGTATCAGGCAATGTTATCCACGTTTCCAGTTTAAACCAAAAATTCGAGAACTTATTTCCAAATGAACTCTTTCCAGGAACTGTTTCGTGATCCATATTCCGCGATCCCATTATCAAAGCACCAGGATATTCCTCTGCCTTTTTAACAATTAACGGAATATCTTCCGGAAAATGCTGATTATCTGAATCTATAGTTATGGCATTATCATAACCTAATTCAATTGCTTTTCGAAAACCTAGCTTTAAAGCATTCCCTTTTCCTTGATTTTCATCATAACTTACAAGTTCAATCATCCCAGAAAAAGTCAATAGGATTTCTTTAGTTGAATCTGTACTACCATCATTAACTACAATAATCATAGAGTCAGGCACAACTTCTAAAACACGCGTTATCACGGCACTTAAAGTTCCCTCATTGTTATAAGTAGGAATTATAATGCAACCATTAATTTTAGATAACATAGGATTGATGTTTATAACGTAAAATTATAAGAATCTAATCATTTATACGTGGCATAATGTATGTTTTTGTGAAAGAATTAAAATCTTGGCAAAATCATTGTATGTTTGTATTCAAATGTAAAATACCATGTTTAAGTTTTTCATTCTTCTTTCAGTATGTACTAGCTTCGTTTTAGCAAGCTCTATTGATAAATTAAGTTTTTATAAAGCTTTTCAGTCAGATAAAAAAGCAACAATGGAATCAAAGATTTCTGCGTTAAACAAATACTCTGCATCTAATCAAAAAGATGCCTACTTAGGTGCTCTAACGATGAAGAAGTCACAATTTGAAAAAACACCGAAAGAAAAAGCGCAGGTTTTCAAAATAGGTAAAGCGCTGCTTGAGAAAGCCATTACTAAAGCTCCCAAAAGAGTAGAATATAGATTCTTAAGACTTGCAATTCAAGAGAACACTCCCAAAATATTAAAGTACAATACGAAAATAAAAGAGGACAGAGAAATGATTCACTCTTCATATAAAACTCTAGACATCACCGTAAAAAGAGTCGTAAAAAAGTATGCAGAATCCTCAAAAAACCTAAATTCACATTTACTGAATTAGGACAGCCACTCTTATGAAAAAAATACTATGTTTAAATTACTCCCAATCAGGTCAATTACATGACATTATTGAAAATTTCATTGCTCCAATTGAGCATGCAGAAATTGATCGAGTAAAAATCACCATTAAAGACAGATTTCAATTTCCTTGGAAAGTAAACAACTTCTATGATGCTATGCCTGAAACTGTTCTTGAAGAACCTATCGAACTTGAATCTTTTTCATTTAAAGAAGAAAATTACGATTTAATAATATTAGGTTATCAGCCCTGGTTTTTATCTCCATCAATGCCAACTTCCTCACTTTTGCAAAATGATCGTTTTTTAAAGAGAGTAAAAAATACTCCTGTAATTACCATTATTGGAGCGAGGAACATGTGGTTAAATGCGCACGATTCTGTTACTAATCGAATAAGATCCGCTGGAGGACAAATGGTTGGAAATATCGCCTTAGTAGACAGAGCCCCTAATCATGCCAGCGCAGTAAGCATTACGCACTGGATGCTAACAGGAAAGAAAACAAGGAAATGGGGTATATTCCCGCTTCCTGGTGTTTCAGATGAAGATATAAAAGATGTTTCCAAGTTTGGAATAACTCTAAATGAGTTTCTCAAATCAAATAATTTTGATAATCTCCAGCCTGAATTGATAAAAAAAGGAGCCGTTAGAATTAACTCCAACATTCTATTTATTGAAGGTAAAGCGAAGAAAATCTTCTTGATTTGGGCGAACCTGATCAAGAAAAAAGAAGCTGAAGGTAAGAATCGTTCATTTTGGATTAAATTCTTCAGGATCTATTTGAATGTTGCCCTATTTGGTGTAGCACCTATTCTCTTATTTTTTGACATTCTTCTTTTTAGACCTTTTAAAATGAAGGTTAACAAAAAGAAGAAAGAACATTATGCCTACCTAGGAATAAAGTAAAATCGTCTATAGGTGCTCACTTTGAACATTTCCCTTTGGAAATTGGCTGAAATTGGCAGTAAAAACATAAAAAAAAAGTATTTTTGTAGCCATTAATTATTATGATACATAAATGTCAGAAGTATATATAACACGTACAGCTAGTTTCCTACCAAATGAAGCCGTATCTAACGATGAAATGGAAAACTACTTGGGTTGCATTGGTGAACAAGCCTCTAAATCAAGACGTATTGTCCTAAGAAACAATGGTATAGAAAATAGGTATTACGCAATAGATAAGAACGGAAATGCTACTCATTCAAATGCTGAGATGGTATCTCTAGCTGTTAGAAACTTAATGGATAATAAGCCAGAAAATTTAAAACAAATTGACTTGCTTAGCTGCGGAACATCTACACCAGACCAAATGATGCCTTCGCATGCAGTTATGGTTCATGGATGGCTGCCTGAAACAAACAATATTGAAGTTGTTTCTCCTTCTGGCGTTTGCTGCTCAGGAATGCATGCATACAAATATGCCTATATGGCACTTAAATTAGGAGAAGCTAAGACTGCTGTTTGTTCAGGATCAGAAAGATTGTCTCGAATTCTTCATTCCGAGCAGTTTGAGCTAGAAGTAAAACGAATGGGAGAATTAGAAGAGAACCCATATTTAGCTTTTGAGAAAGATTTTTTACGATGGATGCTTTCTGATGGTGCTGCCACATTTTTAATGTCGACGAAAAAAAGTGAAACAGGTATTTCATTGAAAGTTGACTGGATTGAAGCTTATTCCTTTGCTAATGAAGCTGAAACATGTATGTACATGGCTTCTGATAAGAATGAAGATGGAACACTAAAAAGCTACATGGACTACTCTCCTCAAGAGATTAATGATAAATCTATACTTAGCATCAAACAAGATGTAAAGCTTCTAGGAGAAAACATTGTTCGATTAGGATTTAAAAAGCTTGAAGGAGCCATTAAAAACAAAGGGATTAACGTTGATGACATCACTTATTTCCTTCCTCATATGTCAAGTTATTTTTTCGAAGATAAAATAGCAGATATGCTCGTAGAATGTGATATGCATATTCCAAAAGAACGTTGGTTTACGAACCTTAAAACGAAAGGAAATGTTGGGGCTGGTTCAATTTACTTAATGGTAGATGAATTATTTAATAGCGGTAAACTTAAAAAGGGGGATAAAGTTTTATTAGCTGTACCTGAAAGTTCGCGATTCTCTTATGTCTTTAGTATGTTAACCGTATGCTAAGATGAAAAAAGAAGAACTTCCTCAAGACAAAAGTGCCTTAGAATCTTTCACTCGTGAAGTGTGTTATGTCAAAGACAAGAATGGAAAATACGTTACCGGACTAAGTACTGGTTGGGATACAAAAACAGCTGCATTGGATAACCAATGGAACGAGATTGAACGTAGAATTGAAGAAGCAAAACAAAAAGTATTAAATGGTGAGGCTAGTCCAATTCTTTACTTTTTTGAATTAAAACTAATGGATTTACCAGTATTAACTGGATATACTGGCTTCTCAAGGTGGAGCGTAAAACGCCACATGAGACCAAATGTTTTTAAAAAACTTAGCGATAAAAAATTGCAAGTTTATGCGGATACATTTGATGTTTCGTTGGAAGACCTTAAAAACTTTAACGTTTAGTGGAAAATTTTAAGCACGTACAAACGGCGCACTGTGAAAATGGTGTAACTGTAAACTTATTGCAACAACAAGGAATGGATTGGATGAATGAACCTTTAGCTTTTGGGATGGGGTCAGGACTTTTTTATATCCATATTCCATTTTTGAAAGTAAATGGAGGTCCTGCTATATCTTTCCGATCTATGCCTGGATCTATTTTTAAACGAACGTGTAAAGTATTAGACGTAAAGGTTAATCGTAAGAAATTTAGTTCAAAAGAAGCTGCTCAGATCTATTTAGATAAAAAGGTAAATGAAGGACTCTCTGTTGGCTGTCAAGTTGGTGTATTTCACTTGATGTACTTCCCAAAAGAATATCGCTTTCACTTCAATGCACATAACCTAATTGTTTTCGGTAAAGAAAATGATAAATATTTGATTAGTGATCCAGTAATGGAAACTACCACTACCCTTTCCGCACCTGAATTGGAAAAAGTTAGATTCGCAAAAGGTGCACTAGCTCCTAAGGGACACATCTATTATGCAGAAAAAGCGGGAGTTATTACTGAAGATATGATTCGAAAAGGAATTATCAAAGGAATCAAACATAATGTAAGAGATATGCTTTATATTCCTGCCAGAGCTGCGGGTATTCGAGGTATTAATCACACTGCTTCAAAAGTACGTAAATGGAGAGATGAAGTCGGTGAACGCCAAGCTGGACTATTCCTTGGACAAATTGTTAGAATGCAAGAAGAAATTGGAACAGGTGGTGGTGGGTTTAGATTCTTGTACGCTGCATTTATAGAGCAAGCCGCAGAGAGATTAGGAAATGATAAATTGATCAGGATTTCTGAAGAATTCACTAAGTCTGGCGATCTGTGGAGAGATAGCGCATTACAAATGGCTGGAATTTACAAAGGCCGTATTACTGGTCAAAGGGATTTTGATCATTGTGCAGACATTATGAATGAAATTGCTGCTATAGAAAAGAAAGCATTTCAAGACCTGTCAAAATTGAAACTGCGTTAAATGAGCGGTATAATTGAGATAAATAATATTTCTAAACTATACCCTGGTGCAGAAAGAAACAGTTTAAATGACGTTTCATTTGAAATAAGAAAGGGTTCCAAAACTGGAATTTTCGGACCAAATGGCGCAGGAAAAACGACACTTATTTCAATTCTTTGTGGAATCATAAAACAATCACAAGGTCATGTTACTTATTTTAAGAACGAGTCCCCTACTTTACTTAAGGATATTCTTCCCAAAATTGGCTATGTACCTCAAGACTTTTCTTTTTTCCCCGAACTAAGTCCTTACCAAAACTTAATGTACTTCGGTGCACTATACGGAATTGCAAAAAATGAATTAAAGGATAAGATCAACTTACTTCTTGATGTACTCGGTCTATCTCACGTTATTCACAAAAAAGTTGGAAAGTTTTCTGGAGGTATGAAAAGAAGGGTAAACCTTGCAATCGGAATAATTAACAACCCTGATATATTATTTTTAGATGAACCAACAGTTGGCGTAGACGTTCAAAGTAAGAACGCTATCATGACTTATTTAGAAGAACTAAATTCAACTGGTACAACTATTATATATACTTCCCATCACATGAATGAAGGACAGAATTTTTGTAATGAAATTGTCCTTATTGATCAAGGAAACCTCATTGCCATAGATCAATTGAATTCACTTTTAAGTAAATACAATGAATCAAGCCTTGAGTCTCTATTTTTAAAATTAACAGGAATAGCTTACAGGGACTAATGGGAAAATTACTCGCGAGCATAAAGAAAGAATTCTTAATCCTTGTTAATGATAAGGTTGGGTTATTATTGATGTATCTGATGCCAATCCTTCTTGTATTTATTATAACACTCGTTCAAGATAGTACGTTTAAGCTGGTTAATGAAAACACCATTGAAATCGTTATTGTTAATAATGATGAAGGCGAACTAGGAGATACAATTGTTAGGATGCTTGAAAGTTCAGGCTCTTTTAGTATTTCTGAAGAAAAAGGTATAGAGACAAGCCAGATTAGAGATAAGCTATTAAATGATGACAATCTAATTGCCATTGAAATACCTGTATCTTTTACAAAAAACCTGAAAGACAAAGCCAGTTCAATAGGTTCTAGCATGCTCGAAGAGTTTGGTTTATCTGAAGATTCAACAAAACAATCACTTGAGCAAACATCTCCCCTATCACTGTATTACGATCCTGTCTTACAGGAAAGCTTTCGTTTCTCAATGGTGAATAGTATCTATTCTTATTTGAACGCGCTAGAAAATCGATTAATGATTGAAAGTCTTTATATTCAAATGGGGTATGATGAAGTTCCACAAGATTTAGAAAATGAATTCTTCAATAACCGAATTGAAATCAATCAGATATCCGCAAGTACCACTTCTGGCAATGTAATTCCAAATTCAACGCAACACAACGTTCCAGCATGGTCAATTTTTGCGATGTTTTTTATGGTTATTTCATTGGGTGGGAATATTGTAAAAGAACGGGTTAGTGGAAGTTTCATTAGACTACAAACAATCCCTGCTAGTTTCTCGTTGGTATTGA
The DNA here is from genome assembly GCA_022447585.1 of Crocinitomicaceae bacterium. GTDB lineage: Bacteria > Bacteroidota > Bacteroidia > Flavobacteriales_D > Crocinitomicaceae > UBA4466. Next base: position 40,436 of record JAKVAR010000009.1, on the reverse strand, counting down.
TTAGCAAAATGTTCATGTTTCTGTTTGTTGCTTTAACGCAATTGGCCATCATTTTCGCTTTAGGTAAATTTGTTTTTCCTTTACTAGGGTTACCATCCTTAGAATTACCAGGTAACATGCAAGGATTATTCGTTATTTCATTTCTTTCTGCAATGGCCGCTATCAGTTTCGCAATGTTGGTTGGAACTTACGCTAAAACGCAGGAACAAGCGAGTGGATTTGGCGCGATCACAGTTATTATTCTGGCTGCAATTGGAGGGATTTGGGTTCCAACATTTGTTATGCCACACTTCTTACAACAAATCGGGAAAATTTCCCCCTTGCATTGGTGTTTGGAAGGGTACTACGCCTTATTTTTAAAAGGTGGTGATTGGTATTTGCTAACTCCTACCGTTTTATTCTTAATATTATTTATTTTAGCGTGTCAGATTTTGATCTACATGAAATTAAAAATTCAAAATTACATTTGATATGAGTCAATCAAGAGAAGAATTAGCATTAGAATTAAAAAAGCATATCGTAGAATACTTAAACCTTTTGGATATTAAACCAGAAGAAATTAAAGACGAAGAGCCATTATTTGGACCAGAATTAGGATTGGATTCTATTGATTCGGTAGAATTAATTGTTCTATTGGATCGAGAGTATGGAATCAAGATTAATAACCCTACTGAAGGAAGAACTATCCTTGTGGATGTTAAAACAATCGTTGATTATATTCTAGCTAACAAAAAATAATTAGTATGAGTAAAGTGGTTGTAACTGGAATTGGTGTTGTCTCGGCAATAGGTAATGATGTTGCTTCAAACTTGGCTCAACTAAAACGATGTGAATCAGGTATTGGTAAAGCTCACCACTTTAGTTCTAAATACGTTGACTCCCTAAACTTTGCTGAAGTAAAACTCAGCGATGAAGAACTTAAAGCTAAACTCAATTTAACGGGGCAAAATGGCATTAGTCGAACAGCTTTACTAGCATCTTTGGCTTTTAAAGAAGCTATTAGTCAAGCAAACCTCTCTGAATCTGAGATTAGATCCTATCGAACTGGGTTTATTTCTTCAAGCACTGTTGGTGGGATGTGTAATACAGACGAACTTTATGCAGATGCCAATCTCAAAGGGACGCCTTCAGAATATGTAGGAGCGTATGGCGGAGGTGAACATACCCTTAGAATAGTTGAACAATTTGGAATAAAAGGGTTCACTTCTACTATAAATACGGCTTGCTCATCTTCAGCAAATGCAATTATGCTAGGCTCTAGGTTAATCAAATCAGGTCGTTTGGATCGTGTTATAGTTGGAGGTGCAGATTCTCTGGCGAAATACACTGTTAATGGTTTTAATGCACTAATGATTTTATCTTCTAATCCATGTAAACCTTTTGACAATAGACGAGATGGCCTTACACTTGGTGAGGGAGCTGGATATTTAGTTCTAGAAAGGCAAGACTTATGTAATGAGAAGGAACAGTTAGCTGAAGTTTCTGGTTATGGAAATGCAAATGACGCATTCCACCCTTCTGCCACATCAGATGAAGCTTTTGGCCCTCGATTAGCTATGGAAAGAGCTTTAAAAGCTGCTAAACTTGATTCTTCCTCTATTGATTATATTAATGCCCATGGAACGGGAACACCAAACAACGATAAAACTGAAATGTTTGCATTTCACAAAGTATTTGGAAAAATTCCTCCGTACAACTCAACAAAATCATATACAGGCCACACTTTAGCCGCTTCAGGTGCAATTGAATCTATCTTTAGCATTCTTTCAATAATGAATAAGGAATTATATCCTAGCCTACAATGTGAAGACCCTATTACGGATTATGACACAACTCCTATTCAAGAAATTAAAACGCTAGAAAATCTTAATATTGTAATGTCTAATTCTTTTGGTTTCGGAGGAAATTGTACTTCAGTAATTTTTTCAAAGGCTTAATTATGTTTATTACCGACTTAAAAGCAATATCGCCTCAATTGACTTACAATTCAGATTTTTTGAATGGTCATAAAACAGATCATGAAGCAATGGTTTACAATGTCATTGAACCCAATTACATGGAATTTATTCCGAAAGGACTACTCCGAAGAATGGGTAAAGCCGTTCGTATGGGAGTTGGAGCCGGATTGCCATTGGTTAAAAATCACAGTGATATTGATGGTGTCCTTATCGGCACCGCAAACGGTGGGCTAGAAGATTGCATAAAGTTCTTAAATCAAATCGTTGAATATGATGAGGGAACTTTAACCCCAACAAATTTTGTTCAGAGTACACCTAACGCGGTTGCAGGTCAACTTGCATTAATGGGTGAAAATCGCGGATACAACATCACTTATACTAATGGTGGAACTTCCTTTGAAAATGCCATTATAGATGGTTTAATGCTTTTTGAAGAAGGAAATAATACGAAAATACTAATTGGTGGTATTGAGGAAATCTCAGACTATAACTATAATATAGATTCATTAGCGAATAAATATAAGACAGAGGTTATTAAGGATTCAGACTTATTGAATTCTGTAACTCCGGGAACTGTTTGCGGTGAAGGAGCTACAATTTTCATTGTGGAAAAAGAAGCTAAAGAATACTACGCAGAAATTAAGGATGTGGCTCAAATCACCTATCCTAATGAAGAAGATATAACACATTGTCTAGTTGACATGCTGAATCGACATGATTTGAAGCTCACAGATATTGATTCAGTAATGCTTGGATACAATGGAGATATCAATCATAACCAATCTTACAGCTTTGTTGAGAATACACTATTGAATCACGCTAAATCATTCAGTTTTAAAAATTTAACTGGAGACTATAGAACGTGCACTTCTTTTGCAGTTTGGTTATCTGCCCAACTTCTTAATGGAAACAAGTCTTTTCTTTCGCATATTGAACGAAAAAAGAATGATTCAGAGAAGACTGAAAACATATTAATTTACAATCACTTTGACAATGTTAGGCATGGCTTCATCTTGTTGACAAAATAAATTCATTATGGGACATATTTCGAATGGGAATTTAAACTTCTTAAAAGCTTTGGGTGCCAATAATGATCGAGAATGGTTCGCAGAAAACAAATCTGAATATCAAAAACACCATGAATCAATGGTTTCATTTGCTGAAGAATTACTTCGAATGATGAACCAACATGACAATATCGAAACGTTGAACGGGAAAAAAAGCCTGAAACGTATTTATAGAGATGTTCGCTTTTCAAAAGATAAATCGCCTTATAAAACACACTGGGGTGGAGGATTCAAAAGAGCAACAAAACTTCTTCGAGGAGGGTACTACTATCATATTCAACCAAATGGAAAATCTTTTATTGGTGGTGGATTTTGGGCACCTAACAAAGAAGATTTATTGCGTATCAGAGAAGATATAGCTTCTGATGCAAGTGAATTAAGAGAAATCATAACAAGCCCTGAATTTGTGGATTCTTTTGGACAACTTCAAGGAGATAAACTGAAATCGAGTCCTAAGGGATTTGATAAAGAACATCCAGATATTGACTTACTTAGATATAAACAATTCGTTGTAGGTAAAGATTTCACGGACGAAGAAGTGCTAGCTGATGATTTTATCGAAAAGGCCAATGATACGTTTAAGAAAATGCGCCCTTTCTTTGACTATATGAGCGATGTTCTAACAACAGACTCTAATGGTTCTCCGTTATATTAATATACAATAGAAAGTATTAAACGTCACTGAGTATAATAATTGCTGATTACTCTCTAAGTGCTCCTAGTTCCTTGAATGCAAATAAAAGAACTTGTTCATGATTATAAAAAGTGATTTCACCTATACTTTCAAGTATTTAAGACAATATGAATTCAAAATATAGTCAAAAACAAACTCAGATAGAATCATATGTTAAAGGAGCCTTTAATAGCGTTCAGTAATTTTTTTTTATCCAATAAGCACTGATTTTCAGCTTTGGATAAATTAGAGAAATAAAATCAACTTAAGCTGTCGCAAAGGGTCAAAGCATTATTCTTATTATACCCGTTTAAGGTGTCATTAAACTAATCGAAATTTAGCCAGTTTATAATTTATCTATCTATAATTAAGGTTATGGAGTTAGATAGCAATCAATCTAGGCGTTTTTTAAACTATTTCACTAAATTTAAGGGAACACATTACGTAATTATGAAAAACTTAATATTAGCTACTGGAGCATTACTGACTTCAATCTTCGCTTTCTCTCAAAAAATATACACAACATCTTCTGAATATAGTGCAGACATAAAAGTCTATGTTGTAGACAGCGAATATAGTGCAGACTTAAAAGTGTACAAAGTTAGCAGTGAATATAGCGCTAAAGACAATAAAGGCTTATGGTACTTCGAAGACAGCGAGTATTCTGCTGACAAAAAGATTTACTTCGTTAACAGCGAATATAATGCTGATTTAAAAATATACTTTGTAGATAGCGAGTATAGTGCTGGGTGGAGAGAATCCAGTAAAAAACATTTACTCTATTAAGGGTATTTGATTAATTTTTATCCCATTTTTTGCTCTTTATTATTCGTGAATTTCCTTTTGTGTTTTTATGATATAATCCATTAACAATTGTAAAAAACATGACGGTTGAACTAGATCCCATTCTTGCTAGCTTCATAATAGCGCATGTTAAAAGAATTGATAACATACACCTAAAACCCAGGTCTGTTGTTCCAAATAGTTCAACAGGATTCATAAACCTGAACAAAGTATGCTATTCAGGATGATTTCTAATTATTTTGCACGATAAATAAATTCTTATAATGTTATTACTAGAGGTAATTTAAAGATAACCTAATATGGAAAGAAAGCAAATTAGCAAATGGTAAACATAAACAAGGCACTCAAAAATGATCAAAATTTGATAACAGCGGTTGAACTATGTTTATTGGAAATAGTTAAATTCGAAATTCACAAAAACTAATTATGGTTACAGTAGATAAAGCAAAAAGCATCATTAAGTCTAAATGTCGGATATTAGAAACAATTCGTGTTTCACTAATGGACTCATTAGGCTTTGTTCTAGCTGAAGATATTTCTTCTACGATAAACATGCCTCCCTTCGATCAATCCGCGATGGACGGCTACGCTGTTCAAATGCATAATAGCAATAAATACAAACTTATTGGAGAAGTAAAAGCCGGAGATAAAAGCGATTTAAATTTAAAACCTGGTGAAGCCGCTCGTATTTTTACAGGTGCAATGGTTCCAAATGGGGCGAATTGTGTTGCAAAACAAGAAATCGTTGACCAGCTAAACCATGAAATGATTTCAATCAACGAACCAATTAAACAGTTCGGCAACATTCGGCCTTTAGGGGAACAAATTAAAACCGGAGATATTGGACTCACTGCAGGAACAGAAATGAATACGGGTGCAATTGGATTTGCAGCAATGCTAGGTCTAACTGAAGTTACTGTTTATAATAAACCTACAATTTCAATTCTTGCTACCGGTAATGAATTGACAAAACCTGGTCAGCCATTAAAAGATGGCGCGATATATGAATCGAATACATTCACGCTGAAAGCAGCACTTCGAAGCTCGAGATTTGATGCGTCTATAGATACAATTGATGATAATTATGATGCAACAAAAAATAAAATTCAGAATCTAATTTCTAAAAATAATGTTGTTATAATTACTGGGGGAATTTCTGTGGGTGATTATGATTTCGTTGGTGATATATTAGAAGAATTAGGAGTTGAAGAAGGGTTTTATAAAATCAAGCAAAAACCTGGCAAACCAATGTTTTTTGGGTCGAAAGAAAACAAGCTCATATTTGCTCTACCAGGAAACCCTGCTTCTGCCCTTTCTTGTTACTACAATTACGTTTTACCTGCATTGAATATGCTTTTAGGTAAAAAATCGGCTGAATTAGAATCAAGAACATTGACACTGAATTCGACTTATAAGAAAACAGCTGAAATGACCCATTTCTTAAAAGGACTAGCTGATGATCAAAAGGTTGATATAATGGGAAGACAGAGCTCTGCAATGCTCAATTCTTTTGTTGATGGAAATTGTCTAATCATTCTAGAAAATGGTAGAGAAATATGGAACATTGGAGACAAAGTTCAGGTTATTATGCTACCATAGACTATCCTTTTTATTTTTTTCTTTTCAATCAAATAACATATCGCTATTTTAGCGTTATATATTTAATAATATAGCGTGTGATGAAAACTAAAGAATCATTCAAGGCTTATAGCCGAATTTGGATTTCCACAGATGAAGGAAACTATTTAGGGGAAGGAAGAATCACTTTGTTGAATGAAATTCACAAACATAAATCTATTTCAAAAGCGGCTCAATCAATGAAAATGTCATACAAAAAAGCATGGGATATGGTAAATTCTATGAATACCATTGGAAACGCTCCTTTAGTAATTAGAACAATTGGTGGTACAGGTGGTGGAGGCTCTGAAGTTACTAAAGAAGGCAAAAAAGCGATTGCACTATTTAATTCGGTCAAAGCGAACAACCGGGCTTTTTTAGAGCAAGAAATGACTAAAACTGACTTCTCATAATGAAGGACATTACTGCAGTCATATTAGCCGGAGGTAAAAGCGAGCGAATGGGGGAAGATAAAGGTTTGATGCTTATTGATGGAAAACCTATGGTCCAGCACCTTATAAACTTATTTGATGAATTAGAAATGCACTCTATTATCATTGCAAACAATGATCAATATAATCAGTTTGGGAAAGCCGTATTCAGGGATATCCGTCAAGATAAAGGTCCTTTGGGTGGCTTACATTCAGCCTTCATGAATTCTAATAGTAGGTCCTTATTCGTTGCGAGCTGTGACACACCTTTTATTACGACTGAGCTTGTAAATGTTTTAATCAAAAACTACGAGGATAAAGTATCTATCCCAAAATATAATGGTAAAACACATCCATTGATTGGGATATACCCAAGATCTATTTTCGAAACAATTGAAAGTCAACTTGATCATAGTAATTATAAAATCATGGACTTAATAAATAGCTTGGAAATTACCCCTCTTGATGTCTCAGAAAATTTTGACGCTAACATATTTAGAAATCTAAATACTAAAAATGACATTCAAACCGACGTTAACGTCAGGTTCTACGGATTAATTGCAGAAAGAGTGAATCAATCTGAAGTAACGATTTCTATTCCAAATACAAGCAATATTGACTTACGTAATCACTTCAATACTAAATGGCCTTTTTTGAATGAGATTAGTTACAAAATTGCCATAGATCAAGAATTGAGATACGAATTAAACAAAAATGAACATCCAAAAGAAATAGCAATCCTTCCTCCTTTTGCAGGCGGATAAACACAACACAATATGAAGAATTGTTTTCGAGAAGGTGCAATTACGCCAAATTTTATTGCCAATTCAATAGCACATCACCAAGTGAAGACCAATATTGGTGCTCATCAAATATTTTTAGGGCAAGTCAGAGCGGATAAAATTGATGATAAATTAGTTGTTGCTATAGATTATTCAGCCCATGAAGAAATGGCAAACAAAGCCTTTCATGCAATTCGCGAAGCTACATTTGAAAAATTTGATTTAACATGTATGCATATCTATCATAGTTATGGTATAGTTAAAGCTGGAGAAATCTGTCTTTTCGTATTTGTTTCATCTGCACACCGCAAAATGGTTCAGGAAGCAATCGAGTATGTTGTTGAAGAAATCAAGGCGAATGCTCCCGTATTTGGGAAAGAATTATTCGAAGACAATTCACACGTTTGGAAAGTAAATAATTAATTATGGTGGATATTACGCATAAATCATCAACATTGCGAAGAGCTGTTGCCCAAGCAACGGTTAAGGTAAGTAAACAGGAAACAATTGATGCGCTAGTGAACAATAAAGTTCCTAAAGGAAATGTATTTGAAATGGCTAAAACTGCAGGACTTTTTGGTGTAAAGAAAACATCTGATATTATTCCTGATTGTCATCCATTGCCGGTTGAATACACTGGAGTAACTTATGACATTGATGGATTGAATATCTACATTAATATTGAAGTTAAAACAATATACAAAACAGGAGTTGAAGTTGAAGCTATGCACGGTGCAAGTGTTATTGCGCTTACGATGTACGATATGCTAAAACCAATAGATAAAGGAATTGAGGTATACAACATCAAGCTGCTTGAAAAACAAGGTGGAAAATCTGATTTCAAGGATAAATTCAAAAAAGATTTAACGGCTGCCGTCGTAGTTTGTTCAGATACAATATCAGCTGGTCAAAAAGAAGATAAAGCTGGAAAAGCAATTATTGAAAAACTAACAAATTGCTCGGTAAATACAATTGAATACACTATTATTCCGGATGAAGTTGAAGCGATTCAATCAGTATTAAATAAACATGTTGCGCAGAATACAGATATGATAATTTATACAGGTGGCACTGGTCTTTCGACAAGAGATATTACTCCGGAAGCTATTATTCCATTGTTAGACAGAGAGATCCCTGGAATTGCTGAAGCTTGTCGCAGTTATGGGCAAGAACGTACGCCATTCTCTATGCTTTCCAGAAGTGTTTCTGGTGTAAAAAATAAAACTCTTGTTCTAGCATTACCGGGTTCAACAAAGGGTGCAAGTGAATCAATGGATGCCCTATTCCCTGCTCTATTGCATATTTTCAGAATTCTAAAAGGTGCTCGTCACGATTAATGGCAGAATCAACTTCACATATTAAACCTATCGTTGATAAATTCGGACGCATTCACAACTACCTCAGAATTTCACTAACGGAGCGTTGTAATTTGCGCTGCTTTTATTGCATGCCAGAAGAAGGTGTTGCATTAAGAGAGAAGTCTGTGTTTATGTCATCTGAAGAAATAATTGCTATTGCTAAAGAATTCGTTGAATTAGGAATAAAGAAAATTAGACTCACCGGAGGTGAACCACTAGTAAAAAAAGACGCGGCTTATATCATTGAAGAATTAGGGAAACTTCCAATAGAACTTGCGATCACAACAAATGCTGTGAATGTTGATAAATTCATTGATGTTCTAAAGTGTGCCCAGGTAAAATCAATCAATGTCAGCTTAGATTCCTTGGTCGCTGATCGGTTCAATGCAATTTCACGCAGAAGTTATTTCGATCGAATCATGTCGAATATTAATTTATTATTAGAAAACGATTTTGAAGTTAAGGTCAACGTAGTACTAATCAAAGGAACAAATGATGATGAAATCATCGATTTTATCAATTGGACGAAAAAGACCAAAATCAACATTCGTTTTATAGAATTCATGCCTTTTGATGGGAACAAATGGGAATGGGAAAAAAAAGTATCATTTAAAGAGCTTCTCGATAAAGTAGATGAGCATTATGGAGCTGATGGATTCCATAAAATTCAAGATGCTAAAAATGACACCTCTCGAAACTATCAATTAAAAAATGGACAGGGAACTTTTGGCATTATTAGCTCAGTAACAAACCCATTCTGTGATACATGCAATCGAATTCGTTTAACAGCAGATGGCAAAATTAAGAACTGTCTATTCTCTGAAAGTGAATCAGACTTATTAACAGCATATCGCAATAATGAATCCATAGAACCTATCATTCGAAATTCCATTTTAGCTAAACATCCTGAAAGAGGCGGAAACGTAGCTTTTGAGAACTTAACGGAAAAAGCAATTAAGAACCGTTCAATGATCACAATCGGAGGATAAAACAATGGTATTAGAAAACGTACATTGGTTATTTCTGCTGCTTTTGCCTTTAGTTGCTTTCCTTTACGCTTCTGTTGGACATGGCGGAGCAAGTGGCTATCTGGCTTTAATGGCCCTATTTTCTTTCTCCCCAGAGATCATGAGACCAACAGGTTTGCTTTTAAATCTTTTTGTCGCAGGTATTTCATTCTATCACTTTTGGAGAGTTGGTTATTTGAACTTTAAACTCTTCTTGGGATTTGCTCTAGGTTCAATTCCTTTATCTTTTCTGGGAGGTATGTATGATATTGATACCTCTGTTTACAAAATCATTTTAGGTGTTCTACTCATATTTGCTATTCTCAAAATGCTAAACATTTTGGGTAAACCTAATGATTCCAATAAGCCTATAATCTTTCCTTTAGCTATAATAATTGGTGCATTCATCGGATTCTTTTCAGGTCTTATAGGTATTGGTGGAGGAATTATCCTGAGTCCAGTTATTCTTTTGTTAAAATGGGGAAATGTCAAAGAAGCCGCAACAGTTTCTGCATTATTTATATGGGTAAATTCAGCTTCAGGGATTCTAGGGCAATACGCTGCAGGATTCAAATTAGACGAGAATGCTATGCTTTATGTTATTATCGCACTAATCGGTGGGTTCGCCGGTGGCTATTACGGGAGTTCTAAAATCAACAATCAAAACCTACGTCATTTACTCGCTCTAGTGCTTATTCTAGCTAGTTTCAAATTGATTCTTTTTTGATTCTCGTGAAGAAATTATATTTTGCAACATGAAATTTCTTATTCCATTTCTTTTAGTCACCTTAATTGCAATAGGTTGTAACTCTCATGAAAAAACCGCTAAAGAGGAAAGTAAAGAGAATATCTTATTTATTGGCAATAGCTATACGTATCGAAATGGTGGTGTTGACTATCATTTAAGGCGATTAGTTAAAGGAGTTAATGACATTGACAGTACCTATATTACTAGAGCAGCTCAAGGGAAATATCACTTATATACACATTGGAACGACAAGAAAACGTTAGCCAAATTGTTAACCCGAAAATGGGACAAAGTAATTCTTCAGGAATATAGTTCGGGACCTACGAAAGAAACAAAAGAGTTCTTCAAGTATGGAAAACGATGGAAAGAACGTCTCAAAAAATTAAACCCACAGACTGAAATTCTTCTTTATGCCACATGGGGATATAAACAAACGACTAAAATGGTGGATAGTTTGGATGTTCAATATTCTAAGCTTGAAAATGAAATTGACGCATATAAAGTACCTGTAGGGTTGATGTGGAAAAGCTTAAAGGAAAAGGTGAACTTGTATGATGCTGATAATGCACATCCTAACCGAAAAGGAACTTTCATTACTGCATGCTTATTCTACGAATATCTATTTAACAAGGACGTGACTAAAACACCTCACATAGACCATAAGCTATCAATCGAAACACAGAATCAACTCAAAAATTGGGCACATGAATTCCATTTAGAGATGATTAAAAAGAATACTTAAAAGATTTTAGATCTATTAGTTATTAATTCATGTTAATTCTATTGAATTGAACGTTAATAATTTTAATTTTGCACCGATTTAAATTACAACATAGAAAATAAAACGATGAGTATAGATCTAACAAACCCATGGCATAAAGTAAGCGTAGGTGATAATGCCCCTGAACTTGTTAACGGAATCATTGAAATTCCAAAGAACACGCGTGCTAAATACGAGTTGGATAAAGAATCTGGATTACTAATGATGGATAGAGTTCTTTTCTCATCTATGTATTATCCAGCAAATTACGGTTTCATACCTCAAACATACTGCGACGATAAAGATCCATTAGATATTTTAGTATTATCTCAAATTACTATTGTACCAATGTGTTTAGTAGAAGCTAGAGTAATTGGAGTTATGAGAATGATCGATGGCGGTGAAATGGATGATAAAATCATTGCCGTTGCCGCAAATGACATGAGTGTTAATCATATTACTGATATTTCTGAATTACCAGAGCACTTCTTAAAAGAGATGAAAAACTTCTTCGAGGATTACAAAAAGCTTGAAAATAAAACTGTTGAAGTTGATGATTTCCAAAATGCTGAGGTTGCGAAAAAAGTTGTAGCCAAGAGTATTGAAGATTATAAAGAATATGTGAAAGGACTATAATAGTCTTGAATACAAAAAAATTAAAAAGGTAATTACGCGGTAGTTACCCTTTTTTTTATTCGCTAATAATGAGCTCTCGACTGATAGCCTAGATGTGACTCCCTAATTACAGAAAACATCAAAGAATTCTCTCAGCTGAACCGGCATTTCACGGGCTATGAGAGTATTTATACACCTGAAGATAGGACATTAAAATAATCATTCGGCAAATTACAATATCAGAGATCGATTCATTATTAAAGGAATATGAATTTAGAAACATGGATTCGGTTTATATATTTTACGAGTCTACTTTTAAGGAGTTATGCTGATCCACAAACGCATATTTATTTGATGACTCGGAAGTCTATTATGAACTAGATTATACAAAATATTTGGATAGATAATAAATGTTTTAATGATTATAGGATTAATAATAGCATTCCTCAGCATTGTTGCTTTAGTATTTAGCTATATTATCAACCATTTAATTGTTAAGCATAGACCAGAAAAGAGGTATTTACTATTATTCTTTTTACAAATCAATTAAGGTGTATTGAATAATCTCCATGAGTATTTCAATGATAGTTTGCTTTCCCTTTGTTGAACAAATCTTTTTATGCGCCTGATGCCATTCTGGGACTTTGATTTTTTCGCCCGTTGAAAATTCTGGTTCGTTTTGGCTTACTCTCACGATTCATAAAAGGTTACAATAATAAAAAAGCACCTGGTTATCAGATGCTTTTTTATTATTGTAACCCTTTCCTGTGCCCCAAAATGGTAAGAAATGAAACCAAATTTTGTAGTTCTTTTTTATAACAAAGAAGCGTTAAAATGTTAACGCTCCAATTAATAGTACCTCATTCACTTCCAGTTCTACTATAAAAAAATCTTATTTGAAACTAACAATTACTGTTAGAGTTTACTGGGAATTGACATGGATTGTTCCCAAATTCTTATTCTTCTCTACAGACTATTATTTCTAATCCAAGATCTAGATTTTAAAGCTCGCGTACAAACTCAATAGGGTGATCAAGGGCTTCTTCCAACTTCATTTTAATGGAAGCAATTTCACCTGATTCATTTGTAGTAAAGCGGAACTTTAAAGGTCTAACATTCGTTGTGTCAATTCCATATTTTGTAATCTCAATAGGCTGAAAAACATCGTAATGCACATGTTTCAAGTAAAACGTTTTCATTTTAAAATTAGCAAAAAGTGAATCTCCTTTTGCGGTTATTTTAAACCTGCCAGAGCTTGGGTTGCAGAAGTTGCCTTGGTAGAATTCTAATTTATGAGATGGCGAAGTATACTTTGCGTCAAGTTCGAATAAATGTTTTTTGGACTCTTCCATCTCTAACTTTAACAATTGCAACTCTTCTATATAATCCTCTGCCCAGTCAATTTTATCCTCGTCGATTAGACGGTCTGCTATAGTGTTTCTAACCAGGTCAGGCAATGAGGAGTTTTCCTGATTTGTCAAAACAATAATTCCAATATTATCGGAGGGGAAAAAGGCCAAATCTGAAGTAAAACCATCAAGATTACCTCCATGAAACACCCTGTAGTGCCCCCTATATGAGGATATCATCCAACCATAACCATAGTTTAAAAAAAACATGTCAGATCGCACTCCGTTAGGAAGTGCAGGAGTGATTATCGATTGAGAACTTATTGCGTCATTTATGAATTGTTCTGGTAGAATTTGCTCACCATTAAACACCCCATTATTAATCCAAACCTTTAGCCAATTTGCTAACTCGGTTGCAGTACTATTTACTCCTCCTGCTGGAGAAATAACTGTTAAATCATAGTCCATTTTGCGTAATTCACCATTATCAAGAAGTTGATACCCCACGGCCCTATTATTGCTTTGTTCTAATTCTGTAACCGTCAAGTTTGACCTTACCATTCCTAATGGCTTAAAGAAATGTTCTTGAATGTTCTCCTCCCAAGATTTTTTGGTGATTCTTTCAGCTACAACTCCTTGAACTAAGTACATGAAGTTATTGTAATACCATTGTTGTCTTAAGCCAGTAAAGGGTTCCATGTATTGTATTCTTTCTATCAAACTATCCTTGTTATATGTGGGGAAAAGAATTGATGAATAACCATGACGTGGGATTCCAGTTTGATGGCACATTAGGTCTCGGATATTGACTCCATTGTTCAATTCATCGTTATAAAACCTAAGTTCTTTTACATGTTCAATCGGGCTATCGCTAAAAGACAGCCTAGCTTCTTCTCTTAATTTTCCTAACAAGCCACATGTGAAGGATTTTGTAAGTGAAGCGATTGGTAATAATGTGTTTTCGTCCATTTTGGCTTTGCTCTCCAAATCGCTATAACCAAATCCTTTAGCGTAAATGGTTTTATCTCCTTCAACTATGGCTACTGCGAATCCTGGCGCTTGGGTTGCTTCTAGTATACTTTCTAAATCTTTTTCAATTCCTTTTAGTCTCTTATCCGTTTGTGAATATCCATCCAAGATGGTCGAAATAAACAGTAAAAAAAATGTAACTTTTCTCATCATCAACTTTTATATTATTTCTGCAAGTTTCGAGAAAAAGAATAGTTTGTGTTATTGTTGGTCGCAATAAGAGGTATCATAAAAAGAATTTGATACCTTATTGTTCTTTTGTTTTAACGCCTAACGTGAGTTGAAATAAATACATATTCCTTAAGCCAATCAATAATGTTGCTTAATATATACAGAAGGAGAAACAAAATATCGTTTTTTAAAAACTCTATTAAATGTAGCTTTTGAATTGAAACCCGATTTTTCAGCTAAAGTAAGAAGTGTATATTTTTTATGCTCTGAATTTTCTATCAAAAACATAAAATGCTCTAATCGTAAGGAGTTAATAAAATCATTGAAATTGCTATTATTATGTTCTTTTATAGTTCTAGATAATGTTTTGGAATCAATTTCGTAAAAAGAGGCTAATTTTTCTAGAGTAACATTTTGAATTAAATACTTTTGGTCTTCACGAATCAGAGATAATAGATTCTTACTCCTAGGCTTAATAGTCGATTTATTTTTCCTTGTTTTGGTTCTATTTTTAATAGAAGCTATAATTAAACGGATCGAGAGGGTATAAACGATTATTCCGATTGCAATTATTCTGAATAAAAAATCAAATGTATATAGCCAACTAGATTCAAATAAAACAGCCAAATACTGAACAACTCTTGTTAAGAAAATCAATAAGAAACCTAGAACGAAAAAATATAGAAACTTTAGATTATCTTCAAATTGTTTTTCTTCAGTCTTTCTTTGATAATAAGCGTGCAGAATCCAAAAAAAAGAGATACAGTCTACTATAACAAAACATGCATCCTCAATAAGACTCGGAAGTGTTATTAAATTGAGGGAAATTGCGTTAAGAAATAGAAATTCAATGATGCCTGGAATTAAGAAGTATACCTTCTTTTTCATTGATTCTGAAAGAGCTTTGTCATATCCAATAAGTATAATCCCAACTGTTAACAATTTAAAATAAAGAAATTTCTCTATAAATATTGTTAGCTCTATATCATCTCCAAAAACATGTAGAAATTCTCTCAGAACGGTCAGAGAGAAAAGGAAGACAGCTAGTGCTAGCAACTTTAAAAAAGTATTAAATTTTGCTTTTATGAAAATATACACACTAACGATAAGACCATTAACAAAACCTAAGAGCATTAATATGTACAGAATCAAACTATAGTGCATTGCTCTTTGCTAGGTATAAAACTTTTACTCATTGTTAAACTAATGCAGCTAATAACTGTATAAAACATAATGTAACACAGCTGAATTTATACTCAGTAAACATAGTAACTTTATGTTAAACAATTGCTCTGAGTGGGTTATTAATTCAGTACTTTAAACCATTAAAAAAGTTAGAGATTGTGACTAATTATTGAATTACGTACAGTTATCTCATTAATCGTTATCTTATCTCTCCGTAATAACTATGAAAAAAGTATATGTATAATGAAGAAATAGAAATTACCAATTCTAATGAAACACTCCCTTTTGAATAGACCCCTAAGCGGTGATTTCAAACTTTTATCCGAAAAGTTTAAGCCTATTTAAAATTTATAATACCTCGGAAACACTGAACTTTAGTATTAAAAAAGCCAACCCTAGACGGATTGGCTTTCCTGTGACCCCGTCAAGATTCAAACTTGAAACCTCTACAGCCGTAATGTAGTGCTCTATTCAGTTGAGCTACGGGGCCAATTGCGAGTGCAAATATAAGTCGTTTTTTTCTTTTAGCAATAACTACATTCAATTAATTGTAGTTTTTTTTGATCATTAAATGATTACTGAATAGTAATCAATCCATTAGCACAAAAAATTCTATTCTTTCTATTATACGATCTCAGCAGTAATACCTCTGTCTAAAAGAGCCGTACACATTGGTTCTAATTCTGAGTAAGATCCACTCTTGACATGGCACTTACCTTTATAATGTACCAACCATGTGCATTGTTCTGCTTGAATAGGCGTATGTTTTACAACTTTAATCAAAGACTCGATTACATGATCAAATGAATTGAAATCATCATTAATCACAACTAAACCTTTCTGATCTATCTCCTTAACTATTACTTCCTCCTCTATGGCTGTTTCTACTTGTGACATATTTTATTTGTTTTCTTCTAATTCTAATTCATAAACAGTTTCTTCTATAATCACTGCTTCTAGTGCAAATATACGAACATCATTCTGTACCTTCTCCACTTCATTTGGTTCAATCCCAAAAATTCTCAATTCTCTTCCCTCTCGGGTATTTACGAATTGTCTTCTATAATTGAACCGTAACAACCAATCAACGAAATCTCCTGGAATCACTGAATCTAACTTAATACTTAAGATTTTCGTTCCATCTTGATCCAGGTATTCTCTTGGAAGATAAAGGGTATCAATATCATTTCTAAAGTTATAAAGGCGTGGTAAATCATCTATATTCGCATAGATAATTGATTTTACTAAACTATCTTTTGCATCGAAGAAGAAGTTTCCTTCTGCATTATATCTATTCAATACATCTCTAGGGAAGTCTTTAAACTTCCTATTTGTAACAATCTGTATATACTCATCCGTAATTTCAGAAATAACTTCCACTGGATCTGCTAATGAAACACTATCTGTTCTAATCACATCTAATGGTGTTTTAATGACTTCTATCGCTTTCTTTGCTTCAATGTTTGTCTGTAACACATCCTCCCCTTCATTGTATAGAATTCTTCTAGCATTACCAATTGAAATACGCTCTCCTTGATAGTATGCTGTAATAAAAGGCCCTACAATCCCAGCTTTTCTCGCCTGATCTTGTCTTGGTAAAGCTTCTTCAGCAGAATTAAACATTCCTGAGGCATATCTAATTTGACCGTTCGGCAACCTGATCGTCAAAACATCAGGTAAATTGTAAATCTCCTCAGAAGAAACGGGTCTATTAAACACACCGATTTGCACCGTAAAGAACAATCCTTGCTTCATTTCTATGGGCTCTGCATCCACTGCTCCTGGAGCGCGACTATAGGTTAATTCAGGAACATCTTGAACCTGATTTGTTAAAGGTATCCCCATCTTTTCCGCAGTTTTAGCAACTACTTCCAACATCATTTCATTTACTCCTTGAGGAATACATGTACCAGCAGCTTCTCTTCTTCTGGCTTCTCCAAAACCAATTCTTTCACCATCGCAATAAGCAACAACAAATGCGTCGCTATATCCGAGCGAGCGAATTTGAGTTCTAGCTTCAACTACATCATCGCTGTTATTGAAAAATCCAGCCATATAACGCGTGACATTTGTAGATCCAATTTTTTCTCCAGAAACGGGATTAAACTCCTTGAATAAATCTTGAGGGATTGGTTTTGAAAAAGCTCCAATTTGAACACGATAAACTAATCCGGAAGGGCTCTCCACCCCGACTGGGATCGGGTTTTCAGTCGAATACGGACTTGATG
Source organism: Crocinitomicaceae bacterium (assembly GCA_022447585.1). GTDB lineage: Bacteria > Bacteroidota > Bacteroidia > Flavobacteriales_D > Crocinitomicaceae > UBA4466. The sequence goes on along the minus strand of JAKVAR010000009.1, from coordinate 22,654 downwards.
ATTCATCATTAATAGCTAACCCTGTTGAAGGCATTTGAATTAACGCTGTCGCCAAGGCTGCTGCTTTTAGAGGTTTAACTCCACGCATGATCAGGTTTTGCATTTTCATAGCTTTTTCAGGATTTTCTGGCAATGCTCGCTTAGCTTCATAATTTTTTTGAACAAGTTCAATATTAAGGCGATCAACTTCTATTTGTTTATCCTTTATAGCTTCAATCTTGGTTTTAATCTGTGTTTCACCAATATTAGAATTGTTCAACAACTGATTAATTGACTTTTGTTCTTCTTTAATTTCTCCCTCTAAATTACCAATTTGTTTTTCGATTATCAAGGCTTTGGAAGCTACTTCATAATATCTTTCATAGACGTCATCTGAGGCCAAATGTCTTTCTTCATTAAAGGTTAATTCAGTATCCAACGCTTCTGCACTAACAACATTAATTGTTGTAGATTCCTGAAGAAGTTTCTCTTCAACCACTCTTAGCTTAGATTCAACCAAGGATTTTTCAGCTACTAATGCGTCCTTTTGAGTTGCTAACACATTAATCTCTTTCTTTTTAGCTGATTCCATTGCTTTATCAACTTTTATAATTTCAGTAGTTAACTCTCCAATTTGAACTGTAAAGCGTCTTCTCTTTTGCTCTAAGGTTTCTTTAGACTCTAATGACACATTTTCTTTAGACTCAATTCGATTAATCTTCTCCTCAACTAATAATGCCACTAATTCTGAATTTTGCTTTTGTTGCTCATCTGCAGCTTTGTTTAGCAGGTAGTTTCTCTCAGCCTCTGAAGATGATTTTTCAGCCTCTTGAACTATACCTTCTATTACTTTTTGTCTTACCTGATTTACAGCAAGTCCTTTTTCAGTTTCGATGGAAGGGTTTGCTAAACTCGCAATCTCTTTCTCAATTTCACCATTATCCTGACCAGTATCATTCAGCTCATTTATAAGCATTTGATTTTCCCTTTCTGACACAGCAATCTTGGCTTTGGCTAATTCATTTTGTAAGCTTTTAGTTTCTGAGTTTGATAAGTTTTCATTTTTTAGTAGGGATTCAATATTGTCAACATCATCCTCTAGATTCATTAAAACTGGATCAAAACTCGCACCTCGAGAAAGCGCACTATTCTCCAACATGGCATTTTGATCAAGCTCTCCAATCGACACGCTAACTCTTCTTCGTTTCTCAGCGACCATCTCTTTCTCCTCTTCTAACCAATTAATTTGACTTTTAACTAAATCAGCTTTATTTGTTGTCCCCAGCTCTTCTTGCTTACTTTTAATTTTCTGTTCTAATTGAGTTTCATAAAAGGCCAAAATTTGATCCTGCGCTTCCAATTCAGTTTTGGTATCAAGAGTTTGACTAATAGACTCATTGCCTTCACCTAATGCACCAAGTCGAATTTCACTAATAAATTCATTTTTACGCTGTGTTAAAACTCCTTGGGTATCTGTCAGAATATTTGATTTAGCTTCACTTTCACGAACAGCACTTTCCTGAAGAGCTCTCTCTAGAATCATATTTTCGATATCGAACGAAACGGAATAAGAACGATTCATCTTCTCTTTATTCTCCTCAATTTTTGCCTCAATTCTATCTTGCAATGCTTGCTCTCTATCAGCTGCCTCTTTTGCCTTTGTTCGACTATCACTCCCATTAATAGTAGCAATATCAAAGGGATAATCATTATCAACATCCTTCTGGTACTGAATTATTTCTAAAGCCGTAACAGAGGATACAAGTTTATCTCTACTTGAATATATAGTACTTTCTTGCTCAGCAATCAACTTTTCTAATACATCCTTTCTTACTATCAGTGCTTGATCACCTTCATTTTTAGAAATGTCATTTTCAACTTTAGCAAGATTTTCATTTAACTTCTCTAGTTGATAAATTTCCAATTCTAATAATTTCTTATTTGACTTGAAATCATTAGATCCAGCTTCAATCAATTCAGTTTTTTCCTGCAAGTAACTAACCACCAATTCCTCTTTTAACGTCGCTTCTATTTCAGTTGTATCAACCGTGTTAGTATTTATTCGATTTGTGTCAGCCAGCATTAATTCTTCATTCAATTTTGAAATTGATGTTTCTTTTTGCGCAATTAACTCTTCTATAATCCCTTTTTCCGCCAATAATTTTGCATTACTCTCCTCTTTTTTCAATGCTTTATCAACTTGCTTCAAGCGCGATTCCAGCTTCTTCTTCGTTGAATCTTCTATGCCTATTCTAGCCTTTATGGATTCTGTCTGAGTAAGAGATATGTTGCGCTCAATTTCCACTAATTCCATACTATAATTGGGTACAACATCATTTAAAACCGACTCAGCTGTAACAATTGATGTTGTTTGATTAAGCGCATTGATTGTTTGATTAATCTCAGCTAACTCACTGTCTTTTTGCGAAACTAGAGCATTCAACACCTTTTGTCTATTCAATAAGGATTCGTCTTCAGGATTTTTTGAAATTACTTTTTCAATTTTCTCCAACTCTTCTTTCAACTCATCAATCAAATCAGTGTTAAGGGCCTGAACTGCTTCAGCCTTTCCAAGGTCTGTTCGATCTGATTTCTCTATTTCTTCAATTTCTTCCTCATAATTGGGGGATAACTCTCTTAAAACTTCCTCTTCTGAATAAGATAATGCCGAGTTCTCTAGATCAGCAAGTGTATTTTCATATAAACTAATATCAGCAGACAAGCCTTTGATCAAACGGTCAAGTTCAGATTTTTCTGAGTTTAAACTCTCAGAAGAACCATCATCCGCAATTATTGCTTCAACTTCGATTTTTCTTGCTTTAACTAATTCATAAATTTCTTGTGATAAAACTTTTAATTGTTTGCTCTTTTCTAAGTCTGTCAAACTCTGATCAGCTAAAACTTCCGCTTTACGCTCTTCATAACCTTCTTTATACAACGCAGCTTGATTTTCAGTTTCATTAGAAATAGGATTCTCCTTAGCATTATAATTAGGGTCAAACTCCGCATATTTAGACTCAAACACTTCGAGTTCACTTGCTACTAGTCCATCATTGCCTTTACTTATCACTTCTTGAGCACCAGCTATAGACTCTTCAATTTTTTGTTTATCAATAGCGGTAACATCTTCATTCAACATCGCTTTTTGCATTGAAGCAATACTATTATCGACAACTCCTAATTCAATATTTTTCTCAGTTATGTTAGCTTTTATCTCTTTATCATAATCCTTAATAATTTCAATTTCAGCTTCTTTATCTGATATTTCATTTTTTAAACGATCAATGTCTTTTTTCTTCGCATTTGCATAATTATTCTTAGCTAATACAAGTTCTGATTCAGCGGTCTCTTTATTTTTTTCTAATTCTTTCTGTTGACTTTTGAGCTCATCAACTTCAGCCCCCAATTTTAAGCTTTGAGCTACCAAATCATTCACAATTTGATTTGGAGATTCATTCCTTGTTTTATTGATGGCATCCACGTTTAATGAGAGTAAAGCAAGGGCTTCCTCCTCTTTATCTGCGGACAACAAGGCATTGAATTGACTCTCCAACACTTCCATTCTCCTTGTATCTTTTGGATCATTTCCAACTGTATAAATCGCTGCGGACTTCAATTCATTTAAACTCTGAATTTCAAGTGCCAGCTGATTCTTTTCAGTTTCTAGTCGTTGTGCCTCTAAAAGTATTTTATGCTTTTCTGCTGGTTCTTCAATTCCGATAGCGCGTTCAAGTAATGCCTTAATTTCTTCTGATAATTTTGATATTTTATCTCCCTTCTCAACAATTTCACTTGATAAGTTTGCCTCTATCAATTCTACAGACTCTCTTTTAAGACCTTCAGTTATGGATAACTCCTCTAATTGCCCACTTACTTCAAGCATTGACATGTCGCTGAATCCCATTTCTGCCAGCACTTTATTGCGTTCTTCCTGCGCATCCAACTCCTTCAAATCAAAATTATTGACATTTACCTCCAACGTTGATCGCTTTCGAATAACATCTGCAATTAAAGCCTCTGCACCTTCAACTTTCTCATCGAACAAGTTTACAATACGCACCACCTCTTTTCCATTAACCATAGCATGTATGGCCTTCTGCTTTAATGGTCGAAATTCATCTAAGTAAGGCAGTTCTACCAAAAACTTATAAACGTCTTCACTGCCATCTACAGTTACTTCATAATTATATTTACCACCTTTGGGAAAAACAAAAGAGTATTTACCCTTTGCATTCGACATAATCTTCCCTACTTCCGCTCCATTTGTATTCGAGGTAACATTTACAAATATGGATTTATTGTCCGGATTAATTTCAGAAAGGAAATCTCCCATTACAATTATTTCTTGAATCGGAACTCTTGCAACACGCACATTATAAACATGTAATTTCCCATTCTGACTTTGCCTTGAAGAAGCGAAGTACGCGTTCTTATGTAAAGAATCTACCACATAAAATAAATCATCATCAGGCGAACTAATTGCAAAATCTACATTCTCTGGTTTACCAAAAGCATTAATATTAGGGTTAAATCTCGAAAAGAAGACATCATATCCCCCCATCGAATTATGCCCCTTCGAACTGAAGTAGAGAAAATCACCACTTGGATGCATGTATGGAAAATCTTCATCTTCAATCGTGTTAACAGAACCTGGGAGTAATTGTGGGTTTCCCCAACCACCATTTGGTAGTCGCCTTCTGATATAGATATCCTTTCCTGTTGCCTCATTATCTCCGTAACTCGAATAATATATAGCCTTCGCTTGCGGCGGGAAATGGACAATTGGAACATGACCTTTCTTTTTATCTAACTTAGATTGAAATTCAGCACTTACCAATATATCACCGCCAATCGTTTGCATATTTTTATAGAGACGGAAGAATTTTTGATTGTCAATTTCTTGTTTTTCAGAAACAATAATATCCGTGAATTGCGATAATAACTTCTTACCATTATCACACATTTCTATTTCACGTTCTACAGAATAACGCTTATCCTTTTTATCACGTTTCAAGATATACTTTTTGTAACTTTCCTTTGCCTCTTCGAATTGATAATTCAAGTGTAATGCTTTACCATGAAAATAAAATACACGAGGATCACTTGTTTCATCCTTAACAGCAAAATTTAAGTACCTTATTGCGTCTTGTTTCTTATAAGAATTGCTTAAAAGACAAGCTCCGTAACGAAAATTATAATCAGCACTAGTAGGGTTTAAGGATAATAATTGCAAATATAAAGGCGTAGCATTGACATATTGCTCTTTTTCGAACAACTTTCCGGCATCCTCATTCAACTCAGCCTCATTCTGTCCGAATATAGCTGTTGTTAATAAGACGAATACAAGAACATTAACTATGCGCTTAAACATTTTCATTTAGCAATTCATACACATTAGATTAGTAATCAATGTTATAGTACGATTAAATCAACAAAAGGTTCAAACGTCATTTCTTCCTCAAAGAGGATATAAACATGCAATCCAATTCTATTTAAATAAGTTCATAAACTTCGCTAAGTAAACTGTATTATTAGTTGCTTCAAACTTGAAGTTTTTCTTTTTACGCTTATCCTCTTTCATTTCAGCTAAAGGACCACTCAATTCTTGATCTCCTGTTTTAATTTTCAGCGTACCATCTTTCTTCTGCATTGAATAATGAAAGAAATAATCTCTACCTCCAGGTATATTAATATAAGTCGTAAACTTATCGCCCCCAGCCTTGGAATAAATCTGTTGGAAAAATGCTCTAAAAGGAACATACTTCATTACAGGTTTTCCATACATACAAACAAGTACTGCGCTTTCAACATTGGTTACTAACCCTTTATCTTGAACTTTATCATTATCAAAAGAACTTAATCTCAACCCTGAAAGTGTCATAGACTTCTGAAGACCATCTGGTAATTTTTTAACCTCTCCAAGTCTAACATATTCATCCTTTAGTTTATCAGCAGCTTTTTCATCATCCCATTCAATAACCGCTTGTTCCAAAGTGGTAGAATTGAAATCCATTGGTTTTAGTCCAGGAATAGCATTTATTCGAGTTGCTACATCTTGCATTAAACCTTTATCCATAGCCATATCAAATCGAGCCGTAATATTCATTGAGGTTTCACCAGATTGTTGATTATAATTGACAATACCTACAGCATCAACATTTACATCACCATAATTCATTCCAAGAGAAATAACTCCATCACCATTCATGGAACAACTTTCTGTATGCAGAGCGATATAATTTCCCTTTTCTCCTCTGTTAATCAATTTATCTTTAGATCCAATTTGAAATTCTTTAGATTGATCACTGTATTGCAAAAACCCATTTGACGTCATGACGATTGGGTCATTCTCATCAATTAAAGCAGATAAGAAAGTAGGATATAACTTCAAACTATCCGTTGAAGGAGAATCTCTCCAAACAATTCCTGCTGAAATTGCTTTACCATCTAGATCTTTCATCTCTTGGGATACTGGTATCTGAATATTCTTTGGGTCAATCTCAGAAGTAAATGCCATCCAATTCTTATCGAACTTATCGCATTCATGATTAATACGTGTAGCTCCAGAGAAACTAATTAAAGGATTCGCAGCTTTGACAGCAACATCTCCGTAATAATCGAATTTATTACTCAACTTGAATCCCGCCTCAGAGGCAATTTCACCGGATGCTTTTGTTTGGTATGAAGTATCTAAGCTAATATTGTTCATTGTAATATAGGTCACATTGCTGTCGACATCATAATAAGGATAATTACCTTTTGCAGAATAATCTCTTCTCGCCTTAATTTCTACTTCGGCATCTTCGAACTTGTGATATTTAGTAATATAATTCGCAACGATATCAGCATTTATCAATTTATCAATCTTCGCTTTCTTGCGAATATTTAACCTCATACTATCTGGATAGATCCTAGCATCTGCAATATCAACATACTCTACTTTCTCACAATAAATAGTTTTCGCGTTTAAATCGAATTTTGCTTTTGGTGCTCTAAATTGCAATGAATCTTGTTTTGGGTGAGTTGAAAAAAAGTTTGGTCCAACTAAATCAACCCCTGAATTGATTGCTAATTGAGCATCTTCTTTTTTCTCCATTTCAATGGACAACTCATCCATTAACCAAGTAAACTGATCCATTTTACACATATATTGATTCACTGGAAACTCAACAATAGATTCACCTTCATTTGATTTGAACACCCCGTTTCTGTCTTTAAAGGAAACATGAGCATTAACATTATCTGTTTTAAATGCCAAAGGATCTTCTTCTAAATCAGAATTATCATTTTTAAGACTGAAACTTGATGTATCTGAATCGATTTCATAACGAGAATATTCAAAATTATCAGAAATCAGAGTAGCACTTACGAAAGTCATCATTCCATTCCCAGTCATTCCGTTAGGTTGAACGGTTGCAACACCTCTAAAACGAGCTTCTTTGTTAAAGAATAACATCTCATTTTTAGGCGTTGATTTCGCTTTTAATATTTGTTCCTTGGGAATGTAAGTAATATAAGCATCATTGGCTGTCACATCAGGAAATTCAACGCCAGTTTCCATTGGTCTATTTTCAAATTGAGCAATACCAACAGTAGAATCTGGAAGAAATGCTAACGCTTTTGAAACTGAAGTTGAGTGAACAAAATTTATTGTTCCAGCTCCTTGAAGGCCATTATTCGATAGTGCAATTTGATTCTCATATTTTGCCTCCGTACCGTAAAACTCATACCCTCCTGAAGGTGCCTTAGTAGAAAAGCCAAAAGAATAATCCGGCATAATCTTCAAATCCTCTTTTATTTTAGGGAAGATTCCAGCCGAAGTCAATTCACCTTTCAACCTAAATGACTTTTCTTTAAAGTCATTTAAACTATCAAGTTCAAAGGGAGCTACAGTATAATAGAAACGAGTACTGTCATAAACTCCTCTATAAATATCTTGAGCATTATAAAACACCTTAGATGTAGTTGTAGAATTCAATTGTGGATAATTTTCAAACCCTTTTTTATTTCCTGATTTATTCTGCGGATCATCAATCAATATCTCACCAGAAACACCACGCAGGCTTGAAACCATAGCAATTGATTTATTCCCATGCTCTTTCCTCAATGGACGCACTCTAAACAAAGCTTCCTCCGAACTCAACAATTTCAATTTATAGGTATCATATTCGAACTTCGCCGCTTTCGCATTCACTTCAAGCTTACCAGAATTGATCCATCCTCCAAAGTTGAAATTGCGGTTTTGCTTTACCTTAACTTCACTATTTTCAGGAAACACAACAGTATTTTTTGAAGCTGAAATAACCACATTATCGACAGCTTCTAGGTCAAGATCTAAAGTTGTAAGGTTTAACACACCAAAGTTTTCCTTCAGTCTTCTTTCTTCATTTTGTCGTTTATAAAGCTTCTGAATTGATTGTAAGTAAGGGTCTTTTTTTATTTGATCATCTGAGTATCCTCGCAATTCTTTTGGTCGAAAGTCGCACTTAAACACAATATTATCATAGTCTTTAGAACCAGCCTTCGCTTTGACAAAAGTTTCAAGTTTATCATTAATAGATACGATTTTATTCTCTGTATCATAACTGATAAATCCCATGTTCGACAGCGTAAGAAGCGTTGATTTTGCCTGAGAAACCGTCATCCCTAGAGCCGTTGAAGCAGTGCCTTCAGAAATGACATACTCATCGTATTTATAACAATATCTTGAAAGCGCGACTAACGGATGAACCGGAGCTTGTGCCTGTAATTTATCATAAACCTGAGCATCGAAATATGATTTCGACTCAAATGAGGCAATTTTCTGTTCCTGACTTGTACCAAATTCATACGTAAAATATACATTATCTGCATCGATATCCCATGTCACTTTAGGTACATAGATATCAAGTTGGTGATAAGAATCTTGAAAAGGAGCCTGACCTAAGCCCGATTTTGTTCTTGCCAATTGAATGCTCTTTTTTTCCAAGTCATAATTGAAATTAACTCCAGGATGATATAATGAATCTCCCGTATTCAGATACATTGAAATAATTGACTTGCTGATAGAAATTTTGTCCTTCTTTACGAATATCTCCTTTGCTCTAGCCAGAATAAAAGGAGAATTATCTTTTTTGTACGTAATTTGTGCTAGATCAGTATTCGTTCCAGCACCAACAAAGCTTGCACCTTGCATAGCAAAACCACCTACATAGTCGACATTTGGGACAATATTTTTAATCAAAAGTTTGCGCTCAAAGGAAAGAAATTGCGGATAAACTTTATCTACCTCTCTATTCACTTTAAAAGCACGCTCAGTCATCATCCCTTTAATCGTCGATTCAAAGAAAGGAGTATGCATATCAACAGAATCAATTCGTAATGTTGATGTTTTGAGTGACAAATCATAGCTCTTCACATCAGCAAATGTTTTTGAAGGATCTAAACCTACCTTTTCCCATGTAATTTTTCCCCCTTGACCAATCCATTTTTTCAAGTTTGGATCATAACGCCCAGAAGTTGCGATAACATTTAAACTGTCTAAAATTGCGCCTTTATCTTTTGTCTTTTTAGAAATAACCCTACAAACCAAATTCCCGCCTTCAAAATCAATAAACGCTTTCTTTTCGTATTTAAACTGATAATTTCCACCTATATAATACCATGCAAAGTTAGATGATTGTGCAATTTTAGATTCAGAAAAGAATCCAGCAGACATATCAATGAATCCAGAAAACCTTTTGACATTTCGACTTCCCAATAATTTATCCACCGAACTCTGCCATGCATCATAACTTTCGGTAGACTGCTCCGTTTTCACAAACGCACTTACAGAATACACGTAATTATATACATCTGGATATGGTTTTAGCTTCTTAGCTTCAATTTGATTACAAGTAGTAACCATAGTTGAAAAATACGCATCTGGGAAATCAGAAGTTTCTAACAATAAAATGGGGAAGTCTTTCTTTGCAAAATTGTGAAACTCGCCTTTACCATATTCATTCAAAGCTTTTTGAAATTCTTTTACAAATTTCTCTTTATCGTTTGAATAAGTCTGTGCGATTGTCATTGATGAAAACATCAATAGTATCGTTATTAAAAGAAACTTCACTCCCATAAACTAGTTTTATTTTTTATTCAATTGTATAAACGCCCATTCGTCTTTTGAGAACACTTTCGTTTTCTCCAAGTCAAAATCGCTTGTATATTCTACCATTTCATCCACATCAGATTTAAAGAACCCACTCAATAATAATATACCTCCTTGTTCTAATGATTCTGCATAAATTTTCATGTGTGATTTCAGTATATTCTTATTGATATTGGCAATAATTAATCCAAAACGCTCACCTTCTACTTTATCAATATCCCCGCATAGACATGTCACAATTTTGCAGTTATTGCGATCACAGTTCTCTTGAGCATTAATTGCTGACCAATCTTCGATATCGATAGCCAAAACATTCTTTGCTCCCAGCTTCTCTGCAACAATGGCCAACACTCCAGTACCAGTTCCCATATCAAGCACTTCTTTAGGCATTACATCTAATTCAAAAAGCGCTTTTGTCATCATCCATGTTGTTTGATGATGCCCTGTACCAAATGACATTTGCGGTTGAATAATGACTTCCATTCCTTGGGTATCAACATCCTTATGAAAAGGGGCAACAATTGTTGCATAATCTTCTACAAATACCGGGTGGAAATCCTCTTCCCATTTTGCATTCCAATTTTGGTAAGGAATTACTTTTTTCGAGTAATCAATTTCAACAGCCATCTCACCATTTAAAATTGTTTCTTCAACAACTTGATCCAGATTAACTGTTGCCTCGCAATACGCAACGACTCCAGTCGGCGTATTCACAAAACTGTCGAAACCTTTATCCGACAATTCAGCGATAAGGATATCACTCCAAGGATCTTTTGGCTTTAGGTTTACCGTTAACTCAATTGTATCCATTAATAAGAATGTATAATTGCATTAAAATCATCCACCTTTAGAGAGGCACCACCAATTAGGCCTCCATCAACATTAGGACAACTTAATAATTCCTTTGCATTAGAAGCGTTACAGCTTCCACCGTATAAAATTGAAACATTATTGGAAACTTGTGCTCCATATTTCTCATTTAACCAAGAGCGAATATTCATATGCATATCCTCTGCTTGAGCGACAGAAGCCGTCTTTCCAGTTCCAATTGCCCATACTGGTTCATATGCAATAACACCTCCTGCAATTTGATCTGCAGTTAAATGAAACAAACTTGCTTCAAGCTGTTTTTTCACAAAAGATAATTCGTTTCCTGCTTCTCTAACTGATAATGGTTCACCACAACAAAAAATAAAATCAAAGTTATTTTCAATACAGTGATTTACTTTCGCCTTCAATAATTCATTTGACTCTCCATTATAAGCTCTCCTCTCACTATGACCAATAAGTCCAACAGTTCCGCCAACACTTTCAATTTGATTTATTGAAATCTCACCTGTAAAGGCGCCTTTTTCATTTTCACTAAAATTCTGAACGCCCAATTCAAATGACCCATCACAAACAGCAGAGATTGGCTGAAGGAAGAGCGATGGTGGGAATACAATCACTCTCACATCATTCTTAAATTCTTTAGTATTTAATCCTTCTATCAATTGAAGCGACTGCTCCAAATCAAGGTTCATTTTCCAGTTTCCCGCAACAATTTTTTGCGCCATTAATTCAAGTGTTTAATTATAAATTCTTTTTTCGTTGGTGTTGATCTAAACGAATACTTCCCTTTAACAACTGACTTTTCTATCACCAATAATGAAGGATTTGACCTCGAAATTGCTTTCAATTCTGTCTCATCATTTACAAATATTGGAGCTGTAAAGTTGTGTTTTCTTTTAAATTCATTAATTCTATCCCGACTCGCACTGCACATCATCACAAAAGGAATCTTAGCTTCTTCACAGGCAATTTGGATCTCTTTCAACTTATCGATATTTCTCCAGTCTGCCTCATCCAAATTCTTAGACGACACAAGAACAAACCTATCGGCATGAATAATATAGTCGCGAATGCTAATTTCTGTAATGTTCGGATTCTTAATTGTAATTGTATCCAAGATGATAAAACTCTCCGAATCATAATCAGTTAAGTTGAATTCATTCATCGGAATTTCAACTTCTGTTTCCCCGTATACATCATTTAATCTTAGTCCAGGAATGTTTAATGCTGCCATTTGAATTGCCACAGAATCTAATTTCATTTCATTATTGGAAACTTCGTCTATACCAATGAAAGGATTAAATTGATCCGTAATTGAAGGAATCTTAGTTGGAACAATTGCTTTCTGAACCATACTTTCATAAGCCCAATCTTTATCATCCCATATTTTCGATTCGTTATACTCTGTTGATGTTGCAGAATACTCAACCAACTCTCCAGTCTTTGTATTTTTATACACTAACATACTCTCGTATACTCCCTCTACACCATCATTCATTTTCTCTATTAAATTCGAACCAACGGCGTAAGCTCGGTAGTCTTTCAATGGCAGATAACTTAAAACGTACCATACCATAACACCACAAAGCATTGAAACAAACAAGGCAACACCGTAATAATTACCCAAAAACTTACCTCCCACTCTTAAAACCCAAAGAGCTCCGATCAAAGAAGCCAAACCGAAAAAGACAGGGAAGTACCAGCCAAAAATCCAAGAGAAGAATATGATAACGATCATTGATGTTGCAACAAAAATCATGTTTTCTTTGCGAGTATTTGGTTTAATGACAAATTGAGCAACGAAAATCCAAAGAACTAAGTACACCAAAACGATATCCTTCCAAAAGGATTCATTAGGCGTTAATGAACGACCAACAGAACCTTTCATCGCATCACCAAAACACCCACAATCATCAACACATTGTGGCATTTTCATTTCGTCAACAACCAATTCTGTTGCCGTTTGTGACACAATAGTAATCTCATTATTATCTTTTGCTTCATCAATTTTCATTTGAGCAATAGGATCTGTCATTGCGTAAGTATCGCGATCAACAAATTTTACCGTACCATCGCAGTTTGCAGTATGCCAAGTAAGAAATGTAAAGAAGATCATCATCAATAGCATCGAATAAGAAACCAACTTAATCTTACCTCCAATTATTGTCAGAACCCCAAGAACAATCTCAGCAATACATATCACTACGCTTAATAAAAGTGCATAATCCATAAAAAACTCCATTGAGAAACCTGGAGCAGAAAACCATTCCTTAATTCTAAATGCCAGAGCGCCATCCTCAAAATACTCTTCCAGCTTATATGAAAAACCAATTGGATCATTGGCCTTCACCAGTCCCGAAACAATAAAAAGGCCTCCAACAATGACTCTTGAAACACTCGACATTAAATACTTCCCCCTGAAAATTATTAGCCCTGATATACTCAACAGCATTAGTATTGTTCCTAATAATCGGTATAAAGTTGCTTGTTCTTCAAACTTTTCATGGAAACCTAAGACCATCAATGTCAGTCCAGTTAGATTCAACAAGACAAATATTAAATTGAATATTAGAGATTTCCCTTGAACTGTAATTTTTTCTTTCATCCTTTATTTCTATTTCTTTTGTCCGACTTCCATATGGATCAATGCAAAAACAGCATAATTCAACATATCGAAATAATTGGCATCAATTCCTTCACTTATAATCGTTTCTCCGTTATTATCTTCAATTTGCTTCACACGATAAATCTTTTGTAAGATCAAGTCTGTTAAAGAACTTACACGCATATCTCGCCATGCCTCTCCGTAATCGTGATTCTTCTTGACCATCAATTGGAAAGCTTCTTTCAAGTATTTCTCATAAAGATCGGTAGCTTCTTGTATTGGTAATTCTAGCTCAACTAAATCAGTTTCTCTTAACTGAACAATCGCCATTATGCAGTAATTTACAATCGCAACAAATTCATCTTCAATATTTTCACCAACCTTACTCTCTCCATTTTCTTGAACAGTGCGAATACGTTGTGCTTTAATGAAAAGCTGATCCGTTAAAGAACTTGGTCTTAGTATACGCCATGCAGTTCCATAATCTTTTGTTTTCTTCGTAAAAATATCACGACAAACATTGATTACATTTGTATATTCTGTGTTGGTTTTATTCATCAATTCTCTATGCAAAATTCAAAACCTGAAAATAAGAAAATCCGCTCAAATTACAGCATGCGTGTTGGTGATAAATTAATTGATTTATCCACACCATTAATCATGGGTATAATAAACGTAACTCCAGACTCATTTTACGCTGGAAGTCGCACAAGTATTGATGTAAATTTCATCGATACAATCGAACAAATGGTTAAAGATGGGATGTCCATTGTTGATATCGGAGGTTACTCTTCTAGACCGGGAGCAATAGACATTTCAGTTGAGGAGGAAATTAAGAGGGTTATCCCGGCCATCAAGAGTATACGAGAAGCATTTCCAGAGCTTATTATTTCGATTGACACTTTTCGCTCAGAAGTTGCGGATACTGCCCTTTCACATGGTGCAAACATCATCAATGACATAAGCGGATTTCAAATAGACAAAAAAATCATTCATGTTGCCGCAAAACATAATGCTCCTTATATACTGATGCATATGAAGGGGACCCCACAAACAATGCAAGATCAGACAGCATATGACAATCTATTTAAAGAAATCGCCCTTTACTTCTCAGAAAAGATAAGTCAACTAGAATCAGCTGGCGTTAAAGACATTATTCTAGATCCGGGCTTCGGTTTTAGCAAAACATTAGAACAAAACTACGAGCTACTGAATCACTCCGAATTCTTTCACTTTCTTGAAAAACCAATCCTAATCGGCATTTCTCGTAAATCAATGATTTACAAAAAAATCAAAAGCACTCCTGACTCAGAAGAAACACTAAAAAAAACAATTGAATTAAACAGGATTGCAATTGAAAAAGGAGCTCACATACTAAGAGTGCACGATGTTAAAGAGGCGTTCGAATTAATCTAATAAATAAGTGTTTTCATTCTTTGCTCTACACCATGAATTCCTTGAATTCCTCCTGTATGAACAAACAGCACATTGGAATTATCATAACTCCTATTTTCTAGTTCTTTAAACATTCCAAAAAATGCTTTCCCGGTATAAACGGGGTCCAGTTTGAACCCGACTTGATTGTACACCATCCTCATGAATGCGAACAACTCCTCTGTACACTTCCCGTACCCTCCAAAATGATATTGATTGAGCACTTCCACTTGAGAAAGCAACTCTTCTGTCCAAGCAGGTTCAATTCCAGACTTCCCAATTAATGCTCTCATTTCAGCTTCTGATTCATACCCTTTTAGAGCAGGTACAACATGTAATTGCTGATGCGGCTCCAGTGCAAGTAATATTCCACAACTAGTGGTTGCAGTACCTTGCGAAACAAAAACATGATCAATATCCTCTTTGATTTCTGTAATTATTTCTTGACACCCGATCATTCCATAGTAATTAGCCCCACCTTCGGGCACAATATGAAAATTTGGATAATCTAATGAAAGGCCTTCTTGATATGCCTTTTCGTTTTTAAGTCGGTATTCTTCCCTAGAAATAAAAATTAGTTTCATTCCAAATTCGACACAACGCTTCAAAGTATCGTTACTATTCTCTTTCAATTCATCGCCCCGAACAAAACCAATTGACTCTAATCCCATCTCTTTACAAGCAGCCGCAGTTGCAACCAAGTGATTTGAGTATGCTCCACCAAAAGTTAAGACCCCTTTATTTTTACGTGATTGACACAATTCAATATTGTATTTGAGTTTCCTCCATTTGTTCCCTGAAACTTCTTCATGAATCAGATCATCTCGCTTAACAAAAAGTGAAATGTTTCGATCTGGAGATAAAAACCCATCCAATTTATCAAGTCTAGATTTATTTATATCAATCATTTATATTTCCTATTTCACAAATATGGTTTAAATTTACTGTATGAACGATGACATGTCAGGATTTTCTATAAAGACTAAGCTAGAAAATGATGAATACTACACAACCCCCGAAGGCTATATTGTTTTTACCGAAAAATATCATTTAAAAAGAGGATATTGCTGTAAGAACGGATGCAAGCATTGCCCCTACGGTTTTAATAAAGGTACACGTCGAATTAAAAAAAACTAATCAATTCCTTTTTCTGGGTACTTACCTTTATATTGTTTTAAAATGTCCTTTATGTATTGAATATCAGCTTCTACATCCCCTGTTGGTGTGAACTTGCTGTGAAATCCTCCTATCTTCTTCTCATAATCCATGTAACCAATATAAATTGGAACATTAGCCTTCTGAGCTATATAATAAAACCCTTTTTTCCATTTAGGATTATAGCTACGCGTTCCTTCCGGTGTAAAAACCATGAACATCTTCTCGTTATTTTTGAAATGCCTAACAGCCAAGTCTGTCATATTTGACTTCCCTTTTCGGTCCACAGGAATCCCTCCAATTGATTTTAAAAACCAACCTAAAGGAAAGAAGAATAATTCCTTTTTAATCAAATAGTGACCATTGACCCCATAAGATGCAAAAGCCAACCGGCCAATAATAAAATCCCAATTTGAAGTATGAGGTCCCATTACTACTACGCATTTATCGACCCCCTCTGGAGTATGCTTATCAATATTCCAGCCAAATAGCCTTAACAAAAACATGGCAAATTTTCCCATGGCTCAAAGTTAGTGATTAAACAATAAGGAGTACTTTTAGGGCATGTTTAATTTGAAGATAATCAAAAATGCTATTCAAGTCATATTTATTTTGGCGATAATTTGGGGGATTTCTCTGGTCACAAAATCATCCCTTAACAAACTAGAAAGCAACAACTTAAACCACATTCCGAAATCGGCTGAAATTATTATTAAAATTGATGGAGAATCCTTATTGAAAAACGGTATTACAGAATTAATTTCAAATCAAGACAACGACTTCATAGAACTTATAAAGGATTTAAACTCCGATGACGAAACAAAACCAACCTATAAACAGGATGGAATTGCTTATAAATCGGACATCATTTTATTCAAATTAGAAAAAAGCGAACTCCTTGGCGCAATATTTAACCTCCGTAAACCAGAGAAGTTTAAGTCATATTTTTCAGGAAAAAAAAACATCTCCATCGCAATAGCAAATAATGTTGGGACAATCCTCTTTGATAAAAACAAAAAGTATAATACAATCAACATATTCAAAGGTCCATTTTTGGAATTGGATACAAAGAATCGTACTACTGACATTTTAGTCTGGACAAAAAATGAAGATCAAAAATTCAATCTAGCAACTATTTCAATTAAAAATGAGACCGTTCAAATCGAAGGAGAAATAGCAAACAAATTCAAACTAACTCCAGGTATAAACCCACTTCAAACTAATGGGTTTCATGCGACGCTTTCGACTATACCTGAAACGTTTAATGACTCAATTCGAAAACGCTTTGGTGACACAATTCCAGAATTAGCAGGAGTATCCATGAACTACTATGGAACAGAATTAATTGAAGAACCAGAATTTTTAGTTGCGCCTTCTGGAGATTTCTTATTTGAGTTTAAAGATAGCGTTAACATTCAATACTTTAAGCACTACCTATTAAAGACATTGGTCATAGATAGCATCAAAGGAAACATCCTTTATTATGGCCCGAAACCATATTTTACAAAACAAATTTCTGACAATATAGTATACCTCGGCATTCATGACTATCAAACTCTAAAACATGCCAATACAGCTCCTTTAATCCATTTTTCTGGAGACCTAACTAAATTAACATTAATAGAAGGGGGTGGTTTTTTTAAAAGGTTAATGGAGATTGTTCCTTTGTATGGTGCGAGCAAGCTTTTTGCATCAAAAGTAGAAGTTTTCGATATAAAATTAAGATATATGGACTTGAACACTTCAATTATTGAAGGAGAAATTAAAATGAAAAATAAAACTTCTGCCTCAATTGAATTCTTACGATTCTTATTGATTGGACAGTTCTTCCAATAAATCTTTGAAGTAACTTGGGGCCAACAATAATCTAGAACCGTACCAACTAAACATTTCCCCATCAACTAATTTAATCTTAGCATTTGGAAATGCATCTTGAAAATACCTCACATGCTTATTCTTAAACGGAAAAGGCTCTGAACTTAAAAATATAAAGTCCGGAGAAGACTCTAATTTAACTTCAGGGTAACGATCAACATCCGTGACATTAATTAATCCGCAGGCATCTAACATAACATCAATAAAGGTTCTTTTACCAGCAACCATATCCGGTTTGTGCCAAATAAAATACTGAACCTTCTTTCCCTTCAACTCTTTCACGACATCCGAATTGGCCAACATCTGAAATTGAGCTCTAATTTCTTCAATTAAATGCTTACCTTCAGCTACCTTTCCTGTCATTTCAGAAACAGATTCAATCATTTTTAAAGCATCCTCAAGGTTAAAGATATCACTCATCCAAACTGGAGCTACCCCCAATAAATCGTTGATATTATCCTTGTGATTCTCTTCTTTATTCCCAATAATTAGATCTGGTTTCAAATCGACAACCTTGTGTATATCAATATTTTTAGTGCCACCTACTCTACATTTCCCTCTATACCATTCATTTGGATATAGACAGAATTTCGTAATACCAACCACTTCATCTTCCAAACCTAAAGTATGTAACAACTCCGTTTGAGAAGGCACTAAAGAAACAATCCGACTTGGAGTAGACTCAAGTCGGATTATATTATTCATTTGATCTCTAAAATCGCTCATTAAGCAATTGCAGATATTAAATCGTGTCTCGTAACAATATGGTGAGAACCATCAGCCAATTCAACTAAAACAGCCGTAGTATCTTTTGAAATCAACTTAGATAATTGATCAATAGTTGTATCTTCCTTAACAATAGGGAAAGGTTCTTGCATAATTCCAGATATAGAAGCATCCCTTAATTCTGGATTATCTAATAGAATTTGATACAACTTACTATCATCTAGTGAACCAGCAAATTTACCATCCTTCATCACAGGAATTTGAGAAATATTATGTTTACGCATTTTATCAACGGCGTGGGAAACAAGTTCTTCACTAAATAAAGAAATTAAAGGTAAATCTTTGTGGTTTGCCACTAAATCTCCTGCAGTTGTTATAGCCTCGTCTAAGAAACCTCTTTCACGCATCCAATCATCATTAAACATTTTACCCACATAACGACTTCCATGGTCATGAAATAAAACAACAACAACATCGTCTTCAGTCAATTCATCTTTTAATTGAAGTAAACCTTTAATTGCTGACCCAGCAGAGTTTCCAACGAATATCCCTTCTTCTTTCGCAATCTTACGTTGCCAAACCGCAGCATCCTTATCCGTTACTTTTTCAAATTTATCAATCAAGCTAAAGTCGACATTCTTAGGAAGAATATCCTCTCCAATACCTTCTGTAATGTATGGGTAAATCTCATTCTCATCAAACACACCTGTTTCGTGGTATTTTTTAAACACTGAACCGTAAGTGTCAATTCCCCAAATTTTAATATTAGGATTCTGTTCTTTCAAATATTTCCCTACACCTGAGATAGTCCCTCCTGTACCAACGCCAACAACAAAATGAGTTATTTTACCTTCTGTTTGCTCCCAGATTTCAGGTCCTGTACTTAAGTAATGAGCCAAAGCATTTGAAGGGTTATCATATTGATTAACATACCAAGAATTCGGCACCTCTTCTGCTAATCTTTTAGAAACTGAATAGTAAGAACGTGGATCTTCTGGAGCTACGTTTGTTGGACAAACATGAACCTCAGCACCAACCGCACGAAGAATATCCATCTTTTCTTTAGACTGTTTATCGCTTAAAACACAGATTAACTTGTATCCCTTAATAATAGCAACAAGAGCAAGGCCCATTCCTGTATTACCTGAAGTTCCTTCAATGATTGTGCCTCCTGGTTTTAACCTCCCATCTTTTTCAGCATCCTCAATCATTTGAAGAGCCATTCTATCCTTCACAGAATTCCCAGGATTTGTAGTCTCAACCTTAGCAAGAACGGTTGCTTTGATATCGTCAATTACATTATTCAATTTAACCAAAGGAGTATTTCCAATAGTCTCTAATATGTTGTTATAATATTTCATTTAAGTCGATTATTTGTGCAAAAATAAGTGATTCTAATAAATAGTTATCACTTTTTAGCAGTTTCTAAATAACACCTTTCACTCTAAAGAGAATTATTGTGATATAGGCTATGTATGACAATAACAAAATCACACCTTTTAAACGTCCGATTTTCTTCCCTATAGCAAGAATAAACATCAACAATACAGCAATACCGATCATGTAAATCATATCAAACTCTACAACATCAGTTGTAACTTCAATAGGTGTTACCATTGAAGTTAACCCGAGTACGACGAGAATGTTGAAGATGTTAGACCCGATTAAGTTACCTACAGAAATATCTGTTTCTTTGCGATATGCGGCGACGCATGATGCTACTAACTCTGGAGCACTAGTTCCGAACGCAACAACAGTAACACCAATAATTGTGTCCTTATCAGGATTTCCTTCTAAGAATATATTCGCTATTCCTACCGCTCCATTAATAAACCAATCAGCACCAAAATAGAGACCAAGGAAACCAAGCCCTAGAAAAACAGTTGACTTCCAGAAAGGCTCCTTCTTTAATTCCCCTGAATCTTGTTTCTTTTTAGTTTTCTTTCTTGAATTGATGATTAAAAGTGTTGTAAAAACAACCACAATAGTGAAAAGAATTACACCTTCTATGAAGCTCAATTCTCCATCAGAAGCAAAATAAAAGAATAATAGAGTAGACAACATCATCATTGGAAAATCTACACGAGTCGTTTGTTTATCAACTAAAATCGGGAATATGACCACCGTAACACCAAGGACAAGGGCAATATTGGCAATATTTGACCCAACAACATTACCTACAGCAATACCTGGGTTCCCACCTATAGCGCTTTGAAGACTGACTATTAATTCTGGCGCAGAAGTACCAAACGCCACTACAGTCATACCAATCACCAAGGGAGAAATCTTCATTGCTTGAGAGAAACCAACCGCACCCTTAACCAAGAACTCACCCCCAATAACTAGGACCACTAAACCAACCAACAGTATCAAAAAATCCATAGAATGAAATGCGTTTTAAATTGAATCAAAATCAAAGATAACTCTTGCATCGAAAATGGCTCTTTAATTATTAATTTTGTTGAAAACAATATCCATGGAATTTAAATTAGTTTCAGAATTTAAGCCAACGGGGGATCAACCAAATGCGATCGAAGAATTGGTGAATGGAATTAATGAAAACGTCTCGCATCAAACACTTCTTGGGGTAACAGGATCTGGTAAGACCTTTACTGTTGCAAATGTTATAAAAGAGATTAATCGGCCAACATTGATACTCTCTCACAACAAAACATTAGCAGCTCAGCTATATGGAGAGTTCAAGCAGTTCTTTCCTGAAAACTCCGTGGAATATTTTGTTTCATATTACGACTATTACCAACCTGAAGCATACTTACCAGTTACAGGAACCTTTATCGAAAAAGACCTAGCAATCAATGATGAAATTGAAAAACTTCGTTTATCCGCTACCTCTGCTCTCTTATCTGGAAGAAAAGATGTTATTGTCGTTGCATCTGTTTCCTGTATCTATGGTATTGGTAATCCAGAAGAATTTCAAAACAGTATTATCTCAATTAAAACAGGTCAACTCCTTTCGAGAAATAAGTTCTTATTCAAATTGGTTGAGAATTTATACTCTAGAGCCGCAGAGGAATTTTCGAGAGGTACATTTAGAGTTAAAGGAGATACAATCGATATTTACTTGGCTTATGCAGATTATGCGCTAAGGATTGAATTCTGGGGAGATGAAATAGAAACTATTTCTTCCATTGACCCAAAAACTGCGGACAGGCTCGAAACATTTGAAGAAATCAGTATTTACCCTGCGAATATTTTCGTCACTAGTCCTGACACCACAAAACAAGCCATCAATATGATAGGTGAGGATATGGAAATACAAGTAGAAGCTTTCAGAAAAGAAGGGAAACTTGAAGAAAGCAGCCGCTTAAAAGAACGGATATCTTATGATCTAGAAATGATTCGAGAGTTGGGTTATTGTTCGGGGATTGAGAATTACTCGCGATACTTCGATAAAAGAGAACCTGGACAGCGCCCTTTCTGTTTACTTGATTATTTCCCAGACAACTTCTTAATGGTTGTTGATGAAAGTCACGTTACTTTACCTCAAGTAAGAGCTATGTATGGTGGAGACAGGTCAAGAAAAATGAATTTAGTAGATTACGGTTTTCGTCTGCAATCAGCAATAGATAATAGACCTTTAAAGTTTGAAGAATT
The DNA here is from genome assembly GCA_022447585.1 of Crocinitomicaceae bacterium. Taxonomy (GTDB): domain Bacteria; phylum Bacteroidota; class Bacteroidia; order Flavobacteriales_D; family Crocinitomicaceae; genus UBA4466. The sequence continues at coordinate 302 of JAKVAR010000009.1, read as the reverse complement.
CGAAGCCTTAACCAAACAAACACTGTACGTGAGCGCAACACCCGCTGATTATGAATTAGAAAAGTCAGACGGTGTTATTGTCGAACAAATTATAAGACCTACTGGATTATTAGATCCAAAAATCACAATTAAACCTTCAGAAAATCAAATTGATGATTTGATGGAGGAAATTCATTTGAGAATAGAAAAAGACGAAAGGACTTTAGTTACTACCCTTACTAAGCGCATGGCAGAAGAACTTCAGAAATTCTTAGATAAAAATGGAATTAAATGTAATTACATCCATTCGGATGTTGATACTT
>JAKVAR010000089.1 GCA_022447585.1 Crocinitomicaceae bacterium | reverse complement strand
CCACTTTTTGATAGTATCGCCAAACTTTACGAAGAAAGTCTGATGATAAATGATGTAGAAGAGTTCTTGAACCATGAATTTGAGATAAAAGCAAAGTCAAACCATAGAATCATTGTATCCCCACTTGTTGGAAGAATGCATTGCCAAAGGTATTTCAACAAAGCATCAACAAGTTTCATCAATATTCCAGATTACCTTTACGGAAAGTCAAAAATTGAGGATATAAGTGAAACTGACATTGCTTCTGGTATTCATATGTTTTTTACGGAGATTGATCATGATTATGTCAATCCAACCTCGCTCAAATTCAAAAAAGAGTATGAGCAAAATTTTAATCAAAGTAAGTGGGACAAAAAAAGTGGATATGGAGAATGGGAAATGGCGGTATTTAATGAATATATGACCTGGGCCGTTTATGATATATTTGTTTCAAAGCATTTTCCAGACGTTGCCAGTTCTGAAATAATAGAGTGGCACGAAGTAAATGCATCAAGGGGATTTTTTGCAAGTAAATTGTTTGGCGAAAAACTTCTTGAATTGTATATGAATAAAGGAGAAGAAGAAAATATCAGAGATTTGTACCCTGACTTATTAAATTGGTGTAAGAACATAGAAAATAATTTGGTCAACTTAACAATAGAATAATGCACATGGCATCAACTAAAAAATGAAAACAATGAAAAAAGCACTACTAATTATTGGAACAATTATTAGCATAGGGGTAAATGCTCAAACAACGGCTATTCCAGATGCTAATTTTGAACAAGCGCTCATTAATTTGGGTATAGATACGGACGGTGCAAACGGCCAAATACTCAATAGCGATGCATCAGGAGTAACAACACTTAGCGTAGAGAATCAGAATATTAACGATTTAACAGGAATTGAGGCTTTTACATCTATAACATACTTGTCCTGTTTTGACAACAATCTTTCCTCGCTGGATTTATCAAATAATTCATCGTTGATTAATTTCAGTGCATACAACAATCAGATAACATCGCTTAACATAGGTGGCTTAGTGTTGTTAGAAAATGTCGATGTAAGCTGGAACAGCTTATCTAGTCTGGACTTCACCTCGCACCCCGCTCTAACGGGATTATACTGTTACCAGAACAACCTAACTTCCTTGACCATCCAAAACAACGTGAATCTTACTGAATTTTCTTGTGGTAATAATCAACTTAGTGGTCTACTTGATGTTTCTGCAATGCCCAACCTTACATTTTTTTCCTGTTCGGACAACCAAATAACCCAAATTGTTTTAGGAAATCACCCTAGCTTGTATGGGATTGCATGTTTTGGAAATCAAATAACTAGCTTGGACTGTTCGGGACTTCCTGTTCTTGAAGAACTATTCTGCGGTCAGAATCAATTGACTTCGTTAAGTGTCCAAAATGGATACAATAACTATTTTACAGCTTTTAACTCTGTTGGAAATCCTAGTCTAAGCTGTATAGAAGTGGATGCCCCTAGTTATTCCAATTCTGCAACTGCAACATGGACAAAGGATGCCACTTCATCATATGCTCTTAATTGCACCACCGGATTAAACGACCAAAGCCAAACAGACCTAAATAACATAAAACTATCTCCAAATCCTACAAAAGGTAACTTTTCATTAGAACTTAACGAAACCTGTAATACTGGAACAATAACCATTACTGATTTGAATGGAAAACTAATTCAATCAAAGACATATAATGAAAGTCAATTATTGAATTTAACCCTTGAAGAACCAGCGGGAGTCTATTTGTTGAGAATTGAATCGGGAGAAAAAAAAGCTTTAAGTCGATTAGTAAAAGAATAAAACGATTTGCTAACAAAAGCTAAACTGAATTAAAATGCAGCTGAGCAAAAACGTTATGTTTAATTTGAAAACCATAGTCACCATATTAATATTTTTGTTAAAGACATCCGTTTATTCCCAAAGCGGGAATTGCATTATGGATACTTCATACCATAACAATGGCATAATATCTTCTTTATTTGAATGGGATGCTGAAAAAGCTTGTATGTGCGGTTACTATGCGAAATTTGATTCTTTAGGTAATCCATTATTAGAAGGGAAATTTGAAGCTGTAGACTCAATCAAATGTCTAAGTTGCTTCGACAATTTCTATGACCCACCAACTCCGAATGAATATTCTAGAACAAGAGAATTGAAAGTTGGAGTATGGAAGTACTATCACTCAAATGGTCAAATAAAAGAAATTGGAGTTTATTCAAAAAGTGTCCATGAATATCAAGGAACTACTCATCCCTTTGTTTTGGAAGACCGACCATACAACACTTATTCATCTGTAGATTATTTGAAAAATGGAATTTGGGAATATTATGATGAGTTCGGTAATAATTATTTAAGTATTAAATATGTCGATGGACAAATTATATATAAAACTGAACGCTACTAGATTTACACATAACATGCCTTACACTCAATTCGGGTTATTTTCTTCGAGAAATTTGTAATTGCTCGTATACTCTTAATTTACTTGCGGTGAAAGACTCAAATGCTGAGGAATTTAACGATCGTACCAGAAAAGTTCATTGGCCATTTTTCGGGTTAGGAACATATAAACCTAGTAAACATCGATTTAAAGGACATGTCTATGTGTTGATTGATGGCGGTTCGAGCTCAGCATTCGGAGACTTTACAGATGTTCTAAAAAAATATGGTAATGTTACATTAATTGGAAACGAAACAGGCGGAAGCGGCACATTGGTTGGAGACACGTAACTCAAACAAAAAATATTTTCATCCAACACACGGTTACACGCTTTCGTTGCAACCATTTGTTCGGTGAATGATGCCTGTTGAAATGATGGTTTTGGTGTATTTCCTGATTATACTATTTAGTGGAAGCCAGAAGATTTTTGATAAAAAATGATCCCGTCACTGAATTCACTTTTAACCTGATCAAGAGAAACAACATTCAGGAATATGCACTGGAACAGTTAAAAGACAGTATAAATAGTCAATATGGTTTGTATGAAGGTGCGCCGTGCGTGAATTCGGGTCCTTGTGGAAATTTCGCTTACTTGTTCTATCAAAAATGGAATGAACGTTTTGACCAAAAGGTAACCATAAGCTTCATAATGAAGGCGGACTCAAGTGAATGTTATCACGTTTTAATCAAATTACCAAATGACGATTATTATGACGGTCGAAATAGTATTTTAACAAAAAGACGATTAATCGAAGTGTATGAAAAAGGCATATACATCATCGATATGCGGGATTTCGATTATAAATTATTGGATAACATGGCATATGGTCTTGAACGAGAGCATCCACGCTATCCAAATTATTCAGTTGAAAAAACATCCAAAATCATTGATTACTATCTGAATCAATTGAAGCAGGTATTAAATCAGAATGAAATTAGTACATCTTAAGACTTTATCCTCGTTGAAAAGTGAGCTATTGCCCAACGTTTAATATTTTAACTTCGTAATCTAAATATGAAACACATTCTACTGCTCATTTTTATTTTACCTCTTGTTCTTTCTTGTAAAAAAGATAGCACTCCTCCTGTTTACGACTTCTCTGATTACGACGGAAATTTTTATGGTGAATTATCCTCCTATAATACCTACTATAATTCAAATTCAAACATAGTCTCAGATCGAATTTTCGGTTGTTCAAACGATGGTTCTCAGTTGTTTTTTAAGGAGGACATATTTTTACTTACAGATCCTGAGAACACCAATTTTGGTTTTGCATCACAGAATCCGTACTCTGGGCGAAGTTTCGATCTTAATTTCACAAATAATTTTAATAATCTATCTTATACTGAACACATAATCTATGGTTCAGAGTGGGGTTCGCACAATACATTTTCAGGGTTAAAAATGCAGCTTCCACTAACTGGAACCGATGAGCACCCTTTAAAAGCAGAACTTGAAGGAGATTTTGTTTTAAATATCTATAAAAGAGAGTACCTTAACAATATAGATACAAATTATTACGATACGCTAAACATAATGCTCTCGGGATTCAATGTCATTATAGAGTCTAAGCAATTTGAATTTCCTCCATTTCATAGCTATGTTCATGTGAATTCAATGCTTGAAAGTAATGACGAACATAGAATAGAAGATTTATACTGGTCACAGGATACAATTTATATAAACTCTAAGATCATCTCCGGAATCTTTGGTGGAACTGCAGATACTGTTCAATATAACTATTCTGGAGTTCGGCTATAACTCGTTTAACCGTATTTCATCAAATTCCAGGTTTTCCAACCGCATTATAGAATTGACTGCGCATAAAAAAACCTAAATTGCATACTCCGTTTATGCTTCGCAAAACTAGCTTACTCGAAAATCACTATCTTTAATTCCAAAACTAATCACAGCTGAAAGGCCCACGCCAGTTGCCCCTTGAATGTTGTGTGTAATTAGATGAAAAAAGCAATTATCATAATTCCAATAGTCTTGTTCTCAATTCTAACCATTTTATCTGTAATGGGCAGGATTCGATTTGGACATGGATTAGGTGATATGATTTATCACCCTCTTATTTATTTAGGGATTTTATTGTCATTGATAAATTTTGCGATCTTCCGCAATAAACAAAGCAATGTTGTTTATCTATCAACTGCTATTTTGACATCATTCTTCGTTCTAATATTTTTAAAAATGACCTTATGGAGAGGTCCAGAATATTCTTGGAACGGAGATATTATTGCTCCTTCAAGTGCTACAATAGAAAAAAGGAAGAATAAAGACTTTAACAATAAATTAGAAGAATACAATGAGCGAATATCAGCTGAACCTGATAATTATGAACTATTAGTTGAAAAAGGATTTTTTTTACGATCAAATGGAAAATATACGGAAGCAATTGAAATCTTTAAGAAGGCTCAATCTTTGGACAATGAAAAGTATAAAGCGTATTGGGAAGCTGGATATGCCTTTAGTTTATTAGAGGACTATGAAAGCGCTGTGAGAGAATACGAAAAAGGGTATGAAATTGACACATCAAACATTCGACTGAAAAGTACCATTGAATCTTTAAAAAGTCAACATAATATAGAATAAAAAAAACTACGCACAACAATGGCTATAAAGCATAGTCCTAACTAAACAAACCGTTCCTGCGCTTCATAGCCTGAAGGTAATTGGCAATTAATTATAAAAGATTATGACAGTTAAATCATTCACTTTTCTGGTAACACTTATTTTCATATGTGTTACATTTACTTCAAAAGCACAATATCATCCCTTCCTTGAATCTGGGAAAACTTGGCGGGAAAAAGTAGATGATGCATGGGGTAATTGGTATATAGATGAATACCAAATAAACACTGACACTATTATTAACTCTGTGGGTTATAAAAAGATTGAATTGGTGTGGTCCAATGATCCTAATACAAATTTACCTATTTATATAGGGGCCGCTAGAGAGGATACTAATGCAAAAAAAGTTTATATCTACTATGCCAATGATACAACCGAACGATTATTATATGATTTTGATTTAAGTGTAGGCGATCAGCACACTTATGATAATTGTTTTGAGGTTCAATTTGGTTTTAATCCAGGTAATTTTATTGTAGACTCTATCGGCATTTACACAGATGCCAATGGTTTGGATAGAAAAGTTTGGTATTTAAATTACGCTCAATATGGCATAATATCAAGAATAGTTGAGGGTGTTGGAAGTAATACAGGATTATTTACATACTCATGTCATTTTGATTATTGGAAAGACCTTGTTTGTGTTCATAAAGATAGTGCAGCATTGTTTGTAAACGACATGCCCCTTACTAACTACTGTACCCCATTCATTTCCGTTGGATTAGAGAAAATCAATATTGACGACCATGAGGTGTCATTATATCCGAATCCCTCAAATAATTTTATAACAATTGACTTTTTAAATTACACAGAATTGTCCGAAGTGAAAGTTTTGGTAATTAACCAACTGGGCAGCATTGTACCATTAAATACCAAAATCGAAAACAATACCCTGATCATAGATATTAATCAATTGAAAAATGGTTTCTATTATCTTTCTGTTCAAACCAAAAAGACCAATTATATTAAACGGTTTGTAAAAGTGAGTTAAATTGACTGACAAAACCCAAACTGTATTGAAACGTAGTTTATTAAAACGGTTTTAGGCAAATAGAGATCTTAATACTATTTAAACTTTAGAGTAACTCAAAATACTAAAGAATAAGAAACCTTAAAAAAGTAACTGATCGTATTCGGGCACTAAAAGGGTGAGGACTTGCTATATTGACGTGTTCAAAAGACACCTTACCTAACTGAGTCTTTTTCCACTCTTTGTCCTTTCTTATTTAACTAGTACATCTAATTGATTGCTAACTTAGGCCACCTATAAAAGATAGATTTTAAGAAAAAGCTAACTAAAATTCATTGCTTGTAATAGGTGCATAAAATATTACGTTGTCTAAATATAATTCTTAGCTTAAATCCCTGTATCTTCAGCAAAACCTTTCTCGTAAGCACCATCTATAATATCTCGACAATTAAGGAAAATTTCAATTAGGTCCGTTGGTGTTTCATTGGTAAGTAATCGAAACTGTTTATATGCACCAATATTTGAGGCTCTACTAGTAATCTGAGTAATGGAAAAATTAAACGTCTTAAGTGCGTTATTTAGTGAAGAAATAGCCTTGCCTTCACCGATAAAAGAATTCTCTTTACATTTGATGTTGACATTAGGTTGTGTTTGTATTATAATTTGATATCGATACTCTTCCATGTATTAAAAATTAGAATTATGTGGCAAGGAAACAACTACCTTAACAACTTCATATACTCTTTTTAATTAATAGGTCTATAAAAACATTCGAATCTATCAAAGCCATTAAAAGGAGCTATTTAGAATTCACTATTATATTAAAAATGCATCAGGAAGAATGTTTTCCTCCCGATGCATTTATATATTTTTGAATCAAGGGATAATATTGATATCAATCAGAAATAATTGGTCTTGGATAATATTTATCTACATCCCAACCATTATTCGGATCGATACGCACGTACTGATCACCTTTAAAGAAATAGACCTTATCGCTTTTGTTGTTCCACAAGGCAACATCTATTCCCGAATTGAAGTTTGTATCTAAGCCATCCCAATTACCAGCAATTGGTTTCGGGTAGCCAGACTCAACGTTCCAACCATTGTTCGGATCAACGCGAATATAATCGTCGCCTTTAAAGAAATAGATTTTGTCGTTTTTCTCTGTCCATATAGCAGCATCCACCCCATTGGCGAAATTGCTTGGGAAACCAGGCCAGTTACCAGCAATTGGTTTTGGATATCCAGGCTCCACTTTCCATGAATTATTTGGATCAATACGCACATATTCAGCTCCTTTAAAGAAATACACTTTTGTGCTTTTTGAATTCCATAGGGCAGCATCGATTCCACTTTGGAAACTTGCTGGTAAACCATCCCAGTTGCCAGCAATGTTCTTCGGGTATCCAGAGTCCATTTCCCAATTATTATTTGGGCTAACTCGAACATATTGGCTCCCTTTGAAGAAATATGCCTTGTTATTTTTTTGGCTGTGCAGTGCCGCATCTAAATCTTGCCCGAAGCTGCTTGGGAAACCAGGCCAATTCGAATCAATATCCAAATGTGCAAACACCTCTTTCAGATCAGGTCTGTTACCAATTCTCTGACGAGCAATAATTGCAGGATAACCAGAATTTGTGTTCCATGAATCAAATGGGTCGAGACGCACATAATCTTCTCCTTTGAATGCGTAAACTTTTTTGTTAGTTCCACTCCACAGCATTGCGTCTAAGTCTGCGTCGAAACCATTGTTTGTTAGTGCCGACCAATTACCAGAAATTGATTTAGGATAGCCAGTATCAACATTCCAACTATTGCTTGGATTTACGCGTATGTACTCATCATCTTTAAAGAAATAAATACGATTGTTTTTGCTGTTCCAAACAGCACTATCCACGCCATTAGTAAAGTTACTTGGGAAACCAGGCCAATTACCTGAAATTGGTTTTGGATATCCCGGCTCTACATCCCAGTCATTAAACGGATCAATGCGTACATACTCACTTCCTTTAAAGAGGTAAACTTTCTTATTTGTGTCGCTCCATAAGGCTGCATCAATTCCGGATTCAAAATTGGTAGGTAATCCACCCCAGTTGTCTTTCAATGGTTTTGGATATGTTGCCTCTACATTCCAGTCGTTCTTTGGATCAATCCGAACAAACTGGCTTCCCTTAAACATGTAAACTTTATCGCTTTTACCATTCCAAAGTGCTGCATCAATTCCGCTACCGAAAGTTGCATTGACACCGCGCCAATTTGATTTATCGTTTGTTTCAACCTCCCCACTAAATCGAAGCTGTGGTGTCCCTGTTGAACGCATTAAATCCTGAGCAGTGAAGGAATTCAGTTTAGATTTCCCTCTTGCTTTCAATCGGCTTTGTATACAGGCAATTGCCCCAGTAACAATTGGACTTGCACTTGATGTACCACTAAATCCACCTGTGTAGATAATATCTTCACTTTTGGAAACATAGAGCTTCTTATTCTTCGGATTGTAGACTGCATAATCAATACTATTATTGAATGATTCTGGTAAATCCTCCCAGTTTCCTTGAATTGGTTTTGGATACCCGGCATCAACTTTCCATGAATTGTTTGGATCAATTCGAACATAGTTTGAATCTGAGAATAGATACACTTTGTTGTTTTTATCATTCCAACAAGCAGCATCTATTTTCTCTGTAAAGTTGGCAGGTAATCCAGGCCAATTACCTGCGATCTTTTTAGGGTAACCAGATTCTACATCCCACCCGTTATTAGGGTCGATTCTGATGAACTCATCCCCTTTGAAAAAGTATATTTTCTCACTTTTTGCATTCCATAGTGCTGCATCTATATACGACTCAAATTTTGATGGAAGACCATTCCAGCTGTCTTTTATCTCTTTAGGGTAGCCTGTATCTTCAACCATCGTGTTTGGATCTACTCGAGAGTAATTTTCCCCTGAAAAGATATATATCTTATCGTTCGTGCCACTCCAAAGTGCAGCGTCTATATTTCGCAATCCAACCCCTGAGAAAACAGAACTTGTATTCTTTGGATCTGAAGCATCTGGAGTCCAACCATTAAAAGGATCAATCGTAACAGTTTTATCGGATTGTAATCCACCATACCCCAATGTGGCAACACTTCTCCCCCAACCTTGAACATCTACGCGGCTACCCCAGTTAGAAAAACTAAGAATTGTTCGATCGATGGATGAAGATGGAGAACCGGCACCTACCATTACTGCACCACATTGTGGATTGTTCAGATTAAATGGATTTCGCCACGATAATGGGAAACCAGACTGCCGATTATTATAAATTTCAGCATCTAAATCTTCAGCACCATTTCCTGCCGCCTCAACAACAATAATTCCTTTTGAAGTTGCATAAGAGATCGCGGCAAAATCATCTGGCCACCATTCAATAGCAATAAAACCATCTTGTGAATCGGGTACGCCATTTGAAGCAGGTCCTCTACGGTGTACCTCTAAGAGAATTATGTCCCCCGAGTTAAGTGAATCTGCAGCTTCAATAATAGCCTGTGATGTTCCTAACCCTCTGTGGGAAATGAACTTGATCTCCGAATTATGTGAAATACCGGTAACACCCTCGCCATTGTCTTTTGCAGCAAGGACTCCAATTACAGCGGTTCCATGATTTTTAGAACTATCTGTGTTTTTTCCTCCTAAGAAGCCCCCAAAATTACTTGGAAAGTCTTCGTGACTCATGTTAATACCTTGCTCCACATCACAGATTTCAACATTTTCTCCACGTCCTCCACCAAATTGCCAAGCAAATTTAGCATCAATCCCATTCGGTGCAGGGTCTAAATAACCTTGTGATGTACTTAAATCACCTGTTTCCCAATCCTGTACTGAAGGATCTTCTGCTGGAGGTTTAATAAATGCTCCTAGGACATGCTTGTTTTTCAAGAATTTCTGCTGCATCGCAATCAGATCTCTTCTTCCTTTAATGGAAATCATAGTTGCTGGATCGATTTCCAGCTTCTTGAACATTTCATGGGTCTCCTTTTGAAGAGATTTTAACGCCTTATCACTAAAGACGCGATTTGTTACAGCTTTTTTCTTGCTGAATAGTTTTTCGATGTCGTTAACATCTTTCTTTTCCAGGTGATCTGACTTTAAAGTTAAGTCATTACCAACTGAGAGCTTGGCCGTATGATTGAACATAACAACCAGCTCATTTTCGTGAATAGTTTTTTTCATTATATGTTAGGTATATAATTTATATAATGACTTAAATATTATCATTTTAAACGAAAAAAACAATGAGGATTTCGATTAATTTAATCGTAGTGAAAATGGCATTAATTATATACCTAACATATAATAATGAAAAAGAAGATAATCTCGCCCTTATTGAAACATATAAGTTTTTTTGCCGCACAGAAATTAACTAAAATAGATCCTTCCAAAAAAGGTTGACATATCCAAAGTGGCAGAGATAAGGGAATCACCCATGCTTGTTAACTTAATTTTAATGATAAAAAAAATTATTCTTGATGGTATTAAAGAGAAAACTAATAGATTAAGCTTTAGCCAAAATAAAGATAGTTATAATAAACTGCCTTTGGGGGACTCGGCCATTATTTTAGCTTAGGGATACCAACATAGAAAAATCACTTTTGCTTCCAATAGAATTAAATTGGGAGATAAATAAATAGAGTTAACAACTCTAAAGCCCACAACCGCGGCAGAATTAAAAACAGAATTATGAGACGAATATTATTACTTTCAGTATTATTGATATGTTTTCATTGGAGTTCATACTCACAATGTCCCCATGACCCCACTATCATGCCAATTAATCCAATACTTTGCCCAAACGAGTCTGATACACTTTGGACACAATCATATGATAGCTATCAATGGTATAAGAATGGAAATTTAATTCTTGGCGAAACTAACCAATACTTGGTAGTAGATGCGACAAATTATGGGCCGTTATGTTCAATAGAAGATGACACTCGAAAGGAATAGAAAATATTATTTTCCAGTTGAACTACTTACTTCAGGTTAATAGGATATGTTGATGCATATGACAACATGTATTGCACAGTAGCAGAACTATATGATTGACCCTCCCGAAGGAGGATCAATCATTAGTATCATAATTTATTCGATCTTAGTATAGGTAATCGCCGAAAACCGGGTTCCTTTTGAAACCGAAAAACCATTCCCTAAACCAACACCTGTCTGACCAGCAAGGATAATCTCTTTCCCAGAACGATTAATGTCGATAGAACTTGCTGAAACCGTTTGCTGAGAGCCATAGAAGTTATCCTCTCCTAACCGAGCTTGCAAGATAACAGCATTTGAAGAAAAGTATGGCGCTGGAGTTTTCCAGGCACTTCTTCCGAAGGTTCCTACCCTAACCGTTGTGTCAGCATATGATGTATGTATATTCCAGGAGAGTACATTAGGTAAGTTATTATTGTACTTAAACCAATTGTACTCATTCCCAAAGGTCATATACACGCCGAGTTGAGTAGCAACGTACACTTCCTCTATCCCTGTTATCGTATTCGGGGTTACCGTAATGGCCATTGCCGGGATGGGAGGGAAGTTATTCGATATATTTTTCCAGGTAACACCCCTATCTTCAGATTTCCAAACTTGCTGCCCCTTGTTGTAATTTGACTTTACCCCATAGAGTGTACTTGCATTGTTTGGATCTAATACAATGTTTAATCCTGTAATAAAAGTCTGATATTGCCCCCAAACTGTTGTATGATAGTGTTGCCAATTCTTACCCGCATCACTTGTATACCAAACAGTATCTTTTCCAAATCCTGCACTGGTGTAGACGTAGATGTTATTAGTATCTCCTGGGTTCAAAAGTACGCGTCCAGCAGTTACGGGCTGGCTCGTTGTTCCCACAACCTGAGAAGTACTCCAGGTCGATCCATTGTTATCCGAACGCTTTATCTCTTGCCCAGTCAACAGGTAAAATCGAGTCATACCATTTGCCGGTTGTAGATTAAAGTTTAGCGAACCTGAATAGATTGAGCCGCTACTAGTGTTCACAGGATCCGTTCTTTCAAACTTCGTCAATCCATTCCAGTAGCCATAGAATACCGAGTCCAGAATTGGGTCAGCCTTCATATAAGTTCCATCTCCAGTTAAATTATGCCACCACATCAAACTATCGCTGGTATTTGCATTGGCTACACCATTATCCTGTGCACCTCCACACACAAATTCAGCATTTTCATATGACGTTTCAAACTGATAAAACTGAAAGGTGGCTAGACTGTCATTTAAGGATTGCCAGGTACTCCCACTATTCTTGGACCTCCATATACCGCCATCGCAAAACACGAATACCGTATTATCATTTCTTGGATCATACCCTATGCTGTGCACATCCACATGCACCTTAGACATCCACCAACCCGATGGGCCGTTTAATGTCCAGGTATTTCCACCATCGCTTGACTGATGGACCCGAATCCCTCCAAAGAAGAGTTTAGTCGTATCGGCTGGTGATACTGCAATGGTGTTGTTATACCATCCCTGACAAATGGTACCCGGATTGCTATCGTAGCAGGTAAGATATTGGGTAGTGCTGCCTCCCACTTGTGACCAATTTAATCCATGATCACGGCTCTTATATATTCCTACCACACGACCATTCGTGCCCGTAATAGAAGCGTATATGATATTAGGCGTGCCATCGCAAATACTCAAATCAATACCATTCATAACAGACGCTGAGGGAAGGCCATTCGCAGAAACCCATGTTTTGCCCTTGTCTGTGGACTGGTAAATCCCACTATTCCTTATCCCTGCACAAAGGTAATTTGGGCTTGTTTTGTTGATAAACATCGCCATTCCATAGCCAGACTTGGTTAAATTCCAAGTTTTACCTCCATCAAAAGATCTATAAAGCCCATGTGTTTTTGCAGCGTTTATGATCGCAGTATCTTGGGGATTCCAGACTAGATCAAAACAATTAATGTTAGACGCCATCTGTTGTACTAGAGAGGTCGTATCCCAAGTCTTACCACCATCCCAAGATTGCAAAATACCAACTCCATGTCCCGTTTGAAAAGGTGATCCTGTTCCCGCAAGAATAGAATTGGAATTTTGAGGATTGATGGTTACTGCTCCCATAGAGGTTGTTGGTATATGGTCGGTTAAAGGTTCCCAAATCAAAGTATCTCTATTGTTTAACTTAAGCGTTCCTTTCCAAAGCCCTCCTCCGTCGGCACATACGTACAAAACATCTGGGTTGGATGGGTCAAAGGTATGGGAAGCAAGCCTTCCCTAATTACCTGTTTTACGGCGTTCGTCCCACATTGGCAATGGCCCAATTGGATCCCACACTCCATCAATACTTTGGAAGTTCTCATGATGGTTTTTAAAGGCCATCCAGAGAGCGTGCTTAGGAATATCTCCACCTCCATTAAGCAATGAAAGTGCGCTCTTTTTCCAACGAACATATGGATTGTATCCCGTTCCCTTATCTGGCGTTTCACCTTTCGAGAAATAATGCTCGTTGTAGTAGTGATCCCAATACTTTACCTGAGCATTTATCAGATCAGTATTGGTCTTCCCATCTGTAAATCCAGGAGAATGCGGATTCTCAGGTTCATTCTGAGCCGAAATAGACAGAGATAATAGAAGTACGATCAAAGCGCAAAACCACTTTAACCTCCCCTTTTCTGGCTGACTTATAAATCTGGTTATCGCCAAACTTAAATTATTCGATGTGATAATATTCATAACTAACGTCATTTACCAGCCCTGAGACATAATTTTAAAATAGGCCCAAGGAATAGTACCGTCGATATCGACTGTGACCGTTATATTACCTTGTGCATCGCATTTGCTGAAGCTCATGTTTGTTACGGAACCACACTCGTCAAAAAACTGCAAAGTATTAGCTGCTTTTGGAGACACCTTAACATGATTATTTCCCGTTCCTGATTGGGAAGCAATGGTAAATCTTTGTGAAGAAGGGTGGTAGTTAACCAAGGCACTAAAACCAGGAGATTCACATCCAGCTGCCATTGAGACAGTAAATGTAGCGGTCACCGTTCCTACTCCATTCATTACATATGGCGAATTAGCGCTAGTGAACTGGTAAAACTTGGTTCCATTCAAGTCTCCCGAAAGGTTTATGGAACCATTTACATCGAGCTGCTGCGAAGGCGTGATAGTATTTACGCCTACCTTACCCGTTTGATCAATATACAAAGCCTTGTCTTGAGAGAAGGTAAATTGCGTTGAGAATACTCCCTCCCAGAACAATTAGAATCATTAATTTTTTCATATTCAAGTAATTTTAGGTGTTATTATTTGGGAAAATTCCCTTTAAATATTGCAACCCAAATTTTAAAAAATAATTAGATGGAAATGTTCGGAATGACATGAGGCCTTATATTTTTTGGTATAAAACAGGTAATTTCTAGTATAAGATTCTCTTTCATGAATAATTACGAGACTCAAAACGTTATCCCAAAACGAAAAAATACCGAATCTAATGTGCATATCAACAGCAAAATACATGCTATGTTTATGCTTCGCAAAACTAGCTTACTCGAAAATCACTATCTTTAATTCTAAAACCTAATAATGGGCAACTAGTGGTAATTGAAGAGTTTTGGGGTAGCATGAATAATTATTGGTTCGATAACGACTACAGTTCTGTTCCTTCTCAGACCATAATCTATTACAAAAATGGATACATTAGTTTTCAGTCAAAAGAATATATCAGTGAAATATTATGGAAAAATTTGAATTAGAAAACTGCCAACAACAAGATGTATAGTCAATAGAGTAATAAGAATTAAACTGAAAGTCCTGTTCTAAGATCAGTCAACGCCAAAACAAAGTTTTGGCTTAGTGGTAAACCGAAAGTGAATTACTTTAAATCTACACTAATGTGCGTACACAGACCTTTGTGTGCCATGTACTCCACCATCGAAACAGACATAGAACCTGAGTTATACTAAATTTGCACTCAAAAATAATAAGGATAAATTATGACAAGTAAAATAAAACTACATTTCAGTTTTTTATTAGCCATTATCTTATTAGTTGATTTTAGTCGCATTATTCCTCATATGCCCAATTTTTCACCTTTGGATGCTATCGGACTTTTTGGTGCAGCATGTTTTTATAAAAAGTGGAAAGCCTTTTTAATCCTAATAGCTGCTACTTGGCTAAGCGACTTATTTATCAATAACCTTATCTATGTCCAATGCCATCAAAAATTTATTTGGTTTTATTTGGTGGCTATTATATTCTTCAAACCAAAGTCCCATTTTTTTAAACTATCAAACATAAAATATGCTTGAAGAACAAATACAACACAAAATAGATTTTAAAACAAAACCAGTTGGGGCTTTAGGTACTCTTGAAAAATTGGCTTTGCAAATTGGGCAAGTTCAAAATTCTATTTCACCCACATTAAACAATCCTACTATTGCAGTTTTTGCAGGTGATCACGGTATAGTCAATGAAGAAGTAAGTGCTTATCCTCAAGAAGTAACTTTTCAGATGGTAATGAACTTTTTACAGGGCGGTGCAGCTATCAACGTATTTTCAAGACAAAATAAAATACAATTGAAAATAGTAGATGCGGGAGTTAATTTCAATTTTGAGCCATGTGGAAAATTGATAGATGCAAAAATTGCATTTGGAACAAAAAGCTATCTGCAGGAAAAGGCAATGACAAAGATTCAATTACAACAATGCTTGGGTAAGGGAACAGAAATTGTAAATGCAATTTTTGAAGCTAACTGTAACATCATTGGTTTTGGAGAAATGGGTATTGGTAATACATCTTCTGCTACGATGTTGATGAGTTATATATGCGATTTGCCGATAGAAAAATGTGTTGGACGTGGTACGGGTTTAAATGATGTACAACTAGAACATAAAATTAATACGCTAAAAAAAGTCCAATCGTTTCACGGAATAATCTCCGACCCACAAGAAATTTTACAAACATTTGGCGGTTTTGAAATTGCCCAAATGTGCGGGGCTATGCTTGCCGCTTATGCAAATAAAATGTTGATCTTGGTTGATGGTTTTATAGCCAGCAGTGCTTTTTTGGTCGCCCATAAAATTAACCCTAAAATTATTTCAAATGCCATATTTTGTCATTTGAGCGATGAATTTGGACATCAAAATTTATTAGACTATTTAAAAGTAGAACCTCTATTAAAATTAAATATGCGACTGGGCGAAGGTACAGGCTGTGCCGTAGCTTATCCAATCATAGAAAGTGCGGTTTCTTTTTTAAACAAGATGGCAACTTTTGAAAGTGCTGATATAAGTAATAAAACCTAACCAATGAAAGAAGAAATAAAGATTTTTTTTACCGCTTTGATGTTTTACACAAGGATCCCTTGCCCTAAAAACATTGACCATTCACCTGATTATATCAATAAAGCTACAAGATATTTCCCATTGATTGGCTGGATAGTTGGAGCTATTTCGTATCTAGCATTTTGGTTGAGTTCTTATGCATTTGATACAAATATTGCTGTTTTTTTTTCACTTATTGCAGGTGTTTTAGTTACTGGTGCTTTTCATGAAGATGGTTTAGCTGATGTATTTGATGGATTTGGTGGAGGTTGGACAAAAGAAAAAATTTTGGAGATAATGAAGGACAGTCGTGTGGGTGCGTTTGGCGCTATTGCTTTGATATTTTTGTTTGCTTTAAAATACCTAGCTCTAAATAATCTATTTGTGAAAATTGACACCGAAGATTCTGTATTGATTGCCTTAATTTTTATGGCTTATCACTCTTTGTCAAGACTAACGGCTATCAATATTGTTTTTACTTCTCATTATTCACGAGAAGATGAAAACAGTAAGGCAAAACCCATAGCAAAGACACACTCTTACAAAGAAATAGTTGGTGCATATTTTTTTGGTTTATTACCATTATTTACACTGTGTTTTTATCAATGGAAATACACTTTAGTTCTGTTATCATTGTTTGCACTTTACTATTTTTCAAAAAGATACTTTGAAAAATGGATAAACGGTTATACCGGCGACTGTTTAGGCGCAGTGGAACAAATAGCTGAATGTATTTGCCTTTTAACTTTTCTCGCTTCATGGAAGTTTATATAATTCGCCATACCCCAGTTGCAGTCGGTAAAGACATTTGCTATGGACAAAGTAATGTGTCTTTAGCAGATACTTTTATTCAAGATGCAGAACAATTGAGTAAGATACTGCCAACAAACTTTGATGCAGTTTATAGCAGTTCTTTAGAGAGATGTAAGGATTTAGCAAGAGCGTTAAAACTTGAAAATGTTTTGTTTGATAATTCTTTAATGGAAATGAATTTTGGAGATTGGGAAAATCAAAAATGGAACGATATTAATCAAGATGAGCTCAATCATTGGATGGCAGATTTTGTAAATGTGAAAACGCCTAATGGCGAGAATTTAAAAGAGCTATTTCAGAGGGTTGAATCTTTTTTCAATTATCTAAGAAAAAAGGAACACAAGAAAGTTTTAATTATTACTCACGCTGGTGTAATAAGATGCTTGTGGGCATATCTATTAGATATTCCGCTGCAAAATTTGTTTAAAATTGTAGTGGGCTACAAAGAAATTTTTGCTTGTAAATTGGGAAACGATACAATGTATGACAGCATAAAAGTATTCAAATAAAAACGACACACAGCAATGTGTATAGATAATAGCAGTTTAGTTGCACATTTGAAAAGTTTTTGCATTTAAATAATTATCTTGCTTTCAGACAGATTAGTGGGTCAGATTCGCTGCAACTCATACAATAGGAGTTATGCACAATACGCCCATCAATACAATTTATAAGAGTTATTTGCGTTATTTAGATGTATTTTTATCATAAAAACCTATTCACTATGAGAGTAATTATGACTGTTCTGCTTGTCCTTGGTGTAAGCGCACTTCAAGCCCAAAACCTCGTTACTAATCCCAATTTTGAGAGCTACAGTATGTTACCCGACAATCAATCTCAGTGGGATCGCTGTAACGACTGGTTGAATCCCGCAGGTAATATTAATAACCTTTATTACGCTAATCCCGATTACTTTCATTTAAATGGTTCCGGTTCAGTGCAGTTACCTAATGTGCCGCCAGCTCAAATTCAACCATACAGTGGCCAAGCAATTATGGGCATTCTTACATATCACACATCTGCAACAGATGCACGTGAATACCTGACGAATCACTTAAATACTCCCATGATTGAGGGGCAGAACTATGAAGTTATTTTGCACGTTAGCAATGGTGATTCTGGTCATGGCTATATTTATGGGACGGACAATATAGGTGTTCATTTTTCAGTGGACCAATTGCCCGATCAAACTAATTATACGTACATCGACCGAACCCCACAAGCTTATGTTGATTCTAATCTTTGGGTAAACGAGTGGACAGAATTAAAATTTATAATTCAGGCTGATTCTGCCTATGAGTACTTGACTATTGGAAACTTTTTCCCTGATAGTCAAACAGACGTACAGCAAATAATTAACGGGCCAGCACCGTTCCAAGGTGCATATTATTTTCTAGATGACATTATTGTGCAACCTGTAGAGATAAATTCTGCGAGTGAGCTGCAATTCGAAGCATTAAGCATTTATCCTAATCCGACATCGGAGTTATTGCATGTTAATTTGGGAGAAAGTTATGAGCGTAATATAAACGTTTCATTGATAGATGTAAATGGAAGGAATGTTTTAAATAAATCTGTTGAACTGAATGGTGAACATTTTTTTCAAGTTAATGTAGCTGGCCTTGCAAGTGGCAAATACACATTAGTTCTATATTCTGGTGATAGATATTCATCCCAAGAGTTGAGCATACAATAGGTCAACACGCCCTTTTCCAGAGACAATAATGAATGTATTTGAGTCGCTGAATGGGAGAGTTTTTTCACCTAAGAAAAATTGCTCTTAGAATAAACTTGTTTAAAAAACGATCCGATTATTAAACTTTGGAAAAAGGGTATGTACAATGTTGGGACAAATTGTTAGAGTTAGGATAAGTTAGACGATATTACTTTAAGGCTAGTAATATGATTATTAATAAACTGTTCAATGAAACTTTGTTATTCTGAAATACAACAAGCACAAGGTAGTTTAAACGAAAAAAAAGAGACGGATCTTTTCAAAGAATGTGCATAACACTAGCTAATTTCCATATTTTTCGCTTTGCTTCAAATACGAATTTCAGCCAAACCGTTATGCAGAACCTGACCAACTGAAATAAGATGATAAAATTTTTGATATCGACAGTTATTTTAATTCTGACAAATTCTTCAACACTATGCCAAATTAATCCTTTTTGGGGAGATCTTGAGAAAGGTGAATATGAAGTTGGGTACAAAGACACTGTATTATTCAAGGCAAACGAGCCATACCAGGTCAACAACTATAGAGGAGGAAAACCCTTTTTTATCAGGACATGGTACCCTTCAAAAAGTACAGCTACTCAACCTGTGATGGTATACAATGACTTTTTTGAAGTATTTGAAAGCAACTTGGATACAAATTTGATTGCTATTCAAGATACCATGATGGACCATTATAGAAAAACTGTAATCTGGTCGGGAATTAAGCAAAACCTTTCTAATTGGGAATATGAAGATATTAGAGAAGAGTTGATAGACTCAATATTGAATACTGAATTATATTGTAAACGAGAGATTCGCATGGCTGAGGGCAAATTCCCTTGTCTTGTTTATCATCATGGAGCAGGCGGTTTTAGTTTTGAAAATCATGTTTTTTTCGAATACTTAGCAAGTCACGGTTGGATTGTAATTTCATCAAATTATCATTGGTATGTAGAAAACAGAAACCGATTAGGAAACTTCTATGATATTGAAGGATATAGTACAACCACAGATATACTATTTATATACGATTACGTGAAGAACAAGTCTAACATCATCCAGAACAAATTAGTTTTTGCTGGACATAGTTGGGGAGGACAAGAAGCATTCTATACAAATGCACTTGATAAGCAAACCTTTTCATTGTACTTAATTTACGATACTACGTGGGAAACAAAAAAGTGGAATAAGAAATTTAAAGAAAAACATTTAAAGTATACTCGCATCGTAGAAGAAAAAGCACTTTCAAAACCTAACACGACTCCAATGGTGTTATTTACTTCTCCTAAAAAATCACTCGTTTTTGGAAAACTAAAATACACTAACCCGTCATTTGAAGTTTTTAAGAAGTTAAATTCCCAATCATTAACTTATATAAACTGTAAAACGGGAATTAATCATGAAAGCTTTATTTCTTTAGGGACAATTCGCGCTTCATATCCCAGCAGCAATTCATTTATAGATGGGGAAACCTTGCATAAAGAATTCGTTCAGTTTCAAAAAATCACCAGATTAACTCTTGATCTATTGAAAAATCACGCCACTAGTAATTACACCATCCCAATCCAAGAAATCCATGAAAAAGATTTTTTAATCGAAAACGGTAATCTCTGTACACAAATAAATAAACAGGATTAAAACCACTGTTTATTCAAAAAGTTCTGCGTCGTAAAAGAAATAAATGAAAAAAGAAAGAGTATCATTTAACGGATTAAAAATATTGATTTTCATATCTCTAATTTTTATCATATCCTCTTGCAATGAGCAAAAAAATGAGACGAATGCTCAATCCGTTTTACTACCCCAAAGTCCAAGCTTTCCAAAAGAGCAGATAAGTCAAGTTGTAAGAATGATGTTTCAAGATAGCAGAGGTGACATCTGGTTTGGTGGAGAGGGTGGTGTATTTAGATTTTCTAATAATTTGCTTACCCATATTGATAGCATAAAAAGTTCTTCGGGTAGAGGGGTTACAATAAAAGATATTACGGAAGATAATGATGGGACAATTTGGATTGGACATACGGATGGGGTTAGTAGTGTAGATGGAGAAAAAGTTACAAATTATTACGAATCTGATGGATTAATAAGCAAGGATGTATGGTGTGTTGCTACGGATAAAGATAATCAAGTCTGGATTGGAACCATTGAAGGCGTCTGTAAATTTGATGGAAATCATTTTACGCCCTTTGAGCTCCCAGAAGGTGTAAAAGATACGACAGTTGGTGTTTCGAGTACTAAAATGATTCACAACATTATGGAAGATAGCAGGGGTAGAATTTGGTTTAGTACTAATGGAGGGATTTATTTAAAAGATAAAAACTCTTTAACAAACCTGTCTGAAAAGGATGGTCTCCATACCCCTTTTGTGAATGAGGTGATAGAGACAAAGAGAGGTGATTTCTTGATCTCTACTTCCAAAGGGCTCTATAAATATCAGAAAGGTATTATTACAGATATAACAGTTAGTTTGTTTGAAGAAACAAAAGGAACAGGAAGCATAATTGAAGATTCAAACGGAGGTATTTGGTTTAATTGCTCCAGAAGTATATACTGTCTAAAAAATGCTGATCTAACTGAATATCGTATTTCAGAAGGGAATTATGGGCCACTTACCTTCCAAATTTATGAAGACCAAAAAAGAAGACTTTGGTTTGTAGGATATGGTGGTGCCTTCCGATTGGAAAACGAGGAATTTATCAATGTTACAAAAAATGGACCTTGGTAAAAGAATACGAACGCAGAACAATGTATATGAAATCATAGCTCCCATTAGGTCGCTACGTTTCATATACTAACCGTT
>JAKVAR010000088.1 GCA_022447585.1 Crocinitomicaceae bacterium | reverse complement strand
AGCGATATTCATTATTATTTTTGCGGGATGAGCGAGTCGCTCGCACGAGTCCAAACATAGTATATGAATTTAAGTAGGTTGAATTTTAAGAATAAATATACAGATTTGTGAAAAATACTATTCTATCTGAAAGAATCGGTATAGCAGAACATGTATAAAAAGTAAGTAACTGATCTTAATTATATATAGTTAATTTCGATTAGATTTTTTGGTTCAGTCTTTTAAAAAAAAATAAAGCATAGCAGGGGCTGCCCCGCAGCGCTACGGTGCATTTTTTTCAATAAACTGGAGTGAAAAAGATATTGAAATAGGCTATATATGATTATGAACTGTTACTTATTATTAAATTAAATTAGGCTCTTATCCGTCAGTATGCGGATAATATAAAATTGTTATCTTGTGCTTATGTTTAGCTTAAAGATACAAGATATAGTTTCAGATGCTCAATGTTATGAGCAACTTCGTTTGATTCGTTGGTCAGAAGGTGTTCATTGTCCTCATTGCCAAAGCAAGCAAGTGGTCAAGAATGGAGGTAGTCCGAACCAACGTTACATTTGTCGTAACTGCGATAAACATTTTGATGATTTAACAGGCACGGTATTTTCAGGTCACAAGCTTCCTTTAAAAACGTGGATCATATGCTTATACTTCATGGGTTTAAATCTATCTAATCGCCAAATAGGTCAAGAACTTGATTTACATGAAACGACTGTTCATGAATTGACTAGCAAATTGCGTGAGGCAGTTTCGGAAAAAAAACTGATTACCAACTTAATGAATCAGTTGAATTCGATGAAGTTTATGTAATTGCAGGCCACAAAGGCCAACCCGAAAAAGTAGCCAAACTAGAGCGAGAAGCAAGATGCAGACGCTTGAAAGGCGCACGTGGTAGAGGAACTAAGCAAACAGAGAAAGTACCTATTTTAGGCATGATTCAACGAGGAGGTTATTTAGTGATGGAAGTAGTAGATAATGTAAAACAAAAGACAATCGAACCTTTAATTAAAAAACGTGTAGCCAAAGGAAGTACTACGTGTACCGATGAATATAACATCTATGCCAGACTTCAAGAATGGGGCTATAAGCATCAAACAGTGAATCATGGTAAAGGTGAGTATGCCCGTGATGAAGATGGGGATGGCTTTCATGAGGTACATGTGAATACCATAGAAGGAGTCTGGTCTTTACTCAGGAGTTGGCTCAGGCCACATAGAGGAGTTTCGCAGGATAAGCTACCCATATATGTAAAATTCTTCGAATTTATACACAATTGCAGAAAAAGAGGAAAATCACTTATAAGCAGCTTAATTCAAGTATTAGTCGTCAATAATAAACATCCGCACGCTAGCGGATAAGAGCCTAGGTCTTTTTTTCAGTACACCATTCCAACGTACTCCTTAAGAATCTTTCGATACTGGCTGTACTTGGATTTGTTCTAGGTCAATTTCCTCGTCCTCGTCTTCATCGTAGAAGTTGTCATATTTCTCAAACATCTTTGAGAATTTGACTTGCTTCGAGTTCAAATCGAATGAACGGAGTAAACAAGGAAGAAGGATTAAATTAGTGATCATGGCGATCAACAGAGTAGTTGAGGTTAGTGCACCTAATGCTTTGGTTCCTCCAAATTCTGAGGCCACAAAAATAACGAATCCACAAAATAAAACGATGGAAGTATAAATCATACTCATGCCCGTTTCCTTCAAACTAATGGAAACAGACTTGACCACATCAAACTTATATTTCAATAGCTCTTGGCGGTATTTAGCCAAAAAGTGAATGGAATCGTCTACAGAAATACCAAAGGCAATACTAAATACTAATGCGGTACTTGGCTTTAATGGAATGCCCAAGTAACCCATGAGTCCTGCTGTAATTAATAATGGAATGATATTGGGAATTAGAGAAATGACAATCATTCGGAAATTACTGAAAAGTAAGCCCATGATGACTGCAATCAGTACAAAGGCAATGAACATGCTTGTTCTTAAATTTCCGATGAGATAGTCGTTGCCTTTAATGTAGATTAGTGTAGTTCCTGTAATTTTAGCTTCTAAGTCAGTTCCCTCTAAAATGCTACTTAGCCTTGGTTCAATTTGGGTATACACCAAGGAATCTAGCTTTTTAGAACCGATATCCGCAATTTTCATAGAAATACGAATACTTTCTTCATTATCATCTACAAATGAATTCACTAAACCTG
>JAKVAR010000087.1 GCA_022447585.1 Crocinitomicaceae bacterium | reverse complement strand
GCCTAGTAAAACATTGCTCATGAAATATTTACCATTCTTACTAGTATTGCTGATGATTTCTTGTGGTGGTCTCAAAGATAAACCTGTTGAAAATGACAGTGCAGACCGAGATGAGCGCATGCCTTGGACATTTGATGAAATTTCAGGCATCATACTTGAGACATTTCCCGAGGCATATCCAGAGTTTTTAAACATTTCATTCTCACAATTGACAGGAAGAGTAACGCCGGAAGTTGCATACTTCTATATTCCCACTGTATATTTCTCGAATGGGAAATTAAATCAAGAAACCGTGAATAAGAGAACAGACCAAGTTTTAGTAGCTATGGGTGATCCGGGCTCTTGTCATGAAGCTGAAATTGGTGATTCATATGAGTTTGCTTGGAATAGTTGGGAAGATAAGATAGTTACGAAGGTGACCATTCGATTTTACATTGGCTGTTAATGGAAGTACTCGATAAACATTCTGAGAAAGAAGAGAAAAAAAAGAGAAATGTATCAAGAACTCATTTCTGGTTTGGATTGTTAAGTTTGATTTTCAATTCACTTGTTTTTCTGGCGATTTCAATAACCTTCTTTTTCATCTTTACGACCGGTTCTGGGAGACTTTACGACTATGGATATAATGCTGAGTTTTATGGCCAAAATTTCTTCTTGCTAGCGTCGCTATTAATAGGGATCGTCGGAAATGTTTTAATAATCAGAGGGAGAAGATTGGGCACAACACTTTACGGGCTTTCAAATATAGTGTGGATAATCCTTCAACTAAGATTCATATTAGAAGACAACAGAGCTTACCGACTAATTTTCATAGCTGCTCCATTAATTTTCATGTTCTTTATTTTCAAATCTAAAAGGCTTCGAGATCTCGATTTAGAAGATTAGAAAACCTACTTCTGAAAAACATGAATCACATATCTGAACACCGGAGTTGGATATGGAATTTCTTCTGCTTTATAAATAACCATTTCTCCGTTTTGAACTCTCTTAAACTCTTCCTCACTTGGTAAGAGGTTGTAATACAAGGTGCTTTCACCTTTGGGCAGAACACGATGATATTTCCAGTTATAATATGCTAAAGCCTGATCATAGGTGATTAATTGAATTAATGCATCAGGCTCTGAATCAAAGTTATAGAATTCTTTAATTTCCATCAACCGGTCGTTGTCCGGACAAATTTGTTTCTCAACTTTGGGCCAATGGGTACTAATATCTTTATCCTCCAATTCGTATCCACAAATACTATTGCAGTCTCTGCATCTTATTCCAGGATAAATATTAACGGCTTCTCGAATAATAAATATACTTTCATCGCTGTGCCTTCTTACTCCACCGCCCCAAAATTGACTTTCAGGAATTGAGAGCATCAAGTTACGTCCAAACCAGTCTCCTTTATTTGCGCAAGCATATTCTTTGTAATCTGGAATCCATATTAAAGAATCATTTAGAGCCTTTCTGCCCAGATCCCACCAATAATAGACATATTTACTTTTTCCGGGCATGAAATTATTGATTAAGCCTTCTGGTCTTAGGTCTTTTTTTTCAGTATCTAACATTAGATACTTAATATGCCTCCAAACATCTTCTAGATTGAATTTCTTACGCCAATTAAATTCAAGATTTAAAGTGAATAATCCTCTATTCACAAAAGGTTGAGCAGCATCAAACTCAGTCCATGAAAGGTTTACTTCGTCATAATAGAAATTCTTATAATTAATTAATTCAGCCACATCTTCAATTGGGAATTCATCACCCTCGAGCGTTGCATTCATATATATTTGCTCCCTGATCAACGAATCTTGCACAGCAATCAAAAACTCTTTGTAGTCCGAGTTAGTTATCTTCCAATGCGCCGTCATGTCTTTCCTACTTGACTTAAATTTCAGTGATTCGTCGGAATATTCATTATCAGTTTCAGTTAATTCTGCTATTGTTGGTAGCGAAACTTGAATACGATAAGGCAATTTTGCTTTATCCACTTGAGCTTGATATTTACGTCTCAAAAACTCCAAATAACCTCGAATTTGATTCCCTATTAATCCTTGCACAGGCAATTCATCAAATTCTGGAGAATCATGATAAAAATTTGACAAATTATATCTCATATCGAAT
Source organism: Crocinitomicaceae bacterium (assembly GCA_022447585.1). Lineage (GTDB taxonomy): Bacteria > Bacteroidota > Bacteroidia > Flavobacteriales_D > Crocinitomicaceae > UBA4466. Next base: position 1,113 of record JAKVAR010000087.1, on the reverse strand, counting down.
ATGTGTTCTGAACCAATTGCCCATAGAATCTTGTCTATTGAAATGTTCACGTATTCGTCATAGCGATTTCCTAAGGCAAAGGACAATTTTCGTTCGTCGATGGATTTAGTTCGATTAAATCGTTCACTTGGATACTTGTATAAGTAATGGACATAAGGGATGTACTGCGCTGGCTTAATTTTTTTTCGCCAATCAAAATCCCAATTAAACGAAAACATCTCTCTTAAATCAAACATCCCTATTGAATCGACAGGAACCTCTTTTCCTGTTCTTGGATTTATTGCCGTTTTGGGAAGATTGAGCATTTTGAGAATTGTCGCTCTAGGGATCTCATTATTTCCTGTAGGGTCCTCGTTTTGAAATATACTTTCTCTGTAAATAGAATCTATTACCCAGTCATAGAATTCATCATATTCAGCATTGCTCACGTAATCCGTTCTAAAAAACTTGAAGAGCTCCCCTTTATCCTTGGATAGTTGATCTCGAAATAAGAGGAACTCTCTATTGTTACTCGCTCCTGTTGTATCTCCCTTCAACGTATTCGATTCATGAAATATCACGTCACCTTCAGGTCTCCAAGCATAGCTTGTTTCTGGTTTCATTTGAACCAAATCTTGACCAAGAATTTTCACCAATTTAGTTTGAGCCTGAACCCCTAACCCGGTCAACATCAAACTACAGAGCACTATTATTTTCATACGGATAATTAAGAAGAAGGCAATTTAGCATTAATTCTCGCCAAAATAAAACTTTTTTAATTCTCCTAAATTCAATAAATTTAAGTTATGAGTAACGTTTTAATGGTCGTATTTATATTCTTCAGTACTGCCCTATTCGCTCAACGTGAATTTGTTTCGGAGGAGTTTGGATTTAGTATTGAATACCCCAGTAATTGGATTGAAGCGGGTAAAACAGGGAATTCTATATTCACCGTAGCTGATGGTCGCGATACAAAGGGAAAGATGGCCTTGGCTGATGTTATTGACGTAAGCGTTTCCAAGTCAGAATTCAACGGCGATATGGAAGCGATGAGCTTATCGTACAGAAAGCACCTGTACGACAGACCTGAATTTATTAAAGAAGAAATCACCGAAGAGAAGATCGTTTATTTCA
>JAKVAR010000086.1 GCA_022447585.1 Crocinitomicaceae bacterium | reverse complement strand
GCCTAGTAAAACATTGCTCATGAAATATTTACCATTCTTACTAGTATTGCTGATGATTTCTTGTGGTGGTCTCAAAGATAAACCTGTTGAAAATGACAGTGCAGACCGAGATGAGCGCATGCCTTGGACATTTGATGAAATATCAGGTATTATACTGGAAACATTTCCCGAGGCCTATCCAGAGTTTTTAAACATTTCATTCTCACAATTGACAGGAAGAGTAACGCCGGAAGTTGCATACTTCTATATTCCCACTGTATATTTCTCGAATGGTAAATTAAATCAAGAAACCGTGAATAAGAGAACAGACCAAGTTTTAGTAGCTATGGGTGATCCGGGCTCTTGTCATGAAGCTAAAATTGGTGATTCATATGAGTTTGCTTGGCATAGTTGGGAAGATAAGGTAGTTACGAAGGTGACCATTCGATTTTATATTGGTTGTTAATGGAAATAATTGATAACGAAGACATAGAAACGTCCGGAAAAACCGAGAAACGAAGAGTTTCGCGGGTTCATTTTATTATGGGCCTCTTAAGCCTCATATTCAATGCTTTTATTTTCTTAGCCATGAGTGTTGCCTTTGTGTTCATTTTCATAAATAGTACGGATGTAGTTTATTTCTACCCTACATCATTTTACGTTCAAAATCTATTTGTGCTGGCCTCTCTTGTAATGGGAATAATTGCAGCAATTTTAATTATGCGTGGAAAGCGCTACGGAACCACACTTTATGGGATTACCAATGTTTTATGGTTAGGGCTACAAATGCGATTTATGTTGGAAGAAAATGATCCTTATCGTGTTATCTTTATTATTCCCCCAATCATATTCATGTTTGTCATCTTTAAGTCAAAAAGATTTCGCGAGTCGAAGGTAATTTCTGACTGACCTACTTTTTAAATACATGAATAACATACCTAAATACTGGCGTAGGATAGGGAATTTCTTGTGCTTGAACTAAAGTTTTCTGACCTGACTGTACCTTATTAAACTCCTCTTCACTTGGGAGGAGGTTATAATAAATAGGATCTTGGTTTTCTTGAAGAGTACTTCGATTATATTTCCAGTTATAGTATGCCAAGGCCTGATGATACGTAATGGATGTAATCAGGGCTTTAGGCTTAGAATCAAAATCATAAAACCCCGTACTTTTCAAACGATCATTGTCGGGGCAAATCTCCTTCATTACTTCAGGCCATCTATCGTCAATGTCATCGTCAGGAATAGCATTCCCACAGATTTTATTACAATCACGACAGTCTATTTCAGGAAAAATATTTATCCTTTCTTTTATAATAAACCTACTCAGGTTTTCATGCCTTCTAACGCCACCAGCCCAAAATTGATTTTCAGGAACAGATAATATTAAGTTTCTTCCATACCAATCTCCCCCATTGGCACAAATAAATTGCTGGTATTCTGGCAACCATATCAAAGAATCACTTTGAGCTGCACGATTTAAATCTTTCCAATAATATTGATAATAAGAGAGATACGGAAATACATTATAAACTAGAGCAGTTGCACTTATATCTGTATTCGAGGTGTCACTGAGCATAGGCTTGATAAAACGCAATAGATCTTCTTGTTTAAATTTTTTGCGCCAGTTAAAGCTGACGTCTAATGGAAATAAACTTCTATTTATGTCGGCATCGGCAGGGTCAAATTCCATCCAAGATAAATTTACCTCGTCATAGTATACATCATCATATCTCAATAACTCAGCTATATCCTCCATTGGTAATTCTTTTCCTTCATCCGGACTATTCATATAAAGAATCTCTCGAATTATAGAATCCTGAACGGCCATGACAAATTCTTTATAATCGCTATTCGTAATTTTCCAATGAGAGGTCATATCCATTTCTTTAAAAATTAAGTTCTTAGGCTCATTCACATAATTCTTATCCATTCTTTCTATTTCGCTGGGAGTAGGTAAAGAAATTTGAACGCGATAAGGCAATTTTGCCTTATTTATTCTTCGTTGGCACTGATTTTCAAGGAACGTGAGATATCCGCGAATTTGATTACCATTTAAACCTTGCACGGGAAAGCTTGAATAAATAGATGATGAATGGTAATAATTGGCAAGGTTATAAGGTAAATCAAATACACGCTCAGCAGTAAGCGCCCATAAATAATGATCCCTAGAAATATTAACATACTCAGTGCCATCCTTATCAAAGGCAAACTTAATTTTGCGGCCATCAATTTCTTTAGATCGATTAAAGCGCTCGTGAGATCTTTTATTCAATACTTGGATTAATGGTAAGTAATCATCCAAGTCTATCTTCTTACGCCAATCAAATTCCCAATCAAAACCAAAATAACTGCGATACATTTTATACTGCTCAGAATTAATCGACTCCAACTCACCTGTTTCAGGGTCAATAAACGGATCTTCGAAATCAAGCATTTTCAATATATCTTCATCCGGTATTTTTCCTAATCCTGTTGGATCATTATTCACCCATATCGCTTCTCTATAAAGAGAATCAAGTACCCAATCATAAAACACTTGATACTCCTTATTCGTAACGTAGCTTTCTTTGAAAAACTTAAATACTTCCTTCTTTTCATGGACTATATCATCTCGAAACAACAAAAACTCACGGTTATTGCTTGCTCCTGTGGTATCACCCAAATAGGTATTCGAGGCATGAAAATTCACGTTTCCTTCTGGCTTCCAACTATAGTCAATTTGGGGATCCATTAAGGCTAGATCCCCTCCCAAAACTTTTAATAATTTTTCTTGGCCTAGTGATAAATTCCATACAAGAAAGAAACAGAAGATCGTAAATATTGATTTCATAATAAGTGTTATCAAAGTCTAAATCTAACTCAATTTAACTTTTCTAATTCTCCTAAATTCAATAAATTTAAGTTATGAGTAACGTTTTAATGGTCGTATTTATATTCTTCAGTACTTCCCTATTCGCTCAACGCGAATTTGTTTCGGAGGAGTTTGGATTTAGTATTGAATACCCCCCAGTAATTGGATTGAAGCGGGTAAAACAGGGAATTCTATATTCACCGTAGCTGATGGTCGCGATACAAAGGGAAAGATGGCCTTGACTGATGTTATTGACGTAAGCGTTTCCAAGTCAGAATTCAACGGCGATATGGAAGCGATGAGCTTATCGTACAGAAAGCACCTGTACGACAGACCTGAATTTATTAAAGAAGAAATCACCGAAGAGAAGATCGTTTATTTCA
>JAKVAR010000085.1 GCA_022447585.1 Crocinitomicaceae bacterium | reverse complement strand
TGGTACTCCCATTTTCCCATATCAGAAGAGACTCCCATCATCCAAGCTCCCATCTTGTCGCTTCCTTCAAATGGCAATGCATTAGCATTATAGTCCATATCAACTTCTTCAATTGGGCTTACTTCAATTATGTATGCTTTGTTTTTCACTAATTATGGGTTTTATGTTTGCTAACGGATTTCGGCTATGCTTTCGTGCCGCCTCTCGAATATAACACTTTTGCGGCATGAAGCATAGGTGATGTTATAGTGATCCATTCTTTATCATTTCGTACACCAATTGAAACTCTTTCTCCTGGCTAAAAACAAATCGTTCAGAGTATCTGATCTGCAACCAATTTAGATATGTGGTGCATTCAGGTGTAGCTGGTATTACAGTGTCTTCATAAGGAAAGGTTTTAGGGCAGAATAAGCATAGAACTAAAGAAGAACTGATAGGGAAGTATATTTCAATTCCTTTTGAGTTGACGCCCAAGGTACCTCTATGTTTTTGTATGTTGGTCGAATTGTTTCTGACAATAGGATTATCAGAAATAAAGTACTCTTGCTTCCCAGCACTCAAACACCAAGATTTCCCAAGGAAGTGCTGAGAAAAGTCATGGGCTTTGTCGAGAGAATTAAGCCAAAGTTCTTCAATGTCATTTTTAATATTGATTCCATGTGGTTTCAAAAAGTCATTCAACTCTCGGTCAATCCTAGATATATTACTTTGACTTTCTTCAGTCCTTAAGAATTGAAATGCGATTAATTCAGAAAGGATTTGTTTATCACTATTCGTGAGTTCGATTAAGCTTTTTGAATGAATCAACTTTTCCACGACGGGAGCGCTCTTATCTTCAATCGCTCGTAGTTTGTATTCTAGACTTCCGTTCGGAACGCCTTTTTCTCTATCGTAAATGAATTCTTTTGTTGGCGTTTTACTTATTGATCTATGCTTGACATTATTCCAGCGTTCTTTGATAGCAGATTTGTCAAAAGTCCAAACTTTTTTCCCGTCAGAGCTAAAGTTCTTTAAAAGAAATTCAGGAACAATATGTTGGTCTCTTGGGTGTGACAAGTTTTAGTTCATTTTAATTGAGACTTGTAGTTTGTTAACGTCATGGGCTGTTGTCACTATAACGGCCCGCGGCTAGGAAGCGTACAGCATCTTGCGGAACCTTTTAACCTTAAAGATACTGATTCAAGCAAATAACCAACGAACCTTGCCAGTAACTTCGCTGTATGATTTTTAGCCGCTGTTATGCTCATTCTAATTATTCAATGTGGTTATAGTCATGCTTCATTCACAGACAATACGCAGTTTGGTAACTTCTTTTCAAAGAGATTTAAATATTCTGGGTGACCAAAAATATTGAATGGTAACTCAACTACTTTCAAACGCTTCATTCGAAATAAATTTGGATGAATAGGGAATTCTTCAGGACTAAGGTTTGGAGTGCCATTTATAAGGTAGAGAGCTTCAATTTGTCGCAGTAAGTGAATCTCCTTGGGTATTTCCTTCATTACTCCAGAAAGCTCTAATTCTTGTAAATTCTTTATTTGAGAAATTGTTCTTATCAGAGCAGGTACATTTTTATAATTACCATTCCGTATTTCGAGTACACGAAGAGATTTGAAATCTTGAATTTCCTTTGGGAGTTCAGAAATTGACGTGTTATCGATTGTGATATGTTCTATGTTGGAGCAATTAAACAAAGATGGGGGTATTGAGTGTATACCTTTCCCTCTTAATTTAAATGAGGTGATTTTTGAAAGCGTTGAACAGCTCGACAAACTTGATTGAATTATAGAGTCGATGTTATTTTCAGAAGGGTTGTAAATGCATAACCTGTGCAAATTGGGAAGTGAGTCAATTTTTTTCAGACTTTGCCCAATATGTTTGGCTATGAGCTCTAATTCTTGCTTGGAATCAATTAATATGCCGAGCGAATATGTCGTTTCATATGACTGATATTCAAATCTATTTTCACTAATGAACCATCCCATTTCATAATTTTCTATTGTCAGAGTATCACCAAATTTATTTAGCTTCACCACTTCGCCGTCCATGGCATTTGACTTGTAATTGCAACTTACATGAACTGCTCTGTCTTTTGCCCAGTATTCAGTTTGACCCTCAAGTTTCCCATTTGAATAATTAAATTCCCCATAATGTGAATCCCACCTTCCTAACCTTCCGCATTCATTTTGAAAACTGAAATATCTGTTGGCAGTGCCTTCAAGTTTACCTTCGAAATAGTTGCCTTCAAAGACTTTCGCTCCTGTCAAGTCATATTCAACACATTTTCCGTGAAGTTTACCCTCACTATAATTTTGAAGCATACGAACTTTTCCATTCTTATAATAGTTCTTCCAAAGCCCTTGTTTTTTGTAATTGATGACTGTTCCCTCTCGAGCCAATTGCTTATGACTTGAGGTGAAATAGATTTTGTAGTGCCCATCGGGCAACGAGTCCAATAACTCATTTCGAATTAAACTGTAGAAAAGCACATGAGAATGCATCGAATAATTCAGTTCTTTCTTAAAATAAAGAGAATCCTCAAACGAAATATTCTTCGATTGTCCATAAACATTAGAAGCAAGAAGGTAAATTATTAGGATTAAAGTGAATTTCATAAAAAATAAACGCAAAGAAGGATAGAAGTTACTAGTACTGATAGCTTTTTTTAGCTGGACGTCATTGAGCATAACGGACTAGTATAAGCGGTCGTTTTAATGACGCTTATACAATGTTAGCAACATTTTGTTAATCCTTCTTAACATAGGTTTTCCTTCCTGAACTTATCCACGCTACTTCCGGCATATCTATAAGTTTGTTAATCAAGTTTTGTTCTGAGTGTTGATATTTGTTATCAAGCGTAAATTCAACGAAATATGAATATTTCATTGAAAATTCATTATTAGTTTTCCTAATCCCTTTATAATTTTTAATTCCATTGTCGTTCAGAAAAGCTCCAACATCGTCTTCATTCCAATTAAGATTAGAGGAAAAATAGAGATCATAAGTGTCATCTAAAAATCGGTTGTTTCTGTAATGCTTTGAATCGATAATGAAATGGATATCTACACCTTTCAATAATATTTTGATACGCTCTATGTCTTCTGACTTACAGTAAAATACTAGAAAGTCGTTTTGTTCCGAAGTTATAACATGATTAGGCGGTTTACTGATAGTTACTTTTATTCCATTTGACTTCAAATAGGATTTAAGTAATTCTTGATTTAGACCAATTTCAGATAAGTCCTTTAGGTAAATATGATATTTATATATTCCAAATGAATCAATTGGTTCAATGAATTCCCGTTTATTCTGAGTGTAATAATAGAACAAACCCTCAATTGAATCGGAATCATCCAAAGATAAATTAGCGTTCATGGCTTCATCAATATTATCTTCCTCGGCTCTTATGACAAGTTCGTTTAAATAACTTGGGGCAGTTTGTTTCGCAATTGGGATATCGAGATCAGCAAATCGCGATTCTTCAAAATCAGGAAGGTCGCCCAACTTTATATTCCCTACCAGTCTTAAAATAAAATGCTGGTCCGTTATGTTAGAAGAGCTGTTGTAATAACATTCAAAGAAAGAGTTGAGTATTGATTGTTTGTTAAACCTATTTGAGTTGAATTCTAGAGTAATCACATAATGCTCTTTTGGCAATAGGTACCTTGTCGATTTTTCAGTGAATTTTTGTTTGTCTGATTGAAGTCTTTTGATTTTAAAAAAAACAGTATCCTCCAAATCATTTTCTACTAAGATTGAAATAGGCCGATTATTATCATAAATGACAGAATCAAAATACAGAGTTTGATTATTATTAGAGAGATTGAAGAAATAGCACTCCTTATTTTCTTGATACAAAATTCGTGCATTATTACCTTGGATTTGACCTATTGCATATGTTATATTTACTATATAACATATGGTTAGTAGAAAATTTTTCATTGTGAAGGATAGAACAATAATTGTTCCTCTTTTATTGTTGCTAACGTCTAGTATAAGAATAGTAGCGGGTTTTACACACTAATTTTTCGGTTACCCCTAGATTTTTAATATTTACCTTCTTTCGCTTTAGCGATTAGACCGCTATTATTTTTATAAATTGTTGTAACCAGTTTATTTTGAAAGGAAATAGGGTAATATATATTTGTACATCATATCAAAAGGTTGTTTATTTAAAATGGGCTTACCATAATTACTACCTGTAAAAACAATAACTAAATTTTTTAACTCAGGAATAAGTAGGATATAATTTCCACCATTTCCAAAAGTAAACTTTAAAGTAATTTCTCGGTCATCTATTTTTGCTTTTTCGGTATACCAGTAATAACCATAAGTAGCTGATTTTTGCCCTTCCCAGGAATTGCCAGCAACATCAAAAAACGAATAGTTTTGCGGTAACTCTACTTTTTCGCTTAGAATTTCACCTATCATTTTTTCTGAAATAATTTGCTGCCCATTATATTTTCCTTTGTAGATAACCATATTACCTATTTTAAGCATATCTCTAGGTGATATTCTCAGAAGACCTGCGGTAAAGTATCTCCCAGTCATTCTGTTTTTTGTCCATTGATAATTGTCTGTGATTTTTAATGGCGTAAATAAATGTTTAGATGCAAATTCAGCAATATTAGTATTAGATGATTCACTAATCACAGCTCCCATAATCATTGGTGCTGTTCCAGTGTATAACCATTTTTCTTTTGGAGCAAAAGCCATTTTTTGATCGAGTCCATATTTTACCCAGTCTTTTTGATCAAACATTTTTTCTTCACAATCAGGAAATCCCATATCTCCAAAAAACTGCTCGCAACCAATTCCTGTTCGCATCGTCAATAAATCTTCTACTGTTATCAGAGATTTTCTATTGTCCCAGTTTTCAATATTTTCTTTATTGTATTGAGGAAGGTAGGTTAAAAAAGGTTCATTTACTTCTAAAATTTCTTTATCAAAAGCTATCCCTGCCAATAAAGCGGTTATTGATTTAGTAGTCGACCTAACATCCTGTAAACTGTCTTTTCCGTATCCATTAAAATATTTTTCAAAAAGAAGACTGTCGTTTTGAGAAATGAGTATAGCATTGGTCTTTGGGTAATCTCCATTTTCAATTCTTGTAAATAAC
>JAKVAR010000084.1 GCA_022447585.1 Crocinitomicaceae bacterium | reverse complement strand
TCTCAAACGTTGATTTATTCAGAATTATTCAGAACAAAGGAGATTATCAAGAGGAAGCATTGTCTGCTGCTGAATTGGAGGTTCAACGTCGAAATCTTACCGAGCAAGAAATAACCGAGGCTAGTCAAGAGTTGCTGGAAGAGCGTAATCAACTAAGACAAATAAAAGAAAGGAAATCCGAAAAACAAGAAGAGGCTTTAAACCTTGTATACAAAACTATTGATGCTTTTAACCCTCTTCTTAAATCGTTGGATAGAAAAGAACGAATAATTAGGCTAATTACGATAATTTTCGGTCTGATCGCAATAGTTGGATGGTATAATGAAATCGATATGATACGATTGCGTTTTTCTAATCCTTCTATTGGGTTCGACATGTTTTATTTTATCAGTCTGATTCCAATAATCCCATTAACATTGGCGCTCGTGACATTTTGGCTTAGGAGGAAAATCGGATGGATACTAATGGTCGCTTATTTTGTTTACTCAGTTATAGGGAGCTTTAGTTTAATACTTTTAACCTGGGGGATTGAACCGACTGGAATTGCAGCAATTGATGATTTAATGCCTAGAACAACACCTTTGGTATATTTTATAACATCTTTAAGTTATGGCATAACAATATGGGTTTTATGCGGTAACGAATTTCTATCTGAATATAAGATTAGTAAGTATGTTAAATTAACAACTCTCTTTGTTTCAGCGATCTTATCTTCTTTCTTTTTCTTTATCTAATCGATTTCAATGAAACTATTAGCGATTATTCTTCATTGCATTTCTCAACTTCGCTATTATAGAAATCGATAATTTCTTCTTCAATTTCAGGGTAGGTATCACCAATTCTTTCTGATTGTGATGCTTCAAGAATTGCCCATTGTCCATCACTTTTACATTCTGCTTCCTTCTCAATAGCCTTGTCTCCAGTGGCCTCAAGTTTAGCAAGACAATCGCAAGTTTTTGGGATTTGCACCTCTGCTTCGGCTCGAAGGAACACTTTTGCATCTGACTCCGAAATTGTGCAAGATGTTATTAAAGCTAATGTGCTTAAAAGGAATAGTTTAGAAATTGTTCTCATTATTCGATTTTATACTAAAATACAATTTTTGTGTTTAGGCAATCTTATTTTTATCTACTCTGACATTAATTCAATATATTCATTGCTCATTTCCGTGGAAAATCAAAGAACAGACCATAAGAATTACTTTATGAAAATGTTCGGTAGGAATATCTTCTACCTTACATATTTAGATGGTGCTGAAGTAGATCTAGTAAAACTCAAAGAAGTAGTAAAAAATGGATTTGAACTTCATGGAGAAAAACCTTTCTATTCTATAATCGATCTGCGAGATAATTTTGCTTCTATGGATTCGGACGCCAAGAAATATTTGGCAAATCAAAAGCTACTGAATAATCTTAGAATTTGTGAGGTAGTGCTCGTCAATAGTTTGGCAATGAGGCTCGTAACCAAGGGGTATTTCATAATTTTCAAACCTAAATGGCCACTGAAAGTGGTGAACAAGAATTCTGAACTTATAGACTTTCTAAACTTTCATAATGCTGATGAACATGATATTCGAGAGCTCGAAGAGTATTTGGTTAACGTACAGGTTTGAACATGAAGGTTTATGTAAAACAGAGAAAGATCACTCTTTTTGGCAATAAATACATTGTCTACAAGGATGACCGTGAGCTATATGTTGTACGCAGAATTTTACTTTCAATTAAGAGGAAGTATGAGATTTCTCAATACTACACGGGGCAAACAATCGGAACAATTGAAAATGGATTGCTATCCTTTAAGGCAAATGCAACTGTAAGTATTCCAAGCGGAAAATATAAAGTTGTACAGAAATCATTTAACTCCTTAAAATTCAAGTGTAGAAATCAAGATTCTTCTCATTCTGAAATCGAAATGAAAGGCAGTAAAGGGTATTCAGGCAACATCTATGAAAATTCGAAACAAATAGGACGTTGGAACAAGAACAAATTCATTGTTTTCCACGGAGATGCATTTGAGATGGATCTAGATTATGATGTCGATTTAGAACTAATGATTGCTCTTATGGTTATAGTGGATATGTTTAGGATTCAAATTAAAATAGGAGGAGAAATTGGATGGGATACGGGCAACATTGCAAGAGGTTTAGAACGTGGAAATACAGTTTGGAGACCAAAGGAAAAAGGAAAAAACCAATGACCTAAGTAAAGATGAAATACACTTTTTTAGCATGATAAATATTAAGACACTATACATAGCATTAATAGCTCTACTGTCTTTTGCTTGTGATTCAGGAGAACAAGAATCAAACCTTTCACAAGAAGCTACAGAAGAAATAGAATTCGCAGATGAAGCAGAAGCTGAAATCGAAATGGAAGATTATAATCACTCCAGCTATATAGGTGCAATAGAAGAAGCAGCGTTTGAAAATGATGTTGTTTTCCCAGATTCTTTAGATTTATCCTCCTTATATGAGGGGTTAGATCCTGGTCCAGTTTTTAATGGTATATATGGCCTTACCGAGGATTTCTTTCTTACAGGTTTTTCAACGGGCACTGATATTGAAAAAAGCTATTTTGTGACCTGAGATTTCGATGGAGAATTACTAAACTTCATCAATTACGGATGTCATTCTTATGGAGAAGAAATGTACTTTGAAATGTTCAATAATAACTTTCTTGTGGTTAAAAGTATCTCTTATGAAGGATTTGAAAATACGATCCGTGTTTGATAATACCTTTATTGCAGAAAAGGGTTATAATTCTTATACTATAAAAGGAGATTCTTTAAAATCTCAAGAATCTAGACATGTTACCTAAGGTGAACTGATGGAGTTGTTCAACCGTCCTTAAAGTTCTTCTTAGATTGATTCATTGAAATATTATTCAGTTTCATAATTGCTCTCTGATTCATTCTGTTTTTGCAATTGTGCGTTTCTATTTTTATAGAACTGATCAAACAGAATAGAGTGAGGCAATGTGATGATTGAAATTATTACAAAGAAATAACTCAACATTTCTGAACTGCTTTCTGGCTGAATAAAATATATCAAGGTTAAAATTCCAAAAATTGATAAAGAACTAAATAATAACAAA
>JAKVAR010000083.1 GCA_022447585.1 Crocinitomicaceae bacterium | reverse complement strand
CGTTGGGGTTAATTAACATGAGATTTTTATTACTTCTTCTACTACCTATTTTTTCTGCAGGCCAAGAATCAAAATATATTGGATTATATAATGAATGTGATTCTCATTATAGCGGATATATTTGCCAGCAATTTCAACTGCTTCCTGATTCTACATTCATCTTATATGATCTTCTTCATTTAAGGGGGTGGAGCTTATCTCATGGAACATGGCAAATCAGATACGACACTTTATATTTAAATTCAATCAGGAGAGATGTAAAAATGGAATACGAGGGAAAATCATCAAGTGATTCAGTACTTGTTAACTTCTTAGTTGACGATAGACCACCTGCATATAGCACAATAGTAACTGACTCAGTCTATCAATTAGATTCTTCAGGTAACTGCACAATTTTAAAGAATACTGCATACAGTTGTGTTACTCAATTCTTGGGAGTACCTAATTCTAGGATTTACTTCGACATTAGTAAAGTATATGAAGCGGAGCAGATTAATGTTTTAATAAATAGTAAATCTTTAGAACAATTCTATTTTGAAAATGAAAAGTGGCTCATAAAAGATAATAAGATTTATCACACATTGGACTCGTTAGGTAATTATGACGAGGAAATCTTTTATGAGAAAACAAAACTTAAAAAGTTAAAGTATAAAAAAAACTAACCCCAACAAGAGCTATAAAACATAGCCAAGGCTAGTTTTGAAAAGAAATGTTTTGGCTACATTCCATAGCCAAAACGTTGTGCTTCATGCGACAAAGTTGTCCGATAAGACAACTTTTTGTACTTTTGCCTTATGTCGAAAAAACGAGAACTGTTTTTCTTCAAGAATTATTTCGAAGAGTTTTATGACAGTCAAAACGACAAGGTTAAAAAGAAAATATTGTGGACTCTTCGGGTGATCACCGAATTGGATCAAATCCCTGAGATTTATCTTAAACATATTAAGAACTCCACAGGACTCTATGAGATCAGAGTTCAAGTAGGAAGCAATATTTTTCGAATCTTCTGCTTTTTCGACATTGATAATTTAGTTGTGATTGGCCATGGATTCCAAAAGAAGACTCAGAAAACACCAAAACAGCAAATTGAGAAAGCCGAACAGATAAAACGGGAGTATTATGACAGCAAAGAATAAGAACCTGACCAGCCTTGACGACTTTATTGATAAGAAAGTCGGCAAAATCGGAACAGAAAGTCGCGAGCTATTTGAGAATGAGTATGACACATTCAAACTCGGCGTATTAATTCAACAAGCTCGGGAGAAAAAGGGGTTGACTCAAGAACAGCTCGCTAAGCTTGCAGGAACGAACAAGTCTTACATTTCGCGATTAGAAAGGAATCTAAAAGACATAAGATTCTCGACTCTCCAACGCATTATTAATGACGGACTTGGTGGACATCTTGACATCTCAATAAACCTGGACTAAAAAAGAAGCACGAAAGCACAACAATGGCTTCCATAAATAATCTCCTCCCTTCAAAAATACAATCAAACACTTGATATATAAAGTCTACTGGTTTTTCAGCCATTTAAAAATCAATGATCTTTCCGTCTTTAGCTGAGATACGTTAATGCATAACATTCCCTGCTCACTTGATTGTGAGAAAAGAGTGGATGTCTCTTTGGACGGAAAATCTAATTTTTGAAGGGAAGAAAAATAAGAAA
>JAKVAR010000082.1 GCA_022447585.1 Crocinitomicaceae bacterium | reverse complement strand
TTCAAATTTGGTTTTGTTTCTCCTTTATAAAGTTCAGAATACGCGATTTCCAGTTCTTCAGCATCACTCATCCAACCTCCTCCTTTGGTTCCTGGAAGGTAATTATCTGGATCGTAAACTCGTAAGTCCTTTCCTAGCTCTGAAGATTTAAATTCTTTTTGGTAATACACCATTTCTGCTACATTACCACTCATGTTATAGAGCCCATAGTCATTCGGAGAATAAGATTTAACACTAACCGTGTAAAACCCACCATCCGCATAATAATTATTAATCATCTGCTGGGTGCTATCATCCCAAACCATCGGTTTATAATTTGCCAAATAACAACTACTATCTGGTTTTAACAGCGAATTAGAGCCCCACGGATATTTAAATTCCTCATCATTATCTCCATAAGCCGCCAACATCCATTCTGCATCTGTTGGCAGCCGCAAATCGTTTAATATGTATTTACTTTTACCTTCATATTTATTACGACATTCCGTAGTCAACCACTCGCAGTACATCTCCGCTCCTTCTCTTGAAATATTATTTACAGGATAATTGTCATATGCTGGATGCGAAAAATAATGTTGCGCCATTGGGTCATTATGCGCATATCCTAAAGAATTCCATAATTCAACATCAGGCATTGCCACCAAAAAGTCCGACTTTCTATCTTGAATCAATAAATCAAATAAAAATGTTCTATACTCCAGATTTGAAACCTCCGTATTCTGCATAAAAAAGGCGTGTACCGAAACAGCTTGTCCTCTTAGGATAAAAGATCCAGTAGGAACAAATACATACTTCTTTTTATCCATTTTATAAAGTGCCTTCAGCATCTTGTCCTTCTCTTTCCGAATTTCCTTTTTTTCATTTTCATTCAATACAGGAAAACGATAAGGCTCTTCTTTCATTCTACCACTGCTTAAAGGAAGTCCTGTATAGTTCGAATTTGTTGTGAAAATCTCCGCTTTTCGCTCTACTATTACTTCAGAAACCGTATTCTCATCTCCTCTAAATGTGGTGGTCGTATTTATGATGGAGTCATCAACAATCTCAATAGATTCAACTGCGATTTCCTGCTTTTCTGGGCGTTCATACACACGCTCCAATTCAATTTTATCCAATGTCGAGTTTGCTATTTCATTATCAATCAACTCGTTTTCGACGATTTCTTTTTTCTCTTGATTTAAGGTTAGCGCTATTGCTGTAATAGCCGCGATACTTCCAATTCCAATCATAACTAAAAGTGTTTTTAAGTTAAAAATCGAATTGCCCTTGCCTTTAATTCCTTTATTCGAATCCAAGTGTGCATCGAACAATTCTTTTGTTTGATTAAAAGAAGATTTTGGTGTCTGCTCCTTCGCTTGCTCAAATAAAAAGTCTAGTGATTTACGTTTATTTTCCATGCTTCACCTCCTCTCTTGTTCGACCTAGCCTTGGCGATGTCGAATTTTTATAGTCTTGAACTTGCGTCAAAATCTCGGTTAATTTTTCTCGTCCTCTTTTCAGACGTTGCTTCACTGCTGAGAGTGATGCCTCCTGAATTTCAGTAATCTCTTTTAAATTGAATCCAGCAATTTCAAACAGAATTATGGCTTCTTTTTGCACTTCGGGCAAACAGTTTAGCGCTTGGTGAAGAAACGTCACATCTGTATCAATGTCCGAATTCGCATTAATGTCTGGAAAAGCTCTCAAAACCTCATCAGACACCTCTAGTTCTTCTTTCTTTTTTCGTTTATCATTGGCCAATATGCGCACCGAAATAGAGAATAAAAATGATAAAAACGATGCCTCAGATTTTAAAGTGTCTAATTTCTGATACGCCACTAAGAGGGTCTCATTCATTAAGTCCTTATAATCCATTCTTCCATAAACTCGCGCTCTGCAGAAGCGTTCGAACCGGGCATGCACTGGCTCGTAGAGTTTCATGAAATAAGCATGTTGTTTTTTGCTCATAATTATGCACTAAATATAGGTGCTTAATGGTTAGGTGTTACATGTATTGGATAAGTTACATTTCTATTTAATTATTCTTAACTTGTTGAAATGAACTGGTTAACGATAATCGGTTTGATTAGCTCTCTTGTCTTTGCTCAAGAAAGAA
>JAKVAR010000081.1 GCA_022447585.1 Crocinitomicaceae bacterium | reverse complement strand
CTTGTTGACGGTTCAAAATGGATTGAAAAAATTGAATTTAAAAAAGTTCAAAACGAACAGATAGGCGAACTTTTTCTTGAAGAAGACACAACTTACGGATTTGATTATTGGCAAAACGGATTTGAGGGACATAATTCGCTTGGAGGTTGGTTGACCTTCAAAGAAATTGAACATCTAATTTTCCCAAAAATTGTCGGAACTGAGCCTTTAAAGGAACAAAACTTAACAAAGATTCAAGGATTAATAGAAAGTGTTGGACAATTTTCGCTTGATACGGACGAGGACAGAATAAAATTGGTTTGTTATCGATAATAAAGAAAAAAGTGGGTAACAATATATATAGCAAATAGGGCGTTCGGTGAGTCAGGAAAAATCAGTAGTCATCTGGAATACTGCCAAATCGTTGATTTGGCTTTTAAAATGAATAAATTAAAAACAAAATACAACGTTTTGGCTCAGTACAAACTTGAAAGTTCAGTGCTTTCTATTTCCCTACTTGCCATATACTAAACGTTGTAGCCAATAAAAATGGAAATCGAATTTCAAGAATATAAAGACCGACTATTTGAAATCATTTTAGGTGAAAGCTATCATGATGAATTTTTGAATTTGATAAACCTTTTATCTAAAAACGGGAAATCTAAGAATGAGATTTATAATCTATTTCTTGAATTCCATGCAGAAATTCAAATTGATGACAGGACTAAGAAATCAGAAACAGTTTATGACAACTTAAGTGATTTCATGGATGGTTTCACGGAATGGAGCAAGAGTTTAAAAATTCTTCCAAGCGAACCAGATTTATGACGAAGAATATGGAGTTTAAACTTTGGCTGGAATTTGAGGAGGTTGAACCTGGTAATTGGGACATTGAGAATGAGTTTTGCAATATCCATGTCGACTTACCAGACGGTAGACATTATGGAGTTAACGTGTGGACATTCAAATTCTTAGAAACATCAATTAGACAAGATATAGAGAACGGGGAAAATTTAAATGGATTATATCAAACTCCGCCTGACCTGTTTGTAAAGGAATTAACAAGAGATTGCATTGAAAAAACAATTTCTGACTTATTGGAAAAAGGAGATTTGGAAGATGTTTTAAACCCGACAGTAATTGATAATGAAAAATAAAAACTGGCTACAACACTATGTAAAAATGCATTAAAACGCATTTTACATTAACCGTTATAGAGCATGACAAAAACACTCCAGATATTGCCAGTCTTGATATTTCTAGTTGGTTGCTCAACGGGAAATAAGGTAGATACGATTTTCAAACTAACAGAAGGAACTTTTTACTTGAATAAAAATTTGTCTAACGATACCCTTAGGTTTCAATTGGAGAAATTCGATAAAGGAGATTGGAACAATACCGTTTGGAGAATAACAGAAGACACTATTTACCAGGAAGATAGTCGTGGTCTCTCATATTTATTTGGGAAAGACAGACGCAAGTATACCTTAAATAATGACACTCTCTACATTTGGATGAAGCCAAGAAACGAAAATAGTGGAGCTCATAAGAAAAGGCAAAATAGCATTGAAAAATACTGGGTACTTAAGTCCGATGAGCAGCAATTAGAATTAATTGATTTGAATAAAAACAATGTATTAGACACAATGCATGAAATTAGGAGCGACATTCAACTAAGATGAAGCTCTATAACATGCCCTACACCCAATGCGGAGCATTTTCTTCGAAAAACTAATCTTTCTAAAACAACTATTTATTACTTTAAACGAAAATTTTGGTCCAAAGCCACACTGTTGTGTAGTCCCGACCGTTATGCGTAATAGACAACCAGAATGAACAAGCTCATTATCCCCCTTATTGCTAAAAGAATAAATTTCAATGGAGGAGTTCTCTATCAACGACCAGATCAGGGCTTTAAGAGAAGGCTTTTCGATAAATTAATGGACTCATCATTTAGAAAGAAACACAAGCAAATAAAAGGTCTCCCTCTGAATACAGTGAAGGACTTACTGGCTGATATTATTAAGGAATTTCGAGATGAAAATCATGCATTTGTTGCTACCATATATTCAGACCAATGGAATGGAATACAAATAGTTCATCACTACATGAACCATGATAAAATCCCTGGACGCACAAAAGATTTCGGACTCTCGATTTACTTTACTTTTGACTTAAGTTTCGAGCAAGTAAAACCGTATCACGATAAATTTCTCATGGAAGAATTTGATGATGCTAAATCATTTATTCATGATGGGATGGTACGCTGTTACGATATAGACTGTGGAATGGATCTTGAAAAAGCCTACTCCATTGTTAAAAGATATTATTTGGAAACTCTCGAGGTCGGGGGTAACGAGCAATATTATATTGAAGCGAGTAGTCATGGTCCGCTAGAAACAGTTGATTGGTTAAAATGATACGCATAACATCACCTAAAAAGCATAAGGTTTTATGCTTCGAGACATAAACCTTAGTAGAAAATCATTCTTATCTTTAAACAACAATCTCGGTATAAGTCCTTACGACTTCTTAGCTGAGAACCGTTATACTCAATGAAAATAGCACTCAAAACATATTCAAAAGTTGTATTCGGAATAATCGGGGGCTTATTATTATCATGTAATACTGAAACAGAGGCAGATAGTGTTCCATCTGAAATAATTTCGACGGAATCCGTTTGGATTGATAGCTTAGAATCGGATGGAGTTTCTGGTGCTACTGCTTTGGGAGATATGAATGATATTGATTGGAATTCTCCATTATCAAGATTGAAGCAATTTTTAGACTCGAATGATTTCATCGTTGACACTACTCGATTAAAAAATCTAGCCAAATTTGCATATCAAGATTTGCGCAAAACACCTTTCTCCAGGACTAATCGAGGATTAATCAACATGCTTAATAAAATGGATCATTCGATGAGTAAGAGCCCAGTTTTGATAAATGGCGAAGGATACTATTACACTAAAATTGATGAGAATAGAAACTATTCGGGTATTGACATTGGATTTGAATTTTGGAAGATCGATAATTCTAATCCTAAAGAAATAGCGCAGTTAGAATTATGGTGGAAAGAGAAATACCACCCTATGCCTCTGTTTTTTGTAATTGAAAATGACAATTTATATGTTCTTTATACTCGGAGCGTTCAATTCGCCCCCTTTCTTGAGAAGTGCAAGGAAGTAGTTGAAAAGAGAGTATAACAGCAAATAAATCCAACCGCCAAATACACTATATTTGTTAGGCGGCTGTGCCTATTTGCGGGCCGTTATATGCAATAAAGAAGTACTAAATAGGTTATTATATAAAAGCCATTATGTCACAACCTCTCTCCTTAATTATTGCTTTGCTTTTAAGTATCTGTTCGTATAGCCAAAGTAGCGAGCTATATTCAAAGGTTACATCAGACTCTTCTACTTTAGTTTTTAGCATTCAAATGCATAAAATAGAAACGGAATGCTTGTCTTCTGCTCATGATATAGTTAGAATTCGAATTTATAACAATAGATCATCAATAAGGTTTATCCCAAAAGGTGACTTTCGAAATATAGACGCAATAATTACTAAAAATGTAGAAAGAAACATCAAACAAGAATTAATTGCTCTTGAACGAGAAATGAATAATAGAGATTGTAATGAATCAGAATACTTAATAAATTTTGATGGACCAAAAGGAAGAAGTCTTTACGATACTTGTAATTCAAAAATAATCTATGATTGGATACAATCATTATAAAGCTGCATATAACATGCCCTACGCTCAATGCGGAGTATTTTCTTAAAAAACTAATCTTACTAAAACAACTATTTATTACTTTAAACGAAAATTTTGGTCCAAAGCCCGCACTGTTGCGTAGCCCCGACCGTTAGCAACAACTGACCATGATAACCCGAGCATATATACATGAATACGGAAATGGTAAAATTGAGCCAGAACAATTGACTGTAAAGAATGTTCTTGAGTCGAGAGGGATATCATGTGAATTATTTACTGAGAAAAGAGTTCATCGTAACCAACTGGAACTGGACAATTCCACACTAGTGGTTGGAGATAATCCGACAATTCAGAGCGTTCTAAAAAGGATTGGCTACAATAGAGAATTTCTCTCGTACCCAAAAAGCTTGAGACAATATCTCTACAGAAACGTTCGAGAAACCACAATCGCTAATTTGATTGCCGAAAGTAGTTCGACTGACATTTCGAATATTTTCATCAAACCAAGAGACAAATCGAAACTTTTTACTGGATTTGTAGTTAATTCAAACAACGATCTATTTAACATATTCCACTACTCAAAAAGCACCAGGCTATTCGTTTCTCCAATTGTAGAATGGATTTCTGAATTCAGAGTATTCGTTAATAATTCTAATATTGTTGGAATCAAGAACTATTCTGGTAAATCTGATGCTTCAATCGATATGAAGTTGATAAAAAGTGCCATTTCAGATTTAGAAAACTCACAAGAAAGCACTCAAGGGTATTCTCTCGACTTCGGAGTTCTGGATAATGGTGAAACTGCTCTTGTAGAATGGAACGATGGTTACGCTTTGGGGGCTTATGGCCTCGATGAAGAGATTTATACTGACCTGATTTTGGCAAGATGGAACGAAATATTACTTGAATGTTACTAACAGCGGCTAAAAAGCATACGGAACTTACGCTTCGTAATTTCAATCTCGGTTAAAATATCATTCTTAACTTTAAAATAAAACTGGTAGTTAAAGAGCCGCACGTCTTTCTAGCCGCCGACCGTTATGTGCAATAAAAAACAAAGCGTAAACCCGTTTAGATAATTATGAATGTAATACAGAAAATCAGAGAAATACTTGATGAGAGTTACCCTGAGATTATCTATAATATTGAAAACGGAGTTGAATTATCAATTGATAAAACAGCCCAAAATGGCTTTGACGTTCGAGTAATTGATGCAAGTAGCGAATCTATTATTTACTTCAACCAGTGGCACTGGCATTTTGACAATAACTCCAACGATGTCGATCAACTTTACTTAATTTTTGGATATGCCTTATCTAAACATGGTCGTTTAAAGGCTTTCATAAAAGGAGGAAAGGAATATAAGTGGAATTTTGAAACACTAAATTCGCTTGATGGTGAATGGACTGTTTTTGGGACTACAGGAACAGTAAATCTTAAGTTTTGGTTAGAACCAACTGTAAAGATATACCAGAATGAAATGATAGAAATCAGCCAAACTCACCAAGCCCCCTGATAAAAAGATGCACATAACAGCACCTAATATTTCAAGCCTTAAAAGTACTATATTCGAGAAGTGGCTCGAAAATATAGCTGCAAAACGTTAGCAAATATTAATACAGATGTCATTACCTAAAAAAGGATTCAGAAAAATAATAATTGATGGGAATGAGTTTCTTTGGAAGGTTCGCAAAAAGATAAGTTGGAACGAAATTCATGATGGTCAATTAGGGGTTCCTGTCCAAAACACAGATGGTGGTCAACTGTTGATACTTACTATTGGGTATTCAAGGTCATATTTTACTAAAAAAAATGAATTTCAAATCACGCCTTCTATAATTCAAATTTGTATTAAAGAAGCTATAAAAAATGGTTGGAATCATAAATCAATTGGACCAAAATTTGAATTTGATTGTACGGGATTAGTAATGAATTTTTTATCTAATAGAATTGCCAAAACCTAAACAAAGAAAAACATTCAAAAAAATGAAACGGCTATTCCAACATTATGAAGGTGAAATTCAAGGATTAATAGGAAAAGAATTAAAAAACCTAAAAAGTCTACATGATAAAAATGACAATGATGTGATTTTGATATGGTTAGAATCTGGTAATTCTTGGTTTAGAGTTTTTATTGATGGCGTTTATTGTGGAGTTGACGAATACGAAAATGATGAATCAATATATGATGTGGAAGAAGATGATGATTTACTGATAGAACACAAAAAATGGGTAAACGGGATGACTATAAATAAAGCAAAAGTCGAATCTTGGGTTTTACCTGAGATTAAATTAACACTTGAACTTTCTAGTGATACTAAATTAATCCTTAAGTGTGATAAAAATGAGTTTTGCTCATTGAATATAATTGAATAAAACATTTGCTAACACTATGTAAAAATGCATTAAAACGCATTTTACACTAAACGTTATGCACAATAGAAGAACTAAATACACCATATCCGTAAAAACCCAAAATGAATATAGATACGTGTTATAAATACTTTGTCTTTTTAAATACTGAATGCGACAGGTATTTAGAAGACGGAGAGATTACAGATGAAGAAATGCATCAGTTAAAGATTGAATTTGACAAGTTTATCAAAGAAGCTTATGAAAGTGATCTTCCATCTGAATTGAAAAACAAAATTGGCAAACTTAGTTTGAAATTTGAATACAAAGCAACACGCGAGTATGGTGATATGTTAGGTAGGTGGAATTTTGGTGCAAAAAAAAGGCGCTTGAGACAAGAAAACCAAGTGGAAGAACTTCAATATCAAATAAAAGGGTTACCAATGTTTATAAAAATGAACTTTGAGTTCTGAGTAACAAATTTATTAAGTGCATAACAACACCTAAAAAGCATACATGTTTATACATATAAAATCAATTGTATCTATAAATCATTCTTAACTTTAAAAACTAAAAATGGTTGGGAGCTCGTACGACTTTCTAGCCAAACCGTTATAGCCAATTAACAATAACACAATGATATTCGAAACAGACCGACTAATTGTAAGACAATTGCAAGAAAGCGATCGAGGTGCCTATTTTGACATGATGGGTAACCCAAATGTCATGAACCCTATTCCTAGAGATGTAATGACGAGAGAGGAAAGTAATAACCACTTAAATAACTTTCTTAATACTGAGCAGAAAAAAAACGATAAAAAGGTTTGGGCAATACAGTTAAAGTCAGAAAATGAGTTTATCGGACTTTGTGCATTTTTAGAGAATAATGAAAATGAAGATGAAATAGGCTACCGTCTGAGAGAAAAGTTTTGGGGAGTCGGTTACGGCACAGAAATAACTAAAGGATTAATTGATTTTGGCTTTCAGCATCTTAAAACAAACTTAATCACTGCAGATGTTTTTGTGGACAATTTACGATCTGTTAAAATTCTTGATAAGTTTTTTAATAGAGATATTGAATTCTTTAACAGTGATGATAAGTGCACAGATCGGAGATACAAGTTAACCAGAAAAGAATGGCTATAACAGCACCTAATATTTCAAGCCTAAAATTACTATATTCGAGAAGTGGCTCGAAAATATAGCTGCAAAACGTTATATACAATGATTAATAAGACTAAATAGACGCCCAGAGTTTGATATAATTTGCCTTAAATGTTTCGCTCCAAACTATGCTATTTGTTTAAATGTATTTGGAATTTTTATGTTGTATAAAATAAGTGGGCAATAGATAATTTTACAACCATCATCTTGAAGCTTCGCACC
>JAKVAR010000080.1 GCA_022447585.1 Crocinitomicaceae bacterium | reverse complement strand
AAAAGAGTAAAATTACTCAAAATGTGCTTGAAGGTTATAGTGGATGATACACACTCTCCCGTCACATGTCCATTATATACTCTATTGATTTAAGACGATGCACACGCATGGGGACACGCGCGCGAGTAATCTTCAAAAAATAGAGAAATACTCGCGACCTCTGGCGCGCGACTCCCATCTAATATATTGATTTAAGACGATGCACACGCGTGGGGACACGCGCGCGAGTAAAAGGAAAAAACTCTTCTAATCCAGTTTTTGTAGGAGCACTGTGGTAACCAGAAAAGGCACAAACATATACGTTATCTGAGTTATCCAATGCCATTTCGGCTGGAAAATCCTTATAAGCTATGTGATATTCATAATTTGTGCCTAGCGTAGGATCTCCAAAATGATGAAGCCAACAATTGTCGTCTAAACTTTCAGGATCATAGCAACTAATATTGCTCAATAAAACGGTATCAGTGCATTCATTTTCCGTTTCCGCTACTAATTGAACCGATTTAAGGCCAACACTTGAGTAAAAATTATTTGGATTCTCTAGAGTAGAACCAAGAATATCCGCATCAGCATCTAGAAATGACCATTCGTATTGAATTGCGTTTTTTGAATGATTTTTAAAATGCACATTTTCATTTAATGCTGCATTAATAGGAACGGGCTTAAAATTAGCTATTGGATTATCTATAATTACATTAAAAGAATCAGGGAAGAAAAGTCTACAATCTGCCAAACTGTTGCCAACTTCAACCATCAATATTGTTGAGTCGCTAAGCACACCTGTTGGTAATATTAAATCAGCATCTGTGCCGTCAGTTTCAAACAATACTAATCCGGTATTCATATCATGAAGCAGATAATCAAAACCAGAAATGCTAGGGCTAACCGTTACTTCTGTTGAACCATTTTTACAAAAAATTGAATCCGTATAAATTAGTGTCTCAGAAAGGTCGGGTAAATCTGCTACATAAAAATTTATTATTGCTGAATCCGTTCCGCCGGCCCAGCGAGTGAGCTTCATTTCATGCCAACCGCTTGGACCAGGAATAGTAATTTCTAAATCAGAACCATCATCTCCTACCCAAACACCATCTAAGTACCAATTATAATAATCCGTTGAATAACTCAATATTTCGAAGGTGAAAACTGAATCTACGCAACCGCCAGACTCTTGCACAAAAGCTGTATAAGGCATAAATCCAGAAGTTGAACCTAAAAGCAATACGGCTCCATTTTCGCATATGGCGTATACCTCATCTAAAACTGTTTCGTCGTAATAAACTTCATTTACCTCATAACCAAAAGTACTTGGAAAACGACCCCATTCATAATTAGTGGTATTTGTTGACATATAAATACCATCGTCTGTTCCAATTAAAGTTTGATTTGTACCTGCCGCGTACCGTGTAATGCAATTTGCATCGAGAGTTCCCATGTACTGGAACCTTTTTATTGAAAAAGTACTCCCAGTAAAGATAAAATCATTGGTGAGCATAAATTGATCGCCTGAGGTAATAAGAATATCTTTTACCTCCGATTCTGCCGTAATTAACTCCGACCAACTACCACTAACCTCTTTAATTACTTTATCTTCACCTGATAGGTGATCATTTCCATCTATAGAAGTCCAATTATATGGATGACCCGTTGAAACTAGCGACCAAGTTTCTCCTAGCGGATCGCTTGTTCTGCACACTAAATTATTATTTCCTGCAGCAGTTACAGTCCCAGACTCCCCTGCAATACAATTTAATTTAGACCCAGGATCACCTTCGTAAACGAGCTTCCAAATTAAATCCGTTGTGTTCATTTTAAAAATAACAGCTCGGTCATGTTCAAAATTATAGCCAGTAGCTAACCAGAGATCTCCCTCTTTATGTATTCCTGTAAAAGAAGAAGAATCGTATTGATCTTCATCTGAAACGGAATCAAACAAAGAAATCTCGTTCCAGGTATATCCGGCATCCGTTGTATGAAAAACCCCGCTGTCTCCCACTACATAAGCTGAAGAGATTGATTCAAAACTTATATCTTTCAATGGAAAGCTTAGGTTTGAAATCTCCGACCATTGCGCAAACAATCCGTTTGAAAACAATAAGACAATTAGAATTAAGAATGATCTTTTCATGACTACTAACTCTTTATCAAGATTTTGGTAGGCTAAAGTTACAAAATACTGGCTTGAAGAGCACTATTGTAGTGGAAAGTTTAACATCATGTTAAAACTCTAGTTTTTTCCAGCTAAAATTGAAGACTGATTTTATCGCTTTGCTAGAGATTACAAGTATGAAGAAGATGAATTACCCGGAGTTGTTTGCTCAACACTACCACTGAAGACTTTATAATTATAGATTAAAAACCCAGCGGACCAGGAAACAGGATGCCTTTAGGAACACTAACGTTAATTTGACATTAAGCCACAAGATGTAAAATAATTTCTCAATGTATTTGCTTGAGTTTTACTTAGCTCTCTCAGAGAAACTAGTTTTTTGAACTTATCAAATCCAAAATTTTCGATCAATTCACCAATTGATGAATTTAAAAATGAAGACGATGTTGGCGTAGCATCTTTAAAAGATAACTCCACCTTAACACCTTTGTCAAGATAAGCTTTTAACACAATCATCAAGGCATATCCACTAGCATTAGTGTAAGTGTCTTCAACAATATTTGATAAATAAATCCTTTCCATCTCGTTATACAAAGTTACTAAATAGTACGATTATTGTCAAAAATCGAAGTCTACCAACTCCCTGTCTATTTCTTCTAAATTATTGACATCTATTACTAATACAACAATTGTACCTTGAAAGTTACTAATATAATTTTGTTCAACTACTGATTCAAAATTAGTATCCACATCTGACATTAAGAACGCGCCATTAGTATATATAAATACTTTCCCTTTATTCGATTTCACAAAATTAAGGACATTAAACAAGCCTTTTCCCTGATTATTTGGAATAGATTTTGCCGAATTATTAAGTTCAACAGCCCAGGCCAAAGAATCCACATCAGAAAGAGCATGAGATATGCTCTTTTCTTGTTCTATTAAATACTTATTAACTGAACTTGGAATTCCAATTCCGTAGTCTCCAACAACAACATGAATTTGCTGTTTCCCTGGGAAAAATTGGCAAAAGGCGTAGGCATCAATTTTCGATTTAGAATGATTATATACATTGTTTAATAGTTCAGCCATACTAAGGTTTAACATGGTTAAGTCCTTACCCTCGCATATACTTTCAAAATATTGCTCAGAAAAATTTATGTATTCTGGCATTTTATCTTCTGTTAACCTTCTTATTGGCATTGCTGTTTGAGAACTAATTGCATTAAGCGTTGTTGATTCTACCCAGTTACTATTGCAAAAATCAATTAACATAATATCATGAATGTAACCTCTTGCCTTTTGGTCTTTAGGACCGGTTACCCTAATGATGTTACCATTAGAGGTCAGATGGATCATAAACATGACTAGAAGGATAATTTCATTTGTTTTCAAGAATTTAATATTCGAAAGATCCAAATCAATACTTTCATTCTTTAATTCCTGAGACATCACAGAATAAATTAACCACGCATCTTTTGATCCTCTATATATCACGGGGGTTCCCATCAACAACTAATCTAACTATTTTGAAGCTAACCTGTCGCAAATTTTAATTGAATTTACTCGCCACTTTATTAGAAAGACTATCTTCTCAGTTGATTCCTTAACATCGCCTAACCAAACTTTTAAATTTTTGAATTATCAATACATATCTTGGCTAAATTAGCTGTAGGATTCAACTATACATGCTACCACGAGATGTAATCTCGCGGTAGCGGGGGGGAAGGAATTATTTATTTTTGCAAAAGCCTTAAGCTAAATACACTAACCTATAAAGAAGTTAATTAAATGAAACTAATACATTCTATAATTATTTTTGGCGCAATTTCCTGTCTAACGAACACAAAAGAACAGAGAACAGTGATTCCAGTTAAAGACGGAATAAGCTTAAAACAAGACGAGAAAGTTTTAAAAATAGATAAGCTTGAATACTCTTACGATATGGATATAAAAGTAATCAGCTTTTTTGTCGAATTCACTTCAAATTATCATCCAGAATTAAAAGTATGTAGCAAACCATCTTTCCAAATTTTGTAATTGCCTCCACGCGCAATTCGATTAGCGGCATAACTGAATTTGGCTAACAACCATTCTTTTCTTGATTCTATTTGGTGGTTAATTATTGAAAGAAACTCCTTACTTGTATATGATTTAAAACCTCTTACAAAATCTTGAATTTCTAGTTTATTTGAACTTACAATTAAGTGAATGTGGCTTGTCATGTATACGTATGCATGAACCTTTAGGCCTTTGTTTTCTATGTAGAATTTTAATCCCTCATCTAATATATTGGTGTATTCTTTTCTGACGAATAAATCTGTCCAGTGGGTAATTGTTAATGTGATGAATGTTGGCTGAGTGGAATCTATTACTTTGTAACGTTCTGACATGGTGGTAAATATAGTTGATTTTTCTTACCACTTTGTTTGGAACACGAGGGGGTAACTTTGTTGCGTTTGAGGGGTGTTTAAGGGGGTGAAATGATACACACGCGACGGGAGTCGCGCGCGAGTTCTAAATTATCCCAATATTCAAACACTGATTTTCAGTAGTTTAAATATTGATTCTTACAATACCACGCTGTTTGGAACATTACCTATCTTTCAACGGAAAACTCAGGTTTGAAATCTCTGTCCATTGCGCAAACAAACCATTTGAAAACAATAAGGCGATTAGAATTAAGAATGATCTTTTCATGACTACTAACTCTTTATCAAGATTTTGGTAGGCTAAAGTTACGAAATACTGGCTTGAAGAGCACTATTGTAGTGGAAAGTTTAACATCATGTTAAAACTTTTGGCCTTATTTTTCAAATATTGAGGACTGGTCTAACTCTTCAGCTAAGATTTACACGGATGAAGAAATTGTACTACCTTAAATTCTATACTTAAAATCCGCAATCTAGAAATATCGGAAGGACAATAATTATTATCGAAAAAAGTTTATTTTTAGTAATGAAGACTATCTTTATACAGATAAAATCATCAAATTGAGTACCTGAACCATTATTTCTTGTAAGGGTCAAGAGGTTACCGTTGCCATCAAAAGTATAAGTGGTTTTATATGCTCCTGTACTAGTGCTTACATAGGCGTCAGCCACAGAGTGGTATAAACATACTCCGTATAATGTGCTTCATTGGCTCCACCATCTGTATCTTCTAATTGGAGGTCTTCTCCTAAACCTCCTACCTTTTTAATTCTTCCTGTTGGGTCTGGTGAATACTGCACCTGCACGAACGGATAACCATCGGCATCTGGTAAATAGCCATTTGCTCCAGTATTATCTGCGTTTTGATCCGAATAATAATTTGCTGCTCCGTTAGAATTTGTCTCATCCATTGGAACTAATGTGGAAGCATCTAAATCAAAATGGTCTTTTGAATAAGGTGTTGTAGCATCATACATATTTAAATCATCTACGTAACCCAGAGTAGATTGATCTACTGGTGCACTCATTACTCCTATTGCAGGACGTCCATAATGATCATAAATCGTTGAACCGACTATAATTTTATCCTGCGAGTTTAATTGCGCTTGCGATTGACGTGGCTTAAGCACCCCATCCATATACGTTACTCCTACACTTCTTACCCCATTCTCTATAAAGCTCATGCCAGCTCCATAGTTAAAGTCGTTTCCTTCGTGGGCGTTTATCGCAACATAATTTGGATAACTTGAAAGTATCCCTGATTCCCCCTCTGTTGTTCCCGCCGAACTCCATGTACCTTCCAATGGAATTTCAAATGTGGTTCCACCCATTCCAACTCCACGATATCTAAATGCAATGTACCCATCACCATAAATCAACGGAATGCTGTAATAATTCTGTCCCTCAAGCCTTACCCTTGTTGCATTGTATTTAAAATCATAGGTTAAAGCTGTAGCAGCGGCTACTTCAGCTACTCCACCTGTTGACTCACCTGTATAACCATTTACCCATGTCCATTCTAATTCATAAGCTTCTGCACCTTGGATATATGGCCAGGTTACCAATAATTCTCCATCTACAATACTAGCGTCCATCATTGCTTCGGGAACAAAAGTCTGATCAAAATTGTAAAAACGCTCGGTAGTAATCTCTTGTTCCAAGTATAATGCGTCTGGTATTGTAGTCACCACAGTCCAGCTGTCTGAACCATAAGTAGATTCTTTCTCTATTTTATCGACGGTAATTTCAACACCAACACCACCTAAAAAAGTATAAAGCGTTTATCACGTATCTGGCGCTTTTCTGGCGCGCGACTCCCGTCGCGTGTCTTTTGTCTAACTGGCCCTGGCGCGCGGCTCCGTCGCGTGCTCATTGTAAACTTCTCATCTGTGTAACAACTGAACATACTAATACAAGGGA
>JAKVAR010000008.1 GCA_022447585.1 Crocinitomicaceae bacterium | reverse complement strand
CGCTGTTACTAGAATGAATAATCCAATAAAAAATGGGATTAGTAATTGACGCCAAGTTTTTTTGATTTCTTCTTCTTGCATTTGAGTTAAAACTAACCAATTAATTTAAACCACGAGATACAATCTCGCGGTAGCGGGGGGGTTAAGATTAAAGTACTCATCAAACTAAATCTAACCAATTATTTTAAACCTATAAATACAATCAAATGGAAGCCTTGTGCACGGCTTACTCATTAAAGATTAATTGTCCCCAATTTATGCTTCCATAATATTCATTACTCTAGGTCCTAAGAATTTCCCCTTCGTAATAAAAGTCTAATTTCATTCGAACTTTTGTTGGGTGCTCTCCAGAAGGAAAAGGAGCAACCAGAGTCCATTGATTTCTTGGATACAATTGTACTGGATGATAACTATATGCACATGTGCTGCGCAGTGGTTCCAAAAAATCACGCCAGATCCCATCTTTATCTTGAGCCTGTGCGACTAAGAAAAGCCTTGTATCAGTTGAGGGAAGAAGAGCCGTGTCCTGAGTATTGTTATAAACATACATTTTATAGCCTTCGTAGCGATCATTGAAATATCCCTTAGTTGTCGTATCAACATAAATACCGATTTCGTCTGGTTTTAGGTAATCTTCATTACTGATGCGTTTAGAAATGCTCAGTTTATATGGTAAATAATCAACAGTTCCTTTGTCCTCATGCGAAACGACCCCATACATTGAACTCAACGGGATGTCGGTATTTAATTTTTCCATTGGGAATTCAGCTATTCCGAGTTTTGTCTCAGCCATTCTTACAAACGCATTATTTATTCTATTATATCGTTTTACCCAATAAATATTCTTGGAATTGTTTTGTTTTCGAATGAGTCTCCCTTGGTCTGGAAGTATACCTTTTACGTACAGACCATTGAAATACTCCTCATTTGATAACATGAGGTTATAGGATTCTTCTAATAATAGTTCATTTTCCATGTCCTCAGAACACATGACAGCAACGGCAAATCTCGTGCCTGGGATAATTGAAGAATCAGAAGCCAAGATTACCTTGAAAATAAACGTGCCGCCAACCGTATCGTAGCCACAATCTGTAAAGCCATGATTAGTATCAACAAGTGTGGCATACATTTCTATTTGTTTAATATTACTGTCATTCTGAGCAAAGCTGAATCCAAAAGATAAAATGGAGATTAAAAAAAAGAATTTACATATTCTCATATTGGAAAAACGTTATTCGAGAGTTATGTTACGAAGATAGATTTAAACCAAGAGATAGAATCTCGCGGTAGCCTGATTTACCAAATAATATTTACCAGAACGACCAATATTATCGAAGTTATCACAACTATGTCGTGGATCTTATTCAAAGCGTGTAATTTCTTAATATGGTTGTTGTACGGACCATGATCAACATCCTCCATTTCTTTTGCATTAAAAATTTGTTCAACTCTATTTTCTGCTTTTTTAGATGATCTTAGAAACTTAGTCTTCAATTTGGATTCCTCTGGAAAAAGGTTGTTTGCTAAATGAATATGAATTGGGTGACTATGATCTGGGAATTCATTCTTGAACAGTTTTCTTAGTAAATAGAGACGTCTAATGATCAAAGCGGCTATCACTTTAGTTAAAACCCAACCTATAAGGAGGATTGGTAACGATATGAAAAACCCTGCGTCCATAATGATTTAGAACTAAACAATTAATTTAAACCACGAGATACAATCTCGCGGTAGCGGGGGAATAGCTAAACGCACAGCCATGTTGTTGATTATACATACCAATGGATTTTCAGATTTTGAAAACACTAGACAGTTGTCAGCATACTTTGGGTTATGCCCTCAAATAAGGCAATCAGGAATAAGCTTGAATGGTAGGGGGAACATTAGTAAATCAGGAAATAAAGATCTGAGAAAAATGATGTTTATGTGTTCATTGAGTGCCAGTGTTTACAACAAAGCATGTAAAGAACAATTTCAGAGGCTCGTAGCTAAAGGAAAATGTAGAAAAGTCGCATTGATAGCTGTCAGTAATAAACTACTAAAACAAGCTCTTGCAGTGGCTAAAAGCGGAATTCCTTATGATCCAGAGTATGTAAGTATAAAAAGATGAGAAAAACTTGGAAGTTAACTCAGTTCTTTAGCTATTGTGTTATAACCCGTTTTAATCAAGAAATTCTAGGTCTAAATAAAACTTACTTTCGTCGCTCTTGCTGACATACAAATTGGTTTCCTTTTGTATTGCGAATTTCATAGCTAATACCATTGGGTCCTTTTCGACATCAACAGCATAGTTTATTTGTCTACCGTTGTGATTAACGTTGATCAAAAGAGTATTAATATTAATTGTCTCAGTAGTAAAATTTCTGTTGTCGTATCCCCCTAAAGAGTCTAATACTCCCATGTAAAAGCTATCAGCCGGGTAACCATCTATTTCAGAAGTTTCAGTCCAGGATTTAGAACTAACATGAATCTTGTCCAAATCTACCGGAATTTTAATTGAGTTACTTTTGAATTCGGAAAGGACTTTTTCATAATGTCCAATAGCTTTTTTTGCTTTAGAGTTAAGAAAGCCTAAATGAATAAGTCCAAGGATCACAGCAGTTAGCATCACGACTATTCCGATAACACTGAACAAATTATTGTCGTTTTCTAGTCCGGCTCGAAGAATTATAAAGCCTAAAACACCAAAGCCGATTAAAAAATAGATTATAAAATTCTGGAGCTTTTTCATTGTCTGGTTAATGGGTTATAACGTTTAGAATAACAAGCGTAGCCAGCCGATAGGTGGCTATGATTTGTTATACATTGTTAGGTGCTTTTTTTCAATAGTTTATAGGTTCTTTAATAAATTCCTCAAATGATATATCTAAAGAATTAATTTTTTCATCTGATTCTTTTATTCCAACGATAGAGGATTCTAAGTCAATGATTAAACTTTTATCATCAGCTGTTGTTCCAATTGCAATCCAATTATTTTGATTGGATTTTTTCTTAAATAAAGATAATAGAAAAGAGTTGTTAGACTGTCCTTTTAGATGTATTTCCAACTCCTCAAGATTGAAGAACTCTTTAATTTTAAGATGTTTTCCATTTCCAATAGGGAAATTCAAATTGATGTTGTTATACTTTCTACCATTAAACAACCTTAAATAATGTTTAAAGTGAAAGGGGAGAATTATTTTGTACTGTCTTTCAATGCTTTCGATTTGAGAAATTTCAAGTCTATCATTTAATTCATTGGTATACCAATGTTGTCCGCTATGAAATTTGGTTTCTATAGCTCCTTCATAAATTGGAGTCCTACATGGTTCTTCAGGAATAAATTCAATATATCCATCCTCAATAAACTTATTTGTTTGTTCAAGTTCAAATTTGAGTCTGTTAAATAAATCTGGATGTTTCTGAATATTTAAATCTTTAATGTTTTCTGTAGATAACTTTTGCCCTGTTTCATTCCCATATGAAACAAACTCTTTCACTACATCTCCATTTTTGAAGAAACGCCATTTGTTTTGATAAGGGTAAACGGGGTAGGTTTCTAATTTTACTCTTTGATAAATATCTAATGTACTTAGTGATGAGTTAAAGTAATTTCCTGTTGGTTTAGTCTTATCATTGTAGTGATTTAAGCTAGATAAATCATCCCAAGCTAAATCGTTAAATATAAACCCACTTGAAGAATTATTTTCTAAAGTTTTGACAACTATCCCATAGCTGGGTCCATCAATAGACTGCCAAATTGAGGATAACCATGTCAAAATTATGCGACTATTTAATGTCCAAGTTAAATCTTCTAACTCTTCATTTTCGAAACTAGGATATAATTCTGGGTCAGTAAATAAGATTCCAATTTCATCATCCATATCACCAACACCTCCTTCATAATCAATTACAGGGCAGAGAGTCCAAGAATCTACTCCTTTAAATAAGGTAACATATGGGTATTCTGGATATTCACTAAAAATGGAAATTGTCTCAAAATTATATTTTTCAAGAAGTGTTTTGAATTTATTGGTTGTGACCAGTCTTTGTTTCTCAATCGCATCAATGTATTCAGAAGCATAACTCACCAATTCACTCAAATCTTTAAGATTTTGATATTCTTTACTTATTATTTGTATGAGTTCTTCTTTCATTTTGGTAATTGCACCTAATGAACTGAGCTAAAAAGTGTGATCAGTCCATCAGACTGAACATGATTTTTTTAGCTGATGTTATGTTCTTTTTTCTTAATTTTTTCAATAAACCAATAATTGCCTTCATCAATGCTTTCAAAATCTGTAA
>JAKVAR010000079.1 GCA_022447585.1 Crocinitomicaceae bacterium | reverse complement strand
TAGCAATAACTATAGAATCAACAGAATCATTCTTTACAATCTGAGTATATTTATTTTCAGGTTGACTTGAATTACAACTTGAGATTAAAACAACGATTAATATTTGTAAATATATTTTCATTCTAATGGTAGCCAACGTTTGGCTAAAGTTAGGGAATTTAGAAGAAGATGGAAAAAAGTGCGATGGCCTAAATTACCGTGCGAAGTGTGTAGGCCAAACCCCGGACACTGGGCGCGTCCGCCCGTGAGTAGGCGACCCCGCCAAATACACGCGAATGGGAGTGAGCGTGATGGCTAAAAAGGGTGGGCGTTAGCTTTAGCTACTGTGTTAGCTGTAGTTTTTTACCCTCAACTGACCATTCAGCTTCGAAAAGAATTTTATTGATTTCAACCCCTTTTATTTCCTCTGGCGATATCGGTTGATCACCTAGCATTCCATAGCTATCTTCAAAATTGACTCTATCGTATTTTAAACGTATTCCGTTTTCATAAACTTCGATTTGTCGAATAGGAAAATGTTCTTCGTCTAATTCCAGGAACCAGATTGACTTTCCCCAATGATCATATTCGTCTCCACGTGTTTCATTCCATTCTGCTTTAAAGTATTTCATGTTCTGGGAATTGCAGTTATCGTGCTAGGTCTAGTTGTTTATTATTCTTCTTGAAATACTTCGAATGCGACTGCTTCGAGCTGTCCATCAGGAGTGGTAATCAACTCACCAAATTCATCCTCAATCTTATACCTCTCCTGTCTTGAGCCAATTCTTGCGGCGCCGTCAAGTCCTAAAAGAACAGTGTACAGAGCATCAGTTAAAACGTTGTCAAGAATTTGATTAAGTTTCTCATTTTGAGCATGATCTAAACCAAGTTGATTTATCTTCAACTTAACAGCACTCATTGAAGCGGGATCTTTGTACTCTTCTAAAAGATCCATTTGTAATTCTTTAAAGGCAATCACAAATTCTTTAGTGTTCATACGTTTTGGGTTTAATTACAGCTAACGTTTAGCTAAAGTTAGGGAATTTAGAAGAAGATGGGAAAAAGTGTGATGGCCTAAATTACCGTGCGAAGTGTGTAGGCCAAACCCCGGACACTGGGCGCGTCCGCCCGAGTGATGGCGACCCAGCCATGAGCACGCAAATGGGAGTGAGCGTGCTGGCCAAAAAGGGGGGACGTAGACTTTAGCTATTGTGTTAGGGTTAGTTTTCTACAACATTTCGTTTTGTACTTTCTTTAAAAGAAACAACGACAGTTTTTTAGAAATACTCCTAACTCGGTAAACAAATAAAGTCTGAATTGTAATCGCTAGAATTGCCAACAAAATTTTCGGTAATAATGGCATATCGGTAAACAATGCTCCTAACATCATAAGATTCATTAGACTCGGAATTATTATTGCTAGTGGTTTCGTTTTGGTAGTTATTGTAATTTTCGTTTTATTTTGATTCTTTGAAAAAGATGCACTTGCAACTATGTCTTTTATATCCTTTGGAAACTCTTTAAAATAATAATAGCATATTAATTGATCATTTTCTGATGGAATCCACTCTATTATTTTGTAGTAATTCTCTTTTAATGGTCCGCTAAATTCATGATTTGATCGATGACCAAAGTACGCTTCGAAATTTGACTTTGATGCGGCACGAAAAGAACCTTTTATTAGTTTCTTCTTGCATTCTGAAAAAGATAAAGAAACTGTGTAGTGAAAACGAAACTTCATTCCGTGCTTTAATTAACCCTAACGTTCCATGTATGGTGTCGTAGCATCCCGAAGGGGGCTATGCACTATACATTTTGTTAGGCTTAGTTTTTCTTAATAATATATCTCGATTTGAATTTGGGAAATACTTTTCAAAGACTCCTTGCTTTTTTAGATAAACC
>JAKVAR010000078.1 GCA_022447585.1 Crocinitomicaceae bacterium | reverse complement strand
TTCCTAGAAATGACCCGTTAATGGTATTTTTAGATGAGATTCCGACTCTTTATTTACCTCAGTTACATAACTGGTTTAATGAGAACCGTGAAGATGGTTTTTGTGGGACTATTGCTTTCCAGAATTATGCCCAATTAAAACAACGTTATGGAGATGATTTAGCACGGGTTATTTTTGGAGGTACTGCGAATAAAATTCTCTTTAATCCCCAAGAAGGTGAGTCCAATAAAGCTTTTTCTGAACTGTTAGGTGAATTTGATGTTAATTACAAGACTAAATCTCGTTCACGGGGGAAGGGTAGTAATTCTAGTTCTTCTTCAGAGCATATTCAAAAACGGGCTTTATTTGAAGCTGCTCAATTTGGCAAAATGCCTACCGGTAGGGCGATTAGAATTAGTCCTGCTCATAAGAGAAATAAGGAGGCTTATCTTCCTATTTTAACCGATTTTAAACTACATAAACCTGATTTGGAGGAACAAAAATGGTCTGAATCTAGATGGCATGAAATTCGACAGTTTATGATTGAGCAAAAATCTGATTTTGTCTCTGATGAGGCTCGTTCCCGTCAATTTGAAGAACGACGAAAATTAGCTGAATCTATGTTCCCTTTACCTCCAGAATTACAAGGCTCTCTCTCTAATCCCTTTGACAACTAACTATCCATTGTCCATTGATTATTATGTTTACACAATCTTTTCAAGAACAACTCGAACAAGCTAAAAAACTCCCCCCTTTACCCGAAGATTATCAATTTCAAACCTTAGAATTCTTCGACCAACATGGCGTTATCTTCGGTTTGATTAATGGAGAATATGTGGAAGAACATTCTCGTTCCCATGATTATGAGCCTTGGTATTTAGGTGTATTTTTAGACGGGGATTTAGCGTTTTGCGCTGTCGGTAGTCAAATTGTTCTTAACCGTCTAGAAAACATGGTTGCTCTACAACAACTCTTTAATGGACAATTGACAATGGATAATGGATAATTAGGAGACTCTCAGGTAAGTAGTTAAAGAACTACTTTACTTTAATAAAGTTTCCCCTCTTTATAAAAAGAAAAAAATCAATATCATCCTATCTCTTGTCTATCTTTTAAGAATAAGTAATGTCCTAATAATAATTAAGAAAATTAGACATTAATTAAATCCTTTATTGTCCATTGTCCATTATCCATTATCCATTGTTTATAGTGAGGAAAAAATGTCAACTGTTACTCCTGTTAGTTCTAATGAGGCCCAAAGATTACAACAAGAAATTATGTCTGAAGCTTCCCGTGCTTTTCAGATATTATTAGAAACTTTGAAAGAAGAATGGAACAAAAGTATAGCTCAAGAAAAAATAGACCAAGAACAAACAAAGGAAACTCTTAAAGATCAGGTTAAAATTACTATTGGAGGACAAGAGAAAGATGCCAATCAATTAACTTGGGAAGATTATGGGAAACTCCAAGCTTTGACTCAGAAAGATGTTGGTGATAATAGCCCTGATTTAGCTAATATTAAG
Organism: Crocinitomicaceae bacterium; assembly: GCA_022447585.1. Lineage (GTDB taxonomy): Bacteria > Bacteroidota > Bacteroidia > Flavobacteriales_D > Crocinitomicaceae > UBA4466. The sequence goes on along the minus strand of JAKVAR010000078.1, from coordinate 4,236 downwards.
GTAGTTCAAAAAACACCAGTAGAAGAGAATACCTTACTAGAAACTAATGATAAGGGAACCGTTCTCACTAATAACCTAAAAGCTCCATCTCCTCTTAATATTACTGCCACTCAAGCCGTTAGTAAAGCTTTGAATAAACTGGGAGATTCCCCTGTTAAAGATTATTTAGTTCAAATTAACCAGCAACTTAGCCAACAACTTCAACAGCAGCAACGATTATTACAGGAAAGTCAGCGTATTAATCAACAACTTTCTCAACAACTTAACTATAGTCAGTCTTTAAATCAAGAGTCTCATAAGATTAATCAACAACAGGTTAAGTTACTACAAAACTATCAACAACTTCAACAATTACGAGATAAGAAAGACCCTCAAGGATGGCAAAAGCTTGGTACTCAGTTAAAGGATAAAGTTGGTCAACTTTGGTCTTCTCTTAACCAATGGTGGCAACAAAGAAACCAAAATCTGACACAGCAAAAGGAAGATAAGCAATTAGCTGGTAATCTTCGCTTTTTTGCTCACAAAATTATGGGAACCGTTGAGAATAATAATCAAATCTCTGGAGATAAATATACAATAGAAAAGCAAGGTGATATTTACCAACTTAAATCAAAACAAGGTTCTGTTTTGATGAAATTTAAAGACAAAGGGGTTTTAGGAACTCATGTCATTGAATCTAATCTCAGTAGTGAACAGAAGAAAGATATTTCTAAGCTTGGCAATTTTAGAAAAGACCCCTTATTTCTTAGCAACAATTCTCAATTTTACTCTCAAAGTTCTTCTTCTCTTAATTCTCTCACCGAAAAACCTAAATTAACTAATAACTTTAAGCAAAGTTTTCAAGGATTGAAATACATTGTGGATAAAAAAGGTTCAGATATTAATGAAATCAATCGAGGTGGGTTGGATATTAAAACAACCAATCAAGGTTATGATATTAGGATCTCTCGCTCTGATAATGGTCAATTAGTTGCTAGTCAAAGGAATAATGGTCAAATCCAAATTCCCCCTACTTCTACTGTTGATGATGCTAAGAATTTTCAACAAATAGTTAACAAAGCACTGCATAGATTAAGTCAACAAACTTCTAATTCTTCTCAAAGTTTAGAAACAAATACAGTTCAAACAGTTCAGTCTCCTACTCCTCAAATTTCTTCTTCTACTCAACAAACACCGCTTATGGTTAATGAATTTTCACGAAAATTTTTAGAACCTAAATGGTCAGATACTTCTCATCAATATCTTACTACAGGATTTGATAAAGAAATTGGACATTATACTCAAGATGTTCCCTCTGAAATCAGTCTTGCTGTTCATAATCATTTATTTCGTATCAATGATAATTATCCTCCCCAGTCGGGTGAAATCGCTTTAATCGCTAGAGAATTAGATAATTACTCTGTTTTAGCTGTTGCTAATTTAGCTCAAGATGATCGAGATCGTCCTTTAGTTAATTATCGATATTTTTGGCTTGACAATTCCCCTAATAATCCCAATTTTGATGGTATTGCTACTTTATTAAATTGGTGGTCAGAAAAAGGTCAACCTTCTCCTCAACTGCAATCTACTTCAGATATTCTAGTTAACTTAGAAAACAATCAAAACACCAATTTCTATAATGTTTCTCAAATTCAAGAGACAATTCAAAAACCACCTTTATCTCAAGATGAAATTGTTAACATTGAGCAAGATGATAGTATTTTTGGTCAAAATTATCTCCTTCTTCATGATTTAGCTTCTCGACAATCACAACCTCATGAAAAGGTTAGTTGGGCATGGAATGTTACTAAACTTGAGGAGCCTGACCAATTTTTGGTTACTAAATCTCCTCAGTCTCCTCTTTATTTTCCTGAACCTTCTAAACAAAGAAATCTACCAACCTCACCACAAGATTACGATAAACACATTTCTACTTTAAAGAGTGATTTTCAGACTATTTTTCAGGAACTTCAAAAAATTTCTCAGAAAATGAAGCGTCCTATTAATGGTATTTATCGTGATTATCAGATTAGAACTGATCAAAAGGGTCATATGAGAATCTTCCGAAAGAGTGATCCTTTTGTCAAGTTAGCTGAATACAAAAATGGTACTATAAGCATTACTAATAAAGCTACTTCTCAAGATATTAAAGCTTTAAAGGAAATGGTTAATCAAGCGAGCAAAGCACTTAATCATCAATCCCATAGTAATCAATCTAAAAAACGTTAATTGTTAATTGTTAATTATTAATTGTTAATTGAAAAAGATGTTTTCTCAATCAATAAAAACCCTTCTCAATTCCTATAGCACTATTTGTCTTCAATGTCCTCTCATCGAACGTACCAATATTTTGGATTATTTAGTTCAACAGTTTAATCTTCCTCTATTTTCCTGGAATTTAGCTACTCAACGAATTCGTCCTTTGAATGAGATAATAGTTGAAAATAACTGCAAGTCAGTCAGTCTATCAACTGCAATCAATTCGGATCTAGCGGAGCTAGAATTAAATACTCTTAAATCTGTTTTCTTAACTTGGCAACAGAGACAAGAGACAGGCATTCTTATTATTGAAAATGGATTATCCTTAATTCAAGACTCAGGACTTGATATCTTATTAACGGAAGTTATTAAAGGTTGCAAAGAGTTTGATAAATTCCTCATCTTTTTAGAGATGAATGAGCAAGCTGTTCCTGATAGTTTAGTCTCTGTAATTCCTACTGTATCTTTGCCTATTCCAACTGTTCCTGATTTAGAGGAATTGGCTCAAAAACTGAACCTTTCCACGGATTTGTTATTACCTGGTTTGGGATTATATGGTGAAGAGATTTCTCAAGGTGTTCGTTTAGCTCAAGCGTCCAATACTGCTATCGATGATACTTTATTAAATTATAAAATTGAACGCTTCCAAGCTTTAGGCCTTGCTTTAAATCCTACTCCCAAAGCGATTGATGTGGGAGGTATGGACTTACTCAAAAAGGCGGTTCATCAATTACAATTGGATTATTCTAGTAAGGCCAGAAATCTTGCTATTCCTCTTCCTAAAGGTTGGTTATTGGCAGGTCCCCCTGGTACGGGTAAGAGTTTTGTTGCTAAACTTATCGCTAACCGTCTTCAGTTTGCTTTAGTTACTGTGGGGGTTGACCAAGTTAAGGCTCATGGGGCTGTTTATTTGTCTAATCTTTTGTCAAGGATGGAAGCTGCTGCACCAATTGTGTGTTATTTCGATGAGTTTGACAAGTTTTTTGAGGCTGAAGGACAAGGAGAAGCTGCTAAAACTAGGGAGGTGTTAGGGGTGTTGTTGACATGGTTGCAAGAGAAGCGATCCCCTGTATTTGTTTTGGCAACCCTCAACCGTTTGGATGCTTTACCTCCTGAGTTAACCCGTGCTGGACGTTTTGATAAGATATTTTATGTGGGGTTTCCAAAGGCCATTGAACGTAAGGCTATTTTTGAGCTTCATGGGAGACGGTTTGATTCTCGTTTCAAAGATGATACTGCTTTAACTATGGAACAATGGCAGATCCTTATTGACCAAACTAACTTTTATACTGGGGCTGAAATTCAGGCGATCGTTGAAAATGCTGTTCGTCAACGCTTCTATCATGGCTTAGAAATACAATTAAGCTTAGATGATTTATTGGCTGCTGTTGATAAAATTACACCTCTTTTTACTCGTGATACTGAAAGGGTACTTGCTATGGCTAACCGCGCTAAGGGGATTTGTGAACCTGTTTCTTCACAGGATAACAGCGTTTTTGCTCCTGCTTCTGTTAACCTTTGGGGGGAAGCGGTTTAAGCATCAGCTTTCTAAAATGTTTTAAAACTGATAAAACATCATACAAATCATTTCCTCTATTCATCAGAGAAAATAAGTTAGACGTGGCATATTTAGGTACTTCTCCGAGTATCAGTTTTAGGAAAAGAAATTCACTTCCATTGAGAACCAATCCATATATGGGATTTTCTGAATTGGGTGCTGCTAACATATAAGCTAAGGCTTGTGGTATTGCTTTGGTAATGGAAAATTCCGAATTCTTAGCTTCAATAACCGTCACCCATAATTGTCCGTGAATCACTAATACATCAATAGAACCTTGAATGATCTCGCCTTGATCCTCTGCTGACACTTTTATTCCCGTTTCTCCTGAGACTCGAAAAGGTGCCTCGTAAAACTTGGCTAAATCTAACAATGGAGAAAGCACTACCATTTTGACGATACTTTCCATTACTGGATATTCGAGTAAGTAAAGGTAATTG
>JAKVAR010000077.1 GCA_022447585.1 Crocinitomicaceae bacterium | reverse complement strand
GAAACAACCGTTTTTATGTAAAAAGTATTTAATTGATGTGTTGGCGAAAATCAATGCTGCTAATAACAGCACCTAATATTTCAAGCCTAAAAAGTACTATATTCGAGAAGTGGCTCGAAAATATAGCTGCAAAACGTTATTCGCAATGACCAATAAGGCTCGAAAAGATGCTATTTGTTTAGTTCTGCTCGCCTTATCTTGTTTCGCCAGATCATAAACTTGAGGCCCCTAATTGTGGGAGATATTTAACTATGGGTAAGGGTCGTTTATATCAGAAAAAATAACCCAGAGTTTGCAAACAAGGTTTACGCTTTACATTGAAAAAATACACATGCTGGGTTTGTCAAAAAGAACTCGTAAGCCACTGTTTGTAAGAGAAAAATAACCTTAGTTTGGCAAACTGGGTTTGCGCTTTATCGTAAACCATTGTTGTGCTGGGTTTGTCAAAAAGAACTCGTAAACCACTGTTTGAAACAACCCTACTGACCCCATAGTAAAATAGAAACAACCGTTTTTATGTAAAAAGTATTTAATTGATGTGCTGGCGAAAATCAATGCTGCTAATAACAGCACCTAATATTTCAAGCCTAAAAAGTACTATATTCGAGAAGTGGCTCGAAAATATAGCTGCAAAACGTTATGGCTAATGAAGATGACAATCAACATAGTTAAATTAACAATTGCACTTTGCTATTGCTCAGTATGCTTTTCTCAAACTATGTCCGGTCCCGGTCTAATTCGAGGGATTGAATTACCATATTCCCCCCACTTAGAAGTAAGCGACCGAAGCGATTCCATTAAATCCATTACCTCTTGGCAATACAAGGCCGAGCATTTTGAGCATGCCGACAGTATATTACAGCATCATCGGAGTTGGGTGCATTACAGTAAATTTGAGTATGATTCAAATGGACTACTCGCTAGATCTAGTTCAGGACACAATCCTGTAAAGCACCATTTTCAGTTTGATTCCTTGAATAGACTTACGTCTTATGAGACATTCCGTCCAAATGGAATGAGCGATGGAATAAAAGAATATTACTGGATAGACTCGGATACAGCTATGGTGGTTTATGAAGATAGTCTTACATCATCTGGAGTGCCGCGAAACGGTGTCATCTATATCTTAAACAAAGAAAATCAGATTATTAAAACAATCAAATGTTGGTGGCATTCTTCCGGTCGAAGAATTTACGAATATGAATACGACACGTTGAATAATATTATAAGAAGCATTCAGTTTTATCAAAATGGTGACATAGCATACGATCGTAGGTATAAATATGTCAATAATCAAATCGTAAAAATGATTGCAACAGGTAGCAGCGGGATAATTACTGAAACGATCGAAGTAGAATATGATCATCAAGGAAATATGTTGAAAATAGTAAAAACTAACATCCTTGGAACTACAATAATTGAGAAGGGTTACGAGTATGATAAGAAAGGAAATTGGATCAAATGTACCAGAAATTACAATGGAGAACCTCAAACAGTTACAGTTCGTGAAATTGAATACTATTGATAACCATAACAGCACCTACAAATCAAGCCGCAAATAACTATATTCGAGAGGCTGCTCGCTTCATAGCTGCTAACCGTTAGTAACCATAAAGAAGAAGATGACGAAGTACCTTTTGATATTTACCATAGCACTAATAGCTAACCTTGCTCTTAGCCAAAAATTGGATAAAGATTGTATAATTGAATTATATGGCTTTTATGGTAAAAATGTCATGAGCTCCAAACCTGATAAAAAAGAACTTAAATCAATTGGGCAAGATTTCCCAGCAAAATTTGAATTTATCTCTGAATTTATAAAAGAAACAACTCTACCAAATAATGATCTGCTGACTGACAGATTTCTTGTTCTACCTGATACTTTCAGCTTGAAAGTTGTCTATATCATTGATGCTTTGTATCAGAATCCATCAAAAAAGGTTGTTTATGAAGAATCTGTTTTAATTGATAGTCTTCTGAAAGCAGACATTGATAGAAAAGAATTAATCGACGAGTATTACTCTACGATTTTTACTTCATTCTCAAACAAGAACAAACCTTTCGATTTGTCAAAAGTAGATTTTGATTTAGAAAAACTCGTTCCCAATGATTCCATTGGACAAGCTATAATGTTTCTTAGAACTATGGAAGAATGTGGCAAACATATTCGCGGTTACATGGGTTTCGGTGGAGAGGATGGCATCAAGAATGCTTATGATTTAATATTGAAATACCCAAAATTCAGCGGCAAAGAGTATTATAAATTCATATCCTTCGATTTTGATGATTTTGAATTTGAAATTTATAATGATCGTGGTCTTGAAAGCTATTTGACCAATTATTTGGGTAAATATTATTCTGTTTTGTATAACCACCTCATATGTATTATGGAAATCACAAAGGACAGAGATAAAGGTTTGGCACTATGGAATAACTCGATTCTAAGTAATTCTGATTTTTATAAATACGCCAATCCTAGAATTCAAGAAGAATTAATTAAAACACAAAAGGCACTTGAATAGGTTACTAACATGCTGTAAGCAAAATGGCGCACAATTATACTCGAAAGAAGCGCCACATTGCCTACAGCAGAACCGTTGTGGGTAATTTAACAATAAGACTTTTAAAATGTATAGCAATATAATCACTATTACTTTCTTTATCTCTTTAAAATTCATTGGCTATGCGCAAGATTCATATGTGTATCCAAGTGAGTCTGAAATACAAAGAATCAATCGGGAAAACATCACGCTGATAAAAATTCGTAATGACTACTTGAGCATGGTTGACTCACTCAAATTAATTACAGAGGGAAATAACATTATTACTAATACAGCAGACTCTTTAATTCTTAATCATCAAAATATTGAATTAGATCGCTTAAAACAATCTAACGCCTCATTAAAACAAAGTTTACGTCAATTAGTCTACATAATCGATGCAATACAATTTGAAATGGCCAAATCATCAGAAAACAATAAAAGTAAACAAGAATAACTCCCCACAACATGCCCTACACTCAATGCGGATTAATTCTTCGAAAAACTAATCTTTCTAAAACAACTATTTATTACTTTAAAGAAAAATTTTGGTACAAAGCCGCACTGTTGTGTAGCCCCGGCCGTTATATACAATGATTAATAAGGCTAAATAAACGCCCAGAGTTTGATCTAATTTGCCTTAAATGTTTCGCTCCAAACTATGCTATTTGTTTAAATGTATTTGAGATTTTTATGTTGTGTAAATTAAGTGGGCAATAGATAATTTTACAACCATCATCTTGAAGCTTCGCACCAACTCCTGTTACTGTGTGTAAAACGCTAGATTCGAAAACATGCCCAAAACAAGTTAACAACTCAAAAACTTACG
>JAKVAR010000076.1 GCA_022447585.1 Crocinitomicaceae bacterium | reverse complement strand
CATCGTTTGTGGCAATGATATTGGTAAATATGCCTTTATTGGTGCAGGTGCGGTAGTCAATAAAGAAGTACCCGATTATGCCTTAATGGTGGGGGTACCTGCCAAACAAATCGGCTGGATGAGTGAGCATGGAGAGCGATTAGAGTTTGATTTCCAGAACTTGGCTACTTGTAAAGGAACGGGGGATACTTATCGATTAGAAGGACAAAAAGTAATCAAAACAACTAATAGCTAATGAAGAATTTCGCCTTAATTGGTGCCGCTGGTTATGTCGCTCCACGACATATGCAAGCAATCAAAGAAACAGGTAACGAATTAGTTGCAGCCTTAGATAAAAGTGATTCGGTAGGTGTTATTGATAGTTATTTCCCACAGGCAGATTTTTTTGTAGAATTTGAACGATTCGATCGGCATCTTGAAAAATTGAAAAGAGATGGGACTAATCTAGATTATGTGAGTGTTTGCTCACCAAATTATTTACACGATTCCCATATTCGATTTGGAATTCGACAAGGCGCTGATGTGATTTGTGAAAAACCATTGGTTTTGAACCCTTGGAATTTAGATGCCTTAGAGGAAATATCAAATGAAACAGGGAAGAAAATCTACAATATACTTCAGTTAAGATTACATCCAAGCGTGATTGAATTAAGGGAGAAAGTTCTGAATGCGCCGAAAGATAAAATTTTTGATGTAGAGCTGACTTACCAAACTTCAAGAGGAAATTGGTACTATACTAGCTGGAAAGGCGACTTAAGTAAATCTGGAGGTATAGCTACTAACATTGGCGTTCATTTCTATGATATGTTAGGATGGATATTTGGAGATGTTAAAGATAATAAAGTACATCTTCATTCCCACGATAGGGCAGCAGGATATTTAGAGTTTGCCCAAGCGCGTGTAAAATGGTTTTTGAGTATCAATTATAATACCATATCAGAAGATTTAAAAGCAAAAGGTGCGAGAACATATAGATCCTTAAAAATAGAGGGGCAAGAGTTTGAGTTTAGTGGAGGTTTTACGGATTTGCATACTAGATCTTACGAACAAATTCTTAAGGGTAATGGCTTTGAAATTGGGGAAGCAAAAAAAGCAATAGAGATCGTCCATAATATAAGGCATCAGGAACCAATCGGTTTAGTGGGAGACTATCATCCATTTGCTGGCTTACCTGTAGCCAAACACCCATTTGAAAAGTAGAATATGAAGATATTAATCACAGGTACTGCGGGTTTTATTGGATTTCATTTAGCGAATCAATTAATTGAAAGAGGTGATGAAGTTGTTGGTTTAGACTGTATTAACGATTATTACGATGTTCATTTAAAGTATGATCGTCTAGCATTGGCAGGAATACATAAAGAGGCAATCAAAGATGGCCTCCTTGTAAAAAGTGAGCGATACCATAATTACAGCTTTATCAAATTGAATTTAGAAGATAAAGAAGGAATTGATCGTTTATTTCAAGAAGAAAAATTTGATAAGGTTTGTAATCTAGCCGCTCAGGCAGGGGTACGATATAGTCTGATTAATCCACAAGCATATGTGAATAGCAATATCATTGGATTTGTCAATATATTAGAAGCTTGTCGGCACAACCATGTAAAGCACTTAGCTTATGCCAGTAGCTCTAGTGTTTATGGCCTAAATAAGAGTATGCCATTTTCTACTTCTGATAATGTGGACCATCCGGTATCTCTGTATGCCGCAAGCAAAAAGAGCAATGAGCTAATGGCGCATACCTATAGTCATTTATTTGGATTACCAACAACAGGTTTACGCTTTTTTACTGTCTATGGCCCTTGGGGGCGTCCAGATATGGCTTTGTTTTTATTTACAAAAGCCATCTTGGAAGATCAACCCATCAAAGTTTTTAATCATGGCAAAATGGTTCGGGACTTTACTTATGTGGACGATATCGTTGAAGGTGTAATTCGAGTAATTGATCATCCGCCTAAAGGAAATGAGCAATGGAAAGGAGATAAGCCTGATCCTTCCACATCTCCTGCACCATATAAAGTATATAATATAGGTAATAATAATCCAATTAAGTTGATGGATTTTATTGAAGCGATTGAA
>JAKVAR010000075.1 GCA_022447585.1 Crocinitomicaceae bacterium | reverse complement strand
GTCTTGCTTTTGGATAATTCTATTTCTTTGCGAAAAAATAGTCGTAGAAATGCTAATCAATGACACGAATAAAAGGGCTCTTACCATACTCTAAAATCGATTGTTTGGTTTTCTATTCTTGAAGTAGGTTGCTGTCTGCCTCCTGATAATTCATAAACCTGCTCTGAAACGTATTGCTGGATTTCTGATAGCCAGATTTCTCCATCTTTGTTTAAGTCTGCTGCTTTACTTTGAATGCCTTTCATAAAGCAGTATGTAAAAAGCCCGTTGTTCCAATCATCACTTTCTATAGCAAACTCCATTCCTCCTGCTGAAGAGATTACAGTTGCGCCACTACCTTTTCTTAAATCGGTAAATAATGACTTAACCAATTCAGACGTGTTTTGAATCCCCAATTTTGGTGCAACTGAATTTCCTACTGCTCTAAATTGAATTTCTTGACCTTCTTGGGTATCAGCTTGCGCTAATTCAATCTCTTCTTTGTCAATCTCACCACTATGGCAAGCGTCTATAATTAATGTTTTTTTTAGGGGTTTGATGCCATCTAATATACTTTCTAAATCATTATAAGCTAAACCTCTGTTTTGTGGTTGTTGAAAATTCATATCGAAAGTAGCTAAGTAATAATCAAGGTTTGCATCTAATACGCCATGTCCTGCAATAAAAATCATTACCTCATCATTAATTCCTGCATCCGCTAAAAATGTTTTTAAGGCTAATACATTTTCTTTAGTAACCTTCCTGTTAATTAGTGTTTTACTAAAGATGTTTTTATATGCTTTACTTTTTTGAAAAAGAGCACTCATATCATGTGCATCTTTAGCTGCATAGGTTAAATTAAAGTCAGTTTGCTCATATTCACTTACACCAATTGTAATTAAGTAAAGGTCCGGAGTGGTTTTCCCAACCGAACATTGAATTTCAAATGTCTCTTTATAACTCTCAGCACCGGCTTGGTTTAGCACAGATAATTGTACTTTGTTTTTTCCTTTGGCCAAATCAACTGAAAGGGAAGTGGTGTAATCTTGAATATTCTTATCTCTTAACGAAATTCCATTAGTGCCGTAAATAGCAACATCATTTACCCAAACATTAATACGGTCTAATTTATACTTAGTATCTTCAAATTTTAGTTTCAAATCAATACTGCCTTGGTCATGTATGGTTGGCATGTCTTCATAATTCTCAATTTTTATTTCAGGTAAATGAAAATCATCTTCCAGCATGTCCTCTGTAAAGCCCATCTTTTTTAAGCGCTTTTGGTAGGCAGTGTTGTAGCCCGATATCAACGAGGAATCTGCGAATCCCAACCTATCCAAAATGATATCAGGACGGTTGTATTTGAGATCGAATTGTTCGAACTCAAATATGAGTCCATCTTTTCTGAATGCCATTCCCTTTGCACCAGAACTAATTGCCATGTAATAGTTATCAGGTGTAATTGCAAACAACTCAGAACCACTTCCCACAAATTTAACAAGAGGAGCTTCACCATTTGAATTTTTCCAATCCCAAACCATTATTTCACCATTTAAATTGTTAGTTAAAAAGAATTCTGAATTCATTAAAAATTCTTGATCAATCACAGCGGATGATTGAGGTCCGACTTTATTTATAAACTTATTGTCTGAGTTCTTAATACCTATTATTTTATTTCCCATGATTACACTATGAACTTCACAGCTTAAGGAACTAGAAGAGGTAGAGCTAGAATAACCACCATAACCCCTAATTGATTTGTCGTATTGAGCAGCTTTTTGTTCCGCCTCCATAGCTGTCATTTCATTCATGAATTGCGTCCAATCGTCATCAATTTTAGGACAATCTCTTTCCTCAATGAAAAAAGGACTTGAATTTTTAATCTCTTCAAACTTTTCTTTGTCTATTTGACTTATCGATTGATTTTCAATATCCCATAAATAGTAATCGTATGAAAAATATCTTGAGTATTTTTCATTTGCACCATAACTCAGACGTTCTCTACCGTCAAAATCATTTGGGTCGATTTCATCAATGTTTTCAATTCCATAACCATTGGGCACTTCAAAAGTGTATGCGAAAGCTGTGTCAATGTACCTTTTGATCCAAAAAATAGCTTTAGCAGTACTATCAGATACGGAGATGTTTCTTTTTTCAAATTCAATATTTGAAGTGTATTTTTGGTATTTGTGAGGTAATTGGTGAATTGTAATTGTTTTGACAGAAAGGTCTTTGAGTTCAATTGATGTCAAGAAATCACCATAATCAAGTATTAGGTATTTACCATAATTTGATTGAAACAAATTTGGAACAATGATGCCCATCTCTTTGGTTGCTGCACCGAGAATTGAATCAATTTTTCGATCATTTTTTTCAATAGAGTTGAATCTAGGATAATAGAATTGAAAGTCATCCCAGTATTTGGTTTGAAGCAAACTCCAATCACCCTTTGTTTCTAGTGGCAAGTTTTGACCGTAAGAATCCCAGTTTATGTCATTTAGAGTATTAAAAGTAAGTTTTTTATCGTTTATTAAATTGATGGAGTTGAAGTTCAAAGCTTTTGTATTGTTATATATACTACCAGGCATGAAAATCCAAATTTCGTCACCTAGGGGCGAAAACCTAAAAGAGAGTGGGTTATCATCCACTTGATTAGCAAAATACCTATGCATTTGGAGTAAAGGCATGTTCTCAGAACTTTCAAAGTAGTTTTTGTTTTTCTGTAAAACTTTTCTTGCAGACTTTTTATCGAGAAGCTTATAAGATTTGATCAATTGAAAATTTTCAAAACTCCAAATATTAATGATTCCGTCAATGTGAAGTGATGCAAAAATTGGCATTGATGGATGACGAATAATTCTCATTGCCATTTTTGGATAAAAAAGGTTTACTACAAGCTTTTTTTTCTGGATATCAAACACTTTAATAAAGTTGCTCTCGTTTGTAGTAGCGATTAATGTAGAGTCTTGATTGTAAATTCGGTCTTGATAGTAAATGAATCGACTTTGCACGATTGGAGTGACATCTCCTGTCTCTTTCTCCTTTTGAGTAGAAAAAAGAACTAAGTCTTTAAACAGCGAATTGGGATAGACGATTGCCAAGTTTTCGGAATATTTTTGCTCCAAGTAATTACCTTTAAAAGGTATATTCATAAAAGTTCCATATTCTGTAGAATCGCTTAGGTTAAATAGGATTTCACTTGACTCATCAATAAAGAAAGCATAGTTTTTATTTGGTGATATTGCAAAGGTATTTTCTATTTCTGGATAATACAAATCGCTCAAATCCATAGGGGTATTCTCCTCATTAAAGAACTCATTTTCTGTTGTGTGAATTTTACCCTTATCACTAATGTTATATAAGGTGTTAGAATTGTAAAGTGTAAAAATGTTTAAGCTTTTATCATATCGTTGCAGTCCTAGAGTAGTGAGATAGATTCTCGATTCATATTTTTCGAGTTTAAAGGAAGTTGATACTTTGGAAACTAATTTGCCTTCAGTTAAATCAAATGTTGCGATATGCATTGTTGTTTCTTTCTTAGAAGTGGTCAAATAACTAAAAACAGCTTTATCATTTGGACTTTCAACTAAGTCATAAATTTCCATGTCAGCATCTGAAAACAGTGTTATTGATTCAAGTGAGTTTTTAGTTTTATTAAATGCGGTTTTGCAGATGGAACCAACGAAGGATGAACTATAGATAAATCCATTTTTATAAAAAAGATCTGAAATTCCTCCAGCGTGAACCTTTAAATCCGTTATTAAGTCACCAGAATTTGCATCCCATACATACATATATCCTGCGCCATCTCCACCGATTAGCAGCCCTTCTTTCTCAATAATTTCAATGCAATTTATCGAGTAAATTGTTTTTCCAAAAGGTTTTATATGTTCACCTCTAAGGGTCCAAGAATCGACAACCCCATTCTTTCCTGCGGAATAAACAACTGAATTCGTCTCATCAATTGAGATGTCGTTAATTCTCGAATTTGAGGCTTGAAATTTGACACTTTCCTCTGGATTTTCTGTGTTATAGATGGTTAGCTTACTTCCACTTGCCTTGATGAAAAATTTAGAATCTATTGAAAATTTTAACCTTGTGACATTATTTTGTGCATTTGTTATTGAACAGAAGAATAACAGAAAGATAAGAAGTGATTTGGGAAATTTGGACTGATTCATTTTGCAAAAATAACATATGTATTGCTTTTGAATGATGAATTTGCTGAAATTAAATCTTCCGATTATTAAGCCTAACGGTTTGTATATTAAAAGTAGCGTGTAAAAAGGTATTACACTCGTTTTAAAAATGAATGTAATAAAAAAGTGCAAAACGTTATGTCTTGCACTTAAATAAGCTGTTTTTTATATATTGTGTTACCCCAACCTATATTTTAAATTGCTTCATCTCAGATTAAATCGATTTATATTTAGAAAGCTCTAATTGCGCGCACGTTAAATGAACAACACCAAGCTTTATCAGTTTGCCCTTGAAAACCATTTTGCATATATTGATTCCATGCCCAAGCTGAATTTGCAGAGGATTCAGTTGAACTCCAATAGTCGTTTATTAAATTTCCAAAACCATTAAGGTATAGGTTTGTATACATAGCATTCAACTCATCTTTACTTGGTAAAAACCAATCAGAATAACCATTTAACACCAAGTTATTACAGATTTCAGCAGGACTTCCAATAGTAGGATCTTCCGCTAAAATATCTAAAGTATTTTGAGCCCCTGTACCAATGGCGGTGCCGTTAGCGCCAGTAATATTTAATGAATTATCTCCCCACATAGCATTGAGCGGTTGGTTACTTTCAGAGGAAATAAGACCTGTTCCGTTTGATGTATTAAGATAGAAAATGATTCCTCCACCATATGTTTTTCCATAAAGTGAATCTAATAAAGTGTTGTCACTATTGTAAATGGATATAGGAGTTTCTCCATTATCTAATCTTTCTTGAACCGAAAGGGTTACAAGATTACCTATATTACTCAATCCAGGTAATACAATGTAATTACCATTACTAATAAAGATGGTATCTCCATTAGTTGTTAATTGTTGTAATTCATTTGTTACAGAACCATCCACCTCTGCTGTTAAATAACCATTGTTAGCAACAAAACCATCAACTGCTGCTTCATCAAGTTGAGTATCAGTGTCTGTAGTTTGGTTTACCCAAGTGTAGTTACCGCTACCATCTGTTTGCAAGACTTGACCGTTAGTTCCTCCTATTGGCAATTCAATCTCATTAGTAGGATCAGCATCAGCATCATTCACACCATCTTGCAAAGAAGAAAGGTCTGTTGTAATGGTTCCATTACCATCAGTTACTTCAAGGTTGGTGCCGTTTAATACAACGCTAGTGTTCATCTCGTTATTTGGATCAGCATCAGCATCATTCACACCATCTTGCAAAGAAGAAAGGTCTGTTGTAATGGTTCCATTACCATCAGTTACTTCAAGGTTTGTGCCGTTTAATACAACGCTAGTGTTCATCTCGTTATTTGGATCAGCGTCAGCATCATTCACACCATCTTGCAAAGAAGAAAGGTCTGTTGTAATGGTTCCATTACCATCAGTTACTTCAAGGTTGGTACCGTTTAATACAACGCTAGTGTTCATCTCGTTATTTGGGTCAGCGTCAGCATCATTCACACCATCTTGCAAAGAAGAAAGGTCTGTTGTAATGGTTCCATTACCATCAGTTACTTCAAGGTTGGTACCATTTAATACAACGCTAGTGTTCATCTCGTTAGTTGGGTCAGCATCAGCATCATTAACCTGGTCGTTCGTTACATTATCGGCTGTTTTTGCGTGCAAAGCATAAGGTACACTCATTAACTGGCTTGTACCTGTAATGGTGTAGTTGGTTCCACCTGTTGGGTCTGTTTCTGTTTTAATAAAATAAGAATCCGCTGCCCAATCAATAGTGGTAAAATCTCCACTTATTACGTTTCCTGTTCCTATTTCTAAGCTTACCAATCCATTTGCATTCGTTGTTGGTGTTTGTGTTTCTACATAAACTGCCGTACCTGCAACTCCACCTTGTAAAATGCTTATTTGTATGCCTACTGCTGTAGATGATACCAATGAATTGCCTGCATCTCTAATCACTGCTTGGTAGCTCATTTTGTCTGGTGCTTGAGCCCACACGCTTGCAGTCAAAAATAATGCTGCTGCTATAGTAAATATTCTTTTCATAGTTTTTTAATTATTTGCCACATTATGGCTTAGTTTTTAATTATTTTAAATGTTTTTAATACTTGGCTATTGTTAACTACGTTTAAAAAGTAAGTTGCTTTTGGTAAACTTTCTAAATTAATGGTAGAAGTTGTTGCTGTTACTTTCTTGTTTGCAATTACTTTTCCATGGTTGTCATATATCTGATAGTTCAATTCTGTATTGTCCTCAACTTTCAGGGTCAAATAGTCGGTTGTTGGATTCGGATAAACAGATAATTCTAAATTAATAGTTGTTTTGTTTACCCCTGTGGTTACAGCAATTTCGTAAGGCTGTTGCACACCTTGCG
>JAKVAR010000074.1 GCA_022447585.1 Crocinitomicaceae bacterium | reverse complement strand
GCGTCAGGCCTACACGCAGTGTGAATACCGCAGGTGTTTACATTGACGTTGTAGGCCGCTTACATGCAGCGCAGCACAAGAGGGGCGCTGGCAGGTGGTGCATAACGGCCAAGCAGCGACGCAGTGGCCGATTTTTGTTTTGGATAACTAGAGATGAATTTACCGAAAAAAACTCAAAGTTGAGAGTTTGATTTAACGGATTTACCAGAGGCCATTGACGCTTGCTGCTATGTTGTGCGTTAGTCACTTATTTGATTTATTATTCTATTGATATATTTAAAAGCCTTTTACCCTCAATTTCGAATTTTAGTTTTATCAATGATCTACCATTATGCATCAATTCATTAACAATAATTTTTTCATCTTTAAACTGATTTCTTATTTCTCCATTGTAAGTAATCTCCTTAAATATATTGGATATTTCCGATATTCCACTATTTAATTCTTGAAGTGATTCAAACTCAATATTTTTAAATAACTCTAAAAATGAATGATTTAAGGTTCTAAATGTTGGTGATTCTAATTTTATTATTTCTTTATTAAATGCCCTTGGAATAGCAACTAATACCTTAACAGACATATATTCCATATATCCAGTTACTTGTTCAGTTTTGTAGAAATCATATTGAATGAGGTTATCAATTACTTCTAATGAAAGCAGATTTAACTTTGGAGTTTGATTTGTTTTAAAGGCAAAATCCTCTTCATCAATAACTTTTATTGAATCAAGATTTAGGTTTTCTAATTGATCAGGATTATATTCCAAAATATTAGTTTCATCATTATTCAAACAACTAATAATCATTGTCGCAAGAAAAAATAGATAGATTTTAGTTTTCATAATTGCTTTGTTTTCAATTATTTACGTTTTAATTCATGTGGTTTTGGCTAGTGATGTCGCACAACGGTGAGTACATGCGGCGTGCGACGTTAGGCGCATGATCGTCATGTACATTGTTATAGCCATTTTCTATTTTTCTTCAAGTACAAACTTATTCTTCACCAATTTCCAGTCGTCTGTTTTTGTCTGTTTGACAAACCTGAAATCTGGTTCGTAAACATCTGTTCCTCCACAACTCAACCTAAATTCAGCCTTCTTAAATTTCAGCCCCTTGTTCCAATGGACTTTTTTCTTTGCAGATAGTCTTAAATGACTAAAATTTATATCGATTGTATCATTCGAGATTTCTCTGTGAGTCATTCGATAAACATTTAAATCCCTCTTCTCCCTTAGTGCAAGTTTAATTAGTTCTTCATTGTTAAGAAATTTGTAAATGCTATTTGTGGGGATTTTATCTTTCACTTGAGATGTCATCTCGTTAATTTCAATGTATTTATATCCGCTTGAAAGTAACAAGTCAAATCTGTGATTTAAAGCTTCAGCATACAAATTCTCAATTTCCGATTTATCAGAATTTGAAATTTGAAATCCTAACGAGATAATAATTGATATTGTCAGTATGATGTATCTCATTTTTATATAATTGGCTATAACGGTCGAGCTATGCGGCGTGATGGCGTGTAGCCAGCATGGTCGTCATAGCTTTTGTTGTGCCTAGTTTTTTATTTTTAATCCTCTTTTCGGATACCCCCCGAGATCTATAAGTTTCAATAGTACAAATTAATTTCGTAAAACTAATTTTTCTAATGCTATTTTTACGATCTCCACATAGTTACAACTGCTATTTTCAAACAGTTTCCCTCAATTTACATTAATTTTTAAAGTCTAGATTTATATTTCCCTAAATGTTTAGCGATCTACAAATCTCCAGAGAGTTTATCTTCGGTCAAGATTCGATCAGATCTCAGATCTAATTCTAGGTGTGGAATTTCACGCCACTAGTTTCTCCGACGCAAAGAATCAACTATTGCTCCCAATCGTCACTAAATCCAAATCGCTAGAGCTGTAAATCTGAATGATCCTGACGCACTACAGAAAGTTCTTCCCCATTCTTACCTTTATCATTTTTGGTAGTCATTCACCCTAAAATTAGGCACAACGGTCTGGTGTAAACGCAGTATGGGCGCATAGCCCATATTGCCTTTTTACACTTTGTTCTCTCTCGTTTTCTTCTTTAGTAAGTTTCAAAATCTTTCTTCATTTGTTCAAGTATTCCAAGATGGTCTTTCAATCTATTTCTAAAGGTTATTGGTGTTTGTTTAGGTTTTTTATCTTTTGGCTGCGTTGTGACATACCCGATATTCTCAAGCAAGTCTAAATTCTGATTTAAATATTCTGATTCGTCATCTGTAATTATAATTGATTCGTTTAAAGCCAAATTCATTATTGACAAATAGATATATGATTTCAATTTCACCTCTTGTACCAATTGCATTTCATTGATTAGAAAATTATAATTCTCTTGATTATTTATTTCTCCAATATATCCAACAGCAGTTCTTTTTAAGTGATTGTGACCGTATTTATATGCATTAATCAAGAATTTGGAATCTCTGATTAAATATGCCTCTCGGATTTTTGTAAGAGTAATTCTATTTGCTCTAAAATTTGATATTATTTTTTTAAACCATTTTGCCATATGGGTTTTTCATTTTTTTAATGAGAGAGAACGGTTCTTATAACCGTCAGTTACGGGTTTAAAGTTAGGGTTTACGCTTAAGCATTGTATTTAGCAATTCCGAGTGGATTCGGACGTAGTCGAATCCGCCGTAATTGCGGTTATACATTGTTGGCCATAGTAATTAGTTAGCGTTTAATTTGGTGATAAATTCATCTAACGAATTAAGAAATATTTCCGGCTTCTCTATATGGATATGATGCCCGCTTTCAATCAAAATAAATGTATTTATATCATTAGAATATTTATCAAACATCTGTTTATGCCATTCTGTATTTAACTCGTTAAACTTATCACTTTTATTATCAGCACTCAATAAATATAAGGGCATATCCTTTCCAATTTCGTCAAGCTTTTGAAACTGTGCTAAGGAAATTTTTTCCGCATAAGCCTCCAACCCATAAGTTTTAATGGCTTTTGAAGTTTTATAAGTTGGGTGGGGCGGATTTGGAAGTAAATAATATGGTATTCCACTCCAGGACATATTTCGAAATGACCAATTCATCATTTTAAATGATAATGGCCATTCGTTAGGATTATCGTCATCAAAACCTACATCACCCTGATAAGGATCAATGAGGTATAATCCTAGGACTTCATTTGGATATTTTTTAGCATAGTATCTTGCAATAAAGCCACCCGCTGAATGACCAATTAAAATATATGGGCTTGGAATGTTTTCTTTTTCAAGAATCGTATTCAATTCTATGCTCACATTGTCAATCGATCTTGGTAAAACACCTTCTTCACTAAAGCCTAAACCAGACCTATCATACATAAATACTCGACCTCTGTCATTTAATTCATTGGCTATTTTAGACCAAGTATGCATTGATTCTCCAAGTCCAGCTATTAAAACAAAACTAAACTCACCTTTATCTAAATATTTGTAATGGATTTTATTTTCACCAATATCAGAGAATTTTCCTGTTGGTTGAAATTCATTTTCGACTTCAGAATCAAAGTTCGATTGCCTAATTGTACCATAAATCAGAATTCCAATAATTAAAACGATTAAAATTCTAAGTACCCATTTGAAAATTCGCTTTATCATAAGTAGTGGTTTAATTATTATGGCCAACGG
>JAKVAR010000073.1 GCA_022447585.1 Crocinitomicaceae bacterium | reverse complement strand
GATGCCAATTAATACCCCTATTTGTAAGACAATGGTGCCAACAGATACCCCCAAACAAAGTAGAACGGTACTACCGTAAGCACTGGGTAAAGAAATGTCTTTTCCAAATAACTTTTTTTCTTGAATTAATCGAGACTTCATAATTGTTAATTGTTAATTGTTAATTGTCAGAGGGGGAGATGGACGTTGAGGTAAAGGAGGAGAACCACCACCAGATGAACCACCGCTAGAAGAATAACGAGGTCGTCCCCTAGCAGCCCCATAACCACTTCTGAAGTTGGCGTTAGCAGCATTAGCTACTCCTCTGGCACCCTGTTGCAGTGCCGGTGTAGCCGCCCTTCCTGCCATTCCTAGCCCCTTTCCAGTCAATCCCGACCCGAAACCCCCAACTACCCCACCAGCTTGCGCCATCAAACTACCCAGACTCATGAAGGTAGCCATGCCACCACCAGCAGCCAATCCCACAGCTAAAATGGGTGATAAGATACCCACAGAGATCGCAATGATAATGGTGCCACCACTAGGATTTCCTGATGGAGTATTATTACTAAGAATATGGGCAACTAAGCCAACAATAATGTTGTAAAAAAGTTTACATAAACCCACAGAATAAAAACCCAATAACCAAGTAAATAAAGGTCGTTGTTGTAAAGGAAGTAAACTACCAGCTACAGCCAAAGGAGAAATTAAAGCCGTTAACAAAAGAGTAATTTCTACTAACCATTGGAAAGCAATACCTACACCAAAGAGCATAATTTCCAGACCCCGTTGAAATGCGTCACCCACAGCATTTGCTATCCATTGACCAGATAAAAAGTTGGGGTTTTGTTGTTTGAGTGCATTTTCGTTATTCTGAATTTCTTGGGTCAAGTCTTGGTTACATTTTGCTTTGGCAGTTTTATCGGGTAAACTCTCACATTCTATGGTTTTCTGTTGCACCCAACTGTTAAAATTAGCAGATTGAACAACATTATTAAAAGATTCTTCTAAAGTTAAACTACCTACTTGAACAGCTAAAACTTCCTCATTGGTTAAGTTTATTAGTTCTCTGAGTCCTAAAACCGTATTACGTAGATTAGCTCCATTATTTATCAGTAAGAGTAGCACTAAAAATAACCAAACAAAAGAAGTTAAATAATCAACAGATAATTCATTATTCAAAGAATCTCGTAACACCTTAGAAACCCAAATAGTCAATAATGCTACAGTAAAAAGAGTACCTACCCAAACCATTGCATCCCAAACACCAGAATTAAGAACATCGTTCCACATTGTGTCTAAATTCTGAGAAACAATTTGTTGACTTTGGATACCTTGATTAAGAACATTAACAGAGGAATTATTAGTTTGAGCAACAACTCTTTGTCCAACTAAAAAAGGAGAGGAAATCCACGAACCAACGACGAAAAATAATCCGACTCTTAAAAAATATTTGGTTAGTTGTTCTCGTTGTTGTCGTGGTCTCACTTAATCTAATCCCCTTTTTTCTTATTTTGTAATTAACAATTCTCCATTGTTAATTGTTAATTGTTAATTGTTAATTGCTAATAAAGTCTCATGTAACCGAGAATTTCTTGTTGAGAACGAGCTTGTGCAGCCCTTTCTTCCTCCTGAGAGCGTTCTCCTTTATCAAGAGTCTTGGAAACATTGGATAACACCATATTGTTAACGTCTTGTTTGAAGTTTAAATCACTCAGTTCTTGTTGCGTTAACTGCATGATGACAGCTTGCTTAGTCTGTTGAAAAGCCATCTGTTTCAAGACATTTTGAGTAATAACTTCTTGATTAGCAGCTTGAGCATAGGCTTCAGTTTCAACTACTTGTTGTTCTATAGTCTCTGCGTTTTGTTTAACTTCATCTTGGCCTTCT
>JAKVAR010000072.1 GCA_022447585.1 Crocinitomicaceae bacterium | reverse complement strand
TTCACTCATAGACAAAAGCATCATTGCACTGGCCTATGGATGTGGATTAAGGAGAATGGAGTTAGAGAGTTTGAAAGACAATGATATCGATTTTAGAAAAGGCGTGTTGACAATAATCGAATCAAAGAACAATAAGACCCGCTCCGTTCCCATCAGTAATTTCTTCTTACAAGTGCTAAAGAAGTATAACTACCATCGTTTAGAAATCCTCTCCAAAAGAGGGAAAAGAACACGATACTTTTTACTCAATGATTTAGGAGATAAACTAAGTGGCGAGATCATGAATAAGCGCTTGAAAAGCGTAATAGCAAAAACAAAAGATCAGTCCATCATTGAGAAGAACATCACCCTGCATTGTTTAAGACATAGTATCGCAACACATTTGGTGAATTCAGGAGAGAGTTTTGAATATGTCAAAGTGTTTCTAGGACATAGCATGGTAGATACAACCAGCCTTTATGCAAAGAGAAGAAAACAGAAAAACAAGTATCAGATATGAAAACATTTAAATTCTATAATGAACTTGAAGATTATTTATTCGAGTATTTGACAGAGCAAACAGGAAAAAGCTATTTGCACTTAATCAAGCGATTTTTAAGACAATTCCCCGGAGCAGATAACTTTTCCCTAAAAGAAATAGAAGCCTACTTCTATGACCTTAAGACAAAGGGAAACAAAGTCAATTACCGAAAAGTAATTCTAGCAGCTTTAAAAGTTTATTATGACTTTTTACTGTATAGAAAGATGATACCTTTTCATCCATGTAAGAGTTTTTACATCACCGAAAAACGACCTTCAGGAATCAATTTTGGCGGATTACTGAGCATGGAAGAAATGGAACTACTATTCACCCTTAAAGAGAACAGGTACAAGAACCTATTGAATAGAGACAAGGTGATTATTGGACTATTGATTTACCAGGGAGTCACGAGTGGAGAACTGGCAAACATTAGAGTTCAAGATATAAAAGATGGAACTGTCTTTATCAGAGGAAATAGAAACAGACTTTCAAGAACCATCGAATTGAAGTCATCCCAAATGGAACCGATGTTGAACTATATGAACGAAGAGCGTGAAAACTTAATGAAAGTTCAAACAGATCGGTTAATATTAACTATGAGGGGAGTACCTATAACCGTTGATAGCATCCATGCTTTTATCAATGGAATGGCTGGAGCATTTGAGCGAGAGATGTCTCCGGCAAATATTAGAAAGAGCGTCATCAGCTATTGGATTAATGAGAGAGGATTTAAGCTAGAAGACGTTCAGATTATGGCAGGTCATAAATACCCAAGCTCAACGCAGAAGTATGTGAGAGCGAATACAGATGAGCAAAGGGATGTGATGACGAAACTCCATGAATCGATCTTTTTGTAATTGAATAAATAATACATTTGTTTAGATGAAAAAAATCGAGCTACAAGCACTAATTGAACAAGGTGAAGGATTCCATCTTGAGTTTAAAGAATCAGTAAATACTGGTTTAGCAAAAGAAATTGTTGCTTTTGCAAATGCTAAGGGAGGAATCGTTTTGATTGGTGTCGATGATGACGGTAATATCAAGAATAAAGCTTTAGGGAATGATGATAGATCTAAGATTCAAGATCACGCACGAAACTGTGATCCAGCAGTTGAAATTACCATTGAATCAGTTGACGAAGAGCCGAATGTGCTTGTAGTTAGAATTGGAGAAGGACAGAACAAACCTTATAGATGTACTAGTGGTTTTTATTCAAGAGATGGTGCGAGTTCAAATAAGCGAACTACTCAAGAAATATATGATATGTTTTTTGACGCCCAAAGATTCAGTTTTGATGACGTACTTTGTCCTGATTTAGAATTCGATAAATATTTTGATCCTAACTTATTAAGGTTGTTTTTTGATAGAGCTGGAAAGCGACAAGTACTATCTGATAAAGATGCTTTACATAACCTGGGATTATTGAAGTTTGTTGATGATAAACCAGTTTTAAATAACACAGGAGTACTATTCTTTACAAAGGACCCAAGCTTTTTTCATCGTCATGCGATTATTCAATGCGCTCGCTATAAGGGGAATATCAAGGTTGATATTGAAGATCAAAAGGATATGGATTTTGATATAATGAAGAATGTTGATGAGACTATGGCATTCTTGAGAAGATCCCTTGATGTAGCCTTTAAATTTGAATCAGGAAATCCGCAAAGGATAGAAGTTTGGGAGATTCCATTCCAGGCCTTAAGAGAGGCCGTAGTTAATGCAATTGCTCACCGAGATTATGTACATAGAGGAACTCATATTCAGGTTGAAGTATTTGATGATAGAGTATCAATAACCAATTTTGGAGGTCTTGCTAAAGGGATGACGGTTGATGATTTAGGCAAGAAAAGCGTTCATAGAAACCCTAACATTGTTAATATTTTGCATCGAGCAGATTTTATAGAGAAGTTAGGTACTGGTCTTCTTAGAATTGATGAGGAATTAATAGCGGCTGATTTACCAAAGGCGGAGTTTGAAATAAGCAATAATTGGTTTTCAATAATATTCAAAAGAAAAGCGAAGAGGGTTGATGAAACTTATAGCAGTTTTGACGGTGAAGTTCATATTAGTGAAAGAAGTATGACCGTTTTAAAATTTTGTTCTGAGAAACCTAGAAGTAGGTCTGAAATTTTAGAGCATCTTGGGTTAACAAATGATACTAGAAATTACAGGAATAACGTTTTGCCATTAATTGATTTAGGTTTGATAAGAATGACCTTACCTGATACACCAAATAATAAAAACCAGAAATATGTCCTCACAACAAAAGGCAAACAGAAAATTTCTGAAGAGTAGTGCTACTAATTATGTGTTGAAGTATATTTCTTATACACTAACAATACACTAACAATACACTAAGAAGACTTTATTGAAAAATGAGGTCTTTTTTTTGTCGATAATTTTGCAGACCAAAAGCTAGGTAATTGCAAGCATAATCAGTACTTTTGATATGTATGTTAACCCAGAACAGAACACAGAAAAATTCAGGTTTTTCAATGGTCAGCGCTTTATCAAAAAATAACGCGACCACTTACCGTTATGGATTTCAGGGTTACGAAGCAGATGACGAAATAAAAGGTGAACGAAACAGCTATACAACTGAGTTTAGACAATATGATTCAAGGCTAGGTAGATGGCTAAGTATTGATCCAGTCGTTAAAGAACATGAAAGCCCTTACGCAGCTTTTGCGAACAATCCTATATGGTTTGTTGATGTTAATGGTGCTGATTCTTCTGTTTACAGCCAACCTTATGCAGATCATGTAGGTTTTGGAGGTCAAACGGTAGCCCAAATGGATTCTCATTTAGATGATGTATTCGGAATGATGAGTGAGGCTGCAGGAGGTGACCCTGATAGAATTATGGAAATGTGGTCTAGAGGTAAATCAGGTCTTTTAGATATGGAAAATCCTGATGAGTATAAATTTGGAATCTTAATGAAAGAATTTCAAGTAACTTCATTTGAAAAGGAAGCTGCTATAGATGATTATTATGGTAATGATGTTGACTTTGAAGGTGAAATTTCTGACCCTTTCAGTTTTGGAGGTTTTATTAGAGTTGATTTAACATTGCCTGAACAAGATCAAGTGTATGATATATTGGCAGCCACCCAATATGTAACTCAAAACGCATGTGAATCTTCGCAGGGGGCGTGTGCTAAATACGTTCGTAAAGGCTTTGAGGCTGGAGGTATTACAACGACTGGCAGGCCTGGTTCTGCTGCAGACTATGTTGACTTTTTACCAACAAGAGGTTTTGAACAGGTTAGCCCTGTGAATTATAAGCCTGTTATTGGTGATGTGTATATCTTGGACAGGGGTTCTCATTCTGCACATGGTCATATAGCTATGTGGAACGGTACTGAATGGGTGTCCGACTTTCATCAAGGAGAAAGTGTTCAGATATACCGTGCTAACAAAAATGTTCCTGTTACTTATTGGCGCAGGTAATTGTTAATTATTTATATGCTATATGAACTTTATACAAGTTAGAATTTTAAGTTTGGCATCATTGCTTTTTGTGTTGGGTTGTGGGAATGATAAATCTGTAACCAACATTGGTGAAAATCATGTTGAGGAACTGCAATCGGCAGATTCGATAATATCTGTTGATGATAATGAAAGCGAAATATCTATGAATGTTGATTCTTCTCGTGTAAACACGTTGCTGAACTCTTTGTATGATTGGGTTTTATTGGGAGATGACGAAATAAAACTATTTCCCTTTGTTAGACAAGATGACATTTACACTGGAGTTGATTTTGATGAAATTGATTTGATTACTAATGACATGAAATCCAAAGGTTTTTTTACTGAGGCATTTATTGATCATTACAGGAGTATTTACACCGAAATTGATAATCGTATAACTGTTGGTGCAGAAAAATATTATGTTGGCGATATACCAGAATTTTTTACTCATGGTAGTCCTTGGTGCAACTGTCAAGATTACCCCGAAGACAATAAGAAATTTACTGAAATGGTTGATTATCGGTTAGATATAGAAGAAGATACTATATACTATTACTGGCATTGGACATTACTAGAAAGCTCTGAGTACCTCATTAAAATTCTAAGTGAAGAGGGAGAATATAGGATTGATTATATGGTAGGTTTTACCAAAGAAAATTGTTTTTAGCTAAGGTATTAAATGTAATGCTTTTTATCTGCCCCGCTCCGCTGGATTTGTAATCCTGCGGAACAAACCAAAGGAGGAGGGATTTGTAATCCCGGCTGGTGGGGCGCCCAGTCCACGCACGCTGCCAAATTCCATTACACGCAGCAAATTGTAACTAATTGTACGACAACACATTCGTTATATCGAATTGTAAAATTTTGTAAGAATTACACTTAAAAGACTGAGTTTTTTATGTGTAATAGACTCGCGCGCGTGTCCCCACGCGTGTGTATCGTCAACCAATAACTAAATAGAATACATTACCACCTTAATTGACCTTTCAATTACCAATTCCAATCCCTCAACATACCCCACACCCACTACTCTTATTCACTTCTCTCCTTCTCACCCCAGCCTCACGAAACACCTCACGTAAAGAAATCTTAGGGTCGGCACCATTATACACTTCGTCAGGCGTATATATCTTATGCGCAGAATGAGGCCGAATAAAATCATGATCATGAAAATAGAAGTCAATGTATTTAATCAATTCCTCCGTATTGGCAATCTTTTTACCATATAGAAAGTGAGTTTTCAAACAACGGTAAGAAGCCTCCACCATAGAATTAGACTGCACAATATCTTTTAGGGCAATTTGATGATTAATACTAATTTGAGAAGAATCTATAAATTCCTTGATCGTTAAATTATCATTCTCAGGCCCACCATCAGTTACCAATCTAATTTCACCCTCACCATTAGGAAAAGCAAAATTCAAGGCCTCTTGAATAGTCTCTAATCTAATTTGAGCGGATACCGAAGTCGCCACTTTCCAAAGTAAGGTCTTTCGTGAAAAATTATCTTTTACGGTATAAATGTAATTTCTAATCCCATCTAAGGTTGTAAAAAGGGTTATGTCGGCATGCCATATCTCATTTACGAATTTTGCTCTAAGCGGAGAGAATTTGGTTTTCTTAAATCTCGAAATAGAAGCCCGAATTTTGAGTAACCTATTGTAATTGTACCAGGAAGAAACAGAAAGAAAACAAAGCTTCTTTTTAACTGCCCACCCCTGAATGGAAGGAATCCCCCAATGCGCTTTTGAAGGATCAGACAATAGCTCTTTAATAACATTAACCTCACTCGTAGTAGCTTGATTAGGATTTTTAATGAGGCACTTCTTAAAAACTGAAGAATGACATCTATGCTGAACTTCTCTGTTCCAATGAGAGAGTGTTTTTCTTCCTAAACCCAAGTAATCTGATATTTTACCCTTTCCAATATCAGTTTTAAGATGAAGCCAATCCACAAACTGAATAGTTTTGGATTTATCA
>JAKVAR010000071.1 GCA_022447585.1 Crocinitomicaceae bacterium | reverse complement strand
AAGCTCTTTATAAATGGACTTTGGATTTTGTCGATTATCAGTAATTGTAACTATTTCAATTTCTTGATTCAATATTCGATAATAGAATGAGGTCTGTTTTGTAACAACATTTTTATAGATACCATCTAATTCTGATTCTGGACACGAAAGAGGATTTGAACTGATTTTTTAATATTTTCCTTGAACTTTTTGAGAAACTTTTCTCTCGCCGCCAAACCGAATTCTTGTAAAATATATTCAAGAACTTTAACTAATTTGAATTCTGCAATGGTTGATAAATAAACTAGATAGTTTTTCATGAAACTTTCTTCAAGAAGTCATCGAACGAAATCCTATTTCCTTGATCCAAAGATTTCAGCGCTAGATTGATTTCCTTTTTTTCGTATTCAGTTAATTCAACACGACTCTCCTTGGTTTCTTTTTGTAAAAGTTTTTTGATTTTCTCAATAACTTTTGGGTTTTCAAGGTTTAAAATCAATTTTGCTAGTTCGATTTTTGAAGATTATAAATTCATAAATTAAAGATACGAAAAAAGGACATATTGTCCAACAGAAATATTGGTAGCCAGTGATTTCGAGCGCAATGGAATTTTTCTTACTCACCACCGAAGTCGCAACGGAGTGAAGTCGTTCCGGAAGATTGGGCTAGAGGTACGAAGCTCGATATTTCGGATCGATTGTAGCTAACGTTTGGCTAAAGTTAGGGAATTTAGAAGAAGATGGAAAAAAGTGCGACGGCCTAAATTACTGTGCGAAATGCGTAGGCCAAACCCCTGACCTTGGGAGCGTCCGCCCGTGAGTAGGCTACCCTGCCAATGAGCACGCAAACGTGAGAGAGCGCTTGAGTAAAATTAGGCATTGATGCCGAGCAGCGTAAGCCGTGATTTTTACCTAATTGTTAGGTGCAGTTTTTATTATTAAAATGGAGAGATCTTTAAAAAACCAAATTCACCGTTGTCAACAGCAATAATAGCTCCACCATCAGCGGTCAAGTCTATGTCTTCTCCAGCCCAATCAGATTTGATCTGGCCATAAGTCTGCTGCCATTCAACATCACCGTAGTTATCTAATTTTACGAGATAAACATGCCAGGTGTTTGAATTGTCACCATCATTTCCACATTTCCTTTTATATCTTCCATACTCGTCTCCCGTCCCTGCTACTAGAATACAACCTCCATCAGTTGTTGCTTTGATCCCCCAAGCCTCATCATGGATGAACTTAGGTTTGAAACCTCTGGGGTTGCCATTTACAGATTCCCACAGAAGATCTCCATCATTTGAAATTTTAACAGTATATGTGTCCCAATTCTCGCTGCCCGATAAGGTATGACCTGTTAAAAATATAGAACCATCACTGCTAATATCCATTCCAAAACAATGATCACTGTCAGAGCCACCATATCTCTTTGACCAAAGAATATTTCCTGTCGAATCTAATTTCAAAAGTCCATAATCACTTGCATTTTCCGTAAGTCCGGAAACAAATAGGTTTCCATTAAATTGTTCAATACGATAACAATGAGCAAGTTCAGAACTTAAGCTCAGCCCTTGTATTAGGTTCCCTTCTAGATCTAAAAAGGAGAAGAATCCTTCTCCTTCCGTGAAAAATGTATTCAAATTGTCTTCGGCGTTTCGATAACCTACAGTAATAATTTGGTCATTCATCACAATGAGATGCTCAAAAGCATCACTTCCTCCATTTTCAATTGTATTTTCAAAAAGAATTGAACCTGTTGATTTTTGAAGTTTTGCAATGAAACTGTCATCTCCTTTTGCTCCACAAACGATATAACCATCATTTACTTCAATAGCCGAATTTCCAAGATTGATAGTTCCATCTGAGAATTCCTTTTTCCAAATTAATTCACCCTGTTGGTCAGTTTTTATCACTAATATTTTTGCAGAATTCTTTAGAGAACCGGTTTCTCCAACTTGCAAAA
>JAKVAR010000070.1 GCA_022447585.1 Crocinitomicaceae bacterium | reverse complement strand
CTTCATAGTTCTAAATTTGATCCAGATGAAAGAGCTATTGCTATTGGAATTAAAGTGATCACAGAATCCATAGTAAAATTAAACAATGCAAAAATTAATACAATTGGCACATGAATATTAATAAAAGATTTATTTTATCTTTTGTGGCTCCTTTTATGATTCTAATATCTGCTATCGGATTGATCTTTAAGGACAATTCTAGGAAGATTTTTTATTTACCTATTGGCGTAATGGGAGTTGTAATTATTTTGGAGAGGGGTATAAGCAGACAATTGGATAGGAAAAATATTCTAAAAAAGATAAAGTCTTATCAAAAAGCTAAATAAAATCATTTTATTTATTTTTACACAACATGAGATGACTATTTTTTAGAAAAGAGCTATTAATAATATTAATACTAGGGGTGCTAAGAATTTTAACTTAGCTGAGATCATACCCTTTGAACCTGAATCATTAAACTTGATTCAGGGAAGTGAAGATTTGATCAAACTTTAGTAATAACACTTTTAAAAAATTTGTAAATTATGAGAAGTTCGTGGATTAAGCCTCGCATTGGGAAAGACAATGTAACTCAAATGAACTTTGCGAGAAACGGATATATCACTGAAGAAATGGATTTTGTTGCTAAAAAAGAGAATCTTCCTTCTTCTTTAATAATGGAAGAAGTGGCAAGAGGCAGATTAATTATTCCAGCTAATATTAATCATTTGAATCTTGAGCCAATGTCAATAGGCATTGCTTCAAGATGCAAAGTTAATGCCAATATTGGTGCTTCCCCTAATGCAAGTGATATCAATGAAGAAGTTGAGAAGCTAAAACTGGCAGTTAAATATGGCGCTGATACGGTTATGGATCTTTCTACAGGAGGAGTAAATTTAGATGAAGTTCGGCAAGCAATAATTCATGAGTCTCCTGTCCCTATTGGAACAGTTCCTGTCTATCAAGCATTAGAAAGTGTACATGGTTCAATAGATAGATTAACTGAAGACGATTTTCTTCATATTATTGAAAAACATTGTCAGCAGGGTGTAGATTATCAAACCATACATGCTGGGCTATTAATAGAGCATTTGCCGAAAGTCAAAGGAAGAATTACTGGAATTGTCAGTAGGGGGGGAGGTATTTTAGCCCAATGGATGTTACATCATTTTAAACAAAACCCTCTTTACACAAGATTTGATGACATTTGTGAGATTTTTAAGAAATATGATTGTACTTTTTCTCTAGGAGATTCATTAAGGCCTGGATGTTTGCATGATGCTTCTGATGATGCTCAGCTAGCTGAATTGAAGACCTTAGGCGAGCTCACTCGAAGAGCATGGGAACATAATGTTCAAGTAATGGTTGAGGGCCCTGGTCATGTACCAATGGACCAAATTGAATTTAATGTCAGAAAGCAAATGGAAGAATGTTCAGAAGCTCCTTTCTACGTACTCGGTCCATTAGTAACAGATATTTCTCCTGGTTATGACCATATATCAAGTGCTATTGGGGCGGCAATGGCGGGGTGGTATGGAACTTCGATGCTATGTTATGTAACCCCAAAAGAACACTTAGGTTTACCGAATAGAGATGATGTTAGAACTGGTGTTGTAACTTATAAATTAGCTGCACATGCTGCCGATTTAGCAAAAGGTCATCCAGGAGCGCAACATAGAGATGATGCGTTAAGTAAAGCTCGTTTTGAGTTCAGGTGGATGGATCAATTCAACTTATCGCTTGACCCAGAATTGGCGAGAGAATATCACGATGAGACATTGCCGGCTGAAGGAGCGAAGATTGCGCATTTCTGTTCCATGTGTGGACCAAAATTCTGTTCTATGAAAATTTCGCAAGAAGTACGTGATTTCGCAGCTGAGAATAGAGTTGAGGGAGATGAGGTTTTCGCGAAAGGAATGGAAGAGAAATCTAAAGAGTTTAAGGAGAAAGGAAGCGAAGTTTATTTGTAGGATTTGAAAGTTCCCCGACTTCATCGTCGGGTCGGGCTTTCCCCTGTATCTTTTTTTAGAAAAAAGGATGTCGGTACAATCCCTAACTCATGTTTGAAGATGATTGCATTAATCGCATCGGAACAAGACTTAAATCGTGAAACAGAAATTCTAAATGAATTGTTTGAAGAAGGGTTGTGTTTTTTCCAGGTGCGAAAACCCGGAAAATCAAAGGAGGAAATCCGAGATTACTTGAATAAAATTCATCCAAAGCATCACAAGAACGTCGTGTTACATCAATTCCATGAACTTACAGATGAATTTCAAGTGAAAGGAATTCACTTGCAAGAGCAAAAACGAAGAGATTTAAATACGGAGCTTGAGTGTTATGTGGAAGGCTATCGTAAGAAGGGATTCTCAATAAGCAGCTCATTCCATGAGACCGATGAATTGGAGTCATGCGCTACAATATTCAACTATCATTTGTTGAGTCCAATATTTACTTCAATATCTAAAGATGGATATGAAGGGAGAGGTTTTAACGTTCAAAACAGTCAGAAAAAGATTGTTGGAATGGGCGGAGTGAATGTGGATACAATTGAGCAAATACGTGATTTAGGTTTTAAAGGCATAGGTGTTTTAGGAGGAGTTTGGAATACCGAAGATCCTGTGAAAGCATTTAAGCGAATTCGAGATAAACACGCAGAAATATTTCAAGGGTAGGACATGAAGACAAGACCAAACGTATTAACGATAGCTGGCTTTGATCCAACAAATGGAGCTGGCTTAACTGCAGATGTGAAAACATTTGAAAATCTAAAGTGTTATGGTTTTGCTGTGCAGACTGCAAATACTGTTCAAACCGATAATGAATTTCACAGGTGTCATTGGCAACCAATGGAGGTGATTAAGTCTCAGGTTTCCGCTTTATTCGGTCGTTTTGAAATCGACTTTGTAAAAATTGGAATCGTTGAAAACTGGAAGGTTTTAAATGAAGTCGTTGATCACGTTTTAAGCTTCAATAAAAACGCGGTCATTGTTTTAGACCCAGTGCTTCATGCAAGTTCAAATTTTGAATTTCATGATGGGAACAACGATGAGCTGGATCAATTGCTAGCGAAGATTACGCTGATAACTCCTAATTATAATGAGATTAAAGCATTGTACCCTGAAAAGGAAGTGGAGGACACGATTGCGCATATGCAAAAATCAACGAGTGTTCTATTGAAAGGTGGACATCGTGAAGAAGCCATTGGACAAGATGAACTTTACATCAGTGGCGGTGACAAATATGTTTTCAATCCTAAGATGAGGAATGTTTCTGAAAAGCACGGGAGTGGTTGTGTTTTATCTTCTGCTGTCACATCATATTTAGCCTTAAACTACCCGTTGATCAAAGCATGTTACAGAGGTAAAATGTATACAGAGAAATTATTAAGCTCAAATAAATCCCTGTTAGGGTATCATAAATAGAAGGTTAGAATTAAAGGATAGAAGATAAGTAGAGAGTTAGTATGATAAAAACAACGTCATTTGAAGATTTATTAGTTTGGAAGAAAGCACATGAATTTGTTCTATCAACATATGCGCTTACAAACAATTTCCCTTCAGAAGAGAAGTTTGGATTAACAAGTCAGCTAAGGCGTGCTGCCGTTTCTATTGCTGCTAAGATTGCTGAAGGATACAAGAAACAAGGAACTAAAGACAAATTACGATTTTACAATATTACTCAAGGATCCTTGGAAGAATGTCGTTACTATTTAATCTTGACAAAGGATTTAGGATATCAAAAGGATGTTACAAAGGAAAAGGAACAATTGATAGAGGTTAGTAAAATGCTAAACGCTTATTGCGTAACAATTAAAAAATCTCTAGGATAATGGAAACAGTTAAAAATAATGTTGAGTCTACTCAAAAACTAGACTTAACTTCTTATTTCTTTAACTACTTACATTCTTAAAATATGGAAAAGTTATACTACATATCACAAGGACAATCACTCGAAAGTCACCTTCAAAATATTGAAAAAGTATGTGAAGCAGGATGCCGTTTAGTACAGCTCAGATTGAAAGGAGTTACGCAAGATGAATACAATGATACTGCTATTAAGGCTAAGTCAATTTGTGATCGTTTTGGAGCAACTTTAATCGTTAATGACAACATTGATGCCGCAATAGCATCTGGAGCAGATGGCATTCACCTTGGAAAGAATGATAGATCTCCTGTTGAGGCAAGAGTACTAGCTGAAGGTAAAATTATTGGAGGCACAGCAAATACCCTAGACGATTGTTTAAGACTTGTTGCTGCTGAAGTAGATTACATTGGATTAGGTCCCTTTCGCTTTACAGAAACTAAAAAGGGCTTAGATCCAATTGTTGGACTGGAAGGATTCCAGAAAATTCAACAAGCCATGAATTCAAAAGGACTTTCAATTCTAATTTATGCAATTGGAGGAATTCAAATTGAAGACATTCAATCAATTATGGACGCCGAGATTTACGGAGTTTCAGTTTCAGGGTTACTGACGAATAAGTCAGATTTAAAAGAACGTATTAATCAAATACAACAGGTATTATGATGACAAATGATAAGTTGATTATAGGGGATAAAGAATTCGCTTCAAGATTGTTCACAGGTACAGGGAAGTTTAGTTCTTCTGCACTTATGAAGGATGCATTATTGGCGTCAGAAAGTGAGTTAATTACCGTTGCACTTAAACGTGTTGATGTGAATGATGAGCAAGATGACATTTTAAGGCATTTGAATCATTCAAGAATTAACCTGTTGCCTAACACTTCGGGTGTAAGAGATGCAAAAGAAGCAGTATTTGCTGCACAACTTTCAAGAGAGGCTTTGGACACAAATTGGATTAAATTGGAG
Source organism: Crocinitomicaceae bacterium (assembly GCA_022447585.1). GTDB lineage: Bacteria > Bacteroidota > Bacteroidia > Flavobacteriales_D > Crocinitomicaceae > UBA4466. The sequence goes on along the minus strand of JAKVAR010000070.1, from coordinate 72,200 downwards.
ATTCATCCAGATCCTAAGTATTTACTTCCAGACCCTATTGAAACCTTAAAGGCGGCAGAAGAACTGGTGAAACAAGGTTTTGTGGTAATGCCATATATCCATGCTGATCCGGTCTTATGTAAACGGTTGGAGGATGTTGGTGTTCAATGTGTAATGCCATTGGGTGCGCCTATCGGAACAAACAAAGGATTGAAAACGGAAGAGTTTTTAGAGATTATCATCGATCAAAGTAACGTTCCTGTTATTGTAGATGCTGGGTTAGGAAGTCCTTCTCACGCTTCACATGCAATGGAAATTGGAGCAGATGCTGTTTTAGTTAATACCGCGATTGCGGTTTCTCAAGATCCTGTAACAATGGCGAAAGCATTCAAGATGGCTGTGGAAGCAGGAAGAATGGCTTACAATTCAAAGTTAGCCCCGGTAAGTAATCATGCAGAGGCAAGTAGCCCATTAACAAGCTTTTTGAACATATAGCCAATAGCCAACAGCTAATTGCTAACACCAAACCAATGAAAAACTCATCAAACCCATATAGTTCTATCAATTCAACTAGCCAATCGCTAACTACTAAAGGACAAATGCCAACCACAGAAACCTTTCAGCATGTATTCGATACCTATAATTGGGACGATACGTTAGCTAGTATTTTTGAAAAGACGGAAGACGATGTTCGTGCCGCATTGGCATCAGAGAAATGTGATTTAGAAGATTTTAAGGCATTGATTTCTCCTGCAGGAAAGTCTTTTATCGAACAAATGGCTCAAAAGAGTCGACAATTAACAAGAAAGCGTTTCGGTAATACAATTCAAATGTATGCCCCGATGTATTTGAGTAATGAATGTCAAAACATTTGTACCTATTGTGGGTTCAGTTTAACAAATAAAATTCCGCGTAGAACCTTAACTGATGCGGAAATTATCAAAGAAGCTGAATTCCTAAAAGCAAAAGGATACGATCACATTTTATTGGTTACAGGAGAAGCGAACAAAACTGTAGGTACTGACTATATCAACAATGCAATTAAGTTGATTAGAAGTCGATTTTCGAATGTTACCATTGAAGTTCAACCGCTTGATCAAGATGAATATGAGTTGCTCATAAAAAATGGATTGTATGCCGTGTTGGTCTATCAGGAAACGTATCATCGCGATGAATATAAGAAGCATCATCCGAAAGGAAAGAAGTCAAATTTTGATTATCGATTGGACACTCCTGATCGATTAGGAAAGGCCGGAGTGCATAAAATTGGATTGGGAGCATTGTTTGGATTGGAAGACTGGAGAGCAGATAGTTTTTTTACAGCACTTCATTTAAGGTATCTTCAAAAGAGGTATTGGAAAACTAAATATTCGATATCTTTCCCTCGTCTTAGGCCACATACCGGTGGTTTAGATCCAAAAGTTGAAATGACGGACCCAGATTTAGTGCAGCTCATTTGTGCGTTTAGATTATTAGATGAAGATGTTGAATTATCTATTTCTACACGAGAAAGTCAGATTTTTAGAGATAATATTGTCAATTTAGGGGTAACTTCGATGAGCGCCGAATCGAAAACTAATCCTGGGGGATATGCAGTAGAGCCGCAATCGTTGGAGCAATTTGAAATTTCAGATGAACGATCTACCGAAGCAATTGCTCAAATGCTAAAAGCGCAAGGGATAGAAGTTGTTTGGAAAGACTGGGAAAACAATTGGGAGCCTATTAATAGTTAATTATGTCTTTATCACCAGAAGAAGAAAAGCAGTATAGTCGACACATCATTTTAGATGAGGTTGGAGTTGCTGGACAAGAAAAATTGAAGAATACAAAAGTTTTAGTAATCGGTGCTGGAGGTTTGGGTTGTCCAATTTTGAGCTATTTAACGGCTGCTGGTATTGGAACAATTGGAATTGTCGATCATGACACGGTAGACCAATCTAATTTACAAAGGCAGGTTTTATTCAAACAAGCAGATATCGGAAGTCCAAAGGTAGAAGCTGCCCATAGAAGACTTTCCGCATTGAATCCATTTGTTTGGTTCAACCTATATGAGCAAGAGTTGACACGATCTAATGCTGTAGAATTGTTTTCTGCTTATGACATAATAGTTGATGGGAGTGATAATTTCCCAACGCGATATTTAGTAAATGATGCAGCAGTGATAACCAATAAACCCGTTGTTTTTGGTTCAATTTTTAAGTTTGAAGGTCAAGTTTCTGTGTTCAATTTTGAGAACGGACCAACATACCGTTGCCTTTATCCGAATGCTCCAGGCCCTAATGAGGTTCCAAACTGTTCCGAGATTGGTGTTATTGGTGTATTACCAGGTATTATTGGTTCGTTGCAAGCCAATGAAGTGATTAAAATGATTTGTGGGCTAGGAAACGTATTATCAGGTAAGCTGTTAATCTTTGATGCATTGTCTTTGAGCCAATCTGTATTGAATTTTTCTAAGAATCACGATATTGAAATCAATAAGTTAGAAGATAACTACGAGATTCTTTGTGGGATACCACAGCTTACAGAAATTACGTTGACTGAGCTTAAGAATTCTGGTTCAAAATATCAGTTATTAGATGTAAGAACAGATTTAGAGCGAGAATCGGAGAATATTGGAGGGATGCATGTTCCATTGCATGAATTACCTAATAGAATTTCAGAGATTCCGAATGATGAATCCATTGTGGTTTATTGCAAAGCAGGAATGAGAAGTGCTCAAGCGATTCAGTTTTTAAAAGAATCTGGCTTCGAAAATCAGTTGATTAACCTAAAGGGTGGATTGTTTTTTTCAGAATAAAAAAACGTCTTTGGTTTTCCAAAGACGTTAAACTTTCTGAACTAACTAGATCATAAAAGTTTACTGTGTGAATAGTGTATTTGGATAATATCTGTAAACGCTAAACCAAGTATCAAAAGTTCAAGGTCAGGATTAAATTGTAAATAGTCAATTTTGATTTTCGGATAAGGAAACATTCCAAGTTCTTTGATTAATCTTCTCACCTGACTTGTATTTCGTTGTTTTTAGATCTTCCCCCATCCAATATTGATTTTCCATTTGTATAAAAGAGTGTAAGTATTCATCAAAACCTGAATAATATCCGTTGAAATAGAATTGAGCGAATACAACTTCATTTAAATCACCTATTTCGTATGCTTTTTTCATTGCCTGATGTTGTAGTGAGAATTAAATTATTGTTAGAAACGGTCTATTCTCCAGATCCGTTTATCAATTCCCATAAAATTGTTGACTTCTGTAGGATTATCTAATTGTTTATTTTTATTGCAAGATATAAAGAGGAGAGCTTTCATAAGGTTAGTTTTAACCGATGTATAGGGTTTATACATCGGTACTGGGTTATCCGCAAATATCTAAGCATTCTGCTTGTAATTCTGAGATAGAGCCTCCTTTTAATGTAGTAGTTTCTGAAGTACCATCACTGTAATAGCAAACACAAGAATACGTTTTTTTACAAGATTGAAGAGCTAATATACCCAGAACAGAAGCGACAAATAATACTTTTTTCATATCTATTTATTTTAATTGGTTACTATTTTATAATGTGATACCTATAGAGGTCCCAATATTAATGATGTGATAATCATTAAAATCCCACATATAGGCAGCATCTAAACCAAAGGTGAAGACTGTAAATCGAAATTTCAATTCAGGGTTTCCTCTAAATCCAACTATCCATGAGGTGTAATCATAATTAAAAGTTGTGCCTCCAGTGAAGTTGAATTCCATTCCTATTTTTTTTGAAAACCTGGTAACATTTGTAAATCCGATATTGAGTGGTGCGATGTTAAGCATTGGGTAAAGTGGACTGAAACCGACTTGTAAGTGATTTAATTGTATTCCAAATCTATTTCGTTTTTCAAGTGAGTTTCTACCGTACCATTGAAAATGCCACTTAAGAGAAACGAAAAAACCATGTTCGTCGAAGTCGATTAATGAATATCCAGATGTCAAATCAAGACCGCCGTACCTTCTTTTCTTACCTGTTGAGTCTGCAAAAAAATCATATGTTTTTAAATCCGGAACATCGCTATACTCTCCCTTGGAAGTCATAGGTTTGTCTTCGTTTGAATCAATAGAACGAGTCGGTTTTTGTTCTAATTTTTCATTGTATAAGGATGAAATAAGGTTTTGAAGGGAATCAGCCTTGTTGTAATCCTCATTGGAAATTGCGTTATATATTTTACGTTTTAGCGTTAGCTCTTCTTTTAGTATAGATGCCAATTGATAGTCCTCAAGATCCAACGCAGTGTTCAATTCTTTTTGAATTACTAATGTATCTCTTGACTGCCCATAACTTATTTGGGACACGAAAATTAAAACAATTATTCTAATCATTAATTAGTGCAATTTAGATTCTGGGATGAATGAATTAGCATCAATATGCTCATAGTTCTTAGTTCCTTTCCATTTAGTGTTATATGCGGTAAGTTTATTTTGAACGTAGCCTCTTTTATTAAGTTTTAGAACAATTTTATCTGTCTCTGACTGACTAGTGACGGATGGTTTGTGACTATTTATTACTTCTAAAGCACGCTTAATGCGCTCATCTTCTGAAGGAGTGACTTTTGTCAAATTGACTTGAGCACTAAAAGCACCCATTTTCACATCAATATAAATAATGTAAGTTTTGCCTGCTTGAGCATCTAATGTTATGAAACTTTGATTCTCGCCTGCGGCCCAAAATAGATGACTTCCAGGGTCAACTTCATATCTGATATAACTTACCCCTTTTGATTTACCAATAAATTGATCTTCAAGAAAATATTTAAAATCAACCGCAAAGCCTAATCCACTCACACGTGTCATGTATACAACGGCTTTGCCTGCTTCCGGAGGTAAAATTCCGGATTCAGTTACTATTCTAGAAGGACTACTTTTAACCTTTTCAACAGGAGTGTTTGTTGAAGTATTTTTTGCTCTTGTTGCTTTTTCAACTTCAACTTTTTTACTGTTTAATTCAGATTTTAAGTTTGCTGCGAGTTGATAATCTTCATTTTTTACAGCTTCCTCAAGTTTATTTCTTATTTCAATTTCCTGTTTAAGCTCGGCAGATTTAGAATAATCTTCATTACTAATAGCAGTTTCAAGTTCTTTGGTTGCTTCAATTATTCTTTCTGCATTACTAATTTGTTCTGCCCTGCGTTTTATTTCTTCTTGAACTTTTCCAGCGGCTTTATAATCTTCTGTTTTGACATAACTCGCTTTTAGCTTTGTTAACTCTGCGTCATTTAAAGTTGACAGTTCTTGACCAAATGTCAAAAAGGTGAATAATATAAAGACAATTACAGATATTAATTTCATAGTAAATAGTTTCTACAAAAATATGAGCACTGAGCAGTTGCGTCAATAGTCAAAAATGACTATTTTTTATCTTACGTTACTTTACAGATTATATTTAGAGTATTGAAATTGAGAATCTAAGTTAGAAGAGAGATATGCTGAAAACTGTTTATGCTGGAGAATATTTAACAATTAACTTTGATAAAGAGAAAAGTCTTTTTATCCAGACTTGGACAAAAGGGAAACAACTAACAATGGAAGTTTTTAAAATTTCTATGTTGCAGTATACCGAATGTTATGATAGATATCGTCCTAGAAGAACGATGTGGATTCAAGAGTTCTTTAGTCTTGAATTAGGCTCAAAAGAGTTTCAATGGATTGAAGAACATGTTAATATTCCTTGCTTTGGGTATGGGAATAAGAAATGTGCCTTTGTAGTTGGAAAACAAATTGCCCAAGACATCTCTGTGATGAAGTCATTTGACGAACCTATTTCTGTTATCGTACCGCGCTATTTTGGAACTGAAAAAGAGGCGATAGGTTGGCTTTTATCTGAAAAGATTGAAGTTCAAGAAACTCATGATTTGTCTAGGCTGGAAATGACACTTTCAAATACAGAAAATGGTCAGTCCACTTTTGAAATCAGTTCGCCTTCATCGAATATTAAGGAAACGGTGTTACTGCTCGATTCAGTGCTGAAAAAGGAAAGATTCAGGAATGAAAATTTTGAATTGTATGATGAGCTAACCAAGAAAGAGCGGGAAGTTCTTAGGTTCCTTGCGCAAGGGGAAACAGTTGCTGAAATTTCCCAAATATCTAGTGTTTCTATTCATACAGTCCGTGCGCATGTGAGGAAGTTGAAGCAAAAATTAAATTGTAATCGAGAGTCAGAACTGGTTAAGTTTGGGTTGATGTTTTAGTCTTATTTCATTTGAATACTTTGCTCAAATTCTGCTTTTTTGTACTTGGATAATTTTGCTACTAGATTATGTTCTAAATTGATTTCTAGATCTGTTTTTGAGTAGTTAATCATCCTGTCCAGGTTGATAATCCATGATTTGTGAACGCGAATTAACTTATGGTTCTCTTCAAATAACCGCTCAAAGTGCTTCAAGTTCTTAGAGGCGGTATATTTTTTCTTCTTTGTATAAATATAGCTATACGATTCTTGAGCTTCGATGGCAATGAGGTCCTCTAAGTTAATGACGTATTTGTAACCGTTCATCGTTGTAACGATACTAGAAATTTCCTTAGTTTCAATCGTGTTTTTAAGATGATTAATACTGACGTCTTGTTTTGCGGATGAAACTCTATTCTTTATGCGTTCAACAGAATTTTTGAGTCGATCAATTTCAATTGGTTTTAATAGATAGTCCATAGCAGATACTTCAAAAGCTTTTATAGCGTATTTGTCATACGCCGTTACGAAGATTATTTCAAAATTTACTTCATCAAAGAAATTAACAATCTCATATCCCGCATATTTAGGCATTTCAATATCTAAAAATACGAGTAGAGGTTTATGTTTTTTGATTTCTTCTACCGCCTCAGGGATATTTGTGCAAATTGCCATTAATTCAATATCCGAGCAAAAGCGATTTAATAAATTTTTTAAAATGTTTCTGGCACTCTGCTCGTCATCTACTATAATAGTTTTTATTTTATCCATAAATCTAAGTTACTAGTTCAGAGTGAAAGAAGAAAAAATGTTTCAGTAATAGAGTTTCTAGTTTACAAATGGATTAAAATAAATGTTTTATCGGGATTTTGATCACGACGGTTGTACCAATAGCCTTTCCACCTTTCATCAAATCAATATATTCAAAGCCAAACTTAGAATCGAATTTTTTTTCTAAAATATCGAGGCGTTTTTCTATCGCACGAACCGCGAAGGATTCATGTTTACTTTTTCGTCTTTCTTTTATTTCTTTAGCCTTTTTTCTTCCAACTCCATTGTCAGTTATTGAACAAGTTAGCGTTTCTCTAAGTTCAAAGTTGATATCAATTTTCTTAATACCTTCTTTATGAAGTAGTCCATGCACTAGGGCATTTTCTATGAAGGGCTGAATTAACATTGGAGGAATTAAAATGTCTGTAATATCTCGTGTGGTGATTTTATATTCAAAATTGTTAGAAAATCGAAGCCGTTCCAAACTCAAATATAACTCAAGAAGCTGAATTTCTTGTTCGAATTCAATGAATTCTTTATCTGAATAATTCAGTGTTTTTCGCACTAGATTTGCAAACTTAGTAATAAAAGTATATGAATTTTCAGTGTCACCTTGCATCACTAAATCTTGAATAGAATTCAAGGAGTTAAAGATGAAATGAGGATTCATTTGAGACTGGATCGCGGTCAATCTTGATGCGTTAAGTTCATTTTGTTGATCAGATTTCTTTTGCTGAATTTTCAATCTGCGCCGGTAGAAAAGAATTACGAACCCAATAGCTATGGCACTAATTAGAACATAAAACCACCAAACTCTCCAGATCGGTTGATTAATAGAAAAAGAATAATAGAGAACGTTTGATTTTTGGTTTTGAGAATCTAAGGCGTACAAGCATAAGGTGTAGTCTCCATGGTCAAGGCCATTAACACTTATACTATTTTCATTAAAAGGTAATTCTTCCCAACCAGATTCAGAACCAATTATTTGATATTTATAGATCAATTGTTCTCTATTGTTATAAGTCTTCGCTGCAAACTCGAATAAAATACTGTTTCGATTATACGGTACGGAAGCGAACGGGTGTAACAGGTGTTCTTTTTTATTCACCAGAATTGAAGTGAAATCAATTATTGGAGGTGAAATTTTTTGATTTTGAGAATTAAGTTGAATTGTTTGTAAACCACGAGAAAGGAGAACATAGGCCACATCATTTTTAATTTCAAAGTCTTTTATTTTTAACTGTCTTCCATTGGCATTTTTAAAATTTCGAAATGAAAAATTATCAATGTTCATTTCTTGAAGGCCGAATTTGGACGCGAAATATAGCTTGTCTCCTTGACGTTTTATACTATTTATTGTAGAAGAAATCAATCCGTCTTTTTCTCGAATGCGTTTAATCAACGTATTATTTTTGAAAATTAGAAGCCCTTCATTTATTGTCGAGATATATAGTAAGTGATCTACCCAAAACATATCCAAAGCAACAATGCTTCTTTTGTTTAACATGAATTCATGCTCACCATCTTTTGTAATCAATTTAAGTTTCTTAGTTCCACCAATCCATATCGTTTTATTGTGAGGATCGTAAGTTGCAGATTGTATTCTATTCACTGCTATAGCATAACCAAATTCACTTTTGGGAAATCCAAACTCATCTAAATCAACTTCATGTCTCTTATCGTTAGTGTGGTCCTGAATAAAAACACGCGTATAAGCAGTAATAACTGAAATGCTATCCTTGTTTATTGCTATGTTTCTAATTGCTGTATAGGGTGTTTCATCATATTCTTTTTTTCGATAATCATACGAAACGCGATTAAAGTAAAAACGATTGTTTAGTGCGTTGTGTTCAATTCCGTCGATGCGGTTTAGAACGCTGTCAACAACTTTTATTTCATTGTTATCGTACTCATAAATTTTTCCACTAATAGAACCGATAAGAATATCTCCTTCGTTATTTTTTGAAATACATTTTAGTTCGTCATTATTGGGTAAAGAAGCGTTGTTAATGATTTGGTTTTCTTTATTGGATATTTGTACAAGACCTTTCCCAAAAGTGCCAAGCCAAATATTTCCGTCGCGATCTTCAAGTTTACATGTGAAAGTGTAAGACGGAAATAATTGTTTATGATTGAATTGGAATAATTTTTCATTTGTTGTATGAAAGTATACTCCTTTTTGGTTTGACAATGTCCAGATATCGTCATCACGATCCGTAAAGATCCAGCAACCTGTTGCTTTATCAATACCGGTATCAATTTTTTCAAACTTTTTTTTATTTCGTTTATACACAACGGATGAACCATCAGCGACTAAGTATTCATGGTGATTTGATTCTATGGAGCAGTAAAAACCACTTACACCAAAGTTTAAGTCGACATGTTGACGGGTTAATTTATTATCGCGATAATGGTATAAATCATGATCTAAATTCGAATAAAACTCGAGTGTTCCGTTCGGCTTTTTTAGCATAGGATGCTCATGGAAAGAATCTTGATTAAGGATCGTTTGAATTGAACCGTTAGAGATTTTATAAAAATCTTTTCCGGAAACAATGAGGTTATTTAAATTATCAAAAGCGATATAATAAAAGTTCCCGTAGAGGCTATCAGGTAAAGTATATTTAACGTAAACTGTATCTTGATCAACGGTTAAAATTTGACCAGATTTATTATAACAGAAAATTTGGTCATGATTGTCTGTGGTTAGACCATAAAAAGACTTGTTAACTATGTTGTCGGCGTATATTTCTTTAAATTCATAGCCATTGTACTTGTAAAGACCATTGCTTGTTGAAAGCCATATATTTGCTCTATTATCTTGGATTATAGAGCTTATAAAAACATCTTCCAACTCATCGCGTCCAATCACATTGTGCGCTGGTTCTTGTCCAAGAGTTATAATTGGGAAAAGTAATAAGTATAAATATTTCCACATAGCTACAAATGTAAAAGAAGTGAGACACTTTTTTGTAGTTTATTTAGCAACGGGTCGAAATCAAAAGCAATGGCGATTTAATTGGTCAAACTTCATCGAATTTTATAAAACCTTATAAGCGCTCTACATTATTCCTGAAAAGATAGACCTCAACAATTATCCTGGATACCAATTCTAAATTAATTTCATCTGGTCGAACCTTAAGTTCATAAGTAGCTTTCTTGCTATCAGATTTTATTCGTTCAACAATTCCTAGCTCCAACATCACTTTTCGTCCTAATTGCTTTCCTCCATAACAATACTTAAATGAATTATTTGTTATTTTCCCTTTGATTACAGCAAGCCTGTTTAGTAGGTTAAACGTTTTGTTAAAGTATTTTTTTAACTGACGAATGCGAACTTTCGACAGTTCATCGCCATGGAGAATAGTTCCAGTGTAATTGACTATTTCGTTTAATTCATCTAGAAATATTTGTCGTTCTGTTTTCTCCTTCATCGAATCCTTCTGTCTAACAAATGTAGTTAATCCTGTTAATTGATCTTAAGCAAGGGTATTTTTGTATAAATTTGATCCTTATTCCGTCAAAGTATAAAATGCACCTTATGAATATAGAGGTTATTAAAGTAAATGTAATTTCAGATGTAGCTTGCCCATGGTGCTACGTAGGGAAGAGAAGATTTGAAGAGGCTTTAAGACAGTGGAAGGGAGCGCCAGTTGCAGTAACATGGCATCCCTATCAATTGGACCCATCTATGCGTGAAGAAGGGATGAATAGAGATACTTATTTAAGAAAAAAATTCGGAAGTGCAGATGGTGTTCAAGAAATGACAGATCGGCTAACAGAAGTGGGTAAGACAGTTGGAATTGACTTTGATTTTGGCGATAATTGGCTTGCTGTTAATACACTACAAATGCACCAATTACTCAACGTGGCCCGAGAGGAAGGTTTTGGAGCAGAATTGAAAGAACGGTTATTATCTGCTTATTTTCAAGAGGCTAAGCATTTGAACAATGTCGAAGAGTTATATAAAATAACGAAAGAGTTTGGTTGGAATCCAGATAAAGTAGATTCTATCATAAATAATTCAAAAATAGCTGAATCTGTTCAAAATGAAATCTCGAATTATCAGCAACGTGGAGTGTCGGGGGTTCCATTTTTTGTAATTAATGATCAATACGGAATTAGTGGTGCCCAACCTGCAGAAGTTTTTCTCGAAGCATTTGAATCTTTAAGTCAAATGGAGAGTAGCGAAGAAGGAAATAGCTGTACGCCAAATTCTGGATGTTGCTAATTCATCGAAATTCCAAAATGAGTTGAAATCAAATTATCAAGTACTTTAATTTTTGTTGAAAGAATTTCTTCACTTTTAGTTAATTGTAGTTCCGATCCTTGCTTGGACAATTGTTTTTGGGCTTCTACAATTTGGAAGTAAAATGATTTTGATTTCAGTTCGAATTGAAGTTGATTTAAATCTTGTTGAATTGAAGCTTTACGTTCTTTAACTTCTTCAATGATTTTAAGTGAAGTTCCATACTTCAGTTGTTTGTTTTCCACTGAATGCAATAATTGACATTTAAAGTTATCACAACTCTTAGGTCTTTTAGAGTAGATTTTACAAGTTTTACAAAAGCTTTCGCAAGGTTGAAGAAATATATTAATATCATTTTCATCTTCAACGTCCATCACTTTTTTTAGCGGTGGTATTTCATTTGTATCAAGCTTTACAAATCCGATCAAGGTTCCGTCACAGCATAAACCACATGGGATACAAATATTAGTTGAGTTAGTCATTACGTGCTAAAATAGCTCTAAATCAAATAAATTCGTTGAATTTTGCTCCTTAAATTGAGTTGAATAATTGAATTAAAATTTTGGAATTTCATTCGGTCTTGCATAGGGTAAAGTTGTTATTCTTTTTAAATTGTAATAACTGTTTAAGCCTCCTATGCCAACTGTAAATATCCTATCTAGGCGAATGTATCCTCGGTCATCTATACACTCATCAGGTATAATTAATTCTTTTAATTCTCCAATAATCATCGAGGTTCCATTGGATTTTATTTCAACCTTTTCTGCAAATTTAAGACCCATTTTTAAATGACATTCTTGGACGAATGGTGCGGGGAAATCGCCTAAATATTCTTCAGTAAGGCTACAAACATCAAATTCGGAAATTTTTGAATCAATTTTTGCTGAAGTATAATGAGCCTTTTCTATTATTGATTCATGAATATGATTTATCGTGAAATATCCATTACTTTCTATATTGTTAAGTGTATCTCTTTTGACTTCTGAAGATGGCCTCATGATGAACCCCAATAAAGCAGGGTCGCTTCCGATATGAACCACAGAACTTATAATAGCTAGATTAGTATTTGATCTTGAATACGTTCCTATTAGATTTGCAGATTTAATTCCAGAAACCCCATTAATTAGATTTAATCTCTTGACTCGGTTTAAGTCGTTAATATTTTTCTCTGTTAATCGCATAATTTATCTTTTTGAAATATAATTATTCGAAATTGTCCTTTGACGGCTGCATTTAAACCTACTTATCTCACTCGATCGTTTTTTTTGATGTTTCAGACTAACGCCTTGATTAACGCGCTTCCTCCAAAGCTTAAAGCTAGATAGTCGAAGCGTTTTTCGCATTAATTTGATTACTTCAGCTTCAGTGTAACCAAACTGATAATAAATGGATTCAAATGGTGTTCGATCTTCCCAAGCCATTTCGATAACCCGGTTTGTATCGCGTTCATTTAATATTGGGACTAATTTCTTCATTATTTTGAATTGAATTTAGATTCCAACGCTTTTATTTTGTTTAATATAGACTCTGCTTCTACTAATTTTGCATCGCTGGCACTTCTGCTTGATGTCGATAAGTTTTTCGACTCTTTTAATAGAGATTTGTATTTAGCGTTTAGCTTGTCTATTTCTGTTTTTTTTCTAAATAATTTGAACATATCCTTATAATTTAATTGATGACATTCCGCCATCTACATGTATAATTTGACCTGTAATCCAAGATGAGGTGTCTCCCAACAAGAAAATAGCGGCTTGCGCTATGTCTTGGGGCGTACCTATTCTTTTCAAAGGGTGTCTTTTTGAATTGGCCTCTCTCTTTTCTTCAGAACTAAGCAGCTTGGCTGCCAATGGAGTATCAGTTAACGAAGGCGCAATACAATTAACTCTGATCGTTGGAGAGAATTCAGCTGACAAAGCCTTGACTAAACCTTCAACGGCGCCTTTGGATGAAGATACCTGTGAATGGAAATTAAAACCTTGATTTACGGCTACAGTTGAAAATAAAATAATTGAAGATGATTCAGCTTTTTTCAGTCTCGGTAGTAAATACTGTATCACTTTTACAGCACCAGAAACTTGAAGCTTAAAATCATTTTCAAAATCGGAAGGTTTAATTCTGTGAAATGGTTTTAGATTGATTGAACCTGGGCAATATACTAGACCATGGATTTTTTCTGGAAGATCGACTAAACTAATATCTTCAAGCACATTGAGATACTGATAATGAATATTTGTGTGATCTTTTAATACTGGGTTCTGACAATAAGTAGCGCGCACATGATGACCAGAGGAGTCAAGATTCAATGCAACTGCCTCCCCAATACCAGATGATCCCCCTATAACAACATAGTTTTTCATAATTCACAAGTTTATTTGCTCAAAACGATTTGAGCTATTACAAAGATAATACATTTTGTTTAATGATTTTAAAAAAAGGTTAAACAAAACTAATTCTAAAGCTCTAATGTTATTGTGAATTGTAATCATATGTGTTGACCTAAGAGTATTTTTATATGAGTCTTTTTTCTTCCAAAATCTTGTTTTTGACCAAATTTCATTGGGTTGTTATCTGTTAATCGACTGATCCTCTGAAAATTGACGGGATGAATATAAAAATCCACCTATTACGCCTAATACAACGTTTTAGCGAGGTTATTCTGTTGATTTTTATACTGCTCAATTTATGAATTGACCATAGATATACATAATTCGATAAAGGTCTTAAGCTTAATTTGAAGTTCAATTAACACTAAACTCATGAAACTAGAATTTAAAACGCTCTCTCCGCGGAAAGAATTAGTACACCTATTTCTTCTTTCTATTCTATTCTTTGCTTATTCAACTGAAATTTTTGCTCAATGTCCAAATGATTTTGATTGCGATGGTATAAATGATCTAAATGATTTTGATGATGATAATGATGGAATTTCTGATGTTCAAGAATTATCAAATTGTATAGATTTCGCAAATATTAGCAATTCTGGACAATTAATTTTTGATGAAGATTTTGGTTCCGGACCAAATTGGGGTCCTCCTTTAGCACCAGGTACAATTAGTTATTGTTATGAAGATGGGGCGGGTTCTTGTCCTACTCCGGCTTGGGGTAGTCCTGGTCAAATTTATGATGGATCATACTCAATAATGAATAATCCCAATGTTGGTTTTCCTGATGCTTTTAGGATACAAGAAGATCATACACCAAATGACGTAGATGGATATCAAGTGGTCATAAATGCTGACTTTACTCCTGGTGAAATTTACCGTAAGAATAACATTGCCATTCCAAGTTCTAATTTTCAAGTTCAAACTGTAGTTTTTTCCGCTTGGATAAGTAATATCGGATCTGAAATGAATCAAAGTTATTGTAGTAATAATGAAACTTTAATAAGTCCTAATGTTGATTTTCTGCTAGAAGATAATTTAGGAAACCAAATAGGAACACCAATTTCAACAGGAAATTTACCTTTTGCTAATAATGGATCAAACGCTTGGATTCAATATACAGCGGCATTTCAGGTTACAGGAGTTAGTACTGTGAATATCGTTATTAGGAACAATGCACCTGGGGGCTGTGGTAATGACTTGGCCATTGATGACATCACCCTTTATTATGCTGATGTTGATTGCGATTTTGATGAAGATGGGATTTCAGATTATTTGGATTTAGATTCAGATAATGATGGAATATTTGACGTTGTCGAAGGTGGTGATGGTAGTTCGGATACTAATGGAGATGGAATGATTGATTCCAATGATACTGGTTTTTCAGATTTGGATGGAAATGGTTTTGATGATTCTTCTGAATTGACTTCTCCAATTAATTCAGATAATGATGGTATTCCTGATTATTTAGATTTGGATTCTGATGATGATGGGTGTTTTGATAGTGTAGAAGCGGGGCATTTGGATTCGGATAATGATGGTATACTAGGTGTTAGTCCAGTTCAAGTTGACTGGGCCGGAACGGTTTTGAATCAAGGCGGTTATACAGGGACAACGTTTGAAGTAATAAACGCAGGAAGTTTAAGTAATACGACAATTAATTATTCGAATTCTACTTACACTTTAAATTCCAGCAATGACACGCCAACAATAACTGGTGGTAGTAATGGTTCATTTAGCTCATCTAATGGACTTTCTATTGACGCGCAATCTGGTGAAATTTCTCCGGCAAATTCAGAACCTGGAGAGTATCTAATTACTTATTCTTCATCAGTTCCATGCAGTAATAGTGCAACATTTCTAATTATTATCGAAGCCTTAGAGCCTGAGCCACAAATTGACCAACCATTTACAATTGAAATTCCGAATGTAATCAGTTTGTCTTCCACTGTCGGAAATGATATTTGGTTTATTTCATACGAGGGAATAGAAACGTACAATTGCATTATTTTGAACAGATGGGGTAACGTTCTTTTTGAAAGTGATGATCCAAATGAAGCCTGGGAAGGGACCTCTAAATCTGGGAAACCGGTAACCGATGGAGTATACTTTTACTTAATTAAAGGGACTACAGTGAACGGAGGTGAGATTGATAAGCACGGGCCTATAACTGTTTTAGAATAGGCATAATTTGAATAGAATGTATATAACAAAAAAGACTTTTACGGAAACACTCTTGGTGTTTATTTGTATGACGATTACATGGTGCTCATTCGCTCAATGCCCTAATGATTTTGATTGCGACGGAATTAATGATCTGAATGATTTTGATGATGATAATGATGGAATAACTGATATAGAGGAACTTTCTAATTGTATCGATTTTTCGAATATGAGCACTTCTGGACAATTAATCTTTGATGAAGATTTTGGCTCAGGACCTAATTGGGGGCCTGGACTTCCACCGGGTACTACAAGTTATTGTCATCAGGATGGCCCAGGACCAGTGAATTGTCTACAACCCCAATGGGCTCAAGGTACTTATTTAGTTACAGATGGTCAGTACACAATATTAAACAATCCCAATGTCGGATTTCCAGATGCCTTTCGAGTACAAGATGATCACACGCCAAATGATGTGGATGGTTATCAGTTAGTGATAAATGCAAGTTTTGTTGCTGGGGAGATGTATCGGCAGAATAATATATCAATACCGAGCTCAAATTTTCAAGCGCAGGTTGTCGTATTTTCTGCCTGGATTAGTAATATAGGAAGTGAACAAAATCAAACCTATTGCGCTAACAATCCTCCGCTAATTAATCCAAATGTTGATTTTGTACTGGAGGATGATCAGGGTATTCCAATAGGGACTCCAATTTCAACAGGAGTGCTTCCTTTTGTTAATGATGGAGCTAATGCATGGTTTCTTTACACTGCGGCATTTCAAGTTACAGGCACTAGTTCTGTAAATATTGCAATTAAGAATAATGCTTCCGGTGGCTGTGGTAATGATTTAGCGATTGATGATATTACGCTCTATTATGCGGATGTCAATTGCGATTTTGACCAAGATGGTATTTCAGATTATTTGGATTTAGATTCTGATAATGACGGAATATTTGATGTGATAGAAGGTGGAGATGGTAGCTCTGATACTAATGGTGATGGGGTTATTGATGCAAATGATATAGGTTTTTCTGATGCAGACGGTAATGGTGTTGATGACTCTTCTGAATTGACTAGTCCTGTTCATTCCGATAATGATGGACTTCCAGATTATTTAGATTTGGATTCAGATGATGATGGATGCTTTGATGCCGTAGAGGCGGGGTATTTAGATAATGATAATGATGGAATTTTAGGATCGAGTCCTGTTGCGGTAAATGCATTTGGTGTTATTCAAAACCAATCTGGCTATAATGGGACTTTACCTGCAGTAACTATTGCGGGAGGGCAAATTGCACCAGATTTTAATTATCCACAACTGATCTTTTGTATTACAGAAAATGCGGTTTTACCAACTATTACAGGTTCAAACAATGGTGCTTTTTCAGTATCAATAAACGGTTTATCGCTCGATCCAATAACAGGAGAAATTGATCCCTCAGCTTCGAATTTAGGTGTTTATCAAGTAACATATACACCTGATGAAATTTGTCTTTCTGATACAACATTGGTTGTTACAATTGTTGACCTTCCTACTGTAGATCCAGTTGCTGATATAATTTTATGTGAAGGAAGTATGTTAGATACAATTCAGTTTAGTGGATCTGCAACTAACTATAATTGGACAAATTCGAATACAATAATTGGTCTTACTGGTTCAGGTATAGGAAATATACCGAGCTTTGTGTCATCTTTAAATGGTTCTCAGCAAACAGCTTTAATTGAGGTAACACCTGCTGTTGGACTGTGTGTTGGAAGTCCGGAGACCTTTTCCATTACGCTAAATCCAACTGATACCACTACAATTGGATATCCCCAGTTAAGTGCATGTCAGTCTGAATCGGAAATTTTAGCCTCTATTTCTGGAGCTTATGGAGGTGTTTTTTCTTCAACTCCTACTGGCCTTGATGTGGAATCGTCTACAGGCGTAATTACTCCTAATAATTCTTTACAAGGAGACTATATTATCACCTATGAATCAGGAGCTAATTGTCCAAATCAATCGAATGCACCATTTGAAATTAGTATAGCTCCTAATATTATTGGTATGTCTGATATTAGTGTTTGTGATGGAGAAGAAATTGTTTTTCCATTAATTTCAACAGGTAATCAAACGGATAATATCCAGTGGCAAATTTTACCGAATGATAATTTAGGAATTGGAAATAGTGGAATAGGAGGTTCGATTAATTCCGTTACAGGGGTTAATACTAGTTCTTCACCAGTTTCATCGATAATTGCGGCTTTTGCTACTTCTGATTTGGGATGCGTTGGTCCTATTGAAACATTTAATGTAACAGTACACCCTATTCCTGAAGTTGAATTCTCTGGAGATGTGCTATCTGGTTGTGAACCACATGAAGTTCAGTTTACTGGTGTATCAAATATTGCAGGTGTTGATTGTCTATGGGATTTTGGAAACGGAACAACAAGTAATCAATGTAATCAAACTTCTGTAACATATATGGCAGGTGAATATGATGTTTCATTAACTGTTACAACGGATGCAGGTTGTTCGAATACAGAAATATTTGAGGATTACATCAATGTATACCCAACACCAACGGCTTCATTTAGTTTTACTCCTGGTCAATTGGATATATTGAATACAGAAGTCCAATTTTATAATTCGTCTTTAAACGCTTCAAATTATTTATGGAGTTTTGGAGATTCTAGTGCGACAAATACCAATTTTTCTCCTTCTCATATTTATCCAAATGCCCCGGGTGTAAGTTATATAGTCACTCTGTGGGCGTTTGACGATAATTTTCAATGCTTTGATTCTGTTCAGCAAGTTATTACAGTGGACGATGTATTAATCTATTACGTACCTAATACATTTACTCCAGATAATGTTGAGTTTAATCAAACGTTTCAGCCTGTTTTTACAGCTGGATTTGACCCATATGATTTTCAGATAATCATTTTTGACAGGTGGGGAGAATTAATATTTGAATCATTTAATGCCGATGAGGGATGGGATGGTACCTATAATGGTAAGCTTGTTCCCGATGGGACCTATACATGGAAAATTGAGTTTAAAACTTCTAGCTCTGATGAAAGAGTTGCTGTAATTGGTCACCTAAATTTAATACGATAAAACATGTAAATACAACAATAACAATAAAATAAACTACACTACTTTAAAACAAAACTACAACACTATGAAACTATTTTTAACAAGCACACTTGTGTTCTTTTGCTTATTTTCTAAGGGGCAATCGTATCAGACAGATTCAATCTCAATCAAGAATATCATTGTAGACGATTGGATAACCTATCTTTCGAATTCAGACGTTGAAATAAATTATAAAGTAAGTCAATGTGATCCTTCTATTGGGTATGATTCAGAAATGATTTTATTAAGGGTTGAAAATAAGACCAGTTCGGATATACTTATGGATTGGCATATGATTTTGTACTATTCCCAAACATGTAAAACATGTGATTATTTTGATGAATATCATTACTCTATTTCACTTCCAGCCAACAATGAAATACAGGGTAATTGTGATATTAATAGTAATTATCAACTTAAAATTTTCTCAAAATTCATTGATCCAAACTATACGTTAAATGAACAATTAACCTCATTTGAATTGAGAGGTTTAACAGTACAAATGGATTAGTTATTTACAAAAAGACTTTAAAACTACTTACAATGAATTTACGTTTTTTTAATTTGATCGTATTGTTACTGAGCTTTTTAGGTGGGAGTAACATATTTGCACAAAATTATTTAATTAGTGCAGGGGGAACAATAAATACTTGTTCTGGAAATTTTACAGATGCAGGAGGTAATGGAAATTATAGTGATAACGAAACATATGTGATTACTTTTTGCTCAGGTTCTACGGATGAAATCTCTTTTGATTTTTCTAGTTTTCCGTTTGGCCTACAGGCAAATAACGATGTACTTACAATTTATGATGGGCCAAATGTAATAATCAATGGTGCGGCATTATGGTCTTCTATTAATGGTAATGGAATTCAAAATCCAGGAGTTATTACTTCTACTACTGGATGTTTGACGTTTGAGTTTGTCTCAGATGGAGTTACAAATAATATTGGCTGGGAAGCGACAATTTCATGTGTTTCATGTAATGATGGGATATTAAATGGAAATGAAACAGGGATAGACTGCGGAGGTCCTTCTTGTACTCCTTGTGCGAGTTGTTTTGACGGTATTCAAAATCAAGATGAAACAGGTATAGACTGTGGAGGAATTTGCGCAGGAATAACGCCACCATGTCATTGTGGAAATGGTCTTTTAGATGGAGATGAAACAGGTATTGACTGTGGAGGGTCTTGCGGGCCTTGCGTAGAAGATTGTAATGTAACGGTAAGTTATGAACCAACACCAATTACCGGTGGTTGTTGCGATTATACCCTTGAAATGATTGATTCTTATGGAGATGGATGGAATGGAGGACAATTACAGATAATTGTTAACGGAAGTGCTTTAGGTCCTTTTACTTTGGCTTCAGGAGCTTCTGGTAGTCAAGTTATAAATTTGTGTGAAGGGGATGTTGTCGAGGCTGATTATATTACTGTAGGAAGCTGGGCTGGAGAAGTCTCCTATTCTTTTTCTGCACCAGATGGATCTGTCTTATTCGCTGGGAATGGATTGAATGTTGATATGAATTTATTTAATGGTAATGCTTCTTGTTCTAGTCCTGGGGTAATCGATTGTAATGGTGGAATGTTTATGTTCACAGCAGAAGGTATCGGTTCTACTACGATTACAATGAGTAATGATTTTGACTCTGGAGCTATGGGGACAGGTTGGAATTCTAATGTAAATGCTGATTTTAATAACCCATGCGATCCATCTATCGATGGCGGTACATATATGTGGATGGGAAGTTCAGCGCAACATCCTCGTGAAATAGAAACGGTTCCTTTAGACCTCTCTTGTGGCGGTGAAGTTTGTTTCTTTTTAGATTTTGCTACTCAAGGTAATGCGTCTCCGTGTGAAGGGATTGACCTCGCAAATGAAGGTGTATATCTTGAATATAGTATTGATGGAGGAAATACATGGATTACAATGGAATATTATGGACCTGAAGGGCCTGGTAATAATTTTCAAAATGGAGGCCAGAATCCTCAAATGACTTCTTGGAATCAGTATTGTTATACAATACCTCCTGGTGCAATGACTCCTGCAACTATTATTCACTGGGCACAAACAGGTTCCTCTGGAAATAATAATGATCACTGGGGTCTTGATAATGTTACAATTTCTGCCGTTGAAAATTGTGACCCTTATCTTTACGATTGGACAAATGTTTCTGGAAATGATAATAATGCATACCAGGAGTTTATGGTTACAACAGATACAACATTTATTGTGTACTATGGAAATAACACGGATGCTTGCTCAACGGAAGTTTCTATTCAGATTCCATTAGGACCAGATGCAGATGCTGGTAGCGATTATACTATTTGTGGTAATGGTCAAGCAATAACAATTGGAGGTGTTCCCGTTGCAACAATGGATTCGTCTGATTTTCAATGGAGCACTGGTGATTCGGGGACGGTGTATTATACTGGACCAAATCAAAATAATGGACAAATCTCTGTTTCACCAGTGAATGATACAAGCTATTATTTGGAAGTTACGGCTAACGGCTGTACAAGTTATGATACAGTTAACGTGTTTGTTGACCTTCCGCCTACAGCTTCAAACCCTGACTCTTTATTTTTCCAATGTTCTGGAGATGTTACTTTACCTGATGTTCTCGATGTGATTGATGAGAATGATGATATAACTATACCTCCTTTGGTTAGTTTTGAAGGAGAAGTTTCAGATGGGTTATCTTGCCCTGAAACAATTATTAGGACATACAGAGTTACGGATGATTGTGGTAATTTTGTCGATGTGGAACAAGTTATCATTGTTAATGATACAACAGCCCCAACAATAGTTAGTCCACCTGCAGATTTGAGTGTTCAATGCTATGATGATATACCCGCGTCTAATGATTTGCAATGGACTGATAATTGTGAAGGAACAGGAACTGTTGCGGCAGTAGAAGTTTCAGATGGATTATCTTGTCCTGAAACAATCACAAGAACATGGACATATACAGATGCATGCGGAAATTCTGTTTCTGTATCTCAAAATATAATAGTGAATGACACTATCCCACCTACTGCTGATTCCATAGCCGATATATCTGTATCTGGAGCTATCGGACTAAGTCCTTTTGATATTCTTGAAGTTACTGGAGAACAAGATAATTGTACAGTAAATCCAATTGTTACATGGGTGTCTGATGTTAGTGATAATGGAATTTGCCCAGAGGTGATTACGCGAACTTATTCTGTAATGGATGAGTGTGGTAATGAAACTTTGGTGGTTTATAATATTGCAATAGGAGATAGTGTTTTACCAACTGCGTCAGACCCATTGCCTATAGCTGTTCAGTGTAGTTCTGATGTCCCTGCTCCAGATCCGTTGGTGGTCACTGATGAGGCGGATAATGGAATTCAACCTATAGTAACCTGGGAAGATGACACTAGTAATGGTCAATCCTGCCCTGAATTAATTACACGTAGATATAGAGTCACTGACGATTGTGGGAATTTTATTTTTGTAACTCAAATCATTGCTATTCAAGATACAATTAATCCTGTATTAGGTGCTGTCCCTGCTGATATTGTTGTTTCATGCCCTGCTGACGTGCCGCTTTCTGTTGATGTGCAATGGAATGACAATTGCGATGGAACTGGATATGTTACTGGGCAAGATGTTTCAGATGGTTTGAACTGCCCAGAAACAATAACTCGTGTTTGGGAATATATAGATGCTTGCGGAAATTCCGTACAGGATACTCAGATCATAGTTGTTCATGATACGATTCCTCCAACTGCAATTGCACCAGCTAATGTTGTTGTTCAATGTATTGGAAGTATTCCTCCGATCAACCCACAAGAAGTTATGGGAGTAACGGATAATTGCACATTGAACCCTTTGGTATCTCATGTTTCAGATATTTCAGATGGGCTTTCTTGTCCTGAAACTATCATAAGAACTTATTTGATTCAGGATGATTGTGGGAATCAGGCTACAGTAGACTATACTATTACAGTGAATGATACAGTTCCACCAACAGCATCAAATTTACCTACTATAACGGTTCCAACTATCTCGGATATTCCGGTAGTTGATGTACTTGATGTTAATGATGAATTGGATAATTGTACTATAAATCCGATTGTTACTTGGGTTAGCGATAGCACATCTGGAGGTAATTGTCAGGATATGGAGATACTTCGAATTTATTCCATCGAAGACGACTGTGGTAATAGTATCGAGGTGTCACAACTTATTATTGTTCCAGTTTTGGAACCAGTCATAGATCTTGGTGCTGATTATTCGATTTGTATTGGTGATGCCGCTACCATTAACTATTCAAATCCGAATAATGCGCAGTTGACTTGGTCGCCTGTTCTGCCTGCAAATCCTTTTTACCCTTCGTCAACAACCACATACTCCGTGCTTGCTGAACTTAATGGATGTGTAGTTGAAGATAGTGTTACGATTATTGTAAATGAACCGCCAGTTTTTGATTTCTGGGGAGATGTTTTGGAAGGTTGTGAAATTCATTCGGTTAATTTCTCTAGTGATTATATTGGTCAAGGAAATTGCCTTTGGGATTTTGGAAATGGGGTCACAAGTAATGATTGTCAGCCTACTACAATTGATTTTCCATCGGGAACCTTTGATGTTTCTTTAACAATATCCGAAAATGGTTGTTCAACTAGCTTAACATTTGAAGATTATATTAATGTTTATAATAATCCAATTGCCGATTTTACAAGTTCTATTTCTGAATTTGGCGAGTCGAATACAACTGTTCAGTTTATTAACAGTTCTTCCTTTGCAGATAGTTATGTTTGGGATTTTGGAGATAACTCAGGAATGGTAAATACAGTAAGTCCGAATCATGACTATAGTGGTGTTGAGAACAATGTTTTAGTAACACTTTGGGCAATAAATACTGAGTATGGTTGTGTAGATTCTACTTACGCCTTGATCACTTATCATGAAGAGCTTGTGTATTATATACCGAATACATTTACTCCTGATAATGATGAATATAATCAAACATTCAAACCAGTATTTACTTCTGGATTTGATCCATATGATTTTCACATGGCCATTTTTAACCGATGGGGAGAGCTAATATTTGAAACTTATAATTCTGAATTTGGATGGGATGGTCATTATGGCAATAAGCGTGTTCAAGATGGCACTTATACATGGAAAATAGATTTCAAAGAAAGTGAAACTGATAAGCGCCACATGATTACTGGACATGTTAATTTAATTAGGTGATAGGATTGTTTATTGTTAATAATTTAACTGGTAGAAATATGAGCTGATAAATTTGTAAATTGTTGACCTAAATACAACTAAAACTCATCTCAAATGCTAAAAACTAAGGCGTTTTATGACAATTTAAAGTCAATAATTTTTTTTCTATCTTTTTCATTTTCATCACTAATTTTTGCTCAGGCAGATAATTATCAAAGATATAAAGAAGGCCTTGAAGGTAAATCGGGAGTGGAAAGGTTAAAATATGCAGAAGAAAGGGTGACGGATTTATTTTCGTCTTCCCCTATTCTGGCTGAAAAAATCTTAAAAGATGCAATACGGGATGCAAATATTCAGCAGGATACGCTTTTTTTGATAAACTTTCATCGAACGCTAGGAGGTCTTCAACACCATTTGGCACAATTCGAATCTGCTACGAGGAACCTTAATTTATCGATTAGCTTGGCAAAAAAGGCAAGAAAGCCACTCGAATTGGCCAAGTCAAAGATCAATCTGTCGAGTGTATTCCTGTACACCCGTCAGTATGATCTTGCCATTGATTATTTGAATGAGTCAATTGAAGTCTTTAAGGAAACTGATGACAAGAAAACTTTAGGTATTGCTTATTCCAATTTAGCAAATATGTATGGTGAAAAAGGTGACCTTTCAAAGGCTATAGAGTACGGTAAGATTAGTATTAATGTTCAGCAAGAAGCTGGCGATACTAAAAATTTGGCTATTTCACATATGAACCTTGGAAGTGTTTATTCGCGTCAGAGTAAATTTAACGAGGCATCAGTTGAGTTGAATAGAGCAAGTGAATTATTCTCTAGTTTAAATGTGAAATTAGAATTGATTTTCCTGTACTTGGAATATTCTAAAATGTATCAGCGGCAAGAAGCGTATTCGGAAGCAAGTGCTTTTGGAAACTTAGCGTTAGAAATGGCTAGGAATGAGAATTCCCTTGATTTTCAAATTAAGGCATTTAATCAACTTGGTTTAATTGATTATCAGCAACAAAAGTATGAATCTTCATTAGAGTATTTAAAAAGCCAGATGATATTACAAGATAGCCTATATAAAAGTCTACATGCTAAGCAAATAAGAGAAACTTCAGCGGTTTATGGAGTTTTTGAAGCAGAGAATAAGGCGCAAATTTTAAGAAGTGAAGTCGAAAGAGAAAAGAGTTTATTCTGGTTGATCTTCATTGTCGCTCTGTGTATTTTAATTTTACTTTGTGGGATGGTTTTTCTATGGTTTCGCCTTCGTGCCAAGAATAAAGTGTTGTTTGAACAAAGTAAAAAGAATATTGCCCCAATTAAAACTCAAGAAAATTTGAATCAAGAGGAACATGAAAAATATAGGGCATTATACGAATCAATAATTGAGCAGTTTGAAGAAAAAAAGATTTATTTAGATTCAACTTTAACTATGGGGGTGCTGAGCGATATCGTTAATTCGAATAGTAATTACGTTTCAAAAAGTATTAATGCCTTCTTTGGATCAAATTTTAATTCTCTAATTAATTATTATAGAGTAAATGAGGCTAAAAGGCTTATCGAAAAAGGTGCTCTTGATACCTATACGATGGAATCAATCGCTTCGAAGTGTGGGTTTACTTCTTTATCTGTATTTAATCGTTCTTTTAAGAAAGAGACTGGTATAACTCCAACTTATTTTAATAAGTCGATTTTAGCCTGTATGCCTGATAATTGATTTTTATTAGAAATAGCCTGTTTCAGCTCTTTTGCGGTCTAGTCATTTCATGAAATGGCTATATAAATGTGCTATTTGAGGAGGTTTTCATTTCAAATTTGTATTGAACTAAACTTAAATGCAAATTATGAAAAAGAATTATTCTCCACTAAAAGTCATTACTATTTTATGTTTTACCCTTTTTTCTCTGAGCGTTAATGCCCAAGGAGTGGTTTCTAGTAATGGAGCGTTATCTGTAAGTGGAACACACATTGTTAATGAATCAGGTAATATTGTAAGCTTTGCGGGGAACAGTATGTTTTGGTCTAATTCAACTTGGGGTGCTGAGCCATTTTACAATGCAAATGTTGTTAATTGGTTGAAAAATGACTGGGGCTCAACTATTGTTAGAGCTGCAATGGGCGTTGGTCCTGAGAATGGGGGGTATCTTGTAGATCAGACCGGAAATGAAAACCGAGTAAAAACAATAGTTGATGCCGCAATCGCAGAAGACATATATGTTATAATTGATTGGCATTCGCATGACGCACACAATCAACAGTCAGAAGCAATAGCCTTTTTTACAAATATGGCAAACCTATATGGATCTTATGATAATGTGATTTATGAAATTTATAATGAGCCAACTAGTTGTTCTTGGTCAAATGATGTTAAGCCATACGCTGAGGCAGTAATTGCAGCAATTAGAGCTGTTGATCCTGATAATTTAATTATTGTTGGTTCTCCAACATGGTCTCAAGATGTAGATGTTGCATCCTTAGATCCAATTACTTCATCAACAAATATTGCATATACTATACATTTTTATGCGGGAACTCATGGGACTTGGGAGCGCTCAAAAGCTCAAACCGCAATTGATAATGGACTGGCTTTGTTCTGCACAGAATGGGGAACGGTAAACGCAAATGGAGACGGAGCTGTTGATGCTGTTTCAACTGAGCAGTGGATGGAGTTTTTCTGTGAAAATAGTATCAGTCATGTGAATTGGCATATCCATGATAAACCTGAAGGTTCAGCCGCTGTGATACCAGGTGCTTCACCAAATGGAAATTGGACTTCAAATGATTTAACAGCATCAGGTACTCTCGTGAAATCCTTAATTAGTGGATGGCCTGCCCGAAATTGTGAGGGGGATGCAAGTGTCTCTGATAATGATGCAATTTCACTTAACGTATATCCTAATCCATTTGAAAACACTATTCATATTGAAGGAGAAGGTTATTTTGAGATTACGGTCTTTGATGCCATGGGTAAACAAATACTTGTTGATTATGGTATGAATTCAATTAGTTTAAATACGAATGATTTAGCACAAGGGTCTTATATCCTTCAGTTGAATTCTTTACAAGGCGTTAAGCGAACGAAAATTGCCAAATTGTAGCATGTAGTGCGAGGGGTAATTTTTATTTAGAGAGTAGAAGATTACCAATAAGTGCCCTGATGTAGTAAAGGGTGCTTATGTTCTCGTATTAAAGTCGAGATTACTTGTTTCAAGATTATAGAATTATATCATCAGTAAATAATTATGAGAAAATTTCAAAGAGAATTAGTCTTCCTGCTATTTGTAATTTTTACATTATCGAATGCGAATGCTCAATCAACAGTTTCGAGTCATGGCGCACTTTCGGTTACAGGAAATAGAATAACAAATCAATATGGAGATACTGTAAGTTTTGCCGGGAATAGTATGTTCTGGAGTAATACAGGATGGGAAGGTGCTCCTTTTTATAATGCATCTTGTGTAAGTTGGTTGCAATCTGATTGGAATGCTACTATTGTTAGAGCTGCCATGGGAGTTGAAGATAATGGAGGTTACCTTTCAGATACAACGAATAAAACACGTTTAAAAGCGGTAGTCGATGCTGCAATTGCGAATGATATGTATGTTATTATAGATTGGCATTCACATCATGCAGAGAACTATCAATCAGAGGCAATTGCGTTTTTTCAAGAAATGGCAACCCTTTATGGATCTTATGATAATGTGATTTATGAAATTTACAATGAACCTTTACAGGTTTCTTGGAGTAATACGGTTAAACCTTATGCCACGGCAGTAATATCTGCTATTCGTGCAATTGATCCAGATAATTTAATAGTTGTGGGAACACCAACCTGGTCTCAAGATGTTGATGTAGCATCCATGGATCCAATTGTTGGTTATTCCAATATTGCATATACATTGCATTTTTATGCTGGGACGCATGGTCAGAGTCTTAGAAATAAGGCAATTACAGCTATGAATAACGGGATAGCATTATTTGTAACGGAATGGGGTACTGTAAATGCCAATGGAGGCGGAGGAGTTGCAGCAAGTTCAGTGAATGAATGGGCAAACTTCATGTGTCAAAATAAATTAAGCCACTGTAACTGGTCCATTTGTGATAAAAATGAAGGAGCATCTGCTGTTATACCCGGTTCTTCTCCTCTCGGAAATTGGTCTGTTAATAATCTCACTTCTTCAGGGGCTACGGTTAAGTCTATAGTGCAAACTTGGGATGCTAATTGCAGTGCACAAGTAAGTCTAGTTGCGAATGATGCAGGTATTTCATCGATTCCAGCGCTGTCTGGAGATATTTGCTCCGACTCTATTAGTCCTGAGGTAGTATTAAATAATTACGGAAGTAGTGATTTGTCAAGTGTGATAATTAATTACTCTATTGATAATGGAACACCGATGTCATATACATGGAATGGTATTTTAACTTCAGGCCAATCTGTTTCAATAAGCTTGCCATCGCAATACCTGAGCTCTGGTTCACATAGTTTTAATGCTACTACGATTTCTCCGAATGGTGTTCTGGATTCTGTTAGTGTAAATGATTCGGAAACATCAACATTTAATGTTTTAGGATCTGGTGTGCTAGCTCAAGTTAATTTACAGACGGATTGCTGGGGGACAGAAGTTAATTGGATTTTAAGTGACAGTCAAAATAATCCCGTAGGATCAGGAGGAACATACGGTAATGGTGCAGCTGGCACTTTGGTATCAGAGGAATTTTGCCTAGTAGACTCGTGCTATACATTTACAATCAACGATTCTTTCGGTGATGGGATGAACGGTGTACCTTCTGGATGCCCAATTAATGGATATTATAATATATTAAACGCAGCAAATGGAGATACATTAGCATCAATGATAGCATTGGATGGAGCCTATGGAAACCAGGAAGTTAATCCTTTTTGTGTTACAACTGCGTGCTCGGTTACGGCTACTTCAAGTATTAGCAATGAGTCTTGCGTTTCGTTGAGTGATGGATCAATAAGTGTTAACCCATCAAGTGGATCTGGACCATTTACCTATTCTCTTGGTGCAATAACTAATACAACAGGTATTTTTAATAATTTGGCACCAGGCACACATGTAATCTCAATTGTAGATGATTTAGGTTGTCAAGGAGTCGTTTCTGAATCTGTACTTTCAGCTGTTAGCTTTGGAAGTTTAGATATGGATACAACAATTTGCGAAGGTGCTCAAGTTGCCTTGCAGGCATATGGCGGGAATTCATATACTTGGTCGCAAGGAGGTAATCAGATTGGTTTAAATAATTCAATTTTAGTATCTCCAACAGTGAATACCATTTATGATGTAGATATTTCGAATGGAATATGTACCGAACTGCATTCAGTAGCTGTTAATGTAGTTAGTATTCCAAATGCAGGTTTCTCAACTTCGAATTTTTGCGATAACTCTAGTAATGTGATCAATAATGTAGTTGTTCCAGGTGGAATCTTTACACATGATGGTGTGGATGGCTCTTCGATTGATCCAGTTTCAGGTTTAATTTCAAATCCAACACCGAATTCTGATTATTTAATAACGTATTCGGTTTCAGTAAATGGGTGTTCTAATCAATCTACAGAGTTGGTTTCGGTACTTCCTAGTCCTGCAATTGATGGCGGATCTGACATTTCAGTGTGTAATGGTGATACGATAATATTGAATGCTATAAATCCAAATGGCGCGCAAATCTCTTGGGATAATGGAATATTAAATAATACATCTTTTGTTCCTTTGAGTTCGCAAACATATACTGTGACGGCTTCACTTAATGGTTGTATAGCAACAGATAATGTAGGTGTTATTGTAGCTTCACTTCCATCTGTAAATGCAGGTTCTGATTTTGTTATTTGTTCCGGAAGCCAAGCAACACTTAGTGCGAGTAATCCAGATAATGCTCAAATTTCATGGAATAATGGGGTTACAGATAACATACCTTTTACTCCAATAACAAATGTAATGACATATACAGTAACTGCATCGTTAGGAGCTTGTACTTCAACGGATGACGTAATTGTTAGTACAGTTAACTCTCCTTTAATAGATGCTGGGATTGATCAGACTGGTTGTGAAGGAGATCAGTTCACGTTGACGGCAAATAATCCTGACAACGCTAATATTTCTTGGAATAATGGGATAAATGATGGGGTGCCTTTTATTCCTCAAGCCGGATTGGGTATTTACACTGTTTCGGCAGATCTTAATGGATGCGTTGTAACGGACAGTGTAACAATTAATAGTTTTCAGCTTCCTGTAATAAATGCAGGTAATGATATCGACATATGCGATGGAGCTCAAGTTACACTTACAGCTATAAATCCTTCAAATGCTCAGTTAAATTGGGATAACAGTGTAATTGATAACGTTCCATTCACACCTATTTCTTCTCCAATGACATATACAGTGGTTGGTGTGTTGAATGGATGCAGTGCTTCAGATCAAGTTACTGTAACTACTTTAAGTAATCCAGGAATAAATGCAGGAATGGATCAGACCGTTTGTGAGGGTGAAACCATTGTTTTGATTGCGTCAAATCCAGATAATGCAATTATTTCATGGGATAATAACGTGTCAAATGGGGTTCCATTTAATGCTCAAAGTGGTTTAACAACATACACTGCAACTGCGAATTTAAATGGTTGTACAAGTTCTGATCAAGTAACAATTGATGTAAGTCCTGCTCCAATTATATCAGGAATTATAACTAATGATAACGGTCAGAATACTGGGGCTATAGATGTTACAATTTCAAGTGGGTATACTATTGTGTCAACGAGTTGGAGTAATAATGCATTGACTGAAGATATTGAAAACCTCTCCGCAGGTAGTTATACAATTGAAGTCGAAGACGAAAATGGATGTACTTCTTCTCAAACATTTGTTGTAGCGTCCTCTCTTGGAGTTGAGTCGGAAGAATTATTTAATCTCGTAGTTTCTCCAAATCCGTCTAGCGATTTTATTAAGGTCGTTTATCCTGGTCAATTTTCATTGAATATTATGGATTTGAAAGGAAGGGTTTTAATTCATGAAGTAGGATTAGATGAATCGCGCGTTGATTTGTCTGAGTTATCTGCTGGTACTTATGTTTTATTCATAGAAAATTCGGGGGTTACCGTGAAGGTTATTAAAATTTAAAATAAGCAATCAAGATGGCCATATTTTCTTAGTTTAGGTAGGGTCTTTTTTAGACCAAAGTAGTGTGCGGTTTATCTTGATAGCAGATTGTCACAAAGTAGATTTAGTTGTAGTTGTAGTTATAGTTTTATTGTGACAATCGAAATCGAGAGGGTGTTTTTATGCCCTCTCTTTTTTCTAAAATCAAAAGAAATGAAAATAACATGTTTAATTATTCTTACAATTCTATCTAGTGCGATTTATTCACGAGCGCAGTGTAGTAGTCCTTCGATAATTGCATCAAATATTGATTGTAGTTCGATTTCTAGTTCAGATATAATTACTGGAGGGGCTGTAAATTTTGGTGAAACTAAATACTTGACAACTAGTCCTAATAGTAATATTAGTGTTGGAACGGGAGGTGTTTTAATCGTTTGCGGTAATGCTAATTTAAGTATTGGCTCTGGAGTAAACTTACTTTCTTTAAATGGAGGAGCGCTTGTGATTTCTTCTTGCGCGGATGTGACATTAAATTCTGGAGGTTCGCCGACTTATATTAATTCGGGCTC
The DNA here is from genome assembly GCA_022447585.1 of Crocinitomicaceae bacterium. Lineage (GTDB taxonomy): Bacteria > Bacteroidota > Bacteroidia > Flavobacteriales_D > Crocinitomicaceae > UBA4466. Next base: position 40,454 of record JAKVAR010000070.1, on the reverse strand, counting down.
TGAAATTATTAATTACGGCTTACTGAATATTTCCCAATTAGGGAGTTTTATCCAAATTGATAATGGAGCCAAATTATTTAATTTTGCGTCACTTAACATAGGGGGGACTGTTTTTTTGAAGAATGGTGAGATTATCAACGATAATCAAGGGAATACGTCTTTCATTGAAGTTTTGACTCAAAGAATGGGGAGTGGAGGTTCAACACAGTATGCAAGTTCAAATTCTAAGGTTTGTCTTGCGGAAAATTCATGTTTAACTAATAACGTTTTGGTGAATGGGATTAATTCTAATTGGATAGAGTATGGTGGAGGATCAGTGAATGCAAGTTTAAATGGTACTTTTAACATAACTGGGAACCCGGTTGCACTGTCTAATGATAGTGAAATTAATGTTTGTACTTCCGATAATGATTTTCGTTGGGGTTCTACGAATTATACAGTTGTTCCAAATGTTTCTAGTTGCCTTGCTTGCTCTGTCATTGACCCTTGTAATGTGGCATTACCGGTGGAGATGGGCGATTTCGAAGCTGCTATACTAGAGGGAGAAGTGCACTTAAATTGGAGAACAATAAGTGAGTTAAATAATGAGAGCTTTGAAATAGAGCGCTTTAGTTTCAATCAATGGGAATCTATTGGTAGTATTGCAGGGCAGGGTACATCACCTGTCGCTAATAGCTACTTTTATATCGATTCTAAGCCATACCAAGGGGTTAATTATTATAGATTAAAACAATTTGATACAGATGGAAGATTTACATATTCAAAAAGTATTTCTGTAAATATTGATACTGAGATCGTTCGTATTTCACCAAATCCTTCAAATGGAATTATAAATATATCTTTACCTCGTAGAATAAAGAATGCTAAAATTCAAGTATTGGATATGCAAGGAAGAATTATACATGAAATCAATAGTAATCAACAGTCTGAAATACAAATTGAATTAAATAACAATTCTGGGCTATATTATTTAAACGTTATTGCGTCAGAATATAAATCTAGTCATAAAATAGTTTTAAAGTAATCCCTTGGATTTGTCTTGAGGATATTCAATTATTACCTGTTAATAATATCTTTCTGAATTTTATGAAATTAGTTGAATTATGTATCCAATAAAACTAAGACATAAGCAAAGGGGAATGAAAACTCTATTGTCAGTTTGAGCAAACGTGGTATGCTTAATTTTTTTAAAAATACCTACGTAATTGAATTCTCCAATTGCGCGCAAAAGAAATATTGAGGGAATAAACCACATAACATATTGTGCAAACCAAAACTTGAGATGGAAAGTAAATATTTCGGCTTCGTTGAGGTATATCAAACCAAAAAATAATAGAGCTAAAGCGACTATTATTGTTGCTAATCTCGGTATTGTGATTGAAATAGGTTCTGAGCCTTTAGAAGGGATGACGTTTTTAGTCCCCACAAACCTCCAAATAACCAATATATATGGAGGCCTGACAATATTAAGAAGATTAGGAATAGTATAATTGAGAGTAAAGTTGTCATATTTCAGGAAGTTTAAAGAGTTTTTTTAGTTGCATTTTATTTATTGAATTAGGTATAATTTTAATTAACAGATTTCTTATTTCAATTGCTATTGGATTGGTCCAATGTGAAATTTTACCTATGGTCCAACTAAGATTTACAACATGATTCGCCTTGGTTTTTCTGATCGATTGGAATTGTTTAAATGCCAGAGATAATTCATACTTATTAATACATTTAGACAGCACATAGGCATCTTCAATAGCTTGGCAAGCACCTTGTCCCATGTTTGGTGTTGCGGCATGCGCTGCGTCTCCGATTAAGCAAACTGTGCCGTGACACCAATTTCGTATTGGCTTTAAGTCTTGTATATCGGCTAAGTGTATATCGCTTGTTTTAGTTGATTGAATTAACTTTTTAACTAATGGATTAAATTCCTTGAAAAAATCCTGAATATTTGCTTCTTCAACTTTATATTTTGAACTAGCTTTTAAAGCATACCAATACACCTTTTTCGGAGCAATTTGAACAAAACCAAACCTCCCTGTTCTTCCCCATGCTTCAATTAACTCATTTTGATGTTTCACTGGTAGTTCATAGTCAGTAACACCTCTCCAACATATTTGATTGGCAGATCGCTTGTGTGTTAATGAAAAAGCTTGTTTTCGAACGATAGAATTTAGACCATCTGCACCGATAATAAAGGACGATTCGATCTTTTTTCCATTTGTAAACTCTAATATATGTTTGTCTTCAGTTTTCGTGACAGCGGATAATTCATGATCCAAAAATATCGATTGTTTTTCGATTTGATTGATTAAGATACGTTGGAGAGTTCCTCTGTGTATTGCAGTATTCTTAACTCCGAATTTTCTTTCGAAAGAACTTAAATCTATCCTGGAAAGGAGGTTTAGGTTTTCCTGTGTGATATTAAGAGTCGAGACGGAATTACCACAATTCATGACTTCCTCTTTTAATCCTAGTCGATCAAATACTTGCATGGCATTACTGGCGATAATTATACCTGCACCAACGGGTTTTATGAACTGAGCACCTTCAAATATTCGAACCTTACAGCCACATTGTTCAAGTGCTATAGCAGTCGTTAAACCTCCAATTCCGCCACCAATAATATCAATTATCATATTCCAATATAAATATATTCTAGTACAAATGTACTAAAATGTATTTATTCTAGTACTTTTGTACTAAATAATTTTTTAGTTTTGTGTAAATGAGGGATACAAAGAGTAACATTTTACAGTCTGCGCAAAAGCTTTTTAATGAGAATGGAGTTACTTCAGTTTCACTCAGATCAATAGCTTATGACGCTGAAATTAGTGTGGGAAACTTGCAATATCACTTCAAAAAGAGGGACGATGTAATTGAGGCATTATATTTCAATTTAGTAGATGACATCGATTCGATAGATTTGACATTTGATCAAGATTTATTAGGCTCATTTTTAGCTTATTCAAAGCAGATGTTCACTTATTTATTTCAAAACCGTTTTTTTCTTCTCGATTTCACCACACTTGTGCGAAGTAATCAAAAGATTAAAGATCATTATAGTGAACTATCGAAAAGAAGACAGGGAGAATTTATTCAAGTAGCTAATATTTTGATAGAGCATGGTGTATTTAGGGGGCCAGAGTTAAAAAATGAATATCTAGATTTGTATAAACGCCTAGAAGTCTTGACCAACTTTTGGTTTTCGTCAGTTTTTATTGAGAAGAATATATTGAAGGAAAATGAAATTCAGAATTACCTGGAGCTAGTAGGAAAGGGTATTTATCCATATTTGACTCCGGAAGGAAAAGCTGAATATTTGAAGCTGTTTGCACAAAGCCTTTAAAGGAATCGCTCTATTTTTTTAATTGATTCAGCTTAAAGGTGTTTTGTTGTTAAAACTTGATTGCCGCTATTAGGAATAATCCAAATTTACGCTGCAAGAATCTATTTTTTTGGATTTTCATTATTAGTTGAAATTAGATTAAATTCTTCAGGACGATAAATTGCTAAAAAAGCCTGAATTATTGTATTCAGGCTTTTTTATGTTATCCCTCACATCGGACACATTCTTTTTTTTGTTTGAATTTCTGCGCAGCATTCATACTATGTTGATAATATAATGACTTGAGTCCCAGTTCCCAGGCAGTAATATGTATTTTATTTATGTCTTTTGTCGGCGTATCGGGGTGAACAATTATATTCACTGACTGGCCCTGATCGATATAGGCTTGTCTATTTGCTGCCTGATAAATGATGTCCATTTGGTCAATCTCAGCATATGTTTTAAATACTGATTTTTCGTGTTCTGTCAGGAAGTTGAGGTGTTGAACCGAACCGTCATGTTTTAGAATGTCTCGCCAAATTTCAGATGTATCCATTCCTTTTTCCTGCAAGAGTTTAACCAAATTAGGGTTTTTTATAGTTGTTTTAATTTTGGCTATGTCTTTTACATAGATGTTAGACCAAATCGGCTCTATTCCCTGTGAAACCTGCCCCAGAATAAAAGCGGAAGAAGTCGTAGGGGCTACTGCGTTCAAAGTTGCATTTCGTCGACCATATCCGTTTAAGATTTTTGGCTCACCAAAATTGCGAGCTAAATTTTCAGAGGCTTCATAAGAACGCTCTTGAATGAGCTTGAAAATTTCATTGTTTAGAGAATAGGCATCAGAACTTTCGAAAGAAATATTTTTAGATTGGAGCAGTGAATGCCATCCTAATACTCCCATTCCAAGGGCGCGGTTTTCCTTCGCGAAGTTATATGCACGTTCCATAAACAAAAAGGTTTGTTTGTCATCTAAGTCTGAGGAATCACGATACGTTTCTAACTTTTCAAGGAACTCAGTTAGAATTGCATCTAAGAAATAGATCATTGTTTGCACAGCATCAGTATTCTTCCACTTATCAAATTTAGTTAGGTTGATACTAGATAACACACAAACAAAGGACCAATTATCATTTGAAGGAAGCATGATTTCAGTACATAAATTACTTGCGTAAATTGAATGTTTTTGGTCACGATAAACATCTGCAGCATGGTTATTTGCATTATCGGTAAAGAAGATATAAGGATATCCCATTTCACCGCGGCTCTGTAATACTTTAGCCCAAATTTTTCGTTTAGCTATATCCCCATCGATCATAGCTTTCATCCATTCGTTGGTAACAGTAACACCATGCGTCAATTCTTGGATTGGATTTCCTTCCGTACCTATTTCTAGGAATTCTTCAATATCTGGGTGCTCTACAGGTAGGTATGGAGAGAATCGTCCTCTTCTAACAGATCCCTGACTTACGACATCTACCATCGATTCAAATAGGCGCATTATATGAACAGCTCCAGATGCTTCACCATTGTTCTTAATAGGGGCTCCTCGGTGCCGTATTTTGCCAAAGTAACCAGAAGTTCCACCGCCAAGTTTTGACATCATACCAACTTCTGATTGGGTGTAAAGAATGTTTCCAATATCATCGCCAACATGAGATCCAAAGCAACTTATAGGTAAGCCCCTTTCTTTGCCGAAGTTTGACCATACAGGTGAAGCTAAGGAGTAGAATCCTTCAGACATATAGTTGTAGAATTTTTTTGCAAACCCTGGCATTTCCAGAATCCGTTCAGCGGTTGATGCGATTTCGAAAATTCGTTCTTCTGCTGATTCTCCCTCAGAAAGGTAACCAGCATTTAGAAATTGTCTACTTTCTTGGTTAAGCCATGCGAATCCATCTGAGTTTTGCTCGTTTAATTGCTTAAGTGATACCTGTCTTGCGTCAATTAGTACTTGTTGATCATCTTTAGGTTGTTTTGTAATTATATTTTTGTGTGTCGTCATGGTTAGAATAAATCTTCGTGTGTGATACTTTGTGTTCTTTTGCTGTAATTAATTGATCGTTTAACAAAAAAGTCGCCATGTTTTGTTCCAGTGATTTCGTCATCAAACCATTGTGTTTTTAATAGGATTTCTTCATTGACATTAAATAATTTCTCTATTCCAATGCCTTCGAGTGAGTTATTGAATCTATTTTTGATGAATTCATCGATGATTGATTTCGGCATAAAATCAAGCTCTCCAGCTTCAAATATCCAATCAAGTAATCCACATTCTGCTTCATAGGCTTTTAGGCACATCGCTTTTATATTTTCAGCGTGCTCTGGAGTAAACCATTCAGGGTGTTCATCTTTTAAAATCATGATTAAATCAATTCCAAAATCTCCATGAATTTGTTCTTCTTTGGAGGTTGCTTCTACAACATTAGAGATTCCTTTTAACATGTTTTTGTGCTTATTGAAGCCCATAATAATAAGGAACTGTGAGAATAGGGAAACATGTTCAATGAAAAGTGAAAATAAAAGAATACTCTCAGCATATTCTCGATTATCAGTACTCTTAGAATTGCGTAACGAATTTTCCAGATAATTTACACGTTTCATTATAGCTGGTTTTCGCTTTAATTCTTTAAACTCTTCATTTAAACCAAGAATTTCAAGAAGGTGCGAATATGCATCGGCATGACGGACTTCACTTTCGGCAAATGTGGCGCCTACAGAACCAATTTCTGGCTTAGGCATACGATGATATAAATCACCCCAGAATGTTTTCACAGCAACTTCAATTTGAGAAATGGCCAACATTGTATTTTTAATTGCATTTCGTTCCACTGCGGTTAGGCGTGATTTAAAATCTTGAATGTCACTTGTGAAATTAAATTCAGTATGGATCCAATATGAATGGCGGATTGCTGGGACATATTCGTACAATTGTGGATACTCATATGGTTTGAGATTGATGCGTCGCTCAAATATATCTGACCTACGTTGTTCCGCCCTTTTATTACGATAGAGGATGTAAGCTTTCGCCACTTCTGGAAAGTGATTTTTCATCAATTGATGTTCGACTATATCCTGAACTTGTTCAACGGTAGGAACGAATTCATGATCCTTTTTTAGTTGTGTGATAAGTGAATCATTAACCTTTCCAGCTACCATCTTGGCTTCATTCTGACTTCCCGTGCCAACGGCATTCATAGCCTTAAAAATTGCATTGGATACTTTATCCAAATTAAATGACTTCGTGAAAAAATCTCTCTTAACAATATGCGTAATATCCATAGTGAAACTTTGTTTTCAATTAACCTGTTCCAAATTTCAGGGTTTTTCTTAAGTCTATTTAACCTTGCCAAAAGAACAAGTTAACAGGTTATTCACAATTGCTTATTTTTTCAGTGTTTTGAGATGCTATAGCATATTTTTATTTCATTAAATTACCCTTTTTATGGTACTGAATTTGTCATTTTTAGTACCATTTAATTTTTTTAGATCCTGAATTATACTTTGCGTTTAAATTTTAATATTTCCCTTGAAGTTATTGTTAAGATGATGCATCTTTTAATAATTCCGTTGAAGAACTCATTTAAGGTTGATTACTTGAATGTTGGTTTGATTTTCTTCCTTCAATTGGTTTTAATTAGGATGCAGTTATCGGCAAAATCAAGAGGTTAAAAACTACTATTGTTTGAGCGCTGAATGTGATTAAATAATATTGATATTTCCATTCACAATATTAAGTTGTGGCTATCTATAAGCTATTGATTGTGATTGGCTTTTTAATTCATAAATTTAAATAGTAACATTAATGCAATCTGGTTGCTATAAGAATGTAACTTGTTTATCTTTGAATGAAATTATGCATTAATTTAGCGCGTATCGAAAACATTTCTAGGTCTTTGTACTGAATGATTTCAGGTTGAATTTGTATACAAAAATAAAGATTTGTGCAATGCTAACGATGCTTCTAAGCAAAGTGTTATATAGTTTGAAAACTAAAAAGAAAGATATGGAAGCGATTATTACTGTTGTTGGTTTTTTAGGTGCAGGAAAAACAACCTTGCTAAAGCATTTAGTTTCTAGTTATGTCGATAATAACTGGAACCCCTTTGTTATTTTAAATGATTATGAAAATGCTTATTTGGATTCTCAGCAGTTCGCACATCAAATAGGACCTAACAAGGTTTGGTCTTTGAGCGGGAGTTGTATTTGTTGCAGCGGTATAAATGAACTCAGAGATTATGTGAATACAATACCTGAAAGAGAACATGGAATCACTCTTATTGAAGCAAATGGAACTTCTGATGCGTGCTCATTAATGGGGTTCCTGGGTGTTGGATTGAATGATCGCTTTTTACCACCAATTCAAATTTCAGTTGTTGATGTGAAGAATTGGCAAAAGCGTGGAGCTCATAACGAACTAGAAGCAAATCAAATTCAGGTCTCCTCTTTAATTGTACTTACACACGTGGATAGCGTTGATTCGGATAGGTTGCAAGAGGTAAAACAAGCAATTAAGGTGATTAATCCATTGGCTGAAATTATAAACATGGAGGATATCGATATTTCTCTTCTTCCTAAATTGATGCCATTGCAGAATTCAGTTGAAAAATTGGACCACCTTAAAGCGCATTGGTCATCTTGCTCTGTAGATTTGCCGCACCTTCCGAGCCATGAGAGTATAACTATCCTTTGCAGTGAACTTCCTATAAATATGCTTCGGGTTAAAGGATGTACTCAGGTTGGAAATAATTTGCACTACACTTACTTTGAAAGAACTCCTGATGGAACTGTATCAATTAGACCCTACAATGGCATTCCTCAGACAGGTCCAAAATTAGTTACTATTGGCCCAGGAAGTGAACCAGCGTTATTGGAAAAAGCCATTGAAATTAGCTTAAATTCAAAAATCACAGCCAAAACAAATTAAGCATTCTTTTCGCTGATGGAATTGTCTGTTTTTTTAGAATGTACGACTCTAATTATTGTTTTGGCCTGAAAGGCTTAATGATGTCTTCATTGCATTCTAAATACGGGCCGTTCATTAGATCTATACAATAAGGTACTGCAGGGAAAACTGCATTTAAACACTCACGAATTGATTTAGGCTTTCCTGGAAGATTTATTATTAAACTATTTCCTCTTAGTCCAGCAGTTTGCCTTGAAAGAATAGCTGTTGGAACAAATTTTAAAGATTCTGCTCTCATTAATTCCCCAAATCCAGGCATCATTCTATCACATACTGCTGAAGTTGCTTCGGGTGTAACATCTCTTTTGGCAGGTCCAGTTCCTCCGGTAGTAACAACTAAACAACAGTCTTGATTGTCAATCATGTCAATTATGGTTTTCTCAATCTGCTCTTGTTCATCTGGAACTATTTTATAGAACTCTTTCCAATCTGAATTCAGATATTCATTCAACGTTTCTATAATAGCTACCCCACTTTTATCCTCATAAACTCCTTTGCTGGCTCTATCCGAAACAGTAATTATTCCAATGTTGATCATCTCCAAGTTATAATGCATTAATAAAAATTGTGGTTGCAATTCCGAATCCTGCACCAGAAATAAACAAGTTCCATTTTGAATGTTCGCCTCCAAGTAATTTTGTATAACCCCACAATAGAATCATAAAGATGAGTACTATGAATAGTTGTCCAACTTCAATACCAACATTGAATAAAAACAAGGGCATTATAATACTTTCTTCAAATAGCATAAATTTAAAGTTACTTGCAAATGCTAGTCCATGAATGAGTCCAAATATGATAGCAATACCATATTTTATTTTGACATCTGAGAACCGACCTTCTTTATTATAGCTAATAACATTTGCTAATGCAGTCATCATTATTGTTAGTGGTATCAGCGTTTCAATTAATTGTGCGTTTGCCGGAATGATATCCATAGAGCTTAAAACTAATGTCAGTGAATGCCCTATGGTGAATGCGGTAGTAATTACTAATATTTGTTTCCATTGTTTCAGTGTAAAGGCTGCACATAAGGTCATCACGAATAGTAAATGATCATATGCATTAATATCGACAATATGCTCCCATCCACTAATGAAGAAATAATTTATATCCATCATGTTTTTTTTATGAGTTGTTTAAAGGGTATAAGAAATAGTTGGCATGCGTTTATGACAAACAGTTGACTCCTTTTCTATAAAAGGTGGTATGCGAACCGTTATTCTATTCAACTGATTCATTCCAAACTCGTTAATGAAAAGTGTATTCTTGATTTTAAGTTTGTCTCCTTTTTTCAGCTTTACATTATTTTTGTAGAATTTAATATTTATTCCATTTTCGGCCTTTTCAACTTTCGAAGTCAGATACTTCATGGATAGTACTTTCTCGTTTATGGTAATGACGAAATGTTTTTCAAAGTATTTTTGAATGCCAGCTTTGTCAGCCTTAGTGAGGTTGTAAACATTAATATTCTTAGATAGAGTTTTGTTTATGCTATTCTCAAAGTCATCAATAAAGACTTTACATTCTAAATTTAATTTTGTCAAGCTTGCATCATACTTAACTTGCGAAGCTGTAAGTTTCAATGGATGATTCAATTTGAATGAAGACGAAATGACAAGTATCCCCAAAAAAAGAAGTGCTCTATAAATGTTTAGTTTCATAATTCGGTTAAATTTTTTACTTGGAGTATATATGCTTATTACCAACTAATAGTTTTGCTATGCCTTCTCCAAATTTAAAAGCATTTCATAAAAATCGAAGCCGTATGAAGTACTATAATCTCTTTTAATTAGGTAGTTATTGTAGAAAATAATGCGCATTATTTCGTTACAAATATAATAAATCTCAATTATTGCAACTCAGTATCGATAGGGTTTGTGTTTAGAATGCTGTGGAGTAATCATTTATGTTATCTGTTCAAAAGTTTTGTTTGATGTAGTCCGTTTTATTGATCCAAGGCCTACTTAGTTTAGAATGAATAGTTTGAACCGGGGAATTCGTGTTTAACTTATATCGATTCCGTTCAAATTCCTATCTGAAGTCTGGAGAATCATGCCTATTTCTTTCCTAAATCAATCATGATTGGTTCTCCGAAATATACACGTTGAATTTTTGAATTTTCAATTACATAAATAGCAAGCGCCTCCATTATTTTTCCGTTTGGTAGTCCAGTTATACGTTCTTTATCAATAACAGTATTACCGTGGATAGTTCGATTTATTATTTCACAATGCAAATCGGGAATGTTCCTAAACATTTCTTCATATCGTTTAGCAATTTCTATTTTACCCTTTTCCTGAAACTGATTTGGGAAGTTATAGATTTCCATACTATCGCTATATGGAGCCATAAAGGCATCAATGTCACCAGCATTATAACCCTCCACTTGCTGTTGAACCAAATTTTCAGGACTTAGGTCGGTTCTAGGACTATTTTGGGCGGAAACAAATGTTGCTAAAGTAAGTGCTAGTATAAAGGTGATTTTGTGCATCCGAGATAAATTAAGTTTAGACATACAAAGATAATATAGTATTGGTTCGTTGCCTTATGAAACCTGATTAAACTGTATTAGAATGAATTATTGTTTTTCGTTAAAGAAGAGGATCTGTTATAATCAGCCTCCGTCTATTTAAGTTCATTTTACCACAGAGTTTAAATAACTGATGTTTAACATTCTTGTTTACGGTATCTAGCTTCCACATTCTATATACTTGCAATTCTTTACGCGATGTCACTTAATCTGAGTTGGTTCCTTTATACTTTTGAACTTCATCATTAAAACCCCATAGAGGTGAGTTTTGTTACAACAGAATTTGCGATAAATCTAGATAATAATAGTTCTTGATTAAACATAAAGTGTAAGAATTTATCCTAGAAGGTAAGGTTAACTGATATCCGAAAATTGGATTAAGTACAGGTTAACTTATTTTAAAGCGTGATCAAAAAAAATCCTGACAAAGTATTGCCAGGATTTTTTTCTTTCGGAATTTATCCGATTAATTATTTGGGATTTTAAGGCCTACTCCTAAACGTAGGGTATGTTGCTGGTAAATCTTACTGTTATCCAATATTACACCGTAGTTTAAGTCATAAGTGGCCGACAAACTTAACCTATTTATGTTGTAACGAAACTCAGGACTTATATTAACTCCTGCAATCTTTGTGAAAAAATGGAACATCCCTGTACGCCCCATAGGATCTGAGTTCAAGGTTAAGGAAGTTCCACCAGAGCATCCAATCTCCCATGATCGATTTGAGTTGTTTTGACCGAATTGTATCACATAACCAACTTGAACCGGGTTTAATCGTATGGCAAACTCTTCATCTTGTGACATTAGTTCAATTCTAGCCCAAGTCATTTTCAAACCTGCATTTATGTTATATGTGTTGGTTTGGTAATAATGTGTTGAAAATTGAATTGTTGAACCATACGCAGGGGTTAAATTACCCATAGATGAAGTACTGACACCCCAATCAATTAAGTTTACTTTTTTGACAGTATTATAAATGTTATTTCCTTGTGCTCGTGAAATACAGGCAATTGTAATAGCGATACTAAAAATTAATAGACGTTTCATTTTGTTTTTTTTCATTTATCGAGCACAAAGCTACGGAGGTACAGCTAATTTGAATTACTGATTAGAGCAAGAAGATTTTAGGTAGTTGCGATATTCGCAACTACCTGTTATCGTTATGAATTATTTGTTCTTTAGAATATAGGGTTAACAAGGTTTTGAAAATTTCTTGTTGCGGAGATATATGACAGTATATATTTTCAAACGATATATTAGCAAGACCTTTTCTGGTCATTGATTAATTGATGGTAGCGATTAGTAAATGAATCACAAACCAAAAAAGTTCTATGATTTCATCAATCTTGTCTTTCGTATCTGAGTGGAATATGCATAAGTCCTTTTTTAACAATTTGTAATCTCTAATTACAAAAAAAAGGTATTCCGATTGCTCAGAACACCTTCTTCTCAAGGTACTATATATGTTCCTATTTCTTAGTCCACTCTTCTATTGATTTTTTATTCGACTTAACGTAATCATCATTCTCTGCTTCTTCAGCAGCTTTCATTGAAAGTCGTGCCGTTGCTGTAGCTCCTTTATAGTCGCCCAACTCTGCTTGAATTAATGCTTTTTGGCGTAAGTACCAGAATGGTTTATTTTCTCGCATTTCCAATGCCTTATTGATGTATTCCAGCGCCTTTTTCATTTCCATTTTCTCAGAAAGATAATAGCTTGCAGTTCTGTAATAATCGCCGGAACTTGGCCCAGCCATTACATTCTCAATACTTTTTATAACAGCACTTTTTGTTGCTACATTAAATGGAGTAACTGCTTTTGTTTTATCCCATGCAAAAGAGAGTTCAGCACCATTACTAGTCACATTCTCTAAGCTAATTGTAAAAGACTCAGTAACAGTTGTTGTCTTTCGCGCAGTTGCTGTTGTTTTAATTGCAACCAATTTTTCATCCCAATTTTCTGGAGTCCCCCAATTATTGGCATCCTTATAAAAATAAACGTCCCAAGATGTTCCACTTTTAGGTGTAGTGAAAATAGAGTATGTTCCTGCTGGTAAGGTGTCATTTCCAAAAATGAGTACATCGCTGACAGTAATCGTTGTATTTTTGTTTGCTCCAGTACGCCACATTTTATCAAACTCTACAAGTTCTCCGAATATTTTACGGTCACGTTTATGAGGTCTAGAGTAATCAATTGTAACTTCTGTTACTCCTACCGTTTGTACTATTTTTGCTGAAGGACTAGGTGCAGGAGTTTTAATTTGTGCCGTTAAAGAGAAGCTCCCTAGCGTTAGTAGGGCTATTATTGCTTTTTTCATAGTTGTAAATTTTCTTGTTCAAAACAAAATTAGCGAAACAATTGTGTTTCTAGTTCAATGTTCAGTTTAATCTTGTAAGGCTATACCATTGATTTAGTTCTAAATTTAGGAACTTCGTGTGATTTAGATTGACCATTATTAAGTAAATTTGATTCAAACTAGATATATCTTGAAAAAAATAATCTTTCTTTTATTTGTACTCCCATCTTTTTGCGGTTTCGCTAATGAAGGGAGCGGTGAAATATTTGTTAACCTTCAGAAGTTACACTCTTTAAAGAGAGTACTATATGTTGCTGCGCATCCGGATGATGAAAATACGCGTGCTTTGGCGTGGTTTTCATTGGGAGAAAAAGCGGAGACGGCCTATTTTTCATTAACTCGTGGCGATGGTGGTCAAAACTTAATAGGAGAAGAGTTAAGCGAAGAACTGGGGGTTTTAAGGACCCAAGAATTATTGGCTGCTCGTTCTCATGATGGAGCGAAACAATATTTTTCTAGAGCGGTTGATTTTGGGTATTCAAAATCGGCAGCAGAGTCTTTTGAGCTTTGGGGAAAGGAAGTCTTACTTTCTGATTTGGTATTAATCATTCGCAAATTCAAGCCAGACGTTATCATTACACGTTTTCCACCTGACGAGCGAGCAGGGCATGGTCATCATACAGCATCTGCTTTGTTAGCGATAGAGGCATTTAGTAAAGCTGCTGATGAAAAATATGCTCCAGAACAAGTAAAGGATTTCGGGACATGGCAAGCAAATTCAATTTATTGGAACACATCGTATTGGTGGGACGAGAATATTAAAGACCTTTCGGAAGGTGACCCGAACTATTTAATTACTGATATTGGAGGGTATAATGCCCAACTCGGGATGTCTTATAACGAAATTGGGACACTTGCCCGTAGTGAGCACAAATGTCAAGGATTTGGAGGAATTATTGAACGCGGAAGTAGAGTTGAATATTTTAAACACCTGGGAGGAAAAAAATTAAAGTATTCTTTTTTTGAAACGACTAGTCAAACTTGGGCTGAGGTCGGAGATGAACAATTGGAAATAGATTTTCAAGCGGCATTAAACAATTTTGACTTCAATAAGGTTTCGAATAATGTGCCTCGTCTTCTGAAGATTTTAAAAAGAATAAAGCAATTGCCTTCTTCTTATATTATGGATGAAAAAATCAATCGATGTGAAGCTATAATACAAGACTGTATTGGGTTACATGCTGAAGTTTTAGGGGAAGAATTCTCATTTAATCAAGGAGAATCGGTACGCTTAAAAGCTAATTTAATAAATCGATCTGATTTGTCAGTTATGCTATCCAAAGTAGAGATTAGTACAGGTGAGGTGCTCGATTTAAAAGACTCACTTTTATTGAATGAGCCTTTTGAACTAGATCTTTCATCTAACGGCAGTGCACCAATTGCAAATCCATATTGGTTGAATGAACCATTTGAAACTATTTTCACGGTTAAAGATCCTATCAATTTTTGTGCACCTGAGAGCAGGCCAAGTATCACTGTGAAGTTTACTTTTTTAGTAAATAGGGAAATGTTTACTATTGAAATTCCTGCATCATATAAATGGCGTGATCCTTCATATGGCGAAAGGCGCCGACTCCTGATTTCCACTCCTGAGTATACCGCTAGTTTTGAACAGGAACAACTTCTAATGAAATTGGGAGAAGAAAAAGAGGTCCGAATAAAAGTCAAAAGTTTTAAAGAGAACTTGAATACGACATTGAATATAGCAGCGCCAGAGGGCTGGATTGTTTCTCCAAACAAAATAGATGTTGTATTGGATGAGATTCATGCTGAACAATGGTTTGTTCTGAAGGTCTCAGCGGAAACAGGGGCGAAAGCAGGATTTGTAATTTTATCACAATCGGGAGGAGAAGAGTTATTGAATTATACGGAGATAGCATACGATCATATTCCGACACAAACGCTTTTTAGAACGGCGACTATGTCGTGTAATGTAATCGATGCAAAAATAAAAGAAGGTAGAGTTGCTTATATCAAGGGAGTTGATGATGCGATTCCTGAAGCGATAAAACAACTTGGGTTCGAACTTGATGTTTTTGAAGTAAAAGATATTCCTAGTATTGATTTCTCGATCTACCAATCGGTTGTGCTTGGTATTCGAATTTACAATGTACATCCAGAATTGTTCAATTATTCAGAACGGTTGAATATATATGTAAGGAATGGAGGGAATTTGATAATGCAATATAACACAGCGTCGCGTTCATTGAAAGATAAAAAATTTGGACCATTCCCTTTTGAATTATCCAGAAATAGGGTTACTGAGGAAGATGCAGATGTAACATTCTTAGATCCGGAACACGCGATTATGAATGTCCCGAATAAAATTACTCAATCTGATTTTGAAAATTGGGTTCAAGAACGAGGCTTATATTTTGCGAACAACTGGAGCGAGGAATATACACCTCTTTTTTCATGGGCAGATGAAGGAGAAGATTCACAAACAGGAGCATTAATCGTTGCCAAGTATGGAAAAGGACAGTTTGTTTATTCAGGGATTTCATTTTTTCGAGAATTACCAAATGGTGTAATTGGTGCTTATCGTTTGTTTGCTAATATTTTGAGTTATCAACAAGGATGAGTGAAGATAAAGATAGAACAAACTGGAAGTTCTGGTATATTGGATTAATCGTATTCTTGGTTGTTCAGATAATTGCCTATTTATGGATTACTAATTCCTATGATTCATGAGCTTGATAGATTGGTTTGTTTTGATGGGTACGCTCATTTTAATTGTAGCTTATGGAACGTGGAAAACACGTAAGAACAATAATTTACAGAGTTATTTAAAAGGAAATAATAAAGAAAATTGGGCTACGATTGGTTTGTCTATTATGGCAACACAAGCAAGTGCAATTACCTTTTTGTCTACACCTGGTCAGGCGTATGAAAGTGGAATGGGATTCATACAGTTCTATTTCGGTTTGCCTTTAGCAATGATCCTGATTTCTATCTTTTTCTTACCGGTTTATTATCGCCTTAAAGTATATACGGCTTATCAGTATTTGGAGGAGCGCTTTGATGTTAGGGTTCGATCTTTTACAGCTTTCTTGTTTTTAGTTTCTCGTGGTTTAGCTGCTGGAATTACAATTTATGCACCATCGATTATTCTATCAACTATTCTCGAGTGGAACCTCCAATTGACTTGCCTTTTGATAGGTGTACTTGTGATTATCTACACTGTTTCAGGTGGCAGTCGTGCGGTTTCTCTAACCCAGAAATGGCAAATGGGAATTATCATGATGGGGATGTTTATTGCCTTCTATTATGTGCTTGATAGTTTTCCTGATAATGTTGGATTTAAGGAAGGAGTTGACATTGCTGGAAGTTTAGGGAAAATGAAAATTATTGATTTGTCCACAGATCTGGGGAATCGCTACACTTTGCTTTCCGGGCTCACTGGTGGGCTTTTTCTATTTGTTTCTTATTTCGGAACGGATCAATCGCAAGTACAACGCTATTTAGGTGGTAAGTCGTTGAAAGAATCGAGAATGGGGTTAATGTTCAATGGGTTATTGAAAATTCCAATGCAATTTTTCATACTATTCATTGGTGTCATGGTATTTGTTTCTTTTCAGTTCAATAAACCGCCCATTGTATTTAACTCAGTTACCCTTGAAATGACGGCTGAGCAAGAATTTGAATTGAAAGAAATTGAGTCAAATTACGACGTTGTTTTCGAAGAGAAAAATACCTTATTGAAAAAGTATGATGAGGCTAACATAGAAGCGAAAACAGCCGTTCAAGCATTGCAAATTAAACAGGACTCACTACGTGGAATTTATAAGGAAGCGTTACTTAAAATTGATCCTGATTTTGAAGCTAAAGATTCCGATTATATTTTCCTCACTTTTATCTTGAATTTTCTTCCCCATGGATTAATCGGATTGCTATTGGCCGTTATTTTTTCTGCTGCAATGTCTTCAACAGCAGGTGAATTAAATGCGCTTGCAGCAACCACCACGATTGATTATTACAAAAAATTCTGGTCTAAGTCTGACAATGAGAAAAAAGACCTTCGTGTGGGAAAATTGTTGACCGTTGGTTGGGGACTAATCGCAATTTTAATTGCGCTCACTGCCGGCATGTTTGAAAACCTTATTCAATTGGTTAACATATTAGGGTCCTTATTCTATGGTACAATTTTAGGGGTGTTTTTATTGGCTTTATTTTTTAAATCTGTAAAAGGAACAGCGGCTCTAATTGGAGGTATAGTTGCCCAAATTATCGTATTGCTTGTTCATCTATTAAAAACGTACGAAGTAATAGAATTGAGTTATTTGATGTACAATTTTATTGGATGCGCTGTGATTATCCTAGTTGGAATTTTCACGCAGAGACTATTAACGAGTAGAGTATAATTCTTTTTCTGTTTTAATCCTCCTTAAACCAACTGCTGTACTTCAGCCATCCCTTCCTGAACTTCCCGTTCAGCCCAACTAAAAGCTATCGCTTTTTT
Source organism: Crocinitomicaceae bacterium (assembly GCA_022447585.1). Lineage (GTDB taxonomy): Bacteria > Bacteroidota > Bacteroidia > Flavobacteriales_D > Crocinitomicaceae > UBA4466. The sequence continues at coordinate 22,819 of JAKVAR010000070.1, read as the reverse complement.
TATTAGCAATTCTAATTGCTAACGATTCTATTAAATCTATTACGTAAGTTATGAGTTGAACAGTTATTTAAACCAACTACTATATTTCAGATAATTGTTAGCTATTCTCATTACTTCACCTTCAAACAACTCAGGTGAAATAGACTTGACTTTCTTGGCAGGAACACCGGCATAAATTGAACCTGCTTCAACACGAGTTCCTTCTGTTAATACAGCTCCTGCAGCAACTATTGATCCTGATTCGATATAACAGTTGTCCATTACGATTGATCCCATACCTATAAGAACGTTGTCTTCAATAGTGCATCCATGAACTAATGCATTGTGCCCAACAGAAACATTATTTCCTAAAGTAGTTGCGGCTTTCTCAAAAGTCGCATGAATAACGGCACCATCTTGAATGTTAACTTTGTTTCCCATCTTAATTGAGTTTACGTCGCCACGAATTACTGCGCTGAACCAAACTGAACATTGATTCCCCATAGTTACATCGCCAACAATCGTCGAGTTTTCTGCAAACCAACAATCATTTCCGTGACTAGGGTATTTCCCGCGACATTCTTTGATTAAAGCCATAATTTTACTTTTTGACGAAAGTAAGGATAATGCATAAAAAAGCCGAAATCTTTAACGATTTCGGCATCAGTGAATCGTGGTAGTTTGAATTATATAAATACTCCTTTTGATTCTTCAGTGTTTCTTTTATTGATTTTTACTTCCCCGTAGTTCTCAATGTAATTGGCAATATGATCACCGATCACGTTACAACCACTGCTAGCTGCTTTTGATATGTCTTTAGAAACAATACCTTCTGATAGAGTCCATTCAACAGCTTCACGAATAGCTTTCGCCTCTTCAAAAAACTCGAAGTAGTCCATCATCATTGCAACAGATAGAATCGTGGCATTTGGATTCGCTATATCCTGACCTTTCGCTTGTGGATAGGACCCGTGAATTGGTTCAAACATCCCGTTGGATTTTCCGGTGGATGCTGATGGTAGTAATCCGATTGATCCAGTGATAACACTTGCTAAATCAGAAATAATATCACCAAACATGTTTTCTGTAAGAACCACATCGAATGAGGACGGTTGTTGGATGATTTGCATTGCTGCGTTATCTACAAATAAAAAATCTAACTCAACATCAGGATAGCCTTTTGAGATTGACGTAACAGTCTTACGCCATAGACGCGATGTCTCTAGTACATTCGCTTTGTCAACAAGAGTAAGCTTCTTTTTACGTTGTTGTGCAGCTTTGAATGCTTCATGAGCAATTCGTTCTATTTGTTTAACTGAATATGAACATAAATCACTTGCTTCAGTTTCATCTTTATTTAGTTTTTTCTCACCAAAGTATATGCCGCCAATTAACTCTCTGTATATAACAAAGTCTACATCATTCAAACGTTCATTTTTCAATGGTGATTGATCTGAGATTATATCATAAGTGGCAATTGGTCTAATATTACTGTAGAGTCCAAGGTGTTTTCTTAGTTTCAAAAGTCCTTGCTCTGGTCTAACGTTTAACGTCGGGTCATTGTCAAAACGAGGATCGCCAATTGCACCGAGTAAAATAGCATCACTTTTAGCGCACTTTTCTAAATCTTCGTTCGTAATTGCTTCGCCATATTTGTCAATGGCGCAGGCTCCCATCTCAACCGGGTTATATTGGAAAGTATGATTAAATCGATATGCGATTGCATCTAATGTTTTGATGGCTTGCTGAACAACTTCTGGCCCAATTCCATCTCCTGATATAACTGCTATCTCCTTTTTCATAATACGTTCAATTCTTCATAATTGGCAACATCATTCTTAATACTGATTAAGTATTCAAGATCGCTAATATCAGCCATGATAAATTTCTTCTTCAATTGATCAATTTCGAATTCTCTTTTGAAAGAAAATCCATCGCCGATGACTTCTAGTGTTTGCTCTTCGATGTCAACTTCGATTTTAGTTTCCTTGTTAGCATTCACCTGATTCATAATGAGATCAAGTTCACTCTGATTTACTTCAATCGGAACGATGTCGTTGTTTAGTGCATTTCCCTTGAAGATATCAGCAAATTGAGTTGATATAATGGTTCTAATTCCGAAGTCTGAAATCGCCCAAGCTGCGTGCTCGCGACTAGATCCACATCCAAAGTTATTTCCTGCTATTAACACAGCACTGCCTTTTTTGTAATTGTTTAAAGCAAAGTCTGATTTCTCAGAATTATCTTCATTGTACCTCCAGTTTGCAAAAAGGTGCTTACCAAAACCATCACGGTTGGTAGCTTTCAAAAATTTTGCTGGTATAATTTGATCCGTATCGATGTTATCGATGTTCAATATCATTGCAGTTGATTCTATCTTTTTCATAATTTATAAAAATGTTCTTGGGTCAGTAATTTCTCCTGTAATTGCGGAAGCAGCAGCTGTAATTGGGCTTGCCAAAATTGTACGTGCGCCATCTCCCTGGCGTCCTTCAAAATTTCTGTTTGATGTTGAAACGCATAATGCTCCACTTGGGATTTTATCATCATTCATTGCTAAACAGGCAGAGCATCCAGGTTCTCTAAATTCAAATCCAGCATCCTTGAAAATGGTATCTAATCCTTCTGCGATGGCTTGATGTTTAATCTTGTTCGACCCAGGAACAACCCAAACAGAAACATGATCAGCTTTCTTTCTGTTTTTAGCGATTTTTGCAGCGTCTCGTAAATCTTCAATTCTGCTATTGGTACAACTTCCAATGAAGACATAGTCGATTTTCTTACCAGCAATCATTTCACTCGACTGCATTCCCATATAGTCTAATCCTTTCTTTGAATTTCTCGTTGATGAATCAATTCTGCTGTCGATATGAATTCCAGTGTCTGGTGAAGTGCCGGTAGTCACCATTGGATTAATCTCTGTTCCGTCAAGCGTAATCACTTGATCAAATATTGCGTCTTCTTTAGAGTTCAGGTTAAGCCATTCTACGGTCTTTTCGATTGTTAAATTTTTGACTCTGTCTGAAACATATTGCAAGGTTGTAACATCAATACCGACAAGTCCACCTTTGGCTCCCATTTCAATACTCATGTTGCATACTGTCATGCGCTCTTCCATCGTGAATGAACTAAAAACATCACCTGAAAACTCTACAAAATGTCCAGTAGCTCCTTCAGTTCCAAGTTTTGAAATTATATATAAAGCAACATCTTTAGCTGTAACACCTTTACCAAGAGAGCCGTTAACCACAATATTCATGGTCTTTGGTCGAGAAAGCAATAAGCATTGTGTGGTTAAAACATGTTCAACTTGTGACGTTCCGATACCAAAAGCAATTGCTCCAAAAGCACCATGAGTGGATGTATGACTATCGCCGCAAACAATTGTCATTCCTGGTTGTGTGAAACCATTTTCAGGACCAATCACATGTACGATGCCGTTTTTCTCATGTCCCATACCGAATAATTCAATACCATGTTCTTTGCAGTTTTTTTCCAAAGTTGAAACTTGGTTTCGAGATAAACCATTTTCTATTGGAAGATGCTGGTCCACTGTAGGGATATTGTGATCAGCTGTTGCAATTGTGTTTTGAGGTCGATAAACCTTTAATCCGCGCGCATTCAGTCCGGCGAACGCTTGAGGGCTTGTGACTTCGTGTATGTAATGTGTATCGATATAGATAACGTCAACTTCATCAGTCACTTGCTTGACAATGTGTTTGTCCCAAATTTTATCAATGATCGTATTTGCCATAATTATATCTTATTTAATAGTTCAAGAAGTTGATTGTCATTGATGTGGATTTGTCTGTCCGCCAACTTCAAGAACTTTTCATAAGCGTAATTCAGTTGATCTTTCGATAAGTTGAACTTTAACAATTGAGCGCGATATTTCAAGGCTGCTCTTCCGCTTCTTGCAGTTAATATGATTTTAGAACTATCAGCACCAACATCTATAGGGTTGATGATTTCATAGGTTTCTCTGTTTTTTATGACTCCGTCTTGATGAATCCCAGAAGAATGAGCAAAAGCATTTTCTCCCACAATTGCTTTATTTCGTTGAACAGGCATATTCATTTCGGACTCAACAATTCTTGACAGGTGTGTTAGGCGTTCTGTCTTTACCTGAGTATGTAAATTGATGTTATCATGCTGTTTCAGAATCATCACAACCTCTTCCAAAGAAGTATTCCCGGCTCTTTCTCCGACGCCATTTATAGTGCATTCGACTTGTCTCGCTCCGGCTTGTACACCTGCAATACTATTTGCTGTAGCCAAACCCAGGTCGTTATGACAATGGGTGGAAAGAATAGCTTTGTCAATATTTGGAACGTTGTTCATCAGGTAGGCTATTTTTTCACTATACTGATGAGGTAGACAATAACCTGTAGTGTCTGGAATATTTATAATGGTTGCTCCGGCAGAAATCATTTTCTCTATTACACGAGCTAGAAATTCATTATCTGTTCTTCCGGCATCTTCAGCATAGAATTCAACTTCAGAGCATACATTTCTTGCTTTCTTTACAGCTTTTTCTCCGCGTGAAATGATATCTTCGGGATTCGAATTTAGCTTGTGAAAAATGTGGAATTCTGATGTGCCAATTCCCGTATGGATTCTTCCATTATTTGCGAATTTCAATGCTTCCGCTGCTGATTCTATATCGGAATCTACCGCCCGGGACAATGCACAAATGGTCGCGTCCTTAATTGTTTTTGAAATTTGGGTTACCGCATCAAAATCGCCAGGGCTTGAAATAGGAAACCCTGCTTCAATAACATCTACTCCTAACTGCTCAAGTTCTTTGGCGATTTCAACTTTTTGTGGAGTTGCTAATTTACATCCTGGAACTTGCTCACCGTCTCGAAGTGTTGTGTCAAAAATTTGAATGTATTCTTTCACAATGTCGTTTTTCTTGTTAATGTTGTGCTGTGCTATTCGGTTCAAATATATTTTTGAAGTGCTTAGAATTAAAATCAAATAATTCAATTATTCAGATTTTAAAATATTGAATTTTAACATTAAACTTCTGTTTATCAGATGTTTGAATTAATAACATTTCACATGTCCAAGGCAAACGCGAATGCTCTTTATGATTTAATAAAGTCTCTTTCAAAAGCGGAGAAGAGGCATTTTCGTCTCTATGCGAAACGCAATTTTTCGGAAAAAGATGTTAAATTTTTAGTTCTTTTTGACCATTTGGATAAATCCCATAAGTATAATTCAGATAAGATTAGAATCCTATTTCCTAAGACTAGTCAAAGTGCTTTATCCAATTTGAAAGCACATTTATATGAGCAACTTTTGAATAGTCTTCGCCTATTGCATCGCAATGATGTATCCGTCAAAGTATATGAATTACTAAGTTTTGCAAATGTTCTTTATTCTAAAGGGTTATATTTTCAAAGTTTAGAGCAATTAAGAAAGGCAAGACAGTTCTCCGAAGATATAGAAGATGATCTTGCTATACATGCTGTCATTGAGATGGAACGTAGAATTGAATTATTCTATGTTACAGATAGTGGTGAAGACAGGGCTAAAAGTATTGTTGATACAAATGAGTTAATTAGAAAGCAATTAGAAATTAGAGATCATTGGTCGAATGTAGCTCTATTACTTTATGATTATTATTTGAAATATGGTCATGTAAAAAATGAAAGACAATTCACAAAAGTAGAGGAGTTCTTCATTTCTAGAACAAATGATTTGGATGATACTAATATTTCCTTGCAAGGTATGGTGTATAAGCAAATGGCTTTTACTTGGTATTACTTTATTACTCAAAATTTCGTTAAATGTTATCGTCATGCTTCTGATTGGTTGTCGCTACTTCGTTCAAATGAACTGCTTATGAATAAGGAGCCGATTTTATATTTGAAGGGGATGCACAATGCAATGTCAGCCTTATTTTATTCCAATAAACCCCGTCAATTTGAATCAGTGTATAAGGATTTTCAAGAGTTTATTTCTCAACGAAAGTCAAAGTTCGATTATAACACGACCCTATTGTCCGATATATACAATTATGTAGGGGAATTAAATTATCGATTCTTGAATGGAAAGTTTAGGGGTAATGATGAATTTGTTGCAGAGTTAACACAATGGTTATCTTGTAACGAGTCTTTTTTAGATCAGAATAGAGAGCAGGTTTTTCAATATAAAATTGCTTGTTTATACTTCGGAGCTGACGATTTCAAAAAGTGTATTTTTCATTTGAATAGGATAATCCATTCAGAGGTTAAAGAGAAGTACTTAAAGCAGGATGTTCAATGCTTTGCCCGAATTTTGAACTTAGTCGCCCATTATGAAATAGGGAATGATGATTTAGTTGAGTACCAATTAAAAAGTACATATAGATTTTTAATGAAATATGGCGATTTACAAGAAGTACAGCGATTGATAATTGACTTTATACGTAAATCTATCAATATGAATCGTAATGAAATGAGCGATCCATTTACTGAGTTACGAGATAGTTTACAGGTTATTTTTAATAATCCTTATGAGCAAAGACCATTACTTTACTTAGATTTAATTTCTTGGCTAACGAGTAGGATAGAGGGAGTTCCAGTTGAGGAAGTTATACGTAAAAGACAACTAAAGAGATGATGTTTTCGATTAGTGGTTAGTTGAATCTTTTGTCGGGTTATTGACAGAAGGAACCAATACTGCGTCTTACAATAAGATCAATCGAATCCCTGGATAAATTATTTCTGATAGAAAAAGCTATTTTATTTAATTCTTCTATACCTTAATGCATTTTCTGAGGGCGTTTAAGAGGATTTCCTGAATCACATTTTAATTTATTTCGTCAAGTGAAAATTTTATTTGTCGAATGAGTTGTTCTGAATTCATTCGACAAAAAAAAAGGGTGCAACTCCAAATTGAAGTGCACCCTATATATAGATGTTGTAACTGAATTATTAATCTAAGAAATCAACTTTTCCTGAATCTAGATTGTAGTATGCAGAAACAATTTTTAACCCGCCAGTTTCAACTGCATTTTTGATGATCGCTGAACGATTAACTAATTCTTCAGCATTCAATTTAGCATTTGTTTTAACTACATCGTTTACAGGAGCTCCATCTTCAGAAGCCGCGATAGCAGGAGCAACATGTGATAATAAGTGGTTTAAATTATATCCGTTATCTCCGCCTGCAATAGCAGCAGTAACAGCACCGCAGCTTTGGTGACCTAATACAACGATAACTTTAGTTCCTAAATGAGCAACAGCGTACTCTATACTTGCCATTGAAGAAGTGTTAGCAACATTTCCTGCAACACGAACAACGAAAAGTTCTCCTAGTCCGGAGTCAAACGCTAGTTCTGGAACTACGCGACTGTCTGCGCAACTCAATACAATTGTATGAGGAGCTTGACCGCTTGTTAACTCTTCTCTTCTAACGCTATCTTGTAATTTTCCATCTAATTTGTCTGCAACAAAATTTGCATTCCCTGTTTTTAATTTCTCAATGATTTGATCTGTGTTCATAATGTTTTTATTTTATTTAGATAATGCTGGAATATTAATTAATTCCAAATCAATGTTTTTTTCTTTTGACCCAAAATCTTTAAACTCACCAATCGCTTCTAAGATGTCGTAGTTAATAGACTTACAATTTGATCCATCAATAATCATTTTGATTCCTTCAGGTGCTGCATGAAGATACTGAATAATACTTGCCTTATTCAAGAAAGTAACTTCTTCCGACAATGTCATTCGAACTACCTTATTATCTGCTTCTTCTTTTATTACATAATTATGATTGTAATTACGCTTAAGAATATAGAAGATAGAAAATATTAATCCGATCCCAATTCCTTTCAACAGGTCAGTAGCTAAAATACCAACAATAGTTGCAATAAACGGAAGGAATTCTTCCCATCCTTTTTTAAATATTGTTGCAAATAAGGCTGGTTTTGCCAATTTATAACCGACTACGAATAGAATGGCAGCTAAACTAGCATAAGGGATAAGGTTCAAAACGTTGGGTATTAATGCAATACTTGCAACAATGAGGATACCATGGAAGATTGCTGACGTTTTTGTCTTTCCACCTGCACCAATATTTGCTGAACTGCGCACAATAACTTGAGTAATTGGTAATCCTCCAAGTGAACCTGAAACGATATTACCAGCACCTTGGGCAATTAACTCACGGTTAGGGTTGGTTACGTGCTTTTCTGGATCTAATTTGTCGGTAGCTTCAACACAAAGAAGTGTTTCGATACTTGCAACAATAGCTATCGTAACAGCTGTAATCCAAACTGAGCTTGAGCCGAATTTTTCAAATAATGGAAAGGCAAATAATTGAGAAAAACTTTTTCCTGAAACACCTAAGTCTACTCTGAAGTTATCTGGAATTAAGCTACCCGTCATTAACACGAATATGATTCCAAGACCTACAACTAAAACTGCACCTGGTACATATCCTAGGAAAGAATTCTTGATGAATTTTGTTTCCCATAGAATTAGTATCAGCAATGAAACCAAAGTTACTCCAATAATAACTAGAGACATTTGATCAGGAAACATAAAGATCCCTTTAATTTCTTGCCAAAAAGATAGATCAGCATCTGCCGCTAATCCTAATTGATCTTTCAGTGCGCCTTTATCATAACCTAACCCGTTTGATAATTGCTTCTTAATAAGGATAAGTCCGATAGCAGAAAGCATACCTTTAATGACAACATTGGGGAAATAATAAGCAATAACACCCGCTTTTGCAAAACCCAATAACATTTGGAATATTCCAGATATTAGAACAGAGAATCCTAACATTTGAAGAGCCATCAAGTTAACATCATCCGGAGCAACTCCATCAGCAATTAACTCTGATTTAAATGTTGCCATAGCTGTAATGATTATGGCAATTAATCCGGCTGCAGGACCTGAAACTCCTATTCTTGAGTTTGAAATTACACCTACAACAATACCCCCAACAATACCCGCTATTAAGCCTGAAAATGGGGGGACTTCAGAACCTAGAGCGATTCCTAAACAAAGTGGAATAGCCACTAAAAATACGACTAACCCTGCAGGTAAATCTTTACCTAAATTTTTAAAATAATTCATAAAATAATACTTAACTAATTGATAATCTACTGCCGATATAATCAGTTAAGCATCAGGTGGAGAATAAGGTGTGTTTAAGCAGATACTTGGATAGATTGAATACCTGTGTTGATATTCTAGAAGTTTACTTTGCAAATCTTTTTGTTGGGAGATAAAGTAATTTGAATTTTGATCTTTCTCATCTTCATCTTCCTCTTTTTCTGAGTCTTCTTTTTCAGGTTCATTTTCTGTATCATCCTCTTGTCCCTCATCCTGGATGTCATAGACAATTTTCTCTTCCGAATTAGAAGTCAAAACGTTAATGTTACTCAAGACTAATTGACCTGTGAATAGAATTAGAAATATGGTTAGCAAGAATCTCATTAAACTCAAATATAGTAATATTCTAATTTATAAAAGTTACTAAGGATTTAATTCATTTGCTAATATGTCATAACAGATATAGGGGTAATCTTTTTTATACTTTAAGAAGACCGATCCTAGCTCCTGATAACCGCGGCTTAAATAGAATTTTTGATTCCTTGGGTTTTGACTAAAAGTGTCCAAACGAATTGAATCATAATTATTATCTAAAGCGAATTTTTCTGCAAAATCCATCATCTTTCGCGCTATCCCTTTTCTTTGATGTTTTGGAGAAACGGCCAATCGATGAACAACAATATTTTTTGAATCAATGGGAGTACGCCAATTAATTTCAGCGTACTCTTCATCTTGAATTTCATTTAAAACAACTATTCCTACAATTTGTCCATCCATTTTATAGGTGAACAAAGTGTTTGTCTGAATGTCGTTTGTTATACTTTCAATGTCTGGATAATTTTCATCCCATTGATCAATCCCATTCTCACGTAAATTCCTGCCGCAGGCTTTAGTGAGCTTAATAATTGTTTCAACTTCAGATAATCTGCCTAGTTGTATCATTATTAGTTAATTACATTTAGAGCTTTTCCAACCTTAATGAAAGCTGACGCTGCTTTGTCCAAATCAGCTTTTGTATGTGCTGCAGATATTTGAGTTCTAATACGCGCTTGACCTTTTCCTACAACAGGATAGAAGAATCCGATAGCGTAAACTCCCTCTTCTAATAACATGTCAGCAAACTTTTGAGATAACGCAGCATCATAAAGCATAATAGGAACGATTGGAGATTCTCCCGGCTTAATGTCGAAACCAGCAGCCACAATTTGGTCTTTAAAGTACTTTGTGTTTTCTTCTAAAGTATCTCTTAATTCAGTTGTTGAGCTTAAAATATCAAATACTTTGTTTGATGCTCCAACGATTGAAGGGGCTAACGAATTTGAGAATAAGTATGGTCGAGACTTTTGACGAAGCATGTCAATAATTTCTTTCTTTCCAGTTGTATAACCTCCCATGGCTCCACCGAGAGCTTTACCTAAGGTACCTGTGATAATATCAACTTCACCAGAAACACCACAGTGCTCAGGAACACCACGTCCGGTTTTGCCTATGAAACCAGCTGAGTGGCATTCATCAGACATCACTAATGCATCATATTTGTTCGCAAGTGCACAAATTTCATCCATTTTTGCAATGTCACCATCCATTGAGAATACACCATCAGTCACGATTATTCTGAAACGTTGATCTTGGGCTTTTTTCAATTGGTCTTCTAAGTCATTCATGTCAGAGTGCTTATATCTGTATCGCTGTGCTTTACATAAACGAACACCATCAATAATAGAGGCATGATTTAATTCATCAGAAATAATAGCGTCTTCTGCAGTGAATAATGGTTCAAAAACTCCACCATTGGCATCGAAAGCTGCAGCATAAAGGATAGTATCTTCAGTTCCATAAAACTTAGCAATTTTCTCTTCTAGTTCCTTGTGGATGTCTTGAGTCCCACAAATGAAGCGAACAGAGGACATACCAAAACCATGAGTGTCTAGAGTGTCTTTGGCTGCTTGAATTACATCTTCGTTTGAAGATAATCCCAAGTAGTTATTCGCACACATAATCACTACGTCTTCACCAGTATTAACATGAACATTAGCTCCTTGAGGAGTAGTAATAATACGCTCTCTCTTATATATTCCTGCCTCTTCAATAGACTTTAATTCAGCCTGAAGATGGTCTTTTAATTTTCCGTACATATGCCAAAATTTAGTTACGCAAATGTAACAAAGAATTATTTAGGATTTGAGAGGTTATCAAATATTAAACGCTCAATTGGTGCATAGTGAACTATTGAGTAATTATTCTGTTGTTTTTATGAGGTTTACTGTTCTATTTAACATTCTGCAATCATTTATTCCGGAAGTTTATTTTTGTTGTCCGAAGAGTGGTGTTATCTACAATACTATTGAGGCTCTATAATTGAGTTTGTTCTTAGCTCATTTTAATATGATTTCTGAAGATACAGTTGTTGAAAGGTATAAGTTGCTTCAAGGATACTTTAAAAAGTCTATTTATGATTATTTAATCCTCTTTTTTAAGCTGGTTTTTGGGTGTTTGATACTTATGTTGGTTTCCCTTCAATAATGCAGTTTTGTTTACTTGTTAATTCAGTTGATTTGGCAGGCTTGAAGCTAGTCTTTAACCAGTATTATTGGTGGAATGGGATGTAGTTTAAAAATTCCATTTTAAATTTCGATTGTTCAGAATTGCGAATGATATTTTCCAACTCGGAGTAGGTTTAATTTGATTCCCGTCTGATAAAACGCCGTAGATTCCAATTCTTAGTCTACGTTTTGAAAATTTAAAGTTTCGTTCTAATCCAAGGAGTATTTCATAATGTTCCCAATCAAATTCCGGAACGTATAGTGCACCTGCGCCTATCACTAATCCGATTCTTGTTTTCTTCATGAAAGGGATTTTATTAAGAATAGCACCATTATCATGATGAACAAAATGTCCTTCAAGGAAAATCTTTTCACTTGGCAGAGTTGAATCCAATCCTTGAAATGAATGCAATGGGTTTGAGAACCAAATTGGATCACTTCTTCTATGAAATTTTTGATCAGCATCCCTTAATGATTTTGTATTCAAGAACTGACCAGACTTGAGGTGGTAACTAGATGTTCCCAGCATTCCTATTTTAAATGTTTGCATGATTCCCCCAAGCAAATAATCGTGATTTACATCACTTCCAAATATATCCTGAATACCTTTCTCATAATAAATATAGAACGTTGGCCATTTGGAACCTAATAAAACTTTCTGATTAGGCTCCCGCATGTATTTCTGGTTTGGAGTATAACTTAGTGTTGCATCGATAATAAAAGCCTGGTACGTTTCAAATTCACTGGGGTCATTGTTCGGTATAACATCATCAACATTGACGAATTTATAACCTTTTAAACTTCTTCGCTCACTCATACTAATATCAGCGTCTAGATACAAACCATTCATCAACTCATAGTTGTGTCCGATGGTTAGATCTGTAGCTTCAATGAAATTATCACGTTTATAAATTTGTGTAATGGCATCATAACCTCTTATAACATCGAAAGAGTGAGAGAAGTTCGCACGAAGAGTTCCGAAATGGAAAGGGTCGTATCTAAACCTCCAATCCGTAACTCCTTTTGGGTCACCATTTAAAAGACCTACAGAGAATTCGGAATAAGAATCAATAAAGCGTTCGTTCTCCCATTTTTTGAAGTAGGAGAAACCAGGAGCAAGTCTAGGGCCGGCAATCATAATTGGTCGAACAAAAGCTGCTAGTGAATTTATTGTCCATTGTGTTTTCTTTGCTCTATTTCTATGGTCAACCCCCCACCACAATATTTTAAGGGCCGTTACTTTGTTGAATGCTGCATCAATTGAGTCTAGGTATTCTTTTCGGTTTCGATAATCCTCAATACTATCTTTAACAGCGATGTATTCTCGTTCTGCAGGAGTTAAAGTCCCAACTCGTTTGTTTTTCCAATAGGTAGAGTCTTTTTCGTATGCTTCTTTTTCTGTTACGGAGAGTTCGTTGTTGAAAAATCTTGAAGTAAAATTGGGTTTAAAATTATAATCTTCAAATTCAGTAAATGTAGAGCAAGTTGATGTTTCATTTTTGTATTTCACACCATAATCGAGGGTTTGTGTTTTAAGCAGGCAAATAGTGTCTCCAGGGTGCTCGAATTCTTGTGTGATTGAGAAGTAGTCGTAGATAAGAAGATTACCCTTTTCCATTGTTAATTCAAGTTTTTGGACAAGCCATAGAGTATCGATAACATATATGTAACCTTCCAGTGTTGTTGTTGCAATGTTTCTAGGGATAATTTTGATTTTACTTATTTTTTGACCCTCTTCTTCGTATTGTTCCACTAAACGATATTTGTAGGAGAGGATCCCTGGACCTGAAATGGGGGAGCTGACAGGTGTCTGATGCAAATCGTCTAAGTGCAGGAGATTTTTAAAAAAGTTGAAATTGGATTTAACAGTAGTTGTATAGTATAGATTGTTTCTTTCTGAACCTCTGGCATCATATGCATTTCTGATTTCCTTGACTTTAGTTCCACCTCCAAAATGACGTGTAAAATCGACTTCTACGAGATTCATGTTGTTTGCAAGTTCCTCATCTAATTTTCGTTTCTCAGCGAATGGATCTTCAATACCCTCAGGATCTAAATTTTCTGATTCTTCCTGTTTTTTCTTCTTTTTAGACTCTTTTATTTTTCGATCTATTTTTTCTGAAGCTTTAATATAACCGTTAACAGAGTGTGGATAGTTCCAAGGGTTTATCTCATCTCTTTTTTTAACAACTTTCAGCATGATTTCCCTTCCTGGGTTTGTTTTCTTCGCTGATACATCCACTTTTTCAATATCTTGAATGGTTGTTGGATATAACTGATAGTTCTTAGTTACTGTCGATTCTTCAATCGTAACGTATGCCTCCACTTGCTCATATCCCATAGCATTGATTACCAAAAAATACTCTCCCTGATAAAGTCGCATTTCATACTGGCCATCAATATTTGCTATCGTTCTTAATTCTGCCGAGTTCTTCACGTAGATTTTCGCGAATGGAATTGCAATGCCATTTTCATCTGAAATTGTTCCTGTCAATAATTGTTGCGCATGCGAATGATTCATTAGGCAACATATTAATATCAATAAGTAGACAGTAAATGATTTCATTTCAATAGATAAGACAAATTAAAACCAAATTAAGTTACACGTGTCAACGAATAAAATTGGTTGTTACTCAAAAGTAACGAAATGAAGTGTTGAATTTTCGTTAAAAGTGCTGATTAGCAATATTTCAACTTAAAGTAACTTTATTTAAGATGAGCGGTTTTATTGCTCTTTTTGCTTTTCGTCTTCTAGGTGTTTAAGGTGCTTATTCATGCGTTTTATCATCCATCTGCGAACGATGAACATGAGTAATGCAATACCAGCAAAAACGTAATAGAATGCCCATTTACGAAATCCTTCCGTTATTGCCATGTATGTTACAACGATGAACAAAAAGGCTGCCATTAACAACCAGAAGTAAAGCATTAGTTTGTTATACGTTTTCATAAGATCGATTTGTTCAAAGATAGTTTATTTTGAGATGTCAAATTTACCATAAGGCTCAAGAATTTTATATCTGCTAAATTCTTGTGTTGTTTTTAGTCCACGGCCCCAACCTTGAACTGAGTTGTCAGGTGATTTAACAATTACATTTTTGTTTGTGTATATGGTACTATCATTTTGATTCCAGAATAATTCTTCTGTCTCTAATCGTTGTCCTTTCTCCAAGTTTAATAGTCCTACGGAATCTCGAACAACAATTTCACCAGTTTCAAAATCTACTTCGCCGTAAAGCGCTGTTAGTTTTGAGATAATTGTACCATCCTCAGAGTAGAAGTCCACTTTAACGCCATCCTTTAATTTAGTAATGTGTTTAGGAAGTAAGTATGTTTCTGCCAATGTGGCGAATATTTCCACTCGTGCGTACCCCGAATCATTGTAAAACATTTTGAAATCACGCATGACGTCATCCGGACTATTTTCATCAAAGGTTACTTTTTGTATGGCGTCTAAATCATTAACACAAGAAAAAAGAAAACCTGTCACAAAAATTGCGACAGGTATCTTGGTTAATAAACCTATTGATGAAATGAATTTCATTCTGTTATTTTGGGTTAACAGAAACTCCATAGCAAGTCAGTGATACTGATGCCGGAGAACCATTTTCGAAAATCTCTCCATCCGTTGGGAAGTTACTTCTAAATCTTGAGATTGTTCCTCCTGTAGATTCTCCTAAACTTCTAGCTTGCTCTAATAATTGAACGGCATAGATGTAGTTACATTTTCTGTCGAAAGTTGAAGAACCACAATTGTTAGCATTTTTTCCTACCGAAGAACCTGCAATTGTTAGTGCCTTTCCTCTTAGATCTCCTTTAACACTCATGGCAGTTGTGTAAGCCGATTTATAGGAACCTGAAGAGAATTGAGCTCTTGCAATTTCATAAGTTACTTCTGCTTTTTTAGCCTCGTCTGGTGCTAAGGCTTTAGCTGTTTTAAAGGCAGCAATCGCTGCAGAGTATTTATTTTTTCCAGCTAGTGCTTTTGCCTTCATTATTTGAGCATCGAAAGATTCAGGATCAATTGCGACGTAGATGTCAATTAACTCGAAATATTCATCACTTTCAGTACATTCTTTTTTCTCTAATAAATCTAAGAAGTTAAGTACCGATGCTTTTTTTACTTCAGGATCTTCAGGTAAGTTCGTCATGTACCCTTTTAAATCTGGAAGGATATCATCGCAAGATCGAACTACATAGTTAAAGTAACCCGTAATTGTTTCTTGAGTTTTAACTGACATGTTTGCTTTACTGATTAAAGTAGAAAGTTCGAAGTATTCAGAGATCATTCGTTTCTTTAACTCTGGCTTAGTTGCTTCAGTTGCCTCAGAGTACATGGCGTATGTATTGTAATAAAAATAAGAGACGTAAGCTTCGTTCGTTGCTGTTCCCTTCGTATCAATACCTCGTCTAAACAATTTATCAGCTTTGACGCGGTCTGGTGCAGAAGTTTGTAAGATTGCAGCAGCTCTAATGAAATCATCTTTTTCATTGTAAGCTCCAGCAGCTTCAGACCTATCCCAAGCTGCAACTAATGTATCATTGTATGCAGTTTTAATAGCCTTATCTTGTGAGGTGTTTACTGCATTTCTTAATGTACCAATCATACGAGCATAATTCTTTGCATCGTATCCTCCACAAATCTCTTCACCTTTGAGGTAATAAGAAGCTGCAGCTGTGTAATTTTTTATTTTTAATTCCTCGCCAGCAAGAAAACGCATACGAGTACATTCTCTTTCTGCATCGTCTTGAGCATAAGTGTTAAATCCTGCTACAAGTAACGTTCCTAATAATAATCTTCCTAGTTTCATTTTTGTTATTTTATTAATTCAATTTGCGTTTTACAAACCACTTGTCGGCTCCAGGTGCTATAGAAAATCCTAAATTGATTCCGTAGTATTGTTCTCTAAACGCTTGAGAGTCCGCAACGCCTCTCTTACCAATTGTTACACCTAAATTGATTGAAGAAAGCGAGTTTTGAACCACAATCGGTATTCCAAATCCAAATGTTGTGCCAAAATCGGTCACTTGTTCATTATTTGTTTGGTTCGGTAGAGTAAATTGGTAAATGCCAGCGCGATACTTAATTCTGTGGTAAAACTTTGATGTCACTTTATTGGTGATAAAGTCTGTTTCGGGTATATATTCAATTCCGAAAGAAAGCTTAGAAGTGTTGAAGAAGTCGTTCGTGAAACTGACGTCAAAATTATCTTCATATTTACTCCAATCAGACATACTGTATGAAGCATGAACAGATACAGCAGAGTTTAATTCGTTGGTAGATCCTTTACGTCCCTTTGCGCGCAATGTATAATTTAGTCCGAAAGTATATGTCGGTACATTCGTAACATTGCCGTCTGTTATTTCGGTTGTGCTCAAGGTATCATAACCGTTTGGATTATCGATAGCTCCGTAATACATGTTCTCTCTATATACGCCTGTAATTTTCTGAAAAGGCTCAATTACTGCAGATATTCCAACTTTATGGTGTTCATTGATTTTTTGGTTATAGTTGAATCCAATTTCGTAATGAAAAGATTTCACACGAATTGTTTTCTCGTCAATAGCACCTAGGTAAGAATTTGTTCCAGATTCAATCAATCCCGATGATCGGTTGTTTATTGCAGATCCAAATAAGTAACCTAAATTGGCTCCAATGGATACTTGTGCTCCTTTGTATTTTAAAACGTTTGAAGAAAGTCCAAGGAAGACTTCGTTAATACCACCTTTTCCGGAATAGGTATATTCTAAAGAATCTTCATCAACTTTAATGCGCGATGTAAACTCATAACCTCTTCTCGAGTATGGCTTTAATCCAAAGGCTAAACCAAAGTGATTTTTAAATGACATTCCAAGAGAAAAGTTTTGTATTCCTGTTACACTAGCAAAGTTAGATGTTCCATTTTCAGAAAAAGTAGATAATCGAGATGATACTCCAATCGAAAATAATGGCTGACCTTTTCCAAGAGAACTATAAGATGCAGGATTATAAAAGTTTAATAATGTTGAATCTTGAATGGTTATATTGGTGTTTCCTAAAGCGGATGTAGCAGCGTGATCATGACCTCCTAACTCTCCTAGGCCATAAGAACTATAAGGGCTGTTAATATTGCTCTGTGCAAAAACAGCAGTTCCAATGAACAGAATTAAAAACGGTAAGGAAAGATTACGCATTATGTTTATATATTTCATATAACCCACTTAAGGTCAAATTTTCGTCTGCAAAGATGTCATTTTTTGAGACTAATTCAAAGCTTGAAGCATCTCCTCCTGTCATAAAAAAAGTTAAGCTCGGAAAAAGATCTCTATATTCATTCATCATTGTGTACAATTCGCCACGTAATCCGTTAATAACACCGGAGTGAATGCACGAATCCGTAGATGTTCCAACGAGATGAATGGCGGATTTATTTGAAAGCAATGGAAGTTTTCCTGTATAGTCATTTAACGCTTTGTACCTTAAATCAATTCCTGGTGATATTGAACCTCCTAAATAGAGCCCAGAAGAATCTATTAAATCAAATTTCACACAAGTACCTATATCAATGGTTACAGCTTGTTTTGTTTTGGAATGGGAATGGGCATAAACGGCATTACAAATACGATCGATTCCTAATGTTGCTTTTGTTTTGTAGTCCAATTTGATAGGTAAGTCTGTTTCTGCAGTTACTAACAGGCATTTTTTTAGCAATAAGACCAACTGTTCTGTAACATTCTCCGAAAGCACAGAAGAAAGAATTACCTCATAATTTGAATGTTTTTCAAGCCAATTTTCTATTTCAGTTAAATTTATTGAAGAAAATCTATTAACTGAATTTAATTGCCCATTAATGAACCAACCTACTTTAATTGAGGTGTTTCCGGCGTCGATTGATAGTACGTGTTTATCATTCTTCATTGGGTCAAAGATAAGATAAGTGAAAAAAAACCAAAATTATTTGTTTCAATATGGAAAAAGTTGGTATATTTGCGCCACCAAATTAGGTTGGTGATATAGCTCAGTTGGTAGAGCAATGGACTGAAAATCCATGTGTCGCTGGTTCGATCCCGGCTATCACCACGAACAAAGGCTAGTGAGCTCATTATGAGTGAATTAGCCTTTTTTGTTTTAGACTTGCGCCACAAAAATAGATTGGTTGCGCCATCACTTTCAATGCAAAGAACTATATATCCATATCGAAAAGCCACCTTAAATGATTGTGGAGGCGATCTCACGAAAAGATGGTACATCGATTATGGTATTTATGATCATGAAACTGAAAAAATTAAGCGAAGAAGAAATTACCGTTTGTTTAAATGGCACATGGGTAAGGCCGAAAGGTATCGTCTGGCAAAGGATGCGATTAAAAGGCTGAATGAAAATCTCAGATATGTCTCTGAAAATCATCCAATGGAAAAGAAAGATGATTCAAAAGATAACAACGTCGAATTTCATTCTTTAAGGTCGGCAATGGACTTGATTTTAGATTTAAAATATACTGTTAGAGAATCCCGAAAAACACATCATGCATTTAAGTCACATTGCGCCAAGTTTGTTGAGTTTTGCGCCACAAATGAAATAAGTGTCTATAATGTTAGGTTAATATCCAAACAGAGCGCTCAGATGTTCGTTGATCAATTATCGAAAAGCAAAAAGTCACCTCAAACAATTAGAAACATAATTGGGGCACTAAGGGCAATCTTTAATCATTTGATTCAACGTGAAATAATTGAAGAAAACCCCTTCTCTAATTTGAATATGCCAAAGGTGGTAAAGTCTGCTTATCATGAGAGCTACTCGGACGATGAAATTGATAGAATTAAGAAGCATTGTTTATACCATGACCCTTATTTATGGAAGGTTATTCAGGTTATATTTTACACTTTTATCCGCCCTATTGAAATTTCCAATCTGCCTCGGGACTGCGACTTCGTTATCTACCTGGTTTTAATACCTGAGTGCGTTTTACTTGTCTTTTCATGATTGAAAATAACTAGAGGTATGGAAATAGTGCACATTGAATTTTTAAGCGTAAATTTTTGCCATTCAGCTCCTGTTGTATAGTTGTTTGCTCCATGCGTTTCTTCTCCTTTAATTTCTACGTTATTCATGTGTTCAATTCTAGAAAGAAACATTGTTGCCGCACTGCCAACACCAGAATCAATAAGAACAAGAATATTTCCTTTAAATAGATATTTGCGTTTTCCATTCCCTTCAAAGAGTTTGTTGAGCTCTGTGAGGTAAACACGGTGATCTTCTGAACGCGTTTTACCAAACTTCTTAAATTTTTTATGGAAATCCCTGTAACTATTTGGATTGACATAAATAGCACTGAATAAGTTGAATGGTTCATCAATTAAGTAGTTGGCCAAGTCAACACTGTACATAGGTGTTCCACCTCTATTCCCTCTTAAATCTATGGTGAGCTCTTCAATTTGTGCGGACTCTATTTTTTTGAAGAATTTTTTAAGTTGTGCTTTTGCTTTTCGTAAACTATAACCATAGGCTTCCGGCCAGAAACAATCAATTTTTAAAACCGCAGTTTTGTTCTTTTCGTCTATTCCGAGTTCCGGAGAATGAGCTTTATTAACCGTATTAAATCGCTTAGAGATTGATTCAACTCCTATTGTTTCAATGGTATCCCCACTCTCTAGGATTATTTCAAAATAATTGGTTTGGTCAACATATAATTTGAAGAATTTGGAGAAGTTATCGTGATTAAAAGCATGATATAAAGTTCCTTCATAATTGCTTGAAGCCGATGGTATCCAAAGTTTCTTTGCCTTTTCTATCAGTTGATTCGAAGGAATATTGTTTATAGATGAAATTGGAGTTTTAAAATTGTCATTCCTCTCACCTAATAGATGTTCACCCAATCGTAAAGCGTCATTTTGATGAATGATTTTGAAGGGAAAATAGCCGCCACCATTTATCAAATTTTGATAAATGGAGTCAGGTAAATATGCACCGGTGTGTTCGTCTCGAATTAGATTCAACAGAAATGAAAGATTCGAATAGAACTCGTTGATGGATATGTTTTCGGATTCATTCAAAGATTCCATTATTGAATCACATTTGATGTCCCAATCACTTTCTGATATTCTTATCCAAGGATTTGGATGGTATTGATTCAGTATATTTTTTACGTCTCCAAGATCTTCTGAGACGGAGATGACGTTCAACTTTTGGCTATTGCCTGAAAAAGGGAAAAGCAGGCATAGAATAAGAAGGTGTTTTATGGTTACTGAAAAACGAAGATTCCAAAAATTTGTTTTATCATCCATACATTCCGTGGTCAATTTTATTGAGTTACGTGTTCTTGTCATGCCTTGCGAATTTATTCGGGTGCAATTTGAGTTACCCAGAACGGTTTTCAGCTAACAACTGAGCCGTTGCTCGAATATAATACTTTTAAGGCTTTGTTGTTAGGTGATGTTATGGGTATCATTCATTCCAGATTATCATTGTTCAGTGTTCAATCATAGTTTAATAATCTTTCCTTCTGGAGACCGATAATAGGTGTTGTCCTTTTCGTGCATCACAAATCCTTCGGAGCCGTTTGGACGTGTGAGGATGTATTTGCCCATATCCCAGTGCCTACGCTCAAATTGATGATCAGCGATTAGTTCAAAATTCCTATTATATACACCGACGAGTCCGTTTTTGGTGGTGTAAATAGCTGGACCGTAAAACTGAATTTGCTCGAAAACGCAAGGAAGCACCAAGTCACCGTTTAACGAAAATGCACCCATTTTTCCAGCTTTTCTTACATGATACACTCCGTCCTGAGGTACTAGAGATTCGTATTCTAGCGGAATTATGACCTCACCAAGGTGGTTTAAGAGGCCAAACTTACCCTTCTGCTTTACGATCAGTTGTTGTATACCATTGTACATAATGTATTCGTAATCCTCCAACTCAGTGATACGCTGAAAATGTTGGTCAAAAACTGTACAGGCCTTAACATGATAACCTGTAAATAGGTAGCTTCTTCCGCGTTGTGTCACTTCTTCGTCAGGCCGAGTAACCAGTGCGAGGTACATACTGTCGTGAATGAGACGGATGTCGTCGTACTGAAAATCGATCAGTACCTCGCCTTCCTGACTGATTAATCCGCAGCGATCGTCTTTAAACACTTTCAGGTTTTCTCCGTCAATCACCAACTGACTTGAACGCACGTAGTCTGCTTTTTTGAACTTCGTGTACATCGGTGGAAAGATCACCTGAGCGTTAGAATCGAGCAAACCAAATTGTTTATCTTTGACAACCATCAGTTTGTTGGTATAGGATTGATAACCATAGAGTCGTAGTATTCGGTCGTAAATGGCTGGTGCCACAACTTCACCCTTTAGGTTGATTAATCCTTCTTTGTGATCTGGACCGAAGAATTTCAGGTTGCCGAGCAACTCAGTGTAATCAAAGATGAAATCAAAAGAAATCTCGTTGGTGTTTAGATATCCAGTATCCCTTAATGGGAGGTTTTGAGAAAATTGGATGCTTCTGTTGTACACTTGCGTAATTTCACCTTTACGATTTCGGAAAATATAGGCGTTCGGCGGTTCTTCTGGATTGTACATAAACCAGGAACCTCCACGAGGCCACATCATGTCCTGCCAGTGACCGTGTCTCCGATAGGCATCGTGACTGTTTATAACGATAAGCTGAATGCTGTCCTTGAAAGGAAAATAGAGGGTATCAGGGGAAAGGCTCGGATTATTCAACTGATTGTGGCTTATCTGCGCCTGACCGTTGAAGTTAGCCGATAGCATCAGCATATTTGCACATACGAGTCGTAGGAAATAAAATGTATGATTCGTTCTTTTCATAATATAGGGTGAGTACAAATCAATTAGTATTTCGTTCAATGCAGAATACAGAATAATCTACTCAGCACTTCATTACACATAACGGTCTGCAGCTATGCAACGCTGCTTGGTTTTAAAGATAAATGTATTTAATAGAATTTAGCGAGGCTTACGAATGATTTATCATTCGGAGCAAGATTTAAGCAGTGGAGTGTAGGTGCTGTTATCAGCATCTTATTTTATCTATTCGAAACTATATTTACCATTTCATTCCAAATATTTTTCTCTCCCCAACCAATTAAGAATAATTCTCCATGATAAGAAAGTAGATAATTGTAATAAGAAGTCCTACTACTTGAAGCACCTATTTTTAATAGATTATGTTCTATAATGCTTAATTCATCATATAAATCGGTGCTAATTTCAAATATTTGAGCTTTGTATTTAGCTCTTAAA
>JAKVAR010000007.1 GCA_022447585.1 Crocinitomicaceae bacterium | reverse complement strand
TAGCCAAACCGTTAGTAACAATGAAGAGCATAGTAAAGCATACTAAAGAAATTGGTATAATAATATCGTACATATTTATGCTCATCTCTTGTTATCTATTCGATTGGAAACCATTTGGAGTTTTCTTCTCTTACTTAATAGAAATTGTTGCATTACTATTAGTATTCACAGTTCTAAGAACATTAGATGAAAGGAAAAACCCAAAAAAGTATATAAAAGAACAGCCAATAAACAACATATTCATAGGTGTTTTACCTTTAATCATATTTCAATATTTCATGATCGGCTGGATGTCAAATGATTTAAACCCAGATGAAAATTTTATAAAGGAAAACTTAATCTACACAAAAGAAGTTCTTTACGGGGCTATCTCTGTTTTAATCCTTTATGCTTTAAAAGCTGCTCAGATAAGTAATAATCAAGAAAGACTAAATACCTTCCAAGACAACTTTCTATTCAGAGTATTGGCTCTTTCTGGCGCAAATATTTTAGGTTTTGTATTGATTAAAGTAATTGGTGTTACCTCTTTCATAACTGTTTTAACTCTGATGGTTATGATTCGAATCATTTTAGAGGTATACTTTATCCGAAAAATGAAATTCATATAGTTACTAACATGTCCTACACTCAATGCGGAGTATTTTCTTCGAAAAACTAATCTTTCTAAAACAACTATTTATTACTTTAAACAAAAATTTGGTCCAAAGCCGCACTGTTGTGTAGCCCCGACCGTTACCACTAATTGACCATGATAGACAAAATATATCTTCTCGAGCTTTTAATAGCAAATCCCAAAATAAATGACTTAGGTGCTTTTTACGAAGACAACGAAGCGACAATGCAATTGAGCTGGCCAGTTCTCTATAAAGTTTATGTTGAACTATCTAAAGATAAATTAATTGATACTGATGAATTCCTCAATGTTACCGAATATGGTAAAGCGCAATGAGAAGAATTCAAATCGGAAATTGATGAGGCTGTTGAGGACAAAAAAAGAACTCGAACGAAAGATGATTTAGATGCTAAGCTTACAAAATGGCAAGTTAAAACGTTCTGGGTAATATTTGTTTTGTCTCTTTTTGCAGGTATATACAGCGCCGTTGATTTTGTAAATAGTTTCAATGAAAATGACAACATAGAAAAGCTAGAGAATAAAATTGAAAAGATGGAGAAACGAATTAGGTCACTTGAGAAAGACTAGTGGTAACACAACCTACACCCCATGCGGGTTAATGCTTCGAGAGATCACTTATGTGTTTACAAATCTATTCCTATCTTCGAGAAAACAATCTTTGTAGCCCCGCGCGGTGCGTAGCTTCAAAACGTTGTACCTTATTGAATAATACCTAATGGATACAAGACCGATTTTGAATAAAACAATAAGTATTAAAGATCTTAAAGAGTTTTATTGGCTCAAGGAAGAATTGGTTAAATTTTGTAGAATTGAAGGTTTAAAGACGACAGGTGGCAAAATTGAAATCACTAAAAGAATTGAAAATTACCTTCGTACGGGTGAAAAAAATCTAAAAAGAGAACATATAAAAAAAATATCAAGATCAAAATTTGATTGGCAAACAGAAAAGTTAACTCTTCAAACAAGAATTACAGATAATTATAAAAACACTGAAAATGTAAGGAAATTCTTTATTGATCGCATAGGGAAACATTTTAAGTTCAATGTGGAATTTATGAATTGGATGAAGATTAATACAGGAAAGAACTTAAAAGATGCTATTTACCAATGGAAATTTATTTACTCCGAATCTAAAAATTCAAAAGCACCGAAGAAAATCGCTCCTCAATTCGAGTACAATAAATACTTAAGAGATTTTTTGGCTGACAACCCCAATCTGAAAAGAGATGTAGGTATAAATCTATGGAAAATAAAGAAATCATTGCGCGGAAATAATAAGTATTCGAAAGAAGATTTAAACCTAATAGACAAAAACTAAAAACAAGGCACAACAAAACCTAAACTGCATTAAAACGCAGTTTAGCCAACACGTTAGTAGCAATGAAAAATCACACCTACATAATACTAATCATATCCTTACTATTATTCTCTTGCAAGACTGAGAGTGAAAATTATATGGAGCGTGGAAAGATAAATCTTGCCAATTCTGTTTATTACTTCACTTCTAATTTTGATTCAACAAACTGCAAAGTATATAGTGCATGTGACTGCTGCTCTGAAAATGTCGTATTCCTTAACGAAAGAAAATTCATTACGATTAGTTATTGTCAAGGTAATGAAGGCTACTACAAAGGGAAATATGTGATTCTAGACAGCACACTACAGTTAAACTATGAATCATCTTATGTTTTAAACGAGTACAATTGGGATTACGAATTAGACACGACAGGAACTGTAAAAAATCAATATAACATTAAGAAATTGAAGTGTAATGAACACCCGAAAAGATTAGACATTTTCTACTGCAAAGAAAATGTCTGCCTAAAAGGTGGACTTGAAGATCAAGAATTTTATGGCGTAATTGATACTTTGCAAGTTGAGGATTTAATAGATCGAATGAAAAAGGATGGTATATGGCAAAATCTGTAAGTGCTACTAACAGCGTCTATGCCTCAAGCCTTAAAAGTGTTATATTCGAGAAGTGGCTCGAATGCATAGTCGCGAACCGTTAGTAGCAATAGAACCAAAGTAGGTAGCACACAAGTACAGTGAAATGGAAGAATCAAATATCCTAGATGGTGTTGATTTCTCAGAACTAGATGATAACTTTTATTTAGAAAGAGAATTTGATGCAGTAAAAAAGTTCCGAACAGAAGGTAGCTTTTCATTTCTACGAAATGGTCATTCTGATGGTTACATAGGAATAAGCTTCAGAAATAAAGGTAAAACTGAACCTGCCAAATACCAGATCGATGCGCTACACTACTTTCAAAAAAATCAAAATGAAATTTTGAACTCCTTTTGCCAGTTCTTTCTTGATTCTTATCCAGAACTAATGGAGTCTTATGAACAATTTGAATTCGATGCGGACATAGGGTTTCCAGAATTAACTAATCCTGAACAGGTAAAAAGCCTGATTGGAATTGAAGGACTTTGCATACGGAATCAAGAAAAGAATGGTCTGGCATATTTTGGAATTTCGTGCAGTTGTCCTTGGGATATTGAGCATGGGCTTGGTGTCTTAATGCATCAAGAGAGTGTTATCCTAATGGATCGAGCGGATATATGCAGCTTTGGAGGAAGAACAGAAATACAAAAGGATAATGGGACTTATTCGGAGGAAGAGCTTGAAAAATCAAGAGCTGAATACATCAGTCGTCTATCTGAAGAAGATTCCAGGAAATGGTGGCAATTCTGGAAATAGAGTGCTACTAACACAACCTACACTTCATGCCGCAAAAGTGTTATATTCGAGAAGCGGCACGAAAGCGTAGCTTGAAACCGTTACTAGCAATTAAAATTACACCAACCACAATTTAAACCTTACTTCCAGTTACATTTGAAATGAAGATCGCACAAGATTCCAAGTCTATAAAAACCTTATCCTATTCGTCATTAATGCTTTTCGGATTATCACTTCTATCTCCTACTTACTGCACAAACGTACATTGTTCAGGATTTGGAAGTGGTATGATGGATTTATGCTTGGGATGGTTAGGTGCAATCTTCTATGGAGGGGTTTATATTGCATGGTATGCAAACCTCTTCATTATAATAGCTTTGATACTCAAAAAACACGCTCCAATTATTAGTCTACTACTTACGTTAGCAGCAATAATTATTGGATTAACGTTCCTAAACGGAGGAGAAGTATTACTAAACGAAGCTGGACACACGGGATATATTACTAAAATTCAATTTGGATATTGGCTCTGGATGAGTGGAATGTTTATTCAATTAATCTATTTAACCCTAAAGATCTCAAAGTCAAAATAAAAAGGCTGCTAGTAACAACACCTATGTCCCACTGCTTAAATCTCGCTTCGAATGATAAATCATTCGTAAACCTCGCTAAATTCTCTCAAATACGTTTATCTTTAAAAATAAGCAGCGTTGCATAGCTGCAGAACGTTAGGCAACATAGAAAAACATAAATGAAATTATTAATCAAACAAGCATTATTAGTTCCTATATATTTCTTTGCTCCAGTATTAACTGCTGGAATATTAACAGGGGATTATAGCGCTATTAGTCAGCATGCAAGTGAAATCACCCTGACCGACAATTCGACAGCCATAATGATATTAAATTCTGGAGCAATTTTATCAGGCTCATCCTGCGTTTTACTATCAATTGGTTTAATGAAATTATGGAAAAGAAAGCATCTTTTTTCCGCCATTCTACTAATGATTTTTGGAGCTTCAATGATTTCGAATGGATTATATCCCATGGGTAATCCAATGCATGGTTTCTATGGAATTGGTTTATGTCTGATGATTATTCCTTTTGTTTCATGTTATGAATTTAAAGGCTCCTCTGTTGACAAGAGATATTTCCCAATTACAATAACTGCAGGATTAGTAATATTCGTTTATTTCTGGTCTATGCTGGTAGGTCTTGACCCTTTGGAGTATAGAGGTTTGACTCAAAGAATAGCGAGTATCGCAATATTTGGATGGATTGCCTACTTAGCTTATGAAATAATTAAAACGTTGCCTAACAATGGCTATAAAGCATAGGCCTAACCAACCAAACCGTTCCTACGCTTCATAGCCTGAACGTTCTGCCTCATTAAGATTAGAAGTGATGAAACAAATAATTGGAATAATATTGATAATTGGAATGCTCTCCTGTAATGAGAACAAACCGAGAATTGAATCAATCGAAACTGAAGACTTGACTACTCAACAAATAGATTCAATTTTAACGGAGTTTAAATTTGAATATGAATCTCCAATTGTTATTGACAGTTCAGACCATATTCTAATTCCCATATCAACAGAATTACTTGAAAGAAGAAAAACATATAGTAAAGATGGATACTACTCTGACGATTATCCAAGGTATTGGAATATTCTTTTTTACAACAGTTTAACGGGAGAAGAAAGATTATTGACGGAAAATAAAGTTAGGATTTCTCAAATTCACACTATTGGAAACGAATATGATGGAAGAAGCAAAATCTTAAATAAAAAAGTACTCTTTGAGATTGGAGATTTAGACTACAACAAAGATTCCAAATTGAATGCTCAAGACCCAGAGTATTTGTTTTGCTCGGAAATAGATGGAACTAATTTGACAAGAATTTCTCCAAAGAATGAAGATTTGCAGTTTTTTAGAGTTATTCCTAAAACAAATCAAATTCTGATAAGAACCATTAGAGACACCGAACAAGATTCAATATTTAACAGAGAAGATGAATCAACTTGGTACAAAGCGGAATTGGTAAATCAAGTATGGAAATTAGAAGAAATCATTGATTCGACAGGTAGAAACAAGATTGAAAATTTATACTTTGACCAATGGTTGAAGAAAAAGTAACGAAGGCAGAACAATGTATATGAAATCATAGCCGCCTATCGGCTGGCTACGCTTCATATACTGGACGTTGCCAGCAATGCAAAACAGACCTTTGAGACTAACAATAATCATAACGACTTTTCAACTACTGACTATCAATCTATTTGGACAGTCTGACAGCTGTTGGACAGTGCTTCTACTTGGAAAAGGTAATGGACTCGAGATTAAAAATGATATGGGTTCATTCAATAAGACAGGGTTTTACCTGTATCGCAACTGCATTTATGAAATTGAAACTAAGAACGGGGACATTTATGGCGGACGACTTATTGACATAAAGCCCGACACACTATTCTTTACCAACTTTTTCAATTCAAATGCTGCTTCTAAAGCTGGAATGCAACTTGACACGGTTGGACTACACTACAAGCAGCTTGATAAATTGAGGTTAATCGCAGACCGTTCCATGGGATTGTACACAAAACATTCATTTGACAATTTCAATTTCATCTTCAAAAAGGACACTGTTAATTGTTCTCTAAAAAGTGACTGGATACAAATATTTACAAACGACCCAATGCCTTATGAGTTGGTACCCCACTTGACAGCGCAAGGAATAAATTTGCTCTATGAGGAAAATGGACGCACATACTATTTCTATGGAACAGGAATGACCAAACCTGACCGCTCAAAAATGGACGACACATATGATGTCAAGAACGTGTTTTGGTTCACACCTTGTAAAGTTGAAAAAATTAATGGTATTGCACTTGGCTTATTCTCCGAAAACATTAAAAACAACCCTTACAACGAAAAGGATTCACTTAAAATAAACGGTCTAAATCTGGAAATAAATCCATTCGCGATTTTTACCATAATGAACCTTCATTTCGTTGGACCTTATCCTGACAGTATTGAATTTTACAATGAATACCTTAAAAAGGATTTAGAAACAACTGTAAACGGAATAAACATAAGCTTAGTAAATACAATCAACGAAACAGAATTGAATGGAGTGAACATCACAGGACTGATTACACTTGTGGATGAAATTGATGGCTTAAGTCTATCAGGACTGTCAAACTTTGCCTACAAATTCAATGGAGCAAGTATCGCTGGACTTTATAACCGAGCTACAATTGCAAAAGGGGTTCAAATTGGACTAATAAACAAATCAGCTAACATGAGAGGAATACAAATCGGACTATGGAACATTAACGGGAGACGATCATTACCTTTCATTAATTGGCAGTTTAAAGACAAGAAAAATAAAAGCACTGCTGGCAACAAAGGCTAAGAAAACATGCGGGCTGACAGGGTAAAATCAAATTTAGTGAAAAAAATTAAACTTGGTTCTCGGCTGACAAATGCGTTTTCCATAAACCGCACGTTTCTTAGCCAAACCGTTATATACAATGACAAGCAAAATAGAATGAAGCATTATCTTTTACATATAATACTCTTTGTCAGTTTTGTCTCAAACTCACAGGTCAATCTCAATGATAATACTGAAGTCAAGGCACATTTTGAAGCAGTGACGGATATTGATTCAAGTTGGTACGAATCCGGATATTTCAATACAGATTTAATTGTAGATTTTCCTGATGTTCATCCTCTATGGAATGGACAACACAAGGACTTTGAGAAAATAATAATTGATGAAATTGATGTTAAACTAAGAAGTTTAAAAAAGGCTCTAAGAAAAACTGAGGAGGTTGAAATTGTGCTAAATTTCAGAGTAGATGAAGAAGGTGAAATTTTTGAATTAAAAGTGATTTCTGGTATATCGAATGAATTGGATTCTGAAATAAGCAGAATTGTCAAAGATGGGAAATGGACCAAGGGAGAACATAAAGGAAAACCGGTTCCTTATCTATGTTTGTTAAGAGTAAAGTTTAGAAACCTGATCGATTGAAGATGTATATAACATCAACTAAAAGCCACGGGCTTATCAACTATACTCGAGAGGCCCGCGTCTCCTAGTTGAGAACCGTTGGCTGTAATTAAAAAATGGATAATAGGATTGAAGAAATAATAAGGCGATTTGAAGAGTCATGGAGTGAAACGGAAAGTTTCTATCGTGATTTATTGGAGAACTATGAAGGCTTCAGTTTTGTAGAACCAATACTTCAGTTGATTCAAAAAATGAAGGACTCGGGGGATTCACAAAACTTCCGAATTGGGACATCCATGCACACTCTAGTAATTTCTAGATCGGTAAAACACGGACTTAGTAATGATCAAAAAGAGATTCGCATTGAAAGAATAAATGACTTGCAGGATGGATTTGAATATGAAGTTGTAATGCGTCAAGGAGGTGAACGATACCGAGAATATAGAGTTACCGATTTGAGTGATGAAAGAGTAATGAAATTGATCAAAACCTTAAAGAGAACTTTAATAGATAAAAAACTACAGCCAACAGCACCTAAACTGCATTAAAACGCAGTTTAGCCAGAACGTTGTATACCATATAGACAAACAAAGAACAGATGTCTGAACTAAAAAATCATATAATTCAAACCTTTGGATTTACTGAAAGTGAATTTCAAGAGATAAAGGATTTCTTTAAGTCAAAAGTAATTTCAGAAGAAGATTATTTCTTGAAAGAAGGTCAATACGTAAAACAAATGGGGTTCGTGGAAAAGGGAATACTTCGTGAATTCCTATATGTGAATGATAAAGAAATAACAAAGTGGTTTTCTACAAGTGGATATTTTGCTGTTGATTTATCGGGTTTCCTATTTGACCAAAAATCAAAAGTAAGCTATCAAGCAATGACGGATGTAGAACTTTTGGCGATTTCAAAGGAGGATTACAACAAAATTTCAACAAGAGTGCCAAGGTGGGATAAGTTAGAAAAAATGTTTTTAGCCAAGTGTTTTACTGTATTAGAAAGCAGAGTAGTTTCTCATTTGGCACTTAATGCCGAAGAAAGATACAATCAATTTTTTGCCTTCAACCCGAGTCTATTTAATGAAGTGCCGCTTAATCAGATAGCTTCAATGCTTGGAATGACAGCCGAAACATTAAGCCGAATACGAAAAAAGCAAACGAGATACACTTCTTGATTTAAGTCAAGCCGACAAAAAGAATTAGTCCTCAACTTTGTTTCAACAAAAATCCAATAAGATGAAGCAAGGTTTAATTCTAATTTTTTTATCAACAATGACCATTAGTGTCAAAGCACAAAATCAATCGACAATGACAATCAATCAAGAAGCACCAGTGGTACAAACAAACGAAATCGTAATCAATGCTAAACCTGAAAAAGTATGGCAAATTTTAACCAATATTCAAAATTGGGACAAGTGGAATGAAAGAATAAAGAAGCCAAAAGTACAAGACAATTTGCAAGTGGGAAGTAGTTTTACTTGGAAAACTAATGGAAGTAACATTAAGTCCAAAATCCATTCTTTTACATCTAATAGAATCCTTGGTTGGCATGGAAAAGCTTTTGGTGCGAGTGCAATTCATAATTGGTATTTAGAACCAACCGAATATGGCACAAAAGTCAGAGTGGAAGAAAGTATGGAAGGTTGGGTTATCAACTTGATGAAGAAGAAAATGAACGAAAAATTAGCAGAAGATATGTTATATTGGCTTGAACAACTAAAAAAGGAATGTGAAAAATAAATACGGCATACAACAATGTATATGAAATCATAGCCGCCTATCGGCAGGCTACGCTTCATATACTAACCGTTATGCTTAATAGACAAACTCAGTAAACATGATAAAATATCTTGCGGAAAGTAAAAAGTTTAAGGTTTATGCAATTTATGAAAACGCGTTGTGCTATTAACTCCATGCATGTTTGAGATGATTTATGGACCTGCCTTTTTCTAAGTTAACTCTTTGCAGTACAGCGATTGCTGCCAACTTAGAAGCGATTCTTGTCAAGAAGCCACTGAATGTCTTTGCAT
>JAKVAR010000069.1 GCA_022447585.1 Crocinitomicaceae bacterium | reverse complement strand
GTTCAATTACCAGATAGCGGATTTGTAATTGTTGGTGAAACATACAGTTATGGTTCAGGAAATTTGGATGCTTACATTGTTAGAACCGATAGCTTAGGAGATACGCTTTGGACAAAGACTTGGGGAGGAGCTGAAGATGATATGCTAAAAGATGTAGCTTTTGATGGTGATTCGTTGATAATGGTAGGATATACTGAATCTTTCGGGTCTGGTAATAAAGATGGTCTAATTCTAAAGCTTGGCCTGGATGGCGGTATAGGTTTTGAACAATATATTGGAAAAGGAGAAGAAGATTTGTTTAACAGCGTAATAGCTAAAGACACCTTTTATATGATAGGTGGAGCACGCAGTTATAATCATTTTATGGACTGCGATTGTGGTAAGGACTTTTGGTTATATAAAATTGTAAATACTGGTAATGAAATATTAGCAGATACTACCTGGACTGGCGAACAATTAGGAACCGACATTATCAATGACATTGTACTAAACCCTAATAATGACATGTACTACGCTGGCTCTACGACTAGTTGGGGTGCCGTAGATGTATCTGCAGGCAATAGTGATGCTTTCATGAATAAGGTCTTGAACACTTATTATACTGCTTTTGATTACATTCGAAATTTCGGCGAACAGTATGAAGACGAAGTAAGTGGTCTAGATTATTGTTTTGATAATGGTGTCGTAGGTATTGGAACTATGAAATTTAATTCCACTGGTGGTTACAATATGTTTATAGTGAGAGTCGATCAAACTAATTCTTGGCCTTCGATAGATGTCACAACAGACCTAACTTCTGAAATTATTACACTGAGTACAAGCGAGATTGAACAGGAAACGTTAGAGGTATACCCTACTCTAGTTGAAGATTATCTTTTCATCAGTAACCTCCAATTAAATGATGAAGTGAGCATATTCGGAATGGATGGAAGTGTTGTATATAATGGAACTGAACAAGAGAAAGAACTTAATTTAACCTTTTTAGAAACTGGATTTTACATCATCAAATTAAAATCTGAATCAGGAATTTACACGGCTAAATTCTTCAAGAAGTAGTTATTCGTAAATCCAAACGCGATAACCTCCTTCGAACTCTCTTGAATCTTTCAATTCATAGCCTTTATTAAGCAAGGTAATTATTCCATTGTCTGGATAAAGAAATTCAGATTTAGCATCAACGAAAATCACAGTCTCATTTAGCTCTGAGAAACTAATTTCATCCACATTATAAATTGCGTTAAACTTCTCATTGGATTCTGAAGAGTAGTTTGCGAAGGTCTCTCGATCGTAATGATACATGAAGGTTAAATCATATGCTGGTGGACACATTATGATTGAACTATTGGGATTCTCATATTTTCTAACGAAATCAGCAATCTCATCATCACTTCTATCATTAGAAGGAATCATTTCAAAAAATGGAATTATCGGAATCAACAATAAATAAATGAGCCCAGGCTTTTTAAGAATTTCGAGACTCTTATCTGCAACCAAAGCAATGATTAAAAACAATGGAATCGTCGTGAATAGCAAATAGCGATCAAGAAAAACAGGTTGATATAAGAACGAAACAATGAACATTCCTAAGTAAGGCACAAAAAAGAACAGGAGCGCAAATAAAAACTTTTTACTTATGTATTCTTTCCAATATTTTTTACCTGCAATAAGCACGAGTATTTTAACTGCAAGAATCAACACTAAGGCGCCAACGGTCCCATTTAGAAATCGAAAAACATTTCCGTATAGTTCAGTCCAATGTGGAATTGGCACCCATGAATTAGAAACAGAAAATTCTGAAACACGAGTCATCATCAACCCTATTCCAGGTATAAATAGAACTAGGGTAACTAGAAAAGCTAGTAGTAGTGACTTAATCTTTTTAATACTTGTATTAATGAATAGTAAAAGAACAACTAACTCGAATCCAACGATTAATACTCCTGAATAATGTGCATAAAGCAAAAGTGTATTCGCTAAGGCCAATCCAATAAACGACTTTGATTCCGTAAAAAGAAGCTTATACAATTCGAACAAGATCCAAGAGAAGAGCAAGATAATTAATGAATAAGTGCGGGCTTCCAGAGCGAAGTAATGATGAAAACTCGAGAAAAGATAAAAACCGAATAGGATGACTCCCACTCTTCTATTCCCAACTAATTCACCCAACTTAACTATTGGGATTATAGCTAAGGCTGAAAATATTAAAGAAACTGAACGAACGGCTACCGCAGAATCGCCCCATATTCCAGTCCAAAATTTAAGAATTATAAAATGTAAGGGGGGATTATTCTCATGCTGGAACATTTCGAGCATATCTGCCCAAGGTTGTTGCGCCCAGTATATACTGAAAGGCTCATCTAATCCAATTGGAAAAGAGGAAATAAAAAGACCTCGAAATAGGATGTAAAAGAGAATTAAACCAACTATAAGCTGATTTGACTGGATAGATTCTAGCCAACTCAGACTATTGGTATTTTCTCCTGATTTTTTAGTCAACCACTTCTGGATTTATAAGTTTAGAAAGGATTCGATATACCTCTTTTATTTCTTTCCCTTCAAGCATATTCAAATGATTTTGAATAATCTCCTTATCACCGCGTTGAGCAGGTCCGGTTTGTGCTTCTTCTGGTCCTAAATCAAAGGCCTTTTTAACTATTTCATACATTAAAGGCTCTAGAATTTTATACGAG
>JAKVAR010000068.1 GCA_022447585.1 Crocinitomicaceae bacterium | reverse complement strand
CCTAAAGAATCTAACTGACTGTTTACTAAATCATCAAGAGCTCCTTCATTATCTCTAATCGCTTGTGCATTCTTTTCAATGGCATCTGTATTTTGTGAAAGTGTAACAGCAACTTTTACAGCTTGCGCATCAAAAGCACCTCCAGCAGCTGCTAGTAGTTCTACATCTCTTTTACCTTCACGATATGCTTTATTGATAACTTCTAAGCCTTCAGCTAAAGTTTTCCCTTGTGCTGCAAGTTTCACCTGTGCTGTAGCCAATAATCTACCTGATTGCTCCGCTTTCAATCCATTATCAGATAACAAACCAATAGCAGCTCCCGTATAGGCTAAATCTTTATTTAGTAGTTTTGATATAGGCGCAATGTATTGGAAAGAATCCCGCATACGTTGAAAATCTAACGATGTAGATGTGCGTATAGTTGCGATTTGATCTGCATATTTCGCCGCTTCGTCTGTACTTGCTCCAAATGCATTTAATGTCTGAACTAAAAACTCGCCTGCTTCATCTGCTGCTGCATTTAATCCAATAGATAAGTTGGTAACAGGTCCTAATAAGTTTTCAACTTCTTTCGGGGTTTTACCAAGAGTGACAAGAGATTCTGCGAGTTTTGCAATATCCCCAGCTGTTCTAATAGACTTAGAAGCTACATCAATAATAACTTGCTCTAAATCTGCTAATTCTTCGCGATCAACTCGCAAAATACCTGCAAGGTTTTGCATTGAATTGTCGAATTCAATGATTCTTTGGGTAGCATCACGAAGAATAGCAGCGACGAAAAACATCCCTCCCATTACACCTAATGCAGAAGCTAATGAACGTGCCGCCTCTCGTGCGCTATTCATAGCTTCAGTATAATTACCTACGTTACGAGTAAATTGACCTACATTGGCATCTACTTGTTTTAAAGCTTTATCTAGCTGCTGTATTCTTGCTTGTAGTTTCTTCGCTGCTTTACTGTTGACTCCTTGCGTTAAAGCAATATGTTTGTATCTTCTGCGTAATTGGATAAGGATAACACTTTGCTTTTCGTAAGCCGTGGAAAGTTTTGACGATATTATAGCTGCTTTTTTAGCTGCTCGATTTAACCGCTGAGTTTCTAGTCTTTCTTCAGCAGTCATTTTTTTGTTTCTTTTCTTAGAAGCTTCTTTTTTGTTTTCTAAGTTTAACCTGCTAGTTTCAACATTTATAGCTTCTTTTTCTGTTCTGAGTCTTTCGGTTTCAATTCGTTGTATTGCAAGTAGTGCATTTGCGCGCGCTTTATGAGAAGCATTCAATTTTGAAGTTATCTCAATTTCTTTTTTCTTTAGCGCTAGGAATTGTTTTTCGTTTTCAATATTCCCTACTTGCTTCATAACATTATGAAGCTCGATTATTGACTTTTTAATCTGACCAAATGAATTAACAGCAATTTTTTCAAATTTTTCAATCTTAGCAATAGGCTCATCAAGAGACTTTGAAAACTTAGACCCTACTTTGTACGCCTTGTCTTCAATTATATTTTTCTCTAGTATTTTACCTTTTTTTGCCATTGTTTAAAGTTGCTATTTTTTGCTTTGTGGTTGTTTCTAAAGCCCTGAATTGACTTTGGGTGATTTTGTTTGTGTCTATGAATCCTAATTCTGTTATGATTGAGTAACTAATAACAGTTTGATCAAATGTTGTTTTTTTAGATTGTTGTGTTTCTCTTTGTTTCGGTAGTTTCTTCTCCCAACTTTTAATTTTTACAGAGATATCTTTTACATAATTTTCAATTTTCAAAAGGTCTTCTTGAAGATTATCTTTAAATTGATATCTGAGAGATATTAATATTTCTCGTATGTCTTGATCATCTTGTTGTCTCAATAGATATATACTGCTTTCAACCGTTTTTATATGTAGGTTCAGTTTTTTTATCTCTTTCTTTACATTTAGAGTTTTTTGTTGTGTTTTTGTACCAGTTAGCTTTAAATCTTGCTCTAGAATTCCTTCCCATATTTTGGATAGATTCTTTTTAGTTTTTTTAGTGCTTAATAATGAAACTTCTCCAGTTTCCAGGATCTTAAAAAACAATTTAGCTGGTATTTCTTCTATTGATTTATAAATCACACTTTTAATCGATTTCTATAATACAATTGCATAAATGGCAATAGTTTACTTTTGTTAATCTCCGCAAGATTTTCCATCGTGACACCAAACAAATCTGTATATCCATCAAAGAAATCTGCTTTTTTCCCGGCTCCTGTTCCTGTATTTCCGATTTCAACCTTTCCAGTAGTTATATACGATTCAAAACCACTTAAAAATTCACCACTCCAAAGGAAGTTATAAGGATCACCAGCCTTTTTTGTTGCTTTGGGGTTTGAAAGATTTGCATATAATTCTGTTGTTCTCGAATAAAAACCTGTGTAGCTTGCATCGGAATTTCTTAGTTGGTTTCCTTTTGAATTTTTATGTTGTTCTAGCTGTTCAATGTTAGCATCTATAAAGATCTTTTCAATTGTCTTTATATAATTGAATAAATCAACTCGAACTCTCTTCGGTTTTATCGCTTTTGCTCTTTTTTGTAACTCGTGGAAGTTTGCCATTTGGAACTGCGATTTTAAATGCTTTTTTTAACTCTTGCTCTCTTTCTTTTGGTGGTATATTCTTAAAAACATGTGTGTGAGCGAACATGTTTTTAAAATCCGCGAAAGACAGATCTAAATCTTTCGCGAATTCTATACCTCTATAGCTTGCCATTATGACTGAGTTAATACATTTACTCCTTCATACTTAATTGTTGGATTTACAATCACCCCATTAAGTTCTAAAGTATGTCCAACAGCAAAAGTCCCTGTGAATTCATAAATTCCAGTGTTTGGATCAATAGGAACATAAGTCGGGCTTGTTACTGCTCCTGTTTCATCTTTATTAATAAAACTATCATTACCGAAAGTGGTGATTTTTTCTCCTGTAGAAACACTAGTACATGTAAATTTCCTTGATGTAGTAGAATCTGAAACACTCGTTAATACAACTTCATGAATTCCTTCAATATCAGTTGCTTCGAAAGGAGTAACTCTAGTATTGTATTCATCAGAATCAAACTTAAATGTCACGAAGAAGTGTGAGACATCATCATCTGTTGCTTCCATGAACATACTAATAAGCATAGACGAAAATGGGCGACCATAAATTTTTCCATCTTCAGCTACATCACACATGTGCTCTTGTAAGGTAGAAGTCAAGAACACTCGATTGTATCCTGAATTCTTATAGGTCTTAAAAGCTGCATAAAATGTATTTGATGCGTCAATTCTATACTTAACACCTGATACTCCTTCTTTTGTTTCATGATCTCTCCATCTTGCTTCTTTAATTGTTGCTTCTTTGTTTGCGTTCTCTGGTGCTTCAACATGTGGAACAGGGACTATATTTTTATTTAGAACACCTGTTTCCCATCTTATTGAAGATTCAAAGGATGACTGACTAGCAAAACTAAAATCACCTTTTGCTAAAAAGAACGTTTTAATTGGAGCGATTAATTTTTGATCCTTCCCTCCTAATGATCTTGGTTTTGTCGCTGTTGATGCGACTTGATTTATTAAACTCATCGTTTTATTTTTTTAGTTATTTAATCTATACTTCAAATCGAATTTGAATTTTATAAAATGATACGGTTGCATATCTAGTAGATTAGTATCAAATCCATCAAGAGCATCATTACCCTTTACTATGTCAATTTGGCCATGTCCCATTTTTCTTTTAAGAACTTTAAAGACATGCTGCCTAAATTCTTCATCATTTCTATACTCAGAATCTGGAAATACTTTGTGAAGATTTACTAAGAATATTAAATCAACACTGGTTACCGATTGATGAATAGTTTCGGTTTTCGGGTTCGCAATGAAGAAATATACAACGTCATTTTCTTGACTAGAGAGAATAGCTTGATAATCATTCCCTTTCTTAAAGAATACTGGTATTGTATTGTTATCGTTATCAGATATTTTATAACATCTACCAAAAGCCTCTATAGAATCAAACCCTAGTTTCTCATATAAATACTTTTGAATTAACTGTATTGAAAGATCAATACCTACAGGATTCTTTTTTAAATAAATTGCCATTTACCAACGACTTTCTGAATTTAGAAATGGGCCATCACTTTGAGGAAATAGAATTTCTTTCACCTTAGTAATGGATTTATAATATTTGTAATTGAGTCCTACAGAAACCACAATACCATTATCATTTGTAGCTCCTTCTAACTCCACTTTCAACTTGTTATACGATAACTTTTGAATAGTTTCCGTAAGATTAATTCTATTGGTAGATATTATCAATTGCAGAACTTGTATACCAACATTAAGCATAATAGCATTATCAAAAATCGAAATGTTATACGATATTAATTCATCATAGTTTTTCGACCTATCAGCTTTTTCATTAAGATCAAAGACATCTTGTATAACTTTTTGACTAGCAGTAATTGACATTCGTTTCAAATACTTATTGAAATCTGACTTAGAGATATTTGCATTTGGCTGTGTACAATGAATGTTTTGTATAGTTACATTTTTATGCACATCTTGAAATGCTTTATCAAATTCTCCAGCAGTATTAGTATCATCTAGAATATTGGCATACTCATGATCTGTTGGAGCATACCATTTTATTCTAGAAGATAATACTGATATTGAATTTTGACTATACATTACGGAGTAAGCTCTTCAAGTTTAAGTTCAAATGCTATTTGCGATTCATCACTCAATTGATTGATAATATCTTGTATTTGAGCATCTGTTAAAGCCTCAGTAACATTTAAGTTTTCTTCAACCTCATTTAATGATTGAACAACGATTGATCTTTGATAATCTGTACCATCATATTTGAACAGCGAATCTTCTTCAACTTGTTCACTTTCGTCTAATTCTGCACTATTGATATAAAATAAAGATTCAACATTTTGCAATACAGGGATTGCTAATGCTTGACCCGCAGTTAATTCACTTACTGGGTTAGTACTTCCGGATTTACTAATTAAAATGTATGGGTTTGGCTTTGTGTAGACAACTCCTTCGGTTGGGAATTCTTCTTCTGCCAATGTGCTGTAAACTAGCGAACCGACATTTGTGCCTGTTGTAAAAACCACCATATTTTCCACCCATCCTTCAGAAATGATTCTTTTACCATCTTTTTCATGAATAAAACTTCTTTCAATTACTCTCAGATTAAGCTTTAAGCTTCTCCTGAATAAAGATGTTACTTGTTCTTCATCAAGAGCTGGGAAATTCGTTCCAGTGTAATTCAAACCTGCTGCATAGAATTCTCTTACTTGTTTGTTTTTGAGCAATCGATCTAACCCATAGCTATCAATCCACATAGTATTTGGATATTCTCCAACTGTTTTTGCATACTTCTTAACTCTTTTGATGTCGTCAATCGGTTTTGAATCTATATCATTCCAATTTTTAACTACACCAAATTGGTTGGCTTCTGGAATATTATAATTAATACGTATTCCGTGACCAACATTCTGTTCATCTTGAATAATAGTTACACCTGAAGAGAACCCAATAAGATGTGCTTGTTCAATCTTTTCTTTGATACCAAAAATACATGACTCAGTATCCTTGAAAATTTTCTTTAGGAATTCTACTAATCTACCTTTGGCATTCTTAAGAATTCTTAAAGTGTTCATTTGCTTTTCATTCAAGCTAAATCCAATACCAAGTTTTGGAATATCTCCAGTAGCTTGTTTGATCGTAGCTCTTGATTTCAATGGAACAGGAGAATCAAAACTTACTACATCTGCGGTTACTCTTGTGTAGTTACCACTTATTGATGTATAGGTCATATCTGGAGAATATTCTTCTGTCAACATCTGATCATGAAGATATTTCGGTTCATCTTTTGACCCGTTAATCTTCTCATAATACTTCTTAGCTGTTTTTGGGAAGTACTTTTCTATAATAGTCTTAAAAATTGATGCTTTCATTTTAGTCTACTTGATTATGAATGCCTAATTCTTTCAATTTTGATAATGAATCCGAATTGAAAGGATATTTAAGAGCATTATTGTTAATTGTTCCTTGTGTCATGACTCCTGTTGATGGTTTTGATTTTTGTGTAGTTGATCTAACAACGCCAACTAAATTTGCGTGTAAACTACCATCAATTGGTTGTGGTTTATATTCTCCTGAATCCAAAATAACGCCATGACCAGCGTAAATAATGTCGTCAGGAAAACCTTCTGTATTTAAAACAGCGCCACCTTCTTTTCCATGGATGTAGTGTTTGATTGCAACACTATCGTTTCCACCCATAAATTCTTCACTTGTTGTACTTAAATCATAAAGTGCCATTTGCGTGTGTTTTTAACCTGTTATACTTTCGATCATAGCATCCGTTGGTTCTTCATCTAAGTGTGTATCGGGAAAACCTTCTGAACCTATGGTCTCGTCAATTACTGTTTGTTTTACATCAGCTAAATCTTTTTCTGCTGCTTTGATTTGATCTTCAAATGAAGTCTCAGAATCTAAATCAATAATTCTTTTAAACCATACTTCGCTATCTTTTATACCTTTTGGTAAATTAGATTTACTCCATAGTTTTTCTGCTTCTGATTTTTTGCTAGCTGCTGTTTTTTCAGTCTTAAGAGCTTCTATGGCTTCTTTAAGTGAATTGATTTCATTTTTCCACTCTTGATCATCTTCATTATCTCCGGGATTAGATGGATCTTGTTTAGGATTTTTCTTTTTTTGATTTTTTTTGTAAGTCTCAATTCCTGCTGTAATTTTTTTATCAAAATCACTTTTAGCTTCTGGATTGTCCTTTAAAAAATCATCTAAAGATTGTGGTTTAGGTTGTGGCTTTTGAAGTTTTTGTAATTCAGTTACAACACCTTCAATTTCTTCCTCTTTCTCAATCTTAATGAAGGTTGATTTGGCAAGCTCCTTGTCCAGACCTTTCGCAGAAAGTGCTGCTTCAAGTTTCTTTCTTAATTCCTCGTTCATTTTCTTAGTGTTTTAATAGATACTGTTTGATTTGAACACTAAATTATATGAGGAAGTATTTTTTGGGAAGTATTTTAATTAGGCATTACCATAGTTTCAGTAAATAGGTATTTTTATTATCATTTTCCCTTTAAAATATCATAAGTGCGTCTTTCTGTTACGAATAAATGATAGTTAGCAAGTTCAAATATTGCCTCAGACATTTTTACACCTGGATCATTCTCAGGAAGCCATACATTCAAAAAGTATTCAATGTACGCTTTCCTATTTCCTAGTAATCTTTTATTCCTTTGCATGGCGTATTCAATAAAATTTCTTTTTACTCCTATAGCTCTGTTAATATTTTGTATTTCTTGATCACTCATTTATTATTCAACTGCTTGTTTTCAGTTTTTTGTGACTCATTTTCAATTTTTTCCATTTCCTCAGAAGCATTCTCAACAATTGAAAGTAACTCAATAGCTCTTTCTCTTGATAGCACTTTTCCTTCAACAGCTTCTACAAGAGTAGAAACAACGTCTGCAAGATCATTTGGCAACACATCTCCAAATTTCACATCATATATCATACTTGTGGCCATAGATGAATAATCTTGTTTTATAGAAGTGATAATTCCAGAAATAATGACATTTATAATTCTTTGGATATCTGTTTTATTATCTCCTTCATTCATTTTTGCTTTCAGAATGGAATCTAAAAACATTAGTTTGAGTGCTACACCTGATACATTTCCAATTCCTTTTAGATTGTTGAATGATATATTTGGAGTACTCGATAAAGAATAAGCCCAATTCTCTAGGGTTTCCATTTCAAGTTTTACTGAGTCTGGTGCATTATCATGAGTTAAAAACTTTGCGTCTCCATGCTGTGGTTTGCCATTAGGTCCAGAAGCTTTTTTTATTGGAGCGTTTATCATTTTACCTTCTTCATCTTTATCGGGCATTCCTTTTATCTCCCCAACTGTAAACAATATTGGGTGTCCTGAATAATCATTGGAGTTACCAAGCTTTGAACATGATGTTTCTAATCGATCAATTATTTCTTTAACACCATAATATTCTGGTTCGTCCTGACTTAAATATACTACTGGTATTTTAGAGAAACCATGTGCTTCTCTTGCGTAAGTCCATACACTGCCTTTTCTTTCATATTTATGAATGTGTTTCTCATCATAAACCCAAACATGAATTGATTCATCATAATTGGTGTTAAACTCGAAAACAAACAATTTCATATCTCTGTATTGATCAAATACTGGAAAGAAGTTTCCAGACTTATAATCAAGTATTCTACATTTAATTTGGTTATTTGTATTTACTCCTAAGTCTACATTAATTGCTTTGTCTGATTCAACTTTTTTAATAAAGAAAATTAAAGCAGCTTGAGTTTCACTTCTTTGTATAATTTTGAGTTTTTGAAGTTTAGAGTCCATTCTATTAACATCCCAGATTCTTTTTACTTCTTCTGAAAGTTCATTCTCTTCTGAAGGGAGCAGTTTTACAGGTTCTGCAAACTCAAAAGCTACACTTGTGTTTACAATTTTATTTTGAAAGGATGCAGGAATTCGAACAGGTATTTTAATTTTCATTTTTTCTCCTGTCCCAATTTTCTTATTCTTTAAAGTTTTACCAATTTGAGAATCTCTTATGTCACGATCTTTTAGATTAAATTCGTTATAGTATTCTTCAATTTTGTTTCTATCCTTTTTTCCTTTTGACAACTTGTTATAAAGTTCATCACTCATTTTCCCAGAGGTAACTTCAATAATTTCTTCTTTCTTCATTGTAAATATGTTTAGTAATCTATACCTAGTCTGTTTAAAGATTCTGTTGTTTGATCATCTTCTTCACTGTAATCAATTTCCATTTCAATAATTCCTGTTAATGTATCAGGAGCATCGTCTACTTTATTCATTTTAAATAGCTTCAAATACTTAGTGACATGTTTATAAAAAACTGGCCACCTAATATGCCAATCAGATGGAAATACTATAAGCTTATTTACGGAAGCACTATTTGAAACTATTCTTGCTTCTTTATTATTTCCTTGATGAAACCATTCAATATTTACTCCTTCTTCAACTAATTTTGCAACATTTCGAGCAAAGCTTCTACCTCCATTATTACTTTCGATCCATGATTCATTTACTTTATTCCTATTTAGTAATTTCGCTGTTTCAACTTCTGAATACTCCATTCCCTTATCTGTGTAAAGAAGATCGGTAACATAATAATGCGGATCAGTCTC
Organism: Crocinitomicaceae bacterium; assembly: GCA_022447585.1. Lineage (GTDB taxonomy): Bacteria > Bacteroidota > Bacteroidia > Flavobacteriales_D > Crocinitomicaceae > UBA4466. The sequence continues at coordinate 9,994 of JAKVAR010000068.1, read as the reverse complement.
GGCTAAAGGAACTCCATACACTATGCTACATAAATAATTATCTCCTGTATCAGCTGTATCTGTGTAGTTCTTTTTTATTTTGAATTCAGGCGTTACTGAATACGTTTTGAATTCATTTGCATAAAGCATCCCTTCCTTATTGGTTGGGTTTCCTTGATGAAGACAATCAAATTTATTAGGGTCCTTTGACCTAGTACTTTCTAGTTTTCTTTTTGAATGCTTATCTTCCCACAAAGCATCTCCCTTTTCCCTTGGATCAAATTCGCTTGGGTCTTCTTCTTTAAGTGCTTGAAAGTTTATTAATAGAAATTGATCATGTCTAAGACTATCAATTACATCTTCAATATCTTCTTCTCCGTTGTATTGAACTACTAATCCTAAATCGTCCAACTTTGCAATCAAATCTTGATCACTCCATCTAGTAAAAGTGATTAATTGTTGAGAATCATTGTGAAGTCTTGTATCAGCAACTGTTAAATACCAATCCCAAACGGCTTTCTGTGTTACTGGTGAATTCGCATCTTTCCAACCCTTATATAAATCATCAAGAATTAGAATATCTACTGTATCACCTGTTAATGGTCCATCAACACCTACAAACTTCATAGAACCTTCTGAATTTATAGATTCTCTTTCCATGTTTGTATTTGCCTTTGCACCTGTGTAACCTCTTTCCGGATATTGAACTTCTGGAAAAATATCTTTATACTCTGGCTCTCGCATAATAGACATTATTTCTCTACCAAACTTTTGAGCCTTAGTTGCTGCATAACTGACTAATGCGATTTTATCGTCTGGTCTTTTTCCAGCTATGTAAGCAGGTAACCTCCTAGAGCTTCCTTCTGATTTACCATGCTGTGGTGGCATAGTTATCATTAATCTAGGGATTTCTTTATTGGCGAATCTATTTAATATGTCATAGAACTTTTTGTGGAACCAAGCGGGTTTAAATTTTCTGAAAGTTGTTTTAGTAAATTCAAATAAACTTTCTTTCCCTTTATCTACTTGTTCCTCATATAGTAATCTCTCCAATTCATATATTTCATCATCAGTTAGACTCATTTACACCTTTAGCCTTTTCGGTTAATTCATGTATTCGTGCTCTTCGTTCATCAGTTGACATCTTTTTCTTGTCCTCTATACCTATATCAACAATTTGTGTAGGCTTTCCTTGAATTCTGTCCTTTATTGCATTAATTGCATTTTGTGAAACATTAGGATTCTTGTTAAATACCAATGATATTTGTTTAATCTCCATATATAACTGAAAGTTCTTTTCAGGAGTTGAGTTAAATAGACCTGGAAACTTACTAGAAAACTCATCAAAAGTTTCAATCTCAGTTTTTGATAAGTCTATTGTCATTAAGTCCTTTAAAAGTGTTGATTTCCATTTAGAACCTTTATTTGCACCTGTTGTATTCCTTCTTGAATCATCGCCTTTTTTAAAAGGTATTCCAACTTGTTTCTTCTTTGCCATAGTTATTTTTTATGTAGCTTTAATGCAGCTTTTTTAATTTAATTGAGTAGTCAAGTCAAATGCCTTGAACTTCTTCTATTTTTTGCTTACACATACTCTCTTTTGTCAATTAGTGTAGCACTAATGCTTTCAACTTTGATTTTCAATTGATCTCTTTTTGTTTCATACCTTTTCAAGTGATTGTTTTACAACATTCGGCGACCATCTTTGGAAATTAATAGCTACTTCTCTTCGCTTGCTTACTAACTCCGTACATTTCTTCAAGTTGTTTTCTTGTAGAGAAAGTTTCACCTTCTTCTTGCAAGAGACTTTGATTTTTAAATAATATGATTTTACTTTCTGTCATTTTGATTTATACTTCTCAATAATCTCTATGAGGCTAAATCTATCCCACTTAAATACGCTGCGTTTCTCTATACCTACTTTGATGTCAAGTTGTTCCACACGGTCACTACCTATCTTTCGTAATAGGTTGGTTTTGTAGTTGATTAAATTTCCATGTAAATAAGTATTACAGTGAACGCATTGACCGTGTACATTATCTTCATCAAATCTCACGGATGAATGATGTCCTGCAGAATAATAGTGTCCCGCATGCATCTTAGATAATGGCTTGGCTTTGTTACAGCTTACACAAACAAAGTGTGTTTCCTTACTATCGCGCTTTCGGATAAAGGCGTTAAAATGCTTTGTTGCAAGTTTTAATAAAGACGGTATTGACCTACTCTTGTATTTTTGAATGAGATTAGCTTCCAATCATCGAGATGGTTTATGGAAGATGTGGTCTTGTGGCTGACCGCCGTGAAGTAATGTAGAACTATGGTATCTTGCTCACCATGAAACCTCCCTGTATAGTAGGGATGCTGTTGAGATCAAATATAGGAATTTATACTCTTTAAATCAATTTATTACGCTGATTTGTTGACGAATAAATCAAATAATTGACTTGATAAATCTTTTACTTTTACTGTTTCTTTGGGTTGTTTTTTTGGTGTTGGTTTAGATTTTTTCTTTTTAGATACGTCGTATTTGTCACTCAGAGCAAAACCTTTTAATTCTCCGTAAGCTTTATTGAGTAAATAACAGTCTTTTTCATTTTGAGGAATGGCTTGGGCAACGGTTACTCTTGTTATACCGTTTTTATTTTTTTTATTTAGTTTTTAGTGTTGGCGAGAAAGCTCTTTGCAACCGCAGGAATGAGGATTACAATGTACTTGAACTTGCGTTGGCTTTTAATTAAATATGTCTCGAATCATTTTCTTAATAGTTATGTTTTCGAGTTTTAAAGCAACTGGTCTTATGATGTCCATACCGTTTCGCCAGTGCAGTCTATCGTTATAAATTATACCTAGCAAATAATAAATTTCAGGAACGTCAATTCCGATTTGCTCACAGTATTCTAATTTTTTCTTTGTACCGTGTTCGTCTATAAAGGCTTGTTGATGAACGGGGTCAGTTATCTTGCCGTATAAAAGCTCTTCTATTCTTACTCGAACACCAAAACAAATAGCAAGAGGGTCATAATCTGTCTGTTCATTTAAGTATTTCGTTACTTCACCATTTATCATTTGGTGAAATCTTGTTGAATCACCCCAAGTAGAAGGTAGACCTAACGCACTAAATTCAGTAGAAAGATTTGCTGCACCCGGATGGTAATGAAAGTGGAATTGATCTACTGTATTTCGAATAGTGGTGTCTTCACGTTTTCTTATAAACTTAAGAATATTGGGGTTAGATGAATGAGGTACATCTTTCAGGTAGCATACTTTTATTTTATGCCTATTAAAACAAAAGTGGTTAAAATACATTGGGTCTAAATGAGTCATCAAAATTGGGAAGAAATTCTTTCCCGCTTTTTTCATTTCCTCAAGCATGTCTGTTATGAAGTACTGAAAAGAAATAAGGTTTGCATCATCTAAATAGTCGAATATCTCATCAATAATTAGGATACAGTTTTCCTTCCTGAAATTCCTTTTTGCCTTCATTAGTAATGTGATAAATGACAAAACATCCCTCTGGCCGTTTGATATTTCATGTGCTTTTGGCCACTCAACAATTAACCCAAGTTTCCTGTCTTCTTTCGGTTTGATATTGTAACGAGTAGTATTAAAATCAGAAATTACTTGCTCGTAAAATGCTTTATCGCTTAAGTAAAAAAGATAGCTAGCAGCCTTTTTAAAATTTGCACCAAGGCTTTTGCTAATTTCAATTAATTGGAAGGCAGCTAAAAAGGAATCCGTTTGAGATTGAATGAATTCAAAATCATATGAGCTCAATAGCTGACTTAATTTATTTAGTTCCTCTATTGATTCAAGTTCTGATATTTTATTTGATGCTATCCAAGTTTTAATATCAACAGCAGTGCCAGACTGATTGTTTATTTCTGCTTTAACCGAATCTACTGATTTTGAAACACGAACTTGACTAAATTTATTTAGAGCTATTTCATCTAATATTTGGCGTATGCCCGCAGGACAATTAAATAATTCTGAACTGTCTGTTAATATTTTACCGTTCGCACCGAAAGCCCTTTTAGCTTCAGGGAAATGATAGCCGAATTCAACTTTCTTAGGAATCGTATTTATGAGAACAGTGGTAGCAATTTCTAATGATGATTTGGCAGTAACATTATTACCAATTCTCATTTTAGTTGCTTTAGCCATTAACTGACTGTTAATCACAAAAACATCAAATTCACTTGATATTGAGTTTGATGTGCTGTCAGCTGTTAAAGTTCTAATCCCTGCAGAGTCCTGTACTGATAGGTTAATAACAGGAAGGTTTGCGGAATCATTGTTATGGAAATGCTTGTCCGAGAGGCTTATTTTATCTCTACCCAAAGAACTAAAGCCAATCCCAAATGAACTTTTACCAAACCCATTTGGGGCTACCAAAATACTTGGCTTGTTAGGATTTAGGTCTAATTGAAAGCTTTCATTAGCTATTCCTTTAATGTTTGTTATTTCAATAATTTTTATCTTCACTATTCAGATTCACCATTAATCGTTTCCATAACCTCTCTAAAACTGTAAGCCAGATTCAAGGTTGTCGATAATCTCATTGGCCAAAATATCAGGATCAGGAAGATTGTCTAAGTCGGTTAAACTCTTGTCTTTAATCCAGAAGATATCAAGGCTGGTTTTGTCTCTTGCAATGATGTCCTCATAGGAATATTTACGCCATCGACCTTCTTCATTTTTTTCACTCCAGGTTTCCTTTCGCTTATTGAGGTTATCAGGATTGTAGAGCTTGATGAACTCATCCAAGTGTTGCATGGTCATCACACGTTTTTTAGGTGTGTGGTGAATGTTGGTTCTGTAATCGTAAAACCAAACCTCTTTTGTCCAAGCCTCTTTACTTGCTGGTTTGTTGTTGAAGAACAACACATTCGCTTTAACACCAGGTGCGTAGAATATTCCAGTTGGTAAACGAAGTATGGTGTGTAAGTCTGTCGTCTTAAGCAATTGCTTTCTCACTTCCTCACCAGCACCACCTTCAAACAATACGTTATCTGGTAATACAACCGCAGCTTCACCATTAATCTTGAGCATGGTTTTAATGTGCTGCACAAAGTTCAATTGCTTATTGGAAGTGGTTTCCCAAAAGTCTTGACGGTTGTAGCTCATGTCTTGCTTTTCGGCTTCTCCATCTTCATTGGTAATGGTGATACTACTTTTCTTTCCGAAAGGTGGATTTGCTAGTACATAATCTACTCGAGTTCCATCATCTGAAATAAGAGCATCTGCTGATTTAATTGGAGTATCACCATCTATCTCACCAATATTGTGCAGATACATGTTCATTAAACACATTCTACGCGTGTTGGCTACAATTTCATTTCCGTAGAAGGTTTCGTTCTTTAGAAAGGCTTTTTCTTCACGGTCTAATTTATTGTTGGCAACAATCCAATCGTAAGCGGCTAAAAAGAAACCGCCTGTACCACAAGCAGGGTCTGCTATGGTTTTTAGTGGTTGGGGTTGCACACAAGCTACAATAGCTTTTATCAATGGGCGTGGCGTAAAGTATTGCCCTGCACCAGAACTACCGCTGCTATCCATAGCGTTCTTTTCTAATAAGCCTTCATAGATTTTTCCTTTGATGTCGGCACCCATCAAATTCCAATTCTCTTTATTAATCAAATCAATAACCTTTAAGAGTTTGGAAGGGTCTTGAATTTTGTTTTGGCTTTTGGTGAAAATCTGCCCTAACATTCCTTTTTCTGTAGATAAACTACGAAGTAATTGGCTGTAGAATGATTCTAATTCTGCACCTCTTTTACTTGAAAGGGTTTCCCAATCACAGGTTTCGCCATCTGCGATTTCTTTACCCTCAACATCTTTTAGTTTTGGAAATTTTAATCCTTTGCTATAAGGCGGTTTATTGAGTTCATCTGCCATTTTAAGGAATAGCAAATAAGTGATTTGTTCAAGGTAATCGCCGTAACCAACCCCATCATCACGTAATACGCCTGCGAGGTTCCATATTTTTGATACTATACTAGAGTCTGTCATTAATTTTGTTTTTTTCTTCTTATCATATGAATGATAGCTTCATTTATACTTTTTTCTTCATTAGAACCTTTTGTTACAGTTCTAAGACGATGCGTTAACCTACGCATAGTTTTTACGTTCCAGATTCTTTGTTCATCAGCATAATCAATTATTATATCCATTCTATGAAGATTACAAAAATTATATGTATCTGGACCTTTTGTCTGAGGAATACCTTTTAAAAATATTCCTTTTTCTATAACAAAGTGATCTTCCCAATTATCAAAATGTGGATTGAAAATTCTAAAACCCAACGAATGCAATGGAAATCTTTTTGCATTCTGATTAGACAATGTTGGGTCAGCATTTTTTAGTCTATTACATGGTAAACAAGTGACAATTAAATTTTTTGGATAGTAAATCCAATTACCTTTTTTTGACTGTGCAACAATATGATCCAAGTCTTCCCAGTAGCCGTCAGCTCTCAATCTTTTTCTGCAATATGCACAACGCATCTTTTGACCAAAGTAATGAGCTTTCTTTAATTCATTCTTATACTTTTTATATGCTCCTTGTTTAGTATTCCAATATGTAGAATCCACTTTAGAATCATAGATTAACCTGAATTCTTGAGCGGTTGGTGTGTATGTTTTTCCTTTAAGTGTATACTTAAACTTATGGTTTAAACTTCTATTGAACATATTCCTCTATTATTGTGTTTAAAACAGTTTTTAAAGGGTCTGAATTAGGTAAACTATCTAATTTATTTAAACCTAATTCAAAATATTTTTGCTTGATCTCTTCTTCTGTTGATTTTTCTTTTGATATGAAATCTAAGAGTTCGCCAATTCTTTCTGCAACAACATAATTTCGTGTTGTTGACACTTCAAAAATATCTAATAGAACTTGTTCAGCCGACCAACCAAAAGTATTAGCATTAATGTCTATTGTTTTTATCTCATTTTTTTCTTTTTTTAACCCAATAATTTTAGCAGATTCTCCTTTTAAATCGGAAATTAAAAAATGTGAATGAGTAGCTATGATAATATGACAAGTATTATATTTTTCACTTGAAAATAGTTTTCGAACAAATTCTAAATATTTCATTTGCCAATTCGGATGTAAACTTATTTCAGGTTCGTCAATGAAAATTAAACTACCCGGTTTAACTGTAGCCATAAGTCCAACCATTGTTGAAAAAAAGTGAAACTCACCAGAACTTGTTTCTTGTACTCCTAAAGCCTGTTCGCCCTTTATTAAGTTAATATTTGGAGCACTTACAAAACCAAGTTTTCTTAATTCATCAATGAAAGCATATTCTTCTTTCAAAAGTTTGTGGTCTAAATCATTGTCTATTAAATAATTTATGTGATTAGCTGAGCTACGATAAATAGGTGTGAATCTATTATTATTGTGTAAACTATTCATAAAATAGACTATCCTCTCAATATATCCACTTTGTTTTTTTAGAGAATTAAAGTGATTAAGTTTAAAAGGTGGTACAACATCTGATTTCTTATATTTTTCTTCTATTTCATTAAAAAATGAATCTAATTGGTCTATTGTTAAGTCTCCTTTAAAGAATTTTGTAGTATAAGCAGTTTTATATTGCACCATTATACTGCCATCGTATCCTAGAAATTTGGATAAATTATTAATACCTTCTTTAAATACATCTGAATTAATTTGTTCAACAATAAATTCAACAGTTTTCCTAACATAACCTCTAGTGCTAGCCTGTTGCGGTCTGCTTCTTACACCTAAATATTTGTAAATTGGAAAGTCTTCTTTTTCTTTACCATTTCTTGGTGCAATAAACTTATCTGTTAGCATTAAAGAATTAGCAATAATATTAGTTGGCAATAATTTTATAAACTCTTCTGTTGCTAATACATCATCTTCATTTTTTTTGTGATTCCACAAATATAATTTTGGTTTAGGATATTTGCTATGTAAATTTTTAGCATTTAAATCAATAAAATTAATCTCATTTTGGTTTCCAAATTTGAATAGATAACCACTATTGTAAAATTCAAGTGTAAAAAAATATTGAACACTAAAATTTCGATCTTTTATTTGATAAACACCCCTAAATAGTTCCAGTAAACAACGAAATAATTCACTCTTTCCTGTTCCATTTGATCCAATTAATACTGTGAAGTAAATGGATTTTGAAGAATCACTTTCATCAATAAAATTGAAAGTATTATTCCCCAATATAGGATGCTCTTTTATATCAAGAGATTTTAATTTAAATCCGTTATGTATTATACTTTTTGAATTCATTATTTCTTCTTTTTCTCTGCTTTAATTTTTTCTAATAAAACTGAAGCAGGTTCATAATCAGGTGCTGACTTACAGGCGGCTATTTCTTCTTCTGAAAGTAATGTGCCTTCAAAGGCTTTCTTTAAAATGCTTTGGCGTAATGCCTTGGCTTTTTCTAAGCTCTCGGTAATGCTTTCTTCTACCTTATCGCAAACTGATAAACGAGATTCTATTTCTTGAACGACTTGTATTTGTTCCTTTTTACTACAAAATGGAACTACTAAGTTTTCAAGTGTTGTTAGGTTAATATTCTTTTGAGCTGTTGCTGGTGCATAAGCACTTATGCGGGCTTTTGCTGATCTGAAGAAGTAATCTATGTATTTTATATCAATGACCTTCTCAAAAGGGGTGTAACCAACAACGCTATCTGGAAAACAAGCATCAATTCCTAAAAAACCTGTGTCAGCTATATTGGCAGCAATAGTAATACATAAGGTGCCTGCAGGCCATAGCTTGCTCTGCGCTAAACCAAAATCATTATATGTTTGATGATATTCTGTAATTATTTCTTGAGCTTTAACTTCAGCCGTTTGAAAAAATGGATACTTACCACCAAAAAGCCTTTTATCGTTTCTTGGTCGATGTTTTGACTTGCCACGACCGAGGTCTCCTGAATAGGCTAAATATGAATATCCCCAAGTTTTGGGAATCACATTCATTTTGGCAAGTTCGGCAGAGGTAAGAGAGGGTAGTGATTTAGTAGCTTTAGGTTTCCCAGGCTTTTTCCCTTCTTTACCTTTTTCTTCCCAAGCTTTTACTGCTTGCTTCCAATTTTCTAATTCTTGTTCGTAGTGCTTTTGGCGTTCTTCTTTGATTTGCTGCAACAATGTATCTGCCGTTGGTAAGTCAGTTTGTTGTTCTCGCCATTCTTTTGTTAACTCACCCTCAAACGCTTTTTTCAATACCGCTTGGCGATAGACTTTTAATTGGTCTTGTGCTTTTTTAAGGTCGGCGATGCCTTTGTCTAAATCAGAAAAGAGTTCTTCTATTTTGGCTACAATGGCACGTTGTTCGGGGAGGGGCGGTAAGGGAAATGGGATATCATTTATCGTTCTTGATGATAAATGTTTTACTGTAACAGCGGATGTTTCACTATGAATTGCGTTTAGATATGGTTGGATACAAATGAAAAGAAACTCTTTTTCGTAATGGTTCGAATCAAAATGGATTCTACAAACTCGCTGATTAAGTAAACCCTTGTTACCAGGCCATTTAGAGACTTTAAAATCTCCATCCATTCCAATTAAAATATCACCTTTAGTGACTATGAAATCTTCATTGTATTCACCTGTGTATAGGTTCTCTGTATCAGATGAAAAAATATCCCTTATCCTGATAAGAGGTAATCCTTCAGTTCTACTGAAAAGTTTTGAAGAGAAGGCAAAGCCATTTTGAACGGAAGCAATATTTTTTAACTCAACTCTTTCCCATTCATCGGCTATTACCAATTGAGGATGAGTGCCTTTTTCAATGATCTGGTATGGTGTTAATCCTAATGCCATTATGCTGCTAGTACTTCATTGAGTTCGTTAATAATTTCATTCATCTCATTGCCGAAAAGTTGGAACATTTTTCCTCTTCCGCCTTGACTGTCAAAAGGGGTGTAGTCTAAGTCATCTAATTCTATGTGATAACTGCTTACCACATGGTCTTTAATCATGCGTAGCCAGTCCATTTGTTCATTGGTAAATCGGTTGTGCTT
>JAKVAR010000067.1 GCA_022447585.1 Crocinitomicaceae bacterium | reverse complement strand
ACAGCAAAACTTGTAAGTGAAAAACCCTACTATACTAAATGGCGATAAATGAGTGAAGTTGAATTTCGTAAACATAGAGTATTTCGAGAAACAGAAGATGTTATATTCTATGATATATCAGTTGAAAAATCTAACGCATCTGACCTCGTAGTTCATACTGGTACAGCAATATCCCCACCAGATGATTTAGTTGGAGCAAAACAATTTTATATACACAAATATCAAATAGATCATAATCGAGTTGTATCAGGAGAGAGAACATTTGAACTGGTAAACTTTGATTGGAAGTATCCATATCATATCGTGCATTTGAATAGGCAAAGTGGTGCTTTGATGATTCCAACACATACTTACCACCGTTCAGTATCAGGAGATACAGGTTCAATCGTCATCAATCAGGCAATTAGAAAAGACGGATTTGATGCAAAGTATGAATTTATACCAGTATCATCAGCGAGTGATAAGTTGTTGTATGATATACTACTGAATGAGAAACCAATCGTACATACACTAGGGGAGTAGGCATAAATTTTTATTACAAAGTATCCGAAAATACAAACATAATTTACTAAATAATTTTAAGTTTATCGGAGAACACAAATGCTCTAAAGCTCCCTTTTGTTATCATCATTTTTATTGTTTTATAGGAGTTCATTTATGCACAACTTAATTTCATATAACCAGTTATCGGGATATGGAGAAACCGACCCACATAACGATTTAATCACAGAATACTACGAGTGCCTAATTGAATGTGATGAAGATCAACACATTTGTAAAAGAATATGTAAGGAGGTATTAATTAACTAAGTAAACATAAGCAGGGTAAACAAATGTTTAAGTATTTCAAACCACCTTAAAATAAATTCATAACCCTTGACTTTTTGAGTCAGGGGTTTTATAATAGGAGAAAAGATAGTGTTATGAAAGTTGACAGACACCACGACCCAGTTATTGAATTAGAATCTAGATTATTAAGTGAGTTAGATTTTATTGCACAACAACTACGAGGAAAAATTACTCATAATGTGTATGGGAATAGTGAAGGAAAACAATCGAAAGTAATTACGATTGAATATGATGTACGAGATAAAAAATGAATATACTATTTAAGGTACGAGAATTTGTTTGGGTAATTGTGTCCGAGATTGAAGATTGGGTATATCCTTATCGAACTCGTTTGAGTCCAGAAGAAAAGTACGAGCATGGTATGAAAGACCCGATGACAGGGGAGATTACGATGATCGAGAACTTACTTCAAGCAGACAACGAGAGGATACAAAGATTGCAAGATGAAATGATTAATGCACAAAATAGATTATACGATATTGAACAGACTATCAAGAGTATAAATACTTATTCGCAAAATAAATCCAATCAAGTCAATCCAAATGAAAGACAAAAAAGCAGCGAAAGTGTTGATACAACGAGCAAAGTTGAACCCTGATTTGTATAGTTCCGCAGATATTTTATATGCCAAAAAAATTAGAAAAAATCTAAAAAATGAAGAAAAAGGACTCGTTGAAAATCAATCAGAATAAAGATGGTTCATACACAGCAGAGTGGGATAAGCAAGACCCTGAGTGGTCTTGGATGAATAACTTGACATCAAAAGAAGTGCAAACTATAATAGAAAAAGCAATACAATTTGATAAATAGTATTGTAAGTAAAAGGAGGTCACTATGAAAACTATTGAAGACCATATTCAGAAGGATAAGGAGATTCTCGCAGACCCTAGCACTTCAAAACCTATGCGACATCATATCGAAGATGAGTTGCATGATTTAGAAGAATATGTAGATCATCACAAAACAGAGATCGAAGCAGGCGATCATCACGACCCAAATGTTTTGGAACTATTTTGTGATATGCACCCAGACGAACCAGAATGTCTTGTATATGACGATTAAATAACTGTCACACCCTCTTGCACAGAGGGTTTTTTTATGCTATATTAATAATAGGGAAACAAAACTAAGGCGTTTATGGTTATCCTAGGTTAACAACTTAATGGTAGTTAAAATCAAGTGCGTACCAAACTACCACCTTTTGTTTTTGTTTCTCGCACCCAATATACAACCACCACATTATTATGTCAACTAGGGCAAGAATAGGTATCTTATTACCTGACGATTCAATTCTCTCAGTATATCATCATTTTGATGGAT
>JAKVAR010000066.1 GCA_022447585.1 Crocinitomicaceae bacterium | reverse complement strand
AAGCTATTGTAGCACGAGTATTACACCAAGCGTTGAAATCTTTAACTACGGTACAACTACCCTAACCAGTGCTGATATTGTTTACAACACAGGTGGAGCTAACCAAATATTTAACTGGACAGGAAACCTTGTTCAAGGAGCAAGCTCTGCTATAGCGCTTCCAACTATTGCAGTTGGCGGTGGAAGCTTTACCTTTACCGCTTCTACAGATAATCCTAATGGATCAACAGATCAGAATACAGCTAACGATTTAAACACAAGCTCATTTACCGTATTCACTTCATCAATGGCATTGCCGTTTCAAGAGGATTTTGAAAGCAATACCTTCTCTACTAATAACTGGACAATAGACAACCCAGACAATGGTATTGCATGGGAAATAGCAACTATTGCTGGCAATACTCCTGGGGATAAAGCCGCTAAAATGGACTTTTATAACTATGGAAATGGATCAGAAAGAGATGGATTACAAACTCCACCGCTTGACTTTACAAACTACTTAAATGTTAGTATGACCTACGATCATGCCTTCCGTAGGTACAATACTAGTTCTGCAGATTCTATGATTATTTATGTGTCTGCAGATTGCGGAAATTCATTTGATAGAATTGTAGCTTATGCAGAAGACGGTACTGGAAGTTTTGCAACAGCCACTACCAATACGGCACCTTTTACCCCTGGAAATGGAGATTGGTGTTCAGGTACTGTTGGCGCTAACTGCTTTACGGTAGATTTAAGTGCCTATGATGGTCAGCCATCTGTTATAGTTCGTTTTGAAGGATTTAATAATGGTATTGCAGGTAACAACTTGTTTATTGACAATATCAATATTGATGGAACTTTAACAAATTCTCCACCTATTGCAGAATTTGTAAGCAGTGTACAAACAACTTGTGAAGGTAGTACAGTGTCTTTCACAGACCAATCAAATGGTACGCCAACAAGCTGGTTATGGGATTTTGGAGATGGTAACTCATCTGCGCAACAAAACCCAACACATACTTATGCAACTGCAGGAACATACTCTGTTACCCTAACAGCATCTAATTCATTTGGATCAGGATCTGAAACAATTACCAATATGATTACCGTTTATGGTCCGGTTAATTACAGTCAAAACATTTCTATTTGTGATGGTAATTCTTTTTCTGTAGGAACAAGCACATACACTGCAGCAGGAACATATACAGATGTTTTAGTAGGACCTACCGGATGCGATAGTGTTGTAACTACACAAATTACAATAGACTCTATACCAACGGTAACATTATCTGCACTTATCGATACTTTATGTGTTTATAGTGGAAATCAAGTTATGACTGGAACTCCGGCAGGTGGAGCTTATTCTGGTGCGGGTATGTCTGGGGCTAACTTTTTACCTAGCTTGGCTGGCGTGGGTATGCACACTATTACATATTCTTATACCGGAACTAACGGATGTACAGGAAGTAACTCGGTAAATGTTTATGTAGACGCATGTTTAAGTATTGAAGACCAAGAATTAAGTGGCTTATCCATTTACCCTAACCCAACACAGGGTGAGTTTATCATAGAAGGATTAACTGCAGGAACAAATGTAGTTGTACTAGATGCCATTGGCAGACAGGTAAATCAGTTTACAGCTATTTCAGAAATAGAAACTGTGGTTTTAGAAAACTTACAAACAGGTATATATTATGTAAGAGTAATTATGAGAGACCATTCAAAAGTTCTACCTGTGATGCTCTCTAAATAAGCTTACGTTTAATAACGTTAAAGGCGGTAATATTACCGCCTTTTTTGTTGGTAATCTGACTAGAAACTGATAATGAATTCTCGTATTAAAATTGTGTAACACTAATTAACTATATTTACCCAAAACAACTAACGACACGGTTGTTTTAAATCATTGTTAAAAATAATACAATGATTTATAGGTTTTACTAAAAAAAGATGCAGTTAAATCAGTAAAACAAACAACATATAACATCAGGTAAATTGAATTTTTAAATAATTATTCTAACTTTATTTTTTAGGGTAAAGTGAGCCTAATTAAATCAAAACTACGCAAGGCTCATTTTACCCTAACATTAGCTTTCATTAAGGATACACAAAAGACAAATAATATGATAAAATCAATCAAAATCGGATTAGTAGGAATTTTTTCTCTTCTATGTTTGAATACGAATGCTCAGGATGAAAACAGTAAATCACAAATTGAGCAAATAACTGAAACTTTAATGAAATACATTGATGGAACAGCAAACGGAGAACTTGACAAGCTGAGAGAGGCCTTTCATCCGGATTTCAACCTTTATTCCGTAACCGAAGAAGATAGCCTTCGAATTTGGAGTGGCAAAGACTACATTGGAGGAATTATAGAAGGAAAAAAATCTAATAGAATAGGAAGGATAATATCGATTGATTATGAAAATGATGCCGCTATTGCGAAAGCCGAAATCCTAATCCCTAATTGGAGAATTTTTACCGACTATTTTTTATTGGTGAAATATGAGGGTTCGTGGAAGATAGTTCATAAAAGCTATACTTGGAGAGAAATACCAAAATCTGACGAAAAATAATAAAAACGAAAAGCTAACATTGTATATGAAATCATATCCACTTATCGGCGAGCTACGCTTCATATACTAACCGGTAGCTAATTAAAATGGAAAAACTATTAGAAGATATTGATAAGATTGAATTCACTACAGGAACTAACTTCAGTTACGACTTGGATAGAGAATTCAAATTGATTGCTTCTAAACTTGAACCTACTCAAAAAGAATATTTAAAGTCTGACTTTAATCGGTTTTTAGAAAAAGGAAGGTATGCAGTACTTAATACATTTGGCGGCGGCATCCTTTTTCTTAAGGTTCCAGAAGCAATTGAGAAGATAAGAATTGAATCCCTAACTGATTCGCAGGATTTTGAAGTCTCAGTTTTATTTAATTCTGAATTTAGGAGAATCGAGAATAATAAATACAAACCTAATGCGGGAAGAATAGAATCAACTAGATGGAATGTTGAGTTAATATTTCCGAACTTTTTCGAATATACAAGAGTAATACAGGTAGCACTATTACTTATAATTGGAAGAATAGTCAAACGAATTTGTGAATACGGACGAATCAATTTTGCTTACATGAAGATTGAAAATGAATTCCAAATAGAATTGCTTGTTGCTAATCGTATTGAATCAAAGCTTAAAGTCGAAATGAATTAAAAACTGCCTACAAAACTATGTAGAAATGCATTAAAACGCATTTTACAGCCAATTAGACAAAACACCATAACAAAGGTTAATAGCATCTAAATATAGAATTTTAGAAACTAATAAAACTACCATGAGATATTTAGAAGTATTAATTCTTTTATTTGCAATTGTGCTACCTTTCATACTTAATTTGAAAAAGGTAAAACTTAATCATAAGCCATTATCTATATTGTTAATTGGTTTATTGATGACACATCTTATTTTCGAAGGTGTAAGATGGCAGTTAGTTCCAATTTACCTTATCTATCTTATTTGTATTTTTTTAATAAATAAAGGTTCTTCATATTTTAAAGGTGGATGGCTATTAAAAACCCTGAATGGCATCTTATTGTTTTTTATACTCATATTAGGTTTTTCCTTTGCAACTGTCCTTCCTGTTTTTGACTTGCCTACACCAGAAGGACAATACAATGTTGCTGCACGTTACATTCATGTCATTTCAGACAGGGATGAACCCATTACAGAGAAAGAAGGGGATAAACGAGAGTTTATGGTGAAAGTATGGTATCCATCAAATTCATTGGAAAGACAGCGAGAAAAGTACTTAGATGAAGGTGGACGAAAAGGATTTGCCATTAAATACAATCTACCAGAGAATACCTTTGGTTACTTGGATAAAATTAAAACCAATACGTTTCAAGGGCCTGATTTTGCCGCAGGCACTTTTCCTGTTTTGATATTCTCTCACGGATATTATTCTAATGCCTTTGGATATTACGCTTTAATTGAAGAGATAGTGAGTCAAGGTTTTATCGTCATCAATATTAACCACACCTATGAAAGCGTTGGTTCAACGTTTCCTTCAGGTGAAGTGAAATTTTATGACAAAGAATATGACAAAAAACACAATAACGAAGAAATGGCAAGTATGGTTTGGAAGGCAACTGAAGATT
>JAKVAR010000065.1 GCA_022447585.1 Crocinitomicaceae bacterium | reverse complement strand
CAATTCTATAATTTATAGAATATTAAAGAAAAAATAATCATACCTAGACAAAGTCCGATCATCATTAAAGTGTTTTCTCTTTGTTCATTTTCTCCATTTATATAAATGAAAGATAGAATCAAAATTATTACAGATAAAAATGTAATACATACAGAGGATCGCTTGATGCTCATTGTTTTGTTACTTTGAACTGTATTGGTTCAGCGGAAACCTATAAATCGAAAAACCGTTTTTAATTGATCAGGCTTATCATTTCTAGCACTTCAATGTTCGTGTTCAAGCTCTTTACGGCATAACTTCGCTACGCTCCGGCCTTCGGCACTTATACGTAAATTTCTTGAGCACTCCATATTCGTACTTGTTAAAGATTGTTCGCAAAACAAAGAGTTTTGCAACATTTGATTTCTTTCAGCTCTTTCTTTTCTCCTATTTTCTAACTTTTGATCTCGCTTTTGATGGATTTCTTTTTGACGACCATTGAGCATATCATCAGGAGTGATATAGCCAATTGCACTATGTAAGCGCTCTTTATTGTAGTACTCGATATAATTGGATATAATCCGTTTAGCATCATCGTAGTTGAAGGGGACTTTTCGTCGAATACAATCTTCTTTAATCGTTTTATGAAAGCGCTCCAATTTACCATTACTCTGAGGATAATACGGTGATGTAGTAACATGAGACAAGCCATTATCAGATATAAAAGTTTTGAATTCTTTACCAACAAACTGTTTCCCGTTATCTGTAATGAAACGAGTTTGGGTCTGGGGATACTTTTCTATTGCAGCCTGCTGCACAATTCCTACATCAGTATCTTTCATACTCTCTCGTAGATCCCAATGAATAATTGAACGACTGTAACCATCTAACACACAAATAAGGAAATAAAAGACTCCTTCGATTTTGATATTCGCAATATCCATATGCCAATGTTCATGAGCAGTTAAAGGTTGATCAAAGCCTGAGCCCTTCTTACTTGACTTAGCATTCCATGAACGAATACAGTCCGCTTTCTTAAGAACTCTATAAACACTGGAAGGACTTGTGTAAACAATATCTTGATCGATCATCATATACGTACATCGACGATAACCATCAGTATCATGTTCACGATAAAATTTGATAATCTCTTCTCGTTCCCATTCCTCTAGCCAATGATCACGTGGAATAGCTCCATTATGATTGTTTTGTTTACCATATCGCAGACGCCAATCATTCAATCTACTTGAACTCAAACCAAGACCTTTTAAGAAAAACTGATCAGGTAAGTTAGCTTGTCTTTTTTTATCACTTATGAAATCCACAATTTCATCCCGTAGAGTAGGCTCAACCCAACGATTCCTCAGGTTTCCCCAAGTTTTTTTTTGAAGTCAACATATTCACTCATAATCTCAGATATAACTCGATCTTTTTTACTTATTTGATTCTGGAGTTGATTAATCTTTTTCTCTGATTCTCGTTGCTCTATAGCTTTGTCACGTTTGAATGCTGAGGCACCATTTTCAAAGAATACTTTTCGCCAATCAGCAAACAAATTTGGATGTATCTGTAATTCTTCACATATTTCTGATGATGATACGCCTTCTAGAAAATGGCGTTTGACCGCTAAAGCTTTTTGTTCGGCACTAAATGTTCTTCTTGTTTTTTTACTCATTGATCTCTCCGTTTAGGGTTAATATAGATCAATTAAAAACTTTCTCTTGTTTTATAGATTCCAACTGAAGCGTGACAGAATTAATAAGAATTGCTGATTTCGCAATTTAAGAATTGATAAACAACAACCCTAGAATTCTTGATTGTGGATAATAGTAACTGTTGATAGCAACTCACTCGAGAAATTCTTATTGCGGATAATTTTAGTTTGTGTGGACTTAGTTTTGAAATCTAATGCGGATAATCGAATTTCGGATAATTAGAATTTTGATAATTACTGTTGGTGAATCACCATAAGAGTTGTTGTAGAACGCTGAGGATGAGCTGTGACCAACGATCAGAGAGGACTGATGAGTTTAGCGTAGCTAAACCATCAGTTCGATCCGTTGGTTAGTGTTGTTTCTTATTTCGTTTCAAATAGTTTAATCCTTTCCAGAATACTAGCCATGTAAATGAAAATAATGTAATTCCAATTAAGTGAATTAAGTCTATATCTGTTCCGTATTTTAAGAAGGTAAATAACAATAAAATAACAAAACCTGAATAAGCAATTATCGAGTTTATTTCTGATTTTTTCATTTAATTAAATATATCTTAACCTTTAGAAATTGTGTTAGTTTTTTCCGTAATTGCTATCTTCGCAAATAACAATAAACCTGGTAGAAAGAGTATGTTAAAAACTGTTTCAGCATACCATTTTTCAGATATGTAGATAAATAATCCAGTTATGAATAGAAAGCCAAAAAATACTCTACAAAATTTCTGAGTTCTTTTATTTTCTATTGCTGATTTGTTCATTTCATTATTCATACACTAACGCTGAGGATGAGCTGTGTAAGATTGAGGATCGAGATGATGAACTTTGCGTAGCAAAGTCATCAGTTCGATCCGTTGGTTCTCTTATTTCATTCCTTCATATTCCCATTGCCAATGT
>JAKVAR010000064.1 GCA_022447585.1 Crocinitomicaceae bacterium | reverse complement strand
GTTAAATAGGGTGTAATCTTATGTCTATTAATGAAGTATTACTCTAGTAGGTAATACCTGTATCCTTGTGTAAGTACAATGATAACTTATAATAGACATCACAGCTGTAACGATAAGTAAGTTTATTGTTACACAGGTCTTCTTTGTCTATTGCCTAGATATTAATCAAATAGTATTATCCGACCAGTATTATTTTTAACTAATCGAGCTTTATATGCTAGATGATGTGCCTTTATTGTACTTGGAAAAGATCAAGTAACAATTGGAGAAAGTGTATCTAATAGCGAGGTATCTAATGAGGAGAAAAGATACCTAAACATTACTTTATTTAAACTCTAATGAATTATGACAAAACGCACAATTAACTGGTTTATCAACATTTATAACTCAAGTTAAACCCCATCTGCTAAAGCTTATTTCATACGATAAGCAACATTACTGCTTTGCCTATTCTATACCCTTTTCTTACAAAAGGCAATAAGGATAGTTGGCGAAGCTATGTCTAAAATTATTAAATGATTCTTATCTAACAATGAGTTGTGGATGGATAACTAAGAGAATCAAATGGTCAAGAAATTATATCAAATGAAACGTTTAATTATTATCGTTCTTTTTACAATTACCAATTTATGGTGTTTTAGCCAAGGACCTGGTGATCCTGCTGACGATGCTTTTAGTCAATTTAATGCAGATTCTTGGGCGAAGGAAAATATTAATATTCCTCCTTCTCCTCAAGCGGCCTCTTTTTCGAGGTATGGAAATACTCCTGTTAATTATTATACAGGTTCTCCAAACATAAGTATACCAATTTATAATTTAGGAGGCAAATATTTGGGCCTACCAATTTCATTATCTTATGATGTGCAAAGTGTTCGAGTCACAAGCGTTCCTTCTTGGGTAGGTCTGGGTTGGAATTTAAGTGCAACTGGGGTTATCTCTAGGACCGTCCAGGGGGCTCCTGATTCACATGATAATTATTATAATTATCAAAATTTTGAATCTACTACATATGGAGACGGTTCGCAGCAATCGGTCGAAAGTCTAATCTCAGGACCTATTGATTATACTGATTTTATTGTCAATGACTTCTTTGATGAGGTAGCAGATGGCAGACTCGAAACACAATCAGATATATATAATTATAATATTCCTGGCCTTGGTTCCGGTCAGTTTGTAATTACCAGAGATAAAGAAATAGTTTTTAAGGAACATACAGATTTGGACATTACATTTAATTTTAATGGTAATAATGAATTATATCAATTTACAATAACTACCCCAAGGGGTGTAGTTTACACTTTTGATGAGGTAGAACGTACTGTTTTTAGCACTGCTAATGATATAGGAGATAATACTGGAGTGATCGCAGATATCACCTATAATTCTAGTTGGTTTTTAAGTGAAATTCTTGCTCCAGAATCATCTGAAAGAATAGAAATTACTTATTTATCTAACTCAGATAATAACCCTTCTAATTCTTATAAGCAACCTCTGAATTACTGGCAAGATAACTCAAAAACGTATAACACTTATTTGCCATATCAATCTGATCCTTGTTCTCCTCAGGCTCCTCAAGGTTCAGCACCATCATTAAGCTTTGGGCTAAATCCACAAACTACTATATTTAATCGCAAGTTTGTAGAAACTATAACCCTTTATAATGGCCTTTTTGAGGTAGAAAGACTAATTTTTAATAGTAGTTTTATAGACGATTTTATGCCAGAAACCGCCAAATCCAGTGGCAGGAAGTTGGATCAAATTCAAACTCAAAGGAAATGGAAACTTGATTGGACAGATGCTACTTATTTTGATTTTAACTATGATGCTGGGGGGAGTGATGGTATTTATTTAACAGGCCGTTTAACCTTATTGAGCGTTCAAGAAAAAGGTCTTGATGACGAAAGTAATGATTGTCAAAAACCACCTTATGTGTTCGACTATGATTCAGGTAAATTAACAGATAATATAGAGAGTAGCCAAGACCACTGGGGTTTTGTGCGTTTAGGAAATGGTGGTAGTGATATCGAACAAAATCGTGATACTGAGTATACTGAGGACGGAATTTTGTTAGGTATAAACTATCCTACAGGAGGAAGTACCACTTTTGAATATGAACCCCATAGTGTTCAAGCATATAAAGTAACACAAAAGATAGGATCAGCTAGTGGAGCTAATTTCGATATCACAGAAACATATCCTACCACTGTTGGAGGGTTTAGGCTTAAATCCATTATAGATTATCCTGGTTCAGGCGCTCCTATAACTAGGACATTCAATTATATCAATGGCTTAAATCTTCAAGGAGATCAAACCTATGTAAAGACGGTTACTAACCAGCATTTTATAGTCGAGGGTGTAGGTTGTATGGATATGGACCCCTGTACTTTTGCTATGAATTTTACTTGTGAAAATTATACTGTATTTGCACAAAGCCAGAATAAGCAACGTACAATGAGCTCTAATCATGTAGGCTATTCACAAGTAGAGGAGATAATAGGAAACCCAGGCAGCAATATCGGTAAAACAGTTTACTTCTTTGAAAATAATGTACTAGATCCCATCGATAACAATCTCTGGGAAAATAAAAATGGGACATTAATCCAATTAGAAATAAAGGATGCAAGTGACAATATAGTTAAAAAGACAGTTTATGATTATGATTACTACCCTGAAAATAGAGCCTCTCCTTGTCCGGGAGGTAGATGTAAGCGAGTCTACTCTGCAAGAGTAATTGCTAAACAAGTACAAGATAATTTCACTGTTCTTTGTAAGAGAGCAAACACTAACATTAATGAATGGACATCCCCTATGACTGCGGACGACTGTTTAGTTTATAATGGATATCAAACTAAGTATGAAAGATTAACTATTCCCATTCAGCAATTATGGAAGAAACTAAATTCAGAGACCACAACTGAGTATTTTCCTGATCAAAGTGATGAAAAGGTTGTTTCTACAAAAACTTATCTTTTTGAAAACGATAATATAAATCAACCTACCTTTACCAGTTTTACCAACAGTGGTGGAGCAGTTTATGGAACAGAAATTCAATATCTAGATAATGTTCAATATAAGGGTATCCCTGAGAAAATTCTCAAGACCAATGGTAATGGTTTTATCGGAGGGCAAAGGTTTGTGTATGATGGGGCTGGTCGGGTTTTAAAAGTATTTGAAATTTTTCAAGATGAGAATCCTGATGTTGCAAATGGAACATTGAGAATGGAGGTTAGTGACTATAATAGAGCAGGTAGACCAATTGATTATACTTATATGAGCTTTCCGAGAGAAGATCTAACATGGGAAAGAGGTTTATTAAAAAGACGAGAAAAAGCTGATTGGACTTGGGAATATGATTATAATGAAAAACGATTATTGACTAGTAGCAAAGATATTGATGGTCAAGAAGTCAATTTTGATTATGATGGTTTATTACGGCTTACAGATATTACAGCAAGAAATGGAAATATCGCAACTTCGATTATTTATCAAATGGGGGGAAGTAATTCTATTACAGAAACGACAACCTACTCAGATGCTCCTGCTCAAACACTCATAAAAAGATTTGATGGTTTGGGACGGCCTACATCAGTTATAAATAATGGAATTACTAAAGAAGAGTATGAATATGACGAGTTCAGTAGATTGATAAAGGAAACATATTTACCTGGTTCATTTACTACACATGAATATGATTATTCTCCTTTAAAGCGAAGGTTGAAGAGTATCTTCCCTGATAATAATTTCGTACAAACCATTCCAGGTGCTGAGGATAATTACTATTTAACAAAGAATATTGATGAAAAAGGAAATGAAACTGAGGTCTGGACGGATATATTAGGACGTACTATTCGCAATGAAGATGCTTTGGGTGGGCGAACAGTATATTCATATGAAAAAAGAGGACATTTAATAAATGTTTCACCTCCTACTGGGAGTCCATATATCTATAAATATGATGATCGCAATAGATTAGTTTCTAAAAGGATACCTGGGCAAGAACAACCACACGTATTCCGATACTATGATGCAAATGATCTAATGGAATTTTCCATTGATCCCAACGGCAATCGAATGGATTATGCCTATGATCAATATGGTAGAGAGCAAGAAATATTCTTAAATAAATTGGGGGATAATTTTGATTTTCAAAACCCTGGATCATGGGGTGGTAAAGGTGAATTGATCCTAAAATCTCAATTTGCTGAAGACGAAGCTTCTTCTAATCTTATTGAAACAGGAAAAATGCTTTGGCAAGAAGCCCGACTTTTACTTCCAGATGGTAGTTTAGGAAACTTTAATCGTACAACATTTGGTTATGATAATTTTGGTCGAGTAGATAATTTGGAAGAAAAGTATTATCTCGGCAATGCACAAAAGACAGATAACATTGTATCAACCTTTAATCATGCAGATTGGGTGCTTTCACAAAATCATAATCATAATGGATATGTAAATGAAGATATTGCTTCCACTTATGGCTATGACGTATTTGGGCGTCAAATAAGTAGAATGTTTGGGGCTGGCCAAGGTCAAGGAATGAGCTTTGCGATGACTTACAATGACAAAGACCAAATGACCTCTAAGAAATTTGCACCAGCAGGAGCAACCTTTTTAGATAGGGTGCTATATGAATATAATAGTAGAGGTTGGTTAACCCGTATGAATAACCCATTACCTGATTTAACTGACTTAGAACAATGTGAGGAGGAAGAATTAATTGATGACTGTTATCAATCAGAGGAAAGTGTTTCCATTGAACAGTTATTAGATTATATCAGCAAAGGCGAAAAGCTAGCAATCGAAGGGCAGAGCCCATGTAGCTATGATGATTGCTATGAAACATTGAATGATGTACACCTGGTTTTTGATTGTTCAACTATTATTGATAACATTGATTTTAATGAATCAGGTATAAGAACCATATTTAATTTCCCTTATGTTGTTCCAATTTGTGAAAATTGTGTTTTCAAACCAAATATTGAAGTAATTAATATTGAATGTAATCCAAATGGAACGGCTTATGACACTTCTGACGATACTTATACTTTTGCTCTAACGGTAGGTGCTCCAATAGGATTTGAAGGCTCTTGGAGTGCCACTTCAGAAGATGGGGATAGCTTTAGTGGAAATTACAATACAAATTCAAAAACTTTTGGCCCTTTCCAAATTAGTGATGGTCCAAAAGAAATAACGATTTATCATGATTCAAATGAAGATTGTAGTGCTACTTTCACGATTACACCCCCCGCATCATGCTCAAATGATTGTGCGATCAGTGTATCTATTGTAAAAGAGTGTGATTTTAATAGCACGTATAATGATGATACCTATAATTTAACTTTAGAAGTTACCAATCTATCTAACCCAAATGGAACGTGGTCTGGCACATTTAACGAACAAAACTATTCAGGTAGTTATGGTGTGCCAGTATTGATTAGTGGAACGCTAATAACTGGGCGAGATTTAACGCTTACCATTACGGATGATCAGAATGGAAGTTGTTATTATTCACAAGTGATCGCTGAACCTGATTGTGATGAATGTGTTTTGCAACCAATTGTAAACAATTTTATATGTATTGATAAGGGAACTACTGATCCATCAGATGATATATTTAGTTTTGATTTGACTGTAGTAGAAATTCAGAATGCAAATTCTAATCAACTATGGTGGGCAAACCTTACGGATTATGGAGGCACGCTCATTAGTGCAGAATTAGGAGAGGTGGTTAATGTTACTTTACCAATGGTTTCTTATCTTTCATTTAGTGCAGGACAGCCTGATACTTGTTTTTTCCCAGTAGAAATTCCTGTTCAAGAAATATGTGGGCAAGGAGGAGGACTTTCGAGAACAGAAAGTACTGGTACTTCTGAATCTTCTTCCAGCGTTGATTTAGATTTATTTGTAGGAGATATGATTAGTTTCCTACAGCAAAAAGACTATGCTTTTGGCACAGTAAGTTGGGAAAAAGTTGGTAATCGATATGTAGTTAAAATCACTAATACAAATGTAAATGTTGAATCCATCGACATTTCTTGCAATGGTGGTGGGGGTACTTGTGATTATGATATCTTATACTATCCTTCAACAATTGTGCCTTGTAGTGAATCGATTTTAACTGATGCAAGAACTAATGGAGATGGCTTTACTTACTATAAGATTGAAACTGCTGCTGGAAGTATATTTTGGATAGAAGAAGATCAATTGAGGTCATTCAACGGGGATTATGAAATATTATATCGTTTAGATTCAGACAATCCAAGAAATAATATTACGGTGGTAGATGGAGCAGGGCAGGAGCAAACTATAAGGGTTACTGAGTTAGTAAGTTTAGGAAGTCAAGCTGCAGATCTATTACCTGTAAGAGATGTAGATGAAGACCCTTGTTCTCCAAACTGTAGTTATGAACCATTAAATTGTAGCGAAGCAGAGCAACAAGCACAACAGGAATCGTTAGCCGAAATTCATAATAAAATGGGATGGTTGGATCCTAGTGAACTGCAATATCCCGTTAATATTGACCTAGTTAGACTGTGCGATGGAAGTGTTACTTATGTCTTGAGGGATTTATTAGATGAGTTAGAAGGACTATACTTGGTGTTAGATAATATCGAGTTATCTGATATTAATGCGGACGTAGATATTGTAATCTCTAGAAAGAAGCCAATTTGGGCGATGTCATTTACACATGAAGCGAATGGAAATATTGATAAGATGTCATGGAAGGTAACTAATCGTACGAAGAAGTATTATGAAAACTACTATGATCGATTGAATCGTTTAACTTATGCAACTTATGGTGAGGAATACCTTGAAGAGCAAGCTAACGGTAACACTGATTTAGTAATAGATCAAAACAATCACTACTCTATGGGCGCAGCCTATGACCCGATTGGAAATATTACGAATTTATTCCGTCAAGGGATGAAACCAGCATCTCAATGTTTTGTGCCAGGTACGATTGATTTATTGAACTATGCCTATGAAAATGATAGATTAAAAAGTGTTGCGGATAATGCTCCTCAAGATTACCGAGAATATGGTTTTAAACCGAGTTCAAACTCCAACGCACCTCAATCTTACAGTTACGATAAAAATGGTAATGTCACCCAGGATAATTCCAAAGGATTGACTATAGAGTATAACCATTTGAACTTACCTTCAAAAGTATTTGGTAATGGTGGAGAAATTCAATATACTTATGATGCTTCAGGGAGAAAGTGGAGAAAAGTTAGTCCTGAGGGTACAAAAGATTATACTCTAGGTGTTGAATATCAGAATCAACAAATTGAGGCAATTTATGAAAGTGGAGGAGAAGGTAGAGTAGTTCCATCTGATGAACTATCATCTAGTAGTGGTTATAGGGCAGAGTATT
Organism: Crocinitomicaceae bacterium; assembly: GCA_022447585.1. GTDB lineage: Bacteria > Bacteroidota > Bacteroidia > Flavobacteriales_D > Crocinitomicaceae > UBA4466. Next base: position 2,077 of record JAKVAR010000064.1, on the reverse strand, counting down.
GGCATCAAGATCATTTAGGTAATACAAGATTGACATTCTCGGATTTCAATAATAACTTAATAGTCGATTATCAAGATGATCCAGATACTGTTGAGGACGAAACGGAGATCACGAGTGAAAATCATTATTACCCCTTCGGTTTGAATCAAGTCGGCGATTGGTATGCAACGACTAGCCCTGAAAATAAGTACCAATACAATGGCAAGGAACTCAACGAAGAACTTGATCTGAATTGGAATGATTATGGGGCGAGGTGGTATGATCCGGCTATTGCTAGGTGGAATGCGGTTGATCCGTTGGCGGAAAGTTACTATTCTTATTCACCTTACAATTATACTCTTGGAAATCCTATCCGTTTCATTGATCCAGATGGTATGCGAGTTTCTTTATTTGATCGAATGGATGCTATGGGGGCTAACCATGGGGCAAGTGCAGATGATGTTTTAGGCAAAGTTGGATCGAACCCAAGTAATAGAGAAGATAACACTAGTAATAGTGGGAATCCCAATGATCCTTATAATTTATATCAAAATAAGGTACAGATTTTGCCAGGTTTAGATGGGAATGAAACTTTTTGGGGTAGATTATGGAATGGTATATTCAAGAAGAAGAGAACTGTAAATATTGGTGGAAAAGGTTACAAGATAGATCAATTTGGATATTTAGATATAGAAAACTTTGTTGAAGTTGCAGTTTTTCATGATGTTCCAATTGGACCTGGTGGTCCTGCAAAGGCCTATTCATGGGCAAGAAAACTACAAGCTGCTAGGAAATATGCAAAACATGTAAAAGGAGTACAATATATTCACAAGACGGGGCAATTAAGGGCAGTTACTCCTAGTATGACAGAGTTTGGCAGCTTAAAAGCTTATATGGGTGCAGCTGTAAAATTTGCTAACCAAGGCTCTAAAACATCTATGACTTTTTATTCAAGACAGGGAACCATGTTTAAATATGATTTCAAGACAGGTTATTTTTTAACTGCTGGAAAAAATGGAATTATTCAGACCTTTTATAGACCTAAAACTGGGATTAAATATTGGATTGAACAAATAGGTAAATATGGAAGATAACTATTTTTTTGAATTACAGAAATTTATGAAAAAAGAGAATATTGGTGATTTTCCTTCACAATTAATTAACGCTTGGTCTAACTTAGTAGATATTTGCACTGCTGGTTATTCTGATACGATCTATGAATTTGACGCTGAAATTATGGTTAGAACCAGTATAGAGAAGATTCTTAATTCAGAAAAGCTTAATTCATTTACAGAATTCCATGAATTTAGAGATCAAGTAAAATTGATTGATGAGAAATTTAAGGAAGTCTTTATTCTCTTTAACAAAGAAGAAGGCTTTACAGGTAATTGGTGGAAAAGAGGTTATTTAAAATATGGTGATGATGAATATAGGGTTGGCCTTAAAGAACATTTTAATATTGATATTGACTCATGATTTTCTCTTTCTTCATAATGAGAAGCTACCCGCAGTGCGTAGCATTGACGCGGTAGCGTATATTATGGGGAGGAAGTTCTGAAATATTGATTTTAAGATACATAGTAAGGCGTAAAAAAAGAGGTGCAGTCACGGCTGCATCTCTTTTTTTATGCATCAAAAGTTAGGTAGTAAAAAGCTTGGCGACCGAAGGGCGCAGGGCTTTTTGTTGACTAGCTTTTGAGTACGTTGTGTATGGTTGGTTATTTAGGAGGCGTAAGCAAAACGAGACTTTGCATCTCTAATCATGGCATCTAGTGTAAATAGAATATGCTCCTGATCTTTATCAGGCAAATTTTGTATTGTCTTAACTCGATCAATAATATCTGCATCAATTTCCTGTTCGATTTTACCTACTAGATAATCTAAGGATACATTAAAAAAGGTTGCAATTTTTGCAGCAATATCAATTGAAGGCTTTACTTCTTCTCGTTCATACTTACCAAGAACATTTTTATGAACACCAATATGTTCGGCCAACTCAGTTTGAGAAAACCCTTTCGCTTTTCTTAACTCTAATAATCTATTCCCGAAAGTCATTTTAGCACATGATTTAGTAGTAAAAAACCAGTTATTGGCTTGC
>JAKVAR010000063.1 GCA_022447585.1 Crocinitomicaceae bacterium | reverse complement strand
GGTTGACATAATTCTTTCCTAAAGACAATGACTTTTCATATCGTTCTTCAAGGTTCGAAATCGTTGATGCTGCCCAATCTAGATCAACACCTTGTTGAATTGGAACTGGATAACCTCCGATTTGATCCATAAATCCATCATAATACCCTTCGTTTGTATAAGTTCTATTCATATTAGGGATTAAATGTTGGATCCTTTTATGCTCTTTGAATACTATTTCTGAACTATTATACAATGATTGATTAAAAGCAAGACTTACTTTCTTTTGTTGTACAAAATTTATGTAATAATTTCCGCTACTGAGAAGTTTAAATAACCATTTAAAATCATCTACTAGTTTCGTATGTATATTGGAGTAGTTTAAATATAGATTCTCTTGTATTTCATTGAAAATAATATCTCTGTATTCTTTAGACCAAGGAAATAGACATAAGTATTTTCCAACACTTCCGTTATGGTCAGACCAGGATAATGCAATAGGTCTATTAACCCATAAATAACTTCCCTCTTCATTAAACCTAATTTGGATTTTTCCTGCTCCTGTTTCGTTTTTTACCATTTTTCAATTATGCACAACGTTTTGCAGCTATGAAAGGTAGGGCTTTTTCTCCAGTGCAATTGTTGCCCTATCTTTTATAGGTGCTGTTACCTGTATTTAATCCCACTCGATATCGAGGATTACTTTGTTTTCGTAATCGTATAGTTTACGATTGTACATAGAGCCGTATTCTAACCCCCAAAATGTTAAGCACTCATCTGCATTGTATTCTTGACCGTCGCCAGCAGGACAAATCCACTCATCTTTTCCTTCTTCTGACCATGGGGCTTTTAGAATTGGCATACCTATTTTACTGGGGAAGCCAAATTCAGGATGCTCAAGATTCTGCATCTCTTTTAATATTTCGGGGAATACTCTACCTACAACTGATGTGAAAATTCGTCCAGCTCCATAAATAACAATAGTTGTATCCGAAAAATTAAACCTAACCTGGGTATAGTCCCAACCATCACCCTTCATTTCAATGGACTGAAATGCCCTTATCAAGGGTTTTAGAACAATACTTTTTTCTCGATTGAATATTAAATCGAAAATCAATCCATCCTTAACGATTTCAGTTAGTTCTTTGAATGCTTCATTCGTGAATATCTCTACAACTGCATCAAGAATGCCCCCAGCTTGAGGACCTCCAGTGTCTCTGAGATGAGTGATATAATTACTGCTTAGGTCTGAGATTAATTCATCAATATCCTCAGCAGATACATCAGCAGATCCTGTACCTCCTGCTTTGTAAAAAATAATTACGGCTGTGTCGGTCTTCATAGGGTGGTTATAATTACTGGTAACGATTAGTATATGGCAAGTAGGGCAGTAGAAAGCGATAAACTTTCCGGTTTGTACTGAGCCAAATCGTTGTATTTTGTTTTTATCTTATTCATTTTAAAAGCCAAATCAACGATTTGGCGGTGTTTATAAATAGCACTGAACTTTCATAAGCCACTGAATGCCCTATTTGCTATATACAGTGTTGTAGCCAGTTTATTTTTCCTTTTCCCAATAACCTCTCTTTTTCCGTTTTTCTATTTGATGAAATGCTAATTCTTTTATTTGAATATCATCCGATTCAGTCAATAAATTTAACCCTTTAAAATTTTCAGGTTCAGGTTGTGCACCAATTGCGTAAATGCATTTCCTGATATAAGGATACTTGAAATCGTCAGGTTCCAAATGCTTAGGAACATTTTCAATGGCTTGAATCAATATATTGACGTTTTCTGGAGAGTTGTTGAAATAAGTTTGAAACCCACTTGCAATATTTTCGTGTTCGAAATGACCTTCCACTAGAAGATATTTTCGATTTAACTCCTCATCTTCTATCCTTGATAAATCAGAAGGAGTATTCCAAAAATATACTTCAAAGTCGTTGTCAGGATTACCTTGAGCAAGGCAATTGTCAAGCAAATCTTCAATTTCAACTTTCGACTTTTTCCATTTTATTACTGAATCAACTTCTTCTTGAGTTATTAATCCAGCACATCTTTTTTGCAATATGTCAAACTCTTCTTGGGTCATTTCTTCAATTGGCTACAACGGTCGGGGCTACTCAACAGTGCGGCTTTGGACCAAAATTTTTGTTTAAAGTAATAAATAGTTGTTTTAGAAAGATTAGTTTTTCGAAGAAAATACTCCGCATTGAGTGTAGGGCATGTTATATACAGATCATATTGAGCTTGAATTTCAATTAAACTAGTTTTAAAAACAATGGGCGTAA
>JAKVAR010000062.1 GCA_022447585.1 Crocinitomicaceae bacterium | reverse complement strand
AAATTAATAACTTAAATTAAAGTAAACTATGTTATTACATCAAAACATAGTAATAACAGTACTTTTTGAATTGTTTTTAAAATACTATATTTGGTAAACGTATAATGCGAATATAGTTAACGTTAACTATATTCAGTTGTTACCAGCAATTGGAAAAATGAAACAGGAAATCATAAAAACAAAAAGATCAAAATTGATACTCCAAGTGTATCATAATTACTTCCTGTATCAAAAGGACATGAAGTCATATTCAGACAGAAAAGAATTGACTGAATGGAAGAAAGAAATCAATTCCAAATCTGGATACTTAGAAGATGGTAAATTGACTTTGGCAAAATCTGATTATAACCCGGACTTACTTAATTGTGATTTGATAGTTCTAAACGACTTCAATTCTGACTCTGAAATAGAAGCTATCAAAAGACAGAACCAAAGATGGCAGAAAGATTTAATCGATTTTGAAACAAGAACGGATGGACAAATTTGGGCGAACCTCAAACAGGTTCAATATTTCAATCTCGTTGGAAGCCAAAGAAAATTTGAGATATTTCAATTAAAGAAAAATGAGGACCAAATTGAGCTTCATTTACTATATGACCTTTATGAAATTGGCGAACCTAAAAGAGAGAACTTCAAACTTTGTAATTTAGAAATAGGCGTTCCATTAGAAATTAAAATAAACGGAAAACTAGATCACTCAATGTCTCGGGGACGAGAACGATCATATAAAGAGCATTGCTACATTTTTCATCTAATTGGAGAAACTGACGAATTTGAATTCGCAAAAGAGCCTTTTGCTGGTATTGTAAAGTCTATACCTAAGCCAATTAAAAAAGTTGACTTGATGAAAGAACTGTATTAAAAAAAAGCTGGTAACACTGTATATAGCAAATAGGGCGTTCGGTGGTTTACTAAAGCTCTTTAGTTATTGTAAACACCGCCAAATCGTTGATTTGGCTTTTGAAATGAATAAGATAAAAACAAAATACAACGTTTTGGCTCAGTGCAAAATTGAAAGTTTCTCGCTTTCTACTGCCCTACTTGCCATACACTAACCGTTGTAGCCAATTGAATAATGAAGAATTACAGATTAACTATTATAACTGAAAACCAAAAATCTCTAGATAAGGCAAATAAGCTTGGTGATTTGATTTGCAACACTTTGAATACAAGGGGAAGGTTTGAAGCTATAAAATATGACAAGTTTGTAAACTCATATAAAATTGAGTTATCAGGACAGATAAGTAATTCCGAGAATTCAATAAGTGAATCAATTGAATTAACTGATAGGATTGTAAATTACTGGGCTGTAGAATTTAATCGAGCAGAAAATGAAATTGCTCTCTTATTCAATAAAACTGAATTTTCTAATTTCAGAAAACAAGAATTTAATGTAATAGTGTGGGCAAATTTTGAAATGTATTAGAGATGAACTTTGAACTGTGGCTAGAATTTGAAGAAGTAGATCCGAATAATTGGGATATTGAAAATGAGTTTGCCAATATTCATATTGACCTGCCTGATGGTAGACATTATGGAATAAACGTTTGGACGTTCAAATTCTTAGAATCCTCAATTAGGCATGATAGAGAAAGTGGGGAGAATCTGAATGGTTTGTATCAAACTCCGCCAGACTTATTTGTAAAGGAATTAACAAGGGATTGCATTGAAAAAACAATTTCTGACTTATTGAAAAAAGGAGATTTGGAAGATATTTTAAATCCGACAGTAATTGATAATGAAAAATAAAAACTGGCTACAACACTATGTAAAAATGCATTAAAACGCATTTTACACTAAACGTTGGCAAACATTAAACCAAAAAAATGAAAAGAATTATACAAATAGGAATTGTAATAATTATCTGTTTTAGCTGTCTCTCAAGTAGAGGGCAGACCTCTGTGTTTAACTGGGATGTTGATAATCCGCATTACATTCAGCCAGCAGATGCAGCTTCGTTCAACATTGGATATTTTGATATTGACGGATTAACCCCTCACATCGCAACAGGAATTCCCGTTGGCAGTTTCAGTATTCTAACAGCTTCAAGTGGCATTGGTGGTGGTGATGCATTGTTTGCTGCTTCTGCGTTTGACCCAAGCGGAGGACCAGCTAACAACTGGGTTATTTTCGGCCCCATCTCTACCCCTACGAATGTTTCCTCAGTGATCTCATGGGAACATGTATTCCCTGCGAATCCGTCCCGAGATGGATATGAGGTGTTGGTTAGTAATGTGGGCCCCACCCCTGGGGATTTTAATACAGCAACCCAAATCGCAAATTATTCCGACAATGATCCCAATACGAATGGTCATAATTCATGGACACAACAGTCTGCAACGATCCCTCAGAGTTTTGCAGGAGGACAAATCTACATTGCATTTCATCACTTTGCCAACGATCAATTTCAAATGGGTATCGACGATATTGATGTCGCCCAAACTTCAATTGCTTCAACTTCTTCAAGTTTCACTGTAAACCAATGCAACAACTACACTGTTCCGAGTGGAGACGAAACATACACCACAAGTGGAGTGTACATGGACACCATCCCTAATACTGCTGGTGGTGATAGTATTATGACCATTACTGCGAATATTCTTCAACCAAGCACAGGAACAGACATTCAAACTTCTTGCGGTGCTTTTACCTGGATAGATGGCAATACTTATTCATCTTCCAATAATACAGCTACACAT
>JAKVAR010000061.1 GCA_022447585.1 Crocinitomicaceae bacterium | reverse complement strand
AGTTTGGATGCGCAATACGAAGCGCTGACAAAATATTGTGAACGGAACGAATATGAAATAGTGTATTCGTTCAGAGAGGATCATTCTGCAAAAACCTTCAATATCAGAATTAGTCAGCTCCATATCTTTTTTGTCCTCTTCGTTTAAAGCTGTTTCTTCATGACTGTAGGTCGTCAAAGAATTTGGAATAAAAGCTAAGAGACGATTTTTCTAATTTTCAATTTACTTAATTTAAGTTTACTTTTCTTCTTTTTCTGATTGTTTTTTCCTTGATTCTTAATCTTTCTTTAAGGATTTTTTCTGTTCTTCCTTCGTATACATCAACTGGTTTTAAGTTATCTAATGCCTCATGGTACCGTTCATTGTTGTAATATTCAACCCATTCATGGAGTCTTTTTCTGAGCTGATCAGGACTGTAATAGTTGTCTAGTTTTACTACATTTTTAAGTGATCTGTGATAGCGTTCGATTTTCCTTGTGTTTGGGGATGATATGGTTTTCCGTTAATGTGTTTGATTCCTACATCCTGTAAAAACTCCTTGAGTTCTTTTGATTTGTAACAAGGTCCATTATCGCTCAAAAGCTTTGGTCTTTGATTCTTACCAAGTCCAGATTTAATGAGAGCTGCCTCAACTGAGCGCTCGACATCTTCTTGTTTCATGCTTGTACAAAGTTCCCAGTGAATAATATAGCGTGAGTAATCATCCAAAATAGTTGAGAGAAAATACTGTCCCCAGGCCACAACTTTCAGGTAAGTAAAATCCGTTTGCCACATCTGGTGGACGTAAGTCGTTTTATCTTTAAAAGAGCTTGAAGCTGCCATAACTATATGAGAAGGAGAAGTAACAAGTCCATGGCTCTTTAGTATTCTGTACACGGTAGATTCAGAGATAAATCAGCGTTCATTATCGGTAATATGATGAGCAAGTTCCCTTGGTGAGAGTTCAGGCCTCTCCAAGGCAATCTCCACAACTCGCTGTCGCTCCCAGGGAGGCAACTGATTCCAAAACCTTCGCTCTTGTTTTTCTTTAGGAGCAAGGCCATCATAACCATGTTCTGTATACTGATGATACCATTTGTAAAATGTACTTGATGGTATACCAAGTTCTCGAAGTGTTCTAACTACGCCAAGATCTGACTGTTCCACAATACGGATGATCTCCATCTTTTCTGATTGACTGTAACGCATATACTTCGAGATCTTTATTCCAGCCCTTTCAAACTTTTTTTAAGCACCTTGTTTTTGAGACTAAGTTCTGCCACAAGCTTTTTGAGCTCATCATTCTCAGATCGCAACTACCTTACTTCGTCTGTAGTAGCTTCTCTTTGAGTATCTCCCATCATTCGCTTCTTGGCAGCTTCCATAAAGTCTTTACTCCATTTGTAGTATTGATTGGCATGGATACTTTCCTTACGACAGATCTCAGCTATACTTTCTTCTCCCCGTAATCCTTCAATTACAATTCTTATTTTTTCCTCGGCCGAAAATTTTCTTCTGGTTCGGCGTTTAACATCCCTGATCAGGGATGTTGCGTTACTGTTCTTCTTGTTCATAATCAATAGATTTAATGTTTAACAATTTAACTAAATCTATCTCTTAACTTTAGAACTAATTATTCCACTTTACTTTGACGGGATACATTCTTTACTATCCTCTCTTTGACATGATGCTAAAACAGTAATTAATAATATGTAGAATGAGAGTTTATTCATCGATTCTATAATATCTCAAAGTAAAATCAGAACATTGACATTGAGTCAATGGCCTAAGAACTATTTCTCCCAAATAAAAGATACTTCGTTCTATGACATATTCAAATTGGAACAATTCACCGTCAACAATTAAAGTAATTATTGTACCCTCCGATGTCTTTCTTGGTTCATCTATTGATCCAAAATCGATAATATCAAACGGATAGAAATTATAACAGGATGTTTCTATTTCCATTTCGTTATCAGATAAGTACATAAAATTAATTAAGCTAGGATCCAATGAATCTGGCTTGTAGGATATCAAACTATCTAGTTCCCATTTTCCTGTTAAATAGTTTAGATCAATTTTTTTAACTCTTAAAGCTAGAAGCGAATCAAATGGTATATCTTTTCTAATATAGTATTCTTTATCGCCTTCAAATCCTCCACCACCATAATGATCAACTAAAACCAATGTATCACCCATCCATTCTATAGACTGAACGTGGTAATCAATTTGACTTGGTTCATTATATAAGGTTAACAAAGTATCAGGTCTGGAAATTACTCGTTGTTCTGAACCATATTGAAATGGATATGAAATATTATATAATGAATCTCGATTAAAATAAATATCCCAACCGATACCATAAATTTTGACATAATCCCTTCCTATATTATCCTCGGTTTTTACTAAAGTCCATCCACCTTTAATTTTTTCAAATGAAACACTGTCATGTGCGTTCTTTTTGGCTTCTTCACTTTTAGTATATGGAAAGTCTACCCATGTAACTTGAGCCTTAACTTGTACTGAGCAAATTAATGCAATAGTTAATATGACAAATGATAGTTTAATCATAATTAATATCTATCCTCCCATTCAGTATGAAATCCTCTTAGATTAAACATTAAGTCCGCTTTCTCAAGACCTTTTGCCTCTTTAAATCCAAATGACTTTAAACCATTTTGTGTTCCTTCCACAAGATTCATGGTACTTAAATTGTATCGACTAGCACCTCTCCATGGATCCATTACTATAATTATTTCACTAGTATAATTGAAATAAAACAACAGTTCGCTTTCAACCGATTCAAAATCTAAAGACATCTTTTGTTTTGTGTCCAAGTTTTCCATTTTTAGACTTTTATATAGAGGAGGATCCAATCCAAATGCTAAAAATGGTTCGTTATAAACAATACTGATTTCAACGTTTTCTTTGACTTTGTAGGTTCCTCGTGTGGTTAGCACAAACTCCTTAAATAAAACCGCGAAAAGAATAAATGAGAAAGTCGCTAGAAGCAAATACTTCGTCCATTTCTTAAGCTTATTAGAATCTGTTCTTTCTGTTGAAACATTCATAATTCTGTTGAAACAAATATCTACTTAGCTAATCCTTTTATTAAAGCGAATAATATTTTTGATATTTCTTCAAATTTCTTGTAAAATACCTCGTACTCGTTACTATTGATTTTATTAAGGTCTTTTAAATAATCAAAAATTGCAACACATTCAAAAACAGAGCCTCTAGCAATGATATAAAAATTTTTCTTGTCTGGCTTTGTGAATCTACCGGAGCCTTCTGCAATATTAAGCATAATGCTAAATGATGCTCTTCTCAACTGATCATGAGTTGTTTTGTCGCAGTCAGAATTGGACAAAAATTCAGCAATGGATTTATTTAAATCCTTCGCCTTTTTATAAACTTCTAGTTTTTCGAAATCGAACATAGGTTTGGGTTAGAGTGTGAGTCTTGAGGAACAAAACAGCCTTACGTGCAGGTTTCTCGCTCTTGCTCGAAACCCACACTCCAAACTGTTTTGTGGAACCGGAGGGGATCGAACCCTCGTCCTAACAACGAGTCTATGTAGTTTCTACATGTTTATTTTGTGATTATTTGTTAGACCATAAACTGAGCACAAACACCCTACTTATGGCTTAAGTTGCGATTAGATTCGCACTA
>JAKVAR010000060.1 GCA_022447585.1 Crocinitomicaceae bacterium | reverse complement strand
GTTAGCCATAGCCAGTACCCTTTCAGTATCACGAGTAAAAAGAGGTGTAATTTTATCAGTAGCAGCCAATAAATCATCTAAGGTTAATTCTATTTCCAACCCATCATAGAAGCGTTGACGAACAGCATTTTCAACGATCGCTTGAATTTCAGCACCAGTGTAAAAGTTAGTTTGATCAATAAGGATCTGCCATTGTTCCATAGTTAAAGCAGTACCATCCTTGAACCGAGAATCAAACCGTCCCCCATGAAGTTCAAAAATAGCCTTGCGTTCGATCGCCCGTGGAAAGCCAACATAGAATATCTTATCAAAGCGTCCGGCACGGGTTAACTCAGGAGGTAAAGCATCCAAACGGTTGAGGGTTGCTAAAACAAATACAGGAGATCGCTTCTCTTGCAACCATGTCAACAACACCCCTAACACCTCCCTAGTCTTGGAAGCTTCCCCTTAGCCTTCAGCTTCAAAAAACTTGTCAAACTCATCGAAATAACACACTATGGGGGCAGCAGCTTCCATCCTCGACAGAAGATTAGACAAATACACAGCCCCGTGAGCCTTAACTTGGTCAACCCCCACCGTCACCAAAGCAAACTGAAGACGGTTAGCAATAAGTTTAGCAACAAAACTTTTCCCAGTACCAGGGGGACCAGCCAATAACCAACCTTTAGGAAGGGGAATACCAAGACTTCTGGCCTTACTAGAATAATCCAATTGTAATTGATAAACCGCCTTTTTGAGCAGATCCATACCTCCCACATCAATAGCAGAGGGAGTAGGATTTAAAGCAAGTCCTAAAGCTTGGAAACGTTCAATTTTATAGTTTAATAAAGTATCATCGATAGTATTATTAGAAGCCTGAGCTAAACGAACCCCTTGACAAATCTCCTCACCATATAAACCCAATCCTGGCAATAACAACTCCGTGGAAAGGTTCAGTTGTTGAGCCAACTGTTCTAAATCATTAACAGTAGGGATAGGCAAAGATAAACTAGGAATAACAGAAATTAAACGATCAGGGATAGTCTGTTCATCCATTTCTAAAAAGATGAGGAATTTATCAATCTCTTGGCAAGCATTAATCACTTCCGTTAATAAGATATCAAGTGCCGAATCTTTGATTAAAGATAATCCACTCTCAATAATAAGGATACCAGAATCTTGTCTCTGTTGCCAAGTTAATAAAACAGATTTAAGAGTATTAAATTCTTGTTCTGTCTTGATTGCAGTTGATGGAGTGACTTTCTTGCAGTTACTGTCAATCTCTGTTTCCTTTAAAGGACGAATTTGTTGAGCAGCTAAGTTCCAAGAAAATAGAGGAAGATTAAACTGTTGAACTAAATAATTCAAAACATTAGCACGTTCAATGAGAGGACATTGAAGACAAACAGTACGATAAGAATCGAGAAGAGGGAGTAATGATTGAGAAAACATCTTTTCAATTAACAATTAACAATTAACAATTAACAATTAACAATGAATAAGTCAATTATCTTTTAGAAGTTTTAATACCAGTTTTATTCTGTTGAAGAAGTTGATTTATTTTCTTGACAGCTTGCTTAACTATTTGTTTAAGCTGTTGAGAATCATTAACAGTAGAAGTAGGGGAAATTTGGAGTTGACCATTATTACTTTGACTAGCAACTAATTGACCATTATCAGAGCGAGAGATCATAATATTTTTGCCTTGATTAGTGGTCTGAATATTAAAACCACCTCGATTAATTTCATTAAGCTCAGAACCTTTTCTATCCACAATGTATTTCAACCCTTGAAAACTCTGTTTAAAGTTATTAGTTAATTCAGGTTGTTCTGTGATAGGATTAAGAGAAGAAGATACATTACGAGAGAAAAATTGAGAATTGTTACTAAGGAATAAGGGATCTTTCTTGAAATTGCCAAGCTCAGAAATATCCTTTTTCTGTTCAATACTAAGATTAGATTCAATAACATTAGTCCCTAAAACACCTCTGTCTTGAAATTTCATTAAAACAGAACCTTGCTTCGATTTAAGTTGGTAAATATCTCCTTGCTTTTCTATAGTATATTTATCTCCAGAAAGTTGATTATTATCCTCAAAAGTCCCCATCATTTTGTGAGAAAAAAAGCGGAGATTACCAGCTAACTGTTTATCTTCCTTCTGCTGTTGAAAATTTTTGTTTCTTTGTTGCCACCATTGGTTAAGAGAAGACCAATGTTGACCAACTTTATTCTTTAACTGAGTACCCAGTTTTTGCCACCCTTGAGGATCTTTTTTATCTCGTACTTGTTGAAGTTGTTGATAGTTTTGTAGTAACTTAACCTGTTGTTGATTAATCTTTTGAGACTCTTGATTTAAAGACTGACTATAGTTAAGTTGTTGAGAAAGTTGTTGATTAATACGCTGACTTTCTTCTAACAATCCTTGCTGCTGTTGAAGTTGTTGGGTAAGTTGCTGGTTAATTTGAACTAAATAATTTTTAACAGGGGAATCATCCAGATTATTCAAAGCTTTACTAACTGCTTCAGTTGCAGTAATCTTAGGAGGAGATGGTGTTTTTAAGGTATTAGTGAGAACGGTTCCCTTATCATTGGTTTCTAATAGGGTTTTCTCTTCTACTGGGGTTTTCTGTACTACCTTAATATTAGCTAAATCAGGACTATTATCACCAACATTTTTCTGAGTCAAAGCTTGGAGTTTACCATAATCTTCCCAAGTTAATTGATTGGCATCTTTCTCTTGTTCCCCAATAGTAATTTTAACCTTATCTTTAATACTTTCCTTATTTTTTTCTTATTCGGTTTCTTCTTTATATGTACTTTTTTTCCATTCTTCTTTCAAATTTTCTAATAATAGCTGAAAAGCACGGGACGCTTCAGACATGATTTCTTGTTGTAATCTTTGGGCATCGTTAGAACTAACAGGAGTAACAGTTGACATTTTTTCCTCACTATAAATAAATATTAACAATGAATAATTAACTATTAATTGTTCATTGAATAAGTCCGAGTTGTTGTTGTACAGCAACCATGTTTTCTAGACGGTTAAGAACAATTTGACTACCGACAGCACAAAAAGCTAAATCCCCGTCTAAAAATACACCTAGATACCAAGGTTCATAATCATGGGAACGGGAATGTTCTTCGACATATTCGCCATTAATTAAACCTAAGATAACGCCATGTTGGTCGAAGAATTCTAGGGTTTGAAATTGATAATCTTCGGGTAAAGCAGGAAGTTTTTTTGCTTGTTCGAGTTGTTGTTGAAAAGATTGTGTAAACATAATTAACAATGGATAATGGACAGTTAAGAATTAAGAATTAAGAGTTGATAATTAATTCTTATTGTTCTTTTTTGTGCTATTAATAATGCTGGTCAACAGCTTGAGTATTTCAGTAATATCTTGAGATAAGGAATCAAAAGCTTTTTTCTCAAGATAATCAGTTTGATAAAGTAATGAAATCCAGTATTCTGTTTTATTAGCCTCTTTTAAAGCTATAGACATTTTACTGATA
>JAKVAR010000006.1 GCA_022447585.1 Crocinitomicaceae bacterium | reverse complement strand
TAACAAGCTTTGGTTAAAAACTTTTAAAATTATTTGTTTTTTCAACTTAATCAACAAATACACTACTGGTTTTGCCAACGCTCTACGCCAAAAGCGGCTGCAAAGATATAAAGTCTTTTCTATTTATCACACAACAATTTCTGTTTTTTTGACTTATTCTCAGTAAAAAAAGATAACTCTCTGATAAATAGAACATATAGTCGTAGTTTTTTTTCAGCCCAAAGTGCGTAAATTACGCAACAACTCCAATTTACTTAAATCAGGAGAAGAATTTAACCGTATACCATCCTCTATGGAGCATGTAATTAATCTCCCTCCTTTAATTCCCACCATTACATTATATACTCCATTTTGCAATTGTTCAACTGCAAACGCCCCCATTCTTCCTGCAAGAATTCGATCAAATGCTGATGGGCTGCCTCCTCTTTGAATATGTCCAAGTATAGAACACCTCAAAGAATACCTCTGCATTAAAGGCGAAACTTTATCCATTATCTCCTTAGCTCCACCTCCGTCATCACCCTCAGCAACAATAACGATTGAACTTCTTCTTCCTTTGCTCTGCTCCTTTAAGTCTAAGACTATGGCGTCAATATCAGTTAACTCTTCAGGAATTAAAACTGTTTCAGCACCAGACGCAATTGCAGAATTTAACGCAATAAAACCCGCATTTCGTCCCATCACCTCTACAAAGAAAATTCTATGATGCGACCCTGCAGTATCTCTAATTTTATCGACAGCTTCTATAACTGTATTCAGAGCTGTGTCATACCCAATCGTATAATCGGTACCTGCAATATCATTATCGATAGTCCCTGGTACACCGATAACAGGAATATCCATTTCAGATGATAAAATGTTGGCACCTGTGAAAGTTCCATCACCGCCGATACATATTAATGCATCAATATTATTCCCTTTTAAAGTACTGATCGCTTTTGACCGACCCTCTTTTGTTTTGAATTCTTCACATCTCGCAGTTCCTAAGATGGTGCCGCCTTTTTGAACAATATTATCTACATCAGAAAAACAAAGATCAATTGAACGTCCATCAATTATACCATCAAAACCATCAAAATATCCCACAGGATCAATCTTGTTATTTAAACAATACTTAGCTATTGACCTAATGCAAGCATTCATTCCTGGAGCATCGCCTCCTGAAGTTATAATTCCAATTCGTTTCATAGCTTTAAAAATAAGTAAAGAATATATTAATTAGAATATCTTTATGGAAAAGAAGGATTCATTGCATCCTATATATAATGCTGTTCAATAAACGTAAAACATATCGTAAATTATCAGATAAGGACCTTATATCTATATATAAAGACAAACCTGCGACAAATATTATTGGCGAATTCTATACACGTTATGGACATTTAGTAATGGGGGTTGCAATGAAATATATGCAGAATAAATTTGATGCGGAAGATCTAACCATGGTTGTATTCGAAAAACTTCCGCAGAAAATCGAGACGAATGATATTAAAACATTCAAGTCATGGTTATACATGGTAACGAAAAATGAATGCTTGATGCTTCTTCGTAAAAAAGGGAATCGATCCACAGAAATAACTCAAGAAATTGAGAGCGTTGAGCAATTAGAGGAAAAAAAGGCAAAAGAAATACAAATTGAATTACTCGAAGATGCCATAGAAATTCTAAAAGCTGAACAAAAGGAATGTATAAAACTGTTTTATTTAGAGTGTAAGTCATATCAAGAGATATCTGTTCTTTTGAAGCGAGATATTAAAAAGGTTAAAAGTGCCATTCAAAATGGAAAGAGAAATTTAAGAATTAACTTAGAGGGGAGAAATGAGTTTAAATCGATTACATAGTATTTTCGGAAAAAACCGAAAACTAAGTCGTGATGATATTAAAGAATATGGTCAGACGAAAAACGAATCGTTCAAAAACGAAATCGAACAGACAGCATTGTCCAATGACTTTGATCGTGAAGCAATGGAAGGTTGGGAACACCTTTCATATGACACTTCTGTATTAAACAAACTTGATCAACGTTTCATAAGACCCAAAAATTACAGATGGATCTGGGTTTCCGGCACTGCTTTAACGTTGTTGCTCGTTATTCTTTTTATAACCTCTTTAGATAACAATTTACCTCAAAATACAATAATTGCAGAAAACTCAATAGTAGAACCTATAAATTCCAATGAAATTATCGTTGAAGAATCAGACCTCATTATTCCGACAATAATAGACGAAATGGTTGTTCGCCCCGTTAAAGATCAAATTAAACCTGAGGAAATTAAAGCAGATTATGCGACTCGAGATCCAGATCAGGAAAATTTCACACATCTCGAAATTGAAGCACTTCCTATTAATTCAATTGAAGAAACAAATACTCAAGCAACCCTTATCGTTTCAAGAAAATCGGGAAAGGAAATCTATTTACACGATTTCAAGCTAGTTGATTACAGAGCATACAGGGTAAAACCATCAATCAAGACAAAACAACTCGATTTATCAGGAACCCCAGCAAACTTGGAAGAAAAAGGCTCTGGTGATGAAGATTATACTTGGAAAACTGTTGACGTACCTTATATTAATTTTATCGACAAGACCATTAGAGTGTTTGGTCGGGGAAACTATAAAAAAGCGCTGTCTAGATTTGAAACTATACTGAAGACATATGCTAAAGATGTAAACGCCAATTTTTATGGAGGCCTCTGTTATTATAATTTTGGTGAATTCGAAAAAGCTATTGAGTTATTTGAACAATGCATTGACGCTCCATATTCTAATTTTGATGAAGAAGCAATATGGATGAAGGCAATATCTCTTAAGGAAAGTGGTAAAACTGTCGCGGCAAAAAATCTATTCGAAAAAATCTATCGTGCAAATGGATTCTATTCCAGTCAAGCCAAATTTGAGTTAGCCAATTAGTTATAAAAATTGTATCAAAATCAATTTTTCGACGTTATTTAATTGTCAAACAAATTCGATTCATGTTAAAACAGTTGTTAATTTCTCTTTCTGGTCTATTCCTTCTTGTATTCATATCGAGTACAACAAATAAACCTTCGAAGCAATTAAAGGATTTCGAAGTTTTTAAAAATGGTATCTACAGTAAAGAGGGACGAATTGACCTACATCATTCAACAACTGATTTTGAAAATCATATTAATTCGCTAGAAAAAAGGCTTCGGGTTCAACAATCTATTCTGAATCAATACAAACTTTATAGCGCAACAATTTCAAAACTTGATTGTGGACATACACAAATACACCCAACGAAATCAGTTCTCCGCGAATGGCTTGCTTCGAGAAACTCCTTACCTATAGACTTCTATTTGATGAATGACCGGTTGGTCGTGAGCAAAACAAAACCAGAGGACAAGAAAATTATGTTTCACAGAAAATCGCAATATGAAAAAAGTAAAGAAATTCCTGCAGGGGCCGAAATCATAGCAATTGATGAAAAATCAATCCCAGAAATAATGGAAGGGATTTCAGCATTTCTATCCTCTGATGAAAATGACATGGCTTTTAAATACTTCCAAGCCGGACCGATGTTTGATTTTTACAGACACTTGAGCGCTCCTTTCACAAAAGATTCAATCAAAGTTGAATTCATTTCCAGAAAAGATACGAATGAAATTTATTTTCAAACAGGCACAGCTCCGGTTCATACCATGAACTATCGTTTATCAAAAAAGAATGAAGACCAGGAAAAACGAAAGGGAGAATATGGCAAATTTACAATTACTCGAAAATGTGGCTATTTCAGATTTGAATCCTTCAAAGATTCACACGGAAAAAAATACAATGAATTCTTAGAGAACTCTTTCAAAAAACTAAAGAGTAGAAAAATAAAAAAACTCATAATTGATATTCGAGGTAATACGGGAGGCGCAATGCAATATACCTTTATGAGCTACATTGTAGGGCCTAATGTTGAATTGGGAAGATATGTAGTTGAAAAGCCAAAAACTGGCGTTGAAAACATACATTTCAAAAAGTTTCATTCTGATTACATAAAACACCGACGCATGAGTAAGCATCAAAAACGTATGATCAGAAAAGGAAAGTTCGAAAATGGACTGATTAAAACTAACATTGTTGATGAAGATCTTATTTTCGATGGTAAAATTGTTGTAATTACTGATTATGGTTCATTCTCATCCGGCTCTATGCTAGCTTGTCATTTAAAAACACTAGCGAATGCAAAAATCATTGGTCACTCTCCAGGTGGCAGCTTTTATAAAAGCAATGCAGGCACGCTTACACTTAAACTTCCGAAATCAGGTTTTAAATTATTCATCAACCCCAACACGTTCTATTCTCATTTACCAGAAACAGAAGATCATATTTCCATAAAACAACCAGATATTCAATTAAACAAATTAATTCTGGACAAAAAGAAAAGAGACGCCTATTACTTTAAATCCGCCGTAAAGGCTTTTAGGTAATTTCGGATAAAGATTACATATAACAAAACCATTTAATTATTTTTCAAAACCTTGTAGGTCTTAGACTGCACATTTAAAAGATAAATCCCAGAATTTAATTTAGATAGATCTACGGATTCAACATTAGAGGTTACCATATACTCCATAACCAACTTTCCATCCAATGTTGTCAAACGAAGCAATTCATTACTTGAAAAATTATTCTCGAGAAATATCCCACCATTAGTTGGGTTTGGATAAATTTGGAAAGTATATTCCTCCGGATAGTTAACCGCTAAAAAATTTGCAGCGTTTGGAGTATTAATTATAAAAAAATGAAGATTTTCAGAGCCATCTGGGTATCTACCTAATGAAATATCACTTTCTTGTCCGTCTAAAATTAGTCTGTCAATTTCAATTAACTCTTCAGCATATAAATAGCTAAGAATAACCTGATCACTTTCGGAGTCCAATTTAAAAGGAAGGTGATTAATTCCCTGCTCAATTTGATCATCAGCAATAAATAATGAAAAACCTCTGCCTTCAATCAAAAAGTTAGAATCGACTAAAATAGGTATCTTCCATTTACTAAGGTTTAAAGTATCATCACTTAAAAAATATCCACTTAGACTTGTTGAATTTGTATCGCTGTTGAATATTTCAATCCAATCGACATATTCATCATAATTATCCGTAAATCCGGAATCATTATTAGCCGCAACCTCATTTATAAACAGATCGTTACTTATAACTTGCAATTTATTCATACCTCCCAGCGTAGGGATAGCAAAATTTTCATAACTCTTTGTACCATCCGGATATAAACCATAAGAAACATCAGGAATTCGCAGAGGAACATAAATTGAATCTGTCAAAATTGTATCAATCCCAAATAATTGATGAATATATATTGATTCACCCTCGGAAGATATGCTAAAATTTGTATGAAACTCTCTTCCCAAGGTATCAGAATCTGCATAGAAAACGATATACTCTCCTGGGCTAAGAAGTTTTGCAACTGAATCTTGAAGCTTAATCCTCCACTTACATGGTTTGTCAAGATCATCTGACAAATAGAAAAAATTTAAATCAATAATAGCAGTTCCCTTGTTATAAATCTCAATCCAGTCTGGCGACATTCCTAAACTATCGATAAAATCATTTCTATTTTTAGAGTGAATCTCATTAATAACCAAGTCGTTCGTTACAAAAGTAATCGGTTGATATATTGCTGTAAAAGATGTATCCCCATTCAGTATTGTGAATATAGTTTTACTCGTATCACCACTCTCTAACCAATGGGAAAAAACATAACCTGGATTTTCCGTCGCGGTGACTTCAATAGTCGTAGTCTTGTAATATTTTCCAGACCATGGAAAGTTTTTGTGAGTTAGGGTACTAAACTTAATGTTTCCAGCTCCTGAAAAGTTTGTATTTAATAGAACATTAACTGTTGTATCTCCCAGGTTAAAAAACTCTCGAGTTTGATCCCAGATAAAATCATTTCTACTATTCAAAAACACCTCAAAAACTCCAACCCTATTCATCCAATCTTGAGAACTGGGAATATGACCCCAACGATTTAAATTTTGATCCATTTCTGGAGTCAACTGTTCAACCAAATCATCTAAAATAGGTTGTTCATGATCAATATTGAAAACCATATTTTTCAAATCAGCAAACCTGTTGGAAAAATAATCTCTAAACTCTTGATTTTCAGAAAATTTTAAAAATAAGATTCTAGACCATGCGGGATAACCAATAGTATCACTCATCCAAGTATAAGGGTTATTACTTGCATTGGTTACTGACCAAGCACCAGCGGTAATATCCATATCAAACAAAATCCATTTCCATTTTCCTTCTGTAGATCTCTCCTTATAAAATTTGATATTGTTATGCGGCCACTCTCTATTATTAAAATAAATCTCTGTAATGAAATAATCCGTAAAACTTTCAATGTCGATATTTTCTTTTATATAGTTGAAATTCACTTGAAAAGAGAGGTCATTATTTGAAATATAATTAACCAAGTCAAGGTATTCAGCATTGTCTCCTTCAATAATATCTGCATTGCTTTGAAGTAAATCAATACTATCTTTATCTATTCCATACACATTTTCTAAGTGATGCTCATCAATTTTATCCCTAAGCATATGAATCCCCCAATATTCCCCATTTAAAAAAACAATTATTGGTCGAGAATTCATAGAAATCATATTTAAATTGTCAGCAAACCTACCAATAACAGCATCTCTCAGCATAGAACGTGTCAAATCTTGCCCGCCGTTTCTTAAGATAATTCTATCAAATTCATTAATTTTTCCCGCACCAAAAAACGGGTAATTGATCTCACCTTTTCCATACTCCGAACGTGCCACAATTTTGAGTGATTTTTTAGAATATGTTCTAGTTAAGCCACCATGAAGCTTCATTCCTACATCTTGAGTAAGAACATTTCCATTCGTATCGATAAAAGAAAAACTTGCAGGTGACTCATTATTACTTTGAAAAAAATTTGATGAGCTGTACCATGGTGGAGATCCTGGATTGGCTCCTGGTACATAGTACCCACTGTCTATACTGAATAAATTATTATGATCTGTCATTAAAGAAACAACGGACATAGAATAATTAAGATCAATAAAATATGACTTACTATAGACAGGAGTTATTCTAGTTGTATTATCAAAAATAGCACAACGAATTACATTAATCTTGTCAACAAGATCACTTGGAGGTGTAAAAATAACTGAGCTTGGAATATTTGAAATAACATTCTCATTGCTAGATTGATCATAAAATGTAATAGGCCCTGTATATATTGGAGAATAAATAGTAGGTTCACTTCCATCTAAAGTGTAATGAACATAACCCATAACATTGGTTGATATTGATAAAGACAAACTATCATCATAAAATCCGGTGTCATGAGAAAAGTAAATTCGAGGAAACACCTCCGTAACATTTTCAAATCCTGGTGTACAAATAACACTCTCAATCCATTGATTAGAACCATCTGATTCTCTTGCAAGAGATAAATCCTCTTCATTTATGTCAAAAAAAACAGAATCAATAATATTCCCAAGAGAGTCCGATAATAGAATAGTCTCTCCTGTGCTCAACTTAAAATTCGCATGTACTTCATTCAAGGTTAAAACATTCTTACCCGACAAAAAAATTAAAATATGATCATCACCCACTAATTCTTGACTTGGAAGTTCAAATTTAAATGGATTAGTAATTTCATCGCTTAAGAAAAAACCTTCTAAATTAAACGTGTCTGATGTGTTGTTATACAATTCTAACCAATCTGAATAATCCCCATCTTCGTCCATAATTGTAGTAACATTCTCCCCCATCATTTCATTAATAACAACAGAATTTTGACTATTGGTGTAATGCGCTTGTAAGGAGCCAAATAGCAGTAGAATAGTAGGTAGAACAAATTTCATAATAAAATATTTTCTTCAGTAAAACATATTTGATGCCCTAAACATAAAATACCTATACTAGCTGTCTATAGGGGGAAATGAATCAAAAGCAATCAATACTCATGTCCCAAAATGAAACTATTATTCCTAAAAGGAATCATTCAATTCCTTTAAACTCATCACAATTTATTTCCATTAAATTTTCTTTGTAGATTAGTAATGAATTAAAAAAATTATGAAACTAGTTCAATTCACTATTGTTACAGCTGGATTTTTGTTTGCTTCTTGTAAACCAGAAGTTTTACCCGCTGAAACTATCATTCAGACAGTGGAAGCTGAAATACCAGAAGAAGACCTTTTCAATTATGATACACTAACAGGAATATACCTTTCCGATTTTGGTGGCTCAGACATTCGAATAGTTTTAAATTACGTTAGCAAGAACAATGCAATAGGCTATAATATCCATAAGGGCCTACAACGTAACATTAATGGTCCAGTTCGCAGAAACGGTGATTCAATATTGATGACTCTAAACGAACCAGGAGATCACGAGTACGACGGTGTCTTCGAATTAGTATTTATTGGTAACGATACTAAACCAACTGGAAGTTGGAGGTGCAATAATGGAATTGTCGGAAGTAAATTACTTGTATTAGAGAAACGTATAAGAGCTCAAGGGGATTCAGATGAGATTACCGAGTCTAACTTCACGCAATTCTTTGGTTATATGTATGACTCTATCGGTAATTTCAACTTTGAAGAGGATGGACTTTGTATTTTTGATTATTACCCAAAGGAAGATGAAGCATCTAGAGTAGAACAATTAATTGAAATTAAGGGCACTTGGTCTTTCAAAGAAGGTATGGTCAAAATTGATTGGCAGGCAAATGATTTTTTTAAATCAGGTCCAATGTTTTTTGAAGTCGGAATGGATGATGAAGAATATGGCGTTCCATTCTTAAAGAATGAAGACCATAAAATCTACAATCATTTCTGGTAGATTGCAAAAAAACACATCAAAAATAATATCTACGATAATAAATGTAATTGCATTTATTACAATTTCTTACGCGTCCTATTTATTAGTGTTGCTATCAATTCCGTATATACATTTCCAGAAAAACGTCGAATTCCTCGAAACAAAACAGCTGATATATCACATCAACCCCTGGAGGTATAGTTTTTACATTCATGTGTTTTCAAGTCCAATTGTAATTATTGGAGGATTACTTCAGTTTAATCGATCGATTATGAAGCGCTATTCATCGTTACATCGCAAAGTTGGATACACATACATTATAACTGTCCTATTAATATCTGGACCTTCAGCGTTTATTATGTCACTTTATGCTACAGGAGGCTATATTGCTCAGGTAAGTTTCGTCACTTTATCAGTTTTATGGATGTTATTTACAATACAAGCCTTAAGGTTTGCAAAAAATGGAAACTATGAAAGTCATGTGAAATGGATGATACGCAGCTACGCCCTAACTCTTTCAGCCGTAACATTAAGATTCTACGCTTATCTATTTGATTACTTCAATGTGGACATATCTCCGAGAGAGACATACATTTTACTCGCCTATATGAGTTGGATACCAAACCTTATTTTCTCAGAGTTTATAATTCGAAAAGGCTATGTAAGATACTTACTCAGCGACAGATAAATCTTCGTTCACTTCTTGAGTGGCGTCTTGTGCAGGAACAATCTTTTCAATTTTACCAGCTTCAGTAAGCTCAAAGGAATACTTAGTTACAAATTCTAAATCAATTATTTCATTCTCATAATACCCTTTATCATCGGGGTCTTCTTTGTAAATAGGATGAAATACTTCTACGTCTATTGTGAAATCTTCGTTTACCATAGACTTCATAATGTCCGAATCTAAATTTGACCTACCACCTACTTCTTTCTTATCAATCAATTTCCCTTCATGTGTGTAGGTTGCCATTCGATACACACTTGCCCCATAAGGCCCCATAAACTCATCATTAACAACATAAATTAAAGCAACATAGTCATCCGTTTCATAAGCTTGTGCATATTGATAAAAACCTTTACTTACTTCGCGAGAGAACTCTTCGTCTCTCATCTCAGCTACATATTTCTCAAATTCATAAGAGATATGTTTTAAGCTCTCACCATCTTCTCCTTCATTTGTTTTTAATGTAAACGGATATTCAATTTTTGGAAACAACCTTCTGAATTGAAGCCAAAACAAGTTTTCAGCATTAGAAACCCCTCTTAAACCTTTCTTCAAAGCCTCGTTGAAATACCAACTTTCACGTAAGTTCTCTAAATCAGCATCGACATTGATATGTTCTAAATTATTATATCCTGCTTGCAATGCATATTCCAGGTATTTACCCGAAAGATCTTTCTTTTCTTGCAGCGAATAAATACATGCTTTATTGTATAATATTTTCGAAAAAGGTTGGAAATCTAGTTGCTCGGCCATCCCATAAGCTAACAAAGCATCATCGTATGACTTCTGTGACATAAGCACATTCCCTAATTCATAGTATGCTCTACTCGAAGGTTCACTTATCAGTGACTTTCTCAAATAATAATCTGCACTATCTAGGTCGTTATCATTTTTAAACGCATTTAGGCCTAATAAGAAAAACTCATTCGCTTCCTGCACAAATTTCTCTTCATTTTCCAAAAATGCAAGAATCTTATTCCCTTTAAATAAGTCTTCTTCTGTAATTTCTACTGGTAAAACACGAACTTCAGTTTTTGACTCAGCCGGAATTGGATCTCCACAACTAGCGATTAGCAAAGAAACAATTAACAATACGAGAATTGCGGATATAAATTTCATAGCGCTTATTTTACTTAAAATAAGACAAGTATTTGACTCTTGTATTAATACAAGGAAATCCTAAGCAAAAAACTTATTTCCAGACTTTACCATTCTTCTCAATAATGGGCTTGGTCGGTAACGATCTTCTCCATATTCAGTGTACATTGACTCCAACTTAGATAGCACAAAATCCAAACCTAATTCATCCGCCCAAAGCAATAATCCTTTAGGATAATTTACTCCTTTTGTCATTGCTAAATCAATAGCTTCTTTAGATCCGATATTTAAGAATAAAGCATCAACCGCTTCGTTGATTAACATAACCAAGATGCGTTCAAAGATTTGTTGACCTAATACGCGGTCTTCATTTGGGGCTGGGTTAACAGCACCTTCTGCATAATTAAAGAAACCTCTTCCAGATTTACGTCCTAAGTATCCTGCCTCAGCATGACGCTTTTGTGTAAATGAAGGCTTATATCTTGGGTCGAAATAGAAAGCCGTAAACACAGTCTCAGTTACCGTATAGTTTACATCATTTCCAATGTAATCCATTAAAGTGTATGGTCCCATTCGGAAACCTCCAATCTCAGTCATTGCCCAATCAATTGTAGCAAAGTCAGCAACTCCTTCTTCATAGATGCGCATTGCCTCACCGTAGAACGGTCTTGCTACACGATTAACGATAAATCCTGGAGTATCCTTACAAACAACTGTTACTTTACCCCAACCGTCGATTAATGACTTAGCGGTATTTAAAGTTTTTTCTGAAGTTTGAACAGCTGGAATGATTTCAACCAGTGGCATCAATGGCGCCGGATTGAAAAAGTGAACTCCAATTACTCGACTCGACTCCTCAACAGAAGCTCCAATAGAAGCAATTGATAATGAACTCGTATTAGAAGCCAATATACATTCTTTCGAAACGATAGATTCTAGGTTGGCAAACACTTTAGATTTGATGTTAATGTCTTCAATAATCGCTTCGATTACAATTCCACATGAGGCAAAATCATTTACATCTGTCGAATAAGCAACATTTGATTGAGTAGCATCGGCTTGATCTTGAGTGATCTTACCTTTTTCAACCAAACGAGCCATAATCTTGGCCAATTTCGCTTTAGACTTATTTAAAACGTCCTCATTTAAATCAACAAGTACGGTTTTATGACCATTTTGAGCAGCAACCTGCACGATTCCTGAACCCATTGTTCCTCCACCTAAAACTCCAACATTCATATTATTATTTCTTTTAGAAAATAGAACTGAGAAGAAAGAGTCAGGACAACTTCAATTTATCCTTTCACTTACAATCAAATCTATTTTGTATTAATCTTTCTTTTTAATCCTCCAATCATTCTCTGATTAGGTTGAATCCTTGTTATTATTTCTTCTCTATCAATATCGAATAAATCTTTCACCAGCAGAAGTTGAGTTTCTAGTTCATATGACGAAGAAATTGCAATATTCAAAAAGTGTAAAAATTCTTTATCACTAGTTCTTCCAGAACCCTCCTCAATATTTGAAGGAATAGAAACAGCACATCTTTGTATTTGAGACTTCAAACCAAACTTTTCATCTAACGGAAGTTTTGAACTGACTATATAAATATCTTTCACTAACGCGAAAGAGTCTTTCCAAACCGCTAAATTTCTAAAATTATGTTTCATATCTTGACTCTTGTTTCTAAAAGCCCCGTCTCTAATTAATTACTCTCCTTTGAAAACTGGTTTTCTTTTTTCCATAAAGGCAGCTACACCTTCATTAAAATCGTAAGATTGACCTGCTACAGTTTGTAATTCTTCTTCTAAATCTAATTGAGTTTCTAAACTATTCGTGAAACTTGAATTCACCGCTTGCTTCGTTAAACCTAAACCTTTAGTAGGCATCATCGCTAATTTTCTAGCGAACTTAGCAACAAATGCATCAAATTCTTCATCAGAAACTGCCTTGTAAATCATGTTCATATCGTCCGCTTCCTGTGCCGAAATTTTATCAGCCGTCATCATTAAAGCCAATGCTTTCTGAGAACCAATAATTCTTGGTAAAAAAAATGTCCCGCCTGAATCTGGAATCAAGCCAATTTTTGAAAATGCTTGAATAAAACTAGCGCTTTCTTTTGCAATTGTAATATCACACGACAATGCGATATTCGCGCCAGCACCAGCAGCAACGCCATTCACCGCAGCAATCACGGGCTTATTTATATTTCTAATTTTTAAAATTATAGGATTGTAATGCTCTTTAACAATAGACTTTAATTCTGGTCCATTTGGATCAGTCGCTTCGGCTAAATCTTGACCTGCGCAAAATGCTTTACCCTCTCCTGTAATAACAATTGCTCTTACCTCATCATTTGTAGC
Source organism: Crocinitomicaceae bacterium (assembly GCA_022447585.1). GTDB lineage: Bacteria > Bacteroidota > Bacteroidia > Flavobacteriales_D > Crocinitomicaceae > UBA4466. The sequence continues at coordinate 971,141 of JAKVAR010000006.1, read as the reverse complement.
ACAATCATCTAGGGCTTTTTGAAGGTCCATAGCCATTTCTTTATTGAAAGAATTAAACACTTCTGGGCGATTTAATTTCAATTCGCAAACACCATTTTCTATAGCAATTCCTAATAACATTTTATTTTCAATTTGGTTTTCACGAAGATAATTAGATTTAAATTCTTCTGATCTTCGTCTAGTATTTATTTCAAACTCAATATTACTCTTTTTGAATCAAACCAAAGACATGAAAACGTTATTTGACAAAGTCAAATAAATACGAAAGCAATTTAATCCAAAGAAAACAGGCTGAATTAACTTAACTATTATGAGTAATGAAATCACTCATTTTTAAGGTGAAAGGCGCTTACTAAAAATGCCTTTTTTCAAGAATTTAAAATGGCTAGAGCTCGCTGTTCAATTTCATCCCTTAGTGACTTTGGCTGAATTATTTTTATATCACCACCATAGGCGAGCATAGAACGAATTAATTCTTCAGAAATATTCACCTTTAACTCAAAAGTAAAACCTTGGTCATTCATTTGAATTACTTTCTGAGAAGAATGAAATGGCAGTGAGTCAATATATTTAGAGGCAACAGCTCTTGCTTTGAATTGGACAACTTCAGGTTCTGTATTACCACTCGTAATTCCTACCGCAAACTTGAAGTAATTATCCGCATTGAAATCAATAGGTCTATCTTTCCGTTGTTTTGTAACCTCAACATCTTCCATACGATCGAGACCATAAGTAATATAATCGTTTTTTTTCAAATCAAATGAAATCAAATACCAACGATTACTATACTCCTTCAGTAATAAAGGCAAAACTTCACGTGGTTTCATTTCTCCAGAAACAAAGCTTGTATAATCGAACGTGATGATTAGTTCTTGCTTTATTGCTTCAAGGATTGGCGTAAGAAATTCATTTCCTTCACCAGACATAGACTTCTCAAATTGAATAAACGCTAGAGCATCATCATCTGATACAGAAACACGATCTACAATTTTATCAATAGCACTACCGAATTGCTGAAACATGCCAACATCGCGAAACTGCATCAATGTTTTAGCCGCAAAAGTAATTGCCCCTAATTCATCTTCAGTAAGCGGAATATCATTAATTGAAAAATCTGGATCTTCGTAATAATAACCTCTATCACGTTTACTATATTTTATAGGTGCATCATGTTCCATTCTCATGGCAAACATATCTTTCTCAATGGTAGAATCACAAATGTGATCGCCATCAATACTTCCAAACAACGCTTCTTCGCAGGCTTCTCTCAAATCTCTTTTACTAGGAAATGGTTTATATTTATTCCCAATACACTTATCGATAATTCGATACCTAATTAATGCGTTTTTAATATGAGGCATAGCTTAGTTTAGTTTAAACGACCGCTACTTTTTTTTTATATCCAAATAACTCGTAATACTTAATTGCCTTGACCACTTCTTCTGGAACATCTTCTTCCCAGCTTGAAGCCCCAGCCTTAATTTTCGAGAGCACTTCATCTGACATAATACCTAATAGCTTTTGATCGAAATTCTCAAAACACGCCAGTTTATTATTGTCTAGCATATATTGAAACAAACCTTTCAAGTTATCAGGAACACTGAAGTTATCTAAAGAATACAGTTCCCCCGTTTCAACATTATTGGCTGGATAAACATATAACGTAACATCATGACCAAACCCACGACCAAACGCTTCTAGTAATCCACCTGGAAGATTATCATAATAGCGTTCATCAAAAATTGTTTGAAGATTATAAATACCTGCAATTACTCCCATCTTATGTCCCCGAGCAATTGGCGATAAATAATCAACCATTTTATAATGCTTCAAATAATTACTAATCATTACTGTATAGCCTAACGTACCTAGTAACTCCGCACGATCAACAAAATCTTTATCTGAGATTTTTCCATCTGCCGTTAAATCTTTCAAGGTTAACTCAAAAATTACACGAACATTGTCTTTCTTGATACCGTCTTCTAAAAGAAATTGTTCTTTTCCTTTCTCAATCATATCGATATGCACTTTCGTTACAGGTCTAAATCGACCACGCATCAACAATATGTTCTTTTTATACAAAGCAGTTGCAGGTTGTAATACATTTCCGCTTAAATCAAACATAGTAGCATCAGTAATACCGCGCTTAACCAGGTTTAATGCAATAATTCTATTATCAACATCTTCGAAATCCGGACCAGAAACACGAATCATATCAATTTCCATCTTGTCTCTTGGAAGTCTATGTACCAAATTAGTCAAAAACTCATCCAAATCATGATTATGAAAATAAGAGGAATAAATTAAGTTAACCCCCAAAATACCCAAGGCCTCTTGTTGCGCTTTGTGGCTATTATCGTGCATTTTAATATGCAGAATAATATCATTTACCGGACCTTCTAATGAAAGTTGAAAGCGCATTCCAACCCAACCTTGACCTTGATTTGTTTTATGATAGTTTAAAGATTCAACCGTATTACAGAAAGCAAAAAATCTTTTCTCTTTATACTTATTTGGAAGACGTTCTTTCATAACCTCATACTCTTTTTCGAGCATGGTCTGTAACCTTTCTTCACATACGTAACGAGAAGCTTCACCATACATAGAGTCTGATACTTTCATATCGTAAGCAGATTGTGTATGAGCAATAGTTCCTGAACTACCCCCGGCTTTGAAAAAATTAGCTGCTACCTCCTGCCCTGCTCCAATTTCAGCAAAGCATCCATAAATATCAGATGTTAAGTTGATCTTAAGCGCCTTCTCTTCTGTTGTCAGTCGTCTTTCGTCTATCATAATCTATTTTCTATTACAAAAGAAACAAATTTATTTATTGCGGCTCCTGAAAGTCCGGATTATTAATAAAGGTTTCATCTGTTAAAGTAAGTAAGAATTTTTTAACTAAATCTTTTTCGAATGCATCTAATTGGACACCACCTTGACTGGCAAATTCAATTAGTGGGTCAATGGAAGGGCTCATTTGGATTCCCGAGGAATAATGCTCAATCACTTCTTCAAGAGTCGAGAACCTTCCATCATGCATAAATGGTCCTGAATATTCAATATTCCGTAAAGTTGGTACTTTGAATTTTCCATTATCATTTGGGTTTCCAGTAACATCGCCCCGACCGTTATCCGCAAAAGTAGCATCCAGTCCATTATTTGAAAATTTCTGTACTTGCATTAAAGGTCCATTATGACAATGAAAACAATCTGCACCATTTAGGCTCTTAAATAAATCATAACCTGCTGTTTCCTCTGGGGTCACAGTTGCATAAATTGCTTGCTCAGCCGATGTAAGACTTAAGTTGTTCTCAGCTTTATACATTACATCATATTTAGAAGACCCAGAAATCATCGTTCGAATGAATTGAGCTATGGCTTTAGCCGCATGAGTTGAATCTATTTCTTCCGTATTGAATGCTTTGAAGAACATATTTTTATAGGTCATATCAGACAATAATGAGCTCATTACATCGGGCCAACGATCATGCATTTCAATTGGATCTTCAACCGGTATTAGAATTTGTTCCTCCAAGGTTTTTGCCCTTCCATCCCAAAAGAAAAATTCATTCCATCCGACATTAACAAGTGCCATAGAATTCCGTGTCCCTAATAGTCCATCAACACCCTCTGAATATTGATTTGGATCTGAAAAAGCGCTACTCGGTGCATGACATGTTGCACATGAAATGGAATTATCTCCACTTAGTTTCTTTTCATAGAATAACTTTCTTCCCAACGCAACCCCTTCCACCGTCATCGGATTATCTTCAGGAATATTCATCACTGGGAAATGACTTGGAATTTCCAACACATAGGGTGTGGGAACGTGTTCTACCTTATCCTTCTTACAAGAGATAGCGATTCCAATAATCATGAAAAGAATAAGTAAATATTTCATCAGTAAGGCATTAAGGCATCTTTAAAATTGACCATTATTTTGGTACTAAGAACTTCTTGCCCAGGAACTGTATGCGAAGTAAATTCAGTTTTTAAATCTATGCTCGAACCATTATTATCTAAAAATTGTTGCATGTCTAGTTTCAAAGGGAAAGTGTATCCATTCCCTTCATTCATCCATTGAATATTATCGAAAGATAAAGTCTCCAAGTTCTCATCCTTTCCAACGTGGAATATGACATTATGATTAAATAAGGGAACCCCGTCAGGAATTGTATCCACCTTTGCTTCGACCTTTACGAAAATATATCCAGGGTTCCAGTCCCAATGCATATCATTAGCGTTTGAAATATATAACCAACTGTCAGGATCAAAAGCTCCAACGGGATCATTATGATTGACATCTGCTCCAACACCTAAATTAGCCTGTAACGAATTAAAGTCATCTTTATCTCCTTCTACACTAATTAAGTCGATTCCTCTAGCTCGGTAATCGTATAATGAAACATCTTTGAAACTAGTTGAGCTATTGCGAACATCCTGCATATAGAATCTAAGTTCTGTAAATTGAACATCATATCCTTCCGCTGTTTGATAAGTTGAATCCAAATAAAGTGTTTCTCCTCCATAAACAGGTTGAACCGTCATTTTTAGAGTGTTGACTGGATCCACCGGAACCGGCGGAGTATCGTTTTTACAAGACAAAAGACCTAATCCTATTAATAATATTGCAGTTATCTGCTTAAATGCACGCATATCTCAAATTTACAAAATTATATACCAATGTCAGCGAATCACTGAGATGGAATTAAATCCCCATAAAACACCTCTAAAAAAGATTAAACAATTATATTCGAAATAAACTCCAACTTGTGATTCATCAAACGCCAAAGCCACTTAAAATTTTAAACGCTTCAGCCGGAAGTGGGAAGACTTATCACTTGGTAAAAGCTTACATCGAACTTCTTATTTCAGAGGAAAAAACCGGTAGCAGCTTTGCTAACGTTATAGCTATGACGTTTACAAACAAGGCAGCGTTGGAAATGAAAGAGAGAATCATTGCGGCTTTGGATCAAATTAGTTCGCCAAAGATTTACAAAAATAAAGCTTTACAGCTTACAACGGATATTGCTGATGGCCTTGGGTTAACAACTATTGACGTTCAAAATCGCTGTCGTCGGGTTTTAGGAAACATTCTACACCAGTACGAGGAGTTTCATATAATGACAATTGATAAGTTCAACCTAAGATTGATTAAGTCATTTGGTCGAGATTTGGATCTTCCTAATGATTTTGAAGTTGTATTAGATGAAACAGAAATAATTGAAAAAATTGTAGATGACATATTAAATCAGCTTGGAGAAGAAGGTTCGGAATCACTAAACAAACTCATCCTTTCCTATGCAAAAGCGAATATTGATGAAGGAAATCAATGGAATTTCAGAAGAAATCTAGTTGATTTTGGAAAGATCTTACGTAACGAAAAGAACAACAAGATCATTGAGCAATTGATGGAAATGGATTTTTCCACGGAGCAATTTGGACTACTTATTAATGCGCGAACAAAAATAGACCAATCTTTTTTAACATTAATAGGAGCCATTCAAAATGAAATAAACTCTTGTGGTATTGATCCTTCATTACTACCAGGAAAAACGGTAACGTTTAATGCGATAAAAAAAGTTCTGGCTTATGATAAATTTCATAACAACGCTGATTTATTCTCTCCAACCTTTCTCAAAAATTTAGAAGTTGAACTAAAACCCAATCAAGATTATCCTCAAGGAATAAAAGATCAGATTTACGCACTAATTTATTTTTGGGAGAACAAGTTAAAAGAATACGCTAGCCTTGAATTATTCTTGAAAAACTTCTTCAACATGGCCTTACTGCAATTCATGGCTACTTCATTAAAGAAAGTGCGTAAAGATGAACAATTGATTCGAATTTCAGAATTCAACGCTTTGATTTCAGAATTAATACAAAATGAACATACACCATTTATTTATGAACGACTAGGGAGTAAGTTTCATCATTTCTTGTTAGATGAATTTCAAGACACATCGCGATTACAATGGTTGAATTTGGTCCCATTAGTCAAAGAATCCATGTCTCAAAATCATGTTAATTTAATTGTTGGTGATCCGAAACAATCAATCTATAGGTTCAAAAATGGAATCGCTGAACAATTTGTTTCATTGCCTCAAATATATAATCCTGAAAACGATCCTCACATAGCGAGTCAATCAGCATATTTTGATCAAATGGGAGAATTATCTGAATTAGAAAGCAATTGGAGATCTAGTTCAACCATAGTGAAATTAAATAATTCCTTTTTTACAAGCTTAAGAAATATGCTTCCTGAAAAAGCAGCTGAATTTTACAATTCGGTTATCCAAAATCCCCAATCTAAATCAAAAGGAAAAGTTCACATTATATCAAAAGAAGAAAAAAAATCTCCGGATGAACTCGTTCCGCAAATAATCGAATGGATTGAAGAATGTAAAACTGATGGTTTTAAACCTGGAGAAATTTGTATTCTAGGAGGAACCAATAAAGAATGTAATCGTTGGGCACTTGGATTAACTTCTCATGGTTATAAAGTTGTATCAACCGATTCTCTATTAATCAACAGCTCATTGAAAGTTCAGTTAACCATTGCTTTCTTGCATCGAAGATTAAATCCTTCAGGAGAAAATGAAATGAAACGATTTGCTGAGTTATTCTTCAGAATTAAATCTGGGTCATTTGATGAATACCAAAGTTATATTGTAGAGAAAATAACTGAATCTGGGAAAAAGTATCGTCGATTTAATGACCAGAGATTTTTAAGCGATCACTTTGGCGGTGAAATCAAGTTTTTCTTCAAACATGAAAACTTGTATGACTTAGTTCAACAATTTTATTCAATCGCCGGCTACAACGAGCTCAATGATCCGTATTTGCATCACTTAGCAGATTTAACATTTGACTATGGCCTTTCAAAAGGTCCTGATTTAAGATCATTTTTAGGTGAATATGAGTTAAAGAAAAATAAGATTGCGGTTCAAATACCTGAGAGCGATGAATCAATTCAATTAATGACCATTCATAAATCAAAGGGGCTTGAATTCCCTGTGGTAATAGTCCCCACTATGAATTTCAAAAACGAAGTAAAATCGCATTTTTTAATTCATTTAGACGATTATGTGATATACAAACAGCCCACAAGCAAGGATCACTTAGAAGTATTAAAGGAATTATACAATGCAGAAAAGACGCAAGTTATAGTAGATAACGTCAACAAATGTTATGTTGCAATGACAAGGCCAGTTGAACGATTATATATAGCTAACTTTTTCGAGAAAAATAAATTTGGTCAACTTTTTCACGACACGCTTGAAGAAAGCGAAGATTCTAAATTAATTGATGACTTTTTAGTTTTAGAATACGATGACGGGATAAGAACGCAACCAAAATCAAGTTTAAATGAAAGCTCTTTATTTATACCTAAAAATGCATCCGATCGTTTATGGTTTCCTGACATTTCACTTCAAGATAATGATATCTTATTGGATACAGACTATCTTAGCGAAGAAATGCAATTTGGGATTCAATTCCATTATTTGGCGAGTATTCTAGAAGATAAAAGTGAAATCAAAGCACAACTCAACAAATCAATTTCAGAAGGAGAAGTATCTCAGTCAAATGCTAAAGAGCTGGAATTAAAACTTAATGATTTATTCGAAAATCCTCAATATGCTGGACTATTTGAATCTAAAAAAGAAGTTTTGAATGAACAAGCAATAATTGTAGATGACACCACCACATTGATTCCTGATAAAATCATTATAAAAGAAGATAGAACGATCATTATAGATTATAAAACTGGACTTCCGGGAAACAAGGACATAAAACAAATTAAATCTTACCAACATGTATTAGAATCTATGAGCTTCCCTCAAGTAAGCTGTTACCTATATTATTCTTCGCTCGGAGAATTAAGACATATTGGATAATAAATTGATTTCTTTTGTTCGTTTATAAATTCAAAACACACTTAAGTCAAATAATTCACCAAATTTCATATCATGCCTGGAATCTTGTGATAAGCTAAAAATTCATAACTGAAAAAAAACCGAAGAGGATATCCTCTTCGGTTTAAATTAATTTCCTTATTTACTGTCAAACTATCTGAGGACTAGACAGTTCTAATTTCATTTAGAATAAATCCTCTATAATTGATTCATCCACAATTTCAGGAATAGTCACTTTTAAGTTTGGCTCAATTTCCATTGCACGTTTAATCGCGAACATAGCGCCTTCATTTCGAGCCCAACTTCTGCGCGAGATACCATTATTAACATCCCAATGTAGCATAGATTTCAATCTACGCTCAGCATCTGAGGATCCATCCAGTAGCATTCCAAAACCACCATTCATAACTTCTCCCCAGCCTACTCCACCGCCGTTATGAATAGAAACCCAAGTAGCGCCACGGAAAGCATCACCGATCACATTTTGAATCGCCATATCAGCAGTAAATCTCGAACCATCATAAATATTTGAGGTTTCTCTGTACGGAGAATCTGTTCCAGAAACATCATGATGATCCCTACCCAAAATAACTGGTCCTATCTCACCAGACGCAATTGCATCGTTGAATGCTTTTGCAATTTTCATTCGCCCTTCAGCATCCGCATATAAAATTCGAGCTTGAGATCCTACAACTAACTTATTTTCTTGAGCACCCTTAATCCATTGAATATTATCCGCCATTTGCTGCTGTATTTCAGCAGGACTATTCTTCATAATACCTTCTAAAACTTGACAAGCTATCTCGTCTGTTCTTTTCAAGTCTTCAGGTTTTGCCGAGGCCGCAACCCATCTAAACGGACCAAATCCATAATCGAAACACATTGGACCCATAATATCCTGAACATAAGATGGATATTTAAAATCTACGCCATTCTCGGCCATAATATCCGCACCAGCTCTAGAAGATTCTAAAAGGAATGCATTTCCATAATCGAAGAAGTAAGTTCCTTTGGATGTATGTTTATTAACGGCTTTAGCATGTCTTCTAAGTGACTCTTGTACTTTTTCTTTAAACTTATCAGGATCAGTAGCCATCATCTCATTAGATGCCTCAAATGAGATACCTACAGGGTAATATCCACCAGCCCATGGATTATGTAAAGAAGTTTGATCTGACCCCAAATCAATATGAATATTAGCAGAATCAAATTTTTCCCATACCTCCACAATATTCCCAAGGTAGGCAATAGAAACAACCTCTTTATTTATCTGAGCTTGATTTACTCTTGCAACCAATTCATCTAAATCTTCTATAATTTCATTAACCCACCCTTGATCGTGGCGGATTTTAGTGATTTTAGGGTTTACTTCAGCACAAACAGTAACACAACCTGCTATAGTTCCAGCTTTTGGCTGAGCACCACTCATCCCTCCTAAACCAGAAGTAACAAACAAACCTCCTTTTGGCTCTTTCTTTATCTTTCTAAAACCATTTAAAACAGTAATAGTCGTTCCGTGAACAATACCTTGAGGCCCAATATACATATATGATCCTGCAGTCATTTGCCCATATTGAGTAACACCCAACGCATTGAATTTCTCCCAATCATCTGGCTGAGAATAATTAGGTATCATCATTCCATTAGTAACGACAACTCGAGGAGCATCTTTATGCGATGGAAATAACCCCATTGGATGTCCAGAATACATTACTAACGTTTGTTCATCAGTCATTTCCGCCAAATACTTCATCGTTAAGCGATACTGAATCCAATTTGAAAATACCGCGCCGTTTCCACCATAAGTTATTAATTCATGCGGATGCTGAGCCACAGCATAATCCAGGTTATTCTGGATCATTAACATAATGGCTTTTGCTTGCTGACAATTTCCGGGATACTCATCAATTGAACGAGCGTACATCTTATATTTCGGTCTGAATCTAAGCATATAAATACGACCAAATTCATTTAATTCTTCGATGAATTCTTGCGCTAAATCCTTGTGTTGCTCTTTTGGAAAATAACGCAACGCATTCTTAAGCGCCAATTTTCGTTCATCTTCTTTCAAGATTTGCTTTCTCTTAGGAGCATGATTAATTCCAATCTCATTCGGCATTAATTCAGGAATCTCAAATGGAACCCCTTCTAATATTTGTTCATGAAATGATTTCATAGTGCGTGCAAAATTTTGGATAAAGTTAACAAGAAAAAAGCGCTTTAACAGTAGTCAAAGCGCTTTAAATCTTGTATAAAATATACCTTATCTTATAATGGTAACGTGACCAGTATAAGTGTATTTATCATCATTCAGAAGGTCTTTGGTTTTAATGACCCAATTATACATTCCTTGTTTCAAAGGCTTTCCATTAAACTGACCATCCCAAGGAACCGTAATATCATGAGATTCCCAAACTAATTCTCCCCATCTATTGAAAATTAATAAATCAAAATCATAAGGATCTACACCTTCCATATGAACCAACCAAGATTGATTGAACTCATCACCATCTGGAGTAAATGTATTTGGTGCATAAATAATTACTTCTGGGAATACTATTAATTCATATTCCATTGTATCCACACAACCCAATTCAGAAGTTGTAATTAATGTAACATCATAAGTACCTGTCTCCCCATCTGGGAAAACCACCTGAACATCCTCTTGAGTAGACTGAGCCGGAGAACCGCCATCAAAATACCATTGGTAAGTATGACCATTAAACGAATGATTTTGGAAACTTACAGTAGTATTAAACATAGTTACTGGATTAGGCGCATGTTTAAAATCAGCAACAGGCTTCGGTTTTACATCCAATGCATCTATAAAAGTCAATGAATCAACGCATCCCTCATAAGAAGTAATAATCATTTGTATATCATATTGACCTGCCATTAATTCTGTCGTAACAATTGTATCTTGATTTAAAAATTGCTGATCACCATTAACTAACCAATAGTTAAACTCACTCATCGTTGGATCTGTAGAATTGACAATATGGAAAACTGCAGGCTCACACTGTTCAGGATCTAAAACTGTGTATTGCGGAACTGGCACTGGAGCAACTCTAACATTCGTAGTTAAAACTAAAGGTGTTGATTCACACCCATCAGTAATAGTAACCGTATAATCAGTAGTAACCATAGGGTCCACATTAATTGTATGCGAACCAGCCCCATTAAAGACATCTCCTGAAGTCCAGACAAAGTCATATGGAGCTCCTAAACCACCAACAACTGTTGCAGTAATATCCGTATTGTAAGTAGGACAGATTGTATCCCAAGCTGTAATAGTTCCTGTTAAAGGAGGGCGAATTGTAACATCAATTGATTCTGGAGTAGAAACGCATCCGTTCTCATTCTCTGCAAACACAGTATATGTTGTCCCCACTGTCGGATTTTCAGGTTGACTAGGTCCTGTATCACCTGTATGATCCCAATTAAACAAATATGATGTTCCGCCTGTAGCAGAGGCTAAAAGTTGCGCCGTTCCATTCTCACAAATCAATGTATCATTACTCACAGAGACAACTACTGGGTCAGGGTCAACAACATCTACATCAAAACATTTTTCACATCCTAATGGAGATCTAGCACACACGGTATATGCTCCTGCAGGAAACACAAGAGAGAAAGAGTCTGTTTGCCAATTAATCCCATCAAAAGTATATTCATTAGCTCCCGGAGCTGTAATATGTATTTCACCATCCGCAAAGCCTTCACATGATGGAGGAACAGACGTTGCTGTTATGTTTAAGTCCTCGACTATAACAGTCATAGTGTCGTAAACGTTACCACAAATAGCATTACTTTCTCTAAAATAAAACTCATAAACCCCTAATTGATTAACTGAAACTGTAGCTAAAGGATCAGACATATTAGGCACAAAATTAACCGTTGGCGCTGGTACAATTCCTGCTGCTGAATACGACCATAATGTCGGATTTGCAGGATCACTCACAGTTGCTGCCATACTAATTGGGCTACCTAAACAAAGGACCTGATCCACGCCCGCATCTGGAGCAGGAGGATCAACAACATTAATCGTAAATTCAATCGTATCAACAATTGCTCCTTGATCCCAAATTTGAACTTCATAATCAGTTGTCACAGTTGGATCAACAATAACACCTGTAATTCCTGTCGGATCAGAAACATTTGTTGTAACTAACCAGTTAGCAGTAGCATTCACCCATCCTGGACTCATTGTTAAGTCGACAGTTGCCGCATCACCTAAACAAATCGTTTGATCTGGAGTACCACCTGAACAACCTATCGTGGCTCCAGTTGGAGGGAAAGTTAAATTCACAGTACCAACAGCTGAACTATAATTAGAAAACATCAATATATATGCTGTTCCGGCAACAACGGGTATTGCTGGCTGAAAATTACCAGCAACTCCACCTGGGGGCGGTCCACCCGCAGACATACCAGTATATCCTGCTGAAGAGGCATTCCAATTACAAGCAGCTGGTGCAACTAAATTATTTTGAATATCTGAACAACCCGTTACAGGATCATAAGGCCATAATTCCCAATCGAAGAAACCATTACCACCAGGAGCTCCAATTTCAAACTCCAAATTTCCCGTTGAAGTAACATTTAATACAAACCAGTTCGGATTCAACTCCCCCGAAAACAAGCAACCACTATTTACTCCCGCCGGATTAGTACTTGGATTTGAAATATTACCTGAAGGAGGAACCACAGGATTAGGAGCTCCTGTTCCTAAATCAAAAGGAACAGGAACCGCGTTACAAATATTTTGAGCCACACTGCACGAGGTAGATGTATTTTGCGCAAAAATAAGGCTTGACAAAGCCACGAATATAGATGATACTAAAACTCTCATGATCTTTGTTATTGACAATTAGTAAATGGATACTGGTTCATAACATCAACACCATAAACACCTATTTGTATACAGTTTAATGTAGAGCCATGAGTACCAAACCAAGATACGAAATCTAATTCAGACAATTCTTCAAGATTTGCTGTGATAATAAGCGCTCGTTGAGTATTATAATCTAAACGAACCATTTCAATATTCGGATTGTTACGAATTTCATTCTGTAACGTCAACATCTCATTTTTATCTGAAATATCGAACATACATTGTGCAAATAATCGAGTATTCGTCGGATTCTGAGTCTGAGTCTGCGCATAAGAAGAATTTATGCATAAGACCGTTAATAGCGTTATTATTAGTTTCATTTTACTTCTTTTTTACATTGACGTAACACAATTTAAATGGTTGCGTAAACGGTCGAATAATTAGGACGAAAATACACCCATAATTATAAAAAAGAAACAGGCTGTTCAGTATTTAACGTACTGAGCATGTATTTACAGAAATTTAAACGTTTTACCAGGATAAATTGCAGTCGTTCCTAGCTCTTCTTCAATACGCAAAAGTTGATTGTATTTGGCCATACGATCACTTCTTGAAGCAGAACCAGTCTTAATTTGGCCACAGTTTAAAGCTACTGCCAAGTCAGCGATTGTATTATCTTCAGTTTCACCACTTCGATGACTCATAACAGAAGTATAACCATTTCTTGTCGCCATTTGAACAGCTTCAATCGTTTCAGTTAAAGTACCAATTTGATTTACTTTAACTAGAATTGAATTCGCAGTATTCGCAGAAATACCTTGCGACAAACGCTTTGTATTTGTCACAAATAAATCATCCCCCACTAACTGAACTTTATCTCCTAAAGCATCAGTAGCCAATTTCCAACCATTCCAATCATCCTCATCCAAACCATCTTCAATAGATGCAATCGGGTATTTAGAACACCAATCAGTCCAGAAATTCACCATCTCTTCAGAAGACATTCTATCTCCAGTCGATTCAAAAACATACTGTTTAGAATCTTTATCATAGAATTCAGAAGCAGCAGCATCTAAGGCAATCCAAACATCTTCACCTGGTTTGAATCCTGCTTTCTCAATAGCTTCAATTACAACTTGAATCGCCTCTTCATTAGAGCCTAAGTTCGGAGCAAAACCTCCTTCGTCACCAACATTTGTTGACATCCCTTTAGACTTCAAGACATTCTTTAGGTGATGAAAAATTTCCGTTCCCCATCTTAGGCCTTCAGAAAATGATTCTGCACCAAATGGCATAACCATGAATTCTTGAATATCAATTTTATTATCTGCGTGAGAACCACCATTAAGGATATTCATCATAGGCACAGGCATGGTAACCGCTCCAACACCACCAACATACTTAAACAAGCTTAAACCAGTTTCATCAGCTGCAGCTTTAGCACAAGCCAAAGAGACCCCTAAAATAGCATTGGCCCCCAAATTTGACTTATTTTCTGTAGCATCCAATTGTAATAATTTTGCATCAATAGCCTTTTGATCGCAAACATCAAATCCTTTCAATGCCTCATCAATAATTGAATTAACATTAGCCACAGCTTTAAGGACCCCTTTACCTAAGTAGTTTCCTTTATCACCATCTCTCAATTCAACCGCCTCGTGAACACCCGTGGAAGCTCCAGATGGAACAGCAGCACGTCCAAACGCACCAGAAGTAGTAACAACATCAACTTCAACAGTTGGATTACCTCTTGAATCTAAAATTTGTCTACCAACTATTTTTGCAATAAAACTCATTATTTGTGATTTTTCATGTTATTAATGAACTGGTCAAACAAGTATCTTGAATCATGAGGACCAGCAGATGCTTCTGGGTGATACTGTACAGAAAATACAGGTTTATTATCTATTTCAATACCAGCAACCGTATTATCATTTAAGTGATAATGCGTGATATTAATGTTGTCATTCTTTTCGGAACTTTCGCGAGAAATAACAAACCCATGGTTTTGAGAAGTAATCTCACCTTTTCCAGTTTTAATATTCATAATAGGGTGATTAATTCCTCTATGTCCATTAAACATTTTCTCTGTAGTCAAACCTTGACTCAAACCTAAGATTTGATGACCTAAACAAATACCAAAAACAGGTTTATTCTGAGCAACAATATTGGAAACCAATTCAATCGATGTATTCATCACAGAAGGATCGCCAGGACCATTCGAAAGCATATAACCATCCGGTTTGAATGAATTTAAATCTTCTATTGTCGAATTTAACGGAAATACCTTAACGTGACATCCACGCTCCGCCAAGCAGTTAACGATACTTTTCTTAACCCCGAAGTCGATTAAAGATACTCTATACTGTGCATTATCTGGTTTCACTTCATAAGCCACTTCAGTAGCAACTTTCGAGCTTAATTCTAATCCTGCCATTGAAGGAACATTAGCCAGTTTAGATTTTAAAGAATCTACATCTAAGTCTTCGGAAGAAATAATTGCATTCATTGCTCCTTTACTTCTAATATGACGCACTAAAGCTCTAGTATCAATATCCGAAATACCAACCTTATTGTCTTCTACCATATAGTCTTGAAGAGACTTAGACCCCGAAGCTCTAGAGAAACCATCCGAGAACTTTTTAATTACCATACCGGCAATCTTCATTCCTTCAGACTCAACCTCCTCATCATGAACACCGTAATTTCCAATATGGGCTGTAGTCATAATTAATATTTGTCCAAAATAAGATGGGTCTGTAAACACCTCTTGATAACCAGTCATACCGGTATTAAAAGCAATTTCGCCAGTTGTTGTTCCAACCTTTCCAATTGCTGTCCCTTGAAACAAAGTACCATCTTCCAATAATAGTACCGCCGCTTTTTTATCTTCCATGTTGCAAATATTTGTACAAAAGTAGCAAATCCAATTTGATATTTTTACTCAAAATTAGATATAAAAAAAGGGCAATGTAACATTGCCCTTTTAAATTTGAGGATCACCTCTTATTTTTCTTCTTTAGCTTCAGAATCATCAGCTTTATCCTCAGTCTTATTGTCCTCGGCATTTACTTCAGTTTCCTTAACTTCAGATGCATCTTCCACCGCTTCAGTAGCTTCAGCAGTAGAAGCCGAACCTGAACCTGAACCTCTTCTTGATCGACGCGTAGTTTTCTTCGCTTTCTCGTTTGAGTATAAATCGTTGAAATCAACTAATTCGATCATACACATTTCTGCATTGTCACCTAACCTATATCCAGTACGAATAATTCTTGTATATCCACCTGGACGATTAGCGATTTTTGGAGCTACCTCTCTGAACAATTCAGTAACTGCCTCTTTGTTCTGTAAGTAACTAAAAACAACTCTTCTCGAATGAGTCGAATCCGTTTTAGACTTAGTTAAAAGTGGCTCAGCATAAGCACGTAATGCCTTAGCTTTCGCAACTGTAGTGTTAATACGCTTGTGTTCAATCAACGAACAAGCCATATTAGATAACATTGCTTTTCTATGTGAAGCAGTTCTACCTAGGTGATTAAATTTCTTTCCGTGTCTCATAACTTTAAATTTCGCAAGTAACGGTTAACTGAATCTTGTATCGCCAGGTTCAGCCACCTATCACGCCATTTTTAATTTTTTTTAATAAGCGATACTCTAATCTTTATCCAATTTATATTTAGAAACATTCATTCCAAATGACAGACCTTTATTATCTACCAAGTCTTCCAATTCAGTGAGTGACTTCTTTCCAAAGTTTCTGAACTTTAATAAGTCATTCTTGTTGTATGAAACAAGATCTCCTAATGTTTCAACATCGGCAGCTTTTAAACAGTTAAGCGCTCGAACCGAAAGGTCCATATCAACTAACTTAGTTTTCAATAACTGACGCATGTGCAGCGAAGTCTCATCAAATTCTTCTGTTTCAGCTTTCACTTCACTATCTAAGGTAATTCTCTCATCAGAGAACAACATGAAATGGTGAATTAAGATTTTAGCAGCTTCTTTCAGTGCTTCTTTTGGATGAATTGAACCATCAGTTTTAATATCGAAAATTAATTTCTCATAATCAGTCTTTTGTTCAACTCTGAAGTTTTCAACAGCAAACTTTACATTCTTAATAGGTGTAAAAATTGAATCAACTGCGATAGTACCAAAAGCCGCACCAGAATCAGAATTCTCCTCAGCAGGTAAATACCCTCTTCCTTTGATAATTGTAAGTTCCATCTCCAATTTAACAGATGGTTCCATATTACAGATAACTAAATCCGGGTTTAATACTTGAAAAGCCGAAGTAAACTTACCTAAATCACCAGCAGTTAATTTATCTTGACCTGAAATAGATACAACAACAGTTTCATTATCCGTACCTTCTATTTGTTGCTTGAAACGAACTTGTTTCAAGTTCAAAATGATCTCAGTCATATCTTCAACTACACCTTTCATTGTAGAGAATTCGTGATCAACTCCTTCTAAACGAACAGATGCTATTGCAAAACCTTCCAAAGAAGATAATAAGATACGTCTTAATGCATTACCGACAGTGATGCCATAACCAGGTTCTAATGGACGGAACTCAAATTGTCCTTCGTGTTCGTCCGAGTTGATCATAATAACCTTATCCGGTTTTTGAAAATCTAAAATTGCCATTTTTCTTCTTTTAATTGTTATTCAGTTGCGCGGTTTAAAAGATTGAAGATATTCCTTCAAACCCTTTGGCTGAATTTCAATATGATTAATTATTATTTAGAGTAAAGCTCAACGATTAGTTGTTCCTTGATATTCTCTGGGATCATTTCTCTCGTTGGTGTACCAACAACTTTCCCTTCCATAGCCGATGGATTCCAATCTAACCAATCGAAGTTGTTGGTTTTCGCAGCTAATGAATTCGTGATTGCTTCTAACGATTTAGATTTTTCGCGGACACCGATCACATCGCCTACTTTAACGCCATATGAAGGAATGTTCACTACTGAACCATTCACCGTAATATGCTTGTGAGATACAAGCTGACGCGCACCTCTACGAGTAGGAGAAACCCCTAATCTAAAAACCATATTGTCTAAACGAGATTCGCATAATAATAGCAAGTTCTCACCTGTAATCCCCTTCATTCTAGACGCTCTTTCGAACATGTTTGAGAATTGACGCTCAAGAATACCATAAGTATACTTAGCTTTTTGCTTTTCCGCTAATTGAATAGCATATTCAGACTGCTTACCCCTACGTTTATTAGGACCATGTTGTCCTGGGCCGTAAGCTCTTTTTTCCAATGCTTTATCTGGGCCAAAGATTGGATCTTTGAAACGACGCGCAATTTTTGATTTTGGACCTGTATATCTTGCCATTTTATTGTATTTAAGGGAGACTATGAATTAAGGCTTTCCTCCGACAGTCTTGATTCCCTTCGTTATTTAATTAAATTATACTCTTCTTCGTTTCGGTGGGCGACATCCATTATGTGGAAGTGGTGTAACATCAATGATTTCAGTTACTTCAATCCCTGCATTGTGTAAAGATCTGATTGCAGACTCACGTCCTGCACCTGGACCTTTAACGAATACTTTAACCTTACGTAATCCGAAGTCATGTGCTTCTTTCGCCGCATCTTCCGCTGCAACTTGTGCTGCGTAAGGCGTGTTCTTTTTAGAACCTTTGAAACCCATTTTTCCTGCTGAAGACCAAGAAATAACTTGACCAGCATTATTAGTCAAAGAAATAATAACATTGTTGAAGGTAGCTTGAATATGCGCTTCACCCAATGCATCTACTTTGACATTTTTCTTCTTCTTTTGATTTGACTTTGCCATTTTCACTTTGTTATTAGTATGAGTTGCCGGAGAACCAGCAACTCATCTAATGATTATTTTTTCTTATTAGCAACTGTTTTTCTTCTACCTTTTCTAGTACGAGAATTATTCTTTGTTCTCTGTCCTCTTAGAGGTAAACCAGCTCTGTGACGAATTCCACGCTGACACCCAATATCCATCAAACGTTTGATGTTAGTTTGAACCTCAGAACGCAAAGCTCCCTCAACTTTAACTTCATTAATCGCATTACGAATAGCAGACAATTGGTCATCATTCCAATCCTGAACTTTGATGTTTTCATCAACTCCAGTTTCTTTCAAAATCTGCTGTGCTCTGCTTCTTCCAATACCGTAGATGTAAGTCAATCCGATTACACCTCTTTTGTTTTTTGGTAAATCAATACCTGCAATACGTGCCATACTTTTATGTTTTACCCTTGTCTTTGTTTAAATTTAGGATTCTTCTTGTTTATAACATAAACACGTCCTTTTCTTTTCACAATCTTACAATCTGCAGATCGCTTTTTAACTGATGCTCTTACTTTCATCTTTTGTTTTATTAATCGGTTTTCGAATTTCTGAATTTAAGATAAGTCCTTCCAAAGAAATCATTTCTTCTTGAACTTGCCGTTCATTCACATCAAAAACTTCGTTTTCTCTATTTATATCTAAATGTGATTCTTCCCTTTGTTAAGTCATAAGGAGACATTTCAACTTTAACTTTATCACCTGGAAGTATTTTAATGTAATACATTCTCATTTTCCCAGATATGTGAGCTGTAATCACATGACCGTTTTCCAATTCCACGCGGAACATCGCATTAGATAATGCCTCAATGATAACTCCGTCTTGTTCTATAGATGCTTGTTTTGCCATAATTACATTCCAGACATTTCGTTAGCTGTTCTTCTACCCTTAACACGTGTACCTTCCATTAATCCATCCATATGTCGATTTAAAAGATAGGATTCCACCTGCTGCAAAGTATCCAGAACAACACCAACCATAATCAATAATGAAGTACCTCCAAAGAAAATTGCGAATGCATCATTGACACCAGCCAATTTTGCAATTGCAGGTATAATTGCGATAAACGCTAAAAATACAGACCCCGGTAAAGTAATTCTCGAAACGAGTGAATCAATGTAGTGAGCAGTATCTTCTCCCGGTCGAATACCTGGAATGAATCCACCACTTCTTTTCAATTCATCCGCTATCTTACGCGGGTTAATCATAATCGCAGTATAGAAATAAGTAAAAACGATAATTAACACGGCTAAAAGCGCGTTATATCCAAACCCATAAATATTACTAAAATTTTTAGCGATAAAACCACCCTCACTTCCTGGTCCCGTAAAGAGCATCATAGGCACCGTCATAATTGCTTGCGCAAAGATAATTGGCATAACTCCAGAAGCATTTACCTTAATAGGCAAGTAACTTCTAGCCCCTTGATCCTCGGCAGATCTAGAGCCAACTACACGTTTAGCAGTATTTAACGGTATTTTACGTACACCCTGAACAATTAAAACTGTTCCCATTACAACGACCATGAATACAAAGATCTCTAAAACAATTTTGATTAAATTACCTGATTCAACAGCAAAACCAAATTCGGCCATAAACGCCTCAGGAAGTCTTGCAAGAATTCCAACAGTAATTAATAAAGAAATACCGTTACCGATACCCTTATCTGTAATTCTTTCTCCTAACCAAACTGCGAACATTGCGCCAGCAACTAATACAATGATAGACTGTGCCCACCAAAAAGTACCTGCATCTGCAGGTAACGCACCTTTATTTGCCACATACAATGTCAAATACGAAGGTGCCTGCAATGCACATATAATGATTGTTAATATACGTGTGTAATTATTGATACGTTTTCTACCAGACTCACCTTCCGTTTGCATTTTCTGAACAGCAGGGACCGCCATACCAAGAAGTTGCATGATAATCGACGCACTAATGTAAGGCATTATACCTAAGGCCATAATTGACGCGTTTGAAAAACCACCTCCTGAGAATAACGATAGAAGCGTTTCTAACATATTCTGATTGCCACTTTCTTGCGCTTCCACCAATGCAGTATAATCTACACCTGGCAAGATAATGAACGATCCGATACGATAGATAAGGATTAAACTCAAAGTGAGCAAAATTCTTTTCCTCAATTCTTCTACCTTCCAGATATTCTTTAAACTACTAATAAATCTTTTCATCCGTAAAAAATGTTGGCAAAGTTAATTACAATTCAGTACAATTCCCACCTTTTCCTTCAATTGCTGCTTTAGCACTATCAGAAAACTTGTGAGCAGTTACATTAATCGTAGATTTCATCTCGCCTCTTCCAAGTATCTTAACTAGCTCATTTCTAGAAACCAACCCATTATCTTGAAGTACTTCAGGCGTAATTTCTTTTACACCTTTTCTTTCAATTAAAGATTCGATAATATCTAAATTAATCGCTTTATATTCTACTCTATTAATATTCTTAAAACCAAACTTAGGTACACGTCTTTGAAGCGGCATTTGTCCACCTTCAAATCCAATTTTTCTTGAGTAACCAGATCTTGATTTTGCTCCTTTGTGCCCACGAGTAGAAGTACCACCACGACCAGAACCCTGACCACGTGCAATTCTCTTACCGTTCTTTGTTGAACCCTTTGCAGGAGTTAAATTATTTAAATTCATCTTTCTAATGTTTTAAAGTTTAATCAACAACTTCAACTAAGTGTTGAACCTTTTTAACCATTCCTAAGATTTGTGGAGTTGCTTCTTTCTCTAAAGTCTGATTCAACTTGCTAAATCCTAATGCCTTAATCGTTGCTTTTTGTCTTGCCGGACGATTAATAGCGCTTCTTACTTGCTTAATTTTAATTTTCGCCATGATGCTCTATTTAACCGTTAAACACTTTATCAAGATCTACCCCTCTTTGACGAGCAACTTGCACAGCATCTCTCATTTGAGATAATGCATCAATTGTCGCTTTAACCACGTTGTGTGGATTAGAAGAACCTTGCGATTTAGCTAAGACATTATGAATACCAACACTCTCCAACACAGCACGCATCGCACCACCGGCGATAACTCCTGTACCCTCAGATGCTGGTCTCAAAAGAACTCTAGCTCCACTGAATTTTCCTTTTTGTAAATGAGGAACGGTACCATGTAAAATCGGAACTCTAATTAAGTTCTTCTTGGCATCATCAATTCCTTTAGAAATTGCTTCTGTTACCTCTTTTGCTTTACCTAGACCATGTCCAACAATACCGTTCTCATCACCAACAACAACAATTGCTGAGAAGCTAAAAGTACGTCCACCTTTAGTAACTTTAGTTACACGGTTCACGGCAACAAGCTTATCTTTAAGCTCAATATCTGCAGATTTCACTCTGTTTAATTCTTTCGCCATTTTTATAATTTTAGTCCGCCTTCTCTTGCTGAGTCAGCTAATGATTTAACACGTCCGTGGTATAAATATCCGTTACGATCGAATACCGCTTTTTCTATTCCGGCCTTAACTGCCTTTTCTGCTACCTCTTTACCAACAACAGCCGCTTGTTCAATTTTTGTTCCTTTAGCCGCTTTGTTATTGATTGATGACGCTGCAACTAACGTTTTACCCGTTGAATCGTCAATAATTTGAGCGTAAATCTGCTTGTTACTTCTAAAAACAGATAAACGAGGCATCTCAGAAGTACCAGTAATTTTTTTTCTGATTCTTCTTTTGATTTTTGCTCTTCTTGTTACTTTACTAAATGCCATAATTAATGATATCTTATAATTATTTCGCTGCCGTTTTACCAGCTTTTCTTCTTAGCTCTTCACCTAAATACTTAACACCTTTACCTTTGTATGGTTCTGGTTTACGAAGGGAACGAATTTTGGCAGCGACTTGTCCTACTAATTGCTTATCGTGAGATTCCAATGTTACTATTGGAGCCTTACCTTTTTCAGAGACTGCAGATACCTTAATTTCTTTCGGAATTTCGAAAACAAAAGGATGAGAATACCCTAATGATAACTCTAATGATTGACCATTAGCATTAGCACGGTATCCTACACCAACGATTTCTAACTCCTTTTTGAACCCTTCCGAAACTCCAACAATCATATTTTGAACTAAGGCGCGATATAAACCATGCTTTGCTCTATGATCAGGTGCATCTGATTCGCGGGTGAAAGTTATAGTTCCGTCCTCAACGCTCATCGAAACACAAGAATCGATTTCTTGTGTCAACTCACCTTTAGAACCCTTAACTGTAACTACGTTACTGTCAACTTTCACTTCTACTCCACTCGGGATTGTTACTGGGGATTTACCTATCCTTGACATTATTCTTTGTACTTAAATAAATTAATAAACGTAAGCAAGAACTTCTCCTCCTACGTTTGCTTTCTTTGCTTGTTTACCTGTAATTACACCTTTTGATGTAGAAACAATCGCAATACCAAGTCCATTCAATACGCGTGGCATTTCAGCAGCTCCGCTATATTTTCTTAAACCTGGACGAGAAGCTCTTTGCAATTTAGTTATTGCTGGAACTTTCGTTGATTGATTATACTTCAATGCAATTTTGATGGTACCTTGTTTACCATCATCTTCAAATTTGAAGTCTGTGATATACCCCTGATCAAATAAAATTTGTGTCATTGCACGCTTCACATTTGAACCTGGGATTTCGACCATTTTTAACTTCGCCGCACTTGCGTTACGGATACGCGTTAAAAAGTCTGCTATTGGGTCTGTATTCATAATTATAATTTGCGGTAACGGTTTTCAATTTATTGAACCTGAAACCAGTTTAAAAATTTACCAACTTGCTTTCTTAACACCCGGGATCTTACCGTTCAAGGCCATTTCTCGGAATGTTACCCTTGAAATACCGAACTGACGCATATATCCTCTTGGTCTACCAGTTAATCCACATCTATTGTGAACGCGAACCTTAGCCGAATTTGCAGGCAATTTCTGTAACGCCATCATGGCATCCCATTTAGCTTCTTGCATTTCTTCTGAGTCGTCAGTAGACTTAAGAATTTTAGTTAACTCCGCACGCTTTTCGGCATATTGAGCAGCCATTTTAATTCTCTTGCGCTCACGCGCTTTCATTGATTCTTTTGCCATCTCTAATTATTTTTTAGTAAAAGGGAATCCAAATGCATCAAGTAAAGCTTTACCCTCTTCATCGCTATTTGCCGATGTAACGAAAGTAACGTCCATACCCATGATACGACTCACTTTATCAATATCAATTTCTGGAAAGATGATGTGTTCTTTAACACCCATGTTAAAGTTTCCTCTTCCATCAAATCCTTTAGCATTAATACCTCTAAAATCTCTAGTTCTCGGCAAAGCTACTGAAATAAATCGATCTAAAAAATCATACATACGTTGACCTCTTAAAGTAACTTTAGTTCCAATAGGCATTCCCTTTCTCAATTTGAAGTTAGAAATATCCTTTTTCGAAATAGTAGCAACTGCTCTTTGACCGGCTATACGAGATAAATCATCGATTGCATTATCAATTAACTTCTTGTCTCCCACAGCATCTCCGATACCTTGGCTAATAATAATTTTGTTAAGTTTCGGTACTTGCATTACAGTTTTGTAACCGAACTTTTCAGTAAGTTCTGAAATAATTTCAGCACTGTACTTTTCCTGTAGTCTTGGTGTATAACTCATTACTTAATGTCCTTTCCGGATTTTTTTGAATAACGAACCATTTTTCCATTCTTGTCAGCTTTACGTCCAATACGTGTAGCTTGACCGTCTGAAACAATCATAAGGTTAGAGATATGGATACTAGCTTCAGTTTCCACGATTCCACCTTGAGGATCCGTTGCACTTGGTTTTTGGTGTTTCTTCATTAAGTTAACACCCTCAACTGTAGCGCGAGATTTCTTTCTATCGATCGTAAGAATATTTCCTTCTTGACCTTTTGATTCACCGCTAATCACTTTAACAGTGTCACCTACTTTAATGTGTAATTTCTGTTGCATAACGTCAATTAATTTTGATTAAAGTACCTCAGGAGCAAGAGATACAACTTTCATAAAGTCTGCATCACGAAGCTCTCGGGCAACTGGTCCAAAAATACGTGTTCCTCTCATTTCCCCAGCTTGATTAAGGATAACGCAAGCGTTATCATCAAAACGGATATATGATCCATCAGCACGACGTACCTCCTTCTTTGTTCTTACTATTACTGCTGTGGCAACTGTTCCTTTCTTGACAGCACCAGATGGCATCGCACTCTTAACGGTAACAACAATTTTGTCACCTACAGAAGCATATCTGCGTTTTGTACCCCCTAAAACACGGATACATAACACCTCTTTCGCTCCAGAGTTGTCAGCCACTTTAAGTCTTGATTCAGTTTGTATCATTACTAAAAATTATTTCGCTCGTTCAACAATCTCTACTAATCTCCAGTTTTTCGATTTTGACAAAGGTCTCGTCTCCATGATTTTAACTGTATCTCCTTCATTGCAATCATTCTTTTCATCATGAGCAACGAATTTAGTAGTGTTCTTAACGAACTTTCCGTATTTAGGATGCTTCACTTTACGCTCTACAGAAACAACGATAGACTTGTCCATCTTGCTACTAGTAACGATCCCAATACGCTCTTTTCTTAAATTACGCTTTTCCATTTCAAGCTAGTTTTTAACAAGCAACTAAGCTTGTCCTTCACGTTTTGTTAATTCAGTCTTCAATCTTGCGATTGTTCTTCTCATATGACGGATTTGCAAAGGATTCTCCATAGGCGCAACTGTGTGCGTCAATTTCATTTTTACCAATTGCTCAGATAAATTAGAAAGTTGATCTTTCACGTCTGTATCCGACATTTTTGCGATTTCTTGCTGCTTCATTTTAATTACTATTTACTTGGTATAACATAATCGTTACGCGTAACGAATTTACATTTTACCGGTAATTTTTGTGCCGCCAAGCGCATTGCTTCCTTAGCTGTTTCATACGGTACACCGTCAGCTTCGAATAAAATACGTCCCGGACGAACGACTGCAACCCAGTGACTAGGTGCTCCTTTCCCTTTACCCATACGTACTTCAGCTGGTTTAGCTGTAACAGGTTTGTCTGGGAATATACGGATCCACACTTTTCCTTCACGCTTCATATATCTAGTAACGGCGATACGAGAAGCTTCAATTTGACGTGAAGTTAGCCAACCTGGCTCTAGTGTTTTTAGTCCAAAAGATCCGAAAGCAACAGTACTACCTCTATGAGCTAACCCTCTGTTTCTACCCTTCTGAGCTTTTCTAAATTTGGTTCTTTTTGGCTGTAACATCTTAAATAAATTTTACTGTCCTTTTATTTTTTTCTTCTTTTTCCACCTGAAGGCTTTCTTCCGCCTTTCTGACCTGAAGCCATACCAACGTTTGGAGAAAGATCACGCTTACCATAAACTTCACCTTTACAGATCCACACCTTGATACCAAGACGACCATAAGTTGTGTGAGCTTCCGCTAAAGCATAATCGATGTCAGCTCTGAACGTATGTAACGGAGTACGTCCATCCTTGTACATCTCTGAGCGAGCCATTTCTGCGCCATTCAAACGTCCGGAAATCTTAACCTTGATTCCTTCCGCTCCCATTCGCATTGTACTCGCAATAGACATTTTAATTGCTCTCCTAAAAGAAATTCTTGCTTCTAACTGACGTGCAATTCCATCCGCAACTAAACGAGCATCCAATTCTGGACGTTTAACCTCGAAAATGTTAATTTGGATTTCCTTTTTAGTCAATTTCTTCAACTCTTCTTTAAGTTTATCAACTTCTTGTCCACCTTTTCCAATAATTACACCTGGTCTTGCTGTGTTGATAGTAACGGTTACCAACTTTAACGTTCTCTCGATGATAATTTTTGAAATACTTGCTCTAGATAAACGAGCGCGAAGGTACTTACGAATTTGATCATCTTCAACAATCTTTCCTCCGTAATTATCTCCACCGTACCAGTTAGATTCCCATCCTTGGATGAAACCTAATCTATTTCCAATTGGATTTGTTTTTTGTCCCATTTATCTAAAATTATTCTGCGTTCTTACCGTCTACGACGATAGTAACATGGTTAGACCTTTTTCTAATTCTGTGCGCGCGACCCTGTGGAGCAGGCTGAATTCGTTTCAACATTGCACCTCCACCAACTTCTATCGACTTAACGTATAAAGTTTCTTCTTCGATACTCTTACCTTCATTCTTTTGCTCCCAATTGGCAATCGCTGAACGTAACAACTTCGCAAGGCTCGTAGACGCATCCTTAGCATTGTGTTGCAAAATATTTAGAGCTTTGTTTACCTCGACTCCTCTAATAAGATCTGCAACTAATCTCATTTTACGTGGAGCAATTGGAGACTTATTAAGTTTCGCGAATGCGATAGACTTATTGGCCTCTTTTCTTTGCTCTGCTACTAATCTTTTTCTAGCACCCATAATCTGCTATTTTATCTTTTCTTATCTTTTCTGTTTCCAGCATGACCACGGAAGTTACGCGTTGGTGAAAACTCACCAAGTTTGTGACCAACCATGTTCTCACTTACGAAAACAGGAATAAACTTATTACCATTATGCACAGCGAAAGTTAATCCAACAAAATCAGGAGTAATAGTACTTGCTCTAGACCATGTTTTGATTACTGACTTCTTGCCAGACTCTTGTGCCTCATCCACTCGTTTGATTAGTTTGTAATGAACAAACGGTGGTTTTTTTAATGAACGACTCATATCCTAATTATTTTTTTCTTCTTTCGATGATAAACTTGTCTGAATACTTCTTCTTAGATCGAGTTTTGAATCCTTTAGCAGGAATTCCATTACGAGATCTAGGGTGACCACCAGAATTCTTTCCTTCACCACCACCCATTGGATGATCGACAGGATTCATTACTACACCACGTACACGTGGACGGCGACCTAACCATCTTGAACGTCCAGCTTTCCCTGAAACCGTCAAGTTGTGTTCAGAATTAGATACGGCTCCGATTGTTGCTAAACAAGTTGTCAAAATCATTCTAGTTTCACCAGAAGGTAATTTGATAATTGCATAACGACCATCACGAGCGTTCAATTGTGCATAAGTTCCAGCTCCACGAGCAATAGCACCACCTTTTCCAGGTTTAAGCTCAATGTTGTGAATTACTGTACCCAAAGGAATGTCTGATAAGAACATTGCGTTTCCAACGTTTGGAGCAGCTTCTTTTCCAGATACTACAGTATCTCCGACTTTCAATCCATCTGGTGCGATAATATATCTTTTCTCACCATCTGCGTAGAACAACAATGCGATTCTTGCCGTACGATTCGGATCATACTCGATCGTTTTAACCGTTGCAGGAACACCATGTTTTTCTCTTTTGAAATCAATGATACGGTACTTTTGTTTGTGACCACCACCAATATAGCGCATAGTCATTCTACCATCATTGTTACGACCACCAGATTTTCTCTTCCCGGCTACTAACGTCTTTTCAGGAGCATTAGTAGTTACTTCAGAGTAATCACTGTTGATTTTGTGTCTTTGCCCTGGAGTGGTAGGCTTGAATTTTTTAAGACCCATGTTTAACGTGCTTAAAAGTTATTAAATAAATCAATCGTTTCTCCTTCCGCAACAGTAATAATGGCTTTTTTCCATTTTTTACTTGGTTGCTCAACGATACCTCTATTCGTATACTTAGTAGAGGATTTTCCACCGCCATAATTCATTGTGCGCACCTCAGTTACCTGAACTCCATACAACTTCTCGACAGCATTTTTAATTTCAATCTTATTCGCCTCTCTATCTACAGCAAAAGTAAAACGGTTAAACTTCTCGCTCAAGTCCGTTGCTTTTTCAGAAATAATAGGCTTCTTAATAATGTTCTTCATCTCAATTAGTTTAGAATCTTTTCGATTACTTCAACTGAACTTGCATCCATTACTACTTTCGTTGCATTTAAAACATCAAAAGTATTTACTGAATCAGCTGTTACGACTTTAACTCTCTTAAGGTTACGAGATGATAAATAAACATTATCATTTTTCTCACCTAAGATCATTAATACTTTGTCATCTTGAAGTTTAAGGTTTGACAATAATGCTTCGAAATCTTTAGTTTTAATTCCATCAAATTTCAAATCATCAATAACCATTAAGTCTTTAGAACCTGCTTTATAAGAAAAAGCCGATTTACGAGCCAATCTTTTCAATTTCACGTTCAACTTAAAGTGGTAGTTTCTCGGACGAGGTCCAAAAATACGTCCTCCACCTACTCTAGTACCAGACTTAATACTACCAGCACGAGCTCCACCAGTTCCTTTTTGCTTTTTAATTTTTTTCGTAGATCCTGCAATCTCAGCTCTTTCTTTTGCTTTATGCGTTCCTTGACGACGATTCGCTAAGTGCTGCTTAACATCAAGATAGATAGCGTGATCATTTGGTTCAATACCGAAAACCTCTTTTGATAAGCTAACTTCCTTAGCAGTAGCTTTTCCTTTTGCGCTAATTACTTTAACTTTCATTACTTCTCAATTATAACGGTTGAACCTTTAGCTCCAGGCACAGAACCTTTCACTACGATTAAATTCTTATCAGCAAGAACTTTTAAAACTTGAAGATTTTCAATTTTCACTCTTTCGTTCCCCATCTGACCAGCCATACGCATTCCTTTAAAAACGCGAGCCGGGTATGATGCAGCACCGATAGAACCAGGAGCACGTAATCTGTTATGCTGACCATGTGTTGCTTGACCAACTCCACCGAAACCATGACGTTTCACCACTCCTTGGAAACCTTTACCTTTAGACGTTCCAACTACCGCAACATATTCACCTTCTTCAAAGATGTCAACATTCACGACATCACCGAGATTAAGATCATCGAAGCCTTTAAACTCAACTAACTTCGACTTAGGGTCGGTTTTAGCTTTCTTAAAGTGACCCTTCAAAGCATTTGGAGTATTCTTTTCCTTACGGTCTCCAAACCCCATTTGAACAGCCTCGTAACCATCTCTGTCTTGTGTTTTGACCTGAGTCACAACACAAGGACCTGCCTCTATTACTGTGCATGGCATTGCTTTACCCTCGGCACTGTAGATGCTAGTCATTCCGATTTTTCTACCAATAATTCCTGGCATACTTTAACTATTTATGATTAATAAATTCTAATTATACTTTGATTTCTACATCAACACCACTCGGAAGTTCCAAGCGCATTAATGCATCAACAGTTTTCGAAGAAGAACTGTAGATATCCATCAAACGTTTATAAGCACACAATTCGAATTGCTCACGTGCTTTTTTGTTTACGTGTGGAGATTTCAATACAGTATAAATTCTTTTATGAGTAGGTAATGGAATAGGTCCACTAACAACTGCTCCTGTTGACTTTACCGTCTTAACGATCTTCTCAGCTGACTTATCAACTAGATTGTGATCGTATGATTTCAATTTGATTCTAATTTTTTGATTCATCGCTTTAAAATTACGCTTTAACACCTTTTACTTTCGCCACTACATCCTCAGCCACATTTCTTGGAGCTTCAGCATAATGAGAGAATTCCATACTTGAAGTAGCACGACCTGAAGACATCGTTCTCAATTGCGTTACATATCCGAACATTTCTGATAATGGAACATCAGCCTTAACAACTTTTGCACCATTCTTATCATCCATACCTCTCATAATACCACGACGACGGTTAAGGTCACCAACGATATCACCCATGTTTTCCTCTGGAGTAACAACCTCCAATTTCATCATCGGCTCTAAAAGAACTGGACTTGCTTTAGGTAGAGCAGTTTTAAATGCCAATTTCGCACAAAGCTCAAATGACAATGCATCTGAATCCACTGCATGGAAAGAACCGTCAGATAATGTAACTTTCATAGCGTCCATTTCGAACCCTGCCATTACACCATTCTTCATTGATTCCTTAAATCCTTTCTCAATAGATGGGATAAATTCCTTCGGAACGTTACCACCTTTAATTAAGTTAACAAATTCTAACCCTGTCTTCTCTAAATCCTCTTGTGGTTCAATTTTAACAACGATATCTGCGAATTTACCACGTCCACCAGATTGTTTCTTATAAACCTCCCTATGATCAACAGGGGCAGTAATGTTCTCACGGTAATTCACTTGAGGAGCACCTTGGTTAACCTCAACTTTAAACTCACGCTTCAAACGATCAACAATAATATCAAGGTGAAGCTCACCCATTCCTGAAATAATTGTTTGTCCTGAATCCTCGTCCGTTTTCACCTGGAAAGTTGGATCCTCTTCAGCTAATTTAGCTAAACCAACACCTAATTTATCAGAATCTGCTTGAGTTTTAGGCTCAATAGCAACACCAATAACTGGATCTGGGAAATCCATAGATTCTAATACAATTGGAGCCTTTTCATCACACAATGTATCTCCAGTCTTAATATCTTTAAATCCTACGAATGCTCCGATATCACCTGCTCCTAATTCAGGAACTTGGTTTTGCTTATCAGCATGCATTTGGAAAATACGAGAAATACGTTCTTTCTTTCCTGAACGCGCGTTCAACACATAAGAACCTGCATCCAACTTACCAGAATATGCTCGCGTAAAACATAAACGTCCAACAAAAGGATCAGTTGCAATTTTAAAAGCTAATGCAGAGAAAGGCTCATCGAAAGAAGGCTTACGAGATTCAACCTCATCCGTCTTTGGATTAGTTCCTTCAATTGCATCAACGTCAACTGGTGACGGAAGAATCTCCATAACCATATCTAACATTGCCTGAACACCTTTATTTTTAAAAGCAGACCCACACATCATTGGTACCACTTTACCAGCGATAGTCGCTTCACGTAATGCATCTAAAATCTCTCTTTCAGTTAATGACTCTGGATCTTCGAAATATTTCTCCATCAAAGTATCATCAAATTCAGCGACAGCCTCTAAAAGTTCTTCTCTTAACTGAGTAGCCTCATCAAGAATATCAGCTGGAATTTCAATTTCTTCGAAAGTCATACCCTGATCTTCCTCATTCCAAGTGATTCCTTTGAAGTTAATTAAATCAACAACTCCTTTAAAATCATCTTCAGCCCCAATATTCACCTGTAAAGGTAAAGCGTGACTCCCTAACATTTCTCTAACCTGCTTACACACGTTAAGGAAATCTGCACCTTGACGGTCCATTTTATTAACGAAACCAATCCTTGGAACATTATAATTATTTGCTAGTCTCCAGTTAGTCTCAGATTGCGGTTCAACACCATCAACAGCAGAGAATAAGAAAACTAATCCATCCAAAACACGTAACGAACGATTTACCTCAACGGTAAAATCAACGTGACCTGGAGTATCAATAATATTTACATGGTACTTATCTCCACGGTAGTTCCAGTTAAGCGTAGTAGCAGCAGAAGTAATTGTAATACCTCTCTCTTGCTCTTGCTCCATCCAGTCCATAGTAGCACCACCATCGTGAACTTCACCAATCTTATGGTTTACACCACCATAATAAAGTATACGCTCAGTAGTAGTAGTTTTCCCTGCATCAATGTGTGCAGCAATACCAATATTTCTTGTGTATTTAAGATCTCTAGCCATTTCTATTAAAATCTAAAGTGTGAGAATGCTTTGTTTGCCTCAGCCATTCTTAATGTATCTTCTTTCTTCTTATAAGCAGCACCTTCTTCCTTAGCAGCAGCAATCACTTCAGCAGCTAACTTTTGCGCCATCGTTTTTTCATTACGCTTGCGTGAGTAACCAATTAACCATTTCATGGCTAACGATTCTTTTCTTCCTTCACGAACTGGAGTAGGAATTTGAAAAGTAGCCCCACCTACACGACGACTACGTACCTCAACACTTGGAGTAACATTTTCTAATGCTTTCTTCCAAGTTTCTAAACCTGTTGTATCTTCAACTTTCGCGTCCACCATCTCCATGGCGTCGTAAAATATCTTAAACGCCAAATTCTTCTTCCCATCCAACATCATGTTGTTGACAAATTTTGTCACTTGAACATCTTTAAACTTTGGATCCGGAAGGATGGCTATCTTTTTCGCTTTTCTTCTTCTCATCTTTTAAACTTTTTAAAAGGATTATTTCTTAGGTCTCTTTGTTCCATACTTCGAACGACGCTGAGTTCTACCCTCAACACCAGCCGTATCTTCAGCACCACGCACAATGTGGTAACGTACACCAGGAAGATCTTTCACTCTACCTCCACGCACTAACACTAAAGAGTGCTCTTGAAGATTATGACCTTCACCTCCGATGTATGCATTAACTTCCTTTCCGTTGGTCAAACGAACCCTTGCGACCTTTCGCATAGCCGAATTCGGCTTTTTAGGAGTAGTGGTGTAAACTCTTACACATACCCCTTTACGCTGTGGACAAGAATCAAGCGCAGCTGACTTGCTCTTTTTTACCACTGCTGTTCTCCCTTTGCGAACTAATTGTTGTATAGTTGGCATAAAAATACTTTTACTTTAATTAATAAATAATTCTCCCAAAAAACACTTTTCGGGCTTGCAAAGATAGTAGTTTTAAATTAGAAACCAACATAGGCTAATAAAAAGTTGAAGTTTTTTCACATTCAAGTGTTTACATCTTTTGTTTAGATCAAAAAACAAACCTAGACGTAACATATAACTCAGGCAATAATTATCATTGATTTTAACTAAATCACCATGTAAAACTAGTATCAATATGTATTAACTATATTTACCTCCAATAAAATTTGAATTGTTACAGCTGGGACCACAAGGAGACATCATTAGAATTAACAAAAGGAGACACAACAGAAGCCGCTTTAATTTCAAACTTCTCTGATACCAGTCAAATAATAACGAAATACAACTCTACATTGACAACAATGTCAACATAGAACTTGCCTCATCTTTGACAAATGTAAAGCACTTATAAGCAAATAAAAAAGCCCTCCCGTACCGGCAGAGCTTTTGAAATATAATAAAACCTCAATTTTACAACCTATAAAGCGTAGATTTCACAGCCGACATCAAACGACTCACATTTGGCAATGCCTCGTCGATGAGTGTTGGGGAAAATGCAAATGGAGTGTCAGCTTGAGTAACACGCATAACTGGCGCATCTAAATAATCAAATGCGTAACGCTGCAAATGATAAGCAATTTCTGAAGAAATTGAAGCCAAAGGCCACGACTCTTCTAGAACAACACACCTATTCGTCTTCTTAATTGATTCAACAACTGTTGTATAATCTATTGGGCGAACTGACCTTAAATCAATCACCTCTACAGAAATTCCTTCTTTAGCTAACTCTTGAGCCGCTTCCAAAGCTACTTTCATCACCTTCCCAAAAGAAACAATAGTAACATCTGTTCCCTTTTGTTTCACATCGGCGACTCCAATTGGTATTAAATATTCACCTTCTGGAATTTCACCTTTATCTCCATACATCTTTTCAGACTCAAGAAAAACCACCGGATCATTATCCCGAATTGCTGACTTAAGCAGTCCTTTTGCGTCATAAGGATTAGATGGAGTCACAACCTTCAAACCCGGAACATGCGCATAAAAAGCTTCAAAACTTTGCGAATGTGTTGCCGCCAGCTGTCCCGCAGTTCCATTACCTCCTCTAAAAACAATTGGACAATGGAATTGACCACCTGACATCTGCAACATCTTTGCAGCACTATTGATAATTTGATCAGCTGCTAGAATTGCAAAGTTCCATGTCATAAACTCAACAATTGGTCTCAACCCGTTCATTGAAGCACCAACACCGATGCCAGCAAAGCCAAGTTCAGCAATAGGAGTATCGATAACTCTTTTTGCGCCGAACTCATCAAGCATCCCTTGAGAAACTTTATATGCACCATTATATTCAGCAACTTCTTCTCCCATTAAAAATACGCTATCATCTTGTCGCATCTCTTCAGACATTGCTTCCCTCAGCGCTTCTCTAAACTGTACAGTTTTCATAGTTTGTATAATTTATTCCCGAAATCGGGTGGCCAAATGTACTAAATTTCAATAATTGAACACAACAAAATATTAGAATCTTCTTCAATAGATGTATACTAATCACAAAGTCCATTCATTTAACTCATAAAAATCACAAAAGAACACCAAATATTTGCTAAATTTGCATCCGATAATAATAAAATTATTTCGCATGAAAATACTTGTATGTATAAGTAAATCTCCAGATACAACTTCAAAAATTGCCTTCACTGATGGCAACTCGAAGTTTGATGAAAACGGAGTACAGTATATCGTCAATCCTTATGACGAATGGTTCGCCTTAGTGCGTGCCCTAGAATTAAAAGAATCTAAAGGAGGCTCAGTTTCAATCATTACAGTTGGAAGCGCTGCTGATGAAGCAGTTATGAGAAAAGCATTAGCGATCGGAGCTGACGAAGCAATTCGAATCGATACCGAACCAGTAGATGCTTACTATGTTTCTATGCAAATTGCAGAATATGCAAAAGCGAATGGATTCGATATGGTACTTACCGGAAAAGAAACAATTAATTACAATGGCTCTCAGGTCGGAGGTATGATTGCAGAAGGAATGGATTTACCATTCATCTCATTAGCATCTAAATTAGATGTCGCTGGAAATACAGCCACGTTAGAAACTGAAATTATTGGAGGCCTTCAAACTGTTGAAGTTGAATTGCCAGTAGTTATTTCTTGCGCTAAAGGAATGGCAGAACAAAGAATCCCGAACATGAGAGGAATTATGGCCGCTAGAACTAAGCCGCTGAACGTTGTACCAGCTGCAGATGTTGCAAAACTTACAACTTTCGAAAGCTATTCACTTCCAGAAGCAAAGTCGGCGGTTAAAATGATTGACCCAGAAAACATGGATGAATTAGTAACATTATTACATAACGAAGCAAAAGTAATTTAAGATCATGGCAACACTAGTATATATTAATAGCCAAAACGGTATTGCGAAGAACGCTCATGAAGTTGTAACTTACGCTAAGAAATTAGGAGAAGAAGTTATTGTTATTACAACAGGAACTCAGGAGGAATCAGCACTTGCCTCTTTAGGTAATTTTGGTGCATCTAAGGTATTAGTTGACTCCTCAGTTGAAGGGAATGACGCTCAACAATTGACACGTGTGATTGCATCTGCAGTAGAATCAACCTCTGCAAATACCATTCTATTTTCTCACGACCTTGTTGCTAAATCAGTAGCCCCAAGACTTTCTGTAAAATTAAAGGCAGGCTTAGTTTCAGGCGCGATTGATGTTCCGAATGGAGATACAGTTAAAGTAAATGTCTTTTCTGGGAAAGCATATGGAAATGTTAAAATTTCTTCAGATAAGAAAATCATATCTTTGCTTCCAAATAGTATTCAACCTGAAGAAAGTGGAGCTCCATGCACAGTTGACTCTTTTAATGGAAACGCTGGAGAAGTGAAAATTAAATTAATTTCAACTAAAAAACCTGAAGGTGAAATCCCATTACCTGAAGCTGAATTAGTAGTTTCTGCAGGTAGAGGTCTTAAAGGCCCTGAGAACTGGGGAATAGTTGAAGATTTGGCATCTGAATTAGGAGCGGCAACGGCATGTTCTAGACCAGTCGCTGACATTGGATGGAGACCTCACCACGAACACGTGGGACAAACAGGTGTTGCAATCCGTCCTAACTTGTATATTGCTGCAGGTATATCAGGTGCAATTCAACACCTTGCCGGAGTTAATGGATCTAAGGTTATTGTGGTCATCAACACCGACCCTGAAGCTCCTTTTTTCAAAGCAGCAGATTACGGAATATTAGGAGATGCTTTCGAAGTATTACCAAAATTGACTGAAGCAGTTAAGAAATTCAAAGCTTCTAATTAAAAGATTTTAGTTAGAAATATTATTTTTACGATACAATCAATTTTTTAGGGAAGCGAAATTTTGCTTCCCTAATTGTTTGATATCATTGGATAAGTAATCAAAGTTATGGACAAAATAAAACTTGAAATCGTAGGATTATCATACAGCCAAACACAATCAGGTGCCTATGCTTTAGTTTTATCTGAAGTTGATGGTAATAGAAGACTACCAATTATAATTGGAGGTTTTGAGGCACAGGCTATAGCCATTGAATTAGAAAAAATGATTCCTACAAGACCATTAACTCATGACTTATTTAAAAATTTCGCATCAACCTTTAGCATTAACATTAAAGAAGTAGTCATTTACAAATTAGCAGAAGGTATTTTTTACTCTAAACTTGTTTGCGAAAAAGAAGGCGATATCGTTGAAATTGATGCACGAACTTCTGATGCTATAGCCATTGGAGTGCGATTTGAATGCCCTGTTTATACTTCTGAAAGTATTCTTTCAAGTGCTGGAATATTATTAGACCAGGAAGCCTTAGAGGAAGAAGGCTTGATAGCAGAAGCGCTAGAGGAAGAACCAAAAACCACTCTTGAAACTATTTCAATTGAAGACCTGGAAAATCAACTTAATCAAGCTATTGATGACGAAGACTATGAACTTGCTTCAAAAATTAGAGACGAAATCCAAAGGCGTAAGGCTTAATTCTCTTTTTTTAATCTTATTACTAACATTCACACTTCAAGCATCTGCAAAGTTTGAGGATACAGTATACTATAGAAAATCCTTCACTCTTGAACTCAACAAAAACGGCACATTCACTAATAATGACACTGTTTTAACCAATCAAACTCAGGGAACCTGGGCCATTAAAAACAAAAAAATCACTTTTACATCACAACTTGATTCATCGCTGGTTTCGAACCAATTTAATATTATATACTCTTCCGACAATAAAATAACCTTCTTAAAAGAAGATACTAGATTTTCATACCATGACGAATTAAGTTCAGCAGGAACTGGTATTACTTTTTCTTCCATAACACGTGGGTTCCTTGGACTAGGGATGCTTTTTCTCATGGGGTATTTGTTTAGTAAAAACAGAAAAAAAATTAACTGGGGCATAGTTGCGCGTGGAACTGCTTTACAAATTGGACTTGCTTTACTCATTTTAAAAGTTCCATTCGTATCTATTATATTTGACTGGTTATCCAAAGCATTCACAAAACTGATCAACTTCTCACATGACGGAGCCAACTTCCTATTCCGAAGTATAGGCACAGAACAAATAGACCCAATGCTTAAGAATTTTATGACTTGGATTTTACCTTCAATCATTTTCTTCGCGGCTATCTCTAGTTTACTTTACTATTTTGGAATCCTCCAATGGATTGTAAAACGTTTGGCCTGGGTAATGAATAAAACTCTTGGTATTTCTGGGGCGGAAAGTATTTCAGCCGCCGCCAATATTTTTATTGGTCAAACAGAAGCACCACTATTAGTAAAGCCCTACTTGCAAAGAATGACCAAGTCAGAGATTATGTGTCTTATGGTCGGTGGAATGGCTACAATTGCAGGAGGGGTTCTTGCTGCTGTAATTGGAATACTTGGCGGAGGAGATGAAGTTAAGGAGTTATTTTATGCTAAGCACCTTCTAACAGCATCTTTCATGTCAGCACCAGCTGCGATTGTATTCGCTAAAATGCTTGTCCCTGAAACAGAAGAAATTGATAAAAACCTAGAAGTTCCTAAAGAAAAAATTGGTGCAAATGCCCTTGAAGCTATAACTAATGGAACAACAGAAGGCCTAAAATTAGCGGCTAATGTTGGCGCGATGCTTATCGTATTTATGAGTTTAATTGCTTTAGTAAATTACTCCCTAGGCAAAATCGGAGATTGGACAACGCTCAACGACATCATCGCTTCAGGCGGTATGTATACGCAATTAAGCTTCGAAAGTATCGCTGGTTACCTATTGGCTCCAGTTTCATGGATCATGGGGGTTGAATGGCAAGACTGCATGTACTTCGGACAATTACTAGGAGAAAAGACAATTCTAAATGAGTTTATCGCTTACCCGCACCTAGGTGTTATTCAAGACGAATTGTCACAAAAAACGGTCATTATGAGCACTTATGTGCTTTGTGGTTTTGCAAACGTTGCGTCAATTGGAATCCAAGTTGGTGGCATTGGCATCTTGGTTCCAGAAAAAAGAAGTTTACTGGCCAAATACGGAGTCATCGCTTTAATAGGAGGAACTCTAGCATGCATGTCCACGGCTGTTTTGGCAGGTATGTTATTCTAAACCATGATGCATCTTAAGGAGAAGATATTCCAATCACAGTCAGAAGCAGACTTCGAAAAGTTAGCACTAGAAATTTATGATTACCAATCAGAACACTGTCCAGTCTATAAAGAATATTTAGGTCACATCCTCACAGAAAACAGAGAAAAACCCGAAAGTATTAGAGACATTCCGTTTCTTCCTATATCATTTTTCAAGACACGAGAAGTAATTTCAAAGGATCAATCTTCGGAAATAGTATTTAAAAGTAGTGGAACCGGAGGGCAAAGAAGTAAGCATTTTGTTTCAAATATAGACCTATATGAAAAAGCATTCAATTCTGGGTATCAAGAACTAATAGGAAATCCAGAAGAACAGGTCATTCTCGCCTTACTTCCTAATTATCAAGAACAAGGCGAATCCAGTTTAATATACATGGTAGATCATTTGATTAAGAGAACAAATAGTAGCATGTCTGGATATTTCCTTTCCAACCACAAGGAGTTAATTGAAACATACAACAAAGCAATTGCACGTAATAAAGAAGTAATAATATTTGGAGTATCTTATGCACTTTTGGATTTAGCCAGTCTCAAACCAAACCTCTCACATGCTAGAATTATTGAAACTGGAGGCATGAAAGGACGAAGAAAAGAACTAACAAAAGAAGAACTTCATAACGAACTCAAACAAGGTTTAAATACCGAGAAAATTTCGTCAGAATATGGCATGACAGAATTACTATCCCAAGGATATAGCTTGAAGAATGGCGTGTTTGAAACTACTTCAACTATGAAAATTCTCATCCGCGAGGTTAACGATCCATTCCACTACGTAGAAGATGGAAAAACAGGCGGTATTAATGTAATTGACCTCGCAAACTTAAATAGTTGTTCATTCATTGCAACTCAAGATTTAGGAAGAATTACTCCAACAGGTTTTCAAATAATGGGACGTTTTGATCATTCTGATATTCGTGGTTGCAACCTCTTGGTTCAATAATATTGAACGATATCACTATCTTTAACAAATAATGATGTCAACACAAACGATAATAATTCTTATTTCAATTGGTATATTCGCCGGAATCCTGAGTGGATTTGTTGGTGTAGGCGGCGGTGTAATTATTGTCCCTGCTCTAATCTACTCATTAGGTATGACTCAATATGAAGCGCAAGGAACTAGCCTTTTCGTGCTATTACTGCCAGTCGGAATTTTAGCGGTACATAACTATTGGAAAGCAGAAAGTATTAACTGGAAGTTTGGAGTTATCATTGCCTTAACATTTGTTATTGGCGGATATATTGGATCTAAGTTATCCCTTAAAATATCACCTTCTTTGGTGAAACTGATTTTTGGAATTATAATGGCCTATGTTTCTTTTAGGTTTATAATATCTGGATATAATGGATTTTCGAATGACTGACTACGTTAAAGATATTATCACATCACGATCTGAAGAACTTTTTAAGAAAGTAAAAGGTTACAGAGAGCACATTCATGCCAATCCAGAATTGAGTTACGAAGAGTATGAGACCATGGAATTTGTTGCAACCAAGCTGGAAGAAATTGGTCTCTCGGTCAACCGTGGCGTAGGCAAAACAGGAGTAACCGCATTAATATCTGGAGATCAGCATTCTCAAGATGACGAGGCTATAGGTTTACGTGCAGATCTAGATGCGTTGCCTATAACTGAAGAAAACGATGTTCATTACATATCGAAAGTTAAAGGTGTAATGCACGCTTGCGGTCATGATGTGCACACATCAGTGCTTTTGGGAGCAGCAGAAATCCTATTCGAATTACGCAATGAATTACCACAACCTGTTAAGTTAGTATTTCAACCTGGGGAAGAAAAAAACCCAGGAGGAGCAAGTTATATGATCGCAGATGGCGTTTTAGCCGATCCTAAGATAAATAAAATGTACGCCCTTCATGTATTTCCGGATATGCCTGTCGGACATGTTGGATTCAAAGAAGGAATCTATATGGCTTCTTGTGACGAAATATATATCACAATTCAGGGAAAAGGCGGACATGGTGCTACACCACATAATTGCGTTGACCCAATCATGATTGGATCCAATATAATTCAAAACATGCAACAGATTGTAAGCCGAAAGTGTGACCCTAAAACGCCTTGTGTACTCTCCTTCGGACATTTTGAAGCTATCGGCGCAACAAACATCATCCCTTCTCAAGCTCATCTCAAAGGTACTTTTAGAACAATGAATGAACATTGGAGGTCCAAAGCCCTTAAGCTAATTGAATCCACTGCAAAGCAAATTGCTCAAGCTTCAGGAGGAGATGCCGAGGTAGTCATAAGCAAAGGATACCCATATTTAGAAAATGACCCTGTTGTCACCTCTAACATGAAGTTAGCCGCTCAAGAATTTCTTGGTTCAAAAAATGTAGAAGAACTACCTATTAGGTTAACCGCAGAAGATTTTTCATTCTATTCTCAAGAAGTACCAGTGTGCTTTTTCCGTTTAGGAGTTAGAAATGAAGAGAAAGGAATAGTATTTGGCGTACACCACCCAAAATTCAATATAGATGACAACGCATTAAAAATTGGAATGCAAATGATGTCATTAGCACCATTCTCGAACTAAATGAAACAATTATTAGCCATATTATTAGCAAGCATTACACTTTTTAGTTGTTCCGATGACAAAAGACATCCAAAAGTGGATGTATACGAAATACGAAATATTGGCGAATTATCAACTACTGAATATACAGTTGGAAAGATCATTAAACTCGATGATGTCGCGAAAGAATGGTACAAATACGGAGATCGCAAGATATTAATCAACTGTAAAGCCAAAATTAAAGCCGGAGTGGACTTATCAAAATTAAAAGAAGGCGATATCGAGGTAAGTGGGAATATAATCGAAATAACCCTCCCTCCTGCAAAA
This sequence comes from Crocinitomicaceae bacterium, assembly GCA_022447585.1. Taxonomy (GTDB): domain Bacteria; phylum Bacteroidota; class Bacteroidia; order Flavobacteriales_D; family Crocinitomicaceae; genus UBA4466. The sequence continues at coordinate 929,568 of JAKVAR010000006.1, read as the reverse complement.
ATTATATCATTCACTATGGATTCTAAGCATATTGCCACGGAAATGGAGAGCGTTAGTGGATTCAGAGATGGTTTCACTCATGCAGAAAAAAATAATTTCTTGAAACAGGGAGAAGCAGCAATAAAAAAAGAAATTATTCATACCGATATCATTAAAGACGCACAACAAAACGCAGAAGTCTTCTTGGAAGATTTCTACAAGCAATTAGGATTTGAAAAAGTTATTATTAGACAAAAAGAAGCGGATGTTAACTAAAGACATGATTCGTCTTATAAAGAACATTGTGGTTATTGGAGCAATCGCTCTTTTAGGCTTTATTGTATACTTTTATTTTTTTAAAGATTCCAATGATAAATTATTGATTGATGAAACCCCAATCCATATTGAATCAATTAAAACAATAGCAGAAATAAGTACTGTCAGTTATAAGGACGAAATTGTGATGGATACCTGTGAGTATTATAAAAAGAAATCGAGTCTTTATGACCCTCGAGAATGGATTCGAATGTATGATCGGAATATAAAGCGAAGATTGACCTTGATCATCAAAGGTGAAGTGAAATATGGCCTGGATCTTACGGATTCAAATTTCGAGTTAAACGCTAACCAAGACACAGTTTGGCTAAAACTTCCACAACCTAAAATATTAGACATAATTGTTTCCCCTTCGAATACTGAAGTCTTCCAGGAACAAGGAGTTTGGAGAGACTCTGATGTAAAGAGATTAGAAGGAAAAGCGAAGAGTACCTTAAAGCAGAATGCACACGAATTTAAACTAGACGAAAAAGCTGCGAAAAATGCTAAACGCTTATTCAAAAAACTAATACAAACAAATAAAACACTAGTAATATCCTTCAATTATGAGAAGTAAACTACTCTTATATCTACTTTTGGGAATGTTCTCTTTTTCATGCAGTAAGCTCAAGCAAACGGAAAAAAGAATTGCAGGAAATTGGACTATTGTTGGCTATAATTACGTCAATTTTGATGGTTTCACAACTGAATTTGACGGAACTGGAGAATTTATCATTTCAAACTTATCTTCTTCACATGGAGACTATTCTTTAAATCTTCAATATCAAAATTTAATATCAAGTGGAAATAAGATTGAATCAGGAAAAATTCAGCTAAACCAAAATGGTGAAAATTATAGGTTAGATAGAATTAATCCAAATGGGACTATAACTTCAAATGATAGTGGTACAATTAAGTTCCTCAATAAAACTCAGATGGAAACCTTTTTCAATGATGAGTTTGGAACCCATTACCTTGTTTTGTCGAAAGACTAATTCGCCATTTCACTCATAAACTTAATCCACATCAACCTCAATTCTTCTTCAGAATAATCTCCTTCAAATTCTTCGTGAGCCGCTTTTAAATCATCAGTTTCCGCTTCAGAAAAATATTCATAAATCTCTTCTTGGCAATCTGTATCTAAAATATCATCAATGTAATAATTGATATTTACACGTGTTCCTGATGTCACAATAGCTTCTATCTCCTCAACAACCTCATCAACTGTTTTTCCTTGAGCGCGACCTATATCTTCTAATGGTAATTTTCTATCGATATTCTGAATAAGTTGGACTTTCATTCCCGACTTATTCACAACAGACTTCATCACTAGATCTTGAGGTCTCTCTATGTTATTCTCTTCTACATACCTAGAAATTAAGGCGACAAATGGTGCCCCGTAACGCTGCGCTTTTCCATTACCAACACCTTGAATATTTGTCAATTCTTCAATCGAAATTGGATATTGCAGACACATATCCTTTAAAGAAGGTTCTTGAAAAATGACAAAAGGTGGAATGTTTTTCTGTTTGGAAATACTTTTTCTTAAATCCACCAATTGATCATACATTACTTGATCAAACGCACTCCCTCCAGCACTATTGGAAACAATTGATTCATCATCAATTACAAGGTAATCCCTTTCTTTAATCAATAAGAATGACGTTGGATCCTCTTTATATTTTCTTCCAGCGTCAGTCAATTTCAATACGCCATAAGATTCAATATCTTTTGAAAGCAATCCTGCAACGACACTTTGTCTGACTACAGCATTCCAAAAGTGTTCATCTTTATCTTTACCAATCCCGAATAGAGGCAATTGATCATGCTTATATGCAGTAATAGAAGAATTAACCACACCCGATAAAAAGGCGCAATAATGGTTCGATTTTTGCGTCTCTTTTAATAATTCAACAGCATCTAGCAGATACTTAACATATTCTTTACCTTCCGTTTTATCTTTTGGATTCTTACAATTGTCGCACATTGAATTGCAATTCTGCTCATCGTATTCTTCTCCAAAATAATGAAGAATCATTTTTCTTCTACAAACTGAGGTTTCAGCATAAGAAGCAATTTCATTCAATAATTGACGTCCAATTTCTTGCTCTGCAACTGGTTTTCCTTGCAAAAACTTCTCAAGTTTCTCAACATCTTTATACCTGTAAAAGGAAATACACTCTCCTTCACCACCATCACGACCTGCGCGACCTGTTTCTTGGTAATAACTTTCCAAAGATTTAGGGATATCATGATGTATTACGAACCGCACATCCGGCTTATCAATGCCCATTCCAAAAGCAATTGTTGCCACAATAACATCAACATCTTCCATTAAGAACATATCCTGGTGTTTTGCTCTTGAGGCAGTATCTAACCCTGCGTGATATGGCAACGCATTAATCCCATTCACTTGAAGTAATTCTGCTAATTCTTCTACTTTTTTCCGGCTCAAACAATAAATAATTCCGCTTTTACCTTCCTGTCCTCTGATGTATTTTATAATCTGTTTTTCAACATCCTTTTTAGGTAGTATTTTATAGAATAAATTATCTCTATTGAATGAAGACTTAAAAATTGTTGCATCCAACATATTTAAATTCTTCTGTATATCATTTTGAACCTTCGGAGTTGCAGTTGCAGTTAACGCAATAATTGGAACACTTGATATTTCACCAAAAATCTCTCTTAATCTTCTATATTCAGGTCTAAAATCATGTCCCCATTCTGAAATACAATGAGCTTCATCAATTGCAAAAAAGGAAATCTTTACTGATTTTAAAAAGTCAATGTTCTCCTTCTTAGTCAAAGACTCTGGCGCAACATATAGTAATTTGGTTTTACCCGAAGTAATATCTCCCTTAACTCGTGCAATTTCTGTTTTTGTCAGAGATGAATTTAAAAAATGAGCAACAGATTCATCGTTACTAACATTTCGCATGGCATCTACCTGATTCTTCATTAAGGCGATTAAAGGAGAAACAACAATTGCCGTACCCTCAGACAATATTGCTGGAAGTTGATAGCACATAGACTTACCTCCACCAGTTGGCATAATAACAAATGTATTCTTCCCCTCTAGAACATTACGAATAATGTCTTCTTGTGCTCCTTTAAAACCATCAAATCCAAAGTAGGACTTTAACGCTTCTTTTAAATTCATATTTGCCATCTGCAACTAAACTCTTATTTACTTTCTAAAATACTTAAAAAAAACAAATCATTCAGAATTAGTTCGAATTATTACGGAGAATAATCCAGTTAAATTGCTTTCTCAAGAGTAATAAATAATCCTATAATTTATTAAATCAAAGAATTAGATGTCATGTACGTAGGAATAATTATTTTTGCATTAATATGAGCGACAACAAACAAATGACCTTTCTTGATCACCTTGAAGAACTTCGATGGAGATTAGTGAAAATAGCTATTTCAATTGTTGTATTCGCCATAGGAATTTGGATTTTTCAAGAGTGGATAATGAATCATTTGTTCCTTTCTATGAAAAGCCCCGATTTTATTTCATTCAAAATAATCTGTAACTACTTAGGCGTTTGTGTGGAAGCTATTCCGGTAAAAATGCAAAGCATGACAGTATCTGGACAGTTTTCATATGCTTTAATGATGAGTATAATGGGAGGAATTGTTGTTGCTTTTCCTTATATCTTCTATCAAATTTGGTCTTTCGTTAAACCAGGCCTAAAAACCAATGAGAAATCAGTTGCAAAGGGAATCGTTTTCTATGTATCTTTACTATTCTTTCTTGGAATCAGTTTTGGTTACTTTATTGTTGCTCCTTTGGCCGTTCAATTTTTTGGATCATATAAGATCAGTGACAAAATTGAGAATATTTTCACAGTTAATTCTTACATGAGCACGATTCTTTCAACCGTGTTTTATTCGGGCCTTCTATTCTTACTACCAGTTATTTCATACTTATTTACCAAGTTAGGCGTATTAAACGCTGAATTCCTTAGAAAATACAGGAAACATGCGATTATTGGAATCCTTGTTTTATCCGCGATTATTACTCCTCCCGACTTAATTAGTCAAGTTATTGTTGGGGTACCAATCGTTCTTTTATATGAAACCGGGATTTTTGTTTCTGCTCGCGTTGAAAAGAAAATGAAGATTGAACAGTCAAAATCAATTTAGATGGCTATTTTAAGGGTTATTAATTGGGCATGAAAACAATAATACTCTTTTTACTCCTCCTCTTTCCTCTGACTACTCTCTCTCAAAAGACGGTAGTAGAAGGAGTTGTGCGTGATGAAATCACAGGTGACCCAATGCCTTTTGTCACCGTCCGATTTCAAGATTCAAAAATTGGCACATTCACAGACACTCTTGGTCATTATAAACTTGACACCTATTACGCGACGGATAGCTTGGTGTTTTCATTCTCTGGATACTTAAGAATAACGAAGCCTGTCGAATTAGACTTAGAACAAATCATTAATGTTGAATTACCTGTTTTATCTACAGATTTTGATGAAGTATTGGTTAAAGCACCGGACGAGCTCCCATCTACTCGTCTTCATAAAAGATTAATTGCTAACAAGAAAATTAACAATAAAGAAAAGTTAGCATCTTTCGAGTATGAAGTGTATAATAAAGTTCAACTAGACATTAATAATATTGATGATAAGTTCAAGGACAGAGAAATCGTAAAGCGGTTAGATCTAATCATGAGTTACCTTGACTCTACTGATGGCGGTAAAAACTTCTTACCTGTAATTTTAAGTGAATCGGTGTCTGATTACTACTACAATAAATCACCTAAACGGAAGAAAGAAATTGTTAAAGCAACCAAAGTAAGTGGAATTGACAACCTTGAGTTAAATCAATTTCTAGGTGACATGTATCTAGATATAAATATTTACGATAACAATTTTAATTTATTCAAAAAATCATTCATTAGTCCTGCTTCTGATTTTGCGCGCAATTACTACCGATTCTATTTAGAGGATTCTACGTTCATCGACAATTACTGGTGTTATAAATTGAGTTTCACTCCAAAACGAGAGGGCGATATGACCTTTGAAGGTGAAATGTGGATTCACGATACAACTTATGCTGTGAAATCCTTTAAAGCAAACATAGCTCCGTGGACCAATATCAATTACGTACAAGACTTGTATATTGAACAACATTTTGATCAAGTTGAACCAGAAGTATGGATGTTGACAGATGAAAAGATGTTCGCAGATTTGAAAATCACAAAAAAGACAGAAGTATACGGTTTATTCGGAAGGAAGAATTCAACGCGTAGAAATTATAAAATCAATACAGATAGGCCTGCCAATTTTTACAAGTCTAACTCTACAGTTGAGGTAGCTGAAGGCGCCACAGAAAGGGATGATGCTTATTGGGCAGAAATTCGACATGAACCTCTTGCACCACAGGAAGAAGGAATAAACGAAATGATAGACTCGTTGGAAAACGTTAAGTTCTTCAAAACAATGAGGAATACTTTATACCTCTTTACAACCGGATACTTCCCCGTTAACAAAATCGAAATTGGGAGTGCTTTTTCATTAATCAGTTTTAATCCAGTTGAGAATTTTCGTTTAGGATTGGCGTTGCGTACATCCAATAAATTTAGCCGAAGAGTTGAACTGGGAGGGAACATTGCCTATGGATTTGGAGATAAAGCTTTTAAGTACGGTGGAACACTTCGATTCAACATTACCCCAAAGAAACGAGGAATACTAGCCTTCTACTATTTATATGATTTAGAACAAATTGGTCAATCCCCAACAGCGGCGGCAATAGGTTCTACCTTCGGGGCGTTATTGCGCACAGGACCGCTAGACAAACTCACATTTGTTGAAAAAATTGGTGTTAACTTAGAAAAAGATGTTCACAAGGACATTGTTCTATATGGTGGCTTTGAATGGAAGGAATATACTGCTATTGGCCGAGCAAACTTCCTACGCCCAAACAACGCGAGTAACATTGATGATACAATTACCAGACTACAAACAACAGAGTTTATTGCTCGATATAGATGGGCGAAAAATGAAGAGTTTATTGCCGGTGCTTTCGATAGAAAATCGATTCGAAGTAGGTTTCCAATCATATCAATACAAGGGATCTTTGGCGTAAAAGACTTATTAGGAGGAGATTACAACTATCAAAAACTTGATTTTTTCCTGGAACACACAGCTCCGATTGGAATTTTGGGTAGAATTAGATATGGCTTTAACGCTGGATATATTTTTGGTAATGCAGCCTATCCATTTTTAAAGGTTCATGAAGGGAATCAATCTTATTGGTTAATGGACGACGGGTTTAATAAGATGAACTTTTTTGAGTTTGTATCAGATCAATACATCTCTGGAATTATTGAGAACCATTGGGATGGATTCTTCTTTGACAGAATACCATGGGTTAGAAAAGCAAAACTCCGTCTAGTAACTTCAGGGAGAGCAGTATTTGGACAAATATCTGATCGTCATAAAACAGAAATGCGATTACCTGATTTCGCTAAACAATTTGGAAACGTACCATATGTTGAGGTTGGTTTAGGTATTGAAAATATATTAAAATTGGGAAGAGTTGATGTCTTTTGGAGGTTAACACATTTAGATCCGGGAATACAAGTAACAGATCTTGAGGCTTTTGGTATTAGAGCTAAGTATGTAATCAATTTTTAAAGTTGAAAATGAAACTGCACACAAAGGAAATAAAGAAATCATATAAAGGACGTGATGTTGTAAAAGGTGTAACTGTAGAGGTAAACCAAGGAGAAATTGTTGGATTACTAGGTCCTAACGGCGCAGGAAAAACAACATCTTTCTACATGATTGTCGGCTTGGTTAAACCAGATTCAGGTCAGGTATTTTTGGATGATATTGAAATTACTTCTTTTCCAATGTACAAACGCTCACAAATGGGACTGGGTTATTTACCTCAGGAGGTTTCTGTGTTTCGCAAACTTACAGTTGAAGATAACATCTTGTCTATTCTTGAAATGACAGACATGAACAAGAAAGAAAGACTAGAGCGCTTAGAACAGTTACTCGAGGAGTTTAGCTTGAATCATGTTCGCCAAAACCTGGGTAATCGCTTGTCTGGTGGGGAAAAACGAAGAACAGAAATAGCGCGAGCCCTAGCAACAAATCCAAAATTTGTTCTTCTCGATGAACCATTTGCTGGAGTAGACCCAATTGCAGTTGAGGATATACAGTACATTGTTTCAGAATTGAAAAAGAGAAATATTGGAATACTCATCACAGACCACAATGTTCAAGAAACATTATCAATTACTGATAGGGCATACCTACTTTTTGAAGGAAATATTCTGAAGTCTGGCACAGCAGTTGAACTCGCAGCAGATGAACAAGTTCGAAAGGTATATCTTGGTCAGAACTTCGAATTACGGAAAAAATAGTTTTTTATGAATAAAAACGATAAATTTACACTAATTACTACAAATTGAAATATTTATGAGTATTAAAAAACCATTCATTCTGGGCCTTTTATTAGCCGTAATCGTATTATTTAGCACTTCTTCTTGTAAGAAATGTTCTGTTGCCGAAACAGACGTGAATTCAGGATTAATACACCCAACAGCAATTATTTATCCTGAATCTGGGGGAATTATGAGTAACCTTGGTGGTAATTATCACATTACAGCTGCAAGCAACTACGCTTCAAGTTTTGAAGTGAGTTTTGATGGTGGCCTAACCCGTGAGGCAATTGACTACTCTCAGTACAATGTAATTGGGCTTCCAATGGTAATTAACTGTGAAGCTTCCTTTAACAGATCTGTAACTGTAAACGATAATTTACAAACGACGACATATGCAGTTACGGCTACAACTTGTTCTACATGTGAGCAAGCTTATAATGTAGAGAACTGGGTTTTAACTGAAGTATTACCAGCCTATACAATTGATTATGCACCAACAACAGTAACTCAATAGAGTAAACTGAATCCATATTAAATTAAAAGCCGAACTGAAATTCAGTTCGGCTTTTTTCTATTCAATTTCAATCAATAATTCAAAAGTTAAACGCAAAAAAAAGGTCACCTTACGATGACCCTGAGTTAAGGTGAGATTCTTTTACAAAGAAGCTAAATCACTGTTCTCTACCTGGTCTACACTACCATAAGCTTCACAGTGTCCTCCTTTTGATGATCCACAAGCAGCTAATACTGCTGTTAGCATCAATCCCATTAATGTCAAGGCCAAAAGTTTTTTCATGATTGTTGTTTTTAAACGTTATTATAAGGTTCTAGTTTGTTTCACTGTAAGTATAACCACAAAATTACAATAAATTACATCATTTCTATAATTTTGTTATTCACAATTGAAACTTCTCTACAGGAAATAAACTAAATTAGAGTTCGTTAATACGTCTAATGAGCAGGTTACTTCTATTTTTCATGGTTTTATTATCGTTCACATCAACTGGGCAAAAACGGTATAAAATTAATTTCCAAAACAATAGTTATCAACAGTTTATAAAACGTCCTAAAACAGAATTCAAAGATAGTGTTTCCCTAGTGCGATATACTATGATCCTGCGAAACAGTGCGATTTCGAAAGGATATATTCTTGCGTCTGTTGATGAACTTTCATTTAATCATAAAACTGCAACCCTAAATTTTTACTTAGGTGAAAAATTTGAGAAATGTGATTTAAAAATAGATGAAGAGGAATTGAAATTTATTAAGAAACATGAAAAAATAAATGAAAAGCTAATCAGTCAAATAGCCTTTACACCTGGAGAAGTAAACGACCTCTTGCAGAAAATTATGAACGTTTATCTGAATAATGGATATCCATTTGCGCGAATAAAGCTGAAAAACACTAAAATAGAAGGTAGTAATCTAAAGGCACAAATCGTTATCAAGCGAGGCCCCTATTACACCTGGACAAAAATCAACGTTAGAGGTGATTCTTCAATATCTCCAAAATTCATTTCAAATCTACTAGGGATTAAATTAGGTTCATACTATACTGAATCTATAAGAAACAACGTATCTCCGCGAATAGAACAAATTGCATATCTCAAAGAAATTAAACCTTCCGAAATACTATTTACTAAAGATGGTGCAGAATTATTCATTTATCTGGAATCAATTAAGATTAGCTCTTTCAATGGTATAGTAGGATTTCAACCCGATCCAACCACCCAAAAACTCGGCTTCACAGGTGAATTAAAACTCAAACTCCAGGACGTACTGCATCGAGGAGAACTTCTGGATGTGAAATGGCAAAGTATTCAAGCTCAAACACAATCCTTAGATGCCCGTGTCAACTATCCTTTTCTTTTAAATACGCCTTTTGGACTTGACGGAACTTTTGACCTTTATAAACGTGATACATCTTTTTTAGAACTTAATACCGCTATTGGTATCCAATACTTTTTAAAGAGAGGGAGTTATTTAAAAGCATTCTATCGGAATACGAACTCGAGTGTACTTTCCGGCGGCTTAAACAATCCTTTGTTTTCTAAGTTAGGGAATACCAAAACAAATAGCTATGGACTTTCATTTAGCTCTAACAAACTTGATTATTTACCAAATCCAACTCGAGGTTTAAGTCTCCTCATAGAAGGGAATGTAGGACTGAGAAAATCACAAATTAACGACACAACTCTTGAAGCAAGCTCAGTTGTATATAAGTCTAAACTTCGTATTAATTACTTCATCCCACTGTATAAAAGACATGTTCTACATTTATCTAATTTGACAGAATTCTATTCTGCAGATGAAATATTCGAAAACGAAGTATTTAGATATGGCGGACTTTCCAATCAAAGAGGTTTCAATGAAGACGAATTATTCGCAACGACTAAATCAACTACCTCTATAGAATATAGGTTCTTACTCGATAAAAATTCCTATGTTTTCGCCTTCTATGATCAAACATGGTACGAAAACAACAGTAATATATACTATCAAGATACCCCTTTAGGATTTGGATTAGGCTTCGCATTTAGTACTAACTTTGGAGTATTCTCCATATCCTATGCCCTTGGAAAACAGCAAAACAACCCAATACTTTTTAGTAACAGTAAGGTTCATTTTGGTTATAATGTATACTTTTAATTAAACTCCATTTTATGCTTATTACTTCCTTAATTGTTTTGCTCACAATAAGCATTTCCGCAGCCATTTGGTTTTATTCGAAATCAATTTATGAGTTAAAACAGAAAACTGAACTACAATCGAAAGTTGAACTTTTACACTCGAATCTTGATGAATTTAAAACAAAGAGTATCAAAGCCATTTCAGACAAGGAGGCATTGGAAAGAATTCTAGAATTAGAAAAAAAAACCGCTGTTGACAAACAAAATGAGCTTAAAAAGCAGCTTAAATTAGTCGGTAAAGAAATTGTGTCCCAAGGAAACGAAGCCTTAAAATTAGAGAGTCATGATCAACTTCAACAAATACTATCCCCCTTGAAGGAGAAGTTAGACACCTTTGAAAAAAAAGTTACTGAAAATAACGAAAATGACATCAAGCGTTTTGCCAATATGGAAACATTAATCAAAACACTTTCTGAGCAGCATAATCAAATGCATGACACTGCACAAAACTTGGTAAATGCATTAAAAGGAGAACAAAAAACACAAGGAGACTGGGGAGAACTTGCACTAGAGCGAATATTAGAGTCTAGTGGCTTAGAAAGAGGCAGAGAATATGAAATTCAACCTTCTTTCAGAAACGGAAATAATGAAGTATTCAGGCCAGATGTTGTTATTCAACTACCGAGGAACAAACATATTATTATTGACGCAAAAGTATCGCTAAAAGCTTTTGAACGCTATATAAACGAAGTCAATCATGAGGCTAAACAAGATGCTTTAAGCAATCATATAACCTCTATGAAAGCACATATCAAAGGGCTGGGTGCGAAAAACTATGCTCACCTTAGCGACTTAAACTCTCCAGACTTCGTCCTACTTTTTATGCCTATAGAATCTGCTTTTGCATTAGCCATGAAGGAAGAGCCAATGCTATATCAGCAAGCTTGGGATAAAAAAGTAGTTATCGTAACACCATCAACGCTTCTAGCAACACTAAAAACAATTGAAGGACTATGGAAACAAGAACGGCAAAACAAACATGCTTTTGAAATTGCAGAACAAGCGGGAAGATTATATGACAAATTTGTAGGATTTGTTGATGACCTTGAAAAAGTTGGCTCAAAACAAAGAGAAGCAAATTCAGCATTCGAAAATGCTATGTCTAAACTGAAAGACGGACGTGGCAACCTTACTAGATCCGCAGAAAAGCTAAAAAATCTCGGGGTTAAATCTAAAAAACAATTGAACCAAAAATACCTGAATGATCCTGAATAAGTCCAGTTAGCTTCGTTTATCTTGAATTGAAGAACGGATTTCTTTCATAAAATCTGAAGCATAAACAAAGTCTACCACCTCTTGGTTTTCCGTTGTAATGATAGATTTACTATCCCCTTGCCACCAATTCCTTCCATTATGGATAAATAAAATCGTGTCTCCGATTTCAATCACAGAGTTCATGTCATGCGTGATTACAACGGTCGTCATATCATACTCATAAGTAATCTCACGAATTAAATTATCAATAACAATTGCAGTTTTAGGGTCTAAACCAGAATTAGGCTCATCACAAAACAAAAAGTTAGGATTCATTGAAATGGCCCGTGCAATTGCAATACGTTTCTGCATACCGCCAGAGCATTCTGCAGGAAATAATTTATTTCTGCCTTCCAGGTTTACTCTTTCAAGAACAAAATTTACACGATTCAACTTCTCCTTCTTAGTCATTGATGAAAACATGGTTAAAGGAAACATAATGTTTTCCTCAACAGACATAGAGTCAAATAACGCGGAACCTTGAAATAACATCCCAATTTCCTTTCTGACATTAGTCTTTTCTTTACGAGGCATTTTAGTGAAATTTCTTCCATCGTAAAATACACCTCCAGTATCCGGCTCATGCAAACCTACGAGGCATTTGGTCAAAACAGACTTACCTTGACCTGATTGTCCAATAATTAAATTGACCTTTCCTTTGTCAAACTGAGTACTAACTTCATGTAAAACATGATTCTTTCCAAATGATTTATTAACTCTTTTTACTTCTATCATAATAACAGCATTTGAGTTAATAAGAAATTGGCTATTAATATTGCGATACTACTGCTAACAACAGCACGTGTCGCCGATTTTCCAACATCCAAAGCTCCACCTTTGGTATAAAAACCATAAAAAGACGCGATTGAAACAATCAAAAATGCAAATACCACCGTTTTCCCCAGTGCATAAAATATATTACTTAATTCAAAAAAGGATCTAAGTCCCAGTAGATAAGTTTCTGTAGAACCTAAACCCGACATAATCAATGATAACCATCCGCCAACTAAACTTAATCCCATTGAGAAAATAATCAAGATTGGGAAGAACAAAACAGCTCCTAAAATCTTAGGTAAAACCAAGTAAGACAAACTATTCACGCCCATAATTTCAAGGGCATCAATCTGCTCTGTTGTTTTCATTGTACCAATTTCTGATGCGATATTCGATCCTACTTTACCTGCTAAAATTAACGAAATAATTGTAGGTGAAAATTCGAGAATTGTACTCGATCTTGTGATATAACCAATGGTATATTCTGGCAGAAGCGGTGAATCCATATTGGATGCGGTTTGAAGCGCAATCACTCCCCCCATAAAAGTAGACATCAGCGCAACAATTGGTAATGAGTTAATTCCAATTATTTGAATTTCATCAAACAACCTTTTTCTAAATACACCCCATTTTTCTGGCTTTGAAAAAACTATCCAGAGCATTTGGATGAACTTACCAATATTTTTCACAACGTTTATCACTACACGTAAAGTTAATTCTATTTTTTATGCTGACAATTTATTATTCATTTATTCGAATTCTAGATTAAATTAATTCTAATTTTGAATACATTGAAGTCTAAAAGAGAACAATATCAAAAAGTACTCTCGAAGTACCTGCCTGAAGAATTTATCGACATGGTTGTGGAATTATTGGTCACTCATCCAGTTACGTTCAAAATTGTAAAACCGAGAAAAACTAAACTTGGCGATTTCAGGGTCAACAGCAGAACTGAAAAACCTCAAATCACAGTGAATGGTGATCTTAACAAATACTCCTTTTTAATCACTACACTTCATGAATTTGCGCACTTAATAAACTTTAAAGAAAATGGACCCTATGTTGCTGCGCATGGACAAGAGTGGAAAGACATATATTCGAACCTGATTTTACCAACAATCGAAAGCAAAAAATTACCAGAAGATATTGAAACTGCCTTATTGAATTCACTTATAAATGTTAAGGCCTCATCTTGCTCTGATGTTAACTTAAACAGAACATTAATTCGGTATGATGAAAAGAATGAGGAACAAGATACACTGGAGTCATTGGATAAAAACAGTATTTTTGATCTCAACGGCAGACTTTTTCGCAAAGGAAACCTACGAAGAACTAGATTTTATTGCACTGAAATAGACTCTAATAAGGGATATCTTGTCCATGGTTTGGCGCAAGTAAAAGAAATTAAAGATGGAAAATAATTATAGCGTAATAATGGCTGGCGGAATCGGAAGTAGATTCTGGCCAATGTCAACTCCTGAGCACCCAAAACAATTCTTAGATGTACTCGGGATTGGCAAATCCTTGATTCAGATGACCTATCACCGACTACTCAATGTATCCCCGGTGGAAAACATCTTTGTCGTTACCAATATGCAATATAAAGATATGGTTTTGCAGCAACTACCTGGACTAAAGCCAGAGCAAGTTCTTACTGAGCCTGAACGTAAAAACACAGCACCTTGTATTGCTTATGCGGCTGCCAAAATCCACTCTATAAATCCAAACGCAACATTAGTTATTTCTCCAGCTGACCATTTAATCATCCAGGAAAATAATTTTAAACATACTATTGAAACCGCTATTATCTCAGCTGTATCAGGAAGAATCGTGACTATCGGAATTCAGCCCACACGGCCTGATACTGGCTATGGATACATTGAAGTTGAAGCCAATAAAGACACTAGAGCAAATGATGTCATGGAGGTTAAACAATTTCGCGAAAAACCAGATTTAGCAACAGCAAAACAATTTCTTTCTTCCGGGAATTTTTATTGGAATTCAGGAATTTTTATTTGGAAATCTTCAACCGTACTAGATGCATTAAAGGAGTTTCAGCCAAACCTGTATGATTTATTTGGATTGAATTTACACATGTATAAATCAGAGCAAGAGCAACAAAACGTGAATCACGCCTTTTCAGTTTGTAAAGATATTTCGATTGATTTTGCTGTTATGGAGCATGCTAAAAACATTGATGTTGTTTTAGCTAACTTCGATTGGTCAGATTTAGGTACATGGGGCAGTTTAGACCTTCACTTAAACAAAGACAAAAATGAAAATGCAATTGTTGGAGATAAGGTGTACACATTCAATTCAAAAGATTGTATAGTGAATATTCCAGAAGGTAAAACAGCATTAATTGATGGACTTGAAGGGTACATTGTCATTCAATCTGATGATCGCTTGATGATACTACGAAAAGAGAATGAACAAGAGTTAAAAAAATACTTAGCAACTGTCAAATAACAAAAAAAGGGCTGTCAAATGACAGCCCTTTTTTTGAAACATATGAAATTATTTCCCATCTCTAATCTGTTGTGCTCTGTGTTTTCTATATAGATCAAAGTAACTTTTAGATTCCATGACCACGACTCCGCCTAAGGTATCGCCATATTTCGCAGGTAGCCCCCCCGTATACACCATCATTCTTCCGATTGACACACCTGGGACAGCTCCAATCCGACTCGTCTTAACACCATCTACTAAGTATAGCATATCTCCTTTTCTTGCACCTCTAAAAACCAACTCCCCATCATGAGTCTGCCTAACATCGGATGACATTGATGACACCAATCCTTTCACGTCAAATTTCGCTGGCGACTTATCAATTTGTTCGGAAGTAAGTGTTGCTACCGGTAAATTACCATCAATCATTTTAAGTTGATTACGATCGTATGAAACGATAAGAGCATCCTTTGTCACAACAGTGCTTACAAAAGCTATATCACCCACTTGATCAAAACCATCCATAGGGATATTTACTGGAATATTCTTCATCGTATCTTCATATTGCTTAATATTTAAAAGATACTCCCCTGCTGGGACCGCGCTAATTCTAAATTTCCCTTCAGGATTTGTTATAGCCCTATAAACACTCCCATTATCTTCAATGTATGCAACTGCACCATAAACTGGATGTCCTGTCTCTTTATTCAAAACTGTCCCCATAACTTCCCCTAAAGCTCCTTGAGCAAATAAACCACCTGTAAAAAACAGCGCTACAATCATTATTAAATTTTTCATAATTTTCATTTTAAGTTTGAAATCTTTATAGTAAGATGCATGTGCTTTTCAATTTCCATAAAAACGATAAAAAAAAAGCTCACAACATTGTTGTGAGCTTTTTTACCTTATAAATAATAGTTTATGCCATTTCTGCACTAGAACATGAAAATTTTCTGTCCACTTTTTTAAACAATCCTTGAAGCACCTTACCTGGACCTACTTCAATCACTTCAGTAGCACCATCCGCAATAATAGCTTGCATGGTTTGTGTCCAAAGCACTGGAGCTGTTAACTGAGCAACTAGGTTCTTTTTAATTTCAGCTGGATCAGAAATAGGGCTAGCAACAACATTCTGATAAACAGGACAAAGCGGGGCTTTGAATTCAGTAGCCTCAATAGCTGCAGCTAATTCTTCCCGTGCAGGCTCCATTAGTGGCGAGTGAAACGCACCTCCAACTGGCAACATAAGAGCTCTCCTCGCTCCAGCATCAGTCAACTTAGCACAAGCCTCTTCAACAGCAGGAACAGAACCAGAAATCACTAATTGACCTGGGCAATTATAATTGGCAGCAACAACTATACCGTCTATAGCTTCACATACCTCTTCAACAACATTATCATCTAAACCAATAATTGCGGCCATTGTAGAAGGTTCTTTCTCACAAGCGTCCTGCATTGCAAGAGCTCTTTTTGAAACCAATTTTAAACCATCCTCAAAACTTAATGTTTTGTTGGCTACAAGAGCGGATAATTCTCCTAGAGAATGTCCAGCAACCATTGATGGATTAAACGAATCACCAATAACTGCAGCTAAAATTGTTGAATGTAAAAATATAGCTGGTTGGGTTACTTTTGTTTGTTTTAACTCTTCAGCCGTACCCTCGAACATGATTTTCGTGATTTCAAATCCAAGAATTTCATTTGCTTTATCGAACATCTCCTTAGCAATTGGAGAATTGTCATATAGGTCCTTACCCATTCCTGAGAATTGAGCACCCTGACCAGGGAATACATATGCTTTCATCGTTATTAATTTTTCACAAAAATAAACAAAGTTGTCATTAGGCCATAAAAAAGGGAGTAGCTAAGCTACTCCCTTTTTTATCTTGTATAAGTCTATTTGACTTAATCAAAAGATTTATAATTACTTAATCACAACTCTTTCAACCATTGTTCCATTGTTGTTAGAAACTTCAACAACATAAATTCCTGTACCGTTTCCTGATAAATCAAGAGTAGTAGCAGCAGAAGCTTCAGTCGATAAAACCACTGAACCAACCATATCATAAACAACAATTGTGTTAGTCATATTATTATCGTTAGAAACATTAACTATTCCTTCTGATGGATTAGGGTAAATTGAAACACCATCTAACGTGTTTTCTTCAATTCCAACACCCCATCCGTTTCCAGTCAACAACTGAACACCGATACCTGTACCATTCGTATAAGACTGATCTCCTGGGATATAGATAGCAGACGTTCTAGCTGGTTGAGCAACAGTTCTATCATCAACAATAACGATATCATTTGCACCAGCATTTGAATATAACTCAACAGCAGCATAGTAAACACCAGCATTCAAGTTAATCACAGATGGGAACCATACATCAATATATCCAGCAGCAATATCAGCAGCCGATACTGTAGCAACTGAAGAATTAAACAAAGAAGTCATATCATCAGCCCAAAATGTAGTTGTATCCTTTATAGATCCATAAATCTCACCTCCTTCAACAGTACCAGCATCTAAAATAACTCTAATTCCAGATACATCAGAAGCACTCTTAAACTGGTAAAGAGCCGCAACAACTAAACCATCCTCAGCATCTGTAAAAGAACCTGTTCCAATAACTCCAATATCTAAAGTAGAAGCTGGCTGGTTACCCAAACCATCAACAGAATAAATATCATCCGTAATTTCAAAGTTTCTTTCGTAAACATTGTTCCCGAAATCCGCACCACCAGTTTCATCGTCAGAAACTGCAGTATAAGTACCATTATACATTCCTACAGATAAAGAAGGAGTTTCAGTCGCTTCAATGAATTCAGTAGAATCAGACTCAATTAAAGCAGCTGTACTAGCAGATGTAATCGCCGAACTGTTATAATCAGCCGCAACAGCAATGTTAGTTTGATCGTTTACACCAAAGTTGTACACTTCAGCTCCTAAAATGTAATCTGTATCAACTTGGTCAATTGGAGTTCTTCCATATTCAGAACCACCATTAGTTGCTCCAGAGAACCAAGCAGACAACACCTGAACATCATCTAAAGGTTGAGCTAAGATCTCAACATCATCAACAGCCCAATACCATCCCCAAAAATCACCATCATCATAGTAAAATTCGATAACAACATCAGAAGAACCACCTGCAACAGCAGAAATATTAATCACTTCTTCTTGTGGATTCAAAGAATTCTGTGCGTCTGGATATGGCTGTCCATTTGGAAAAGTGTTACCACTCGCAACAGTATACGTTAAATCAAAATCAGTCCAAGTAGACCCTCCATCTCCAGAAACTCTAACCCCTCTTGATTCTTGCCACCATCTGTAATTGTGGTTGAATTTTAAAATCGCATTAGGCGTAGTAGATAAATCAATAGTAGTTGTACTCGTAATTGTAGAGGCAATATTTCCATTACCATCAGCATTACCCGGAGCACCATCAGAATTGATTAATGCATACCCGTTTGCCAATGAAGCCGAAGCAAATGGATATAAAGTTGCAGCAGCATTTGGCATTGCTGCTTCTGTTGTTTCAATAGTCCATTCAACATTCTCTGCACCAGACTGTGCAATAGACCAGTTAGATGGAGTGGAAAAATCATCAGACCAAACACTTACCGCTTTCTCCAAGTTAATTGTTGGTTTAGCTGCTGTTTGATTTCCAGAAACATCGTTTCCGTGCTTAGTCACATAAGCAGTTTGTTGTGCAGATGCACCCATAACTACAGCAAGTGATAAGACGCTTAAGTAAATTTTTTTCATAATTGCAATTTAAAATTTTAGAAACGTAAAGTTAACAAATTGAACTTTAAGGAGCAACATAGTTTGCCCTCAATGTTACTTAACGTTAAAAATACACATAAGGTTGGGGAACATCAAACTTTAAATTACGCATCAGAATTCGCACGCTATGACTTTTTTTCAAAACCTCTATTCTAACTATTTAATTAGATGTCATAGATTAAGAATTTACAAAAAAACGAACCCGCAATTTCACCCAAGTAACTGATGCACCAAAAATATACTATTCAATTTATCTATTTTTCTCTTGCGCATAACCTACAAGAGTAACTGAATAAACTTAATCATACCAAATTCAACGAAATCAAGTTCGAATTCAACAAGGCAGCGTTCATAAAAAGAGGATTTATAATAAATATTGTATCATTGCTTCGATAAAAAAGGCTCGTTGTACGCCCTTATTCGCGTTGACAAGCTTTTCCACTATATTTAAAATACAGAATAAAATGTATAAATTGATCGTGACAAATTTGCTAGCTAAGCACACACTATGTTTATTATTCATTTTGGGATTCATTTTGACTGCTAGTAGTCAAAACTCTCCTCCAACTTCAGGAAATGAAAACCTATCAATTGACGAAGATGCTTTTGCTCCTGCTACAATTGGAAGTTTACTTTCCAATAATTTTGATTCGGACGGAGATCCTTTGAGTGTTCTTTCAGTTACAAGTTCAGTCCCTGGAACATTTATAGTAAACAACGTAAACGGGAGCATTGGATACTATACATCACTTAATTATTGCGGGATCGATACAATCGTTTATGATATTACTGATGGTACAGCAGTTGTTACCGACACGCTTTTCCTTACGATCAACTGTATTAATGATGCGCCAGAGCAAGGTAATGAGACAATGACAGTTAATGAAGATGATCCTGCAACTACTACTGTTGACCTATTAGCAAATAATACTGATGTTGAAGGGGATATTATTACAATGGTATCATATACTAATCCATCGAACGGGACCATTGTAGATAACGGGAATGGCACTTTCGATTATACACCAAATGCAGATTTCTGTGGAATAGATACCGTAAGCTATATTATAACTGATGGACTATTAAACACTACAGACCTGTTAATTATTACAGTTAACTGTATTAATGATGCTCCAACTGGTGGAAACGAAAGTCTGATCGTAGATGAAGATGCAGGAGCCAGTACTTCAGTAAATTTAATAGCTAACAACTCTGATGTTGATGGTGACAACTTATCAATGGGAACTTTCACAACTACTGGAGGGGGAACCTATGTAGACAATGGGAACAACACTATCACTTACACTCCAGCTCAAGATTTCTGCGGAACTGATACGGTGGCATATGAAGTAACTGATGGACTAGAAGTCATTATTGACACGTTGTTTATTGTTGTTAACTGCGTAAATGATAATCCGTCAAATGGAAATGAATTAGTTTACACAGATCCAAATGTTATCATTCCTTCCATCGATCTACTAGCAAACAACGTAGACATTGAGAATGATTTATTAAATGTTTCAAACCCAACATTCCCATTTACAACTCCGGAAGGAGGTGTATTGACATTGAATGGAGACGGCACTATTTCGTACACACCACCTATAGGATGGGAAGGAATTGAAATTGTAACCTATGATGTTTGTGATGACGGACTTCCATTCGCATGTGTAACAGATACTATAACATTTGTCGTTTCTCCAGATACAGATTTAGACGGTGTTGTTAATCTTTTTGATTTAGATGATGACAATGATGGAATTTCTGACGAAGACGAATTGTTAACTGCATCCAATAATGGCGATACCGATGGAGATGGTATACCAGATATATTAGACTTAGATTCTGACAATGATGGTGTGCACGATATCCTTGAAGCAGGTGGTAACGATTCAAATAACGATGGAATGGTTGATGATTATGTTGATTCAAACATGAATGGGATGAACGATGAGCAAGAAACTAACCCTTTCCCTCTTCCTGACACTGATATGCTAGGTATTCCTGACTTCCAAGACCCTGATGATGATGAAGATGGCATTCTTACTTCTGATGAATATGATGAAGATGAAAATGGTATCGATGACGACTGTGATATTGATGGAATTCCAAATCACTTGGATCCTGAATCTTGTGAAATTATGATCCCAGAAGTATTTACACCTAACTACGATGGCGTTAACGATTACTTCGTAATTAATGGAATCTTCGGCTATTTAGAAAACAATTTGAAGATCTTTAACCGCTGGGGCAATTTAGTTTACGAAGCTGATTACTATCAAAACGACTGGTTCGGAGTAAATGAAAAAGGTGTAGAAATTGATTCTGGTGAATTACCAACAGGAACATACTTCTATATTCTTGATTTAGGGAATGATGAAGCCCCTCAAACCGGATATATCTATTTAACTCGATAAGAATTTAAAATGTAGTTGCTTCAATTTGAAGCACAAAAAAAATATAGAATGAAAAAACTATTTACATCAGCGATACTAGCTATTATAGCCTTAAGTGGTGTTGCGCAGCAGGATGCAATGTTTACTCATTACGCGTTCAATACGATGTCTGTAAATCCTGCATATGCCGGAAACAGAGGTATGATGACTACCACTCTTCTTCATAGAAGTCAATGGGTTGGATTCGAAGGAGCCCCAATGACCCAAACACTAACATTAAATGCACCTATTTTTGGCGAGCACATGGGAATAGGAGTTTCGTTGCGAAACGACAATATCGGCCCAGAGAATGCATTTACGGGTAATCTAGATTTGGCTTACCGTCTAAAAATCAACAAGAAAAACAGACTAGCTTTTGGAATTAAAGGTGGAGCAACTCTTTACAACAGAAGCATCACGGGATTATCAGCAGCGGAAACTGGTGATTACGCAATTGAGAATGCAAGTACTTTTGATTACCTTATTGATTTCGGTGTTGGACTTCTTTACACCAACGATAAGTTTTATGTTGGTGCTTCTGTTCCAAGATTACTTGCTGAAAATCTGACAAATAGAAATGATGCAAGTGATGCACTAGCTGCAAAAGAAGTGCAACATTATTACTTCACTGCGGGAACAGCGTTCAATCTTAGTAAACAAGTTGAACTTAAACCATCTACTTTTGTAAAAGCCACTATTGGCGCACCTGTAGAATTAGACCTTACTGCGATGTTCGTTATGAATAAAAAGCTAGAACTCGGTGCCATGTGGAGAACAAGCGACGCAATTGGAATCTTAGCAGGATATACATTCAAAGAAAACTTTAGAGTCGGTTATTCATTTGACTGGTCTTATGGCAACAAAACGTTTACATATAACTATGGCTCCCATGAAGTAATGTTACGTTACGATTTATTTTACAAGGGGAAGAAAGATATTATTTCACCACGTTATTTTTAATTGAGAAAAGATGAAAAATTTAATATTAGCGTCAGTATTAATCTATAGTGGATTCCTTTTAGCAGGTGATGATGAGAGGTTCAAAATTTCTAATTTGGAATTAAACACGGAACACTCTGATATCGGTCCAACATTCTTTCATGAGCATGTCGTTTATGCAAGCACGAGAGACAAAAACACTTTCGTAAAAAGAATTTGGGAAACTAATAACCTACCTTATTTCGATTTACAAATCGCTAGCCAAACATATGGTGGTGAACTTGAAGACTCTAAGTACTTTAAAAGAGGATTTAATAAAAAATATAATGAAGGGCCTGCTTCTTTTACTAAAGATGGAAAGCTTTTAGCATTTACTCAAAATCACTACGATGCTAAAGGAGTTAAGAAACTCAACATTGTAACATCTCGATATGATGAAAAAGGCTGGACTGAACCACATTTAGTTGCATTCAACAACCCAGCTTATTCAGTTGGTCATCCATCTCTTTCTAAAGATGGAAGCATAATGTTTTTTGCTTCTGATATGCCCGGAGGTTTCGGTGGAACTGATATCTATATGGTTCAAAAAACGGACGAAGGTTGGGGAATTCCTCAAAACTTAGGTGGTAAAATTAATACAGCAGGGAATGAAATGTTCCCATACATTCACAAAGATGGGATGCTATTTTTCTCTTCTAATGGTCACACAGGAGGCCTTGGAGGGTTGGACGTATATGTTGCGCACCTCGAGGGTGACGTTGAGCATTTAGAAGCCCCTGTCAATTCTTCTGCTGATGATTTCTCATTCATTATTACGAGTGATCATAGCTCTGGATACTTCTGCTCAAACAGAGACGGAGGCAAAGGAAATGATGACATCTATTATTTCACTAACTCGAAGAAATTTGAAATCGTTAATTACATAAAAGGAATTGTTACTGACATAAATGGCAAAATCATGAATAATACGAAAGTATACTTGCGTGATAATGAAGGTAATGAAATCGCTAACACGACTACAGGAACTGATGGTGCGTACATCTTCAACCTAGAAGGAAACAGAATGTATCAGCTAACGACTAAAAAAGATTTATATTTCGACACTGAAGAGGGCTTCTCAACAATAAAAGAAACTCAAATTGTTAAGGATTTAAAGATCACGAAAGATCCGGGAATATCCTTAGCTGGTTTAGTTACAGATAAAGTAACCGGAAAACCAATACCTAATGCACGTGTTAAAATTATTGATAAATCAACAGGCGCAGCCAAAAAAATTAATACTGACGCTAAAGGTAAATTCATTTCTGGAATTGAAAACAAATCTTTGCAAGAACGTTTGAACTACGAAATTCTTATTGAAGCCGATGGTTATCTGAATATCTCAAGACCATATGAGCGTCTATTAGACAAAGAAGGGGTTTACGATCTGGCTGTAGAGTCTGACCTAAGAATGGATAAAATTAATGAAGGAGTTACAAAACTCGAAGATTTAATTGAAGTCAAACCAATTTATTTCGATCTAGGAAAATCAACGATTCGACCTGATGCTTCAGTTGAATTAGATAAGATTGTCAAAGTAATGAACGAAAATCCAACATTAGGCATTGAGCTAGGATCTCATACAGATAGCCGTGGAACAGCAGCGACCAACATTAGACTTTCGGATGAAAGAGCAAAAGCTTCCGCTGAATATATTAAATCAAGAATTAACAACCCGGAAAGAATTTACGGCAAAGGGTATGGAGAATCTCAGATTAAAAATAGATGTACTGATGGTGTAAAATGTTCGGAATCTGAACATGAGCAAAACAGACGTACTGAATTTAAAATTGTTAAGATCTAATCTCGACAATACATTTCAAAAAAATGCCTTTAATACTATTGAAGGCATTTTTTTGTGCTTTTCATTTTTAACCTAAACCATATTAAACAAAGCAACTCAATCTTAATGAACCGCATAGTATAATATCAACATTCCTAGGAACGACTATACAAACACCTTAGATTTGACGTAATATTAAAATGTTATCGTGAAAGGTTAAGTTGGAAATTTTCGCTTTTATTTGCTAAGCTTGGGGGCTATGATAGTATCTACAGCATCTTTATATTTTCTTGAGATAGGGAATTGTTCCTCTCCAATAAATACACTACTCTTATTATACCGACTAATGTATGAAACATTCACGGCATAAGAACGATGAATTCTCACAATGGATGTACTATTAACTTCCTTCAATAAAGCAGACAAAGTGTTTCTAATTATGTACCTTTTATTCTTCGTACGAACCTCCAGATAAACATTATCGGATTGAATATAGATAATATCTTGAATTGCCACTTGTTCATTCTGCAGAGAATGACGTAACATTACATGATTAGCATCAAATTCATCTACTACTTTTTGAATAGATTCTTGAATCTCTTCTGGTGTAAAAGGTTTTATGATATATCCTTTCGGCTCCTGAAAAACCGCAGATTGAACTGTATTTTTATCTGAAAATGATGTAATATATATGAATGGGATCCCCATTTTATTGAGCCTACTTGCCACCTGAATTCCTTGATCTTCCCCGTGCATTCGAATATCTAGTAGAGCAACATCGGGTTGATTTCGCTCTATAGAAGCATAGGCATGTTTTGCATCTGAACAAAGATCCGTTACATCATGTCCCATTTCGAGAATAATGCTTTTTAGATGTTCTGAAATTAAAACATCATCTTCAACGATTAAAAAAGTAATCTTCATTGCATGGAATTATTATTTTAGTAACTGCACCTTCAATAGAACTCTGCTCCATTTCCCCTCCCAATTGTCTTGAAACAAATGATTCAATTAGAACCGATCCTAATCCTTTAGAATCAGTTTTTTTAAACCCTCGTCCGTTGTCTTTGTATGTAAAAAGATATGTGTTTTCAGATTTAGTTAGATGAAACAATATTTGTCTATTCTCTTGGGCGGAAGTCCAAGCATACTTTACTGAATTAGTTATTAATTCATTAAGCACAAAACCCAGAGCTTGCGCCTTTTCGATATGAAAATGTAAATCAGAAGGTATATCTACTTGAAATTGAGTTTTGGTTTCTTTCGTAGCGCTTTCCATAATTTGAATCGCATAATCCAATATTCCTATACTTTTATAAGAATCTGTTTTGTACAAGTTTTGATGTGCAAGAGCTAAAGATCCAATTCGACTTATTGCCGTTGACAATATTTCTTTAGAGTCTATACTTTTTGTCTTTGATTTTTGTAATTCAAGCACACTAGAAACCATTTGCATATTGTTCTTGACACGATGGTTTACCTCCTTAAGAAGAAGTTCTTTTTCCGATAATTGCTTAACCACCTCACTTTTTTCTTGGATCAATTCAGCCGTTTTTTGATCTACCAGCCTTTCGAGTTTAACCTGTTCGCGCTGACTTCTTCGTATTCTTCTTCTAAAGAAAATAAATATCATTAGTCCCAACATACAAGCTCCGCCCAATTGAATGGATCTCATTTGATACCAAAATGGAGCTATTTTAAAATCAAAAACTAATGGAGCACTTGTTTTGTGCATATTTCTGGACCGCACAAACAAAGTGTATTCGCCATGATTCAACTGATTTAAAGCAAGCTTATTTCCGTCCAGACCAATCCAATTAGATTTATTCGAATTAAGAACTAAGCGATATTCAATTTTAGGATCATGCCCCCAGCTTATATTTGAAAAAACAAACTCGATAATATCTCCTTGCTCAAAGACACGTTCGTTTAATTTGACTTCCTTATTATTAACATTTTTTTTGCTTAAACTAAGTGCAGGTGGAAAAGTCGACTCTGGCATTAAGAGATCGTCAAATTCTAAAATTTGTCCATCCTGTGCGACCCACGTATTTCCATCTATTGTTTCGATAGCATCAGAAAGGTGCATATTCAATCCAAAATGGTTATTATACAACTTCCATTCCTCTTCAGGTTTTCGAATGTCCACCTCATAAACCCCAGACTGCGATGTGATTAGAAAGACATTCGAATTTAGACTTGCAATTTGACGGATCCTTTCATTTTCAAAGAGAGATGTATTTATCGTATTTGTGATGCGATCGTCTTTTAAAACTAATATAGACTCTGTTCCTATAATAATTATTGAGCCATTATTTGTTTCTTCCGCTAAAAGATAAGTTTGCTCTTTGGGTTCGTTAGGGATTTCAATTTTTTTAAATTGAAGATCTTTTAATAGACAAACTTCGGAACCTATAGCTAAAATTCTTCCGTTAGAGAGCTTGTACAATTGTGGAAAATTCTTCCCTTTAAACTCAGGACTTTTAAAAACATCAAATATTATCTCGTTGTCCATTAACCGAAGTTGACCATAGCGGTTCGAGTACCAAACTCTACCTTGTTCATCACACTGAAGAGTTTGAATATCGTTATTATAAAAAGACCCTTTTAGGTGATATATTGTGAACTTACTTGGTGTAACTTTTATTAGTCCTGGACCCAACGAACCGCACCACATTTCTTTATGCGCTATCGGATATCCACAATTAATATGTCTGATTTTTGGAAAGGTCGCATTCCCCTCATTATCTAGTCTATATCTGATATTACCTTCGTCAAAACATAAATCTCCTCCTGATGAAAAATACCAAGTTCTTTCTTGATCATTTCTTATATCTACGATCCTATGCATAAACCCCCTCCCAGTCAATGAAAGAAGAGGGGTTTTATCGATTCTCGAAATCCCACCAATTAAATCTGCGACCCATATGTTCCCATTTCGGTCGAAAGTCATTTTGTAAGAATGACGATCAACTAAACCGTCCGACTGCATAACTCTGTATATGTTGCCATCATTCTTTAATAAAATCAACCCATCCCCATAGCAGGTAAACCATAGCCCATCCTTTGTTTTTTTGACGTCATAAAAAGACCGATTTTCATGACCTGTGTATACATGAATCAATTTCCCATTTTCATATTTATGAATCCCTCCAGCGAAGGATCCAATCCACAAGGTATTTTCATCTTTAAAAAAAGATCTTGCTGTTCTATCTCCATTTTCAAAAATCCATTCATTTAATTTTCCATCTTCCAGGTAGGCAATACTCTTATTGAATCCGATCCACATTTTCCCATCCGGCATAAAAAAGACATCAAATACTTCAGTCATGTTATCCGCATAGTAATGATAGAGTTGGTTATCTTTCCATTGGTACAATCCGTTCAATTGAGTTCCTATCCAATAATCATTATCAATTCCTTTTCGCACATGCCAAACAGGACTCGAAATTCCTGTACAATAATACACAGTTCCATTTTCAATGTAGGCTACACCATGCTCTAGACTCAACCAAATCCTACCAGAATTATCTTTTGACATTTCTCTGATATCCGTAATGGGAAATTCTTTCTTCCCTCGGTATACTTTAATTTTCTCACCATCATAAACGCCTAAACCATCTAATGAGGAAAAGTACATTTGACCGTCATCACCTTCAAAAACTCCATTGACTGAGTTTGTATAAAACCCATGGCTTTTGTCTAGATACTTGATGTTCATTTTTGAGTCATCACGGTAAAGCATGGAATTCTTGATTGCTAAAATTTCATCTACTTTAAGCGGATATGATTTAAACGTCCCTTTTGCTTTTCTTGCTTTAGGGAATGATCTATACGATTTTGGCTTTCCGAAATCGTATTCATCGTAGTATCTAGTTTGATCAAGTGAGCGTTCATATTTAGTCCATATTGATTTTTGTCTGTCAATTTCTGGTGTTTGCCCTTCGGGCAGAGTAATAGAATGCCAGCCATTGTCTTGAGATTGACATGGCAGTACAGACATAAAAAACACAAAAAGTGCTAATTTCAATTGAACCATTATACTGGAATATACGATATAATCATACACAAAATCAATAATTCAACTATTTGTTGAATACGTCTTTTTATTTGTTGAGTTTGTTGATATTGTTCATGGATCAATAACCAAAATAAGACAGAATCAATTCTATAAATTTAACAATCGAATTAATGCAATGATGGTCAAAAACAATTTATTTTGTATAAAAAAACATAACTTATTCGTAGTTAATTGGACTCACATTCTTTCACTTAAACAAACAACTTTTATTAATTTTAAATAAAAGAGTCCGTTTATTTGGCCTAAATGTTGTTAACAATTATACTGAAATAACACTTAACATGATTAAATCCGTATACGTTCTTATTTTTCTTATGCTAGCCGCTTATTGTTATGCTGAGCAAGAAAACGAGAGTAAAAACGAAAGCGTACAGCAAAGCGATACCCTTATTAATATTAGCGGAACAACAATTTATGTAAAGGATATAAAACCAGCAGGATCCAGAGCAAAAATAGGAACTATCGATAAAAATGCTGAATTTACAATTGGTAGAAACTCCTTTATTTTAAAAGCAGGTACAGCAATAAAATTCAAAGTCTTAGATGCTTCTTTAATATCTGGGACTCTTCTGAAAAGTACAATAATTCATACAAAAATAGGAGAGCTAACTCTAAAACCAGAATCTGCAATTAGCTTTTATGGCGAACACTTTACTTCCGGTCAACTTTTAGAAAATACAATTATTGAAATTAATGGAAAACCAACTGAAATTACAAGCAACCACACCGTAAAAAGAGACATTCGTTTTGATGGAAATGGTGAATTTGTATCAGCAACGCTGGCTAAAGAGTCTAAGCATAACGCTATTTTAGAACTAACATTTCCACCATTAAGTCGAGTCATATATAAAAATGGAAAACTAAAAAAAGTATTCACTCCAGTTAACACAACCTTTGATCTTAATGGAAAAACGATAACAGTAAAGGGAAGTCCTACACCAGCAGCATATGAGTTCGACAACGAAAACAATCTAACGTCTATTATTGCAGGACCAAACAACACGGTAGCTGTAAATGGGAAAAATGTAAAAATTAAAGAAGGAAGAGAAATAAGTTTTGAACGAATTATGTCTACCTATCGTATTATCAAGTTCTTCGCAGCAGAAAATGTTACCCTCACATTAAAAAAAGGAAATCAAATGGAAGAAGTTTCGTTTAAAGCAGGAAAGAATATAGTTCTTGATGAACAAAATAGATGAGATTAACTAAACTGCAATACATAATATTTGATTAATACAAAAAGATATCTACGCTCCATTTTGTTTCACTAGCAATAGAATAGAAAGTAAGACTACATGAAGAATATAGGTTTTCCGAAATCCAAGTTTTATTAAAAATAATGACTGCTAAATATTTATATTTGACCCATTAAAACGAAAATTAGAATGCCACAAAATTCTTTCACAGAAACAACAAGTCAAAGTTGGATATCTCGACTAGGTGGATCGATAAAATCCATTTTATTTGGATTGGCCTTATTAATCGGCTCAATCATTTTACTTTGGTACAATGAAGGTCGTGCTGTTAAAACGCATCAAGGACTTCAAGAAGGCGGATCCAGTGTTTTAAGTGTAGCGTCTAAATCGATTAACCCTGAAAATAATGGTAAGCTTATACACGTAACCGGAAGCGTTGTTACTTCAGATTCATTAGTCGATGAAAAATTTGGAGTAAAAGTGAATGCGTTAAAACTAAAGCGCACAGTTGAAATGTTTCAATGGGTTGAGGAACAAGAGGAAACACGAAGAAAGAAAATTGGAGGAGGAGAAGAAACAGTAACGACATATAAGTATGTTCAACAATGGCATCCATCCGTAGTAAAGTCTAATACATTCAAAGAACCGTATGGGCATCAAAATCCAGCTCAATTACCTTATGCTGCATATTCTAAATCTGCAACAAACGTCAATTTGGATAAATTCATAATTCCAAAAGGAATTCTAAGTCAAATAAATTCATTTGATCCATACTCCATAGAAGAACTTGATACATCTCGAATTAAAAATGCAACTTTAATTAATGATGGGGTCAAAACTGTGATTTACATCGGCGAAGGTTCAAATACATCTCCGCAATTGGGAGATATTCGTCTTAGCTTTGATATTGTTCCACCAAACGATTACAGCATAATTGCGAAGCAATTCAACAACACATTTGAGCCATTTACAACTTCCAATGGAACCAAACTACAAATGGTAGATGTGGGAAATGTTTCGGCAGAAACCATGTTTGAATCAGCAATTCAGAGCAATAAAACGTTAACATGGATATTAAGATTAATAGGAATAATTTTAATGTTTGCTGCCTTCAAAACGATATTAAAACCGCTAGTTATAGTTGGTGATTTAATCCCGTTTATTGGCTCAATTGTCGGTTTTGGAACAGGATTGGCTTCTGGATTAGCAACTGTTGCACTTGCATTTACTGTCATAGGATTGGCTTGGATTTTTTATAGACCAATTTTAGGAATCTCACTCCTTCTAGTCGCTATTGGAGTATTCTTTATTTTCTGGAAGAGAAAACAAAACAAGAAAAAGGCCTCTACTCCAACTACCTAAGACATTAAAATGGGTAAAAAGAAGTCCTTTTGGGAAAAATACGCCCTCAAACAACTTACGATTCAAGTACAATCTTCAAATGAGAATGAACTCTACATTCTTTCAGAAGATGAACTATTAGTTTTAGAGAAGATTCGAATCAATACATACATCAAAGCCGGACTAGCGGGTGCATTGGGAATTATCTTACTTTATGTCCCCTACAACCTATTTGGAGAATCACTTTTCCCTGAAAGAACCTTCTTCATACCTTACATCGAAATGAATATTGAATTAGAGATAGAATTCTGGACTTATAGTCTTCTCCTTGTTCTGGCTGAAATATATTACTTAACCTTCTTGAATATCAAAGCTGTAAGTGCCATTGCAAAAACATGCGGTTATCCAAATGATTCTGATCCATATTTACAAAACAACCTCGATGCATTGGTAAATGTCGGATTAGAAAAAAAACAAAAGAAATTAAAGAAATTGGGAATCAACCCCTTCGATGGATTGTCAAAGCTAGGAGTCTGGCTTTTTCAACTATTAATTAAGTTAAAGGCATCGGTTAGTGGATTCTTATGGAAATTATTAGTTCAGAAAATATTGGGTAGATATGCACTAAGAATGTTAGTTGATCTTCTTGGCGCTCCGCTTTATGCCGCTTGGAATATTTATGCATCTCGAAAGGTGATGAATGAAGCTCGTGTTCGCGTTATGGCGCCGCCATTGATTCATAAATTTACGAATCTGCTGTATTCAGAATTCAAAGAAAATGAAGAGTTCAAGCGTATTATTTACGATGCAATGCAAGCAGTTTCTAAAACAAAACGATCTTTCCATTACAATCACTTCCTTTTAGCAAACTCATTGTTGAATAAGTTTGAAATAGAGATCAAAGAGGACCCCCAATTGAATTCCAATTTCTTAAAAGAAGTAAACAATCTATCTCCAGAAATTCAAAATAGTGTAGCCAAGTTGATTTTATTTGGGATAATTATTGATGGTGGATTAACAATAATAGAAAAAAGGTCTATATACAGGCTAAATAGAGCAGGTGTACTAAATTACACCATGGAAGAAATCAATAGCTGGAAAGAAGATTTCTTTGCAGGAAAAGGCTTAGACGCTTTTTTTGAAGGATAAACTAGAATGGTAATGCAAAAAGTAGATTCGCCACACTAGTTTTATCGTATCTTTGCCTACGTAAAACCTATCATGAGCGAAATTAAGTTTATTGACCGTAGCACAAATAAAGTGTGTATTGAATCTGTTCCGGCTGAGGGAATAATGAAATGGTTATATGCATCGCCTGTTGGAAAAGCTACCTTGAATCTTTTAATCAAAAGGAAAGTTGTTTCTTCCATTGGTGGATGGTTTATGAATAGTAACGCATCAAAGAAAAGAATTCAAAATTTCATTGCAGATTACAAAATTGAAATGTCCGATTATATAGAAACCGACGCTTCTAAATTTAAACACTTCAATGATTTCTTTTACCGCAAGGTCAATCCTGATAAACGACCAATAGGCACAGGAGTCGTTTCTCCAGCGGATGGAAAAACACTAGCCTTTCAAGAGGTTTCTGACCAAAGTAATTTCTTTGTTAAAGGGTCTGAGTTCAATTTAAAACGATTCTTGGGCACAGATGAATTAGCTAAAAAATATGATGGAGGCGCAATGCTAATTATTCGATTGGCCCCGACTGATTATCACCGTTACCACTTCCCTGCAAAAGGAACTCCTAGCACCACTGAAATAATAAATGGACATTACTACTCTGTTTCTCCTATTGCGTTACAAAAGAGTCTTGAAATTTTTTGTGAGAACAAACGGAGTGTTAGTACCTTGTCTACCAAAAACTATGGAGATATACTAATTTCAGAAGTTGGCGCTACAATGGTTGGAAGTATTTTTCAAACCTACAAAGCAGATTCAATTGTAGAATCAGGCTCAGAAAAGGGATACTTCGCTTTCGGAGGCTCTACCGTTGTTTTACTTTTCGAAAAAGGGAAAATTGAATTTTCAGAAGACCTTATAAAAAACACATCGAATGGCTTAGAGACTCAAGTATTAATGGGTCAGACAATTGCGCGATAATTGACATATCCAAGACTATATTTTTCATGTTATAAAAATTACATTACCACACCCAAACCTTCACTCTCTTTTTTAAAGAAGTTGTATTCTCCTCATTTAAATTGAGTGATAGAAACGATTGAACGAATTACAATTAGTAACAAGTTCATCCCGCCATTGCGGAAACTCTTTTGCTAGGATTTTGTAATACGAGTTCTTATTAAAAATATATTCTCGATAACCTCCTTGACTTTGGTAATCGATCTTATAATTATACTCATGATCAAAATACAACTTGTACGATTCACACCTTCCTGCCATCCGATAACACAAAGCATCAAACTCTGGTGTAGTTGAAGCCTTTGCTGCCTTTAAATAATAAGATTTAGCTAGCTCACATTTATTAAATTCATCACTGTCTTCATACACCGTGTTATAGCTATAAGTAGACCACCACGATCGGCGCATCATCCATGAATTTCCATGTGTAGTCATGTTAAAATAACAATTAGCAATGTGAAAATAAGTTTTCGCGAGTTCGTTTCCTTGCTGTGTTTTAGCATCTTGTAGCATTTCATGTAATTTCTCTACAATCTCCAATTTTGTATATGATACTGTATCGCCTTCCGTTTTATTATGTTCAGAATAGAAGTTTGCATAGAAAGGATTAGAACTTAAGTACACCGCATAATGCGTACCCTTAGAATTCCAATAAGAGGTTGGAATCGTTTTCAATGTCACAATCGAATTCACCAATTCATTTTGACGTAAATACTTGGTTCCAATTAAATCTAATAAATGCAGATTGTCATCAATGATTTCGGCTGAAAGCTTCTCAAATTTTGATATTTTATTTAATTCCTTGGCATAATCTAAAATATTCTGGACGTCTTTCGCTTTATAGTTGGCATCGAAATAATCAAAGTAATCTGTATAAAAAGAAACATTAAAGACTGTTCGACCTTTTGGTTCGGACCACGCAAACCATTGCCAATTTCTACTATCCATATTCAACTGAGAATAGAACAATGCTGCATTACCTAAATCTTTCCTAAACTCAAAAAGTCGACCAATTACAAATACAAATCGATCTCTGTGCTTATAATTTTCTTTTAATAAAAAGTTCACATTCAATGCTTCTATTCCTTTAGTTTGGTCCGATGCAATTTTAAGCAATTCAACCATGCGTTGCTTCCAGTGAACTAGTCTTTTATCCTTAAAATTAGACTGGTTTAACACATTCAATGCTTCTTTAGCATCATCGCAGATGAAATACAATAACCCTGAGGTTGTTGCAAACAAGTCCGGATCAACACTTGATTCTATTGATTTCAGCCAGACTAAAAACTTGCGCGCATATACTTGATCGGCAATTACTCCTTTCTTTATCAATTCCGAAGAACTTGATATACGTGTATTCGTATTTCCAGGCAGCATAACCGGAGCAAAGGCCGTATACTTTGGTGCCAAGACCCAATCTTCCAATTTATTCAACTCTCTCACTAAAAGGAAAGAAAATAAGGCATTGTTAGCATCAAATTGATGAATCTTTATAATTTCATTTAACTGGCGATTTCTCGTACGTAGCGCATACATGGCCAATACATTTGCTCTTTCAGAATCATTTCTTGCATAATTCAAAACATCATCTGGCGCAAACTTTCGATCAAACATAAAAAATAAACCATGACGTTTTGATGGGATTTTGGCAAACAATTGCGCAACAATAAAGTTACGCTCTGCCGAATTTAATTCATCGTGGAGTTGATAATAATGCGCCCATAAATCAATAGTTAGTTCGCTCGTATTGCTGAAGAATTCTTCATAAATTGTGTTTACGCTAATAAAGTCCTTATTGTAAAACGCAAACCGAATTGCAACAAACGCATATCGACGTTTTAAGATATCATCGTTCGCTTTTTTCGCTTTCTTTAACGCTGATTTCATAGCACTTTCACGTGCGTTTTCTAAATCATCCTCTTTGCGCTCCCATGGATCTGATGAAACCGTATTGAGATAAGAATATTTCTTTGCGAAAGCTAGGTATTCCAAATGCGCTGATTTACCTGAAGAAATCATCTGCTTAACAAAAGGATGCGCGCTGTGTTTATCCACAATTTCAAGAGTCGAAAGTCGGTAAACCGCCTCAAAAACATCTTCTTTAGTTACTTTTCCAGCACAGGTTGCATACCAATCATCAACATTACGATCATCATAAGCAGTATGCAAGTATGCGTCCGAGAAATAATCAGCAGAATAATAAAACTCACCCATTCCTCCATCATCCATTAAACTTGGGTCAAATAAACTAAAGCGGATTTCTTCTCCATAAGGATACCAGCCGCCACATGCGATTGCAAGATTAACGCTTGCTAAAAAGAAAATAGACGCTATCCAATGTTTCATGTTTATATTGATTTAATTCATTTTCATCTAAGTGGTAAATCGCTACGGTTGGTGAATCGTCAAATTCAATATTATTCACGATCATTTCCGTTGCATCAATGAGTAACTCATTGGACACTCGTTCAATTTTAATTTGTTGCCCCCCTTTGAAATAATTATAATTTAGGGACGTATCATGTTCTATCGTGTACCAGAGTTCTCCCATTTTCTCAACCGTTATTTTCTCCAAATTTTCAGGAACAGCATGTATAACCTCATCAAATTTTCCATTGACAAACATATAGCATGAGGAATATGCTGGCAAACCAATATCTATTGGCAAAGGATATTTTTTATCCGTTTGAACATATTTTTTCAATTCCTCTAAATCTAAAATTGTATTCTTCTTGGGGTGATTTTTTGGATTCAATAAATTATAGCATAACAACATGGCACGATCTACTGGTGGCACCCCCATTTCTTTGGTGAATTTATATGGATACAATCGCACCGTGCAACTGATTTGCTTGTCACTATATTTCTTTATTGCTTTTAAAAACTCGAAATAACGTTCTTTACTTGATGCCAGCCAATCACAATCGATTTGAATCTCACTGCAATTCAATACATCGCTTGAATTTGCCTTTAGTTTATCGTTAATGAATTTATCTGTTAGCGAAACAGTATTCTTCGCTAATTCATCCAGCTGTTCTATTGTAGATTTCGCTATGACATCATTCTCAATAAAAATCGTTGGAATAATCTCTGCTCGATCTAAAAACTCTTCCGTGAACTCAGTATATGCTTTGGATTGTGGAATAGCTCCTTTAAGATCGTCTAATGTGATTTCAAAAATCTTGACATACAGTTTACTCGCATTCGATTCTTCGAACACATGCTTTTCAAACAAGCTTATATCTCCCGACTTCCAATAATAAAAGGCACGCTCCATCTGTTGCGCATCCGGTCCAGAGCAAGCCGACAGAATGAAATTCATTCCTACAACAAAAGCCACTAATTTTATCCCAAACTTCATTGTTTACAAGTTAACAAATCTTCCCTACAATTTTCGATTAAATTTCAGATACATTTTATCTCCATTTTTCTTGAGAAATCAGAAAAGAAGCAGTATTTGAATACTACGCATTAGCCAAAGGAAAATGTGACATCAAACTATTTAGAAATATCAAAATTTAATTTAGAAACATCCGGAGAAAACTTGACTCCATCCCAAGTCAATTTAACCTCATTAACCACTGCTTTGGTCCAATCTAGACTCTCATCCATGTATTCACCTTGCTCACGGGAATAAAATACAACATTACTTTCCCAATAATCCTTGTCTTTAAACTCCAAATTTTCTTCAAACCAAAATACTCCAGCATCTGAGACATGTTCTGTTCGAAAAACTTCTTTCAACTGATCACCATTATTGAACAAATAAACCTCTCCTCCAACAACTCCACAAGCTTCTGCATGCATTGAAATGACGCACATATCTTCTACATTCTTTAACCCTTTTCCATCGCTAACGTTTAAGCTTATGACTGAAGTGCTCAGCTCAATTTCATGCCCGTAATAACTTTTATCCTTACTCATCACACGAATTCGTGCAAAGTCTTTATCATCTCGAGTCGTTTTAATGATCAAGTAGTTTTTTCCATTCACTTCTTGATGATCCAAAGCTATTAAACCACCCAAAACATAACCTATTTTCTTTCCTGCCTTTACTTTATACCAATTCCACAGTTTTCCATTCAGGTGCATTCTTGTTTCTGACTTCTTAAGAATCTCGACTGGATCACCAATTCGCAACGTATCCAAAGCCTTTGAATTCGAATCATCTCGGGAACGCAGCACGACATTATTTCCATACAACAATTGGGTACTTCCTTCTTGAAACTCATAATCGTAATATAAGTAACGCGTATCTTCTTGAGCGAAGAAGATTGTTGGGATGAGTGTAAGGAAAATTAGTACTTTCTTCATGGAGGTTATTTTAAATGAAAGATAGCTATTTCAATCAAAAAAATAGCTCATCAAAACTATTGATGAGCTATTACATTGCGCAAAGGTCTTCTATTCCTTATTACTGCCAATGTTGTAGTTTATTCCAATCATAAAGGCAGGCTTCCAAAAAGATGACAAGGGAACTTCCAAAGAAGTTGACCCTATGTTCTCACCAACGTAAAATCCAGATTTTAATCCATTTACTTTTCTAATTCCCCCTCCAATATTGAAGCCCATTCTTCCATATTCAGTTTGAAAAACACAGGTATAGAACAAATTTAAATTCGGAGTTAAGTCTGTTGAACCATCAACATTAATTGGAATACCTGTACCAACTCCAAACCCCATCAAACCATCTTTAAATCTCCAAGTAGCGTTTAAATAGGTGCCAATTGAAGGCTGGATATTGCTTCCATCTCTTTCTACAATTATTGAATCTTTATTGCTGAATTGTTTTGCATACTTCCCATCCATAAAAAGTACATGGGCGCCAACCGACCCAAACATTTTGAATCTTCCAGTTTGATAAAACGTAGAAGAATAAATAGCTCTTTCCGTCACTTTATCATTAACAGTCACTTTTGATTTCATGGTTAAATCAATTTTTTCTTTACTCGGATGAAAATTAAAGTGCTGCTCAAATACAAAAGCGTTTATTTCTAGAATAAGTAATTTTAACTTTTCAATATTATCAATTACTCCATTCTTTAATTGCTCTAGTTTTTCATCATCAAAAGAATCATTTCTTTTTTCATAGATTTCAATGTGAACCTCTATCGAGGAAATTAACCGCTTTCTTAATTCGTCATTGTATAATTCAGCAGCTTTTCTCCTATAGCTTATTAAATCCGAAGCAGTTTCCAATTTTAACAATTCCATCTTTAATGAATCCTTCTTAAAACCATCCTCAGCTCCCTCTACAACAATTCCCTCTGCATTTAAATCTTGTTCTCCAATAGTCTCATCAGTTTCACCTATTGTAAAAGGAATTTTCGCTTCATCTCCATCAATCCTAATATCACTCTGAGCAATTTCCATAGAAATAACTTCTCCCAGCTTTATATTGTTGACTACTACTTCAACATTCTTTGATTTACTCAGGTATTGATGATTAATCTTAACTAAAGAATCCTTACCTAAAGAATCCTTAACTCCTTCTAAAGCTTTATAAAACTTCGTTTCTCCAGTTCTCGCATCAATTTCGATTTTTTCAATAGTGGTGCAGCTCGAAACAATTACGACCAATAACGAAAATATAAGTATCGCTTTCTTTCTCATAAATAGTGTATTTAGGTTTGATTCAACTCAGCATAAATCATGTAAAGCTGAACCCTTCAAATATAAAAATTAGTGGCTAAAGACGAACAAATTAAAATCAAATATTAGGCAATAAACGACGATTTGATTTGCTTTTAACCCCATCTTCCAAGAAGAAATTCAAACGAAAAAAATGATTAATACCGAAAATAAATATTCAATATAAATGGAGTCCGACAGTATTATTAGATAGCAGCATCAATTAACACAGAAAACTATCTAAAATTAGCGTCGCAATATCCGATATCAGAACAAACGAGACGCGCCAATTGCATCGGGGACATGCTCTCAACTCTTGCCCTTAATTTACCTTCGGTTAAATTTACTAAATCATGTCCTTCACCAAACATTCTTTTTATATAGTTTAAAATACTGCGTAAAAACCCTGATAAGCCGGCAACAGCCGCACCTGCCTTCCCCAGAATTGCAAGAATCAAAAGATATACCGAGTTCTTACAGGCATCGCATTTAGTAAAATATTGCTTCCTTCTAAAGGATGTGTTTATATAATAAGTTAATGACCGCTGGGCATATCTTGAGTTCGAAATGGTTTTGTGAAGTGCTTCAAAATTATTTCTTTCCAGAAAACGCATTGGTGCTTTAGAGAATTCAGCACGGAATTTTTCCGAACTCATTTTTTTTACGATACTCTCAATTTCAAATTGAAGCTGTTGAAATTCGCTTTCACTAAATTTAACTTGCTCTAACATAATTTAAAGGTATTTATAACTTCAGTTATTCTAAGTTTTTTCAAATGTCAATTCAAGCCTCAGAAATTCTTATGCAAAGCAAAAACAGCTGCTTCGTGGCTAGATTTGAAAATTAATTCGTTTCTCACGCGTAATATACCAACAATAATATTCATATTTTGATTCCTGCGATGGAACTCCTTTTTTTTTAATGTAATTTATACTTAAAAGATGATCAGCTTATTTCTAGGATTTCGATTCTAAAATCGTCTAATTCAAGAAAACAAATTTAGATTTCGTTTTTGAAAACAGACTCACTAAAATGTGACCTGGAAATCGAAAAATGATATCGGTAATAAAATTCAATATCACTATTCTTTCTTAACTTCTTTCAACTCATTAAGTCTAACTTCAACCTCGCTAATTGGAGTCAACAAAAAGATCCAACCGAAAAAGACCAATATAAAAAGTGAAATAATTTGACGCTTGTTGTCTGACATCTAGTTCAATGTGAATGTAATTATCTCCATAAAATAAGAAAGTGACGTCGCCATGGAAGCCATGAAAAAAGGTAAGCACTATGAGAACAACCTAGAAGCTGTTTGCAGAGCTATTGAAGAATTTCCAGAAGACAAAGGTAAGGTACTTATGATTGCCGATAATTGGGAAGATCCTTGTGATATGTTCCTTCTTGAATATTTAAAGAAAAAGAAAATTCCTGTACGCATAATTGTATGCGGTACAAACGCCAATTTTAATATGAAATACTTGGAAATTGCAAGAGCAACCGGTGGCACAGTTCATACGATGGAAGACGATCTAGAAAACTTAGCATCCATGAAAGATGGTACCGTATTTAAAATTGACGGGATTAAGATTAGACTTTCCAAAGGGAAGTTTTATCAGGTAGAGCGTTAAGTAAATCTGAGACTTTTGACTTCGACAGGCGCAATGAACGTTTATCATTACTAGTATCTTCAACTACTCGACTCTAGAGTTTGATTGACTCTTCACAATACTCCAATTCAACAGGTGAAATGTACTCCTAAACTACTTGATTTTCCGAAATATATTTCTCTAAAAGCTCGATTGAACAACGATAAAAGCATCCATTTGAACATTGTAATATACACGTTTAACACCTTGACATTTAACCCAATTTAAAGATAATGGGAATAATTAGTCTTATGGGTACCTTATTTCCATCAACCTCTCCTGGCTTCCACTTCGGCATTTCTTTTATCAAACGTAATGCTTCATTGTCGATTGCTTCACTTACACCTCTCAATACCTTAACATCCGTTATACTTCCATCTTTTTCAATGACAAACTGAACATAAACCTTTCCTTGCTCCACATTATCCATAGCACTCTGCGGATAC
Source organism: Crocinitomicaceae bacterium (assembly GCA_022447585.1). Classification (GTDB taxonomy): domain Bacteria; phylum Bacteroidota; class Bacteroidia; order Flavobacteriales_D; family Crocinitomicaceae; genus UBA4466. The sequence continues at coordinate 889,219 of JAKVAR010000006.1, read as the reverse complement.
TCGAAATTGTTCGTAATATATAGCATCATTGCAGTTTCACCACCTGAAAATTCTGGGTCCAAAGAAATATAATCATGACAAACCTCTTGCTCCTCAACTACTGTAGAACCTTGTTGTGCAAATACGAATGAGCTAAACGCGAAAACAATAATTACAGTTAAAACTTTCATAAGATTATTATTCATCAATAAAGGTACCAACAATTCAACACAAAAAGTCTGTCAGAAATTACAAGCTTCGAGCGCGAGCCTTTAATACAATATTCGAAATGATCATAAATCCATCAAAGTTCAAATCAGCTAATGCATTTATATTTGTTTTTCAACTGACACCAATTCATCGACAACAGCTCGAGCATGATCATTCTGACAACTAACCAATACCGTAATCAAGTATTGCATCCGACTATGTCCACTATTTAAACCTGCATCACAACCAGCTTCATCTGCCCTTTAATTCCATTCTGCACCTTTAATTCCAACCAGTTGACCATCCACTTCCTTTGTCAATGCCTCTAAATGTTGCATCTCACTCATTACTCTAATTTTTTCCAGTTATACAATTGATTTTCAATTCAATTACCATTGAAAAAAGTAATTAAAACGGAACAATTATGTATTTTAGTTTGAAACCAGAAGACCAAAAGAATGTCACCAATTAAATCCGTACAAATATCTTGTGCTAAAATACACCTTCATAAATCTGGCATCATTGAACTAAAATACAATCCAGATCACGAGGTAGAATTGATGGACGCCATACAAGTAGAGTCAGTTTTTCTTGAATTCTCGAAAGGAAAAGGAATCTATTGTTTGATGGATACCAAGGGAAGGATGGCAGGTTACACAAAAGAGGCTCAGAATTTCTTGGCAAAAGAGGCTTCAATTGTAAAAAGTAAGCAGATGAAATGTTCAGCTGTGGTAATAGACAATTTACCGAGTAGAATGCTGACTAGTTTTTTCATGAAACTATTTAAACCGAAGTACAAGGTTAAAACTTTCTCCAATGAAAAAGATGCTGTAATTTGGTTAGAGTCACAAATTGCATTGAACCAAAAGTCAATTCATAAAAAAGATAAAAAGCACATTCACAATTGAACGCATGTCTTTTGTTTAAATCAAGTGTAGCAAATAGCCCAATGCAGCGCCACCAACAATAATCCACATTACATTTACCTTTTTCACAACAAAAACAAGTAAAACACTCAAGATTGCAATAATCAAGGCTCTCCAGTCAAAAATAAACGCAGGGAAGATTGTATCCTTAACCATAGTGATCAAAACAGCGATCATAATACCAACTGCAGCAACATTAACTGAATCCAAGAAACCTCTTAAAAACGTAGATTTTTGCATCTTTGGAATCAATGGATTCAGAATTAGGACGAACAAGAAAGATGGTAAAAAGATCCCTACAGATGCTGCTACCGCACCCCACAAGCCAGTTAATTGGTAACCGATAAATGTTGCCGTAGACAACACAGGACCAGGAGTAAATTGCCCTATTGCTATTGCATCTAACAACTCTTGGTTAGACATAAATCCAGTTTCAACTAACTCAACTTTTAAGTACGCAAATAAAACGTATCCACTACCGTATAAGATTGAACCAACTTTCAAAAACGTCAAGAATACGTTTAATGAAGTTAATTTAGTTAAACCTGCGCTCCCCATATTTAATAAAAATAAAGGTGCGATTGATTTAGGCGAATCAACAATCTTGTTTTTCGTATAAAAGTAAAATGCTCCAAGGACGCCAGTTCCAAGGAGGACTAAAATCTCATTAATACCTATAATACTCAGCACAAGCACAAAGGCGCAAAACATGGCAAGTTCCCACCCTTTAATTGCTTTCTTACCCAGCTTTAAAATCGCCGAAGCAATCACCGCTAAAACGGCTGGCTTAATTCCGTAGAAAAATGGTTTTATATTGGGAAGATTACCGTATTCTACATAAATAAATGCGAGTAATCCAGTAGTAATAACCGCAGGAAAAATAAATGAAATCCCTGCAATAAAAAGACCCTGAAACCCTGCACGTTCATGCCCACAGTGCATCGTCATTTCCGTTGAATTTGGTCCTGGGATTAAGTTTGTAGCTCCAATCAAATCTAAGTAATGCTGTCGGGTCATCCATTTCCGCTTATTTACCACTTCCTCTTCCATCATTGCGATATGCGCCGCTGGACCTCCAAAAGCGAAGCAACCTAATTTAAAGAACACCTTTGCTACTTCTAATAATTTACTTTCCCCTTTCATTTTTTCGAATCAATTTAATGCAACAGCTCAAAATTGAACTGACAAAACTAACGATTTACGAAAATCTAAATATTCCCAAATTGTTAATTTTGAGCTAAATCGATCTCAAAAAAAAATGGTACTCAAAAAAATATAAGATTTAACCTACTGATAATATTGACTGAAGAACCAATAATTTAGTGTAATGAAATTTTAAGCGAGCTGAAATCGCCAATTCCATTCTTAGCTTATTAAATTTAAGGCATTTAAGATTAGCTCGAAATCCCTAATTACGGATCAATGCAAAGTCAAATTGATTGAATTTTATTTATTTTGGGTGCAAAAAACTACTTTCGTATTTGTGGAGTTAACTGATTTTTAAATTACGCCCAGCATTAATATGTGTTCAAAACAAACCATGAAGCTTATCCTAAAGCTGATTTTTCTGATTTTTATTGTGTTTGAAGCGAATAGTAAAGAGGTACTATACAATAAACTCGAATTTAAAAGTGATGTTGATAAAGTAGAACAGTATTTTGGTAAAGAAAAAATTAAACAAACGCCATTAGATGAATACGTTCTATTCATAGAAAATAAGATCTTATTTCGTTATGAAAACGAAAAAAGGCTTCTATCAAAGCATTACTTGCTGATGAAATACTATTTCTATAGAAATGATTTCGTCAACCTTTCACACCAGCGACTAAGCATAATCACAAAATTCGCCTCTGACATTGATGATAAGGAATTGGGAACTTTAACAATGATGACTGGTGATAGCTACTATCGTTCAGAAAACTACTCTTTAGCCAACTTCTTTTTTAAAAAATGTATTCATAATAAACTTGTTAATAAATCAACACTATATACGAAAATGGCTTCTTGCTATTTAAGTATTCATGAGCTTGACTCAGCCAACTTATACTTTAGAAAGGCGCTTTCCAGAACATCGAAAATAGATGCTCAATTGTATTTGATTAACAATATTGGATATGTACAATTCTTGATGGGAAATAATAGCCAAGCATTAATGTTCTATCAAGATGTTGTTGATCTATATATTACAAATGGAAATGGCCTCGACTCAATGCACCTATATAATGTTTATAGTAACATCGCTACCGTAAACTTCGAAACTGCATTATATGACAAGGCACTTGATTATATCGCCTTAATAGAAACAAGTGATTTTTACAAAAACTCACCGCTTGAATTCAAATTTGAAATACAAACCAAAAAGTTTCTTATCCTATCCAAAATTGAATCTTGTGAGAAGCTCACTGATAGATTCAAGCAATTACAACGCAATTTTAGTGAGTTGCAGTCCGACAAAGATCGTCTGAAACTATGTGAGTTAAGATTTGATCATGCCATTAGCTGCTCTGATCAACAGGAGATTTCTGACGCCAGAGATCAATTAAATGAGTTGAGAATACTACTTAATTCTTCACGAGAAAAAAAGGAGATTCGATCGCAAGAATTAAATCAACTTATTTATACTGACCAAATCACCACTATTGACAGAAATTTGGAACTTGAAAACCAAGCGAAAGAACTACTGGAGAGGTCAAACATAAGATTGCAAATAGCTTTAGTGCTCACCATATTTCTTCTCATCGGGTTAATAGCACTTTTTATACTATGGAAAAGACAAGGAAAAAAAAGGATGGAATTAACTGAGGTGACTCTCGAAAACCAGCGTCTTCAATTCAGGAATCTAATTGATGACAAATCCTCTAACACACTTCTATTTTCGGAAATAAAACTAAAATTAAAATCCATGCTCGAAAAGGGAAAAGAATCAAATGATGAGGAGATTAGGAATTTGGTTCAATTTGTCAATTCACAATTAAAAAATGAAGAGCAAAAAACAAAGATTTTAAACTTATCTGACGCAAAGGAAGATAATTTAAGATTCAAAATAGATTTCTGCCGTGCCCATAAAAACTTAACTGAAACAGAAATACAAGTAATCATGCTCATCAGGCTTGGTATGTCAAATAAGGAAATTGCTACTTTCAGAAATATTGAGCCCCACTCTATTCGAGTATTTAAAAATCGATTGAAAAAAAAGCTATCCATACCTACCGATACAAACCTCAATAATTACATCAAGGAATTCAAACGATAAAATCCTGTTTATCATTTAGATATGAAAATAAATGTACTACATGTAACACTCACGTGTATGCTTTGTGTATGATTTTTAGTTCCATTTTATAGGCATAGAACGTATTTTTGCCTTTGTAAAACTGCTACATTATGAAACTAATACTCGTCTTTGTATTCTTATTGAGTTCTATTTTAATGACTCTTGGTCAAAGCCCAGGAGCCATCGGAACCACGAACCTTACCTCATGGTTTAAGCCAGACAACCTTACAGTAGGGAACGTAGTAAATTGGACTACTGCCTTTCCTACAGGTGCGTCTGCAATAACTCTTTCTGAATCAGGAGCACCATTTCCGATAGCAACAAAAACTCCCCCTAACGCAACATCAAATTACAACATGACAATTGACTTCTCAGGCAACTCCAGCTCCAATCTTCGCGCACTGGAAAACCCTGCTGCTCTCAATCTACTCGACAATAATAATAGCACAGATGAAGGTTCATTTTTCGCTTCCTATTATCTTCCAGCAAATTCTAGCTGCGGAGGTTGTCATGTTGTTAACTACATTGAATCTGGGTCTTTACCTAGAGACGGAATCCAATTTAGAGCAAAATTAGGAACATCTACAGGAAGATTAGCGATTGGATCGGGAAACAGCACTAATGCCTCCAGAGATTATACACAAGATTTTGAAAGAGACATCATCTCATACACCGGAAATAAATCAGGTGTAGGTACGATGACTGCGTATAAAAAATCTGAAATATTCACAGGCGGCGGAGCTTCTGCAACAACAGGTTTTCAGGGCCTATATTTTGGCGCTCGCCGTGCTACAACAACTTTCTATAACGCGCCATTTGATGGTTATATAAATGAAATTATAACATTCAATAAATCATTGACTCCATTAGAAGCATCTAAAGTACACACCTACCTCTCCATTAAATATGGAAGTACTCTGAGCAATTCAGGTGGTGGGGCGCAAGGGGATTATATTGCCACGGACGGGACTGTAGTTTGGGACGCTTCATTCGCCGGTAATTACCACAATAATGTAATCGGCCTTTGCCGAGAAGACGATGAAGCTCTACTGCAAAAGCAATCACACGCTTTCGACGATACCATCCGAATATACTTGAACACCTTGGCTACAAGTAATGACTTGAACTCAGCAAGTGCTGCATCTTTTGGAAATGACATTTCATACATCATCCTTGGCGATAATCAGGGCTCGATGTGCGCTACCCCATCGTCATCTCTAGAATTACCTCCAAGCTGTCCGCTATATTCAAGATTAGAACGAGAATGGAAAATTACTAAAACCCAATTCAGCTCAAGCGTAAATTTAGACTTTAAATTAAACGGATGCGCTATCCCGGGAAGCGTTTCATCATCTGATCTATACCTCTTGGTAGATGACGACGGAAACTTTGCCAATGGAGGGACTACATGTTTCACTAACGGCGATGGTTCAGGTATTGTCATTAATTTTAACGGTTCAATCATTACAGCGTCAAACCTCAACAACATACACGTACCAAACAACACAACGCAATTCTTGACAATTGCCTCAGCATTACCAACAACTCCATTGCCAATTGAATTAGGCTCTTTTGATGTAGTTTGTTCAGGTACACAAAATATAATTGAATGGCGAACAATAACCGAGCACAATAATGACTACTTCACACTTGAAAAGAGCATAGACGGAATTAATTTTGAAGAATTAGCTATCATAAAAGGAGCAGGAAACTCTACAACAGAATCAATCTATAACTGGACTGATCTTTCAAGAAATTCTGAATTAACATACTACCGATTAACGCAAACAGATTTTAACGGTGAATCATCCGTATCTTCGACGATAACTAGTACATGCAAATCAAATGAAGATTTACTATTTTATCCAAATCCTTTTAACTCAATTTTAAGATTAGACTCATACTATTCGGGACAAATGGAAATTCTCGATGTAACTGGTGCAATCATAAAAAGTGAAACCATAAATAAAGGATTAAATTCCTATTATCTTGACGATATTGAAAGTGGTCACTATTTTATGAAAACTACACTTACAAACGGAACCGTGGAAATTACAAAAATCATAAAAACCGACACTCATTAGAACCCACCTACAGAAAAGCTAAATAATTTAAACTTATTGGTTTAAATTATTTGGATCAACTTCATCCTAAATTGATCAGTTTAAAACCAGAACAATAATGTTAACACGAAATAACATCTCAGTTCTGTGATTTCTCAATAAAAGAAATTTAGAATGAAAATGACACTGCATCGCACTTACAATTAATATGATTAATTATAAATCCAAGGATTACATCTTTTGAAATTATTTTACATAATCAATTAATAAAAATAAAAAGTTTAAAAGAAAGATTTACAGAATTATTGAAAAGTGACTGTTTGAACTCAGCGAAAAAAATGCATTTAGAAAAATGTTTCGTGAACTCCTTCAAACTAAGGAAATTGTCGGGCGAAGCATAACTGAATCCGATACCAACAGATCTAGTGAATCGGTTCAAAACAATATTGGATAAATCGATCATATCTGTCTCATTTTGTTATCGATATCTCACTTTTGAAACGTAAACCTCTGCATACATATAACTATTCAATAACAAACTTTAACCTTAAAGGCATAACGCGACTAACCTAACTCAATTTCTAAGAATTGAAAACCTCAATCTTTATTCAATAGATTCTCAAGGTGAGTAGTACAGTAACTTATCGTATTGTCGAGCGACATTCGTCAATAATTATTTTGCCAGTTTAAGTATTCTGAATGCTCCTATGAGGACTATAACGAATACTGCAGAACCAATGATCAAGTCAGGAAGTCTATCTGAAAATATGTTTACCAGTACACCAGCCAGAATAACCCCCGCATTAATAATGATGTCATTACTCGTGAAAATCATACTCGCTTTCATATGCGACTCTTCTGATTTAGATTTCTGCAACAGCAAAAGGCAAAGCCAATTTGCAATAAGTGCACAGAAAGAGACAACTATCATTATCAGATAATTGGGCAAATCATCCTCAAAGAAATACCGCCTGAATACTTCCGTGATTCCGATTACAGCAAGAAGAATCTGAATGTATCCACTAAACTTAGCTATTCGTTTCTTCTTTGCAACAACTGCTCCAACAACAAAAAGACTCAGACCATATACAAAGGAGTCGGAGAGCATGTCCAAACTATCAGCAACCAACCCCATAGAGTCGGACACTACCCCAAAGGTTATTTCAAGAACGAATAATACGAAATTAATGATGAGTACTTTCCAAAGTAGCTTAGACTGCAATTTAGAGTCACTTTCGACTTTCTCTTCCATCTCTTCCGTTTTAACTAGCTCTGCACCTAGTGACAATGAATCAAGAGAACACAGAATATCTTGGTCGTTCTCTTCATGATACACTATCAGTTCCCTATCTTCTATTCTGAATACAAGCTTTACGATAGTCTCGTAACCATCAAGCTTCATACGAATGAGGTTCTCTTCAGATGGACAATCCATTTTCTTGATATGGTAGAGGCTTTTTTTCAATGTTGTAAAATTACCGAGAAATGTCGAACCGCCAAAACACGGTTCAATAACGGATTAAGGGAATTTAGTGCCGTTATACTAATTGGAATAAAACAAAAAGCCCTGCAACTTACGTTACAGGGCTAAATGTACTCGAGGCGGGACTTGAACCCGCACGCCCCGAAGAGCACAGGATTTTAAGTCCGGCGTGTCTACCAATTCCACCACTCGAGCATTCGTTTATTCCGACTGAATAAACAGGTATATTTTCTAAACTGAGTACAAATTAACTATTCTCACACTCAATTTCTTGAGTGGAAAAGAAAGATTATCACAGATGATCATCGTCGCCTTACTCAATATCTTGAGCGGGAGACGGGATTCGAACCCGCGACCCCAACCTTGGCAAGGTTGTGCTCTACCAGCTGAGCTACTCTCGCTTGTTTTCAAATTTACCGTGCATCGTTTTGCATCGGGCGACAAAGATACAAAGTCTTTTTTAATTCATCAACATGAAAAGTAAAAAAAATACTACCCTCCTGTCAACTTTTTTATCTCGTTCAATTTCATCAACGCTTCAACAGGAGTTAACGTATTGATATCTATGCTAACTAGCTCTTCTCGAATATTCTCCAGCACCGGATCATTTAACTGAAAAAAACTCAATTGCATATCCTCCACTTCAGTTGTAATCGCCTCTCGCACCTTCTTTTTCTTTCCTCTTTTCTCTGTTAACTCATGACTAGATTCTAATTGCGCAAGCATACTTGTGGCCCGATCCAATACTTGAACCGGCATTCCAGCAAGTTTTGCAACGTGAATACCAAATGAATGCTCACTTCCGCCCTCTACAAGCTTACGTAAGAACAAGATCTTCTTTCCAGCTTCTTTAACAGAAACATTAAAGTTCTTTATACGCTCAAAGCGATTCATCATTTCATTCAACTCGTGATAATGCGTAGCAAAAAGTGTTTTTCCTTTCAACTTTGGATGCTCATGAATGTATTCTGCAATCGCCCAAGCAATGGAAATACCATCATAGGTACTTGTACCACGCCCAATCTCATCCAATAAAATTAATGAACGATTAGAGAGGTTATTCAAAATACTTGATGTCTCGTTCATCTCGACCATGAACGTTGACTCACCCGATGAAATATTATCTGATGCTCCAACACGTGTAAAGACCTTATCAACCAATCCCAATTTAGCAGTGATAGCGGGAACGAAAGACCCCATTTGAGCCATTAAAGAAATTAAAGCTGTCTGCCTCAATAATGCACTCTTACCAGACATGTTCGGTCCAGTAATCATCATGATTTGCTGCGTGTCGTTATCTAAATAGACATCATTAGAAACGTACTCTTGTCCCATTGCTAGTTGTCTTTCAATAACAGGGTGTCTCCCTTCTTTAATGTCAATTGCAAAACCTTCGTTAACCTCAGGCTTAACATATCGATTTGTTTTTGCGATCTCAGCAAACGAAGAGAGACAGTCCAATTGAGCGATTAAAAAAGCATTCAACTGAATCGCTTGCATATAATCAGCCATTGAATAAACCAAATCTTGATATAATCTCGATTCTAAAACATAAATTTTCTCTTCCGCTCCAAGAATCTTTGATTCATACTCCTTTAATTCCTCTGTAATATACCTTTCTGCATTAACCAAAGTTTGTTTTCTGATCCAATCCTCTGCTACCTTATCCTTATGCGTATTTCTAACCTCCAAGTAATAACCGAATACATTATTGAACCCAATTTTTAAACTTGGAATTCCCGTTCTATCAATTTCTCGCTGACATAATTGATCTAAGTAATCCTTTCCAGAATAAGAAACCGCTCTTAAATCGTCTAATTCTTGATTAAAACCATCAGCAATCACTTTTCCTTTTCCTATTTGCAATACGGGGTCTTCATCCAACATCTTCTCAATCAGTTCAAGGAGTTCTAAACAGGGATTAATGCGATCAGAAATTTGTTTTAACACATCGGTATTGAGCTGATTTACCAACTCCTTAATCGGATTAAGCTGAACTAAAGTTCTTTTCAATTGAACAACCTCCTTTGGGTTTATTTTTCCGACAGCAACTTTAGAGATTAGACGCTCCAAATCATTTATTTGCTTTAATCTTTCATGAAGCTCAAAAGATACATCTTCATCCTTATAAAAGGAATCCACTGCATCCAAACGATCTTGAATCGGTTTTAAACCTTTCAATGGAAGTACCATCCAACGCTTCAACATTCTTCCTCCCATCGGCGTTTTTGTGCGATCAAGAACATCTATTAACGTAGTTGCATTCTCATGCGGAGAACTAATCAACTCCAAGTTACGAATGGTAAATCGATCTAACCAGACATATTTGTCTTCCTCAATTCGAGATATTGCAGTAATATGTCCTAAACGGTCGTGTTGGTTTTCAGAGAGGTAATGTACAATTGCACCAGCGGAAATAATTCCATCTTTCAATTGTGCTACTCCGAATCCTTTCAATGAATTTGTTCCGAATTGCTTATTCAAGCTTTCGAAAGCATAATCAGTTGTGAAAATCCAATCTTCTAAACGAAAAGAATAATATTTATTCCCAAAAACCTCATCGTACAATTTCGAATCGCGTTTATTATAGATAATCTCAGTAGGCTCAAACCCTTGAATCAATTTTTCAACGTATTCTCTGGTTCCTTCTGTCATTAAAAACTCACCCGTAGAAACATCTAAGAATGAAACACCAATAACGTCTTTATTGAAATGAATAGAACACAAGAAGTTATTCTTCTTAGTATCCAACACTTGATCATTAAAAGAAACACCTGGCGTCACCAATTCGGTAACACCTCTTTTCACAATTGATTTGGTCATTTTAGGATCTTCCAATTGGTCACAAATTGCAACTCGCTGACCCGCTCTTACCAATTTTGGTAAATAAGTGTCCAAAGAATGATGAGGAAACCCTGCTAACTCCACAGCTCCTGCCGCTCCATTTTTTCTAGCCGTTAAAACAATTCCTAAAATCTTAGATGCTGATATCGCGTCTTCTCCAAATGTCTCATAAAAATCTCCTACGCGAAACAACAGTAATGCTTGAGGGTGACGTGCTTTAATCTGATTATATTGCTTCATCAGTGGCGTCTCTTTATCGCCTTTATCTGTTTTTTTCTTCGCCAAGTCGAATGATTTTTTAATTTTTGTAGAGTAAAAGTAACGGCGCTGAGTCAGTTGTCAAAATATCACGAACAGTTGTTATCCACAATATGAATAAGAAATTAAAATTATGGGAACTCGATCGAGTTTCTGAAGAAGAGTTCAAACAACAACAAAAATTTCCGATCATCATAGTATTGAATGACATCCGAAGTTTGACAAACGTTGGAACTTTCTTTAGAACCTCTGATGCTTTTAATGTTCAAAAGATTTATTTATGCGGAATTACAGCTACACCTCCACATCGGGAAATTCAGAAAACAGCGCTTGGAGCAACAGAAACTGTCTGTTGGGAACATCGGGAAAACATCATAGAATTAATTGATGAATTGAAAGACAATAATGTAAAGATTTGTTCCATCGAGCAAACTGAAGAAACACTGATGCTTCAAGATGTTCGCAACCTCCCCAAAGAGACCTACGCTTTGGTGTTTGGAAATGAAGTAAACGGTGTAGACCAAAACGTAATTAATGCATCTGACCAGATTATAGAAATACCTCAATTTGGCACCAAACATTCATTAAATGTTTCTGTATGCGCTGGAATTGTTATCTGGGAATTCGCAAAAAACAATATGTAGTTCCGCCTGTATTTCACAGAATAAAAGAATCATTTGACAGTCAAATAATTGTCCTATGCAGATTGGTTTTGTTCTAACCTGATAATTCGATCATTTTTGATTTTGTAATCACAAAATTCAAAATGATATGAAATGTATCCTAAGCCTTTTCGCCCTCCTTAATATTTGCACATTCGTTAATGCCCAAAACGTCAATCCCGAGATAAATGAACTTTTCAATACGCTAAATCAAGACGGAAAACCTGGCTGCGTAATATCCATCCAAAAGAAGGGGAAAACTATTTATTACAATGCTTTTGGCAATCAAAACATCTCAAGCAATTTAAGAAACACAAAAAACACAATCTTCAACCTTGGATCTGTTTCTAAACAATTTACCGCAATGGGCATTGTTCTATTAAATCAAAAAGGACTTTTGGACTTTAATGACTCAATTGGCAAATATCTCCCACAATTATCTAAGGAATTACATCCAATCACAATCAACCAACTCCTTCATCACACTAGTGGAATCAGAAGTACACCTGAATTTTTCGGCTTAGCCGGATGGACTGAAAGCGACACCATCACAACTGAAGATGATTTTCAATTCCTGTGCAGACAGACAGCAACAAACTTTATACCTGGGTCACAATACATGTATTCTAATTCAGGATACGTTTTATTAGCAAAAATAATTGAAGCAGTAACAGAAACAACATTCAGTTCATGGATGAAAGAAAACATTTTTACACCCCTAAACATGAATAATACTTTCGTAGATGCATCAAACGCTAATTCAAAATTCAATGTAGCTAAACCATACATCCAAGTTGGACCTGATAGTTATTCTATTGCTCATAATCCAAGTCATGACATTGGTGCTTCAAACATATATAGCAACATCATAGATTTAAACACTTGGATCCGAAATTTCGACAAACCCATAAAAGGATGGGCAAAAAACTTCAAAAAACTTGAAACAACAGAATTACTCTCCAATGGTTACGAGAACAATTATGCTTATGGGATTTTTCTAGACAAAGATCACGGCAATTTAAGAATTCAGCATACGGGGGCAACCCCTGGATACCTTTCTTACATGTACTATTACCCTAAAGAAAAACTAAGCATCATACTACTAAGCAATTTACTTTCACGAGAAATAGATGCTAAAGTCAACAAAATCTCAAGCTTATACCTTAAAGACAAATCAAAGGTGACTTCAACTAAACCAAAACCATCAAAACTACTATCATACGACAAATACGACTCACTAGATTTTTCAGGCCGTTATTGGAACATAAATCGGAACTACGCTAGAGAAATTAAATTCATTAACGACACCTTGTGGTACATCAGAGATAATGGAAGTAAATCTCAACTTATCAAAATCGATAGATACAAATACTACTTAGACGGAATTCCAACTATGGTAAAGGTAACGTATAATCAATCAACCCAAACCATGGTTGTCCAAGATTCAAATTCAGCACCAGAACATTTCAAGCAATTTGACAATTCATCACTATCCGTTTCTGACTTGAAAGATTATACAGGAAATTATTATAGTGAGGAACTACAAACTACCTATAAAATAGAATTAATCGATAATAAACTTCGAGGATTTCATACTAAATTCGGACAATTTGAAATCGATATTATCCGCAAAGACTTAATCGATTGGTCCGGATTTGCAACAGTAAAATACATTAGAAATACTGCCAAAGAAATCACAGGGTTCTACGTCAATTTAAACCGTGTCAAAAATGTTTGGTTCAAAAAAATCGAATAGTAATCCTTAAAAATTCATGTAGAATACTATTAATTCAATGCTTTGTGGACATAACCTACCCATCTTATCCAAAGATTGGTTAAATTTGTGGTGCATTTTTAAATCAAAGAAAATGATTGAAACAGATATTATAATTATTGGAGCAGGTCCTGTTGGACTATTTACAGTTTTTGAAGCTGGGCTTTTAAAACTAAAATGCCACTTAATAGATTCTTTAGGTGAGCCTGGAGGACAATGTTCCGAAATATACCCTAAGAAACCGATTTATGACATACCTGGGTTTCCAGAAGTTTTAGCTGGAGATTTAATTGACAATCTAATGAAACAAGCAGAGCCATTTAAGCCTGGATTTACTTTAGGCGAAGCTGCAGTTTCTATTGATAAATTATCTGAAAACGAATTTATCGTGACCACTTCCAAAGGAACGAAGCACAAAGCACCGGTTGTTATGATCGCAGGAGGACTTGGTGTATTCGAACCTCGTAAACCACCTGTAGAGAACCTTACGAATTTTGAGGATAAAGGTGTTGAATATGTCATTAAAGACCCTGAATTCTATCAAGGAAAGCGATGTGTCATTGCTGGTGGTGGAGACTCAGCTCTTGACTGGGCAATTTACTTAACGAAGAATCAAATCGCTTCTGAAGTATCCTTAGTACACAGAAGAAACTCTTTTAGAGGTCACTTAGATTCAGTGCAGCAGGTAATGGATTTAGCAGACGAAGGGAAAATCAATTTAATCACAGAAGCTGAAGTTATAGGCATTAGCGGAAACGGTCATCTTGAAAACGTAACCATCAAGCACAAAACACAAGGCGAATTCGAAAAAGAGACTGATCACTTCATCCCTTTATTTGGATTAAAACCAAGCCTTGGACCTATAGCTGATTGGGGGCTTGAAATTGAAAAGAACGCTATTAAGGTTGATACGTTAGATTACTCAACAAATATCCCGGGGATATATGCAATTGGTGATGTGAATACATACGAAAATAAATTGAAATTGATTTTATGTGGATTCCATGAAGGAACTCTGGCTGTTCAATCTGCATTTGCAAGAATACACCCAGACAAAAAGAACGTATTGAAATATACTACTGTAAATGGGGTGACTGGGTTTTAATCTTAAGCCCAAGATAACATACCATGAAAGGTCGCTAAATTAGCGACCTTTTTTTATGCACCAAAAAGACAAGCTGAATTATTTCACCACTAAAAACCAACAATTCACCCCAAAACCATATCATTTACTACCTTTCCCAGTCAATCACATCATATTTTTTCAATTCAATACTTATACGATTAAGTTTAGGGCAAATAACAAACTATAGAAACTAAAAAATGCGTATAACTCCCCTACTTTTTGCTTTCAGCATGCTCCTTCAAGCGGAAGCTCAGATCACAATAGACAACACTACTTATTCTACAAGTCAACTAGTATCTGACATTCTTATTCCTTCGGGAAGCGGAACAATAATTTCAAATGTAAACTTTAGAGGATGCTTAAACGTATCCAACAGATATCAAGCAGGCTATTTTAGTACTAATACGAGCACTCAATCGCAAATGGGGATGAGTAGTGGAATTGTTTTATCCACGGGAAACACTGCAGATATACCACTGTCATTAGGTACAAACCCAGGAAGTGTTAGTCAGATGTCAAGAAATTATACTAGCGGTTCAGCGGGTGAAATCAGATCATCAAACCCAGCAAGTGGTCAAGATGCAGACGCCGACAATCTGATAGCCCCAGAAAATTATTATAATGCTGCGATCCTAGAATTTGATTTCGTTCCAGTAACAACCTTTGTTGAATTCAAATATGTTTTTGGTTCCGAAGAATACGATGATGTTTCCGGAAGTGCATTTGGAATCAATTACAATTGCTCTGGATATAATGACAAATTTGCATTTCTTTTAAGTGGGCCTGGTATTACAGGCGGTCAAGGCTATCAAAATGATGCCATAAATATCGCAAGACTTTCAAACAATTCAGAAGTAGGAATTAACTCTGTAAATAACGGAAATGTAGGTTCTAGTGGAGGCTCTCCATCAGCGTCAAAATGTTTAGCAACCAATGGATCATGGACTAACGGAACGCCAACACCCGAATTCAATGGCTTCATTGATGGAACCGAATTAAATGGAAACACAAACATATTAACAGCAACATACGCATCACTCATTGCTGGTCAAACTTATCATATTCGACTTTTAATTGCAGACGCAAAAGATGGAGCTTACGATAGTGTTGTTTACCTTGAAGAATCTAGTTTTATTACAACACCAACTAATTTACCAACAGAATTAGCATCATTTCAAGGAGACTGTGACAATCAAGGCGTAAACATCACTTGGTCAACGGAATCAGAAAAAGACAACGCATTTTTTGAAATTGAGCATTCTACAGATGGTGAGCGATTCAATCTTATAAACACTACAAACGGGATGATCAATTCTCAAGAACCTACTCATTACCATATGGAACACAACATGGCAGCGATAGGTGTGAATTACTACTTGTTATCTCAAACAGACCTAGACGGCACCAAAAATATCCTCAAAACTATTTCAGTAAACAATACGTGTAACAACTCTACAATGATGACCAGCTATTATAACCAAAGAGACAACCTACTTAACCTCAGACTAGGCAATCCACTTAGAAATTACTCCGTCTATTTATACAATTCCGTTGGGCAATTGATTCAATACAATTCAGACACTACAACTTTCGAATCACAAGAAATCAATATCCCGCTTATTAAATCCGTTTCACCTGGCATATACCACATCAAACTAACGACAAAAGACAGCCAATACAACTCAAAAATATTAATTAAGTAAAGCTAATCTCTACTACACCTAAGTTTTAGCTGACCTAAAAAAGGACTCAATTTATTTGGGTCCTTTCTTTTTTATTAAATTGCTAATTATGAATTCAATTCTTCTCAACTCCTTTTTTATCAGCTTATGTTTTATACTTGGAATCAAAACTCAAGCACTATCTCAATCCCTTGACAAATTAGATTCTATGGCGTTCTATGCATTAGAAAACAACCTACCTTCAGTTGGAGACAAAGCCAATGAATTAATCAAGAAATCAAGAAGCAAGGAAGACCTATTTCACAAAGCAAACGGGCATACAATTCTAGGCATCATCAATAAAAATAAAGGTTACTATATAACATCTATCAATCACTATCTAAAGGCACTAAACATTTCAGAAGAAATTAAAGATGATGGAAGACGTTCAGCATGCCTCAACAATATTGGAACCATTTATTTGCTACAAGAAAATTTCAAGGAAGCATTAAAATACTTCAACAATAGTCTTGAAATTGAAAACAAACTAAATCAACCCATTCAAAAGTCAATTCGTTATTATAACATTGGTGATGTCTATAACCAAACTGACAGCCTTGAATTAGCCTTAAGCTTTTACACAAACTCTCTTATTATAGAAAAAAAAGAGGAGAATAATGAAGGAGTTGTTTATGCGAACCTAGGCATCGCAGAAGTATACATTAAAGCGAAGCATATTAAAGACGCAAAGACTACCTTAGCAAAAACGAAAGATTTAATTACAGAAAATGCGCTTGAAGAACGAATTATATTCTTTCGCCTCGAGTCAAGGATTCTAGAACTGGAAGAACAGCTCACAAAAGCCTTCGACAAACTAAATGATGCAATAACTATTGCCAAACAACACAATTTACAAAGTAGACTCCCAGAATTACTCAAAAATCAAATCAGAATTCTTGAGAAACAAAAAAAATGGAAGCTTTCTAACTCAAAATACAGAGAACTCAATGTGCTTTCAGACAATTTAAACAGTGTTAAAGTTAAAAACCAACTAGCCGACTTAAGCTTTCAGAATGAACTCAACAAGAAGGACTTGGAAATTGAACTCATTAAAGAAGAACGTGATCTAGCATCTCAAAATGCAGAACATGAAAAGAACATCCGAAAATTCAGCACAAAAATCACTTGGTTTTTAGTATTTTCAATCCTATTAATTATTGCCTTACTCATTTTCGGGTTTAAACGATTTTCAAACAGTTGATTTCTAAGAAGAACATATCTACTATTATCGCCATTGCTACAGGGCTATACGCAATAGCTATTTGTTACTTTTTCGATCCATTCACACTTGCGAAAGCACCTACTTCGATTAATCTTTTTTTAGCAATCGGTACTTTTAGCTTTGCTATTGTATTTACAATTTTAAGACTGTCGATTAATATCCAGAAAGAAAAGAGCATTCTATTTTTTTCTGTTTTTATCCTTGCATTAATTATTCCGGCTATTATTTCTTGGATCTTCCTGGGTTTAAAGAATGAGTATTTCATCTTATACATAACAGCATTTTTCATTGCGAGTATTCCACCTACAGTATTACTACTGATTTGGTCGGCTTTACCCAAAATACTGAACAAAGAGGCAAATGAAATAGAACAAAAAGAAGAAGCTTACTTTGAAATAAGAAATTCAAAAAACAGACTACTCTTTAAAGTAAGTTTTGACAGAGTAATTCATTTTGAAGCAAACGACAATTACTGTATTACACATTACCTAAACGATAATGATGAAGTTAAAAAATCAATGGATCGCATTTCGCTAAAATCAGTTCAAGATATAACAGATCAAAAATCCAATGCTTTTCATCGTGTTCATAAATCGCACATCATCAATACAAATTTCATCGAAAAAGTTAGTGGTAAATCCCAAGCCCATCGGATTTTAATGAAACATAGCAAAAACGAGATACCCGTTTCAAGATCCTTTAATATCAACATCTTAGAGAAATAACCATTGACCAAATAACACAACCATTCACAACCATACAGCTAATTCCCCACAAAAACCAACCACGCACAACATAGTTTTTCTCATTCCTTAGAATGCTCTTAATATTGGTTGATAACCATACACTAAGGACTATGAAACTACAATGCACTATTGCATATACTGCAATCTTTCTTACATTGATGACAGGCATAAAATCATCCTTTGCTGCAGACTACTTTGTAAACGACAATTCAACAACTAACGATGTTTTCTGTTCAAATATAGGCGACAATTCGAATAACGGAACATCAGCTACAACACCAAAAGAAACATTAACAGCAATCTGGAACACCTATGGTCCATCTGGCTCTAACACAATCACATCTGGTGACAATATTTATGTTGATGCCGGAACATACTTTCAAACCGACGCAAATTTAACACTTAACATTAATGGCATCTCTATCATAGGAGCTGGAAGTGACTTTACTATTTTCGACAATAACCAATCCTCCACAGACGCAAATAAATTTGCAACGATTACAGGCGACAACATTACAATTTCTGGGATTTATCTTACAGGATACAATTATGGTTTTGGAGGAGCCAATGTTATCTCAATTGATGGAGCACAAAATCTGAACATCAACAATGTAATAACAAATGAAAATAATCCTGGCGGCGGGTCTAGCTCCATTGTAATCACCGGCGGAGCCAATGTTAGTTTTGATGGCGGAGGCTCTAATTGCAATCCTGGCTCAGCATCAGTAGCAGGTGGTGGAATCAATATTGAAGGAAACTCAAATACCGTATCAATAAACAATTACACTTTATCAGCAAACGAAAAAGACTTCCAAGGTGGTTCTGCATTATATATAGTCGGAAACAACACAACTCTCGTAACCATAACAAACTCAATTCTAAGCAACAATGTTAACGGAAGTAGTTCTGGAGGTGGCGCGATATTTATTGCCAATGGTGCTCAACTCAATGTGTCTGGAACATGTTTCAATAATAACGAAGCTAGTCAAACCTCATCCGTGAATTACGGCGGAGCTATTGGTGTTGGACGCGGTTCTTCAATAACAGTTGATAATTGCAGCTTTTCGAATAATATTGCAACATCAAGTGGAAACGGAGGTGCTATAAGTGTATTTACTGGAGTAGGATCAACAGGAACTACTGCTTCAGCTACAATTACAAACTGTTCATTCAGTAATAATGTCGCATCAGACGGTAGCGATATTCTTGCTAAAAGGTCGTTCTCACGACCAGCAAACATCTCTATAAATAATTGTACATTTTCTGGCACATCTCAAGACATAACAGTTGAAAGCTCCGCTAGTATAACAGCATCAAACTCGGGCTCTCCAACAAATTCTGGAGTGACCTTTGCTAATAGAACGGCACCTTTGGGCTCTCCAACTACCACTTGCCCATCTGTAATTAACCCTTGCTTCTCACTTTTACCTGTTGAATTCATTGATTTCACAGCAAACTGCGACAGTGAATTCATTAATTTTGAATGGTCAACGGCCACTGAACTCAATAACAGTCATTTCATTATAGAAAGCGCTTCAGATAATTTTGAATTTTCAGAAATAGCGACAGTAAAAGGTAACGGCACCATTCTAACTCAATCCAATTATAACTTCAGATTTTCGGACTATAACAATCACTTTAAATACTTCAAATTAAAGCAGGCAGACACTGACGGTAGAATTAAAGATTTAAAAACTATTTCGATCTCTTCATTCTGTTCAATTGATTTAATTGAAAACATTCACTTTAACGAATTTAATCAACTCGTGTTCAACTTCAACTCTAAGGAAGCAAATGAACTAGACATTAGGATTATTACAACAGATGGCAGAACTATATTGAATGAAGAAATCCGAACTAACAAGCACCAATCAGAATACAAATCTGGAAGCATTAATTCGATAACTTCAGGTATCTACTTGATACAATTCAAGCATAAAAGCGGAAAAACTGAACAAATGAAGGTATACAAAAATTAAGCATAATTAAAATTCCCTTTAGGTTTAGTACCTTTAACCTATGAATAGAAAAACTGTCAATGCGGTTATCATCCTAGGTGTCATCTCGGTTATCAGTATCTTGTTGGTTCAAATTGTATGGATCAAACAAACCTCTAGTATGCAAGAGGTTAACATTGCTATTCAGGAGAAAGAAGACAGTTTGAACATAATTCATTTTAGTGAACAAACCAATATCGCACTTAGAAACGTCCTTGAAGACATCTCAACGGTAAAAGGGGATAGTTCAGATTTATACGGAGCTGTAAAACAAATAAATACAAATTACTTCTCAGTAGATATTAACGAAGAACTTCACCCATATTATCTTGAGAACCTACTTAAACGAGAATTCTATAACCAGAATGTTCACCAAAATTTTCAATATGGGATTTACGATTGCTTTACGGACTCCATCGTTTTCGGGAATCTCATTCGTTACACAGAAGAAGATCAATTTACGCAATCATCAAACTCATTAACTTCAATCACATCTGAAACTATGAAATGGAAAAAAGATGGTCATTACTTCACCGTTTATTTTCCTAACATTGATCCTGAGCTCAACAAAGCCGATGAGACCAATGCATACTCACCATACATGTTTGTATTCATTATTGGCGCACTTGTCCTTGGATTTTTTGGATACACCGTAACTGTCATACTAAAACAAAAGAAACTTTCTGAAGTTAAAACAGACTTTATAAACAACATGACTCACGAGTTAAAAACACCGATCTCTACCATAGGGCTTTCCTCTGAAATGATTCTAAGGTCCTCAACTGAAGAACATGAGAAAGTTTACAAGTACGCGAGTATAATTTTCAAGGAGAACAAACGATTAGAAAATCAAGTTGAGCGTGTTTTAAACGTTGCCAAACTGGATAAAAACAAGATTACACTCGCCAAGGAAGAATTCAACATTCACGAATTGCTAGATGAAGTGAAAGACAACTTTGACTTAAGTCAAAATGGTAAAGGACTAAATATTTCACTGAACAAAAATGCTGAACTAGATTCTATAAAAGTTGACCCAGTGCATATCTCAAATTTAGTATATAACCTAATTGACAATGCCATCAAGTATTGCGATAAAGAGCCAGATATAAAGATTACAACTACATCGGACAAACGCTTCTTTTACATTGTATTTGATGATAATGGAATTGGAATTAAACGAGATGATTTAAAGATGATTTTTGATAAGTTCTATCGTGTACCTAGAGGGAATTTACACGATGTAAAAGGGTTCGGCCTCGGGCTATACTACGTTAAACTTATTATTGAAGAACACGACGGAACAATCCAAGTTAAAAGTACCTTAGGAAAAGGAACTACGTTCTCTGTCCGACTGCCTATTTAAAAACTATTTTTTCGACTTTTTCAAATCAGAGACGGGCTGCGGAAACATCCCATCTCGAGAAATTCGCTTACCACGCTTATAAACCATAATACGCTCTGCAGCAATTTGTCCCTTCATTTTTGCATCTAGTAAATAATATGTTTTTGCCTCAAAAAGAACCTCATATGTTCCGGTTAGCTTATTATTCCCAATTGTAACCACAATTACTTCTTTATCCAACAATACATAAATTGCAGAAGATGAAACATCCACAACTCCTGAACCAGTATTCATTTTATAACCAGGAATCTGACCTGCATAAGTACCGAAATATTTCTTCTTAAGTTTTACTTCTTTTTGTCCCAGGCTGAGCAAAGGCATGAAAAACAATATAATTAAGGCTACTCTTCCCATAAAACGAAGATAAGAAATAAAACCAGAAGCCAAATTCCAGGCTATTTATCAACCATTCTTAACACTTACCAACATTCCTTTTTAATTCGATTCAAAAGGATTAAATTCGGGACTGTAAAAGCCCATACGAACCAAGAATGAAACAATATCACGATTTATTACAACACATTTTAGATAACGGTACAAAGAAGGAAGATAGAACCGGAACAGGCACAACCTCCGTTTTTGGGTATCAAATGAGATTTGACTTATCTGAAGGATTTCCATGTGTAACAACAAAAAAATTACACTTGAGATCAATTATTATAGAGCTTCTTTGGTTTTTACAAGGAGACACCAACATTCAGTTTCTTAAAGACAACAATGTACGCATTTGGGATGAATGGGCAGATGAGCAAGGCAATCTTGGTCCGGTTTATGGACATCAATGGCGATCTTGGCCTGATGGAAACGGTGGAACAATTGATCAAATAACAAAACTGGTTGATGGGCTAAAAAACAATCCTGACTCTCGAAGACATTTGGTTTCTGCATGGAATGTAGCTGACGTTGACAATATGGCCTTGCCTCCATGTCATACCATGTTTCAATTCTATGTTGCAGACGGGAAACTTAGCTGTCAACTTTACCAAAGAAGTGCAGATACATTTTTAGGTGTTCCTTTTAATATTGCATCTTACGCATTACTTACAATGATGTTGGCTCAAGTATGTGATTTAGAAGTTGGTGATTTTGTACACACGTTTGGAGATGCTCACATTTACAGTAATCACTTGGAACAAGTTGAACTGCAACTAAGTAGAGATTTCAGAGAATTACCTACAATGAAAATCAATCCAAAAGTAAAAGACATTTTTAGTTTTACATATGAAGATTTTGAACTTACAAATTATGACCCACACCCGCACATTAAAGGTGCAGTTGCTGTCTAGTTTCCTTTTTTTCTTCCTAGTATTTACGACATTCTCGCAAGATGAATTGTCGTTTTTATTTGTTGGTGATGTGATGCAACATGACGGTCAAATAAACGCTGCTCGAAATAAAACAATGGGTAGCTATGAATATGAAGACGGATACAAATTTGTCAAACCCATTATTAATGAATATGATATCAAAGTAGCTAATTTAGAAGTTACCCTTGCAGGAAAACCATACAAAGGTTATCCGCAATTTTCTGCACCAGATGAATTAGCAGAAACATTGGTTTCAACAGGGTTTAATGTAATCCTTACTGCTAACAATCACTCTTGTGATAGAGGATCTAAAGGTGTTTTACGAACATTGGATGTTTTAGATAAATTAGGAGTAGCACATACTGGGACTTTCCGGAATAAAGAAGAGAGAGATAAGAATTACCCTTTAATGATTGAACAAAACGGAATGAAGGTTGCAATGCTTAATTATACATACGGAACGAATGGACTAAAAGTAGCTGCACCATTAATCATCAATTACATTGATAGTACTATTATTAAAGAGGACATTGAAAAAGCAAAATCACTAAATGCGGATTACATCATTTGTAACATGCATTGGGGGAAAGAATACCTGCACCAACCCGACAAATACCAAAAAAAATGGGAAGCATTCTGTTATAAAGTTGGAGCTGACATGGTAATTGGAGGACACCCGCACACTGTGCAGCCAATCGTTCGAAAGAAAATTGAAAACACAGAAAGACTAACTGTTTGGTCTATGGGTAATTTCGTTTCAAATATGTCAATTAGATATACTCGAGGGGGTGTAATGGTTGGCGCTAGTTTAATCAAAAAAGATGGAAAAACTTCACTTGGAAAAACGGAACAAACTTTAGTTTACGTTCACAAGAAACAAGAAGGAGTCATCAAACAATACTACATCCTTCCTGAATTTGACTACAACAAATATCGTCCAGGATTTATACCTGCAGAAATACAAACAAAAATGGACGGTTTTTTCGCTGACAGCAGGAAGCTTTTCAACGAACACAATGTTGGTATTGACGAGAATAAAATTCAAGAAAACTCTAGAATTGGAATTCTGTACAAGCAATACCTGAGTTCCTATTACTCTGTGCTAATTGAAGAAGCCAAAGACGAATTACTATTAGACAAAAACATTGGCCCGTTCATCCATGAAACAGTTGACAAAAGCGGTAAACCATACATTCTTTCTGGCGTATATGAAACAATTCAGCAAGCAGAAGGAAACCTGCATTTTATCAATGATTGTAAAATCACAGAGGATGCTTATGTTGTTAAAGTAACACCGAACGGTATAACTCGAGTAGAAAAATGAAAGTAGCATTAATTGTAGCAATGGATTTCGAAAGAGGAATTGGAAGAGACAATGACCTTATGTGGAACATACCTGAAGATATGAAATTCTTCAAAGAGACAACCTTGGGACAAATCGTTATTATGGGAAGAAAAAACTACGACTCTATCCCAACGAAATATAGACCACTGCCAAAACGGGAAAATGTTATTCTCACAAGAAATAAAAACTACAAAGCGGAAGGTTGCATTATCTTCAATTCCATGGAAGATTGCCTAGAAGCATACAAAAATGAGAAAGAGCGCATAGTTTTCATTATTGGAGGTGGAGAAATCTACAAAATTGCTTTAGAGGGAGAGTACGTTGATGAGATGTACATTACTCATGTAAATAAGAGCTATAGTCCAGATACATTTTTTCCAGAATTTGATTTGACCCAGTGGAATGTTGAAACAATCAAAACGCATGAAAAAGATGAGAAGAATGAAGCAAGTTTTTCAGTTCTTAAATACACACGTAAATAAACCATGATAGTCTGTATTGCCGAAAAACCATCTGTTGCCAAAGATATTGCTGAAGTTCTTGGAGCTAAGCAAAGAAACGATGGATATTATGAAGGTAATGGATATCAAATCACTTGGACTTTTGGTCACCTATGTACCTTAAAAGAACCACACGACTATAATGACAATTGGAAATATTGGAAACTTGAAGACCTCCCAATTGTACCTCCAAATTTTGGTATCAAACTGATTCAAAACCAAGGAGTCGAAAAGCAATTCAACACCATAGCAAGACTCGTTCAAAATTGTGATCAAGTCATAAACTGCGGTGATGCCGGGCAAGAAGGGGAGCTTATTCAGCGATGGGTATTACTTAAAGCTAAATGTAAAGCTCCAATGAAGCGACTTTGGATTTCTTCTCTAACGGAAGAAGCCATTAAAGAAGGTTTTGACAAACTACAAGAAGCAGATAAATACGACAACTTATACGCAGCCGGAAGTGCTCGTGCTATTGGCGACTGGATGCTTGGAATCAACGGCACACGACTATTCACGAAGAAGTTTGGAAAAGGAAAATCAACACTTTCAATTGGCCGAGTACAGACCCCAACATTAGCTATGATTGTTGGTCGTCAAAAAGAAATTGACGCCTTTAAAATTGCTGAATACTGGGAGCTAAAAACAAAATATAAAGGACAGGAATTCAATTGTCAAATTGATCGTTTAACTTCAGAAGAGAAAGCTAAAAAAGGGCTTAACTACTTAAAAAATAAAGAATTTGAAGTCACTTCTTTCGAACAGAAAGAAGGAAAAGAAGGCAATCCACGGTTGTACGACTTAACATCATTACAAGTAGATGCAAACAAGAAATATGGGCTTTCAGCGGATGACACCTTAAAATTAATTCAAGGGCTTTATGAAAAAAAATTGGTAACCTATCCAAGAGTGGACACAACATATCTGTCTGAAGATTTACACCCAAAAATCCCAAACATCCTAAAGGGGCTAAAATACTACTCTAGATTCACAGAGGACATTCTAAAGGAACCTATACCAAAATCTAAAACTGTATTCAACGATAAAAAGGTCACAGATCACCACGCGATCATTCCAACCGGAGTTGTTCCATCTGGAATTACTACTGCCGAACAGAATATTTACGATTTAATCTGTAGAAGATTTATTGCTGTTTTCTACCCACCATGTATCGTTTCAAACACAACTGTTTTGGGTAAAGTTGAGAACCTAGCATTCAAAGCTACAGGAAAACAAATTTTAAAACCAGGGTGGAGAGTTTTATACACTTCTGAAAAGGAAGAAAAATCAAAATCAAAAAATGAGGAAGTAATTATGCCTCATTTTGAAGAAGGTGAAAAAGGACCCCATGATCCTATTATACACAAAGGAAAAACATCGCCACCTAAACACTTTACAGAGGCCACATTGCTTCGTTCAATGGAATCCGCAGGAAGGCAGGTTGAAGATGAGGAGATGCGAGAATTAATGAAGGATAATGGTATTGGTAGACCTTCAACACGAGCAAATATTATTGAAACACTTTTCAGACGAAAATACATTGAGAAAAAACGTAAAAATATCATAGCCACCCCAACTGGAATAGCACTAATTGATACCATACAAAATGAACTACTAAAAAGTGCTGAACTTACCGGCGATTGGGAACGCAAACTTCGCTTGATTGAAAAAGGAGAATACAACCTAGAAGTCTTTAAGCAAGAACTTTACAAAATGGTTCGTGAGCTGACTGACGAGGTAATTTTTAACACTCCAAGTAGCGTTCAATTTTTCCAAGAGCCCAAACCAGAAGCTCAGAAAAAAAAACGTGTCAAGAAAGTAATCTCTTTTGAAGAGATGGATTGCCCCAAGTGCAATAAAGTGAAATTGATGAAGGGCAAAACTGCAACCGGATGCACCAATTTTAAAACATGCGGGTTCAAAGTACCATTTGAATTAATGGGCAAGAAATTGACAGACGCTCAATTACGCGACTTAATTCAAAAAGGAAAAACTTCAACGATAAAAGGAATCACGCACCCTGGATCACAAGAAAAAATTGAAGGTAAATTCATCATGGATGCTGCCTTTAATGTTCAATTTGAGCAAAGCTAATGTACCGGCATCTCTAATTTGAAATAGCCTCAAGTTTAAACCTCTATAAAGCCAAGTGCACACCCCATATTATCCATAGCAGTGAAAGCATTAGATTCCCATTCAATTTAACATTGCGTTAAGGATAGCAGTGACATCCTTTTTATTAAAAAGATATAGCGGATAGCCTGTTAAAACGCCCAACATGAACTCAAAAAGACAATCTTTTATGCAAGAAATTCTGCCTTTGCGTTCAGATTTGCTAATTTTGCACCTTACATTTTATTATGGCAGACACTAGATATAATTTACGAGGCGTTTCCGCGGGAAAAGAAGACGTACACAATGCAATTAAGAACGTAGATAAAGGTTTATTTCCGCAGGCATTTTGTAAAATCGTACCGGATCACTTGAGTGGTGACGAAGATTATTGTGTAGTAATGCATGCAGATGGTGCCGGGACAAAATCTTCTCTAGCCTACATGTATTGGAAAGAAACTGGGGACACTTCAGTTTGGAAAGGCATTGCACAAGATGCGTTGATTATGAATATTGATGATTTATTGTGTGTTGGGGCAACTGACAACATCTTGCTCTCCTCTACAATAGGCCGTAATAAAAACTTAATTACTGGTGAGGTTCTTTCTTCTATCATTAACGGTACTGAGGAATTACTAGAAGATTTAAGATCTCAAGGAATTGGAATTCATTCAACAGGTGGAGAAACTGCCGATGTTGGTGATTTAGTCCGTACAATAATAGTTGATTCAACCGTGGTTTGTAGGATGAAACGTTCTGAAGTTATTTCTAACCACAACATTCAAGATGGTGATGTGATTGTTGGCCTTTCTTCTTTTGGACAAGCTTCTTACGAAACTGAATACAATGGAGGAATGGGATCTAACGGCCTAACTTCTGCCAGACACGATGTTTTTGACAAAGAACTAGCGACTAAATACCCTGAAAGTTATGATCCTTCTGTACCAAGTGACCTAGTTTACTCTGGAACGAAGAAATTAACTGAAGATGTAAACGCTCCTTTAGATGCTGGTAAGATGGTATTATCTCCAACAAGAACATACGCTCCAGTAATCAAGCAAATTTTAGATGAGCAAAGGGAAAATATACACGGTATGGTTCATTGCTCTGGTGGTGCACAAACAAAAGTATTGCACTTTGTAGAAAACGTACACGTGATTAAAGATAACTTGTTCCCAATACCTCCGCTTTTTGATATGATTCAGAAAGAATCTGGAACGGAATGGAAAGAAATGTACAAAGTATTCAATATGGGTCACCGCATGGAGATCTATGTACCGCAAGAGGTTGCAAATGACATTATCGAAATTTCGAAGTCATTCAATATCGATGCACAAATTATTGGACGCGTTGAAGCGCATGAAGGTAAAAAACTAACGATCAATTCACCTTACGGAGAATTTATATACTAAACATGAACGATTTACTGCAAAAACTTGAGGCTATCAACATCCGATTCATTGAAGTCGGTACGCTAATTGTCGATCCAGACATTATTGCGGACATGAAGCGTTATGTCAAGTTGAACAAAGAATACAAAGACCTTGAAGAACTTGTAGTTGTTTACAAAAAGTATAAAAACTTAGTAGAGAATTTAGAGAATTCAAAGGCCCTCTTAAAGGAAGAGACTGATCCAGAAATGCGAGAAATGGCAAAAATGGAGATTGATGAATTGGAAGGAATTCGACCAGAAATGGAAGAAGATATTCGATTCATGTTGATCCCAAAAGACCCTGAGGATGAGAAAAGCGCCATCATGGAATTCCGAGCTGGAACAGGCGGTGATGAGGCTTGCATCTTCGTAGAAGATTGTTTCCGTATGTACACCATGTTCTTTAAAGAAAGAGGTTGGAGCTATGAAGTAGTCAACTCAAACGAAGGAACCACAAAAGGTTACCGTGAGATATCAATTAACATTGATGCTCCGGCGGCATACGGAGTTTTAAAGTTCGAATCAGGAGTTCACCGTGTACAACGTGTTCCCGAAACGGAATCTCAAGGAAGAGTTCACACCTCGGCGATT
Organism: Crocinitomicaceae bacterium; assembly: GCA_022447585.1. Lineage (GTDB taxonomy): Bacteria > Bacteroidota > Bacteroidia > Flavobacteriales_D > Crocinitomicaceae > UBA4466. The sequence goes on along the minus strand of JAKVAR010000006.1, from coordinate 860,248 downwards.
ACAATTGCTGTTTTACCAGAAGCTGAAGAAGTTGATTTTGATTTAAACATGTCTGACGTGCGTAGAGATACTTATCGTGCCTCTGGTGCGGGTGGTCAGCACGTAAACAAAACTGAATCTGCCATTCGTTTAACACACATACCTACAGGAGTTGTAGCTGAGTGCCAAGATGGCCGATCTCAGCATAAAAACTTTGACAAAGCATTATCTATCTTAAGATCTCGTTTGTATCAAATTGAGTTAGACAAGATTCAAAACGAACGAGCAGAGCACAGAAAATCTTTAGTATCGACTGGAGATAGATCTGCAAAAATTAGAACATACAATTACCCTCAAGGTCGTGTTACTGATCACAGAATTAATAAAACGATGTACAACTTGAGTTCATTCATGAATGGAGATATCCAAGAAATGATTGACTCATTGAAAATGGCCGAAAACGCCGAAAAACTTAAGGGAGAGGAAGCGTAGCTTCCGAAGACTGAGAGTAGAACGGGAAGTTCATTACTCGAAGGAAAAGCGTAGCTTCCGAAGACTGAGCGTAGAATTGAAGATAAAATAAACAGAAATGACAAGAGCAGAACTCATAGAGCAAATTCGAATAAAGCGTTCTTTTTTATGCGTTGGTTTAGATACCGATATAAAGAAAATCCCTTCGTTTTTCTTGGATACTGAAGATCCAATCTTTGAGTTTAACAAAGCAATAATTGATGCTACACAAGATTATTGTGTAGCGTACAAACCGAATGTAGCTTTTTACGAATGTCACGGACCAAAAGGATGGGAATCTTTGAAAAAAACATTGGATTATATTCCTGAAAACATCTTTACGGTAGCCGATGCGAAACGTGGAGACATCGGTAACACCTCAAACTATTACGCAGATACATTTTTCAATTATTTGAATGCTGACTCTGTTACTATCGCACCTTACATGGGTGAAGATAGCGTTACTCCATTCTTCGAATATGAGAACAAATGGGTAATTCTTTTGGCCTTAACTTCCAATAAAGGCGCCTTGGATTTTCAATTCATGGCGGACAATAACAACGAACAATTATTTAAGAAAGTACTTAGAAAATCTCAGGAGTGGGGAACGGATGAAAACTTGATGTACGTTGTTGGCGCAACTCGTGCCGAAGGTATTGGTGAAGTTAGAGCCATTGCTCCAAACAACTTCTTTCTAGTTCCTGGGGTTGGCGCTCAGGGCGGATCTCTGGAAGATGTTGCCAATTACGGCTGGAACGATGACTGCGGTTTATTAGTAAATTCTTCTAGAGGTATTATTTACGCTTCACAAGAAAAAGATTTCGCTGAAAAAGCGGGTGCGGCAGCAAAAGATCTACAAGCCCAAATGGCAAAGATTTTAGACGAGAAGAAGTTTTAATTCTCAATAAAAACACCTGCAATCTACCCTGGTAGCTAATATTAACATTTCCTTAACTCTTTTTGTACTTTCTGCTCCGGTATTGCATAGTATATTTCTTTGTCTGCTCAGTAATTAACATTACTTTTGTTGGTTTAACTTAAGGTAAGAACACGCATGTGGCAATCTATTGCTAATATTATATTAAGAAACCGTTTCATCATCATTGGGATATTGACCTTGTTGACCGTATATTTCGGATACAATGTTCTTTCTGGATTAAAACTTGATAACAAATACGGGATCCTTCTTCCAAAAAATGCACAAGCAAAAATAGATTATGACCGATTTACGTCTATGTTTGGTGAGGATGGTGGAACCTTAGTAATTGCAGTACAAACCGATTCCCTTTACACCGAGACCAACTTCCTAAAATGGAAAGAACTTGGTGATTCAATTTTGAAATTTGACGGTATTGAATCGGTTGTTTCTGAAGCTACATTAATTACAATTTCTAACAACAAAGAGGATCAAAAATTTGAAGCGCATCGTGTTTTCTCTGACACAAAATTTCAAGAAAAATCAGTTGATTCGATTAAGCATGAAATAAAGAATAACCCAATGTATAGTGGGCTTCTTTACAATGACACTTCAAATGTATCCTTAATGATGATTGGCGTTGAAGAAAGCTTCATTACTGATCAAAAGAAAGCTGATGTTGTACTTCATGTTGAAAAATTATCTGAACAATACGAGCAATATTTTGGTAAACCAAAGTTCGCTGGGCTTCCTCACTTAAGAGTAGTTATTGGAAAACAAGTGATGAAGGAAATGTACATCTTCATCGCTTTGTTAATTGGCGTTACCTCACTGCTACTTTACCTCTTCTTTAGATCCATGAAGGTTGTAATGATTTGTATGCTAGTAGTAATCATTGCGGTTATTTGGGCAATCGGAACAATTGGAGCATTAGACTTTAATATCACTGTAATTATGGCGTTAATTCCGCCACTGATGATCGTCATCGGAATTCCGAATTGTATATTCCTGATCACTAAATACCATCAAGAAATACTTGAACACGGAAACAAAGTAAAGGCATTAACTCGTGTCATAAAAAAAATTGGCACCGCCACATTTCTTACCAACTTTACGACATCCTTAGGCTTTTTAACATTCATCACAACGAACTCTCCAAAGCTTGTACAATTTGGTATTTGTGCTTCTATAAACATCATTTTAGTTTTTGTTATATCGATAACAATTCTTCCTATTATACTGTCATTATCTAAAGCTCCGAAAAGAAGACACTTAAAACACCTTGAGCGTAAACTTGCTGTTGGACTACTGAATAACTTAGTCAATATTACCGTAAACCACCGTAAATGGGTTTATATTGCCACTGTATCTGTAGTTATATTCAGCATTGCTGGCTTAATGCAAATTAAAGCAACAGGAAATTTAACAGGTGACTTACCTGAGAATCACCAAATACTCAATGACTTCAACTTCATCCAAGACAACTTCGGTGGGTCAATTCCATTCGAAATTATGGTTGACTATAAAGAGCCTAGTCGTTTAGCGAAATCAAGCACTTTAAAAAGAGTTGAGGCCGTTCAGAATCAATACAAAAACGATTCACTATTCTCGAGAAATATTTCTTATGTAGATTTCTTGAAAGCTGCAAACATGGCTTTTCATGATAATGATTCAACTCAATTCAAATTAGTCACTAGCAAACGTAAACTGGGAGCATTGAAGCGTTATATTGATAACTCAATTGTAACGAACTCGAAAGGTGTAGGCGTTGCTCTAAATGAACTTATCGATACTTCACATTGTGTGCTTCGTATTCGTTCTCAACTGAAAGATCTAGGGGCATATGAGGTTGAAGACAAAGCTCAAATCATGAAGGTAGAAATCGATTCTATTTTCAACCCAAACAAAAAAGAAATCGAAGATCTTTACAGTGCTTACAAAGATGGAAATAAGATCGCTTATATTGATTCAATCATTTACACTTATCCGTCAATTTACAACGCATTAACGAAGCACTATTCTGATGGTGATGATGAAAAACAATATGAATTCGATATGAATTCTGAATTGATCAAGACGTATTATTCAAAAGCAGATTTTGGTACTTCATTAAGAAATGCTATTGACCATGAGTACTTTGACATCACTTTAACGGGAACATCCATAATTGCCTCTAACGGTACACAATATATGGTACTAAATCTATTTACTAGTTTGATTTTTGCCATAATTGCAATATCAATTTTGATGGCAATTCTATTTCGTTCCTGGAGAATGGTATTGGTTTCATTAATCCCTAACTTTATCCCTCTATTGTTTACTGCAGGAGTAATGGGTTGGTTTGGAATACCTTTGAAACCTTCAACTTTACTCGTATTTAGTATTGCTTTTGGTATCTCCGTAGATGACACGATACATTATTTAGCTAAATACCGCCAGGAATTAGCAACGAAACAATGGGATTTAAAAGAATGTGCTATTATGGCTATTCGTGAGGCAGGACTTGGTATGTTCTATACTTCGATTGTATTGTTTTGTGGATTCTCGATGTTCTCATTTTCTCAATTTGGAGGGACAAAAGCACTGGGCCTATTGGTATCATTGACTCTTTTAGTAGCGATGATTACTAACTTGGTGATTTTACCTACATTGTTATTAACCTTAGAAAGAAGATTAACTACTAAATCATTCGAAGAACCTTATTTTGATGCATATGCAGAAGAAAGTGATATTGATTGGGAAAATTTAGATTTACCTTCTGAAGAGCGCGAAAAACCTCCAGAGATCCAAGAGAATATATAATTCGCTGGCTTCTTCATCGGGCGCTACTCAATAAAAAAGATTTATATGAAAGGAATTATTTTAGCTGGTGGATCAGGAACAAGACTTCACCCTTTAACATTGGCCATAAGTAAGCAATTGATGCCTGTTTATGACAAGCCGATGATATACTATCCATTGTCAATTCTTTTGAATGCTGGAATCAATGAAATTTTAATTATTTCTACCCCGCATGATTTACCTCACTTCAAAAAATTACTTGGAGATGGTAAAAAGTTCGGATGTGACTTTCAGTACAAAGAACAACCAGAACCAAATGGTTTAGCACAGGCATTTGTGATTGGAGAAGAATTCATCGGTAATGATAAAGTAGCCTTAGTTCTTGGCGACAATATATTCTACGGTGTTGGAATGGGGACTCTTCTAAAAGAGAATTCTGATCCTACAGGCGGTGTTGTTTATGCTTATCACGTTAGCGATCCAGAAAGATATGGGGTTGTTGATTTCGATGAAGAGATGAATGCCATTTCGATTGAAGAAAAACCAGAGAATCCAAAATCAAACTACGCAGTTCCTGGTTTATACTTCTATGATAATTCAGTAGTTGATATTGCAAAAAAACTAAAACCTTCTGCGCGTGGTGAATACGAAATTACTGATGTAAATGCTGAATATCTGCGTCAAGGAAAACTAAAAGTAGCATTGTTAAGTCGCGGTACAGCTTGGTTGGATACAGGAACACATAATTCATTAATGCAAGCCGGTCAGTTTGTACAGGTTATTGAAGAAAGACAAGGATTAAAGATTGGTTGTATAGAAGAATCGGCCTATAGAAGCGGATTCATCAACAAAGAACAACTTAAAAAATTAGCCGAACCTTTATTAAAAAGTGGTTACGGTACATACTTAATGAACTTAGACTAATGTTCGACTTAGGCGCATACACAAAATATATTGAGGAAAACATCGATAAAATGGAACTTCCTAAAGGACCTGCAGATTTATACGATCCGCTGCGTTACTTTTTAAATATTGGTGGAAAAAGAATTAGACCAATCCTCACTCTTTTAGGAACAGAGTTATTTGGAGCAAAAAAAGAAAAAGCACTGAATCAAGCACTCGCAGTTGAAGTGTTTCATAACTTCACATTAGTTCATGATGACATAATGGACGATGCTCCACTCAGAAGAAACAAAACAACCGTTCATGAAAAATGGAATACGAATGTTGGAATTCTTTCTGGCGATGTCATGATAATTAAGGCATATCAGTTATTATGTAAGGACATCTCACCTTCAATTTTACCAGAAACATTAGATCTATTTAATGGAACAGCTGTAGAGGTTTGCGAAGGACAACAACATGACATGGATTTTGAAGAAAGAGACGATGTTTCTATTCATGAATACATTGAGATGATTCGCCAGAAGACTTCTGTACTTCTAGGTAGCGCTCTAAGAACAGGTGCCATTATCGCAGGAGCTTCAGAAACTGATAAAGATGCAATCTACGATTTTGGTCTGCACATTGGATTAGCTTTTCAAATTCAAGATGACATTCTTGATCTTTATGCCGATCCTGAAAAATTCGGCAAACAAGTTGGTGGAGATGTTATCGCGAATAAAAAGACAATACTGCATTTAACGGCACTTAGCAAAGCTAGTAAAGAACAGTTAGAAGTTGCTAAACAACTTCAACATGAAACTAATATTGAATTAAAGGTGAATAGAACTCGTGAACTTTTTGACCATTTAAATGTGAAAAAAGATTGTCAAGAACGCATGGCCAAACATTATACCTTAGCCAAAGAAGCGATGGCGAAAATAACTGTTCCGGAAGAAAATAAAACACCATTACTTGGGCTTGCGAGCTATTTGATGAATCGTGAAATCTAACCTTACCATCCAATTTTAGCTAGGCAACCCCGAGCTGAAAACAAATCACCTGATTACACGGTGAAAGTGAAGTGTTACAAAATTCTATTCGTTCTATTGTTTTCAACTTTTGAACGACATGACCTGCTTAAATACAAAGGAGAAAACAGGATAGTTTGGCTATAACCTGCCAGAATAATAGATAGAGTACATCTATAAATCTGCAGTTCGCAAGCTAAACTTACCAGAATTTGAATGAAAAAAAAAAACTCTGTTGTAATTCAGGAAGAACTACGTTTTACTTGAGATAAATCAATTACGTAATGTCCTACCAACGCATGTCTCTCAAATGAAAGCAGCCAAACATGTATTAAATTTGGATCTTGATCATCCACATGTAATAGTGGCCCATCAATACCAATTTTATGACTATCTAACCAATTGTCATCAACGTCCATTAAAACACCAAAATACGGATTATCCCTGCTACACAATTTCTCATGATCGACACAATCTTCATAAAAAGGATGGTTACCGATACCCATAGAAAACTGACTGCCAGAATTCGCATCTTCTTCATTAAGCGCAGGCAACTCATCAAACTTAATACCACCAAAAACAAATTTGGTTACTTCCCCATTCTTTCGCGAAAATTGAAAACTCAACTCATCAAACTTTTCGTCTTTACCTGTCTTTCGGTATACTACATGATTCAATTGACGGAATCTTCCCAATTCGGTTTTTCGTGGATCTTTTCTGTTATAAAAACCAGGCTGTGAGAAGGTTGCAAATAGCGCTGAATCAGTATGGAAATCTGACATCTTCGAATACGATTCCGGATAAATAATAGCCATTTGCTTTTTCTTTCGCTCACCTTTCAACGGATACATTTCATCCGATTTATTTATGAAGGGTACATTCATTTGATAAACCACTGGACGAATATTAGTTAACTCTAAATGTAAATTATCTGGATCCTTCCAATCTTCCATATACTTCCTATACGTATCAAAATCATCCTCATTTCTTGTCTTAAACAATTTTTTGTACAATTCTTTAGGAAAATCAAACCAACCATGATAAAACACTTTATTTTCACCATCGATTTCCGTATAAAAAAACAACTCCCACAAATATGAATTCAGACAATTCCTAGCTAAATCAATACGTGTGATCACCTCATCATTGACAGTAAAAATAGCTGGTGTAATTCGCGTTAACTCTTCTCCAATCCATCTTACTTGATTACGGTTCCATTCCTGGTTTACAACAGATATTAAAGACATGTACTCGTCACCTTTAGAATATTCAGGTATCGTCGGAATAAACTCCATCAATTGAACATTATTCATTCGAACTGTATCATCCTTATTTGAAGCAGGCACCACTACAATATTGAAACCAGTATCGCTTTGAGTGAAACTGATTTTTTTCATTTCTGTCTCTACATATTTATCATGTCTAACTGAAATGTCTGGATTATCTGGGTAATCATCATCTGTTAGTTCCGTTAATTCAGCATTGTAAAGCTTCTCTGATTCGACATCCAGAACGACACGATCATTTGAGGAACATCCAATTAGAACCAGAAGTAAAAGTACTGTGTACACATATTTTATCATGGCACAAAAATAACAAATCGAATATGTTGATGTTTAATCCAATGCAAAACAATTCTATTATCTTACGCACAATTGATGAAACTCGATGACATATCATTTTTAAACTTAGCCAAGAAAGACAAGGACAAAGCCTTCAACCTACTCATTTCGGCCTATTCTGGAAAAGTTTTTAATACCTGCATCAATTTACTCAGAAACAAAGAAGATGCGGAAGATGTTACACAAGAAGTTTTCACTGCTATCTATATAAATCTGGGTAAATTTGAAGGTAAATCAAGACTATCAACCTGGATCTATTCCGTAGCTCTAAATAAGAGTAAAGAATTTTTAAGAAATAAAACCCGAAAGAAAAGATTCGGAATCCGAACTACAATAGAAAAAGAGGAATCACATTTTTTACCAAGTCAAGTCATTAATTTCGATCATCCTGGAGTTTTACTAGAGAATAAGGAACGAGCCGAGACATTGTTCAAAGCTCTAGATTTGCTTGCTGACAATCAAAAAACTGCTTATACCTTGCATAAAATTGAGGGTATAAGTTATAGTGAAATAGCGGACATTATGGGAACGTCGGTATCTTCAGTTGAATCGCTTATGTTCAGAGCGAAAAAGAAATTAAAAATTATTCTAAGTGCTTATTTTGAAAAAAATGAAAGGTGAACACAAGTAATCAGAACAAATGACAACTAAACAATTATGAACAGCAAAGAGGAGCTTATAGAAAAAACACTAGACACCGACCGTTATATCAATTCGGTTGAGCCAAGTAACGAACTTTTGAATCGTCTAAAAAACATCCCAAGTACTATGTCTAATGAGTTTGGCAAAATTCCCAACAAAGTAGTTTGGATGGTAGCAGCAAGTGTCACTTTATTGATGTACATGAATCTTATTTCATTAAAAAAATACAAGAACAAGACTGCAACTTCAGCAGAGTCCATAGAGGTCGTAGAATCACATTTTTCCTACCTAAAACAATTATAATTATGAAAGGAACACGCTTTTATAAAACTGTTATTGTCATCCTGATTCTAATCAATATCACCACATTATCATTTATATGGCTTGGTAAACCACCTCACCAGCCTATGCCTGAAGAGCGTAATACAATATCAAATCGTATTGGATTATACGGAGATGCTAAAACGACAGTAGATGCCTTAGAAAAAGCACATCACATAGAAAAAAGAGAGATGATGCGTACAAATAGAGAACTACATTCAAAAATATTTGAACAACTAGATGGTGAAACTCCACCAATAGAACTTCAGAAAGAACTTGACTCAAACAGATCAGCGATGAGCAAAATGACCTATGTCTTTTTCAAAGCTGTTTCAGCCGAGTGTAATTCTAAACAAAAAGAAGAGTTAAAGCTTTTTATTCGACGAGAATTAGCCCTAATTATAGGTCAACCTAACGGCAAAATGGAGAGATCACAAGCCCCAAACAAAGAACGATATTGAAATATATTTTAATTTGCTGTATCACATTTTCTCTTGGCTCAGTCATTAGTCAAGAATCAACGTCAATTCAATTTAAGTTTACATTGGATGATAAATTAAACATCGAAACACTCAAATTCTATATCACTAATATTAAATTGACACTTAAAAACAACGAAATATTTGCTGAAGAAAACAGTTGTCATTTAGTAGATATTACAAACAAAGACAGTCAAACAATTTTAATCAAATCAATCAACCCTCTAAATATTAAATCTATTCAATATTCTATAGGCACCGATAGTATTTCAAATGTTTCAGGAATTTTAGATGGTGATTTAGATCCAATTAATGGCATGTATTGGGCATGGAATTCAGGATACATTAACTTCAAATTAGAAGGTGCATATTTTGAAAATTCCAACTTAAAACCAATAGAATTGCATATAGGCGGATACAATTCCGATCAAGCCACAATACAACATGTAGTATATAATCTCACAACAAACAATTACTCCTCAATTATTATTGATGTCAATCCAAATACTTTAATAGAGCAACTGGATTTAGAATCACAAAATGAAGTTATGATACCCGGAAAAAAAGCCGTAGAAATTTCAAAGATGTTACCCTCAATATTTACGATCCGTGAATAAAGTATTTTTCATATCATTGATTTTAATTAGCGGGTCCATACTATCTTTTAAAAACGTTAATACAGAAACCATCAATCCAATTGAGCTACCTAAAAAATGGCCAAATCCTATTTACCAATTTAAAAACAACTCATTTACTGAAGCTGGATTTATTTTGGGTCGTAAATTATTTTACGAGACAAAAATATCAAGAGATAATACCACCTCCTGTGCGACTTGTCATTTACAATTCACAGGGTTCGCTCATGTGGATCATAGTGTAAGTCATGGCATTGAAGGAAGAAAAGGAACACGAAATGCTCCGGCCTTAATCAATTTAATATGGAATAACAGTTTTAATTGGGATGGTGGTGTGAACCATCTAGAAGTACAACCAATAAACCCAATCGAACATCATGCTGAAATGGACAATTCATTGCAAAATGTCCTTAGCTTTTTAAATTCTTCAAAAACCTATAAACACCTATTTGAAGCAGCTTTTGGTGACAGTACAATTAACACAAGTAGACTTCTCAAGTCGATGACTCAATTTACAGCAAGTCTAATTTCCTCTAATTCTAGGTATGATCAATACAAAAGAAAAGAGATTCAATTATCTCCACAAGAAAAAAATGGAATGAAACTTTTCAAGAAAAACTGCAACAGTTGTCATACCGCACCTTTATTCAATACAAACACATTTGAAAGTAACGGACTTCCCATTGATTCTATATATAATGATTTAGGTAGGTATTTAGTCTCACAAAAAGGAAGTGATTCATTGAAATTTAGAGTTCCAACACTTCGCAATATTGAATTCACCTTTCCATATATGCATGATGGACGATTTAAACAACTGCGTGAAGTTCTGGATCATTATACGGATGGCATAGATTATAAATCAAATACACTCAGTGAAGGATTAAGAAAGAGAATCGTTCTAACCTCGAACGACAAAAAAGATCTAATTGCTTTTCTAAAAACATTAACAGATAAAGAATTTTTATATAATAAACAATTTAGCTTCCCCAGATAGAAATGGTTTATCCTAAAAAAATTGAATAACGATTCTCATCTTTGAAAAAATGAAAATGACATCAACAATGAAATTACCTTATGGATTCTAAAGTGGGATCCTAGTTAGGCTTCTAATTTATCTTCAAACACAATTATAAAACTGGTTCCTTTTACAACTTTAGAATGAATATCAGCATCGATTTGATCCCCTAGTGCTTTAACAATCTCCATTCCTAGCGACTTTGGTTCATCTAAGTTAAAATCTGAAGGTAACCCCACTCCATTATCCTTAACAGTAATAGAATAATTATTACCTATTTTATCCAGTCTTATCGAAATTGTTGGATATTGTATCCCATCAAAGGCGTGTTTAATCGAATTTGTTATTATTTCAGAAATTATTAACCCCAATGGCACGGACTTATCTAGACTTAATACAACCTTATCAGATGAATAATAAAAACTTACACTGGGACTAAGCAGCTTTTGGCTTTCAACCAAATCATGCATATAAGAATTAAAATCCACTCTATTACCTTTCTCGTCTTGACATAGTTTCTGATGAATTAGGGCAATTGCTTCCACCCTCCTTATACTTTCATTAAGCACTTCGGCCACCTCTTCATCTTCAACAGTTCTATGCTGCAAAGACATCAAAGAAGAAATAATTTGGAGGTTATTCTTTACACGATGATGAACCTCTTTCAATAAAACTTCTAAGTGTTTATGCTGCTCGGAAATTTCTATGTTTCGGTCTCCTAACTTCTTATTTGCACGAATTAGAGCTTCATCTTTAATTTCAATCGTTCGACTAAAATAATACATAACAACCAGTACAACTATTCCGGTCAAACTCGCATTCAGTAAACTAAGGTTTGCCTGAACATCCTCTGATATCGGAAAAGCACTCTCTTGCGAAAAATACCAGTATCGCAATAAACTAATAATAATTACAATTGAACAATTATATGAAATCACGGCCCAATTCTTCCATGTTGTATTCAATAGAAAAACGATAGGTAAAAGGAAAAGGAAATAAAAAAAACCACTATTCCAACCTAGATAATAGGTATGGATAAAAACTTCAAAAGCTAAAATATAACCGGTAACAATAAACAATATTTGAGCAGAAACCAGATTCATTTTGAGCATAAAAAAACCTGCAAGAAAAACTCCTATAGCTATTAAAGGACTGTAAAAAGCATCCTTCAAACCAATCCAATAGAATAAAATGAAAATAAAGACATTCGTCAACACCCCCATAATTAGAGAAGGCAACATCGCTTGCTTGAAACGATCATTAGAAGTATTAAGTTTTGTCATTGGAATAAAAATAAGAAAATATAAAACACTTATTATCAATATTTTGTACCTAACCTATTAAATTCTAAAATCCAATAATATCATTCTATTTTAAACGTTATTGAATAAGAAATGATTCTATTTTTCTCCAGGTATCATTTAAATATTAACTGTTATAAACTCTCCAACATGAAAAATTTACTTTTTACGCTTGCTACACTCCTTGTTTTTTCAATTCATGCTCAATTAAGCGTTCATGGAGAAATTACTCAAACCATTGAAACGTTGGATGAAGGTGTAGGAATCGGAGCCTCTAGTCAATATCTTTTCAACATATCTTCTGTTTTTCATTGTGGCGCAAACGGTGGGTTTATTTATGATTTCTTCAATGGAAAAGACGTTACATCCTTTTCTATTCCAATGATGTTAACCGCACGGTATTACTTTCGTGGTGAGCATTATTTAGGTGGGATTTATGGCGAAGTAAATGGTGGTTGTGCATTCTACTTTAAACAAGAAAACAATAACCGTGAACACATTAATACTTACCGTTTTTTACCTAAATCAAACTTTGGGTTAGGCTATCGATTTACGCAAGGGTACGACATAAATTTACACTTCAATTTAAATCGTGTAAAGCAAAGGACAATCCCAACATTGGGAGTGAAATTTGGGTATACTTTTTAAAAAGTAGTTTAAGAGCAGTAGTGGTTTGAGCATAACTCAAACCACTGCTGATTCTATAGATTGCTAACAGCTGATATTTTATTAGCTTCTTCCAGCCATGACACCCCCATCCGTATCCCATATCGCACCGGTAACCCAAGACGCTTTTTCTGAAAGAAGAAATAAAATACTATTTGAAATGTCAGCAGGGGATCCATTTCTTCCAATTGGATGAAACCCATTAAAGCCTTCTAATGCTTTTTGAGCTTCTTCCTTTCCTCCAAAAACTCCATGATAAACAGGTGTATTTACTACAGCTGGGGATACTGCATTAACTCTGATATTATCATCTGCTAATTCCATCGCTAGGTTTTGGGTCAAAGAATGCAACCCAGCTTTTTGCATAGAGTACGCAGAAGATGGTGTAGCCTTTACCGCTTGTTTTGCCCACATAGATCCAACATTTACGATAGATCCTCCATTTGTGTCTTTCATTTTCTTAGCTGCACTTTGAGTAATAAAAAAGAAACCTCTGTTCAAATCTAAGTACGAATTGTAATCTTCAACTGTGTGTTCTAGAAAAGGTTTTGGTCCAAAAATACCTGATGCATTTACTAAATAATCTAAGCGCTCTAATGATTCAATTTCTGAAATCAATGAATTTACTTCGTTCGTATCAGAAATATTTACTGAATGCTTAATAAGATTGGGAAGGTCTGCTACTTTATTAACATTTCTGCCAACAATATGAACTGTTGACCCGCCTTCCAACAAGGCATTTGCTGTTGCATTTCCGATTCCACTTGTACCGCCAATTACGATGGCTACTTTGTTTTCAAATTCTTTCATTTTTCGTTTGTTTTTTTATACTATAATATTTATAGTTTCAAAATTAAGTATAGTTTTGTACTTTTGAAATAACGGTCGAAAAGGATAGTTTAATTTTATTTGAATAATGTATCAATTTAAAGGAAAAGAATACCCTTGTTGTACTAGTCTTACCATGGGTATTATTGGCGGAAAATGGAAAACAGTAATATTATTCCACTTAATGGAAAAAACACTTCGCTATAATGAGTTAAGAAAGGAAATGCCAACTGTAACCGAACGAACTTTGAGTTTGCAGTTAAAAACATTGGAAGAAGACGGAATAATTAAAAGGAAAGTATATACTTCAAAACCTCCTTTAAAAGTAGAGTACTCTTTAACTGATTTCGGTAAAACTCTCGTGCCTTTAATTCAATCTATTGCAGGCTGGGGTAATTTAGTGGTGGAAAAATATTCATAATGGCAGGTCGTTGATGCTTGTTACCCCAAAATTATTACGCTTATAAAAGCCATATAAACTATCATATTATGTTTCAATAAAGATGAAAAAAAAGATAATCCATTTCTTATCGCTACTGCTGCCAAGGACGTTTACGAAATTGGCTTATGATCAACTTACAAACCCACAGGTTCATAAATTACGAGACCATGAAGTTGCCACTCTAAATAAGGCGGAAACTGCTGAGATTAACTTTAAGTCATTCAAAATTAAAACCTATCGATGGAAAGGTGAAGGAGATCGAGTTTTACTCATTCATGGATGGGAAGGTCAAGCGGGAAATTTTTCAGATCTTATCGAAAAACTAATCATAGAAGGATATGATATTCATGCCTTTGATGCGCCCTCGCACGGTTTAAGTAGTAGAGGTAAAACAAGTCTTTTTGATTTCACAGACCTCACTTCAGAACGGCTTAAAAACATTCAACCTAAAAAGCTTATTAGTCATTCGTTCGGTGGTGTTGCCGCAACATACTCTTTACTTAACCTTCCAGAATTGGTTATTGAAAAATACGTTCTAGTTACAACGCCCGATAAACTTTCTGACCGAATTAATGACATTTCAAATCGCGTTGGAATAGCCAATAATGTTCGGAAAAAGCTAATTCACAAGGTTGAAATTGAAGCAAATCAAAAAATAGATGTCCTCAACGTTAGCGAATTTGTCAAAGAAATCTCTGTAGAACAAGCCCTAATTCTTCATGATATTAATGATAAAGTAATTCCTTTCGCTCAATCTAAAAATGTAAATGATAATTGGAAGGTATCCTCTCTTATTGAAATCAAAAACACAGGTCATTTTAGAATACTTCGAACAGAATCCGTGTTGATTCAAATTATAGATTTTCTGAAATAATCATTGAAGGAATATTCGATTTCAACACATAAATCGCACCGTTCAGAACAATTAACAATTTGTTTTTTTGTTTCTCTGGTATAATTATTAGAATTGAATGAAAGAATAACTCATATGATTGCCACTGTTGAAAAACGGCCTCTTTGGGGGGTCGATGCATTTGTACACTATATTGTACTTGGACTCTGTTCACTAAATATCGTATTTAAATTGTACAGTCTATACCAAGGGTATCCTTTGGACTTATTGTCCATTGGTATCAGTTTAATAGGTTTTTCTACTTTCTTTTTGATTCAAAAAGGGGAAAAATTAGGTGATGTATTTTTTATTATTTGGATCATTCCGCAATTGCTTATCTTGAACCAAACACCGCTGAGTAATTTGAATTCATTTGACTTAAGTCAAGGGGTCTCTTTACCCGTAAACATCTGGAAACATGGAGGGGATGAAACTTTTACACTCGGAGTAAATCTTATTGCAATAGCCTTATTTGGTATAGTATTATTCAGAATTCGTCATAGGGTATATCAGAATACCATTTATTTGACCTCCATTGATTTAAGCACTCCAGTTCAACTAACAGCGCAAGTAGAAAAAATCTATAAAATAGGAACGAATCAACGTGCTTTAGTATTTAACAAAGTACAGAACGGAAGTCATTACGCTATGCTCACAAACACATCTGACAAGTTGAAATTCGATAACTTTGGGCAGGTATATTCTATTTGTAAGGTTAATTCTAATATTGTAGAACAACCTCAACTTAAAGCTTCAGATTTCAAAAAAGTATTCTTGGCTAAAGCAAGTATTTAATCTAAGTATAGTTGTATTTTCACATCAATAAGTAAAGTATGACAGAAGAAAACATAGTAGAATTTTGGCGATGGTTCATAAAAAATGAAACCCGAATTAAGGGTTGCATTTCAAACAAAGACATTACTGAGCAAGAAAAAATTGTCAAATCGCTAAATGAATATATACTTGGATTTGGACCATTCTCATGGGATATAGGTCTAAATGAAAATGACGATTGGTTCTTAACCATTTCTCCGAACTTAGACCCTGAATTACTTAAAATCAGCAAGGCAATCATTGATCTTGCACCAACTCATTTAGACTGGAAATTCTACAGCTCTAAACCATGCAAAAAATGGAATTATCAGTTAGAAGTATACGATGAGTTAATGGATATATTCAAAGTTGATTCTTCTGCATGGAACTTTGTTGCTCTTGAAGAAGAAGATGGAACAATCGAATTAAATTTTGAATTATTCAACTTATCTCAACGTCATGACGAAGCCATTGAAAATGCGATTACTGCTTTCATAATTAACGAATTAGGCGAAGAAGTCTTAACGACTCAAATCTCTAACATTGAAATTTTCGAACAATTTGATGCTGAATTAAATGGAATGAAATGCCCAGTTACAATGATGAAATCTGAATTAATAGGCTAAAAAATAATGCATGAAAAGTATACTTGTATTTTTCACCTTAATCCTGATATTATCCTCTTGTACACCGCAAATATTTAAACCCGGTGTGTATGAATCTTTAGCGGTGAAATCTAGTTTAGTTGACCACCATGACTACACTTCTGGGCTCTTTCTATTATCCGAACGTAATTTAGAAAATGAGCATTTGACTTTCGATTTCGGCGCTGTACTGTTCGATGTTGCTCAAGCAGGAGAAAGAATCGCGGACGGATCATGGACATTTAACAATGCATCCAAAACTCAAATTCTGATAAATTACAATTATGACGACGACTTCTACAGCGAAGTTTTTGAAATTACATTTCCTTCAGAAAGACATAATTACTATAAAATGACTCACATCGACAATACGAAAAACTCCTTTGAAGTTCACCTAGAATACTTTGAATCACTGGATTAAATTCGACTCTGATACATGAATAAATCGTGGTACCTCCCCTGCTTATCGATTAACTCTTGATGATTTCCTTGCTCTTCTATTTTACCCTCTTCAATCACTAAAATTTGATCTGCCTGTTGGATAGTACTCAATCGATGTGCAATGACAAAAGTTGTTCTATTCTTCATTAAAATATTTAAACTCTTCTGAATAAATGCTTCGCTCTCAGTATCTAAGTTTGAAGTCGCTTCATCTAAAATAATCACTTTAGGATCTGCTAATAAAGCCCTTGCTATTGAAATTCTTTGACGTTGGCCACCTGATAATTTAACACCTCTTTCACCAATAACAGTGTCTAGTCCATCATCAAAACGATCTGTAAATTCGTTAACATAAGCACCTACTACCGCCGCCATTAACTCATCTTCCGAAGCATTAGGTCTAGGAAATAGAATGTTCTCACGTATTGTTCCTTCGTAAAGGAAATCATCTTGCAATACCACACCTAACAAGCTCCTATAACTTCCTAAATTAATGGTAGACATATCAATCCCGTCTAAAGAAAGTTTTCCGTCAGAAGGGTTTAAAAATGATGCTGCCAACCCAGCTATTGTAGACTTCCCAGAACCGGATGATCCGACTAATGCAGTTACACTTCCGGCTGGTGCATCAAATGAAATATTATGTAAAACCTCCTTATCTTCTTCATAGCTGAAAGAAACATCGTCAAATTTGATATCTCCTTTAATCTTATCTAAAATCACCGTTCTTTGCTCTGGGTTGTCTTCCTCTTCCATACTCATCAATTCTTGAGTACGATCTAAACCAGCCATTGCTTCAGTCAACTGACTCCCAATATTACTCATCTGAACGATTGGAGCAATCATAAATCCAAGTAATAAAGTAAAAGCGAAAAAATCACCAACGGTCATACTTTCCTCAACAATAAAATACCCGCCGACCCCCATGATACCAGCGGAAGCCAATCCAAGTAACAACGTAGAAGAACTTGTAATCAAAGCCGTGGCAGTCAAACTCTTCTTTACATTCTGAAATAATTTATCTACACCTTTTTCAAATGTTTGACTTTCTTGCTCTTCCGCATTAAACCCTTTAATAACGCGAACTCCATTCAGCGTCTCTGTTAAACGTCCAGTAACCTCAGCATTAATCTTACCCCGGGTTCTAAATATTGGTCGTATATATCCGAATGCTTTCATCGCTATAAAGGCAAAAATTGCAACTGGAACCAAAACAAATAATGTCATCCATGCATTAATTTGAATTAGAAGAACAAGGGAAATAATTGCAGTAAAAGTTCCTCCAATGAGCTGAACCAATCCCGTTCCAACAATATTCCGAACACCTTCCACATCAGTCATAACTCTCGACACCAAGGCACCAGATTTATTATCATCGAAAAAACTAATTGGAAGTTTCAATAATTTTCGTTGCACTTGCGCACGCATAACTGAGATTAATCGCTGTGCTTCAACACTAAGTAATCTTGTCAGAGAAAATGAACTCACTGACTGAATTAGAATCGCTCCACAAACAATTGCAACCAATGTAATTAAGTAACCCATATCTTTATTTGGAATCACATCATCAATCAATGATTGCGTGGCAAAGGGTAAGATCAGTCCTGCTAAGCTCCTTAACACAATTAGAAAAAGTCCCAATAGAACGATTTTCTTCCGTGGCCATATATATTCTTTGAATGCCCAACTGAAGGAAACATTCGCATTTTTATCTTTCTTGCTCATGAAAACTACTCTTCGAATATCAAGCCACACTTTATTTTATGACAGAACGTCAGACATTGAAAAATAGAAGTAGAACTTAATCCTTTTATTATATTTATCTCATCACATATCCCTACTGAACTTATGACAATAAAAGATGTTGATACACTGCGAGGGCTTTACGGAGTGCCGAGTGATCGAGCGATAAAAAAGATGCAAATTCAACTAGATAAACATGCAGTTAATTTCATCAACAAATCACCTTTCCTGTTAATTTCAACTGTCGATTCTGAAGGGAAAATGGATGTATCTCCGAGAGGTGGAACTGCAGGTTTTATCAAAATCATTGACAATCATACTTTACTAATTCCTGATGCGAAAGGAAATAATAGGCTTGATAGCCTGGAGAACATAATAGAAACAGGACAGTTTGGATCCTTATTCTTAATTCCTGGAATTGATGAAACCCTGAGACTAAATGGGACAGCAGTTATTACAACTGACAAGGAACATTTAGACCATTATTCCAACGAAAGAATTGCAATTAAAAGTTGTATTAAAGTGACTGTACAAGAAACCTTTATGCACTGTGCTAAAGCATTTATGCGTTCCAAACTATGGGATCATGAAACCCAAATTGAACGCTCAAGCTTCCCAACTATGGGGCAAATCTTAAAAGATCAAATTGGTGGAGATGAAATTCCAGAGAAGCACGCAGACATGGTTGAACGATATAAGAAAGACATATAATGCTTTTCACAAAACTCACTTCAAAATCTAAAGCAGTTCTCATTATTGAGGCGATTGCAATGCTTATGGGAACTTCAACCCATGTCGCTTGGGCATTGGAAAATGGATTCATGTCAAAACATTATAACGCTTCCACTTTTTCTATGGTTTTCTGGGATAGTCTAACTTTTCTTGATCCGCTTGCAGCAATCTTGCTTTTTGTTAAACCAAAAATTGGATTAATATTAACCTTTCTGATTATCACGTTTGATGTTATCCACAATAACACGGTGTATTATGAAGAACTTTATGAACAAACAATTTCTTTTGGTGAGTGGGTACAACGTTATTGGATGATTGCAGGACAATTAATATTTGCTGTATTTGTGATGATTGCATTCCGACCAACCATGCGCTCAGTGCGCATCAAATCAAAGCTGAATTAATTCTTTTTTGAAGAGAAGTAAAGTCGACGAATCAACCCATCTGGTAAACCAACCTTTGGAACAATCATTTCACTGATCTGAGCAACTTCCATGGCTCGTAGGTATATTCCACCACCAGGAACAATTACATCAGCCCTATCAGACTTAATGTCCAACTTATTTATCAATTGTTTTGGTTTAAACTGAGATAAATACTTGATTTTAGATTTAAGCATGGCTCTTTCCAAATTCTCCCAATCTGAAAGTCTACAAAGCTTATACAACTTATTAATATTTCCACCAGTCCCAACAGCAAAATCAGGTTGAAATTGGTCTACATTTTTCTTTATCCATTTATCAAATCTATCCCATTCAGACTCCTTCTGGATTCCTTCTTTCAAACGAACAGTACCTATATTAAATGATTTCCATTTCTTTCGAACTCCGTTTACAAAGAAATTGATCTCAGTAGAACCACCGCCTACATCTATAAACATGTAAGACTTGTCTTTTTCTATTTTGCCCGTATTAAAAATACTTTCGTACAATATTTTTGCCTCTTCTTCCCCAGCAATAATCTTTACCTTAACCCCAGTCTCGTTTTTAATCCGATCTATTATCTTGATTCCATTCTTAGAATCACGCATTGCAGAAGTTGCAGTAGCCAAGTAACCATCAATTTCAAAAACCTCACTCAGATGTTTGAACGAATGCGCAATGTGCAACATCTTCTCTTCTTTGTCTTTTGAGATTTCTCCATGAACAAAAGCATCCTCTCCTAAACGAACAGGTAATCTGACAAGTGTAAGTTTTTTGAAAACAGGACCATTATCCGTTTCATACACTTGTTCAAAAAGCATACGAATAGCATTAGACCCAATATCTATTGAAGCAAATCTCAACATTTAAGCGTTCATTTTAGATTTATAAAAATCGTATATCTCCATTTGAGAATTGCGAATTTCAGCATTCGTTTTCTTGTAATTATTGTTTAGGCCTTCATCAATAATGCGCGCCTTTGTATTGTCTTCCAATTGAAGACTAAGAACATGGAGAATGTCATTTTTAATTCCTTCATCATAGACTGGTGCGATCACTTCAATTCTCTTATCCATGTTTCTTAGCATCCAGTCTGCAGAACCAATAAATACTTTTGACTCTCCACCATTTGCAAAACATAAGATACGCGAGTGATCCAAATATCGTCCAAGTACACTTATCACTTCAATATTTTCACTCATCCCACTTTTCCCTGGAATCAAAGAACAAATTCCACGAACAATTAGCTTAATTTTTACGCCATTATTACTCGCTTGATATAACTTCTTAATTAACTCCTCATCGACTAAATTATTCAACTTAATGATAATCCAAGCCTCATTTCCTACTTTTTGATTTTCGATTTCAACATCAACTAAACGATGGATATTTTGCCTTGCATTAAATGGGGAAACTAATAATTCTTTGAAGACATAGTTCTTATAATTCTTACTAAAAAAATCAAATAGTTTATTTAAATCCTTTGTGATTCTTTCATCTGCAGTCCATATAGAAATATCAGAGAAAACATGCGTTGTATTTTCATTAAAATTTCCGGTTCCGACATGGGCAATATAACTATATACTTTCTTCTTTTTGCGTTCAATTAATATAATTTTAGAGTGTACTTTGAGTCCCTGAACACCGAAAATGACTTCCACTCCATTATCCTGTAGCTCCTTTGCCCATTTGATGTTATTATTCTCATCAAAACGCGCTCTTAACTCAATTACTACAGTAACTTTCTTGTCATTTTTAGAGGCGTTGATTAACGTATTCAGAATCTTAGAATTCTTTGCAACGCGATACAGTGTAATCTTAATCGATGTCACCGTTGGGTCAATTGCAGCTTCACGTAAAATATCAATGGTATGCGTAAATGTCTGAAAGGGATAATTCAACATCACGTCTTTTTCCGCAATCGCCTTAAGTAAACTTCTTTTATTCACTAAATTAGGATGAGCATTTGGCGGTCTACTCTCATTAATCAAATTATCATCACCCAAATTCGGAAAAGACATTAAATCTCTCAAATTATGATACCGCCGCTTAGAAACTACATTCTCATCTCCTCTTAAGCCTAATTTCGTGTTTAACAGTTTTAATAAATCATCAGGAATGTCTTTGTCATGTACAAAACGTACAGGCTCTGCTTTCTTTCGTTTATGAACACTCTTAGCCAATTTCTCAATCAAAGATTCATCTAAATCTTCTTCAATATCAAGCTCGGCATCCCTTGTTAATTTAACGGCATAACTCTCAATATTATCAAAGTCAAAAATTCTAAAAATTTGGCGTAATCCCATACGAATTATATCATCAAGGAAAAGAACTACTTTCTCTTCTCCCGGAATAACAAGGAATCTGGATATGCTTTTTGAAGGTATCTCAATTAATGAATACTTCGCCTTTTGTTCAACCCCATTGTCGAATAATTTGATTGCCAAGAATGAAGCTTCATCTGTTAACTCTAATTTGAAATCACTGGTTAGCATTAAGGGAACTAATGCAGGACGAACTGTCGAACTGAAATAATCCATGGCATATTCCACCTGTTCATCATTCAATTCTGATTCATCTGCAAATCTGATTTTTTCTTTTTCTAATGTATTCAAAATAGCATCAAATGCCTTATGAAAAGTCTCTTCTTGTTGAGATATAATCTCTTGCAACTTCTTAAGTAAAAGCTTTGGGTCAGCGTAAAGTTTCTCGCGCGTCTTTTTACCAAGAGTTGACATCCTTTTGATAGAAGCAATTCTCACTCGGAAAAACTCATCCCGATTATTTGAATAAATACCTAAAAAGCGCAGTCGCTCAATCAATGGATTTGAAATATCCATTGCCTCTTGCAGAACGCGTTCATTGAACGATAACCAACTAATTTCTCTGTTCACAAACATCGAATCTCTCATTAATTCTAATTATGAATGTATACTCTTTAGATTATTATAACGTTAAGTTAACTTTAAATGAAAAAGAAGACAATAGCTATGCCTAAAATTGTTTTAAAAACCAAAATAAATTCTGATTTGGAGGTTGTATTCGATCTTTCTAGAAGTATTGATTTACATAAAATTTCAACGCAGCAAACAAATGAAGAAGCAATTGCTGGTGTTACCTCAGGGTTAATCGGAATGAACGAAAGCGTAACATGGCGAGCTAAGCATTTGGGCATTTATCAGAAATTGACTTCTAAGATTACTGAATTTAACCGACCAAAAAACTTTACTGATGAAATGGTATCTGGGGCTTTTAAAAAGTTCAAACATCAGCACCTCTTCGAACTAGATGAAAACGATGTTATTATGACTGATATATTCGATTACACCTCTCCATTCGGACTGCTCGGGAAATTAGCCGATAGTTTATTTTTGAAAAAGTATATGACTAAACTACTCATTACGCGAAATCAAACCGTGAAAGAGTTTGCTGAATCAGGCAGGTGGAAAGAAATTCTCGGTTAAAAAAACTGACCGAAACCAAAAGTTACTCCATGCATTGATACATCTGTTGGATTAAATGAATAATCCACTCTAAAACATGTTTTGTACCATGTATTTAAGTGAAATCGAATTCCTCCTCCGGCAAATAAATGAAGGTCTGGTTGATTAAAAAATGTATTGAATCTTTCCCCTGCGACTCTTAATGTGCCATAGTCAGAGAAAACGGCAGCTTGAACAGAGAATAATCTATGTCTCCAGAAAGAATATCTGTATTCGAGGTTTACTATTAGTTCACCGGTTCCGCGTTGCATTCTGTTTCCAATTCCCCTAACATTGATGAATCCATCTAAAACAAATGGAGAGAATGGACTAAGATTATTCGTTGCTAAACCAAACTTTGCGCTTGTAGCAATATTACTACGATCCCCAATCATATGGTAATAACTAACATTAGCAGTCCCTTTCAAAAAGCTTGCTTCAGGATAATCTTTTGTACCGATGTATTCTCCATAAACCTTCGCTCTAAATCCCTCCATGTGTTCGAAAACATATTCTACCTTATTGTATTCTAAACTCAACCTAGCTTGGCCTTTTTGAAAGTAAAATTGTTTCTTAGGTAAACTAAAGGCATCATCTAGCTGACCATATCCTTCGTACATGTATTGTCCACCAGCGGATAAGTTCAAATATTCTCCCAACCACAATATCCCGCCAAGTGAAATAGAATAATTATCGAAATTGAATGAACTTACGGTATCAATTCCATGATCTATATCCGCAAAGTATAGGGGTTCAATAGTAGCGTTTTTAGACATGGAAATCTCATGCCCCGTTCTGGAATTCGCATGTCTCTTTGCCGTATGATAGAGTGAAAATGAATGTCTATCATAGTATTGATACATACCACCCAAAGTTTGTGCTCTACCTAAAAAATTGATATGATTGACTCCAGCATTGACTTTCAGCTGGCCTTTAAAACCAGAAACAGAAAATATTGGGTAGATGTATTTCGCCTCTAGAATAATAAAAACAACATCTACATACCCTTCCGATTTTCGGTCAATTCTTGATTCAACATTGAAGAATAAATTTAGATTTCGTAATAAACAAACATCCTCTATAACACGTATAGAATCGCATTCTAGTCCGGGTTTTGACTTTACTATTCGTTCTAAGTAGTCTGCTTTGGTCCGTGTCAAACCTTCAAACCGCACAGAATCTATCCGCGCGGCCCAAGTAGTCCCTACTAAGAAGGGAAAAAGAAATAAACATATGAATTTCACTATCTAATCAAGTATTTCAACCCTAAGTTAAATGTACTCCCAAGCCCAGCATTTCTTGCTCTCCAGAAGTTCGTATATAAAAGTTCAGCGTTAAAATCAGGTGTTAACTGGTACTTAAACCCTAACCCTGAGGCCGTATAATTTGATGGTATAACCCAATCCGTAATTTCAGGATTATTCGCGTCGATATCATTCGTATAGCGATGAACATGCTGTGTCATCGCATACATTGTAATTTTATTCGTAGGGAAATAAGAGATAAAAACACTTGCAGGAAGATCTAACATTCCAATTTGACTCTTATTATTTTTAAATCTAAACAGGAAATCTAACTCCGTAAACAACTGAAAATCACCAAACGTTTTTGTATA
This sequence comes from Crocinitomicaceae bacterium, assembly GCA_022447585.1. Classification (GTDB taxonomy): domain Bacteria; phylum Bacteroidota; class Bacteroidia; order Flavobacteriales_D; family Crocinitomicaceae; genus UBA4466. The sequence continues at coordinate 835,411 of JAKVAR010000006.1, read as the reverse complement.
AAACAATTGATTCCACCATGTAATTCTATCCCAGTCAGCCCAGTATAAATTTGGTTCTGTATTAGAAGACAATCCTTCAGGATGTTTAATCGTTGGCATTGATAATGTACTTTGGATTGTAAAATCTGAAACTGCTTTGAAAGGTTGAACCTTGATGCGCAAGCCGACATTTGTTAAGCCTACTCTGCTCGAATCATTGTTCTTATACAAGAATGCATTTCTAATTCCACTGAATGTAGAATCACTAGATTGCCCCGAAGACTTAAAACTTAAATCGAAGCCAACATTCACACGTTTGTTTTTACTTGTTCCGATTGTGAACTGAAGTAAATGTGTTACAAAAGTTGAACGATATCCTGAGTTATCTACTCCCAACCAATTCCCTTTATTTTCAGTGTAAAGTGTATTGAATAATGTGACATCCATATTCCCTCTTGCAAGTAAACTTCCAGCGTTAAACAACTGTAAAGAATTGTCTACTGGAAGAAGTTCAGAGTCCACCATATCGACAGGTTCAGTTGTTCTCATAATTGAAGCTTCCTTTACATCATTCAACTTCCAATTGTATGGATAGTAAGCTACTTTATACTCCAGATTAAACTTCTCTTTTCGATATGAATTTATGTATTCAACTACCTCTTTATTGTTCTTCCCAAAATCAGTTTTATACCAGTTAAAAATTTCCGATAAGTAAACTGTCTTTTCATCTTCTAATTGATAAACAAACGAAGATTTGTTGAAAGCTCTTAAAGCTTGAGCATCTAATTGTTGATTTAAAACTTCGGGTTGATATGCGAAATCTGCAATCGATGGACAACCAATTGCGCCGCAAACTAAAGAGACATGCAAACGTGGATCCGGGTACTCTTTTCTAAGCACATCATTCTCCAATGCATTCAATGAAATTTTTTCGCCATTAAGTAGTTCAGATTCATCCGAAAAGAAACCAGGATCATCCATTGGTGAACTAATCGGGTATTTAGTAACGATCTTATTTATGACCAATAAATTATAGGCATTTATCAAATAAGCTTTCTCTTTTCCGGCTGGAATTTCATCATTTTTTAGACTTTCAATTAATTCTCCAAGATCAGAATCTTGCTTAATTCTTGTGTAATCTACTTTTCCATCTTTACAGAAAGTACGAAAAAATTCATCTGATTTACTGAAAAAATCGGTTGATTTTTGCGAATAAGACGTAAGACCTAACGAAATTGAAATAAGGAAAACTAATTGTTTCATGTATTTTTGATTTACCTGAAAACGGTTAGTCGCATGAAATTTTAAAACCTTACAGCAGAAACGAATTTTGTACAGTCAATCTTGGATTCTTTTCCATGAACTATTCTTTTTTAGTTAAACACCTCAAGCTCAATTGTTGAAAACAAAACAAAAAAAATGTTGATTAATTTTTAATCAAAAAACGATTAATTATTAATACTTTTGAAGCTCAGCCTCGTATAATTTATTTCAAATATGTACTTAAATACACACACGTATTATAGCTTACGCTATGGGGCTTTTTCATCTAAAACACTCCTTCAACTTGCTCAACAAAATAGTTGTGATACAATCGCGTTAACAGACATCAACAACACTTCATCATGTATTGAGTTCATCAAAGAATCAAAAAAACACAACATCAAACCAGTCATTGGAATTGACTTTCGAAATGGAGTTCAACAACAATTTATTGTACTTGCAAAAAATAACAATGGTTTTCAATTAATGAATGAATATTTGACAGACATTCTTCATCATAAAAAAGAAATTCCCGAAAAAGCAACAACCTTAAATGACACTTTCGTCATCTACCCATTTGATAAAAATAGAGCCCGAAAATTAAGAGTAAATGAATACCTAGGAATCACTCCTGAGGACATCCCTTTTATACGTTTAAGAAATATTAAAACAGATAAAGCGGTCATACTCCAGACGGTAAGTTTTAGAAACCAAAAAGACTTCAATGCACACAGACTTTTACGCGCCATAGACAACAACACCCTATTGAGTAAACTTCCTATTTCAGAACAAGGAAAACTAGAACATCAAATGCTTCCTAAAGAAGAGTTGTTAGCGATATATTCCGAAATTCCTGAAGTAATTAGAAATACAAACTTCATTTTAGGCGCATGTGAAATTGAATTCGATTGTTCGGAAAATGTACAACCACAAAACCAACAAACCTATACTGGATGTGAAGAACAGGATGTAGAATTACTGCATCAATTATGCGAAGAGGGATTGCCTTATCGTTACCCAGAAATGAATGAAGAAATTCATCAGCGTATCGAGAAAGAACTTACTACGATTGTAGACATGGGATTCGTTTCATACTTCCTTATAAACTGGGACATTGTGAGCTATGCGCGCTCCAAAGGATACTTTTACGTTGGTCGTGGAAGTGGTGCCAATAGCGTTATCGCATATATTTTAAGAATTACAGATGTAGATCCGATTGAACTAGATCTGTATTTCGAACGCTTCATCAATCTGTACAGAACCAATCCACCTGATTTTGATATTGATTTTTCATGGCGTGATCGTGAAGATGTTACTCGCTATATTTTCGAACGATTCGAAAACGTAGCTTTAGTGGCTGTTTACAACACGTTTAAAGATCGAGGTGTAATTAGAGAGCTTGGAAAAGTGTTTGGTTTACCAAAATCAGAAATAGACATACTCTCTAAAGGGCGACGACTTCCACAGCAGAACTATTTAGCGGATTTAGTCATGAAGTACGGCCATTACATCCATGGATTTCCAAGTACACTAAGCGTTCACTCCTGTGGGATCATCATTTCAGAAAAACCGATATCCTACTTCACCCCTACTTTCATGCCCCCAAAGGGATATCCAACGATTCAGTTCGACATGCACGTAGCAGAAGATATTGGGCTTTTCAAATTTGACATATTGAGTCAGCGCGGACTAAGTAAGATACGTGACACCCTGGATATTATTGATTACAATCGGCTTGATGGACCTGGGATAGACATTCACGACATGAATCGTTTTAAGCAAGACGAAGCTGTAAAAGAAACACTTCGTACCGCGAATGCAATCGGTTGTTTTTATGTAGAATCTCCTGCTATGCGTATGCTTATCACAAAGCTTCAAGTTGACGATTATCTCGGATTGGTCGCAGCGAGCTCTGTTATTCGTCCGGGAGTAGCAAAGTCTGGGATGATGCAGGAATACATTAAACGCTATCGTAATCCAGAAAAACGAAAAGACGCACACCCTGTTCTATTAGAACTTATGCCGGAGACTTTTGGCGTTATGGTATATCAAGAAGATGTAATTAAGGTTGCCCATTATTTTGCAGGACTAACCTTAGGTGAGGCAGATAAAATGCGACGAGGAATGTCTGGAAAATTCAGATCTAGAGAAGAGTTCCAAGCCGTGAAGGACAAATTCTTTCACAACTGCACCACAACAAAAGGGCATTCGTTAGAGTTAACGGCAGAAGTTTGGCGTCAAATCGAAAGCTTTGCAGGTTATGCTTTCGCAAAAGGACACTCTGCTTCTTATGCCGTTGAGAGTTATCAATGCTTATTCTTAAAAGCTTATTACCCTTTAGAATTCATGGTGGCAACCATCAATAATTACGGTGGTTTTTATTCTACCGAGCTCTATGTTTTAGAAGCAAAATTGTTTGGAGGAATCATTCATCCGCCTTGTATTAATACGAGTAGATTGGAGACCATATTAATTGATAAAAATATATTTCTTGGCTTCCAATTACTCAAGTCATTCGACACGAAGTTGGCACATAAAATTGTAAAAGAGCGTTTAGACTATGGCGCCTACATTGATATGGATGATATCATAGAAAGACTGAATATTTCCTTGGAGCAAATCACAATTTTAATTCGAATAGAAGCCCTTCGATTTACGGGGAAAGATAAACGAGCACTACTTTGGGATGCGCACTTCAAAATCAGTAAATCTGTCGAAAAACCTGCCATAGCAGACTTGTTTAGAGTACGTCCAAAAACGTATGACGTTCCGCAACTCTCTAACACCTGGCAAGAGGATGCATTTGATCAAATGGAATTATTGGGATTTCCGCTGCATAGTGCCTTCAAACTTTTAACCGATGACACGAAGCAATCTTTACTTGCAAGAGAACTTCCTCAATACGTGAATCAGAAAATTTGGGTTCAAGGATATTTAATTCACTCCAAACGAACCACAACATCTGATGGACAAAACATGTTTTTTGGAACCTTACTCGACAAAGAAGGAGCTTGGCTTGATTCAGTTCACTTCCCTCAGGTTGCACAACAGTTCCCTTTTCGAGGTAGAGGCGTTTATCGGATTTATGGGAAAGTAACCCAGGAATACGACTGTATTTTAATAGAAGCAGAATACATGGAAAAAATGAGTGTAATTGAAGATCCCAGATATGCCGAAGTCCGGAATGAAGTCAAAGAAAAAGAAGTCGTCACCTGGAACATGAGACGAGATTACGGAAAACGAACAAATTTCATTTCAGAGTAGCCAAAATCAGCTAAAAACATAATAAGCTTACGTAGTAAAAATTAAATATTACAGCATGAGTAGATCTATAATGCATATGGATTTAGACACCTTCTTTGTGTCTTGTGAACGCTTAATCGACAGTCGATTGAATAATAAACCGGTGCTTATCGGCGGGACATCTGACCGTGGAGTTGTGGCTGCATGCAGCTACGAAGCTCGAAAGTTTGGTGTGCACTCAGCAATGCCAATGCGTATGGCACGTCAATTATGTCCTGAAGCAATTGTACTTCGAGGAAACTCTGGAACATACTCCAAATACTCCAAGATCGTCACTGACATCATCAAAGAAGAAGTCCCTGTTTATGAAAAAACATCAATTGATGAATTCTACCTAGATCTCACTGGAATGGATCGTTTTTTTGGCTGCCAGAAACTAGCAACTGAATTACGTGCAAAGATTATTCGAGAAAGTGGATTACCCATTTCACTTGGACTATCCCTCAACAAGACCGTTTCGAAAATAGCTACAGGCGAAGCAAAACCGAACAATGAAATCAGTGTAATTGAAGGAACAGAAAAACCATTTCTAGCTCCGCTATCTGTCAAAAAAATACCAATGGTGGGGGACAAAACTTACCGTGCATTATGTGATTTAGGTGTAAAGCGCATATTGACAATTCAAGAAATGCCCATTGAATTGATGGAGAATGTTTTTGGAAAAAGCGGAATTACGATTTGGAAGAAGGCGAATGGAATTGACAATTCACCAGTTGTGCCGTACCAAGAGCGAAAGTCTATTTCTACAGAACGCACCTTTGACAAAGACACGATTGACGTTCAAAAACTTGAGGGAATTATGACGGCTATGGCTGAGAACTTGGTTTTCCAACTTCGCAGGGGAAATAAATTAACTGCTTGTGTTACGGTAAAGATTAGATATTCCGACTTCCAGACTTATACTTTACAGAAGAAAATCCCCTACAGCGCAGCAGACCACACTATAATTCCACTTGTGTTAGAACTATATCGTAAACTTTACAACCGTCGTGTTTTAGTCCGATTAATCGGTGTTCGCTTTAGTCACTTAGTTGAGGGAGCACATCAAATAAATTTATTTGAAGATGTTTCTACGTTGGATTTATATAAAGCGATGGACTTGATCCGAAACAGGTATGGAGACCGAGCAATTATGCGTGCTTCTGGTATGGGCGCAAAGAGCATTAGTCGTTGGAATCCATTCAATGGAGAACCACCACCATTACTTGCTAATAGACGTAGGTGATTATTCCTTCTTCTTATTTATCTTATAACCAAGGCGTATTCCGTAATTGAAATAAGGTAAATTACTTTAAAACTTCCGGCATTTTCGCTTTAAAAGCATTCAAACGAGGAATTGAAACCGCTTGAACATAGCCATTATTGGGATTGTTACGTTCGTAATCTTGGTGGTAATCTTCAGCATCGTAAAACACATCAAAAGGAACGACTTGTGTAGTTACTCGACCATATTCTCCACGTTCCAGTATTCCATTAATCTTTGATTCAATAATTGCTTTCTCTTCATCCGTTTGATAAAAAGCAACAGACCTATACTGCGGACCAGCATCAGGACCTTGACGATTCAACGTAGATGGGTCATGAGAATTAAAGAAAACATCAACCAACGTTTCATAACTTACAACCTCAGGATCATAGTACACCTTAACCGCCTCAGCATGTTTAATTCTACCTGAACTCACTTGACGATACGTTGGATTTTCGATTTCACCTCCTGAATAACCAGAAACAGCTTCTTCTACTCCGCGCACTGATTCAAAAACAGCTTCAACACACCAGAAACATCCACTAGCAAAATAAGCTATAGATAGTTTTGATAAATCCTTCTCCTCCTCTTTTTCAGTTATTGGTTTAGACTCAACAGATTCATGAGCACAAGAAAACAAGGTTAATGATGTTGCTAGAATAAATAAGAACTTTTTCATAATTTGAATTTTGAGTTTAGTCGTTAGCTCCAAGTAAAACTTACACTAAAAAACCTAAAGAAATGTTAACGATTAATTAATTGGTTCGGGCACAATCTTTTTCTCCCCTCGAATTAACTGGAATTGTTTTCTAGCTTCCGTAGTGTACAAGCTTCCTTTGTAATCAAAAAGAATCTGACGATAGTACTCAGCAGCCTTCTCATCATTCATCAAATGATTTTGATAAATATCTCCCAATTGAAACAACGCATCATCGGCAAGAATATCGTTTGGATAGTACTTAAGTAATTCCTCTAAACTTGAAATAGCTTTGTTCCACTGTCCACGTAGTTGGTATGAATAAGACTTTTTCAATAAAATCTCATCACCTAAACTATGCGCAGGATATTCATTCGAAATACTATCAAACAATTCAAAAGCCTCATCATAACGATGTTGCTCAATTAATAAGTCTGCACTTGCAAAACAAGACATTGCAATGTAATTACTATCTAATCCATAATTATCCAAAATTAATAACGAGAGCTTCAAAGCATCATTTGCAATCAATTTAGTGGTTGACTGCTTCAAAACATCCAATTGAGATTGAGCAAACTCAAACTCTGCATCGTAATAGAAAATTCTTGCATTTTTAAACTTTGCTTCATGACCAATAGGTTCGAATTTAAAATCGCCATCAATTTGCATATAAAGTAACGAAGCTTCCCAAACGTCTCCATGTAAAACATGAACATCTGCCAATTCCATTTTTACTTCAGCGCGCTGCATATCCGTCAACCCGGGAATAGCTAAGGCTTCATTCAACAAAGTCAATGCCTCTTTACCATGATTTGCATAAAATGCTTGAATATGCGCCAATTCTAACATCAAAGGGACAGTCGTACGTTTATTACCATATTGATTTAGAACACTTTTATACTCATTCTCAATTACAACTAACTCCTCCTGTTCAAAATTTCTGCTTGAAGTGACCTCCAAGAAATTAACATTTAACAAGGCATTTTGCCCACGCATAAAATACATTGATTCTTCACCCAAGTCCACTACATATTTATATGCTCTTCTAGCTGTACCGTAATCCTTATTTTCCACACAAACACTTCCAAATTCATATACATACCTTCCGTATGACTTACTTCTTTTGTCCAAAGCTTTGATGTGAACTAAAGCGGCTGAAAAATTCTTACGTTGAATAAAGAGCCACGTCAACATTTCTGAATAATTCAAGTCATTCGGATTCTTCTGAGTACGCTCTATTAGCGCAGTTCGCAATAAATCATACTCTTCAGACTCTTCTTTCGTGAAATCAATTTGTGCTCCTAACACACGTTTCACAGTTGACATATACGTAGGGTGATAATCAATCATACCCAAGTACTCATCAATCATTTTTTCCGTCTCGCCAACCGAGCCATAATACTCAGCAAATTGAAAGTTTAAAGGATATGTTTTCTTCAGAATTTTCCGACCTTCTTGCAAGGTTCTATAGGACAAGTCACTTTTCCCTTTTGCTTTAAATGCCTTATATAAATCAATAATTAGTCTAGAACTCGGCTGAAGCTCATCGATCAATCTATCATAGATTTTGTTGGCCTTTTCAGGTTGATTTCTTTCTTCGTAAAAAGTTCCTAATTCGATTGCATAAGTTTTATTAGCTCTATTATTACCGACTGCCTTCTTCAGCATTTTTTCAGCCGATTTATCATCCCCTGTTTGAATCAGGCAATCTAAGTATCTATCGAAATTAAATTTTGAAGGGTTAGTACGATATAGTTTGTCATAGTAAGTTAATGCTTTATCATACTGCTCAGAAGAATAGTAATGCTGCGCTAATTGCTGATCCGTCGTCTGAGAATATCCATCAACATAAAATAACAAAAACAAGAAAATAGTAAGATACTTCATTGATACAATTGCTACAAAAATTATTCCTTTACTTCAATAGAGTGAATATAATCATTTACACTTGGATACAATAAGTTAAAATCATCTATTGATAAATCTATGGTTTCGATTAAAACACTTACATTTTTTTGCAATAACTTCAACTCCGATTCTTCAAAAGACAAATACGCTTCATACTTCGATCTATCTCCAGCACCATTTACAATATCTGCTTCTAATTGATGGATCACATCATTCTTTACCACTAGTAACGAATCTATTTGATTTAGTTCTAACTTCAACGCAGGGAATAATTCCTTTAAACTAACCATTTTATCAATTGATGTAGCCGTTTCAATACTCAAAGTATCATTCGAATAATGACTTTTTAAAGCTTCATCAAGACTGTCCAACTTGTAGATGTATACTTTTAACGAATCTTCTAAGCCTGATATTTGACCTTGCACTTTTTCAACATTACCAGTCAAAATAGACAACGATTTTAATTGATCTGATTTATTCAAATCAGCACAAGAAGTCGCTAAAACCAACAAGAATATTGCGAAATAGAATTTCATTCATATAAAAATACAAAGATAGAACTGAAACTAGGTCCTTTTTCTAAAGATTACATCCACCCTGCGATTCATCTGGGTATCCACTGGAGTTTTTTCAGGCCAAACAAAGGGAACTTTATTACTATACCCCTTTATGCTTAATCGATTACGATCTATCGAATTACGAACTAAGAACTTGTACACCTTCATAGCCCTTGCAGTAGATAAGGCACGATTATCAACACAACAAACATGACCTCGGATATGTGCGTCAACATCAGGATTTGCTTTTAAAAAATGATATAGTATTGTTAATTCCTGCTGATAACCCGGCATGAAAACATCTTCATTTGCATAAAACTGTAATTTCAACTGAATAGTAATATCTTTTCGCGTTGAATCCTCTGCAAACTTATATAGCGCTTTATCAATGGATAAACCATTGTATTCGGAAAACAACTTGTTCGGCTTTCTCTTATAGAGAATATCTACTCTGCGATATGATGCCGCATTGTAATTCATTCTTTTCATATTGAACTCTTCTCCCAGCACACTTTGTTCGGCATGGCTCACTTTCATTCCAGAACGCGTCACAACTTCATTTAACCTTCTTTTTGCCAGTTGCCTATTATACTGAACAGATGCTGTGGTGTCGCAAAAGGCAATTAATTTAACGATTGAAGAGTCACCTACTTTAATACGAAGCATATTCACTTCTGACAGGGCAGAATCGCTAAGGTCCGAAGCATTTAAATCAAAATAAACACTCAAGGTATCAATCCTCAACTCCCCATTTTTTTGGGCTGAAAGACCAGTAATCGAGAAGCAGACAAGTAGAAAGAGAAGCGTTTTCATACAGTAAGATAACGAGAAATAAAAAAGTCGTTACTTTCGCAACGACTTTTTCTATAACATTTCTTCAACTACTAGATCTTTTCGAATCCTGTATACTTATGAAGCACTTCGGGAATATTAACTCCATCGGCAGTTTGATGATTCTCTAACAACGCAGCTACAATTCTAGGCAATGCTAAGGCGGAACCATTTAAAGTATGACATAATTGAGATTTCTTATCCGCATTTTTGAATCTTAATTTCAATCTTGTAGACTGGAATGTATCAAAACGAGAAACTGAACTTACCTCTAACCACTTCTCTTGAGCAGCAGAGTATACTTCAAAATCATAAGTCATGGCAGCGGCAAAACCAGTATCACCTCCACAAAGTCTTAGAACTCTATATTGAAGGCCTAATTTTTCCAACAAACCTTTAACGTGATCAATCATTTCATTCAATGCTTTATCCGAATTTGAAGGATGTTCAATACGAACAATCTCCACTTTATCAAATTGGTGCAAACGATTTAGCCCTCGAACATCTTTACCATAAGAGCCTGCTTCTCTTCTAAAGCAAGGCGTAAATCCTGTAATTTTAATTGAGAAATTCTCATCTGGCAACATTACATTTCTGTAAATATTAGTCAATGGAACTTCTGCTGTAGGAATTAAATATAAATCATCTTCTTTGATGTAATACATCTGACCTTCCTTATCTGGAAGCTGACCTGTACCATAACCAGAAGCTTCATTTACAACTAATGGTGGAATATGCTCTTCGTAACCGTGCTTCTCTGCTTCTTCTAGAAAGAAACTAATCAATGCGCGTTGTAGTTTTGCCCCTTTACCTTTATAAACAGGAAAACCTGCTCCAGTAATTTTAACTCCAAGTTCAAAATCAATTAGATTAAACTTATCGGTAATATCCCAATGAGGTAATGGCGTAAAATCAAATGTTGGCGTCGTTCCAAACTCTTCAATTGTTTCATTATCTAATTCACTTTTACCAGCTTTCACTAAAGCATTTGGAACATTAGGAAGCTGATACATTAAATTTGTAATCGCTTTATCTAATTCGTCTACTTCAGATTTAAGAGATGCTTCTTGCGCTTTAAACTCAGAAGTTTGAGCTTTAGCCGCATTTGCTTCTTCAACTTTCCCTTGTCCAAAAAGCATTCCGATTTGCTTCGAGATTTGATTCATTTTGGAAGCCACTGATTCTAGTTCAGCTTTCTTGGTTCTCCATTGCTCGTCAACAGATAAAATCTCATCAACAATAGGAGTAGCATCAAAGTGACGCTTCTTCAATCCTTCAATAATTTCTTCTTTCTCGTTTCTAATGCGTTGTATTTCGAGCATCTCTTCAATATTTTAAGTTGCGAATTTAGTTATTTGGTAAAGACTAGAGCAAAAAAAAGGCGAACATTACTGCTCGCCTTTTTAAAATGTATTGACATTCAATTAAGCCTCTGCAGTTTCAAATGGAACCACTGATACAAATGAACGATTATTTCTCTTTTTACGGAATTCTACTACACCGTCAGTTAACGCAAATAAAGTATGGTCTTTACCAATACCTACATTTGTTCCTGGATGGTGCTGAGTTCCTCTTTGACGAACAATAATATTACCAGCAATAGCTGCTTGTCCACCAAAAATTTTAACTCCCAATCGTTTACTCTCTGATTCACGACCATTTTTCGAACTACCGACTCCTTTCTTATGTGCCATTGTCTTTAAATTTTAATCTCCAATAGTAAAATTGGAAGAAGTTCTTATCCTTTAATATCTGTAATCGTAAGTGCTGTGAAACTCTGACGATGTCCGTTCTTTTTCTTATAACCTTTTCTTCTTTTCTTTCTGAAAACGATTACTTTGTCTCCTTTAACGTGCTCTTCAACTTTCGCTGAAACTTTAGCACCTTTTATAGCCGGGGCGCCTAATGACACTTTACCATCGTTTTCAACTAGAAGCACTTTATCGAAATTTACTTTCTTACCTGCTTCAGCATCTAAACGGTGTACAAAGATCTTTTGGTCTTTTTGCACTTTAAATTGCTGCCCTGCTATCTCTACTATTGCGTACATAGCTATTTATTTATTTTATTAAAAAATTGGATGACAAAGATACTTCTTTTTCTCAACAAACAAGTGTTAATTGTATTTTTTTCCAAACTTCACGCTATATATGGTACACAAATCTTCCTTAGATGTGTTTAATATGCGTTTTATATCGCCGTCTATCCCAATATATCACTACACTTGTTGTTTCCGACTTAACAATTTCAATCCCATGATGATTAATCATGAATTTTTTCTTTTTATCGTCAAAATTATAGATGAATTTATCTCTATAAATAAACCATTGGTTACACCAACTAATATCAGAACCCATTCCAATTTCTTTTCCAGCACCAAATATGAAAGGCACATTTTTTCCGCCATTAACGATAACAACACCTTCCTTACCTGACATTTTACTCCTAACAAACATCACAATATCCAAAAAACCATCATCGTTAAAGTCATCTTCAAAATAAAAAGGATTCATACGATCAAGAATTTCATAACTCTTCATCAATTCAGATTTCTCAATGATCGGCAAAACCCAAGAAGGAGTTTTCAACTTCATAGAGTCGGACAATTGAGAAATAGAAAAGTCCGAAACAAACAAGACAGCGAAACAAAAAAGGAATATTGATTTCATAGTGAGTGATTTTTAAGTGATTGATTTTTAATAAATCTACTCAGTTTGGAGATCAAAAAATCAGGTTTCCAACCAATCCGTCAACAAATTAAACAAGTCTAATGATCAAATCGATCTTTATAAAACTTCAATTTCGGCAAATAATTTGCAACAAACACCCCAACCAGAATAATGCACATGGAAACTATTTGATACACTCCAATTTGCTCACCAAAGGAAACCCCAATCACAACGGCAAAAATAGGTATAAGATAAGTCACACTGCTCGCAAAAAGCACAGATGAAATTGAAATCAATTGATTAAAAACAACCACAGCAATAGCCGTTCCAACAACACTTAAAACTAAAATATACACAAGCCCCGAATAGGCATACGGATTGGATTCAATCACATCTAAAACCCCTGAAAAAAAAGCAATTAAGCCACCAGGAACCAAGGTAATAAAGAAAGCTACAGAAGTTATCTCGGTGCTCTTATATTTTTGCAACGTATGCTTGATTGTATTCAAGCTAATTCCATAACAAATTGTCGCCCCTATTATAGCAACAACATGAGACCAATCACCATTAATCTCTAAATCTTGACCAGCAATAGACAAAGCAACGATACCCACAGTACCTATTGCCACACCTAAAAATTGAACTTTTGACAATCGATCCTTAAAAACAAGAAAGCCGATTAACAAAGCAAAAATCGGGACACAACTATTCAACATACCAGCATAACCGGAAGAAATCCCCGTTTCGGCATAAGTAAACAAAAATGCAGGGAAAAAGTTTCCAAAAAAACCCACAATCATCAACAACAAAAAATCCTTAACCGACTGCAACTGCTTAAATCCTTTCAAGGCCATTGGCAACAGAACCAAAGCTGCAAAAAACATCCTCATAGAAGCAACCTGAACATCAGTAAAAATTGGTTTCCCATTCGAAGCAAACATTCCTTTCTTCATCAAAATAAAAGAACTCCCCCAAATTAAGGCTAGAAACAGCAAGATCACCCAACCCTTCGATTCGTTTTTCATCCTACAAAAATACATTCAAATAACCCAAATCAAATTATTTTCCATCATTGTTGATAACCAGGAGAGTTTTCAACAATTTAATTTTTTACTACCACTTTCTACCACTTTTAAAAAACAACTCTAAACCCCTTATTTATAAGTAATTTACACATCTAAAACGTAACCTTTTACGATAACTATCGTTCATAATTATCAACAATATGAAATACGGTGGTAAAAAGTGGTAAAAATCAAGTATTTTTACTTCAATAATTAATCGTCATGGCAGGCTTAGTAGGAGAATTCGAGGTAAAAATGGACGCTAAAGGGCGTTTCATGCTACCTTCCGGTTTACGGAAGCAGCTCCCTCCTGCAGCTCAGCGAGATTTCATGTTAAACAAAGGATTCGAGGATTGCTTAACACTTTTCCCACTTCACGAATGGGAAAAAGTAAGTGCAAAACTTTCTAAGATGAATCTATTCAAGCCGAAAAACAGAATGTTTTACCGTTTGTTCCATCAAGGAGCAAAATTGATCAACCTAGACAAGGCGGGGCGTGTTTTAGTTCCAACCGCACATATGGAACGTGTAGGCTTAAGTCAAGAAGCGATGCTCATCGCTTACAACGACAGAATAGAGATTTGGGACAAGTCGAAATACTTCGAAATGATCGAAGGCTCCATGGCAGATTTTGCTGATTTAGCAGATGAAGTAATGGGAGACTTGGACAATGAAGAATAACGAATCATATCACATACCAGTAATGCTTCCTGAATGCATTGATGCTTTAGACATCAATCCATCTGGAATCTATGTTGATGTCACTTTTGGAGGCGGGAGTCATTCTCGTGCGATATTCGAACAACTTGGACCAGAGGGCAAACTAATCTCCTTCGATCAAGATCAAGATGCTAAGAAAAACGCTTGGAACGCTCCAAATTTCGATTTTGTCGCAGCAAACTTTGCATATATCAGCAATCATCTGCGTTTACTTGGAATCCAAAAAGTGGATGGAATCCTTGCTGACCTAGGCGTGTCCTCTCATCAATTCGACGAAGCTGATCGTGGATTTTCAATTAGAGGTGAAGCCGCTTTAGATATGCGTATGAATCAACATGGTGATCTATCCGCAGAAGACATCGTTAATAATTACACGGAAGAAGAATTACTTAGAATATTTAGAAATTACGGTGAAATTTCTCACGCCAGAAAGCTAGTCAACACAATAGAATCGGCTAGAAGCAATAAAAGAATCAAAACAACTGGAGAACTGCTTCAAATTGTTGAAAAATGTGCTCCAAGAAATAAAGAACACAAATATTTCGCTCAAGTGTTTCAAGCCATTCGAATCGAAACCAATGACGAAATGAAAGTCTTGGAAGACTTCTTATTACAATGTGAAGACGTAATTAAGCCAGGAGGCAGACTAGTCGTAATGTCCTACCACTCTCTGGAAGACAGGCTCGTAAAAAACTATATGAAACGTGGTTCGCTTGACGGCAAAATAGAGAAAGACTTTTTCGGCAACGTTTTAAAACCATTCACCGAAATAGTAAGACACCCGATTACGGCAAACGAAGAAGAATTGGAAAGAAATAACAGAGCAAGAAGTGCAAAACTAAGGATAGCAGAACGAGATGGAGAATGACTTTTTAGACAGATCTCAGCTCGAAGCAAAAGAAGCTGCTGAGAAAGCAACACAAAAGAGGAAGAAAGCAAAGATTAAGGCTCAAAAAAACAAGAGACCAAGTTCGTTTGTTCAAATTCTTAATGGGGACTTCCTAACAAAGGAGTTCATGACGAAGAATTTAAACTTCATATTCTTCATTATGCTTCTACTTCTCTTAATAGTTGGTAAAGGTTATTACGGAAAAAGGTTATCGAGCGATGTACTTAAAACACAAAAGGAAGTAGACGAATTAACCTCTGATTACTTCGAAGCAAAAGCAAGGCTAGAGGAGAAAACAAGAAGGTCCGAACTAGTAGAAAAACTAGAAGAAACAGGATTAAAAGAAACAGTAAACCCAACTAAGGTTATAAAAATCAAAAAACCAGAAGAAACAATTGAGTAACAAAAAAGACATATACTGGAGAGCTTATCTAATTTACTTTGGATTTGTTATTTTGATGTTAATCGTTTTGATTAAAACGGTTAGTATTCAATTCGAAGGGGGCCAACCTGTTTTTATGTCTTCTACTGACGGCAATGAAAAAATGCCAACAAGAACAGTAAAAAGGACACCTAGAAGAGGGCAAATTCTAGATGCTAATTACACCCCTTTAGTAACTTCAGTTTCATTCTTTGATATCCACATGGACCCAACGGTCGTCAAGGATAAACTATTCGATGAACAAATCAGCAGCCTCTGTATTGAATTAGCTGACTTGTACCCTGAAAAAAGTGCGAAAGAATACGAGACAATGATACGTGAAGGTCGTAATAGAGGGGCTAGATACTTGTTGATTAAGAAGAAAGCGACAAACGAAGAACGTAAAAAACTTCGCGAAATGCCAATATTCGAAAAAGGCCAACTAAAAGGGGGGCTTATTGACAATCAAGAGACAATCATCAGGAAGCGACCACACGGAGAATTAATGAAACGTACACTAGGGTACGTCCGCTACAATGAAAAGGACACACTCCATGTCGGAATTGAGGGTGCCTATGATGAATTTTTAAAAGGAACTGAAGGTGAACAAATTGAGCAGAAAATTTCAACTGGATGGAAGAAGATTGGCCCCATAACCAAAGAAGCCGTTGAAGGCGCCAACATTGTAACTACAATTGACAAAGAAATTCAAGAAGTTGCTCATACTGAGCTACTACGTCAATTGAAAAATCAAGATGCAAAAAATGGCTGTGTTATCGTAATGGACGTAAAGACTGGTTATGTTAAAGCAATTGTAAACTTAAGAAGAGATGCAAACGGCAACTATAACGAAGCATATAATCAAGCCATTGGTACAAAAGAAGTTCCTGGATCAACATTCAAGCTAGCATCACTAATGGCATTACTTGAGGATGGAAAATTAGAGCTAAGCGATATTGTTAATGCCGCTGGAGTATATAAGTTTTACGATTTAGAATTAAAAGATTCAAATCACGGTCGAGGGTACGGCAAAATAACTGTTCAGGAAGCATTTGAAAAATCATCGAATGTATTCTCAAAAATGGTGAATGATGCATACAAGAATGAACCACAAGCCTTTATTAACAGAATTAAAAGTTTCGGCCTTGCCGACTCTCTAGGATTAGACCTAGCTGGAGAACCCACTCCAACAATGTATGCACCCGGATCAAAAAACTGGTATGGAACTTCTTTACCTTGGATGGCTATTGGATATGAATACCTGCAAACACCATTACAAACATTAGCGCTATACAACGCTGTTGCTAACAATGGAACTCTAGTAAAACCTCAATTCGTTCAAGAAGTGCGAAGAGGAAACGATGTTATCAAGACCTATCCTCCTTTTGTAATCAAAGATAAAATCTGTTCACCTAGCACCCTAGCAGATGTTCAAACTTGTCTTGATGGTGTTGTTAAAAGAGGTACTGGCTCAGCATTGAAATCAGCCTTTTTTGATATCGCAGGTAAAACCGGAACAGCAGTAGTACTAAACGACGACTTAAGATACGGGAATAAGGGCGAGAAGAAATACCAAGCATCATTCGCTGGATACTTCCCTGCTCAAGACCCCATATACTCATGTATCGTGGTTGTTTCAGCTCCTTCAAGAGACATCTATGGCGCAACAGTATCTGGAACCGTTTTTACAGCCATTGCTAATAAAGTATATGCATCAAGTTTGCAATATCACAAACCAATCAATGATAACGCTTATAAAACAAAAACACTTCCAATCTCAAAAGATGGTAACCGCTATGATATCCTTACGTCCTACAGAGCGCTGAACATTCCTTTCTACTCAAGCTCTAACAGCAAGTGGATTAACACGCATAGTGGTGGTGAGAAAGTAGAAATTTCAATAAGAAAGATAAAAAAAGGAATTGTTCCAAACGTAAAAGGAATGACAGCTAAAGACGCTGTTTTTATTTTAGAAAATGAAGGATTGGTAGTACGTATTAACGGCTACGGAAAAGTAACAAAGCAATCAATAATACCAGGAAGTGAAATACAACGCGGAGTGGTAATAGAAATTACACTTGACTAATATGCAGGAATTAAAAGACATATTATACGGGGTTAACATCAAAAGTGTTAGCGGTGACATGAGCACATTGATAACTCAATTGACTTTTGACTCAAGAACCGCGAAATCTGGATCTTTATTCTTCGCAATCGAAGGCGTTTCAAATGACGGGCATGAATACATCAATCAAGTTATAAAATCAGGTTGCACTTCAATTATCGTAAGTAAAGAATTAGAACCAATTGAAGGCTGTAACATTATTCAAGTTGAAAATACGAAGAAAGCACTTTCATTATCGGCAAGCAACTTCTATAGAGAACCTTCAAAAGAATTAAAGCTAATTGGGATTACAGGAACAAATGGCAAAACCACTATTGCAACATTATTATTCAATCTATACAGCAAACTTGGCTTTCAAACAGGATTAATCTCCACTGTCGTAAATAAGATTTGCGACCGCGATATTCCATCTACCCACACCACACCAGACCCCATTTCTCTAAACAAACTAATTAGAAACATGGTAGAAGAAGGCTGTTCACATTGCTTTATGGAAGTGAGCTCTCATGCAATTCACCAAGACAGAATTGGAGGTTTACATTTTTCGGGCGGCGCTTTTACGAACATCACACATGATCATTTAGACTATCACAAGACATTCAAAGAATACATCAATGTTAAAAAAGCCTTCTTTGATAACTTGCCAAGTACTGCTTTTGCACTTACTAATGCAGACGACAAGAACGGTGAGGTAATGTTGCAAAACACATCAGCCAAAAAGAGAAGCTATGCTTTAAAGTCGATGTCGGATTATCATGCTAAAGTACTTGAAAATCAATTTTCAGGCCTAGTACTAAACATCAACAGCAAAGAGCTTTGGACCAGGTTAATCGGCGATTTTAACGCATACAATCTCCTTGCTGTATTCGGAATTAGCCAAGAATTAGGTGAAGATGAAACTGAAGTTTTAACTATTTTAAGTCAATTAGAATCGGTTGCAGGTAGGTTTCAATACATCAGAAGCAACTCTGGCATAACAGCAATTGTTGACTATGCGCATACTCCTGATGCACTCCAAAATGTTTTGAAGACAATCGAAAATATTCGAACGAAAAACGAAACTGTTTTCACAATTATTGGTTGCGGCGGAGATAGAGATAAAGCAAAACGACCTGAGATGGCCAAAATTGCCTGTGACCTATCTGACAAGGTAATTTTAACCTCAGACAACCCTAGATCAGAAATCCCTGAAGTTATTATCGAAGATATGATGACTGGAGTTGATGGAGTCAACTTCAAAAAGACGCTGTCTATCATCGATCGTGGCCAGGCAATTAAGACAGCTATTTCGATGGCAGAGCCAGAAGACATCATCCTTGTCGCAGGAAAAGGACACGAGACATACCAAGAAATTAAAGGTGTTAAGCACGACTTTGACGATATGGCAACTTTACTAGAACTATTTAACAAATTCAATAAATAATGCTCACTTACCTATTCAATTATTTAGAATCAATGAACTTCCCAGGAGCTGGGCTGTTTGACTACATTTCGTTCCGTGCAGGAATGGCATTAATCACTTCATTGATTGTATCTATCGTATTTGGAAAACGCTTAATTCGCTTACTTCAGAAACAACAAATTGGTGAATCTATTAGAGATTTAGGTTTAGAAGGACAACTTTCAAAAGCTGGAACTCCAACTATGGGGGGCTTAATCATCTTAGCATCCATTCTTATTCCTACACTTCTTTTTGCCAAGTTAGACAACATCTATATCATCACGATGTTATTATCCACAGTGTGGCTTGGAACAATAGGATTCATCGATGATTACATCAAAGTATTCAAAAAGAATAAAGCCGGTTTAGCTGGAAAGTTTAAAGTAATCGGCCAAGTTGGTGTAGGCATTATCGTAGGATCTATGCTTTACTTTAGCGACGATGTCCGAGTTCATAAGAAAGTAGATGCAGATTATGTGTTGACCGCAGACGAAGTACTAGTTACTGAAGCTCACTTAGCACTAGAAGCTGGAGACAACTCAAAATGGATCAAGACAGACGACATGACAACGACTATTCCATTTTTGAAAAGTAATGAGTTCAACTACAACTGGCTACTAGGTGACAATGGTAAATCTTGGGGATGGTTAATCTTCATTCCAGTTGTAATTTTCATTGTAGTCTTCATTTCCAATGGTGCAAATCTAACAGATGGTCTTGATGGACTCGCCACAGGTAGCTCCGCCATTATAGGTATTGCACTTGCTGTTCTCGCCTATGTTAGCTCCAATGTGAAATTCGCAGACTACCTGGATGTAATGTATATACCACTAGCTGAAGAACTCGTAATATTCATTGCAGCATTTGTGGGAGCCTGCATCGGCTTCCTTTGGTACAACTCATTCCCTGCACAAGTATTCATGGGAGACACAGGAAGTTTAGCTCTAGGAGGAATTATTGCTGTATTTGCAATCTCAATCAGAAAGGAACTTTTGATCCCAATTCTATGCGGCGTATTCATCATTGAAAATGCTTCAGTAATACTTCAGGTAGGCTGGTTTAAAATAACCAAGAAAAGGTTTGGTGAAGGCCGAAGGATTTTCCTCATGGCACCTCTGCACCACCACTACCAAAAGAAAGGAATTCATGAAGCCAAAATCGTAGCTAGATTCTGGATTGTAGCAATATTATTGGCTGTAGTTACTATAGTCACATTGAAAGTAAGATAAGTTGAAAGGAACAAATAAAAACATATCAATATTGGGTGCTGGCGAAAGCGGAATAGGCACTGCAATTCTTGCAAAGAAGCATGGTTGGAATGTTTTTGTTTCAGATTTCGGGGCAATTAACGAAAAGTTCAAAGAAGCACTTGAAGAACTTAATGTTGAATGGGAAGAAGGTAAACACAACATGGATAGAATCCTTCAATCCGACCTCATAGTAAAATCACCCGGCATTCCCGACACCGCAAAAAGCATTGTACAAATAAAATCAAAAAACATTCAAGTGATCTCTGAAATTGAATTTGCTGGCTATTACAACACAGCAAAAACGATTTGCATAACAGGCAGTAATGGTAAAACAACAACCGCTATGCTGACTCACCACATTCTAAAAAATGCAGGGATCAATGTTGGCCTGGCCGGTAATATTGGAGATAGTTTCGCTAAACAAGTAGCAGAAGAAAATTTCGACTGGTATGTACTTGAATTAAGTAGTTTCCAACTGGACGATATGTTTGAATTCAAAGCAGACATTGCCATGCTAATGAATATTACTCCGGATCACCTAGATCGGTATGACTACAACATGCAGAATTATGTGAATTCAAAATTCAGACTAATTCAAAATCAAACTAAAAACGATTGGTTTATTTACAATAATGACGACCCGATCATTCAGAAAGAAATACAAAAAAGAACAATTAACGCACAACAGGCGCCATTCTCCCTCACTTCACAAATTAATCAAGGAGGATATTTAGATAGCAAACAACAAATAACAATAAACATAAAAGACAACTTCACTATGTCAATTCACGATTTAGCATTAAAAGGCAAGCACAACGCCCAAAATTCATTAGCATCAGGAATCGCTTCTAGAATTTTAGAGATTAGAAAGGACGCCGTAAGAGAAAGCTTAGGCGATTTCGTAAACGTAGAGCACAGATTAGAATTTGTAGCAAAAGTTCACGGAATAGAATTTATCAATGATTCAAAAGCAACAAACGTAAACTCTACGTGGTTCGCATTAGAAAGCATGGAAAACCCAACTGTATGGATCGTT
Source organism: Crocinitomicaceae bacterium (assembly GCA_022447585.1). Lineage (GTDB taxonomy): Bacteria > Bacteroidota > Bacteroidia > Flavobacteriales_D > Crocinitomicaceae > UBA4466. The sequence continues at coordinate 814,012 of JAKVAR010000006.1, read as the reverse complement.
GGTGGTGTGGACAAAGGCAACGACTACGAAGAACTATCTGCATTAGTTGACGATAAAGTAAAAGCAATCATTTGCCTCGGAGAAAACAATGGGAAAATCATCGATGCATTCCAAGGCAAAGTAGAAAACATCGTTGAAGCCGCATCAGCATTAGAAGCAGTTGCGTACGGATACAGATTAGCCAAGAAGGGAGATACAGTTCTATTATCACCTGCTTGTGCTAGTTTCGATTTATTCGAAAACTACGAAGAGAGAGGTAATGAATTTAAAAAAGCTGTGAGATCACTTTAATGGAAAAGCAAAGAACCAAGGTCAATTCTGAAGAACAATTACTCCAAGCAAGAGAAAGAAGTCTTCAAGAAGCAAAAGAAGTAAATGCCATGAATGCTCATGGTAAAGTTTTAGGAATGGATACCTTTTCATGGATCAATCCTCAAATCGACATACTTTCTACTGTAATTGATTCTTTGCCCTTCAATATTATATGGGTCGGAAATCACGAGCAAATTAAAAATTGCCTTGAACTCTATCCAAACATTATTAAAAACATTCAAACTATTATTGTTCAAGACGAAACCATACTGAATCTGGATAGAAAACTGATCAATGAAATTGAAAATGTGGTTTGCATTGAAGGAACTTCATTCGCTTTAGAGTTTGTTAAAACAATGAAACAAGCAAAAAGCGCATTCCTTTTCACAACTGGAGGTGCAAATGCCAAAAGGCAAAAAGAAAATTTTGATCAATTTATCTCACTATTTCAATAGATGCAGAATATTTTAAAATACCTAAAAGGTGATGGTGTGATATGGATTATCACATTAATCATGCTGGCCTTCTCTCTTGTAAGCGTATATAGCTTCGTTCCAATTCTGATAAAAATGGAGGGGGGAACGCCATTTAAGTATTTATTCAAACATATTATTTACGTTGGCATCAGTCTAGGAGTAATGTATTGGGTCCATAAAAAGGACTCCAAATACATTTCTCAACTTTCCAAATTTGGATTTTATTTAGCTGTAGCCCTCCTTATTTTTACCTTCTTTTTCGGAACGAAAGTAAATGATGCAGGACGTTGGGTAAGAATACCATTCGTAGGTTTAACCTTCCAATCTTCAGATTTTGCTAGGCTCGCATTAATTATATACATATCACGATTACTCGTTAAAAAGAAAGACATATTAGACAACTGGAAAGAAGGATTTTGGCCAGTGGTTATCCCTATTATTGTTATTTGTGGATTGATTGTAAAGGATAACTTTTCGACGGCAGCCATTCTGTTCTCTATCAGCTTAACAATGCTTTTTCTCGGTCGAGTTCCAATATTAAAAATACTCAGCCTAATCGGAGGTGGAATCGCACTCCTCTTATTTATTATACTTGTTCATAAGGCCGCGCCAGACTTAAACATTTTGCCGCGTTACGAAACATGGGAAAATCGAATCTTAAATAAAATAGATGATGATAAGGATGTGATTGCGAACGCCCAAGCCATGAATGCACAACTCGCAATATATTCTGGGTCAATTTTCGGGAAAGGTGTAGGTGATGGAGAGCTTAAAGAATATCTTCCAGAAGCATATGCCGATTTCTACTACTCAAGCTTTGTAGAAGAATTTGGACTTGTCTCTTCCGTTATATTAATACTACTGTACTTGATAATTCTATATCGTATCATGCGGATAGGTTTGAACTCAACTAGCCTATTCGAAACCTATGTTTGTATTGGAATTGGAATACTCGTTCTAGGACAGGCTTCAGTAAATATGCTCGTTTGTACAGGGGTATTCCCGGTAACGGGTCAAAATATGCCATTGCTTGCAATGGGTGGCTCAGCACTAATGATTACTTGCTTAGGACTGGGAATAGTTCAAGGAATTGCACACAAACAAGAAAGCTTATCTTCTAAAAAGACTAAAAACAAAGATGTCTTAGTTAGCACATAAAAATTATGAAAATTGAAAGAGCTATAATATCAGGAGGCGGAACTGGAGGACATATATTTCCAGCCGTTGCAATTGCAGATGAAATAAAACGTCGTAACCCGGATGTAAAGATTCTATTTGTTGGTGCTGAAGGGAAAATGGAAATGGAAAAAGTCCCAGCTGCTGGTTACGAAATCAAAGGACTACAAATAGTTGGTTTTCAACGAAAACTTTCTTTATCAAATTTCCTATTGCCATTTAAGATTATTAAAAGTCTAATGAAAGCTAGAAGTATCGTTAAAGAATTTAAACCGCAAATTGCCATAGGAGTTGGAGGTTATGCCAGTGGACCGACACTAAAAGCGGCTACTATGCTAAAAATCCCTTCCGTCATTCAAGAACAAAATTCTTTCCCTGGCAAAACAAACAAAATACTTTCAAAAAGCGTCGCTAAAATATGTGTCGCTTATGATGGATTAGATCGATTCTTCCCTAAAGAAAAAATCGTATTCACAGGAAATCCAACAAGAAAAGACATGATCGAAACGCAAGGCAAAGAGGCCGAAGGTTATAATTTTTACGAATTCGACCCCAACAAAAAAACGATCTTAATCATTGGTGGTAGTCTTGGTGCGCGAACACTAAATGAGAGTGTAGTCAACAAATTAGATGAATTAAAATCAGCTGAGGTTCAAGTACTATGGCAATGCGGAAAACTATATAACAAAAAACTCAAAGAGGAATTAAAAAACACTAATCTCGGCAACGTAAAAATGGTTCAATTCATTCACAGAATGGATTTAGCTTATGCCATCGCAGATGTTGTTATTTCACGTGCAGGAGCAATTTCAGTCTCTGAATTGTGCCTTGTTCAAAAACCAACAATTCTTGTTCCATCTCCCAATGTTGCAGAAGACCACCAAACTAAAAATGCAATGGCCTTGGTTAAAAATGATGCAGCCATATTAGTCAAAGATGTAGAAGCTAAAGAGACATTAATCCCTCGAGCACTGGAACTTCTAAAAGACGAATTTGAGAGTCAAAAACTAATTACACAGATTAGCACCATGGGTAAATCAAACGCAACCTATGATATTGTCAACGTACTTGAATCAATCATCTCGTGAATCCATTCGAAACAAATATCAATCGATTTGACCGCGCATATTTTATAGGTGTTGGAGGTATTGGAATGTCTGCTCTAGCTAGATACTTTAACTCTCTAGGCTGGAAGGTCGCTGGATATGATAAAACGAGTACAGTTCTGACCGAAACATTAGAATCAGAAGGCATAGACATTCATTATGAAGACCTGAAAAATTCCATCCCTGCGTATTTTCAAAATTTAGAAAAAACACTAGTCATTTACACCCCTGCCATTCCATCGAACCTGGGTGAACTCGTTCATATTAAACAGAAAGGCTTTGCCCTATTCAAAAGAGCTCAAGTCCTGGGGATGATTACGCGAAACTCCATAGCGATCGGCGTAGCAGGAACTCATGGAAAAACTACAACAAGCACAATGCTTGCTCACATATTAGATCAAACCAGTTATAAGTGTAATGCTTTTTTAGGTGGCATTTCCACGAACTTCAATTCGAATTTTGTTAGTTCGACTACAAGCAAATACACCGTAATTGAAGCAGATGAATTTGACCGTTCATTTTTACAACTTAACCCTTTTGCATCAATTATTACATCTACTGACGCGGATCACTTGGACATATATGGCAGTAATGACACGTTTCAAGAAGGCTTTGAAAACTATGTCAAACTTATCAATTCAAATGGTTTCTTGGTAAGACATAAAAATGTACAGCTCAACCATATAAACACAATCAGTTATGGACTGCATGATGGAGCCGATTATTTAGGAATGAACCTTAGATTTGAAAATAGTGCTTTCATGTTTGATGTTAAAACACCAAAAGAAAAATGGAACTCTGTTGAACTCGGAATTCCTGGAATTCACAACGCGGAAAACGCTATTTCTTGTATCGCCGTATGTCTCGAACTGGGACTAAAAGAAAAAGAAATACGTAACGGATTAAAAAAATTCGCTGGTGTTAAACGTCGATTTGAATACCATATTCGTAGAGAGGATTTAGTCTACATTGATGACTACGCACATCACCCGACTGAAATTAAAGCCCTAATTTCAAGTGTAAAACTGCTCTATCCAAAACAAAAAATTACAGCAGTATTCCAACCACATTTATATTCGCGTACACGCGATTTCATGACTGAATTTTGTAATGAGTTAAGTTCAATTGACGACCTAATTTTATTGCCAATTTATCCAGCTCGAGAAAACCCCATACCCGGCATTACAAGTGAGAAATTACTTGACAAAATATCAAATACTGAATGTCGTGTTTTAAATCCAACTGATGCCATTGAATACGTAACAAATGTTACTGAAGGCGTTATCATAACAATAGGTGCAGGAGATATAGACAAAATAATTCTACCCATTAAAACCAAGCTTCAATTAAGATGAAAAACTGGATAAAAATATCGCTTTGGTCCGTTTTCGCTACTATAATCCTTGCACTGGGAATAAAGATAAAATCAGATTTGGAAGCTGAGATACTAAAAGAACCCAATATTATCATTCACGTAGATGATGAGAATTCATTTATAAATAAAGCGGAATTACTCGGGCGTCTAAAGACTGAAAACCTTCTTTTTAATGGACAAAAACGAAAAGACTTTAATATCGAACGAATAGAAGAATTCATTAGCTCTATTTCACAAGTTAAGTGTGTTGATGTGTTTCAAACAATCAATGGCGATTGGCAAATTGATGTCCAAATTCGAAAACCAATAGCAAGAATATTCAACAAATTTGGAGAATCATACTACCTTGATTCAAAAGGAAACACCATGAACACAACTCCATCACATACAGCTAGAACACTGGTAGTTACAGGAAATATTAAGGACAGATCAAACAGCATCTCAACCGCTGAAATTATTAACAATGATTCCTTAATAAGTATTCGAAAACTAGATGATATCTATCGTATTTCCAGTTATGTTTGTAATGATCCCTTATTCCATTCATTGGTGGGTCAAATCCACTTAGAAAAGAACGGTGATTTTATACTGGTTCCTTTGGTTGGGGATCAGAAAATAGTTTTTGGAACAGCTCATTCATCAACAGAAGTGAAGTCGAAGTTTGAGAAGTTAAAAATATTTTACAACGAGGCGATGTCTTATGAAGGGTGGACAACCTATTCAGAAATCAGTCTCAAGTTTGAAGACCAAATAGTTTGCAAGAAAAAAAACACAAATGAGTAAAGTAATTGTAGGTTTGGATATTGGGACAACGAAAATTGCATGTTTCGTTGGTCAAATGAATGAACACGGTAAAATTGAAATTTTATCCATGGGAAAAACTGAATCCCTGGGTGTTACGCGTGGTATGGTTTCAAATATCGACAAGACAATTCTTTCTATTCGTAGTGCTGTTGCTGAAGCTGAAGAGCGTGTAGAAGGTGAGTTAAAAATTAACACTGTTAATGTCGGTATTGCTGGACAACACATCAAGAGCATACAACACAGAGGTATTCTGACAAGAACTAACCTAGAAAATGAAATTGCACAATTGGACATTGACCGACTTGTAGACGATATGTACAAAATGGCAATGCCACCAGGAGAGCAAATTATTACTGTTCTTCCTCAAGAGTACATCATTGATAATGAGCAAGGAATTAAAGACCCAATTGGAATGTCTGGCGTTCGTTTAGAAGCCAACTTTCATATCATTACAGGAAACGTTGGAGCATCTATGAATATTCATAAATGCGTTGAACGGGCAGGTTTAAAGGTTAAAAATATTATTCTTGAACCAATAGCTTCCGCGGATGCAGTTTTAACTGATGAAGAGAAAGAAGCTGGAGTTGTTCTTGTAGATATTGGTGGTGGAACAACGGACGTTGCAATTTTCCATGAAGGAATTATTCGCCACACATCAGTTATTCCATTTGGAGGTAATGTCATCACGGAAGACATTAAAGAAGGCTGTACAATCATGAAACGTAAAGCGGAAATGGTGAAACAACAATTTGGCTCTGCAGTTGCAAGCGAAAGTCAAGAAAATGTGGTCGTTTCTATTCCAGGATTGAAAGGACGCCCTGCAAGAGAAATCACCTTAAGTAACTTGGCAAGTATTATTCAGGCGAGAATGGAAGAAATCATTGAGCTAGTTCACTTTGAAATCAAAAATTCTGGTTATGAGAAAAAATTAATAGGCGGAATTGTAGTTACAGGAGGTGGGTCTCAATTAGACCATATAACTCAGTTATTTGAATATGTAACCGGAATGGACACGCGTATTGGATATCCAACTGAGCATCTTGCAAACACAAATAACGAAACAATTAAAAGCCCAATGTATTCAACTGGAATTGGCCTCGTGCTGAAAGGGTTTGAAGATATAGACAAAACAACGACCCCTGAAGCTGCAAGTGCCGGACAAGTTAAAACACATTCAGAAAAAACAAGAGGATCTTTCTTTGACTCAATTATCCAGAAAGGGAAAACTTGGTTTGCTGAAGAAGATTAAAAAAATAGACAATACAACAACTAAATAGAATTAACATGGATTTTGAATTACCAAAAGAAACATCATCAATCATCAAAGTAATTGGTGTAGGTGGTGGAGGTGGAAATGCCGTGAACCACATGTATAGTGAAGGAATTAAAGGTGTAGAATTTTTAGTTTGTAATACTGATTTACAAGCCTTAGAAATTTCTCCTGTTCCGCACAAAATTCAACTTGGACCATCTTTAACTGAAGGTCGTGGTGCAGGGTCTTTGCCTGAAATCGGAAAGAATGCTGCCGTTGAAAATATTGAAGAAATTAGAGAATACTTAGGAAAGGATGCTAAAATGGTATTCGTTACTGCCGGTATGGGCGGTGGTACTGGAACCGGTGCAGCTCCTGTTATAGCGCAAGTAGCAAAAGAAATGGGTATTCTTACGGTTGGAATTGTAACTGTGCCTTTCAACTTTGAAGGTCGTAAAAGACGTATTCAAGCCGAAGAAGGACTGGAAGCGATGCGTGAAAATGTTGACACTTTATTAGTTATTAATAACGAGCGTTTACGTGAAATCACGGGCAACCTTTCTATCGGCGAAGCATTTACTCAAGCGGATAATATCTTAGCTACCGCTGCCAAAGGTATTGCAGAAGTGATTGCCGTTACTGGCGCTATCAATGTCGATTTTAACGATGTTAGCACTGTAATGAAAGATAGTGGTGTTGCGATTATGGGTAGCTCAACAGGTGAAGGTGATAGCAGAGCAATCAGAGCTGTTGAACAAGCGCTAGAATCGCCATTATTAAATGATAATGATATTAGTGGTGCTGAGTATGTATTATTAAACATTACTTACGGAGACAAGGAAGTATTGATGGATGAAATTACAGAAATTACTGATTACATTCAAGATGCTGCCGGATCTACTGCTGATGTTATTTTTGGTCATGCCAAAGATGACACTTTAGGTGATAAGATTAGTGTAACCGTTATTGCTACAGGATTTACTTCTTCCCCACTAACAGGATTTGAAAAAGCACCTGAGAAGCAAGTAACGAAATTGGCTGAAGAAAAAGTTAGTGAAATTAAAGCTCCTTTAGAATCGCCAACGCAACAAAACCCTTGGGCTGGAGCAAAAGAAGTTGAGTCAAAACAAGAAGAGCCTTTCTTGAAAGTAAAAAAGACTCCTGAAACTCCAATTGAAAAACAAGAAGAAATCGGATTAGACTGGGGTACTTCCGTTAAAACAGAGGAGAAAAATGAGGTCTCCGAAGAAACTATTACGAGATATGTTTTAGAAGATAGCGCTGAAGAATCTATGAATATAGAGACGGAAGGAACTAAAGAAGTTATTTCACCGGAAGAACAACAAAGGCGTTCTCAAGAAAGGTTGTCTCGCATACAACAATACACTCAAAGACTAAAAAAAGCGGATGGCATACAAGAGTTTGAAAATGAACCTGCTTATGTTAGACGAAATGTTCAACTAGATGATTCTATTCCAAGTGAAACAGATAACACTAGTCGATTTAGTATTTCTAAAAATGAAAACGGAACTTCACTAAATGGTAACAATTCATTTTTACACGATAACGTAGATTAATAATGGGATTTATAGATACAATTAATGCTGACATTAAGAAAGCAATGTTAGCTCGAGAAAAAGAAAAGCTATCCGCTCTTCGTGACATTAAGTCTAAATTACTTTTAGAAGCTACTTCTGGGAACGGTGATGTATCGGATGAAACGGCAATGAAAGTTGTTATGAAGCTTCACAAACAGCGCATTGAAACACATGACTTGTACATCAAAGAAGGGCGTGAAGATTTAGCGGCAGATGAAAAATTTCAAGCTGATGTCATTGGTGTATATATGCCAGAAATGATGTCAGAGGAAGAAATTAAAACTGAAGTTGAAGCTGCCATCGCTACTACTGGTGCCACAGGACCACAAGACATGGGTAAAGTTATGGGTATTTTAACTGGAAAATTAGCGGGAAAAGCTGATGGAAAAGTAATTGCCAATGCGGTTAAAACCCTTTTGAACAAATAAGCAATTCTGCCCGATTTCAAATTGAAATCGAAAACATACAAAAGCCGCTTTTACAGGAGCGGCTTTTTTTTGCTCAAAAATTACAGCTGAACGATATTATTTTTGACTGCATACATCACAATTCCAGTGACATTTTTCGCCCCTATTTTCCTCATAATGTTTGCTCTATGACCATCAATAGTCCTTTTACTTTTAAATAAGTCATCAGAAATCTCTAATGCTGACTTTTCTTCACAAATCAAACGCATTACATCCAATTCGATCTTGGTGAAATCTATATTATCATCATCAAAAATTGGTTTCACAGTACCAGATTTAACCATTTGACTAATCAACATCTTAGATGTTCTTTCATTCAAATAATAACCTGTCGCATGGACACATTCAACAGCCGTTATAATTTCATTCGGATTGTCATCCTTTGTCAAATAACCATTGGCTCCATTCTCAATAGCCCTAAGAACAAACTCTTGCGCATCATACATAGACAACATTAGTATTCGCACGGAAGGATGTAACTTAGATATTTTAGAAGCTGTCTCAACTCCATTCAAACCTTTCATGCGAAAATCTAGAAGTACCACATCTGGCAAGGAATCCTTCATCTCATCTAAGATTTGTTGTCCACTATCTGCTTCTATAACGACCTCAAAATTCTCAACATTATTCAACAGTCCTACCAAACCATTCCTATAAATCTCTTGATCCTCCGCAATACCAATTTTAATCATTCTTAATAAATCTTTTCTACTGTTACTATTGTTCCCTTTACTCTTCCTAATTCTCTCTTTATCGACCCCTCTATAAATTGAATCCTACTTTCTATATTTTTTAAGCCTAATGACTCCGAACGTTGATTCTTTTCTGGAATTATCCCATTTCCATCATCGATGACATTTATTAGGAAACCCGTTTTGGAGCTTCGATATTCAATTTTCACCTTCGTAGCATCCGCATATTTCAATATATTATTACACAGCTCTTGAATAACTCTATAAATAGACAACTCTTCGCTTTTATCTAGCATCAATTTCTCATGGTGTCCAGCATCAAAACTAAACTTAACCAATTCCTGCCTATTCAATTCCGATGTTAAAAAAATTAAAGCATCCTTCAACCCTAATTCCTCCAAAACATGAGGTAGTAAGTCATTAGAAATTCTCCTAACCTTTCCAACAGCCAATCCCAGAGCATCCATCAATTCAGATTTAACCTCTTGAGAATCATCAATCTTTTGTGTCATAAATCGAATCGCTGTTAAAGACGCCCCAATATCATCATGTAATTCTTGCGCAATACGCTTCTGTTCTCGCTCTTTTGTGTTAATCTCGGCTGCAACCAACTTTTTTTGATTATCCAATTCCAAATTATTTATTCTTCGCTGCTTAGCAATAATCTTTCGTTGGTAAAAAATAACAAAAATGATCAAGCCCAATGCAACAAGCAACATAGTCACCGTACCTATAAACAAAACAAGTTCTATTTCTGCTCTTTCATCCATAAAAAGATTGAATAATGTATCAATAATATTATAAAAATAACGCCGTGAATATAACCGTAGTAATCGACAAACTCTTCTTTTGGCGCCGCTATCCAATAATCCATGAATTTCTTTTCAAATAAAAACACAAATAACGTACCGGTGAAATAAATCAAAAAACCAGCAGCTAACCAGAAGTAAGAATTACGTTCAAAATAAATGTCCTCTACATCTCTCATTAACTGAACGAAAAAGCCAATTAAAATAATTAAAACAAAAACCCCTTCAACAAACCTCTGATTCGAGTTGAAATTCCAAATTGACTCCCAAAAAATCAAATTACATATAGAGAAAATATAAAAAACGAAACTCATGAGTTTTATCACACTCTTCCATAAAGAATCATTTGATTTTCGGTGAAAGATGAATGCCATTATTCCAAATTCCAAATAGCTGTATAAATGAAACATTGGTGTATTATTTTTAGATTCAGCTGGGACATCATAATAGTCAAGATAATATATCGAGCACAATTCAGTAACGAATGTATAAATCATTAAATACCAAATCAACTTTCGAGGAAGGTCTAATCTCGTGAATTTGATAGTTCCGATTATAATCGGAACTATCATAATCAGCGCGGTAATTTCAAATATATCCAACCTAACTATTTAAACTATTTGGAGCTCCACAATGTGGCGGACACTTCTTACCCATATCGGCAACCAACTCCAACATATCATCTTCGTTAGCATCAGCACCTACCAGAACCATTTCCTTGTTACCATTTCGATCTATTCCGTAATAAATACGAATTCCCATACACCCTTCTTGTTCCAATATTTGATTCAAAATATCTTTACCATAAAAGGCTCCTAATTCCGTATTTCCCTCAGCACGGTAATTACCTGTTAACGTTGCACCTTGATCAGTACTAATCTGACCACCCTCTGTTCCATTAAAGCTCATATTATTAATTTTTATGTTAGTTAGAAATCTAAGAAAGTAATTATTAACTCAAATTACAACATTTAACATTTGACAAAAGCAACCGAAATAGAATATATCATTATATACCAATAGGTTAAACCCTAACAAAACATCAAAAAACAGGTATTTATTGCAATACAAAAAGCCTTGTCGTAAAGACAAGGCTTGTGGTCCCACATGGGCTCGAACCATGGACCCCCTGATTATGAGTCATAAACGAAAAGTAATATCTATTTATATTAATTATCTATTAAGTATGTATAACAATGGTTTAAGTATTTTTATCTTTGTTTAACTTATTGCTAATGTATGCAAATTTTGTAAATTAGTATGCAATTAATATGCAAATCACATGAGCGACTTAATCAAGAACTATTCAATATCAATTTACCTAGATACTAGAAGAGCTAAAAAGAACGGCTTATACCCTGTTAAATTGAGAGTATTTACTAATAAGCCTAGAAAGCAAAAGCTTTACCCTACAAGCTATGATTTTAGTAAAAGTGATTTTGAAAAAATGATGGTTAAAAAAAGTAAATCATTCAAAGAAGAACGTTTAATACTTGAAGCCATTGACAAAGAAGCTGAAGAAGTAGCAAAGACAATAATTCCTTTTAAAATAGATGTATTTGAAAAATCAATGTTCGGAGATAAAAACAACAGGTCAAAGAATGTAAACGCCTTATACAATATCGCTATTGAAAACTATAAATTGAATGACCAGTTAGGAACGGCTTCCAGTTATGAGTTAAGTCTAAAATCACTATTAGCCTATCACGATAAAGATTCGATTGAATTTTATCATGTTGACGAGAACTGGCTTAAAGGTTACGAGCGTAAAATGCTCAAGGATAATAAAAGTAGAACTACCATAGGAATCTATCTAAGACCGCTTAGAGCCATTTTTAATAAAGCCATCAAACAAGGAATAATTGATGAGGTTTACTATCCATTTGGTAAAGGAAAGTACACAATACCAGCCCCACAAGGAACAAAGAAAGCATTGTCAAAAGAGCAATTAAAAGTACTTTTTGGCGGTAAACCAAAGACCCCCGAACAAGAAAAAGCAAAGGCTTATTGGTTCTTTTCATACGCTTGTAACGGTATAAATTTTAAGGATATGTTGAATCTTAAACAACGAGATATTGACAAAGATACCTTGACTTTTGTCAGAGCCAAAACAAGCAATACAAAGAAGGATTCTAAGCCTATTCAAGTGCATTTAAACGCCTTTCTTTTGTCTGTAATAGAAGAGCAGGGAAACAAGGATAAAAGCCCTCAAAACCTCATCTTTCCAATTCTAAACAACATAGATAATTCAGAAGATAAGAAGCGTAAAACTCAGAATTTTATTAGGTTCGTAAATCAACACTTTAAGAATTACGCTAAATCACTGGAAATAGACGAAAACATCTCTACTTACTGGGCACGTCATAGCTATGCAACAATAGCAATCACAAACGGCGCAAGTATGGAGTTCGTAAGTGAAGCATTAAACCATAGTAGCTTAGAAACTACCAAGCGTTATTTCAAAGGGTTTGAAGATGAAAAGAAGAAAGAAATATCTAATTCACTAATTGACATTTTAAAGTAAAACATGAGTAATTATTATAATCTAGGTTCACATAACTTATTCGCTTGTCATTTCATACCGAACTCTAAAGAGACGACAAAAGAGAATACATTAACAGAAACGAATGAAATAAGAGTTATCTCAAAATGGATGAGATATAAGAGCTCTGATATATTTATGAGTTCTTACAGACCCGAACGAACACAGTACATTCAGTTCTTAACTTTAATACCGTTAGATACATTAGTATCCATTTTTGAGGATCTAAAAAGTACCTATTTAGCTAACTTTCCATTCAGTGAAAAGAATGATTTTATTTATTCAGTGTTTGATACTACAATAGGTCAACTAGAGGAATTTGTAAAAAGCGACCATATTATTTTTGGGGGAGTCTTCAAGGAGGAATCTTTTGATTTTTACTATAGTTTTAATTTCGAATTTCCAGAGGATGGTTTTAAGGATTACATAATCCAAAGCGATAAACCAATTGAATACTACAAGCAGTATTACAAACAAGTATTAAGACTTATTGAAGAAATTGAATACCCTTCAATTAACTCTAAACCAAGCAGAAAAAGGATTAGCAAATCTAAAGAAGTAGCAGATATACTAAAGGGTGGGGCTATATCAATACAAAAACCTTCTAAGAAAGAATTGGGGTTAGCTGAATTAATTACTCATCAAAAAAGCCAAGCACTAGCTAACCAAATAAGTATTCGTTACAAAAACATCAAAGGAAAACAATTGAAACTACTTCTCATTTCTCTAAAAGAATTAGGCTTATTCCCTAATGAAAGAATGGATAGAAAATTTCATACGGCTTGTAAAGACTTTTTTGATTGGGATATAGGGTCTTATGAAGCAATGCGAAGATATAAATACAATGAGAATGTAGATAAAGAGGAGTGCGAACTAATGAAAGACTTTTTAACTAACATCATCAACGGAAACGGCAATAAATAACCCTATTGCACAAACTTGTATTTACTTGCATACAACCTTATACAGCTGAACACCAATGAGTTAAACCAAATTAAATTAGGACTTTTGGATCTCACAAATACCTATAATCTATGTTTAATCATTTAACTATCGAGAATCTGCCGAATGCAGTAGATAGAATTTACACAAAGTTAGAAAGCATCGAAAAGATGCTAAAGGCGCAAAGCTCTATCGAGCATGAAGACCCAAACAAGCTACTTAACATTGATGAAGCTTCAGACTTTCTCAATTTAGCTAAACCAACTGTATACTCTATGGTAAGCAAGGGCGAAATTCCATACATGAAACGTTCAAGGCGTTTATACTTTTCAAAGATTGATTTATTGCAATACGTGCGACAAGGAAGAGTCAAAACTAATGACGAAATCAAAGAGTATGCACTAAACTATGTTTCACAAAAAAAAGGAGCATAAGATGAAAGATAAATCAACCCACGCCCCTTTAAATTCGGAACTTAAAGATAAGGAAAATTGCTTAAAATTCATTAAAAAAGAAGTTGAAAAAGGCACTCAAAAGAAGCTCGCAGAACTTAAAGAAGAACATTCTGAAGAAAATCTATTCTATATCGCATTAAAGCACGTTACAACGACCAAAAAAGCCATTTGTAAGGCTCTTGACATTGGTATTGATAACGCTTGTTGGTATAAAAGAGATTTAGAAAAAGAAGGATTGTTGGTTCAGTCTATGGATGAGGTAAGATGCCCATACACGAAAAACCTTGCTCACAACCTAACAACCAACCCAGCGAACTTTGAAGACATTAGAAAAACGAATCAGCTTAAACTTTTTTAGAGATGGAATTAAACAATATAAATAACAGTAATAACGGATTATTTAAGATGCAAACAGCAAATAAATGGATTGAAGAAAGCAAGATGAAACCAATACCAAAAATGCTATTTAGTGAATTTTGGTTTGAAAGTGAACTATGCATACTCTTTGCCGATACTAATCTAGGAAAATCAATTCTAGCCGTTCAAATTGGCGATAGCATTAGCAAAGGAGAATCAATCAAAGGTTTTAGACTAGAAGCGAAGAAACAGCCAATTCTTTATTATGACTTTGAACTATCGGATAAACAATTTGAAAACAGGTATTCAACCGATTACCAAAACCATTATAAGTTTGATGATAATTTCATACGTATTGAAATAGACTCAGAAGCTAATATACCCGATAGTACAACTTTTGAAGAGTACTTATATCAATCACTAGAGAAATCAGTAATCAAAACAGGTTCAAAAATCCTTATTGTTGACAACTTGACTTACTTATCATCGGAGACCGAAAAAGCAAACGCCGCTTTACCATTAATGAAGCAATTGAAAGCTTTGAAAAGTAAATACTCTTTATCTATTTTAGCTCTTGCTCATACACCAAAAAGAGATTTAAGTAAACCAATAACTAAAAACGATTTACAAGGCTCTAAGATGCTTATAAACTTCTGTGATAGTTCTTTTGCAATTGGTGAAAGTTCTTCTAGTTCAGGCGTGCGATATATCAAACAAATTAAGCAACGTAATACAGACGATATTTACAATGCTGAGCACGTACCACTTTTTGAGATTGACAAAGTGAACAACTTTCTACAATTTGAGTTTATACGTTTTGGAACAGAACAGGAAAATCTTAAACAATATTCATCTGAAGAAAAGGAAGAGTTCAACGATCAAATTTTGGAATTGCACAGGCAAGGTAAAAGCTTCAGAGAAATAGGAAGAACACTAGGAGTAAACCACATGAAAGTTAAAAGGTTTATTGATAAACAATAGATGTAACAGCCGTAACACTTGTAACACCTGTTACGCTCGTTACACTTGTTACGGTTTAGTTTTCTTACATAATAAAGAGGTGTTAGAATAATCTAATTTTATCAACCTTGATTAATAGAAAACTTATATAACTTTAACTCGAAATTTAAACCTTATGAAATTTACCACCCTACTAATCTTTTTTATACTGCCTATAATAGCTTATTCTCAAAGCTCATTGAAAGAAGAATACACTCAAGATGCCACAAGAGTTTTCGATGCCGAAGAGATTGTTTTTTATGGTATTGATTTTTCAAATTTCCGCTTAGTTAATCCTGAGAAACATGGTCAAGAAAATGAGTTAAAGAAGTTTCTGACTGCTTGGATGAGTGACTTTCATAAATCCTTTCCAAAGGAGCGAGTGAAAGCGATATTAAAAAAAGACATTGAACGAGATTTACAGTCGGTTCAGCAGAGGTATCAGTTACTTGGCGATAAATGGATTGTATTTAATGATTATAGGTTTGATTTTGATACACTTAAATCTATTTTGAAGAGCTATGAATTACCGCAAAATGAGGGTTTAGGATTGGTCCTTATTATTGAAAACTTTAACAAAGAAGCGGAAAATGTAATGGTGAACTATACTTTTTTTGATATTAAAACGAAAGAGGTATTATGGAGTCTTAAAATCCAATCTTATGCAGGTGGCGCTGGTATGACTAATCACTGGGCAAATGGTTTAATTATGTCAATGGGGCAATTTAAACGATCATATCGCGGCGCTCTATTGAAAAACAAGAAGTCTCGAAAATAATAATATTACAAATATCGGACTTCCCCTTATCACGTATAATAGAATAATATAATAATCGTTTAAATAACAGTAAATAACGTTGATAATAGCAGTCAAATACAATCTCGATAAATACGAAAGTTTACGATTATCGAACAGTCTACCATGCGTATGGTTAATAGTTCTGTGTCATCTGTTATGCGTGTACCTGAACCGTGTTCTGAATACTATAAAAGCAATATTGTAATATCTATTTATACACGTAAGCGTTTTCTAATAATTAGATTTATGGGTATCTGTTTACATGTGTAAACGTTAAGATAAAAACAAAATGTTAAATTAATCGCGTTTAAAGGCTTATCTACTTACGTTTGGATATATTATACCTATGACGAATTAAAGCGTGTTAAAACGCAATCAAACTATCTTAAAAACGATTTTAATAACTAACTGAATAACAAGATTATTCTTGCATTAGTAAAAGGGTTATTGCGGTATCTGTTATGTGCGTGTATTAAAATAATACGATTAAATATGTTATTCGACTATCTAATGCGTATAA
This sequence comes from Crocinitomicaceae bacterium, assembly GCA_022447585.1. Classification (GTDB taxonomy): domain Bacteria; phylum Bacteroidota; class Bacteroidia; order Flavobacteriales_D; family Crocinitomicaceae; genus UBA4466. The sequence goes on along the minus strand of JAKVAR010000006.1, from coordinate 797,331 downwards.
GAGCATTTTAATATGATTTTCTGTTACACATTAAGATGCTAAGAGACTAAAACCCTTCAATTGATTTTAAACTATTGGCTTTTTCGACTTCTTTACTCAATTCTAAATCTTTCGTGTTATATCTGATAGTTATTTTTGAATCAAAGTTCTCACCTGATATAATAAGTTTTATGGTTGAATTTATCGTTTCCCAAGAAGTGAGCTCAGTATATTCACCTGTTTGAATTGCCATTCCAATTTCGCTTGCACCATCGTATAATTCCCCTGAACGATGTTGTTTCACTTCTTTAGGCTCGCCATATTTTTTAGTTAGGATTCGTTTTAATTCAAGGTATTTACTGTAAAAATTGTTCTCATTTACAAACTCACCTTCAAAAGAATAAACACCTTGATGAAGTCGATCATTATGGAAGTAGAAAAAGGCTAAAAAATCATCATTATTAAGTCTAACCTGATAAGCTAAAGAATTATTTTTTGACAAAACTGGCTCCTTTTCCTCTGTTTCTAATACTGTTTCTTTCGAGTCACCCCAAACTGATTTCCTATAATTAGTTTCATAAGATTTTAAAGATTTTTGGTATTCCGAATCTCTATGTTTCTTCTGTTCTATTAATCTAGCTTCTAAAGGCTTATAATGGGAATCTAAACAATCACAGGCTCTATTGATTTGGTCAACAGGAATATTGCCTATGCTCCAACTTTTCCTTTTGCCCGAATTACGATTAATCAATTCAAACTTAATATCCTCAGCCTTACTCAATTTGCTCTTAAACGCTTCAGACAATTCAAACCCTAATGTATACGATGTAATTGTACCAGTAGATAACTTCAATTCATGTTTATCGAACACAATTAATTTATTAAAAACCTTTTCTTCATTGTCAATTATTAAATAAATATCCTTGATGTCGTACTCCCTGAAGAAATTTTCTTCCATTTTTAAATACAATACGAGCCCGTTATTTTGGTAAATAAAATTATCTACATAACCCAAAACCAATTGACACTTCATATTAAGTGTACTTACTAGATTTATGGGTTTAGTATAAATCTCATCTATGTATGTTCTTTTGTTGATAAGGGTTTTACAATCCTTAGAAACTTCAATTTTAATTACTTCTCTAGTCTGAGAGATAGAAAAACCTGCAATGAATAAGATTGATAAAAATAGAATTGTTTTCATTTGAATAGTGAATTTTTTCTGAAGATAAATAATCTTTTAAAACCCTTAAAAATTGTCTAGACAATCATAAGATGTAGTTCAATTCTTAAATCCATTTGAATAGTGGGTTTTATGCAAATTGTATGCAAATAAAAAAGGGTTACATCATGAAAAAGACATAACCCTTTGATTTACAAGTGGTCCCACATGGGCTCGAACCATGGACCCCCTGATTATGAGTCAGGTGCTCTAACCAGCTGAGCTATAGGACCAGTGATTTTCTCAAATCAGGTGTGCAAATATAGTATTCAAAAATTGATATTCAAATAGCTAAAGCGTTTTTATTATTCCAAATTAAGCATTGTTCTCAGACTCAGCTCGACCTCGAAAAATTCCCATAGTGAGAATACCGAAAATAATTGTTGCAAAGACCAAGTGGCTAGTTTGAACTAAACCAGGCATATCAGCATGAGCCAAAAGCACTCCAGAAATCAACTCAAGAGCTAAAACGATAACGGCGAATCGGATAAAACTAAACCTTGAAATAACCTCGTTTTTCCAAGCGATGAGAATCAAAAGCACCATAACTATCCAAGAAAAACTTCGATGAATATAAAATTGCATGCCTAATTTATCCGTCCAACTATCTCTTCCGAACCCAAGTTTTGTAAGTTGATCGATAGACTCACGAACCTGTGTACCTAAAAACATTTGATAAAAGATAACGATGAAACTAACCCAAATTAAAATAAGCATCCACTTAGGGTGTTTCTGAATACTGTTATAAACTGAACTTATCCGCTTGATGAAATAAATTTGAATTGCGATAATTAATAATGCAAGAAACAAGTGAACCGTAATCGTCCATGGCACCAAGTTAGAAGCCACTACAATAGAACCGAACCAGGCCTGAATCGCCATCAACACAAGATTAAATCCGGCTAGTAACAACAATCCTTTTCTTCTTCTATACTTAGATATCATCCAGATAAAACTAATCAACATTGCATTTCCTGCTAAGAAACCAAAAAGTCGATTAATGTACTCTATCCAAGTTTTCCTTCCATTAAAATCTTGTTCAAAATGCAATGTTGGATCATTCTTAAGCTTTTCCGCTGTCTCCTCTAACCCTATTAAATTAAGGAAACGAGTGAATTTCTCAACTTTTTCTGCTCTCTTCTCTGAAAAAATATCCTTGTAATTTTCAGGTAAATTTTCATCTGTTGTAGGAGGAACCCATTGACCAAAACACTTTGGCCAATCCGGACACCCCATACCACTCCCCGTAATTCTAACAAAACTTCCTGCTATTACTACCAAGTAAATTAACACTAAAGCCAACCAATTAAACCTTACAAATGATTTAGAAAACTCCATGATACAAAGTTAATCATTCGTACATTTAAACAAACAGAATATATATCATTTGAAAATTAGTATTATTGGTTTAAGATGGCTTGGTTTACCTTTAGCGAAATCTTTACAGAATTCGGGGAACTCGATTTTTGGAACCACGACCTCATTTTACAAGAAAGAAAAAATTGATACACGGATTAAGGTCACCTTATTTGATTTCACAGAAAATCAAACTCTCGACCAAGAAATTATAATAAATTGTGATTTAGCAATTATTACAGTTCCACCATTCATCAAAATGCCAAATGATTCTTACGGAAATTATCTATTAGAAGTAGTAGAACAATTCTCGTCAAAAACCAAATTCATTTTTACAAGTAGCACGAGTGTTTACCCTAAAGAGAGTGGATTTTATAACGAAGACTCAAAGACGATTGAAGACTCTCCTGTTATGATTGCCGAAAACAAACTAAAAAAACACCTTAACAAAAAACTCACCATTCTTAGATTGGGTGGTTTATATGGGATAAACAGGCATCCTATATATCATTTACAGGGGAAAGACAACATAAACAATCCATATGGAACCATCAATTTCATTCACATAGCCGACATTATAGAAGTCATTCAATTAACTATCCGTCAAAAAGTATATGGTAATACGTTTAACGTCGTTCACCATGCTCATCCAACAAGAGTAGAATACTATCACGAATTAGTTAAACAACTTAATTTAAAATCTATTTCCTTCAAAGAAGAAACAGCGAAAACCAAGCCTAGGATAATAGACTCAAGCAAAATATTAAACGAACTAAACCTCGAATTTAGAAGATCCCTCTACCCTCCTTTTCAATAGAATTACAATCTTTCTCTAATTTTATTTGAAATTGGCCTAACATTTGCCCTAACTTTACGTTGAATAGAACAGATGAGACTACTTTTTTTAATTGTAATTAGTTTTAACCTTTTTACTGTCAATGCTTCACACATTGTCGGGGGGGATATCTATTATGATTATTTAGGGAATAATAATTACAAATTTTACATCTCACTTTATAGAGATTGTCTTTCTAATGGTGCCGAATACGACAACCCATTAGCTTTATCAGTTTATGATGCAAATAACAATCTATTCGCAAACATTGACGTCCCTTTACCCGCAGTCAATAATATACCCGTTCAATTTAACAATCCTTGCGTAACACCACCTGCAAATATTTGTGTTACCAGTGCTATTTACACGACAATCATAACATTACCAGCATCAGCTGGAGGCTATAACGTAACTTATCAGCGATGTTGTCGCGGACCAAATGTTATTAATCTGATTAACCCAGCTGATGTTGGAATATCATTAACCTGTCATGTTCCTGGTGTTCCTAATAATATTAATAGTAGTCCGAGGTTTACAAATTACCCCCCTTTACTTCTTTGTAATAACGAAGATTTAATTTTCGACCATAGTGCTACTGATCCAGATGGAGACCAATTGGTATACTCACTTGTGACACCTGATCAAGGAGGAGGAGATCAAGCTGTTCCGGCAAATTGTTTTACCTGTGTTGCTCCAAATCCTGCACCGCCGCCACCCTATTTTAACGTTCCTTGGGCTGGAGGGTTTAATGCTGCGAACCCATTGGGACCTGGAGCTAATATCAATATCGACCCAAATACAGGTTTACTAACAGCATCACCAAATCTACTGGGCCTCTTCGTAGTTGGAATCCAAGTTCAAGAAATAAGAAATGGTGTTGTGATCAATCAAACTGTTAGAGATTTTCTCTTCAGAGTATTTAATTGTCAAATTCAATTAGAAAGTATTCTTCCTACACAAGAGAATTTGCCAGACTTTGTTTCATACTGCCAAGGATTAACTGTTAACTTCGTAAATGACTCATATGGAGGAACAAATTATGCATGGGATTTCGGAGTCTCAGGAACAAATACTGATGTCAGTACTTCCTTCGAACCAACTTTTACATATCCAACTTCGGGTGAATATGAAGCAATGCTAGTTGTTAATCCAGGTTGGCCATGCACTGACACTGCTTTCATGGATATTATAGTCAATGATGAAATGATCGTAAATTTTACTTCTAATGATTCTATGTGCATTTTTGACAACAACTTCGACTTTGTAGGATCAGCTTCAACACCAGCTGGGACAACATTTGAATGGAACTTTGGCCCAGATGCAAATCAAAATAATAACACAACACAAAATGTCAACGACGTTATTTTTAACTCTACAGGGTTCATACCTATCACGCTAAACGCGAGCTACAATGTATGTGAAGCATACTACACAGATTCAATTTATATTTTCCCAGAACCTGTTGCCGAAATGACTCTTCCCGCAAATTATGAATGTAATGGACTGACAGTAAATTTCGGCAACAATTCGCAAGAAGCTATTTTTTACAATTGGGACTTTGGTGTTCCTGGCTCCGTGACAGACATTAGCAATTTAGAGGAACCAACATTTACATTCCCTGCCGCAGGAACATATGATATAAATTTAACCGTAGGATCAACACCAGCTTGTACTGACATAGTAACAGAAACTATTACACTGAATGAACCCATCATTCTTACTTTTACATCGGAAGATTCTTTATGTTTTACAAATAATAGCTTCAACTTTGACGCCACGGTTAGTGGTCCTCCAAATACAGTCTATTCTTGGGATTTTGGTCCGAATGCGAGCATCACAACATCAAACAACATAGATGAACCAGCAGTTTCTTTTAACACCACAGGAACAATACCAATTACATTAACGGGTACGCACGAAAACTGTGTCGAAAATTTAACTCAATCAATATACATATTTCAAGAGCCTACAATTGATTTTAGCATTGAACCTGGACTTCAATGTGCTCCATTTAACGCACAATTTATAGATCTAAGTTTTGCGGAAACTCCTATTCAATATCAATGGGACTTTGGAGATGGGAATACCTCAACCGTACAAAACCCGAGTAATGTATACACCCAAGTGGGAAACTACAGCGTTACTTTAACGATTTCAACAACCTCTGGGTGCATTGCTACCTTGAATTTAATGCAACAAGACCTTGTTAATGTTAGACCTAATCCTACGGCCTCGTTTTCAACAGACCCAGAAGTAACAGACGCATGCAACAGCCTTGTTCGCTTTAATGATGAATCGATTGGTGCAACAACTTACCAATATATCTTTGATGATTTAGAAAATGAATCTTCAGAACAATTTCCTGAATATATATACATCACAAGTGGCACACATTACCCAATTCAAATTGTAACAAATGAATACGGCTGTAAAGACACAGTTAGAAATCAGGTAATCATAGAACCATATACTATTTATGCACCAAATACATTCACCCCTGATGGCAACATGTTTAACAATACCTTTTTACCAATTGCTTATTTAGGAGCTGAAAACTGGCACCTCACTATTTATAATCGTTGGGGTGAAACTTTATTTGAAAGTTATGACATTGACCTAGGCTGGGATGGAACATCGCTGAATGGAATAAAAGCTCAAGACGGCACTTATATCTGGAAATTAGAATACAATTCTTGTGAACCTAGAAATCCTGACACAGTCATTACAGGTCATATTACCCTAATAAGGTAAATTCCAATTCCTTTAATTATCGTATTTTTAGCGAAAATAACTCATTCTAGCTATTTCTACGTTAAGAGATAATATTCAAATTATAAAACACGTTACTCTTTACCGTGCTTGGAATATTGTACGCCTTAAAACATCTTATCTATTTTCTAAGTACTCAAAAATATCAAAACACAAAGGTTTACCCTATTCTTTAAGTATTGAACCTACAACCGCATGTAATTTAGGTTGTCCGGAATGTCCCAGCGGCCTGAAAAAATTTACTCGACCTACGGGCAAGCTAAATTTAGATTTACATAGAACAATGTTAGATCAAGTTTCAAAATCAGTATTTTATATTAACTACTATTTTCAGGGGGAACCTTTCTTACATCCAGGATTTCTAAACTTAATAAAAGATGCTAAAGAACACAAAATTTATACCGCAACATCCACAAATGCCCATTTTATTAACGAAAAGAAGGCAAAAGAAATTGTTCAATCTGGATTAGACCGACTTATCATTTCAATTGATGGATTAACCCAGAAAACCTATGAAAACTATAGAGTTAAGGGACAACTAAAAAAGGTAATTAATGGTACAGAATTACTGATCAACGCTAAAAAAGAACTTAAAAGTAAAACCCCTCATTTGATTTTTCAATTTTTAGCTGTTAAACCAAATGAACATGAAATTAATGATGTTTTTCAACTGGGAAAAAAAATGGGAATCGATGAAGTCAGAATAAAATCTGCTCAATTATATGACTATAAAAATGGCAATCCATTAATGCCGGAAAATGAAAAATACTCTCGATATAGAAAGCAAACAGACGGTACTTATAAACTCAAAATGAAAACAGGGAATCATTGCTGGCGAATGTGGTCTTCAAGTGTTCTTACATGGGATGGAAAAGTTGTCCCATGCTGCTTTGACAAAGATGCAAATCATGTACTTGGTACTATTAAGAATAATTCATTCAAAGAAGTTTGGTCCAGTTCAATTTACAATAAATTTCGGCAATCTGTACTTACACATCGAAATCAAATAGATATTTGTAAAAACTGTTCGGAAGGAGCTAAAGTCTGGTTATAAACAACTTACAAAGTCGTTTATTTTTTAACAAAAAGCAGCGTCAACTGTGTTAAAAATCAAATTATCGAGGATACCAGCGTAATATTCGATCAGCATTGTCGTTTGGTAAAGCGAGGTAGTTGTTTTTTGAAACTCTATGGAATCAACTTACCTTTGCAATTATTATTTATCAACTACAACAACAATGAAAAACCTTACAACCGTTATGTTTATGGGGCTCTTTGTAGCTTCATATGCTCAAACGGACATCTCAATATGGCAGGAAACACATCCTGAAATTACCTTCATAGAGCAAGCAGACTTTAACCAATTAACTGACAATCAAAAAATATTAATTCAGAAATCTACCATTGTATACAATCAAGAAATCAAGCAATCGGATATTTTAGCGTTTGAAAACAAAAAGCAATCTCAACATCCAAATGCTATTTTTAATTATTCCGATGTGAATGCGCAGGAAATTAAAAATTGGCTAGGACAGAATCAAGAAATTATTAAAATTCAACAATCAGAATTTAACAACCTATCAAATGAGAGGCAAGCAGAACTAATAGAAGCAAAGGCACTGGTTTATACTGGCATTTTTTTAACTCTTAACGACATTATTAGCTATGAAGAATCTCTTTAATTTTATGTTCGTGATACTGATTGCAAATATTGTTCTTTCGCAATCTAATGACTGTGGATCTCCTCCTAACTTACCTCTAAATGGGACGTGTATTACACAAACATTCACAAATAATCAAAACGGAACAAATACAGCAGGTATAGATGCTAGCTGCGGAAATGCAACTACTTATCAGGATGTTTGGTACACAATCACTGGCACTGGGAATACAGTTTCAATAACTATGAGTGGAGCAAATCGAGATGGAACTCTTGCTGCTTATACTGGATGTAATTCTGGAGAAATAGCATGTGATTTTGCGTTTTCAGGTGGAACAGCTAACATTTCATTTGCAACTACTTTAGGAACCACATACTACATACAAATTCAACGTCAATCAGGAAGTAACAATAACAATATGAACGGCGACATTTGTGCCGTAGACATTACTGCGCCATCAGGAAATAATTCCACATGTAATACACCAGATCCAGTTTGTTCTGGAAGTGCAATTACATTTACTTCTACAATTACAGGACTTGATGCTGAAGATGATATTAATCCTGGAAATAACTATGGTTGCTTGTTTACTAGCCCTGATCCGACTTGGTACTACCTAGAAATATCTGTAGGTGGTAATCTAGTGATTGACATGACAGCGGCTTCAGATATTGATTATGCGATTTGGGGGCCTTTTGTAGATTTAGCAACAGCACAAGCAAATTGTAACTCGTATCCCGCTCCAATAGACTGCAGCTATTCTACTTCTGCCACTGAGCAGGCAAATGTGGCGGGTACAGTAATTGGAGAAGTGTATGTTTTAGTGGTGACAAATTACGCAGGAAGTGTACAAACAATTAATATTTCTGACGCTCCATCCAATACGGCAACGACTGATTGTTCGATTGTACCACTCCCGGTTGAATTAGTAAACTTCGATGGCTTCCAATTTAGAGAAGAAAATATTTTAAACTGGACGACTGTGAGTGAATTAAACAATGATTTCTTCGCCGTTGAAAGGTCTTTAGACGGGAAAATTTGGTCTACATTTGATGTGATTCAAGGACAAGGAACAACAAGCGAGACCAATCATTACGAAGCTATTGATTCAAATCCTAGCGAAGGAACAAATTACTACAGACTAAAACAATTTGATACTGATGGAGGAATATCTTTTTCTGATGTCATTGCCATCGTCGCTAATAACAATATCAATGTTAGTTTAATTCCTAATCCAGCGAAATCAAATGTTGTTATTAATACGAACGAATACTTCAATGAGATTCAAATTACCAATATGCAAGGTAGAGTTGTTCTTTCAGAAACGTACAATTCTATTCGAAAAGCTTCTGTTGACATCAATGGGCTTGAAAAAGGTGTTTATAACGTAGTTGTCAATACTGAAAAAGGTAGTAAGATTGAACGACTAGTCATTATGTAATAAATATTGATCAGAATAAAAGGGACGCTGAAAATTCAGTGTCCCTTTTTTGTTTCTAAATTCTATTTATCAGAAATTCAAATCATTGAGCTCTATCAGAAGCTACGCGTAAACTAAAAAAAGTCATCCGAAATGAATGACTTTTAAGTTTATTCGGCGTGAACGCCTTCTATCAGAAGCTACGCTTCTTCTTCTTCGAAAATTCTTGTAGGCTTCATTTTTTCAAATACACCTAATGTTATCCAAAAAGGGAGGATGAATCCCATTAAAAATAATAACATCCAAAATGCCATTCCACCAATTAAAAGAAAAATAACTATACCTAAAATACTCATCTCTTTATTATTTTTGTAAAAAAATTACTTATCGGTAAAATTACATAAATTATTCAAATATCAAACATACCATTATGGAATATCGTATAGAAAAAGACACTATTGGTGAAGTTAAAGTTCCGGCAGACAAATACTGGGGCCCGCAAACGGAAAGGTCAAGAAACAATTTTAAAATTGGACCCTCAGCATCAATGCCTCTTGAAATCGTTCATGCCTTTGCATATCTTAAAAAAGCGGCAGCGCATGCAAACTGTGAATTGGGCGTTTTAAACGAAGTAAAAAGAGATCACATTTCTAAGGTTGCTGACGAAATAGTAGCAGGAGAATTGGATGATCAATTCCCATTAGTAGTATGGCAAACTGGTTCTGGCACTCAAAGTAATATGAACGTTAATGAAGTAATCGCAAACAGAGCTCATGTATTAGCTGGTAATAAAATCGGTGAAGGTGAAAAAGTTCTATTAGCCAATGATGACGTTAACAAATCGCAATCAAGTAACGATACTTTTCCGACAGGAATGCACATTGCGTGTTACAAAATGGTTGTCGAAAAAACGATACCTGGCGTTGAACAACTAAGAGACACATTAGAAGCGAAAGCTAAAGCATTTAAAGACGTTGTTAAAATTGGTCGTACTCACTTAATGGATGCAACGCCATTAACATTAGGGCAAGAGTTTTCTGGGTATGTTTCTCAATTAAACCATGGATTAAAGGCGCTAAAAAATACACTAGCACACCTTTCTGAATTAGCACTTGGGGGAACTGCCGTAGGAACTGGACTAAACACACCTAAAGGTTATGACGTATTAGTTGCTAAGAAAATCGCGGAATTCACAGGACTTCCTTTTATTACTGCAGATAATAAATTTGAGGCTTTAGCTGCTCACGATGCAATCGTTGAGACACATGGTGCTTTGAAACAAATTGCTGTTTCAATTAATAAAATTGCCAATGACATTAGAATGATGGCTTCAGGTCCTCGTTCAAGTATTGGTGAAATCACAATACCAGCAAATGAACCAGGTTCTTCAATCATGCCTGGAAAAGTTAATCCAACTCAAGCGGAAGCCATCACTATGGTTTGCGCTCAGGTTATGGGTAACGATGTTGCAATAACAATTGGCGGTACACAAGGTCATTATGAATTAAACGTATTTAAACCAATGATGGCACATAACTTACTTCAAAGTGCACAGCTTATTGGTGATGCCTGTGTATCTTTTGATTTAAATTGTGCTCAAGGAATAGAACCAAACCAAAAAAGAATTGATGAGCTTTTAAACAACTCATTAATGTTGGTTACAGCCTTGAATACTAAAATCGGTTATTACAAAGCAGCTGAAATTGCCAATACCGCTCATGAGAATGGAACAACACTGCGCGAAGAAGCGATTCGTTTAGGTTATGTTCCCGCTGAAGAATACGACAATTGGGTTGACCCAAAGAAAATGATTGGTTCATTAGACTAAGGAGCTCCAATTTATAGAAGCATAAAAAAAGCGGCTAGAATTAATTCTAGCCGCTTCTGCTATCGACGCATATCTCTTATTCAAGTGTGAAATTTAAAGGCAAACGAACTCTTGTCCTAACTTTACCATAAGCATTCTCACCTGGCTTCCATTTAGGAAACGTTTTAACGATACGCTTCGCTTCGCGATCAATCGTTTTAGATACACCCCGCTCAATTTCTACATTTGAAACTGAACCATCCTTTTCAATAATAAATGAAAGATACACCTTGCCTTGAACATCCATTTGAATATCAATTTCCGGATAATTCATTACTTTTTGAACCTGAGCCATCATGGCATTATAACCACCTATGTATTCAGCTTCTATTTTTGGAAACGGGTCAAAATAATCTGGATCAATATCAACGATAATCTTATCCTCATTACCAATTGGTCCTACTGGAGGCAATCCTAAATCTGGCTTAACATCTTTAGACGTATTTGCTGAAGACTTCACATCCTGCGTTATAGCGGCAGAAGCTTTTACAGTTGTCGTTTGTTGTTGTTGCTTTTGTTCAGGCTGTTTTATCACCACCTCTACTTTCTTGGGTTCTTCTGGCTTAGGAAATAATTCATATGTTACTGGCACAAATGAAACTATCTTCTTCTCTGCTTCAAATTTCACCTCTGAAGTATAGTTAAATGCAGCCAATGCAAACGAGCCAGCTGTTAGTAATCCTATTTGAAATAGGACAATTCTCTTCCGCTCGAGGTCGTACCTCGAATTTTTCTTTGCGATCATAATAAATAATTTAATTGTTAATTTCTTAGATATTTTCAAAACTTATGCCAAAACCACAACAAATTGACAACCAATCTTTTAAACCCTAAATTTTGTTAACTTTTTGTTAATTACGATTTAGATAGAGGGCTCAAAATTGACACTCAATGACATTAAATTGTTAAATCTCAATACCTTCTCTTTATAATAAAACAGCATCGAATGAAAAACACTAAATTTGCAATACCGAAAGGCTATTAAATGGGAAAGCGCAAAAAACACATTCTTGCATTAGAACCAGAAGAAGAATTCGAAATGATTGGTATTTGTTCTCATCATAGCGACTACCGATTAGCATGGGGACTTAACAAAAAAACTGGGCTACATTTAACAAAATGTGATTCAGATTATGTTGTAACAAATAAAAAAGGCGAACCTACTTCTCTTCATTCAATGTATGAATTTATGGATGATGAAAATCGCATAGAATACTACATGATTAAGAATAAAGAAAAAGGGCAATACTTGATTCCTGAAAAGCCAAGTATTGATTATTTCCTATTCCTTTGTAACAATCATGTTATTGAAGTCTCGGACTTAATAGTTGAATTAAAAACGGTAACAAGTATCCTTGGAGCCTACCTCTTCTACCCTGAAGAAATAGCCTCTGCGGAAAATTTAGTATTTAATTAGAATGAAAAAAACAAAAATAGTCGCAACCATGGGACCTGCGTCCAGTGACAAAAAGATATTGAAACAAATGTTCTTAGAGGGTGTAAACGTGTGCCGTCTGAACTTTTCTCATGGTAGCCATGAAGATCACGCCAAGACCATCAATACAATACGTGAATTGAATGACGAAACCGGATTGAATGTTGCAATTTTAGCCGATTTACAAGGGCCAAAAATAAGAACAGGGAACATCAAGGATAACTCTATGGATCTGGTTGAAGGAAGTACTGTATACATTTATACGGAAGATAGACTTGGTGAAGGTGATTCTTTCTCAATCAATTATTCTCAATTGCCTCAAGACGTTAAACAAGGTGAACGTATTTTACTTGATGACGGGAAATTAGCTTTAGACATCACTGAAACCAACGGGAAAGATAAAATTACAGCTACTGTAGTTTATGGCGGAAAGCTATCTTCACATAAAGGAGTAAATCTTCCAAATACTAAAATCTCCATGCCTTGTCTTACGGAAAAGGATTTAGTGGATCTAGATTTCGCATTAGAGAAAAATGTAGACTGGATTGGTCTTTCTTTCGTAAGGTCTGCAAGAGATATTATAGAATTGAAACATATCATTTCTGTCAACTTAGGTAAGGCAAAAGTTATTGCTAAAATTGAAAAACCAGAAGCGATTGACGACATTGATGAAATTGTTCAGGAAAGTGACGCATTAATGGTTGCAAGAGGTGACTTAGGTGTTGAAATCCCATACCAAAATGTTCCAATAATTCAAAAAATGCTAATAAACAAGTGTATTTTGAATGCAAAACCTGTAATTGTTGCAACACAAATGATGGAAAGTATGATCGTCAATTCATCTCCAACAAGAGCTGAAGTCAATGATGTTGCAAATGCCGTTTTAGATGGTGCAGACGCGGTTATGCTCTCCGGAGAAACATCAGTTGGAAAATATCCAGTTGAAGTAATTCGAACAATGAACAACATTGTATTAGAGATGGAAACTTTTGATGGCATCTATAACAAAGAAGAGATACCAGAAAAAAACCAAACTAGATTTATTACCGATTCTATTTGTTTTAACGCTTGTAGGCTTTCAAGAAGAGTTGATGCAGAAGCTATTTTAACGATGTCATTTTCAGGATATACAGCCTATAAAATTGCATCTCAAAGACCAAATGCTGAAATTTTTGTGTTCACTTCGAATAAGAAAATTCTAACTCAGCTCAGCCTTATCTGGGGAGTTCGAGGATTCTATTATGACAAGACGGTTAGTACTGATCATACTATTGCTGACATCAAATATCTATTGAAAAAAGATGGAATACTTAACATAGGTGATTTGGTTATCAACATCGCTTCAATGCCAATCGAAGCACACGGTAATTCGAATATGCTTAAATTAAGCTACGTAGAGTGATGTGGAATCGTTCATATGATACCAAGAGTTGTTAAGAACTTCACCAAATAATATTTGAAATCACAGTAGGTAAGCGTATTTTTGTATTTTATACTGATAAAGTGAGAAATAAAATATTATTATTCATGCTGTTTTCAGTCTTTGGTCATATTAATTTAATGGCTCAAATTCAATGTACTGAAGATGTAACTATTATTGAAGGAAATAGCGTTGAAATGTGCGAAGAAGCACTAACTACTATATCCGGATCTGGGACTTTTGCATCCTATGGTTGGACAGGCCCAGAATCACTTGCAGGTCAAATAATAACTCCACAATTTTCGGGCGACTATATTCTTGCGGCTGTCGATGCAGTTGGATGCATTTCAATTGATACAATTACGGTTACAATCAATCCAAGTCCTAGTCCAACAATTATTTCTTCAGAAGGGAATCCAATTTGCCCTGGAGGTGGAACCACTCTAAGTACTACACCCACTTATATTGACTATGACTGGGGAGGCGGAAATACTGGGTCAGATTTTTTCGCAGTTGCTGGAACTCACTCCGTGACTGTGTTAGACAATAACGGTTGTTCTGGTAATAATGCTATATCAATCACAGAATTAAACTTCAACTTAAACGTAACAGCTGTTTCAGGTTGCGAAGGTTCAACATCATTACTCACAGCGTCTGGTGGAACAAGCTACTTATGGTCAACCGGAGAAACAGGTAACTCCATTGTTGTTAACCCTTCATCAAATACAAATTATAGTGTCACAATTGCTAGTGGTTCTTGTTCATCATTGCTTTCAGCTAACATAAGTCCTTTAGAAACACTTGACTTTGAATTACCAGACACCGTTTACCTATCACCCGGACAATCAGAGGTGTTTACTGGACCAGATAATTTTAATTCATACTCTTGGTTACCTTCTTCTCAAATCAATGATTCAACATCTCAATCAATTGTATTCAATGGGACAGAATCTCAAACTTTGACAATGATTGCTACCCATTCCAGTGGATGTGTAATTACAAAAAACATTGTTATCATAGTTGTAGACTTATCTATTCCAAATGGTTTTTCACCAAATGCAGACTACAAAAATGATTTCTTTGTTATTCCAGAGTTAAGTAGTTTGGATGCAGAAATTCAAATTTGGAATCGTTGGGGAGATTTAGTTCTTAAACAAGAGAAATACTTGAATGATTGGGATGGTACATGTCAAACCTCTCTTTGTGCAGGAAATGGCGACTTACCGGAAGGCACTTATTTTTACCGTATTATTGTGGAAGGAATTGATTTCGATGGCTTTATAACTCTTAAACGATAATCATGAAAGGGTTAATTCTTATCTCACTATTGCTTTTGTCGAGTATTTTAAATGCTCAAAATACCTCTCGATTTTCTCAAATCAACTTCGCGCAAGGAGTAAATAATCCAGCTTCAATAGCTTTTGACGGTCTAATCATGGCCGATTTAATTTTCAGAAATCAATGGATTGGAATTGAAGGTGCTCCGACAACAATTGCTTTTAACGGTCAATATGAAATGGACCAAGATCATGCTATAGGATTAAATATCTACCATGATAGGATTGGAGTGTATAATACAACTTCTTTTGCTGCTCAATATGCCTATCGCGCCCACATAGATAACGTAAGATCCTTTGCTGTAGGAGTGAGTTTTGGAACAGATAATGTGGTTAATAATTTAGCCTCAACGCAAACAACTCAAATTGGAGATCCAGCCTTCTCATCTAGTTTTTCCAACTTTTACTTCAATGGCAGTTTTGGTGTTTACTATACCACTCCTAAATTTTACATTGGAGCGAGTATTCCTCAATTATTTCAAAACAGAGGGGACGGTTTTCACCCGCCTAGCTGGCACTATTATTTAAGTACCGGCTTATACTTAAATGCGGGGAGGAATTTCACATTCAATCCACATATTCAGATTAAAACAGCTATTAACACACCCATTCAAGGTGATCTAATTCTACGAAATACTATTAAGAATAGATTCAGTTTAATTATTGGATACCGTTCAGAAAACTCTCTAATCGCTGGAGCTGACTTTCTAATCTCTCCTAACGCTCGCGTTGGATACTCATTCAATTATTCAATCGGTGTTACGGCCCAAACTAAAGGCGCTTCAAACGAAGTTTACCTTGGCTTAGCGTTCCCTTATCATACCGATCGTGGAAGTTTTGCGAAACGCAGATATATTGGAAGAAAAGGTAGATATGGAAGTAATTACAGAAAAAACTCGCATAGAAGACGAAATAATCGTGGAAACAAATACGGCAGAGATACAAGAAACCGTAGACGTGGACATTGATATTAATAGGTATTATTAAAACAGAACAACGTATATTTGTACACGTATAATTCTAAGGCAAATGAATAAATTTTCTCAAAGACACATTGGACCAAACGTAGCGGAAAAGAACGCAATGTTATCCAAAATTGGAGTTAATTCCATTAATGAATTGATTGATCAAACAATTCCTGCTCATATTAGGTTAAATGGAGAGTTAGCAATAACTAAAGCCATGTCTGAACAAGAGTACTTGACGCATATCACAGAACTTGGTCAAAAAAACCAAGCTTTTAAGTCTTTTATCGGACTAGGATATAATGAGACAATTGTTCCTTCAGTTATTTTAAGAAATATTTTAGAGAATCCAGGATGGTATACGGCATACACACCTTATCAAGCTGAAATTTCTCAAGGTCGTCTAGAAGCTCTTTTGAACTTCCAAACTATGGTTTCTGATTTAACTGGATTACCCCTATCTAATGCTTCTTTATTGGATGAAGGAACTGCAGCAGCAGAGGCTATGATCATGTTCTTAAACTCGCGTTCAAGAGCTGACGTTAAAGCCGGAAAATTGAAATTTTTTATTTCAGAAAAAGCATTCCCTCAAACCATTGATGTTGTCCAAGGTAAGGCAGAAAACTTAGGAATTAAATTGACCATTGGAAATCCTGATACATTTACTCCAACTGAAGAGTACTTTGGTTCAATTATCCAATACCCAAACATGAATGGTGCAGTCGCTAATATCGAATCATTTATTTCAAGAATGAATGAAGCAGGTGTTCGTGTTGCAGTTGGAGCTGACATACTTTCTTTAGTACTATTGAAATCTCCAGGTTCATTAGGTGCTGACGTAGTTTTTGGAACTTCTCAACGTTTTGGTGTACCAATGGGTTATGGTGGACCTCATGCAGCTTACTTTTCAGCTAAAGAAGAGTTTAAGCGTAACATTCCAGGAAGAATTATTGGAGTTTCTCTTGACGCGGATGAAAATACTGCACTAAGAATGGCACTTCAAACAAGAGAGCAGCACATTAAAAGAGGTAAAGCAACTTCTAACATTTGTACTGCACAAGCATTACTTGCAGTAATGGCCAGTATGTATGTAGTTTATCATGGTCCTGATGGAATGAAAAATATTGCAAACCACGTTCACTCTTTAGCATCAAAAACATACAATGGATTGAAGGCAATGGGAGTTGAACTTGGAGGAGATCAGTTCTTCGATACGATTGAAGTAAAAGGCGTTCCTTGTCACGAAATTCAGTCCGCTGCTGAAGCTGCTGGAATGAACTTTCACTATTTAAATGATCATGACTTAGTTATGAGCTTCGGAGAACCTCATACAACTGATGATGTTAATACAATCTTATCAATCTTCGCTAAAGTTCTTGGAAAAGAAACAACCGTGACTTCAAACGATGTTGAATCTACTCTAGACTCCAACAAATTAAGAACTGATGCTATTTTCACGCACCCTACTTTTAACAGATTCCATTCAGAATCTAAAATGATGCGTTACTTGAAGCGTTTAGAAAATAAAGACTTATCATTAGTTCATAGTATGATTCCGTTAGGTTCTTGTACCATGAAATTGAATGCAGCATCAGAATTAATGGCTATTACGGATCCTCAATTTGCTAACATGCACCCCTTCGCTCCTTTAAATCAAGCAGAAGGATACCATGAAATGTTCAGAGAATTAGAGAAAGATTTATGCGAGTCAACTGGATTTGCAGCAATGTCTTTGCAGCCTAACTCTGGAGCTCAAGGGGAATATGCCGGATTAATGGTAATAAAAGCTTATCATGAATCTAGAGGAGATCTGAACCGTAAAGTGATGATTATCCCTTCATCTGCGCACGGAACCAACCCTGCTTCTGCAGTTATGGCAGGATTCGAAGTTGTAGTGACTGGATGTGATGAAAACGGAAACATCAACATTGATGAATTACGCGAAAAAGCAACAGAATTAAAAGACACACTTGGTGGGTTAATGGTTACTTACCCATCAACACACGGCGTATATGAAGAAGGAATTCATGAAATTACCTCTATCATTCACGATAATGGTGGTCAAGTATATATGGACGGTGCAAACATGAATGCTCAAGTTGGATTAACAAATCCAGGAAACATTGGAGCAGATGTTTGTCACTTAAACCTGCACAAAACTTTTGCTATTCCTCATGGAGGCGGAGGACCTGGAATGGGACCAATTGGAGTTGCTGCTCACTTAGCGCCATTCCTTCCTGGATCTAAATTGATTAAATCAGGTGGAGACAAAGCGATTAAAGCAATCTCTTCCGCTCCTTATGGTTCTGCGTTAATCCTACTGATTTCTTATGGATACATCAAAATGTTAGGGGCAAAAGGATTGAGAGAATCAACTGAAGTTGCAATTTTAAATGCCAATTATATTGCTGCTGAGTTGAGAGATCACTATGGAATACTATACTCTGGGGCCAACGGAACAGTTGCTCACGAGATGATTTTAGATTGTAGGGAATTCAAAAAAACGGCAAATGTTGAAGTCGCCGACATCGCAAAACGATTAATCGATTACGGTTTCCATGCACCAACAGTATCTTTCCCAGTAGCTGGAACTTTAATGGTTGAGCCAACAGAAAGTGAAGATAAAGAAGAATTAGACCGCTTCATTGAAGCAATGATTTCGATCAGAGCTGAGATAGCCGATATTGAAAATGGAAATGCTGATTATGAAAATAACTTATTGAAAAATGCCCCTCACACTGCTGATTGTATTATCAATCAAGAATGGAATTATCCATACAGTCCTCAGGAAGCTGCCTATCCAGTTTCTTATTTGAAAGAATGGAAATATTGGGTTCCAGTAAGAAGAGTTGACAATGCTTATGGAGACCGAAATTTAATCTGTACTTGTCCAAGTGTAGAAAACTACATGGAACCAGCATAGGTTAAAAAATTATTAAGAAAGAGTCATTCAAATTGAATGACTCTTTTTTTGCATCAACATTTAACCCACTTATCCCAATTCTATCTCAACTTTTGCAATTTATATGCGTTATCTGAGGAAAATTGCATATCTTATTTGGACAAACTCAAATTATGATAATTACAACAACAGAAACAATTCCGAATAAAGAAATAATTGAAACCTTAGGTATAGCAAGAGGAAGCACTGTACGGGCAAGAAATGTGGGACGAGATATATTTGCAGGATTGAAAAATATAGTCGGTGGCGAAATTAGTGAATACACCAAACTCCAAGCGCAATCTCGAGAAGAAGCAATTGAAAGAATGAAAGCTGATGCAAATTCATTGGGAGCAAATGCGATTGTAAATGTAAGGTTCGCAACGAGCGTTATCATGCAAGGAGCTTCTGAGATACTTGCGTATGGAACGGCAGTAAAGTTAAAATAATGGAAGTCTTCACCGCACTTGTTCTAATAGCTCAAGCCTTCATTTTTATTGGAATGTTTGGCTTACTCATCTACTTCATTATTAAACGCGTTAAAGCGAAGAAAAAGGAAACATTTGAGCAAAGAGATAATTAAGTAATTAGCATAAAAAAATCCCAATTAGTTGATTGGGATTTTTTTATGTATCAAAAGATATTAAAGACTAAAATTAGCTTTGATTTTATCTACGTAATCTAACTTCTCCCACGTAAACAATTCAACTTCTTTCGAAACTGTTCTTCCATCTGGAGCAGCAAACGTCTTTGTTACAACTTCATTTTTTCGTCCCATGTGACCATAAGCCGCAGTTTCAGAATAAATAGGATTTCTTAATTTCAAACGTTGCTCAATGAAATAAGGTCTCATATCAAAAATTTCAGAGATTTTCTTCGCCATTTCTCCATCAGTGATATCCACTTTTGAAGTTCCATATGTATCAATAAATAAACCACACGGTTCAGCCACACCAATAGCATAAGAGACCTGAACTAAAACCTCATCACATAATCCGGCCGCAACCATATTTTTAGCAATATGGCGCGTTGCATATGCCGCAGAGCGGTCAACCTTAGACGGGTCCTTCCCTGAAAATGCACCACCTCCGTGAGCACCTTTACCACCGTAAGTATCAACAATAATTTTTCTTCCAGTTAAACCAGTATCACCATGAGGGCCTCCAATAACAAAGATTCCAGTTGGATTAATATGATACTTAATTGCATCTGTAAACAATGCTTGAATTTCAGGAGACAATCCTTCCATTACACGTGGAATTACGATATTGATAATGTCAGACTTAATTTTAGCCAACATTTCTGTTTCTGTTGAGAAATCGTCGTGCTGTGTTGAAACAACAATCGTATCAATTCTTTGAGGAATGTTATCGTCAGAATACTCAATAGTAACCTGAGACTTTGCATCTGGTCTTAAATATCCAATTAGCTCAGGGTGGTTGTTACGAATATTAGAAAGCTCACCTAAAATTTTGTGTGCCAAATCTAAAGCCAAAGGCATGTAGTTTTCTGTTTCTTTTGTTGCATAACCAAACATCATTCCTTGGTCACCGGCACCTTGATCTTCCGGATTCGCTCTATCAACACCTTGATTAATATCGTCAGATTGATCGTGAATAGCTGATAAAATACCACAAGAATTCGAATCGAACATATATTCAGACTTCGTATAACCAATGCGGCGAATAGTATCTCTAGCGATTGATTGAACGTCTAAATAAGTATTTGTTTTAACTTCTCCAGCCAATACAACTTGGCCTGTAGTAACTAATGTTTCACATGCAACTTTTGACTGTGGGTCAAACGCCATGAAATTATCTATAAGCGCATCAGAAACCTGATCGGCAACTTTATCTGGATGTCCTTCCGAAACTGACTCGGATGTAAACAAATATGACATATTTTATCCTTTTATTATTTGTAGAACGAAAGTAGTAAAATTAATTCTATTCATTCATTGGAAATAGTGGCATAAAAGAAAAAAGCGATCCTTTCAGATCGCTTTTTTCTTTATTTTTTCATTCCGCCTGGTTTACAGCACGCGGGAAGTTTTTCTACGGACTTTGGATCCGCTGTAATTCTATCTGCATCATATCCTGTAAAAGAAATGACCTTTCGAATTTCATCCAAGGAAATTTTCTTTGGATTAAACTTAACTGTTAAATTCTTATCTTCAAGATTCAACTCAGCATATTTTATTCCCGCAGTATAGTTTAGCTTATCTTCTAACCTTTCTTTACAAGATCCGCACTCAGCAGAAGTTTTAATTGTTGCAGTTGTCACTCTTCCTCCTTGGGCGTTTGACATTCCTACCAACAAAAACATCATGAATATTGATAAAATACTTTTCATTTTAATTGTTTGTTATAACTAAGCGTTCCATCTTAGTAATTCTTCTTGACCTCAAAGTAACAAAATACATACCATTTGCGAATTCAGAAGAATTAATCGTTAATGCATCCTCTCCTTGAATTCCCTGCACATAAACCAATTTTCCTAGTGCATCGGTAATTATAACCTCTCCAGATTGTCCCTCCATTAATTTGTAATCAATTACGAATTGACTTTTAGCCGGATTAGGTGCAATTGTCATTGAGATATTTAAAGCTTCAATTTCTTCCAATGAAGCAGTATTCATAACCTCAAAGGTTATTGTAGTATCACACCCTTCTGGAGAAGTTACCGTCAACGTATATGAACCAGGATTCAACCCTGTTAAATCTTCAGTAGACTCACCATTACTCCAAACAAAGGTATTACCTGAATTTGCTAGAGTAACATCAACCTCACCATCCTGACAAGTTGCACATGTTGCATTTGTAACCGAACCTGAACCATTAAATACCGAATTTGAATTAGAAACGGTGAATGTCTCAGTAATCATACAGTTATCAGCTTGATCAATTACAGTAATGGTATACGAGCCATTTGATATTCCTGTGATATCTTCAGTAACTGCTGAATTATCCCAAAGGTAACTATATGTTCCTGAACCTCCTGTTATTGTAACATCAATTTCACCATTAGAAGTTAAACAAGTCTCGTCAGATATAACACCAGCGATTGCCACTCCATTAAACGATCCATTGACAATGTAATCCATTGTTTCGACACATCCTCCCGGTGCCGGATCCGTAATGGTTACGGAATAATTTCCTGCTGTCAATGCAGACAAATCTTCAGTTGTAGGGCCATGAGACCAATTA
Organism: Crocinitomicaceae bacterium; assembly: GCA_022447585.1. Classification (GTDB taxonomy): domain Bacteria; phylum Bacteroidota; class Bacteroidia; order Flavobacteriales_D; family Crocinitomicaceae; genus UBA4466. Next base: position 774,918 of record JAKVAR010000006.1, on the reverse strand, counting down.
TATATTAAACCAGTCCCTGAAACAACAGTTTGATCAATTGCCCCATCTGAAGCACCGCAATACTCATCTGTTATTGTTTCTGAAATTTCAAATGTTGATACATTAGAAATCACTATCGAATAGTCCACAGAACAGCTAAATCCTCCCGTAGTACTCACTGTAACCACATATGTGCCGGCCGAAAGGCCAGATAAATCTTCAGTAATCGCACCAGTATTCCATGCATAATCATATGTCCCAGCTCCTGGGCCACCGCCTGCAATTGTTAAATCAATTTCAGCATTTCCAGAATTACACGTTTCGTCAATTTGCGTATGAGTGACATCGAAGAACGCAGCAGAACCAACAGTAATTGTTGTGTCAGCTGTACAACCGAAGTTATCGGAAATAGAAGCCACATAAGTTCCAGCAGATAAATTATCAGCAGTCCAACCACCGAGGTTTACACCATCTAAATAATAGTCATCCGCTGTTCCTCCAGTAAAGTATACGATTTCACCATCGCCCTGACCGCAGAACTCATCTGTAATATCAAGATTGGTAAATCCTAACCCTGAATTTTGAGAGCCAACAACTATTGATTGATCAACCGAACAGTTTGCAGCATCTGTTATTGTAACAACATATGTCCCCGAGGTAAGGTTTGTTATATCCTCCGTTATCTCACCATTATCCCATAAGTATGTGTAAGGTGTTAACCCACCTGAAACTGTTAAATCAACTCCACCATTCGCAGCAGTACAGAATGCATCTGTAACAACTCCTGAACCATTAATATTAGTTGTATTTATATTATTGACCGTAAAAGTTTGAATCATTTCACATCCCAAATCATCAGTTATTGTCACCGTATAAACCCCTGCAGACAATCCGATTGCATCTTGTGATGTTTGACCATCACTCCATAAATAAGTATATGATCCTGCTGACATCTCGATATCAATAAAACCTTGCCCATTCTGACAGTTCTCATCTCCAACATTACTAAATGTCATAGCCATTGTTCCTGTAACATTAAGCACAGTAGCATTAGCTTGAGCAGTGCAACCATTACCATCAGTCACCGTTAACGTATACATTCCAGCAGCAACACCTGATATATCTTCTGTCGTTTGGCCAGAAGACCAAACTGTAGATACAATGCCAACACCTGCTACAGTTACATCAACAGCACCATCCAACTGACCGCAGTTTTCATCTATCGTTGCATCAACTGTAATTCCTAAACCACCAGAAATATTGTTGACAACACTTGTATAGATCGAAGTACATCCAAAATTATCCGAAACGGTAATAATGTATGTTCCTTCATTTAAGTTAGATAAATCTTCTGTGATTTGGCCAGAAGACCAATTATACGATAAAGGTAGATTCCCTCCTGTTGTTGTGATGTCGATTGCACCTGTTCCATCTCCGCAATTTTCATCTGAAGTAACTCCTGTAATTACTAAATTACCGGCATTATTAGCTACAGTGTACGCCCCTGTAACTTGACATCCTCCAGCATCCGTAACAGTAACAGAATAAGATCCTGCAGAAAGGTTTGAAATTGAAGATGCCGTTGATCCATCAGACCATAAATAATTGTATGGCGCAGAACCGCCTGCAACGGCAATTGAAATTCCACCGGAACCAGAACCACAATACTCATCAGTAATTGCAGCTGAAGTTATAGCTAAAGATGTGCCTGTATTTGCTACGGTGTAAGTACCTGTTGTAGAACAACCATTACCATCTGTTATAGTAACCGTATAGGTTCCAGCTGTTAGGTTTGAAGCATCTTGAGCCGTTGAACCATCTGACCACAAGTAAGTCACTGGATTAGCTTCACCAGTGATTGAAATATCCACACCTCCTTGACCATTTGAACAGTTCTCATTCGTTACAATTGGTTGAATTATGGCTAATGAACCTGCAGACGAGTTAATCACCGCTTGTGTTGATGCCTCACAACCATTACCGTCAGTTACAACAACAGAATAAGTTCCTGCTGTTAAGTTTGAAATATCTTCTGTTGTTGTTCCATTAGACCAAACATAACTAATAGGTGCAGTTCCTCCTGAAATTGAAATATCAACTGAACCAAATCCGTTTGAACAAGTTTCATCTGTTGCAACGACATTTGAAATATTCAAGTTACCTGGTAAGTTCGATACTTGAATTCCACTTGTTGTGATTGAACAACCATTGGCATCAGTAATAATGCAAGAATAAGTCCCTTCAGGTAAAGATGAAATATCTTCTGTCGTCTCTCCTCCACTCCAAGCGAAGCTGTACGGAGATGCACCGCCACTTATTGTTAAATCAATCGCTCCTTGACCATTAGAACAAACTTCACTTGTTGAAGTAAAAGTATAAATCAAGTTAGCATTTGTTTCAGTAACGATAGCTGTCCCATTTACCACACAACCATTTGCATCTGTGGCAGTATATATATAGACACCGGCACCTAACCCTGAAATATCTTCTGTATTAGCGGCATTTGACCAAACAACATTTATTGGAGCCGTACCGCCCGTTATTGTTAAATCAATTGAACCATTTGGTCCACAAGCTGCATCTGTAACAATTGTAGAACCACTCATTCCACTGGCCGTATTACCGACAGTGAAAGAGGAAGTCACAACTGAACAACCAGAGCCATCTGTGATTGTGCATGAGTATGTACCTGCAGATAATCCATTTATTGAAGCAGTAGTTGCTCCATTTGACCATAGGTATGTATATGGTGCTGTTCCTCCAGTAACAATTAAATCAATTGACCCTGAATTATTTGAACAAATCTCATTTGTAATTGAACTCGTATAAGCAATTGCATTCGCCTGATTATCTACTAAGTACGTTTGAATTTGAGTACAACCATTAGCATCAGTAACTGTTAATACATAAACACCAGCTGAAAGACCTGTAATATCCTCTGTTGTTGCACCATTAGACCATGAATAAGATAGTGGCGCAGAACCTCCAGTAATTACCGCATCAATAGCACCAGTTCCATCACCACAAGTTTCATCAGTTACTATTGCATTTTGAATAGACAATGTTCCGGAGTTAGACCCAACAAAAATAGAGTGGCTTTCTGAACATCCATTTGCATCAGAAACCGTTAAAGTATAAGTACCGGAGGTTAATCCAATTAAATCTTCGTTTGTTGCGCCATTAGACCATAAGTATGTATATGGCATTGAACCACCAGAAACATTCATATTTATTGAACCATTTCCATTCCCACAAACTTCTTCAGTTACTAATTGAGTTGTAACACTCAATGTTCCTGAAGCATTAATTACGGAGAAAACTGGTGTGGTATATGAACACCCTTGAAGATTCGTAATTGTACACGTATAATTACCAGCGGACAATCCTGAAACATCTTCAGTTGTAGCTCCATTACTCCACAAGTAGGTTAAGTTATTTCCTGTTAATGTAATATTAATCCCACCTTGAGTATTTCCACATACTTCATTCGTAATATTTGAGCCAACCAACGAAATATCTCCACTTGTCTGATCAATTACATAAGTATTGACTATATAACAACCTGTTTCATCCATAATATTACACACATATGTTCCTGCACTAAGCCCAGAAATATCTTGTGTTGTCTGACCTGAATCCCAAGTATAAGTGAGCACTCCATTTCCACCTGTTACGGTTTGATTAATTGAACCATTTGATGATGTACACAACTCTGGAATGATTGTAGCAGTTGCAGCTAATGTTCCAGCGTTATTAATTACCGTATAATTTTCAGTTGTCTGACAACCATTACCATCAGTAATTATTACGGTATAAGAACCTGCATTAATACCTATGAGATCTTCTGTTATTGAGGCATCTGACCATAAGTAAGCATATGGCATTGCACCTCCAGCAACAGTAATATCAATTGAACCATTTCCATTCCCACAATTCTCTTCTCCAATAGAAGCGCCTGATACAGCTAAGTTACCTGTGTTATTTGACAAGACAAAAGTCATTACTTCTGAACAATTATTTGCATCAGTTACAACAACTGTATAAGCCCCTGCCGAAAGGCCGGAAATATCTTCAGTAGTTTCTCCGTTACTCCAAGAGTAAGAAACCGGTGCAACAGCATTTAAAACATTGATATCAATTGAGCCATTTCCTGAGCCACATACCTCATCAGAAGCTATATTCTCTTCAATTTCAATGAAACAGAAAGCTGAACAATTAGAAACATCATTAACGATTGGGAAAGTTGCACTAGCCGTACAACCATTTCCGTCAATTACATCAATTACATAAGTTCCTGCTGTTAAGTTTGAAATATCTTCTGTTGACGCTCCGTTAGACCATTGGAAACCAAAAGAGCCAGTACCGCCAGTTACAGCAACATCAATAGCGCCATTATCTGTATTACATTCTTCATTTGAAACGGCAACACTTGCTATTGTAATTGCACCTGCATCTGCAACAGTAATCAATTCTGAAATAACACAACCTTGCTGGTCTTGCAGCGTAACGATATAATCCCCTGCAGTCAATCCAGAAATATCCTCAGTCGTTTGACCTGAATCCCATGAGAAAACATAAGGCGTTGTTCCTCCTGATACTGTAATGTCGATTGCACCATCAGCGCCGCCATTGCAAGAGGTAGCTGATGCTACTGCTGTAATATCAAGAGAACCAATATTATTCACTAAGAAGGTCTCCTCTGATTGACATCCATTAGCATCAACAACTGTAACGGTATAAGTTCCGGCAGCAATCCCTGAAATATCTTCCGTTGTTTGTCCGCTACTCCAGATCACTGTATATGGAGCTTCCGCACCTGTTACATCAATATTGACCGCACCGTCAGTTCCGCCACAAGTTGAGTTAGTAACAAAACCACTTATTTCTATTTCTTCTGGTTGAATTAATGTTACCGTTGTATCCGGCAAATCTCCAACAAGAGAAATATACCAGTTAAATATATATCCATTATCCAAGCCAAATTGATCAGTCACATGTACGGTCCAAGTTCCATTCATATCTGAACCAACAAGCGCTGAGAAATCCTCAAATGGCGTGTAAGAACCTGCTGGTAAATAAGTATCTGTATAACTATTACCTTGAGCATCTGTATAATTTCTAGTGAAGTTATTTGATTCACCAACCATTGTTCCATAAATCGGGTTTGCATTAAAGCAATACTCATACCCAGAACCTGGATCAGTTAATGTTGAACTTGCTTGCCCATCAACAGGAGCAGTTGCGATAGGCTCTCCTAAATCGCAAGAACCACCACCATTTTGTTGTTTCAATATAACCGTTTGTCCGGATGGAGATTCTACTTCAATTTGTAAATCTCCAAGATAAGAATGCTCCATTGTTAAGCAGATCTGTTGAATTTGATTTACATTGTTAATCACTTGGCCATTATCAAAACCAGCAATTGGCAAAGGCGCATCATAAGTAACAACCTGTCCATTAGGAACATCTGGTAAGAATGTTGTATCGGCATCATAGACACCACCAATAACAAGGGCATCCGCCTGACAACCGTAAGAATCTGTCACTTGAACAGAATAAGTTCCTGCTTCCAATCCAGTGATTGGGTTCAATTGTGTATCTGTTTGACTATTATCAGGATAAGTTACATTGTATGTATAAGGAGGAAAACCACCAGATGCATTTACCTGAATTTCTCCAGAATTATCCTCAAAACAATCTAAATCAAAGCCATCCAGCGAAAAATCAATTGGTTGAGCGTCATCTATATAAAGAAATGCGGTATCGTAATCAGCACAAGCCGCAGGTTGATAGATAATGTAAATGGATTCTTGCCCTTCTGTTAAACCATCGGAAAAAGCATCAATATAAATTGTAGCTGAAGTATCACCTGCAACAATTGTCATTGAACTATCTACGAATTGATAATCCACTCCATTCACAGCGGATCCACCAACAATATAGTTTATGATTCTATCTTGATTACTAATATCATCATATGAAAATGTGAAGCTTGCAGGAATACAACCTTCCAATGCAATGTTATCCGCATTTACAGTTTGAGTCTGCACATCTACAATCCCTTGTACTAATGAATTTTCTTGTAAGAAAACTGCTGAATTATACAATCCATCGCCACCATCAGCAATCACCAATTTAAGGTGATACGTTTCACACGGAGTCAAATTACTTCTTTTTGCCTCTAAGATTGTCGTGAATCCATCAAATTGCACATCAGGCCCATTAGTATTATCTACATAATACTGACTATTTGTAACTGGGTTAATATTATTAATAGTCACAGGACTTGTTGAGTTTGGTACAAGTGCAATATTTTCTTCACCCGTAATTCCTGGTCCACTAATGTAAAAGGCGAATACGTCATTGAAGCCCGAATTATTGGGCGGCGCATATTCAGGATATTCTTCGGAAGCAAATACATAGTTGAATTGGATTAATGAAGATTGAACTTCGAAATCAAACTCCAGAGTTACCGCATCAAATGAATTCGCCGTAGCAACAAGTGCTGTCATCTGAGCAGTTCCAGGTTCATTCAAGTTTTCACCAGAATCTGTTTCGTCGTTCGGCCCTTCACTTGAAGTAACGTTACCAGTTGAAAGAACAACTCCTGAGTCAAATCCCAGGTTGGTATTTGTTCCAGAGAAATTTCCAGAAGCCACACCACCACCAGTTAGCTGTGCATTAGTTACAGTAATATTAGGACCGGCTAATTGATCAGCTAATTGCTGAGCGGTTTGCCCTCCGGATACCGTAATTTGAGCCATAGAATAGGTGCTCAAAAAGCTAGTTATCAATCCCAATAAAAGGGTATTAAGAATGGTTTTCATAGTAAGTCTTAGTTTAAGAACCCAGCAATTTAGTGATATTTAATTAATTAGAACAAGAGGCAAATCAGACCAAACAACTCATTGTTGGAATCCAAAAGTTTTTATACTATTTTAATACAGAAAACAAAAAGTTGCTTCGATTAAGTTACTTTTCCTCTTTTTTAATTGTAAACCTAACTCCTATGTATCCATTTATCCCATAAACTGGAGCCCAAACTCTGGTCGCGTCAAACGTTGAAGCGAATGGGTTTTCTGCATTAATAATTGGATTGGACTGTGTATAATTCCCAAGGTTCTCTCCTCCCAGGTAAAACTCCCATTTTTTATAATTATGCGTAATTTGAGCATTAATAATTGGATACACTTTACTCTGATTATCCGAAGAAATTGTTCCATCCTCTAACATCACTTCGGGCAATCTTGCAGCACCGAAAATAGAAGTTGTCAGGTCAAATTCCCATCGTTTATTTCTTGTCTTGTAACCAATATTGAAAAAGCCTCGATGCTTTGGCAACATAACCTGAGTTCGCAATTGGCCATTGTAAGTGGCTCGAACATCCAAATATTTATAAGCTAACCGAATATCAATCGTTTTACTTATATTATATGCAAGCTCTACCTGTAAGCTATTCGAAAATGAAAGACCATTCAAGTTGTTAAACACGATTTGACTCGAATTCATATCACGGTCAACCAACATTTGATTTTCGAACATTGTATAATAGTAATCCACAGTTAACGACCCTTTCTTTTTGAAGCATTTAAACTCTTGCATCACACTCCCTCCTATATTCCAAGAAACCTCCGGAATTATGGTGTCTGGAGCAATCCATGTCTTAGAATTGGCTAATAGCGATACATTGTCGATCATGTAATTAGGAACTCTCCAACCTTTTCCTGCGGTGAATCTTAAATCCGTATATTCAGTAAGAATATATTTTAAGTGAAGTCTTGGTGAAAACTGAGCCCCGAACAAGTTGTGATAATCCACTCTTGCGCCGATAACGGATGATAATCTTGCACCGACATAAGAGTACTCTGCAAATGCTCCAGGCACAATTTCCAAACGATCATCATTCAAGGAATCCATTGATTGAGTAATATCTGAAATCACCCCACTGACACCTGCTTTGAATTTATGACTTGTATTCCCGAAGTACCCATCATAAATAGCATTTATGTAGGCTCTTTTCTCTTCTCCGGAAAATTTTCGATCACCAAATGAAGCATCAGTCAATTGATATTTTGCATTATAAACCAGTCCAATAGATTGACCTGGTTTCTTTAAAAAAAATCCAGTTTTAGCAAAAACATCCGCATGTCTTGAATCCAAATTGACACTATAAAACTTATTTGGACCGCCCCTCATTGAATTCACTTGGCCACCAATCTCATTATCTCGGTATAAATTAAATCCGATTTGACCTTCCATTTTTTTACCTTGATAATGGTAACGATTAATCAGAGCAACATTCGTTCCATTTGGCATATCCCTGAAATTATCATTATTGTAATCCATTTCAACAAAATGACCAGAACCATGGACTAGCCAAGCTGAACTCCATTTATCATTTAATTTAAATCCAGTATCAAAGTTAACTTCTGCACGGCCCATGGCGTTTCCATATGCGTTAAAGAAGATTTTGTCCATATTTTGCGGCTTTTTAACCTCAATATTTACCAATCCGGCCATAGACTCATAACCGTTCACAACATTTCCTGTTCCCTTAGTAATCTGCATGGATTGAATCCAGGTACCAGGCAATGAGTTTAAACCATAAGAACTCTCTAATCCTCTTAAGTATGGAATATTTTCGAATTGAATTTGAGTATATACCCCATCTAATCCCATCATTTGAATTTTCTTAGCACCTGAAACTGCATCTGTAATATTCACATCAACAGAAGCATTCGTTTCAAAGGATTCAGAAAGATTACAACAAGCCGCTTTTCTCAGCTCACCTGCCCCAATTTCTTCTACAAGTAATGTTTTCAATCTTGAAATTGTATGCGTTCCTTTTCTATGAGAAGCCACTACTTCAGGTAATAATTGATCTGAATATAGCACAACTTCCAAGGAAATGAATCGGTCTTTTTTAGTGACAACAATCGTATCTGGATTAAACCCCATAGCGGAAAATACCATTGTATCTGGAAGCTGTTTAGGCAGTATTATTTCAAACGTTCCCTTTTCACAGGTAATTGCTCCCGTTTTAGCACCAAGCAACCTTACTTTGGCGCCATAAATTTTTTGTTTAACCGTGTTATTTGAACCGTATACGATTCCTTTTAATTGAGCCTGAACACTTTGGATTGACATCAAAACAAGCAAGCAAGCAAATATATTTTTCATATTTATTTTGATTTAATTAAGAATTACTAGAACTATTAACCAATCAAATAATGAAAACTTGCCGCGCAATGCGCATCGATTGAGAGCCTATTGGCGGAGGATCTTCATAGGTATGAGCAACATAGACCTCTTCAAAACCGAAAGATTGAAAATTGACACTAAAGTCATGAATACTCGCACCCGGCAAAGGAGAAAAATTAAATGAATCGTAGGATTCAAAATAATCCAGTTTAAGGTTAAAATAAGCGACAATATCAGAACAACAATCATCTTTAAACTGATCTTCAAATGTACCTTTCGAAGCGCTACAGCAAGAAGTCAATATTTCATCATGATTATTACATTCCTCTACAGTTTGAACAAAGTAAGAAACGCTAATACCATCTTCAGCACAAACATGTTTAAAGATGTTTACACCAACATTTCCTACAAATAGAATGAGCAGAAAACCTAATATTAATATGGACTTAATGTTTCTCAACACAACAAAGATACTTCATTCTTTAAAAAGATTAACACCAGAAAAAGTACATTCTTGGATTGTTTGCGTTAATTTTGTGTAAAAATAAAGCAATGAATATTCCAGTTACCGTATACGCAGAGATGACTCCCAACCCCTCAACAATGAAATTTGTTGTAAATAAACACTTACTTGGAACGGGGGATTCAGCTCAATTTCACTCAATGGCTGAAGCAAAAGGATTTTCTCCATTAGCAGAAGAGTTATTTAACCTACCATTTGTAAACGCTGTATTTATTGCTTCAAATTTTATCACAGTTACGAAAACGGACAATTTATCTTGGGATTTCATTACGATGGAATTGAGAGAGTTTATCAGAACATGGCTGGCTGAAGGAAAAGAAGTTCTTGTAATGATGCCTTCAAAAGAGCCAGTTCAAAAAGAAGATGAGGCCCCTAAAAAAGTTTATGCTCCTTCTGAATATGACGATGCCATTTCTGATTTACTGGATGAATTTGTTCGTCCTGCAGTTGAAAACGATGGTGGTGCAATTGACTTTAGAGGATACGAAGATGGGATTGTTACCGTTATATTGAAAGGATCTTGCGCTGGATGCCCGTCAAGTACAGCAACATTGAAAGGGGGAATTGAGAGCCTATTGAAAGCACATTTGCCTGAAGTAAAAGAGGTTGTTGCTGAGAACGAAACTGTTTAAATGATGAAAAAAATAGCATTTATTTTCACGCTGTCTTTTGGCTTAATTGGTATACAAAGTTGTGACAAATCAAAAGTTAAAATGACTATTGTGAAAGATTGTACGGGCGTTTATCTCCAAAATGGAGGACGTGATTACTTTGTGTGTAACGATGAATTATTAGAGAATTATTCGGCAGGAACAAAAATAAAAGTAAGTTATGATGTTCTTGAAGAATGTTTTGGAATTTTAGAGCCAATCACATGTGAAATGGCTCATCCTTTTGAAAGTAAAATTGAGGTTACCGAAATACACTAGGCATTAGTACCATCTGAACATATCATCAAATACCCGTTTCCCCCAAGGCTGATTTCCAAATCTTTTCTCTAATTCCACGCGAAGTTCCTTCATCGTATAATCATCCTCCTTACCGATATCATAATCTAAGACACCCGCTGGTGGCTCCATTGCAATTACTTCTTTCGCGAAATAGATAATCCCACCATCTTCGGTTGCCAATCCTAAGATTGCTCCAGGTAAACCATTAAATCCTTCTGGACCAATTGAAGGTACAACATCGACGGAGAACCAAGCGTAGATACGAGTAGAATCGTTTTTTTGCCATATTGCTTTACGGCACATATAACTACCGATTTTCCGTTTACTTTCGGTTACTTTCCATTGACGCTTTTGCATAGAATCTTTCACATAAACGTCATTCCCCCAAAGGTCTATTTTCAATAAAAACTCATCCTTTTCAATATTCTGATACGTCTCATTACGCTGAGTCATGTATTTCATAAACCCTTCCTCCTCATCTTCGTTCTCTACATATTTAAAGGACGACCTATTCTCGTCAAAATAGAGTTCAAAGATTTCCAGTTTAATCTGATTCTCTTTCGTGATGAATCGCTTTAGACGTTCATCTTCTCCGAATTTCTTCTTAAGATTAGTTCTTCTTTCAAAAACAATTTTTCCAGAAGTAATCTGGCCATACGAGAATGTAGACAATAATGCTATCGCGATTACAGCTACGGTATTTTTAATTCCAACCATTGAAATCTTCTTCTTTAGTTTTTCTATTATTAAATCTTAATGTTGCTTTCAACAAGAAATACCTTGAAATAATCGTAGTTCTATAATCCGTAACTATATTTCCATTTACTTGTCTTCTTGCGTTTACATTTTGGTTCAAAATATCATTACCGATGATGGCAATTTTCAAGTTATTTGTTTTTAAGAATGTCTTACTAACCTCAGCATTCCAAACAAAGAACTCTGTATTGTAAAACCCTGCGCCTGGCTGAGAATTTTTTGTATACGTTCCTTCAGAGCCAATAGTGAAACCAAGTGGTAACCTCCACTCGAAGCCAACACCATATTCTTCAATTGTAAAAGGTGTGCTTGAAACCGTACTTAAAGAACTTACAGGATTATTATAAGAGTAGCTACTTGTAAAAAATAGCTCTAATGAATCCCATTCGAAATCAAAATCCAAACCTCCCGTAATATCATAATTCCTCGTTACATTCTTCTCATCTTGAATAAAGTTGGTGTATTTACTATACGATGCATTTACATTTGGTTCAATTGTAAACACTCTATTGAATAAAGGTAAACCACCACCAGCCCACAAACCAGCATAAAGGTTTCCATCAACATTAACTGTTTGCGTTACAGCTCTACCGAAATTATCATAAGTAGTTGAAGATGCAAATGCATTATCCGTTATGGATACATTGGCACCACTCCAGATATAACGACCTGACATTGCTTGCCAAGTATTGAAATTCAAATTGATATTGTGCGTATAATTTGGTTGAAGATCCGGGTTACCTATCTGAACTCTATTTGGATTGGAATTATCTGGAACTGGCTGCAAATCTGTTATCGATGGTTGCGAAGAGCTTGTTCTATAATTGAATCCAAAACGCTTACTCACGCTAGGTTTAAATTGATACCTAAAATTTGGTAATAAGTTCGTGATATTTTGATCAACTGTAGAGTCTGATATTCTATTAATATTCTTAATATCAATGTTTCGTAATTTCAACCCGATACTTACCGAATGTTTTCGATTGTCATATTTCAATTTGACCCCACCTCGATGCTGTTGGCGTGTAGTTTCAAATATATTAGAAAAATCAGGATTCAATTCATTCGAATACGCTCCATTGACAAAGTCGTAAGTTTCTTTATTCTGATTTCCAAGACCGTACTGAAACAAATATTCAAATTCAGTTTTCCATCTTTTAGCTATTGGCTCAACATAAGTTAAGGTCGCATAATGGTTCGATGAACTATTATAATTTCGCTTCGATTGATCTACAGAATCAATTGTTGAAGTTGCGAAACGCGTATCTGAATATAAGTTCCCATCTGTTTGATTATCTGACAAGTCTAAATCGTATCGTAATTCAAATTCCCTGTTCTTTTTCTTAAACTTCCTATTAATCGAAGCCATTGCATCAACAGAATAACCTTTAGAAGAAGACGAATCTGCAATTGAAGTCCTTAAAGATTCAACTCCATTCTCATCTAAAAAAGAGGATAAATCACTACTTTCCGAATCCCCTAAATCGTATCTAAACGAAGGTCTGATTTTTAACGTTGTTAGAGAATCCAGAGGCGTTTCGAAAGAGAGGTTAAATCTATGAGATTGATCTCTTGAGTAGTTTCTAGTTGAATCATCTGTATAATAAGTAGTATCCGCTAAAAAATATTGAGACTTACTTGCTGTTAAAGCATCTAATTCGGTGTTATAATATGAATAATTCATATTAATCTTAGCTGCTTTATTCTTTCCAATTTTATCGCTAAAGTAAACTCCAGCCTTTAACGTTTGAGGAATACCACTCGTATTTTGTGTATTGTCTTCCCAAAACCTGCCACCAGCTCCATCTTCATTAGATAAACCAAACTTATTCATATCATTCCGTCCAAAACTAGAAAGAGGTGTATTAGAGCCCAAGGCAAAAACCGAGAACTTACGCGCTCCATTGAACTTATTAAACAACACCTCTCCTTCAAAGAAAGGATCTGTCCCTATCTTATCATTGATTGGAGTTAAAGCAAAGTCACTTGCTCCTGAAATTCTACCGAAGTATCCTTTTTTCGCACTGTCTTTAAGTTTCAAATCAAGCACTTGAATCTTCTCATCATCACCACCAATGCCTTCCTCATTATCTTTCTCATAAACTTCGACCGTAGCAATTCCATCTGCACCTAAATTTTGTGTTGCAATTGTCGGGTCAGACCCAAAAAATTCATCTCCATCTACCAGGACCTTACTAATTTCCTGACCTTGAGACGTTAACTTCCCCTCTTTGTCAATTTTAATCCCAGGTAATTTTTTCAAAAGATCTTCAACCACGGCCCCTTCGTGTGTTGCAAACGAATCTGCGACATAGACTAAAGTATCCCCCCTATAAAAGATTGGTTCACGATTCGCATAAATGACCACTTCCTCAATTTCTTGCGACTTTAAAGGCATTTTAATGGAAGGAATTGTGATTTCTGAATTATCCTTATGGCCAAACATATAATACGTCTTATCATCAAAGTTTGGGTGATCCAGAATCAATGAAAAGGTGTCAATATCGAAACCTGACAATTCAAACTTTCCATTTTCATCAGTTCTATCAAAACCAAGTAATAAAGAATCCTTCATACGAACAGCCATAGCCATTGCATTTTTCACAGGCCTCACGCCAGTAGAATCATAGACCGTTCCTGTTACTTTCATTTCTTGCGCTTGTCCTGAGAGACTTATCAATGAGAGAACCAATACGGCGAAATTTTTCGCAAAAATATTCATAAGGGTAATTTGTAAATATCCGAGACAAGGATATGAAAAGGAATCTATGTCCAATAGACAATAGTGTCCAAAGGTTGATTTTTGATTATGAAGGGTTAAGTATGTTTGTGTTAACTTATCTTAACACAGTGCTCAAGAGGATCTGGTATTCATAACCTTGCGTTCCACTCAACGTTTCAAATCCCACTTGGATTCCTTTACCTATCATTTCTTTTTCGTTCATCTGCAACTTTTGAATTGTTTGATCTACATATTGAACTACTAATGATGAAGTATACCCAGTTGGTTCATCCTCTCCTACGATTAAGTAGAGATAAGGCTCCTCACTAATAAACCCTTGAAAGGTAGTTGCAAATTCTCCTTCTTGATTTAAAACCTGCAATGCTCTTTCCGTGCTACAATCGTAGTTGTCTATTTTCTCAAACATTTCAAAATCGAGTTGATCTTCGTATTCCGCCTTTCGAATTTTAGTTAAAACCGGTTTCTCATTTTCATCATAATATGATATACGCTCTACGAAATGTCCTGTTAATTCTGTTCCCTCTTCAAACAATTCCTTAGAAATGTATTTTTTTCCATCCTTGAAATAGAATGTGTTCGAGCAAAGACTAACTGAGCCAGCATTAGAATAATTCTCTATAATTTTAGTCGTTTCATCCGCTGCGTTCACGCTAATAAAAACCTCCATTGTAGCCCCGTCTTCACGAGAATAGTACAAACTATTACCTCTTCTTAATGTAGTATCAATGTCAATATCAACGGCATATTTTTCACATTCCAACTCAAAATCTGAAGCAACATACTCCTTAAAAACCGTGTTTTCTAGATTCTCTTCAGATGCTTCATCTCCCTGACAACCAGTAAGAATAACCATCGTCAGCGTTGCAATTATCAAACTTAAGCCTACTTTATACATCCTTTTTCAATTTATATCAACAATTCGAATACGAACAAAAGTAACAAGTTTTGACACTCGATTATCAAATAAAAATCTAATTTATTTCAATAAAAATTTGCGTTTCGATAAAGAAGCTGTATCTTTGCACCGCTGTTAGTCACTAACAGATTATATCGCGGGGTGGAGCAGTTGGTAGCTCGTCGGGCTCATAACCCGAAGGTCATCAGTTCGAGTCTGGTCCCCGCTACAACAAGCCACATAAGGCTTAGAGAGAAAAAAGACTTCCAGAAATGGAGGTCTTTTTTGCGTTTAGGTAACAGTATTGGGTAACATACCTTGAAAAAAATCCCATATATAGCTACATACGGGGTCAATCTAATGAAGTACATTCAAACAAGTCTGACTTAGAGATTATTCGATTACAAATAAGAACCGGCGTATTAGAATCTCCATTGATAATTTCTTTCTCATTTTCAATTCGAACATCGACAAGCTCAGTAGATAAGTCACCTATAACGAGCTCATTTTGAAAAATACTTACTCTAGCATTTCTCTCTTTCATTTTTATCCTAGGGAAAATAACCTTCTCGGAAACTATTAACTCTTTAAGTTTAGATAAGTTAAAATCAAACTCCCATTCTAAACGAAATACCCCAGTAGCATCGTAACTCCCAGTATCTATAAGGGACACTAAAAAATTAATGTCATCCACATTTTCTTGACTTGGTCTTACTGTGAAATCTTTGAATCGAACGTTAAAAAAAATCTCAATCTTTTGAAGAGCAAGAATGTATTGGTTACTAATTTTTGCTCTTTGCACAAATAACTCATCTTCAGGAAGACTTCTCATCATATTCCAATTACCACTAATAATGGTAAATTTTTGAGCAGTTGCAAATCTCTGTATTGCATTAAATATTTCTACTTCTTTGTTATAAAATATGTCGTCTTTCTTTTCTTCTCAAACCCTTTTTCAACTAATGACCTTCGATACTTCCCAACCGTGTTTTCACTCAAAGAAAATAACGTTGCAATTTCTAAATTACTTAGCTCATTAAATCCCAGTTTAGAATGATAATTGTAACTTAGTGACAGGATTAATTTCTCAATGTGATTTAACTGCTGATTTTCTACAATTGAAGAAGGTATTTTTAAGTTGATTTCTTTCATTTGACTAAAATACTCTTTTCAATCAAATCCAATATCTTACATTTCTAAAATCTAATATCCTACATTTCTAAATCCAATATCTTACAGTTATATCTAATTACCCTAACTAATTATATTTAACTAACATTTAACCTTTTAAAAAAGATTAATAAAACTATATTGCCTTTTTTTGACAAAAACGGCTACCTGCTTTTCTCTAATTCTTCGTTTAGGATAAATCAATTAATCTTACTTCCTAAATTTCCCTAATCGATTAAAAGAAAATAATCACTTAAAATTCATTAAACCTTTCTATTTCCTATTCATTTGAATCTAAAATAAATCCATATACCATTGATTCTTATATCAAGGAATGATTCTAACACATTCTCTTCTTAAATCTATATCAATTATTCATCTTTGATTTCTCCTATCCTTAGAATTGAAATTCTTTAAACCTCATTCCCTTCAATTTCTCAGCTAAATAACTTCACTTTTTCAAAAAAATCACAATTCAGAAATTCTTCATTACTCCTCAAATTCTTCAACACTACTTTCTGTCATTTCACTTTTTAACTTTCTCACTAAACGACTTTTCAATTTGCCTAAACTGTAAATATTGAATTTCACATTTCAAAAACGATTAGGAGATAAAAGAAAATAAAAACGCTTCAATTAAAATTTATCATTTCCCTAAACGAAATTCAATATTTCCACTTTCTACAAATTTCAATTCAAAATATTTATCCCGATTCTAATTTCTTTATCCTTTAAACCATTCCTAAAATCAATTCTCAGCTATCAAAGACCATTTCTAACACATTTTCTCATTGAAATAGTACAATTGTATGACCACTTCAAAAAGAATTGAAATAACTCCAAATCCTTTACCACAACTATTATTCTTATATTTATATCCTTAACATATTATTGAATTTATAAGAAGAAAAATAATACATAAATATTAGTAGCGATTAGCTATCATAACTGTGTCCGAAAACTGGTAATTTTTAAACAAAACAGGAATTGATAGACTGAATTGCTCATCGAAAGGTGGGTCGGTTTAGTTATTCTGTTTTGTGGGTATACCAGTACCTCGGATGCAAATAGCTTTCTGACCCATCGTTATTTTACAACTACATTTTTTCATCATAGGGTTGGTGATGATTCACTTAAATAACCCTAAACAAAATGGATGAAAAAGAATTAACCGCTAAAATCATTGCTTACGTAATTATTGGAATTATAATCTTAGCAATACTTCTAATTCCTACTTGGATTGCAATTGGTAGAAAAGCTAAAAACAGAATTTGGATATTCCTATTTAACTTTCTACTCGGAGGACTTATCATTACTTGGGTTGCTGCTTTAATTTGGGCAATTGCTGATAAAAAAGAAGTAAAGAAGATTGATTAAACCTATTTCCCTTTAATCTAACATTGGTTCTATCTAAAGCTGTATACTTTGTACAGCTTTTTTATTTCCCTATCCTTAGATTTAATATTCTGAATCACTTTCAAAATAGATTAGAAGGAAGATAATTCTTAATTAATTTCTCCATTAGAAACCAAAAATGGCATCCGAGGACACCATTTTTTTATTGTTGTTTTCACTTTCTGTACACTGCCTCTGACTTTTAAAGTTTATGATGTTTTCCAAGTAAATGATGCCTACCAGTAATTGAAACAAACTTTGGCTTTAAGGTTCTGTAGAGGGAATTATTTCTATAAATAGCCAATTGCTTTTTGTCATTATCAAAAACGACACTATCATTTATTTTGTAAAGTGACAAATTGGTTGTAACCAATTCGATTGAATCCTTCTTTTTAATGAAGAAATATTGAGACTCGTTTCCTCTTTGGTCTAATGACAAAGTACTGTCATCACTTGTCAATCCGACAATACCATAACTACCCATGACCTTTGTCTTATAATTCACCTTTCCAATAAATCCAAATGGTGACTCTTTGAGTACAATAGCAGTTGATTTATCTTGGTTGAATCTAACTTTAGATAATAGTAAATATGTGCAAATTATAAATACTAGGAAAATAAGAACTTTAATAATTGTTGTTTTCATATTAATCAATAAAATAATCCGTTATAATTGAAAGTGTATGCAATGATGCATTTATAAAAATATCTGAGAAACTTCTTTCAGCTGTTGGTATTTCTTCATTTATCATTGTAGTTAAACCAGGACCATACTTAATCGAGCCATTTGCACCTCCTTTATTACTATCCAAACCTGCAGTCCCTCCCAGACTTAAAAATGTCCAAGTCTCTGAAAATGACAATTGGGCTGTCAGACCAATTTGATATTTCGCATTGACATCAAATGAGGCGGCGACATGAAAATATGAACCTTCGACTGAACTTGGAGATAAATCAGGTTCACTTCCAAATCCAATAACTGAGTTCCCGTTTAAACCAACACTCCAATTTGATTTATTCGTCATACCAACTCCTCCTCCAGTCTCTGCATTTATATAAGAATATACATAATTATCATATTCACCCCCTTTAAATATTAAGTCGGTTTGATAGATTCCTCCTGTTGCTCCAAATCCATCTTGGAAATCATAATCTCCGCTGATACCAATTTCATTACCATAAGCATAGGTGTTAATCCCAATTTTTTCATTACCTCCGAAATCATGATTTACATTCAAAGTTAGGTCATATTTGTCTGTAACTAAGGTTCTACTAGAGCCATTAATACCATTTATAACAATATCAGTAGGTGCCTTTCCGTCTGTATCTATAAGTCGTACAGGATTCCCCATCACATAATTATAATCACTCCACTCTGGGAACCCACTAGCCAACGGGTCCAAACTCAAGAACCTCGCCACATCAGCATCATAATACCTCGCCCCTCTATAGTCTAAACCAGTCTCTTGGTCTCTCTCATGTTGGGTAGTAAGGTAACGTTCTTCAGTACCATTGAAGTGTCTCAGCATTTTACCATAAGGGATGGATATGTTTGTATGTAAATTGCTCAATGACTAATAGTTAACAACTAAACTTTGGTTTCTTAGTTTGTGTATCAAAAATAGCAACATTTCTGGGTTATCAGAGCAAAGCTGACACCTATTTTCAGCCCATCGGATGTTTGTCTATTATTGCCAACTTCAAACCTTCATAGTCGCTCTGTATGTACTTTTCAGTAGTTGAAATATATCTATGCCCAGCATTATACTGAACTTGTCTTAGGTTGCATGTTTTGAGCCAATTCATCACTACTGAATGTCGGATGTGCCGCAGACTTTTGTAGGGCGGATAGTTCTTAAGGTCAGAATGTAAACAATCTATGATGTATGCTCGTTGTTTGGCTTGAGCTAAGGTTTGATATATCAAGTCTTGTGGTGGCTTGTCAGTGAGAACGTTGATAAGTAACATCATCTGAATTGGGTCTAAAGCTAGCGTTCTACTATTCCCTCGTCTGGTCTGTGGTATGATTACTCTGCCCTCTTGTAGAATCACATGGCTTACCCTCAGCGCTGCAATGTCTCTAGTAGATACTCCCTGAAAGATGTAGAATCCAGCCAGTACCTTTGTTCGTACTTCACGATCCGTTGTTTCTGGCAGTTGTAGGTATAGGTTTCTCAACTCGTTTTCAGATAACAACCCCAAAAGTGTTTTCTTTCTGCTACCTAGTACTTTGATATCAGTGAATGGGTGTTTTGTAGTAACTAGGAAATTGTAGTAATGTCGTATGTGGGCTAGTTTCTGATTTACTACCTGTGGCTTATGTTTCTTATTTAGATAACCAACATACTGCATAGCTATGGAATGGGTAACTCTGTATGCGGAGGTGTTGTTTTCTTTGAGCCAATGCCTGTACTTCTTTACTGTTTGTTGTGTGGTATGTATAGTGAAAGGCTGATAGTTTTTAGTTTCTAAGTATTGTCTAAATGTTCTTTTCATGGTGGAATGATATGGGTGTATACTTGAGTGCTGTCGAGCGATGAGTGACCTAAAAACATGGACACATTCTCTATGGCTACTCCTCTATTTAGCAGATGTGTTGCGATGGAATGTCTAAGCAGATGCATGGTTACCTTCTTGGCTATTAATTCAGGGTTGTTCGTCATCTCTGCCAGTACTCTGATTCGTTTCTCAAAAACTTGTGCTGTTAATGACTTGCCACGATACCCTAAGAATAGTTCTCTTTGGTAGTGTATGCCTTTCTTTAGCAATGGTCTGCCGTGTTTGAGGTATTCGGTAATGTGCTTGATTGCTTTTGGTGGTAGAGGAACAATTCTGTCTTTGTAATTCTTGCCCTCTCTGACATGAATATAACCACGCCTTATGTCGATATCCTTAACATGAAGTTTTACCGCCTCTGAGCGCCTAAGACCTCCTCCGTAGCAAATAGCAAGCATCGCACGATCCCGGTAACCATACTTAGAGTTGTTAGTTACATCGAATAATTCACTGACCTCTTTTTCAGTGAGATAGTTAGGTGTCCGTTGTTTGCTTTTAACACAAGTCAGATGCCCGATTGGGAAATGTACTCCATGGTTTTGTTTCATATATCTAGCAAATGTTCTAAGTGCAGAAAGTTCAGAGTTGATATAGTTTGGTGTCAGTGGTTTTCCATTAACTAGGCGTTGCTTTTCATTATCAAAGTATGCGAAGATGTTGTTTTGAGTAACTGTCCGTGGTGTCCTCTTTGTCCATTTGAGCATTCGTCTTGTTGACCAGACATACTGATATATCTTTTTTTGGGAGTAATTCAGTGCTACAAGCCATTGCTTAAACCCTTCTAGTTCTTTCATGGTTTTCTATTTAGTGAGTGTTCTTACTATAAATTCAGGTATTTGTACTATTGATATTCTGTCCATTGCTTGCTACATTGCACTATGGATACATTCACTGATACTTACAACAAGTTATTACCCAAAGGGGTCAATTTCGTTCGCAAACTTTATGTTGGGGCTTACAATATCTATGGCTTTTACTGGCTGTACAAAATCATATTTGTTCTAGACCAAAATTGGGAGAACTATGTAGTATGGTTCTTTGCAATGGCAGGACAGCTGTTCTTCACACTGGACAACAAAGAAAAACTAGGGATCAAAGACTACATGAAAAATGTTGACTAGAGGTTCAGGTATATATCCTTTATCTCCTTGTCACGTATGCCCAAATAACGCTTAGTAATGGCTACGGATGAGTGATTGAACACCTGACCTAGAAGTATCAATGATTTCTCTGAATGGTTGTTCTTTTCCCATATTCTGCGACCAAAAGTTTTTCGAAATGAATGGGTAGAAAATTGGATATCTAGTCTGTAGTCTCTGGCTATACTCTTTAGTTTTCTGTTGGTGTATTGCAGCGAGAAAGTGTAGAGTACACCTATAGGTTTTGGGTTGGTTAATAACCGTACATTCTCTAAAAATTGCAGTAAGTCATCATGTAGATGTATCGTTCGCACCTTCTTTGTTTTCTGTTCTGTGAGTACCAAGGGATTAGTTTTGATGTCCTCCCAAGTCAAACGGGATAAATCAGAAAATCGTAAGCCTGTATAACTACCTACAGCTATCAGTGTAGCGTATTCATAGTTGCCATCTCTGGCTAGTTTCTGTATTAGTAATAGCATATCATTCCACGGCAGATAATCCGCTGTTGTGCGTTGTCCTTTTAAGCTCATGATGTTTTGTTTTGGTGAATAAATGAGGTTGTCTTCTAACAAAAGTGAACCTGTTTCTCTAGACTTGTTGGTGGCAGTGTGAATGTGTGAATTGGGTAGATGAAGTATGTTCTCTTAACATAGATATAGTTTAAAAGTGAACCAAACATTGTTTTCATCCACCCTGCCCACACTAAAGATCAGTCAGCCAACACTCGACCATTTTCCAACCGAATATTGTAAGCTTTCATACCCTCCGTATCCACAGCATAGAATTCCTCATCATATTTTTTGCTGTTCTCCATTGTTGTGACTATGAATATTCCTGTATCACTGATGATAGCAACCATCTTGTCTTCTAGCATGTCAAACGTAACCGAACACTCGGCATAAACTAAATTTTCCATAATTCTTAGTGTTAAATAATTGGGATGGGCGGTCATTCTCTCAACGGAACAACACAGAAAACCAATCCCGCTAAGAAAATGGCTGGGGGGATAGTAAGATTAGGCTTACAGTGTGGGTAACAACCCAATTTTCAAATGATGGCGGGGGGTAAACTAATAATATATCTGTATCCAAAGAGCAAACCTCTGTGACTTTCGTTGTTCAGTGATACAATGATGATGGTAAGTAGTTGTTTTGATGTTAGAGTGCCAGAGAATCGTACCACACGTAGTTTGTAGTTCCGCTGTCTATTACTAATGACTGAAGATTACAAGGAACAAAAACAAGGGTGGGACGATTATATTTGAACCAAAATATGAATCGTTATTTCAGTTCGACCATTATTATATTATAGAGGTGAAAACTTGGGCCAACTTTTGGTTCGTCAGCTTGCATTGATTTCCTTGACAAGGCGCTGAACAGTAGATTTTGGAATGTTAGTTGCTGCCGAAATTTGATTAGGGTTCATTCCTTCATCTAGTAAAGGAGTAATAATTTCAATTCGCTCTTGTTTTTGTTTAAACTGTGGTGTGGTGGCTTTCTTGATGGCACGAGACTCACGTTTTTTTGCAGCCTTCTCTTCTCGTTTTTCTAATTTTACAGCACCACGAACACGATCATTATGCCACCTGCAATATTCTTCAATTAGGAAAGTGCATTGAGTAATTGTGCCATAGTTAAGTTCTGGATTATCTACTGGTTCTGCAGTATACAAGTATTTACTCTGAACGCATTGTCGCATTCGTGTTCGGCGGCGTTGAAGTCCACGTTCACTTTCTAGTTTGTAACGAGAGAACATATGTTCATATTGACTACGAAACATGTGATATGCTTCATCCAATTCATCCAATTTTTTGTCATACTCAACCCCTGTGATTGTGCGTTTCTTGATTTTATCTAAGAATTTGTATCTAAGTTTATCCACTTCTCTCATCATCTTGGAGAGTCGAACTACTTCCATTTTAAGGGTAGCGAATGTATCGCCTCGATTAATCAGTTTATTTAGTAATGGTCCATTCTCAAAGGCTTCAATATCTGCTTTGTCCTCTTCCATTACTCTACGTGCACTCGAATAGATATGTTGTATGAATTCAGCTTCTACTTCAAAAGACTCATAAACTTCAACCAAACGAGTTAACCTATTGAATTTGTCTTGTATTTCAGCATCAGTTACACCAAGTTTTGTCCCCTCAATGTTGTGATACTTATGCTCATAAATTACGTAGTATATGAATTGCCCTCTTTTCTGAAATTTACCCATCGACCCAAGTGTAGGTATTGCCTCACCATCGAAACCATATTTCTTGTCGACATTTTTAGGGTATGACTTGTTTGTGTATTCATATTCCTTGACCAAAGGATATTTCTCACATTTCAGCTTTACATCTCTTTTTAACTTGGCACAGTTCAGCAAATTCATACAAAAATGGTTTTTTGTGCAAGAATAGTAAAAATCACAGGGCGAGCGGTCTTATGATAATAATATTTTAAAGGTTAACTGTTTCCTGTGTTGTCCAAATTTGGTAGAAAACTAGCTCCCTGTGGATATCAAAGAGTGCGTGTATGGATAGTTAACAGCTGAAGTATACAAACCATCTAAAACCAAAAATGGCATCCGAGGACACCATTTTTTTATTGTTAAACTAAATAAAAATAAATTATACTTCCGAAGCAAGTAATAGTAATAATTAATGAGAGGACTTTTTTTATTACTGTATCATGCCTCTGGACAGTTTTTTCGAAACGATTTTTCCGAAAATAAGCAACGAATAGAAGTATCAAAATAATTACTGAGAATATAATTATAATTGATAATGGAATCCCTTTATTAAATAACAAAAACCATACTCTACTCGCAATCAACTGAATACACATACTAAGGGTCAACCATGTAAATAAAAAACCATGTTCCCTGGCAGTAAAACCATCACTTTCAGTTTTTTTCTTGTAAATAGTATTGCCTAGTATAAAGTAAAAACCAAAAATTATTTCATCAATGATTATCATTTGCTTTAAATTTATTTACCTGGCGAAGCATCACTTCCCAATACGCATTTCCAGAATGTACAGTAGAAATCACTGGACATAGCTTGGGTTAATGAAGGCTCCAACTTTTGTCCAGCATAATCTCCAATACCAATAGCTAAACCAAAACCAGGCATTAAAGTTCCTATACCCGAATTAACATAATTATAATTTCGACGTGCTTTTGAAATTTCACCATTTTCATAGCTGTTATATGTTGAAAAGATCCCATAGGCACTCATCCCATAGCCAAAACTTTTTGCACCTACGATAAGTTTTCTCGTTGTTGATTTTGGTAAGAAAGTGTTTCTTCCCTTTAAACCAGGTGCTGCAAATTGAGTAAACTTTTTTCTACTTAACAAGTTTAGGCCTAACTTAGTTTCAAATCCTGAAGTTGCGGCTCCAGCAATAGCCAAAATAACGCCTGAAGAACCATCATTCATTTTTGTGTCTAATACCTGACCATCAGTTTCGTGATTAGTATAATTTGAAATAAAATCAGAGCTAGATTTCACTACTTGACTTTTAATAGTACCATCTCCATTCCAATATGTATAAACTCCAACAGCAGCTGCGTCTTGTTGTAAATAAGTTCCTGTACTCATATAGCTTGTATTTCCATCGCTACTTTTAAAAGCAGCATCACCACGGACAACCAATTCTGAACTTACTCTATTTAATTGTGCTTTGTAAGTACCATCTTTCTGTTTTACCATATTATAGTATCTTACGTTTTTTGGTGGGCTTGGTGCTTTTCCGTCAGGATCAACAAGCGCTATAGGATTTCCCATAACATAATTGTATGCTGAAAACTCAGGGAATTTTGTAGCCAACGGATCCAAACTCAAGAACCTCGCAACATCAGCATCATAATACCTCGCCCCTCTGTAATCTAAACCAGTCTCTTGGTCTCTCTCATGTTGGGTTGTAAGGTAACGTTCTTCTGTACCATTGAAGTGTCTCAGCATTTTACCATAAGGGAAGTAGTCTGCAACAAATTTAACTTTGTTTTCAGCTATATAATAAGGATTATGATTTGGATCTAATACAACTGCAAACTTAAATGTTGAATAGTTCATTCTTGTATTACCTAAGTGGTCATAAACATAGAATGTCACAGACTCTCTGCTAAAATCATTGTCAGATTCATTATTCAATGGTGAAAGTTTACATTCACGCTCAGCCCCTGAGATAAAGTACTCCCAGTTAACATCTCCGTTAAGATCTGTTCTAATAGCTATTGTTTTTCCAGTGGCATCCATTAAGTAATACTCTTTCTTGTTATCAAGAATTTGGTTATCCTCATTCTTCTCGATTGCATGCTTAAATATACGTAAATCATTCACTGAATACAGATAATCACTGTTAATTTGAGTTGAAACATCTGTTGTTTGCGCTATATGGAATGCATAAGCAGCTCTGCCGTAATTAGTTCCTTCAATGTTTCTGAAATCATCTGTAAGTAGGTTTCCGTTCTCATCATAGGTGTAAATTCTACTTTGAGCTCCGGATAAACCTGTCACTGAATTTAGGATATTGCTATTCGCACCATAATTATAATTGAAATGATCAATATCAACGTAATCCGAAGTTCCAGCATTACCTAATCCTTTATTAATTCGATATAAAGATTTAATGTTTCCGATTTTATCAAAAGAGAATGAAGCGTCCCCTATTCTATAACTATCATACGTTGAAGCGTTGTTAAATAAAACATAATCTCCCACTGTGGCATCCGCTTTTACTAATCGATTTAGATCATCATAAGTGTAACCATAAATAGTTGGTTTATTGAAGTTTGATACTCCTCCAAGAGAATAAGAATCATTGAAATCAAAAACCATCATAGTTCCGTTAATGTTTCCATTAAAGTTATGTGTGGTATTAACGGTTTCAATAACTAATTGATTGTTCGGATCTGTGTCTTGATAAGACGGTACATCATTATCATAAAATAACTCATAATTCATTTGAGATTCAATTCCGAGTGATGGAAGGGTTTGATTTAAATACGTCTGTCCTACCTCAATTTGAGTTAATCTATCCCTACCATCGTAAGCATACTCAATTTCATTAACAACCCTGTTTATGTTATTATCATCACTCGCATAGTGCGTTTTCTTGAGCACTAACCCATTAGCATCGTCATGGTTATACGAAACAAGTTTTCTTGCGTTAGCTACAGAATTAACTTCCGTAGAAGCCGCATAAATAGCTTTCAAACGATTCAGTTTGTCGTATTCAATGAATGTATGTAAATCTATATTTCCATCATTATCTACATCTGTTTTCTGTTCTAACAACGTTTTTCTATAATTGTAAGCAGGATAAAAGATTTTTGAAGTAATGTTGGAAACGTTATTTAAATCAACGTCCATATCTGGATTGAATGCAATGGTTTGCTCAATCATATTGTCATTGATATCGTAAACAAATTCCTCCCGTTGCACTTTCATTCCATCGTTATCATAACTTAAGGTTTTAATTACCTTACCAACTGGGTTTACCACGGCGACTGCATTAGAAGCATAAATGAACTCTTTTTCATGTTTATCAATTTCAAAAATTGAGGCAACGTCGTTAATTAATCTCTTATCGTAATCTTGAGTAACCGTATCTGTATAACTCGCACTACTCCAAACATAAAATTCAGAGAGCCAATCTTGCGTGGAAGCATTTGAGAATTCATATTCGAATAAGTGACCATTAATTGTCCAGTCCGATCCAATAGAAACTGAAGGGTCTGAAGAATCATGTACTGAAATATCTTCATAAGCCAATGGTGAATAAATTTCAGAATGTGCGTAATTGAATGGTGTATCCTTAATTCCAACTGAAATTAATCTTCCGTAATCATCGTATTCATAAATACGATACATCGGTGTTAATACGTTTTCTTCTGAATAAGTATTCGCTCCCTGCTGATCAAACGAAACTGAAACTAAACCTTGCTTGTTATACATGTATTTCTTCTCTCCAGCATCAACCGTTACTTCTCTATACATTTGCCCTAAATGATTGTATTCATAGATACTTTGCTGCTTTTCAGGATTAATCACCTTAGTTAAGTTTCCAGCGTTATCATAGACGAAAAGTGTTACTATTTTCTGAACGTTATTACTATACTTTAGTGTAGCTATCTTCTGACCAAAAGCATTGGTGTATGATACACTACGTTTGTTATCTTGATCAATAACTTCGGTTCTCATGAATTTCATATTCAGGGTAGGTGAAACTCCCATGATTTGTAATAACTCTGTTTGAGTAATCTCAAGTTCGCATGCCGTAAAAACATCATTAGCAATAAAATAATTAGTTTTAACCGCGTGAATACCATTCACATCTTCGCCATAATTCGATGTCCTTAAAACACGCCCCTTTGGATCATTTTCATAGATAGATTCTGCATAAAGAGGAGTTGCAATATTTAATGCCTGAACATTGTTAGATATCGATGCACTATTTTTATACGATTTCTTTGCTCTACCCCATTTGTCATACTCCACAGAACCTGAACGAATTTGATTATTAGATACTCCATCATGGTATATAGACAGAACACTTTGGTTTCTTCCTAGTGGATCAACAAAGGCTTGTCTTTTTTCAAAGTCATTCAAATCATCAGAATTATATAGAATAGTTTGAACATAGTTTTCATTGGTTCTATCTAAGAAACTCAGAGATCCATCATGTGACCAATTGTTGTATTCAAAAGTTGAAAGAACTCTATCTCCATTTTCAATAATTGAATCTAACCTATAAAAATCATCAAACACATACTCCATTGTTTTAGATGAAGGGTCAGTAGTCTTAATTACCATGGACGCCGCATTGTAATCATAAAGCGTAGATAAAGAATCCGCTCGTTGATAACCCACCGTTACTCGATATGGTAGAGCAATATCCTCACAAATAGTTTCAGTGTAACTATCAAATGGACAAGGGAATGAATGGTGAATTTTTTCAGATTTATTATACCAATATTTCGTTTGCAATCCTATTTGATTCTCTTCAAGTTCTGGTTGTAAATATCTATTTCTTTCTATGACTTTTTGAACACTCAAAGCTTCAAAAGGAATAATCATATGATGAGGACCTGCAAAATTGAGGGCATCAGATTGGTTTAGTGCCCCAGTATAGAATTCAGCAATATAAGTGTTCTTTAAGTCTAATTTCTTGTTTTCAAACTCCTTCGATGGAGAATGATCTAAAGTATCTACTTGAACTAATACTTCTCTTAATAAGAGCGAACGATCTCTTAAGGTTGTAGCTATTTCAGGAAGCTTGTTAGTGTCATTCTCATCAGTTGGAACATAAGAGCAACCATAAGAAACTGCATCCGGGAAGAAGACCGTCATATTAATTCCAACTGGAAACGCCCAAATTCCGTAACCAGGTATAAACCAGACGCAGTAACCTGACGGAAGGATATCATCAAGATTGAAGTGCGGTTTATATAAGAAATCATCAAATCCTCCTAGACTCGTGAAGAAATCAACACTCACAATCGAATCTTCAATTGGACAAGGTGGACTAATTGTATCTTCAATCGTTGAATAAGTTGTAGTAATATCATCAAATAACCAACGGCCATCGTATTGATAGTATTCGGAGTTAATTATTGGTTCATCTTCAAATACATTTTTATTGAAAGTCGTTTTTTGGAACGCAAGCGATCGATTCCCTTCCTTTCGGGTTTTATCCATCCCATCATGCTTAGGTTGCTGATAGCCCTGCGTACTCTGATAATATGAATGCCAGTTATAATTAGAATATAATGTATCATGGCTGCCAGATGTAAGTGGTACTATGTTAAAGTAAATATCTTCATCATCTCCGCTTAAATCATAATTAAACCAGTGCCTGTCATAACGGTTCTGCAAATCATATAGATAGAAATACTCTTCACGATTTATAGCGTCAGGTAATTGCGGTGAGCTCGTTTCTACCGAAAAGACTTGCCAAGAAGGTTCATGTTTAAGATAAATCTCATTTATAAATCTATCCTCCATGTGCAAAGAAACAAATTCAGAAGCTTTAACCTCAACTGGGAAAGGCGAAGGTTCAGTATAATCTGTTTTAAATCCTAATAAAATTTCATAAGCTTGACCTATTGCCTTTCCTCGATAATCAGCCTCATAATATTCATAGACAGTCTTATTTTCTATGAAATCACGACCTTCAACTGCGGCATTGTTGCAATAAATACTTAAAGCATTTTGAGACGTCGGTTCAGGTCTAATTCTATCAACTTTTCTTGATCCTTCTCCGTATATAACATAAAGTTGATCATAAACCTGACTACTAATATTTCTCTCTGCAGCCTCAAGAACTCGCCGAGCTTGATCTAGTTTTAGAGTTGGTTCTTGTCTAGATCCATTTCTTGTTGGTACAATTGTATAAAGTGGCTCTCTTGAAAAGAATTCAACTAAGACATTGTCTGATGGATATGAAACTGTTTGCTCCAAAAGTTTAACAATTTCCTCATTTGTATAATGCTCAAGACTAATAATTGAAGAAAAATGATCCTCTGTTAAGGTTTGATTCTTTAAAGTTGATGAAAGTGAAAGTGATTTCATGTTAACAGACTGTATTATTGTGTTCAATACATTTTCACTCAACTGAGTTTGCTCTTCAATAATGTTTGAATACGACTCTCCGGGAAGCACATTCGCTTCTTCAGACATCTCTGCTATTACTCCATCGGTAAGATAGAAGTTTTTTAGCATAGCTTTTTCGAAAATGTTTGGGTCCGTTCTAGACTCAACATTTTGAATAAGGTGAATTAAAGATTCATCTGAAAAATAAGGTTGTACCTCAATAATGCTTTCCATTTGTTTTGGCGTAAACATTCCAAGCTTATTGAAAACCAAATTCATGATACTGTTAGACAGTCCAAACTGACTTACTAAAACAGTTGCCTTTACAGTGTTTCTAACACTGTTGTTGTTTATTAATGAGGTTAAAACCGCGTTAGAGAGTGGAGACTCTTGTAATAAATATGCGCACAATTCAGAAGAATTTTCCTGTATTGCTGAAATTATTAATCCATCGACTTCTTCATCATCTGCCTTGCTGTTCAAAAATCCACTTCCATGAGGATTATCTATCTTTTGAATTAATGGACCAGGTGAGTCTGATATATCATAACTCTTGCCAATCGAATTATCATATACCCTACTAATTACACTATCTTTCTTTATAAAATATGAGTTTAAGAGGTATTCATGATTTACGCCCTTTAGTTCATCATAGAAATAGAACTCTAAGAACTTAGGCATTTCTTTTGACGTAAAGTTACCTGATAATGCAACTGGTGCAATTGATGCCATGATATCATGAGTTGTGGCTGTTCCTCCAGTAAATGGATTACTAATGATTACTTCTTGGTTGTTTATCGTATCAAATACAAAAAAGGAATTAGCTTGTGAGTAATCGTAGTTTTCGTAATAATCTTCGTATTCGTAGGACGACTTAGGACCATAGTACACTGTATGCCGTTTTTGATAATTTGGTCTATCATATGCATTTTTGAATGCTAATGTATGCGAGTAATGTGTGATTTTTTCATCGTGCAAAACATCTGGATTTACTCCATCAGTAAAGAAATTCTTTTCTGATTTTATTTTTCCATATAGTAAATATTCATCAATAGATTGATTGAAACCATTTCCACCATAGAATTTATATTCTGTATAGTTTCTATGTCCCTGAGCATTGATAGCTGGGCCATATTTTCTAACAGTAGAAAACCCATTTATTGATCTTTTAAATCCAGAAGTTCTAAAATGATCTTGAGGTAAAAGAAGTGCACTAGTAGCTGAAATAGTGTCTTCATACTGATACTCCCACTTTGTGAACGTTGTGTTCTGAGTATTTCCATTCTGCTCCAAATCATTCTTATATAGAAACTTAACAGCAGGATGAATGGTGTGAGAAAAATTTCTTTTATATGGCGCAGATAGGACATTGCCATTACAGGGTTGAGGGTTTCGGTAATCCTCTCTTATTCGTGTGTAATTATTGTCATCAAGATCATAGTACTCAACCTTTGTAATACCTCCTAAATGATCCGCAAATTCTGAAATTAAGAAATGCTCATGACCTGCATATGGTGTAGCACCTGACACATCCTCAATTCCTAAATCACCAGTGGAAGAATATGCAATAAAAGTAGTTAAAGTTTTTGATGTGTCCGCCATTCCATAGTCATCAGCATATAAATCCCCACTTAATGGAACCTCTACTATTTCATTTAAAAGCACGATACTTCGATTATAAAATGAACTTGGTTGCGGGCTTCCAATGTTATAATTTTCTAACTTATCAACCAGCTTTTTAGAATAATTAAGTTTTGTTTGTGATATTGGTTGAACCCCACTAAAGGTTGTACCTGAATCTCCAGAAGAGCCATTCATACGATACTTCTTAACTCCAGAAAGCATATATGGATTCTTCGAATATCTAATTAACTGAACCTTTTCAAGATGTGTTTCATCTCCTAGCTTTGTTGGCTTATTTGGAGTTTGCATTACAGGATTACTCCACCACTCGTGATAAAGATCTTCATTATCAATAGGTGCAGGGGGCCATGCAGCTTCTTGCATCTCTTTATATACAGGTGCCATCATACTCCAAGGATATCCTACTCCAAAATTGGCAGGTATGTCAGATGACGATGTAGGAACTCCTACCTGGGCATAATGATAAGCATCGTATACTTCAATTTCTGTATCACCTATATTCCCCAATCCTCCTATTCCAGGCCCAGGACTTGTAGAATAATCCATATCAGAGTTACCAGGTCCAATTTGAATATTAAACCCATCGAAAGATGTTGGTAGATTTGGCATAACAAAGAAATTAGATGTTTCCATTTCACTTTGTCCTCTCCCCATTTGCCACTTAAGTGCCATATTAAATGTCGAAAATATCGACACCCCCCTAGTTTCTAAATAATTGGATTGTGAGAATATTCCATCATTGTCTAATTGATCAAAATTCGAGGGTGATGATACTGATGATTGATTCTTACCACTCACAATGGCAATATCAATTGTGCCATTTCCATCTGAAAGACTATATTGATTTTCTCTTGAGATGGTAGTACGAACCTCATAAATATCTCCAGCATGCATGTTTTCATTCCTCATGAGTCTAGGCGATTCTAGGACACCATGACCAAACTCAAGATCATTTCCAGATATAGATTCCTTGAGGTAGTTTCCATTACCATCTTGATAAGGATTTGACGGATTAATAGAAGCTGAATTATCTAATTTTCTGTGTTTATACTTTCTCCAATTCGTAAAGTTTGTTCCTTCTCCAAACTCTTCTACGATTTCATAACTGTAAAGTGAGTCTAATCTTCCTACATTTGGATTATTTGAATTAAAATTAATCCCATTGTTAGCTGAAAGAATATCAAAATCCGTTTGATACTCTAAGTCTAAAACTTCATATGGTGAATCTACAACGAATGAAGTAATCTTTGTTAGAAGGATATCTGTGCATGCCTTAAAGTCAAGGGGTGTTGGGAAGGTATAAGCGCTAAAAACATTCTTATTTACATAACCGTATCTTTCTTGATTGAATTCAGCGAAATAATTGAACTCACCATAAGTCTCATATTCAAACGTAATTACGTTCCCATAATTTAGCATGTTACGTATGTCAGTACAATACCAACTACTTGTACTCACCTTTGGCTCGATGCTATTCTTTACTTGAATACCTGTTCCACTATACTCTCCAGATTCTAAAATAGGCATTACTGGGTCACTTTCAGATACAACTCCCGGAAGATTATAACCAATTACCCTTTTATTAGAAGGTGCTCTGTAAGAGGTCATACATTTTCCGAAATTGTAGATCGTTCCATCACTTGTTCTGGCTCTCCATGACTTTCCGTAGAAACGGATTTCAATTGGTGATTCAAATTTGTTCAAAACAAAAACTAAACATCCTGCATCAGCGGCATCTACATATTTGAAAATTGCACGTCCACTAGCAACTCCCGGTATATTTACTTGTGGGGAATAATAATATAAATCACCCTCATCACTTGCCTGATAACCATCTGAATCATCTCCGTAATCTAAATGTTCAACATTCGGATTTGGAGGTGTATTATTACTATGACACTCCTGCTGAAATAAAAACTTATGAAAAGCATCCGTTTCAAAGCTAATTGTTGGAATGTTCGGGCTCCATCCATCTCCATAAGGCAAACCAGAAATTTGAGGTTTAGTATTACCTATGGCAAACGAACTATTATAATCAAGTGAAAGACTAAAGCTCAACCCGCTTGGTGTACTAACTGAACCTAAAGGAACAGATGCATTAAAGCCTCCTGTCATAACGTTAACGTCTCCTGAAAATCCACCTCCAGTTAATTTTGTCGCCTCTGCAACTTTTGGGGTCATTTCTCCATTAGATCTTCCACCAACAATTTGAGAGTTTGCCTTTAGACTTATTAAACCAACTAAAAGGAATAATACAATTGAAATTGATTGTTTCATTTGAATAATATTTTGTCCGGCAAAGTTCAGCAATACTATTATCATTTATGCAAGTAGTAATACGTGATTTTTGAATTGTTTCATACGTATAAATACGTGGTTTTGCCCAAATTCAATGAAAATTGAGTGTTTTAAGTCGAGAATGAAACTGAATCGGTATTAAAACTTGGGTAACATATTAGAGTAACATTTTGCTCACTTTTGGGTAGTGTACAGAAAGTCTGATAGACTATTTCAAAAAACGTAACTAATTGAAAATGAAACAACAATTAACATAAATAATATTTTAATAGTGAGGGTAGCCATAGGGTTGCCCTTTTTTCGTGCTTTAAATTGACTTTAAACTCAATAAGTTCGAAGAAAGTGTGATAGATATGAAATGTAAAAAATGCAATACAGACTCCGTGAAAATTGGAATAGTCAAATCAACAGGAATACAGCGCTATTATTGTAATAATTGTAAGCGAAGCTATATTGAATCGTACTCTCGTAAATCGTATGAGTATGATATAAACATTCGAATTATCGCTTTATTAAAAGAAGGCTGTGGGACCCGAAGTATTTCAAGGCTCTTAGAAATTGCTCCGGAAACGGTTACGACTCGAATAAAACTAATTGCGAAAAAGATTAGCAAGCCAATAATTTATAAAGGCCGAATATACGAAATGGATGAAATGTACACGTACATTGGCAATAAAAGCCAACGTTATTGTATTGCCTATGCTATTGATAGGAAAACCAGATAAGTAATTGGCTATTCTGTTGGAAGAAGAAATTTAACTACACTCCGAGTGGTAACTCAGTCACTTATTTTGTCTGACGCGAAAGAAGTAAGAACGGATAAACTATATTGAAAGGAAGAATCTAACATTAAGAACTCATATAAAGAGATTAAATCGGAGAACTATAGCATATTCAAAGAGTTTGTTAATGTTAAGCGCAATATTAAAAATCTACTTTTGGGGTTGAGAAAAGAGTACTTCGCTACCCTATTCCAACTAAATTCCAACTCACTCAATATAGTTGTCAGGATTCTTTTGAAGAATTACCATATCTTTATGCTTTGTCTTTTATTTAAAAGAAAATTTAAAATGCATAAAACCATTCGTTTTTACTCTTTGTTATGGCTATTATTAATTTCTACGAGTTCTTACGGCTTGGATATTGGGGTAGTCAATTCGACTGCTCTAGGTTCCATCAACTGCTCAGGAACTTATTCTAACCTGTCAGCAGATATAGAAAACTTTGGCCTTCAGCAAATTGATAGTTTTTACATTTATATTAATGTGAACGGGACTCTTTTAGATTCAATGCCAATAATACAAGTAATACCTAGTGGACAAATTATAAATTTAGATTTGGGAAGCTTCTCTTTAACAAATCAATTAAGTAATAATGTTATTGTTAGCACTGGATTACCAAATGGTAATACCGATGTTCAACCTGCTAATGACGGTTATTCCTTTAACACATACTCTCGACTAAATGGTGTGTATTCAGTAGGTTGCCTCACCTGTGATTTCACCTCGGTTTTTGATGCTACTAATCACTTGAATGATTACGGTGTTTGCGGTCCAACAACCCTAAATATAGAAGATGGAGTTCACAATGTTAGTGGTATAGAAATTAATTCTTACACAGGAATGTCTTCTGCAAACCCTGTTGTAATTCAATCTTTGAGTCAAGACTCTACCGCTGTTTCTTTAGCAATTTTTTCATCACCATCTATTGATTTAAATTCGGTTGAATATTTAACATTTAGAAAAATTGAAATTGAGCCACAAGCTGGGTCAATTATCTTTAAACTAAATTCTGTTTCTAATTTTTCAATAGAGAATTGTGTGATTTTGGGAGGTGAGATTCAAACTGGTTATAATGGAGGGGGACCAAGCTTCCATGATGTGCGAATCTCAAATAATGTTTTTGGTTTAGGTTGTAGTATTATGTTTGATAATAACGGGGCGCAACCAGACAATAGCAATGGTATTGTTGAGATACTAAATAATAAGTTTAATGATGGTTGGGTAGAGTTTGATCATTTTGGACAAGTTTTATTTAATAACAACGAAGTTAATTCACCTAATATTGATAATCCAGTTAGGTTTCTTGGATGTGAAAATGGTCTTATAACGAGAAATAATCTAATTGGTAGTGAAGAAATAGGTGTTTTTTCAAACGGATGTTCTTCAATGAATATTAGTAACAACTTTCTGAGAAGTAATGGAGAGGTATTAAGTATTCTTTCTTCAAGCGATATAAATGTTATAAATAACAACTTTTATCAATACAATGCATTAGATATTTTTGGTGAGGCAATCGGAATTAAGAATTCAACTCAAATTGAGTTCGTTAATAATATTGTGCAATCCGAGGAGTTTGGCCCCCTAGTTTATTGTACTGATACATCTTGGTGGCACCCTCACCATAACATTTATTATAGCCCGTCTGATTCCTTAGTGAGGTTTGGACTTGGGGATCATATTACTTATGAAGATTGGACGGTAACCTATGGTAAAGATTCTAGTTCTTGGAATTGGAATCCAAATTATGTAGATCAATATGATTTACATTTAGATAATTTAGTAATTGCCAATGGGAATGCGTTTGCTTTTCCTGGGATTTTAGTTGATTTTGATGACGAACCTAGAGGAGTTGTAGCATTTGACATTGGAGCCGACGAGTTTGATTTGGATTACGCTACATTACGTGATATTAGTCTAATTTCAATCGAAGAACCGAATAATTACACATGTTCTCAGGCTGATTCGATCAAATTAAACGTAGCGAATTATTCAACTTTTCAAATTGATTCATTTGCTTTAAGCCATTATTCATATGGTATTGATAATGATGTAATATGGAATTACACAACTTTGCCCCCAGGAGACACGGTATTAGTAAATTTTGGAGCATATAATTTTTCACCAAACACCAACTACGTATTAGATTACTTTCTTGTTCTACCTAATGGAAATGCTGATAATTATGAATTAAATAATGGAGGAAGCATCACTTATCAATATCTTGGAGAACCAAATGTTTCGGTTAGAATTGTTTCCGATTGTAGTCCTGAATATGAGTTAACTGTGCCGAATCAAGTCTATGATTCACTACAATGGTCTACAAATGAAATCACGGATAAAATCACGGTCAGCCCACCAGGTTCTTGGTCCGTGACAATAATGGATCAGATTGGTTGTTCTGTGAGCAAAACTATAACATTAAACTAGATGAGAATGAATAAGTTTTTATATGTTTTGTTATCGTTATTCTATATAACATATTCTCAGGCACAAACATTGGTCGATGAAGATTTTTTTTATGATTCATTAGCAGGTGATCTTACCAATATCATTGATGTTCTGGAGGTTGAAAATGGATTTATTGTGGCAGGCTGGTTTGAAGGTAATTCAGGTATAAACGAGGGAGTTGTCTTGAGATTGAATCAGATAGGAGAAGTTGTCTGGTCTACTGTTGATAACAGTGAACAAATTAGCTGTTATCTTGTATCGCAAGTTGAATTGTTTAGTGATGGATTTGTGTACGCCTATGGTTGTGAGCAAATTTGGAAAATCAATGCCACCAGTGGAACTTCTGAATGGATTACATCAATAGATTATGATTCAGCCATAGGTTTCACTAACAATTCTATTGAAATAGAAGAATATGACTCTACTCGTTTTATAATTAGTTATGGGGACTTTTCAGACTATCATTATTTAGCTTTTTTGAATAAATCCACAGGCGATTCTCTCATATCCTATGAAATGGGTTATGGAAATAACACTGAGCCCGAGTTGGCGGTGGACCCATATGGAAATGTCCTTTATGGTATTCGAAACACCTTATATAAACTGAATGGCGACAGATTAAATCAAAGGGTTTGGAAAAAACGATTTAACCTTGATTTGAATGATCCTGATAAAATTGATGAAATAACTGAGCTATATTGTGATGCACATGGAGATATATTTGTTTTTGGTTATGATGTGGATTTTGGGACTGAACTTATTTTAGCTAAAACCAGTTCTGTTGACGGGTCCATAATATGGAAAACAGAAATATCTGGAAATAATAGCCTACGAGACTTTAAAGATCAATTTGGCTATTTATATATGACTTATCAGTATAAATATGTCGGAGCAGGCTCGAGTTTTTATTCTTCATCGAAAATCAATAAGGAAACCGGTTTAGAAGAGTGGTACTCCAATCAAAACATGACATCTTTAACAGTTGGTGTCTGTAACTCGAAAGAATCAGCGAAAGTATTGGATATAGATTGTGAAGGGAATGCGTATTTAAATGGAGTCTATGGAGGTTTTGACTATGGCCCTAGCATATGGGGTTTAATGAAAATACATTCTCAAGATGGAACTAAAGATTTTGATATTACTATCACACAGGATTCGTTGAATTGTGATAATGGTAGTATAGGAAGAGGGGTAGCAGTAATAAACAATGTGCCAA
Source organism: Crocinitomicaceae bacterium (assembly GCA_022447585.1). Lineage (GTDB taxonomy): Bacteria > Bacteroidota > Bacteroidia > Flavobacteriales_D > Crocinitomicaceae > UBA4466. The sequence continues at coordinate 736,642 of JAKVAR010000006.1, read as the reverse complement.
TTTTTGTTGGTAATGAAGAGGTTGGTCCACTTGATGTGAAAGCGACATTTATTGCTCTTGATACGGTTACCGGGTTACCAAGTATTCGACACCATATTGGTTTAGATCATCAACACTTTTCGTCAACTGTAGATATTCAAAATTCAAATGATAGTATGTTTCTTTTATTGCAGAAAGGAGACATGGCTGTGCTTCAAATGAGAAAAGATTTTGGAGTTTCAGAATGGGAATTTGCTGATACTTCCTCAGGTAAAACTAAAGCAGGATGCATATCAATAAATGAAAACTCAGCTTATTTAGCAATAAATAGATTAGATTATATTAATGTATCACCAAGTAATTACGATAGTACTACAGCCATCTTGTTTTTCAAATTAGACCCTAGTAATGGGAGTGTTTTGCAACAAGACTCATTGTTTATTACAGGAGATATTGAGCTCATTGAAATGGAGTCAGATTCAACAGGTCAAGCCTTTTTATTGTATTCAGATGGTGTAAATATGAATATTATTCGCTGGAATTTGAGCGGCCTTTCTTCGTCAACAATTATTTCGTCAACATCAGCCAATACAATAAGTGGAAGACCTTTAGATTTATTGAATAACTATTCAAACAATGAAATTCTTTTTGCCGGAGTGCAAGACTTATTCAGTATTAATAAGAGTACGTTAACTCCAACTTCTATTTATTCATATCCGACAGCTAGAAATGTTTATGATATAATAAATGAGGGAGGGGCGATAGTTTTATGTGGAGATAACGGGAGTTCCTATCAATCTATGATTTCAATTGATTCGTCGAATTATTCATTGAATTGGGACCAAACGTATCAATCTGGTTCGTTTGGTGGAGTACTGTATCAACTAGACACATTATATACGTACGGTAATGTTAATGGTCAAATGCAAGTACAATCTATTATTGCTTCAAACGGAACTAGTGAATGGGAATATTTACGTCCGAATATTTCTGCTAGTAATGCGACCGCCTATGATCTTTTATATTCATCAATAGAAAATAGATTTGTTTTAAGTGGAATAGAGGATCATATGGACGGGAGTTCTGATATTGCCATTGATGGTATAGAAATAGGCGGAAACGGTAATTCTTTGCTATTTATTTCGGATGGCCTTGGTTACCAAAGTAAAGCATTTTGTTCATCTGTACAATTTGATTCGCTGGCCTGGGTGGGAGGTAGTGTTAATGGAGGTGTTTACGGTAAACAAGGAGCAAATTATTTGATACAATTCTATGAGTGTCCAAACCTAAATTCGGTTGATCATATTACCGCTTGTGATTCATATACCTGGATGGATGGGATAACATACACTTCATCGAACAGCAGTGCAACTTGGTCAATTACAAATTCATCAGGTTGTGATTCAATTGTTACTTTAGATTTAATACTTGGCAATACAGAAAGTGTCACAGATGTTCAATATGCCTGTGAAGAACTAATTTGGATTGATGGAAATTCTTATACCTCAAATAATAGTTCGGCTACTTGGATGTTAACAAGTTCGCTTGGTTGTGATTCATTGATTACGCTTGATTTAACGATTGGCGAAGTAAACGTTGATGTCACTAATAATTCTCCTATTTTAATTTCGAATGATGTAGGAGCAAATTATCAGTGGATAGATTGTGATAATAATAACCTAATTGTTGGTGAAACAAATCAAAGTTATACTGCTGAATTAAATGGAAACTATGCCGTAATCATAACAGACGGAAATTGTATTGATACATCAGCATGTTTTAACGTTGCGAATCTAGATACTGATTTAGTAGGTGCTAATAACGATATGTCAATTTTCCCAAATCCAATGAAAAATGAATTGAATATTCAATTAAATGCTGTTTACTCTAATGTTGATATAGAAGTTAGATCATTAATAGGTAGTTTGGTTTTTAATAAAAGCTATCATTCTATAGATAAATTGAAGTTGGATCTAGAATGTTCAAAGGGTGTTTATCTATTAAACATTCAATTAGACGGAAAAGAATCCTCCTATAGAATAGTCAAACAATAAAGTTTTGGGTCATACTGGGTAACATATTAGGGTAACATTTTGCTCACTTTTGCGTCCTAAAGTAGCATTTTGTCAATTTTACTTCCCACATATAGCTGGATTACAGGTTTTACCTTACGACTCATAACCCGAAGGTCATCAGTTCGAGTCTGGTCCCCGCTACTAGAGAGAAAAAGCCTTTCCATATTTGGAGAGGCTTTTTTGCGTTTGGGTAACATACTTTTTTTAGAACTCTTATTTCAGTAGGCTTAATCTCCATATAAACAATAGGTCGTTTTATGCAACAGGATTTATGTATTCATAAATGATTAAACTTACTCTTAGAGTATCTATAATTTAATACCTTTGCCCCCCTATTTTTGATAGGTTATTGACCAATACAAAGTTCATTTCTCCTCTTTAAAATTATAGCACATCCACAATGAATAAGCATAAATCTAGCATTCAAGTTTTACATCATAATAGTTTTGATGGGAGAAACATCTGTGAACTTATCAATTCAAACCTTGAGAACACCTATTCTATTGAAGCAATTCGTATGTTTAAAGAAATTAAAGATTCTGCTAATTCAACTGTTGTGATAGCCAATCCCAATTGGATTTTAGATAAAATTCCAGAGGCTTCATTCAAAAACCTGCTCGAAAGCTCTAAATCTAACTTCATTGTCCTCTCAAAAAAATCTAAGTACCACTTTTTGAACTCTGAAAAAGTTAAGGTAATTCAGCCCACTACTACTCTAAAAGAAGTATTATCCGAAATTCAAGAATTTCAATTAGCTGCTTTAAAATAAGTTTCTAGTAATCCTTCTTACATAGTTGAAGCAATTATGAGTTCATGGACTATTATAATCATGAGCACTATCCCTATGAGCATTTTGGATTAACACCCTATGACGTTCTTGAAGGTGAAAAACCAAATAAATTCACATTTAGAGAACAGATTAAGAAGGAAGGAAAGACTGTAATGTTCTCCAAACTATCTAAAACCAAAAAAGGAGTCCGAAGACACCATTTTGTTTATTATTTTGAATATTTAGGTTTACGAAAGTTGGGAGCAAAGGATTGTTTTTCTTCCTGTCAGTTAGACTTCAGTTTAATTCGTTTTTTACACTTCATTTTTTTTAAATTTTTAATTGAAAGAAGAACTTTGTTCTTTTTATACTTAACTATAAATCGAAAGTTCTTAGAATGGAAATAATATTTTTCCTTTTTACTATTTTCTACTTCAAGTATTTTTGTTTCTATTTCGGTGTATTCTCCCTTTTTATCAAAAAAGTAATCAAGAATTGAGATGAATGACTCATTTTTCAGATAGTTGAAACTTATTTTACGAAAAAAAGTAAATTCTGAGATTGGAGTATTCCCATTAATCATTAAAATAGTTGAATACTTTTTTTCTACTTGGTCACCTTGTGACATTCCATAAAAAGAATAAAAAACCAAAATATATACTATTAAAAAAAACAGTCTCATCTTTTACTTTGTTTTATATACTTCACCTGTGGAATTCACTGTGATTTTCGGGCTACTTTCACCAACATTAATCATTCGCTTAACTGTTTTACTCTTTAATTGATTGGAGCCTACAAGAATTATTTGAGATCCATTTTGAAAATAACCATAATTTAGCATTAGACTCAAACCCAATAATAAACTCCGGCTTTAGATGGAAAAAATTCTTATTATATCTTCCAAAAATATTTAAAACGATTACATCTAATTTATTTTAAACTGGTAAACTGATGTATATAGCACGTTCTGTAAACTATCCCTCCCTCTAAAACTCATCGATAACATCTTGACTTCCTTTGCCTTTACACATAAAACGAAATAAAGCTCTAAGACCATTAATCAAAATAAACAGACTTAAAGAAAATAAACTCAAGTTAACTGATACCTTACCTAAAATAAATGAGTTAAACCCGCCTGCACAAATTTCTTGGATATTATTAATCGATGGTCTAGAGGAAACAATTAATAATATCAATCCACCTAAAATTTGAAATATTAATAAAAAGACTTTCATTCACTAATTTATTTAATCATTAAGGATAAATCTTAGAGATCGGATATCACTTTCTATGCATTACCCGCTTCTTTTTCTATATTTTTTGAAGACCGTTACATCTTAATTTCAAAAGGAATACAAATAGGATTATTCAATCTTTGCACCATTACTCCACCTTCAATTTTATTCATTTTAGAATATTTATTTAAATCAATAAAGTCTGCTTTAATTATTTTTTGCTTATTCAAATATTTAACATTATTGACTGAGTCTTTACTCCCAATATAATATCCTTGAAACTTCATTTGAGGAGTTAGGATAAAAGAAATCTTTCCAGATGTTTTCACTAAGTCCATTCCAACATCTTCACATACATATAGATTATTACAATAATCACTCATTCTAACATCAAAAATCAATTGATCTATAAAAAGGATTGCTTTGTTAATGCTAACTTCACCTTTACTCCAAGATTTAGTTTTTAATTTGGAATCATTTAAGAATGTTGTTTCCCATTGCGATAAATCAAGGTTTTGATTTTTGTTGATAGCTGACCTTAAAGAACTTTTCATTTCATTTAAAGCGTCATATTTATTCTTGAACTCCAAACTAATTGGCAGACTATGGTTTTGCAACCACATCAGTTCAAGAACTCTTTCATCCAGTAAATCCATTCGACTCGAGAAAAAAGAATCATCATCATTCTTAACAAACACTTCTTCTTGTTTTATATCATTTTTGCAACCTTCTAAGATATTTAAAAGCATCAATGCAATTGGTATAAACGATAATTTGCTTAGATTTTTCATAGTTACAAAGATAACTCCTAGGTTCTTCTTGAGAAGAAAAAAATTGTTTCTTTGAGGAAGCTATGAATTTACGTGTAATTAATATTTCATTAATTTGGTTTAACTTTGGGTTATATGGTTTTTCTCACGAGATTTTTACTTTAGAGAAAAAAAATGGTTCTGTCGCATCTAATTTCCTGAATTCTAAAATAATCAATCTTGTCGATTATTATACTGCTAAAGATTCAAATGATTTGAACATACTTTCATCTTGATCTATCAATTGATTTTTCTTGAGCATATGAACGATTTCAATTCCTGACAGTGTCCTTCGTGCCGATTCGAATTCCTTAAAACCCAAACTTTGACTTATCCGTTTCTTGATAAAGCGGTGATCCTGTTCAACAATGTTATTCAAGTACTTACATTGCCTGATTTTTATTCTTGACTTCGTAGCCAATGCTCTTCGATTATAAACTAGAATTGCACTTTTGTTCGAACCACTTTTATCAATATTGATCAGTTCTGGTTTTCCATTGTTTTCTATCGTCTTAATCAGAAAACTCTGAGCACTCATACGTTGTCTACGTTTAGTCAACAAGAAGTCTATCGTGTTCCCTTCTTTGTCTACTGCTCGATACAAATAACGCCACTCTCCTTTAACTTTGATGTACGTTTCATCCAATCTCCAACGATTACCAACTGGCTTCTTACGCTTACTAAATCCTTTTTCAATCAAAGGTGTGAATTTGTATACCCAACGCTGAATTGTTGCATGGTCAACTTTAACACCACGGATGGAAAGCAACTCTTTAACATCTCTATAGCTCAAACTAAAGCGAAACTTGAAATAAACCTATTGAAGAATAACCTCTTTTGGAAAACAATGATGCTTGAACATAGTGATAGAATTTAAACAAATCTAACTTTTTCAAAATAGATGCGACAGAACCAGTGATGTTAAGCGTAATATTAAAATCTACTTTTGGGGTTGAGATGAATGCACTTCCCTGCCCTGTCCCCTGTTTTGTCCCCTAAAAAACTTTAGAAATTAGCCTAAAGTTACGTAACCTTGGAATTGAAATTCAATATGGGATTTCAAAAACTAAACACAATTCATATGAAAAATTCAATCTTTATTTTAGGACTTTTAGTTTCATCATTTTCCTTCTCGCAACTGGAGAATGCTCATGAAACGTTACAAGTCAAAGAATGTTCAGAAGCATACTTAACCAATCCTTATTGGATGAGTGGTCTGAATAAACTATTTACTCGCTGCCCAGAAATGAAAGTAGGTATTGGTACATTAAACCCAGAATACACTTTGGATGTAAGAGGTTACGGGTACTTCTCTAGTGGTGTAAAAGTCGGATCAATATCATCACCTTCATTACCAGCATATTTTGATGGTTATGCATCAATAGCCAATGCAAGACCCTGGATGAGATTCACAGTATTAGAAAACGGTCAAGATAAAACGGCATTTTTGGTTGAAAAAAACGGAGGCTTATATTGTACATCCGTAAGAGTACGATTACGAGATGATATTCCAGTTCCTGATTATGTTTTTAAGTCTAATTATAAATTAATGCCACTAGATAAAGTCAAAGAATATGTAAAAGCAAACTCTCACCTTCCTAATATTCCTTCAGAGAAGGAAATAAAAGAAAAAGGATTAAACATTGATGAAATGCAACTTAAGTTGTTAGAGAAAATCGAAGAGCTTACGCTTTACGTCATTCAGTTAAAGGAAGAGAATGAATTGATTCGACAAGAGATAGAATTAATGAAACAATAATAATTATTCATTTAAAAATAATATTATGCTTAAGATATTAATTCTTACTTGCTTCAGCATCTTTTTAATAGGAATTCATGTGAGAGCTGATCATTTAGCTGGAGGATATTTTGAATACTCTCATATTTCAGGAAATGATTATGAAATCCGCTTTTATTTTCTGAGAGATTGTGAAGGCATTACAGCCGATGATCCAAATCTCTATTTAAAAAATGATTGTGATGTTACCTCTTGTATTGACTTAGGTACAATGACTAAAATTGAAGGGAATCATGTAGATTACGGTTGTGGAAATACATGTGATATTTTTGACGCAGGAAAACCTGGGTTCAGATTGATTGAATACAGAAAAACAGTTACGCTATGGCTGCCTTGTGATTCATGGATTCTATCTGTTAATATTAGCGCACGAAATGATGTTGATTATGTTGCAAACGAAGGGAGTTACTATAATCATTGTAAAATCAATAATAATGTCGTTAATGATTCTCCTAATGTCGTTGGTGAGAATATTATTGTTGGTTGCTCTGGATATACTGCATCGGCTTTATATTCTGTTACACAAACGAACGGCGATGTACTTGTTTATGACATTATTCCTCCCAAAAATGCTCTTGGTGGCTCGGACTGTTCTTACGGTGACGTTGAATTCGAACCAGGGATGTCATCTACAACGCCTTTCCCATCCCAAAACCCTATGCAAATTAATCCAGTTAACGGTAAAGTTTCAATCGTTCCAGATCTAATTGGAACAAGTTACTTTGCCGTTAGAGTTCAAGAATACCGCACAGGTCAACTTATTGGTGAAATAATAATTGATGGAATGATTTATGTTCAAACATGCGGACCACCAGGAAACGTAAGCTTTGGTAGTTTTCCTAGCTCAGGAGATGCACAAATGGTTATTCCTGGTGACGGAGGTAGTTATTGTGAAACGGTACAATTGACAAGCAATGAACCAATAATTGATTTTAGTTTAGCAGCACCTCCGTATGTTACTTATACTACTACAGGAATTGGTACAGGCTCGGTATATGTAACTCTTTGTGTACAGTTTCCACCGGAAGTAATATGTTCAGAAGTAATAATTGATGTTATTTTTGATGCAAATACTGGTGAAGCTAGTGATTGTATTGGTGAAACCAATGGAGTTGGTGATAAAGGACATTATACAATAAAAAAACTAGGGGGTGATTACTGTCCAGAGAATTTATATTATACAAATAGAAGCCCACAAGGCTTACCTATGCCCTCTTTCGCAACTGCTGAAGAACGCATCTGGGTTGGGGATCATATGCCAATAGGCGCGCCAACAAGTTTAATAGAAGGTCCTGTTGACATCGAAGGAGATGTATACCTAAAGGCGGGAATTGAAGTAATCTTACCTTCTTGTGTATTTGGAACCGGATGCGTTACAATTACCGGCAATACAACAATAGAAATATTACCAAACTATTGTTCTGCAGATTGTCCACAGACACCACTTGACTTAAGCGTTAAAGAAGAGTTTAACTGTGACAGTGAGAAGCTAATTGCAACTGTAAATGGCAGTACGGGACCATACTCATACACATGGTCAATAGATGGGCAAACAATCACAACAACAAGTAACGAGTATGATATACACACGATTATTTCGAATTTTGATGGTATAGAAGTACCCTACACTTGTTATGTTCAGGATGCTATCGGCGGCTCTAACTCTTTCAGTGGAGAAGTTTGGGGAACAAAAAAATTCTACGAAGATATTCGGAATCAAACGACGTATCATGATTTCCCTGTTGATGCCTCAGGAAACCCTGCTTCCATTTATGGCCTTCCTGGCTATTATTACGATGGAAATATATGGGTTGTTAATGGTGTTCAAGCTCCAAGTCCATTTACAGGAAACTCTGTTGCTTTCATTTATGACGGTATAAATTACAATCCACCATCAGTTTACAACCCACCATTTTATGGTGCAACAGAATTAAAGTTTACAATTTGGGATTCATGGGGAATACAATTGCATGATTTAGATTTAACATTAGAAGGTGGAGATGATTGGTCGTTCGACAATTATGGAATTTATTGGAATGGTCATATGAACAATGATCTTAATCAACCATGTGCCGCAAGTCCTACTGGAACCAATGCTTTTAATTATAGATTAATTACGAAGAATTGCTTGTCGAAAGGAGTACCTTCTCCACCCATTACAAATCAAAATGAAAACATTGTGAGTACTGAGGCTCATATCGAAAATGCAACATTCTTTATAGCGGAAGATTGCTATGAATGGGATTTTAGTGGTATAATTCATGAAAAAAGTATGGCTCCGCCTTTGCAAGGTAATCGAGGTGATCAAATGATTTTACACCAAAATAACGACTCTCAATTTGGTTGTGCTCCAAATCCATCTACAGATATACTAACAATTTATTCGCTAAATGATGAAGTAGCTAAATTCAAGAATGTAGAAATTATTGACAATTCTGGCCGAGTAATTATTAAAATAGATGAGCTACAAACTGGTGAAAATATTAATGTTTTAGATTTAAATTCGGGGACATATATTATTAAGTTCAACAATCATGTACTTTCGTTTGTTAAAATATAAAGTAATTAACAAGATGTATCTTACTCTAACCTGAATAGTGCGGGTAGCCAATTGGCTACCCTTTTTTCATACTTTAAACTATCTCAAATTCAATACGTTCATACCTTCAGTCTTCAAAAGTTATCGTTTTAATGAACAATAGAATTAAAGTAAATCTCAAGAAATGAAAAACCAAGTCTCGTTAATACTTTCAATAATGATTGGAATCAATTCATTCTCACAGCAAATTAATGCCCCTGGAATTCATCCAGACGATTGAACAGCGACAGAAATTGAAAGTCATTTAATTTTTAAAGATTAATAGAATTTTCTGCGTAACATATTAGGGTAACATTTTGCTCACTTTTGCGTCCTAAAGTAGCATTTTGTCAATTTTACTTCCAATTTGGACGCTTTTTTTGCATTTCAAGATCTTTATGATTTCTAGATATGTCGCACATAAAATGTTTACTCAGTCTAAGTTCTGAGAGAAGTCTTTTTTCGCTCTCACTTTCATTACGCAAGGCCCTTCTTATTTGAGTCCTTATGCCTAAGGCATCCTACATAGAATGCACCACACTTATACCGATACTGAAAAAGACACACATCCGCCTAAGTAGACAAATCAATTTCCAAAGACGCAACCGAATGACGATCATTTTAGAATGATTACGCATCATTGGTTTTCCCGTTTGTTTTAAAGTGCATTTTACATTGTCTTTTATATTCAGTTTGGAACTTCTTGGTGGATGTATTTGTTAATCTCACTTCATTTTATCAGGGAACCTCTTCATGGAGCAATTATTAAATGGTTCGTGCAGAAATCCGGATATATAAATTTCAATTTTAGAGACACTTACGTCAACTTAATACCTTTTTATCTTCTAATGATAGGATCAGAATATCACAACAAGCATACTAAAGATGGATCAAGATTAAACTTGGGTCTTCTTGATGTGAGATTGATTTATTCTATCCTGTAGTAAGAATATTTAAAAGTGATAAAGAACAATTAAGAGAATATCAGAGTTATGATATCTCATATTTTTTATTTGTTCATCCTACCTAAATAACTAACTTGCAGTCCGCAAAGCCAAAAAATTATGAAACTCATTCATTTCTCAATTTTAACAGCTCTAGTAACTAGCTGTTCACCACAACCAGAAGAATCAAATATGAAAGCTCCAGAAGCAAAAAAAATAGCAGAAGAAATAAGTATACATGGTGATACCCGTGTAGATGATTATTTTTGGATGAGATTATCAGACGAACAAAAAGAAGCTAAAAATCCGGATGCTCAAACGCAAGACGTTCTTGACTATTTGAATGCTGAGAACGATTACCTTAATGCCAAAATGGCCCATACAAATGTTTTTCAAAAAGAACTATTTGATGAAATCGTAGGAAGAATAAAACAAGACGACTCGTCTGTTCCTTATAAGAAGAACGGTTACGTCTATTATAGTAGGTTTGAAGCTGGAGAAGATTATGGATTGAACTGCAGAAAGAAAGAATCGATGGACGGAAAAGAAGAAATCATTCTAAACGGTCCTGAACTCGGAAAAGATCAATCTTACTTTGCTTTAGGTGGTTTAAGTGTGAGTACAAATAATAAAATGATGGCATACAGTGTTGACTTAGTCTCAAGAAGGCAGTATACAATTCATTTTAAAGACCTTGAAACTGGTAAGGTTCTATCAGATAAAATTGAGAATACAACAGGTGGAATTACTTGGGCCAATGACAATAAGACTGTTTTTTACACGAAGAAAGACCCCGTTACACTCCGTTCATGTCAAATTTATAAACACACTTTAGGAACTAGTCAAGACTCTGATGAATTAGTTTACGAAGAGAAAGATGAGACTTTTAATGCATGGATTTCAAAATCTAAATCAGGTGACTTCATCTTTATGGGATCTTGGTCAACCTTATCTTCAGAAACTCAGTATTTAGATGCTAATAATCCTAACGGAGAATGGAAATTAGTTCAAGCAAGAGAAAAAGATCATGAATATTCTGTGAGTCACTTTGGAGAATATTTCTACATCGTTACAAATGATGGAGCGAAGAACTTCAAATTAATGAAGACGCCAATTAGCGCAACAGATAAATCAAATTGGGAAGAAGTAATTGCACATAGAGCAGATGTACTATTGGAAGATATTGACATATTCAAAAATCACTTGGTTGTTTCAGAACGCGAAAACGGATTAAATCAACTTCGTGTCATGAAATGGGCAGATGGATCGGAGCATTATATTCAATTCAATGATCCTGCATACATGGCCTACTCCACAACAAATCTTGAGTTTGACACAGACGAACTGCGTTACAATTATACTTCATTAACAACTCCAATGTCTACATATGATTACAATATGAATACGAAGGAGCAAGAATTAAAAAAACAAGCAGCCGTAATGGATGACAAATTCTCTCCGGACAATTACACGTCGGAAAGAATGTTCGCTGAAGTTAGAGATGGAGTTAATGTTCCGATTTCAATGGTCTATAAAAAAGGAATGAAGAAAGATGGAAAAGCACCTCTTTTACTTTATGCTTATGGATCTTATGGCAGTAGTATGGATGCTTACTTCAGTTCCGTGAGATTGAGTCTATTAGATAGAGGGTTTGTCTTTGCGATTGCTCATATTCGCGGTGGCCAAGAAATGGGGCGTCATTGGTATGAAGATGGAAAACTTCTAAAGAAGAAAAATACATTCAATGACTTCATCGATTGCGGTAAATACTTAATTGAGAACAATTATACTTCAACAGAACACCTATATGCACAAGGAGGCTCTGCGGGTGGATTATTGATGGGAGCAATTATCAATATGGAACCTGAATTATGGAATGGTGTTATTGCACAAGTTCCATTCGTTGATGTTGTATCGACCATGCTAGATGAATCAATTCCATTAACCACTGGTGAGTTTGATGAATGGGGGAATCCAAAAAACAAAGCATATTACGATTACATCAAATCATACTCTCCCTACGATAATATCGAGAAAAAAGCTTACCCAAACCTTTTAATTACAACGGGATATTGGGATAGTCAAGTTCAATATTGGGAGCCAGCAAAATGGATTGCTAAACTTCGTGCATATAAAACAGATGACAATTTATTAATGATGCACTGTAACATGGACGTCGGCCATGGCGGTGCTTCTGGAAGATTTGAACGTTATAAAGAAGTTGCTTTAGAGTACGCATTCCTACTTGATCTTGAAGGAATTAAAAAATAATTTCATTTCAAATTAAACCTTTCGATTTTTGAGTTGTCTATAAACTAGACGAATTAAAAATCGAAAGTTATGAAATCATACATGTTATCATTCAGCTTCGCCTTACTTGCATTCTTTGGAATGAGTAACGAAGATCAATTAGGAACTTCTGGAGATCATTTAGATTTAGATGCAGTTATGGAATTGTTCAAAAAATCTGATTCCATTGAAGAATTTGAACAAGAACTAAACTCTGAAAAAAACGGAGTAAACAATCTTGACCTTAACCAAGACGGATTTGTAGATTACATTCGGGTAATCGATTACGCTGATGGCGATGTTCATGCATTAACTCTACAAGTACCATACAGCGATACAGAATCACAAGACATTGCAGTTATTGAGATAGAAAAATCTGGAGATGAAGTTGTTAATGCTCAAATCATTGGTGATGAAACATTATACGGTAAGGACTACATCATTGAGCCTCAAGTTGACTCTAAGACAGTGAATGTTTATCACTGGAGACCAATTAGACATATCTACAGTCCTAGTTACGTTATTTGGGTTTCTCCATGGAGATACAACAGGTGTCCAAACTGGTATAGACCATGGAGACCTGTTGTTTGGTCAGTATACAGGACAAGACATGTACGTTATCACGTTCATTACAGAAGAGTTAAGATATACCGTTGTAGAAGAGCTCATGGACATTACTATAAACACAAAGTTCATTCGCATACCTTCAAAGCTAAGCATGTTCATCACCCAGTGAATAAGCAAAAAGCAGTGAACAAAAAAAGCACAAAAACGCATATAACGAAGAATCACACTAAAAGTCACACTAAAAGTCAAGCTAAAAGACCGAGCGTGAAACCTACTCAAAAGAAGGCGACGAAAACTTCACCTAATCGTCAGGTTCGCTCAACGCCAAAAAATCCAGCAAGATCGAATAAATCTAATCGCTCATCTAAATCCGGGCGTAGACGTTAAACTTTAAGTGTTCATTCTCAACTAAATTCCGTTTCTTTGCAATTCAATTCGTAGAAATGGCGCATAAATCAGGTTTTGTAAGTATAGTTGGAAGTCCAAACGTTGGTAAATCAACACTCATGAATCAACTCGTGGGCGAGAAATTATCAATCGTTACTTCTAAGGCTCAGACTACAAGGCATCGTATAATGGGAATCGTTAATACAGAGGACCATCAGATAGTTTTCTCTGACACTCCAGGTGTTGTAAACTCGGCTTATAAGCTCCATGACAACATGATGGATTATGTAAATACATCGATCAAAGATGCTGATGTAATCATATTTGTGACAGATACGAAAGAGACTGAAATGAATCACAAGGAAACATTAGAACGGATTCAAAACGCAAAGGTTCCTGTGATTTGCTTGATTAACAAAATGGATTTATCGGATCAGAATAATGTTGCTGAAAAATTGGCATATTGGCAAGAACGTTTACCTCAGGCGAACGTTTTTCCTATTTCAGCCCTACATGGATTCAGTATTGATGGCGTTTGGGAAGAAATTCTTCTTCACATTCCAGAAAGCCCACCTTACTTTGATAAAGACGCAATTACAGATCGTCCGATGAGGTTTTTCATCTCTGAAATGATTCGTGAAAAAATCTTTATCCACTGTAAAAAAGAAATTCCTTATGCAACACAAGTTGAAATTGAGGAATACAAGGAAGAAGCAGACATTACGCGTATTAGAGCGATAATTATAGTTGAACGTAATTCTCAAAAAGGCATCATTATCGGAAAAGGTGGTGATATGCTGAAACGAATTGGTCGAGAATCACGTATTGAAATGGAAAAGTTCATCGAGAAAAAAGTTTTCTTGGAAACATTTGTAAAGGTGGATAAGGATTGGAGAGGGTCTGATCAAAAGTTAAAGAAATACGGATACTAGAATTACGCAAGTAGTTGTAGAAATCGATTTAGAGATATGAGTAATATTATTGCAATTGTAGGGCGCCCAAATGTTGGTAAATCAACTTTATTCAACCGGTTAACAGAATCGAGACGAGCAATCGTTAAAGAAGTAAGTGGTGTTACCAGAGACCGTCTTTACGGAAGAGGTGAATGGAACGGCGTAGACTTTTCAGTTATTGATACTGGTGGTTATGTTAACGGTTCAGACGATATATTCGAAGCTGAAATCAGAAAACAAGCAGTTATTGCTATTGAAGAAGCAAACGTCATCATTTTCATGTTAGATGTTATGACAGGAATTGTTGATTTAGACGAGACTGTTGCAAAATTACTTCGTAAATCTGGAAAAAAGGTTTTTATCGTTGCCAACAAGGTTGATAATGCCGATCGTTTTGGTTTATCTTCCGAATTCTGGTCATTAGGCCTAGGAGATGTCTTTGATGTTTCTGCTACCAATGGAAGTGGCACTGGTGAATTACTTGATGAAATCGTAAAAGAATTTGATAAGGAAGACGATACGCCTCTAGCAGGTTTGGACTTACCTCACATTGCCATCGTTGGAAAACCAAATGTTGGCAAATCATCATTGGTTAATGCGTTTACAGGAGAAGATAGAAACATTGTAACAAACATCTCTGGTACCACACGTGACTCAGTAAACACAAGATATAAAGGTTTTGGATTCGACTTCATGCTTGTTGATACGGCAGGAATACGTAAAAAAGCGAAAGTTATTGAAGACATCGAGTACTACTCAGTGCTTCGTTCAGTTCGAGCAATTGAAAATTCAGATGTTTGTGTTTTCATGATTGATGCTGAAGAAGGTATTCAAAAACAAGATCTACATATTTTCTATATCATTGAGAAAAACTCAAAAGGAGTAGTTGTGCTTGTTAATAAATGGGATTTGATTGAGAAAGATCATACTACCATGAAAGAATACGAAGAGAAAGTACGTGAGCAATTAGCCCCATTTAACGATGTTCCAATCATCTTTACTTCAACAGTAACAAAACAACGTATTCACAAAACATTGGAAGCTGTAATGGAAGTTCATGAAAACAGAACTAAGAAAATTCCTACTTCTGAAATCAATGAAGTAATGCTTGAAATTATCGACCACACTCCTCCTCCATCTGTTAAAGGAAAATACGTTCGCATCAAGTATGTACAGCAATTACCATCACATTCTCCAGCATTCGCTTTCTTCTGTAATTTACCTCAATATATTCCGGATAGTTATAAGCGTTTCTTAGAGAACAGACTTCGTGAAGAGTTTGATTTCTGTGGTGTTCCAATTAAGATTTTCTTCAGAAAGAAATAATCTATTTCAAGTTGAACCTGATAGGTAAAGTCATGTAAGTCGATACTTTTTTTCCTTGGTTTTCTCCTGGAATCCATTTCGGCATGGACTTGATTAATCTCAAGACCTCATCATTAAAGAATTTAGAATTCTGAACCGATTTTAATATTTGCGGATTTGAAATTTGCCCTGCTTTATCAACTTCAAACCGGACATAAACGTTTCCTTGTATGTTATGATTCCTTTCATATTTTGGATAATTAATATTGCTATTGATAAATGCAAATAGACTATCTACGCCTCCTGGAAACTCAGGCATTTTTTCAGCAAACTGATGTATTCGTTCATCAATAACTTGAATTGGAGCGGGTTCTTCAACAATTTTGATTTCACCCACAACCGGAACGTAAATTTCTCCCATCGTGAAAGGCTGAATCTCTCCTACTTCTTGAACTGATTCACAAACAACTTCACCTTGTAATATTTCATCATGAATTGAGAGAGAATCTGAGGTATTGATCTGATTTTTAAGCTCATCCGGTGAAGCGACTTTACCAATAACGTACGTTTCAATTGGAGGTGGTGTTTTAATAGTTGTCGTATCCGATTGCCCTTGAGCACATGATGATAAACTCAAACAAACAAGTGCTAAGATTAAAAATGGGTTTACTGTTCTCTGTTTCTTTAAAGTTTCGACTAAAATTGGAATATCTTCATGTCTGAAATCAAATTGATCTCGATTCATTCTACCGCAAACCTCATCATTTGGATTAGAAAGCAAATAAGTGATGATTTCTGACCGATTCATCTTTGTGAAATCCATCACTCCTTTTTCACAAACATCGCAATGACGTGAAACAATTCCAATCTTCATGTTGTTCCAATCTTCATTACAAGGTTCTTTGATTTCTAATTTCATAGCTCGATTTTTCTTTCCTGTACAAGAACAATGCATGAAGGTTCAATGTATCTAGAAAAAGGCGCGAACCTCCATACCTCCGGAGTGAATCATTTTATTATTTTCTGATTTACGACCATTATATTGAACTGAAATTTGTAGGTTTTTGGCGATTGATCTTTGGTATCCAAGATTCCACGTATAGTTGACCCCCGGCTTCAAACCTTCTAGCATTTCAAACCCCAATGCTGAGTTTTGAATTCCAGTATAATCAATACTTACCAGCTTCACACCCCCCTGAAGTGAACCCTTTTCTGCTTGATTAAATTTAAAAGTTGATCCGATCTCATAAACGGTAGCCAGCTCTCCCCCTAAATCTGGATCGTTTCGTTTCTCAGAAGCTCTCCCATCCAAGGTAATTCTGAAAACTGTGTTAGGCTGATAGATGAAGCTTGGCTCCAAGAAATAATACCCTAATTTATAATCTCTCCCGGAAGTATAATCTGCTTCAGAAGCTTTCTCGCCTCGCTTACCCGAAATTTTTATAGTGAACTTTCGCTTAATGTTCCAGCGTAATGACACTTCGTGATACTCATTCAGTCTCGAATCAAACCCACTGGCTAAAAGGGTTTTACTTCGAACATCCTGGTAAGAATACTCTGCCCCAAAAATACTCGAAGTTCGATTAAAGAATAAGGTATTTCTTAAGTTAGAATTTGTAGCAATGAGACTGGTATCTTCAATATTGGATAAGAATGGATTGAAGGCATCTGCTCCATCAAAGAAGTTGGTTTTACGGTTAATTCTAACACGCGCTTGATCAGAAAATCGAGATAAAAACTTCAGTATTCCCTTCTTGGATGACCATATTCTAGCCGGTCTCCAATGAATAGATTGGTTATACTCATTTGAAAAGGTCTTCACATATTCGTTGCTTGGCGTAAATACACGAATATAACTTGCCTGATCAACAAATTGAGCAATCTCAAACTCATTCAAGTCTTTCACCCCATCATTATTATAATCTATCCAAGTATAGATTCCTTGTCCATCATTCACTTGTATATACAGGAATTCTCTTTTCAACTCTAATCCAGAACCAACTTCGTAGAAGGTATTGAGCGTTAATGCGCCTTTCAATAACTTCAGTTCATATTCTATTCGGCCTAACAACGTATTTTCTGGAGCTTGAGAAATCAACTCTGGCTTTTCTATTCTAAGTTCTCTATAACTTGTAACGAAACTTAATTTTTGTCTTCTCCATTGATTGAATTTCACCTCACTACCGATTGACCTTGCTTTTGCAACTGGAGTTAATCGAGTACTATCTGACTTTTTATCATAACGTTCTCGATAAAATACACGGTATTGATTTTGAACCGTATCGCTATTCGCTAAATATATCTGATAATCGAAGAATTGATAACTCGTTGAGCTCAGCATGTTGCCAAAAGTTTGATTTAATTCATGATCATCCTTATATCCAATTTTGAACCAGCCAAATTCCTGCGAAAATTCCGAACGATGCCTAATGAACTCATTCCTTTCTATTGTTCGACTCGACAAATAACTCCCATCAAATGTCCCCTGAAACCCTTTTTGCCTCCACTTCCCATTCAACGCACCTCGTAAACCTTCATAATCCTCACCAATGATATAATGCTGAGCTTCTAGGTTTATATTCCCCCGTTTTCTTCGTTGAAAATCAAATCCTAAATTCGATGCAACTTCATTCCCTTGAAACCCTCTATTTCTTGTGTTCCAATCTCTATCAAACTCAACAGTTCTATATTGTTCTATTGGATTAAAGTTTCGATCTCGAACTTCCACTCCCACATTTGTCTTTAATTTCCAATTCGGAATTGAATCCTTTGACAAGGGAACAATCCCTGTTAACTTAGCACGACCAGCAAAGCTATTGTCATCTTTCGTATCAAACCTCGAAAATGTATTTATATCGTTTTTCGAGTAAGCCAATTCAGACTCAAGATTTAAAAATTGTCCTAAGTTGATATTAACTCCAGCAGTAACCATTTGTCTTTGCTTAGGTGTGATAATTAACCGAGAAGGTGCATAATCTCCTTGAGAAACTCCACCTGTCGGGAATACCCAAGTATACACTTTACCAAGCGCATTGAAATCCTCAAAAACATAATCTCCATTACCTGCACCTACGTATTCAAACGTTGCGCGATAGATGGCCGAATCAGGATTCACAGAATAAACAAGAACAGAATCTATACCCAATGAATCCACCAACTTATATAGAATCTGATTGTCAAAGTATCCGGTAGAATCGATGCTAGATATTCGAGCTAGACTCAAGGTGTCGCCGATTTCCGAAAGTTGACGTTTTTGTTCTATAGTTAAATCTTGCTGTAAGGATTGATTTTTAGCATCTTGCTCTGAGTATGCGTTCAACCAAAATTTCCCATTTTTTGAATTAAAGGTTGTTGAAGTTTGAAACAACGAACGCGGGTAATTTTGATCTGAATATTGAAATTCAACCACAATTCGACTATCCTTTGTGATTTGATTTCTAGCCGTAAACGTTACTTCGGAGGTATTATAGTTAATCATGTAATCATACTCCTGACCGCGTTCCATTAACTTCCCATCGATGTACACCTTTTCGGTTCCACTTAAGATAATAATAAATGGTTCATTCTCTGCTCCTTTTAGGCGATACGGCCCTTGATTCCCCTCTATTCCTTGAATGATTTGCCTTTGAAATTTACCCTTAGAAAGTGCACCACTCACCTGAGTTTTCCATAGTTTTAATGTATCAGTTGTCCATTTGTAATCAATTGTTAGACCTTGAGCACGCTTGTTATATTTCATGAAATAACCTTGTGGTTTTTTGAGCCAAAAATCTCCGGCAATCATTTTAAAACGATCGTTGTAGACCTGAATGAACACTTGATCGAATTCTCTTAAGGTATTCGTATTTCCTTCGGGTTGAATGGGTAAGTTATCATCAGAAACGGACGCCAATAATTTCAAGTTTGGTGCAATTTGCCCAGAAAGCTCAAGATTCAAACTAGAGTTAACTCCTAAATCTTGATTATTCCCAAATGAAATACCTCTTGAGATACTACCCGACTTATTCAATCCAGCACCTCCGAATATATCGGTAGTTGATGTCGCATTACTTATCAAAAATCGATCTCTGAACCCTTTTTCTTTCGAATAAATTAAACTTGTATCTCTCTTAGCATAAGTCTTCGATAAATCCATTGGCAAAACCCGATAAGATGTCGATATTTTACCTCCACAATTATTGAGTAAAATCAATTTTGAAGCGGCATAATCCAAATGATAATCATCTTTAGACAATACTTTACCATCGCATTTTACCTCAAACGAATTTGGATAAATACTCAAACTGTCCAATTGAATTGTATCTGAACTAGCTACTATTTTTGAACGCAAATTTGACTCTTGCGCAAAGCCCAAGAAAGGCAATACGAATAGCATCAAGAGTAATAGCTGTTTCAAAAAATTAGACATCTTCACGAATGTACAACGTTGCAGGGAGAAAAATCGTGTTTTTGAGCAATTAAACTTTCTATAAGTTGTCGATGAATCCAGTGAAGCTAATCATTATTATCTTTTACTGTACTTTTGCAAAACCATGCGGCTATTAATTATCCTAATTTCTCTAATGGTGTACAATTACACTTTAACCCAAGACAGTCTTTCTATAACAAAGTCTGACTCCATTGTAATTGTCGCAAAATCTCAAATCGGTATTCCATACAAATGGGCTACCTCTTCACCTGGAGTTAGTTTTGATTGTTCGGGATTTACATCATATGTTTACTCTTCAGTGGGGTTGAAGCATTCCAGAAGCTCTAAAGCCTATGGACAATTGGGTACGCCCGTCAGTTTAAAGGACTGTAAAAAAGGGGATTGCATTTTGTTTACTGGAACCGCAGCTGGAAGTACTCGTATTGGCCATGTTGGAATAGTTATTTCAAATGATCAAAATGGTATTCAATTCATCCATTGCTCTAGCTCAAAAAAACACTTCGGTGTTGTAATTACTGATTATTTTAACTCTGGATACCCTAAGCGATTTCACTCCGTAAGGCGCATGATTCCTTAATTTCCGCTGTTAAAAAAAGTTAAGCATCTCTTTTTCACAGCGGTATTCTTTTACATTCGTCTAAAAATTAGTTCAATTGAAAAAAATCAGAGTACATTTTATTCTAATACTCGTTGTTATTGCAATGATGGCTCTGTTGCTAATTCAATCTGTACAAACTGTCTTTTTGGTGGACCGAAAATCGACAGAATTCAATGATCAATTTCTTACTCAATTGGATAGGATTGCTCTAAAACACGAAAAGGCTGAGGATATTCGTCAATACATGTCACTTGCCAATAAAGATTTTAGCGGTCAGTATAAAGATATCCTAAAAGAAGAATTTCAAAATTTACTTTCGGCTCAAGAATCAATCTCAATTCAAGATACTTCCATTTTCGAAAATGGAGAGATGGCGAATTATCTAGTCATAAAAGGGAAAACGTACGACTCAATATCTGGAGTTTCAGCTGAACAAAGAGTTTTGGCAAGAGATGTGCGCGAATTGCGCGACTTATTTGACAAAGGTTCAAAACCAATCAGTCAAGACTCGGTAAAGTATGCTATTCAGCTCGATCAAAGGGTAATTCAGCAAATTTTTAAGAAAGCCCGATTCGTCAATGAAATGATGATTGAAGCATTCAGAAATAACGTGTATGAAGACCCTTCGGAACGTGTTGACCCGTTGTTTTTAGATTCGGTTCTGGCTAATGAATTGAATGTAGAAAACTTACCAAAGGGCTATAAATTTGTTATCACAGATGAATACTATACTCCTATTCATTTTGAAAAAGCTCCCGAGAATTATGATACAACCTTAGATACATTGGAAACATATCATACACTTCTTTATCCGAGTAACCCATTAGATCAAGACTTACTATTACATATCAATTTCCCCAAACAAAAATCTTTCTTGTTTGGTAAATTATGGGGGCCATTAACAATTAATCTATCGTTAGTGCTATTGATCATTTTGGCACTAGTATTTATGTTTAGAACCATTCTAGCTCAGCGTAAATTATCAGAAATGAAAAATGATTTCATCTCTAATATGACACATGAATTTAAAACTCCTATTTCAACTATTTCTCTTGCTTGTGAGGCAATGAATGATTCTGACATGATCGGAGATGCAACTACTAATGTTACACCATACGTTAATATGATTAACGACGAAAACAAACGTTTAGGGTTATTGGTTGAGCGTATACTTCAAAGTGCAACCTTGGACAGAGGCGAAGTACATTTAAATAAGGAAAACGTTATTCTAAATGAGGTAATTTATGATATTGTGCAGAATGCAAACTTTAGAATAGCCAAAGAGAACGGTCTTATTGAATTGGACTTAACACAAGAATTAATTCGACTAGAAGCAGATAAGATGCATTTGATGAATACAATTTCCAATCTTATAGATAATGCAATTAAATATAGTGATGGTGCTGCAAAAATTGTTGTGAAACTTCAAAAAGAAGGTAAAAAAATAATTTTATCGGTATCAGATAATGGAATCGGAATAAAAAAAGAGCACTTGAATAAAATATTCGACAAATTATATCGTGTTCCCACTGGAAACATTCATAATGTGAAAGGATTCGGGTTAGGACTGAGTTATGTGAAAGCAATTTCAGATTTACACGGATGGGATATTCAAGTAAAAAGTAAAATAGGACAAGGATCACAATTCACACTTATAATACAAGAATAAAATGAGCAACTCAATAAGTATACTACTCGCAGAAGATGACATCAACCTAGGTCAATTATTACAAACCTTCTTAAAATCTAAAGGATTTGAAGTGTCATTAGCTCAGAATGGTAAGATAGCATTTGATAAATTCAATAAAGATACTTTTGACTTTTGTATTTTCGATGTGATGATGCCGGAAATGGATGGTTTTACTCTTGCCAAGGAAATTCGAGAAATTGATAAAAAGATTCCTATCCTTTTCCTGACCGCAAAAGCGATGAAGGAAGATAAATTAGAAGGTTTCTCTTTAGGGGCAGATGATTATTTAACTAAGCCTTTCGCTATGGAGGAATTACTTGCCCGAATAAACGCAATCTTAAGACGCGTTGATACACCAACATCTGAAACTGAAGGTGACCTTACTATTGGTAAGATTAAGTATGAGCCTGAATTCCGCTTACTTCACTTAAAAAATGAGGTTAAGAAGCTAACCACAAAAGAAAACCAATTACTTCAATTACTAGTTAAGAATCAGAACGAAATATTGGACAGACACGCCACATTGCGTGCAATTTGGGGTGATGATAATTACTTTAATGGAAGAAGTATGGATGTTTATATCGCTAAATTACGTAAGGCATTAAAAGAAGATACAACCGTTGAAATTATGAACGTTCATGGAAAAGGCTTTAAGCTTATCGTCAAATAAAAATTGAGCCCATTTTTGATCAAAATTTAAACTACCCAAAATTTTTCATTCATTGAAATAATAAAATGAATCTTTGGAAGTTATTAGACTCAGTTAGAAACATTAACTTTGCGCTACTAAAAACTAAAGCATGAGTGAAAACACCGGTCAATTTGACCAAGAAAGAGAGTCTCTTTTAATATTCATTTGGCAAAAAAGAAAGATAATCATTGCTGTTACCGCAATGGCTGCAATTGCTGCAACGGTGGTTTCTATTCTTTTAACACCAATTTTCAAATCAACAGCGATTGTATTCCCTGCTGCAACAAGCACAGTATCTTTCTCTGAACAAAGAAATGCAAAAGCATCTTCAATGGATTTTGGTGAAGAAGAACAAGCTGAACAATTAGTTCAAATTCTTCAATCTTCAAAAATTAGAAATATCATCGTTAACCGTTATGATTTAATGAATCATTATGATATTGATGCTGATGACGCAAACAAGAATCATAAACTGGGTAAAGCATGGGAAAATCACATTAATTTCGCTAGAACTCGTTATGGATCTATACAGATTGATGTATTCGATGAAGATCGCTTTTTAGCTGCTGAAATCGCTAATAAAATTGTACAAATCATTGATACGGTTAAGAATGAAATGGTTCAAGAAAGAACGATTCCTGCATTCGAAATAAATCAACGTAAAAAAGAGCAATTGGAAACTGAAAAGAAAGTAATCCTAAGAAAAATGGATAGTTTATCTCAATTAGGAGTTGTTTCCATTGAGGGTAGAGCAAATCTGTTCTCTGCATACAATGAATCCAAAAACGCGGCTGACAGAACCTTCTTTAAGAAGCAAATTGACATCAACTTACAATATGGTGCAACGTTCGATGGACTTGAAATGATGCGCGATGAGAAAATCACAAAACTGACAAAGTTCGAAGATGCCTACGAACAAGCTGAGTCTGATGCCAACACACTTTTTAATCACAAATTCGTTGTTGAACCGGCCGTAGTTGCTGATAAAAAAGCGAAACCAAAACGCCTGATTATCATCATACTTGCAACAATGGGAGCCTTTATTTTCATCATCTTCGCACTTTTAATCAAAGCTAGAATTAGCGAATTGAAAAAAATAGCCTAGTTGCAAACACTAAAACAAAATAGTGTTCTCCTAGGATTTAGCCTTTTATACATCGCGCTATCTTGCTATCTAATTTGGATTGACCAAGCCTATTTAACCTTGGCACCAGTTGGATTAATGGCCATTTATTTCGCTATCTTCTATACGGAGTATACTTTTTTAAGCCTTGCCTTTTTAACACCACTTTCAATAAATATTGAGGAGTATACGGAAAGTTTTGGGCTTTTTATTCCAACAGAGCCAATCCTTTTTGGGTTGATGATTTTACTCTTAATGCAGCAAGTTCAAAAGAATCAGCTGGAACGATACATCTGGCGAAATCCCATTATATGGGCTGTTGGATTTTATTTGTTTTGGATTTTTGTAACATCCATCACAAGTACATCACCTGTAACTTCGTTCAAATTTCTTCTAGCTCGACTTTGGTTCATTGTTCCATTGTTGATTTTTGGAACACGTATTTTCATTAATCCGAAAAATGTACGGCGATTTATATGGTTATTCATAACAGCCATGTGCATAGCTGTAATTTATACTGTTATTGTGCATGCGAGCTATGGTTTTGGCGAAAAAGAAGGACATTGGGTAATGTGGCCATTTTTTAAAGACCACACAATTTATGGATCCACTGTAGCTTTTTGCGTTCCTTTAATATTCGCGGTATACTTTTCAAAAAAACACGCACTTTTAATGCAGGTTATAATCATTGGAATGATCATTATAATCATGACTGGTCTTTACTTTTCATATACTAGAGCTGCTTGGCTGAGTGTTATACTCTCCTTAATCGTATTAGCCGTTATTAAACTTAGAATCAAATTTTCTATACTGGCTTCTATTGCCGTATTAGGGTTAACTGCACTATATTTTTCATGGGACCGTATTCAAATGGAGCTTGAAAGAAATAAGTATGAGCATACTACTGAAGAATTTGGAGAGAAATTACAAAGTGCGACGAATGTAACAACGGACGCTTCAAATTTAGAACGTCTAAACCGATGGTCTTCAGCAATAGAAATGTTTAAGGATAGACCTGTTTTTGGTTTTGGCCCAGGCACCTATGCTTTTGAATACGCTCGGTTCCAAGAACCGGAAAACACAACGATTATTTCTACCAATTTTGGTGACGGCGGAAACGCACATAGTGAATATTTAGGACCACTTTCAGAGATGGGGCTCTTAGGAATGTTGGCTATGCTACTCATTGTTACAGCCATCTTCTATAAAGGAATAACATTGTATTATGCTTGGCCAGATTCAGATCCTGAGATGAAAACAATTCTCTTAGCAATGATCATGTCATTAGTAACATATTTTGTTCATGGTATACTCAACAACTATTTAGATACAGACAAAGCAGCTGTTCCTATTTGGGCTTTTTGCGCAGCTTTTATTGCTTTAGAACAGTATAACAAGCATAGAACCTTAAAAGCTTAAGGCCTTTATTTAGGTCGAGCATAATCTCAAGCATTGCGATTTAATGGGTTGTCACCCGTTCTGTCCCCTTTAGTTTGTTTTAAATTTCCATAGATAGTTTTAGGTTTGAATAAATTAAACACTATTCGATATGAAAAAAATCATTTTAGTATTAATGCTAATCAATTGTCAATTTATTCAAGCACAAAACATAGAATTGGGTTGGGCCAAAAATTTTGGCGGCATAACTAATGACTATGTTACCGCAATTACCACAGACGCTATAGGTAACTCTTATACAACGGGAGGATTTTATGGCACCGCAGATTTTGACCCTGGAATAGGAACAAACAACATTACTTCTTTAGGCTATATGGACTGTTTTGTTTCGAAACTGGATGCATCAGGAAATTTAGTTTGGGCAAGAAGCTTTCAAGGGGCAAATTCTATTCATGGATTGTCAAACTTTGTTGATTACGCCGGTTATGTGTACACAACAGGGACTTTTGTAGGAACTGCTGATTTTGATCCAGGAGCAGGAGTAGCGAACTTAACTTCAGTCAGTGCGCAGGATGTTTTTATTTCGAAACTAGATGCAAATGGGAATTTCGTTTGGGCTAAACAAATTGGAGGTAATGGATGGGATTCAGGAAATGGAATTCACGTTGATAATTTTGGAAATGTTTATACCACAGGAAACTATACTGGAGATACAGACTTTGATCCAGGAGCAGCTGTATATAACCTTACTACAGGAAATGGAAATCCTAGCGTTTTCATCTCCAAGTTAGATGCATCAGGAAATTTTGTTTGGGCAAAAAAAATGGGAGCAAATAGCGAGGACCATGGATATTCTCTTGACTCAGACAATTCAGGTAACATTTACATTACAGGGTCCTTTTCTGCAACCGTAGATTTTGATCCGGGAGCGGGAATTTCTAATATTTCTTCCAACGGAGCAAAAGACATTTTTATCACAAAACTTAACAGCGCAGGTGATCTTCAGTGGGTTAAAACGATTGGTGGAACTGGTGAAGATGTCGGGAAATCACTAGTAATCGATAACTTAGGTAACCTATATATAACGGGTCACTTTTCTGGAACGGTTGATTTTAATCCAAATGGTACTCCGAATCAATTAATCTCAAATGGGAACCATGATGTTTTTGTTTTAAAGCTTGATGCAATGGGAAACTTTGCCTGGGCAAAAAGCATGGGAGGAGCAAGTTCTGATAAAGGAATTAACTTATCTACCGATGGACTAAATGATATATACATTACAGGTGATTTTAATGGAACCGTAGATTTTGACCCGAGCGCAAATACAAATGCTCACACATCAAATGGTAATAGTGATATATTCATAATAAAGCTAAATGGTTCAGGAAATTATATATGGTCAGAAAGCTTTGGTGGAGCCAATGTTGACCAGGGGAAATCCATTCATATTAGTAATACAGGGAGTATTTATTCAACTGGAGAATTTAGATATACTGTTGATTTTGAACCAGGTGCTGGAGTTAGCTCTCTTTCGCCAATTGGAGGTGCTGATGTGTTTGTTTTAAAACTATGTTCGCCAAGTACTAGTGTTCAAACAATAGTCACGTGCGATAGCTATGTATTTAACGGTATAACTTACACATCAAATAACAACACAGCAACTGATACATTAGTAAATGCCGCAGGTTGCGATTCAATCATAACATTGGATCTAACAATAATACCAATCGATGTCACAATAATACAAAATGGTGGTACACTTACGTCAAATGCTGTTGGAACGAATTATCAATGGATTGATTGTAACACGAATACTATAATTCCTGGAGCGACAAACTCTACATTCACTCCGACTGTTGATGGCAGCTACGCCGTTATTATTTCAGTTTCAGATTGCGCAGACACTTCAATTTGTCGAAATATTGCCAACGTAAGTGTTAATGAAATTAATCTGAATGAGATTATTATTCATCCTAACCCCGCAAAAAATGAATTAAAAATAGATTCTGATTTAACAATTAAGTCTGTCTTAATCCTAAATTCTATTGGAAAGAAGGTTAATTTGAAACAGAACTCGAATAACACTTTTGATCTTTCACATTTAGAACCTGGAGTTTATACCCTAAAGATTAATACCGAAAATGGATTAGTCAATAAGAGGTTCATTAAAGAATAATTATTTTATGTTCAAATTTTTCGGAAAAGGTTATCTTATTTAGATAGCCTTTTCTATTTTGCGCTAAACAATAAAGTTCCATAAGAGGCTTCTTTTATTCACATGTCATACAACAGAATAATAACAATTGGAATACTTGCTCATGTCGATGCGGGAAAAACGTCCATTACGGAGAGTTTATTACATCATTCGGGAGCAACAAAATCTTTAGGAAGTGTTGACAAAGGTTCGGCTATTACGGATGGTTTGTCGATGGAAAAGGAACGCGGAATTTCTATTAAATCTTCAGCTGTTAACTTCACTTGGAATGATAGTCTTATTCAGTTAGTTGATACACCTGGCCATATTGATTTTTCAGCTGAAGTTGATCGATCACTTACAATTCTGGATGCAGTCATTTTAGTCATTTCAGCGAAGGAAGGTATTCAAGCACACACATTGAATCTATGGGAAAGCCTGATAGAGCGTAAACTCCCTGTTCTCGTTTTCTTTAATAAAATAGATCGTGCAGGTGTAGATATTGAAAATGTTTTTCAAGATTTTCAAGATAGTCTTAATACCAAATTGTTCGCACTTAACTACCCAGACATAAATGATCCGGATAACCCAAAAGTGCTGCCATTTACCGAATGCTCAAATCTATTAGAAACAACTATTATAGATCGATCTTTAGAAAACCTTGCAGAACAAGATGAAGAATTTCTCGAGAGCTATTTAGAAGGAAATATTTCTGAATTAGACAAAATCCTTTTAAAAGCAAAACAAAAAACACATCCCGAAAGTCTTTATGGAGCCGTTTTCGGAAGTGCAAAACTTGGGATTGGAATAGAAGAATTATTAGACAATCTCATAAATTTAATCCCTGAATCAAATTCAACATTAGAAGCATCCGCAAAAGTTTTCAAAGTAAATTTTGACCAAAAAAAAGGAAGGTTAGCCTACATCAAAATATACGGTGGAACGTTGAAAAACAAAGATGTAATTCATTCCCAGCAATTAAACAAAGACATCAAAATAAACCAACTATTCAAACCTCATTTGGGAGAATTAGTCCAAGTTAATGTACTCAATCCTGGGGAAATTGGACTGATTTCAACTTCTGAAACTATTCTTGCCGGAGATGTATTAGGCAGAGAAAAACTAGACGATCCATATGCTAAAATAGGAAAGGCAATCATTGGTGTTCAAGTTGAAGCAGTGCATGATAAAGATTATCAAAAACTTGGAGAAGCACTTGAATATTTAAACATTGAAGATCCTACGTTAGACTTTCAATGGTTCAAAAAAGAAAAAGAATTTCACTTAAAAATATTGGGGCCAATTCAGACGGAAGTTTTAAAAGATAACCTTGAACAAAGGTGGTCCATTGAATCAAATTTTCTGCAACCTAAAGTTATTTACAAAGAAACCCCTTCGACATCAGCTGAAGGTTATGTGCGCTATTGGATGCCAAAACCGTGTTGGGCCATTATGACATTCTTAATAGAACCTGGTCCTATTGGCAGCGGTGTTGAATTTAAATCAAAAGTTAGAACAAGTGAAATTAGTAACAAGTATCAAAATGAGGTCAAACGCGCTATTCCATGGGCTTTGAAACAAGGTATAAAAGGTTATGAAGTTACCGATTTATCGATTACACTTTTAGAAGGAAGTGAGCATACCGTTCACTCGAATCCCGGGGACTTCCTACTTGCAACTCCAATGGGAATAATGAGAGGGTTAGAGCATGCTGGAACTGATTTATTGGAACCAATGTATGCCTTCGAAATACAAGCTCAGCAGAATTTACTTGGTCCAATTTCAAGTGATTTAAATCAGATGGGAGCATACATTAACGCACCCGAATTTGACAATGACTTTTTCCTAATACGCGGAAGAGTGTCAGTTGCTAAAGCCATGGATTATTCCATCAAGTTTAATGCCACTACATCTGGGAAAGGAAGGTTAAAGTTAACCTTGGATGGATATCAAAAAACCACCACCACCGAAGATAAAATAAGCATTTTTAAAGGTGTATCTCCGCTCGACGAGTCGCAATGGATTCTTCATATGCGGGGAGCATTTAAAGCAGACGAAAGGTAATGAATATTACTTCTCAGCAAGATAGAATAAATCGATACATCCTTCCTTCGCAGGCGTAACAGAATAATCTTCCATTTTGATGTCAACACCTTTGTCAGAAAGTTTATTTCTATTCATTCTATTTAAAATATCGTAAGGAATTTGGAGCATCCAACGCGGCATGTTGTACTGCAGATTTAAGATGTCAAATCGCGTGATTTTCTTAACAGACTTCTTATTCTCCTCGTAATACTTCATAACCTCATCATTTCCGAAAACACCTCTAGCATCAACTGAGCCGAAATCAGCAGATAATAGTGTTTTTAATTCCTCGATTGTATACTCACGAATGTGCCAAGGATTTCTTGTTAATGACATTTTCTTATTTGGAGTAGTCACGATGAACTTCCCTCCTTTCTTCAATACTCGGTGGATTTCATTTACAAAGGCTTTATCATCCTTTATGTGTTCAATTACTTGAAAAGATACAACAAAATCAAAGTGATCATCTGGTAAACCTGTTAATGGTGGCACTGTCATTTGTCGAAACTCAACATTCTCAATTTCAGCACTTGCCTTTGATCCTGCAGCAGATTCAAATTTATCAATCGTTAAAAAAGAATCTGCACTTGAACTAAGCATTTCGATTCCATAACCACTTCCAGTTCCAATTTCTAAAACATTTCCTGAAATTAGTTTTGCAGCCTCAACATAAGCCAATACACTTCGCTGATATACATAATTATCTGATGCATCTTGATGCGAAACTCTTTCTGCAGTTTGAATCTTGTTACTCATAGTTATAAATCCTAATTAATTGAGGAATTCAAATGTAAGGTAAATAGTGCTATCCAAGAAATCGAAAAGGGATTTAATGCTTTACCCAAAGAGAGGGGTTCAAACAAGTCACAGAACTGCCAACAACATGGTGAATTTCAAAATGCGCAATTGACATGTTTTGCTTCGAATCAGATAGCAACGAGCCAATTACTTTTTTAGTTCCAATCTTCATTCCAGAAGTAACATAAGTATCTTGCAGGTTACTATAAACTGTTCTATAATTTCCGTGCTTGATAATAACAACCTTGCCTGCTCCGGGAATGTTTAAAACACTAGTTACTTCGCCTTCGAACACACATCTCACTTGCGCATTTTTTGGGGAACTGATATCAATCCCTCTATTATTCGTCGTAACGTTCTTTAATGTTGGATGCGGGTTCTTACCAAATTTCTCTGTGATACTTCCTTTATCTACTGGCCAAGGCAATTTCCCTTTATTCCCTTCAAATGAAGCACTTAACTTGGCTGCTTCCTTCGTTTCTGAAAATGCAGGGGCGGGTTTGGTCGCAACTACATCTGGGCTATTTTTTGCCTTCTCAGCTTCTGCCGCTAAACGTTTTGCTTCGGCTGCTTTTCTTCTAGCTTCTGCCGCTGCAATCTCTTTTCGAATCGCTGCATTTATTCTATTCTTTAATATTTCTTTCTTCTTTTGCTCCTCCGCTAGGAGTGACAATAAAACTGATTCTTCTTCCTTAAATTTTTGATAAACGAGTTCCTGTTTCTTTCGATCTGATTCAATTGCTGCTTTCTCTTCACTCTTCTGACGTATTACAGCAACTTTATATTCTTTTTCTTTCTCAATAGCCTCAATCTCTTCTTTAATTAGCGCTTGATTTTGCTGAATAGCTAAAAATTGTTTTTGTTGAATTTCAGAAATACGCTCTAAATATTTTGACCGTTTTACCGCCTCAAAATAACTTCCAGAAGAGAACACATACATCATTTTACCGTATTTATTTCGATGCTTATAGGCATAAATCAAAAGCTCAGCATATTGCCTTTTTAATCGGTTAATCTTCTCATTAAGCAATGCTATTTGTTGTTCTTTACTTTGAACGGTGAGTTCAGCGCCACGTATTTGATTATCGTAATTCTTAAGTAGTTGCTCTCGATATGCGATTTGATTCTCAATGACCTTCAACTCATTCAACGAAGACGCTGTGGCAGATTGACTTTTAGACAAAAGCAATTTAGTATCAGAAATTTTCCGTTCTAACCTTGCCTGTTCTCGCTTTAATTTTTCGCTAGTAGACTGCCCAAATGATCTAAATGAAAAGGCTACAAAAACGAAAAGAAGTAATCTAATTGCATTGTTCATAGCTCTCTGGTATTGTAAAGTATATCGGCTCTACTCGATTAATGCGCAACTTCTTATATTCTAGGTTCACCGAAATTGAATTTCTAGGGCTTTCAATTGAAACTTCCACATTATGCGGCAACACAGAGCCATCGATCTCTTGAAAAGTCAAATAATCTAATCGAATCATTGTGGTATCTTGTGGACTTTCAATTACAACGTGTTTTAATTGCTTCAGGTTTTCGTTTAAGGTATAGTAGGTAATAATCTCACGAACCGATTTCTTCTCGTTCTTTTTAATATCTCGCTTACTATGTGTGCTCAAAGTATACTCATACGGATTAACCACTCGGTGGTATTTACGATTCTTATCAAAACCTATTGGCAAACCTATCAAAACTTCTTCAACGTTATGGTAAGTAAAATCAATACCAAACCGCTCTTTCAAAAATGAAAGGCTCTCTACTGTATAGCATTTATTCTGTTTGTCCGTTATTTTGACTGAATCTTGCGTAACAATAGCATTAAACACCGGGAATCTGGCGAAAGTAATTAGCGTATTTATAGCGCTATCTTTAGTAATTCGAACTGATGTCTTGAAGGAAACATTTTGAGATGAATCTTTATACTTTGTCGAAATCTTGGAATAGAAATAATCAAACTCAACGGAAGATAAACTATCCAATACATTAGTCAATACAGCATCTTTCACCTTTGGTAACTTCTCTCCATCATGCTCCTTTTTAGAACCACACGAAGTCAATGCAAGGATAAGCAATACCCAAATCGTATGTTTAGTATACTGGATCATAGTATTTTTTATCGGCTATTTTTTTATCTAAAACCTTATTCTCTGAAGACAATGATTTCGCCTCTTTCCAAAGAACAACCGCTTCATCAACTTTTCCTTGCATAAATTTCACATCTCCGATATGCTCTACAGTCATGTAATCATTTGCATTTAAATTCAAGGCTCTATTAAACTGATCTAAAGCTCTTGCGTATTCTCCTTTTTGGAATAGTACCCAACCATACGTATCTAGAAACTGAACATGTGATGGTGCGGCATCAGCCGCTTGTAAGGCCAATGATTCCGCTAAATCTAATTCAATTTTGTTCATGGCCAATCGAAATGCATAATTATTGCGAATAAGAGCACTTGAGTTATCAATCTTCATCGCTTTTTCATAGCTTTTTTTAGCATTTGAGATATCATTTAGTCCAAAATAAGACTCTCCCAATTGACTATAAAACTCAGCCTCCAATGGTTTATCATTCAGCACTAATTCTTTACCCGCAGAAAGCACATCAATAGCCTCATCGAATTTCTTCAACTGATTAGCGCTTACACCATTTAATAAAGAAACTGTTGTTGCTGTAGGGAAATACCCTAGACATTCTTTACTATCCTCGTATAATGCTTGAAAATCAGATTTTTGATACTCCATGATCAATACTTGATTCCAAATGGGATATTGATTCTTATCATATTCTAATGCCTTTTTATAAGCGACTAAAGCCTCTTCTTTCTTCTCAGCTCTAATCAAATAATCTGCATGAATTGAATGTGCCTTTGCTTCTTCTGGATATGATTGAACCAAAATATCTACAAGTCCATAAACCTCAGGATCAATTTTAAAACTAGACTCATGAATATTGATCAATATTTTCATTTTCGTATCCAAATCAACATCCGAACTTTCAAATGCAAGCTTCAACTCTTGAAATGAGCGTTCATCATCACCACGTTGACGGTAAATATCTGCTAAAGCCAAATGCGCACGACCATTACTAGGATCAGCTTCTACTAACTCCTCCAACATTTGAACAGCTTTCGCCATCTCATTTGTGTTGAAATAATGATCTACGTATGTTGCAATTAATTGCGGATCTTTTGGGTAAACCGCCTTAGCTGCATCCAACTCGGCGATTGCTTTCTCCGCTGATTTTGCTTCCATCAAAAGGTTATACTTCTGAATAGACAGTGCAGGATTAACCCCAACTTGATCTTCCGTTTTATTCAAAGCATCAATTGCCTTATCCGTTTGACCTAGCTTGGTTAAAACCTCAGCATAACCGTATTGCCAATCAACATTTCTAGGTTCAATTTTAACCAGTCTTTCAAAGCTCTCAGCAGATTTTTCATAGTCAGCCAGTTCATAATGCATGTAAGCCAACTCTTGAATATACCATTGATTATCTGGATCAATTTCACTTGCTTTCAAAATGTACTCAGCCGACTTCAACATATTGCCAGAAGATAATTCTAACTGCGATAAGGCATAAAAAACGGCATCGTCATCTTGTCGTAAAGCAAGACACTCTTCAAATTTTGCGATCGCTTCTGAAGTTCTTCCTGTTGTTTTCAAACGTATCCCCTCATGGAACTTTGTGATATACGGATAATCCGCCTTACTAATCACACGTTGATCTTCTACAATCTTCTTTGATCCACACGAGGTGGAAAATAGCAAAACAGAAACTATAAATATGCCTAATCTACCCATTGATATTTGTATAATCTCCTAGACTCAAATCTCGCGCCAAACCGTCATAATTGACATTTGAACCAATCATTGAATCCTTAAGTATTGCATTTTTTAATGACGTTGAGTGTTGAATAATAGAATTCTTAATAACACTGTCTTTTATTACAGTTCCGTTCCCAATTGAAGCGTAAGGACCTAAAACAACATTGGTTAACTTCACATCCTCGCCAATAAAACAAGGTTTAATAATTACCGAATTCTCTATAATCGCTGAATCAGGAATTCGCTGCTTCCCTTTTTTTGCTTCATTTTTAAGTACTTGTTGATTTGTCTCAACAGTGACTTTTTTATTTCCACAATCCATCCACTGCTCAACCTGACCAGTCTTAAAAACTTTCCCTTTAGCCATCATACCTTTGATACCATCATTGATTTGGTATTCTCCGCCATGAATAATATTGTTATCAAGCACATATTGTAACTCAGATTTCAATTGGCTTACCTCCTTAAAATAATAGATTCCAATTACAGCTAAATCACTTACAAAGTTGGATGGTTTCTCAACTAACTCTATAATTTCTTTATTCTCGTTTAATTGAACAACACCATATGCCTCAGGGTGCTCAACTTTCTTTACCCAAATCACAGAGTCCGCAGTTGGATCTAAATCGAAATCGGCTTGAATTAGAGTGTCAGCATACGCGATTACTGCTGGTCCGGATAAAGAATCTTTTGCACACATAATTGCATGACCTGTGCCTAAAGGTTGATCTTGTCTATAAATTGAAGCCTTTGCCCCTAACCCTTCAGCTAATTCAGTTAAATTTTCAATGACATCTTCTCCAAAAAAAGCCGGGTCACCAAGAATAAATGCGACCTCATCAATCTTTTCCTTTACCACCCCAGCGATATCTTTGACTAAGCGATTAACAATTGGCTGACCTGCAACCGAAACTAATGGTTTAGGAACCATTAAAGTATGTGGTCTCAATCTACTACCACGCCCTGCCATTGGAACAATTATCTTCATACTCTTATACTTTAATTTGAACCTGCGCTAACGCACGTTTCAATCAAAAACTATTTTCTTACTTAACACCTGTACTTCCAAACCCCCCTTCTCCACGATCTGTATCAGAAAGCACATCCACTTTAATCCATTTTGCCTGCTTTACTTTAGCAAAAACTAATTGAGCAATACGCTCACCATCCTGAACAACAAAAGTTTCATTAGAAAGGTTAATCAAAATCACACCAACTTCTCCACGATAATCGGCATCTATAGTCCCAGGAGAATTTAACACCGAGATTCCCTTTTTCAATGCCAAACCACTTCTTGGCCTTACTTGACATTCATAACCAACGGGAATTTCCATAAACAAACCTGTTTTCACTAAAACACGTTCCAAAGGCTTTAATTCAATAGAACTATCAATGTTTGCACGGACATCTAGACCCGCAGACGACTTTGTCTCATAGCTAGGTAATGTGTGTTTTGACTTATTGATTATTTTAACTTTCATGCCAATTATTTAATTAATCAAAAATAAGAAATTTTGAAGGTCAAAAAGGACATAAAAGCCCGTTTAGGCATAAGTTACTAACTTTCAATAGTTAACTAAACCAAACAAAAAGTCCCCTTTGCAAGTATACAAAGAGGACCTAAAACGTTTAGAATGTCATTTATTTTACAAATACCTTCAACGACATAGACTCCCCATTAATATCTAAAGAGTTCACGAAATATATTCCAGTTGATAACTGCGAGGCATCCATGACAACAATTTGTTTCCCTTGATCATTAAAAAAAGCAAAAACCTCTGCACCCATTAAATTTGATACAACCACAGACCTAAGTGAAGCTTGATTAGAAGTAGAAATTAGAATATCGCTATTTAGTTCAGATTGAACAAAAACAATTTCATTTTGATCACCACGATCACAGGCAATGATAGCCGCCAAAGTATTAGAGTAATTATGTGTTCCATCCACATCTTCCTGAACCAATCTGTAATAGTAGGTTCCATTCAACTTTCGATCAACATCAGAATAGACATAAGAGGTTTGGCTAGATGTATTCAACATACCGGATAACTTAGAAATCTGCTCCCATTCGTATCCATTCTCACTTCTTTGCACAAGAAAAAATGCATTGTCCTTCTCAGAACATGTGGCCCACTTAAGATCAACAGTGCACCCATAGATATCCAAATCAAATTGACATAATTCCACAGGTAAAATTGCCGAACAAATCGTTGTAAGTGCTGGCGTTCCATCCGTAACTGCAGGAGATGAACCGGTATAACCATCAATGACATCTGACCCAACAACTAAACCATTCGTTGGGTCCACTTGAAGCGGTAAATCACCAAGAATAGCATCTAAATTTTGATCGGTGTAACCAGCTTCAGAAACATCAGGACATCCATCATCATCAGAATCTTCTTCCTCGCGATCTGGAATTCCATCATTATCTGAATCCAAATCAAAACAAACATCTGCACCATAGACAAATTCAATTGTATCAAACCCTAGCCCTTCGACTCCAGTTCCGGTATAAGCAAATTTAACCGTTTGGAAGTATCCAGTAAACTGGACAGATCCCGCAGCAGTTCCTTGAGATGCAAACTGAGCAGACTCAACGTTAGTATTTCCGGCAACATCAGGAGTACGATTTATTGTTGTCGAAGTCACGTCAAAATCATTTGTTCCAGACAATTTCAAAAGAGAAATACCAGGTGTCATCAAAATAAATTGACCTGAGTTCGTAATTCCACCGCCACTGCCACCAAGTCGATCAAAATGTAAAACTGGATCTGTTACATATTGTCCAAAGTCTATAGTCATGTATACCGTCTGTTTATCATCCCCATGCGTATCAATATCCGTATTACCACTTTCCGCATTTAAATCCCATGCACAATTGACAACAAAGGAAGTTTGACCAGGAACCGATGGGTTTGAAAACCAAGCTGGATTTGACGTTGTTAGAGAACCATTATGGAACCCATTAACATAAGCCGAGCTCGGAGCACTGAACGAAACTGTAATTTGTTGATTAACAATATTTGCAGTATAAATATCATTTCCATTATTAACCCAATTACCCGTCCAGCCAGAAGCACAAGTCATTTCATCCTTATCTAAAATCCCATCATTATCATCATCTAAATCAAACTGATCCAGAACTCCATCTGAATCTGAATCTTGTGACCAAGAATTCAAAGAAGTAATCATTAATAAAAGAGTTAATAAAAGAGTGGGGCGCGTACTTAAAATCATATCAAAATCAGTGGTTTATCTTATTCTTTTCTTATAAAATTTCGCGCAAAAGTAGCACAAGTTTTAACGCTGAACTAAGAAAAAGAGACTTAATTTGAACGATTTATTTTAATGCGGCAGTTATACTATAATCTGGCAGTTATACCTCTTAATCAGTTAGTTTGCGCACGGGCTTTTCTATAAACCAAACAACAAAAACATAAAAGAGAATTAAACTGTTGTGAAAAAAGAACTTTCGCCAAGTAAATTCCCCTGGATCAAGATTAATCATAAAAGATACAAGGAATAAGCTTAAAGCGAGCCCCAAGTACAATCCAAACTTCCTTAAATTGTATTTTATAGGGTAATGTATTTGTCCTAGGTAATAGGAAGCAACCATTTGACCAGCATAAACGATTAACGTAGCCCAAGCACTCGCCCAAAAACCATAAATTGGAATAAAAATCATATTAATCAGAATTGTTACCACTCCTCCTCCGATAGATATAAAGGCACCAAATTTTGTTTGACCGCTCAACTTATACCAAATGGATTGATTGAGATATATTCCATAAAAAACATTAGCCATTAGTAAAATAGGGACAACACCAAGCCCTGCCCAAAACTCTTCACTTCTAATGAAATGTTTAAAAACATCAATATTCAAACTGACACCTATGAAAACGAGGCATACAAATGCTACGAAGTAATTCATAATTTTGGCATACATCTTCTTACTGTCCTTTTGTTTTTCTTGCGCAAAAAAGAATGGCTCAGCTGCATATCGATAAGCCTGAAGAAAAATAGTAACAATCATCGCCAGCTTATAACAAGCACTGTAGATCCCTAACTGACCTTCCGCTTCTCGTAACGTTAAACCTCCCCGATTATAAAGCACGTGTTTAAGCATTGCCCTATCTATAGTTTCATTAATTATTCCTGCGAATCCCGCAATAACTAATGGTAGCGCATATTTAAACATTTCACGAGCTAATTCAGAAGAATACTTCAATTTTAAACCGAGATAATCCCGATAAGTTCCTAATGGTTTTACCAAAGAAGACAATAAATTGGCAAGTAAAATAAATAACACTCCTTCTT
The DNA here is from genome assembly GCA_022447585.1 of Crocinitomicaceae bacterium. Classification (GTDB taxonomy): domain Bacteria; phylum Bacteroidota; class Bacteroidia; order Flavobacteriales_D; family Crocinitomicaceae; genus UBA4466. Next base: position 697,800 of record JAKVAR010000006.1, on the reverse strand, counting down.
CAGGATGTGACTTATCAAAAAAGCCATATAAGAAAATTAAATTTAAACCAATATTAACTGTTATTGCTGAAAAATGTATTGCCGCAAATTTCTTCGCTTTTTTTTCAGCCCTAAGCTTAGCCATAGGTAAAGCAGACGTTGCATCTATACTAACAATAACACCTAGCAAAACGATGTAAATGCTGTTTTCGGAATAAAGCATTGCATCAGCTATGTTCTGACTGAAAATAATGAGGATCAATAGAAATAGTACATTAAACCCTATCACTGTTAGGAAACTATTTCTGAAGACCATCGCCTTATCCTCCTTTGAATTAATAAACTTAAAGAATGCTGTTTCCATTCCAAAAGTCAACAAGACAATTAAAAAAGCGACCCAAGCATACAATTCAGAGATCTTACCATACTCTTGAATAGGCAAAACAGAAGTGTAGAGAGGAACCAACAGGTAATTAAGAAGCCTACCAACAATAGTTGGTAACCCATAAATGGCTGTTTGCCCTAATAAACTCTTGAGTGGATTGCTCAAATTATTTTCTAAAGTTTGGTTTTCTCTTTTCTAAAAAGGCAGTTGACCCTTCTTTGAAGTCAGCAGTTCCAAAACATTTCCCGAACTCTTCAACCTCAACATCATAACCATGAATACCATCATTATAATTTGCGTTTATTGAGCGTATTGCTGAAGCGATAGCCGTTCCCGAATTATTAAGAATTTTAGCTGCAATTGCTTCAGCAGTAGTCATCAATTCATCCAATTCAACCACGTGATTTACAAGCCCCCAAGTTAAAGCTTCATCCGCCTTAATCATTCCAGCAGTGAAAACCATTTCGTTCGCTTTACCGCGACCTACTAGTTGAGTCAACCTTTGCGTTCCTCCATAGCCTGGAATAACTCCTAAACTAACTTCCGGCAGCCCCATTCTCGCATTTGAAGATGCGACACGAATATGAGAACACATAGCTAACTCTAACCCTCCACCAAGTGCAAAACCATTAACAGCTGCAATAACCGGAGTTGAACTATTCTCAATAAACGTAAATAAGCTTTGTTGACCTTTCAAAGCCAATTCACCACCTTGAGCGATATTGAAATCTGCAAATTCTTTAATATCTGCGCCGGCAACAAATGATTTATCGCCTGAACCAGTTAAAATGATAACCCCTGTATTTACATCCTCATCAGCCGTCTTAATTGCATTGTGGAGTTCTTCAATTGTCTCTTTATTCAAAGCATTCAACTGCTTCGGACGGTTAATTGTGATTAAATTAATTTGTCCTTTTTGTTCTACAAGTACGTTATTATACATCCTCTAAATTTTATTTATTCTTTATTCTATATCTTTTATAAACCTTAATCAAAACCATTAACCCAATGGCCACTGCAAAAAAACCGACCGTTCCTTTAATCCAATTCATTGAATCTTTTAACGAAACTAAAAACACAATTGCAACTAAACAAAGTGTTGCCAACTCGTTCCACAATCTAAGTGAATTCGACTTCCAATTAAACTTTCCATTTGCCAAATCCTTGATCATTTTTTGACAAACAAAATGATACACCAATAACAACGCTACAAAAGACAATTTAATGTGCATCCAACCAGCTTGAAGGTAATAATTCGAGTTTAACAAAATCATCCAGATTCCAAAAATAATGGTTAGAATCATTGCTGGTGTTGTAATGATCCACCATAGTCTCTTTTCCATAATCTCAAACTGAGTGGAAAGAATACTCTTTTCTAGCTCATCTTTTTCTTGTGCCTCTGTATGATAAACAAATAAACGAACAATGTAAAAAAGCCCAGCGAACCAACTAACCACAAATATGATATGTAATGCCTTGACCGTATCAAAATCCATAATGTAAAGATAGTCCGAATTATCAATATTCAGATACGAAATGTGAAATCCCCAACAGAAGTCTAAGAATCGTCTTTAATACTGCCTAAATCCTTATCTTTGCACACTTAATAAATTTTTATGAGCACAATCGAACTATCAGATCAAGAAATTCAACGAAGAGAAAAGTTGAATAGACTGCGTGACTTGGGTATCAACCCTTATCCGGCAGCACTATACCCAGTAACAGATTATTCGACTGCTATAAAACAGGACTTTCAAGAAGGAAAAGAAGTTTGTATCGCAGGGAGAATGATGTCTCAACGTGATATGGGTAAGGCCTCTTTTGCAGAAATTCAAGATTCAAAGGGACGTATTCAGGTTTACGTTAATCGCGATGAGATTTGTCCAGGAGAAGATAAAACACATTACAATCAAGTTTTCAAAAAGCTATTAGATCTTGGAGATTTCATTGGAATCAAGGGAAACGTATTTAAAACAAAAGTTGGAGAAACATCGATAAAAGTAACTGAACTTACGCTTTTAAGTAAGTCATTGAAGCCACTTCCGCTTCCTAAAACAGATGCAGATGGAAAAGTACACGATGCCTTTACTGATCCTGAGTTAAGATACCGTCAGCGCTATGCTGATTTAGTGGTAAATCCACAAGTGAAAGATATATTCATAAAGCGAACTAAGTTATTTAGAGCGATGCGTGATTTCTTTAACGATGCCGGATATCAAGAAGTAGAGACTCCAATACTACAATCAATTGCAGGCGGAGCAGCTGCTCGTCCGTTTATCACACATCATAACGCACTTGACATACCCTTATACCTAAGAATTGCCAATGAACTTTATCTAAAACGATTAATTGTTGGCGGTTTTGACGGTGTTTATGAATTCTCGAAGAACTTCAGAAATGAGGGCATGGACAGAACACATAACCCTGAATTTACAGCCATGGAAATCTATGTTTCTTACAAAGATTACAATTGGATGATGGAATTCACCGAAAGCCTACTTGAACATTGCGCTACAGCAGTTAACGGTACTCCTGAAACAACCTTTGGCGAACATAAAATTTCATTTAAAGCCCCTTACAAGCGAGTTACAATGCGTCAATCAATCATTGACTTCACTGGCTTTGATATTGATGGTAAATCGGAAGATGAATTACGCGCTTGGTGTTTAGCTAATGGCATTGCTGCGGATGAAACGATGGGTAAAGGCAAACTTATCGATGAGATCTTTGGTGAAAATTGTGAGGGAAACTACATTCAACCAACTTTTATCACGGATTACCCCAAAGAAATGTCTCCCTTGTGTAAAGAACATAGAGACAATCCTGAATTGACAGAACGCTTTGAATTAATGGTTTGTGGTAAGGAGATCGCCAATGCATACTCAGAGCTTAATGACCCCATAGATCAAAGGAAACGTTTTGAGGAGCAAGTTCGATTAGCTCAAAAAGGCGATGACGAAGCTGGTGAATTCATCGATCAAGATTTCTTGCGTTCATTGGAATACGGAATGCCTCCAACAAGTGGGTTAGGAATTGGAATGGATCGATTAATTATGTTTTTAACTAACAACCCTTCTATTCAAGAAGTACTTTTCTTCCCACAAATGAAACCAGAGGTGTTTTCTACTGAGAAAAAAGTCGAATTAAAAGAAAATGAACAAGCAATCTTCGATGTCATTTCAGATCGTAAATCAATGGATTTAAACGAATTAAAAGAAACCGTAGGCCTGTCAAACAAGCAGTGGGACAAGGGTATTAAAGCACTTGGGAAGCATGGATTGACAAAAGTGACCAAAACGGAAGACACTCTGATTGTAGAAGTGATTGAATAGTGAACACTGGTTAAACGAGATCGTTGATAATCAAATATTAAATGCGCGAGTAAAAATTACTCGCGCATTTTTGTTGACAAATACACCTTCTTTATCAATGACTTATAAGGAGCAAGATACTACAACTATTACTTTAAAAATAATAGCCCACATTAAGAATCAATTTACCTTAAACCCTATTGAAAAATTAGAGCGGACATAACTGAAAAAGAATGAACCCCACCCATTCTAATGGAAACGAAACCACATCCTCGAACGAACAATTTTAATCACTCAACAAAAACGTTTCCTAAAAAATTATTGAATAAAATTGACAAATTAATTTGCTAAACCGTTTTAATAGCCGTTCTTTGTACTTCAAAAACGCTTTCTATCATTTTTTAACACGATCAAAGAACTAAATATTACAACCATGAAGCTTATTAACTCTCTAATTTTTGTTGCATTTGCTACTGTGTCATTTGCGCAACAACTGGTAATGGAAACTGGAAGTGTTGTTATTAATCATACAACAACATCAGTCTCTTTTAACAATACATTTGCAGACCCAGTTGTCATCGCTCTACCCCCTACAATCAATGGGGCACACCAGTCTACAATAAACATATTCAATGTAACGACAGGTGGATTTGATTTAAACATACAGGAAGCTGACAATATGGATGGATCACATACAACTGAAACAGTCCACTACATTGTTGTGGAAAAGGGGAATCATACTTTTCCAGACGGAACAAATATTCAGGCAGGAACAATATCCTCGGCATCTCTTACATTTCAAAACATCAATTTTTCTGATCCATACCCGTTAACCCCTGCTATATTTACTCAAGTACAAACAAACAATTCATCTACAAATTATTTAAAAACACGACAACGTAATGCCACGATCAATTCCTTTGATGTAAAATTAGAACGAGGAGAAAGTACAAATACCACTGCCCCTTCCGCAAGTGAAGAAATCGGATATGTTTCAATCTCTAAAGGAATAGGGATTATTGACGGTGTGCAAATAGAGGTGAATTCATTTACTGCCTCCAACGCAAATACAAACCATACATTAACAACAACGTTTAATCCAGGTAACCATGTCATTGCAAGTATTTCAACATTCAATGGCCCCGACCCATCCGGATTAAGAATAAATTCCCTTACAACAACATCTGTTAACTTATTCGTTGAAGAAGATACATCTAACGACACAGAAGTTAATCATGCTGTTGAAACCATAGACTACTTTATATTCAATGATAACGCAAGTGCTGGTATTTTCCTTCCATCTCCACTTCCAATAGAGTTGATTGCATTCAGTGTAGTTCCTAACGCAGATAATCACATCCAAATTGACTGGGCAACAGCTACCGAAAAAGATAATTCCTTCTTCACAATAGAAAGGTCCACAGACTGTATTAACTGGGAAGATATTGAAAACATACCAGGTGCACTTAATTCGCAAGAAGTTCTATTCTATACAACAACTGATCGATCTCCTTACCAATTTGAATCATTCTATCGCTTGCGACAAACAGACATTGATGGGGCCTACTCGTATTCTCCTATACGAGCTGCACATATTGAACCTCAAGTAAATATATACCCAAACCCCGCACAGGATTTTATCAACGTCAAATCGAATGTCGCGATTGATCAAATTCGTCTTGTAAACCTGTCTGGAGTAGAAGCCTTAACTATTGAAAATTATTCAAAGTTAAATAATGAGCAAATTATGATTAACGTTACATCCTTACCTGCAGGTTTATATACACTGATAATCGATGGTAAGAAAGAAAAAATCATTAAAAGATAAACATAACTCTGAAAATTCAATATAAAATATATGCTAATATTGTGCTTATAAACGGCAATTATCAAGTAATTAATCCTGACTTAAATATTGGACTACAACAGCCTTCGGTCCCTTAATTTTAGAAAAGTTTCTAACGAACGATTAATATAAATAACATTCGTTAAATCTACTATCATTTAGAAAAGTTAGCGTAAACTAATTCAGCTAACTTTTCAAAATGATAGTACAGTCTAAATGTGTAATCCAGACTTAAAATTTTCAGCACTATACTGGATTAAATGACAAAATTAAATACAGCTTAAATAATTTAGTTTAGATTTATTGCACACGGATAAGATTTATGCACCCCATTAGTGCGAACCTCTTGCCATGAATTCACAAGACAAATGAAAGTGTTTTCCTGGTTCTTTCGATTCTTTTAAACGCTCATAAATTCTAGTTACCGCCTGCAACCCTATATCTCTAACCGGTTGTCTTAGCGCCGATATTGGTGGATTCATGTACTGAAATGCTTCACTATCATCAAATGAAATCAACCTAACATCCTCTGGTATTTTAGCCTCAGCTGTTCTCAATCCTGACAAAGCCCTCAAAGTACATTTATTATTTAAAGCAATGAACGAATCTGCCCCAGAATGAATCTGTCCTTCAATTAAATTATTCACATCACTCTGATTATCAGGAAGCAACACACTTTCAAAGGGGATGTTAGCCTTTAAACATGCCTTTTCTATACCATTTAAACGCTGTTGAATAGTAGAAACATCAGCAGGTTGAGGCACAATACCAACTATTTTTTTTGGGACTTGACTAAAAGAAGATAATAAATTTGAAGCCTCAAGCTCATTATTAACACCAACAAAATCTGCTAAATTATCACCGGGCCTATCTGCGAATACGACGGGAATGTGCGTTTCCAACAAAATAGGAATCAAATCTTTCATCTCATTGCTCGGAGCAATAATCATCCCGTCAATGCAACGTTGAATTAATTCGCGCATTAACACCTTCTCAAGGTCATTATCGTCATTCGTATTTACAATAAATGTATTGTAACCTTCATCATAAAGTTTCTCTTGAATTGTCTTACAAATTTCAGCATAAAATGCATTCGAAATGTCAGGCAAGACTAATCCAATTGTTTTTGTCTCCCCTTGTCTTAAACTTTTCGCAAAGAAATTAGGAACATACGAAAGCTCCTTCGCCTTTTCCTTAATTAAACGTTGCTTTTCTTTACTTATATTAAACTGATCCCCTTTATCATTTAATACAAATGAGACTGTTGCTTTTGACACATTTAATGCTTTAGCAATATCGCTAAGGGAAGTTCTTTTGGTTTTCATATTACGAGGTGGTTCTAGTTCGCGAGCAATATACAGAAAAAGTCACCCATAAGGGTGACTTTTTCTGTATATTTATATTTCATCTTCTATTTCGGTAATTTCGCTAACATTGCTTGGTACTCAGAACGATGATTGTTATTACCAATACAACCAAGAGCAATTGCATGTGATTCAAAGTGCTCGATTCTATCCGCTGGATTAGGGTGCGTACTTAGGAAAGCTGGTGTTTTTGAACCTCCTAATGCTTCAATCTTTTGGAAAAAACCAGCGCCACCATGTGCATAATAATCTGTTGGACATAAGTACTCAACTGATTTTTCATCCGCTTCTGACTCATGACTTCTGGAGAACTTCAAGCCTACCAAAGCTCCAGTAATTTGTTTAAGTGCAACCATATCGCCGGCAAGGACATCTAATCCCAATTGAATTGCTCCCATTTTAGTCATTTGTCTTGTTGAGTGACGCATATCAGCATGCGCAATCTCGTGCCCTAGTACTCCAGCAAATTCGTCTTCCGTTTCTAAAAATTTTAAGATTCCTGTATAAATATAAATATATCCTCCAGGCGTACAAAATGCATTTAATGTACTATCATCATGAATGACCCTCAATCTCCATTGGAAATCATCTTTAAAGTCAACTGCACCTGAGTTTAAAATCTTATCCCTTACTTTATAAACATATTGGTATACATCGCTATACTGCATTGAATCTAATAATGGATACTGAGCTGGGTTACCATCAATTTCAGCAGCCACCTGTGCTCCTAGCTCTATATCTTGCTGAACGGTAAACATATTCACTCCTTTTCCTTTGTTCTTTTCGTTAACTACACCACATGCAGCTAATATCATTCCTGCTGAAAAGAATAGTAGAAATTTAAATTTGATCATTTTCGTAATTATTAATTGTTATTGCTTTGGTTGTTTGATTCAATAAAAATAATTAACGGCAAAAGTAAATAAAGTAGCGGAAAACCAACCTACCGTAAGTTCTAGAAGTGTATGTTTTTGGAGATTTAACCTTGCCGACATAACAATTCCAGATAACAAAATAGATACAAGTAACATACCAATGCCGAATTTCATATTAACTGCTAAATATGCCAGAATAAACCCTGTGAAAATTCCTGCGGATGCCGCATGAATACTGATTTTTTTCCATTGATTCAATGCAATAAATAACCCCGTAACAACAGCTCCAGATAAAGGCAAAGAATAAACAAACTTGGGTAAATTCGAACCTTTAGCGGTGTAAGACATAAGTAAAAACAGTCCCAAACAATAGATAAACATAATAATGATTGGAACTGTTCGTTCTGCTCTAGTTTCCATTTCCAGCGTATTAATAACGCCACTACGCTTCAATAACATGAATGAAAAGCCTGGAGCAATTACGCAAAAGATCCCAAACATATAAAAAAGTGCTTTCTTAATTTGAAAATCTAGCAGATACACACAGTCTGGGCAATCTAGCCCGTAAAATAATTCCTCCTGTGCCGGAACGTACATCACCAACAGTAATGCATAAATAGGCATGAACAAGGGCATAAAAACCCATGAAATAGTCTGAGATAAAATTTTCATTACAACTCTTTTCTCAATCGAGCTACCGGGATATTTAATTGCTCTCTGTATTTCGCAACAGTTCTTCGCGCTATATTATATCCTTTCTCTTTCAATAAACTCGCCAACTTCTCATCTGTTAAAGGCTTAATTTTAGATTCATTATCAATTGCTTCAGAAAGAATTTTTTTAACCTCTCTGGTTGAAACTTCTTCACCTGAATCCGTAGATAAAGATTCAGAAAAGAAATACTTTAATGAGAAAATACCAGAACTTGTTTGAACATGTTTACTATTTGCAACCCGAGAAATTGTAGATATATCCATATCTACAATTTCAGCTATATCTTTCAAAATCATTGGTTTCAATTGAGTCTCATCCCCTGACATGAAATAAGCCTTTTGATAATTCATAATTGCATTCATCGTCATGAAAAGTGTATTCTGACGTTGTTTAATCGCATCAATAAACCATTTTGCCCCATCTAACTTCTGTTTTACAAAAGTAAATGCTTCTTTGTCCGCTTTAGACCCCTTAGCACCTTCAGCATATGTTTTAAGCATGTTCTTATACTGGTTACTAACTTTTAATTCTGGAGCATTTCGGCCATTAATTGTTAGCTGAAGCCTTCCTTCATGCTCAACAATCGCAAAATCAGGAATAATCTGTTGGTAATTACCAGCTGACTCCTTCATAGACCCTCCTGGTTTCGGATTTAATTTTACAATTTCTTCAATTGCTTCTTTTAAATCTTCATCAGAAATTTCTAGCTTCTTAATGATCTTTTTATAATGTTTCTTGGTGAACTCTTCGAAATAACCTTCTAATATCTTCTTCGCGGTATATTTCGTGATATTTCCATCTTGTTTACGATCAATTTGAAGCAAAAGACACTCTTGCAGATCTCTTGCTCCAATCCCTGCTGGATCCAGCGCCTGAATCATTTTCAAAATTTCTTCAACTTCTTCTTCCGTTGCAATAATATTTGAAGAGAACGCTAGATCATCCACTATAGCTTCCATTTCACGATTGAGGTAGCCGGATTCATCAAGATTCCCAACAATCGTATCCGCAATCATGAATTCCACTTCATCCAAATCCAATAAATGCATTTGTGAAGTAATGCGTTCTTGAAAAGACCTTTCTCCTGAAAGTGGGATCACTTTTTCTTCATCATCTTTACTCGTATTATTTACTTGAGTTTTATAATCGGCATCATCACTGAGATAATCTTCAATATTGAATTCCTCTTCTTCAGTAACTTCTTCTTGATCAATATCATCTTCAATGTCATCCTCTTTATCAGAACCTTCTTCCAAGGCAGGGTTTTCTTCGATTTCTTGCTTGATTCTTTGGTCCAATTCCATCGTAGGTACCTGTAACAACTTCATTAATTGAATTTGTTGAGGAGAAAGCCTCTGTTCTAACTTGGTTGATAAGAATTGTTTTAATGCCATTTGAGTTTAATTACCAGTAATTTACATTTTTTTTTTCAAAATCATGCCGAGAACTTAAAATTCCGCATTTTGAGGGGTCCTTGGGAAAGGAATTACATCTCGTATATTTGTCATGCCTGTGACAAACATTACCATTCTTTCAAAACCTAATCCAAAACCTGCGTGTGGTGCAGTTCCAAATCTACGAGTATCTAGATACCATGCTAAATCTTCTTCCGGTATATTGAAGTCAGCCATTTTTGATTTAAGAATATCCATTCTCTCCTCTCGTTGCGAACCACCAACAATTTCACCAATACCTGGAAAAAGAACATCCATTGCTGCAACTGTTTTACCATCATCATTTTGGCGCATGTAAAAAGCCTTAATTCCAGCTGGATAATCCGTTAAGATCACTGGGCATTTAAACTCTTTTTCTACTAAGTAACGCTCATGCTCACTTTGCAAGTCAATTCCCCATTCAACATCATATTGGAATTTCTTCTTTTTAAAAGGTTTTGAATTTCTCAAAACTTCAATCGCCTCAGTATAGGTTAAACGCTTGAACTCATTGTTTACTACAAACTCCAAACGCTCTTTTAATGTTAATTCGTTTCTATCTTTTTGTGGTTTTGATTTTTGTTCAGTTATCTCACGATCATTTAAAAACTGAAGATCATCTGCACAGTTTGTCAAAACATATTGAGCTAAGTATTTTAAGAAATTCTCAGTTAAATCCATGTTATCTTTCAAATCATTGAAAGCAACCTCAGGCTCAATCATCCAAAACTCAGCTAAGTGTCTTGAAGTATTCGAATTTTCAGCTCTAAATGTAGGACCAAATGTATAAACTTGTCCAAGAGCCATAGCGCCAAGTTCCGCTTCCAATTGACCAGAAACAGTTAGATTCACAGGCTTTCCGAAAAAATCTTGTTTGTAGTCAATTGTTCCTTCCTCAGTTATCGGTAAATTCAATGGGTCCAGGTTTGAAACTTGAAAAATCTCCCCTGCACCTTCTGCATCTGAACCAGTAATGATTGGTGTGTGCAAGTAATAAAACCCTTGATCATTAAAGAACTTGTGTATTGCAAATGCAACAGCATGACGAATTCTGAAAACTGCACCAAATGTATTTGTTCTAAAACGAAGGTGAGCTTGCTCTCTCAAAAACTCTAAACTATGCTTCTTTGGTTGCATTACCGTTTTTTGTACTTCATCCGGATTAGCATCACCAAGAATTTCAATATTATCGACTTTGATTTCAATTGATTGACCAGCACCTTGAGATTCTACAATATTTCCAGAGACCGCTACAGCTGAAGCCGTAGTAATTCGCTTTAATAGATTTTCATCGAAATTTTCAAAATCAACAACGGCTTGAATATTTTTGATAGTAGAACCATCATTTATTGCAATAAATCTATTTGCTCTAAAGGTTCTCACCCACCCTTTTACAAGTACTGAATCTCCTGCATTTCCGTTAGCAAGAATGTCTATGATTTTTTGTCTTTTCATTCGAAATATTATTGAATATTTCAAAAATAACAAGAAACTAGGTTAGATTAACCATATTCAAAAAAAAAGCCCCACCGCCGGAGCGATGAGACCTGAACTAGACCTTAAAAATCCTTTTATTGTTTGAAAGAGTCTGTATTTAAATAATTCTTGAATTGCCCGCCGAAATATAAATTTTCCGAAGTATGATCTTTAATATCAAAACGAATTCTTTGCTCAGATGCGCAACCTCTATAAGCTCCAATTACCAAACCGAAGCCATTCATGAAATTTATCCCGACACCATTGGCAGGGTTTGATGTAGTCTGGGATGCACATTGCGCAAGAGAAACCAATGTTGACCCTATAAAAATCAACGCAACTATTAACTCCTTGGAAATACTTTTAAACAACCTATTTTTTGATTCCACCATTACATTTTGTCAAATAAAAAAATCTTAAATTTTACCCATTCTAGAAAAATTCAAAAACGTTAAACAAATCACATTACAAACGGTTTTTATGAAAAAAACATTTAAAATGAATATTGGATAATCAGTACAAAAGTACCTTCTTCTGTCTACTAAACGGTCTTCAATTCATAACTGCGAAACGAAAAGAATAACTGCAGATAGCCCCGTATAACCGACTATTTAGAGGCCTTTACAGATGTAAGACAAGTCATTTTTATGCTTAGATTTGTCCTGAATCAATTCATTAACTTGTTGAAAAATTTAGCTCTTCTGGTGTTGTTCTTGTTAAATTCATTAATGAATTTAACAGCTCAGGATACCCCTATTCGGTTAGAGGTTTTCTCAAAAGATTATTCGATTTTTCAATGGACAACAGAAAATGGATTATCCCAGAATAACATTAAAGAAATTATTGAAGGTCCAAATGGCTATTTATGGCTAGCAACCTTCAATGGCTTGATTAGGTTTGACGGTTATGAATTTAAAATATTCAATGAAGGGAATACACCTGAAATGAATTCTTCTGTAATTCTAAGCATTGTAAAGGACAAAAATGAGCAGATTTGGTTTAGCACAACAACAGAAATAATACAATTAAACAATCATGAACTAATTCAGCACGAGTTACTTTCTCCAGGATTTAATAAGCTAAATATTCTAAACGGGGACCTTTACGTTACAACTCCTGATAAACTCTTTAAATACGACAATAAACAATCCAGCTTTATTTATGAAATAGTATTAAATAATGGTGTTAACCTTTTTGATGTTGATGATGAAATATACTTCCATCAAAATGGAAAAATAATGTTATTACAAGATGGGAAGGCCAAAACATTGGCTAAAATTAGTAGGCCCTGCAGACTGTTTGGAGATATTTTTATTTCAAAATCAGATAGCACACTTAAATTTCATCAGGTTAATAGTAAAACAAATCGAGTTATAAGTATAAATGAATTACCACTACTCAGAGATGCAATTAATGACGATGACAATTTAGAAATGATTAAATACTCTCCATATGGAGACTTGCATGCCATAATTACTGATGAGAAAATTATTCTCAGTTCAAGTAAAAAAATATTACTTGAGTTAAGTAATTCAAGTTATAGCGCAAAATCTATAAAAGACGTGCACTTTTCTGATAATGGTATGATTTGGGTTGGAACAAGTGACCAAGGCTTAATACTTTTATATCCTAAAAAATTTAAATCTCTTCTTTCGGAGTTTCCAGAAATTTCGCAGGCTGGCAACTTCATCTATGAAGCTCCAGACGCTACAATTTGGACAGATTTATTTTGTGGCTCAATGATGCAAATTAATCCTAAGAATAATCAAACTAAAATAATTAATACTAATACTATTTGTCCATGGGGAATGCTGATAGATCAGAATAAAAAAACCTGGATTATAGATGTTCACAATGGTCTATATCATTATGACAGTACTCTTCATAAAGTTCCTGGTAAAATATTAGCCACCACGAATGTTTTTTACTCCATTTATGAAACTAAGAAGGGGCACAAGTATATTGGGACTAACACCGGTATTTATAAAGTAGTCAATGATAGTATTCAATTTATATCGAACACAGCCGGACTAGAGCATGTCTATGTCTTTTATGAGGACAGACAAGACAACCTCCTTTTTTGCTCAAAAAGTGGGCTGGGATTCTTGGAAGAAAACGATGATTTTGTAATTATTGATAAGGGTTCTGGATTACCCACAAATGACGTTAGATCCGTTTATCAAGATGCTAATCTGAACTACTGGATTGGAACGTCAATGCATGGTCTTTACCTCTATGACAATCAAAATTTCTACGCATTACCCTATTATGACAAACGCTTAGGACAGGATGTTCTATGCATTATAGAAGATGATCTTGGCAACTTATGGATGAATAGCAACAATGGAATCTATAGAGCGAATCGTTCAGAATTAATCAATTACGCCTATTCCCCCACGCATACATTTAGCACAATGAGATTTACTTCAGCTGATGGCCTGCATAGCTCTGAGGGTAACTCAAGAACACAAAACAAAGCGTTCATGGGAAATGATGGCAATCTTTGGTTCTCCATGATAACTGGTCCGGTTTATATAAATCCAAAAGAGATAGGAACGTTAAATGAAAAACGCAAAATTCAGATTGACGAGGTAAAAATTGACAAGCGCATAGTAGAATTTGATTCTATCATTGTTGTTGAACCAGAACAAAACATAATTCAATTAAAATTCAGTCACCCCAACTTCAATAGATCAGAACATGTTCTATATGCATACCGAATTGAAGAGTTAAATGATGATTGGATTGAAATTGATCGAAATCGAGTCATTACTCTTACTGAGCTACCATTTGGCAAGTACACTTTAACCATCAAACAGGTTGGAACAAATAACAAGGTGAAAGCAAAGCTTAATATTAAGGCTTATTTCTGGGAAAAAGATTTTTTTAAGTTTATCGTTGTTTTCATAAGTACTGGATTTTTTTTCTTAGTCATATTTTATGTACTTAAAGTCAGAAAGCGTGGTAGAATTAAGTTAAAAGTGATGAGTAATGATTTGAACAACCTTAAACTTAAGGCACTTCAAACACAAATGAATCCACATTTCATATTCAACTGTCTAAATTCGATTCAATCACTTTATATCCTGGATCAGCACGACAAAGCAAATTTGTACATGACCCGTTTTTCTAGATTACTACGTATAATTCTAGAACATGCACAGAAGCCATTGATTTCACTGGAAGAAGAGGTAGAAATGTTTAACATATATGTTCCGTTGGAATCGTTACAATTTGAAGATGAATTTGACTACAACATAACAATTGACCCTTCTATCGATATGATAAACACGCAAATACCTTCTATGGTTACGCAGACCTTTATCGAAAATTCAATTAAACATGGTCTAAAAACATTAAAAGGGCGCAGGGGAAAACTCGAAATTAATATTCTAAAATACAAGCAGAGTATTCTAATTGAAGTCATTGATAATGGTGTAGGATACAAACAAGCGCATAGACTGAAGAAAGAACTTGAAGTTTCTCATCAATCGCGAGGAACAGAAATAACCAAACAAAGAATAGAATTAATTAATACCCTGAACGAAATAAATATTCAAATTCAAACCACGCACCTTAAAAATAAAGAGGGAAAAAGTATTGGTACTAAAGTTGGATTATATTTCCCAAAAACAATTATGTAATGAGAACAGTAATTATCGATGACACACGTATAAATCGTGAAGCACTATTAAAACTTATTGAATTAAAACTTCCGAAATTAGAAGTTGTTGGTCAAGCCAATTCTTTAGAAACAGGTATTCAAGAAATGAAAGAGAAAAAGCCTGAGTTATTAATTTTAGACATTGAACTAGGCGATGGCACTGGGTTTCAATTGCTCGATCAAATTAGCAACCTGGATTTTAACGTAATATTTGTGACAGCATTCGATCAATATGCAATTCAAGCCTTTAAAGTTAGCGCAGTTGACTACCTGCTGAAACCCGTAAATACTGAAGAATTAATTGCTGCCGTAGATAAAATTGAAACTAAAGGGAGTAATTCTGAAAATATCAAATCACTAAGTGCGTTAATGAATCAGAAAAATGAAGTCCTTTCCGTATCCACGCAAAATGGATTTGAGTCCATTGAAATTGCAGATTTAGTGAGGTGTGAAGCGGATGGTAAATATACGCATTGCATCAGATTGAATGGAAAAAACTTCACTTCATCTAAAAACCTCAAGGAATTTGAAAAACTGCTAATTGATAAAAATTTTGCCCGAGTTCATCACTCTCACTTAATCAATCTTAACTTGATTAAATCCTTCAATAGATACGATTCAATTGTAACCATGACAAATCAAGAAGAAGTACCCATTTCTCAAAGGAAGAAAAGAGCGTTTATTGAGAAAGTGAACTTGATATAATTACTTATTGTTCCAGTTCGTCATTGTTAATTGTAAACCAATTGATACAAAACCTTTAATGAACTCTGTAGCAGTGCTTATTCGCTCAGTTAGGTCTAAACTTTCGTTTTTACTCCATTCACCAAGTACATATTCTGCTTGCTGGCCGGGGTAAAAATCATTTCCAACACCGAAACGCACTCTGGCATACTTTGGAGTATTCAAGGTTGATTGTATATCTTTTAAACCATTGTGGCCTCCGTCTGATCCCTTGCCCTTCAGTCTCAACTTCCCAAATGGTAAAGCGATATCATCTGTTACAACAACGATATTCTCAATAGGAATTTTCTCTTGTTGCATCCAATAATTAACTGACTTCCCCGAAAGATTCATAAAAGTTGTCGGCTTTATCACCACAATATGTCTTCCTTTAAACTTGATACGTGCAACGTCTGCGAGTTTTTCCGTTTCAAACTCGCCATTCCGCTGTTTCACAAACTCATCTACCACCTTGAAACCGATATTATGTCGCGTATTATCGTATTTGCTGCCAGGGTTTCCCAATCCTATTACTAGATATTTCATTTCTCTTTCTGTATTACTGCAAAATTAAAAGAATCATATTAAGTCAAAACCCGAAGTATAAACCGATGCCTGCTCCTTGTCTAGTTTACTTTTAGGATTTATCTTCACCACCACATTCGCGATACTATTCCCGATTATTTTATTCAACACCCCCCATTTAGTCTGTTTTTCAGCTTTCATGTACATCGGATCCTTTAAATCTACCCACCAAATAATCAAATTTTTCCGTTCATTAAATAAAATACTTTCGAAGAAGGAACCAAGTTTTGTAGCGTCTTTAGTGTAAACGGCTTCAGGAACAATGAAATTATGATTTTTAGGCACTATAATTTTGTTTAAAATAGGAATAAAAGGAATCAACTTAGTTAATACCCCACCTAATTTACCAGGAAAACGATCAATCCTCCAATTCGCATAAGACACTTTAGCAAACCCCACAATTTCTCCGAAATCATCACGCCAAATATAGTAAGGACCTACACTTACTTGAGCATTGAAAAAGTATGCTTTATCACCAAATTGATTCAAAACATAGGAAGAAACATCATTCCAATTGTTACTTCGTTCCAATTTAATTTTTTCCTTAGGATTTCCCCTGCTGAATGTTTGCGTCTTTATTTTCGCAATGGTTTGAAACCCGAAATTCTCACTCATCCATAAACTCTTCTCATTTTGAGGGTCAATATATGCATAGAATGAATCAGGAGCATCACCATATTCTCCATCGAAAACATCTTCAAAAAACTGTCCTAACTCCCTTTTCAACAACCCTGAATTACGAGATTTCGATTTCGTTTTACCCGCTGACTGTATTGATTTTGAAAATGCAAAATACCTTATATACCAAAACTTCTCGCGTTTACAAAAAGTAATATTACCTAACGTTTTTTCATGCCGCTCCATTGAAAGGAACAATGGATTATCAGCTCGTTCAATCTTTTCTTTTGTATCCAAATGTTTATAATACGCACCGTTAGTACCAAACACAACAGAATCTAACAATTCCACTATTCCAGGTGTTGCTTTTGAGCGCAATATAAAAATCGGGTGTAGAGCCATGTTTAATACGCTGATTTGACAATCATTTCGATAGTATCTGGAGTAATTGACTGCCTTTCACCCATTGCTGTCCAACCTCTTTCAATGAAGACGTTCTTTACCTTCTCCGCTGCCCCATCGTAATCGACTGTATGTTCCGAAAGCTTAGTGCTTACACCAAGACCGTTAAACAAAGCTTCCGTCCTTACAATCGCTTCTTTCGCAATTTCAAGATCGTTACCAACTAACCCAAATACTCGTTTACCATATTGTGTTAACTTCTCTTGCTTTTCCTCAAAACGATTCTCGTACAGGCGAGGCGCAATTATGGCCAAAGTTCTGGCGTGATCAATACCATAGAAAGCCGTTAATTCATGTCCAATCATATGCGTTGTCCAATCCGTTGGAACACCACATCTTAAATTCCCATTTAAAGCGTGCGTAGCACAATGCATTAAATTCGATGCTAACCTATAATTATTCGGATTTTCCACAACATCTGTAATCTCGATAAGCGTAGACAAGATTCCCTCTGCCTCACGTTCTTGTAATAAATTGTCTGATGGATAAGTCAAGTATTGTTCCAGCGTATGCATATAGGCATCAATGATTCCATTAACCAATTGACGTTTAGGGAGGGTTGCAATTAAACTTGGATCACAAAAAGAAAATACCGGAAAGAACAATGGTCCTCCCATAGTTCTTTTTTGTTTCAATTCAGTTCTACTTATTACCGCCCCTGAATTTGCTTCACTTCCTGTAGCTGGCAAGGTTAAAATTGTACCGAATGGAATCGCTTGTTCAAATACACATCCCTCTTTTCGATCCAATACCTCCCAAGGATCGTTTGGATATGTTATTGCCCCTGACATAAATTTAACTCCGTCAATCACCGAACCTCCACCAACGGCAAGTATAAAGTCCACTCTTTCCTTACGCGCCAGTTCAACACCTTTCATTAAGGTTGAAAACTCAGGGTTGGCCTCAATACCACCAAAATAAATAATTTCAAACTCAGTCAGTTTTTCAATCAACTTATCCATTAAGCCGTATTTCATTACCGAACCTCCACCAAAGGCGATCATTACGCGCTTCACATTTAAATCATCCAGCAACTGTGGCAAACGATCTAACTGATTCTTACCAAAGATTATACGTGTTGGGTTTACTACTTCAAAATTCAACATAATTCTATAACATAAAAAACCCCGGTTTGAAACACAAACCGGGGTTGAAATAACTTATTATCGATTAAATATTTCCGTTATCCCTAACCGCGTATGCGATAGTTAAAGCGTCAATATCTTGCAATTCTTTACGAATATCGAAAATCATACCCGATGGCGCTCCCTCATCTGCTTTTACACACGTAATAACAGATTCAATAGGTTCACTCATACGAGCCGGTTTTGATTCAAATTTATCTAATTTCCAGCGACGAATTGCATTCACATTGTATAAATCATCAGCATTTGATTGAGCAACGTTATCCATAAATAACAAGTACTCCATCCCCATTTCTTCATACTTTGCAGCACGTCCTGGATTTAAAGGCTTTCCTAAATACAGAAAGTCTATCTCAGATCTTTGCTTGTAAGGAGTCATATCCGTAGTTCTAACACCTTCAGGTTGAACAACTTTTACAGTAGGATCAGATTCCTTACTCGTTGTTGCCACCATGAAGAAGAACAAAAGCATAAATACAATATCAGGTAATGATGATGTATTAACTCCTGGAGCTCCTTTTTTATTTTCTTTCTTAAACTTTGACATAACTTCCTCTACTTTTTAGGTGTTACTTCAATGAAGCGGTCTGGATACAAAATCTTCAATAAGTCGATTTTATCTTTATCCAAACTTTCTTTGTCCATAGAATATCTTCTTGTAATTGTACCGTAAGACTCACCAAAAATATTTTTTGCTGCATCATCACGCAATGTAAAGATTGCTTCCTCTAATTCAGATTGAATTTTCGCAAACAATGAATATTCTGTTCCTTTCTGAACCTCAATACGAATGTGTGCTTGGAAATGTATTTCAGGAAGTTCAGCTCTACCATAAAGAGAAAGAGCTTTCTTCTTGTTATTCCACTCATCGTATTGTCTCCATTTGAAATCAATGATGTCCTGCATAGCACCCGGAGTATTCTCTACTTCCTCTGCAGCTTTTTCAGCAGCCGCTAATTGAGATTGAATTTCCGTCATACTAATTCTTGAGTACATTGGGAAATTATTCGTTACATCATTTGACTTTTCGTTCTTACGGTAAAAATCAATTACACGATCAGAAATATCGTCCGGATTAGTCATTAATTCTGTACGAACCATTAATTGGTTCTGACTATTCGCACGCACCGCAAAGATATTACGTTGTTCAACCTCTGGTAAATCAGTTGGTGGAACCTCCACTCTTTTTGGAATACTTCTGACATATGCCTGATCTTTATCCATAGTTGTTGTAACTAAGAAGAAGATCAATAGCAAGAAAGCGATATCCGCCATCGAACCAGCATTTATTTCAGGAATTTCGCGTTTTGCCATCTTTTCTTATTTTCTATATCGCCCTAATAAAGGACCTAATGCTACAACTAACAATGCTACAATTACACCAGTAATCACCGTGTAAAGTCCAGCAGAAGAAGAAACGATAGTTCCTTGAGCCACTTGAACATCTTCTAACAATGCTAACGATTCGTTTGTATCACTTGTACCAATCATTAAAAAGATTAGGTATAAAACAAGTGCTACTAACAATCCAATAATAGACATAACTGTCTTTTTTGGATTAGTGATTAATTGAACCACAAAGAACAATAAGATTAGTCCCACACTAGCAAAGATGATGAACCCCGTAAAGGATGTCGCCAAGCCCATACCAGAACTTTCTCTAAATGTCTCTTGTGCCTCCAGAGTACTCTCCATGTTCGGACCACCGATGATGAACAGGCATAAAATAACACCTATTGCAACGAGTCCGATTTTAAGAATACTCATGTATAAATTGAGTTTTTTAGTATCCATGTCGTTTACTTTAAAGATTAATAATTTAGTCTTAAAAGGCGACCTTATACCTTCGCAATTTTATGTTTTAACATCATATCAACTAAAGAGATAGATGCATCTTCCATTTCGTTAACCAAACCATCTACTTTAGAAACGATGTAGTTATAAAAGATTTGAAGAATAATCGCAGCGATCAAACCGAATACAGTTGTTAAAAGCGATACCTTAATACCACCAGCTACTGTAGTTGGCGATACTTGACCATCAGATACAATTTTATCGAAGGCGAAGATCATACCAATTACCGTTCCCAAGAAACCAAGCATTGGTGCAAGAGCGATAAATAATGACAACCAAGAAAGTCCTTTCTCTAAAAGTCCCATTTGAACTCCTCCGTATGAAACAACTGACTTCTCAACCATTTCAATTCCTTCTTCAGAACGATCTAATCCTTGGTAGAAAATAGATGCAATTGGTCCTCTTGTATTACGGCAAACATCTTTAGCAGCCTCAACACCTCCATTTTTCAATGCAGTTTCAACTTGATCTAAAAACTTCTTTGTATTAATCGTCGATAAGTTCAAGTAAACGATACGCTCAATAGAAAGCGCTAATCCAATAATTAAACAAATCAATACTGGAGTCATCCAAAATGGATCTCCTTCAATATACTTTTGCTTTAACGTTTGTACGAAGTCTAACTCTACAACTTCATCATCAGATACTGCTGCAGTTTCCTCAGCACCTTCCGTCGCTTGCTCAGCTATATTTGCTACTTCCTCTGCTCCTTCAGAAACGTCTTCAGCCGCTCCTTCAACGTTTTCAATAACTTCCTCTACTGCTTCTTGTTGTGCAAGTGTTACATTAGCAAATCCAAATGTCATTGCAGCTGCAATTGCTAAAGAACTAATTGTTTTTTTCATGTTCTCAAAGATTAATTAATCGTGTTCTAAGTTTAATTTTCAAAGCCAAAAATAATAAAATTTATTTCACAAATACGATGCAGAGGTATTAAATCAATGCTCTATCAGCTATTCTAGTTAAAAAGGCAACAAACCTAGAATAATCAGAAGTTTCAAATTGATTCAACAGTGCAAAAACTATTATTTCAACAAAGATTTCTTGAATTACTCTGCTAATTGTTGAAATCTTATAGTCGCCTTGCTGGTTTATTTGCAAAGGGTCAAAGCTGCCTAGTATAGTTTGCATTCTTAGGGAGAATTAACTCCATTTACTCTCAAGAATGTTTATAAACTCTTTCTAACCTGATTTGAAAGCCCTCAATGAGCTTCATTCTAGGATCAAGCCAAAATAAAATACTCATTGAAAGCAATACTAAATATTAAGAAAAGATAAGCAGTACGGAATATGAATTGTAACCAAGACACAGCGAAAATGTAAACCTTGACCGACTTAAACCATAACTTAGCAGAAAACATAAGCAAGCCCCTGCAAAACACACCTCGGCTGCACCTACATAATGCGGAAAAGAAATTCTAACCATGGAACTTGACGGTTCACAATTAGATTAGATGGAAAACTCGCAAAACTTCGTGCAAAACTCTAACGAAAACGATGTGCCAATACACTCACGGGAGATTAAGGTGCAGAAAAAAAAGAACCTTTAGCTACCAATTGGCATCCTAAAATAGGGGTAAATTCATACTTTTTAAAATTCGATTTGAACCGATAAATGTCGAATATTTAATGATATTTAACCTTCGAAGTATAAGTCCGAAGTCGAAAAACTGTCAATCTATTTTTTAACATATTAAAATTCAAAACGCTTTAGAGTAAAGCAAAAACGAGCACCTGCATGCTCTCGAAAGTCACTCAGCAAGCCCCTTGGGAGAGCACTGAAAACAGAGAAGAAAAACAATAATTCGTGGTTAGTCTAGAATTTATTGAGAGACTACATAATGCTATGTATTCTTTAAGACAATCCGATTAGATGTGATAATAAATTGGTACATTTGACCATAATCTAATTCACTTTGAAAACACTCAATCTTTTCCTTTTAATGAGTATTTATAGTTTACCTATGGTATCCTGTGAAGACGAGCCTGTTGAAATAGGCATTGAGCATAGTGACACCCCTAAAAATGTTGGCGATATTTATTTTGACCCTAAGCTTGATGACATTCAATTTCAAATATGTAACGAAGATAACATATTGCAATATTATAATTTCTATGAGTCCTTAAATTATGAAGGAGAGAAATATGCACTGGACGAGCAAATTTACGCTCAATTTAAAGAGAGAAAAAGAGTCAAAAATGAATCAGGCTATATAACAATTCGTTTTATCGTTAATTGTCATGGGGAAACTGGACGCTTCAGAACGACTCAAATGGATCAGAATTACGAATTGAAAAAGTTTGATAAATCGATTGTCGAGCAACTTGAATCTATTACAAAGTCCTTACAGGGGTGGCTTCCTGGAAAGGGGGAAGATACAAATTTAGATTACTATCAGTACATTACTTACAAAATTGATAGTGGAAAAATCACAGACATTTTGCCATGAGATCAATATTTTTTTTATCCTTTTTAGGTTTTTTTTGTAGTAGCTATGGACCTCCAAATTGTTTCCTATATGAGGAAAATCCCGATTGTTATCAAGCATGTAAGGAGGCCGAAATTGCGATTACCTTCCCACAAGGGTCCAAAGCATCTCAAGAACACTTTATTAAGTCGATAACCTTGTGCAATTCGTTCGATTATTCCCATTATGAAAAATCTGTTCCCTTCGCAAAACGTGGACTCATGAATGAATGGCTGCCAATGTTAAATGTGGCACTGGAGCTAAATCCTGAAGAATACCTTGCTATTAGAGGCTGGTACCATTTTTTCTTTATGAAGAATTACTCATTGGCAATTGAAGACATTCAGAAATTTGACTCTCTTGTAGAATACGATATCGGTTTTACAGGGGATGGAACTTATCATCTCAATATAATGTTAGGTCTATGTTACAAAGGGCTAGGGAATAAAGAGAAAGCAATAGAAGTTATTGAAGGACAACTCAACGATGAGAACTACGAGCCAAGCATTTACGACTTCTTACATCTTGGAGTACTCTACTTGGAAACCGAAAACTATCCCAAAGCGACAGAATCGCTAAAGCGACAAGTTGAAATCAATCCAATCAGTGAGGTCTATTATTATATGGCTCTAGTGAAAAAAGCGGAACAGAAACTTCATTCTGCGAAGGGAAATTTAGAAATGGCCTTGAAGTTATATGATACTGATATTACCATGGAAAATGGATATATAGAATTAGCCGATGAAATTTATCGAGCCGATATTCTTAACGCGATGAAATCAATCAATAAAAAATGAGAAAATCACTAATTAGTTTGAAAAAAAATCTACTTTTAAGATAAATATTTATCATCTCTAATCTTGTTGAGTATTCGCATATTTTCAACTTCTCAATTTAGAAATGATTGTTATTATATAAAACAAGAAACGAAAACTGAATGAGTCCACTATTCACCCGTATTATGAATATTCTTGGTAAAAAATCTTTCCCTTCATTTGCGCAAAGTGATCAATTCGACTGTGGACCAGTGGCTCTTAAATTAGTTGCGGAGTCTTATGGGAAAAAACTCAATCTTGAGCAGTTACGTACACTTTGTAGAATAAGTCCAGATGGAGTTTCTTTCAGACAAATCATGACTGCGGCTGAAGAGATTGGATTTCGGACTCTTCCAGCGTTGATTAATTATGAATCTTTGTGCGATGAAGCGCCACTTCCTTGTATCGCTTTTTGGAGAGACCGGCATTTTATTGTCATTTATAAAATAACACGCGATAAAGTATTTGTGTCGGATCCCAGCTTCGGTCTTGTAGAATATACGAAGAGTGAATTTCTAAAAGCTTGGCACCATAATAAAGATGCAAGTGATGAAGATGAGTCCACTATACTTTTACTAGAACCATCAGGAGATTTCTATAAACAAGAAGATACCGAACCAGAAGAAGGTTTGCGTGGGCTTTTGCCCTACTTGAAAAATTACAGATCGTTCTTAGTACAAGTTTTTTTAGGCCTTCTAGTTGGTGTAGTTATTCAATTAGCAATGCCATTGATCACTCAATCTCTTGTAGATAAAGGAATCAACACGAAAGACATTCCATTTATTTATGTTCTTTTAATTGCGCAACTCACCCTGTTTTTAAGTGGCTCATTAATTTCGATTTTACGGGGCTGGTTGATGTTATATATTGGCGCGCGAATCAGTATGTTAATCACTTCAGATTACTTGATTAAACTTCTTCGAAAATCAACATCATTTTTCGATAGTAAAACTCCAGGTGATATTTTGCAGCGAATAAACGATTCTAATCGACTAGAGACCTTCCTAAATACGGCACCTGAAAGTATCTTTTCTTACTTCAATGCATTTATTTTTCTATTCATTCTAGCTTATTACAGTCTTGCGATTCTAGGAGTTTTCGTTTTTGGGACGATAATATATACAGTTTGGGTTTGGTATTTTATGAAACGTCGAGCTGTTCTTGATTTTAAGCGTTTCGATGCATCTTCAGGAATTAATTCATCACTAATTCAAATGATAAATGGTATTCAAGAGGTTCGTGTAAATGCATCTGAGAGAAGACACATTTGGAATTGGGAAAAGAATCGTGTTAAATATTACAAGAATGCAGTTTCATCATTAAAATTAACGCAACTTCAAACAGTAGGAGGCACATTCATTAATGAATTAAAGAACATTCTTATTACATTTATCTCTGCATTTTTAGTCATTGAAGGAGAAATCTCATTGGGAGCAATGTTGGCCATTCAATATATTATTGGGCAAATAAATGGACCTCTCCTTAGTTTGATTGGATTCTTCAGGAGTATTCAAGATGCGCGACTAAGTTTAGATCGATTTAAAGAAGTTGAATTTATTACACCTGAAGAAGAGACTTTAGGCGATAATTCGTTGATCCGTTTAAATGATGAGGCCGATGATATTAAATTGGAAAACCTAAATTTTTCGTATGAAGGTCCAAATGGGGAGCTAGTTTTAAAAGATCTCTCATTGATTATACCCAAAGGTAAAGTAACGGCGATTGTAGGAAATAGTGGAGGTGGAAAAACAACCCTTGTCAAATTACTACTAAAATTATATCTACCAACTAGTGGCTCAATTAGTATTGGGAAGACCAGATTGAGTCATGCTAATTCTGATTCTTGGAGAGCATTATGTGGAACAGTCATGCAAGACGGATATATTTTCTCTGATTCTATCTTGAACAATATAACGGAGTCTGTTTCGGAAGAACCGGTAGATACAAAACGACTTCTCGAAGCAGTTAGAATCGCTAATTTGGAGGAGTTAATTAATTTCTTACCTGCTGGATTTAATTCTATGATCGGTCCACCAGGATCGAGTGGAAGGACCTTGAGTGGAGGTCAACGTCAGCGTGTCTTAATTGCTCGAGCGGTTTATAAAAACCCTCATTTTCTCTTTTTTGATGAAGCAACTAGTGCGCTTGATGCAAACAATGAAAGAGAAATTGTCGAAAATCTAAAGGAATTCCAAAAAGATAAAACTACAGTGATTATAGCACACAGATTAAGCACTGTCAAAAATGCGGATCAAATTATTGTTCTTGACAATGGGACGATTAATGAAGTGGGGACACATGAAGAGCTTGTGAAACTTAGAGGAGATTATTTTAAACTTGTTAAAAATCAATTAGAACTTGGCAGTTGATAAAGAAAAAATAGGAAGAATTGATGAACGCAGTCATTATTTTAGGCAAGTTCTTGAAAAAGTTCCTACTAAAATCGTACGTTGGGGAAATGCTGTTTTCTTTTTAATTTTCGTAATCATTTTAATTGGGCTTCAGCTTATTGCATATCCAGATATTGTTTCTACAGAAATGAAAATCACTGGTGAAAATCCACCAATTGAGGTTCATAGTCTTTCTCAGGGACGAATCAGTATGTTATTTCAGGAAGACAACGATCTTGTCGAAAAAGGTGACTGGATTATTCTATTACAAAACAGTGCGCAATTTGACGATGTAAGTAGGGTTGATGCAGTTTTAAATAATTTGTCCACTCTTGACTTTTGGACAGTTATTGATTCAGTGAACTTGGCTCCTCATTTGTCACTTGGTGAAATGAGTGGTCCATATTTGCGCTTAGTGAGTAGCATCGGTGAATTTCAGCTTTTTACAGACTTGAGACCTCAGTTTCAACAGATGAAAATTAATAAGAGTAGAAATGGAAATTTATCAGAAATGATCCGTGTTATGGAGAAGCAGCAATCACTCTTAAATGAAGAAATAAAAATTCAAACGAAGGACTTAGAACGTACGAAATTGCTGCAAGCAAACGGCGCGGTCTCCGCGCTAGAGTTAGAACAAAAACAAGTTGAAATGTTAGCAAAGAGATCTACTTTAGAGGAACTTGATGCAACTATATTAAGAACACGTTTGCAGCAGAATGGTGTTAACCAAGAAAATTCAGCTTTGTCTAGTGAGCAATCAGAAAGATTTTTCCAATTAAGAAACGAAATTCTGTCGTCATTCAATGAGTTATTCGAACAGTTTGAAATTTGGAAGAAGAAATACGTCATTACTGCTCCAATTTCTGGTAAACTCAATCTCTTTACTATTAGGAATCAAGAACAATTTGTGACATCTGGTCAAAATGTTTTCACTGTCACTCCAACTAAGAAACAGACGTATTTTGCCCTATTAAAAATGCCATTGGAAAAATCAGGGAAAGTGGTTGTCGGACAAGAAGTTTTGATGAAACTTTCGAACTTTCCGTATACTGAGTATGGCTCCTTATTTGGAAAAATAGAAACAATCTCTGAAGTTCCACAAGAAGGGTTTTATAGCGTCAAAGTCTTATTGCCAAATCAACTGACTACATCACGTGAAATTCAACTAGAAAATAAACGCGAACTGATAGGTCAGGCCGAAATAATAACTGAGAAACGAACACTCCTAAATCGAATATTTAACATAATTAAAAATTAAGATAATCAGCTTGGAAAATTCACTATTTGCATCATTAACCCTTGAGGAGAAGTTATATTGGTACCACTATTTCATTTGGATGGAATTTAGTTATAGTGAGGATGATTTTCAGCAAAACTTCCCACTGGAATTGCCATCTAGTCGAAGACGATGGAATCTTATTCGTGAAGCGAAAGACTTTGCAAAAAATGTACACTCAATTGCAAAAGCTCAATTATTGGAGCACCTTTCGTCTGAAGATTTATTTTTGTTATCACCATCCCCCGACGTATCAAAGCATGAATACTATAATTTTGAATACTTAACAAGGGATTGGAGTAATTCAGATGCGCATCAACAACGTAAAACAATTACTGAATTTATTGAAAATCAACTACAATCGATCTCAATAGACCCAAGCGAAAAGGCGCTTTTTATAGGTTGTGGGAACGGTAGGTATGCTGTTGACTTTGCGCATCGATACGAGAAAGTTGTTGCTTGTGATAAGTCACTCATGATGATTTGGACAACCCTTTATTTGAAGCGTCTCAAAACATGGGATATTTGTCATCAAATCACCAGAAATTGCAGAACAGTAGAAGATTCGATTCAAAGAGAAACAGTAGAGATGTCAGAAGATCTATCTCGTAAAATTGACGAAAAGGTAGAATTCATGATTGGCGATGTATCAAAAATCAATATGGATGATTGCTCATTTCAACATATTTACTCCATTTATTTCACAGACGTTCTTCCGCTAAAGGTACTTTGGAAACAGATTGACCGATTGCTTACAGATCAAGGATTGTTTATTCATTTTGGACCGTTGGAATACTTTTTCAGTAATGAATTAGAAATGTTGACAGCGGAAGAAATTTGCGATTTTTTCGTTGACAAAGAATACACCATTTTGGCGAATAGTTTTTTAGAAACCCCGCATTTGTTTATGAAAAATTCGATGCGCCATCGCTTTTATGATAATTGGTTCTTTATTGCTCAGAAAAATCAAACTAGTGAGGTTTCAATAGATACTTCTTTTGCAGTTCATTCCGATAGTGAAGTATTAAAATTACATAAGATGAAACAAGGTGAGTCAACTGAAGAATGGTCTATAAATAATGGTAACATAGATTATGAATTACCTGAAATAATTGCTGATATACTGTGCGTAATGGATGGAAAGAAATCCTTACGAGATCTCTTGGCAATCCAAGGGTTTGACGAATTAGCAAATGAACAGGAATTAGTTTCAGTATTCAAAGAGTTGTATGCGAAACGATTAATAACGATTAGAAATGGAAATTAACATAGATGAACTTTTAGACGAAGGGCAAGACTATTTTATTGACCTGATCAAAAGGATGTTGTATAATGAAGATGAAAACATTTTCGATCGAATAGATTTTGAAAACGATAATATTTTTACGGAACCTTTGCTTTTTAGTTATTTTAATTCCGAAAAAAAGCTCATAAGCCTTGATCAAATATTATTTGGCTACTCCAATAAATCAAGACGAAAATTTTCAGTGTCGAGTAATGATCGTGGAGTTATATTTCTACCAAAACACGCATATCTTTTTACAAATTTGTGCTCTGATGTATTGGATTTTGAATATACAGAAGAAGATCAAATCGTTTTAACTAAAGACGGTCACCAGGTCGACTTTAGACTTGAAGAGATTCGTTATTCTTCAGTGTGTGAAACCATTGAAATAACTGATAGTATAGATTCATTCGCAAGTCTGTATTTTTATCATTGGGCAGGGAGGGATGAACAGGAAATGCGAAAGTTTGTAGCTGCATCAGAAGTAGATTTAAGCACATATGCACCAATGATTGACGAGGCACTAGGTTTGCTTAAACGAGTTTTCCCAAAAGAATATGCTCGATATGTAAGAACTATGCGACGAATCGTATTATTCTCAAATAATAGACTCAGAAATTTTGCTACGAGATCAGCCCAAGGAACGATTTTTTTGAATGTTAATGAATACTCAAACACAACTTTTTTTCTTGAAGAAATTATTCACCAAGCTTCTCATTGTGTGTTTAACATGGCGACCTACAACACTCAAAGTTATTTCGTTGTTGATCCAGATGATACTGTTGCGCAATATTCGAATGATAAAACGGATCATCGAGGGCTATATGGTGCATTGCATGGCATCTACACTACGGGGCAAATTGTGGATCTTTTCATTCAGTTGTTAGAAAGTGATTCCAATCTCAATTTTGATCGCGAAATGAGGTATGAATTAATGGGACGCTTGGCAGTTAACAAGAACCGACACAACATTGGTTTAGAAGCTATTTCATGGGAAACTATTTTCACTTCTAAAGGGAATTCCCTCTTTCAATATTATTATTTGAAATTAGATCAAAACATTGAAAATAATCCCAAACATTTCAAGTACGATGTAGAAGATCATCCTATTGTTTTTAGTTATTGGAAATTTGAACATGACAATCCCATTGATCAATATTTTTCGAATAAATAGTCAAATTATGCCCAAAGTATTTATCTTTTTACTTCTATTAATACTTTTCCCCAGTCTTGGATTTTCCCAGTCTTGGACGCTCGACATGTGCTTAGACAGTGTAATAAATAACAATATTGAACTGGAAAGTGAAAGACTTAGTCTTGACTTAGCACAAATTGATATTAATGAGACGAAATACCGCTTTATTCCTTCAGTGAACACTGGAGTGACGCAAGGGTATAATTGGGGGCAAACAATTGATCCTTTCACCAATGAATTTGCTACGGATCGAGTCCAGTTCAGCAATCTTTTCCTTTCTGGCGATATTACACTGTTTTCTGGTTTACAAACGCATTTACGATCGAAAATAAACAAATTATCATTAGAAGGCAGGGAAATAGACATCCAAATTTTTGAAAGAGCCTTAAAAATGGATGTAGTGACAAATTTCTTTGAAATATTACTCAACAAATCTGAATTAGAAATCTATGAAAAACAAGTCGATCTAGTTCGTAAACAGGCAAAACGAATTGAGATATTGGCGAAAGCCGGAAAGATTGAAAATGGAGAATTATATCAAATTAATGGAGAACTTGAAAGGGTTAAAGCGCGCGTAATACGTTCACGAAATAATTTAACATATTCAAAATTATTGCTTCAGCAGCTTATGAATCAGCCATTAGATACATCATTTGTTGTAATAGAACAGAATACTCGAGCACATATTAATTCACCCAATGTTTCTTCTTTTCCTGAAATTAAGCAATTTACATATTTAGAGGAGCTGAAAATGCTGGAATTGAAACAAACGAAAGGAAGGTATTTACCAAACTTAGCTTTGAACGGGTCCATAGGGTCCGGTTATTCTGGGAACAATGTTGTGACCCAACCAAATGGGCAATTCTCACCAAAACCTTTTCGCGATCAACTACAAGATAACTTTTATCAATCAGTAAATTTGGGACTTACGATCCCAATTTTCAGTCAATACTCAGTGAAAAGCGATATTCTGCGTAGAGAGATTGAGTTAAAGAAAATTAAGCTTTCTAATACTAAATTAACAAACGAATTATCAGTTGAACTGGCCCGACTTAAGTCAGAAATTAGTAGTACAGAACTTGAATTGGAAGTATCTAGAAACAGTTTGAAATTTGCTGAGCTCAATTTTAAGAGTGTACAAACAAAATACGATCAAGGAGCAGTTAATTTAGATGTTCTAATTATTGCTCAACAGAGTCATTTGGAAGCTAAAATGGAAGAGAAACGTTTGTTTTATCTCTTAGAAATGAATCGAGAAACGCTAAATATTCTTTGTGAAAATAATTAGTCCTTGAGTCTTTATTGCGCAATAAATTCCTTACCCAAATCATCAATATATTCCTTTTTTCGCATCCCCATAAGTACATGATCCAATCCAACATTATCTAAATAATACTTCACTGCAGTTAACGGATAGTTTTCTTTTTCTTCCACCCCAATAGAGCCTAATGAAGCCATCATTTTTTTTGATTTAATAGTCATATTCCGCATTGCGAATAATTTCATGTCTCGAGCAATATCGGAAGATTTTTTATAAATAGGATCTTGAGGATTCTCGCAAAAAGTTTTAAAGAAGGGAAGAAGTTGATTGTTGAAGAAATTATCCACTCCAGTGGTAGATTGAAATTGCTTTCGTGCTAAGGATAAAATCTTGGTTGGTTCAAAATCAAGCATTCTCATATTTTGTTCCGTTGCCTGTTTTAGTCGTTCTTCAACTAATTTCTCAAATTCAATAAAACCTTGATCAGAAAGCGGTTCATTAAAATCACTATATCGATCTGAGTAATCTACGAAGCGAAATTCATGATCATTATCATTCATGTTTAATGGACGATTACCAATAGTAACGAGGTTATTCAGTTTTGCGAATTCTATTAAGCTCTTTCCTGCATATGTTTTATCCCTTGCCATTTGCTCTTTGAAGTTGAAAGGAAACTGAATAAACTTAAAATGATGATGTTCGTTGATCGAAGAGGCAAGTTTTGCGATTTCTTGGATGTCAATGGAAATTTCATCTTTTGGATCAAAACACACATTTGAGCTAATACCATAATAGCGGATTTTCCCTTGTTCAACCAATTGCTCTAATTTGATAAACGCTTTATAAATTCTTGAACTTAAGGCTTGCTTTCCTGTTGGTATTCGACTGGAAAGAATTCGCTCGGGGTTATGCAAAAGGTATGCATCAATTTGATCAATATTCATCCTAGATAGACTTTGATTGATTTGAAAATCGATGAACTCGGGGTCTATAGAAAAGTCAAAGTCTGTTTGTATTGTTGATTTTTCAATTCGATTGGTAGAAAGGAATTCTTTCAGTTGATTGCTCTTTTTAAGATCAAATGGAATATAACCAACTTTAGAAATAATGAACATCTTTGAACGATAATGCGAATGGTTTTTTAAGAAGTATCCAATCATTTTTTCAGATTCTCCTCCTCGATAGTTCGACGCGGTATCAATCAAATTGTATCCTTGATCTATTGCATATTTTAGAACATCAAGATAATTAAGATCCATTCTATATGTTCCTAGCCCAACTTTTGAAACTTCATTTACTTCTACCATCTTGAAAATTATAGTAACAGGCTGTTATTCCAACTAGATAATTCGGGAACGATTGCAGTAATTAAACCAATTCCAATTCCTGCTGTACCTTCTAAAAAGCCCGCAGTAGCAACATATTCAGCAGTAACACCATTGTCAAAAAATGTCTTAAAACCTGAAAGACCAGTCTCTTTATGTGTTTGGACTTCAAATGTTTTCATCGTCCAATAATGAGCTGTTTCCTCAAACTGAGGAGTGCCAGAAAGAGTAAATGCTTTTTGGAAAATATTGACTAAACCAACGGTACCGTGACACAAACAAGCGTCTCGAATAAAGTTGTCCTTTAAGTGTTTTCTCTCGCTTGTGTGTTTTAATATTTCAATAACTTTTTCTTTTAAACCTTCATCTTGCAATAAAACTGCTGCTTCTAGCAGAATTACTCCATTTCCTGCGTCACCATAACACCATGCTAATCGACTAGTGCCACTGCTGTCTGTATCCGTAATAATACTCGGCCAGTGACAATTCTGCATACCTGATGCCGGAGTAGTAATTAAGCTCATTAAATAGTTAACGGATTCCTGAATTAACTGTTTACATAAATCGGGTTCAATCGCATTATTATATGCTTTAATCAGGAAGGACAAAATACTTGTATTCCCATGACACAACCCTAGATCGTAGTTAGATTCTTGCTCTGCGTTTTCCGAGTAAACTGCCCATTTTCGTTTTCCGTTATCTAAGACAGAACAGATTTCGAGGCAACGAATATATTCCGACAACACATCGTGATTTTCATTTGAATGTCGACTCAAACAGTATAGAGCAGCACCTAATGATCCAGATATTAAATCATAATGTCCTCGTTTAATATCTTCTAACATTAACGAAGGTAAAACTTGATCTAATTGATTTAATAAAGGTTCAACATCTATCTCAAGAATTCCTAAACTGTTTATATTATTAATCGCCCAACCAATTCCGCTTAAACCGCTCGAAAGCGAATAACTTTGCACGCTACTTAGTTTGGTAAATATATCAGCTAGTAGTTCATCAACTTGATCGAGGTAAATCTGGTTTCCATTCCATTTGTATAAATAGGCAAAAAATAATGCTTGTCCCGTGCTACCTTGCATTAATCCAGGAGATTCCAGTTCAAATTCCTTGTTGTGAGTAATTAAGGATTGACCTATTGATTCAATTAACTCTTCAATAATAATTGTTTCGTCTTTCGTAAAAGATAAAGCTTTAAATTTCATCGTTCAGCTATTTTGACTTTTGGCGTTTTTCAATTGATGTTAACCATATTTCCCAGACACCGTAAATAATAAATTCAAAAAAACGTTGATCATTACTATAAAATCGGTTAACAAACATGTGAATATGACCACTAATGAGTGTATACATTTCGGTAAGTTCTCCATTTGGAAAATCTATTTCGATAATAGATTCAATATGTTTTTGATAAACGGGGCGGAGCGACTCAGCCATTGTTTTAACAGCTTTAAGAACAGGATTTGTAAGTTCTTTAAAATCATATAGTTGTTCTAGAAATGCACGCTCCGTTCTAAACCGAGGTGTTACTAATTTTGATAAACCACCTTCAGCGTTGAATTCTTTGGCAAAGGAATCTCTTACTAAAAGTACATACTTGCGTTGCTCAGTAATATCTTCCGTAAATGCAGAGAGAATAACCTGAGAAATACATAGTGCCGTTGATAACTTGTAAACGTCGTACTCTCCATTTGAAAACAATCGAGTTTGTAAGTTTAAAACTAATTGACTGTTTAAAGAGAATAAGTACTCGGTAATATCTATTGAGCTATCGCCATAACGCTCTAACTCTCTATCATAAGTGTCAATTGTAACGTTCCAAACGAGTAAGTCTCTAACATAATCCTTTAACGCATCGTTTATATCATTTACTATTTTACTGAATTCATTTTTATCTATCAGCTTATAACGAATACGAATGTGATAATCTGGGTCGGCGTATCGAATAAAAAACCAATTACTAATAATCCCATCTTTTTGAAGTGCTTCGTTTATTGGATTTAATTTTTCAGTCAGCAGTTTATCAAGAACTCCTGCTTCAGCATATATTTTTATGTAAACCCAGTCTTCACAAGGACTAAACTTTCGTTTAGAAACGTCTTCGCCAATAGCTGAATTGATGGATCTTGGAATTTTTTCCTCCACCTTTTCTTTTACAAAAGGAATGATTACTTCGTTGGTAAATGAGCCTCTTTCATTATGGACCAATAAATTCTTCTCGGAGTAGAGGACTTCTTTAAGTTTAGCAAAATCTGCACCTGTTTTCCTAGTCTCCAAAATTAGTATTCTAACTCCCTGTTCTGATTCAAGATCAAGTAATAAGTTATTATCGGCATCAGAAAGTTCAACAAAACGTGGAATTTCTAAATCTTTTCGGATTACTTGAAATTGTTCATTCCAACTAGATTTCGGAGTTTTCTCAATTTTTAAAAGTAACTTACTCTTTATACTCCAAACGGCAGGGCACAGAATAATGTTCTTGTAACAAACTCGAGGAAGGTAGGGTTGTCCTTTTAAGAACTCCCAGTCCCAACGGATGTACTTTCTATTTTGCTGCTGCAGATCTCCTAAAAATCGATAAATCGGAGGATTAGAAAGTTGAAAGTAACTGTGAGCATTCGTTAATTTTGGGATGATCCGTTTTCCGTGTTTTTTAGAAAGTAGAAGTAATTCATTCTGGACAATTGTCAAGTAGAGATCATCTATCTTTAATTGATTTTCAATTGGAACGGTGGATCGCGTTAAATATGGAATTTCATATGATCTTAATTTTGGTCTCGATATAAGCGGAATTGAATGTGCATTAGGGAAATGCGATATTTCCGCAGGAATACTATGTGAATAGTGATCATTTTCTTTTTGCATGAGCTCAAGAACTTCCTGCTTGAAATTATGATTTCCATGACAAAAACGAGTGCTTAGATTGGCAAAAGAAGGCCCAATGACCCCACTTAGCTGAAAAGAAAACTGCTCATCTGTTTGAAACATATTACCCAAAATCGAAAATGAATCCGGTAATTCAGAGTCGATCCCTAAATCTTCAATTTCAGATTTGTCTAGTGAAATAATGCGTGAATTATTTTTTAGTGCCGTTTGATATAAGTTAAATTTAAACTTCGTAACAGCATTCCATTTTATGCGCTCCAATGATTCCGCATTGTTCGATAAGCGAGCCAAATTTTCACCTGTATAATCAATGCCAATTTCAGGATCAAGTACCAAAGAAAGAGGCACTTCGTTTTCGGCATATCTAGCATGAAATATTTCCTTGAAGTTTTCTAAATCCTTTTCAGTATCCTGAGAAAGCATACTGAGTAGCTCAAGACACTCTTTAAGTTCGTCTTTCGGGAAATTTGCCAAGCTACTTGATTTCACATCATAGTAGGCATCAGTCTGAACTCGAGGAGGATTGTAATGACCTGATTCACTGTCATCCAATATTCGCGATAGATCGGCCATCAATTTATCACTTTCTGCGATGGAAAATTCTTGCGGGCTATTATTAGAATTCAACCATTTTTTTAGTTTCACTAGTTCTGACTGTAAATCAGGCAATAAATTAGTCGTGAATCTTATTGATTCCTGCAATAAAATATCCGTATATTTTTCGCCCGTTACATTTGGGAACAGTTCATCTATAAGCACCTGAGACGAAATCAACTCTTGTATATATCCTTGGGCATCAGACTCTTCAAACCCGTGATTGACTATTATGTCAGAAACTTCCTGAAGGGTTATACCTTTTTCCGACCTAGCTATTATCTCTTCAAGTATAGAATTGTTCGGAATGTTAAACGACTCTGTAAAATCACTGGATTTTAGCAAATCTATTTTCGTGTATTTCCAAACATTATTTTTTTTATTTAGCGTGGTGTTAGTTGAGTAAGAAAGGGCGTTTTGTACTTCCGGAATCGACGTTACTTTGAGGTAAAGCTTCATCCAAAAGTCCATACTGATGCTTTTATGAAGCTTTATTTCTTCTCCTAGCGTGACTTCAATTCTAGAAGAATGATCAATATTATTGTTTTCAACATTAGCAATTGTGGAACCAGCAAATAATCCAAAAGGAGTGCATCTAGTTGTCATCCTGATTAAATATTTCAGGAGACTATCAGTTAATTTCCTTTCTTTTTTTCTATCAACCTTACCGGAAACTTCGATGAACGCAGTAAACTCTCTATACAAAGAAGGAGACCCTACATATAACGCTTTCTTAGCGAGTTCATTTTTTTCAAAAAAGGCGATTAGTTCTGTTTGAAAGGAGTTATCATTCGGCTTCTTAGAATAAGCATTTAATAAAACCTCGTAAGGAAATAGCGGGGATCTTAATATAATGAATGGAGAAGAGTATTCTGAAGAGTCAATCGACATTAAGAGAGTTCAAAAGATGAGTGTAAAAATAATGGAGTCTTGCCAAAGGACAAGACTCCTAAATTCAAATCTTGTCTAGCAACATCTACAAGAATTGTAGTTTGATGGGAATAAACAAGTAGATGATGTTTTTGGCTCTTTTGGTTTTGGCACAGAAGTTCCATCGTGACAAGCTGCCAATAGAGCACCTCCAAGATTGTTAATATCTACTTTTTCTAGTTCAGACTTTGCTTTGAATGCATCCAAAGAAAGTTTTTTTGTTTTCTTTTCAATCATAGCGATTAAATTAATTATTGTTCCTACTCTAATTTAGTGGTTTTCGGAATCCCCACATATCAATAAATATTATTGTCAGTGAATATAAATGAGTTCAAAAAACAGTGTGTAAGCGACTATAAACAGCCATAGGAGCTATAATTTGAAGCGGAAAATTTAGTTTTTCTGTTTTCTTTTCAATCATAGTGATTCAATTAATTATTGTTCCTACACTATTTGTAGTGATTTTGTGTGTGGAACAAAAAGAGTGTTAAATTTAATTAGGAATAGTTATATAGAATAGTGTCAGTGGTTAAAAATTTAATAATGGTCAGACAAATTTAATATTTTCTTTTTAAAATAAAAGAATCACATTTAATTAAACCATTTGATTAAGAACAGAGGTTATCAGGAGATTCAATACAAAACCCAAACTGGGAAATTATTGAGATGAACCACAAAGCAAAACACAAGTTAAAATACTT
Source organism: Crocinitomicaceae bacterium (assembly GCA_022447585.1). Lineage (GTDB taxonomy): Bacteria > Bacteroidota > Bacteroidia > Flavobacteriales_D > Crocinitomicaceae > UBA4466. The sequence goes on along the minus strand of JAKVAR010000006.1, from coordinate 660,225 downwards.
AGTGTCTAATTATGGCTAAGAAGGCCTTAGCATTCAATTCCAGTATTAATTTAAAATGTTAAACAGTGCGGAAAAATCATTGATCAGAAAACAAAAAATTCAACGATACGCAAATTGAAGCAATTCGTGGGATCGATTTTCACCAAATAGAGCGCATTCACTTAATATGATTGAGCGTTTTCATAAAACGGATATAACTCCCAGCTGAACAATCGATTGATTAATCGATTCCTGAAGGTTTATTCATACTCATAATCTATTTGATCAATCCTGGTCTCGATAATGAGCGACAAGCAAATAAAATCAAAGATGGAATTAGTATAGGGTTAAAGTAAGGACACTATCTAATGAAAATATTCTTTCTATGAAATCACAAAGGATGAGACAAGTAGAAGTATCATCATTACTGATGCCCAAAAGGACCCGATTGTCCAACATATTTCCGATCAAGTACTGAAAGGTCTTTCTCAAAAAGAATCGAACATTTTGAAAAATATCGCTGAAACCTCTAGTAAGTCTTCGATTCACTAAAACATAAGGCTGTAGGTTCCATATTTCCCGAATTCCTCTCATTTGATGAAAATAAATGTCTAACACCAAAACTGAATTTCATATTTGCCTGTATATGTGGGATTTCATGGAAAAAAGGGGACAACTAAATCAGTTTTGTCCGTTATTCCCTTGCGGAGAGAGGGGGATTCGAACCCCCGTTACGTTTCCGTAAACACGCTTTCCAAGCGTGCGCGTTCAGCCACTCTGCCACCTCTCCGTTTAGAAGCGACTAAAGTAAGAAATGAATTTCACTAAATCACAGCTAAAAGCCCTTTCTTTCTATTAAAGTGTGATTTCTCCGCGTAAGTTTTTCGCTAATAGCTCTTTAGTTTTTGAAAGATTATTTCGATCTAACACTGACATCATTTTTGTCATTGCCGCTTCCGTCGTCATATCACCTCCGCTAATCACTCCTAATTCATTGAACAATGAACTTGTTTTGTAAAGGCCTTGTTTTACCGCACCAGAGTTACACTGGGTAATATTTAAAATTACCCCTCCCTCATTAATAAAACTAGAGATTAAATTTCGAAACCCATTTGAATTTGGTGCATTTCCCGCTCCAAAAGTCTCAATTACAACCCCATCTACTTTCGCAGCATCAAAAACGCCTTGATAAAGTTCATGATTCATTCCTGGGAACAACTTTAAGAGCGCCACTCGATCATTGAAATCAGTGTTTATTTTGAACTCTGATTCAGGAGCGTAATAAAACAAATTAGTATTGTAACGAATATTGACTCCTGCAGCGCCTAGTTCTTGATAATTCGGAGATTTGAAAGCCTCAAAGTGCTCTGCAGAATCCTTCATACTTCTATTTCCGCGAAACAACTTGTAATCAAAATAAACGGCAACTTCCCGAATTAAGGGTTCGTTTTCACCATTTCTAGCTGCTGCAATTTCTATAGATGTAATTAGATTTTCTTTTCCGTCGGTACGAATAATTCCGATTGGCAATTGAGAACCTGTAAGAATGACTGGCTTTTTTAACCCTTCAAACATAAAACTCAAAGCTGATGCCGAATATGACATCGTATCAGAACCATGTAACACGACAAACCCATCGTATTGTGCATAATTTTCAAAGATCGTTTGAGCTACTTCCTTCCAATGCTTTATATCTATCTCTGAAGAATCGATTGGATTTTCAAAACTTAACGTCTCAAGTTCTACATTCAATCTTCTTAACTCAGGTACATGATCATAAATATGGTCGAAGTTCACATTTGTCAATTGAGCAGTTTCAGGAGCTTTAATCATTCCGATTGTACCACCTGTATAGATTATAAGTATTTTAGGTTTTACTTCCATCAATTATACGTATCTCATTTTAATTAATTGCATTTGGTGTATGATAGTTGGCTCATCGGACAACCTCATTGATTTAAGTGGGTAAATTAAATAAATTCTTAGCAGTTAGCGTTGTTTGATGCTCAATTTCGGCTAATGTAACACCATGAACCTCCGCTAATTTCGCAGCAACATGCAATAAATATGAACTTTCATTTCTTTTGCCTCGATGCGGTGTAGGAGGCAAATACGGCGAATCAGTTTCTAAAATCAATAGATCTAAAGGTATTTCGCGAACCACGCGATCAAGCTTTGCATTTTTATACGTCAACACTCCCCCAATCCCAAATTTAAAATTGTGATAATCATTAATCTTTGCCACATCATCCAAGGTTCCTGTAAAACAATGAAAAACCCCTGAAAGGTTTTCGTCATCCAAATCATCTAAAACTTCATAAATCTCTTGGAATGCTTCTCTCGCATGAATAACAACAGGCAAATTCAGTTCCTTTGCCCATTTTACTTGCATTTTAAACGCCTCACGCTGGGCATCAATGTGTGTTTTATCCCAATAAAGGTCCATTCCTATTTCACCAACAGCAATGTATTTCCGAGCGAATAATTTCTTCTCTATCACTTTTAACTTTTCTTGCCAATCTTCACCAATTGAACCAGGATGAAGTCCCATCATTGAATAACAATTATTCGGATAATTCTTCTCCAAATCATGCATTGCATCAATTGTATTGACATCAATGTTAGGTAAAAGGCATACTTCCACTCCAGCTTCAATAGACCGTTGAATTACATCTCCACGATCTTCATCAAAAGAATCCGAAAACAGATGCGTGTGTGTATCAATAAACATAAAACGTAATTTAAAACAAGGATATGCTTAAGCCCATTTGGACAGCATTCAGCTTCGTACTTTGGGCACTAGAAAATATTCTATTGAAGTTATAACTTGCGAAAAGTGCCCAATTTCTCAGTCCCAACCTCACATGTGCAGAATAAATTAATTGATTCGCGTCTGGAAATCCATATCGCTTGTTCACAACTTTGTGCCCATCTATTGTCGTAACCGTTTTTGCTATGGTATTTACCTGATATCCTATTTTACCTCCAATATGGAATTTAAAATGCCTCCAACTTTCCTTCCTAAACCTCAATTCCAACGGAATAGCAAAACTATTGCCACTAAAAGTTCCTTTTTTAAATAAATCGGAAGTATCCTTTAATGTATAAATTGAAGTATTCTCAACTTCATCTATTATAAACTTATTATCATGTCTGACATTCGTATATTGATGTGAAACGCCTATGCCTAAAGCGATTGTATTCCCCTCAGTCAAAGGAACATCAAACATTAAATTTGTATTTAAACCAATAGAGGCCCAACTGTTTTTGAACAAGTCTTCTTCTCCAGTCCAATCATTATAAGTAACGTCAAAAATAAGTCTATCATATTTATTAGGCTTACCGGGTTTTGCCGGTCTATAACCCGTGAAAGACCACATAGCACCAGGTCTAAATCGAGACACTTCATATTCTCCTTTCCCATCAAACTGTGCGTACGAATTCAAAGTGATGAAGCAAATAAATAAGACTAATCCTTGTTTAACCATTTTTCAATTTTAACTCCCAATTCCAGGCATCAATTACAGCATCTTTAACCGTCTTTTTTGCGCGCCAATTTAAAACGTCATAAGCCTTTGAGGCATCCGCAAAAATCTCTTCAACATCTCCCTTTCTTCTTGGTCCAAAAACCCAATCCAAGCGCACATTCGAAACTTGCTCGAAAGTATTAATTATTTCCAAAACACTAGTCCCTTTCCCCGTTCCAATATTAATATGTTCTTCTAAAGATTGCTCTTGCTCCATTAACCATTCAACAGCTTTTACATGTGCATCTGCGACGTCAACAACATGTACATAATCTCTAACACAAGTACCGTCAACGGTAGAATAATCATTCCCATGTACTGTTATAGGTCCAAATTTACCTATGGCAGATTGAGTGACTACCGGCAAAAGATTATTTGGCTTTCCGGCCGGCAATTCTCCAATCAAAGCAGATTCATGAGCCCCGACAGGATTAAAATACCTCAAATTCAAAACCTTCAGATTAACTTTACTATTCACAAAGTCACTAATAATTCTTTCACCTATTCTTTTTGTATTCCCATATGGAGAATTAGCATCTTGCAGCACGGTTTCCTCAGTAACCACTCTATTCCCTTTGGGGCTGCCATAAACAGTGCAAGATGACGAAAAAACTAGATTCTGAACATTAAACTCTTCAGCCAAATCAAGTATATTTAGTAAACCTAAAATATTATTCCGGTAGTATCTATTGGGTTCAGATACAGATTCACCCACTGCTTTAAAAGCCGCAAAATGTATCACACCTTCAAAATGAAACTCATTAAACACGGCTCTGGTGGAGTTTATGTCGCACACGTTTACCTTACGAACTAATACTTGAGTACTCGTGATTTGCTCGACACCTTTCACAATTTCAAGGGTTGAATTACTAAAATCATCTAAGATAACAGGTCTATATCCACTATTGATTAACTGAACAACGGTATGAGAACCAATATATCCGGCGCCTCCTGTTACTAATATATATTTTGACATACTCATTGTTACCAAAGGTAAGAGAATAGATTTAAATTTAGGGTATGAAAGAAGAACGTAAAATTGATTTCAAAAGACACACTAGTCCTCCTGTTTCTAGAATGTATCTATTAAAGGTTGTCTTTTATGTTTTAATGCTTGGTGTACTTTCTTATTTCCTATTTAAGCCAAGCAGCAAGAAGCAACGCATTAAACCCGAAGAAATCAAAGAAATAAGTAACATTCAAATAGGCCAATAAAAAAGGCTACCCAAATGGGCAGCCTTTAATATGAACTCAATATTCTTATTAAACTTTCATTCCTTTAACAACTCTATCCTTTCTTTTTGTTTTCTGTAACTTCTTACGTATAACTTGTAAGTAGGCAGTAGCACTCGCAGTTGTGGCTGTATACATATCATTTCCGTATGAGATGTCCCCTCCTTTCGAGCCGCCATTCCAATTAGCCACAAGATAAAATTTACCTGAAGTTGAACCTTCTCTCATTGCAAAAGAGATTGTTTTCCCTTGGCCAGTTTCAAATCGAAGTACCAATTCCTGATTTTGACCATAACTATCAAAAACACATTTTGTTCCATTTGGAATAATAATTCTATCCTGGTTAGTATTAGAAGAAGAAACTAAAGCACCATCGTCATCCGTTGTTTGATTTCCAGATCGCTTATTTTTTTCTAAAATGATTGTTGCCGAAGTAAAAAACTGAACTTTAGCCATCTGTTTGTCGGTATCTAAACCAAATTCATCTTTGATTTGACTCGTGTATGGAACTCTTGTTCCACACCCTACTAATATTATTCCAATAACTAATAAAAATGCGTATTTCATAATCCTATTTTTTTACAAATATAATTAAAGAGTTTCTCAAAAATTATGCCTGAACCAGTTGATTTGCCAAAACATCCTATTTTTGTAAAAAAAATAATCAATGGCTATATCTATTCAAAAATTTTCTTTCAATGGTTTTCAAGAGAATACTTACGTTATTTATGATAAGGATAACTGTGTGATAATTGATCCTGGATGTTATGATAAACACGAGCAAGATCAGTTAGCGAATTTTATTGAAAGTAAAGGTTTGATACCTCAAGCTATGCTTTTAACCCACGCCCATATAGATCATGTTCTTGGATGTGCTTTTGTGCAGTCTAAATACGACATTGACTTTTACATGCATAAAGAAGACACCTTAACCTTAAACTCCGTATCAAATTACGCTCACGTCTATGGTTTCTCTGGATATACTGCTCCATCATTACCCAATAAAGAATTGAAGCATGGTGATCAACTTCAGTTTGGCGAAATTGAATTTGAAGTAAAGTTTACTCCTGGTCACTCAACAGGACACGTTGTATTTTATAACGCGGAAAACAAGTTTGTCATAAATGGTGATGTTTTATTCGCAGGTAGTTTTGGAAGAGTTGATTTACCTGGAGGAGATATAGAGGTTTTAAAAAGATCTATTCATGAGGAAATGTTTACCTTACCAGATGACACAGTAGTATATTGTGGGCATGGTAATGAAACAACAATTGGGCAGGAAAAACTAACTAATTACATTCTTCAATTTTAATAACTTCATGCGTATTGCAATAAATACACGTTTTCTGCTTCCAACTAAAATGGAAGGATTCGGATGGTACACATACGAGGTTGTAAAGCGTCTTGTTGAAAATCACCCTGAACATGAATTCATTTTATTCTTTGATCGTAAGTACGAAGAAAGGTTTGTTTTTGGTAAAAATGTAATACCGGTAATTTTAAATCCACCTGCACGACACCCTTTATTATTTCACATTTGGTTTGAACATTCTGTCAGACGTGCATTAAAAAAATACAAAGCTGACATTTTCTTTTCTCCTGATGGATATTTATCCTTAAAAAGTGATATCAAACAAATTGGCGTGATCCACGATATTAACTTTGAGCATAACCCTCAAGATATCCCGAAAAGGATGCGAAATTATTTACGCAGTAATTTTCCAAAATTTGCGAAAAAGGCCGACCATATCCTAACAGTATCAGAATACTCAAAACAAGATATTTGTTCGACTTATGGTATTCACCAAAAGAATGTAACTGTTGCATGGAATGGTGCTTCCGAACTATTTAAACCTATACCAGAAAATAAACAAGACGCAATTCGCAGTAAATACACCTCTGGCAAGCCTTATCTGTTGTTTGTTGGCGCGCTTCACCCAAGGAAAAATGTCGATCGTTTAATTCAAGCATTTAAAATATTCAAAGAAAAAAACACTAAGAGCGAGGAAAAGCTTGTCATTGTTGGTGAAGAATTATTCGGTAATCAATTAGGAGCTTTTGAAATACCTGATTCAATTCGTCGACATATTATATTCACCGGACACGTTAGCCATGAAGAACTCGCCAAAATAATGGGGGCAGCAAAGATATTCACCTTCGTACCTTACTTTGAAGGATTTGGAATCCCTTTAGTTGAAGCAATGAAATGCGGCACACCTATACTATCCGCAGACAAAACATCCTTACCTGAAGTTGCTGGAGACGCTGCATTGTATTGTGATCCTTTTGATGTTCAGGATATCGCCGAAAAACTAGAGCAGCTCGCCTCAAATAATGAGTTAATGCATAAACTTTCTAAACTTGGACTTAATAGAAGTAAACTTTTCAATTGGGAAAAGACAGCCCAAGCAGTTTGGGATGTTATTTATAAGATTAGCGCAAAATAAAGTAAAGCCTATATATGAAAACCTTTTCTCTACTACTATCTATAATACTTATTACCTCATGTGGGAGTGTTAAAAAAATAGACGTACATAACATACGTACGGCATATATCGAGTATAACCCAGTTGAACCTGTTAATTTTGGTAGTGAAATTGAAGCCAAAGTTATTGCTATGATGCTTGATGGAACTGAAATAGATATTACAAACAACCGTAAACTTTCTATTATATCAGAAGACATTCAAAAAAATGGTTTAACCAAGAAATTCAAAATAATTAAGCGACCAACATCATTCAATGATAATACCGCAAACCTCACTATCCTAGTAACTGATAAAGAAGAAGTATTTCAAATCAATGATAGTATTCACATGAATTTCCAAGGAGATTTAACTATTGATTTAACTGGTCCAGATGGACTCTCAGCCCAAAATCAGAAAAATCGAAGTACACGATTATTATTGAGGGATGGCAAAAATGGTGAACATGGCTTCCATGGTGCAAATGGACAAAATGCCGATACGTATATTTCATATATCTGGCAAGAAGACAACTTAACCTATATCTATCTTAGAAATTCTAGAACAGGAGAAATTTTACGCTATAAATCATTAGCTCAAGGAATTATTACGTTCAATTTAAAAGGAGGAAATGGAGGGAACGGTGGAAATGGAGGGAACGGTGGAAATGGTCGTGATGGACGATTAAACGAAGGGAAATACACTCGTCCTGGTAATGGTGGAGATGGGGGTAATGCAGGAAACGGCGGTAACGGAGGAAACGGCGGCACCGTCCAAATCATGATTCATCCAAACAACTCCGGGATTGAGGATAAACTTCAATACAAAACAGCAGGAGGTTTTCGCGGCAATGCTGGAAAGGCTGGCGAAGGAGGTTTAGCCGGAACCCCAGTCGCGGGACAGACACCTGGCAACCCAGGAAGACCCGGATTTACAGGGCAATCAGGGAGGAATGGGGTTGACGGAGAAGTTCAACCATTGACCTTTGAAGCATTTGAATTTACTCAGTTCAAATAATAAGGTGAAATCATGACGTAAACCACAACTCCACTAATTGCTACATAAAACCATAATGGCCATGTAAATTTTGCCCATTTTTTATGTTTCTCATAATTCCCTTGCCAAGCAAATAAATAAGTAAAAAGAACCATTGGAACAATAACCACGCTTAACATGATATGAGAAATGAGGATAATTAAGTACAATATTCTATAGTCACCACCATAAACCGTAGAATCTGATGTCATGTGATAAGCAACATATGAGCCTAAGAACACCAATGAAAGAATCAAACACAATCGTATAAGAGATCTATGGATCTTCATGTTCTTCTTTTGCTTTATTGCAACTAATGCCAATACTAAAATTAAGGCAGTCAATCCATTTATCGTAGCATAAAAAGGAGGTAGAAAAGATAAATTCACACCCTCAATCTTAATACCAAATAAGACAACAACCAATAAAGGAATTGCTGCCGATAAAATATAAATAAGCGTTTTCGCTCTTTTTAACTTATTTTGATCCAGTAATTCCATATTCAATAGCTAATAATTTCCTCAAATCAGATTGCAACAAATCTACCTTTTCCGGATTTGTCCCTTGATATATGCCACGCACATATCCTTCATAATCAACAATGGCAAAATAATCTGTATGTCCAAAACCACCATCAGCTTGAGCATTTCTTTCTGCTCCATTAAAAAAGCTTTTAGCCAACTGATGAGTTGCATCTTCATCACCCGTGAAAAAATGCCAGTTGTTTACCTCAATATCGTAAATATTTCTGTATTCAACTAATCTAGATGGAGTATCTCTATCCGGATCTATTGAAAAGCTCATAAATTGAACATGCTTTGAAAGATCTTGTGTTTCTAGATTCAGCCTTTTCATTTGAGCAGTCATAGGTGGACAAATAGTAGGACAATGCGAGAAAAAGAAGTCGACTACCCAAATTTTATCTTTCATAGACTCAGAATTAATCATTATGGAGTCTTGGTTTAAGTATTCAAAATTTGGGACTTTATGATACAATGTATCCGCAACTTCTGCACCATCAATGATAGTATATTCTACATCGCGTTCACCTAAAATTGGCAATACTCTTTCTGTTTTATGTCCGCAAGAAACATATAAAAAACAAAGTAATACAAGAAAACTAGTTTTTACGATTCTGATTAGCATTATCCTTATCATATTGTTTTTTCAACAAAGCCACGTGTTCTCTCATCCTTCTTATCATACCTTCAGATTTACCAGAGAGCACCATTCGCAAATGATTATTCTTGTCCAAAAGTAACATCAATTCTTGAAAAGCTTCTCCCCCATAATACTCTTCACCTTCTTGAAGAAGGCGCGCATCATTATGTTCAAAATCATAAAGACGCTTTGGGTCCCCTGAAGCAACCATCCAAATATTAGGGTCATAACCTTCCACTTGATCATAGAGCATATCGCTCACAGCAGAAAGATCCTTCATTGGGTTACCTTGACCATCTGTAACAAATGTTATAATTCTCAAAGAACCATCTTTACGTGCATTACCACGCATTTTTTGATAAATCAAATGATTTAAATGCCAAAACGAAACAGAACAATTTTCAGGACAGGTTGGTTGCAGTACATTTATTAATACCGAGTAATTGTCAAATTCCGCAGAATTACGTTTTTTCCCTTGCGCATCCACAAAGGTGTAGTTACCTGCTAAACCAAAATCATCAAGTTCTTTGAATTTATGCTGGCAACTTCGCGTGGAAATAAATATCAACATAAAAGCCGGACCAAACAATAGAAGAATTGCTAGAATCCTCTTTGTTCGTCCGGCAGTAGTTTTTACAGCCATGTGTAAATGTTTTTAACTTCCGTAAGTAGACAATGTTTCACCTACTGCCGTACCTTCCCACAACAAGATGAAAATTAGATACATCATAAAGATGAAATATGGTATCAAAATAACGAATTTGAGTCCCTTTCGTTCTTCACCTAAATGCATAAATATTAAAACAATATATGCCGCTTTAACGATTGTAAGAATGATAAAGAACCATTTAACGAATGGCCAAAAATCAGAATGCTGTTTAATCATCATTCCCAACACGACTTCAACTGCCGTAATTGCAGTAAGCAGAGCTGTTACAAACCAAATCTTTTTACGAATCTTAACACCAGCCTCTTCACTATGGTGACCGTCTAACGAATATTCAATTATATCATCTCTTTCCATAACCGAGAATTTAATTTTTTGATATTTATACTAAGTAGAAGAAGGTAAATACGAATACCCAAACTAAATCGACAAAGTGCCAATACAGTCCAGTTTTCTCAACCATTTCGTAGTGTCCTCTTTTGTGGTAAACACCTCTAACTACACCAATAAGGATTAAAATGTTTATCATCACACCTGAGAATACGTGGAATCCGTGGAAACCAGTAATAAAGAAGAAGAACTGACCGTATTGTTTAGGGCCGTACTCATTTTCTTCAAGATTAGCTCCATATGTTACTCGATTCGCCTCACCAGAATTAATTACCTCACTATACATTGCGGCTCCATCTTCTATGACGTCACCTTTTGTATACTTCCCTCCTGACTCCTTTACCAATAACTGCACATGTTCGTTATCAGCTTTATTAATTGTAGCTTCAGATCCATCATGCAATGTTATTACATTATTATGAACATGTCCTTCAACAACAGCATGCTGATATGTATGCATCAAATCATCAGTAATTAAATCACCCTCATGATGATGAGCACCTGCTTTAGTTACTTTAAAATTTTCAATCTCACCAAAATGACCTTTAACAATCGCTAAAGAACCATCAGCTAACTCAACTTTACCAAATTCGGAACCATGTATAAAGTGTGACCATTCCCAAGCTTGAGAACCTAAGAAAAAGAAACCACCGATAATCGTAGCGATCATCCATTTGATAACACCTCTTTTATCCATTCTATGTCCCGCCTCAACAGCTAACACCATTGTTACCGAAGAAACAATAAGCAAAAATGTCATTAATGCAACATAAATAAGCGGGTATCCATGACCTAAGAATGGTAACGAATTAAAAGTCTCCTCTCCAATAGGCCAAGACCCACCATAATTGTGTCTTGTGAAACCATATGCTACAAGTAGACCACCAAATGTTAAGGCATCAGATACTAAGAAAAACCACATCATTAGTTTTCCGTAACTCGTGCTAAATGGCGAAATTTTACCTCCCCATAGCGTTTTAGAGTCAATTTGTTTAGAAGCGTGTCCTCCCATGCTTAATAAGTTTTATGTGCAAGTTTAATGAATAAAAAGTAAAAAAAGTAATAAATAGAGCCATAATAATCCCAAAAAGTGCCAGAAGATAGCTCCCATTTGTAATGTTATATTATCATCTTTATTTATTTTCCCTGAAAATGAATTAATTACAAGCTTTAAAAGATAAAACATTGTTACAATAATATGCAGTAAGTGTAAAAACGTAATCAAGTATAAATAAGACGACGCAGTATCCGCTGCTTCCATCGATTTTATCTGTAAATAGTTCGTTAACTTCTTTCCGTTCATTTGTAATTGACGGTTTTCGTATTGCAATTCTTTTCCCTTATAGTATACATGAAAATCCTTACCTAAATCACCCTTTACAAAAAAATCACCCCTACCATCACGCACGTTAACAGCTAAATCTCTCAAACGAACACGATCTAAGAATTGTAACTTCCCATCCTCTTCTGAATAAAACGCTCCATTCTTCTGGAATAATGGTGAATTCAAAAAGTAAATCTCAAAATCTGTCCCGTATTGTTTTGCATTAAAGGGCTCGGTCTCACTCACTTCTAAAAATTGTGACATGAAAGCTTGATAAGCATCTAGCTGTTCATTTGTCATTAACTTACCTTTTAACAGGAAATCATTGCCATTAACCTCAATAAAGTCTCCTTTATATTTTACTTCAAAATAGTCTCCATACTTACCATCCGTTACAATAATATTATTCCCGACAGCATGAACTCCATTATCAATTAATTGGCCGTATCCTTTGAACTGAAAATAAATAAAAGACAAGCCTAGTATGAATGTGAAAGCTATCATCCCCTTTAAACCGCTTGAATTTCCTTTTTTCGCAAAAATTACCGCAGCCTGAATTGCAATACTGCTTAAACCTATAATAACAGTACTAATCCAAAATGAGCTTGGCAATGGAAACTTCAACCAAAAAGTATCACCCATAGAAACGATATAAGCCGAAGTCATTCCTGCAAAAAGCATGATGATACTAAACATTGAAACATAAACTAGATTCTTCCTAGCCTTGTCCATCTGATCCTTATTTCCGTCTTTTGAAAAATCTTGTTTCATGACTATATAAGTTTTATTATTTCAGATTCGATACGATCGAACACATAAACAAATTGAATAATTGGTAAGTATATAAATGAGGCAAACATTAGTTTTCGCGCGTCTTTATCATCACAAGTAAGCAGTAGTTTGTAAGCGTAATAGAAAAATCCAACACCTAAAATTGTCCCAAAGATCAACGACCAAACTCCAGACACACCTAACACCCATGGCAACAGACTAAATGGTATTAAAGCTATAGACCAAACCACGATTTGATATGCGCTGTTTTTCGACTTACCATATTTCGAGGGTAATAAAGAGAATCCTCCAGCTTTGTAATCATCGAAAGACACCCAAGCAATTGCCCAAAAATGTGGAAATTGCCAAGCAAACTGAACGAAAAACAAAATACCTGGAATCAATCCGAATTCTCCCGTATAAGCAATTGCACCTAACATTGGTGGTATTCCTCCCGGTATTGCACCTACGAATACCGCCCAAGGAGATACACGTTTCATTGGAGTGTACACAAACACATAAAGTACATAAGCCATTACACCAAGAAGCATTGACGGAATATTAATCAAATATAAAAGTGTCGAACCGACAATTAAACAGATAGTCACCACGACATACGCTTCTCTTTCTGACATTTGCCCCTGAGGTAGCGGTCTGTTTTCAGTACGTTTCATTAAAATATCTAACTCACGTTCCCAAATTTGATTGGAGCCATTAGAAGCTGCCGTAACTAAAAGCCCTCCTAACAAAAGGTAAGTTAATTCTAGCATGTCGCCACCACCAACAAATAAGTATCCTGATAAAGCAGAAACAATAACTAATGCAGACAACCTGAACTTAGTGAAGACCATGTATGCCTTTATTTTTCCTTTAAATCCCATTTTTGATGCAGCGTTATCCATAAAGAAAATTTGCGCTTCAAAAATAGTGATTATTTGGGCTTTAAATACACGATTCAATTAGAATTAATCTGAATAAGAGTCTATTATAATTTGATTTAATCGATAATTATAGTTTCTTTGTCGACACTAACTACAAATTAAACATACAATTATAGGTGTTTAACGTTTTGGCAACCCAAACCACTACTAACAAAAAAGGATGTTGATTTACTCAACATCCTTTTTTAATCTAAATAAAGTTTAGCTTAGATGATCATCATCGCATCACCGTACGAATAGAATTTATACTTCTCTTTCACAGCTTCTTCATAAGCACTCATCATTAATTCGTGCCCACCAAAAGCAGAAATCATCATTAATAAAGTAGATAGTGGCGTATGGAAATTAGTAATCAATACGTCTGCAATACTAAAGTCATACGGAGGAAATATAAATTTATTCGTCCATCCCTCATAAGGCTTTAACAAGCCATCAGTTGAAACTGATGTTTCAATAGTACGCATTGAAGTACTACCTACAGCAATAATTTTTTTCTTTTTCTTCTTAGCAGCATTCACCATATCAACACACGGTTGTTTAATCGAAATCTGTTCAGAATCCATTTTATGCTTTGTTAAATCCTCAACTTCAACCGGACGGAACGTTCCTAACCCAATATGCAAAGTAACCTCAGCGAAATCGACGCCTTTCAACTCTAAACGCTTCATCAATTGTCTTGAGAAGTGCAGTCCAGCTGTTGGAGCTGCTACTGCACCTTCTTCTTTTGCATAAATCGTTTGGTATCGATCTTCATCTGAAGCTTCAACCTCACGCTTAATATATTTAGGGAGTGGTGTCTCACCTAATTTAGTAATTGCTTTTTTGAACTCCTCGTAAGGGCCATCAAACAAGAATCTTAACGTTCTACCTCTGGAGGTAGTATTATCAATAACCTCAGCGACTAACGACTCATCATCTCCAAAATATAACTTATTACCGATACGAATTTTTCGCGCAGGATCAACTAATACATCCCAAAGTAAACTCTCACGATTTAACTCTCTTAATAAGAAAACTTCAATTTTCGCACCTGTCTTTTCTTTGTTTCCATACATTCTGGCAGGGAAAACTTTCGTGTTGTTCATAATCATAACATCACCTTCATCAACGTAATCGATAACGTCTTTGAACATTTTGTGTTCGATCTCACCAGTATCCTTATGGATAACCATTAAACGTGCTTCATCACGATTCTCACTTGGGTACTCAGCAATTAACTCTTCCGGTAAGTCAAAGTTAAACTGCGATAATTTCATTTTATTCATAACAACAATGCGATTTATGTTATTCCGTTTTCAGGGATGCAAAGGTACAAAAATTAACTTTTTTAAAGCGGAGAGTCTTCAATAAATTCAATCCACTCCTCTACACTCTTACTGTTTTCTATGTTTTGTTCACCTGATTTAGTACGTCTTAACTCAATTAAAGTTGCGCCTGACTTCAATTTCAACCCAAAATCGTTTGCAATTGATCTGATATACGTTCCTTTACTACAAGTTACCTCAAAACTTACTTCTGGTAAATTAGAAGTTTCGATTTTGAAATCATTTATCGTAATTCGATTCGCCTTAAGCTCAACTTCTTCTCCTGCACGTGCCAAATCATAAGCCCTTTTTCCATTTACTTGCTTTGCCGAAAATATAGGTGGCACCTGATCTTGTTCGCCAATAAATCCTTGTCTCACCTGCTCAAACATCTCATCTGAAATATGGTCTATTGGGAACTCTTCATTGAATTCAGATTCTAAATCATATGAAGGTGTAGTTTTACCCAAAAGAAACTTACCAGTATACGTTTTATCCCCCACCATCAGGTCATTGATATGTTTTGTATGCTTACCAATACATATAACTAAAAGTCCAGTAGCCAATGGGTCTAAAGTCCCAGCATGGCCAACTTTCAATTTTTTTACTCCAATCTTCTTTCTAAGGTGCCAACGCAGTTTATTTACCACATCAAAAGATGTCCATTCTAATGGTTTATCCACTAGGATTGTACTACCAGCTGCAAATTCTTTGATCATAATTTATTTGAATAAGACCCACCCGATAGCAATTAAGCCAACGATGAAACAGTAATAGGAAAAATATGACAATTTACTTTTCTTAACCAAAGCAATCATCCAAGTGCAGGCCACAATTCCTGTAATAAATGCTGCAATAAAACCTACTGAAATTGCACCAAAAGAAATTCCAATGTCAATTTTCCCAGAAATCATTCCGCGGAACTCTTCACTGGTTATATCCTTGGCAATTTTACCAAATATCAATGGAACAACCATCAAAAATGAAAATCGCGCAGCTTTAGCTCTATCAACTCCTAACAAAACTGAAGTAGCAATAGTAGAACCAGATCTAGAAATACCAGGTAATATAGCGATTGCTTGTGCTACACCAATCCAAAATGCATTGCCAAAACTGACATTTATATTTGTGCTCTTTGCTCTATCTGCTAAAAACAGAAGAAGACCAGTTAATATTAGCATAACTCCAACCAGTAAAACTTGTCCATGGAAAAATGTTTCTAAGATATCATCAAACAAAACTCCTACAATTGCAGCAGGAATCATAGATAAAATGATTTTCACTGAGAACTTAAACTCCTCATTCATTTTAAATTGAAGTAAGCCTTTGAAAATTTCTGTGATATCTTTTCTAAAAACAACAACTGTACTTAATGCAGTAGCAAAATGAAGAACGACAGTCATCATCATACTCGACTCACCTGTCAAATCTTGACCTTGTATTGCCTTAGCCAATTCTAAATGTCCGCTACTGCTCACAGGCAAAAATTCAGTAAGCCCCTGTATTATCCCAAGGATAATTGCTTCAAGAAAACTCATCTATTACTATTTTGAATCAGACTGAGGCCTTTTCATTATTGCATATGCAATAACGATATAACCCACAACAATTAGCATTGGTGCCACTGTTATTCTTGTATGACTGAATAATTCACTTGCATCAAACTCATTCGGATCTTCTGTTGCTCCGCCAATCATAAGTATGAAGCCAAGAATATTAATCCCCAATCCAATGAGCAATAATTTGTAGTTCTTTGCACTAAATGAAAACGGGGCAGTCTTATTAAATTCTTTTAATGAAACCGATTCTTTATTTAACCTTTTATCCGTTGAACTCATTTCGTTAGTATTTGAATTATTTGCACTCATGTTCCAAATTTAATACAAATCATCCAATTTCATTCTCAAATATTTGTTAAGAGCGAACCAAGTTGAAATATAAGTGATAATTACACCAATAATTAACAGGGAACCGAGTAGAATTAAAAACATTTGGATAGAGTATGTTATCTCCAAAGAATCAACCAAATTATTCAAAGCATAAAACATCCCAAAGAGTAAAGCCATGGCAATTAGGCCGCTTAATACACCAATTCCAATGGCCTGTATAAGAAATGGCCTTCGAATATATCCAGATGTCGCACCTACAAGTTGCATGGTCTTAATTGAAAATCTTTTCGAATACAGCGCTAAACGAATCGTATTGTTAATCATAGCAACAGCTACAATAATCAAAAGAAAAGCAATTGCACCAAACAAATAAACGAATTGTTTGAACCCTAGATTAACAGACTTGACACTAGCTTCGTCGTAACTTACCTCGTCCAATCGATCCCCATAATTAGCTAAAAGATCAGCTTTAATTTGTTCCATTCCCTCTAATGTGGCAAATTCAACTTTTGGCTTAAACCCAACTGTAGGAGGTAAAGGGTTATCACCTTCAAAAATAGCTAAGATGTTATCTGCATTTTGATCTTGTCCGCTAAATTCTTCGATTGCACGCTCAGGGGAAACATAAAAAACTTCATTAAACTGTTCCCAAGTATTTAACTCTTGTTCTACTTGTTTTATATCAGCAGGATTCATTTCTGGCTTAAAGAACAAATCACCTTGAAGATTTTCTTTCGCTTGTCTTTGAATATTTTCCAAACCAAACACACCACCAAGCACAATTCCGATCATGAATAAGACCAGCGATATTCCAATTATAGTTGAAACATAACTCGATTTTACACCGCGCTTATTTAATTTGTCCACATTTGCTGCCATAGTGTGAAAGTACTTAAATATCAATCAAATTTATTAATCTATAACAAAGAGTTTTGAATGGTACTTTGTGAATTGAGTATGTAGTTCAATCAGTCCAATAAATTTCATAATCTGCCTAAGTCGTGAATCTTCCTTTTTTTTGAAACAAACAATTTCTTTTTCTGCTATATTTATCGTTTCTCAGCACAAGCGATATGCTGATTTAACAAAGCTAAAACTGATAAGAATGAAAAAAAAAGTGTTATCAGACATTGAAATTGCTCAAGAAGCAAAAATGCAACACATTAAACATGTAGCAGAAAAACTATCAATTGATGAAGATGACCTAGAGTTATACGGAAAATATAAAGCTAAGCTTCCATTAAATTTGATTGACGAAAACAAAATCAAATCAAATCACTTAATCCTAGTAACAGCAATGACCCCAACTCCAGCAGGAGAAGGTAAAACTACAACTTCTATTGGGTTAACGGAAGGAATGAATAAAATTGGAAAGCAAACAACTGTTGTTCTGCGTGAACCATCTTTAGGACCCGTTTTTGGAATTAAAGGCGGAGCCGCCGGTGGAGGCTACTCGCAAGTTGTTCCAATGGAAGACATCAACCTGCACTTTACAGGTGATTTCTCTGCTATAGAAAAAGCAAACAACTTACTTTCTGCCTTAATTGATAATAATATACAATCTAAGACAAGAAATTTAGGTATTGATCCAAGAACAATTGCATGGAAACGTGTAATGGACATGAATGACCGTGCTTTAAGAGATATTACAATCGGTTTAGGCGGAACTGCTAATGGAATACCAAGACAAGACGGTTTCAATATTACACCAGCATCGGAAGTAATGGCGATTTTATGTATGGCCGAAAACTTCGAAGATTTAAAAACAAGAATTGGAAGAATCTACATTGGCTTAACATTTGACAAGAAACCGATATATGCTAAAGACTTGAAGGCTGAAAATGCAATGGCGATCTTATTGAAAGATGCCGTTAAACCCAACTTAGTTCAAACGATGGAAGGCAATCCAGCAATAATTCATGGTGGACCATTCGCAAATATCGCTCAAGGAACAAATACGATTCTGGCAACTAAAATGGGACTTTCAACTTCTGAATACGTAGTAACAGAAGCGGGATTTGGTGCCGACCTCGGGGCTGAAAAATTCTTAGATATCAAATGTGTTTCTGGAGGATTGAAACCAGAAGCCGTTGTTGTTGTGGCAACAATTAGAGCCTTGAGGCATCATGGAGGAGCTTTGAAACAGGAGTACAATACTCCAAGTGTTGAACGTGTTTCTGCAGGATTTTCTAACCTTGAAAAACACCTTGAGAACGTTAAGAAATTTAACTTAACACCAATTGTAGCAATTAACGCATTTCCAACTGATACTAACGAAGAGGTTGAATTAATTCAAGCAAAATGCAAATCTATAGGCGTAAAGGCGATCGTTGCCAAAGGATGGGCTGATGGAGGAAATGGTATGACTGACTTAGCAGAAGCAGTTGTCTCTGAAGTGGAATCAGGAAAGAACAACTTTACGCAACTTTACGATTGGAACATCTCAATTAAAGATAAAATTGAAACTATTGCACGAGAGATTTATGGCGCAGAAGGAGTTGATTACTCTAAACAAGCACTGACCGATCTAGGTAAAATTGATCAATTAGGATTAAATCACTTACCTATTTGCATGGCTAAGACCCAAAAGTCTTTTTCAGATAACGACAAATTATTGGGACGCCCTTCCCATTTTAGAATTACGGTTCGTGAATTTGAATTTGCAGCTGGAGCGGGATTCGTTATTCCGATTTTAGGGAAAATGATGAGAATGCCAGGTTTACCTGCTACGCCTGCATCTGAAGGAATGTTTATCGATAATGACGGTAAAATTTCAGGGTTGTCTTAAAAACAATTAATACCTTTCAAGCCTCTTTCGACTGTTATCAATGAAAGGGGCTTTTTTATGTCAAAAATTCACGCTTTAATATCAATAATAATGCCTGTGCACAATACTGCAAAGTATTTGCCAGACTGTATTGATTCAATTATTGCACAAACTAACAGCAATTGGGAGCTAATTGCAGTAAATAATGGCTCTACCGATAACACTTTGTCGATTTTGGAAGCCTATGCAAAAGGCGATTCTAGAATAAAAGTTATTCACTTAGAGCACGCAAATTTATTGCAAGCATTAAGATCGGGATACACTAATTCTTCGGGTGAAATGATACACCGCATGGATTCTGATGATAAAATGCCGTTTGACAAGTTAGAATCGATGTCAAACGCGCTTAAAGCTCATGGTATTGGCTCTGTAATTACTGGTGGAACTTGCTATTTTAATGATGAAGGTACTGTTGGCGATGGATTTAGGAGATATGATAATTGGCTTTGTGAAGTTGCAAGAGCAAACTCGCACAAACTAGAAATTTATAAAGAGTGTGTAATTCCTTCTAATTGTTGGTTAGTACATCGCGAAGACTTTGAAAAAGCAGAAGGGTTTAATCCTGATATTTTCCCTGAGGATTACGACTTATGCTTTAGATTTTATGCGAATAACCTAAAAATTATTGGGATTGATCAAGTACTGCATTTATGGCGAGATAGACCAGACCGAATTTCAAGAAATTGGGAGGTTTACAAAGACAATCGATTCTTCAATTTAAAAGTTCATTATTTCAACAAGTTGGAACGAGATATCAATCGACCACTGGTAATTTGGGGAGCAGGGAAAAACGGGAAAGATCTCATCAAGTTATTACAAACAACGAATGAAAATCTACATTGGGTTTGCGACAATGATCGAAAAATTGGAAAGGACATTTACGGAATTCGCATCGAATCTTTTAAATCAATATCAGCGATGTACAATCCACAAATCATTATACCCGTAGCATCACCAGAAGGACAAGTTGAAATTGAAAAATACTTAAAAAGTTTATCTAAAAAGAAGGGGCAGGATTATTGGTTCTTCTCTTAGTGCAATTTGACTCCAACCACTTTGCTATAAAATTTATTCAGACTTGCCTCTAACTTTTTCATCGCATCAATGTAACGTTTATTAATACTACCTGCAGGATTATAGCGTCCAAAATAAGGGAATGGATCTCTTAATTGATTAAAGTTTTTATCTCTTAAGACTAAAGCACTTAAGATAAATTTATCTCCTCCATAATATGTCTTGCCTTCCGGATTTGATTCACTCCCCGTGTTTGGTGTACTTCCTTTATAATAAGCTGTTGTATCTTGTTGTTCTGTTTGACCAAACTCACCGATGAAATAATCGGTATGACTCAAAGTTATTGAATCATTTGGTTTCAAATTATAACCATAGAAAGTTACGGAGTCTAGCTTTCCATCAATCAGCTTTCTTGAATCCGCCATTGAGAAGAAATAAACAGGGCAAAATTTGAATGTTTCCTTAAAGCCTTCAGCGATTTTAAGATTTCTCTTTAGCTGTTTTTTTCTAGTTTTCTCAGCTCCCTTTGTATTACCATAACCCTCATAGTATGCAATCTCTTTTTCCCTAAAATTTAAACGAACTAGAAGCACTCCATTCTTCAATTGTACGATTTGCTTTTCAGCCAATTCAATACGTTTGGCTTTAGCTTGACGATCTTCAATTAACTTTGCTCGTTCTTGTGCAAAAGAATTAATGGTAACCAATAAAAACAGTACAATTAAATATTTCATAAACTTAAAGTTAATACTCTAAACGCAAAAAAGCCTCCCAAATTGGAAGGCTTTTTAATAAAGTATACATTTCTATTAACCGTTTAATGCCTCCGCACCACCAACGATCTCTAAAATTTCATTCGTAATTGCCGCTTGACGCGCTTTATTATATGATAACGTTAAGTTTCTTCTTAACTCATCAGCGTTATCAGTTGCTTTATGCATAGCCGTCATACGAGCTCCGTGTTCTGATGCATGTGAATCCAGCAATCCTTTAAATAGTTGAACCTTCAAGGATTTAGGAATAAGGTCTTCTACAATTTCAGATTTACCCGGTTCGAAGATGTAATCTCCAGAACCTTGAGCATCCTCCTGAACCGCAGGAATAATTGGAAGAAGTTGCTCTGCTTTTACCACTTGGCTCGCTGCATTTATAAAACTGTTATAAACCACAACCACTTTATCAAACTCTTTCGAAACGAAAAGGTTCATTAAATTTTCTGCGATAATAGCGTTATTTTCAAAAGTAAGATCTGCGAAAATATCTTCAACGGGCGCTATAGTCTCATTTATAAAATAGTTATCCGTTTTCTTATACAAATCTTTAATCTTCTTCCCTAAACAAAGAACTTTCGGATTAGCATCCTTATATTCTTCATTAACCAATTGATTAACTCTCTTGATTACATTGTTATTGAAACCACCGCACAAACCTCTGTTTGAAGTGATTCCTACAATGAGAACATTCTTAGTTTCACGAACTTCCGAATAAGCATTTTCTGAAAGGTCAAGTGTAGCGCTTAAATTACCTAAAATCTCCTGTAGCTTTTCAGCATAAGGCTTCATTTGCGTAATAGCATCCTGAGCTCTTTTCAACTTGGCAGCAGAAACCATCTTCATTGCTGAAGTAATCTGCATTGTCGAACTTACAGAAGTAATCCTATTTCGTATTTCCTTTAAATTTGCCATTCTCTTTTACTTAAAAAAGATAGTTCAGAGTGATGAACATTGTTCATCACTCATAATTCCTAACTATTAATATTTTGCTGCTAACTCTTTGGCTACTTTAGCTAAAACGTCAGTTGCTTCGTCTGTGTACTTCCCTGATTTTAAAGTCGCCATTACATCTGCATGTTTAGCATCTAAATAATCTAAGTATTCAGCTTCGAATTCTTTCACCTTTTCTACTGGTACGTTTTGGATTAATCCTTTTGTACCAACATAGATAATTGCAATTTGTCTTTCCACTGGATAAGGATCACCTTCTTTTTGCTTTAAGATCTCAACATTACGAGCCCCTTTATCAAGTACAGACTTTGTTGCGGCATCCAGATCAGAACCAAACTTAGCAAATGCTTCTAGCTCACGGTATTGCGCTTGATCAAGCTTCAATGTACCGGCAACTTTCTTCATCGACTTAATTTGAGCAGATCCACCAACACGAGATACAGAGATACCAACGTTAATTGCTGGACGAATACCCGCGTTAAATAAATCACCCTCTAAGAATATCTGACCATCCGTAATCGAAATTACGTTAGTTGGAATATAAGCAGAAACGTCACCTGCTTGTGTTTCAATAATTGGAAGCGCAGTTAAAGAACCTCCTCCTTTCACTTTACCTTTCAATGATTCAGGTAAATCGTTCATTTGAGCAGCAATTGAGTCATCATTAATAACTTTTGCAGCACGCTCTAATAATCTTGAGTGAAGGTAGAATACATCACCTGGGTATGCCTCACGTCCTGGAGGACGACGAAGTAACAATGATACCTCACGGTATGCAACCGCCTGCTTCGATAAATCATCAAATACAATAAGACCTGGACGACCAGTATCTCTAAAGTACTCACCAATTGCAGCACCCGTCATTGGAGCGTAAAACTGCATTGGAGCAGGGTCAGCCGCATTAGATGCAACTACCACTGTATATGCCATAGCACCTGCATCCTCTAATTTCTTAACGATACCTGCTACGGTAGAACCTTTTTGTCCAACTGCAACATAAATACAGTAAACAGGCTCACCTCTATCATAAAATTCTTTTTGGTTAATGATTGTATCAATCGCCACTGTTGTTTTACCAGTTTGACGGTCACCAATAATTAACTCACGTTGTCCACGTCCAATTGGAATCATCGCATCAACTGCCTTTACTCCAGTTTGCAGAGGCTCAGTTACCGGTTGACGGTAAATAACACCTGGTGCTTTACGCTCAATTGGCATTTCAAATAACTCACCTCCGATTGGACCTTTACCATCGATTGGGTTACCTAAGGTGTCAACAACACGCCCTACCATTTCCTCTCCAACATTAATCGAAGCAATACGACCAAGACGCTTAACAGTGTCGCCTTCTTTTACAGCAGTAGAACGCCCTAAAAGAACGGCACCTACGTTGTCTTCCTCTAAGTTCAATGCGATCCCTTGAAGTCCACTATCGAACTCAATCAATTCACCGTATTGAACTCCTTTCAATCCGTAAATACGTGCAATACCATCACCAATTTGTAATACGGTACCCACCTCTTGCAACTCAGCTTCCGAGCGGAACCCTGATAATTGCTCTCTTAATATTGCAGAAACTTCTGCTGGTTTTACATCTGCCATCTTGTGTAGTGTTTACTTGGCTACGCCAAAATTAACGTGCTAAACGTTGTTTTAAATTATTAAACTGGCTCGAAATAGAAGCATCAATTTGCATATCTCCCATTCTTACCACGAATCCTCCGATTAAAGATTCATCGATTTTTTCTTCTATCTCTAATTGACCTTTTACTGATCCTTCAACTTTAGCCACAATCTTCTCTTTAGTTTCACCATTGAGAGGAGCTGCGGAAACTATAGTAACAGGAACAATTCCTTTGAATTCTTTTACTTGATCACTGAATGATTGTGCGATAGCCGGAAGATGAGCCTCACGTCCATTTTTCGTAATCAACTTTACGAAAGACATAGAAAGGTCTTCAAACTGTTCAAACACTTTTTCGAAAATTTCAATTTTCTTATCAGCGTTAACAATAGGACTAGCGATTAAATTTTCGAAATCACGAGTTTCATTGTTAGTATTAAGCAAGAAATTCATATCACCAAGAATCGAATCGATCTTTTTTTGCTCAATTGCTATCTCTAATAAAGACTTCGCGTATCTCGATGCTACTTTCGTACTTTTCATCTGTTGAATTTATTAATTCAAGTTAATATCATCTACAAGCTTATCCGCCAATGCTTTTTGCTTATCTGCAGATGCAAGTTCACCACGAACAACCTTCTCTGCAATCTCAATCGAGAAAGCAGCCATTTGCGTTTTAAGCTCTGCAATAGCAGCACCTTTCTCAGCATTAATAGATTCTCTTGCCGCCGTAACTAATTTATCCGCTTCAACTTTCGCTGTACCTTTAGCATCATCAACCATCTTAGACGCAACTTCTTTTGCCTCTTTAATCATTGAATCTCTTTCAGCACGCGCTTCCTTCAACAAGTTTTCATTTGCCGCTTGAAGCGTTTTCATTTCTTCTTTAGTCTTTTCAGCTAACTCTAAAGCACTTGTAATTTTCTCTTCACGCGTGTTAACAGCATTTAAGATTGGCTTCCAAGCAAACTTTACTAAAAGAAACAAAAGAATGCAAAATACAATCCCTGTCCAAAATAAAAGACCTAAATCCGGAGTAACTAATTCCATTTTTATTTTTTTTGTTTGTGTTAATTTCTGTTTTAACTTTTAATAAATCTTGTCGCAACCAACCGTTGCGACAAGACCTACAATTCTTATGCAGCTGGGTTAAGTCCTAAAAGACCAACTACCACACCGAATAAAGCAACACCCTCAATAAGAGCGGCTGCAATAATCATTGCTGTTTGAATTTTTCCTGAAGCCTCTGGTTGACGAGCGATTGCATCCATTGCTGAACCACCAATCTTACCAATACCTAATCCTGCACCTAATACCGCAAGACCAGCCCCAATAGCAGCTATACTACCTACCATAACTATTTGTTTTTAAAAGTTACTAATTAATTAATGATGAGCTTCTTCCACTGCAGCACCGATGAACAATGCAGACAACATTGCAAATAGATACGCCTGTAAGAAAGCCACCAACAACTCTAACACCGAAATAAACAATGCCATAGGTACGGATAAGAACCCCCAACCTGCAGATTGATTAATAAAGATGATAGAAACTAAAGCCAAGATAATGATGTGTCCTGCAGTGATGTTCGCAAACAAACGAACCATCAAAGCGAAAGGCTTAGTCAAAATCCCAACTACCTCAATAGGAATCATAATTGGCAATAGCGCTACAGGAACACCTGGCGTTGCAAAAATATGTTTCCAATAATTTTTGTTTCCTGAAAAAACCGTCACTAACAAGGTACAAACTGCCAAGAACAATGTAACCGAAATATTACCCGTTAAATTAGATCCTAACAATGGAATCAATCCAGTTAAGTTTGAGATCCAGATGAAAAAGAAAATAGTTAATAAGAAAGGAACGTACTTTTTATACTTAGCCTCACCAATATTTGACTTAGCCACATCATCTCTAACAAAAACAATTAAAGGCTCGATGAATTTTGCAATACCTTTTGGTGCAACTGCTCCGTTCTTCTTGTAAAATTTCGCTACAGAGAACATAATCAAAATCATTAGAATGAACGTAATGAACAATGATGCTACGTTACGGGTAATCGAGAAATCCATTGGTTTGGCATTGTGAGGATGTCCTCCTTCAAAATGTAATTTACCATGTTCTAACTTATAAATCTTTTCATGGAAGATCGCATACCCTTCAGCAGGACCTTCACCAACAGTATAGTGATATTCTTTCCCATCAGCATCAGTTACGGACACCGACTCACCATGATAAAGGTGAGAAGAAGAGAACATTTTCAGACCTCCATCCATCAAGATGATTGGCAGGTAAATCGTTGTTCCATTGTGAGCATCACCCCATAAATGCCATTCATGCGCATCACTAATGTGATGCATAATCATTTCATTTACGTTAAATGCTTTTTCTTCCTCATGTCCATAAGACGCTTCTTGTTCAGACGCGTAAACCGCTGAACTTACGAACATCACAGTTACTACTGCTAAAAATGCCTTAATCATACTTCTAATTGCCATTATTCAATCTTAATTAAAGAGCTTGAAATTTGGCGCAAAGGTATAGAAACTTTTATAAGTGACATGAGAAAAATTGAATTAAAGCACAGGAATTTTCCAAAAGACCTCACTTTTTTTCAGTCAGGCCTAACATTTCGTTATTTTTCAACCGTTTGTGTTAGAGTTTTTAACACCTTTTACTAAAAAGAAAGATTGTAATGCCAATAAAACAACAAATACAGCTACAAATTGAAGTGCAACTGTTCTCATGTCTGGCATTTTTAGATAAGCCAAAGCCGCTAACATTGACATTGCTGCCAATAACTGAACAGTCGTTAGAATCAAAAAGCGATTCACAAAGTTTTCTGGTTCCTTATCTAAACCAGGGGAAACTAAAATTGCTCCAGCGCCAAAAACTACAAACAACAAGACATCAAGTACAACAATCGTTTTAAAAGTTCCATCAAAAAAACCAAGAAACACCAGAGAAATATGAATTATTATTACGACTGCAACCAACGGTACAAATCGTTTTAAAAAAAGCTTACTTAGCGTCATTTTTCTTGCTTATTTTTATTACTTCTCGAATGACAAGATAGAGAGCAGCTGTTACCCCAAATAACGATAACCCAATTGTCCACCAGTCTGTTTTTGATTGGTATTTATCGTCTAAATAAACCCCAAGCCAAGAAAAAAATCCGATGATAACCCCCATTTGGATTCCTAAGGCCGAAAAACGGGCATATTTTGAAAAGCCATTTGACTTTTTCTTATTATTCATTAGTATACTAAATCTTGTTGAGTAGTTGAAGCTTTAGTCGTACTTGCACTTGTAAAGTTGCTCATCTTGCAATTACCAGAGAACTGAGCACCTTCTTCCACTTCAAGTTTTGATGTAGTTATTTCACCGTCAATAACAGATTTTGATCTTAATGACAATAATCCTTCAACTTTCATGACGCCATTTAATTTCCCCTCAATATCCGCATCGGCACACGTTAAATCCCCTGTAATATTTCCGTGTTCACCAATAACAACTTTTGATGCCGAGGTCACATTTCCTAGCACTTCTCCATCAATTCGCAGATTGGATTCGGTGATCATATCTCCAATGACTTTAGAACCTTCCACAATAATATTTAATCGATCCGGACTTTCGTGTGAATTATTTCCTCTCTTC
The DNA here is from genome assembly GCA_022447585.1 of Crocinitomicaceae bacterium. Taxonomy (GTDB): domain Bacteria; phylum Bacteroidota; class Bacteroidia; order Flavobacteriales_D; family Crocinitomicaceae; genus UBA4466. The sequence continues at coordinate 632,694 of JAKVAR010000006.1, read as the reverse complement.
TTCATCTCTTAATAGTATTCGTCGTAAAATATCTCGTACTCTGCCAGGTTTTTCTTTTGGAATAAGACCTTTAAATTCTCTGGAGTAATCAACATAATCTTAGCCTTTTGTAAATCTAACAAGTGTTTTCTAGTCTTTTTATACACGCGAATGTACTCCATCCCATCTGCCTCAGTATCGAAATCGCTTACTAAAATAACACTTTGATCGTTACCGTAAATTTTTGAACTCACTTTCAATTTATCTCTACTAAAATATTCTCTTTGGAAATCGACAACTCTTGTTTTCGCGAGCCCTGAGGCATTCTTCGGATCTAAGAATATAATTGCCATTTGTTTAGACTTATCATCATAATTGAAAGCTGATTTATTTTCAAAATCATACGGCTCATTTTTAGAATATCCATTTTTGATGATATCAATCATCTCAGCAGCCTTAGTTGCTTCCAAAGTTTCTGGATACTCTGCAATTACTGCATTCAAAACTGGCAACAACTCACTTTTATCCTCATTAATCTGACCAGTAGCCAGCGCTTTTAATAACATATATTTTGAACGAAAGACATTATCTTTCTCCTGTTCAATAACAATATTAGCCTTAGTGATTACTGGATAATAAATCCCTCTATTATATCTATCCAAAACTTTTACATATTCCTGTTCAGCCAACGCATCTCTTTCTTTCTTCTTAATAAAGTAATTCGGATCTCTTAAATAATTTGCATAATCACTATTCGGGTAATTATCCATTATATAAGATTTATGCTTTGAAGCCTTTGAAGCATCCCTTGTTTCTTGAAGCTTATATAATTGAAAGGCAGACATCAAATTATGTTTATTCTCAATCTTCCTATCCAAAACTGCTTCAAACTCAATAATTGCTAAATCATCTTCATTTAGTTGTTCTTTATATATGACACCTGCATTATAATGACTTTTCAATAGATTGATATTTGATAAAGCTAAAGCAGAATCACTCAAGGGTAGTTTAGAAGTTAAATAATCAACCGTCAATGTATCATCTGGCACCTCAACAACAGCCACACTGTCTTCTCCAACTTCAACTTCAGTAAAATCACCTATAATAATTTTTTCCGAACGTCTCCAGTCATCTTCATTTTCTCGAGTTCCCCATAAACGTTTAAAATCGTCTAGACCCTCTGCACGCGTTTTAGCATTATTGAAGTACCATTTAGAGCCTCCGCCAGATTGTACAAATAAGTTCTCGTTTGCTTGAAGCTCTCTTAATCGTTCAGCCTCTTTTGCCTTTTGTCTTGCTGCATCTTCTTTCGTTTTCTTAATTAGAGCTTTCAAGAAATCCTTTCTATCCTTCTCACCTAAAGCAGCAATCATTTGAACACTATCTTCGTATTGAGCAGTTTCAACGGCAACTACCAGATCAGCTAGGTTAGATGCCTTATTCCGGATTGCCTCAGCGTTAGGATAAGTATCCTTAATAACCGTTGCACAGGAATCATAATATTTTTGTGCACTTACATAACTTCTTTTACTGAAGCTCATATCTCCTAGCATTTCATATGCCATTCCTTTTTGTCTTGTATTTTTCGTTGAATAAAACGCTGATGAGTGCAAATATTCAATACCTTTCGGTTCATTCCCTTCTTGAAATTCAATCCCCGCCAAAGCATAATATATTTGATCCTTATATTCGGCATTTTTTGCATCCTTCAACATTTTATGAAGGTCTTTTTTCTTTTTATCGCTATCCCCTAAAAATGCTTTCTTTAACCGAGCATTAAAACTCATTTGAAAAGGAGCATCTCCTTTCAGCACTTTACCGTAATGATTACTTGCCTCCTGACTCTTGCCCGCTTCTTCATAAAGCTGTCCCAGTATGAAGTGAACTCTTGCTTTATCTTTAGACTTCTTTGCAAAATTTAGTGAGGATTCAAGAAACTCAATCGCATCTTCCTTATTGTTGTTCTTTAAAGCTAAATCTGCTTTAGTCTTCTCTAAATCAAAGCGAATTTTCTTCGGAAATTTAGCAATCTTATCTTCCTTCTTTTTCTTTTTGCTTTTTGATTTCTTAGACTTTTCTTTCTTCCTTGTTTCTTCGTTCTCTATTGCCTTATCCAGATTATCTAAGTTAAACTTGGCGTCTGTCAATTTACCTTGCGCGATATTTGTTTTAGCCATCCATAACTCCCCAATATATAAAGAGGGATCATTTTTGAAAAATTTCTTAATGAACTTAAAGTTCTTCATTGCCCCTTCATAATCCCTTCGGTAATAAAATGCTTGACCAATTGTAGTCCAATTTTCATCAATCCACTTGTTATGCTCATCCTTCTTTCGAGCAGGACGATCATTACTTGGCATACTATGGTCCTGAATTACTTTCGTGCACTTCGATATAGCCGTATCAATTGCCGGATACATTCCGGTAACTTCTTCTAAGTTCGGAACCGCATCGATCGGCAAAATTGAATAATAATCTTCTTCTACGGATGAACGATATGTGTTTAAAGACTCATCAATTAGCTCATTCGCATTGAAGTAACCATTATAATGAGCATTTAACCCGTGATAGGACCTACTTAACAGCGTATTCTTTTCTGTCGAACAAGCATAAATCAATGCAAGCACCAGCAAAGTAGAAGCAATATATCTTAATCCTTTAATCATCATAATTCGTTCTAAACAATAACATTACAGGTAGATGAACTGATTTATTATCAGTTTATTATATGTAATGAGAATAATTTCTGGGGGATTTACTCAATATTTGTAAATACCTGTTGGATATCATCGTCATCTTCAATTTTATCCAGCATTTTCTCAATGTCAACTAATTGCTCATCAGTAAATGCAACAGGTGAAGTTGGGATACGTTGCAAGTTTGATTTTGTCACATCGATTTCTAATCCTTCAAGTGCAGTTGAAAGCTCACCAAACGCTTTATAATCTCCGTAGATGAACACCTTATCTTCTACCGCTTCAATTTCTTCTAGCCCAGCATCGATAAGCTCTAGCTCTAAATCTTCAATATTCATCTCTTCTGTTTTCTCAAATTCAAAAACAGATTTTCTATTGAACATAAATTCTAATGAACCATTACCAACGATTGAACCACCTGCTTTATTGAAATATGATTTTACATTTGCTATAGTGCGTGTGGGATTATCTGTAGCACATTCAACAAAGACGAGAACACCATGTGGTCCTTTACCCTCATAATTCATTTCAGAATAAGCTTCAGCATCTTTTGCATTAGCTCTTTTGATAGCAGCTTCAATATTATCCTTAGGCATATTCTGCCCTTTCGCATTTTTAATCGCAGTTCTTAAAGAAGCATTCATGTCCGGATCTGTTCCTCCCTCTTTTGCGGCCATTGTTATGGCTTTACCTAATTTCGGAAATAACTTGGACATTTTATCCCAACGTTTTTCTTTTGCAGCTCTACGATATTCAAATGCTCTACCCATACTTTTAAACTTGTTTCCAACAAAATTAAGCATTTAAAAAGATTTTTCCGATTCAATACGGACTGATATTTGAGCTCGATTCATTCATACATTTATTTTAAAATAATTTACGTATTAAATCTATTGGTCTTTTTCGTGAAATTTGCTTTTTCATGATTAAATTAGAAGAGCGATACATTCAATTTTCAATTGAAATAATTCCAATTGACACATCACTAAAGACGCGTCAATCAGCTGCACTCTACAATGATAGTAATATGATAGTCTACTTTGCAGATAAGCCTTCGCACATAGGTTTCAAAATGGCGTGTCTCTACAATACGATTCTCGTCCTAGATCAAACCACACAAAAAGCAATCTATTTAACCAACAGTTCAAAAGGAAAATTTGCCTCCGTTTCGAGCACGAAAGGCATAGAACCGAAACAAATGACAAAATACCCCAATACCATAACGAAATACTTCGATGAGACTAGGATGACTTTAGGATACAAATGTAAAAAAGCAACCGTTCTTTCTAACGGACTTACGATAACTTATTGGTACACGGATAAAATTAGCACAAATCAAAAAAATCGTTCTATAATCAACCCAAATACCCTAGGATTGTCCATATCATTTAGCAGAAAAGAAAATGGAATTGAAGCGGGTAAATCAAGTTCACATTTTGTTTATAGGGAAATTAACTTTTGTCGCTAACAACATCCAAGTAAACATGCTTCCAGCGCCAGATATAGCCATTATTACTGCAGATGACTTATTATCATCTAATGTTCAAGGAATATCCTATGTATGGTATTTTGAAAACAATGAAATTAATGAAATCACAAGAATAGACACTGAATTGGACTCCTAAAACAAATTTTAACACTCTAACGGTTCAAAAGTTTTTTATTTAACGTTTTGAATCTGAAGTTTCATTATCTACATTTGATATAAATCAAGTATAATTATGAAAACGATTCTCGTTCTAGGGGCTGGGCTTTCAGCTTCATCTCTTATAAGATACCTATTAGAAAACTCTTTAAACCATGAGTGGCAAGTTCGTATTGTTGACCGAGACATTGACTTGGTTAAATCTAAAATTAACGGACATATAAATGGAGTTGCCTTAAGTTTCAACGCATTAGACGCTGTTGAAAGAAGACCAGAAATCGAAAAGGCGGATATTGTAATTTCAATGCTACCTGCAAGATTTCACATAGATGTCGCCAAAGATTGTATCGATTTAAAAACAGATTTGATTACACCATCATACATTTCACCTGAAATGAAAGCTTTGGATCAAAAAGCTAAAGATGCCGGAATCATAATCATGAATGAGATAGGCGTAGACCCTGGCATTGACCACATGAGTGCAATGAAGATTATAGATGAAATTAAATCTAAAGGCGGCAAGATAACAAGCTTCAAATCATTTTGCGGTGGTCTAATTGCTCCAGAATCTGACAATAACCCATGGAATTACAAGTTTACTTGGAATCCTAGAAACGTTGTGCTTGCGGGACAAGGAGGTGCGGCTTGCTTCAAAAGAAATGATCAATATAAATACATTCCTTACAACAGACTTTTTGGAAGACTAGACAAAATATCTGTTGATGGTTTTGGTGAATTTGAAGGTTATGCCAATCGTGACTCCCTTTCCTACAGAAGAACATATGGGCTAGAAGATATTCCGACAATTTTCAGAGGAACGCTAAGGAGGCCAGGGTATTGTAAAGCTTGGGACGTTCTTATTGAGCTAGGCATGACAGATGACACATACAAACTTGTAAATACAGAGGGCTTAACTCCAAGAAAATTCTTGAACGCATTCTTACCATACAATTCAAGTAAAACTGTCGAAGATAAGTTTAGAGATTTCCTTCGTCCAGAGCGCATAGATACATATGACAAGTTTGAATGGTTAGGACTATTTGAAGATCAGCCCTTATTAGCATTGGAAGGTGCAACTCCGGCTCAAGTGCTACAGCAAATTCTGGTTCCAAAGCTCTCTTTAGATCCTCAGGATAAAGACATGCTTGTGATGGTTCATCAATTCGAGTATGAACTAAACAATGAAAAATATTCAATTTCTTCTCACATGGTAAATATTGGTGAAGATCAAATGTATACTTCAATGTCAAATACAGTGGGGATTCCTGCAGCAATTTGTGCTAAAATGATACTAACTGGTTCACTCAACAAAAAGGGAGTTACACTTCCTGTTCAGAAAGAAATCTATACTCCAATTTTAAATGAATTGGAAAAATTTGACATTCGATTTCTTGAAGCTGAAATGGCTTTATAGATATTGAAACTTTCATAGTTCTGATTATTAGCTCTCATCAAAGGCTTTTAGTAACTTTGCGGAAATAATTTCATCATTTCGAAATGACAAAAGAAAAATTCACCGTTACGGCTGCTTTGCCATATGCTAACGGACCCCTCCATTTAGGACACGTTGCTGGCGTTTATTTACCTTCAGATATTTTTGTAAGGTTCTTACGAATGAATAATCATGATGTCGCCTTCATCTGTGGGAGTGATGAGCATGGTGCCGCAATCACATTGCGTGCTAAAAAAGAAGGTATCACACCTCAAGAAATTGTAGATAAATACAATGGTATCATTGGAAAAGCATTCAAGGATTTTGATATTTCATTTGATATTTTCCATCGAACATCAAGTGAAATCCATCATGAAACTGCCAAAGATTTTTTCAAAGTTTTAGACGACAAAAATCAATTCACCAAAGAAACGAGCGAACAATATTACGATGAAGAATTTAATCAATTTTTAGCTGACAGATATATTACAGGTACTTGTCCTAGTTGTAAAAACGAAGATGCTTATGGTGATCAATGCGAAAAATGCGGTTCGGCTTTAAGTCCAACAGATTTAATCAACCCTAAATCTACTTTGAGTGGAAAAACACCCATAATGCGTTCTACTTCTCATTGGTATTTGCCAATGCAAAATCATGAAAAATGGTTAAAAGAATGGGTTAAGGAAGGCACTTTAGATGGTGTAGGTCAGCATGATGCCTCAAAATGGAGAAATCAAGTTGTGGGTCAATGTATGTCATGGCTTGATAACGGATTGCGCCCAAGAGCAATGACTAGAGATTTAGACTGGGGGGTAAAGGTTCCTGTAGAAGGAGGTGATGGTAAAGTTTTATATGTTTGGCTAGATGCTCCAATTGGATACATTTCTGCTACAAAACAGTGGGCTAAGGAAAACAATAAAGATTGGAAGGACTACTGGACTGGAGATCGTAAATTGGTGCACTTCATTGGTAAAGATAATATCGTTTTTCACGCAATCATCTTTCCTATTCTTCTTAAAGCGCATGAAGGGCTTATTTTACCTGATAATGTCCCTGCTTATGAATTTTTAAACCTTGAAGGAGATAAGCTTTCAACATCAAGAAACTGGGCCGTTTGGTTACACGAGTATATTGAAGCATATCCAGACAAAATTGATGAGTTAAAGTACGTTTTGACGTCAATTGCCCCTGAAACCAAAGACAGCGAATTCACGTGGAAAGAGTTTCAAACTAGAGTTAACAGTGAGTTAGCAAATATCCTTGGAAACTTTGTCAATCGCGCATTAGTTCTTACACAGAAATATTATAATGGTAATGTTCCTGCACTTGGAATACTAACTGACACTGATAAAGATGTCATAGCTACAATGGAAGCAATTCCTGCTCGAATTTCGAAATTGGTTTACGATTATAAATTAAGAGAAGCTCAAGCCGAAGCAATGAAACTAGCTCGACTTGGGAATGAATATTTAGCAGAAACTGAGCCATGGAAAATGGTCAAAGACCCAGCGAATGCAGAACGTGTAGCAACCATCATGAACATCGCTATTCAAATAACTGCGAACTTGAGCATTGTACTACAACCTTTCTTACCTTCAACTGCTGAAAAGCTATCTGAATTTTTAGATTTCAAAACTACAACTTGGGAAAATGCAGGAAAATTAGACCTAATACCTGAAGGGCATTCAACTCATAAACCAAGTATTCTCTTTCAAAAAATTGAAGATTCTCTTGTTGAAACTGAATTAGAAAAGCTGGAAGCTACAAAATCGATTGAAACAATATTTGATCCACAAAAAGAGAATGCATCCTTTGATGAATTTTCCAAAATGGATATGCGCTTAGGAACTATTGTTGATGCTGAAAAAGTAAAAAAGGCTGATAAGCTATTGAAACTTACGGTTAACACTGGACTAGACACAAGAACTATTGTTTCTGGAATTGCGAAACATTATTCACCTGAAGAAGTAATTGGGAAAACAGTAACCGTTCTTATGAATTTACCTCCTAGAAAAATTCGTGGAGTTGAATCTCAAGGCATGATTTTGATGGCTGAAGATAACGATGGAAACTTGAGTTTTATGTCTCCTGAAAAAGATTTTGAAGCGGGTTGCGGTATTCATTAAAACTAAATTAGTTTTAAACCAACAGTTTATGAGCAAGTTATCAATTAAATCATAGATGTTAGAACAATATTTTATCATTTCTGAATAGGGTGTGCACGTTTTTTTTGCACAATAACAACCCAATTTTGGCATGGAAAACCAAGCTTGAAGTTACGTACTAGATAGAATTGATACTTCTAACACAAAAATAGATGTGCATCATACACATCACTTATAAGAGTAGAAAAATTTATGAATATCTTTCTTTCCAAATCTAACGTAGAATCTGAATTCAACTCTTCTGAATTTGTTATTAAGACACAAAAACAGATAGCCAAGGACTTCAGCCTTTATGGAATAATGTTTGACAAACAATTTGAGAATACCGCTTTTCACTATAACCAGATAATTGATTTCGTAGCTGAAAAACTAATTAAAGTAATGCAACTAGGAGAATCTCAGCTTTTACAACTATTATATCAAATTGACATTCCTCAAAATCACTTTTTGGAACTTCTCAACAAAACGGACTTCCCCATTCTTCTCAGCGACCTTATCATTCGAAGAGAAGCATACAAAGTACATCTGAGATATCGATTTTCATAATCGATCGGAATCACTGCAGGAATTCCCTCTTGTACAAAAAACCCCTTCCTCAAAATTGAGAAAGGGGACAAAATTAAAATCCATTTATAGGTTACTTCTTAACCAGTCTATGCGTTTCACTAGCCTCATTAGTTGATACTTTAACAAAGTAAACACCACTATATAAAGGAGTAAGGTCAATTATTTCTTTATTGAAACCTGCTCCTTGTGAAATCACTTTTCCATTTAAATCAGTAAACACATATGTGAAGTTACCTTCAACCTCTATCGTAGTTTCACCTTGCGTAGGATTTGGGTATAGCTTCATTGCAATTTTTACTTGATTATCAATTCCAAGTTGACTATTTACAGTTATTGTTTCGCTATACAGGCATCCAGCATCATCTTCTACAGTAACAACATAACTACCATTTGTCAAACTAGATAAGTCTTCTAAATCATCGAAATCTCCAGTACCGTCATTATCCCAGTCAAATGAGTAAGGCGCAAGACCTCCAGAAACCGTAATATCAATCGAACCATCCATTCCAAGCATTTCATCACTAGTACTATAAGTCAAAGCAATTGGCTCTAAAACAGTTACCTGATTTGTAGTTGAACAAAAAGTTCCATCATACAATTCAGACATATGAACTAATAAGTTAGCTCTATAGTTATTTGCTTCTAACAATGGAGAATGATAATTACTAGTAGTCATTCCTCCCATCATAACTCTACCTTCGCCCCAGGCCTTTTCGCGCAAAACGACAATACTTGCGTCATTTGAGTTTGCAAGGACATCAGTAAACCCAGTTCCGGTAATATGAGCATGACTATATGAACCACCCGTCATTGTAGCGGAAGTTGGTGTATTTGGACCAACATAAGCCGGGTGTGCCAAATCAGAAACAGTAACAGAATTAGAAGGATTTGCATAAATTAAAGTAGATCCATTAAAACCAAGATCAATATCCCCACCTTCGTTAGGCGCAGCATTTATCAATAAACTTCCTCCCAAATTAACCCAATTCTCAATAACCGATTGGTTTGCAAGTAAAAATGCTGCTAACTCAATCGCACCATCATCACTCCCATCAATAAAAACAACAGATGTGTTCTCGGAAAAAATTTCTAACGGATCAAGTGTTTCAAAAATATCTCTTGACCAAAGCCCCATTCCAAATGCTAAGTCCATAGCATCAGAATTAGCCGTTGAACCCCAAGGATCTCCAACTTGAGCCGTTAAGTAGAATTTATTCTTTCCATATCCCATGTAGCTCAATAAATTTGCTCTAAAATTATTCGCTTCTAATAGTGGAGAGTGAAAGCTACTCATCGTCATACCTCCCATCATTACACGTCCTTCACCCCAGGCTTTTTCACAAACAACAATATTAGTAGCATCTGTTGAGTTTACAAGAACACTTGTAAAGTCGTTTCCTGTAATGTGTGCATGGCTATATGAACCGCCCGTCATTGTTCCTGCGACTGTTGTATTTGGTCCAACAAAAGCCGGATGCTTTAAATCAACCACATCAACACTAGAAGATGCATTTGAATAAACCAAAGTGGAACCGTTAAAGCCAAAATCAATATCTCCTCCTACATTTGGTGCAGCATTCATTAACAATCTACCACCAGAATACACCCATGCTTCAATGGCGGTAATATTAGCAGTTAGAAATGTTTCCAGCTCATCAGCACCTTGATCACTACCATCAATAAATACAAATCCTGTTTCATTTGTAAAAATAGCTGCTGGATCAAGTAATTCTAAAATACCTAACGTCCAATTTCCAGATCCAAATGCCAAATCCATTGCATCAGTATTTGACGTAGACCCCCATGGCTCACCAACTTGAGGCCTTAAGTAATATTTTGCTTTATTAATCTCAACATTGTATGTGATATCATGATTACCACTTCCTGCCGCTGCGGGATCAAATACATCTCCTGTCATTCCAGCTCCCGTAAACACACCGCCTGCCGTTTCTCCAGTCAATGTTACCGGGCTTGCGTCAGAACAATACTCTGAATCAAGTCCAGTAAATGAACATTGTGAATAAGCAGCAGTTCCAATAAAAATGGACGCTATGGTGAATAAAAGTGTTTTAATTAAGTCTTGTTTTTTCATATTAGATTAAATTAGTGTTTGCGACACAAATAAAAAGTTTATCTCTTTTACCCATCTAGTTCATTTTAGGAACAGCTTATTTTTTTTATTAACAGCATTTTCATTAATCAACCAACTATAAAGCGGTTAAATTAAGTACTTAGTACTAAGTAAACTCTCGGAAAAACTCTATTTTGAGCACTAATTTTAAAAAACTAACAGATTATTGGTCATTTTTCGAGATTCTAATGGTGGTAAGTGTTCAAATTGTCTAAATTTGGGATTCCATAAAACTGTGCACAAGAAATAATGGATAAAGTATCATATGTTGGTAACGCGGATGTAAACGCTATAGACCATCTGTACAAATCGTACATGCAAGACCCTGAGAGTGTTGACCTCGGATGGAGAAAATTCTTTGAAGGATTTGACTTCGCTCGAACAAACTTCAAAGATGGAGGAGAAATTCCTGAGAATTTCCAAAAAGAATTTAAAGTGATAAACTTGATCGACGGTTATAGAAATCGTGGTCACCTTTTCACAAAAACAAACCCTGTTCGAGATAGAAGAACTTATACCCCGTCTCTCGATATTGCAAACTTTGGTTTAGAAGAAAGCGATATGGACATGGTTTTTCAAGCGGGAGAAGAAATTGGTATCGGTCCAGCAACGCTTCGCGATATCATTAAGGATCTCGAAGAAACATATTGTCAATCTATTGGGATTGAGTATATGTACATGCGTGAGCCAAATCATATTCAATGGTTTAAAAACGCCATAGAATTAAAGAACAGACCTCAATATGATGCAAATCGTAAAATTGAGATTTACAAAAAGTTAAATCAAGCAACTGGATTTGAGTCTTTCCTTGGTAAGAAATTCGTTGGTCAAAAACGATTCTCTGTTGAAGGATTAGAAGCGCTAATTCCAGCCCTAGACACTCTTGTTCAAAAGGGTTCGGATATCGGCGTTGAACAGTTTGTTGTAGGAATGGCACATAGAGGTCGTTTAAATACACTGACAAACATATTTGAAAAACGCCCAAAAGATATCTTCTCTGAATTTGAAGGGAAAGAATTTGAAATTGGTGAGCGTTTTGATGGTGATGTTAAGTATCACCAAGGTTTTACATCTTTTGTCAAATCTAAAAACGGCAAGGATATCGTACTTACTTTATCGCCAAACCCTTCTCACCTAGAGGCTGTAAATCCAGTAGTTGAAGGAATTGCAAGAGCTAAAGTTGATCAAGTTTTAAAAAGCGATAATAAAAAAGTTTGTCCCGTGTTGATACATGGTGATGCTGCAATTGCAGGTCAAGGTGTTGTTTATGAAACTATACAAATGGCCCAATTAGATGGGTATAAAACTGGAGGAACAATACACATTGTTACAAATAATCAGGTCGGATTTACAACTAACTATTTAGATGGCCGTTCTTCAACTTATTGCACTGATGTAGCAAAAACTACTTTATGCCCTGTCTTTCACGTAAATGGTGATGATATTGAAGCAGTTGTACAAGTAATGGAAATGGCGATGGAATATCGTCAACACTTTAACAGTGACATTTTTATCGATTTATTAGGATATAGGAAGTATGGTCACAACGAAGGTGATGAGCCTAAGTTCACACAGCCAAATTTATATAGTTTAATCTCTAAGCATCCTAATCCAAAGGACATTTACTTAAGTCAATTGGTTTCTGAAGGAGTTATGACCAAGGATGACGCGAAGAAATTAACTGAAGAATTCAATGATTACCTTGAATCGGAATTCGCCGAATCTCGTAAGCAAGATAAAGCATTAGTTTATGATTTCTTAAGTGATGCTTGGGAAGGTTATCGCCCTGGTAAATCAGAAGATTTTATTACCTCTCCGGCTACTGGAGTAGATAAAAAGAAATTGGAAGACCTTGGAGAAAAGCTAGCAACGCTTCCAGAGGGCAAAAAGTACTTCAGAAAAATCTCTAAAATATTTAAGGATAGACTGAATTCTATTAAAGAGGACAGGTTAGATTGGGGTGCTGCGGAAATGTTAGCTTATGCGACACTTTTAGATGAAGGACATCCTGTTCGTATTTCTGGACAAGACGTGGAACGAGGAACATTCTCTCACCGTCATGCTGTTGTAAAAACAGAAGACACTGAGGAAGAGGTTGTTACTTTAAACAACTTATCTAAAAATCAAGCGCCATTTACAATTTATAACTCCTTTTTATCTGAGTATGGAGTGCTTGGATATGAATATGGATATTCACTTGCTTGTCCAAATGGTTTAACTATTTGGGAAGCACAATTCGGTGACTTCTACAATGGGGCTCAAATTATGGTTGATCAATTTATCACTGCTGGTGAAGATAAATGGTCAACTCAAAGTGGGTTGGTAATGTTATTGCCTCACGGTTACGAAGGACAAGGTGCTGAGCACTCTAGTGGTCGCATGGAACGTTTCTTACAGCAATGCGCAGACTTAAACATCCAAGTAGTTAATACCTCTACTCCAGCCAATCATTTCCATTTGTTAAGAAGACAAATGAAACGTGACTTTAGAAAGCCGTTAGTTGTTTTCTCTCCTAAGATGTTGTTGCGCCATCCAAAAGCTACATCAACATTAGACTCTATGGCCAACGGAAATTTCCAAGAAGTTATTGATGATGCTCATGCAAAAGTAGAGAACATCGATACTGTTGTATTCTGTTCAGGGAAATTCTATTATGAAGCAACCGAAAAAGCAGAAGAATTAGGTGCTCAAAATATGGCCTTTGTACGTATAGAACAATTGTACCCGCTTCCAAAAACTCAAATTGATGAAATTCTTGCAAAATATAAGAATGCTAAGAACTTGATTTGGGCACAAGAAGAACCAGCAAATATGGGGGCATGGACTTATATGGCGATGCAGTTAAGGGCGCATAATTTAATCGGGATTTGTCGTTACCCATCTGCGGCGGCGGCGGAAGGATCTCATGATCTTCACAAAAGAAGATTAGGGCGTTTATTCAATGAATTATTCGCTTACGCAAAAGTAAAAGCTTAAACTAAAATCGGCTTAGCCGTTTAAATAAGGATTTAAAGAAAAAGATATGTCAGTATTAGAAATGAAAGTACCAAGTCCGGGAGAGTCGATATCTGAAGTGGAAATCGCGCAATGGTTGGTATCTGACGGAGATTACGTTGAAAAGGATCAAGCAATTGCTGAAGTTGATTCAGATAAAGCAACTTTGGAATTACCTGCTGAAGAAAGTGGTGTAATTACTTTAAAAGCTGAGGATGGCGACACCGTTGCTGTTGGTGCAGTTGTTTGTTTAATCGATACGAGCGCTGAGAAACCTGAAGGTTTTGAATCAGCTGCTGAAGTTGCTGCTCCAGAAGTTGTTGCTGCTCCAGTAAAGGAAGAAGCTAAATCTGATGCTCCTAGTCCTAACCCAGTTAACGAGAAGAAATCATACGCTACAGGAACTCCTTCCGTTGCTGCTGCTAAGATAATGGCTGAGAATGGCATTCATTCTGGTCAAATCAACGGTACTGGTAAAGATGGTCGAATTACCAAACAAGATGTAGTTGCTGCTATGGCCGCTGGTTTCTCACCTGCTGCAACACAGGGTTGGGGTGGAACAAGAGATCAAGGTCGTGAAAAGATGTCTTTAATGCGTCGTAAAATTGCTGAGCGTCTAGTTTCTGTGAAGAACGACACGGCAATGCTAACTACATTCAACGAAGTTGATATGAAACCAATCATGGATTTACGTGCTAAGTACAAAAAAGCATTTGCTGAGCATCACGAAGTAAACTTAGGATTCATGTCTTTCTTTACAAAAGCATGTACAGAAGCTTTAAATTTGTTTCCTGCCGTAAATGCGCAAATCGATGGCAAAGAAATGATTCTTCATGACTATGCGGATATTGGGATTGCTGTTTCTTCTCCAAAAGGACTAATGGTTCCAGTGGTAAGAAATGCAGAACAAATGTCATTGGCAGAAATTGAAAGAGAGATTAAGCGTTTAGCAATCAAAGCAAGAGACGGTAAAATTACTCCAGATGAAATGACTGGAGGTACATTTACTATTACCAATGGGGGTGTTTTTGGATCTATGTTATCTACTCCTATCATTAATCCTCCTCAATCTGCTATTTTAGGTATGCACAACATTGTTCAACGCCCCGTAGCTATTGATGGTAAAGTTGAGATTCGTCCAATAATGTATGTTGCCCTTTCTTATGATCATAGAATCATTGATGGTAAAGAATCTGTAAGTTTCTTGGTGAAAGTAAAAGAGATGTTAGAAAATCCAGAAAGAATGATCTTTGGAGCGAAAGATCCAGTGGAAGTTCTTCTTGGGCTATAACAAAGATAGAAAGACTAAAAAAGGGGAAGTGAAAGTCACTTCCCCTTTTTTACTGCCTAATAGAGCTAAAGATTACAAGTTGTTGTGTATGTAGAGCCTACATATTCATATGAATTACAAATATTCTCAGCATCTTTCTTTTTCTGTAATAAAATTGGAATAGATTGAGTATAGCCATCATCGGAATCCACGCAAGTACATGTCCAGTTTTTTCTGCATGAGGTAGCAGCAAACAAAGCTACTCCAGCAATCAATAGAAATCCTTTTTTCATCTTAACTTAATTTTGTATTCGAAATTCGGTTGGTATAAAAGTATCTAAATCTCCATAAAAAGGAAAAGTCACGAACATTGATTTAACACAGATCCCAAAATAAAGCGTAATTTTATATTAAATTTAAAATTAGCAAAGGTAGCTCTCCATTCATACCTTGGTAATTCTTGATATATTGCTGTATGGAATAGAAGTATAAAATATTATTCCATCCTTAAACTAGAACTATGAAAACTAAATCATTGGTGATTTTGATGTTATTTGTAATGATAACTCAAACCCTAAGCGCTGCAACCGTACTCTCCGTGCGCTATTGTAACAAAGATTCCAAAACCTACAAACTAGAGGTTAAAATAAATGGTGAATCTAGAACTATTGAATTTAGGAGTAGTACTACTGGAACTGCGAATGTTTCATTAGATGGAGACAAAATTGAAATAAAAACTGAATGCGGATGGATAACCGTTCAAGATGGAGACAAAGTTATAATCAAAGACGGGTGTTTCACTATCGAGTAAGTTTAAAAAAATTATAACGGCTTTTACCAATCTCATGAACCCTAACGAATACTATCAAGAAAAAATTACTGAAGTTTCTCGTGAACTAGATTCGTTAAAGCGCAAGGCATTATTAATATCTATGTTAAGACTGTCTGTCTTTTTAACAACTTGGGGAATGGTCTATTTTTTTATTGGAAAAACGGCACTAGCTGCAGGAACCATTATTGTAGGCATGGGAACATTTTTGCTCCTAGTTTCAAAATATACAGATCTTAAATCTAACATTGCATATTTAAATCAACTCAGAACAATCAATGAAATAGAATTAAAAGTCTTAAAAGGCGATTTTTCAGACATTCCTGATGGCTCCAAGTATATTTTCGAAGATCACCATTACAATCAGGATATTGACCTATTCGGTCAAGGTTCATTATTTCAATTAATAAACAGAACCGAAACAAAAAAGGGAGAGGAATTACTCGCAAGTTGGTTAAATGAAAACAGCATTGATAATATCAGAATTAAACAGATCGCCAATCAAGAGCTATCCAATAAAGTTAAATTTAGACAACACTTCAAGGCGACTGCAGCGATTGTAGAAGGAGGAAATGACTCTCAACCCATACTCAATTGGTTCGCATCATATAGCCCCTACTTCCCAAAATTTTCAAGGTACCTTCCCATCCCGTTTTCAATTTGTTCAATTGGACTAATAGGTGCATATATTTTCAACCTAATTCCAGGAGCGTATCTATTACTTTGGTTGTTAATTGGTATGACTATCGTTGGTCGCTTCGTTAAAAAGACAACCGATCTTTACAATAAATCCACGCAAGCTCAAAACACTCTAAACCAATACAGTAAACTTCTTCTAGCCATAGAAAATGAACGCTTTGATTCGGAAATTTTAAAGGCGCGCAGTTCCAAGATATACTCCAAAAACTTTCATGCTTCACAAAAACTAAAAAATCTTTCAACCTCTATAAACTACCTCGGGAATCGTAATAACATATTCCTTACTCCAATCATTAACGGCTTTTTCTTGTGGGACATCATCTTTGGCAATAAAATTGAAGCTTGGATTGATGAAAACAAAGCACATGTTCAAGAATGGTTTGATGTTATTGAATTCTTTGATGCGCAAAACTCTATGTCTAATTTAGCTTTTAACAATCCTGAGTACATCTACCCAGAAATTACAACTGATAATAGAAATACGCTAAAGGCAGAAGAACTAGGACACCCGCTTTTAAGGAAAGATAAACTTGTACCGAATAGCGTTTCAATTAACACAGAAGATTTCTTCATCATCACTGGTGCAAATATGGCCGGAAAATCAACCTTCCTGCGCACAGTTGCTCTAAACCTGGTTATGGCAAATTGTGGCTTACCCATTTGGGCTAAATCGTATTCATACAAACCAACAAAGTTAATTTCTAGTATGAGAACCTCGGATTCACTTCAAAATGATGAATCGTACTTTTTCTCGGAATTAAAACGATTAAAATTCATTGTTGATGAAATGAAAAATGATGAATACTTCATTATTCTAGATGAAATATTGAAAGGCACGAACAGTAAAGATAAGGCCGAAGGATCTCAAAAGTTTGTTGAAAAACTCGTTTCAAGTAATTCAACTGGTTTAATTGCAACGCACGATTTAAGTTTATGTGAGTTATCGAAGAAACTTTCTGAGATCAAAAACCATTACTTCGATGCACAGATTATAGATGATGAATTATTCTTTGACTATAAATTCAAAGATGGTATTTGCCAAAATATGAATGCTTCTTTCTTATTGCGCAAGATGGAGATTGTTTAGATTGAAAAATAATCGGGAATTCTTGTTTACCTTTCGAGTAACTCGACATCTGTAATAAAGAACTACGATGAGCAAATTAAAATCCGAGCCCAAAGAGATCGAAATTTCATTGAAGGATGCCTATAAAAAATGGCCAGAATTCAGAAAATACCTCATCTCTATTGGATGT
The DNA here is from genome assembly GCA_022447585.1 of Crocinitomicaceae bacterium. Taxonomy (GTDB): domain Bacteria; phylum Bacteroidota; class Bacteroidia; order Flavobacteriales_D; family Crocinitomicaceae; genus UBA4466. The sequence goes on along the minus strand of JAKVAR010000006.1, from coordinate 615,031 downwards.
AATAAGTCAGATGCCGAGGACATTTTTCAAGAAGCACTTTTGGTGTATTCCAGAAAACTATCAATCCCAGAATTCGAATTAACCGTTGAGCCATACCATTACATTAAAGGAGTATGTAGACTCATTTGGTATAATCAATCGAGAAAAAACTCAAAAAATAGAAAAGTAGATTATGAAGATGATATAATTATTGAAGATGATGATTGGTTTCAAAAAGAAATGAAACTACAGCGAATTGAACAAGCAATCAGTAAAATTGGACAACAATGTCAGCAATTGCTGAATATGTTCTACAACCTCGGTAAGTCTATGCGTGAAATCGCTCAAAAACTTGACCTAAGAAATGACAAGGTTGCTAAAGTTCAAAAGTACCGCTGCATTAACAAAGTGAAAGACATCATTCGTTCACAAAAAGTTTAACTTAAATCAATCATCATGCATCCAAATATCACAAAAATCATAGATCAATATCTTTCAAACGAATTATCACAGGAGGACAAAATTGCTTTTGAGAAAAAAGTTGAATCAAACAGAGAGCTTCAGCAAGAAGTAGAACTTCAAAAATCAATTCTTGAAGGAATCAAACGCGCTGGTCAGCGAAGCGAAGTAAAAAAAGCCTCTAAACAATATCATAGAATTAAACTTTTAAAATGGGGAATGATTTCCTTAAGCTCAATACTTGCAATCGTGAGTATAGGATATGTTCTGACCACTACACTATCAAATACCGAAGAATCGATTACCACAGAGTTAAGTGAATTACTCAATCCCAAAGCGCAAATAGAGAACTTGGCTATTCAATACTTCAATATTGATCAAGAAGGTGGTCTAAAAATGTCCAAAGAAGGAGTTCTCATTTCAGTTCCTAAAAAAGCGTTTTTATTGAATGGAAAACCATACTCCGGTGCGTCAGTAATTCAATTTCAAGAAGCACTAAAAGCTTCATCAATTGTAAAATCAGGATTAAGTACAATGTCTGGAGATCGCTTACTCGAAACACAAGGCATGTTTGGTGTAACTGGCTTTACACCTGAAGGAGAAGAATTAGAATTGAATCCAGATGTGGGCGTTTATATTCAAGTTCCAGTTGACGAGTATAAAACTGGAATGCAATTATTCGACGGCGTAAAAGATGAAAATGGAAACATTGATTGGCAAAACCCAAAACCGTTGGCTAAAATCCCAGTTCCAGTGGACATGTCAGAACTTGATTTCTATCCAGAAGAATACGAGCCGCACTTAGATCAAATCAAATGGGAAGACAATAAAGTTTCTAGAGATAGCTTGTATTTGAGCTTTGAATTGAGAACGAAAGCTTATGTGGAAGATTCTATTTCAATTGAAGTAATAGAGCCAAATTGGCACATTCAGGAAGAATCTAATCTGGCAAATGGACAACAATTATTTAACGCAAAATGTGCTACTTGTCATCAAATTCATTATCAAGGTACAGGACCAAAATTATTTGATGTCAGAAGGAAATGGACTAACGATGGAGCTAATCCTGAGTTAATATATCAATGGGTTCAAAATTGGAATGATGCGGCAAAATCAAGTGATTATGCAAGGCAGGTTGCAAATTGGTCACATACTGCCATGAATACCTTCCCGGATCTTTCAAAAGAACAAATTAACTCAATCTTTAATTGGATAGACGGCCAAGGTGATTTGGCTTCTGCAGCAACAGAACAAGCTACAACTATTGACTACATCTCCCCTTCCAAAGTTTTAGCCATTTGGAAACGAGAATTCAACAACACCAATTTGGCAACTCGTGCTTTTGAACAACGAATGCGAGCTATACATGGCACTTGTAATGATGAAGTTTTAGAGAAATACACTTGTTCATTGGACAAAAATATTTCTGACATTGATAAGGAAGTACTTGCTATGGGTTATTCTCAGTTTGAATCTTTTGCAGCGGAGAATCTAGGAAAAATTGAACTCAATAACGCCCATTTAAAACGTCTTCAAAGCTTTTACGACCAAAGCGTGAAGAAACTAAAGAAGCGAAATGAAAGAATTCAGAATAAGGAACGTAAGCGTCAAGAGAATTGGGACAAAGAGATTGCAAAAGAACATCAAGACGAAATAACACGGACTACTAATCGAAACGCAACGGCATTGATTGAAGAGTACAATTTCAATATGGAAAATGTTAAAAAACAAATAGGCCCTTCTGTTGGTTTCACATTGAAGCATGGTGGAGGTACCATTGTAAACATCGATAAATATGTGATGGATGCCACAATTGCACGAGAAACAAAAGCGATTACAGATCCTTTCTCAGGAAAAACAGCGACAATCACTTATAACGATTTCACATTTGAAGTTCCCGAAAGCAACAAATATATCAAGCTATATGCCTATGTTTTTCCGCATCAGTTGAACAGCTATCAAAGAATTGATGGCGTTAACGGTAAGTTTGATTATCCGTTGAACGATGATATCATTTATGATATTGGTGTGGTTGGAATAACGGAAGAAGGATATGAATACTTCCAAAAACAAACATTTAAAAGCGGTGAGCTCGGAGAAATAGATATGGAATCAGTTACTGAAATACAATTGGAAGCCTCCATAGATCAGCTCAATAAGAAGCGAATTAAAAAACCGATGCGCATTAAACAGGAACTAAAATGGCTATTGAAAGAACGTATAGACTTCATTGAGCAAAAGAATCGTCAAAAAATGTGGCAGTTTAGAAAAAAAGTTGGTGAATCTATCTCAAATTGTATTCAGAATTACATGAATTAATAACATTCACCTTTCAATCTAACAATCAACACTTTACAATGCTTGCACAGCATTATTTCTCCTTATACCTCTGGTATTCAATTGAAAAAATATGTTAAAAAACGAGGGCGGGTGTAATATTTTAGAGTTTCAAACGTATTACATATAACGACACTGGTTGAGCAACTACAAAAAAGTTGGCATACAATTTGGATGTACATAATCAACTAAGTAGAAGTTAGTTTTCATAAGTAGTAGTAGTTTAGGTTTTGAACGGGAAGGATGCCAGTCTTTCCCGTTCAATGTTTTATAGCACTGCACTCCTGCAATTCATTAATTTGGTGTATTTTTGTATGCTACGTCAATTAGACGGAAGCACATAGGTATGAAGAACATTCGAAATTTTTGCATCATTGCACATATTGATCACGGGAAAAGTACACTCGCAGATCGTTTATTACAAACTACTGGAACTATCTCTGACCGAGAAATGCAGAACCAGGCGCTTGATGATATGGACCTTGAACGTGAACGTGGTATCACGATTAAGAGTCACGCGATTCAAATGAATTATAAGTTAAACGGTGAAGAATATGTTTTGAACTTAATTGACACACCGGGACACGTTGATTTCTCTTATGAGGTTTCTCGTTCCATCGCGGCTTGTGAAGGTGCACTTTTAATTGTTGATGCATCTCAAGGAATTGAGGCTCAAACTATTTCTAACTTATACTTAGCCCTAGAACACGATCTAGAGATTATTCCAATTTTGAATAAAATGGACTTACCTGGTGCACAACCGGAAGAGGTTACAGATCAAATTGTTGACTTAATTGGTTGTGATCCAAGTGAGGTAATTCCTGCATCGGGAAAAACAGGTTTAGGAGTTGAAGATATTTTATCTGCTGTTATTGAGCGTATTCCAGCTCCAAAAGGAGATGAAAGCGCTCCATTGCAAGCCATGATTTTTGATTCTGTATTTAATTCCTTTAGAGGAATTATTGCCTATTACCGTGTAATCAACGGTGTGATTCGTAAAGGCGATAAGATTAAATTCTTAAATACTGGTAGATCTTACAATGCCGAAGAAGTAGGTGTTTTAAAGATGGATTTATCACCTACAAAAGAGGTAAAAGCCGGAGATGTTGGATATATTATTTCAGGAATTAAGAAAGCCGCTGAAGTTAAAGTTGGAGATACGATTACCACTGAAGAAAATCCTACTCAGGAGATCATTCAAGGTTTTGAGGACGTAAAACCAATGGTATTCGCTGGAATTTACCCTGTAGATACAGAAGACTATGAAGAATTAAGGTATTCAATGGAAAAACTTCAATTGAATGATTCTTCTTTAGTTTTTGAAGCAGAATCATCAGCAGCTCTTGGTTTCGGTTTCCGTTGTGGATTCTTAGGAATGTTGCACATGGAGATTATTCAAGAACGTTTAGAACGTGAGTTTAACATGACCGTTATTACGACGGTACCGAACGTATCCTACAAAGCCTACATGAAAAAGACTCCAGATGTTGAGAAAATTGTAAATAACCCTTCTGAACTTCCGGATCCTGCGGGAATGGATAGAATAGAAGAACCATATATCAAAGCTCAAGTTATCACAAAATCAGAATATGTTGGTCAGATTATGACTTTATGTATTGAGAAACGTGGTGAGTTGAAGAACCAAGTATATTTAACCCAAGATCGTGTTGAACTTTCTTTTGAAATGCCAATGGGTGAGATTGTATTTGATTTCTACGATAGACTCAAAACTGTATCTAGAGGTTATGCCTCTTTTGATTATCATCCGATTGGATATAAGCCTTCGGACTTAATTAGAATGGACTTAATGCTAAACGCGGAAGGTGTAGATGCGCTATCTGCGTTAGTTCACAGAAGCAATGCTTACGACCTAGGAAAACGGATTTGTATTAAGTTGAAAGAACTTATCCCAAGGCAACAATTTGAGATTCCAGTTCAAGCAGCAATTGGTGCAAAAATAATTGCTCGTGAAACAATCAAGGCCTTACGTAAGGATGTTACCGCGAAATGTTATGGTGGAGATATATCTCGTAAGCGTAAACTTCTTGAGAAGCAAAAAGCCGGAAAGAAGCGTATGCGTCAAGTTGGGCGTGTTGAGATTCCTCAAGAGGCATTCTTAGCGGTATTGAAATTGAATGATTAAAATTATTGATATAACAAAAAAGGGAGCTGTTTTCAGCTCCCTTTTTTACATCATAATTCTTACAACACTTTTTTCAAAAGATAAAAAAGTGTTCAAAAAATCTAGCGCTGTATTTGTCAATTCAGCTACGCTTTTGAAAATTGAAATTGTCAATGATTTCTTAATTGCATTTCGAACTTTCTCCAATTTTAGCAATTTTGAATTCGCTCTACTTCTTTCTAATGCTATGCGCTGTCCTTTGACCTAAACCTAATTCTACTTTTAAAACCGTTAATTAAAACAATTCCGAATATAAACATCGACACGTTAGGGATAGTAGCGGCATCCTTTTGTTAAAAAGATACAGAGAATAGCCCGTTTAAACACACAAATAAGGAAGATAAGTATAACTCACCTTCCCGTGATTTTCTTTAATAGCGCGTTCTAATCTCGCCCTGTAATCATTTTATTAACGACTCCTTTATTATCATACCTCTCGGCAATAATCAATCCTACAAAGTGAATTACAATAAATACAACTAACCAATACAAGGACAATTCATGAAACTCTTCGGTAGTATGCTTGTATTCGCGTGGTCCAAATTCAATTATCAATCCTGAAATTAACGCTGAAGCTAAGAGAAGATAAAATAACGCATAACTCCAAGACTGAAACTTTTCTTTCAATTTACCATTAAAGGAAAACTTCCAACCTTCTTTAACCATTAAAATCATGCGTAAACAATACAGGCCAACTAAAACATATCCGATGTAAACATGCCAATTCCACATTGGACGTCTAATTGATTTAGCTATTGAAATTGCTTCATCTTCACCAATTGAAAGGTTTAATTCATTCAAACCAGCAGTCATGATGTCAGCCATATTATGCTTATTCATCCAGTTTAATCTTAAAAAGATTGTTAACAACATAAATAACATTGAGAATGCAATAGCCCAATGCAGCATACGATAGGCCAAACTGTATTTTTTATTCTTCATATATCAAAATTAACGAAATCAACCAAAACCACCTTATTTAGAATGGTTCCAAATACCATCTTTGAGGTATTGCGGGAAAAACAAAAACCCAGTTCCTTTGCAACTAACTTTATAAAAATTCAAACATGAAAACGCATATTTTAATAATTCTAAGCGCAGGACTATTCTTAATTAGCTGTAAAAAGGAAGGTTGTACCAATCCAGCTGCCACAAACTACAATGCTGAAGCTAATAAAGATGACGGTTCTTGCATCATTGACAATTCTGACCCTTATGCATCACAAAAACAACAAGTAAAACAAACGTACGCTGACCAGGCATTTGCTGTTTATAGTGATTCTTATGATCAAGCTGTTGAACTTCAAACTTCAATTGCGACTTTCGTTTCTAATCCTACTCAACTTAATTTTGATGCGGCTAAACAGGCTTGGTTGGACTCAAGAGAATCCTATGGTCAATCCGAAATTTTCCGTTTCGTAGATGGACCGATTGACAACCCAGCTGATGGACCAGAAGGATTAGTAAACGCCTGGCCAATGGATGAAGCTCACGTTGATTACGTAGATGGCAATGCAACAGCAGGTATTATTAATGACCTTGCGGGTTACCCAACTATTAATCCAACAAGCTTAGTTTCTGCGAATGAATTTGGTGGTGAAACAAATGTAAGTTTAGGTTACCACGCCATTGAGTTTTTACTTTGGGGGCAAGATTTAAGTGCAGCTACAGCTGGAACACGCCCATACACTGACTTCGTAGTAGGTGGTACAGCAAGTAATCAAGCCAGAAGAGGAGAATACATTAACATTTGTGCTGATCTTTTAGTAGGCGCGTTAGAGCAAGTTAAGAATGAATGGGATCCGGCTGTATCTAATAACTACAGAAACACGTGGTTAAGTATGGATAACACAACTGCATTAAGAAAAATGTTCAATAGCATCCGAGTTATGGCGGGAACTGAATTATCAGGAGAACGTATGTATACTGCTTATGATAACATGGATCAAGAAGATGAACACAGCTGTTTTTCTGACAACACACATAGAGATATTGCATTGAATGCTCAAGGAATCGAAAATTTATACCTTGGTACATACACAGATAAAGACGGAAGTGTTATTAGCGGGTATTCATTAAGTACACTTGTTAGTCTTATTGACGCCTCAAACAATACTCTAATGGTGGATCAGTTAACAGACGCAAAAGCTAAAATAGCTTTGATGTATACGCCATTTGATCAAGCCATAATTCTTGCTGCTGAGCGACCAAAAGTGTTAGATGCTGTTAATTCTTTGATTGCAGAAGAGACAATTATTCTTAATATTGCCAATTCATTCGGTATTACATTCTAAATAACCAAACTTGAGGAATTCGATTTTAATTTCAATTTTTTCACTTACAATCATTCTAATTGCTTGTAAAAAAGAAGTTGGAGAATATTACAGTTCCTCATATTCAGAAGTTTTACCTGCAGGAAATTGTACCGTATTTGATCAATCCTCTCTAGCATTCTCCTATAAAATTAATGGAATGACTACTGATCAAAATTTAGACTTTTTTGTAGGTAATTCATTTTTTAATCAAAATTGGGTCGAGTCACCATCGTCAACCACGGCGCGCGATGGCCTCGGCCCATTATTTAATGCAAGATCATGTTCTTCTTGTCACTTTCGTGATGGAAGAGGAGCTCCCTTCAGCGGAGAAGGATTATTACTTCGATTAAGTGTTGCTGGCGGAAACCCAGAAGTAACATACGGAGGGCAATTCCAAGACGGTGCAATATCGAACGTCTCACCCGAAGGAAATATCTCAATCACCTATACTGAAATTCCGGGCACGTTCAATGATGGTGTCCAATATAGTTTACGTCATCCTAATTATAATATGGTTAATCTCAACTACGGTGCCATAGACCCTGGTGTAATGGTTTCACCGCGGGTTGGAAATCAAATGATTGGCTTAGGACTATTGGAAATTATCGAAGAAAGTGATATCCTTTCACATGCAGACGAAGCGGATGCAGATGGGGATGGTATTTCAGGCAAAGCAAATTACGTGATGGATGCTTATAGTGGATCAATTAGCTTAGGCCGTTTTGGCTGGAAAGCGAATACGCCAAGCATTAATACTCAAGTTGCCGCGGCCTTCAACGGTGACCTTGGAATCAAAACAAATCTATTTTCTTCTGAAAATCACACCTCCAATCAATCCAATTTAGACCTTCTAGCCAATGGTGGTATTGTTGAAATTAATGACGAAGACTTGGATAAGGTTGTCTTATATTGCAGGACTCTTGGTGTGCCGGCTCGTAGGAATAGTAATGAGTATAATATTCAAAAAGGGTCAAACATTTTCAACTCATTGAATTGTAATAAATGTCATGTTGAATCCTATGTTACAGGAACCGCAGGAGACATTGAACCTTTGAAAAACGTTCGGATTTATCCTTATACCGATTTATTAGTTCATGACATGGGTCCAGAATTAGCTGATAACCGACCAGATGGCTTAGCGAATGGTAATGAATGGCGCACCCCTCCTCTTTGGGGAATTGGTCTTTTCAAAACAGTTAACAACCACACGTTCTTACTCCATGATGGACGCGCCAGGAGTGTTGAAGAGGCAATTCTATGGCATGGTGGAGAAGGCGAAGCATCAAAAAATGCATACAAAAATCTACCAGCAATTGAAAGATCCTATTTGCTTGAGTTTTTAAACTCACTTTAAACTTCTTTTATTTGGATTCATTCTAAATACCCTTTTTGTGGTATTGCTATAACTTCACGAAACCACTTCCTTTGTGTTTAAATTTTTTTGAACAAACAAAGAGAACATGAAAAAGTCTATTATTATTTTATCTGCTATCATAGCAACTACAGCAATTTCTTGTAAAAAGGAAGGTTGTACTGATGAAAATGCCACGAATTATAACTCAAACGCAAAAAAAGATGATGGAAGTTGTCAATATGCGCCGCCGACACCTACGCCTAACCCTACACCAGGTTATCCGATTCCTACAACTTTCACATTTACTGATGACGCGGGTAATAATACAGTAAGTTATGGAGGTCAAACAGATCGTCTAAATCAGCTTGCTGAAATGGTTACCTATATGAAAACCGGTAATTCTACAGTGATTGATGCGCAAGTAATTAAGGATATGTTTGCCAATGCTGGTGGAGATGGTAACGGAAACTTCTCGTTTACATCTACTAAGCAATTAAAAAACAAATGTTTCACTATAGATCAACCATTGTTCGAAACATTTATGGATAACATTGCGGTGGCAAGTAACGACTTTGCTACGACTGCTTCAAATGGTCAAGCTGGAACTTTAACTTCAGGATCAAGCACTTACTTATTTGACGCTAATGGTGTTGAGCAAGTTCAAATCATTGAAAAAGGATTAATGGGTGCTGTTTTCATGAATCAAGCGTTAAACAACTATTTCAGTCCGTCTGAGATCAACGTTGATAACACAGTAGCAGTGGATCCAGTTAATGGAAAATACTACACATTAATGGAGCATCACTTTGATGAGGCTTTCGGATACTTTGGAGTAGATATTGATTTTCCTACAACAATCCCGTCAAACTTCTGGGGAAAATATAGTAACAAGCAAGATCCTACAATCAACTGTAATGCGGACATGATGGACAACTTCCTAAAAGGAAGAGCAGCGATTACTAATGATGTAATGGCAGATCGTGATGCAGCTATTTTGGCAATTAGAACAGAATGGGAAGACATTTCTGCATACCAAGCTATGAAATATTTAGATGATGCTGTTGGATACTACGGTTCTGATAACGCCAAATTATTACACGTACTTTCTGAAGCTTATGCTTTTGCATGGGATTTAAGATACGCTCCGGTAGAAACTAGAAGAATGGATAATGCTGAGCATACTGCTTTAATGGCGATGTTCAATACAAACTTCTGGGATATGTCTGTACCAGATATTAACGCTATTAAAGCAGCTATTGACGCAAAATACTAGAATATGAATTTCAAGAGAATTAGTACTTTATATATTGGAGTTACAGCTTTATTGTTTATAAATTTTAGTTGTAAAAAAGATCCTGTTGAAGAACAAGTTGCCTTCAACAAAGGAGTAATGCTTTCAGATGTTGCGAACAACATTATTGTTCCTTCTTTTAATACCTTCGAAACGAATATTAATTCTCTTGAATCTAGTTTTCTTACGTTTCAAGGGAATCCAACACAGGGTAACTTTGACATTGTAAAAAACGACTGGAGAACGGCATATATGCAGTGGCAAACGGTTAAAATATTTGACTTTGGTCCGATGAGAGATCTCGGGTTCAAAGGATCAGCCGGCACATACCCTACGGATTCAACTCAAGTTTTGTTGAACATTGCAAATGGCGGATACAACTTAGGTTCTGTTGATAACGTTGACGCAATTGGGTTCTCTGCATTAGATTTCTTGTTCTACCGAAATAACGCGTTGTCTGATTTCTCGTCAAATCCAGACTATGCTCAATATGCGTTAGATTTAATTCAAAAAATGAAATCTGAATTTGCAACAATAAATGCGCAGTGGGCTGGATACAAATCAACGTTTATTGCATCGACCGGAACTGAGGCAACAGCAGCATTCTCTTTATTAGTGAATGAGTTTAACCGTGATTATGAATTAGCTAAAAATGCTAAACTTGGTATTCCATTGGGGAAGCAAAGTTTAGGTATTCAATTACCTGAATACATCGAAGCTAGACATAGCGGAATTTCTCTGGAGCTGCTTAAAGAAAGTATAATAGCCCTTCGTTTAGTTTACTTAGGAGATGATTCTAACACGAATGGTCAAGGATTCCATGAATATCTAATTAGCCTAGAAAGATCAAGTCTTGCGGACAATATCAACTCGAGATTTGGTCAAATCATAAGCAAGATAGATACTTTCAACAGTTCCTTAGAAACAGAAATGACTACCAATGTGGCACAACTAGATGAATTATACAATTTAGTTCAAGGTCAAGTAGTTAACATTAAGACAGATATGACCTCCGCATTTGGCGTATTGATTACGTATCAAGATGGGGATGGCGATTAATGTAAATAAATATTTTTCTCCCTTTAAAGAGACTTCAATAGCCCCACTCATTATCTTTCGGATAATCTTTGGGGCTTTGATGCTTTTTGGGACGTTACGCTTTATAAGTAAAGGTTGGATAGAGCAACTCTATGTTAATCCGAAATACTACTTCGGTTATCTGGGGTTTGAATGGATTAAACCATTGGAAGGAGACCTCATCTATATTCCATTCATTCTTCTGGTTATTTCATCATTTTTTATACTAATTGGTCTGTTCTATAGAGCATCCGCAGGAACCTTTTTCTTGTGCTTTTCTTATGTTGAGTTACTCGATAAATCGAACTACTTGAACCATTACTATTTCGTCAGTTTAATGGCGTTGATTATGGTATGTGTTCCAGCACATCGAAATTTCTCAATTGACGTAAAGATATGGCCCAAAATAAAAGCAATTACGACAAAACAATGGACAATCAATCTGATAAAATTTCAATTAGCCATCGTCTACATCTTTGCTGGAATCGCTAAATTAAATTCAGATTGGCTATTTAACGCACAACCACTTAAGCTATGGCTTCAAGCGCACCATAACATTCCCTTAGTTGGTTGGCTTATGCAAGAAGAATGGCTCGCTTACGTATTCAGCTGGACCGGTTGCCTTTACGACCTATTTATAGTCTTCTTTTTATTATCAAATAGAACAAGACCATTTGCCTATTTCTTTGTTATTTTATTCCATCTTGCTACTTGGTATTTGTTCCCAATTGGGGTATTTCCATGGGTGATGATTTTTAGTACCCTCATTTTCTTTTCTGTACAATTCCATGAATCTATTCTTGACAGAATTAGTGGCAAAAAATGGAGGATATCATCAAATTCTAAATCGTTGACAAAAGGATTAAATAAACGCTTAACTATTTATTTACTAATAATTTATGTTGCAATCCAACTGCTAGTACCATTTAGATATATTTTATATCCAGGAGACTTATTCTGGAATGAAGAAGGATTCCGATTTTCATGGAGAGTTATGTTGATGCATAAAGAAGGGCACGCTACGTTCTACATGGTTGACCCTAAAACCGGACGCGAATCTGAAATAAACAACGGCAATTTCTTAACAAAAACGCAAGAAGATCAAATGGCAACACAACCAGATATGATCCTTCAGTACGCGCAAATATTAAAGAAATTTTATCATGGAAAAAAACTCCATTATGGAAATCACAAATTTCTCATTGAAAACCCCGAAATTCGCGCTCGAATTTATGTTAGTTTAAATGGACGCCCTTCCAAACTATTTGTCACGAAGGAACATGACCTTGCAAAATTGCCGTACAACTTATATCATAGAAAATGGATAGAACCTTTCAATCGATAACACGTCTTATTCTATTATATTGTTTTGAACTCCTTGCACTTGGAGTTAATGCTCAATTCATATCAGGAACCGTTTTGGATGGATCACAAACATCTATTCCATCCGTAAAAGTGCAAAACTTAACTCAAGGAAAATATGCTCGAGCAGATCTTGATGGTAATTACAGAATTCACGCAGAAATTAACGATAGTATAGTGTTCACAGCGAACGGCTATAAATCGACTATCCTCATTGCTAATTCGAATAATATAAAATCCCGGAATTTTAAAGTCCAGCTTTCGATTAAGGTTCAAGAAATAGCTGAAACCAATGTAATGAGTAAAAGGCTAGCTGATTTTGACGTTGGTTTTCTGCCTCCAGTTAAAGGTGTTCAAATCTATACTGGAACCAATGCCGTTATAGAACTTTCCAAATTGAGCGGCGCAAAATCCTCTGCAAATCCACGTGAGATTTTTGCTAAAATACCTGGCCTGAACATATGGGAAAGTGATGGTTCGGGAATTCAGCTTGGCATTGGAGGGCGTGGATTAAGCCCAAATAGAGCCGCTAACTTCAACACGCGGCAAAATGGATATGACATTAGTGCAGATGCATTAGGATATCCAGAAAGCTATTATACCCCTCCATTAGAAGCGTTGAAGTCTATTGAGATCATTCGTGGTTCAGCATCATTACAATTTGGAACTCAGTTTGGCGGGTTGTTGAACTTCATAATCAAAGATGCTCCATCAAACACACCTTTTGAATTCACTACACGAAACACCGTTGGCCTATACAATTACTTTGGGACATTCAATCGTGTTGCAGGCACTCACAATCGTGTGTTTTATCAAGCTTATTACCAGTATAAACGTGGTGATGGATACAGAGACAACAGTAACTTCAATCAGCAACAGCTTTTTGCTCAAGTTGGATATCACTTAACAGACAAAGCAAAAGTACGTTTGGAATACACGCACATGGATTACTTGGCAAAACAAGCAGGTGGTTTAACCGATCTATTATTTGAAGAAGATCCCACACAAAGTTTAAGAGATCGGAATTGGTTTAGTGTTAACTGGAATATACTTGCACTGCATTATGACCATGAAATCGGTAAGAAGTCCCATTTAAATGTCCGTGCTTTTGGCATGCTATCCCAAAGACAGACTTTAGGCTTTTTAGGAAAGATTACCCAAGCCGATCATAACGGAGTGCGTGAAATGATTTCTGGAGATTTTCAAAATGCGGGTATAGAGGCGCGATATTTGAAAAAATACAATTTGAGAAATGATACTGCAAAACCGAAATTAACCGGCGCGTTTTTAGTAGGGGCCCGCTATTACCAAGGAAATTCTACAGCCAATCAAGGTTTAGCAACTGGAGGTGATGATGCTAACTTTAGGTTTCAAAATTCAACTGATTTAGAAGCATCTGCATTTTCATACCCTTCGGAGAATTTAGCGTTTTTTGCAGAGAACATCTTATTTCTAGGTAGCAAGTGGACCCTGAATTTTGGTGGTCGATTTGAGTATATTGAGAGTAGCTCTAAGGGCTATTACAAACAATATATCATTCATCCATTGAACCAGGACACACTAGCTACATACACGATTGATGATAATAATAGTACGCGCAGAATAGTTCCATTACTTGGGGCCGGAACCGCTTATAAAATTGCAAAGCGATCATCAGTATATGGGAATTTTACACAAAATTACCGAGCAATTAACTTCACAGATATCCGAATTAACAACCCAAACATTATTATAGACAGCTTGATTAAAGATGAACACGGTTATACAGCAGAACTTGGTTTTCGTGGGTTAATAAACAACTTTATCATTTATGATTTAGCTGGATTCTACATTTTTTATGGAGACAAAATTGGACTAGCACCAAAACCAGGAACGATTAAAAAAGAAAGAACAAATATTGGTGACGCTCAGAACTATGGAATTGAATTGTTTACTGAAATAGATTTCTTAAAAGCATTCAATGACTCTACAAAGCACTTTTTATCACTTTTCATAAATGCGGCGTATATAGATGCGAATTACATTTCATCAAAAGAGCCAAATTTCTTGGATAAGAAGGTGGAGTACGTCAGTTCTTACATTCTTAAATCAGGAATTAAATACAGATATAAAGGCCTTAGTCTGCAAGTTCAAGCGTCTTACAACTCCGAGCAATTTTCCGATGCATCTAACTCCATTGAGCCCTCAGGTGATGCTGTTATCGGATTAATTCCAGCTTATTTTGTGATGGACTTTTCTGCTCGTTACGCATTCAAAAAACGCTTCCAATTGGAACTTGGAGTAACAAATTTCACGAATAACAAATACTTTACCAGAAGAGCTACAGGTTATCCTGGTCCAGGTATTTTACCATCAGATGGTATTGGCGGATATTTTACATTACAATATCAATTTTCAGCGAAGTAATTGCATAATTTTCAGCGTTAGGGATAGCAGCGACATCCTTTTGTAAAAAAGATATAGCGAATAGCCCGTCTAAACGCACAAAAAAAGGAGACTAACTATAGTCCCCTTTCTTATACGGTAAGCATCAAATTACATCTTGCTACTCAACTCATTCTTCAAACCACTCCATTCCACAAGGTGCATTTTAACTGAGCCTACCGGTATTTTTGCTTTAACTAATACTGGGATTTTGTTTTTATCTGCAGTAACCCAGAACTGCACGTCTTCTTCACTTTCAAAGTATCTACCTGTTTGTACCACTGGCATAAACTTATGACACTTGAATTTTCCTTTTCTAATTCTAATTGTTTCGTCTCCAACATACTTAATCTTCAAATTATAAACCTCATCGTCCATGAAACAATCGAAATCAAATGTTTGACCTTTCTTCATTCCATTGAAGTTTAATGTTCGTGCTTTGTAAAAAGATGAGATCATGTCTTGAACACCCATTGGGACATCTATATCCTTTTTTCCGTTATAAACCTTGTATTGGTTTTGTTTAAATGAATATGCTTGGTTGATTTTATATCCTCCTTCATTTACATCTCGAACAAAAAACCACGGCATAATTGATTGCTTATCAATATACGTCTGGTAAACATCTCGCACCTTATAGAAGGCGTTGAAGCCTCCCAAGGTTTTACCTTTACCAACACAATGATATAAAGAACGATTATTCCCTTTTCTCTTAGTAGATCTAACCTCCATAACTGCCTCACCAGCATCCATAAAACCATAGGTTACTCTATACCGCAATTTTTCCCCCACTTGAAATGCCGAATTCGACACTGTTGGATATGAAACTAGGTTCGAACTCGTCATCCCGAAGAACAAACCAACCATTGCTATAAGATAAACGTACTTTTTCATGATATTGAGTTTTACGGTAAATTATAAGCAAAGCACGTGCCAAAGTCCAATGCATGCATACATAACCGAACGATAAATACAGTTCACTATTATTATCAATCAATTAACAAACAGGATATTCTTTTTTGGCATTGAGACAAAAAATGAGACAAAAAAACGCTAGCGCTGTAATTCTTTAACATCCTTCCTTTTTTGATTACCGAACACTATCGGTGATTCCTTCGGACTTCCAATAACCTTTCGACATTCCATTCAATGCGCTCATTTTAAAAGTGAAAGCGCAGTATAAAAACAACCACTTTTTAGATGTGTTGAACCATACTTATGCATACTACTTCTAATCATAGAAAAAATCATATCACAAAAAAAGCGTAACCATTCGAAAGATAAATTACGCTTCAAATATTAGAATTGATTCTAACTAAAGAACCACGTTTACAATCTTCTTAGGCACCACAATTACCTTTTTAGGTGACTTGCCTTCCAGGTACTTTTGTGCTTGTTCATTGGCCAAAACTGCTGCCTCAACTTCTTTAGGATTCATGGCAGTAGGAAGTTCCAATAAGAACCTCATTTTTCCATTGAATGAAACTGGATACTTATGATTTGCCTCCACTAAGTGACTTGCATCGAATTCTGGAATTGGAGCTACACTTAATGATCCTGCAGCATTCCCTAATTTAGTCCACAACTCTTCTGAAATATGAGGAGCATATGGAGAAAGTAATACGACTAAATCCGCTAAAATCGCTTTATTGTTACATTTCTGTTCATTCAATTCATTTACCGCAATCATAAATGCTGAGACTCCCGTATTGAAAGAGAAACGGTCTAAATCTTCTGTAATCTTCTTAATTAACTTATGTAAAGTCTTTAAGCTATCCTTTCCTGGTTCTTCATCAGATAGATTAGCCTCACCTTGTTCGTTCATTTGAAACAATCTCCAAAGTTTCTTCAAGAAATTATGCACTCCACTAATACCTTGTGTGTCCCAAGGCTTACTTTGTTCTAATGGTCCAAGGAACATTTCGTACATACGTAAAGTATCTGCTCCATACTTTTCGACTAAATCGTCTGGAGTTTGAACGTTGAACTTTGATTTTGACATCTTCTCAACCTCATGGCCGCAAATATATGTTCCATCCTCTTCTAAAATAAATTCAGCATTGGCATAATCAACTCTCCACTTTTTGAATGCCTCAACATCAAGCTTATCATTTTCAACCAATGAAATATCAACATGAATTGGCAACACATCATAGTCCCGATGTTTAGAAACAGTAACATACTTGTTCGTGTCCTTCACCCGATAAACAAAACTACTACGTCCTAAAATCATCCCCTGATTGATCATTTTTTGGAACGGCTCATCAAATGGAATATGTCCTAAGTCGTTCAAGAATTTAGTCCAGAAACGAGAATACAATAAGTGACCTGTTGCATGCTCAGAGCCTCCAATGTATAAATCAACATTCTGCCAATATTCTACTTTGTCCTTTGCAACAAACTCATGATCGTTTTTGGGATCCATATACCTTAAGAAATACCATGAACTTCCAGCCCAACCCGGCATTGTATTGAACTCCATACGATCTCCCTCAAAGTGGTTCCAAGCTTTATCTTCAGCTCTTGCTAGAGGTGGCTCACCATCTTCAGTTGGTAAATACTTATCTACTTCTGGTAAAGTAATCGGTAAGTTTTTATCTTCTACCAAGTATGGCAATTCATCCTTATAAAAAACTGGGAACGGTTCTCCCCAATAACGTTGTCTGGAGAAAACTGCATCTCTCAATCTATAATTGGTTTGACCTTTACCAAATCCTCTTTGTTGAATTTCATAAATAGCCAATTTCATTGCTTTCTTAGCCGGTAAATCATTTAAGAAGTCAGAGTTTGCAATCACAGCATCCTTCTCAACATACGCCGCTTCTGAAATATCTTTATCCTTGAAAATGTTTTTAATCTCGATATCAAAATGCTTCGCGAAATCCCAATCTCTTTGATCTCCACATGGAACGGCCATAACCGCACCTGTTCCATAAGAAGCTAAAACATAATCACCAATCCAAATCTGAATTTTATCTCCAGTGAACGGGTGAATTGCGAAAGCGCCGGTATTTTGTCCAGTAATGTTTTTCACATCTGCCTGACGATCTCTTTCCGACTTCAAAGCAGCCTGTTGTTTGTATTCGGCAACACCTAATTTAAACGCTTCTGTTGTGATTTTATCTACATAAGGGTGTTCCGGAGCTAAAACCATAAATGACACACCGTAAATTGTATCAGGACGTGTTGTAAATACTTCGATTTTTTCATCGAAACCATCTAGTGCAAACTGCACAGAAGCACCAATTGATTTTCCAATCCAGTTGCGTTGTTGATCTTTGATAGAATCCGTCCAATCAACTTTTTCCAACCCCGTCAATAAACGCTCAGCGTATGCTTTAATTCGCATAGACCATTGACGCATTAACTTTTGCTCGACAGGGTGGCTTCCTCTTTCAGAAACACCACCTACAACTTCATCATTTGCCAATACAGTTCCTAAAGCCGGGCACCAATTAACCCATGAATCCGCTAAATAAGCCAATCTATATTCTTGCAAAGTTTGTTCCTTTTCTTTTGTTGAAAATGCCTTCCATTCTTCTGCTGTGAAAACAGTTTCCAAATCCGTACAAGCATTCACATTTCCATTACCATTTGTTTCAAACTCGGTAACCAAAGAATCGATAGTCTCAGCTTTATCCGTTGTGTTGTTGTAATACGCGTTAAATAATTGCTTGAAAATCCACTGTGTCCATTTGTAATATTCCGGAGAAGAAGTTCTAACCTCTCTATCCCAATCAAATGAAAAACCAATCTTATCTAGTTGATCACGGTAACGTGCAATGTTTTGTTCAGTCGTAATAGTTGGATGTTGACCAGTTTGTATTGCATATTGCTCCGCAGGCAAACCAAATGAATCGTACCCCATTGGATGCAACACATTGAAGCCTTGATGGCGCTTATATCTTGCGTAAATATCAGATGCAATATAACCTAATGGATGGCCAACATGTAATCCAGCTCCAGAAGGATAAGGGAACATATCTAAAACATAAAACTTTGGTTTCACAGAATTATCCTCCGCTCTAAAAGTTTTATTCTCAGCCCAGAATTTTCTCCAATCTGACTCTATTTCTCTAAAATTATACTCCATCTCTGATATGACTTTTAAAGGGGCAAAGATAAGTAATTGTCCTTAGTTTTTGAGTTTCGCGCTTAAACTCTATTACACAAGGTTAAATTTACTAGTAGAAAATATTATTTTTACTATATGCATAAGTTGAGTATTCAGAAATTTTTTCAATTCTTGCTGGTAATTCTTATTACCTCGGCTTCTTCATATGCCCAACAATCACGCGAAGGTCAATTGATTCAATCGTATCAAGCAGAGCAAAACAAAAAGAAAAAGTTTAGCCGTTTAATGGCCTTAGGTGAGTATTACAAAATCAACAATATCAATAAAGCTGATTCGATTCGTCACATCATTTTAAAAGAGAGTCGAAATTTCGAAGACTCCATTAGATTCAACGCATTATTTTTTAGTGCTGAAATTTCCGAAAAGAATGGGAATTTAGAAGAATATTTCAGGACAATTGTTTCGTGTCAACCATTTTTGAACAAACTCATTTCAAGTGATGACGTTCAATTTAAAATATATCGACATCTTGGTTATTACCACAGTAGTATGCAGGAAATCGAAACGGCTGATTTTTATTTAAGAATGGCTGAAAAAATTGCTCGTAAAATAAAAGACAATAAAAAATTATCAGAGTCTTATGCATACCTGTCTAGAAACTTTATGGTTTCCAATGAAAAAGACTCCGCACTTTACTATTCAAACAAAGCCATTCGTTCTGCGCGCAGAATTAAAGACAAATCTGTTCTATCTAAAGCTTTTAATACGCAAGCAGAAGTTTATAGTTTTTTCGGTCAAATTGAATTGAGTGTTGCGAAAAATCAAATCAGTTTGCAGATGGCTGAAGAGGCTAACAACGTTCATTTAATGGCGCAATTCAATCGTGAATTAGGGAAATCTCAAGAGTTAATCCTAAACCTTGATGCAGCGGAAGACTATTTTAGAACCTCCCTTAGTTTTGCGAAACAAATACAAGACAGGCGACAAATGGCCCTAGCTTACACAAGCTTAGCCGAAGTTCAACTAGATCGAGCTCAATACTCTCAAGCGATTAAAAATGCAAATCTTTCTATAAAACTACTGACGGAGTTGCATGATTTAAATGGTCTTGGTGAAACCCATAACATCTTGGGAATGGTTTATAATGAACAAGACATATATAACCTTGCTTCCAGTAATTTTAACCAAGCCCTGGTTTACTATGAGTCAACAAGTAATAAAGAAAAGATTGCTGGAGTATACCACAACGTAGGCACAGTATTTAAAGAGCAAGGTAAATATAAAAATGCCCTCAACTACTTAAATCGTTCAATAGAAATTCGTGAACAATACGGAGCTCAGAACCAAATTTACCATACGTATAGAACAATTGCTGATGTATATAAGGATATAAATAACACGGAAAAATCTCTGGAATACATGGAGCTTTATTTAAACTATTTAGACAGCAATACGACACTTCAATCCGCCACAAAAATTGCAGAATTAAATGAGTCTTATCGCTCAGAGCAAAGAGAAAGATTGATTAATTCTCAGGCTGATTCGATTCAACGCCAACAACAAGAAAGAACTTTAACCGCAACAAAGTTAGAAAATAGTCAATTGAGGAATAACTTTCAAATGTATATCATCGTTGCCTTTTTGATTATCATTGTACTTGCTGGTATTATAATATTCTATCGATGGAATCAAACAAAAATTAAGCAGCAACAGCGGGAAGCTGAGATGTCACAAACACTGCTTCGAACACAGATGAACCCGCACTTTGTATTTAACGCCATGTCGGTTATTCAAAGTTATATTTACGAACATGACACGGTAAATTCCTCTAAGTTTTTAGTTAATTTTTCGCGATTAATGCGTTTAATTCTTGAAAATTCGCCTAAAGAGTATATTTCGATTAACACAGAAATAGAAATTTTGCAGAAATATTTAGAAATGCAAAAATTGCGTTTTGAGGATCGTTTTGAATTTGACATAATTGCATCAGATGAGCTATTTGATGAATCCGCCATTATACCACCAATGATTACTCAACCATTCATTGAAAATGCTATAGAACATGGTCAACTACACACAATCGATGGAGGGTTTATTTCAGTTGAGTTTAGTAAGCAAGACGATATGCTCATTATTTCGATTATTGATAATGGAATTGGTAGAAAAGGATCTCGAGCGAATAAAAAGAGTTCAGCTCATAAGAGCATGGCCATGGATATTACAAGTCAGAGAATTGAAAATTTAAACAAAAAATATAAAACCGGAGGTAGTCTTCTAGTAGAGGATTACAATAAAGAATTGGAAACTGGCACAAAAGTATTAATTTCGCTACCATACGCGATAGAAAATAACCCAACAACCTAACCGCATGAAGAAAGTACTAATTATCGATGATGAGAATAGAACAAGACAACTAATTGCTAAGATGATTGATTCTTTTGGAATGGAGGTTGAAACCATCCCGGAAGGGGAAAATGTCCAATCTGGTATTGCCGCAATTGAAAAACACAACCCAGACATTGTATTTTTAGATATTCAAATGCCTGATGGTACTGGTTTTGATGTATTAGCCTCTATTCCGAACAAAACTTTTGAGGTTATTTTCATTACTGCTCACGAAGAATTTGCGATTAAAGCAATTAAATTCAGTGCTCTTGACTATCTCCTAAAACCAGTTGACACAACAGAATTAAAGGCGGCTTTGGAAAAAGCCCTGACAACAATAGAAGAAAAATCAGAATCGACTCAGTTTGATGCTTTACAAAAAAACATACAGCCGAGTGAAAAGCGTAGACTCGTTCTTAAAACTCAAGAGAGCGTTCACGTCGTGGAATTAGATCAAATTATTCGATGCGAAGCAGACCGTAATTATACATCTTTCTTTTTACTAGAGAATAAGAAAATTCTTGTGTCCAAAACATTGAAAGAATATGAGACCCTATTAGCAGGTCACAATTTCTTGCGTGTTCAGCAATCTCACTTAGTTAATATTGATTATGTAGATAGATACGATAAGAAGAATGGTGGTGCTGTTGTTATGAAAGATGGCTCTGAAGTTCCATTGTCTCCGGCCAAAAGAGACGTCTTTTTCAAAAGATTAGAGAACATTTAAAGTTAAAATTAATCCGTAATTGGTTAATGTTCATTCAAAGCGCCTCAATGTTCATTCTGCCCGAACAGATCAAAAATAAGTTCGTATACTTGATTATAGAAATAAGGAGAACATCAGGAAGTTTTCTTAGCGTTTTGCTTTGACATTTTGAGGAATAAACACTGCTTGGAGAGGCAGTTTCATTTTCTAGTTTGATTAAAGAGTATAACAGTTCTTAATTCTTCAAAAAATAAAAGTTGTGCTTCGCACAAATGTTAAGAAAATTCCTGATTTTTTATTTCCATTATAAGGTTTTAAAAATTCTTCCGCACTACTTGAAGAATTTGTTGTTTTTATACAACTACTACGAGAAAAATAACTTACTACTAGAAAAGAGTTGATCAAACGATCAGCTCTTTTTCATTATATGCAGTTTTGTTCGATTTCATAAAGAACAGGTCGACTTGGAGAAGCGTCATTTTCAAACGGCGCTAATTGAAAATTCAAAATATAACTCCCGTCAACAATTGAGTCGTTGACGTATACTAATTCCGTAATTGTCCGTTCAAAATTTGGATTCTCTGGTACTTCCCAAAACGCATGGTGAAAAGCCAATTCACCATTATCATTCTCGCGATCAACCGAAGGTAAATCAATTAAAACATGCTTCACCCCTGCTCTGATCATTTTCCTTGCGCATTCAACATCGAAATAAATAGGATTAGTTGAGGAATAATTTCTATGCTTCTTATCAGTTCCATTCGGGTTCGTTCTGATAATTAAAGCCTCTGCATTAAGCATATTATCTTCTAACAGGTCAATAGTAATCACGCGATCTAATTCCCCATCCTCATTCTCCCTTTCTATCGGGTTCAGTGTAATTAGATTTGCCTTAAAGAAAAATGTTGTTAGTGTTTTATTAATTGAATGAACATGTTCTGTAATATGTCCAAGACATTCCGTATGTGTTCCATGGCCATGTGGATTAAAAAAAATATCTCTAAAATTAACGCTCCCACCTTCGGCCACTGATCCCGTATAATGTTCCGTTCTCACTGGTTCAAAAACTGGAGTATCTACGTACCAGGCTTTTGGGTTTTCTTCATTATTAGAAAGTGGAATCGAAATATCTAATGGTTTCGATGTATCAATATAGTTTTGAACGTCTAGAGCAAATTTCATAGTAATTCGAAGATACAAATATCTATGATTTTCTGACAAAAAATAATAATTTACACCGTTTTAGTTACCGTGGTATATAATTTTAATTATATTTGCAATACACAAAAAGAAAATTATGAAACGATTTGGAACAATTTTGATGGCATCTACCGCTCTATTTGCGGCTTCATGTTCATCTAATGAAGAAAAACAAGAGCAAGACGAAATAGCAGTGGCTGAATCAATAGCTTATAACCTAGACGCATCAGAAACTACATTATTATGGGCGGCTAATATGGGACCAGATTATGGTCATAACGGGTCCATATCTATTACCGAAGGAACAATGACTATGACTGAAGATAAGGTAGAGTCTGGATCTTTTACAATTGATATGAATTCGATTAAAAGCATTGATTTAATGGAAGCTGGAGAAGAAGATAAAGCGGGATACTTGGAAGGTCACTTAAAAGGAACAATGGTTGATGAGAATCACCCTGCTGACTTATTTTTTAACTCCCCTGTTTTCCCTACAACAAAAGTTTCATTAGGAGAGTATAAAGATGGAATGCTGAACTTAACAATCTCTATGCTTGGAAAAGAAATTTCTCAAGAAGTTGCTGCGGACATCTCGCACGATAATGATGGCGCTGCAATTTCCGGTGAATTCCAATTAGACCTTACTTCACTTGAAATTCCAGGATTACAGCCAAACCCAGAAGACGGATCTCAAATTAATCCAATTATTGACTTCAAACTAAATGCAGTTATGACGAAATAAGTCAACACAAATTCAATAGTTAAGGACGAGTAATACTCGTCCTTTTTTTATTTTTACTACATGATAGATTCTAACATTAACGCCGTAATATTCGATTTTGGTGGCGTAATTATTAATATAGATTACAACGACACTATTGAAGCCTTCACAACATTGGGAATTTCAGATTTTTCCTCCATGTATTCCCAAGCTCAACAATCGAATCTTTTTAATGCGCTTGAAGTCGGTCAAATTTCCGCACAACGATTTATAAATGGGCTATTAGATTATTTGCCACCAGGCACATCACCGAATAAAGTGGTTTCCGCCTGGAACGCCATGATTCAGGATGTACCTCCTGCCACTATCGATTTGCTCAATGAACTCAAATATAAAGGATATAAAATCTTCTTATTGAGCAACACGAACGAAATCCACATTAAACCAGCAATTGCTGCTTGGACAAAATCTTCTGACCGTACGATGGAATCAACATTCAATCACGTATATCTCTCACATGAAATAGGCATGCGTAAACCACATAAAGCAATTTTTGAACGCGTATGTCGCGAACAAAATTTAAACGCTTATGAGACTCTATTTATCGATGATTCTATCCAACACATTGAGGGAGCAAAAGCAGCGGGTTTACATACTCATCATTTACTTAATCAATCAGACATCTATTCACTTTTTTCCTGACACAACTCTACTAACATTCCCTTAGTTGATTTAGGGTGCAAGAATGCAATTCTCTTATTGTCAGCTCCGGACTTAGGTGTTTCATGTATCAATTGAAACCCTTCACCTTTAAGTCTTTTGAGTTCCAAATCAATATCATCAACTTCAAATGCGACATGATGAAAACCTTCCCTATTTTTGGACAAAAATTTGGCAATCGCTGAATCTTCATTAGTTGCTTGTAACAATTCAATTTTAGATTCACCTGCCATAATAAAAGCAGTTCGTACCCCTTCCGATTCAACTATTTCCTCTTTATAACAAGGAGAACTCAGGAGAATTTCATACACCTTTATTGACTCTTCAATATTATCTACTGCTATCCCTAAATGTTCAATACGTTTTACCATGGCATAAAAAAACCCTGAAGTTTCCTTCAGGGCTACATAATAATTATAATTCTAGTTCTTAATGAACTTCTCATTTACGTTATCAAAGTTAATATAGTAAACCCCTCTCAATAAATTTGAACAGTTAACTGAGCTACCAACTCCTTTCTTAACTATGTTACCATAGGCATCATAAATCTCATAACGAGTTTCAACAGCTTCACCATTAGCAACAAACTTAATCTCATTCTTCACCTTAGCAGGAGTTTTAGTAACAACCGGCTCACCAGATAAGAACTTTACCTCTTCAGAAGGGCGCTTAGTTCCTGAATGATCAACTTGAACAATTCTAACAGTATTTTCACCAGAGTGAGGAGTCAATGCGAATTCATATGAATTTTCTTGACCATTCCCTTTACCGAGAACTTCACCAACTGTAACCCATTTATTCCATCTATATTGTTCGACAAAGAACGGAAGTTTACCTTGCTCTCCTTTAGTTATGAAAGACAACTCTCCGCTAGTAGTTATATCCATTTTTACAATGCTGTACGTAGATCTTGGTAAGAGAACTTCTGGATTCAAAATCTTTGGCTTACACCCATCATTATGCTCAATAACAATAAATACAGGCTCTCCAATTTCAATATTAAATAATGAAAAATCAATTTCAAAGGCACCTACGCTTGTCCCTCCAGGCATGATATCACCATTGACTGTAACCTTAGTAGCGCAATAACCAAAACCTTCATCATCCATTGGATTTTGTACGTAAAGGTTTTTACCTTGATATGTACCCTCAACGGACAAAGCCGCCATGGCTGCTAAGTTTACGAAGAATATTATAATAAATAAAATAACTTTTTTCATCTGGTATCAGTGTGATAGTGTACAAGCAAAAACAAACACACTATAATTTTAACAAATCGTCAAATTGTAATTAACACACAAATATAATATGTTTTTAATTTAAATCAGCGAAATTTATTCATTATTTGAATATAAGGACATATGAATCTGAAAGTTGCGCTTTACTTAGGATTCAGAGAAAGCTTTAACAAATAAACAGGGCAAATCGGAACTTATTTGAAGAATTTTCTTATTCTTGTATACCGTCTAATGACTTTTTTAATGAAAAAAATAAGCCTAATACTTCTACTATTCATACTTATTTCTTCTTGTTCTGAGAATGAAATCCAGCAGTTTGAACACAGTGGCGGCTCCCTTCACATGGCTCTTGATAACGAGCCAAGCACATATGTGCCTAGAACAGTGATGGATTATTATTCGGCAACAGTATTAAGTCAAATTACAGAAGGACTTGTAGGTTTCGACCCTAAATCACTTAATATTATTCCTAAAATTGCTTCTTCATGGTCCAAAAATAATGAAGGTACTATCTACACTTTCGTGATTCGGGAAGATGTTTATTTCCACCCGCATGAAACATTCAGTTCTAAAAAAGACCGCCTATTAACTACCGATGATATTATTAAGTCTTTCGAAATGGCTTGTACTTATGACGCATCATCAATGGAACCAGCAGCATATTCGTTTGTCTTCAAAGACATTTTAAAAGGAGCGCACGAATTCATTGAAGGCAAAGCAAAATCAATTAGCGGTATTAAGGTAGAGGGTAATAAATTATCCTTAGAATTACTTCATGAAGATCATAACTTCCTGAATAAGCTTTCCAACATTACTGTAGCTATTGTTTCTAAGAAGATCATAGAAAGTAAAAAAGAAACTGATATTATTGGAACTGGTCCATTTATGTACTCAAAATATGTGTCAGCCGATGAATCTTCTTTAATACTTCTTAAAAATAATGATTACTACCTTAAAGATGGTGAAGGAAACGCCCTTCCATATTTAGATAGTTTAGTCTTTGTTTTTCAAAGCAGAAAACTAGAACAACTTGATCTGTTTGAGCGAGGTAAAATCGACCTAATTGATGGTCTTCCGACAAGTAGAATTACACGAATGTTAGAAGGTAGAATTCAAGATTTCAATTCTAAGCCACCCAAACTCATACTAGCGAACAATCCACTATTAGAATCCCATTTGTATTATTTTAACATGGAAGATGATCGTTTTAAAGATCCTTTAGTGAGAAAAGCATTTAATTACGCATTAGACAAACAAGTTATTGGTCGGGATATACTGCGTAATCAATATTATGATTTAGGTGACTTCGGAATTGTTCCTCCAATATCTAAAACATTGAGAGGGTATGACTTTTCAAGCGTTAAAGACGTGAGTTATACATACAATCCTGAATTAGCGAAAAAGCTACTTGCTCAAGCTGGTTATCCAAATGGTGAAGGGTTTGGATCCGTGGAATTGCGCTATAATATAAATGACACACACTCGGCAGTCGCTGATGAATTTTCTAAACAAATCTTTAAAGTTTTAGGTATAAACGTAAATATTGATGGCTCAAGTTTTGAGCAGTTGAATGAAGATGGATCTTTGGGAAAAGGAGATATTTTCAGGTTGGGTTGGTCTGCTGACTATGCAAGTCCTGAATCATTTCTAATGAATTTCTATGGTAAATTCGTACCAGAAACTAAAGAAGAGCAGTCTCTTATAAACAAGTCTCGTTACAACAATCATTTATTTGATGAGTTTTTCGAGCAAGCTAAAAACTCAAAGAAAATGTCTGATCAAATGAAGATGTTTTCTAAAGCCGAAGCTGAATTAATGAAGGATCCTCCAATTATCCCTTTATGGTACACCGGAGATATTGAAATCACGCAATCATACGTGCGTAATTTCCACTTTAACCCGTTAAACTATTTTGACTTTAGCCGAGTTTATTTGAAAGAATGGACTGTTGAAGAATATGAAGCTAAACACAGTCTAAAGAAAGACTAATCAACCTTTTTTATGAAAACAATTATACTTGCCCTGATAATTTCAGTTGCTAGCAATTTTGCATTTACTCAAGGGACGCAAACAGTTCGTGGTAATGTATATGATTCTGAAACCCAATTTCCATTAAGCGGCGCGAAAGTCCAAATATTCACTTCAGATACAACTCAACTTTTTCGAATAAGAACAGATATTGACGGTAACTTCCAAATCAATAATGTACCCGTTGGTAAACATGAAATGGTTGCAACTTACTTAACTTATGATACCAAATCAATCACAATTACTGTAAATTCGGGAAAGCAATCAATAGTTAACCTCCCATTGCAAGAAAGTTTTGTGGAAAAAGAAGAAGTTACAGTTACTGCCAGGAAGAAAGGTGACGTAATTAACGAACTGGCTTTAATTTCCGCTCAGCAATTTAGTGTAGAGGAAACAGATCGTTATCCTGGATCTCGATCAGACCCGGCGCGAATGGCTTCTAATTTCGCTGGTGTTGGGGGAGCTGACGACTCAAGAAATGATATTGTTATTAGGGGTAACTCCCCTTTAGGTGTAGTTTGGCGTGTAGAAGGAATTGACATCCCTAACCCTTCTCACTTCGCAATTGCGGGAAGTACAGGTGGCCCTGTATCAATTTTAAATAACAAAATTTTAGCGAATTCGGATTTCTTCATGAGTGCCTTCCCTGCTGAATACGGTAATTCTACTTCCGGTGTTTTCGACTTGAAATTAAGAAATGGAAATAACAACATGCATGAGATAACAGCTCAGTTTGGTTTCTTGGGAACTGAATTAATGGCTGAAGGTCCTTTAAGCAAGAATGGAAAATCTAGTTATTTAGCTATGGGTCGTTATTCAACATTGAGTTTGTTCCAAGCAATAGGACTAAAAATAGGTACCGATGCAGTTCCGGCATATGGCGATGGTGCTTTCAAGTTTAACTGGAAATTAAAAAATGGCGGAGCAATTTCCTTGTTTGCGATTGGAGGTGCTAGCGACATAGACATCATCATATCAGATCAAACGGAGTACTCAGAAGAATTCTATGGTGAAGGTGATAGAGACCAATACTTCAGCACTGCAATGGGAGTTGCAGGATTATCCTTTAAAAAACCTGTTAGCGAAAAGACATTTATCAAATCAACCGTTGCTTATTCTTATGAAAGTCAGCGTGCTATACACGATTTTCTAGTTCGTGATATTGACAGCAGCAATCAAATTACCCTTTTAGATAAATACCAATTACTAGATTACAAATTCACAACGAATAAAGCTTCTGGATACTTCAGTTTAAATCACAAGTTCAACAAAAAACATTTAATTAAAGTTGGTTTAAATGCAGATATGTACATGTTCAATATGATTGACTCCGTTTTAGAAAGCGGACACTCATCTGCCGACCATGACGATTATATCATCAGATGGGATTATAAAGGAAATGCATTATTAGTTCAAAACTTCATTCAATGGAAGTGGAGAATTACGGAAAAAATGCAATTCACTGCAGGCTTACACAATCAATATTTCACGCAAGGCAATTCAGCTAGCTTTGCAGAACCAAGGTTAGGTTGGAAGTTAGACATGAAAAAAGGTCAATCTATTAGTGTTGGTGCCGGAATGCATAGTCAAACCCAACCAATGTATACCTACTTCTACCATCAAAACGACAGTATAACAGGAGAAAAAGTCTACCACAATGCAAATATGGACTTCTCAAGATCATTACATACGGGTATAGGATATGAAAAGGCATTCAAGAAAAGTATGTCATTAAAAACAGAAGCTTACTACCAGTATTTATACAATATACCAGTTACGATAGAACCTTCATCTTTCTCATTAATCAATATGGGAAGTGGATTCGCTCGATTTTTCCCAGAGCCTCTACAAAACACAGGAACCGGATACAATTATGGCCTGGAGCTAACTCTTCAAAAATTCTTCGATAAATCGTTCTTCTTCCTTATTTCTGCAACAGTTTACGATTCAAAATACGAAGGAAGTGATGGCATATTACGAAACACGTCTTACAACGGAATGTACATTGCAAACTTTTTGGGCGGAAAAGAGTTTAAACTAAGTCCAAAGCAATCCATTTCACTTGGAGTTAAGACAACGGTAGCCGGAGGTAAAAGATACGGTTACGTAGACCCTGTGGCATCAGCTGAGTTGAATGAAGTAATTTTCTTTGATGAAGGTTTTAACGATAGGCAATTTTACGATTACTTTAGAGCAGATTTAAAAATCAATTGGAAGTTTAATGCGAAGAGATCAACGCACGAAATTGGTCTAGATTTAGTGAATATTTTTAATTCTAAGAACTTATTGAGTCTAGCATATGCTCCTAACTTATCTGATCCATCTGCAGAACCAATTGCCGTTAAACAACAACTAGGTTTCTTACCGGTATTCTATTACAGAGTAGATTTAAGAATTGGCGGTAAGAAATAATCGCATTATATACTGTTTACAATTACCAAACTGGGCAACTGTCGCAACCATTTTTTGTTCTGATATAAAGAAGAAAACCTATTACAACATTTGCTTCTACATATCCATATGCTTGTCTCGTATAAGAGCTTGCATCATTTGGTCGATTTTTAACTTTAACCTGATGATGGAACCCAGCACCTAAATTAGGTTGTAAAAATAAATGACGAAAGAACTCTAGTCTTAACCCTAAATGACCTGACAGACCATAACCCGATAAAGATATGGTTCTTCGTGTAATATCAGAAGCCGCATAACCCATTCTAAAATCGTTAAATGACAAAATACCCCCTGCTGACAAGCCAACGTTTGTTGAGAGTGCAAACCAATCTTTTTTACCAGTCTTCCACCATTGATCCGTTCTAGTTAGTTCAAATCTCAAATAATTAAGCCCATCAGAATTCTCATAGTGAAAATGATTTCTATCTGTAGTAATTGGTTCACCAGAATATAGTCCAGACCACAGCGTATCAACACCTGGGTCAATTTCTCCACTTAAAGAAACCTGATTTTGATCCGCAAAAATGTATTTCATATGATCATAACCAAATGATATAGACCAATTATCCTTGAAATAATACCCTATTCGGGCATTAAACTGCGGAATCGTAAGTTTACTAGGATTAAAATAAACCGCTGCATCAAATTTTTCAGGATTATCGTGAGCAACTGCCCCCTTCATTGTAAAATCGTATCCAGGCCCAACAAAACGCATATTGCTCTTTGTATAGGCACTTCTGTTGTATCCCCAGTAACCAAAGACTGTTCCTTTGGCATATGAAATTTTTCTTTGCGCATCCGAAACAAACGGAACTAGCATTAATAAAACTATAATTAACCTTTTCATTATTTAGTCATTTTCAAGAATGCTACCTCTTTTTCAGTAAGGTGTCTGTACATTCCTCGTGGTAAATCCTTCTTTGTTAATCCAGCAAAAGTAACGCGATCCAACTTAGTTACAATAAGTCCAATTGCTTCAAACGTTCTACGAACAATTCTATTCTTTCCCGAATGCAATTCAACTCCAACTTGTTTCGGATCTCCATCTTTAACAAACTCCGCTTTATCGAAAAATGATGTTCCATCTTCCAACTTAATTCCAGTCAACAACTTTTGAATATCTTCTCTCGAAACTTTCTTATTTAATTCAACGTGATAGACCTTACTTGACTTATGACGCGGGTGAGTTAACTTCTTCGCTAAGTCCCCATCATTTGTAAACAAAAGTAAACCTGTAGTTTCTTTATCTAATCGACCAACTGGGTAAACACGCTCCTTACAAGCCTTTTTAACAAGACCCATCACTGTTTTTCTTCCAAATGGATCATCCATTGTTGTTATAAATCCTTTAGGCTTATTTAATAGAACATAACGTTTCTTTTCGGCATTTATTGATTCACCATCGTATTTAACTACATCCCCAGGTTTCACCTTGAATCCCATTTCAACCACCTGAACTCCATTCACAGAAACTACACCTGTTTTAATCAAAACATCAGCTTCTCTTCTAGAGCAAACACCGGCATTAGATAAATATTTATTCAACCGAATTGAATCATCATTAAAGTTTGGTAATGGATCCCCCTTTCGAATTTTTTCTTTGTAATCAATGAAACGGCTTTTGGCTTTAGCTTCCTTTCTGCTAGGGCCACTATTCTCGTCTTTCTTGCGGCCTGTCCTTGACTTAGATGGAGTCCTTTTATCACCTGATCTTCTTCCTTCCGAAGATTTCTTTCTTGGAGCGTTTCCGCTACCTCCTACTTTTCTTGTGTTCATCTCGAGCATAACTATTTGTGCAAAGATAAGATATTTAAACTAGAGCATTGGATAGAAGGCATTTTCAATGTGTTCTAGTTTCATTTTTGATTGACTAAGCACGATAGATATAACATCAAACTCTACTTCTAGATCCAAATTATTCTGCTGAACATACTGATTTGCAATTGAAATAATCTGCCTTTGTTTTTTTCTGTTAATAGCCATATGAGGCTCTCCGAAATAATTTGAATTCCTCGTTTTTACTTCAACGATCTTCAAGGAAGATTGATCCGAGCAAATTAAATCAAGTTCGCCACGGTTCCACTTATAATTTCTTTCAAGAACAACCCATCCTTTAGAGGTTAAATAATTTGCAGCTACATCCTCCCCTTTCTTTCCTAACGCAATGTGATCCATATAGTTTATTCCTTAAGTTAATGATTTTCATCAAAGATTCCATGAACCTTATTAGCATTCTTTTGTACCTATATGCATGCGATTAATTCTCTCACTTACCATATTTTCGATTCACTTTATTTATGGACAAAACACTATTGCACTGGGTAACACTGCCCCAATATGCTTTAAAAGCGAATCGATTATATCAGTGGATTCAATACCAAATAATTTAGTAGGGATCGACGCAATCATCGTTTTATCTAATTCAACTAGCTCGCTAGACAAAACAGACATTGAACGCATAAACCAATTCGTCAGGTCTGGAGGAGGGCTATATATTGGCGCTGAAAACTGGCCAATGCAAGCAGAGGGGAAACAACTAACAGAATACATCTACAACAAATCACATTTTGGTACCTACAAATCACAAATAGCAGAAAAAACAAGTCAACAAAACAACCTTTCTTTAAAAGAAATTGATTCTATCCCGTCCGGAAGTTCCATCGTAGCTTTCCCAATGGATTATCGCCTCAAAGTGGAATTATGGATAGAAAATCAACCATTAATTCTTAGCGGCAAACATGGAAAAGGAAGAATAGTCATTGATGGTGGCTATAGTCGCTTTTATTGTAATCAACGCACGGCAACCACAGACCTTCTCTTGAAGGAAATTTTAAATTATATTACAGATTAGTGGCAAATTTTGTAATATGCAATCTAAACAAGAATAAATGTGCAAATTATCACTTCTTATTGCTACGTACTTTATTGCTTTATCCTCATTATCTCAAAGCATCGAGGTGATTGATCAAAATGGAGATGACATTACTGATGATACAATTTATGTTGAAATAAGCTATGAAGAATTTGATGTTCAAGTTTATACTGGTGTTCGAAATACTAACAATTCAACAATAAACATCAATGTGACTCGCACCGAAGTGGATGCTTTGCCTTATACAAGCAGCTACTTCTGCTGGGGAAGTTGCACTGGAGTTACACCAGCGGGAGACTTTCCAGTTGTTACGCCATCAGGCTCAGTTGGATTTGCTGCAAATGCAGAATTACCTGCCAGCCCTTCTGGTTTTACATTTTATTATGACCCGAATGCTCAAATCGGATCAGGCCTTTATAAAATTCAATTTTTCAATATCGCCAATACAAATGATACGGCAAACGTTTTCATATCAATTACCTCAAAAGATTTTGCGGGTATAACAGAGAATCAAAATGATGAAATCAAGGTATATCCGAATCCGTGTGCAGATTACCTTCAAACCAATGCGGTGGGGAATAAACAAATCTTAAATGAGCACGGACAAGTAATTCAGAATACAAGTAATCCTGTAATTCAAACAAGCACTTTACCTTCAGGAAAGTACTTCCTAAAGTCAAAAGATATACTGATTCCCTTTATTAAAGAATGAAGCTGAAGCCCATTTTCAGGTTAACTAAGTTGGCCAAGTTTTCAGCACGTAAATTATTATAAAGACTTTCTTTCGTCCATTGATATGGTATCATATTGGAAAGGTCATTTGGTAAGATGGCACTGTCAGACCTTCTGAATAAATATCCGGTTCTTAATCTCATTCCAATATCGAACGCCAACACTCTTGAAATTGGAATTTTATAAGAAAAATCACAGAAAATATCCAAGGCCATCATATTCTTCTCATAGTATGGGAAAGGATTTATAATTTCACCATTTTCTGCATAGTGATACGTCTTTTTATGATTGAAGGAGTAGAATTTTGGTCCAATCCCAAAGCTCGATGAAAATCCCATTGGAGGTACATCTGCATCACCAATTAAATCAATAACTAGCATATAAGAGAACACATTGAACTGTGGAGACTCCAGATAATAACTGTCATTATTTAAATTAGGATCATTAGGTACATTTGCATATTGTTCTCTTCTATTAAAAGCAACATTCAACCTTTCATATCCTAATTCGGCACCAATTGCCATATTGCGCCGAATGAGCCTTCTGTATGAAGCCCTAAAATCATAGCGGAATATTTTAATTCCATATTTCGGTTCTTTTCCTTCCTTGTATTTATTCACATAAAAACCGCCATCCCCGGAATTCGACCCGATAAAAAAACCTGACACCACCCTAGGATTAGCAGTTCCATAAAACGAAACAATATTTTTTTTACCCAGAAAGCCAAACTCTTGACTAAAGGTTATACCAGAAAGAAATACGAAAATCAGTAAACTAAACTTATTCATAACGCTATTATAGTACAAAAGTAAACCCTGCCTTAAGATTAATAAAATTAGCTACATTTTCTGTTCTCATGTCACGAATCAAATCTGTTTTGGTCCACTGAAAAGGATTAGCAGTCGAATAAGTTCCAGGAATCAATTCATTTGTGTCGTAACCAGAAGGTCTTTCAAATAAGAATCCTGTTCTTATTCGCATTCCAATATCAAACATTAAAAATCGTGAAATAGGAACGCGATAAGTTAAATCATAGAATATATCAATTGCCATCATACTTTTCTCATAATCCGGAAAAGGATACAATATTTCATCACTCGGCGATGATCTGTAGTTTTGATTTTTATTGAATGAATAGAATTTTGGTCCTATTCCGAAACTAGTAGAAAATCCAGCCGGTGCTATACTATTTTCAGAAAATAATTCAAGCACAATCATATAGGATAGTACATTGAAAACTGGGCTACTAAAATAACCCTCTTGGGTTCCTAAATACCATCCATTTTGAGCGTAAATATCATAGCTACTATAAGCATCTCGAGAAGGCAATTTCATCTTTTCATATCCAAACTCTAAACCTAAGGCTATTTTTCTATTCAGAATTCGCTTATACGACGCTCTCAAATCGTATCTAAATATCTTAGATCTTGTTTTTAATACGTTTTTACTATTGTAGGTGTTTACCTTATATCCTGCAGGTGAATTTAAAAGAGGCAAATCAAGATTTAATCCAGATAACAATCTAGGATTAGCTGTAAAATTTACAGAAATCACATTCTTCTTTCCAAGAAAACCAAATTCCTGAGCGTCGGAGATCAAAGATAATCCAACAAATAATATCAATACAAATATACCTTTCATCTAATTTCTTTTAAATCCCATTCTTGCAAAGAAGTCAAAGATATAATACTCCAAAACGACTTTTCTCGGTTTTCTTTTCACATAGATATAATCATAGGCATCAACCTCGCCCGTTTCAACATTAACAATTAAGGTAGATAAGCTCATTTTCTTAGTAACCATAGTCTTAACGAAGTCTCCAAAAACCAACATCAATCTACTATCGCTATGCGCCTTTTTAAAATCCGCTAATTCACTATAATCTACGGGAAACATCTTCATATCTTCGTACTCCGACCTTTGCCTAATATAGTCTAGTAAAATTGCTCTTTGATTATACGAATAAGTATCTAATTGATCCTTTTCGCTATAAGTTGCATCAAATACATTAACATTAAACTCTGTCCCCATTTTCTGATACGTATCGATAATAATCTTTTCAACTTCTTGGCTTTTATCAAGGTCAATTGTCGAATAATTATAGGCCGTATAAATTGGATCTATCATTACCACTTCAGCAAAGTCAATTTTTTCTTGCTCAGCTTTAATTCTTTCTTTTCTTGACATTAAATCTAATCGATCTTGCTCAGCTTCTTTTTCATCTAGTCTATTCTGAGCCATTCTTAACGATCGTTTAAAAAGCTCATCATCGGTTAAATCAGAAAGTAAATACAAATGAAAAGATTTAGTTTCAAACTCTTCATCCTCACTAGTTGCCACTTTGCTATCACGTTTCTTTTTAATCTTATCGTACTTACTAAGTTCTTCATCATTACCTTCCTCCGCTTCTGCTGAACTAATATCCGCCAATAATGCTTGCTTACTTTCTTCAAACTCGTTAAGTGCCTCCAAATAAGTTAAGTCATGAAATGCCGAAAGCTTAAACTTTGAATAATCAGCAAGTAATAGCGTTAAATTTTTCTTTAAAATCTTATATTCTTCATCTTCTGGATATTTCTTTTCTAAATCAACCAATATTCTTGTCGACATAGAAAACAATTGAAGTTTCGTGAATTTTCTAAGAGCATAATGCATCGCATGGCTTTCACCCTCAACACTAGATGTTTTTTGGACGGTTCTAGAGAATTCTCCACCATCTTTAAAAAGTGACAATCCATACCAAGCTTGGCCTTTGCATTTATCCAAGAAAGCGTTATTGGGAAAATCTTTCTCTAGCAGAAAAATACTGTACAATGCATCACCAAACTGACTATTCAAGATATCTATGCGTACACTTTCAAATCTAGCTATGTTTCTAACCTCTTTAAATCTAGTTTCTTCCAGTAAAAATTTATTTTTACCCCAAGACGAATAGTTTGCTAATTCGTCTATTACTTGATCTTTGCGCTTCCTGATATTCGGGTGAGAACTCTTTGAGTCATCGTAATCTTCTTCAACTTGAATTTTATTAATTTCTTCAGGAAAATAATTTTCTGGAACAAAAGCCAAATCCGAATTGAAATATGTTTTTGGTAATTCAACTTCATCAAAAGGCAAGTATGAATACATTAGTACATCAAATGCACTTAACAACTCATTTTTTGAATATCCCGCTTTGTGATATAACTCAATCCCTAACTTATCGGCTTCTAACTCATTATCTTTTGAATAGTTATTCAAATTTTTAATCCGATCTTCATAAGTAGACTCTAAACTAATCTCAGTCTTTTCTGTATAGGCATTTTCCACATGAGACTCTGTAAAATGGGCTATTTCATGTGATAAAACGTAAGCCAATTGCGCTTCATTTTCAATTTGAGCTAACAATCCCAGTGTTACAAAAATTAAGCCCTGATCCGTTGAAAGCGCATTTGTAATATTCGATTTGATCACATAAAACTCTAGTTTCTTTTTAAGCTTAGGTTCGTTCGCTAATAATTTAGTCGCAACATCATTTACGTAATCAGTAGCAGGATCCCCATAAAGTACAATACCGGAATGCAACATTTCATCAATGTTGTAATGTATGTGAGTCAAAAACTCATCTTCCAAGTCTTCCGACATGTTTTCTCTTTCAACAGCAGCCTTATCTGCGTCAATTTTTTCTTGCGTAGTTAAAGTAAATACTGCAGGGATTTTTCCCGCAGATCGTAATGGCTTGTAGGAAGCAAAGTCCATTTGACTATACGAAATAGACGTTAATGTGCAAATGATAAACGCGATGAAAGTGCGAAAGCTCGAATTGAATATGATCATAATAGACAAATGATTTTATGAATCACAAACGTAAGGTTTTAAGCACCTATTCGAAAGGAATATATTGTTTTTTACCAGAAAATCTGCTATACCTCACCGACAAGCTCCAATGTTTCTTGCGCAGCTGCTTGTTCTGCTTTCTTTTTTGAGGAGCCTAGGCCTCTGCCGTATTCTTGATCATTTATTTTAATAACAACAACATATTCCCAAGATGTACCATTATTTTTTTCTGAAACGACTTCGAATTCTAGAGGTAATCTATTCTTTTGACTCCAAATAAAAAGTTTCGATTTAAAATCAATTTCTTCAATTAAGATTTGATTTAAGTCTACATACTTTCTAAGGACGTGATGCTTTAAGCTCTTTTGAGTATTCTTATACCCTCCATCTAAATAAATAGCGCCAATTAGTGCTTCGAAGGCATTACCTTCAATTGTTTCGAGCTTAATTGACCTACTCTTATTGTATCGAAGTACTTTATAAATTTCCATTTCATGACCAATCAGACCAAGCGTACGTCTACTCACTAGTTTGGATTTAACCTTAGTTAGATATCCTTCATCCTCATTCGGAAATTTTTCATAGAGCATTTCAGCAACAATCGCATCCAAAATTGAATCCCCTAAAAACTCTAGGCGTTCATTAGAAATCTGATCATTACTATTGGAAATAGATTTATGGGTAAGTGCTTTTACGAATACATCTAGTCGATTTGGACGGTATCCAAAACGCTGAAGTATAAACCGTGCAATTTCTAACTCTTCTTGAGTGTATTTTTTTTTAAAGAATGGAAATAGGGCTAACACCTATTTTTCGTATTTCTTCATTATGATAGTCGTGTTGTGACCACCAAATCCGAATGTATTCGACATTGCGAACTTAACTGTTCTTTCTTGAGCTTTGTTAAATGTGAAGTTCAATTTATCATCCAAATCTGGATCATCATTTACATGATTAATCGTAGGTGGCACAATATTATTTTGAACAGCCATCACACAAGCGATAGCTTCAATGGCACCAGCAGCACCCAATAAGTGACCAGTCATCGACTTAGTAGAACTGATATTCACATTATAAGCATGATCACCAAAGACCTGTTGAATTGCCTTTACTTCGGCAACATCCCCTAGAGGTGTAGAAGTACCATGAACATTGATATAATCAATTGAAGTAGCATCAATCTCTGCATCTTCCAATGCTGCAATCATCGAATTACGCGCACCTAAGCCATCAGGATGCGGAGCAGTCATGTGATAAGCATCACCAGACATTCCACCACCCAGCACCTCAGCATAGATTTTTGCACCGCGCTTTACAGCATGATCATAATCCTCAAGAATCAAAGCCCCAGCTCCTTCACCTAACACAAATCCATCACGTTCAGCATCAAAAGGACGAGAAGCAGTTTCAGGAGAATCATTTCTAGTAGACAAAGCTCTAAGCGCATTAAACCCACCTAAACCAGCTTCATTAACACCAGCTTCAGAACCACCAGTAACAATAGCATCAGCTTTCCCTAAACGAATGTAATTATAGGCATCGATAATTGCGTTCGTCGAAGAAGCGCAAGCCGAAACTGTAACATAATTCGGTCCGCGGAAACCATATTCAATTGAAATATGACCTGCAGCGATATCTGCGATCATTTTTGGAATAAAAAACGGATTAAAACGAGGTGTTCCATCACCATTCGCAAAGTTTGTAACTTCATCTTGAAAAGTCTTCAAACCTCCAATACCAGACCCCCAAATGACACCGATACGGTCAAGGTTTGGTTCCGATTCAATTAACCCAGAGTCTGCCACGGCTTCTTTTGCAGAAACCATAGCATACTGTGAGAATTGATCTAATTTTCTTGCTTCTTTACGATCCAAGTGGTCCGTAACTACAAAGTCTTTGACTTCGCAGGCAAAATGTGTTTTGAATAACGACGCATCGAATTGTTTAATTGGAGCAGCACCACTTTTTCCATTTTTCAAGCCGTCCCAATATTCAGAAAGTGTATTTCCAATTGGGGTAAGGGCACCTAGTCCTGTGACAACAACTCTTTTTAATTCCATGCGGTCTACGTTAGTTCAATAATGTATCAGTTACTAATTAGTTTGCGTTTTCTTCGATATAAGAAATTGCGTCACCAACTGTTTGAATGTTCTCTGCTTGATCATCTGGAATAGCAATATTAAATTCCTTTTCAAATTCCATGATTAACTCAACTGTGTCTAGAGAATCTGCTCCTAGATCGTTTGTGAAGCTCGCTTCGTTTGTTACTTCGCCTTCTTCAACACCTAATTTATCTACGATAATAGATATTACTTTTGATTTAACGTCAGACATTTCTTCTTAATTTTTATGGTTAATTCAGCGGCAAAGAAAGCCACAATATATTAAAAGACAAAATATTTAGTCATAATATTCTATAACCTCACTCTTCGATTTTCTAGATAAATCCGGCACCAATGTATCTTTTGTTGGGAAACCTACTGGTATCAGCAGAAAGGGGCGCTCGTTTTCAGGACGTCCCAATGCTTTTGAAATAAAGTTCATAGGACTTGGCGTGTGCGTAAGAGCTACTAATCCTGCGTTATGTATTGCCATTAATAAAAACCCTGAAGCCAATCCAACAGACTCAGAAACATAGTAATTGTTATGCTTAGAACCATCTTCATTGAACTCATAAGCTCTCTTCATGACTACAACGACCCAAGGAGCAACATCGATAAATTCCTTCTCCCAGTCAGTTCCTAGCGGTTCGAGATCTTTTAACCATTCATCACTCATTCTACCCCCGTAAGACTTCTTCTCTTCCTCCTCTGCTAAAGCCCGAAGTTTCGATTTAAGCGAATTATTGGAAATTAAACAGAAGGTCCATGGCTGCTTGTGCGCTCCTGATGGTGCAGTAGATGCAGTTAAAAGAATGTTTTCCATCACCTCTTTAGGTACTGGTTTAGAGTCGAAACTTCTAACCGATCTTCTTTGATCAGCCCAAAGAAAGAAAGACTTTGATCTCTCTATCATTTCTTCATCAGAATATTCATCTCGAGAATAATGAATGTACGGGTGTTCAGTTTCAGCCATCATTAAGTTTTGATAAAAGTATATCCTTAAATATATAAAAGTCTTAGTTCATTTAATAATGAATCTTGGAGATTAACTATATTGTAATCAATATGTTGACATATAGCCGATTGAAATTCACTTTCATTCAAATTAATTAAACTTTAGTAACAATGATAGTTTTAAATTTCATTCAACTTAATACCTTTGCGCCATGAAAAAAATCAGAATAGCCATATTTGCTTCAGGTACAGGTAGTAACGCAATTAATATGATTCGTTTTTTTGAAAATCATCCTTCAATTGAGGTTGGATTTGTTCTAAGTAATAAATCTGACGCACCTGTTTTAAATGCTGCGCAAGCTCTAGGTGTTGAAGTAAAATGTTACGATAATAAAAAAGTAGCTGACGGTGACTTTCTGGTAAGTCTTTGTCAAGAACACAAAATTGATTGGGTGGTTCTTGCCGGCTATTTGCGCTTAATCCCGACCAAATTGATCGAAGCATTCCCTGAGAAAATCATTAACCTTCACCCATCATTATTACCAAACTATGGTGGAAAAGGAATGTTTGGCTCGCATGTTCATAAAGCAGTAATCGAAAATAAAGAGACTGAATCAGGTATTACAATCCACTTCGTTAATCAGGAATTTGATAAGGGTAAAATTATCGCGCAGTTTAGATGTACAATTGCAGAAAACGAAGGTGTTTCTGATTTAGAAAAGAAAATTAGATATTTAGAACAAGGTTATTTACCAACGGTAATACAAAACACAATTTTAGCTTAACGTCATGGGAGATTTTTTTGCATCATTCAACTGGGTAGAGATTTTTAAAGCATCAATGGTATTATTTGCCGTAGTGGATATTGTTGGATCTATTCCGATTATCATCAAATTAAAGGAGCAATCAGGAGAAATTCATGCGTTAAGGGCAAGTGCCGTTTCTTTTGGTATAATGATCCTTTTCTTGATTGTTGGTGAAAGCATACTCCAATTGTTCGGCGTCGAAGTAGAGGCCTTTGCCGTTGCTGGTTCATTTATATTATTTGCCATGGCATTAGAAATGATTCTGGGAATAAAACTCTTTCAAGGTGAAGTGTCTGGTAAGACGGCAAGTGTTGTTCCTTTAGCATTTCCAATAATAGCGGGTGCTGGTTCAATGACATCCATTGTCTCATTGCGTGCCGAATATCACGAAATCAATATTGCAATTGCAATTTTCTTGAATATCATTGTTGTATTTACCGTTTTAAAGCTTACTCGAAGAATTGAGCGCCTTCTGGGAGAAGGGGGTATAGCAATCTTAGAGAAAGTATTTGGAATTATACTATTAGCTATCGCTGTGAAACTATTTAGCTCAAACGCAAAAGAGCTTTTCGCCTAACTTATTTTCCAGGAGAAAAGGATCCAGGGGTATTCGATTGCCCCTCGATTACTTGCATGCCATATTCAAAAGTTTTCTCGCTTACGATTTCTCCTCGTTTATCGTAAATTTTAAACTTCCCGTGTTTTAACCCGTCTTTATAATCAATCTCTGACATTATCTTTCCACGTCTTGTAAACGTTTGCATTTTACCATGTAACTCTCCATTCTTATATTGAGAAACCACAGCTGGATTGCGACCTCCCGGATAAAAAGCTATCCATTCTCCATCTTTCAACCCTTCTTTATAATCACCTTCTTCAGTCGGCTTAAAATCTTTAGAAGAATAAGATACCGCATGTCCATGTATTTTACTTTCCATGACTACACGATTTTTCATTATACCATAATCAACCTTCGACTTTTTCTTAAATAACTTATAAGTAACAATGTCTTTAATTTTACCATTATCAAAATACTCTAACCACTCGCCAACTTTCATATCATTGGTATACTTTCCTTCTAATTTCAACTTACCATTCGGATAATAAGAATTCCATTCGCCATCAAGCTCCCCCTGATTGAAGTTTGCCTTGTTTTTTAAATCACCAGACTCCCAGTAATTATTCCATTCACCCTCTTCTTTTCCATTTAGGTAGTCTCCTTCCATTAAAAGTGTTTCATCCTCGTACCATGTTCTCCACGTTCCGTTCTTAAGGTCATTTTCAAATGTTCCTATCTTAAATTTCTTTCCGTTTTTATAGAAGTAGGACCATTCTCCAGACTTTAATCCCTCTGAATAGTGCGCATGATAAGATAGTTCTCCTGTTGGATGCCAGTATGTCCAATCACCATGTTGCTGATCTTCTTTGAACGTTCCGGTCATATCTCTTTTACCAGAATTTGTATACCACGTCCATTCAGCATCCTTCTGGCCATTTTTATATTGACCTTCCACATTTACTTGACCATTATCGTAAAAATACGTGTAATCACCATCTAAACGACCATTTTTATAATGACTGATTTTTTCTTTATCTCCGGTGTAATATGCATATTCCCATTTACCATCTTTTTCACCATCCTTGAACGAACCTTTTAAGGTATTGTAACCGTAAATGCTGATTTCTTCGAACGCACCATGTTTCAATCCATCTTTGTAGTTATACCATTCTTTAACTTGTCCTGTTGTATAATAGGTAGTCAGCTCACCATCACCATCGATGATAGTTTGCGTATGTAAAGAATCAGATAAATAAAACTCCATTAAATAGTTGTCATCACCCTTTGTTTCTTCAACTGATTTTAAACGACCATCTCTATAATAGTAATTCCAGGAATTGACAGCCTCATCCAATTTATATTCCCCTTCCACTTTCAACTTTCCGGTTTCATACCATTCTGTATATAAACTATCTTGCCTTCCATATTTGAAAAATCCTTCTTGACGTTTCTTTCCATTCGAATAGAACAAAACAACAGAACCAGAAAGCATATCTCGATAATAATTTCTTACTTCCTCAATTCCTCCAAGTTTATCGTAATAAATCCATTGGCCATGCTTCTCCGTAGTTTCACCAAACTGATCCACATAATATTTTCCTTTAGATTGGATTTGCGTTTTATTAAAATCCCAATATGTTCTTTTCTGTTTAGACAGATTCTCTTTGTCTATTTCTTGAGCAGAAACAGTCGAAAACAAAAAGAACAATATCAGCATTAAAAAAAGTCTCATTTTATTGTTTTTATAAGGGTATAACTTAAAATTGAATCATGGTTACTTTAGTAGACCAATTATTCCTTGGGAAATCAATACTAATCCGAATACTACAAACACAATTCCAATCAATCGGTTTAAGCCTTTAAGTAGACGTTCAGTTACTAAAGGACGTAAGCTTTTCGCGCCGATAATTTTCAATAAATCCACCGCAAAAAAAGTAATTAATATCGAAGCAATAAACACAATCATTGAAGCGTATGATCCACCTTCAGCAGCATCCTTTGCTCCAAGAGTCATAACACTAAACCAATAGAAAACAACCATTGGATTTGCCAGGTTCAAGAGGAACCCTTTTAAACCAAGTAGCATATAACTCTTTGCACTCGTAGGCTCTTCGTTTCCATCTGCTTGAATGCAAATCCCTTGTACTTTTTTAAAAAAATTGTAGATCCCATACCCCAAGAATAAAACACCTCCAATTAAGCGAAGAATAGAATTGTCATCGCCAGAAGAAAGTTGTTCAACTTGATTGTAAAAAACGAAAGCGATTGCGATATAAACAATATCGTTCAGAAGCACTCCAAGATCAAATGCAACAGCAGCTTTGATTCCTTTTCTGATACTTGTTTCAAGGAGAACAAAAAATACCGGGCCAATCATTATACTCAGTATAAAACCTGTGACTATTCCTTTAAGAATCAAATCCATATATTAGGATGTTGCTGTTTATACAAATATACCTATTCCTTTATCATTTAAAAGCGTCAGAACCGGAAAAAAAACACATTGTTTTCCGCCCTCTAGGCGAATATTTAATTGAAGTTGTTTACATTTGCAAGCAGAATATCGGAAATTTGTATTCCGGTGGAATAAATTATAAGTTAAATATGAAACTTGCAGCAGCAAATAAAAAGTTAGAAGCTATTATTAAGAACGTTGAAAAAGACGGGATTAAAGCGGACGGATTAGTTGAAGATTTGAAGGCCTTAAGAGCTTATGCTTTGAAAGAACAAGACCCTTTAGTTACTAAAGTGTTACGCTTGGCTTACGAATATTTAACTGAAAATGGAAGTTTCGACATTCAGGCTCAATTCGAAGAAGACGAAGAAGAGAATGAATATCCAATCGAAATTGA
This sequence comes from Crocinitomicaceae bacterium, assembly GCA_022447585.1. Lineage (GTDB taxonomy): Bacteria > Bacteroidota > Bacteroidia > Flavobacteriales_D > Crocinitomicaceae > UBA4466. Next base: position 570,034 of record JAKVAR010000006.1, on the reverse strand, counting down.
AGACAACGACAACTTTTTGTATTTATTAAACTTATTAATGCGTGCAGATCACAAAGTTAATCGTGAAGAAATTAAAGATTATAGATCTGCCTTAAAACTAGAGTTATACTAGGATTCAGCGACTTATACATTAAAAGCTACTCAATTGAGTAGCTTTTTTTTTACTTTTTTTTTCAATTTCACCCAACCCTAACAATTTAAAATACGTCTGTATAGTAAATATTGACATTCTGGTTTGTTCAGTATTTTGGTTTTATTTTCCTTGCAGGTACCTGAAAAGAGCTTCTACCTTGGTTTTCCTCTACGAAAACTTTCAAGTTCTTTTCAGGTTTTTTTATCCTCTGATTTTAATCGCAATATTGGCAGTAAGAAATGAATTGACTTGAATTGTGTACAAAAGGAATTTCATCATTATACATTTCCGAAAGGATTCTACCAATATAATTCGGAAAATTATCAACAACTTCTTCCAGCTCATTTTTCTTCACATCCAACGCAAAAGGTTGGTTGTTTGCTGAAATAAAGGAGATAATACTTGAGGTTGGTAGCACATTATGCTTGTTTTTGTACAAAAACGCGTATTGAATTAATTGTAAAACATGTTTCCTTGAACCGAGTGTTTCTGTTATTGTTTCCTCAGTAGTGTCTTTTGATCTAAATTCTACATCCGTTTTATTTACCTTCCCCGATTTGTAATCGATGATTCGAATCTGCTCTCCAACACGATCAATTCTATCAATAAAACCTCTGAAATTTACTTCTTTGTTTACACCATTCACTTCAACTGGAATGACCGCGCTATATTCTTGCTCTAAAGCTTCAATGAAAACAAGTTCTGTTTGTTCTGAAAGAAATTTAACCTCTGATTTCAAGAAACGCTCCGTTAATTCAATTGCCATTTGGTAAGAAAGTAAGTTTTTACCCTTCATGAAAGAATCTCTATCACCATTAAAATGCTCCATGAATTTCTGATGCAAAACAACCTTACATTCTTTCAGCATTTTCTCAATATCAAATGAAGTGATATTCGTAGGAGCCGGCTCTCTTTTATTGCCTTGCTTATCAAATCTTGCAAAAGGCGTGTAAAGTTCTTCCAACGTATCGTGAATAAATGTACCGAAGGTTGAATTCTCAATTTCTTCTTCAACAGAATCCGCCTCACCAAAATCCATCACGTAGCGGAAGTAAAAGTCCAAGGGACATGTTAAGTACTTCTTAAACATTGAGGCAGAGGCAGATTTAAGTAATAAATCATCTAAACGCTTCTTAATTTCCTCCGTCTTGACAATCTCTTTGAGCATATCTTCTTTCTCCGCGTCTAGAGAATAAATCTTTTTCTCAATATTCACGCGCGTATTCAATCTGCTAAGTTCCATTTCTATTTGCATCAAATAACGACTTGGCTCACTACTCCCTATTGACTCATCAGCACTACAATAAGTGACGTAGAACTCCTCGCATGTATGCAACAACCTGTAAAAGTGATGTGCAAAAAGACCTTGTTTCTCTCTTGGTGTAGGAAGCCCCAAATACCTTCTCAAATCCATTGGGATCATCGTTTGAATTGGATTAGTTGGTGGCAATTGTCCTTCATTCATTCCAACGCAAACAATACGCTTAAAATCTAGGCAACGCGTTTCTAGCAGCCCCATAATTTGCAATCCATCCATTGGATTTCCATGATAGGCAATGCTCTTCATTCCCCAATGCTGGTTGAACAAATGCTTAAAGGATTTCAAACTCATTTCAGGAATTCCCTCTTCAATGATATTCTGAAAATCTATCAAGGAATGGTCAAAACACTCAATTACAGCTTTCTCAAAAGCAAAATCAGATTCAAGCCCGGCATAAATAGCACCATTCAACTCTCTGATATTACCTATCGCTTTTTTCCAATTCTGCCCCCAATTTTCAGTCAATAAAAGCAGTACTTTTTTAGCAACTGGTCCAAGGTTTAGGTTTTCTGGATTCAGGAATATTTTATTCTGACGGATTACATTCTGTTCAACTTCAATCAAATATTTCTTCTCTGATTCATCAATGATTGCCAATAAAAATGGATGATTCCAGAAGTTCTGTAGGTCATTGAAATAAATGGACTTTGTTTTAAACCGTCTTTTATTCTCTTGAATAGAAATAATCAAATCTACCCACGTTCTAACCGCAGTATTACGAATCGGCAAACCTAACGTAATGTTTGCCTTTCCAATATTTCTAGGAAGATTTTTAATGATTGAACCAATTAAGCTTTCATCAGCCAATAACAGAAGTGTTTCATCAATTTCTGCTTTAGACAACCCTTCCAAAATAGTGGAAGCCACTTTAACTTGACCTGTATTTTGAGCACACTCAATCATTTGAACTTGCATTGGCTTTTGCTTTAACTCGTTCTCAATGAAATTTAATTTCTTACCGTCCAATTCTTTTGACAAATCCCGTAAAAAACTCCCTGCTTCGTGCGACTTGTTATTCAAATAATATTCGTCAGCATTAATCAAAATATGTGCTCGCCCCATTTGATCAAGTTGTTTCATGATCGACATCTCGGCTTTAGACAACGCGTTAAATCCAGCAAATAGGAACTGCCTCTTTTTGTCTTCGTTGAATAAAAGATCAATATTATTCACGAGATGTTTGAACGACTTTCCTGCATAGCAAACATTTGCCTTTTCAAGGGCTTTATTCAATTCTTTATAATACCCCGGAAGCCGATCCCAGAACTCCATGAAACGTTTTTGACTCTCTGTTAATTCCGCTTCACCAAAACTCCATTGCTCAATCTCCTTAATGTCGGCCAAATTTCTAAACACCTGATTCGCATCTAGTAAATAACGATCAATTTCATTGTAATCGGCTAGCAGAATGTTACCCCAAGTCAAGAACTCATCAAAAGAATGATCCTCGATTGATTTAGCATCCTTCAATTGAATTTCGAACAGACGAATTAGCGCTCTAGTTTTATCAATCACCGATTCGGAGCTATGCGCTTTCACCCAGCGATCCATCGTTACAATTTCAGGAGCAATAATTGGTTTTCCGTAAACCTTAAATAGAGCAGAAGTCAAATATTTCTTAGCACGTTCCGAAGGAAGTACAACCGTTAAATGCTGTAATTCTAGTTTTTCCTCAAAAATGTAATGAGCAACCTTTTGAATGAAATTCATACTAATTTTTTTGAGTTAAAAATTTCCAGTAAGTTGATCTATTAATCACCGACGTTTTTGCCTCAGGATATGCTTCGTTGAAACTCTTTGGGAACTTGACTTTCTTCCGTTTCTCCCAATCGGTTTTGTATGCCATCAATTTTCCACCTCCTATTTCAAGGAAATCCATCTGTTGTTTCGTATGCGTTTTCCAAAAGAAAATAGTTTTGGGAATCTGATTCATTCTTAACCATTTCATACGCTCAGCAATGACGTAATTTCTCCACAACTCATTCATATCGTTTCTTAAAAACGTAGGATTAAAATTGCTAATTAATACATTTCGAACTCCATTATCTGCGAAGTATACTACATTTGATTTCTTCAACTCATATCGATGTCCATTGTGATAGGAAGGAATGCGATAAAGAATGAAAGCATCTTCCAATAAATTGATGTAACGCTCTACGGTTTCATTATCCAAACCACATCTTTCACCAATGTCGTTATACGAAACAGGTTCACCAATATTGAAGGCTAAAAGTTGCAACATCCGCATCAACTTATCGCCCTTATTTATTCTTTCTTCTCCACTCAAGTTTGTAAAAATCGCATCTTGAATGATCTCCCTTAACGATACTTCAGCCATTTCTAAATTAGCTAAAACTTCAGGGTAATTTCCATAGATTAATCGCTCTTCCAAAAGACGCTCTTCTTCGGGTAAACCAAAGTGCTGCGCCGACTCATAAAATGACGGTGCGAAAAGATTTATTTCTAATCCTTCCATGCGCAAAGCTTCCAATAACTCTGGTTCCACTTTTGGTTTAAAAGAGCAACAAACAATGACTGTAGATGCAATATCTCCCATCAACACAGCCTCCAATATTTGCCCCAAATTTTTCAAGTATTGGGCCTCATGCAAAACAATAAATCCGGGTGTCGCTTTTAGCAAAGAATAATCTTCATTCAATCGCTTTTTTGTGACCTTTTCGGAACAATCAATCGAGACATACATCTCTTTAATTTCAATCAATAAATCTTCGATTAATTTACGCTTTCCAACTTTACGTGGACCTTGAACGAATAGTAATTTATTAGACTTTATTTTCTCTTGAATGTATTGTTTTTGAATACGTGGGATCATAACTTGAGATTTTCTCAAAGATACCAAAACAAGATGTAATTCGCTTTAAATTATTGAATTTTGCGATTAAACGCTGATTTTCAGTCAATCCAGACTTTATTGAAGAAGCTTTGAGAACGATTAGAATTGATGAATTTATTGCCTCCAGTACATTTCAGAATAACAAAATAATTTTCTGACTTCATTATTCTCACCCAATAAATCCCTTCAGAATAAGCATCACCGATTCCCTCGTAAGCTTCACTTCCATCGTCAAATTTAACAATACGCATTGGACTTTCCTCAGGACTCGCAATGTAGGTTTGCGCCAAAGACTTTAAATCATGATTTTCTTCCATGTAATACACTTCAACTTCATACGTATTCCCTTGGCCAAGATCCCGATAAATGAGGTTCAAATCTGCATCGTTCCAATCGTCCGTTACCACTTGAGGCTTACCTGGAAAAATGACATTCAATTGGAGCTCATCATTTCTATAATTGTATGATTTAACCGACTTGAATTCTTGCTCAAACTTAGTCTTATTCTCACTGAAAGAAGCCACTACTTTTCGAACAGAGTACCCTTGTCCTCGCAGCAAATTAATCAACCCTTGAGGTCCGGCTAAATGACCTGCTCCAACGGCACAAAAAACTTTCGAATCTGAATTTTGCATCAAAGAATCTAGCTTCTGTGCCATTCCTAAATTACGATCAATAATTAACTCTTGATATCCACCAGCATACATTGACAAACTGCCTTTTAACATTTCATCCAAGCGATAAATATCACCCTCTAAATAAAGATCAACCATATCATTTTTGGAAGTTAAAAAATGACGAAAACTGAAATTCTCCAAGCTCGGAGTTTTAATATCACTGAATACACTCAGTTGAAATTCAACAGACTCCAAGGGAAAGAATTGCTTATCAGCATTGAAACAATACTGTTCGAAATAGGCATCTAAAAATTGTGGCATTCCATCCTCATCTCCATAAATCGTTTCCGAAGACTCTGAACTCGAACCATAGGGCTTACCTTCACTATCATAATTCAAATCAATGGATGAAACTCGAGTATCCAGCGTGCTAAACATAGAAAAAACATCTGTCTCTAACACGATAAGTTCTGCTTCATTTAAAGCAAAATAAGTGGAGTCAGTTAAATTGAATAAACGCCTATCATTAGAATGTAAACTCCCAAACAAATAAGATTTAGAATCGAGCCCATTACCACTAATTTCCCATAATAGCTCATGAGACTCATTAATTGTTTGAGCCAACGATGCAAGCGACAGAATTCCACTTGCTAAAAGTACCAGTGGTTTTATTAGCATGTGTTTAAGGTACGAAAAAATAAGGTGCTATCCTACTATCAATCTTTCGATATGCTGATCACCAAATGAATACGGAATGTAAGCCAAACTTGGTATCTGTTTTGTTAAAACAATAGGTGTTTTCTTACCAAGTGAAATTGTGCCATGCGTTTCAGAAAGATCCATCGCATACGCTGCATTAATTGTAAGCGCGTTTAAAGCTTCTTCTGGAGTCATCTTCATTTTCACACAAGCCAATGACCATACGAACGCCAAATTACCACTTGGAGTACTACCAGGGTTAAAATCACTTGCCAAAGCAACTGGTACATCATTTTCCATTAAACGACGTGCATCTCCAAAAGGAATAGATAAGAAATGAGAACAGCTCGGAAGAATCGTCGCTATTGTTTCTGCCCCTTTCAATGCCTCAATATCATCATCAGAAATCTCTTCCATATGATCCACAGACAAAGCGTTTAATTCAACTGCTTTACGAACACCACCAATCGTAGAGAATTGATTCACATGTACTTTTGGTCTCAGTCCATGCTTAATTCCAGCTTGAAGTATTTGATCCATTTCTTCAACAGAGAAATAGTTTCGTTCACAAAAAGCATCGATATAATCTGCCAATCCCTCTTTCTCGATCTGAGGCAACATCTCATTGATGATTAAATCAATATATCCTTGATGGTTTTCTTTAAATTCCGGTGGAAATGCATGAGCTCCTAGAAACGTTGCTTTTATCGCAATTCCACTTTCTGCTTTCAAGCGTTTAATAACACGAAGCATTTTCAATTCTGCATCTACACTAAGACCATAACCCGATTTAATCTCTAAAGCACCCGTTCCGTAAGATTTTAATCGTTCAATTCTAACCATGGCGTGATCGAATAACTCATCTTCGGACATCGATTGAAGTTTACGAGCAGAATTTAAAATTCCACCTCCTCGAATTGCAATTTCTTCATAGCTCAAGCCATTGATTCTATCTACAAACTCTTCTTCTCTCGACTTAGCAAAAACCGTATGTGTATGTGAATCACAAAAAGCAGGCATAACGTACTTTCCCTCAGCATCAATCACTTCCAGATCTCTCCAGTCCGTAATTCCTCCCCAATCTTCCATTGCGCCATAGGCTACAACAACTCCATTTTCCAATGCTAAAAAAGCATTTTCCAATATTGGAAGTTCTTTCATTTCTGCTCCCTTGCGCACTTTCGGTAAATCTTCACCGTATTGCACAAGCCCTTTGATGTTTTTAATCAGAATCTTACTCATAACATCACAATTTTAGACAAAAACATTGATTTGTAATCTTACTTCTGGAAATATTTCCAAACTACTTTGCGAATTCAAGAAATTGGCTAACTTTGCACCCGCAATGATTACTACCGTGTTATTGATAATAATGCTCGAGTGGCGGAACTGGTAGACGCGCTGGATTCAAAATCCAGTTCTTTCGGGAGTGCGGGTTCGATTCCCGCCTCGAGTACAAAAAAGCCTGTTAATCTTTTGATTAACAGGCTTTTCTCATTTTATTGTTGCAATTTTTGTTGCAATAAATGAATCTCAATATATCATAGTTGCAACAAATACTGTTTTTTCTATTTTTTTGAAAAAAGTATTGTTCCAAATAATTTTTATTCCTATTATTGAGGTACTAAAGGGTTTAGCTCACACCTAAACAGACTATTCATCTAAACTACAGCTCGCAATTTATCGCAAATTCTTATGTCCAATAATTTTTGGATTATAGATAAAAATTAGAAGGGAGGTACTGCCATACCCCCCCTCTTTTAGACGCAAACGGTCTGATTGGACAGAACCGATCGCTTGTGCATCTTGTGTAATTGTAGTACACCAAGTGCTTTACAAAGATACTTATTAATTTCTTGGTGTTTGGGGGTGCCGAAAACCAACATTCAGAGTAGGTATATTTAAAACAAAATGTTATGAAAAAGAATGTTTTTCAAGGATTTGAAGGAAAAGAGTTAGAAAATGCAAGCACTATCAAGGGAGGTATCTCGTACCGACCAACAAGTAGCGGAGGTCAGCAAACAGATGAGGAAGCAGTAACTGCGGCTGGTGAAGTTGACCCATGGACTGATGAAACTCAAAACTATACTTGTACTGATGCCAGATGGGATAACTGCAAAGGTTAATCCAGTTGGATGCGAGGAGTTTCCTCGCATCCATTTTTTAGTGGCATAAAAATCCAATCATATGAAATTCGCGATAATTATTATATTGTTTACCTCCATTCTACTTTCTTGTAAAACTAATGGATACATCCGATACCATAATAGAATTAACGAAGCAGAATTTTCCTTTTTTAATGGTGATTATAACTCCGCGTTAAAACATTATCAAAATGCTTTTCATAAAGTTCATAAACCATTCGAAAATGACCTATATTATTATGCCGTTTGTCTTTGGGAAGTTAAAGATTATAATACAGCCATTAAAACACTTGATACTTTAACCAAAACTAATTTTGCCTTGACAAAGAGCGGTTTTTTTCAAGGAATTAATAGTGAACTAAAGGATAGTATCCTGAAGGCAAATTCAATATTTGTCGATTCAATAAACAATTCTAGAATAAATCATCCATTAAGAATCTCTTTGGATTCTGTCTTTAATCTAGACATTGAATTAAGGAACAAACTCTATAATTCCCTCGACTCAATTCAAACAAAAGAATTATGGAAACAAATACATACTCAAGACTCAAATAACCTAGAATATATTAAATCAATAAATTTTGTTGGCGGGGTGCACCTTCCTTGTAACCCAAGAAAGGTAGGTGAACTACTTATTCACCAATTAGACTGGGTAAACAACAATAAAAAAACATTAAAAAAAGCAATAAAAGATGGCAGATTATCACCTGTGCACTATGCTTCGTCTTATGATTATTCTATGGTTCATTTGGGTTCAGATAAAGTTTATTATGGTCAATGGAGTGAATTAATTCAAGGACAACGTCCAAAAAAAATATTTAATCGATCAATTCGAATTGGAGTTTCACCCTACTTTAAGAAGGACGTAAATCTTCCCAAGAAAAAGGGCATGGAACCACTAAAGTTATCCAACTATGAATATTATTCAAAAAGAAAAAATCATTTTAATTGTTACCGATGGTGGCGATTACTCTATTAAAGAAGTCTCTGAATGGTTGTTTTTTTATTCTAAAAAATACAATTATAGAACCTTAGTTTTAGACACTTCTTTTGATTCTTTACGAGTAGTCAACGGTTCAATTGATAGTTCAACAGATATCACATTTAAAATTGTATCTACAAAAACCGTTTTTCAATTAAGTTCGATTCAATCAATCTATATAAGGCAAGCCTCCATTCCTATTGATGGTCATTATGGAATAAATTCGAACTCAGGAAAAGCTAGTAATATTAATGCTCGATATGCAAATTATTTGATGGCTTATGAAAATACTATTCGATGGTTAATACTAAATTGTTTTAGCAAAGTCAATATAATTGGCTTCGATTCAGGAGGATTTATTAACAAACTAGAAGTTCTGAAACATGCTGCGGAAATAGGCTTAACAATCCCGGAAACAATTGTTACTACACTAAAAAAAGATTTAATAAAGTTTAAACGTAACCATAAGAGTATTATTGTAAAGTCTTTAGGTCTTGGATTAGCTTTTAATGATCTAAAAGCGAAAAAGTCCTATCAGCAATTTACGTCAGAAATTTTGGATGAAGATTTAAAGTTAATTCCAGATTCATTTAATCTTTCCATGATTCAAAAGAGAATCGACAAAAAATTTGAGGTTCGCACTTTCTATCTCGACGGAAGGTCCTATTCTTGGGCACTTTTATCTCAAAACAATTCTAAAACGAAAGTTGATTATCGCAAATATGACTGGAGTAACCCTATGCGTGTTGTAGCCTTTAAACTTCCTAAACATGTAGAAAACAGTCTTAAAACTTTAATGGAAAAACTTGAATTGAGATCAGGATCAATTGATTTTATGTATTCAACCGATGGTCAATATTTTTTTCTGGAAGTGAATCCAGCTGGTCAATTCGGTTACAATTCACAATGCAGTAATTATAACTTAGAACTCGAAATTGCTAACTCACTAATAAATAAAAATGAACAAAAAAAACATCGAACATTCCATAGTTAATAATACCCAATTCAATCAAGAGTCTATTCCTTTAGATGTGCTATTTATTAAAGGGAAGGACATTAAGAGTCAAAGTAAAAGCACGATATTTTCATCAAAAAATATTCATTTAAAACATTTGCACTATAAAGGTCAATCAAAAAAAACGCCATACTCGCCAATAAGTTCGATATATAGTCAAGAATTCTAATTAAAACCAATGACAAATCAAGTAACAGTTCTAGCCTCAAATTGCTTTTCCGTTAAAGGGTACAATAAACACTTGCTTATTGATTTTCAGAATGACGAGTGGTATCATGTGGATTTTCATATTTCAAAAAATGAAAATTTTGATGTTGACTCTATTTCTCGCGAAGATTTTGAATACTTAATATCGAGACAAATACTTATTCAAATCCCGAAATCATTGAGAAGTCAGTTTCCTTCAATTTCTACTGAATTTCAAACACCCTCCATAATTGAATCGGCTATAATAGATAGGAACCTAGACTCAAATTATAGCTTAGAAAAAGCTTTTGATTGGATGGACTCCTTAATTGTAAAGTTCTGTCAAGTGCGATACTTTGATCAACCAAAAATTGAAGAACTTAATCTTATACTGAACTTAATTGAAAGCTCACATATAGAAAGCATAGAATTTCTGGTTCCTTTCTCTGAGGAACTGGTTCATTCATTTGAAAGTTTTGTCATGGAGAACCCAAAAATAAACAACATCGTATTCCATTCTGCCAACGAATTGAAGTTTGAAATTGATCTACCAAACAAAAAAAGAATTTTCATTAAAGAAAAGATTCACTCTTCAAACAACTGCGGAAATATTCACCCAAATTATTTTTCTCATACAAAAAAACACATTCTAAAAAGCATGAACTTTAATTCATGTTTGTACAAGAAGATTGGTGTTGATATTCAAGGAAACATTAAAAACTGTCCTTCAATTTCGACATCCATTGGACATATCGAATCACTTGAATTGATTAATAATGTTCAATTAGAAACAGAATATTGGAATATAAAAAAGGATGATATCGAAATTTGCAATGGATGTGAATTTAGATATATATGCAATGATTGTCGAGTTCAAGTTAAACACAAAAAAGGCCGCCCATTAACCTGTAACTACAACCCATACACAAACCTATGGAAAGGGCAAAAAGGTTATAAAGAACCAATATTGAAATAATGAGATTTCAAATTTACAAGCAATTAAACCAAATGGACTGTGGGCCAACTTGTCTTCGAATGATAGCGAAACATTATGGTAGAAACATTTCTTTGGAAAAACTTCGTGTCCTTTCGGAAACGACCAGGGAAGGCAGTAGTTTACAAAACATATCAAAATCTGCAGAGAGAATTGGGTTTAGAACTTTGGGAGTCAAAATAAGTTTATTAAAACTGGTGAATGAAGCTCCATTGCCTTGTATCATTCATTGGGATCAAAGTCACTTTATTGTTGTCTATAAAATAAAAAATGACATCATATATACAGCAGATCCCTCACATGGGCAAGTAAAGTATACGAAGCAAGAATTTCTGAATCATTGGATTGGTGCAAACTCAGATGTAAACACCGAAGCCGGAATCGCACTATTACTTGAGCCAACACCATCGTTAAACACATCTGATGAGGATGACTCAACTCAAAAAAAAGGATTCGCATTTCTATATCAATATCTATTCCCTTATAAAAAGTACATTATACAATTAATCCTTGGACTTCTTGCTGGAAGTGTTCTTCAGTTAATTTTTCCTTTCTTGACTCAAAGCATTGTTGATATTGGTGTTCAAAATCAAGATATTAGCTTTATCTACCTTATACTAATTGCTCAGTTATTATTATTCATAGGTAAAACCTCAATTGAATTAATACGAGGTTGGATTTTACTTCATCTTAGTACTCGTATAAACATATCTCTCGTCTCAGATTTTTTTATCAAACTAATGAATCTACCGATAGCATACTTCGACAGTAAAATGACAGGAGATATAATGCAAAGAATCCAAGATCATCGCAGAATTGAAACCTTACTAACCACACAATCATTAACTGTATTGTTTTCTTTTTTTAACCTTATAGTTTTCGGGGGCGTCCTTGCTTGGTATGATCAAAGTATATTTGGAATATTTTTAATCGGTAGTCTTTTATATTTCTTCTATGTTGTTCTATTTCTAAAAAAAAGAAAAGACTTGGATTACAAACGTTTTTCGCAAATGAGTGAGGAACAGAGTAAAGTTATGGAGCTCATAAATGGTATGCAAGACATAAAGCTTCACAATGCAGAAAGACAAAAAAGGTGGAGTTGGGAATTTTTACAAGCGAAGCTTTTTAAGATCTCAGTGAAAGGTCTTACACTAGAGCAGACTCAGACAATTGGTTCAAACTTCATTAATGAAATAAAAAACATTTTCATTTCAATATTTTCAGCTAAACTAGTAATTGACGGTCAAATCACATTAGGAATGATGATGTCTATTTCATATATAATTGGACAATTAAATAGCCCAATTCAACAATTAATTGGATTTGTCTATTCTGTGCAAGATGCAAAAATAGCATTGGAACGCTTATCTGAAATTCACAATAAAGAAAATGAAGAACCTGATACAAGAGAAAAGGTAACAAATTTAAAAAAGGATCAAAATATCCACTTAAACAACGTTAGCCACCGTTATATCGGAAGCCAAAGTAACGTTCTTGATGAGCTATCGCTAATTGTTCCAGCGAATCAAACTACAGCAATAGTTGGTGCCAGTGGAAGTGGTAAAACAACGCTATTGAAGATGATACTTAAGTTTTACGAGCCTCAAAAAGGAAGTCTTTCTTATGGAAATTTAGATCTCAGTAATATTTCACAAAGTCATTGGAGAGATAAGTGTGGTGTTGTGATGCAGGAGGGTTTCATATTCAATGATACTATAGCGAAAAATATTGCAATAGGTGAAGAAGAAATAAATAAAGACAAACTTCTTCAAGCTATAAAAATTGCCAACATTGAAGATTATATATACTCATTGCCTCTGGGATTCAATACAAAAATTGGTTTGGAAGGAGTAGGAATGAGTACTGGACAAAAACAACGGCTATTAATTGCAAGAGCTGTATATAAAAATCCAGATATAATTTGTTTTGATGAGGCAACAAGTGCACTTGACGCGAAAAATGAAAAAGTAATAATGGAAAATCTAAATAATTTTTTTGAAGGAAGAACGGCAATCATAATAGCCCATCGTTTAAGCACAGTGAAAAATGCCAATCAAATCGTGGTTTTAGAAAAAGGGAATATCATTGAAGTAGGTACGCATCATGAATTAGTTGAACTTAAAGGCTCTTATTTCAATCTAGTGAAAAATCAATTGGATCTGGAAAAATTAAATGAACTATGAATGAAGTTAAACCAAATATAGAAATTAGAAGTGATGAAGTTCAGGAGATAATGTCATTCATACCTCATTGGATAATAAGATCAGGAATAGCGTTGATACTTTTTTCAATAAGCTTTTTGATTATAATTTCCTGGTTCATTAAGTATCCTGACACTATTTCAGGTGAGGTTGCAATTTCAACACAAACACCTCCAGCAAAACTTGTAAGTAAAAGTTCAGGAGAGTTAATTGAACTTATGTTCAAAGAAGGGGAAAAGGTAAACCTAAACTCTAATCTAGCACGAATAAAAAGTGATTTTTCCATAAATGCTAAACAATATCTAGAACAAAAGTGCTTGGAAGCAGAAAACGCCCAAAATATTTCACTTATACAATTTACAGAGGATACTTTTTTCTTTGGCTCGTTACAATCGAATTACAGTGAGTTTAAATCACTTATTAAAGATTATCAATTACACCTTGAAAATAATTCATTGAGTTCCCGTTTAAAAACACTTAAAGAACAGATTAAAAATCACAAACTACTCCGTTCTGTAAATTATGAACAAATAAACACCGCGAATAAAGAACATGAAAATGCGGGTCATAAATATACATCTGACAAGGAACTTTATGCTAAAAAAGTAATTTCAAAAATTGAATTTTTTGAAGAAGAAAAGAAGTATATAAGTTCAGAGAATAATTTAAATAGCTTTAAAAAAGAGGTTATACAGAACTCCATTACTATAGCAAATTTAGAGCAAGAGTTAACTGTGTTAACCCAAGATGAAAAGAATAAAGAGATCGAATTCAAAAACAAACTAGGTCTATCTATCTCTAACATTCGCAACATTTTAAATTCCTGGGACCAAGAGTACCTCATAAAAGCACCCTTTGAAGGTAGAATTGCCTATCTAGAAGAATTACATGAATTACAGTATGTAAATTCCGGCACCCCACTCTTCGCAATTATTCCTAATGACCAAAATTATAATGGCAAAATTGACATCCCAAAAGCTGGTTTTGGCAAAATTAGAATTGGTCAAAAGGTTAGAATAGAACTTGATAAATACCCTTCATATGAATATGGGAGCCTAAATGGAGTTGTGACAAATATTTCATTAATAGCAAAAGAAAATGTTTACCGTGTTTCTTTTAAACTTGAGAATGGCCTTACCTCTACATACAATCGGGAATTTGAATATTCTCCAGAAATGTCCGGCTCTGCAAGTATCATTACAGATGATGTCCGATTATTATCAAGAATCTTTAATAAATTCCGTAAAGTATTAGATAAATGAAGCTCATTTTAGTTATCATAACATTTGCGCCGTTAATAGCTTCACCGCAAAAATCTTTGTCTTTACAACAAAGCATCGACAGTGCCTTAGTTTATAGCCATAAACTTCAGTCTTCTGAAATCAATTTGGAAATTAAAGGTCAAGAATACAAGTCAGCGAAACTTAATTTTCTACCAACCATTAATGGAAATGCGTCACATGGGTATAATTGGGGGCAAACAATCGATCCTTTTACTAATCAATTCGCCACAGATAGAGTCCAATACAATAACTTTTCTCTTTCAAGTAGTGCTACCCTTTTTTCTGGACTTCAAAAATACTATTCGAAAAGACTTAGTTCAATAAATCAACAAATTGCGCGAGAGGAAGATAAACTTGATGAGTTCATAGTTGTGCAACAAGTAATATCAGCATACTTGCAATTAAGCCTGAACCAAAAAATTGTTGATCTCAATTTAAGACAAATGGAGTATTCCAATAACTTAATACAAAGGTCGAAAACTTTAGTTGAGATGGAATATCATACCACTACTCTACTATTAGAATCTGAAGCAATGTATACTGAAGATGAAACCAGGTGGCATCAATCTCAAAGAGATTATTTACAATCATTATTAACCTTTAAGCAAATAATAGGCCTAACAATTGACACCACTAAAATCATTCTTTCAGATTCAATTAAGTGCAATTACATATATGATTCAAATCAAACTGATGCACTCAATGAATTATATTCAGAGCAAGGTTTTCAAAATATTGCTTTAAGTAAAGCTCAATTCTTTCCTAAACTAACCTTAAACGCGTCGCTTGGAAGTGGTTATTCTGAAAATAATAAATTTCAAGCTCCAACTGGAGAGTTTGTACCGAGACCATTTTCGGATCAATTAGAATCTAATTTTTATCAAAGTGTGTCTGCGACACTATCAATACCAATTTTTTCAGGCACACAAACTTATAGCCGTCTTAAGGTTAGCAGACTTGAGCACGAAGCAATTATAATCGATGCAGAAACCAACTTAAGAGATTACGAAATTCAAAAACTAAGCGCTTCGTTAGATGTTAACAACGCTATTCAAGTTTTAAAGTCAGCAAAAAAATCATCTGAATTAAATCAATTACTTTTTGAAAATAGTAGGATTCAGTATGATAACGGTGAAATTAATTACTATGACTTCATACAGTCAAAAAATCAAGCGTATCAAGCAGAAATTGATGTTATTCAAGCTGAGTTAATTTTGAAGTTTAAGACTATTCTTTATGACTTTTATGATTGAATCAATATGAAATGACACTCCTCAATTTAAAAATTGCTCCAACCTATTCTTCCACCTAACTGAATCAGGGTTTATTTCGTCTTGAAGAGCATAAAACTCTTTTCCGTGGTTCGGGTTTATCAAATGACACATTTCATGCATGATAACATAGTCGATGCATCTACCTGGGGACTTAATTAATTCTGGATTAAGGATAATCTTACCTTTAGGTGTACAACTACCCCAACGGTTTTTCATTCTGCGTATCTCAAAGATTGGTTTTTCGATGTTAAACGACTTAAACTTCTCCAATGCCTTTTTTATCTTTTCATCGAATTTCTTGGAGGCATGATTATAATACCACGCAGTCATGAGTTGTTTAATGTGATTTCTCGATTTATCCGCGGTATAAGTAACAACTAATTCCGAACCTTTCAATTTAACTTGATCTAAGCGCCCTTTACGGATTCGAAGAACATATCTTCTTCCTAAATATAAATGTGTCTCACCCGAGACGTATTGACGCTCTGGGGTTCTTGGGAGGAACTGTTCAAAGAACTGTCGTTGTCGAACAATCCAACTGGAACGTTTCAGCATCTTTTCTTTAATATCTTTCAGGCTGACCTTCAATGGAGCCATAGCCCAAACAGAAAGGTCAGGGTGCACTTCAATACCCAAAGTCTTTCTATCAACTCGTTGAATGTGAAAATTGATAGTTTGTGTTCCGTATTGGATACTTTCCATTAATAGTTATGCTTTGCCACTTTCAAACATTTGCTCAAAATTTCATCAATCTCATCAAAGGTGATTTCGATTCCTAACACTTTACGATGATCTATCAAGAAGTCTTCGATTTCATTTTCCATTTTGCGCTGGACATCTAAGTTCTTTTTCCAATCTCGAATCGTAAGTCGTTTGACAATCTCAGATATTTCAATACCCGCTGTAGCTAGTTGACTTGACGCCTTATCTACAGACTCTTTACCATGCGCTAATCCCAAAACTTCTGAAACTGCTCCAAAGAAAGCTCTTGCTTGTTCATTACCACGAATATTTTCTGGAACTCCTTCTTGATAACCAGACTCTAAATCTTCTCTTGTATTCAAGATTTTCTCCAAATACTCTGCTTCAGTAATTCGGTCTTCTTGAAATGCTTTTATCGTTTCTTCAATCATTTCTGAGAACTTTTTGTAAAAGGCTTCATCCTTTTCCATATTCTCATTGATGACCTTCTTCATGTTGTTCGCAATAAAGTCTGCCTTAGACGCTGGAGTTTTTCCATATTCAGCCAACGCTTCTTCTACTTGCCCTCTATTAAAAATATCAACCTTCTCAGTAACTACATTCACTTCTTCAGCATCCACATACGTATCCAATAGTTTTCTAACGCGTGGTTCATATTCCTTGTATGAAATAACCTCCGCATATCTCACTTGAACCGACTTTTTAAGACTATGGAATCGCTTAAGTTCAGCCTTATAAAATTCAATTTGACGTTCGGTGAATTCTTCATAGAATTCATCTGAACTCTTGGCTGTTTGGAGTGCACGTGAATACGATGCTACCTTAGCGTAAAACTCGTCACGAATATCCTTTGGAGATAAATGGCGTTCCAAGGCTTCGATATCTTCTTTGTTTGAAACTGATTTAAAGATATCCCAGACATCAGCATGATACAAAGGCACTTTTCGAACTTCCTCTCTAATATCGACAACTGCATTTGTTAGATCTTCAGAATCAAAATCTTCTAAAGCAGAATAACTCGTTAAAGCATCATCCAATTTCCCAAGGACACCAACATAATCAATGATGTGGCCATGGCTTTTCCCTTCATAAAGTCTATTTACACGTGCAATTGCTTGAAGTAAGTTGTGTGAATGTAAGGGTTTCGCTAAATACAACACCGTATTTCGAGGGGCATCAAATCCTGTTAGAAGCTTACTAACAACAATAATCAATTCCACTTCATTTCCTTCTTCTTTGAACTTCTCCGTTACATACGTTTCATATTTGTCTTGTCCGCGATGCTTTTGAAGCAACCCATTCCAATAGACTCTTGCTTCACTTGTTGATTCTTCCCAAACATCCTCGTTCGCTTGTCGACTATCCGGTGGTGTAAATACTACCGCAGTATTAATCTTAAGATTTGAATCCGTTTGTTGCTCAAAATACTTTTGATAACGAATTGCAGCATCAATTTTAGGAACTGCTAATTGTGCTTTAAAACCTGTTCCTTGCCAATTTTCATAAAAATGAGTTGAGATATCGTATGCAATCTCCTCAATCACATGTTCAGATTCATAAATCTTAGAAATTGAGGCAAATTTCTTCTTTAAATCTTTCTGTGCATCTTCCGTTAGATTATTCGATAAACGCTCAAACCCTTTATCTATTTGTTTCTTATTGATACTTAGTTTTGCAGATCGACCCTCATATAACAATGGTAAAACTGCACCATCTTGAACCGCTTGATCGATGGTATATTTATGAATAAAGCCTCCAAATTTCTTAGCCGTACTTTTTTCTGCTTTCAAAAGAGGAGTTCCAGTAAAACCTATATAAGTTGCATTCGGTAATATCTTACGCATATTAACATTGGCAGTACCATATTGACTACGGTGACTCTCATCTACCAAAACAAAAACGTCTGAAGATTCATCTTTAAACGAACCTCGTTTAACAGCTGTTTGAAATTTATCAATAATCGTAGTAATAATCTCGTTTCCTTTGTCGCTTAACAACTCTATTAATTCACTACCACTCCCCGCTTTCTTGGCATCCTTACCAAAGTTTCGGAAGGTTTTATGAATCTGTTTATCCAATGATATTCTGTCAGTAACCACTAACACTCGTGGATGTTTTATAGTGGGGTCTAATGCCAATGCTTTTGAAAGCATAACCATTGTTAATGACTTTCCTGATCCGGTAGTATGCCAAATAACTCCACCTTTTCGATTTCCCTCTACATCAACTTTTGTTACTTGCCTAATTGTATCTTGAACCGCAAAGTATTGCTGATAACGACAGATCTTTTTATTCGGCCCATCAAACACAATGTATTTGTAAACTAGGTCCATCATCCGATTAGGTTCGCACAATGAGAACAATCCTTTATCTTGGGCTGTAGGAAGACGTTGACCATCTAATACTTTAGAAACCTTCTTTTCAACATCTTCTTTCCAAACTGACCAAAACTTAGCTGGTGTACCAGTAGCGCCATATTTTACTTCATTGGGATGAACCGCCAATAATAACTGTGCATAATGGAATAAACGTGGGATTCCTTCTTCGGATTTTTGATTGCGAATATTTTGTGAAATAGCTTCATCAAGAGAATCGTTTTTATCGCGACGTTTGTTTTCAATTACAACGAATGGAATTCCATTTACAAACAAAACAATATCAGGACGGCGTTTATCACGACCTCCATCAACAACAAACTCCTCTGTAACATGAAACACATTATTCTTAGGGTTCTGCCAATCAATATAACGCAGCGTAAATGCCTTTTTATCCCCTTCAATAATTTCAGTAAAACTCTTCCCTAAAGTAATCAGGTCGTAGACGTTTTCATTTGTCACTACTAAGCCTTCATCCGGCATATTTTTCAATGCATTGATTGCGGCGGTAATACTGTTCTCTGAAAACTTATGTTGATTCCCACGATACTCAAATCCATTGATTTTTTCCAAACGCTCTTTAAGCACATCTTCAAGTACAACATTTGATAGAATATCTCCACGAGCTTCTATTGTTTCATCAGGAGAAAGGTATTGCCATCCTAACTTTTGAAGGAACTCTAATGCCGGTAATTGGGAGTCTGTATATTCGGAATATTTCATCATAATTTAATGCTCTTCTATTACTTCCTTTAATTTTGAAGGAACCACCTCTACATCTCCATTACCATTGTTGATTATTACAACATCTTGAATGTATTTATATCCATCTTCCGTTATATAATCAACAGACAATACAATCCCAGATGGAATTTTGTTACCTCTCAGTTGCACACCGAAAGTTTGCACCTCATTATTTGTAGATAATGCAACTTTCATTAAACTATTAACCCCATGAGGAATTTGAGGAAACTCAACCGTTTCAATAGTTGAAGATGTATTTGTATTAATAAATTTAATTGATAAAAGTTCCGCTGGTGGTGCCGGTTGAGTTAAATATGCTGTAGCAGTAATATTCGGCCTAATTAAATTTTTGTATCTTTTTTCATTGAGGTCAAGTTGATCTTTCATAGACTCCGCAATAGAAGATAATTTCGTTATTTGTTCTGTTTTTTGCCTATCCTTTAGAAACAATTTCCAGATTGAAAACAATGTAAATCCAGCTGTCAGAAACCCAGCAACAATTGTAATCCATAACGCCCACATCCCTGGTCCTTCTTGAGGTTTTGACCAATAAGCACATCAAGCAAGGAGTTAAATTTATGTCTGCCATTAGTTTTGGTTACAAGCAGGTTATTGCAGAAGTGCAGGATAATAAGAAACTACTCAGAAAACACGCAGACCGAATCACCTTTTCCATAGATGAATTTGCTAAGTATGGAAAACTTAAGAAAACACAAGTTTGTAAACTCTTTGGTGTAAGTAAAGATTGGCATTACAGACATCGAAATAAATCTGTTTGTAAATCGAGTAAAATCGGTAAATGCTTCAGGCAATACTCCAATCAATTGACATTGAAAGAAGTCTCTACTATTGAGAAAATTGTTTCTGATCCAGGAAACTATGGAAAACCTAAAACGACATTATTCTTCGGTTCAATTAGTAAAGGTATAATTGTTTGCAGTATGTCTACCTTTTTCAAATATGCCGACCTTGTCGGATATCAAAAGCCTAAAAGAGCAAAGAACGAAAAACGAATCAAAGGTTTTAGGGCTACTCGTCCATTTGAATGGTTACATGTTGATGTAACGTATGTTCAAACACAAAAGGATGGAACGCAGTATGTCGCTTTTATCAAGGACAACTACTCTAAAGCTTTATTAGGATATAAATCAGCTCCAGTAAGACCTGATAGCGGGTTTATTCGTGATCTCTTTGAAGAAACATTTATCAAATATAAGCTCTATGATGCCACTGATCAAATCAATATTTTGTCCGATGCAGGCTCCGAAAATAAAGGATCGCTAATAGATTGGGTTAATCAAATTGATCATCCTGTGGTTCAGAAACTAACTGCCAAAACAGATGAATTTCGCTTCTCGAACAGCATGTCAGAAAGTACGCATAGCATTTATAAATCTGAATTCTTAAGAAAGAAGTTTTCTCTAGATATTAAAGAACATTTCAAACACCTTGATGAGTTCATGGATTATCATAATCATGAACGCTATCCCTATGAGCATTTTGGATTAACACCCTATGACGTTCTTGAAGGTGAAAAACCAAATAAATTCAGATTTAGAGAGCAAATTAAGAACCGTCAAAAAGAACGAATTCTAGAGAATAGAGCGTTTAACGGTTGCCCTCTTGCATGTATTTAATAGGATCGTGCGTCTAATTGCTTCATAAGTGCCAATTTTGGCGTCATAAGTTGGTGTTCTCTAGCCAAAAACCAATTTTATGATCATTTTGAATGTAAAAAAGCCAGCTCATATCCTGAACTGACTTTTCACTAATATTTTACTGTTTTTGTAGCCCCAAAATCTATCTGCCCAACTTTGAGACACTTTTGTTGCGGAATCGCATGGAAAGTGCAATTGAGTTTATACTGAATTATACAAACTATTTAAAACCAAAAATGGCATCCGAAGACACCATTTTTTTTATTGTTATTGGAAATAGTCTATCACACTTTCTGCACAGAACCTGAAGACTACACAATAAAGTATGTTATTAGTGTTAATAATGCCATTGAAAAAAATAATAAAATGATTAATTGAAAATATAGTACACTCATATTTTTAGTTTTAAAATTCATACCTGCCTTTTTTGCTACGAACATTACAAGTAATGACAACAGTATACAGAATAAAAAAAATAAGAAGTCAATCATCAGTCTAATACTTTAGTTTATCATTGTCTAGAATACTTTCATTATTTCTAGATTCTTTCTTTTTTTTGAAAATGATTACAAAAATATAAAATTGTAAAACGCTGACAAGTAATGAAAGTATATAAACTTTTCCTATTAAAGCGTAGTCGAAAAAAAAATCATTTACGAAAAATAAGTAAGATACATGAACCAGCATACCAGCTAAAACTGTAATGAGATTAGTAAAAATACATTTGCTAAAAAGTATAAGCGAAAGTAAAACTGTAGAGATTGAAATTACTAATAACGAGCTAATCAGAACATAGTAATTAAGATTACTATAAAATCCGCCAAATTGAATTTTCTCATACCTAAGATTCAAAAAAAAAAAATTTATTAATTCAAGGCTAATTGGAATAAATAAAACAATTAAAATCCTTACTACATAACTACGAGTCATTTCTATCTACAATTTAATTAGCCAGCTCTTTTATAATCTTCGAACTCTCCTTCTTCATCCCAAATTTTAAAATCCTCATTACCATCAACATCTATCGTGTACTTAATATGTCTTGTACCAATTCTCTTCATTCCTTTCATAGGGTCCCATATTGGAGCGTCATATTGAGAATTCGGACCTAATGTTCTTAGCCTATTTTTAATAGCGAAGAGAACTTTAGCATTTGAAATCCCCCATAAATCAGTTGGTAATTTTGGACTCTTGGAACTTCCCCCCTTTTTTCCAGCATCAAAACCATTATCTAAAATAATTCCTTTCGTTCTCGTCCAAAGCTCATCTACTATTTGTTTTCCGTCAACTGTTCCTTTAACAGACCAAAACTCTTTATTATTAGTATAATGTTTCGTTTTATTCGAAGTTTGTTCATGTAAAGCATACCAAACCTTATACTCGTCGTACTTACCTATATCAGGATTCCAGATTGATAGCAATAAGTAACGGTCGTCATTAACACCTCCTAATCTCATTTTAAGAAGTCCTTCATGACTTTCTTGAAATGGGTGATCGCCTACTTCAGGAACCATACCATAACTCCATGAATTTTGTTCATTCTCTTGGCGCTTTACTTCGTATACTTTTTTGAGATATTCTTTATCCTTTGGATCATGCCAACCGTGAGTTCGAGTATATTGTACGATTTCAAAAACTTTTTTATAGTTTCCTGCACGAATAAGTCTACCGATCCTAGGCCTTAAAACTTCACTCGTAATCTTTATCTTCTTCTCCAAACCTTCAAGCTCAACTGCATTAATGACTACGTTCTCACTAAAGGCGTATGGGCTATTGTGCGGATAACTCGGTGCCAATGGATCAATCGCAAAGAACCTTCCTATCCTCGGATCATGCATTCTGTATTTGTAGTTTACAGAATTTCCTTCCCCCTTGATTTCGTCGTCCATTTCTTGTCCTTGGAAGCCATATCTGTAATCTCCGCTCTCTGCTTGACCGTGACGACCAGGCAATAGCATCCCGTAGGGATAGTAATCCGAGTATGAAATAACATCTGCAGTGTAAACATCAAATTCGGCATCTAAATTAGAACTGAGCAAATTTCCAAAAGGTCCATCGTATACTCCTAAATCATAACCTATTTTACGATCAGAAATAACTTCAAGTACATTACCTAAATGATTTGAAAGCTCATAATACTTGTCTCCTACAATTCTTTGAGTTTTATCATAAGTAGCAACCGTTAAGTTCGACCAAATGAATCCTGTTTCAAATTCTAGATCCCCGTTATTTGGTGCAGGTATAGATATTAAGGCACTGACTAAAACATTGTTTTTTCGAGCGACCCCTAATCTGCTTGCACCATAAATCATAAACTCATTATTACTATAGACATCATTATAATTCAAATTGCCAGAATTGATTCCAATAAACTCTTGAATACGACTATCTGTTGACATCACATTACCTTGTGCATCATAATTATAATATGTGTACTTAATGTTCTGTTTAGCATCATCTAAATACTCCAACTTTGCAATTCTTTGATCTAAGGCATCATAAATAAACTTCAAGTTATTTTTATTTGAGCCCGTCTCAAAATGAATTTCTTTAACCTTCCCCGTTACTGTCCAAATTATTTCTTCTATGTCCTCTTGGTTATCTGAAGTTAACTGCCCAATATTATCATATTCATAATTATTATTTGTCTGACCTGAATTAAGGTCATTACTATAATTATTCGTACCTGAATTACTGTCAACAACTTTAGACAGACGATTAGAGTGAATTACAATGGTATTACTCGAGGAGGAATTGTCTCCATAATTATAATAGCTGTAATTTAAATCATCCATCGCAAGAGCAATTGTAGCCCCTGCACTATTCTTTCCACTTCCGTTTCTATATAGACTTAGGAGGTTTCCATTTTTATCGAATGAATAACGCGTAGCATAAGCTCCTATACTTCCGCTTTGACGGTAGAGTGAAGCTCCAGAAAAATCATTATTTATAATCAAATCTTGGGCATAATAAACGTTCATCGACCTAATTCGTTGTAATTGATCATAAATATAGTTATTTGCTAAAACATCCAAATGATGCTCATCAATATCCTTGAGCGCAGTAACCATATGTGAAATATTTCCATTATATAAGTTAGATGCGTTCTGTCCATTCTCAGAATTAATATTCAACGCTGAGATATGGTTTGTGGAAGCAAAAGGAGAAATAGGCTCAATTGGAGAATAGTCATTATTATAATAACCTAAACTAAACCCAAAGACATCCATACCGAAGAATTTATTGTCATCAGAATTTCCATCCTTCCCTAAATCTCTATTCGCCTGTAGTGTCGTTGAATTAACACCTTTTAGCCAGCCTTGAAGGTTGTACGCGTAATCAATTCCTTGTACTTCATCTTCACCTAATTCAACTCTTGCAAGTGAACCATGCAAATAGTAAAAATACTTAGCCTCTTTCTCCCAGGTTATACCGGCGTCGTCACTTGTAAATGCCCTGATAAGTCTATTATTGTCATCATAATGATATTTATGTCTAAATTCATCTTCATCACCTTTTTGATAAATCAATTCTTCAACATTTCCTGAAATAAGATCAAAATCATATTCGACCGTTTTATTCTGCATTCCAAGATTAGCCAAATGAAAATTGGTAGCAACGGATTGAACGACATTTTTATGAGGGTCATAACTGTAAGAAATCACTGTGTTAACCTCAGTGCCTGTGACAGCGTTACCATTTTGATCATAATCTGCTTGATGATGATAGATTGCACCAATAGCATTTCTCAAATGTTTCTGTTCTCCATTTATAAATTCACTCTGAATTGTACCCGTGTAATCATTTGGGTATATCTCTTCATAATAAGTAATTGTATGTTCCATTCTATCGCTTGCAGATGGAAATGAATAATCCTCAACTTTATCCGACAAAACAACTCCATTCGCAACTTTCAATTCACCCGCTTCAAATACTCTACCTAATTCATCATATTTTGAATACGAAGCTGTATTCCCTTCAAGTTGATTAGCATTTTGAGAAAAACGGACGCGATAAAGGTCATCTAATATATAATCTGAACGCCCTCCATCAGGCGTATATTGAGCAATCAAGGTATTTAATCCATTATATTTATACCTGGTTTCCATATTATGATCTGGATTTACTCCATTCCAATTGCCGGTAGAAAAAGAACTTGGAGGTAAAACGACACACCCCTGAGGTGGCACAGTTTGTATTAAATTCCCAGCTAAATCATAGTAATACAACATGTGTTGATATTCATGAAGATCATAATCTAAAATGAAATTTTCTTTTGTTTTATCCAAACAATTTACATTTGCTAAAAATTGATTCTGAAGGTCATTTAAAAATTGAGTATAATAGTTTTCAGCGTCAATTATTGCTTGGGCCAATTCAGATTCCATACAATCATTTTGAAGGTCCGGCACTTCAATAATTGCACCGGAGAAATCCATAATACTAAACACTTCTGTTTCCGGACATCCTTGTAAAAAATTCAATCTTGCATTTAGTGGACGATTATCACTTGGTGCAAATCCACAATCTAAAGATATTTCATATACCGGAACTCCATTTACAAAACTATAGGTAAGAATACTGGCTGAAACAACTGCTTGAGTTTCACTAGGTATTTTATTTAAAAACTGAACTTCTAATAGTGTACATTCTCCTGAAAGAGAAACTAAGGAAAAAAGTCCGTTCCCAGAAATTGTTGCGTTAAATGGTGTCATCCAGAAACCACAATCTGTTACTACAGAAGCAATTTCTGCAGATGTATAATTATAAGTTCCTGATCCATTTGCTAAATCCACATTTGGTAATCCTGTATTAATTAATGAAACTATCGAACTCAAGCATAAAGCATTTGGCTCTGTATAAGAGGATGTAATAATTTCCTGAGATGTAATAACTCCAGGTGAAGGATTCACTTCAAAGTTGAAAGGCTGAGTTAAACCGCAATTGGCAGTGCTTACTAATAAATTAACTATAGCATCATATTCAGCTTCTCCTTGAACTTGTGTAGGAGTATTCTCTGGATCTGGATCGTAAAACCATCCCCATGTATTCACAGGGCAAGTTTCCATAACAAATGCATAAAACAACTCTGCTAATGTCGAAGATGTATTATTGATATAGGCTGTATTCAAATCTGTTAACGAGAAGTTATAATCTTGGTAAACGCTAGTAGGCAATCCTGTAGTTGGGTCAATCGTAGATGCCAGAGACAATAGCCCCAATGATTGTAAACATTCAATTGGTAACTGATTAAGCCAATAATTAGTTTGTTCCCAGGCTTTCGTTTCACATGACGGTTGCGCATTTTGAATTGAAATCATTAAATCCGCAATGTTATCATTCATATCATCCTGATTTACATCACCTAAAAATACTGCATCATTGTCATCAAAGTATGCGCAAGTTGGATCTAAAGATTGCTTATACTCAACCATCATATCCTCTTTTATATGGTCATACAAGGCCTTATAAAATTGAATTTTCATATCATTCTCCTCAGACTGTGAGATTATGTATGCTGGTATTTCATTAGCTCTACTGGCAACAATACAATCAATTTGAAGGTCAACATATTCTTCAAGAGATCCTGTTTGAGGATACGGTATTTGCAATGGAGCACACGTTAGTGGTATTCCTAAGTTCTCAACGGTTAAGTCACCATTTTGAAGCATTGTTAAGTAGTTTTGAACTCTGAAAGGAAAACTATGGGTTACGCCTGTATTAAAATCCGTAGATAAGAATGGATCTTCAGAATAATCAAAGACCGCCGTATTATAAGGTGTTGTTGTATTGGCAGTGCCCCAGCCTAAATCATACATTTTCTGAGTTAGCCCTACTGAATATAGTTGGGATTCAGTCAACTCTTCACACAAATTCAAATGGCACCATTCACGATGATACTCAATCACATCTTCCGCATAATCACGTGTCCATTCATTTGGATTGGAGATATAATAGTCCATTGTTTCTCCTCCAAGGCTAAACGTAGGGTCCTCGGCTAAAACATCATTTAATGTAGACTCGAAAAAAATGGATCCTCCCATAATTTGATCGAGCATTTGTTCTCTTTTTGTATTACATACATCTGATTGGTTAGGAGTTCCATTTCCTCCTTCCAAAAAGAATGCATTTTCAGCACCTTCTTGCAATAAACTTTCTTCATCACAGACTTCAGACTGACAATTCTCAATGTAAATGTTCTTATCAGAAACCGCCAAATTATCCCAAGCCCAATCCGCTGCTACCGCTGTTGAATTATTTGTTAGAATGTAGTTTAATTTCCAATCAGCGATACAATAATCTTCACAATCTTCGAAACATCCACTATAGTCAACTGATTGGATATACTCTTGAACAAAGCTTGACTCATCAGGAATATTTAATACGTTCAAATAATCATCGAATGCATCTTGCATTTCACCTAAATCAACAGTCAACGTTTTAATTATTCTATACTCACCTATTTCCGAAAGCGTCTCTGAAATTGTAGGTATAGAATAAGCTTGCGCAGGTTGAGAGCAATCTTCACCAGCATAAGGGGGATTAAATTCATAATTATAAGGTGACCCTCCAATATTATCACCTTGTTGATTTAATATTACAATTTCTAAATCATATCTACATGTACTGCACAAAGGATCAACTTGAATATCAACTCCACCATAGGTAACTTGTTGACTAGAAATTTGATTAATAATTCCTTCTAAATCATAATTTAAATCTATAGTATTATTATTAACCGTGTTTAAGAATGTATGTTCTGATACTAGTGTGTAGGCATCAGTTTCAATGTTATTTGAATTTAACGGTGTTTTATATCTTTGAATACCATCTTCATCGATTGACATTAGACTTTCTGGTGTTTCTCCAGATAAAGCAGTCGCAATAACATTACCACGTTTGTCATAATAAGTAATGCTAAATTGACCATTGGCATCCTTTACCATTTCCTTTCTATAACCATTCGGATTTTCAGCAACGTTGGAACCAAACAACCTCTGTAATTCGGTTGAAGTAGGTGATCCATAATAAGTCTTCACCGAATGATTACCGCCAACTTGGAATTCTTCACCAATGCCACCAATTTCTTCGATACGGCCAGTTCCATCATTTCTATATACGGTTTGACTGTAGACATATCCATTTGCCTCTGGAATTGCAGCTCGAAATAAATCACTGTCGAATTGATTGTTATTGCTAAAATACTGTGCAGCTCCGCCTTCACCAGTAGGTTGCGAATACAACGGAGTAGTACCATTATTAAAATTTTCTTGATCAAAGTGATTTTCATTAAAAATCTGATTCGCTGAAACTTTGTTAAAATCAGAAAAGTAATTGAGTTGACGACCTTGAACAGGCGCGGGAACAATACTTATCGACTGTCTCCCTTCAAAATCAAACTTTGATTCACTAATTAACGTAACATTATCAGATGCATTAAAGGAGTGACTTTGCCTACCACGATTACTACCGTCATAATATGTCATTGAACTGACATTCTTACCATCTTCTGCATAAGCGACACTATAAAGCCAGTTTTTATTTGGTTCGAATTTATCATTTTGATCAATTTGATGATGAGTAATATCGTTCACTGTAAATGATCCACCAGAAATTGCGTCAGGCGAAGTGAAATAGGTCCAGTCTCCCAATTTTATTTGGTCAATAATTCCAAAAGAATACGCAAATTTACTCACGGCTCGAACTCTAAAATAAATAATACCTTCTGGATAAGTTCTATCAAAACGATGCTGATTACCCCAAACTCTAACTCGCGATGGCTCTTTAATTTTAAAAGGTTCTTCATAACCTCCGGAAATGAGTGCTGTAGAATTACCAAAAACACTCTGTAAAAGCGAACTTTCATGACTTTCAGCATCAATAAAAACCCATTCTAAATCATACCATTCTGCACCTTCAATATAACTCCACCTAAGCTCGAAATCAATCGGAGAAAATAGCATTTTAACCTTGTCCGAGTTAGAAGATTGTGCACTTAATTCATACCATGTCTCCGATCTCAATTCCAACTGCAATTCGATATCAAGCGGAAAAAAACTATTATTCTGTGGATCATTTACAACATTCCATGTACCTGTAGTTGATTCATAGTATTCTCCTGTAATTTCTACAATTGAAACATTATACCCATTAGAACCTTGTAAAATAGGAATATCCACATAATCAGAATAACGATAATCTGCTTCCTCATTTGAGATAGTCAGGACATGATTTTGTTGCAAATTATTGTCATCAAAATACTCTAATGAAACCGAAAGCCTCCAAGGAGTAGTTTGTGTTAAGTCACTATGGTTTTTTCTAGTGTATTCTAGAAATATTAATCCTGAGTAATCTTGAAATTCACGTAAATCTTGTCCTGATCTCGTTGGTTCTTCAATAGAATAAATAATACCCTGGGTTAACTGATCAAATGATATTTTTTTACTCCAAACCCCTTCACCTGCAAATAAAGATTGGCATGTTAGGATTGCTATAAATGTTATAATTACTCTCATTCTTGTAATAACTTATAATTATTAAATCTACTCGATAATCGATATGTATTGTCACCTGTAATTGCACAATATGTGCGTAACTTAAATTCGGCTAAATCAAATTTTGGGTTGTAGTTGAATGTCTCATAATCCAAAACACAATAGCGTCCATTTTGATCACCAGTTTTCGAATATTGGTATGATACCTGTCGAATGTTTTTATTATTCATGTCAAGTACTACTACCATTTCTTTGAACCCTGGAATATTTGTTAAGCGATATGTTCTAATACCCTTTACATCAGACAAAAACTCTTTTTTCACATTGACTTCTCCTGAGGCACTCATTTCTCCTTCAAGAATTTTTTTCAATTCTTTAATGCTTTTCTGAGAAAAATCCTCTGGTTTATAATGATGGGTTTTATGTACAAATACTGTTTTATCCACATCATTGATATGCACCTCGTAATTGTTATTCTTTAAAATGTTAATCTTCCCCATTTGGGTAATCATACCATCCTGTTTAGAATACTTAATAGAAGTGGATAAATTGTAAATACTTCTCCCCCCTTTACTTGAGTACACCGTTACATCAGCTATTAAATGAAGAAAATCTGAAGATTCAATCTTATTAGAAATTTCTTTAAGGTCATCATCATACGATTGAGCATGAAGAGTTCCAATCGAACTAAAAAGTACGAGTACAATCCATGATTTATTTAAAACGTTTATTCTATTCAGCAACATGTCCTCTTGATTCAGTAATTGTAAATATTCCTTCTTCAGTTTCTTGCTTTTTTAAAGTCAAGTTTCCTTCCTCATCATAGAAGAATAAAGTCGCGTAATTATCAACATTAAGCGTTGCCCTTAACCACTTTTTCTCTGGATCATAGACATAAGTACTAATACCTCCAGTTTTAGGTGAAACCCTGAAGTCATCAATATAAATTGAATTATTCCCAGGCAAGAACTTGAACGCAATGACTTTGCCTAATTGATGTATTGAGTACTCAACATCAATTTTCTGCCATCCTTCAACAATTTTACCATAATCAACTTTATAGTCACTTGAAGAAAGAGCTGTGAACACACCATTTTCAGTAATTCCTGGAATAATTAAATCTCCCGATACTGGTTTATATGAAACCACATTTGTATTATCCCTAGAGACCCAATAAGAAGCTATGTATTTTTTATCCTTTAAAGTCCTCAACATAGGTTGATCGAATGCCACTTTTGAATCTATTTTTAGACTTCGTTTACCTGTGTGAGATTTAGTTGTAACACTTTGAACTATGTTTGCAATATTATTTTGATTTAATGTTCTTCTCTCATACATGGTAATGGTACCAAAAAGTTTAGAACCTGTAGGGACGAGTATATCATTTGATTCAAGTGAACAATGATAAAATGGCGCAACTGTAAGCCATAAAACTTCTCCATTTGGAATACCATTAATGTGATACGATTGTAATGAACCATTAAAATAGTAGTCCTTTCCATTTCCATCTCTCAATGTAATTCCGAAGGTGCTCCTAGCTTCATCGGTAAAAGGATCTGAATGCAACGCATTTTCAACGAAATTCTTTACTAAATCCGACGGGTTAATTATTGACAAATTTATGAACATACTACACGTGGAGTTACTATTACCATTTACGTTAACCGTATTTGATATTACAACCTCCTGTCCATTTGATATTGAATTAAAGTTCAAATTAGTCTGTGACGTCCTAAACCCATTAGTCCAATTGATATCTGATTCACTTGTCTCAAAATCCTCAACACCTAATTCAAAATAACCAGCATTTCCACCAACTCCGATCGTTAATGAATTATCATATCCATAAAGAGCTGATGACTTTATATTTAAGCGGTTTTTGTTCTCAAGTTCATAAGAATTTTCAGAAAATCTCGTTACTTCATTTAACCATTCCCAATTACTCACATAATCTTCCATATTACCAATTTCCCAGCTAAACATTGGAACACCACTTTCGAACACACCGTCCTTAAACAACTCTGGTTCATTTGATTGCTCGCCATTGTTAGCATTTAAACTTGCATTTCCTCTTCTTTCGCCAACATAGGTATAATCCTTGTAAGGTCTCCAAATACCGCTATTCCCAGTTAAAAAAGGATTTGTAACCCTATTCATTCCTTGAGCTAAATCACCATTGGGAGTATTCGAAGGCTGCCCTCCATAATTTCCTAAAGACAATTCATTAGGATCCGTTTGTTGATTAGAAGCCCAATCACCTTTAAATAAACTAGCCGTTGCGGATAAAACATTGCCTTGTATCTCCTTAGATACAATACTTCCATAGTAATCAGATGCATATACTTCATTAACAGGATTGTCTATTTGCCCCTTAGTCAAATAATTTGCTGAAATCGCGTTATAATGATTGCGTCTGCCAGATCTTATTACTTTCATTGTCACAGTCGCTGATCCTCCTTCTGTTAAAATCTCTCCAGGGAAATCAATAAGTCCAGTGATAATATTGTCAACGGCTCCACAATTCATTCCGCCCTCTGTCCAGCCAATAAAATATCCTTTTCGATATTTCAAGCTTTGATCTGATGCCACGGTAACAATAACTTCATCACCTCTAGTTAACATTTCTCGTTGCTCAGTATTTGTTTCAAATTCGACTAATTTAAGGTCATGAGCATGATCCGGATGTGTAATTTGAGCATCAAACTCATAATTAATATTCTGATAAGCATGACCCATACCATCATAATTGTAATATGCCGGAATATTATAACTGTAGAATTCATCACCAAACTCATTTTTTATCATTGTCAAGGTAGGACTTCCGGATTTTTCATCATAAGCAATTACCTCAGACTCATTTACGGTCTGTAAATCACGTGATTTTGTCTTAACCAGGATTCCTGAACGGTTAATTACCTTATTAGTGGTATAAGTTCTTAAAATCGATTCGCTGTGGCTGTAATTTATCCAAAAAGAAGGCAATACAACTGGAGGTGGAACAGCCACATCTGTATTTATTTCCAAACCTGCAGACATATTAAATGATTTCGATTCTTTTTGATCTGTGAACAAATCATATTGAACACCCATTACCTTCTTAATAGGACTAATTAAATCAGTTCCATCATTGTTAATTACTTTGACTTCGTTAGTAAGTTTATATACATTCTCGCCTTGATAGACTATAGGTTCGGATTGATATTCAAACGTACTTTCCGTAAGTGCATTATTGTTTATTTCATATCCTATTGATTCATATGATTTAACTGACTTAGGTTTACCATGCATATCATTCAACTCAATTTGAAAGGATTGCGTTCCATGATAGATATTATGCCTAATAGATCCAATCAATGGAATAGGTATATTAAGATTAAATAAATCTTTAGTGTTATTTTCCTCAGCTAGAAGACTAGGTGTTTCTACAATAGTTGGAAAATCTTTAGCCGTATAAAATTCATGTACTGTTTGTCCCCCTGTACGACCCTGACCGCTACTTATTATGTGTTCTTTTACTTGAGTATCTGTATTAAGGCTCCTAACGGTAACTTGACTATACCCAACTGAGGCACCAGGAAACATTGCTTCATTCATTGGGCCTTCGGCAAACAGGTTGTTTTCAGATAAGACAGTTTGTTTATCATGGTAATGAATAGGATATTTCAAAGCATTTTCGTCTCCACCAGCTTGTGGTTCATACTGAGCAACACCACTTGAAATTCTTCTGCCCCCTTCTTGCTTCGAATAGTCGTAAACCATTCCATAAATACGTGGGTTTTCAGAGTCTGCTACCCAATTATCTTTCATAGATATTTGCTTTACTCTATGTCCACCACCATATTTAATTTTATCCGGGCTTGCTAATCGAACAACAGAATGTTCAAGTTCAATATATCGAGCGTATCTTTGAGCCTTACAATAGGATCTAATCATTCCAAAGTTAGCA
This sequence comes from Crocinitomicaceae bacterium, assembly GCA_022447585.1. GTDB lineage: Bacteria > Bacteroidota > Bacteroidia > Flavobacteriales_D > Crocinitomicaceae > UBA4466. The sequence continues at coordinate 536,411 of JAKVAR010000006.1, read as the reverse complement.
GCAGTCGTCGGAACAACTCCCATTAAGCTTGGAAGGACATTAACTAAATCATAGGCATTCCCCATTCCAGTAGTTTGACCTAAATTTGCAGGGTCATTTAGTAGTTCTTGCGCATTGGTTTGCAAAAAAGTCCAACCAGCTAGTGCCATTGGATGATACTTTTCATAATTTGAACCGTTCTTCTTCTTTGTCATTTGAACAGTTACAAACCCTTCAGTGTATACTCCATTTACTTCAGTTCTTACACCATAATGTGCTTCTGAATAATTTTCCAGAGGTAAATACCCCGAAACATAATCCCAAACTGGATTTCCTCCTAAGTTATTATTCAACCTCATTTTAGTCTTAAAATACAAATTGCGTTTACCCTCTTCATCTTGAATCATTGGTTTCACATAAGAGTCATAAATTAATTTTGATTGTTCGGTAGAATTAGTTGTAGCAGAAATTGGTTCTTCCAATTTAAAATAGATTCTTCTTGTAGTCGGGTCTATATAGGATTCGCTTTGTTCTGAATAAATTTCATTAGGACTAGTGTGGTCTCCTAAATCTTCTATTTTAAACATTTGATTTGCAGTCTTGTGTTGGACATAGCCATAATCATCAGATTCATAATCTATATTGATTTCACCTCCAGAGGGAAGTTTAATTGTTTTAAGACACCATGCTGATGCAAGCTCGGCTTGTTTTGACTTCGTAAGTTCTTTAGTTGTCGAATTAACCTCATCAGTGCCATAATTTGGCTCCCAAGCTCCATTATCCCAATTCTGATTAAATTGATTTGTGTACGGAAATCTTACATGATGTTCTCGGTATGATCCCAAAGGTTTATAGTTACCCCAGGAATCGTATGAATCAGGTGTATATTGTGGAGATTGATTTCCGTAATCAAATTCATATTTACTAAGTGCACCTCTGTTTGAACCATTACTCGTAAACCAAACTTTCTTAAGAGTTAATTTTGCACCATTCGCACTTGAACTATTCGGAGAATTTTGGCAAAGCTCATAATCATATTCTAAATGAACAACTTGTAGTGGAATTGCGTTTTGTGGATCCGCCATAAATGTATTTTTATCATATACCTTTATTTTATCAATTTTCAATCCTGAAGCGCTCCCTACCGCATCAATATCAGCATGTTCACTTTCCGCTTCTTTCATGTCAGTTCGGTCAGACAATACAAAAACAGCTATGTGCGATTTAGTTTCAATTTGTGCCATGTACCAAAGTTCCTTCTCTCCATATTTATACGAAGCTTTATCATCTTCTTTCGTATACGCTGCTCCCATATTATACTGCGCTCCAGCGTATGGTGACCTCCATTTATAACTATCGTCTTTTTGTAAATAATTAAATTTAACCCAATAGCCAAGGTCATCATCTGTAGGACCATTATTGGTAACATCAACATAATCTGCTCCCTGAACAGAGGTTAATAAGTATGAATGAGCGTAAGGAGATTTTGTTGTTTTATTAATGTACTTATGCGTCCCATTAACCTTATAATCAACATTCCCATCATTTGTAAGCTCGTAATCAACTAAATTAGTTTGAGATGGATTTGATGGAGCTTCAACAGAAAATACATTATCTATTTCAGTTTGATTGTAAGCTGGTAAACCATAGACATAGTAACTACCCTGATCATTTAAAATTTTGTATCCAGCTGGGTGATTCGAAATGTTTACACCATTTCTTGTTTCTCTATCTAATTCAACACTAGGCGAGAGACTTTCGTTCTCCTTATTCGTTGTAAAATACTTAATGTCAAATTCACCTAGTTTTTCAACTTCCTTATTTTTTAGATTATGAATTAATGTATTTCTGGATACTCGCTCACTAGATCTTCGAGATTGTAGCTTATCATTCGTTGTATTAGTGATATTTCTTCCGTCTAGTTTAATATCAGGTCTATTGAAACCATCAATGTAATCCATCTCGGACTTGTCAAACACCGTCATTTCACCGTTTGCCTGATAATACAAGTTCTCTGATCTTCCACTTACTCCTGGCGATTCAAAATCAAAATTTAAATCATTATCAGAATCAAAACTTTCATCCCAACTTCCTTGACTTTCATACCCAAAATTTACCCCTCCATCAACGCCAAACTTAGCTGTTCCACCTGCTCCTAATTCAACAGCAACATTTACTCCGAAGGTATTATTGGTATTCTTTGGATCAAAAGTTCTTCCAATATCTGCTCGGCGAGGTCTAAACCATCCAGACAAGCCTTGGCCCGAAGATTGGTAAGCATCATAATTATAAACACTATAAGGCAAAAACATACTTGCTTTTGTTAGCTGACCTTCATTATAACATGTGAAGTCTCTTGTGAAATATTCTGAATTAGTCCCGCTACTTCCGGCTTTAGCATATCCAACTACAGGTCGTTTCCTTCCTTTCTTATCTTCATCACTCATATCCTGTGTGTTAAAGAAAACACCTGCATAACCATTTACAAAAAATGAACTAGCTTCTGGCCCACCCTTTACGCCTAAAGTCAAAGAGTAATTATTATAACGATGTTGAGATGCTGGATTAAAGTTATTTCTGGCAAATGACATACCCGAACCGTAACTCCCTGAGCTTCTTTCCAAATTGACCTTTAAATTTGTTCCGGGCACTGGTACTTTGTAGTATTCCTTAACATTCAATGAATAATCTAAGCTTAATTCTCCATTAAAATTCACCGATAAAGAATGATCCGCACGAGCATTGTCCATCTTATGAGACATTCCCAGAGAAGCATTCACTCCCATCCCATTTTCACTATCTAAGGACAGTCCTAATCCACCTGTAATTCCCCCTTCTTTTCCGAATCCAACACCGAAACCGAAAGAAGAACCAACTCCTCGATAGTTGTTGTAGTATACCGATCCATTAATATTACCCTTAAATAAATCCGCACCTGCGATTTCTAAATTAAGAGCACCAGAAACTCCCAGAGTCCAGTTTTGTTTTATATCAGACTTAACTTCAATATAATCGTAATTCTCATCGGCTAAATCATTCTTATCATCGTCCAATTCACTTTTAAATTCGTCTGGAATACCGCGCAATTGCCTATTAAGGCTCCCCACGTTTATATTCCACCCTAAACCAACCCAAGAAGCTTCATCATCAGGAGTTAACCCTGCATGATAAGCTAAATTTACAGGGTAACCACCATTTGGACCAGGAAGATTAAACAACGGTATATTGTAGTTAAAATCACCGGTAAATAAGTCTACCATTTGGGTAGTATTTACTGGTTCGAAAGATTGCACCTCTGGTTGGGAAGGCCCTTCAGTTAAAGCTAATGCGCTAGTGGGCTGAACTATCTCAAAAATGAAATTTAGTAACATGCACACAACAATACCTTTAAAGGATCTACTTTGTCTTATTCTTATTATGTAACCTTGATTAACTTTTGACATAACAATTTTTAAATAGTTGTTTATTAAATTTTATTTTGATTAGCCCTTGATCAAAAACTTGATCTCTGTAGACGAAGAAAACATCTGATTCGGGCTTTATATCTGTGAAGTTAAAGAGAATGTCTATTGAGTTTTTTAACCCATAATTTTTCTCAAAATGATTAAAGTCAGCATATACTTTCTTACCATCGAATTCTAGAAAAACATCATTCTTAATTTCAAATGAAAAATAATTTTCTCGATATCCTCTTTGTTCATTTGTTATATTTCCATAGTCCAATACGGGAGTATTTTCTGTATCACTTATTCTTAATTGAACTGAAACTTGAGACGCTGAATCTCCCTCCATAGGAGGTATTAATCTTGCTTCAAATTGAAATTGATTAGACTGATCCTTTTGAATAAAACCATTATCAATATCATTCAAAAACTCATTTAAGCTTGATAATGATTTGAATTCATGTTTATTTGATTGGCATGAAATCATCAAAATAATAGATACAAGCAACAAAAATAATTTCATTATTTCTAATTGTTTGAATTAACAAATAGTATCAGTTCTGCCGTCATATCCTCAACGTCATCGGCATACATCAAAGATCCATCACCTACTGCTGCAAAAAAATAATCTACATCAATTTCCTTAGCAAAATCTTTCGATTGTTCATTGATTGATTGCCTGATTTGAGTAAAATAATTTTCTTTAAGCCTCAAGTTTTCTTCTTCGTATCGTTGCTTTAAACCCAAATATCTATTTCTTAATTCTTCGAACTTCATAGTTTCCTCTTCGGATGATGTTCTTTTAGATATTTTATCTGAAAAGAAAGACAATTCCATTTGTAAACTGTCTAACTCACTTTGTCTTGAGCTACTTACTGTCTTTAAATCGTTTTCTAATTCAATTTTCAAGTTACATTCGTTATATACTCTATTATAGTCGAAAAATGCAATATCGTTATTTTGGCTATTAGCCATTACTGCCAAAATAATGGCAACTATTACTCCTGTGAATAATATTATATCTTTAATTCGATTCATGGTTTCCTTCATTAATTGTGTCATCAGTTTGACAGCCTGTGTAATCATTAAAAAATCTTAAGTAACTCTTTTCCTTTTTGCTATTTGTTACAACCAAATAGAAAAAACCTTGACCAATACATTGAGTATTATCGGAAATATCAATTGAAAAATAATTAACTCCGTTTGTAGCGTTAAGTGGCGGAAAATCCCCATTTGTCTTAACTACAAAACCTAATTCATTATATATTTTAAATTCTAGATTGTACGTATCATACTCTTGATCAAAAATGAAGTTTATTATACCTTCCTTCATTATATGATAGTATCCGTCCATTTCATATTTCAAATGAGCATAGGTTGGGATCTTTGGTAAACACCCAAAAGAGCTTACAATATCTTTAAATCCATCAGAGTTTTTCATCGAATTAACCCTAGAAATAATTGAACTATTACCTCTGTTGAATGATCTTTTTAATTGATTGTAAACATAAACTTCAATTGTTCCATACGGTGCACTTCCGGATATATTCGTTTTAAACATTAATCGCACTCTGGCATTCTTTGAAGTATAAATTGGAGTTTGCCAACCAGATTGAGAAGAGTAAGGAGTGATAACCGCTCCATTACCAGTAGAATTTGTAGTCACTAAAATAAAATCTTCATTTAAAAGTCCGCCTTGATTCGGAGTACCATTAATATTTAGTGTTGTAAATCTGAAAATATTTGGCCCGTTATTGGCGTCAGTCACTGCAGTAAATTCAACCCATCCCTCTTCATTGAATTTTAAAATATTTTCAGAACGGGCCAAGGAGTAATCAGTTTCAGGAGAATTTTGAACTTCTACTGAATATGTATTGGGAGTTTCAACATAATAATCCTCTCTGATATGCCATAAAGTTTCATAACCTAGATAAATATCTTGAGAAAATGAACCTCCCCCCGTCACAAAACCATAAACCGTATAAACTCCTGCTGTTAAAGGCTGTCCAACGGTGCTAGTATTAACAACGTAACTATATTGCGTGAACCCCGGTTCATTGGATAATAAAACGTTACCATCTTCATCTTTAACATTATAATTCATGCTTACTGAAGACTCACCGGGCATTGAAACAGAAAAACTAAACGAAGCAGTTTCATCCTCTTCACAGTTCAAATATCTAATAATATTTGATCTAACATTATAGGTCTTGAATTCAAAGTCTGAATCTCCTTTTGAAATTCTAGCCTTATAATTTAAACCAAGTGATAATTGAAATTCTGTTTCACTTGGAATAGCAAAATACTCGGTAGAACCATAACTTTTAACCAATCCAATTTGATTGTTACCCGTCTCAATTCCAATTTCTATGTCTTCTCCAAAAGGATATCCAGCTCCAAGTTTCTCACCATCTAATATCGAATAAATCTTCCCTGATTGTACTTGAAACCCATACTTAATTTGAGAAACATTACTTACATTAACGTTCGACGCATTCACACCGTAATATAAATCTCTAGAGTTGGCTTTGATTTGAATAAAAGAAATAGCATTCTTAGTAGACTTAGAGTAAAGTTCAAAAGTTCCGTAAGCTGTTCCATTAGGAGCCGCAACTATATCGCCATTAACGACTAAGTTTTGATTGGACTCAAATTCAAATTCAGGATGAACATTCATTGTTTTTGTGAAAACCTTATTTCCACTATTGTCATAAGCTACAATTACGTAACTCCCATTTGATAATCCAAGTTGCGAGAATGTACTTGAAGGGTTACTACCATCATAAAAGTGATTCCCAATCTCTAAACCCATTGAGTTTTCTATGAACGAACCTAAATACTGAAAATCAGGAATGTTCTCATTCTCATCCGAAATAAAGTAATTGTAAGGCCCAGCAATTCCTAAACTACTTATATCCACATTGATGATACCTGTATTCAAATCTCCATCCCAAGACGCTAAGGCTGAACCGCCAGGCATTGACGTAATTACATTCTTAAACCCATCGCCTACTTCATTGGCAAACACACCAATATTTAAGGCGCCATTATACGAAGTTGGGAAAATAAATGAAGCGTAACTGTTGCTTCTGATTTGAACCGAAACAGTTGTTCCTTGTCTAATTAAACGAACCGCATCACTTGGATTGTTTGAAATTGTACTATACAAATACGATCCTCCTGCAGTTTTATATTTAATGCGTATTCCACCTCCAGAAGAAGTCGAATAAAACTCGATAAATTGCTGTTGAGCATTTGGTGAAAAACTAGAAATGTCTTGAGTATTCCCTAAAACTAAGTAAGAACGACTATTTGAGCCATTTCCATACTTCCCATTCAACTGAATCCAACCATCACCTTCCTGAACTATATTATTAGACCTTCCTCCGGCATATGTAATCGTAGACAACTCTCTTGATATTGTATTATCAAATGCAACATTCATGTCTTTTGAATCACACCACATCGCTTCTCGTCCTATCCATATACGCTGATTAATAGGCATTGAAATGTAATAACCTGAACTATTCTGAACGGTAATCGAACCTGTGAAATCATAGTAACCAATGGCTAATCCTTGGGCAAGTCCTAATGGACCAGATCCAGAATGAGTATAGACTAAATCTCCGTTACTATCTTTAAGCTTAAGCGAGTTTATTCGTGTTCTTCGCGTCCACCCTGTTGAAATTACTACTTCGTAATCAATTTCACCAGCAGTGATTTCATCTGTAAGGTGATGAATATCTGCTTGAATTGAAATTACTGGATTACTAGCCCCACCTCGTTGTGAAAAGGAAAAAGGAATAGTTCCTATTAAGGCAACTAGAACCAATAAAAGTTTATAATGAATTTTCATTGTTATCTTATTCATAGGTGTCGATTAATACTTCTTCGGTTAATACTCCTTCTATCTCGGTCCAAATTCTAATTTGGAAAAATCTCGAGGTATAATTCCCAATATCAAAACTGAATGTTTCTTGAATTGGATCAAACGTGAATCCACTTATCAATACATCTGTAGAATCTCCCATGTCTTTACTTAAACTCAGAACAGATGTTCCAAGCGTATCAGTCATATCAACATGCAGCGTCATTGAGTCATTAAAGGTCGCATAACCCGATACCTGTATTAAATAATCTGTTGGGGCAATTGAATCAACTAAATCTGGTGAAATCTCAAAATTTTGAGAAAAACCAGATAATGAAATCAACATTACAACTGTGGTAATTAGTGTTTTTAGCATATTGTTCATCTTAATATATAATTATGCGGTGCAAAGTTCAGCAATACTATTATCATTTATGTAAGTAGTAATACGTGATTTTTGAATTATTTCACACGTATAAATACTTGGTTTTGCTAATTAATTGGCATTCTTCCAAATTGACCGCATTCAAATGCGATTTTAAATAGTCCAATTGTACTTTTAACTCTCAATTTGGATTTCAAGTTTTTTCGATGCCCCTCAACTGTTCTTTTACTTATAGAAAGTCGTGATCCAATCTCATCATTGGTGTATTCTTTTGCGACCATTTCAAGTATTTCTTTTTCTCGTTTGGTAAGAGATTCAAACAATTCAAAATTTTGCGATTTTCGTTGGCTCTCATTAATCAAAAGTTGAGAAACTTCATTGCAATAGAATTTTTTATTATCGAGCACATTTCTGATGGCCATCATTAACTCATCAGCCTCAACATTCTTTGAGAGTATGCCTAAGGATTTCGTTCCTAATATTTTTTTAACCAAGAAATAATCGTACGTATCAATCAAGGTTATTGTTGGTATTACCTTTCCATTCTTTTGAATCAGTTCCAATGCTCCGAAGCCATCCACCTTTGGCATCGTTGCATCTAGAATAACTAGGTCAAATTTATTTTTAGCAACCAAACTAACCACTTGAGCCCCATTAGTTGCCTCAAGAATTGTTGGACAAAAATTGAATTGATCTTTGAGCAGGGCTTTTAGTCCATTTCTCACAATCATATGATCGTCTGCAATTAATATTTTTAATGCTTTCATAACTTATGTCTTAATTTCTCCAAAATATTTTTGATTCATTCTTATGGACAATCACAACTGAATCTCTACCGATCTTCTTTATTCTAAAATCACCGAATAGCTCATCATTCTTTCGAACGAATAATTGAATCCCATCTATACGAACAATTGCCAGTGGATTTGTTGAATTTGTTTTTTGAACCCTACCCATAAAATTGATCGCAGGCCAAACAAACTGTTCTTTAAAAACTGGCTTTTCAACTTGTTCCAAGGGCTCATCATCAACAATTTCAGGTTTATTTTGAGTTCCAAAAGGATCTCGATAATTGAGATCTAATACCACTGTATCTTTGTTGGTTACCAATAGTTCTATGGGAGCAGATTGAACAGTTAACCCGAATTCCTCAGAACTACCAAATAAACTATCCTTTACCCTGAAGAATACTTTGTACCAAATAAGCGCTACAACTATCAATAATACGTATGTCAATTTCTTACTTTTCATTATTGCACTTGAAACTGAATTGTAGTTGAGTAAACAGATTGATTGCCAGCTTCATCAACATTTCTAATTCGCCAGAAATAGGTGCCTGAGGTTAAATTAATATCTGCTAATTCGCCCTGTACTTGATATACATCTGTTAATGCCGCTGGAAAAGTAATATCAGTACTCACTTCAATCTCAGAATTAATTGGCGACATAATAACTCCGCTATCCTGTCCATTACTCCATGAAAATGGAATTAAACCGGCCGTATTATTTGATAAATTCGCAGGTGTACTTTGCGCAGGTACATTCGGTGTTACGGTATCAACATAAAAAGTCGAGGTTGAATACGAAGTTGCCGTACCATTGGAAAATTGAGCTAAAACTCCCCACGTATACTCCCCTTCCTCAAACACTTCATTTGAAGTAAAGTTTCCCGTTGTATTACCTATTTCACTATCAACTAAAACTCCACTAGAGAAAACCGCCCCTTTGCGAATAGAAATTTCATAGCTATCCACATTGGCAATAGTTGTCCAATCAAAAAAGCCATTAAACGTTTCGTTCACATATACATTCGAAGCAGGTGTTATTAATTCTACAGAAGTGCCTCCCTCATCTGGCTGAACACCAACCCAAAATTTAATTGGCAGTGTAGTTTGGGAATCATAAGCACCATTGGTTGCTGTTAATCTCATTTCATATTCATTTGAATCTAAAGCGAAATAAAAATCTCCTCCTTGAATGAGTGTATCTAAATCAAATGAACTGATTGACGAAAACCCTAAAGAGACAACCTCTAAATGATAATCCGTTGCTCCATCTATTTCATCCCATTTAAAATGTACTGGGTTAATTTGAACCGTATCATTAGATGCTGGTAAAATAACGCTAGGTGTTAATTTTGAAATATCAGTTGCAATAAACTTATCGCAACTAGCGAACAAAATAAGACCCGCAAAAAGAACTAAAATCTGCTTCATCTTAAAAAATTTTGAATTAATAATGTTGTGTGTAATGTTTGACTTTCTTGGTTTGGTTCTTTCCATAATTTGTAGGAGACGTTTAGAATTTTTGCTGCATTAAATTCTTGTTCCAAATCATAAATGAATTTGATAGAATTCAAATATCCTCCAGCAAGAACTATCTTATGTGTATTGATCTCAAAATCCGGATGCTTATAGTTCAACACCTCATGAATTTGCATCACTTTAAGCCCTTTGCTATTTTTGGCGAAAAAGTTCAAAAAATCCTGTTGAACCTGCTCCACAGAGTTATTCTCTTCTCCCAGGTGACGATTCAGGTTAGACAACATGATTTGCTTATTCCTAACGGCGTCAAAAGCTGTTTCTGCCTTCGTTAATTTGGTTGAAAGTTCATTAGAATATGACCTTTTTTCGATCGTAATGCTTATTGCCCTCTTATACGTTACCGCAATGAGTAAAACACTAAGAACAATCAGTCCATAATTCTTTTGCTTAAAACTGTATTTATCAAAAAATGTCATTCCCTTAATTTTAGTTTTAACTCAAAATGAGGCACCTCTTTTTCATCAATCAAATAACCAATAAGCTTTACTGACTCTATCCAATCGAACGCTGTTAAATCTTCTATCCAGTCATCTAAAACTTCATTATTCTCAGTTGTACCGAGAATCTTAATTTCATGTTTATCCACCTCAACCTTATGCTTAGCTTTTAACTTTTTGGTTAGTGGATATACATTCATTTCAGAAAGGTTCAATCTGAGCGGAACGCTTTGACCAATCTCATCTAAATAATAGGCGATAAAATGCTTAGACATGATACCAGAGGCATTAATTAGTTCAGACTTTCTCATTATCTCTAGATCCATTTGATCTAATTGTGTCAAATTATTTTGACTCACAGACAAATCGAGTTCTTGCTGTGCTATTCTATCATTCAAATGACCGTGATAGAAGAAGTTCGCCAATAAAACGGATAGAATTAATAAGGTGATTGACACGCCAAAAAAGACAAATTTCCGATGCTCCGTATACTCCAATGAAGCGGTAGTAAAATCTCCCTCACCCAATATAACTTCATCCGCTGACCCCTTTAACAAAGCAAGCGTCATCTTTGATAGCAGCTCGAAGTAATTCACATATTCACCTTCAACTAGAACACGAACACGATCATCCGATATACCCTTTTTGAAGGTTCTTATCTCGCCCGCACTAACTTCAATATCATACAGCGAACTCATTTCGAAATTTTGTAAAGTCATTAAAGCAATTGCGCCTGAACTTAGACCAATTAAATGACCTTTTGCTTCATTAAATTCTTCCCGAATTTCATCCAACAGTTTCGTTCTAAAAAATGATACGGCCAATTGGTTCTGACCACGGAAATAAGAAAATGTAAAGTCTGATTTGTCTCCTGATACAATAAGATCCTCTTTAAATGTTGGCGAATGCATCAGTTTACGACTTAACACCCCTGTTCCATTTACGTTTAAATGATACGGCTTTGAATTTCCATAATGTTTTACAATCTCTTGAACAGAATCAAACGTTTGCAATCCACTCCAAGCCTTCTTTTCATTTTCAAAGTATTCAGCGGATTTAATTATCCTTTCAGAACCATCGAAAGTTAGAAACACCATGACCAACGATTTTGGTCTCCATATGTTACTCATCATGCTCATTAGTAGGTAACAACTGGTCTGATTAAAATATGAAGCTTTGATTTCTCTTTACTCTTCGTTTTTGAACTAAAGAACCACTTCAGAATAGGAATTCTAGACAAAATTGGGATTCCAGACCCAATGTCTTTTTTCTCTTTTTCTTCAAGCCCTCCCAACAAGATCATTTCACCATTTTTCACTCGAATCATAGACTTAAATGACCTTGTAGTCAAGTCCGGTGGAGCTGTTGTTCCACTCTGGCCCGAAAAATCATTCTGTTCAACGGAAACTGTTAACGTTACATGTTCATCTGAACTGACAAATGGCTTTATGGTAACATTCAGGTTTGCATCAATTGGTTTCCAAGTATCTGATTGATAAACTCCTTGATTCTGAATAGAAGTCGTTACATTAATTTGCGTTTGCTGATAATGCGTAGTTTGACCGATAGAAATTGTTGCCTCATGTCCATTGAGTGTAGATATTTTGGGTGTGCTTTCGATATCAACAATCCCGTTCTCTTCCATAGCACTTAGAGAAACATAAAAATTACTGGCCACTTGTCCTAAATTCACTACCCCAAAACCATTTATAGCTTGAAGAATTGAATTAATGGACTGAGCTCCTAGCGATAAATCAACTCCAGGTAACAATGTGCCTTGTGTAGGAGTAGGTTCATCTTTAACTCCAGCAGCGATTCCTGTATTAATACCAGCAGATTTACTTGAAAAGAGAATCATCACATCAATTTGTACCATTGGTACCACTAAATCAATGGACGCAATAAAGCGCTTAAGTTGATCAACCTTGTCCTTTCCTCCCGTAAGAATTAATCCATTGAGTTCGATAAATTCTAATACTTCAATCCCTGTTGTGAGTTCGTTTGGAATGGCAGCCTTTACAGATTCAATTGTTCTGTTTTCTAGTCGTACCATTTCTGTGATTCTTAATCCATCTTGTTTATTTTCTCCAATTAAGTAGACATCATTATCTACTTTCATGGAATAGGTTGTACCCTTAAAGACCTTTTCTACCAATTCCTCAAAACGGATGTCTTTAACGTCAAGATTAGCCGTTCCCTTAAGTGCTGAAAAAACAATGTAATTCACTCCTGACTCTTGAGCAGCTGCCTGAATCAAATCAGCTAATTGAACATTCTGAGCAAAAATATCCAAGGCACCTACATTATTCTTTACTAAAGTGAAATCTCCGTTAGCATTTGAGGGTTGATATTTACTCCCCTTTTTCTTGCCTCGCCCAATATTTTGGGGGTTCTCTTTATCTTCTGGTTTTGACTTAATTCTGAAGAAATCGGTTTCTTTGATAACCTCAAGACCATTCGCTTGAGCAAACATTTCCAATACTTGTTCAGAAGGGCGATTCATAAAATAAGCATTAACCACATTCTTGCGAATCAAAGGATCTACAACATAATTTTCGTTTGTCGCTTTTGTCAATTCTTCTGCAACGCGCCAAAGCGTATCATTCTTAAGGTTTAGTGATAAAAACTTATTTGAAGGATTATATTTTACATCCAACAGTTTTGGAAGGGGTTTTGATGGGGACTTCTTTTTTCTTTTACGAACAGAAATAATACTCCCAACAAAATCAATTTCAACTGGAAAATTTAAATAGATGAAAACAAGCATATCTTTCACTTGCGCATCATAAAAATTATATGAAATCTGTTGATTCAAGCCTGGGTCAATACTTATATTCAAGTTGTTTTCAAGTGCAACAGAATTCACCAGTTCTGACAATTGAAGACTATTTACATTCAACTGTAGTTTATTATTCAAGCCAGGGTGATTCATAGACACACTGTCCAGTTGAGCCCTCAAGGTCTCCTCCGAAAAATTCTGCCCAATGGATAACCCCGTCAGTGCTAATGCAATAATTAATACTATTATTCTCATTCGTAATTGGATAAATAAGGATAAACTTCATCCAATGAAGTTGTTCCATCTATTAATAATTCGTATGCTTTTTCCGAGATACTTTTGATACCTCTCTCTTTTAATTCTACCTGGACATCATTGGAGTTTTCCTTGATTAAAGTTGACAATCTATTGTCAATTGGTATCACCTCATACAAGGCAACCCTTCCTTTATAACCCGTGTAATGACAGCTCTCGCAACCAACCGAAACGTTGTGTTTTTCGGGTTTAGAAAAACGATCTTCAAATTGCCATTTGGTTTCAGCGAATTCAACTTCATCTTTGCATTCCTCACAAAGCTTTCTTACCAACCTTTGCGCAACAGAAGTATTAATGGTATTTGCCAAAAGAAATGGAGGAACACCCATATCGATCAATCTTGATATTGTTCCCCAAGCAGAATTTGTATGGATAGTTGACAAAACCAAATGACCTGTTAAAGCCGCTCTAATTGCCATTTGGGCAGTTTCAGAATCTCGAATTTCACCCAACATAATCACATCAGGATCTTGCCTCAAAAATGACCTTAAGGCACTAGCAAAAGTCAAACCTATAGATTCCTTTAATTGAACCTGATTTATTCCCTCAAGCGTATACTCAACAGGATCTTCGACTGTAACAATATTACGTTTCTCTTCATTTAAAACTTTAAGCGTAGCGTATAGCGTGGTTGTTTTACCTGAACCTGTTGGGCCACTAATTAAAATGATGCCATTCGGTCTTCTCACACCGTCTAAATACTTATTCTTGTCCTTTGCAGAAAAACCAATTTTATCAAGACTAATTGACGATGCGTCATGCCCCAAAATTCTAAGCACAATTTTTTCTCCATGCAATGTTGGTAAAATTGAAACCCTGATATCAAAATCTTCATATTGAATTCTACCATCTTGTGGCAATCTTTTTTCAGAGATGTCAAGGTTAGCTCTAATCTTCACCTTATTTACAATTTCCGGATAATCGCTTTTATCCACTGCATAACGTTGAATCAAGTTGCCATCAATTCTAATTCTAACCCTAGCCTTATCTGCAAAGATCTCTATATGGATATCACTGCTGCCTAAATGATTTGCCTCTTGTATAATTCTATCAACGAAATCAGTTTTTGCATCAATTTTTAAATTTGACTCTTCATTATTGGACTTACGATAGAATTTCCCAAGACTCCTTTGCATTAACTTCTTGTCAATAGGGAATAACTCTACATTCAATCCTAATAAAGCCTCTAACTCTTCATTGGTTATATCTTGATCTGTCTGTTCATCTACATAAAAACTAAAGTTATTTTCACCTTTCTCTTTAGGTAAAACACGATAATGCCAAGCCAAATCCGAACGAACTAGCTGTAATAGTTCTGGAGAAATATTAATATCATTACCCTCCATTAGAATAGCATTAAGTATGAATTATTAACCTCTAAAAAGAGCGTAGGCATAGCAAAAAGAGCCATATACCCGGCATAAGGAACAGTCTTGGATTTGACCCAAATATTGACAATCAAAAAGGTAACTAATGTGAGGATGGTTCCCACAGTGAAAAACAGAATGTATCCTTCAAGTGAGAACAAGGGGCACAATGCGATTAAAATCAAAATATCTCCCCAACTGAAAAATCCTTTCGTAATATTTATGATTCTTCCTTCTTTTATGCTCAGGTACATCGTTAACCCAGACAAGCAAAGGACTATGAAAAGCAGGTTATATAGAGTTCCAATCGATAGCGTTTCCCATTTAAGAAAAATCGAAAAAATTAGAATCAATGGAAAAATAAACCATTGAATCCCTCTAAAACGTAGGTCTTGATAGAAAGAAATTAGAAGCACGATGGATAGTATATATAACATGCTAATCTGGTTGAATTTCAGTTAATAATCCATTCTCATCCACTTCCCATATATTCTTTTTCCCGTCTCCATTAAAGTCAACTACGGCCTCCGCTCTTGCTTTGAATCCAGTTGTAGACGATTCAACAATTGAAACCTGATAATTCGCCGTACCTCCTGCATTTACCAACTTATGAGGGATGTAATTGATGGTCGAAAGCTCCGATGTATACTTAGAGTATTGCAAGAAATAAGCATACTGCAGGTTTTGAATCATTTTCAGTTCTTGCTGAGCCTCTAAACTTTTAGTGCGCGACGCAACACCAGCTTGATTTGGGACCACAAGCATAATTAAGATTCCCATGATTGCTAATACAATCAAGATTTCTGCAAGGGAAAAAGCTTTAACCAATAAGCCTTTGTGATTCTGTTTTAATTTTATCATTTTATTACATTACTAAGATTGAACATTGGTAAATACATAGCCACCATAATAACGCCCACCACGAGCCCAATGATTACTATGATTAATGGTTCTATTATTGTTCCTATTAACTTCGTTCTAAATTCAACATCCTCCTGATATTGAGCTGAAAGCCTCGCAAAAGTTTGATCCAATTGATTCGTCTCCTCCGCAATTTTCGTTAAGGAAACCATACGCTTATCGTATATGGGAAACTTCGCCAAACCAGTATGAAAGGATTCACCATGAATAATCTCTTTTTTGATCAAATTGAATGACGATTCAATAGGATAAAATCCAATCATTTCCTCTACTAAAGTTAATGCAGAAACAAGTGGTGTTTTTGAGGATAAAAGCAGTGATAAACTTTGACAAGTTCTAGCCAAGTATATCTTCTTCATAAGACCACCAATAACAGGAATTTTAAGTATTGTCTTCGATGTCAGGTTTCTAAACCACACTTCTTTTCTTTGATAATAGCCGAAACCAATAACAGATGTAAGAAGTATTAAAAAGTAAAGTAAAAACGTTGAAAAATACTTCGATACCAAAATGATCTTCTGCGTTAAATATGGTAATTCCTGACCGAATTGATCGAAGACATCTTCAAACATTGGAACAACACTATTCAACATAAAATATAGGACTCCAATGGTAATTAGAATGACAAAAACAGGATACGTAAAAACACTTATTAGTTGACGTCTAAGCTTTACTTTATTACTGTAATATTCTGATAAATGTGCCAGAATATTTTGTAATCTTCCCGTTTCCTCGCCAATCTTTACACTTTGAAATTCATATGCTGAAAAATGCTTGGATTCCGACATTGCCTTTGATAAAGAGCTTCCCTTAATGAGCTTTTCAAGCATTGTCTCAAGAATACCAACGACCTTTTCTTTTGACTGTTCCTCGATAAGAATTGTTAAGGTTCTTTGAATATCAATACCACTCACCAACAATGAGCTAAACTCTTTATAGAATTCTTCTTTCGACTTATCTGGAAATCCTTTTGATAAGGTAATTTCCTTTTGAAAAAAAGACTTATTATTACTCATTATAATCCTCGAAAAATGCATTAATTGCTAAATCAACACTGGGTTTATAATAAAATGCCAAGTCTATCTCATCATCTTTCCATGGTATAACTATATGGTATACGGGCACATCATTTAAAGTGGATTCAAAAATTTCTGAAGCCTGAATCCCCAATGAAATGGTTTCACTTGAACGGATCTGAGACAAAAAACCATCGATTATTTTGTATCTAACTTCATAAATCCCTTTTGTTAAAATCAATTCTTCATTTTCTAACCTGGCATTATTTGAATGATAAAAATCTTGCGAAATATTTGAACGAATTAACTTAAAAGTATTCAGTTCTCTTTTAATCTCATTTGCGACCTTGAGCTGCTCATTAAATCGATTAGTAGACAGTGTAATTATTAAAATAAGAACACTCATTATTGCCAAGACCATTGTGACCTCAAATATTGTAAAAGATGTTATTTTAGACTTTGCACTAATCATCATCGCCTAAAAATTCTTGTTCCCAAATAACCTTTCCAGAAGCCGAATAAAACATAATAGATTCAAGCCCATTCTGTTGTTCATGCTCGCTTACTGTAATTTCATCTGTCCAGTTAACCGTTTGATCTTCGATTAAACTTTCCCAGATTAAAGCATGTAATTCTGATTGCGTTTTAAGCTCTTGGAAATTATCCATAACCATTGTAGTTCGCATTAACACAATAGATGCAATCCCAAAACAAAGGGCGATAATCGACATGGCAATTACTACCTCTGCTATGCTTGACGCTTTAATTTTATTTAGATGCATGCAATAAATTTTAATTCAGCATTTTTATCCTTTTCAAACCAATTCGGTAGGGCAAAGTCTTTAGGGAGATCTCTGTTTGAAATTTTCGCATTCAACAAATGTCCGCTGTAAGTCCCTCCACCATGGTTAAGTATCAATTTTGAAGTGTAAAGCGACCCAACTAACTCACCTATAAATTGAGTTTCTCCTTGATTGTAAATGAGCCCCGCAACAAATGCGTTTTGCACATCTAAATGCACTTGCCTTCGATAATTAGGATGTTCAGAGGTCAATAAAACCCCTCCTAACACTTTCGCATTATTCTTCAATTCAATTTTGGATTGATCTCGATTTATTGCTCCAGATTTTTCATTTAAAATCAACGTAGAAGGGTACTTCAAGAATACGCGTTCCTCACATACAATTCTATGCTCAGCTATCGCTTGAACATTTCCTGTAAACCCTTTTTCAAACCGTATAACTGGTGCAACCAACAGCACATTTCGAAGTGATGCTGATGACTTAATAACAAGAGAATCTTTTGCGAAAAGTAAAATGTTCCCCTGCAAATTTTGAGTTATTTCTGCACTAGAGTTTGATCTAAAAACAGTCGTCCTCTCCATAAAACTAAATGTAGAGTCTTGAGGCAAGTTATCTAGATCAATTCCATTTTTCAATTCGTTTAAAATGTCAAAATCTCGGTCTTTCAGATTCGGCAAGGACTTTTTAGCACGTAATTGCTTTCCATAAATAAGCTTATCACCAGAAAAAGGAGCTCCAGAAATATGCCCTCTTTCAAACCCTCTTTTCGACATGTAAACATCGCCTTCAATCTTGGTCTCTCCACAAAGTTTGATGGCTTGCCGATAGTCGGGTAAGTATAAGCAAGGCATCTCTTTTTTAGCCACGGAACCGATCATTACACTTTTTTGTACTACTCTATTTTTATGCTGTGTAATTGCATTTACAACCTCGAAACCACCCCAACTCTTTTTAGAGTATTTGCTAGTATCTCCAGATATATGCATCACCGATTGTTGTTCCGAAACTCCAGCTTGTGCGCCAATTTTTAAGCTCAAGTAATTATTAAACAACATGTGCTCATCCAATTGGTATGAATTCGATTCCCTTTTGTAAACAGAAGAAATGAATACGGCTCCTGAGCATACCATACCAATAAGCAGAAGAAAGCTAAGCGCATAGCCCAAAGCTGATGAATCAATATATCTACCTTTACTAAGCACTAGTCAACTCTGTTTTCACTATTATCATCCCCTTTTTCTTTCTTTTTAAAGAGGTTTTTCCAAAACAGACTGAACTTAGAAGGTTCTTTATTTACCTCCTTTTCCAACTCCTTTTTAGCGGGAACAATTACACCATCTTTATACTTAATTTTAGAAATCAGTTTCCCATTTTCAAATTCTTTATAAGAACCATTTAAAACTCCATTCTTATAATTAGCGCTTGTTTTAAGCGTTCCTATTGAATTATATGTTTTAAGTTGAACCAACTCTTCTCCTTTATGGATCCAAATACTGTCACTCGTATAAACTTTATTCTTCCATAAACTCTTCTTTTCTAATCGGATTAAACTTCCTTCTTCATCGTAAAACTCCTTTTGAATTAAAGCTCCTCTTCTCCATTTTTCGGTCATTTTCAAAGAGCCATCCATTCTCCAATATTCCCAAGACTTAACTTTGAGTCCTTTTTGGAAACTTCCCTTTTGTGCCAATTGCTTATTCGTAAAAAAGGCTGTAAAAAGACCCTCAAGCAATAGTCCATCTGAACCGCCTTGGGTTGTTATAATTTTTTGAGATTTAAACCAATGGTACCAACTATCATTTCTAGAAGTATTCGGCCGTGATTTATCCTCATCTCGAACAAAGAAGATCATTTGGAGGTCATCTTGCTTAACACTTCTTCTATTCGAAAAATCTTCCAATTGAGACTGGGCTTTTGATTCTTGAACAAAGAGCAACAAATTAAATAGAACCATTATGCCCACTAAATTGAGTTTAACTCCTGATATCTTGGATATATCGAATCGTGCCATTTTTTCTTCGTTATTCAAATAAAATTGAGGGCAATATTACAACATTGAAAAAGTCAGATTTCGCTTAAACTTCTGAATAAACCTTTTGAGTTTCTGAATGAAAAAATGCAAATCGATCAATTATCAGTACAACTGGCTGTATTGTAAATATTTACATATATACATGCACAAATACGTTCATTATTGATTTCGGTAATTACGTAACAAAAATTACGTGTTTATACGTATCATTTCACGTATTTATACTTACGTAACAACAGGTGGATTATATTGCCAACCCTTTAACATAATTAAATTATCAATTGAAGAACACAATGACTAAAGCACATTCTAGCTCAAAACGGATTAACTTGGCTATTGCCGATGATCATAAAATTTTAAGGGAAGCGATCATTTCCTGTTTGCACAAGGAAGATGCTAAAATTAAATTCGTGCTTGAGGCACAAGATGGATCTCAACTATTAGAAAAAATTGGAAATTCAAATGCATCCATCGTTCTATTGGATATTAGTATGCCCGTTTTAGATGGATGGCAAACAATGCAAATCTTGAACAAAAAAGACCCTGAAATCAAGGTCATTATTCTATCAATGTATAATGCTGAATTTCAGATCATCAAGGGAATTCAATTAGGAGCTAGAGCCGTAATATCCAAAAATTCTAGCGTAGACAAACTAATTGATGCCATTTATGCTGTTCATACCGTAGGATATTATCATGATAAAAAGACATCAATAGCATTGCATCAAAACGCATTAAATAGTTTTTCCGAAAATAAAGAAGTTCCTTCTATTCTTACCAAAAGAGAAAAACAAATACTCCACGCTATATGCTCAGGAAATACTAATCTTGAAATTTCAGAACAATTATACCTTAGTGTTAGAACTATAGAGTCACATCGTAAATCGATTTTACAAAAAACGAACACCAAAAATGTTGCAGAGCTAGTAGTTTTTGCGATTAAAAATAGACTATATATAATAGACAATGACGAAATTGAATAGTTATAAATTTCGGAACGGCCCCCTTTTAGTGAATAGATTAAAATCTAAATATGATAAATTCTTGTAGCATCGCTATTGTATTGACGTCGAATAAAATCATATAAACTGCTAAAGTATCATTTAAAGCTTTCGAATAGAATTTCTTATATAATCTGCGAGGGCTTCTTTATATTTAGCTGAAATGGGTAAAACCGTTGAATCGCTCAAGGTAATCATCTTAAAATCACTACTGCAACGAAGTATTTTATCCGTGTTCACTATAAATGATCTATGTATTCGAACAAAATTGAGATTATCGCTTATTTTTTCTTCAATGTATTTCAATGGTTTGCTGACTAAAAGGCATTTAGTGGGACTAAATACAATTCCGCAATACATACCATCGGCCTTTAAAAACATTACCTCGGATAGGTTTACCAATTGATAATAATTCTTTAGAGGAACATAAATTCTACCAGCACCCGATTTTATACTGTGTTTTGATTGTTTTTTCGCGAGAAATGAATACTCAACTTTTCTAAACGCTTTTTCGAACACGGATTTGTCAACAGGCTTTAGTACATACGATAATGCCCCAACATTAAATGCTTCCATTGCAAAATTAGAATATGCAGTTACAAAAATCACATCAATATCATCCCATGTATTCTCTTTAAATAAATCAAAACTGACTTCGTTTTTCAATTGAATGTCAAGAACCATTAAGTCAATAGTTTCTGAGTTTAATATTGTTAGAGCTTCCTCTATGTTGGAAGCCTCAACTAATGACAATTCAGCATTAAAATCTAGCAAGTACTTCCTTACAATCCTTCGAGCGTTAAACTCGTCATCCACAATTAAAACCTTCATGCACTATTTAATAATTATTGGTACTAATAACTCCACCCTCGTTAATGGCGACAATTTTTTTTCTTTATAAATCTTGAATGAATATTCGTTACAGTTCATCAATTCATTATAGAAGGATAAACGCTTCTTTGTTATATCAATTGCGTGACCTTCTGATATTTTTGATTCTAACTCAGCAATTCCATTATCCGTTAAAATAACCTTTAAGGTTGATTCGTTTAGCTTACTAATTGTAAGTTCAACTTTACCATGACTTGAATCATTCTCTAGAGATCCAATACCGTAATTGATTGAATTTTCAACTAACGGTTGTAACATCATAGCGGGCATTGAAATCAAATTCAACGATGAATCCATATTGATGGCGAACTCAAACTTAGTTTCTGTACCTATTTTCTGTAGCTCAACATACTTATTTAAAAACTCAACTTCTTCCCTGATAGTTATTGAGTCTACCGTGGTTCTAGAAATGAGTCTCCTCAAAAATTTAGAAAATGTCATTAAATAAGCTTCCGCTGAATTATACTCTTCGAAAACTATTTGACTATGGATGGAATTAAGAATGTTAAACAGAAAATGAGGATTCATTTTAGTCTGTTGGATTTGTTGTTCTAATTGAAACAGTTTTTGTTTAACCTCAGCCTTTTTTCTCTTTTTGCTTAAAAAATACTTCCGAGAATAAAATAAGACTGCAAGAACAGTAATGAACAATAAAATGAAAAACTCAATTCTTTTATAAAATGGCAATTCAATTTCTACAGAAAATAATTTTTTCGAATAACTCCATTTTCCATCTCCTTTCAAATACCTCGCCTCAAAATCAAAATTATCTTTTGGATTCAAAATCAAAACACTTAAGTCATTTATATCAGTCCATTGATCTTCGCTATTAAATCGAAATTGCATTTTAAAATTGTCGAAAGACTCAAAATCCAAACAAGCAATATTCACGCGCATAACTCTTGTCCCAAATGGAATTATAACATTATCCGTATCAAATGAAATACTTTCATTATCAATATTGAAATCGTTTATTGAAAGTAGGAAGTCTTCATCGTAATCTAATTCCAAATCATGAACACTTAATTTAAACAATCCTCTTTTAGTGCCCACAAATATTGAGTCGTGAAAAATTTCTAGTGAATTACTCCTTATATCTCTTGGCAATTTAATAAGACCAAGTTTATGATTACGCGCATTATACCAGTTTACTCCTTTATTCGTCCCAAAGAAAAAAATAGAGTCGCGGTAGTTTTCTAAACAAAAAACTTTGTTACTCACTAAACCATTACTTTTATTTATAATTTGAGAATAAGTATTATGCAAAAAACGTACACCTTGATTCGCTGTAGATATTAAAATGCTTTCATCATACCCTTTCTTCAAATCAGTAATGTTCAATTTGTCGAGTTTAAAATACTTTCCATTTTCAATTAAAAATAAACCAAATCTATTCCCTGCAATTAGGCCCTTTTTTATATCATAAAAAACCGAAGTAAATCTCAATTTATTCTCTAAAGAGTCTGCACTACGACTATACCAACACGTTATTTTTTTTGTCTTTTCATTGAACGAATGTATACTTCCTCCGGTTGTCCAAAAAACATCATTCCTTGATCTATACGAATCTAATATTCCCCCTACAAATAAACTTCGATCATCCACCTTAACATTTACATTTTTTTCAAAATCACCAACAACAAGAGTTGAATCGGTTGCTCCCAAAAAAATAGTTTTATTTAAATCAAGCTGAAACGAAGTCCTTCTAGATAAGTCTTGAATACAATTTCCAAATGAAACAAAAAGTTCATTCGATAAACCGCATATATCGACAATGTCATTCTGGATTAATCCATTTTCTTTTGTCAAAAGCATCAAATCAATATTCGGAACATATAAAGCACCTTGATCTAGAGTTCCAATCCAAAATGAATTTTGATTGATCTTCAAAACACTCGAAATCGAGATTCCGTTTAAAATTCTTCTTCGTATTTCACCATTTTCTTTTGAAACTATCAATAAACCGTTGGTCGTACCTACCCAAAAATGCTCTGAATCATATTCTCCGAATTCTATTAGCCTTTCTACTTTTAATATACTCTTGCCATTTGTAGCGAGTATAATTTCATTTTTAATACTGAAATAGATTTCATCATTTTCACATTGAATAACACAGAATCTTGAACTCACAAGAGATTTAAAAACCTTTGTTTTTAAATTATTCTTAACAAGCCAGGTACTGACAAGTTTATTTGGTTGTTTACCATCAATTATATCAAAAGATGCACGATTATAAATAATTGGTTCCTTCTCTAATATTTCAATGTGAATCTCTTGAATTTCATCCTGTAATTGCATAAAAACACCATCTGGAGAAATTTTAATAAGTCCAGCGTTATGAACGGCATAATATAAATTATTACTTGAGTCGATGACTAATTTTTTCTGGTTCTGCGATAAACCTTTATAAAAATTGACAATTTCATCATTAAATGCAAACTCAATGATATTACCATTCTCATAATAACAAAGCTTAGAGTTATATGACAAAAACCAAACACGTCCTTTGTAGTCTTCATAAATGTCAAACACGACATTATCAACCAGACCATTTTCAATGGTAAATGAATGAAACCCGGTGCCATCGAACATATTCACTCCTCCATCAGAGCAAATCCAAACGTTTCCTTTAGAATCTTTTTCAACTTTATAAACTTCTCTACTATTTAAACCATACTTCTCCGTTAATTCCTGATATGGAACTTCAAATTGTACACCTTGAGACAAGAAATTATTACAAATGAATATTGCCAAGAGAGCCAAAATCAGATTCAAGCTCCTTAGAATTCTAGTACATATTAGGCTATTAATCAAAAAACAAATTATTACGATAAACGGAAGCAATTAGATCTAATTAATCTTTCTAGCTTAAAATCAATCATGCCAGCTATTTATATTCTTTTGATACCATTCTAGTTGTTCCAGAGCATGACTCAATTGCAAAGATCGCAATTCAATGCAGATAGTGAAAGTTTTAGGAACTTAAATAGCGTAACTCTATTGAAAGGATAGAGTTATATCCGAAACTCGAACCAAATTACCTTCAATGAAAAAAATGGGCTAACACCATATAGTAATACTATGACGGTAGTTTCAGGCACAATTTTATCAGGATACATTTCACGACAGAGCACAACTCACATCCAGCGGTTTTAATTCTAGCCGATTCAATTATTAAAAAAAAAATTCTCACCTAATTCCTGCACAACGACTGAGTAACAAAAGGCTACTAAGCATACTCAAGGAATAAATACTCTTTGCACTAAGCTTCCATTTTTTGCAGATACATAAACCTGATAAATACCAGAGTCAAAATTCAATGCATCTATTGTTCTCTTTGAAGTAAAATTAAACTCCAACTGCTGACCAACGGAATTCAGCACCTTTATTTCTTCGATCCCCTCAAGCTGTGTGTATATTAATCATATACTATGCCCGAGTCAATTGACAAAGTCCCTGAACAATCATCTGCAGCTTGATACATTTCAGCTACCGTTTAATTCGTATATATTAATTCTGTTGTTTTATCCGGGTAAATCTTAACAATCATTGGATAAAATGTCATATTGTAATCCGTAAAAACCGAACGGTCACCTCCTTCCACATCAATTTTAGGAATTGGATTTGCTGTCACCCAATATCCTTGCGTATTCGGACTGTTTCCAAAAAATTCATTCTCATCATTATACTCATCATGCTCCAGCATTAAAACAACAACTTGGTCAGTACCAGTTGATACATAACTATTGGTTAAATATTCGAGTTTACCCGAATTCTGATAGGCCCAACAGCCAGGGCAATGACAGGCAAAGAATTTCAGAAAGACTACTTTTTCATCCGCCAAATAACTATATAAATTATGCCATAAGAACGTGCTATAAAACAAAACTTACTTTATAGATATAAAAAAACCTCCCAAATTAGGAGGCTCAATTGAATAGTGGTTAATTCTATCCATTCAATTCTATTTGTTGTAGGGTAGTTTTCTGCCGTTTTGAAGTTATTAGAACAACCTTAACAGTTCCACCTCCCGTTTTCTTGCAATATTTCTTTGCACATTTAAGCGCTAGAGTTTGACAATTAGTATATTCTATAGTATTTTTCCTTCCTTCGCGCAAAACGTGCCATAGAGAACGCTTATAATCTTTACGAACTATGAAATTTGCCATATCCAAAGATAAATCACACCAATCATGTAAAAAAGGGTACTTATACCCTATTTTCAAGTATAAATCTGCAACAAATACCTGGAATTGAATTATTACTATTGTATTCTTAATGTAATTTCTGAAGCAGATTATGAATTATTTTTGGATGGAAATAAAGTTTCGTATTTCGCAAAAAATACGCGCCACTTTAGCGCACATTATTACATCGACAAATCAATATATAAAACTTTTACAAGCTAATTAGCGCACAATTTATTAGTATAATTTAAATTAGAAAACAACTTAGGTGAAAGAAAGGAAAATCAAAATGGCTCACCATGTATAATCCAGAAAGTTACTGCAATTCCTATCATCACCTTTTCTCCGGTTAGAGGTAACTCAAAAAAAAAACAGTCTAATATAAACCGTCAAAAATTTCAAAGAATACTGAATCAAACTTTTGATTTTACCTCATCCTTATATCAAGAAAAAATATATCTGAAGCGAAAAACCCACACCAAAACGCATGGCTAATAAACTTATTTAATCCCTTTGAAGTCGAATAATTCTGAATCCAACATATGACTTGGATTAATGTTTTTGATCGAATTAAAAATTGAAGTAGATCTTCCCGGAAACTCTTCATCCCACTCTTTAATCATTTTCTTCACTTTTTTACGCATCATATTCTCTTGAGAACCGCAAAGAGTACATGGTATAATCGGAAAATGTTTTCCTTTAGCAAAAACCTCAATTTCTGACTCTTTGCAAAAAGCCAATGGTCGAATGACAACATGTCTCCCATCATCCGTTTTATACTTTGCTGGCATCGTTTCTAGCCGAGAACCATTAAACAAATTCATGAAGAATGTTTCAATGATATCGTCTCTGTGGTGTCCCAACGCAATTTTTGTGGCGCCTAATTCATCGGCCATTGTATATAAATTACCTCGACGCAATCTTGAACATAGACTGCACATTGTTTTACCAGCTTCAATTTTTGCAGTCACAATACTGTAGGTATCCTTTTCTACAATTTTAAAATCTACTCCAAGTTGAGCTAGAAAATTTGGCAGTACTTCTTCAGGGTACCCTGGTTGTTTTTGATCTAAATTAACTGCAACAATATCAAACTTAATGTCTGATTCTTTCTGATAATGAAGTAGAACATCAAGCATCGTATAACTATCCTTTCCTCCAGACAAACACACCATCACTTTATCGCCTTTTTCAATCAAGGCGTATTGCTCCCATGCTTTCCAAACATCTCTTCTTAAGTGCTTCTGAGCGCGCATAAAACTGCTTTGATCTACTTCCATACCTGCAAAAGTAAAAAGAATGAAATGAAACGTAAATAATGACTGGAAATTCGCTTTATAAATATTAAATTTAGACGTATGAGCACGTATTTAAATAGTATTAAAAAACAGTTTGAGTATTATAAGGATCTTGGCGAAAGAACTTTTCATCAAGTAACAGATGAAGGCTTATTCTGGCAATACAACCAAGAAAGTAACTCCATTGCAACAATCGTAAAGCATCTTCATGGAAACATGATGTCTAGATGGACGGATTTTCTTACCAGTGATGGCGAAAAAGAATGGCGTAATCGCGATCAAGAATTTGAATGCGACTTTCAATCACGAGAGGAACTTTTGGCGCTTTGGAACGAAGGGTGGGAGTGTTTATTTAATGCCATTGAGCCTTTAACGGAAAGTGATATGAATAAGGTAATCTACATCAGAAATATGGGGCATAGCATTGATGAAGCCATTAATAGGCAGCTTGCACATTATCCTTATCATATTGGACAAATTGTATTTCTAGGAAAAATGCTACAAAATGAAAACTGGGAGTCATTATCAATTCCGAAAGGAACTTCTATGGCTTACAATAAAGAAAAGTTCTCTAAACCAAAAACACGTAAACACTTTACAGAAGATTTATAAACTAAACTGACTAACATCAACACTCGTTTTTTGATTATCTACGAGCTCTTGAACTAGTTTCCCTGATGCAGGACCTAAGCTGAGCCCCATCATTGCATGACCAGTTGAAACGATTACATTGTTGACTTTTTCAGACCTTGAAATCAAGGGCAAACCAGTTGGTGTACATGGACGAAACCCATGCCAAATTTCCCTTGATGATGGTTGTATTAATTGAATGTCTGGATAGAATTGGTTTACTGTATCTACAATACCTTGAATTCTATTCCTATTTATCATATGATCTTTCGTATGTGTGATTTCCATTGTTCCTCCAAAACGAATTTTATCTCCAATTGGTGTTACAGCAACTTTCCCTTCGCATAAAATAGACGGAATTGTAGGTTTATCTCTTATGTCTTCAATATTGAAACTATAACCCTTACCCGGTAAAATTGATAATTTAATTCCTAGCTTACTAGCTATACTCGGACTCCACGATCCCGCAGAAATAATAAGCTCATCGCATAGAACAGATCTACTCGAAGTCACAACTTCCTCTACCTTTCCATTATTAATTTTAAAATCGATCATACTAGCATTAGAAACAAAGCTCACTTTCATACGTTCCAATTCAGCTCGTAAGAATTCCATAAATTGATTAGGTGACAAATGAGCATCCCCTTTATAATACACTCCACCAATCGCATTCAAATTCAAACCAGGCTCCAAAGAAAGTACTTCTTCCTTATTGAGAAAATCAACCTCTATACCAAGCTTTTGAGCCTCCTTGCCTGCATAGATTTCTTCTTCCCCGACTTTGTGAGTCTTAAAAAGCATTAACAAACCCCTCTCCTGATATTGAAACGAATCTGATTCCTTAGCAAAATCTTGATACAATTCTTTACTAAAAAGCGATAAGTCTTTCAATGCAGGCATTGATCTATGCACATGTGTTTGATTCGCATATTTATAAAACGACCGCCCCCAATTAAATAATTCCATGCTAAACCTTGGTTTGACATAAAATGGACTTTTACTATTAAACATCCATTTCACGCCTCGAGTAATCATTCCTGGTTGAGCCAAAGGAATCAGATGAGAGGGAACAATCATTCCTGCATTTCCATAAGAGCAACCCGTTTTTAAATCCGATTGATCAACAATTGTTACCTCATGCCCCTCTTTCGCTAAATAATAAGCTGAGCAAAGACCAATAACACCACCACCAATGATTACGCAATTTTTCATTCTATTATATTACTTGGAATCCAAAAGCATATGGGTCGTCGTCGTCAATAATAATTGTATTATAACCAGTAATTTTCGCCCACCCTTCTATACTTGGTATAATCGCTTTTTTACCTGCTAATTCAGTTTCTTCCTCTATTCTACCAATGAACTTTGAGCCAATGATGCTCTCATGAACAAACTCATCTCCTTTGAACAATTTACCTTTTGCATACCATTGTGCCATTCTTGCTGAAGTTCCTGTTCCACAAGGAGACCGATCAATAGCATTATCTCCATAAAAAACTGCATTTCGAGCGGTTGCATCTTCGGAAATTGTAGCTCCCGTCCAAAGTAAATGCGTTAATCCACAAATCGTTTGATTTTCTGGGTGTTCAAATGTGTAATTCTTGTTAAGTTCTTCTCTCATACTCCTACTCCAAGATATTAATTGATCAGCAGTATATTCTTGCATCCCTTTGAAGTTTTCTTGCGGGTCTACAATCGCATAGAAATTACCTCCATAGGCAACATCAATCGTCAATTTTCCTAGATCCGGACAATTAACTTCTAAATGTTCTTTATCTACATACGACTTAATGTTTTTCAAACGAACAGAAGTTACTTTGCTACCTTCTTGTACATATTGTATATGAACTATACCTGCCGGAGTTTCTAATTGAAGTTTTCCAGGAACTTTTGGAGTCACTAATCCTTCCTCAATGATAACGGTAACCGTTCCGATCGTTCCATGTCCGCACATTGGTAAACACCCACTTGTTTCGATATATAAAACCCCAATATCATTCTTAGGATCATTTGGCGGGTATAAAATACTTCCGCTCATCATGTCATGCCCACGCGGTTCAAACATCAATCCTTTTCGAATCCAATCAAATTCTTTTAAAAAGTGCTGCCGTTTTTCGCTCATCGAATTACCGATCAATTCTGGTCCTCCCTCTACAACAACTCGTACAGGATTACCACAAGTATGCGCATCAATACACTTAAATATTTGGTGAATTCCCCCCATTATTTTAATTCTTTTGGTAACAATTCACTTGGAAAATTTTGGTAAGAAATTGGTCTAATCCATCGCTTAACCGAATCTAAACCCACAGCGGTAAACCTAGAATCTGATGACGCTGGATAAGGTCCACCATGATTCATTGAATTACAAACCTCAACACCAGTAGGAACTCCATTAAAGATGATTCTTCCCACACGCTGCTGCAGTTCATCAACAAGATCCGTTAGATCATTTATTTCTGATTCTTCTGCGATAATTGTCCCTGTCAATTGGCCTTCAAGACCCTCAATGATTTCCATCATTTCCGATTTATTTTCACATTGAACAACAACTGAGAATGGACCGAAAACCTCCTGGTGCAGCGCTGGATTAGCTAAAAATACTTTTCCGTCAACTTTTGCTACCGTTTGATCCGCATAATTTACTTCAACATTTAACGGAGTAGTCAAAGTCTCAACACCAGCTTGATTTAATACATTCGATTTATTCAAGTCATAAGCCCCTTTAATTGAAGGGTGCAGCATACACATTGAGTCAATATCAACAATATTAGAAGCTAATTCAGATGTGAAAGCATCTAATTCTGGACTCTGCACACCAAGAATTAATCCTGGATTAGTACAAAATTGACCTGTCCCTAGTGTGATAGAATCCGCATATGTTTTCGCCCATTGAGAGCCTTTTTCTTCTAACGCTTTTTGCGTAATAATGACTGGGTTAATCGATCCCATTTCAGCAAAAACTGGAATTGGCTCTGGACGTTGGTTAGCTATATCATATAAGGCCCTTCCTCCCTTAATACTTCCAGTAAAACCGACCGCTTTTACTTTTGAATCTTTCACCAATTGAACTCCAACTTCTATTCCTTTACTATTTAAATTTGAAAATACTCCATTTGGCATGTTTGTCATTTCTGCGGCTTTAACGATTGCAGAAGCAACCAACTCACCTGTTCCGGCATGCATCGGGTGACTTTTTACAATAACTGGGCACCCCATAGCTAGAGCACTAGCAGTATCTCCGCCAGCAGTAGAGTATGCTAAAGGAAAATTACTAGACCCAAAAACTACTACAGTTCCAAGCGGTATATATGTCTTACGAATATCCGATTTGGGTATAGGCTGTCGATCTGGAATAGCAAAATCTATTGCAGTTTCCTGCCAATCATCTTTACGCAGCATTTCAGCAAAAGAACGCAATTGAAAAAGTGTTCTTCCTCTCTCTCCTTCTGCCCTTCCTTGAGGTAAACCTGACTCTAAACAGTATATTTCAATTAATTCAGAACCCAATCTTTCAATTTCATCCGCAATCGCTTCTAAAAAGGTTGCTCTTTGATCTGGAGTAGTCTTTCTAAAATCTTTAAATGCCCTAGAAGAAAGAGCCGTTGCTTCAGCAATTTCTTCTGCCGTAGCCTCCGTACTTTTCCAATTATTCTCTAAGTTTAAAACCGGATTAATCGTTGAATATTTTATACTTCCTTGAGCAGATAATTTATTTCCAATGTAGTTTTTTCCAGTAATCATCGTGTTGTAAATAAGTTTTTATAGTCAGGTAATGAAGGTCGTGATTTTAATCCATTTTCAATTACGCTAAGGACTGATTTTCTTTCTTCTCCAATTAAGGCTAACCTAGGAGCACGGACATTTTCTGTACCTATACCCGTTGCAACTTCTGCAAGCTTGATATTCTGAACTAATTTTGAATTAATATCCAACTCTAATAATGGTAAGAACCATCGGTAAATTTTAATTGCTTCGGCAAACTTTCCTGCTTTTGCCAATTCATAAATAGCAACTGTTTCCGCAGGGAAGGCACAAACCAATCCTGCAACCCACCCGTCAGCCCCCATCAAAAGGCTTTCAAGTGCTAAGGTATCAACACCGGATAATATTTTAATGCGATCTCCGAAACGATTTTTCATACGCGTTAAGTTTGATAAATCTCTTGTAGACTCTTTAACCGCTTGAATATTTTCGCATTCCAAAAGCTCCTCGAACATATCAATCGTTACTTCGATTCCATAATCAACCGGGTTATTATAAATCATAATAGGTAACGACGTAGAATTTGCCACAGCCTTATAGTAAGTTACGGTTTCTCTATCATCCGCTTTATATCTCATCGGAGGTAGCATCATTAACCCTTTAGCTCCATCTAGTTCGGCTCTAACGGCTGCTTCAATAGCCGCTTTCGTTGTTTGTTCTGCAATATTGATAATTACGGGTACTGCGCCATTTACTACTCTAACTGCTTCTCTAACTAAAGTTCTTTTCTCCTCATCAAGCAGCGTACTTGCCTCTCCTAATGTTCCACCAAGAATAATTCCATGAACACCTGCATCCAATTGCGCACATATATTCTTCTCGAACATTACTAAATCTAGTTCATCATTATCCGTGAATTTTGTAGTTACAGCTGGCATAACACCACTCCAATTGACACTCATAATTTTCATTTTAAATACAATTCAAAAGTACAGGCAATCTTCGATTCAAAATTTATCTTTGTTAGCACATACTGATACTATAATACCTTAATAATACCACTTAAGACACAATACGTAAGAATATATGTACTATTGTATCATGAAAGTATTGCCATTTAAGATACCAAAGCCAGAAAACATTGCACTTATTTATCAAGAAGATAAGGAACTTCGCTTTTATAATAAGCTCCATCAACATGAAGAGATTCAGATATCAATCATATTGGAAGGGGAAGGTGATTTAGTCGTTGGAGATACAATTAATCGATATCAACAAGGTGACGTTTTTATGATAGGCAGTAATTTACCACACTTATTCAAGAGCGAAGAAAATACAAGTCGTCCATCTTTCATGAAAACACTATTTTTCACCAAGGAATCATTTGGTAAATTCTTTTTCGAATTACTTGAGTTAAAAGAATTAGAGGCTTTATTTCGAAAGCTCGACGGCGGAATTAAACTTCATTCTGATCAAACAATAATTCTAGCGCACTTTGAAAAATTATCAGAAGCTACGCAATTAGAGCGATTTATTGAATTTCTTACCATTTTAAAGCACATCTCGAAGGCAGAAACCTCATCTCTTTCTTCCTTTATTTACCAGCGGGCATATACCGAAGATGAAGGGGCCAGAATGAGTGATGTTATGAATTATGCCATGTCAGAATTTAACAAAGAAATTACCCTAAATGAAATTGCCGATATAGCTAACATGAGTCCGAACGCTTTCTGCAGGTATTTTAAACAACGAACAAACAAAACCTTCTTTCAATTTTTGCTAGAAATACGATTGGAGCACGCCTGTCGTTTGCTCAAAAAGAATAAAGACTTATCAATTGCTGAAGTTTCTTATTTATCGGGTTTTAGAAACATTTCAAATTTCAATCGTAAGTTCAAAGCATATAAAGGAACTACTCCAAGAGCATTTAAAACAGAAAAAGAAGCAAGTTATGGGCTATTAGATTAATATGCATTTCAGACCTCATGAACTAATTTAGTTTATATGTTTTTTAGTTTTTTCAAACTTATCAACGTAATTCTCATGATATCTTCAACTATACATTAACCAACCCCGCTTAAATTCTAATTATTTTGGTGAATCAAACTCTAAAATATGTCAGAAAAAGCAATACAACAAACAAATTATGGAGCTCTTACTACATTAACCACTGTATTTTTCTTTTGGGGCTTTATTGCAGCAGGGAACAGCGTTTTTATTCCATTTTGTAAAACTTATTTTAACCTAGATCAATTTCAAAGTCAATTAATTGATTTCGCCTTTTATGGAGCATATTATCTAGGAGCTTTAGGTCTTTTCCTCTTCGGAACATCCTCTGGTAAAGACCTAGTAGGAGCCTGGGGGTATAAAAAAAGTATTGTTTTCGGTCTGTTATTCTCTGCTCTTGGAGCTGTTGCCATGATTGCATCTGTTTATTTAAACCTTTTCATTGGAATGCTGATCGGACTGTTTATCGTTGCTTTAGGGTTTTCACTACAACAAACCTCGGCAAATCCATTTATGATATCATTAGGTGATGAATCCACAGGATCGAGCAGAATTAACTTAGGAGGAGGAATAAATAGTTTAGGAACTACAATAGGGCCATTAATAGTTTCTCTGGCTTTATTCGGAACGGCTTCTGCAATTAGTGAAGAAATGATTAAATCCTTGAGCCTTACAAAGGTAATTATTCTTTACGCTTGCGTGGGTGGTTTGTTTATTGGTGTTGCTGCATTATTTGGATTCTCAAAAAAAGTTCCTGATGGAAAAATGTTGATTGCTGAAGACCAAAAAGAAAAAGAAGATTTGAATAAGGCTGTGCGAACTTTACTGGCAATAACGGGACTTCTAATTGTTTCTTTTGCCCCGGTATTTTACAGCTATAAATCTGGATTAGACTGGACTGTTGAAGATGCTGAACGAATTCGAATTATAGGCTGGACAGCTGGACTTGTAGTAATTGTATTTGGACTAATTTATGCGTCAATTCAAGGTTCCAAACAAAAAGTTGGATGGGGAGCAATGCAGTACCCTCAATTAACGCTAGGTATGCTTGCCATATTTGTATACGTGGGAGTTGAAGTAGCTGTTGGAAGTAATTTAGCAGAACTACTAGCACAGGATGATTTCGGAGGGTATAATTCATCACAAATAGCACCATTCATTGCAATGTATTGGGGATCACTAATGATTGGACGTTGGGCCGGAGCAATTAATGCTTTCGACATTAGCAATTTTACTAAGAAACTATTAAGATTTTTCGTTCCACTGATTGCTTTTGGGGTAGTTCTTCTGCTAACCAAGGCTTCTGGTTATGAAATTGCACCACTATATTGGTATTTAGTGTGTGTTTTAGTGCAGATTGTAGCATTCTTTGCGACAAACGATAAGCCAGCATTGACACTTAGTGTTTTTGGAACTCTGGGTGCTATTGCAACAATTACTGGGTTAATGTCTACAGGAATTATTGCTGTTTATGCCTTTCTAAGCGCCGGTCTTTTCTGTTCAATTATGTGGCCTTGTATCTTTTCCTTGTCATTAGCTGGATTGGGTAAATATCAAACGCAAGGATCTGCATT
Source organism: Crocinitomicaceae bacterium (assembly GCA_022447585.1). Taxonomy (GTDB): domain Bacteria; phylum Bacteroidota; class Bacteroidia; order Flavobacteriales_D; family Crocinitomicaceae; genus UBA4466. The sequence continues at coordinate 501,449 of JAKVAR010000006.1, read as the reverse complement.
TCTAGTCATGATGATTCTTGGTGGAGCAATTATTCCTCCATTGCAAGGGAAATTATCTGATGTAGTTGGCATACAACCTTCATTTATAGTTGGAGCCATTTGTTTTGCATATCTAGCTTTCTTCGCTGTATACGTAAAACGTTTATTGAAGAAACAAGCAGTAGATTTCGAATAAAATTCTCACTTCTCAGTCATCATTTTACCCACTGCGCATGATTCACAATTCGATTTCTTGGCGAAGAACTTATCGTAGACCTGTTTTCCAAGGTAGAAAGCAGCGACTGCCAAAATTGCTATGACTATTATATTTTGAATCATGATAATACCATAAATGTTATCCAAGCTCCAAGGTACGCTAAAATACCCATATAAACGATCTGTATCAATGGCCATTTCCAACTTTTGGTCTCGCGTTTAACAACGGCTAAAGTCGCCATACATTGCATTGCGAATACATAAAAAACCATTAAGGAAGCGCCGGATGCAAGCGTGTATACGGGCTCACCATCGGTACGTTTTTCATCGCGCATTTTCTCAATCAAAGGTCTGTTCTCCTCACCGTCATCTTGCACCGCATAAATAGTAGCCATCGAACCAACGAAGACCTCACGCGCTGCAAAAGATGTAATTAAGGAAACTCCAATTTTCCAATCGTAACCTAAAGGCCTGATAACAGGTTCAATTGATTTCCCCATAATTCCGATGTAAGAATTCTCCAACTCAACAGAAGCAACATATTGATCAATCTCTTCTTCAGAAATCCCTTGCATAGTTAATTCAACTCGAGCCTGTTCTCCTGCTTTAGCCATTCTATCTCCAGGACCATATGTAGCAAGAGCCCAAAGAATGATTGATATTGCAAGAATAATCTTACCAGCATCCCACACAAATATCCGTATCTTTTCCCAAACTACTAGTAAAACATTTGAAGGGTGTGGAATTTTATATGATGGCATCTCAAGCATTAAGAAGCCTTTCTCTTTTGTTTTAATGAACCATTTCAGGACTAATGCAATCACTAAGGCACTTATAGTTCCAAGCGCGTACAATCCGAAAAGAACTAACCCTTGCATATTCATGAATCCAAAAACCGTTTTTTCTGGAATAACTAAAGCAATCAATAATGTATAAACAGGTATTCGAGCACTGCAACTCATCAACGGCGCCACCATGATCGTGATGATTCGTTCTTTCCAATCGGAAATAGTCCGAGCTGCCATTATCCCAGGAATTGCGCAAGCTACACTTGACAATAAGGGAACAACACTCTTACCATTCAAACCTAGCGGTCTCATTAAACGATCCATAATGAAAACCACACGAGATAAATAACCCGTTTCTTCTAAAATGGCAATGAAAAAGAAAAGTATGGCGATCTGCGGAATAAAAATGACCACTCCACCAATTCCAGGCACTATACCCTGTGTAACAAGATCCGTTAAGCTCCCTTCAGGCAGAACAGACGACAACCAATCGCTAAATGTTGCAAATGACCCATCGATTATATCCATTGGAATTGCGGCAAATGCAAATATGAATTGGAAAATTATCACCAGAATTAATGCAAAAATTCCGTAGCCCCAAATCGGGTGAACTAAAATACGATCCAATTTATTTGAACGTGTATCTTTTGTTTCTTTCTTACTTTCAACTAAAGGTAAAATTTCGGAGATTCGTTTAAAACGTGCTTCTGTTTCCACTTCTTGTTGCAGAACATCATCAACTTGAGCAATTTCTATTTGCGGTTGAAATTTATCTCCATGCCTTTCCTTGAATTGAGTTAAGGCTTCTAATATTCTCTCCTTTCCGGCACCTACACGCGCATTTGCCTCAACAATTGAAGCTTCAGGAAATTGTTTTTGCAATCCCTCAACATTACACACTTTATTCCTTTTCTTCGCTAGATCCGTCATATTAAGAACCAACAAAGTCGGCAATTGTAAATCATAAATCTGCGTAAAAAGCAACAGGTTTCTTTCTAAGTTAGAAGCATCCAAAACTACAATTGCAGCATCCGGATAATTTACACTTTGATCATTACATAAGCTTTTATAAACGACCTCTTCATCCTTTGATCTTGGATAAAGACTATACGTTCCCGGGAAGTCAATTAACTCATGCTCATCCTGATCTAATTTGATTTTACCAATCTTTTTATCGACCGTTACGCCAGGGAAATTCCCAACGTGCTGACGCATACCAGTTAATAAATTAAAGACCGTGCTTTTACCCGTATTCGGGTTGCCAAGTAATGCAATTTTCATATTACTCTTCGATTAATTGAACAGTAATTAAATCTGCCTCATCATTTCTTAATGACAAAACATATCCATCTACATCAATTGCTATTGGATCACCAAATGGAGCGCGATAAAGCACTTGAAGACGTTTTCCTTCAATTAACCCCATTTCCATGAGTTTAACTTTCAAAGAGGACTCTCCAATTTGACTCACAATTACAGAGTCACCATTATTTATACTCGATAAGGTTTGCATCATTATTTAGAATGAATACAAATATACATGTTGTAATCCTTAGAACACTAATCTTTTTAGGGTATTATTAAACTGTTATCTTTTGTTTAACAATTAATCGTGCGGTTTCCCTCGTTTTTTGCTGTAAAATGATGTCTTTGTCAACAGTAACCCGATCTAAAGTCGCTTGATCATAATGCCTAACCGTGACCAGTTCTAAAGCAGAATTAAATCGTACTTGATACGTATCATTAAACAAATCCAAAATCTCCTGAACATTCACCTTTTCTTCATCCAGTAATATTGAAAATTGTAAAGCCGAATTCTGCATTAAATTAATTTTTGCATTTGCTTTCGACAGGCGATTAAAAATATCACTCAAATTTTCTTCAACAATGAAAGAAAAATCCTTGGGTGTAAATGAGAATAAAATCTGATTCATTTTAAAAATGAAAGAGGGTATTAAGTGGTCTTGAGCCATGGACGATTGAATCACAGTTCCTTCTGCCTTGGGATCTATGAAAGACTTTACATACAATGGAATTTTCTTATTCTGGAGTGGTTTAACAGTTTTAGGATGAATTACAGAAGCCCCATAATATGAAAGCTCAATGGCCTCTCTAAATGAAATACTCTCAAGCTTGATTGTATTGTCAAACCATTTGGGATCAGCATTCAGCATTCCAGGCACATCTTTCCAAATAGTTACACTTTCTGCTTCGCAACAATAGGCAATAATTCCAGCAGAAAAATCTGACCCTTCTCTTCCCAAAGTAGTTGTATTTCCTGCTTCATTGTGTCCGATAAAACCTTGAGTAATTTGAATATCAAAGTCTTTATAATTTGGTTGAAAATTACTTTGAAATAACAATGTAGTTGTTTCCCAGTCAATTTCTGCTTCTCGATGTGTATTATTTGTTCGTATCAATTGCCTGGCATCAGTCCAATTTGATTTAAACCCTTCTTGATTTAAAAATGAACTTACAATATTTGTAGAAAGCACTTCGCCCGTACCAACAATTTGATCATATTCGAAATTGTAATTATTTCTAGAGGCTGATTCAAATCGAGCAGTTAAGTCATTAAAAATTGTGTTTACTTTTAAATAGATTTCGTTTGTAGCATCCAGAAATAATTCATTCATAATAGCTAAATGAAACTGTTTACGTTCAGCAACTAACTCTTCAAACTTGGGCTTATCATTCTTCATAAACGCATCGGTAATCAATTCCATTGCATTGGTTGTTTTTCCCATTGCTGAAATCACTATACCTAGTTTATCCCCTTGAAAAAGAGAAACAATATTGGCTACATTACGAATTGACTTGGCATCTTTCACCGAAGCTCCACCAAATTTGAAGACTTTCATTTGAACTAATTTTGGGTAAAGTTAGAAATATTAAATCGAGCTCAAGAATTGAAAACAGAATTAATTTACAGAATGTTATTAATTTAACCTATCTGTTAAAATTCGCATTTCTATCACAGGTGAAATCTTTTCATATAAAATATTATGAACTGCCTCAACTATAGGCATTTCAACTTGAAACTTCTTTTTGATTTCCATCAAACTTTTGGTAGCAAAGTATCCTTCTGCAATCATATCCATCTCTAATTGAGCCGTTTTTACAGAATAACCTTTTCCAATCATATACCCAAAGGTTCTGTTCCTTGAGAATTTTGAATAGGCCGTTACCAATAAATCACCTAAGTACGCGGAAGACTTAACATCTCTATGCACTGGACTCATTTCATCAATCAAATTTTCAATTTCTTGGATTGCATTTGAAATTAACACAGCCTGGAAATTATCACCATAACCAAGACCAGAACAAACTCCAGAGGCAATGGAATACACATTCTTCAAAACCGCAGATATTTCAGTTCCTATTAAATCATCAGAGACTGTTGTTTTGATATAACGACAGGCTAACAATTCTGCCATTTCCTCAGAAATATCTTCATCTTGACAAGCTACAGTTAGATACGACAAACGCTCTAGTGCAACCTCCTCCGCATGACAAGGACCACATATAATTCCAATATTATCATAGGGAATACCAAATGTTTTATGGATAAATCGAGCTGGGATCGCATGATATTCTGGGATAATACCTTTCACTGCCGAAAAAACAATTTTATCCTTCATCAATTCCTCTGGAGAATTTTCAAATAGCTTTACTAAAAATGCTGAAGGTGTAGCAATAATAACAATATCCGCTGGGCGGATCATTTCGTTTAAATCAGTACTAACATTAATCTTATTCAGATCAAACTCTACAGATTGAAGATAATTTGGGTTATGGCGGAACTTTAAAATATGTCCAACCGCTCCTTCATTTCGCATGTACCAATTAAGCGAAGTAACATTATTACTTAAAATTTTGACCAGCGCTGTTGCCCAACTACCTCCGCCAATTACCGCTATTTTTTTGGTTTCATTCATAAATCGGATGAATAACAAAGGTATTATTTATTCTTAAATGGACTTAATCACAGGTAATATTTGAGGCAGAAATGAGTATAACCTATTCGCATTCATACACCTAACAAATTGATGAATGAAAATTAACCATAGCTAGATTACAATAACCTATGACTTTTATCAGGTTTTTTCTCCCTTCAATCTCATTTTAATCTGATTTCCTATGTCGGAACTTTGTAAATCACAATTATACCATGAATAATGAAATTAAGACGACAGGAAATGCTGAAGAAATTTTTAAAAATACCGAGTTTAATCGTTTTGGACTAATAAGTGCAATTCTAATGATTGTAGGATGTCTGGGAGGACTGACTATTGGAATGGGGGCCATTGAGCAGGTTTGGATGATTACATTAGTTGTTATTCCCACTATGACCATTATCCTTACTCTTAGCGGTAGCTCCAATGAAATTTATAATAGCAGCTGCAAGTGGAGCCGTTTTAATAGATCTTTTGTTTTTATCCTACTTTTTGCTTGCTTAGTGTATAATCCTGAAGTGCAATCAGGATAATTTGAAAAAATTCCATTTCTTATAATTTAGATTCTAGGGGCAGTTTAATAACGAAAGTTGTTCCAATTCCCACTTGGCTATCAAAGTGAATTAGACCTTTATGATTCTCTATGATTTGCTTAACCATTGCCAATCCTAAACCTGTACCCGTACTTTTCGTTGTGAAATAAGGAACGAAAATCTTACCATGTTTCTCTTCAGGAATTCCAATTCCATTATCTTTAATTGTAATGGTTACAAATCCATTGTCAACCAAAGCTGTCACTGCTATGTGTCCCACTCTATCACTAGGGATCGCCTGAATTGCATTCTTTAGAAGATTATTAAACACACGAACAAACTGGTCTTTATCCGCCATTAAAATTGCTTGTTCCTCATTGGAAGAAAAAGTCACCTTTGTCACTCCATTAGCATCAAAAACCTGTTTCACACCTTTGATCAAGGCTATAAGATCTAATTTTTGTTCCGACGGGTTCGGCATTTTCGCGAAGGTCGAGAATTCATTCGCAATTTTAGTCAAGGCATCAATTTGCTCCACAATTGAATTAGCCACTTTTTTCAATTTATCACCGCTCGTTGGGTCCTCTGGATTATAAGTTCTAAGTAATTGTTGGACGCTAAGCTTCATCGGAGTTAGTGGATTCTTAATCTCATGAGCAACTTGCTTTGCCATTTCACGCCAAGCCATTTCACGCTCGCTTCTAGCTAACTGCTGAGCAGTATATTCTAATTCCTCAAGTTTCTGATTATAATCTTTAACTAAGGAGCCAATTTCATCTTCCTTATCATAATGAATTTGTTCATTATGTTTGCCGAATTTCACTCGAGCAAAACTATCCTGAAGTATACGAAGTGGGGACGTAAGCCAGTTTGAGATGAAAATAGCTAAGATGATTGAAATGGCCAAAAGCAGTATAAACACATTGATAATTGCAACTAAAAATTTTTGAATTTGATTTTCGAACTCACGTTGTTGACCAAAGTGCTGGAGATTAATGTACCCCAAATGATTGCCATCATTATTATAAAAAGGTTTATATGCGGAAGAATAGTTTAACTCTCCAATATTCTCTAAATGAACAAATTCACTCTGTTTTAAAAATTTCAGATGTTTATATGCCTTTGGATTCATTTGCTCGCTAATCAAACCAACATTAAACACTTTCGGTCGTGAAGTAGCCAACAAATAGCCTTCTTTATCGTACATATTTATGTCAGTAAAAAACACCTTGGCAAACTTCTGAAGGATAACTTGCATGTAATTACCATTCTCATAAATAGTTAATTGGTCATAACTACCCAGCTTTGATTTTACCTCGGTTTCAACAGAATTCAATTTTTCTTTAATTACATCATCCGTTAACTCGTTGTACTGATTGCTAACAAAAACTCCTGCCCCCCAACCAAAAGCAAGTAGAGATAAGAAAACAAGGGAAATAAGAACCGCTTGAATTTTAAGTGCTAAACTCAAAGTCTTGCTGAACCCTTTCTCAGAATTCATTCGGAAAAGTAATGGCAATAATAGCAAGCCATATAGCGTAAACAAATAAGAGAATGAAGTAATGTAATCGACTAACTGTAATTTTCGCGTAGATAGTATTACGACATCATTATCAGACTTTTTTAAAGCGTAATGATTGTAACCCATATAATCAAAGAACCCCTTTTTTTTGAAGGATACTGGCAACATTACGTTATGAGAAGAAGGGTAGTTAAAACTACCATATTTAGTGATCATTTTTCCTTCGTGATATTTCGCAATGGAATATGATTCTAAAGACTCAAAAACATTCGCTTTTGAAGATACAAGCAGCCTTGGGAAGCCTATTTCTTCCGGAATCTTCTTAGATTTCAATGTGCAAAATAAAACCCCTATATCACCATTTTTACCAATTATTTCTTGTCGAATTACATAACTAAATTGGTTGGTATAATCATTAATAAAATAAACATTAGAATCTATTTCAGAAACAGTCCCCGAACGAATTATAATTTCTTGAAGTTCATCATACTGTTCTGTTCCTTCTTTACGTCTATCTATTAACGGAAATTGCTTCGAATTAAACAAATGAAATTCAATTTCATAACGTTCCCAATAACCGTGATAGAACCTGCGTTCCATTCCAGCCTGAAACTTTGAAAGGTTTGTTGCTCTAGGATAACTAATTAATCGCTTTAAGTATTTATCATCCGCAATTTTATCCTTGATGTTTCCGTATTCAACCTCAGTCACAATGTTCTTCTCTGTGACTAATTGATTCGCATATAATTCTCGTTCTTCCTTCTCTTTCCTTTCGTTAAATTCTCCGAAGCTAGCAGCGGTTACAACAGAAAATAAGAACAAAAGAACGATACCTGTAGTTAATTGATTTGATTTTTTGTGTCGGTAAACCAAGTAAAGAACCAATTCATAATAAATTACTGGAAATATTGATGCCAAGAACAGTTGATAACCATAATTAATCTCATAGAAGAAAAACGTACAGCTTAGAATAAAACTCACAACTGCTAATTGCGCCCCTGTAATAAGTTGAACTTTACAGGCGACAACAACTGATTGCAAATATTTAAAATATGCGAAGAACAAAACACCCAATGAAACCAGGGCCAAAATTGAATATACATCTAACTCAAAAAGCTCATCGATAACTAATGGAATGGATGAATTTTCAATTAACCCTTTCATTAAAAATAATAGTGCAAACCACCCACCAAAAGAAACAATAAAAATAAAAATGGATAGGTATTTACCAATTGTCGATTTTTTGATTTCGACTAATCGTTTAGAGATAAAATGTAGCAGATAAATTGCTACTGCAATATTCACTAAATATTCGAAGAAATTAGGAAGCCATTGGTTTGTACCATATAAACTTGGATCGAAAGCCGAAGTCCCATGCATGAAACCAAAAAAACTAAACTTCAAAGAAAGTACTCTTAATAAAACAACGGAGAAAGGAATAACCCAACTCCATTTATTCGAAAGTGTCTTACTCCATTTTGACAAACCTAACAACCATAATATGATAGCTCCATAAAGTAGAAAAAGTAAAACGATTGATTCAATTTCAGTTGCCTCTTGATATTGATTCGGTGAAATTGAAAACACAAACATATCCGAACTTGAAAAAATTGGATAACCTAAATCTTGATCTAATGAGATTATTGAAGAAAAAGGTAAATGAAAATTTGTTGAATAATCATTCACCAACTCATTATTCTTGTAAGAATAATCTTGTTTAATAAGAATAGATGCGCAAATGAGGTAATCTTCAAGTTCACGAATTTTTGCATAATACCATCCATTTTGAAGATGTACAAGACCAGCAGAAGGAAAATGAATGTCTGCAAAGCGTATGATTGGTAATTGATTTGTGTTCCAAAAAACCAAAGAATCTTTATGATAAACATGGAGGTTGTATGGATCTTCTGTATTTACTTTTTTCCATTGCTCTCCAATTCCATTACGACGAATTTCATCTGTTCGAATACGTAAAGCATCATCAAGAGTAGTTTCTGATTTTTCAAACTGAGACTGAAAATCATCTATAGAAGCCTGATAATTTTCCGAGTAAACGCTAAAAAAATAACCTACAAATACTAAAGTGACTAGCAGTGCTGCAACAAGTAGATAATATTTTTTTAGAAATTTATTTAGCATGTTTTAGCCTCTTCCATTTTCAGAGATATTTCTTTGACAAGTGCATCGAAATCATGATCCGAATTCGAATCATTCCTGAAGTGGAAATCAGCATCTTTCTTGTAAGGTAACAAATAATTCTCATAACAAGGAGCAACGTGATTTTCCCATTGATATAAGATTGCTTCTCTTGAATACCCTCTACTTTCCTGGTCTCTATACAAACGCCTGTCTAATTGAACCTTAGCATCAACATTAATAAACACACTAAAGTCCAGCTTATTCCTAACCCCTTCATAATGAAAGAGAAAAAGTCCTTCTACAATAATTAACTCAGAAGGTTCTATCGTAATGAACACATGTTTATCTGGTGGTGAATTAAAGTGATATTCTTTCACTACAACCTCTTCACCTCTTTTAAGTTTCGCTAAATCCTCAGTTAATTTATCCTGATCTAAAGCCGTTGGAAGGTCAAAATTATACTCTCCGTTATCATCTACAACTTGTTGTTCAATTGGGTGGTAGTAATTATCCATTGTGAAAACACTCGGTTTTAAATCACCAAAATGGGAACATAGACGCTTTAACAACGTTGTTTTACCAGCTCCACTTCCACCGCAAATTCCTATGATCATTATTTAATTAATTCAAATTTTACAGAACCCGCGTTTTTAAGTTGACTCGTATTAAAAGTTAACAGGCCTTCTGGCAAAATTACATTAAATTCTTCTTTTTCTTTCTTCTCAAAGACACTACTTGGGTTGAATATTGTTCTTTCCGTAAAATCATTGTGTGCGGATTCTTTAATTGGAGAATAGGTCAACAAACTTACCTTATTGTAACCATTATGATCTAAGTGATATCCAACTCCCTCATTCATTGGATAGATACCCAATTTAAGATTCTTCTTTTCAATGAAATAATTCAGATTCATTGTACTTACTTCAACCCATTCTGATCCATCTTGAGCAAAAAGTGTTAATCCTGCACCATTCCCTCCAGACTTTCTAGCACCAACTAAATAGAACTTCGAGTTGATAAACGTTAGCAAACCAGCATCAATTGTTGTTCTATCTTTCAAGTAATATTTACCCGTTGTTCCAAACCCAATATTTTCAATTGAAATTAAATTTTCTGGAGCCTTAATGAAATACCCTTCTAGCGACTTCGCCTTTGATGTATACGATTTTACGTTCCAACCTTTCGCTCTATTTTGAAAATCTCTTGCCGCAAAAAAGATTTGATCTCCTTGAAAACCAATAAAATCATAATTTCCGATATCTTCTGATTTTAAAGCGGCCTGAGGAATGCTTCCAATCTCAACAGCATAACATAAAAAGTTATGGTGTGTAATAAATGTTGCGATCTCAACAACGCTTTTAGATTTTTTTTCAAAATATCTAAAATGGTGAACTAGTGCTTTATCCGTAACTACGACATTAATTAACTCCAAATTATTGTAGTCATAATTACCAAGCCTGTTAACCGCAGAACCAATGCTAACGGAAGTAGACTTTACATTTCCAGCTGAGTTTAACTGATTAAAATACACCTTGCCGTTTACTAGATCCAGGTTATCTAAGAAATAGACATATCGTGCGTTTTCACTAGAGATATAGTAGTATTCATCATTCTTTGGAGTAAACTTTTGATCCCAAATACTAGTTTGCTGGTTTCCAACTAACGTTAAATTGACTTGAGGAGACACTCCTGCCGGATCTTCACTTATTAAAAGCGCTCCCATACCTTTCCATTCAATAATATCAGAATAAGGATATTTGGAACCCTCAATCTCAAACTCTTGTCCAAATGCCAACGCTGATAGGAGACACAACAATGCTAATACTAATTTCTTCATGTTTTTTTTTGTATTTTGTACGCGCTTGCACAAGCAAACATCACACTAAACTATAAAACAATGTCTATCTTTAAGAAAAAAACACCTTTTTTAAAATTTTTATCTCTATTTCTATTATTACCAACCATTTCTATTTCTATTTCGTCATTAATGACGAGTAATGACGACTTGAAAATTGGTTCTGAAATGCCATTATCTAACATTGAAATGAAAGGAGTTGATGGGAAAACAACAGACCTATCTTCTTACCTTGATAAGAATGGTTTGGTTGTGGTTTTTTCGTGTAACACTTGTCCTTTTGTTGTTGGAAGCGATAACTTCGAAGGATGGGAGAAACAATACAATACTTTATTCAGAACTGCAAAGGAAAAAAACATCGGCTTCGTACTTGTTAACTCAAATGAAGCCAAAAGAGATGGTGATGATTCCTTAAAGGAAATGATTAAACATGCAAAGTCCGAGGGATACTTGATGCCATATTTGGTAGATAAAGACTCTAAGCTTGCTAATGCTTTTGGTGCAAAGACAACACCGCATGTTTATGTTTTCAATGAAAACAAAGAGTTGACTTATAAAGGTAGTATTGATAATATTTGGGACAGTAAACGAAGTGAAACTATTCCATATTTAGAAAATGCGATGTCGGCACTATTGGATAAAACTGAATTAAAAGAGAATAGTACACCTCCGCGCGGGTGCAGTATAAAGCGCACTAAATAAACTATTTAAACTATAGAATATGAATAAAAAACTACTTATTGCCTTTTCAATAATTCTTGCTGGAACAGCTTCATTCTCGCAGCAAGGTGATGGAGGTTTCCCTAAAGGAATTGAATTAAAAAATGCTTTAACATCTATTGATGCGAGAACATTTATTGAGCCAAACATTGAAGCCTTACGTGCTGAAGATGCAATAAATGATCCACAAAAAATTGGTCCATGGAGATTTGGGTTTAATAACGAAGTTGATTTGTCAATGACTAACTCAGGAACATGGTCTAGCTTACCTGATGGAGGTTTAATCTGGCAATTGCGTTTAGAGTGTCAAAATGCGTTGACTGTGAATCTTACTCTAGACAACGTTGTTATTCCAGAAGGAAATGAACTTTTCGTCTATAACGAAGACAAATCTTTCATCCTAGGAAGTTTTATTGATTATCATTTATACCAAGGTGAACTTGGAACAGAATTGATTCCTGGTGAAACAGCAATCATAGAATATTATGTTGCACCAGAAAATGTTGAACTAAACAGAAGTTTACATATCAATAGAGTTACTCACGGTTACAGAACAGCGGCAGAATTCACTGAAAAAGCTTTTGGGTCTTCTGGCAATTGTAATATGAATGCTAATTGTCCTGATGGTGACCCATGGGAATTTCAAAAAAGATCTGCAGTGATGTTAGTTTCTGGAAGTAGTGGATTTTGCTCTGGAGCTTTAATTAACAATACGGAAAATGATGGTAAGCCATACGTTTTAACAGCAAATCACTGTTATAGTAATCCAGCATCTTGGACATTCAGGTTCAACTGGCAATCCGATGGATGCAACAATCCTGGAAGTTCTCCTTCTTTTGTTTCATTATCTGGAGCAACATTAAGAGCGCGTAGAACTCCATCTGACATGTGCCTAGTAGAAATTACAGGTGGATTGGTTGGTGGAACGGTTCCTGCATCTTACAACGCATACCTATCTGGATGGAATAACCTAGATGTCGCGCCAGACTCAACTGTATGTATTCATCATCCTGCAGGAGATATTAAGAAAATATCATTCGATGATGCTCCGGCCATTTCAGTACAAGCAATGGGATCTTCAGAAGCTAACAGTAGCTGGGAAGTACATTGGGATAGAAACACTACCACTGAAGGAGGTTCTTCGGGATCACCATTATTCGATCAAGATCACAGAATAATTGGACAATTATGGGGAGGTGGTGCATCTTGCTTTAACTTAAATGCACCCGATTTTTATGGTAAACTTTCTAGCTCATGGGAACCGTCCGGAAGCACAAATTCTGAACAACTTAAGCACTGGTTAGATCCAAACAATACAGGTGTCGGTTTCATCGATGGTTATTATATTGGTGAAGATGCCTCTGTTAAAGAAACAGCACCATCTATTGATTTTGAATTGTATCCTAACCCGAGTAATGGCGTCTTTAACGTAAAAGTAAATGCTGCTAATATCGCTGCATATTCAATTCTTGTTACAGATATAATGGGTAGAGAAGTATACGCTGCTAAATTGACTTCAAACAATACACTTGTTGAAATTGAAAATGCATCAAATGGAACATACCTAATGACTGTTTTTGGTGATAACACTCATGTTACAAAAACAATTGTTGTAAACAAATAATACTTCTACACTACTTATGTAGTCAGGGCGGTTACTTTCGTAGCCGCCCATTTTTTATATGTTCTATTTCCTTTTGCAATTCAAAATCTTTCTCTGTCAAACCTCCAGAATCATGAGTCGTTATTGAAATATTCAAAACATTATATCTAATGGTTAAATCCGCATGGTGATTTACCTTATCCGAGTGTTTCGCCAAGCGCAATACAAATTGCGCTAATTCAGTCTGATTTTCAAACTGTAATTTTGTTACCAATTGTTCTTCTTTAACTAACCAATTCATATGACCATTTTTGAGTTAATACTAAAATCGATTCAAACAAAGATTCGAAGCTATCTATTACAAAGTATGTATTTTGAATTTCATCGGTCTTAAAAACTCGATTCAAAACCTCTTCCATTTCAAACTTATGCTTTTGACTCCCATCGGCCAATGATGAAATTGATTCTCCGAACGAAGAAGCAATTCCAGCGCCATAAATCTTCAATCCATTTTGTTCGATCAAACCGAACTCAATAGTAAACCAATATAACCGTTGAAGCATTAAAACTTTATTCTGGTCATTCGCTAATGATTTACCCAATTTACCGAACTCATAGGCGAAATTTGAAAACACCGGATTTGAGAGTAGCGGAATATGACCGAAAGTATCGTGAAACATATCTGGCTCTTCTAAATAATCTAACTGGTCGATTGTCCTTAACCAAGTTGAGGAACAGAATTTTTTGCGCGATAATAAGTCGAAAAACTGATCGACCGGAATTAAACCGGGTACGCAATAAATCTCCCAACCCGTTTTGGATTCAAACCAATGATTTAACTCAGAAAAATTTGGGATTTTATTTGCATTAAGCACGTCCTTCATATCCTCGAGAGCATCAAGATATTCCTCACAAGCTTTATCTTGTAGGTTCTTCTCTTGTCTTTCAAAAAGAGTTTTCCATACTAAGGAATCCTCTTCTGTGTACTTGTCGAATTGTTGTTTCATCAAATTATTATTTAAAAAAAAAGCCCGGTTCATTTTGAACCGGGCAGTGTAAAAAGTTTATAATATTTGGGCACTACATATCCAGCTCACATGTGAGTTCAGGATAATAATATGTAGTACTAATCATCATTGTATGTAGTAAATATATTAATATTTAATAAACACGTTCTTTGGTTCTGTAAAAAACCTCAGGGCCTCCCAACCTCCTTCACGACCTACACCTGAAGCTTTAACTCCTCCAAAAGGAGTTCTTAGGTCTCTAACTAACCAGGCATTAATCCAAACAATACCTGCCTGTAACTGATCTGCCATTCGGTGTGCTCTTTTCAGATCCGAAGTCCATAATGTAGAACTTAAGCCATATTCAGTAGAGTTAGCCATCATTAAAACCTCTTCTTCTGTGTCAAAAGGAGTAATTGTTACCACAGGTCCAAAAATCTCTTCTTGGTTGGATCTGCAATCATATGCAAGACCTTCAATTACAGTTGGTCTTATATAATAACCTTCATCATAAGGCTCGTCCAATTTAACTTGAACACCTCCCGTTAAAACAGTTCCTCCTTCTTCTTTAGCTAGCTCAACATATGAAAGTACTTTTTCCATGTGCGGTTTAGAAACCACAGCTCCCATCTTAGCGGCAGGATCTTGAGGATTCGAAACTACAGTCGCTTCTACCCGTTTAACAAACTCTTCTTTGAATTTATTATAGATTGATCTCTCGACAAAAATACGTGAACCGCAAAGGCAGATTTGTCCTTGATTTGCGAATGAAGAACGCAAGGTTGTACTCAACATCTCTTTAAAGTCGCAATCCGCAAAAATGATATTAGGATTCTTCCCTCCCAATTCAAGCGATAGTTTCTTAAACATTGGTGCAGCAGTACGAGCAATATACTCTCCTGTTTTTGTTCCTCCGGTAAATGAAATTGCTTTCACTTTTGGATGTTTAACAATGGCATCTCCAACTGATCCGCCTTCACCATGAAGAATGTTCAATACACCCGGAGGCATTCCAGCTTCCTGAGCAACTTTACCTAACAGATAAGCCGTATATGGAGTCACTTCCGAGGGCTTTGCTACAATACAGTTTCCTGCCGCCAAGGCTGGTGCAATTTTCCATGAGAAAAGGTACAAGGGTAAGTTCCAAGGAGATATACACCCAACAATACCGATAGGTTTGCGAACCGTATAGTTGATTCCTAAACCTTCCATATTATGTGATTCCGAAGCAAAATGCAAAATCGCAGTTGCAAAAAAGTGAAAATTAGAAACTGCCCTAGGAATATCTACATGACCAGCCAAAGAAACAGGTTTTCCATTATCCCTTGACTCTGCCTGAACAAATTCATCCATTCGAGCTTCAATACCTTCAGATAGTTTAACTAGAATCTTACTTCTTTCCTCAATTGACATCTTGGACCAAATAGGAAATGCTTTTTCAGCTGCATCTACTGCCTTCTGAACATCTTCCGTACCTGAATTTGGTATAAAACTATATACCTTTCCCGTTGCTGGCTCATAGTTGTCGATGTATTGTCCCTGAATTGGATCACAATACTCACCATTGATGAAATTTTGAAGTTTTTCCATGTACTTTAATTTGAATCGTAAAGTTACCTAAATTATTCTCGTTGCTCGCAGAAATTTACAAACTGGTTTATATAATACGACCGTTTGAATAGTCCCGATAAGAACACCTAATGAATTTGCAATCATATCATATCCAGACATAAACCGTCCAGGAACAAAATGTTGAACAACTTCAATCAAAGCGCCAAAACCTAAACAAATTAAAATTGCTAAACGGAAATTTCTTTTAGACTTAAATGTGAGTAAACCAGCGTTAAACATTAGCACAGAGTAGGCGATAAAATGGCTAATTTTATCATTACCAACAACCACAGTTTCTAATGGAGTAAGGCTTAAATAAGCGATTCCAATAAGCACAATAATTAAAGAAACCCTTAAGACCACTGAACGAGATTTTTGACAAGTTCTTCACTGAATCGCACCATGTTTTTCATCTCACCTGTATTTGCATTTCGAAGTGACTTGAAAATAATCAATGCAGTTCCATTACATTCAATGTGATAAATTTCCTCTGTTTCTAAAAAGCCTATGAGTCCAGGAGTGAATAAACCGCGAATTGCCTGCTCATCTTCACCGGTTAATCTCAAATTATTAGAAAATTCTGGACTTTCTTCAAAATCTATATCGTTCGTCGTACTCAGTGAAAGTACCTTGTCAAAAAGTTTATCAAAAATTCCTTCTTGTTCAATCACAAACGAAGGGATTTCCCTTGGCAAGTGCAATAATTGAACAGTTGTCTTGTATACCTCTTTCGAAAGCATCGCGCCTTCATCAAAAACAACATCGCTAATTTCCCAATCGACACCATTATCGGTGAACTCCCCTCCAATTACATTGGCTTTCTTTTCCAGAGGACGTGATTGGAAAAAATCAAATTCTAAAAGTTCACTTGAATCAACTTGTTCTTCACGCGTGTATAACCAGCCATTATCCTGAGCAATTTTCTTGATACGCTGTTGCCTTGGCGAAGTCTTTTGATAATTTGGAACTATTAAGCTTTTCAGCGCGAGATTATGATTCGATGCGGCGACATGTTGATTCAATCCAATTATTTGAACTTTGCCTCCAGTCAAGCGATGCACTCTTCTAAAATCTAGCAGCTTCTCTTGAAAGGTCAAATCAATTATCCTTGTCTTAGACAAATCAACTTGTAAATTGGCTCCAGCTGGAATCTTTTCCAATATACCAATCAACCTTAACATCGACATAAAATTTGCAATCCCTTTGACCTTTAGCGTATAAGTTCCATCCTGATTCTCCTTGAGTTTAGTTCCAGGGTTTACAATCATTTGGATAAATTGTGGAATCGACACCCTTGAAATTAGTAAATGGGCAATCAATGTAATACCCATACCGCCTAGCAAACCAATTAACGGATCTTTGTACAACGTAATAACGATTGTGGCTAAGAAGAAAATCATTTGCTCCAATCCTTGATTGTAAATCTCTTTAAACAAACGAGGTGAAGCCAACTTAATACCAGTAATTACGAGCACTGCAGCCAATGCTGCTTTAGGAAACATTTGAATAACTGGCGTTAGAAAAAGGATAAATAAGACGATGAATAAACCGTGGTAAAAATTAGACCATTTCGTCTTGGCATTATTGTGCACGTTTACTGTACTCCTAACAATTACTGTGATAATTGGAAGACCACCAACAGCACCAGAAATTATACTACTGATTCCCACACCAACTAAATCTCTATTCAAGTTTGTTTTACGCTTATAAGGATCAAGTTTATCTACAGCTTTAGTTCCAGCCAATGTAATTACGGTAGATAGTAAATTAATCGAGATAACGGCCATCCAAAATGTACCAGTAAAAAACTTAGAAAAGTCCGGGAACACAAATCCTTCCTTCCAATCACTTGGAATATCAATCAAATAGTTATTTGGAGCCTTAAATGCTTCGCCTAAAACAGCAATTTCGTTTACCTCTAAATAATTGTAAAACAAAACAATTGGAACCGCTATAGCCAATACCCAAACAGGTGCAGGAATGAAGTGAAAGACTTTATAACTAATTCTTGCATGGAACAAAAGAAGAATGATTCCGATACCAGAAATCAACGCAATAAATGGATTAATCTCGGGAATCTTAACAAAAATATCAGATAAAATTCCAATGGTATTGTCAGCATCAGAAGTTGTTCCCATTGCGACATGCATCTGCTTTGCAAAAATGATAATACCAATAGAGGCCAAAATTCCGTGAATTACGGTAGATGGAAAAATTTCTGCAATCCTCCCTAGTTTTAGTAAACCAACGATTACTTGTAAACCGCCCGCGACCATAATTGCTGCAAGTACATATTCGAAAGCTTTCACGGATCCGCAACCGTCATCTAGGGCGATTACAGCTGCCAAGACAACACCTATTAAACCAGCGGCTGGTCCATTAATTGAGAGAGCACTACTTCTGAAGAACGTAGTAACCAACCCTCCAATTACTGCAGTAATCAAGCCTGAGATAGGTGGTATTCCAGCAGCTACAGCAATAGCCAAGGAAAGAGGAAGAGCAACCAGTGAAACACTTATCGCGGCAACAACATCATTTCTCCAATGATTTGTAAATCCTTTAAAACCTGTGCTGGGTATATCGTTTTTAATTTTTGACATGCGGCTAAATTAGCTCATGAATATACATGAAATTTTAAACTTTAATTAGTCAATGAATAATTCAGATGCAATGAAATCTGCACGAAGCTTTCCTTCTTTGGTTAAAGTCAAAACATTACCTTTTTCTTGAATCCATCCTTTTCCTTTAAAACCCCTCAAAACTGACTCAAAACCACTCGAAATTGGTAAAATATCATTCAATTCAGTTCGTTTTACTCCATAAATGGTTCTTAACCCAATCAAAATTCGTTCGTTAAACTGATCTAATTTAGAAAGAAACTCGGTCTCAAAAATCTCCGACTTAACTTTTACAGCTCTAATGTATTTCTGATTGTTAGTAATATTCCAACTTCTTGAAGTTCCATTGAAAGAATGAGCGCTTGGACCTACACCCAAGTACCATTCACCTTTCCAATAATTAGAATTATGCTTCGATTCATGACCGGGACTGCTGAAGTTTGAAATTTCATATTGTTCAAACCCATTCGACTCTAACGTTTCCAATAACATCATGAATTGATCAGATTGTACATCTTCATTCGGAGTTGAAATTTTACCTCGGTTCACCCAATTACTCAAAGCCGTTTTCTCTTCAATCGTTAGACAATAAGCGGAAATATGAGGAACCCCCATATCTATTACTTTTTGAATGTGATTTGACCACTCCGACATATTCAAATCAGGTAAACCATACATTAAATCCACTGTCAAATTATCGAAACCATGCTTTTGAGCCAATTGCACACAATTCAATGATTCCTCCACATTATGAGCTCGATTCATCCAGTCCAAATCAGATTGCTTGAACGATTGTAACCCAATGCTTAAGCGATTGACGCCGACAGATTTCCACAAGATCAATGCTTCCTCATTAATATCATCCGGATTTGCCTCAAAAGTTACCTCAGCCCTTGAATTGATCTCAAATTGCGTTGAAATAGTTTTTATAATTTGCTTCAATTCAGATTCCAACAAAATACTTGGTGTTCCCCCTCCAAAATAGATCGTTTTGATTTCTTTTCCTGCCAAATATTCATGTCTCAATTCAATTTCTTGACAGATCGAATCAATCATCTCTTGACGATATTCTTCAAAAGTAGTACTGAAATGAAAATCGCAATAAGTACACTTATGTTTACAAAAAGGAATATGAATATAGATTCCAGCCATATTACAAAGCTAATGAATTGAGTTGCGCTTTTAAGTTTTGTTAATTAATTACTTTGCCTTTTGCAATCTAGGAAAGAATTAATAACTTGATGTATTGATATGGGATTAAACGAGCAAAAACACAGATTAAATAGAGAACTCGATGAGTTCAACCTTGTGCTGGGGCAGATTTTGCCGCGCTATTTAGAACTCATGAAGAAAGTGGAAATAACCCCAGAAGAGGAAAAAGAACTTGGCGATACTGAGTATACTTTAATTGAAATCAACGCGAAGATTGCAGAAATAAAGAACAAACTTGACCAAGATTTATTTGGAGAGACTATGAATCTATACTATCGTGTTAAAGCCAAAGCAAAAGCAGGAGATTTAAATTCAAAGCTCCATTTGGACCGTCTAAGAGCGCGTTTTCAGATTTCGATTGAAGGAGATAGTTTTTTCAATTGGAACTAATTCATTGAGCATAAAAAAAGGCCAGTGTACACACTGACCTTTTCAATATTATGTTGTTCGCTTATAGTTCGAACTTGATTCCTTGCGCCAATGGCAAATCATCCGTATAGTTAATTGTATTTGTTTGGCGACGCATATAGATTTTCCAAGCATCAGATCCAGATTCTCGTCCACCACCTGTTTCTTTCTCTCCGCCGAATGCTCCACCAATTTCAGCACCTGAAGTACCGATATTAACGTTAGCAATTCCACAATCAGAACCTGAACAAGCTAAAAATGCCTCAGACTCTTTCAAGCTATTTGTCATAATAGCAGAAGATAAACCTTGAGGAACATCATTTTGAATTGCAATAGCGTTTTCAACGCCACCAGAATACTTCATGACATATAAAATTGGAGCAAAGGTTTCGTGCTGTACAATTTCGAATTCGTTCTTCGCTTCAACAACAGCAGGTTTTACGTAGCATCCAGATTCATATCCTTCACCTTCATATACACCGCCTTCAACTAAAATCTTACCTCCTTCAGCCTTTGCTTTTTCCAAAGCAGCTAAGTACATATCAACAGCATCTTTATCAATTAATGGGCCAACATGGTTCGACTCATCTAATGGATTACCTACTTTTAATTGTGGGTAAGCATTAACAATCGCATTTACGAAAGTATCGTATACATCTTCATGAATAATTAATCTTCTAGTTGAAGTACAACGTTGTCCTCCTGTTCCTACAGCACCGAATACCGCACCTGGTAGTACAATTTTTAAATCAGCAGTTGGAGTAACGATAATTGCATTGTTTCCTCCAAGCTCTAAAAGAGACTTCCCTAAACGTGCACCAACTGCTTTACCAACAGCTTTCCCCATACGAGTTGAACCTGTGGCAGAAACTAAAGGAATTCTTTTATCTTCAGACATTAAAACACCTAAATCAGCACCTCCAATAACTAAACCAGAAACTCCTTCCGGAACGCCATTAGCGTCAAATACTTCTTTCGTGATTTGTTGACAAGCTAAAGCAGTAATTGGAGACTTTTCAGAAGGTTTCCAAACACAAACATCACCACAAACCCAAGCAAGGGCCGTATTCCAGTTCCAAACTGCCACCGGGAAATTAAATGCAGAAATAATACCCACAATTCCTAAAGGGTGATACTGCTCATACATTCTATGTCCTGGACGCTCGGAATGCATTGTTAAACCATGAAGTTGACGAGAAAGACCAACTGCGAAATCACAGATATCAATCATTTCTTGAACCTCACCTAAACCTTCTTGGTAAGATTTACCCATTTCATACGAAACAAGCTTTCCTAAAGGCTCTTTGTATTCACGTAATTTTGTTGCTAACTGACGAACAACTTCTCCACGAGCCGGAGCAGTCCATTTTCTCCAAGATTTAAATGCTTCTTGTCCTTTAAGAACTACCGCCTCGTAATCTGCCTCAGTTGCAGCATTTACAGTTGCGATAACTTTACCATCTACTGGAGATACTGATTCAATTTTCTCTCCTCTAGTGTTAAACCAATGTCCACCTGTAGAGGCACCATTGTTAACTGGATCAATCCCGAATTGAGCTAAAATCTCACTAATCCCAAGATCTGTCATTACTTCTGCCATATGTTGTGTTTGTTAAAATTAATTTTTCTTCCGTAAAATTACGTTAAAATTTTGATTCACCCCCATTCGAGTCTGCTTCTTATTTGAACGCTCTAAATATACTAGGAATTCAATAATTTCTCTGCCAAATCCAATATAAACCTGCAGTTACTGCCCCCAATGTAGTAGCTACCAGATATAACCATAAGTGTTCAATATGTCCGGAAACAACTGCAGGCGCTAAACTTCTAAATGGATTCATACTTGCATTAGAAATCGGACCAGCATAAAGCGCCTCAAGCATAACAGTTAATCCAATTGCTATGGGTGCAAAATATTGTTCAATTCTTCTCCCTTGTGAAGTCAATAATATAACAATCATTAACATGAATGTCAAAATGAACTCTAAAGCAAAAGACTGTAAATCTGAGCCTTGAGGCATTGAAGCCCCTAGCAATTGATTCTCCGGGAACATTACTCGTAGGATAAAACTAGCTGCAAAAGCTCCAATTAATTGAGCACCGAAATAAGGCATAATCTCTTTTTTAGGATGCAGCTTCAAAATCACAAGTGTTAAAGTCACTGCAGGATTCATATGGGCTCCAGAAATTCTTCCATAAGCGAAAATCATAATTGCGACAATAAGTCCCCAAGCAGTTGCAACTCCAAAATGAGATATTACCCCATCCATCTCAGTATTAATAACCATTGCACCTGTTCCACAAAAAATGAGGAAAAAAGTGGCTACTAACTCTGCTATATATCTTTTCATAAATATGCTGAGACAAATTCTTTGATATAGGTTTTTACCATATCTCGCGTTGACTCAAAACTAGCTTTGATTTCAGCTTCTGTTCCCGTTGCCTTTGCAGGGTCAGGAAAGTTAAAATGAAACTTTTGCGCTTTTGATGGGAAATATGGACAGCGTTCTTTTGCATTGTCGCAAACCGTTATAATAAAATCAAAATCAACATTCGCATATTCATCTACATGATTGGAAGTATTTCCCGAAATGTCAACTCCATCATCATTCATTGTTTCAATGGCTTTTGGGTTAACTCCATGAGTTTCAACACCCGCACTGTATACATTTGTTCCTTCCGGTGAAAAAGCCTTCAAATAACCATCTGCAATTTGACTTCTACAACTATTTCCTGTGCAAAGCACTAAAACATTTTTGCTCATAATTTCAATTTACTAACAGCATCCTGAACCAGGCTCGCAACTATTTAAATTTGTACTTTCTATCATCTTAATTTTTGGCTTCTCTTCTTGTGTTGGTGCGCAGCATGCAGCAGATTCTCCAGAGCTATATTGTGGATCATTAAACTCAGAGTCAGCATGGAAATAATAAACCTCCCATTGTACACCATCAGGATCTGTTACCCAGAATTTATCTTGAACTGCATAGCAGCAAGAAGTTCCAATTTCTTCCAAAGAAACGATCCCTTGGCCTTTTGCAATCCCTAACATTCTTTCCATCTCTTCTTTAGATTCAACTTGAATACCAAGGTGACCGAAGTTTGATTGAACTAGTTCAGCATTCTCAACAAAGGAGATAATTAAACCTAGATTAGACAACTCATATTTCGCATAACCTGATTTTACTTTTGACGCTGGTTTTCCAAAAAAAGTAGAATAAAAATTTACGGTTGACGCAATGTCTTTAACATATAAAGAAACATGCATTCTTGGATATTTGATTTCACTCATCTCATGTTGTTTTAGCAGCAATCCGTATCACTACAGTTTGCCGAATTAAATAATCTATTCATTTGCTCATTAAGCATGTTCCAATTTTTTGCATTGATACAATAACACATGCTTGTCCCTTCAATTGTTCCTTGAATCAAACCGGCAGCTTTCAACTCCTTCAGGTGCTGTGAAATTGTTGACTGCGCCAATCCAATTTCTGTCACCAAATCACCACAAACACAAGTCTCAGTCTTAATTATAGATTGAAGAATTGTAACACGTGCCGGATGCCCCATAACTTTCATCATTTTAGCAATTTGAAGTTGTTCATCCGTGTAATTTTCGGTCTTTGTTAAACCCATCGTTATAATTATATATCGCAATATTACGATTAATATTTCAATTGATACATTTTTTTAAAAAAATCAAGTCAGAAGTTTAAATTGACAGTATGAATAAATGATAACGCATAAAATTCACCTTTGTTTAATTCTGTATAGGTAAACAACTTCATTGTAGTAAATTGGAGGTTTTGTAAAATCCTTTGGTGAGGAACGTTCTTTCTATAAAGAAACATTATTGCTTCAATCAATGAAGCATTTGCAAGCGATAGTTGGGCACTATTCGGAATTGCATATCGGAGCGAAAGAGCATGAAGAATAAAGTGGGGCAACGATACAGCGTAATCGCCTCAAAAGCTTCTAGATTTTTTTGTTATTTTTTTCAGCGGTGGAAAAAAGTAACAAAGTTCATCTCCGATAAACATTGAAACTAGCGCTATGTCCGCACTAACGTTTGTCCTATCAAAAGCTAGCGCTTTTTCTTATATTTGATTTTACCAACAAAAGACGAATGAACTCATATATTCTTATTATGGCGCTGGCTGGTGTCATTATTTTAAGTTTCTTTTTTAATATCATTGCTAAGAAGACAAATATCCCTTCAGTATTATTACTTATTGCTTTAGGAATGGGGTTAAAAGGAGTCATGAATGCTTATAATATTATTGACGAAGACCTTAAACTCAACTCAATTCTTGAGATTTTAGGAAATATTGGACTGGTAATGATTGTTTTAGAAGCTGCCTTAGATCTTAAACTAGAAAAAGAGAAACTCAGTTTAATAATGAAATCATTCATAATTGCTAATCTGGGAATTTTTGGTTCTATGTTTGCTTTAGCTGGTTTCTTCATGTATATTTTCCCAAGCACAACATTGTATACAGCTGTGGTTTATGCGATTCCTTTAAGTATTATGAGTAGCGCTATTATTATCCCTAGTGTTGGAAGATTAACTGGAAAAAAGCGTGAATTCATGGTTTATGAGAGTACATTCTCTGATATTTTAGGGATTATGGTCTTCTATTTCATGATAGGTGCAGAAGGAGGGGCTGGTGAAGGAAGTCTCTTTTGGGAGATTATTTTGAATGTTATAGGTACAGTAATATTATCAGTAGTTGTTGCTTATGTGATGGTATATCTTTTCCAACATTTAAGAATGCAGGTAAAACTGTTTTTGATTATTGCAGTACTACTGCTACTTTTCGCAATTGGGAAGTATTTTCACCTATCATCTCTATTAATAATTCTGGCTTTCGGTATAGTCCTAAATAACACAGATGTTTTCTTTAGAGGTAGACTTTCTAAACTATTCGATAAGGAAAAAGTGAAGCCTATCCTGCACGATTTCCATATTCTAACACTGGAATCTGCATTTTTAATTCGTACGTTTTTCTTTGTAGTATTCGGACTTAGTATTTCAATCTCCAGTTTATATAATGTAGAAGTAGCTGTGAATAGTTTAGCGATTGTAGCTATTTTATTTATTGTCAGATTTATCTCATTGAAACTATTCGCTAAGGACTTTATGTTCCCAGAGGTGTTTATTGCGCCTAGAGGATTGATTACGGTTCTTCTTTTCTTCGTTTTAATGAAGAGTGAAACAATTAACATTCCAAACTTCGATACTGGGTTACTTCTTTATCCTATTCTTATCACAAGTATGATAATGATGTTCGCATTAATTTCATATCGAGGTGAGAAAGTTTCTGATGTATTACTTCAAAATATCCCTAGATTAAAAGGGAAAGGCGGGAATGAGGAAAACAATGAGGAGATGGAAGAGCGTGTGCGTAAAAATATTGAAGATCAAGATTTTGATGGGTTTTAAATTTCTTCTAATAGGAATTTTCATTCTGACTAGTTGTTCCAATGTTTTTAACGTTAGTTCACACGACGAAGGTTCTAATGATAAGACTTTTACGGTTACTCTCACCTCCAAAATCCATCGCCCTTATTGCGGTGGAGCATACCCAACTCAGGAAGAAGAAATGGGATTCTACTCTATTTCAAAGGAAAAGGCTTTTTATATATCTTCTGATTCTATTCTTTCAGATAAAAATAGATGGAGAATTGAGCGCAATATAGACACGAGTTTTACATTTAAAATTCCGGCAGGCGATTATTTCGTTTTTCATATAGATAAAGCCTTAGCAATAAAGGATTTTATCTCGAAGCATGGTAGTTCCAATTCAAATGAACAAATGGCTGATGCGAAGTGCTATGAAAATTGGAAAAACACACCTGACTTCACTTTTAATGTTTCGCGAGATGAGCATTTCGAATTCACTTATTTTGCTAAATGTTTTACAGGAACTAACCCTTGTATCAGTTACGAAGGACCTTATCCACCCTAATTACCATTTCACGGCTAGTTTTCCCGTTGTTTTACCACTTTCTAAATCAGCGTGTGCATCAGCAATTTTATCAAAAGTATATACACCACCTACCTGCGGTTGAATCTTCCCTTCTGAATATAAATCAACAACACTTTGAAGACAATACTCTAATACTTTAGGCTTATTATCCGCTATTTTCAGCATATTGACTCCAAGAATGTTCTTTGATCTCATCATTAAACCAATAGGAAGTACAAGTCCCATTTTACGCACGAAATTAAGCTTAGAAAGGGTTCCCCATTTTCCATTTGAAAGTTCAGAACCTCCAAACAAAATCAACCTTCCTCCCGATCCTAATAAAGCGAAGTCCTTTTTATAAGTAGAACCGGCAACTGGATTATAACTGATGTCTATTCGTTGGTTGTTAAGCAGTTTTTCTACTTGTTCCTGATAATC
Source organism: Crocinitomicaceae bacterium (assembly GCA_022447585.1). Classification (GTDB taxonomy): domain Bacteria; phylum Bacteroidota; class Bacteroidia; order Flavobacteriales_D; family Crocinitomicaceae; genus UBA4466. The sequence continues at coordinate 474,875 of JAKVAR010000006.1, read as the reverse complement.
TGAGTCGTTATAATTCACCACATAATCAGCTCCTAAAGACTTAACCAATTCCATTTTTTCAGAACGTCCAACCTTTGCAATAACAGTCGCTCCCTTAAGCTTTGCTAATTGAATAAGCATCGTTCCTACACCACCAGCGGCAGCATGAATCAAAACCGTATCAATTTTATGTACTGGAGTTAAATAGTCAGCCATATAATAAGCCGTAACTGCCTGTGTACAAAGGGAAAGTAAGCCCTCAGCAGGTTGATCACCAACAGCAACGGTTGCGTAATCATCTGTAATCACATGCTTTGCATAACCCCCAAATCTGCAAAAAGCAACAACGCGCTTACCTAATTTCGATTGATCCGAATCTGGTCCAACACGGGTAATTCTTCCAACAACTTCATATCCTACAACACAAGGAAATGGCGGTGCTTCTCTATATAAACCACGTCGCGCCATAACATCGGCATAATTCAATCCGAATGCCTCTACTTCAATTAAAACCTCGTTGTTTTTAGGAGTTTTAATTTCCAGAGGCCTTAAATCAAATGCTTCATTGGCATTCCCCTTCTTTGTTAAAAAGTATGCTTCGCTTTTTATAGTTCCCATTACTTACCTTGTTTACCTTCAATAACAATTACAATCTCTCCTTTCGGCGGATTTGCTTCGTAGTACTCTTTCAGTTCTTTGGCCGTTCCACGTTTATATTCTTCATACATTTTCGTGATTTCACGAGCAACACAAACCTGTTTGTCTTCTCCCATAAATTCAGAGATTTGTCCTAGACATTTCACTAAACGATGCGGAGATTCATATAACACCGTTGTTCTCTTTTCTTCGGCAATGGCAATTAACCTAGTTTGTCGACCTTTTTTATGTGGAAGGAATCCTTCGAAAACAAAACGATCACATGGAAAACCACTTGAAACCAAAGCAGGTATTAAAGCTGCAGGTCCTGGTAAACACTCAATATCTATATTCTTGGCTAAGCATTCTCTGATTAATAAAAACCCAGGATCCGAAATACCTGGAGTTCCGGCATCAGAAACCAAAACCGTTGAAGTGTTTGCCTTAATCTTATCTATTGCATTTGACAATGCTTTATGCTCATTGTGTGCATGAAAAGGATGAGTTGGCTTAGAAATTTCAAGATGATTCAACAGTTTTTTAGTCACTCTTGTATCTTCTGCAAAGATTAAATCAGTTTCCTGTAAAATACGAATAGCACGTAAAGTGATATCCTCAAGGTTTCCTATCGGTGTAGGAACAATATAAAGTTTCGACATGTTATGAATCTTATCGGGTCAAAACTACATAGTCCTGCAGTAAAGTCTGCAAAAATTGTAATCTTTTTTTAGGTGTTTCCTCTAAGCCAATTAATTCCGCTGTTTTGTTTGCGATATCAATGGCTAACGCCTTAGTTGCAGGATTCGGATTGGCACGCACTCTTTGAATCGTGTTTTTTATAAGCAACATATCTTCATCGGTTAATTTTACCACATCACTGTAAACGGGGGTGTAATTGTCTTGATTTTTAATCGAAAGCACATCCTTAAGCGAATAACGTATGCTCGATTTATTCTTAATTACAATGGTGTTTGCCATGACATCACCCATTCTTTGTCTTCTTTCAGACGTGCCAGCATAGATGATTCCAAGAATTCCAATTCCGAACCAAAACAACAAGAAAAAATCAGCGCTAATCCATAAAAAGTCGCCTTTAAAGATCCATCTTGTAAAAACCTCTCTTAAACCTGGTCTTTCTCCTGAAATAGTTACTACTCTAATCCCTAATACATACTTTCCAAGACTTTGTCCCTGTGTTAAATATTCAATTATTGGGTTATAAAAAATCCACGGAATTTTTACTAGCAAGAGCTGGATAAACAATTCCGACCCATAATTTGAATCAAAGTAATCTGGGAAACCCATAACCATGCTACAGATCAAAAAGTAAATTGCGAAAGCAAAAAAATCAATCATAGCAGCAGCAGAACGTTGGGCTACAGACGCTAATTCATATTCGATTTTTACATTTTGAGCAGACTCAAATTCTATTGACTTCATTGGTAAATTATTGGTTTAAAGATACCTATTTCAACTAATTAATCAAGAAATAAGCAAAAAGCAGTGATAATGCAACTTTCAGCCTTATTTAGATGGGTTCTAAACTACTAATTCATGACAAATAAATGACAAAAGAAAAGCCAGAACTCATCATATTTGCAACGTGATAAAAAATAAAGGTCTGGAGACTTTACATATCGTCGCATTTACGCATCGTAATTTACCCATTGCAGAAATAGGAAAATTGCATATTGAAGAGGAAAATCAAGAATCTCGATTCTCTGCTTTCAAACACTTGTTAGAACTTGACGAGTTGATGTACCTTTCAACTTGTAATCGCGTCGAGTTTGCTTTTGTTACCAAAGAGAATGTCGATCTTGTTTTTCTTGATCGTTTTTTCCACGAATTATATCCACATTTTGATAATGATCAACGCACTTTGTTTTCTTCGAACGGAGATGTTTATCAGGGGTTAGATGCCATAGAACATCAACTTTCTGTTGCTTCGTCTGTAGATTCAATGGTTGTCGGTGAAAGAGAGATTATCACACAAGTTAGGGCTGCTTTTGAGAATTCACGTAAAATGAACTTAACCGGAGATTTGATCCGTTTAATGATTCGTCATACAATTGAAACGGCGAAAAAGGTATATACTGAAACCAACATTGCTAAACGTCCAGTATCTGTTGTTTCCCTAGCTTATCATCGGTTAAGAGATCTCAATATTCCTTTGGAATCTCGCATCTTGATTATAGGTGCAGGAGTTACAAATACAAATATGAGTCGTTTTCTTCGAAAGCATGGATTCACAAATTTTTATGTTTTCAACAGAACACTTTCTAAAGCTGAAAAACTGGCCTCAGATTTAAACGGGGTGGCATTACCACTTACAGATTTAAACACATTCAATAAAGGATTTGATATCATTATAACTTGCACTGGTTCTGAGCATCACATTCTAACTCCTGATATTTACGAGAATTTACTTCAAGGTGAAACTTCAAGAAAAACTGTAATTGATATTGCTATACCGCAAGATTTATCTCCTGAAATCATAAATGCCCATAATGTTGAGCATATTTCTGTTGAGATTCTTCAAAAAATTTCTAACGAAAATTTAAAAGCACGATCAAAGGAAATTCAGCACGTCGAGGAAATTATATCCGAAGCATTATTTGAGTTCAAGCACATTAACCAGGTTAGAACGGTTGAATTAGCGATGCGCGAAGTCCCAAATAAAGTGAAAGAAATTAAGGCTACCGCGATGAACGAAGTATTCAAAAAAGAATTAAACAATCTAGATGATGCATCACGTGAGACGCTTGAGAAAATCCTGGGTTACATGGAGAAAAAGTACATGAGTATGCCAATGCTTATGGCCAAAGAAATACTGCTTAAAAAGCACTGATTATGAAAAATGTTGTAATTGGTTCAAGAGGAAGTGATCTTGCTTTATGGCAGGCGTACTTTGTAAAATCTGAACTGGAAAAATTAGGATGTGTTGTCGAATTGAATATTATTAAAACTCAAGGTGATACTGTTCAACATTTAAGTTTCGACAAGCTGGAGGGTAAAGGTTTTTTTACGAAAGAAATCGAAGACGCACTGTTGGCTAAAAAGATTGATTTAGCTGTTCATTCTCACAAAGACTTAGAGACAAATCCTCCGGCAGGATTGAAAATTGCATGTGTTTCTGAAAGAGCCAATCCAGCGGATATTTTATTGATTAACAAAAATGCGATTGATGCCTCTCGAAAGTGGTCTTTAAAGGCAGGCGCCCTTGTTGGAACTTCTTCTGCCAGAAGAAAATCGCAGGTTATGAAATATCGACCGGATACAACTATCAATGATTTACGTGGTAATGTACCTACGCGTATTAATAAGCTAAGAGAGGGTAACTATGATGCAATTCTATTGGCAAAAGCTGGTGTAGATCGATTAGAACTTGATTTATCCGAGTTTTTAGAAGTTATTCTTGATCCATCTGAATTTGTTCCTGCTCCTGCCCAAGGCGTCCTAGGCCTTCAAATCAGAAGCGATGATGATGAATTGAATGATATTCTGCAGAAAATGAATTTTCCTCAAGTTCAAAAACGTATTGATTTAGAACGTAAAGTACTTAACTTACTTGATGGAGGATGTCAATTACCACTTGGTGTGTACTGCGATGAATCACACAATTTATATGTCTCATTTGCAGAAGGACTCAACGGAAAGTGCATTAGTCTTAACTATAAAGTGACTAATTTCGAAGTTATGGCTGAAAGAGTTATTAGTGATTTAAAGCAATAATAAAAAGGTGTCTTCGCGTCTTTTCATATCCAAAAACACCTCTGAAGTAACTGAATTAATCAGTCATTTAGAAAATCAAAATGCGGAAGTTATCGCTCATTCTTTCCTTCAGTTTGAGGCTATTGAATTTGCAATTGCGCAAACTTATGATATTATCTTTTTTTCAAGCCCAAGATCAGTCCTTTTTTTTAAATCACGGAGTGACATACCAATAAACACATTAATTGCCTGTACTGGTCCTAAAACAGCCCAGTTATTAAAATCTATGGGCCATAAAATTAATTTTGTAGGAGAGAAAAGTGGAGATATTAATTCCGTTGCCGAATCATTTAAAATATGGGCAGGTGAAAAGACGGTACTTTTCCCAATCTCTAATCTTTCTTTACGATCGATTTCTTCAGCACTTGACCCCAATCAAGTTATTGAGCTAGATGTTTACAAAACTTCCTTTAAGGAGAAAAAGATAGACGCTTGTCAAACATACGTTTTCACCAGTCCATCTAATGTTGAAGGATTTCTTTTAAAAAATAGAATCCCCCAGGAAGCCAAAGTAATTGCGTGGGGAACAAGCACCGCATCTAAATTAGTAGAATCAAGAATTGAAGTTAATCATACCTTAGAGGAATCATCAGTAGCTCAATTAATCAAGATTCTAAACTAAAAAAGCCCCCATTTTGGAGGCTTTTCAATGTGTATTCTGTTTGAATTATTGAACAACAAATCGAATTACTTTATTCGAGTTCCCAGATTTAAGATTTACGAAATAAACACCATCGGCTAAATCTCTAGTATCAACTAAAACGTGATTAGACCCGGCGATTGCATGAATCGTATTTGATTTCAACTGTTTTCCAGAAACATCCTGAATAATTAACGCTAACGTTTCATCATTAGTTACCTTAAATGCAACATTCAATTCATCATCTGTCGGATTTGGATAAATATTTACTCCTTGAATTGTCGAAGCACCTTCTTCCAAAGAAACGAGATCATCCGAAGGATTACCTTCATAAATATTGATATTATCCATATAGAAGTTATTACCTCCACCAGACTTAAATTCAAACTTATATCTGAAATTAGGTACGAAGAAATTACTTGTAATATTGGTCATATGAACAGTTGTCCAATCATTTTCCGAAGATGGAATGAAGTTAGAACTTTGCTCATTTGGCGATATTTGAAAACCGTGTAATGTCTTTCTCAATGCCCAACTTTCAGCGCAATCATTGGATACATAAACTCTAAACCAATCATCATCGCTATTATTTCTTCTCTTATAAGCATATCGGAAGCTCAGCGTAATATTAGTTGTTACACCAGATAAGTCAATCGGGGTAGAAATTAGTTCATCATAACTGCCTTCAACTTCTCCATAGTTTTTAAGCACAGCAGATTGAGAGCTATTCAATCCAACTAAATTTTCTATTTCAAATGCTTCACCCTCTTCATTTTTCACCTCCCATTCCTCGATATTAGTCAAAGTTGTTAAGTCTTCAAATCCTTCTATAATTGGCAAAGCACTGGCAGCTGGTAGCACTCTAATAAAAGCTGTTTTAGTCTCTGTATCAGTAACTGCACCATCTGTTGCGACTAAAGTTACTTCATAAATTCCAGGAGTAGAATATGTAACTATAGGATTCTGATCCGTAGAAGTTGCTGGTGAACCTCCTGGAAAACTCCATGTCCAACCGTTAACCACATTAAACGAGGCGTCAGTGAAAGTAATAACTTCACCAGGGCAAACTGTTGTTCTATCCGCAGAAAATTCTGATTTACACAAATACAAATTTCCATCCGCTCCTGTATCAATCAAATTCTGCGTTGTCCAAAGGTTATTTCTACCTCCAACACTAGACTCTAAAGCATCTCGCATTCTTTGCTTCTGTCCTTCTGAGAACATTCTTCCACAATGCGCATAATCCATATAATTCTCCACTTGATCCTGAATATCAAACCCCCAATATGCATTATCTTGATTACAAGAGTTTAATGGATTTGGGTTTGCCGGATTACATGAACCTCCTTGAATTCCGGCACATCTTGGAGTATCATCTACCAAATCATCTTCATCACAATTTCCTGGCTCATTTGGATTATTTGAATTGCCCCAAGTGTGACGCAAGTTCAACCAGTGTCCAATTTCATGAGTAGAAGTTGACTCGTCAAAACTACCAGCAGTACCAATAGACCCAACAGCATCATGAATTACATGAAAACCATTAGACATTGTTAGGCCACCCCATTGCGGATAAGTAGTATAACCAAGTGTTATTAAATTAGATCCAGGTTCAGAAATAGAACCCACAACAAAAATATTTAAATACTTATTTCCAGACCAATCACCTTGGTAAACATCATTACCATCACGGATGGCTTGAACTTGATTCAAACTACCATCATTACTAACTACGGGGTCATAAGTTCTAGTAATTCCAGTAAAACAAGTTCCATCTGGAGCCTTAGATGCTAAAACAAATTCAATTTCAACATCAGCTTGAGTTCCAGCAAAAACAGTTGCCACTTGATCAAAATCCGAATTCTGTAATCTATAGTCTTCATTTAAAATTCGAAGTGCATCTAAGATTTGTTCTCTGCTAATGTTATTCTCTCCACCATCGTGCAAAACGTGGAATACAATCGGAATTTTGTAAACAGTTCCTTTCGGGGCAAAAACAGCAACGTCATTCTCTGCAGCTATTTGAGCTTCTAAAAAGTTCTGCTGATATGCAGGCATGGTTGCATATTCCGCTGTTTTTTGATCAGTAGCACATGGATTCACTTGCTTTTCTTGGCCAAAAGAAAAGGTAGAACTCAAAATGAGGCACAAATAATATAATGACTTTTTCATATAATTATGTTTTAAAAGAAAGGGCCTTCATATGAAGGCCCTTTCTTTAACATTTGTTACTTCACAACAAACTGAACTGTCTGTTGCGTATTTCCAACCTGTAGCTTTAAGAAATACAAACCAGTAGATAAGTTATTAGTATCGACCAGAACTAAGTTTAAACCAGTTTTAGCTTTTACTAAAGTTTGTTGAGTGATTTGTCCTGCAACATTCTGAATATACAAAACTGCATCTTCATCACTTCCCATATTGAATCGAATATTTAAATCTCCATCAGTTGGATTAGGATATACGCCTAAACCTGAGACTAAAGTTCCCTCTGTTAAACCTGCATTTGGCGTTACAAGTTCATCAGAAGGGCTTCCGCTATAAATATTGATATCATCAATGTACATATTGTTTCCACCACCTGCTTCAAATTGGAATTTATATCTAAAATTATCTACCCAATATGCACTGGTAATATTTGTCATGTGAACTGTTGTCCAATCATCCTGTCCAGAAGGAGTAAAAGACGAGTTTTGAGTTAATGAAGACAATTGAAACCCGTGCTGCGTTTTTCTTAAGTCCCAGTTTTCGCCGCAATCCGCAGTTACATACACTCTGAACCAATCATCATCACTTGTATTCTTTCTTTTGTATGCATATCTGTAACTTAACGTAACAGAAGTTGTAATTCCTGACAAATCTACTGGAGATGCAATCAGCTCATCAAAAGTGCCTTCAGCCTGACCATTATTTGCAAGCTTGGCACATTTAGTTCCAGTGTGGCCAGTATTTGTTGCTAAAATAAACCCATTTCCTTCTTCATTTTTAACTTCCCACTCTTCGATGTTGTTAAGCGTTGAGTACGATTCAAACCCCTCTAAGAATGGCAAAGAACTTGCCCCAGGTAAAACACGAATAAATGCTGATTTAACTTCGGAATCACTTTGATTTCCATCGGTAGCTGTCAGTGAAACCTCATAAATACCTGGAGTATTATATGTAACCGAAGGATTTTGACTAGTAGAAGTAGCTGGAGATCCTCCAGGAAAAGACCATGTCCACCCATTTGCAACATTAATAGACTCGTCTGTAAAATTGATTACCTCTCCTGAACAAACTGAAGTGCGATCTGCTGTAAACTCAGCTCTACATAAGAATAAGTTTCCATCTGCTCCCGTAGACGCCAAATTTCCAGGAGTAATTAATTGATTACGACCAGCAACAGATGATAATAATGCAGTCCTCATTCTATTTACCTGACCCTGTGTAAACATTTTTGAACAATACGAATAATCCATATAGTTTTCCGTATTGTCAATTTGATCAAACCCCCAATACCCGTTATCATTTGAACAAGAATTTGCAGATAGATTACAAGAAGTTAATCCAATACATACAGGGGTATCCTGAACTCCGTCATCATCACCACAACTTGATGCGTTACCAGGATTATTATTTGGGCCCCATGGATGAGCCAAATTTAACCAGTGACCTACTTCATGTGTTAAAGAGCGACCTGTAAAAGGCGAAGAGGTACCTATCGTACCTGTATAGCTATGCAAAATAAAAATACCATTGTAGAACATACTAATACCAGATCCAAATGGATTAAATGTATAACCAGCAGCTCCACCGATCTCACCACAAACGTAGATATTTAAGTAATCTGTTGGAGGCCAAATTCCTTGATAAACATCATTTCCGTTTACAATAACATTTACCTGGTCAGACCCATCACTTCCATCATTAGCGAGTGGATCTACCGTATGTGTAATACCATTAAAACATGTTCCATCTGGAGCAATCGTTGCTAGTCTAAATTGAATATCAACATCTGCTGGAGTTGTTGTAGCTGCTGGATTGCTTGCATTAAAAGCATTTACAACATTTGCTGCATCGGCATTCTGTAAATCGAAATCCCTATTCAAGATATCAAGAGCATCAAACATTTGTTCATCATCAATCTTTTCAGGTCCATTGTTATGTAGTAAATGGAAAACAACAGGGATATAATACGTTGTTGCCTTTTGAGTAGAAGTTAAACCTTGAGTAGCTTCTTGAGCCTTGATTATTTCATCCTGAGCTAATGTTTCAACATACGTCGGATTTTGTAATAGTTCAACTTGTTTTTTATGCTGAGTACAGTATTCAACATTTTCACCATCACGGGTGTTAGACAGGTCAATTGCTGTTGTTTGGGCATTTAAGCTAAGCCCAAACATAACAATCCCTGCAAGGGAGAGTATAGTTTTTTTCATAGTTTTAGAAGTAAATGTGCAATAAACTTTCGTTGTGAAGATACGCAAAGGCTTGCGCAAATACAAATAAAACGTGTAATCGGTACCCAGGTAGGTTTTAACGGTATAACTGATTGATTTTAAAGATCTATTGTTCGTAAATCAACCTTGATTTCACCTGTAAAAGGCATAGAAATGAGTTTCAAAAGACGATTTGCTGCCTCTTGGGGACTAAATAAATCATCATTTTCATGAAGCGCTTTAAAGTTGTCCAGGCTTGAAAAATCTTCCGGATTGGCCTCACGAATTTGTTCTTGCATATCCGTATCAATAACGCCAGGAGATACCGCATATGCGGTTACCTCATTGCCCTTCTCTCTTTCTTCAGCTAGAAAAGATTCCGTTAGCATATTCAATGAAGCTTTTGAAGCGCAATAGGCCGCCCAAGATGGTATAGCTCTATTTGCAGCTCCAGAACTAATATTAATCAATTTGAATGTATGCTTAATCAAAGTAGAATCATAAATGCGCTTAGTCAACTCTGCCGGAGCAATTGTATTTACTGTTAAAACCTCCGTTAAATCAAGCATTTTTTGATCTGAAATACGCTTAACTTCTCCTATAATCGCCGCATTGTTGATAAGTACCACTTCATCTTCAAAAGTCGGTAAATTCAAATTACGAATCGCTGCGATATCTTTGAGATCACATTTAACAAAGGAAAAATTAGTGTGCTCAATATTATGCGCTCTCCCAATTCCAATAACCGTTTCATTATTAGCCAAAAGTTGTTCAACAATAGCCTTTCCTAAACCACGAGAAACCCCAGTAACAATATACATTAAAGCGAGTTGTTAATTTCAATAAAACGTTCAACACTTTTTGCCGCACCGAATACAACCAGCGTATCTTTATTTTTTATGAGCATATCACTTTTAGGTACACCGATAATATGTTGTTCAGTGCAATCTTCTCCATTCTTCGTAACCTCATACTCTCTTTTGATCGTAATTAAAGTCATTTCATACTTATTTCTAAATCCGACGTGATCAATTGATCGTCCAACACAACCTTTTGGTGCGCGAATTTCTGCAATTTCATGATCATCAGGGAGCTGTAGGAAAGAAACAATATTAGGGTTCAATAGTTTTTCACGAACAACATAGGCGACCTCATTCTCTGGCGTAAGAATCTCAGTTACTCCAATTTTTTCAAGAATTAGACGTTGATGATCTCCGCTTGCCCGAGCAATCACTCTTTTGACTCCAATATCTAGTAGGTGAACACATGTAAGTACTGTGGCTTCAAAATTTTCACCAATAGCAACTACCGCAGCGTCCATTTCTTCCAGGTTCTGTGAATTTAGCGCACGAATATCAGTTGCATCTAGTGTTACAGCAAAGGCCACATCATCTTTAATGCTTTCAATTTTCTCTTCATTAGGATCAAAAGCAAATACCTGTGCTCCTTTTTCGGCTAACCGACGCGCAATAGTAGATCCATATCTACCTACTCCAATTACTGCGAACTTACTATAATTCATAAATTTAATATTAGTCCAGTGCCTGTTTCAAATCTTCAATCAAATCATCGGCGTCTTCGATACCAACACTTAATCGAATCAAAGAATCTACGACTCCTATTTTTTCTCTTTCTTCCTGCGGAATTGATGCATGGGTCATCGTTGCTGGATGCCCAATTAAAGATTCTACTCCGCCTAATGACTCGGCCAACGCAAAAACATTGACTTTATTCAAAACCCTATGGGCATCTTCTAATTTATCTCCTAATAAATTAAAGGAAATCATACCCCCGAAGCCACGCATTTGTTTCCGAGCTATATCATGATTCGGATGAGATTCAAAGCCAGGCCAATACACCTCTTTAACCTTTGGGTGCCCTGTTAAAAATTTCGCCACCTTTTCGCCATTATCACAATGTCTTTGCATTCTCAAATGTAAGGTTTTAATGCCTCTCAACGCCAAGAAAGAATCCATTGGAGCAGTTACCGCCCCTGAAGAATTCTGAATTCTATACATCTCATTAGCAATTTCTTCACTTGAGGTAACCAACGCTCCCATTACCAAATCAGAATGACCTCCCAAATATTTAGTTACTGAGTGCATTATTATATCAGCCCCTAAATCAAGGGGGTTTTGTAAATATGGTGTAGCGAAAGTATTATCTACGCAAAGCAAAGCATTTGCTTCTTTTGAAACTTTTGACATTTCTTCAATGTCAATAATATTCATCATTGGATTCGTTGGTGTCTCTACCCAAATCAATTTAGTATTTTGCGTTAATTTATCTTTAACTACTTCCGCATCGGACATACCTACAAAATGGAACTTGATATTGTATTTTTCGAATATTGTCTTAAACAGTCTGAAAGTTCCGCCGTAAAGATCATTAGTTGAAATAACCTCATCACCAGGACTGAGCATTTTCAACACGCAGTCAATGGCAGCAAGACCAGATCCAAAGCAAGCACCAAATCTTCCATTCTCCAAAGCGGCAATGTTCCGTTCAAGGGCATCCCTTGTAGGGTTTGAAGATCTAGAATATTCATAGCCTTTATGCTTTCCTATTCCTTCTTGTACAAATGTTGAAGTTTGATAAATTGGGGTCATAATAGCCCCCGTAGATTTATCAGCTTCAATACCAGCATGAATTGCTTTCGTTCCGAACTTCACTTTAAATATGCATTGATTAGCCACTACAAAGGTAATAACAATTGAAAGCTTAAAAAAGCTTTAGATTCAGCAATAAAACCGCATGAATTTATAGGTGAGTCAGAGTATTGAATATTTTCCAAGTATGTTTTGAATTTTTTTAAAACCCTCCACTTCGAGTAATGCGTAAATTATTTTATTTGGTAAACGAATTGATGTAAATATTCAAACGATGCTCATTTTATTTTTCATGACTAATTCGGGATTAAGCTAAAAAACACAATATTTCCATGTATATCTGCTAATTTCCCGAAAAATGTAATCTAACTTGATTACATTTATGGCTTGTCTATGAATTTGCTAAATAGAGTTGAGGAATTGTTACAAGAAAGTATTCAAATGAATATAAATGATGTTCTTGTTCATATTTCAGGAGAAAATAAAAAGCTACATTTTCATGACGGTCAACTCAATTTTAAGCTTGATTATTTCCCGAAAAAGATCCTGCTAGATGCAAAAAAGTTTAAAAAAGAAAGTGGGGTTAACTCACTTTGCACCACTGATGGTATTGTAAAACATCAAATTAATAACAAAACCGTTCAAACTCCCATTTTCATAACTCCCCTAGAATCTAATTTAAATAAAATTAAAGGTGAAATAACTTTTAGTAAAATAGAAGTTGAAGAATTCATTAATCCATTCTTGATAAGACTAATCGAGAATTCAGCTTCCGATTTTAACTTAACGAAAGAAAACACAAAAGAAGAAACCTTCGAAAAACTTCGAGAAATTGGTTTCGCAATAGATAAAGCAGTTCAAAGCATTGGAAATTTTCATCATCACCGATATTTTATCATCAAAGAATTAGAAGAAATCATTTCTTTAAAGAAATCACCGAATTTGGCTGAAATCTTTGGTGGTTATGTTGAGAATAATTTCAAGTCATCCGTGCTAACCAGAAAATCTATTCTAAATTCAGACGTTGACCACGACCTTGTTTTTGATCAGGTTGCTCGTGGACATTGTGTAATTCAGGGCCCTCCAGGCACGGGAAAGTCGCAGGTGTTAACAAACTTAATATCAAAGCTCATTTATTCAGACAAATCTGCGATTGTTGTCTCTGAAAAAAGAGTTGCATTGGAAGTTATTCAAAAAAAGCTTTCGACATTCAACCTAGATAAATTTTCGTTTATTGCTAGTGCAAATAATATAAGTAGGTCATTCTTGCAAGATTTAAAATCCACTTGGGATTTCGTAGAAAATTCAATCTTGAAAACAGAAAACAACCTACTCTTATCTGACCAATATTTAGACAAACTTCAAATGAGTCTGGATTTACTGAGCAATAATAAATTAATTGGAGGAATATCGTTTACTCAATTTCACCAACTTGCCAAAAGACATCATTTGATTAAGCATAATTACACGAGTGAAGTCGTTTCAATTGATTCCTTTTTAAAGTCAAAGAATTCGATTCAATCAATCTATGATTTAAAACTCGATAATGTTGTTGGATATTTAAAACCTAGCGTTATAAGTGGTGATCAATTTGATCATTTAGATGAGAAAATTGAAGCGTGGAAAATTATACTTTCTGAATTATCAGAGGTATTTGAAGTTGAGCAATGGAGTTCACTCAGCACAATACAAAAAGAAGCCGTTAATTGCCAAATTTTTGAGAATGAGTTTTACAAAAAATATGCTCCCATATTTAACATTGGATCACGTCCCAATAAACGTTTCTTAAGTTTACGAAAAAAGCATTTAGCAGCCGCTATTGAATTGGATAACATTGCACAAAATCAATCCCATTGGAAAGTGATTCCATCTGAACTTGAAACTAACGAATTGATTAATGCAATCGCTAGTTCGCCGGGTTATTTCGATCGAAAACGCTTGAGGAAAAGGTGGGCATCTATTGCCAACACCTCTTTTAATTCGGCATTAAAAACGTTGGAAAAAAGAAAAGAAGAAATTGAATCATACAAACGATACTCAAAAATTTTAGTTGATTTTTGCGATTTAGGCATAGATTCTCCAGAAATTGAAGTGGATTCAATCTTCCTAACTTTAAATCAATTTAGTACAGAACAATGGGATGAATTAAAACAAATTCCAGCGCATAAAAGGCGAAAAATGACCTCCCATCATACGGTAATCAAAAATTTGTACCTGGATTTGAAGGCGCATTTTAACTTCAAAAATGACACAAATATTATTTCTTTTCTTAACCAGCTATCCATTAAGCTAGGAGAAATTATATCACTAAAGAAAGAGCTGACTTCGCTGGAAGAATCAGCCTTAAAATCACTACAAGGAAATAGAAGTCTAGAATCTTATGAAGGTCAACTTCTGCAAAGCCATTTTGTTCGATTTAAAGAGCAGTTTCCAGCATTTTCAAACTTCAAAATAGCAGATATAAAAGAACTGGTAATTGATGTTCAGAGTGCCTATCAAGAAGAGCAAAAATCATTTTCGAATGAAATAGAAAGTGGGATTATTTCGAAGTTCAAATTCTATCATGAAATTCTAAATACACCGGCTCGAAAACTTTCAGAAGACCAAAAGAAACTCAAAGCTACGTTAAGAAAAGGTAAAGCCATTTTAGTTAAAGAGTTTAGAAAAACAAAGAGCCATCCATCGTTAAGGGAGATGCAACAATCTGAAGCATCAATTTGGATTAAACTACTAAAGCCTATATGGTTAAGTAACCCAACTCAGGTTGCCAATTGCTTTCCTCTTAAAGAAGCTATTTTTGATCTTGCAATTTTTGATGAAGCCAGTCAAATTCCAATTCAAAATGCATTAGGAACAATTCATCGTTCTACCCAAATTGTGATTGCAGGAGATGAACATCAAATGGGACCAACATCTTATTTTAAATCAGGAGAACAAGAACCATTGGACATTCTTCATCAAGCTAATTACTACTGGCCGAACGTGCGATTAAAACATCATTATAGAAGTCAGCATCCAAGTTTAGTCGAATTCAGTAATACACAGTTCTATCAAAGTGAACTTCGCGCCTATCCTGCCTATAAAGCCATTAATCCATTAAATCATTATTTCATTGAAGAAGGACGTTTTATAGACGGCAAAAACAAGCTAGAAGCGAAAGCTATCGCCAATCAAATAGAAAATCGTTTGAAATTTTCAGACAATATCGGTATTGTTGCTTTTTCCGAAAATCAACTCTCTGCTATCTGGAGTGCTTTATCAAATTCTGCTCAAGAAAAGCTAGCGAATAACATTGACAACAATAAGGGGTTTTTGAAATCATTAGAAAACGTTCAAGGTGATGAATGTGACCATTTAATGATCAGTTTTGGTTATGGTAAAAATGAAAATGGAGATTTTCATATGCGTTTTGGACCAATGAACACTGCAAATGGACGCAATCGATTGAATGTATTATTGACTCGGTCAAAATGCTCAATTGACTTTTTTTGCTCCGTTAAGTCGTCTGATTTTAAAGTAACCGATAATGAATCGATAAACCTTTTAAAACAATGGATTTTATTTTCTGAAGGTTATGATTCAAAAGAAGACTATTTGTTCCCGTTTGGCTTAAACCCAACAATCGATGGAAACACTCTAACCTTCGAAAACATTCATGAAACCATAACGAATGCAAAAGAACTTCACACATTAACTACTGTTCTGATTAATCGAGGTTGGGTTGTTCAATTTAATTAATCCGTCAAACACATCAACGCAAAACTAGCCAACCAATGCCCTCCTTCATAATTGCCATCTGTTAAAGACGGTAACGAATGTTCTATATGTTTATTTCCCACCTCAACTAAATAATTGTATTCTGGTAACGTCTTTGCAATACCAAAAAGGCACCATGCACGACTGTAATTTAAGCCATCCAAATGAACTAGATGTCCATCTTCACGATCAGAAACTAACCCCGGCTCCAACTCAAAATCGCCCTTTGTTATTTGAGGTAAGAATTCTTTCAACCATCGCTTAAAATCTTCCTTGCTTAATATCCTCCTCATTAAATCCGCTTCTTCCAAACAAGGCGACAAAAAGTCATATCCACCTGGTTCCCAACCCAGCGGACAATCTATATCATTTAGAAAATAAAACTTCGCTCTATCTGTAACAACCCTAAGCAAGGACTCATTACCATATACAACTGCATAATCGTATATCATCGTCATTGCAAAAGCAGTGTTAGTATGTGTTCCAACTCTAATGGCATAATTCAATTTTGGCAAAAACGCTTCAACTCTATTTGCAATCAATTCTGAAAGCGGTCTGAGGTTTTCCTCTAGTACTATAGCTTCAGGATCATCCCAGCTTTTTAATTCTTCAGAAAGTTTTAACAACCATGCCCACCCGTACATTCGTTCAAACCCTTGACTTGTTTCAAGCTCAAAATATTCTATTTCACCTGAGATGTTTTCTTTGGATAAATGCTCTTTCAATCTATCAATAATTACACTCCTTTCTTTCAGATTTGGAAACGATTTTAAAAGACGAACAAGAGACCAGTGCCCATGAACCGCAGAATGCCAATCAAAACAACCGTAAAAAGCAGGGTGAAGATCTGTTGGAGAGACTAAGTCATCATCAGAACTAATTACTTGATTCAACTTATTCGGATATTCCGTATCAATGCATCCTAATGGCAGATGAACTAGCCTTTCCGCTTCGTCCAAACTTAATTGCATTGCATCATATCCGACTAATTCAGGGTTTAAATCAACTTGTTTTTGCTCAACTTGACATGAAAACAAAAACAACAAAAAGGCACATAAAATAGAAGTTCGCATAGCTAAAGATACAAATACACTGTTAGTGGCAAACTATTTGCAATTACAAACACAAACGATACCTTTAGATAAAATTTTCAATTATGTTCAGATACCTCATTTCATTAATTGCTATAACATTCATTTTCGCTTCTTGCGCCAATACACAGAAAGCTGCGGAATCTTCAAGCATCAAAGAAACAATTCAAAATGATCAAGTGGAATTTTCTGAAGAAAATGCAAAACTTTCAGAAGACAACATCTTCGCCACAATGAAACGTGGGTATTGCTATGGAACATGTCCCGTTTTCGAATTGAAAATATACAATAATGGAACAGTAACATTACATGCAATTGCGAACTTGGAATTAGAGGGTCTGTTTTCGGCAAAATTATCTAAAGAAGAAATGGCCGCATTTGCTCAAAAGGCAAAAGACATAAAATACATGGATATGGAAGATGTTTATGACAACGCTGGGATATCAGATTTACCTTCAACAACAACTTCAATTGTCTTGAATGGCGTTAAAAAACAAGTTGTAAAACGTTATGGTTACCCAATAGAATTGAAAGCTTTCGAAAAACTATTTGACGCCTTAATTGAATCTGAAAATTGGGTTAAAACTCCGGAGCCGAAGCAAAAGTAATTAAGTATCGGCTAACTTTTCTAAAATAAGTTCATTTATGATTTTCGCGCTAATTACTATTTTATTTGTGATTGGTATCATTTATCGTTCAGACTTTATTTCTTCACGCAAACATCAATCTATTTGGTTTAAATACAACAAGCTAATAATACTTGTTGGTATGACTTTCATTCCTATCATTCTAATTAACATTCTTGGATCAAGTGGCCGCTGGATTACCGCCGAAGAGAACTTGAAAGAATCTGAAGAAGAAAGTTTTGGTACAGATTTAATTGCGGCTTATGAATACCAACTAAATGCTACACCAAACGACATCCCTTTATATTTCGATTATGTTGATGCTTCCATTGAAGAGCTTATTTCTGAATGTACATACATCAATTTTGAACGTTTCACTGACGACCCAGAAATCCTTTCTATTGCTACTCAGTACGCCTTAATGAGGTGCAGAGATAAGGAACCATTTATAGATAAGAACTTTGGATATGAGCTAGATTATAATAAAAATCGTTTCATAAATTATATCCGGGGAATTCAACTAGGAGAAACCGGTAATTTTCAGATTGCTGAAGCTCACTTCCTCAAAGAAATAGAATTAAACCCAACTTATCAAAAGTCATATATAGCCTTATACGAGATTTACAAAAACTACAAAACAGATCAATTTTCTGATTTTATCCTCAATTCCGAAGAAGCAAAACAATTACCTCACTACATCTTGAAGCCCGAATATTTTAAGCATGGAGCCTATGGAAAATATACCTTGATAATTATAAAAGAAAGACTATTTAACATTGGACTGATGCCATTTTTGGCAGGATTATGTATTTCCATTATGTGGATCATTTTTTTACGCGAAATGGACATCTTCAACAAAGAAAAGTGGAGCGATTTGATTCAAGTATTTATCGGTGGTATATTCTTCACATTCTTCTGTCTTCCACTATACGATTTTGCTCATTATGTTTTAGAGTTTAGAATTAACGGTTCAGGTTGGAATGATTTTTTGTATTGTGTGATTGTAATCGGTGGCTCTGAAGAAATCGTAAAATTAATCCCTTGGTTAGCTTTCGCGATGTTAACAAAGAAAATGAAGGAGCCTTTCGATTATATACTTTATGCATCTGTTGCCGCACTGGGTTTTGCCTTTGCCGAGAATTGGACTTATTTAGAAGATGCCGAAAACATCGTTGTTCGTGCAATCATGTCTACAATGGGTCATATGTTCGATGCTTCAATAGTTGCCTATTCATTGGTTTTAGCACGTTTCAAAATCAAAGATCCAATATGGAAGAAATTAGTTCCTTTAATCGGGTTTGTTTTAGCAGCCATTGCACATGGTTTTTATGATTTTTGGCTAATTAGTTCTTCCGCAGAAGGAATGGAAATAGTCACTTTAATCTTTTTCATTATTACCATTAGCATCTGGTTTTTCTTCCAAAAAAACGCCATTGGTAACTCCAGATTCTTTACAAAAGAAACATTTAATGGAGCATATCAATTAGACATCCTAATGTTTGCAATGTTCGCAATTCTTATGATCGAATACATCATTTTATCAATTCAATATGGATACAATTATGGTAACAGTGCACTTGCAGGTTCTGCATGGGTTATTGCCGCTTTCTTAGTTTATATGTCTTTCATCTTATTGAACTTTACATTAAAAGAAGGTTGGTATCCTTTCAAAATTCCTGTTCCGCGTTTGGCTATTCTCCCAAGTTTTTCCACCGGCACTGATTATGAAGATATTGACGAAAACAGATTGAAAATTATCGGAAATCAACTTACACTATTTGCTCCAAAATCAAATAGTTATGTTGGCTCTTTATTGCCCAAAAAGGGGCGGTGCATAAATGAGTTTTCGCTTGGTGGTGCATCTGGATGGTATTTATTTGAATTTTCATCGCCTTTAGGGTTTCCTAATTATGATGATACTACGGTTATTATCAAGTGTAAATCCGAAGGAAAATCCTTGCTAGATGATAAAGTTGAAATCTACCTAATGTTAATTCCTAAAGAGATAAACCTAAAATCAGAAAAGCCATTTGACATTTCCGATTTCAGGTATGCTGGTCGCAGTTATTCTAGGCCTGCAAGATAATTTAATGTACACCATGCATTCGTTTACTTATCCAAGGAGCTATCAATAAAGATAATAGACCTATCGTAACAGCAACAACACCAAAAAGAGTATAAATACTTACATACTGATACAATTGTTGAAATGCAGAAGATTGTGTTGAAACCACATTAAAATCCATTCCCGTACAAACTTCAATTAGCGGATTCATCCATTGCAAAGCAGTACTTGCTTCACCTGACGAACTTACCGCAGTTAATTTCGCAATTTGACCAGAAAAAAAGTGTCCATAAAATGAAGCCAAAAGCCAAACTCCCATGATAAACCCTGCATACTTAGCTGGGGACAACTCAGTTACCTTCGTTAAACCTACTGGCGAAAGAAACAATTCACCCACAGTGTAAATTAACGTGCCAAACAAAAGATAAAACATAGGAACTTGTCCGGCGTTATCGACCCTATATGCACTCATAGCAAAAACCAAATAACCTAGACCTAATAGAATCAATCCAAATGCAAATTTTACAGGAGATTTAGGATTTTTCTTCTTGCGTGAAAGGTAGGTCCACATAATTGAGAATGGTATAGCTAAAAGAAAGATAAAACCTGAATTGATACTGTTAGTTTGTGCTGCATTTAAAAAAATAAGATTCACGTTTCTATCTGCAAAAAGTGTTAGAGAAGAACCCGCTTGTTCAAAAATCGCCCAAAATAAAGTTGCCATTAGCGTAAAATAAATTACGATCGAGAGTCGTTGTCTTTCAACTTTAGAAACCTGAATCAACATGCGTCCTAAAACAACAGCGACAACAATTGTTGCAATAAGTACAAGCCAATGCTCATATTGATAGAAATAAATGATTGCTGCAAAAAGAGGAACGGAAGCAATAGCCATCAATATAACCGATACCTGCTTTCTTTGCGTTTCCAATTTGGACAACTTAATTTGAGCATCGGGAAGCTTACCGTGCTCTCCAAAAGAATCTCGTTTCAATCCTCTATAGAAGAAAAGTATTCCGATAACCATCCCTACACCTGCCAATCCAAATCCATAGTGCCATCCATATTCTACACCTAACCATGCGCACAAGAGTGGCGCAAGCATTCCTCCAAGGTTTACACCCAGATAGAAAATCGTAAATCCAGCCTCTCTTTTCTCTTCCTGACCCTCATAAATAGCACCAACTAATGAAGAGATGTTCGGTTTAAAAAAACCATTTCCAACTATAATTATTGCTAAAGAAGTATAGAAGAAGAAAGGCGTTTCGAATGTCATGAATAAATGGCCAATTGCCATTAAAACCCCACCAATAAAAATGGACCTCCGATAACCTAAAATACGATCGGCAAGCATACCCCCAATAATTGGAGTTGCATATACCAAAGAACCATATGCAGCATAAACGCCCAATGACATTTCATCGGTGTAAAGCAATTTGGTAGTCATGTATAAAACCAACAACGCGCGCATACCATAAAACGAGAATCGTTCCCATAATTCGGCGAAGAATAAATAGAACATCCCACTCGGATGACCAAATAATTGAGGTAATTCTGTTTTTTTAATTTCTGATTTTTCCATTTTGTGAACTGTTTTACAATTAGAGTTCGCAAGATGAAATACTGTTAATTGGAAAAATATGGACGTAGCAAATTATACCAAATTATAGGTGATTGTAATTTTTTGTAACCAGAACTAACGCTTTGACTTCCAAACAATTAACCAACAACACTCTTATAACTTAGCTGTTCGATGTCATTGGTGAATTCATTCAAAAGAGCTTTATCTATAGTGATATTTTCAGGTAAAACTCTTAGACGGTACTTCCCTTGTCCAACAAAAGTGAACAAATCTTTTCTTTCAAGTTGATCTTCTTGATCTCGATTGGCAATCGCATTTATGTTCTCAATAATTCTTGTTAGATATGTTTGACTAGCAATTTCTCCTTGGTTTCCAACTTCTATGTATTGATCGTTAGTATCACCAAATTTTCGTCGAATAGCAAACTTTAAAAGGTTTTTAAACTGAGTTGTTTTTGATTCAAAATCAATTTGTTCATCATAAATACCTTTCGACGGCACAGATAAAACGATCAATGACCAATCCGATACCTTTAATGTCATTTCACTTGATTTTGGCGTGCTCGCTAGCTGAATCACCCAATTAGTAGCCAGTACCAAGAATATAGAAATAAGGGAGGTCTTCGCAATAATCTTCATTAAGCTCGATGCAAATATGTCATGCATTACAGTGAACACTTCGGGTAATTGAGAATACATCATCACTAACACCGTAACAACTGAAATATATGCAATCAATCTAAAACCTCTTCGAATAAATACACGATACAAGGAAACAATCAACAGTAAACTCGTAAATACAGATAAGACTAAATCTGGAATAAATTGATACTGAATTGATACTGAACCAGATGTTTCAAACCATTTAAAAAATAAAATTGACATTGCAGAAAGGATCAAAATTCCAATTGAAAGCAACTTAATATTTTTCGTGTTTTTATGAATAAAACCTGGTGAATCATCCAAGAAGAATAAAGATAATAGTAAGAAAAAGCTATTTAGCGTAGAGAAAAAACTATTGACCGCATGGCTAAGCATAGAGTTTTCCATTCTACCATCTATCGCTAACAAGCCCCATGTGCCTGAAAAAACCCAAATAAAAACTGCTGCACTCAAATAGGCCAGCCCTTTATCTACTCTTTGCTGCAGCTCATCTTCCTTTAAAATTTTATTAAATCTTACTCGAATATTATACCACGTTGCCAACAATAAAATTGCACCAATCAACGAAATGAAGATGTGGGACAATAAATAAAACTGTTCAACTCTAGCCATAAGTTTAGTGTGCGTCTAACCAGTTATCAGCTACTTCCATTTCTACTTCCATAGGGACGGCTAATTCTACAGCTGATTCCATTTCTTTCCTAACTAGATTTTGCATCAGTTCAACTTCACTTTCGTGCACATCAAAGACAAGTTCATCATGCACTTGGAGTAACATCTTCGATTTCAAGTTTGCTTCTTTCATTGCTCCATGAACACCAATCATAGCCAGTTTAATAACATCAGCGGCAGAACCTTGAATTGGTGCATTTACCGCATTTCTTTCTGCAAAACCACGTACTACTGCATTCGCTGAATTAATATCACTCAAATAGCGTCTGCGTTTCATTATTGTTTCCACGTACCCATTCTCGCGAGCCTTTGTTACCGCTCCATCCATGTATCCTTTAATTGTTGGATATTGTTCGAAGTAGCTATCAATAATTTGCTTCGCTTCTTTCCTCGAAATATTTAAATTTTGAGCCAAGCCGAATGCAGATTGACCGTAAATTATTCCGAAATTGACTGCTTTTGCAGAGCTACGTTGATCTCTTGTTACTTCTTCCAAGGGAACATTGAATACCCTAGATGCAGTTGCCTTATGAATATCTACTCCAGTTCTGAAAGCATCTATCATATTGTCATCTTCACTTAATGCAGCTATGATACGTAATTCTATTTGTGAGTAATCTGCAGCCATCAATTGGAAACCATCTCCACGAGGAATAAAAGACCTTCTAATTTCCTTTCCTTTATCAGAACGAATTGGAATATTTTGAAGGTTTGGATTGTTCGAACTCAAACGACCAGTTGCTGCAACAGTTTGCATGTAACTCGTATGAATTCTGCCATCTACCTCATCCATCAATGTTGGCAAAGGGTCTACGTAGGTATTCTTTAATTTTCTAAGTTGGCGATAATCCAAAATCATAGGAATAATCGCATGAGTGTGAACTAGCTTTTGGAGTATATCCTCACCTGTTTTATATTGTCCTGTTTTTGTCTTTTTAGCTTTAGTCGTAATTTGCATATGATCAAACAGAACTTCACCTAATTGTTTTGGTGAATCAATATTGAAATCCATCCCCGCTTCTGCTTTAATTAAAGCATCTAACTCTTCTAAAGTAGCTCCTAATTCAACAGAATATTTCGTCAGACCTTCTGAATCAATTGCGATTCCTTCTTGCTCCATCGATTTCAAGACATCCACTAATGGCATTTCCATGTTATAGAACAATTCTTTCAAGTGTTCTTTCTGAATTTCCGGTTCAAAAATCTCCATCAACTGGAATGTAATATCAGCATCTTCACAAGCATATTCATAAACCTCTTCAGGCGTCAGATCCGCCATTGTCTTCTGATTCTTTCCTTTCTTACCAATTAAACTTTCGATAGAAACTGGCTTATATTTTAGGTAAAACTCAGCTAAGAAATCCATGCTTTGTTTAGAATCAGGATTAATTAAATAATGAGCTATCATAGTATCAAAAATTGGAGCCTCCACTGCAACATCGTATCTATTAATCACTTTAATATCATACTTGATATTATGCGCAACTTTCTCAATTTTCGTTGATTCAAAGAATGGTCTAAACTCTTCAACAATCTCTTTAGTCTGTTGAAAATCTGTTGGAGTAGAAACGTAAAATGCCTCTCCAGCCTTATAACTAAAAGCTATTCCAACTAGGTTTGCATGCAATGCCTCGACACTATCTGTCTCTGTATCAAAACAAACCTTTTTTTGTTTCATCAGAATATCAAGTAATTCTTTCCTCTCTTCGGGAGTTGAGATTAAATGATAACTGTGATTCTCCGTTGAAATGGTTTTGAAATCTTCTGGTTCTGTGGGTTTTATCTCTTCCGCGATTGATTGTTTCCCAAACAAATCCATTTGTCCGTTCGTATCCATAATAGGAGCAGCAGAAACTACGATATCTTCACCCAACACTCTGCGCGCGAGATTTCTGAACTCCAAATCCGTAAAGACTTTTCTTATTTTATCTGAATCTGCAGGACACATCACTAACTCATCCTCATTAAAATCAACGTCTACATCAAGAATTATCGTAGCCAATGATTTAGACATCAAACCTTGCTCTGCAAAATTTTCAACATTCTCTTTTTGCTTTCCTTTGAGTTTATCCGAGTTCTCAATAATTCCCTCTAAAGATCCATATAACTTCAATAATTTAGATGCTGTTTTTGGTCCAATACCTGGAATACCTGGGATATTATCGGCAGCATCACCTTGTAGTCCAAGAATATCAATTACCTGCTTAACATTAGATACATCAAATTTTTCAAGTACTTTTTCTACATCCCAAATTTCGGCAGGATTTCCACCTCTTCCCGGTCTAAACATTAAAACATTCTCTGTTACGAGTTGGGCATAATCCTTATCCGGTGTCATCATATAAGTTGTGAATCCAGCTTTTTCAGCAATGACAGATAAAGTACCGATTGTATCATCCGCCTCAAAACCAGCAACTTCCAAAATCGGAACATTGAACGCATTAACGATATCCTTAATTGGCTGAATCATCGAAACAATTCCTTCTGGTGTCTCTTCTCGATGCGCTTTGTATTCAGTAAACTCTTCTCTACGACTCACTGACCCTCCGGGAGGATCGAAAACAACAGCTAAATGAGTTGGTTTCTCATTTTTAATCACATCGATTAAAGCATTCGTAAATCCAAATGCCGCTGAAGTGTTTTGTCCTTTCGAATTTATTCTAGGGTTCTTAGAAAACGCAAAATACGCTCTAAAAATAAGGGCATATGCGTCAATTAGAAACAGTTTTTTATCGTGTTCTGAAGAAATCATCTATAATAGTTATGAATTGACCGTAACACGCGATTAGTTTAAAGTAATGCGTTTAAAAGTCAACTTAATTGTTTAAATTTTTCCGTGCAGTAATAATACTACTTTTTAGCATAAGAAGAATTTCAGATGTAGAATTTTTAATTTTCAAATGAGCACTTTGCTTGATGTAATTAGTATGTCAAAGCAGTTCGATAATAGATTGACTCATCACATTCCTTGCGTGAAATCCAAAAACTTATGACTAAACCTTCTTTGAAACAGCATTTATAAACTCTCCCATATTCTTACCAAAGGAATTTGTAGACCTCAGTAATTGTTTACTCAGACCAAGTAAAAATCTTTTATAAAGTGAAGAACAGGAATCACTTAAGAGTTAGTCCAGGTTGTGCCCTCTTTAGCATCTTTTACAGTGATTCCTGCGTTAGCGAGACCGTCTCTAATTTTATCCGAAGTTGTCCAGTCTTTATTTGCACGCGCTTCTTGTCTTAAATCTAAAACTAAATCCATCACAGGAGACAACTTATCTTCTCCGCCTCCAACAGACTGTTTTAATCCAAGCACATCCTCAACAAATGCATTCATCTCTGCTTGTAAGAACTCAAGATCAGCATTTGAAATCGTTGCTTTACCATCATTCACAGAATTGATAAATTTCACCGCTTCAAATAGATTTGCCACTAGAATTGGAGCATTGAAGTCATCGTTCATTGCATTATAGAAACTACTAATCATTTCCTTTACATCAGTTGATGACTCATCAGCCGTTTTCAAACCTTTCATGGTCGACAAGGCCTCTGTTAATCTAACATATCCTTTTTCAGCTGCAGCTAATGCCTCCGAGGTAAAGTCTAAAGTTGAACGGTAATGCGCTTGCATCATAAAGAAACGGACAACCATAGGGTCGAAAGGTTTCTCCATAAAATTGTTCTCTCCTGAAAATAACTCATGCGGTAAAATTGAATTCCCTGTAGACTTACTCATTTTCTTTCCGTTCAACGTCAACATGTTTCCATGCATCCAATATTGAACAGGACATTTTCCATTAGAAGCAGTTCCTTGAGCAATTTCACATTCGTGATGCGGAAACTTCAAATCCATTCCTCCGCCATGAATATCGAATTCTTCTCCTAAATATTTTGTACTCATCGCTGAACATTCCAAATGCCAACCTGGGAATCCGATTCCCCAGGGCGAAGGCCATTTCATGATGTGTTCAGTAGATGCATTTTTCCACAAGGCGAAATCTAGTGGTGCTCGTTTTTCACTTTGACCGTCGAGATCCCTAGTATTCGAAATTAAATCCTCAATTTTTCTACCTGAAAGCTCACCATAAGGGTGTGACTCATTGTATTTTTCCACATCAAAATAAACCGATCCGTTTGATTCATAACCAAATCCATTATCAATGATTGCTTGAACCATTTCAATTTGCTCAATAATATGTCCAGTTGCCGTTGGTTCAATGTTAGGCGGAAGACTATTGAACTGATCCATTACTTTATGAAAATCCAATGTATATTGTTGAACAATTTCCATTGGTTCTAATTGCTCTAGTCGAGCTTTTTTCGCAATCTTATCTTCACCTTCATCCGCATCATCAACTAAATGACCTACATCAGTAATGTTTCTTACATATCTTACTTTGTACCCTAAATGGATCAAGTACCGATAAACCATATCAAACGAAATAAACGTCCTACAATTGCCAAGATGGACGTTACTGTATACAGTAGGGCCACATACATAAAGTCCTACAAATCCATCTTTTAATGGTGTAAAAACGACCTTCTCTCCTTTCAGAGAATTGTAAATTGATAATTGTTTTGCGTGTGAATTCATTTTATATAATCAAGTGTAAAGACAAATATACCTTTAATTCAAAAAAAAAGGTGAATCACTCCTTATAAAAGCTAACTATTTAATTATTAATAATTTTCCCCTACATTTGTATTAAGAAAATTGGTTTTCCCCTATTTAAAAGGGAAACATCGCACTAATGAACTACTATTAATGAAGAATTACACACAACTTATTCTCGTTGTACTGCTCACATGCATTTTAACGAATGTAAAAGCGCAAATTGACACTGTTTTTTGGTTTGCAGCTCCCGAAGTTTCAGCTTCATCAGGTGATAATCCAATATTATTAAACTTTCTTACCTATGATAATCCGGCAGATGTAAATATTTCATTACCTGCAAATGGTAGTTTTACCCCTATTAATATAAATATCCCAGCAAACACTAATTCTACTGTTGATTTAACTCCCTTTTTGGCAAGCATCGAGAGCCCAGCAGCAGACGTTATTTCAAACAACGGGATAAAAATCACCTCAACAAATCAAATAAGTGCTTATTATGAACTTAATAATTCATCAAACAAAGAATTTTTTTCATTGAAAGGAAACAAAGCATTAGGAACCAATTTCTATACGCCATTTCATACATTTTGGAACAACTCAGCAACCAGCCCTGCATCATTTTCTTCTATCGATATTGTTGCTTCTGAAGATAATACAACGGTTTTAATAACCCCTAGGACTGCAATTACCGGCCACGCCCAAGACGTTACATTTATAGTCAACCTTAATGAAGGTGAAACCTATAGCGCAAGAGATATGAATGTTACTGCGGCTTCAACACTCGCAGGATCTATTGTTGCTTCTGACAAACCAATTGCTGTAACCATATTTTCTGGAGCATTAACCAATAGTACATGCCAAACATCTTTGGGTGACCAATTAACCTCTACCACATATACAGGAGAAGATTATATCGTTCACAAAGGAACTGGAGATCATGATCGCGTATATATTTTGGGGATTGAAAACGGAACATCTATTACTATTAATAATACAACAACAACCTCAGCTCTTATAAATTCTGGTGAAACTTATGAGCTTATTCTTTCTGACACTTTTAATTACATCAGTTGTTCTAAACCAGTTTACACAACTCATATCTCTGGGTATGGTTGTGAATTAAGTATGGCTCAAGTACCTAATTTATTTTGTGCCGGGACCTACGAAACAGCTTTTACAAGGTCTTCTTCCGATTCTCTGGGGCTAACTTTATATACTAGAACAGGATTTGAAAATCAATTCGAGCTAAACGGGAACGCATCACTAATTCCTGCAGGTGCATTTTCCGATGTACCGGGTACAAGTGGAGAATATAAAGTCGCACAATTGCATTTTAACACAACAGACGTCCCGGTTGGGTCTTATAACAAAGTAACAAACTCTGGAGACATTTTTGGTCTTGGTATTTTATCGGGAAATAACAGCTCAGGTAGTGCTTATGGTTATCTTTCTGAGTTTTCTTCCTACCCTTTTGTTAATGCTGGTAACAACGCTATAATTTGCGCAAACACTTCAATTCCCTTAAACGGTCTTGTTGGCGGAGGAACTGTAACAGGAGTCTGGAGCAATACTGGTTTTGGGACATTTTCTAGCCCAGCAAATAATTTATTGAATGAATATATCCCTGACCCATTAGACACACTACTTTCATCCATAAAATTAATCCTAACATCAACAGGAGTTTGCCCGATTAAGAAAGATACGCTCTTATTAACTGTTGAACCAGCACCGATAGTTTCCGCTTCGGCCGATCAATCTGTTTGCGAAAACGCCTCACTTACGGACCTGAACGGATCCGTTATAGGAGGCGCCACGACTGGCCAATGGTCAACTCTAGGAACAGGTATATTTAACCCTGATAACACAACCTTAAATGCCGTTTATGAGCCAAGTCCATTAGATTTATCAAATGGTTCTGTTCAACTGGTATTAACGTCAACAAACTTTGGCTCTTGCCTTCCAGAAACAGATACAATGGAGATTGTGTTTACGCCTCCGCCGGCAGTAGATGCAGGTCTTGATACAATAAATGTTTGTGAAAACAACCCGATCATCAACTTAAATGGTAATGTTAGTGGTGCAACTACTACGGGAAAATGGACTTCTTCTGGAAATGGTAATTTCATTCCTGATAACCTAACCCTAAATGCAACATACAACCCAAGTCCTTTGGATATTTCGAATGGAAGCATACTTCTCTACCTAGAGTCAACATCAAATAACAATTGTTCAATCGAATATGATAGTGTTGTGATCAACTTCACTCAATCACCTACAGTGGAGGCTGGAGCAAATTTACTTGTATGTAAAAACGACTCAACTTTTGATTTAAGTGGTGTAATTGGAGGATCTACCACAACTGGAATTTGGTCAGGCGGCGCAGGTGTTTACTCTACATCCAATACAGATTTGAATAGTCAATATTCTCCGACATCCACGGAAGTTTCAAATGGAAATTTATTCTTAACATTAACGTCTACAAACAGCCCTGGATGCTTGGATGTCTCTGATAACGTTCAAATAACATTTATTGATGCTCCAATAGCCAATTTCATTTATACAGAGGAATGCCTATATGAAGAAGCTGTTTATACAGATAATTCCTTCCAAGGATTTGGTGCGATTGATAATTGGCAATGGGATTTTGGCGATAACAACAATGCTTCAACCCAAAATACAGCGCATTTATATGCTACACATGGATCTTATGATGTCCAACTAATTGTCACTTCAACTTATGGTTGTTCTGATACCGTTATCAAATCCGTCAATGTCTATGAAATCCCAACATCTGATTTTACTTATACGGCTAGCTGTCCTAACAATCAAGTCTCTATAAGTTTTACCGATCAATCGACTGCGATCGACTCTGCAATCGACTCTTGGTTTTATGATTTTGGAGGACAAGGTGATGCAAATATTCAAAACCCAACACAAGCATTTGCAGCCAATGGAGACTATACAATTACTCAGATTGTAGGTACTGGCGAAAATTGTTATGATACGAGTACGCAAGTCATAAGTGTTCCTTCATTACCAATTGCAGACTTTTCTTTTAATACGAATAATGGTTTAAATATTGGAGCAGTTTTCAATTTTATTAACACTTCAAGTAATTCAATCAATTATTTCTGGTCATTTGATACAGGAGCAGTATCCAATCTTGAAGATCCATCTTATACGTATTTTAGCAATGGTTCCTATACCGTATCTTTAATTGCAACAGGTGATTTAGGCTGCACAGACAGTGCATCTCAGTTAATCCAAATAAACACTGTGACAACAGAGATTAATACGCTTATTCCTAACGCCATTAGTCCAAATAATGATGGTAAAAATGATGTATGGAAGCTAGATTTCTTAAACCTACTTTATCCAAATGCACGAGTTTCGATATACAACGAGTGGGGACAACTCCTTTTTGAGTCACAAGGAGCTTATGAACCTTGGGACGGCACATTCAATGATGATTTAGTACCTGATGGTACGTACTTCTATATCATTGAACTTAACGAGAACAGTAGTTCTGATGAAATTTTTAAGGGTTCAATACTCGTATTAAAAAGTAAAGACTAATGAAACTTATACTATATATAACAACTGCATTATTGTTGAGCAATCTCTGCTATAGTCAGCAGCGAGGTTCTTACTCAAATTTTCTCTTAAATGATGTTTATTACAACCCAGCTATTGCTGGTAGTAAAAACATCCATGTAGCAAATGTGAGCTATAGAAATCAATGGGTTGGCTTTCAAGGAGCTCCTTCTCTTTTAATGGGGAATTTTTATGGTTCAGTAAGGAACGAAGGTAAAATAGGGTATGGCGCCTCAATTATTTCTGAGAATGTTGGAATTACGCAATCCACTACATTTTCCGTAAACTATGCACATCATTTTCGGTTAAATGAAAGCATCAAACTTGGACTAGGTATTCAACCGGGTTATTTACAATATAGAGTCAAGTTATATGATGCAATTTTAGCAGATCAAGGTGATGATGTTCTAACTGGTACTGTATATTCCGCTAATGCCATAGACGTAGCAGCAGGATTTAATCTACACTCTGATAAATTCTTCGTTATGGGATCTATTCATCATTTATTAGGCAAAGAAATCAGGTTCACGAGTTATAATAGTAATCTTGATTTCCATTTCACTGGAATAGCTGGGTACAATTACCAATTCAAAAAGAAAAAAATTGAACTTCAGCCAAGTATATTGTTTAAATACACCAAACCTGTTCCATACCAAATTACAGGTATGTTAAAGGGAACATTCAATAATAAATTTTGGATTGGTTTACTTTATAAAACGGATGCTACTGCTGGGATATCTGTTGGTATTAATGTTAAAGAACGATTCACCATTGGATATGGATTTGATTATGCTCTTTCAAAATTGAGTAACTATCAATCAGGATCACATGAAGTAATATTGTCTTTTAACCTAACCAAAGAAAAACCAACTCTGGAGGAAGAAGATGAAAAATTAAACAATAGTATCCTTAATGAGGAAAAGGATAAGATCAAAAAAGACAAAAAATAATCATTCATTCTATGAAATTTTTGAAATATATCGTTGTTATACTATTCTTATTTAAGATTAGCTTTACCTCTGTAAATGCTCAAATCGACACTGTCTTTTGGTTTGCCGCACCATGGGTAACACCAGATCATGACGGAAACACCCAGATGGCCTTTCGTGTTTCTACATTTAACAACCCGACGAATGTTAGGATTCAATTACCAGCATTGGGTTATGATACAACTTTCTTAGTTCCAGCAAACTCTCTTGCCGATGTTCCCATGAGCCACAAAGTTCTGGATATTGAAAGTAAACCTGCTGATGTTATTTTAACAAGTGGATTTAAAATTACTTCAGATGAAAAGATAACGGTGGTTTATGACTTCATATCAGACTTAATAAATATTACTCCTGGTACACCGAATAATCCTGAAACATATTCATTGAAAGGACAAAACGGAATGGGGGTTGAGTTCGTCACGCCATTTCAAACGATTTGGAATAACCGCGACTTAACGAATGATCGAAATGGGGATGGTGTAGTTACTGATCCCCGACAATTCTTTTCTGTAGTCGCTACAGAGGATAATACCACAATTTATATCAAACCAAATTGTGATGTCGTTGGACATCCAGCCGACATAACCTATAGTGTTGTGCTTCCCTTGGCAGGTAACGTATACACCTGTGAAAATGTTGTAATGACAACAAGTAATCCAGGGTCCAGTTTAAGTGGTTCAATCGTCTTTTCGGACAAACCGGTTTCAATCACAGTTAATGATGATTCGGTAAACCCCTCAGGAGGCGGTGGATGTTTTGATTTAATGGGAGATCAAATTGTACCTACAGATGTAATCGGAAACGACTATATCATCAATAAAGGCTTCTTAAATACGGGGTCAAATGAATCAATTTTCATTATTGCAGCTGAAAACTTTACTACTGTAACAATAGATGATGGTGTTGCAACAACTCAATTGATGAATCAAGGTGAAACAATACAATATTCGATTGACGAATTATTGACTTCAGTTAGATCAGATAAACCGGTTTATGTAGTGCATATGTCTGGTTATGGCTGTGAATTAGGTATGGCAATATTGCCACCTCTCAATTGTGCAGGGTCTGATGAAGTATCACTATCAAGAAATAATGCACAACAATTCTTGTTAAACATCTTGTGCGAAGCGGGCGATGAATCATCATTTTCAATATCCCCTGGACCGGGCACAATACCCGCAGGTGTTTTTAATCCAGTTCCAGGTATGCCTGGGTGGGTAGGAACTCAAATAGACTATCCTGTAAGTGATATTGGAGTAGGTAATCAATATACAATTACCAATTCTGCCGGATTCTTTTCCTTAGGCGTAATTAATGGAGGGTCAACAACCGGATGTTTGTACCATTATTTATCCTCCTTTTATCGTAAAGTAATTACTGATGCCGGCGCAGATGTAACCGTTTGTGATGGTGAACCTTCAATCAACTTGAGCGGAAGTGTAACCGGAGGGACTACAACTGGTGAATGGACAATTCTAAATGGAACAGGTATCTTAAACAACCCTACGAATCTAATTACTTCTTATAACCCCAGTCCTAGTGATTATGCACAAGGCGAATTAACTTTTGTTTTGTCATCAACCGGTAATTGTGAGCCAATTACTGATACAATGGAAATAACTTTTATTCAATCACCTAATGCACAAGCAGGATCCGATAGTAGTTACTGTAAAAACAATTTAACAACCATACCAATAGCAGGTTCTGTTCAATTTGCAGCCGGGGGTTCTTGGTCTGGAGGGTCCGGAGGAGCATTTGGTAATCCTGGAAGCCTTTCAACAACTTATACGCCTTCACCCGCCGATTTAGGACAAGACAGTGTTGTTTTGTTTCTAACTTCCGCTGGAAGTGTCTTTAGCTGTCCAAATGATGTCGATTCAGTTATTATTTACTTTACTCCTTCTCCGTTAGTCAATGCTGGTAATGATTTAGTCCTTTGCTCTAGTGTAAATACAATTGACTTAAATGGTTCAATTTCAGGAGCTACAATGTCAGGTGAATGGTCAACATCGGGATCAGGAGCATTTTCGCCAACCTCACAAAACCCAATTTCAACTTATAATGTAAGTTCAAACGACACTATTGGTAATTCAATTCAGCTGTATTTATCTTCTACTAATAATGGTGGTTGCCTCGCTGAATCCGATAGTATACTTATTACATTTTTAGATCCACCGGCAGTTAATATTTTATCAAATGATTCCATTTGTTCGAATTTAAGTGTTCTCAATCTTGATGGTCAAATTTCAACAGGATACACTCCAACGTGGAGTACAAATGGATTGGGAAACATTGTTTTACCTGGAAATATTAACACACAATATAACATATCAGCACTTGACACAACGGTCGGTTATATCGATGTATTCCTAGAGTCAAACGCTGGAATTTGTCCGGTAATTAATGATTCCCTTAGAATTCATTTCATTGATCCACCTACGTTAAACGCCGGCCTAGATATGGAGTATTGCAATAACGAAACTGTAGGTCTCAACGGAACAATATCTGGTCAAGATACATCAGTTATATGGTCCACTTTAGGAACAGGATCATTCATTCCAAATGATAGTACCATTTCAGCAAGTTATAGTCCTTCAGCAGATGACATATCTAATGGCTCGGTAAATCTTATTTTAACATCAGCGAGTGTTTTTGGTTGTCCTCCTGTAAATGATAATGTTATCGTCACATTTAAACCTTCGCCAGTTGCTAATTTTAGTTCAACAACTGTTTGTTTAGGAAATAATACAACATTTAATGATTTATCTTCGGCATCCTCAGGGTCAATTGACAGTTGGGATTGGGATTTTGGAGACGCAATATCATCAATTACAGCTAACCCAATTCATACGTATTCCTTTGCTGATACGATTGATGTTACTCTAATTGTAGGGGAAAGTAATGGATGTTATGATACGATAACCCTTCCTGTTACAGTACATCCGGTTCCTGTTGCAGATTTCGAACCTACCATAGTTTGCGAAAATACACCTATTACATTTACTGACTTATCGAATATTTCAAGCGGAACAATTAACAATTGGTTATATGATTTTGGCACATCAGTATCAGCAGAGCAAAACCCAACCTACACCTACAGTAATTCTGGAAATCAATTAGTTAACCTCACAGTTTCCTCTGATCTCAATTGTGTAGATGATACTGTAATGACACTTTTCGTCAACCCTTCCCCTCAAGCTGAATTCAATTTCAATCCGAACCCAGCACTCGTTTCAGAAAATGTAAACTTCTTTGACGCCTCTTCTGGAAATGTATTAACCGATTGGTTCTGGGATTTTGGTGATAATGAAGCATCTAATTCTATTAATCCCGTTCACAATTATGACAACGGAGGCGCTTATACCATTCTTTTAGTAGTAAGCGATGATAAAGGTTGCATTGACTCTCTGGAACGGATAATAAATATTGCACTTCCACCTGTATTGCCAACTGGTTTTACTCCTAATGCTGACGGTGAAAATGACATTTTTATAATTCGAGGTGGTCCCTTTAAAGATGTGGTCTTTAATATTTATGACAATTGGGGAGAATTGATTTTTACATCAAACGATGCTTCCATTGGTTGGGATGGTACTTATAAAGGTCAAAATGCTCCAATTGGAGTTTATACATGGACCTTTGTCGTTACCCTTGCGAATGATCAAATTATTAAGAAATCAGGTGACGTAACCTTAATGAGATAATTATGATGAAAAAAACGATCCTAATATTTATTGTCTTTATTCAATCCTTAACGATAAAGGCTCAAGATGCTCATCTTTCATTATATGATGCTGCACCGTTATTTTTGAATCCCGCAATGACAGGAGTTTTTGAAGGAAACTGGCGGCTTCATGGTCAATATCGGACACAATGGAAATCAGTAAATTATAGGCCTTATCAAACCGGTCTGATTAGTTTCGATTTACCTTATAAAAAGTGGGGCTTCGGAGTACAAGTTTCAAATTTTAGAGCAGGAATTGGAAACTTCAATAGTTTGCAAGGAACATTATCTGCTGCATATACTACATCTGTAGATCGTACTAAGTTTCACAACATATCATTCGGTTTACAAGGAGGTATTACTCAAAAAACCATAGAATACAAATTACTATCTTACAATAATCAGTACACTACAACTAATGGAGGTGAATTTAATCAAACGATTGACCCGAACGAGTCGTTTTCAGGGCAATCTATGCTTACACCTGTCTTAAACGCAGGATTCATGTATTTTTATGCAAAAGAAGAAAGCAGGCTTAACCCTTTCGTTGGAGTTTCAGCATTTAACCTAACTACGCCCCAAGAAACTTTTTTCGACCAAAACAACAGGCTACCCATAAGGTATTACGCGCATGCTGGTACACGCATTAACATAACGGAATTATTCTATTTAATACCTAAAGTACTCATTATGCATCAGCAAAAATTCTGGGAACAATCTTACGCTTTGGATGCTGGATA
Organism: Crocinitomicaceae bacterium; assembly: GCA_022447585.1. Taxonomy (GTDB): domain Bacteria; phylum Bacteroidota; class Bacteroidia; order Flavobacteriales_D; family Crocinitomicaceae; genus UBA4466. The sequence goes on along the minus strand of JAKVAR010000006.1, from coordinate 438,709 downwards.
TTACTTAAAAGGTAGCGATATGTTTCTTGTCGGAGGTGTAGTATATAGAGCAAAAGATGCGATGATCCTCTCTGTAGGCGCGAAAATGGAGAACATAGTAGCGAAAATAGGTTATGACGTAAATGTCTCATCGCTATCCACCGCCTCAACAGGAAGGGGTGGTTTCGAAATTTCCGTCACTTATGTCAATCAAAAGAAAAAACCAAATACGGCTAAAATCTGTCCACGTCTGTAATGTGTAATTTATGAAAAAGTTTCTATTTATATTACTTCTTATTATTCCTTTTATCAGTAGTGCACAAGCTAGGAAAGTGTATTTATACCACGCTGATAATTTCTTTGTAAAGGAGGATTATCATAATGCTCTATTGAATTATCAAAAAGCACTGAGTGACTCGGCTGGAATAGAAACGATAACCATACCTTATGAAATTGAGGTTTCCAAATTAAAAATTAAAAACAAAGAATTGGAAATTAGTCCGGATCGTAAAGTTCCGCTTAAAGATTACCTCTTGCATCAAATAGCAACATGTTATTCGAGAACATTTGACTATAAAAAAGCTGTTGGCGCATTTGAAGAAACCTCTAATTTCACTTCATTTCCAGATGATTTATACAATTATGCCGTGGCGAAAATGAATGTAAATGATCATCAAGAAGCCATACAATTATTTGAAAGTTACATTCAATCCGATAATTACTCAGACTCTTTATTGCGAAGTGCGCAACTTCTAATAACCGGGTGTTATTATGCTTTAGACGAAACAAACTTAAAAAAGGAGGTCATTGTTGAGTTATTGGACACTGCGGTTTTTAATAAAGGCACCTCTTCATTTGCACCTATGTTCTTCGGAAAGGAAGATCGCTTAATGTTTTCTAGTGCCAGAAAAGGAGGTGTTATTTTTGATCCTAAAAAGCAACAAAGTGAATTTTTATGTGATATATATTGGACAGAACAAAACTCGTCAGGAGATTGGAAGGAAGCTACAAATTTTGGCCGACCATTAAACTCTGCGCAACATGACGCATCTGGATATTATAGCCCTAAAAACATCATTTACTATAATCGCTGGAATGATGCTAATCCAAAGGATCAGAAGATTCACTTGGCACGAATGGTAGATTTCAAATTTTATGAGTCTTTTACGCTACCAGAAAGCGTTAATGTACCTGGCTACAAAAGTATAAACCCATTCGTTTCGATGGATGGTAAAACATTGTATTTTGCCAGTGACCGACCTGGAGGGCAAGGCGGATTAGATCTGTGGCAAATTGAACTAGACGAAAATGGCAATGTTACAGGAGAAGCAAGTAATCTAGGACGACCAATCAACTCAGAATTAGATGAACAAAGTCCGTTTATGCATGAAATATCATCCACATTATTTTTTAGTTCTAAGGGGCATAATTCGATTGGTGGACTAGATAATTTTATGAGTAAATTCAATAAACAAAATAAGAGTTTCGAAAAACCAATAAATCTCGGGTTTCCCATTAATTCGAGTAAAGACGATGCCTATTTGATTTGGGATGACTTTATACAAACCGGTTACTTTTCTAGTGATCGAGAAGACTGTCCAAACGGTCATTGCTATAACATTTATGAAGTTACTAATGAACCCATTCAAATTGCTATAGAAGGCTATGTTTTCGACTCAGAAACAGATGAAATCATTCCGAATTCTACGATCACATTTAAAGACATAGAATTCAAAATGGACCCTTTTGAAATTAAAACAGATGAAAAAGGATATTATCATTCAAGCCTGCAACAAAACCAGGAGCTTTTTATAAAGGCAACTAAACCAAAATATTTCGCCGATGCAACTTCGATCGATACAAAACCGATAACAATTACTACAACGTTGCAGCACGACTTCTATTTAAGGCCTATTCCTACTGAAGAAATCGAAATTGAAGGTATCGAGTACGATCTAAATTCGGCAAAATTAAGACCGATTTCCCAACAGGTATTGGATGAATTAAAAGAGTTTTTACTTCTTAATGACAACTTGGTTGTTGAGATTAGCTCACACACAGATTATCGTGGGACAGACAATTACAATCAAAGATTATCAGAACAACGCGCTAAATCTTGTGTAGACTATTTAATTAAGAAAGGAATAGATAAAGAAAGACTGATTGCCACTGGTTATGGAGAAAGTCAACCGAATTATCTGAAAGGTGATGATAAAAAACCTGTTCTCGATGAAAATGGTAATCGTATAATTCTAACCCAAGAATTTATTGATTCAGAAGAGGATTCTAAGCTTAAAGACAGTTATCACCAAAGAAATAGAAGAACATCATTTAGAGTTGTGGGAGAAGGTTTTAACATTGATTCCAAATAACATCATTTCCCTAGTGACGATTAATCAAAGGAATTAATATAAATTAAACGATTTTAGTCAATGCATTTCTTACATGGACACTGCTGTTTTACTCCGTATAAGTCCCTAAATAAAAAGGGCTAAGCGATCGAGTTCATGATGATAACTGCCAAGGTATACGCTTGATAAATGCTAATATAAACTAGTACTAGTTGTAGTCTCTTATACTCAGTTCAAAATAAAACTGAAAGTAGAAAGCCTTTATTGTTTCCAACGAAAAATGGAATTTGGTAGATTTTGAAATTTCTTAATTGAGTTGATTCCTTTGTCGCACAGACATAATTTTGCGCCCGCTTTTTCCATCCAAAACTCAATGTTTATGTACAAGGTCCGTTTTCGCAACAAGGTCCAAGTTGACATTCAAAAACTGTAGCAATTACATTTACGAAAATAATTAAAGTCGCTAAATAGACTGAATACCTTTCAAAGTTTAGCGGAGTAGGATTCGATTCCCTTTTAAACCTTTCATGAAATAGCAAAAACAAAGCGGAGCCCAAAATACTGGCTACAAAGATAAGTACGCCCCAAGAGTATAAATGCATTCCAAAAAACGGTGTTCCGTATCCCGTGTCACCATCTACTGGACAAATATGTAAAAGTACTTGCCTGCCAGAAAATAATATGCCAATAAGTGCTGAAACAATTACTACACTGAAGTGTTTTGCATCGAACCCAAAAAATACATTGAGTGAAAGCCCAAAAATAACACCTATCATACCCATACGTTGCAAAAGACATAATGGGCACGGATCTTCACTAAGTCCGAACTGAAAATAAAGCGCGCCAAGTAAAATACTACAAACTATAAGTATACATGCACTATTCAAGTATTTTAATAGTTTCATAGGTTTAGAAGCTTAAATTTAGTGTGGAATCGGTATGGTAAAAAAACATGCCTAAACTTGCGATACTAGCAATTGCGAAAAAAATGTATGATTTTCTTTTATCTTGCTTTAAAAGCATTACAAATGAAATCCCATATGCCAAAAATATTAGACTCATAATGAATTAATTTTCTTTAAGATAGCCTTTTTGATTCAGACGTCAAAAAACAACGAATCAAGATTTCATCTATTTTATCATTTAATTATCGAATTGAGAAAAATATAATTCAAGCGTTAAAAAAGTTAAGATAGCGAAACAATTTAGCTTCGATTGTTTCAAAATTTACTCCATTTTAAGAAAAAAGGAACCGTTCTAAAATAAACTACATCCTTGATTCATAAAACTAAAACCATTGAACCTGTACTTATTTCCTTTAATTCAAAGCAACATTATTTACGAAAAACAGGAGCCAAACTCACTGATAAACAGGTAATCAAAACTCAATTTGAATCGATAGTGAAAAGGAAATCTGATGATCTCCTTTTCACTATCAATGAATAACTACATATCTTTAATCATATTTTCAATCATATATTTATAGATCGTTTCAATGTCGTTAGGAGTCAGAACATCGTCTTTATCTTCAAGACTAACAATACCCTCAAGTAGACTCTGTGACCATTTTCCTTTCTTAATCAAGGTCTTTTCTCGGTCAAAGATTCTTATAAATCCTGAAGCCTTGGGCTGTATTGTACTTTTCTTCTTTCCAACCTTAAGTGGTTTCCCATCATTAGTCATGTGCATTTGAATACTAATAAATAAGTCATCATCGTTACTTTCAACGGCATTTTTAAAGGAGTTTGTTGGCATACCAGCAATATTGCCATTTCCAAGTGTAGCAAGCTTTTTCCCTTTTTTATTATATTTATAAACGCACCTAACATCAGCATCAAGCTTTTCGCTACAAGCACTTTCTGCAAATTTTCTCATCCTTTCAATTTGTTCCTCAGTAATACTGGAGGACCAACTAACGGCCCCAATACTTCCTTCAGTTGTAAGTTCAGAACTAACGTTTATACTTAAGCCATAAATGGCAGCAGATTGTTTCCCGTTTTTTTTAGACGATACTGGGTTGATAGAAGAAGTTAAAGCAAACCAGATTGATGCAATTGATAAAATTAAGATGGAGAGTGATTTCATTTTTTTTTGTTTAATAAGTTAAATAATATCCGGTACCGATAAAATATCAGTCCACTTTAAAATCTACAATTTAAACTTTAAAAGGTTCAAATAAAATTGATTTTAATTAATTATTATCACGAAAGAATAAGTTTTTTATTGCGTGATCTACTTATAAACGTCTTCCATTTTGATACTTGCGACACGAATACGCTTTGTTTCAAACGAAAGCAAACACATACGATATAGCTCCATGATTAACTATTCATCGCATCCAAACATAGATTAATGAATAAATATTAACTCTGAATATTCCTTTTCATTAATAACAAAGTTAACCTGATAAAAACCTTGAGCAACCGATACATAATTAACTAAGCAGTTCTCTTTTTCATTCCAATCTTGCAAATCGATGTTTCTTCCATTAAAATCAAATAAACTAATACTCCCTCTTTCAATTGTTTTGTTAGAACAAATTGTTATTGCTCCTTCAATAAATCTCACATTAACAGAAGTTGTTTCTTCCTTTCCTAATGAGGCAGTAGATGCATTATTAATTGTAAATTCAACAATTACTTCACAACCATTAGTGTCTTGAATAGACACTTGATATGTTCCAGCTGTTAGGCTGTCAATAAAACTGCTTTCCTCAAGTCCATTCATAGTATATGTGTAGTCAGGCACACCTCCAAAAACAAAAAACTGTACGGAACCTAGTTGAATATCTGTTTCAGGAAATGTATTAAACTGAACATTCAATCGTTCTCCTTCCACTAAATTAACGGAACCAATAACGGAACAATTATTCGGCGTTGTTATTTCATAATTATATAGCCCCTCGGATAAACTATCTAAGACAAATTCTTGAGCGCCATTACTCCAAAGAATTGTACTATTTGAATCATTTGCATTACTTAATAAAACCTCAATTGACCCTAAATTTTCTATACCACAAGCTGGTTGCAAAACAACTTCCTGTACATTCGAAAACTCCTCCCAGAGTACAGTAAGTTCATTGGATTGAAAGACGGTGTCCGTTAAAATAGTCGTTGCTTCGAAAGAATAAACACCTGGGCTATTTACCACGATTAAAGAATCATTACTTCCGTTACTCCATGAGTAATTATAGTATCCATCTATTCCAATTACTAGGGATTCATCTTGACATAAATAAACCGTATCGGCACCAGCAGCAAGTTCCACTTGATTGAAAACTTGTTCCAGAATAGTGTAACTCGAATTAATCGGAAGATTGTACTCCTTAACTACAACACCGCTAGGAAAAATAATTTCAACCGAATCAACAAGTGTAGCATTATTGACTCCAAAAATCATGTGTTGAGAATACTGGGCACATAGTGCAGTTCCACAAAAAACAGTTTGTAATTGAGATTGACCCGCGGCATGCACCTTAATTTTAGTGCCAATAGCTTGCTTATTTGATACCGTCCCTATAGGTGTAATTTTTATATACCCATTACCATTATTTCCACTATTCAACAGCACATTAGGATCAATTGAATCAGTTAATACGACAATATCATAAAACCCATCATTATTAATATCACCCTTAACTGGACAATACGCAGAATTTATAATATCGGCAAAAACAGAATCATTCATCAATTCAAAACCTAATCCCGCGTTATTTTTAAAAAGAAGAGATGTTTCATCTGGATTTGCGTTAACATTGATTCTGGAAGTGGCTATGTATAAGTCTTCAAAACAATCGTTATTGTAATCGACCCAAAGTGCTCCCCAAGCGAGTAAACTTGTATCAATTTCCATTTGAGGTGCCACATTTATAAAATTGTTGCCATTTTGATTTTGAAATAATTTATAATCAGTAGTAACACCATTAATTATGTTCCCATTGGCCAAATCTGAAACGAACACATCCTGAAATCCATCATTATTATAATCAGAGATACTAGATGACATTGGGTGATGCCCATCATTTAAAACACCCAAATTAACCGCTTCATCAACAAAATTACCATTGCCCAGATTTTCAAATAGTGCATCTGCCGAAGCTAATTTGTCGTTAATTACATGTAAATCAATGTCATTATCATTATCAAAATCAAACCAAGTAGACATGAAAGAAGTATTAAGCTGATTGTCAATGCCATATAATAGGCTAGACTCAATGAAAACACCATTTCCTTGATTTTCATAGAATTTATTGGTGGCTAAAAATGAATAATTACAAACATACAAGTCTAAATCTCCATCCAGATCGGGATCAGCACAACTAATACCATAAGTAGAAGTTGGCATCATAGAAATACCTGAATTTGCAGTAATGTCGCTAAAATTAAAATTACCATCATTTTCATACAACCTCACGCCTAAATCAGCATAAGAAATGCATAAATCTAAAACTTCATCGTTCGTTAAATCAACCCAAAGTAATTGTCGAATAGATCCTGGCGCATATAAATAAGATCCTATTTCCATAAAAGAACCATTTATATTTCGAAAAAAAGAAATTGAATCATTTTGGGTTGGAAAAGTTAGATCATCCCAGCCATCATTATCAAAATCGTAAAATGACATGCCATTACCATCATGCCCCTCAGATTGTTGGATGACGTGGACTCCTTGAATTGCAGCCAAGTCTGTAAATGACTGAGAAAAACACAGAAGAGGAAGTACAACAATGAATATGGCAATAAGTATTCTTTTCATTACCGTATGATGAGTTTAAATAATTTATTATCCACCTTTAAATAGTACATTCCAGCAGTGTAAAAAATGGGATCTGATTTATATTTATTCCCTTCTTTTAAAAAAACTAAATCATTCAAAACTTTACCTTGCGTATTCACTAACGTGCATTCAATTTTTTCTTGATTATGATTATTCGCAGTTAAACCAACAATATTTAATGAATTACCATTAGACAGAATACTTGGGTAAATAATAACCTCATCTAAACTTATTTCGCTCAAATTCAACACTGGATCAATTGAAACAAAATCTTCTTGAACCATTGGAATACTTATATTTCCCGCAAGATCAACTCCAGAATTCAAATTAATCCCATAAGAAGTCCATTGGATGGGTCCGTTTTGTAGCAAAAACGTTGATGAATGAGAATTACTGTTTAACCACATTCTCTCTTGTAGACTTAGAACTACTGGCGATGACAAAGTTGGATCAAACACGATATCACACAATTGTGATTCTAGCATTTCCTCATCAAATAAGGTTACAATTTTAAGGGAATCAAAAACCTCATTCAAACTATATGTATTTGCATATAAGCCGATTACCTTAGGATTCTTTGTGTCAATCGATGTTCTATTAACATCAGAAAAAGAGTTGAGATTATTTCCTTGAAAATCGTATCCATAATCAACCTCAACATCTATTGAATCAACCTCAATATTATCATCTAAAACATTAAAAAAGGCTCTATAAGTAACCGTATCTATGAAAAAACTTGAATTAAAACTATACTGAATAGAATTTGTTATGTTCTGATTTGCCGTATGCATAACAAGTGGTTTAATGATGGTGTCCATTTTTTCATCAAAATGAACATCTATAAAATATTCATCCAAACCGATAAGACTATCTGAAATTATTGGGTTACTTAATTCAACAAACAATACCTCCGGAGACTTCATATCGCACATGATCAAGGAATGAACGATAGAGTCTATTAATGGATTGCCATTAAAATCTTCTAAATTAGAACAAATGAAGTCTAAGTACAATGAATTATTTAAACTTGGATATACTAAAAATTGTACACTTAAGTTAAGGCTATCAATCCAGTCAGTTTGAGCATAATTTTGAATTATTGAACCAAATGGGACCCCAAAAGAGTTTAAACTCACAACAGGAGAAATAGCTGTATTCATGACTTTATCAAATGTAATCATGACATTAAATTGTGGTGAACTTAAATCGGCTTGCGTAATTACACTATCAGTCGTAACAACATTCAACATCTGAGGATTCTTGGTGTCTATAACAAATAACCCTGATTGATGCAAAGTGTCCAGGCTATTTTGATAAGCATCATTAACATTATAAACCTTAGTATCAATTTGCTCAACAATTTCATTGAAATCAACGCTCGTATAGTAACCAATAAAAATCGAATCGTTCATCCAGTGAGACAAACTTATGTCTTCATTGATCGTTGGATTAACTAAACCAATAGACTCAAACTCTATCGTTGGTGTAGCCATTGTATCGCACGGTTCATCAAATTCAAGGTTTAATATAATATGCTGAGAAGTAACAAAATCATTAACAACATCATAATTAATTTGAATTGATTCAATCTGTGGTCTTTTAGTATCAATAATAAAGAAGTCTGTCAATGCTATAGACGGTAATAATGAACCAGACTCAGTAAACAAACCATTAAAAACTAAACTTGTATGTAAAATTTCGGCCGAATTTACCATGATATCATAAGTGATATCAACATTGTATTCATCAATCCAATTTATTTGCCCTAAAGAAATCGATGAGCTCAAAGCTAATGGTAAAGCCTGATTACTAAATACAACGGAAGTATCCATTTCTTCATTAAAGGTTAAACTAACCACAAAAGTATTACCAATATCAGAAATAGATATAATTGAATCACTCACTGAAGCGTGAATCAAAGCAGGATATTCAAGATTAAAAATTGAATCAGCCAAGTCAAAAGCATAAATACCGACTTGTTCTCCAATCATACGTCCTGGAATATCATCAATTGGGGGGTGAATTCCACCCCAAATTCTAGATAAACTGCATTGGTCCGAAGCATCTCGATAGGTCGCCCATTGAAGATCTATTGATACACTAGGACCATTCTCAAACTTCAAATACTCATTTTGTTCAGCATGAAAAGTGCCTAAGCCACCAGGAAAAAACTCAGAACCTGTTATAAATTCCAAAATTTGAGCGCCTGCTCTAGAAAAAGTGGAGTGACCTGAAACATAACCAGCAAAAGGCGGTGTTACAAATGTTGGTCTTTGATATGGCCACCAATTTTCGGCAAGAATCCAACCCACACCAGCCACATCAGTACTTGTATTTACAATATAGTCATGTCCTTTCCATGTATAAACCTTAATCTTTCCAACATGTTCATTCCATGTACCAGCTAGAGCATCACCAATTTCGACAACTTCTATATATCCAGGAAGTAATGGAATTCCATGAGGGCTATAGTTTAACAAAGTAGTATCTGAACTCTGCCCCATGTCTGTCATATATCTTATGGAAGATACCGGTCGAATATAATCATAATACCCTTTCAAACTCCAAGCACAAATAGCGGCATCATGCATTGCACCCGAAAGAGCAAGATATGCTTTAACATCATATTCCAACTTCGAAAGAATTGGTCCTACTCCCTCCCAGTTTCGTTGAAATGAAGGTTGGTCAGTTACATAATGATAAATTTCAAACCAGTGACCAGGCGGAGTTTCGGAGTCAATTCCGTCTGCCCAAAATTCTGCTAAAACACGCGCATAATCTCCTCTTGGAACTAGTTGCGGTGCATAAGGTAAACCTGTTACAGGATTAAGAGCGTGTCCCATTCCGGGATCCCCACCATCAATTAAATTATAAAATGATGCATAATCAGAACTATCGGAAGGATACCAAGAATTGTTTCCAATAGACGCAGGAGAAATATCCCACATTACTCCATCAGAAGGGTCTAGATGAGATTGCCAAATAGACACGAGAGAATGATTCCACTTGTAGAACGAATTCCAAGAAGAAGAATCCATTAAATTCAAGAAAGCAGGCATATTAGTGTCAGCATAAACATGATAGGTATGACCATCTCTAACCAGGTCAGTATACATCGTAGTATCCAATGAAAAAGGAAGGACTGCTCCCCATTCAGGAGTGAGGTGGTCAGGTGTACTCGAGACTATATTTCCAGATTGATCAATTGATTGTGTTAAGCTTATCGGTTGCCACCTATTCGGATCAATAATGTCTGGATTTCCCGGTTGTGCCATAACTAAAGGCGCATTAACTTGAGCGTAAAACATATTGCCAAAATCATTTTGTTCATTTGACCCATCTGTATAACCAAACAATTGAATTTGTTCTGCCAAATAATTCCCTAATTCAGCCGCACCACCGGAATTGTATTGTGTAGATGAAATAGAGGTGTCGTATCCCTTTTGACTCATTAAGTCGTTAATTAAATAAAAGGTTTCTTGATAATCTGGAGAATCTGAGTATCTATTTTTGATAAAGCGATAGGATGCATACGCAATCGTTTTATTTCTTGCCTCTTCTATATTCGAGGGATATCCAACTCCATCAAAAGCGCAAACAAATCCGTTGATTGTATCTCCTAAAAAATATGTTTTTTTCGAAGCATCATAGGCAGCCCAAGCATCATAACAGATGATAGAATGATGAAAAAGATTGCGCGCATGAACTGTTGGTCTTGCAAAATCATTTCGTATTGCTTCAAGAATTAATTCATTCCATTCTCTCGCTTCAGAATTATTTTGAGAAAATGAATTAGAGCAAAGTGTCAATAATATAAAAAAAGTGGCTATAAGCTTTAACATGCGCAACAGTATTATATATCAAGCAAGTTACTCAATATTAATTACATGTCCGTTACATCACTTTTTCTTCAGAACTAAAACCATTTTAGTGATGTAAAAAATATTAACGACTACAATCGCAGAATTCGTAATAATAATAGGCCAAGACACTAATAGAAAACCGTACCAAATAAAAAATCCACAACCTATAATATTAACGACTCTAAGTTGCATCATTTTTTTCATAACAAAAGAAATAAGTACAAACAATGACGCGGCATAACCCACGTATTCTGTGTAGTCATCCATTAGCTGATTAGTTATGTGTTCGCAAAAGAATATCCAGCTTTGAAATTATTGAAGTTTGATCCCCAACTCTTTCATTTGTTCATTGTTCAAAGGCGAAGGCGCGTCAATCATCACATCACGTCCACTGTTGTTTTTAGGAAATGCTATATAATCACGTATAGAATCTGATCCACCCATTGTAGCCACCAATCGGTCCAAACCGAATGCCAAACCACCATGAGGAGGAGCTCCATACTCAAATGCAGACATTAAAAATCCGAATTGTGCTTCTGCCTCTTCTTTAGTGAATCCTAATAAATCAAACATTCTAGATTGTACATCGCGATCATGAATACGAATTGATCCACCACCTAATTCTACACCGTTCATAGCAAGGTCATATGCATTCGCGCGCACTTTGCCTGGGTCTGTATCAATTAAATGCATGTCTTCAGGTTTCGGTGAAGTAAACGGATGATGCATTGCATGGTAACGATTAGACTCTTCATCCCATTCCAAAAGAGGAAAGTCAATAACCCATAACGGTTTAAATACGTTTGGATTTCTCAAACCTAACTCATCTCCCATATGCAAACGAAGTTCATTCATTTGCTTACGTGTTTTATCTAAATCCCCACTGATTATCAATAATAAATCTCCTGGTTCAGCATTTGCAGCTTTCGCCCATTCCGCCAAATCTTCTTGTGAGTAGAATTTATCAACTGAAGATTTATAAGAACCATCTGCATTGCACTTTAAGTAAACTAAACCTTTACATCCAATTTGAGGTCTACGCACCCAATCTGTAAGTTTATCTAGTTGTTTCCTGGTATATCCAGCACAATCCTTAGCATTAATTGCTAAAACTTGTTCTGCATCGTCAAAAATTGAAAACCCTTTATTCTTTGTTACGGCGTTCATATCAACGAACTCAAGACCAAAACGGATATCTGGCTTATCAGAACCATAACGTTCCATTGCTTCATCATATGTCATTCTAGGGAACTTAGCGTCTAATTCAACCCCTCTAACCTCTCTAAATAAATGTTGAATCATTCCTTCGAATGTGTTCAAGATATCTTCTTGTTCAACAAAGGCCATTTCGCAATCTATTTGCGTAAACTCAGGTTGACGGTCAGCTCTTAAATCTTCATCTCTAAAACACTTCACGATCTGGTAGTAACGGTCAAACCCAGAAACCATCAATAATTGTTTGAATGTTTGAGGAGATTGCGGTAAAGCATAAAATTGTCCTTCATTCATTCTACTTGGAACAACGAAATCTCTTGCCCCTTCAGGAGTAGACTTAATTAAAACTGGAGTTTCAACATCTAAAAAATCTTGGGAATCTAAGAACTTTCTAGTCTCCAAAGAAACCTTATTTCTTAATCTCAATTTATCCTGAACAGGATTACGGCGTAAATCTAAATAACGATATTTAGCGCGCAATTCTTCACCTCCATCAGTATCATCTTCAATAGTAAATGGAGGTATTTTTGAACCATTTAAAACTTCCAAAGAAGTTACTTTTATTTCAACTTCACCTGTAGGAATGTTCTTATTTTTGCTAGACCTTTCTATAACTTCACCTTCAATGCGAACAACAAACTCACGCCCCAATTTACGCGCTTTTTCCGTTAATTCTTTAGCATCATCTAAATTGAATGCCAGTTGAGTTATGCCATAACGGTCTCTCAAATCTACGAAAGTCATTCCACCAAGGTCTCTTGATTTTTGAATCCAGCCAGAAAGTGTAACTGTCGAACCGATGTGCGAAGGGCGTAATTCGCCGCAAGTATGTGATCTATACATGATATAAAATTATTCGAGCGCGAAGGTAGTCTATTTCCTATTATTCGCGAGTATCTTTTATTGTTAACCCTTTATTATAAAGGAATATTTCCGTGTTTCTTTTTCGGTAATGTTTCTGCTTTATTCTCTAACATTTTGAAACCAGCGATTACTTTCGCTCTTGTTTCTTCCGGAAGAATAACATCATCGACAATACCGCGTTCAGCAGCTCTGTATGGGTTAGCGAACATTTCAGCATACTCAGCTTCTTTCTCTAACCATTTTTCTTCCGAATTTTCAGCAGCAGCAATTTCACGTTTGAAAATAATTTCGGCTGCTCCTTTTGCTCCCATTACCGCGATTTCAGCAGTTGGCCACGCAAAGTTCAAATCTGCACCGATACTCTTAGAGTTCATTACATCAAATGCACCACCATAAGCCTTACGCGTAATTACCGTAATTCTGGGAACAGTAGCCTCAGCAAAAGCATAAAGCAACTTAGCACCGTGTGTGATAATACCTCTCCACTCTTGATCAGTACCCGGTAAAAATCCTGGAACATCTTCAAAAACCAATAAAGGAATATTGAATGAATCACAGAAACGAACGAATCTAGCACCTTTTCTTGATGAGTCGATGTCTAACACACCAGCCATTGAAGCTGGCTGATTTGCCACAATCCCCACCGTTCTTCCTTCTATGCGTGCAAAACCAACCACAATATTCTTTGCAAAGTCCTCATGAACTTCTCTAAAGCTATTATCATCAATCACTGAATCAACGACCTTACGAATATCATAAGGAAGTGTGTTGTTCTCTGGGAGTATGTTTTTAATTGTTTCTAATTTCGATTTATTGAACTCAAACATTGTTGGACTTGGCGCCTCTTCATTTGCATTCTGCGGCATAAATGTGATTAAGTCTCTTACTTGTTGTAAAGCTTCAATATCATTTCCAGCTGTAAAGTGATTTACACCAGATTTCTCAGCATGAGCTTTAGCCCCACCTAAATCTTCAGAAGTCACTTCTTCATGTGTTACAGTTTTAACAACGTTAGGTCCTGTTACGAACATGTACGAAGTATCCTCAACCATTACCGTAAAATCAGTTAAAGCTGGAGAATAAACTGCACCACCAGCACATGGGCCCATAATTACACTGATTTGAGGAATCACGCCAGAAGCGCGCGTGTTTCTGTAAAAGATATCTGCATATCCCGCTAATGAAACCACCCCTTCTTGGATACGTGCCCCACCAGAATCATTTAATCCAATTAATGGCGCACCGTTTTGCATTGCTAAATCCATCACACGACAAATCTTCTCAGCATGTGTCTCAGACAAAGAACCCCCCAGTACCGTAAAATCTTGAGAAAAAACATAAATCAACCTTCCATGAATGGTTCCAAATCCAGTTACAACACCATCTCCAGGGATTTTATTCTTATCCAATCCAAAAGAAGTCGAGCGGTGTTCAACAAATTGACCGATCTCATTAAATGAACCTTCATCTAACAAGGCCGTAACGCGCTCACGAGCTGTTAATTTACCTTGCGCGTGTTGACGATCAATCCGAGCTTCTCCGCCTCCTAACTTGGAAGCTTCTCTTCTATCTTTTAAATCTTGATTTCTATCCATATTTCTTGGTTTTATTCAATCGCCCAAAGGCTAAAGGCAAAGATAATTTTATTCTCAAACTTTTTGAATGGGATTGTTATGAAATTCTATTGAATTTCAATCTAGAAAGAGCCTCCATGCCTTTCGACACTATCTAATGATTTCGAATCCCAAATCGGACTAATCACTTGTCTTAACTCCTTGTCTTCACTAACAAAGAAATTAAGCATAATTGTCTTGTACTTTTCAGGGTTCGCAAGTATAAATGCAGCTAAAACATACTGCTCAGAATAGGCTCTATCACACATAAACTGAGGGTAATTATAAGGAATGTAAATATCATGCACATGAACAATCACTCCAGGTTTTAACAAGGGCAGGATTTCCAAGAAGCACACGGTTACATCAGAGTTTGGTGGGGCGCGGTGAGAATTGTCAATAAACAAAATCTCCTCTTTTTCCATTGCTTCAAAAATCGTGTGATCTTCCATATTCTCTATAGGAAAACGCAAAACATTATCCGTTAACGATCAATATTTGCTCTTGGGAATGGATCAATTGAAGTTACAGCTGTGTTTAATCCGTTATCCTAAAGCTTTACGAACGACTTTTGTCGAGTTTCCCGATCCAATTTCAATGTAATTCTTTGGTTTAAATTCACTGACTATCGAATAAAGAGCGATAATATCTAAACCTGGCAAAAAATCATTGTTCCAAGACGGTTCATTTTCATCTGTTTGGTTTTCTGACAATTTAATTGTTTGAAAAACATCTGAATAGTTATTAAATCGACCCAATAATTCTTTATAATATGCTCTATTCTTATCAACGATTGGCTACAAAGCACTTCTTGTCCTTTTAGCACCATATCCAAATCGCGTTTTGAAGTCCACGGGGTAATCTAAATGAAGGGTTTGACACTTTTTAGACAAAAAATAATATATCGACTTGAGCAAACTCATCTTTTAATTTTTAAGAATCCGCAAGATAGCATTTTGTATAATTTTATAGGGTTCAGGTGCTCATTGCAGTAACAATAACTTGTCTTTTAGACTGCCCCTTTTGCCTTTAGCTCCAAATACTTGTTAATCGCATTTACCGACAACTCTTCTGGTAAAGTAAGAACTGTTTGAATTCCATTTTTATTCAATTCCTGAGCGATTCTAGATTTTACAGAAATCATTCTCTCGGCCACAGAAGATTGATAAACCTCTTGAATCGTTTTGGCCGGTGTATAAGCTAACTCTTGAAGTTCTCCATTCTGAAAGAAAACAACGACAAGTACATGTTTTTGATTTAGTTTACGCAAAATTGGAATTGCTCTTCGCATCGAGAATTCAGTCTCAAAATTCGTAAATAAAATCAATAAGGATCGAGATTTAACAGTTCTTCTAACCGATTGATAAAGCAAGTCGTAGCTTGATTCTTTATATTGTGTTCTTTGGTTGTAAAGCGCCTCCTGAATACGTCTCATTTGACTCCCAGAACGTTCAGCAGGAAGTAATGTCCCCATTTTATCAGAATAGGTTATCAATCCAGCCTTATCTCCCTTCTTTAAAGCAATATTTGAGAATACCAGGGTAGAATTAATAGAGTAATCCAACATTGAAAGCCCGTCAAAATCCATTTGCATATTTCGACTTTTGTCGATTATACAGTAGACACTTTGAGATTTCTCTTCCTGGTATTGATTAACCATCAATTCATTGCGTCTAGAAGTTGCCTTCCAATTAATTGATTTGATTTCATCACCTTGAACATAGTTCTTAATTTGTTCGAACTCACTATTATTTCCAAGACGACGGATTTTCTTAATACCAGAACTAGTTTTCTGTTGCTGAAACACAAGTAACTCGTATTTCTTCATTTGTAAGACAGAAGGATAAACATGAACCGTTTCATTCAACTTTAAATCAATTCGTCTGGACGCTAAAAAGAACATAGAACGAATGATGATGAATACATCACCAAACTCATATTTACCTCTACGTTTTGGTGTGAAATTATAACTAAATTCACGCGATGCATCAACACTTAACACACCAGAATAAACGGTAGAACGGTCTTGCATTTCAACCGGATAACCCTCTATCATTGAAAAGTTAATTGGTTGATTTCCTTTATTCGTGATTGTTAATATTATTGGGTTGTCATCGCCCAAATTCAACCTGTTATTTACCTTCCTTGAAACTTCCAGAGGTTCTTTATTGCTGAAAACTAAAAAAGTATCAATAATCGTTAACCCGAATAATGAGGCAAGAACCACATTAGCAACAAACTCCATGTATGGCATTGTATACGCCATAACATACATGATAATCACAGCTACGAAAAGTGCAAAAAACCATTTAGTGAGGTATATGTTTCTTAGGATCTTCAAACTATCTAGGAACTTCTAAAGTTTTGATAATTTCTTTCACCACATCCTCTGGGCTAACCCCTTCCATTTCTGCTTCTGGAGTCATTATGATTCGATGATTCAATACATGAACAGCAACAAATTGAATATCTTCTGGTGTTACAAAATCTCGGCCTCTAATTGCCGCGATTGCCTTTGCAGATTTAATGATGGACAATGACGCCCTTGGCGACCCCCCTAAGTATATTTTACCATGACTTCGCGTTTTATGTGTAATTGCAGCGATATATTTAACAAGATTATCTTCAACAATAACTTTACTAACTGCACCTTGAATTTTAGCTATTTCTTCTGCCGTAAACACTGCGGTAATATCATCTAAACTGGGTGTTTTAATTTCGTTTTTGTAACGGTGTAGGATTTCTTCTTCTTCATGTAATTCCGGGTAATTCAGTTTGATCTTGAATAAGAATCTATCCAGCTGTGCCTCAGGCAAATTGTATGTTCCTTCTTGCTCAATTGGGTTTTGAGTTGCAATAACTAAGAATGGAAATGACATCGGATACTTCTCACCATCATAAGTGATTTGTCGTTCTTCCATAACTTCAAACAGTGCCGCTTGTGTTTTAGCAGGTGCACGATTTATCTCATCAATTAGAACGATATTCGAAAAAATTGGACCTTGCCTAAAAGTAAACGACGCATCCTTTGCATTAAAAACAGACGTACCTATCACATCCGAAGGCATCATATCTGGTGTAAATTGAATTCTGGAAAAATCAACATTCAATGATTTGGAAAGCACCTTTGCCGAAAGCGTTTTCGCAACACCAGGAGCACCTTCTAAAAGGATATGCCCGTTAGAAAAAATTCCTGTTAACAGTAAGTCAACCATTTCTACCTGACCTATTACATATTTTGACAACTCTATTCGAACATCGCTCACTTTTTGAGAAACCCATAAAAGTTCTTTATTTTCTCTCTCAAACCCATAACCCGTTGCAGATACAACATCCTGACTATCTATTGATTTTTGCTCAAGAGTTGAGTCAACATTTTTAGGCATATATGATTCGTTATTTTGTCCTTCATTTTCTGAAGTACCTTCTGCTGAATTGTTTACTTCGTCGTTTATCATAGTTCTTGGGTATGAAATTTAGAGATAAATCGTTTGAATTGTGCTTGATCAAATCGACTTAAATCCCAATAATTAATAATCAATTTTTTGTTGTTTTTAAAGACTAATATCACTCCTCTGCTTTTCATGCTCGTAGAAAGCAAGTCATCTTTATTATAAATTGTTTTCTTCCCAAAAGAAGAATAATGTATAATCGTTTTATTGTTTACAACCACATAAGGTTTCGACATTCGAATTACACCCAATGCAAATAGAATCATTCCGATTGGCCATAGGACAATTCCTATTCCGATTGAACTCATAAGGTAATAAACACCTAAAATGACTAAGAATAAGCCACCCAAAACAAAAGAAGCTGGAACAAACAAGTTTCTTCGGTAAACAAACTCTTTCGCCGCAACCTTAGCTGTAATTTTATCCGATATGATTCCTACTTTCTTATAAAAAGTATGAATTGATTTGAGCATTTCAACCACATATTGTTCAGAGACAGAAAACGCTTCTTTCGTTTCTAAGCGACTCATCAATCTAACTATTTCCTCTTTTGAATGATTACTCTTCTCCGCCAGAATTTCTAATGTTTTGTCACCTTCTCTTTTCTGTAAGTCCAAGAAGAAATGCTTACTAATAGTGGAGTAAAAATTCTTTCGTTGAACTTGAAGTAAACCGTATGGATTTCTTTTTGAAAAGTAAATCGACGTAATCGTTTCAGTAAAAGCCAACGTCATATCCTTTTTGGCTTTAATAAAAGGAACAATAGGTCTAGTTCTTTTCGATCTAAAAATGACAAATAAAATGACACCTAAAATACAAAGCAATAATGCAGATAGTAATGTTGGGTTTTCAAAAATCAAACGTAAATAGCTATCATCGCGTTTACCATCAGCCCCATCATCTTCATCCGTATCTTCATTGCCGTAGTTATCTGATAATCGACCTAATTCTAATAAATAAATAGACTGATCTCGTGCTAATTGGTTCAACGTATACTCAGCATATTTAAACCCATCTAGGCGCTTTAACTGATAATTAAAATACATTGTTGGGGTAGTATGTAAGAATATTGATCCTTCTCCATATTCAATTTCAATGAAATTATTCATCTCCATAAAAGAAGACAAACTGCGATGTGGTTGATGCGTTTCGATATCCCCAAATGCTTTCCAATCGTCAGCAACAGTATCGTTCTGAAATAGGTTAATCATCTTTAGCTTCTGCTTTCCAGCAAAAACATTAACTGATGAACTGTAATCAAATTGAATTTCGTATTGATCAAAGAGTCGAGGAGCAAAATTTTCTGTTAAACCATTATAAGACAAAAACAGATCTGAACCTTGCTCGACTTCGGACAAAATAGTATCAATTTCAGAATTTTTCAATCCAAAATTGTTGCCCACAAACAGGAATGTTTTTGCCTTCTTAACAGGGTTCACTAATGTATCATATTGAATCCAATCTGAGATAGGAACTATCTTTTCAGATGTATCAATATGAGCACTCGCTAAAGAAGTGAATAAGTATAATCCCAAAGGTTTTTTATCAAATACTTGGAAACGTTTGCTCCAATTTGAAGACACGTAAGCTTTCCGTTTAGGTTTATTGGTATCACCTTCACCACTCATCATCCAAACGAAAAGTATCATGAGTAAAATGACTCCAGCAACCAACCCTATTTTAGTTTGCTTATTCATTTACTGGATTCAATGATTTATAATAATCCTCTAGCGATGGTTTTAACAATTCGAAAATCTCTTTATCTATCTTATAATCTCCATACCATACAAGATCATATATCCTCACACATTCATTAAAGCCCTGCGCATTTGACCTTTTATTAATTTCTAACACGTAATGATAATTGGTTTTTTCTTTTTTCCAGGTAACCCAAGACTTGCGAATAAGTTCTTTCAATATGAAAGTAAAATAGATTCTTACACACTCGCGATAATCTTCATCTAGCATTGCATCATCTAAACGTTTTTCCAATTCAGTTTTAGTAATCACCTCAGGGTTCCAGTCATTTTCGATATCAACAATTACTTTCTTATTTGAAGGCTCTTTATTCTTCATAATTAGATAAGCAACCCATAGAATTACAGCAAAAATTAAAATGAACAATAAAACGTTCCAGACCACTGGAGGAATTCTTGGTGTATCAATATCTAGGTCTAAATCGGGTGGATCGATATCAGGCGTATCTATATCTGGAATTTCAATTGGATCAGGCCTTTCGACCTTAGGGTCAAAAGGTAAATCTCCATTACTACCTCCTCGATCAAAACCTCGATATCTTTTCTGGCGATCTTTTTGAATTTGTTGAGGACTATATTGAATTCCTTGATTATATTGAGAACCGCTTCCAGAATTAGAGTTTCCGCCGTAATTACTGTATTCCTCTTCCTCATTCATGTCGGCTGGGTACGATCCATACCAATCCTCAGGTCCTTTATATTTTTCTCCTTTTCTATAATCTAGGTAGTCTTTCTCCTGTTCCCAAATAGTAGCTTTATCTTGAGCAAATGAAACTATAGGAAATAGAAATAGGGCGATATATAAAAGATGCTTAATCAAAATCTATTTTTGTCTCTTTTATGCGACTTCTCTTACCAAACTTCTGAAATGCCTTTCTTAAACCAAACGCCTCGGTTTTTTCCCTTTCTGAAAAGAAGCCGAGCGACATTGTGATGACCACAAGCGGTATTAGTCCTAACATGAAAATGATATAAATCAATTGCCTGAAGGCATTACTCCATACCATATAGTCTTCCGTAAATATTTGCGCGACACGTTTCACAAATCTGGAAACCATGTCCAGTAAATCAGGGACTATAGGTTCGTTATTCCAACCATCATGCATGCTAAAGACAAATGCAATAGGTTGCAAGAACAAAACAGTAATTAAAACCAACACCATTATCAGCATTAAGCTTTTTCCATAATGTTGTTTACTATACTTGAGCCCACGTTTGAACTTTTCACCAAAAGTACCATCACTCAAGCCAAATGAAGCCCCAATCAAATAAAAGAAAGGAATTAAAAATGTTGCCAATAATAGAATATACCAAGGAAGAAGCAATACGACCATCAATAATACTAAGTTACCACTCCATATACCTAAAAAATGAGATTTCAAGTAATTGAAAAAAGAGGACCAAGTAAACTCTTCTCCTGCAGTCTTAACGCTCCAAAAGACAGAACTAAACAGTAAAGTAAAAACAATTGTCCAAGCTCCAAAGACAATGTAGTCTTGAAAATTCCTAAATCCATAACCTATCATAAATTCAAGTTGAGCTTGCCAGTCATACCAATATTCAGTTTTTTGCAAGTTATAATGATTAACATCCTGGAGAACGACTAATACTAAAATTATAGGAAGAACAATTAAACCATTTATTCGAGTAAATTTTCCAAATTGTGTTCTATACATTCTAAATGAATCAGAAATTACTTCTCCAACACTTCGGATTTTATCAAAATTGAAATCGCCTCGTTTATTAAAATTACCCACCTCTTCTTTGTCTAATAATTCAGGGTATTTGCGTGCTACATAAATCGGATAAAAAACATAAAAAAACAAGATGATTCCAAAAGAGACTAAAATTAACATCCACTTAGACCAGTTCGGTAAATCTTGATAATTCGCTGTCACAAAACTCTCTAAAAACCCTGCAGCAATAATGAATGGAACTAAGCTCATCATTATTTTTAACCCGCGTTTTGTAGATAGCTGCAGTGATTGAACACGTGTATAACTTCTCGGAAAAAGCAGCCCATTTCCGGCTGTTATTCCAGCTCCAGCAGCTAAAACAATTGCTGAGATTTCAAAAGCTCCGTGAATCCAGATCCCAAGAAAACTCGTAACCAAAAGTCCTTTCCCGTGGAAAAAATACTGGAAAGCACCCAACATTACTCCATTATAAAACATGAGCATATGCGTTCCTACTGTAAAAAAAAACCCAACGAAGAAAGTTAAAAATGCAACCTTCATATTATTTGTTGTAATATTCACAAACATGGCCATCTGGTCTGTGGTTTCGTAGACTTTTAGTGGGTTTCCGTCTTGAATATTTTGTAGCGTCATGTCTACATATCCATCCCCCATAACAACACGCGGGAAGTCTGGATCAATATAAGTTGTTACAACACCAATCAAGGCATAAACAACAAAAGCCACCAACGCGAACAATAAATTCTTACGAGAACGATAGATTTCCATAGGCAAAGAAACTTGCCAAACAGTAATCAACTTTTTAATCGACTCTCCCTTTTGTTTATGAACTCCTGTATAAACTTTTTGCGCTAACTGATTTAGATAAACTCTTACTGTTCTCCTATTATAGAATGTTTGAGCATAGCTTAAATCATCTGTAATGTCCATATACAAATCACTCAATTCCTCTGGATCGTTTGATTTTGACTCATAGAGTTTTTCAAAGCGATTCCACTTTTTTTTATTTTGCTCTATAAATGATGTTTCTTTCAAACGTGTAGTGATATTTATCGGAGGTAGTAAATATAATTATCCAAAACGAAAAATCCTTGATGTCCTTCAAATATCGTAGATTTATAAACATATGATGATATTTAGAATCCCTACACTAATCGCAATTATTGCGTTTTCCTGCGTTTCATTGGCTCAAATGACTCCTACTTTGGATGATATTACAATTAATATGCGTGATGGCGAACTGTTAGAAGCTGACGTTTATATACCTTCAGGGGTTGATTCTGCAGAAGTTATACTCATACAAACACCTTACAACAAAGACTTTTATTCATGGTCCTTACCAATGGGTGTAGGTACAGATTTAGATTTACAGCCTTACATTTGGGTAATAGTCGATTGGAGAGGTTTTTACGGTTCCAATGGAGCAGATTTATCCAATTTTACTCGTGGAGAAGATGGATATGATGTTTGTGAATGGATTTCTGAGCAATCATGGCATAAAGACCGAATTGGTACATGGGGTCCTTCGGCGCTTGGAGGCGTTCAATATAACACAGCTCGAGAACAACATCCAAATCATACATGTGCTGTTCCTTTGGTAGCTCATCCACAACAAAGCTATAACACCTATTTCTTCGGTGGAGTTTTAGAAGAGGCTAGACTAGAACAATTGGACGCATTAGGTTATGGTTTATCTCCATTAATACTCGCAAATACCTATTACAATGCACTTTGGTCATTCTCAGAGAACAACACCTGGTATCCTGAAGACATTATTATTCCAACTCTTCAAATTGGTGGCTGGTATGACCATAATATTGATATTATGATGGATTGGTATGAAGCAACAAGAACTTCAGCGGACATATCAGTAAAAGACGAGCAATGGTTACTTGTTGGCCCATGGGTGCACGGAGGTTCTGGGGCCGCTTATGTAGGTAGTTCCGCTCAAGGGGAACTTAACTATCCCAATGCCGAGTTTGTATCAGATAATATGGCCTGGGATTTCCTTGAATACTACCTATTAGATTCAACTAATAATTGGCAAAATACGGACCTCATCACGTATTATAAAATGGGAGAAAATCAATGGGCATCATCTAATCTATCAAATATTGAAATAGCCAATGAAGAGGTCTTATACCTCAGTGAAAATGGCCAATTAATATCCACTACTGGAAACTCATCTACACCATTTATTTCGGACCCTCACTCTCCGTCTCCGACAATTGGAGGTCCAACTTTAAACACGAACTTAGACCAAGGGCCTTATAACCAAAATTCATTAGATACAAGAACTGATATCATCACTTTTGAAACAGAAAACCTGACCAATGCTATTTCCATTTCTGGAAGAGTAAAAACAAATCTGTATGTAGAATGCGACCAACCTGATGCTGATATTTCAATCCGATTAGTTGACTTATATCCAGATGGAAGATCAATGCTTATAACGGATGGAATTCAGAGAATAAGATTTAGAGAAGGATATTCGCAAGCTGACGAAGCTTTTATGACAGCTGGAAATATTTATAATGTTGAAGTTAAATTACCATTCACGAATTACACATGGAAAGCAGGTCATCAAATCAAGATATACGTTGGAGGAAATAATTCTAATCGATTCGATGTCAATTTACAAAATGGAGGAATCATGTACATTGCTGGTGATACCAATATTGCTAATGTTCATATTCATCATGATGCAACATATCCTTCACGCCTAATTCTTCCAGGGGACAATGGCTTTCTTAATCAAAAACAATTAGAACCATACTCTTTTAAAGTCTTTCCAAATCCAACCAGTAATATTTTAACAGTAACAGGTAATACAATCATTGATAAGATTGAAGTGATTGACGTTCAAGGAAAAAGCTTAATAACGAAAACAAAAAATTTCACTTCTATAGAAACTTCCTCACTTGAATCAGGTGTTTATATAATTCGTATTTATTCGAGAGGAATTAGCTCAGAAAAACGCTTTGTAAAACTTTAGTGTTTCTTTCTTGATATTTCCAGTTTTCCAACCTTTAGAAAAAAGCCTTTGCGTTTACCTTCAATCTTTTTTGTAGTTCTAAAATCAACTTCTCTATTCGTTCTAGATTCGATAAAAGAAGTAACAGGCTCAATTGGGTTTTGCATGTCAACAAACCTAGCTAAGGCCTTGTTGCCGTTTTCAGGAACATTATTTTTACTCTTTTCTTGGTTGTTTTCTGCATAGATGCGCTTTGTTATCGGTTCAAGTTCACCCGTTTGAATTGACGTTAAAACGGGTTTAACAGAGCGGTGGTTGATTTGATCAACACCAGCCTCTACAACTCTAATTCCTTGATTTTCAATTGAAGGTAAACCTACATGTTGAACAACATAAGTTGGGTATCCATTGTCCACAACATCATTTAAATCATTGTTAGGAATAACAATATCATTCATTCGTTCTGAATTTTGAATTGTGCTAGTTTCGTTTTGGTTTTTCGTATTTGCTTTAATCAAACGTGGATTATTAAAATCAATAACAGTGTTGTTAATTGAAGACCAGGTCATAAAGAATAGAATAACTGCCGCCGCAGAAGCGATCGATATGTATGGCCAAAGCGTAATGGTTTTTTTACGCTTTAATCCTGCTTTATTGGCATAAACAACTGACATATCCGGAGCAAATTTTACAACCGCATAAATACCTTTATCATACATTAATGATTGGTTGTTTGAAATGAACAACGTCAGCTCATCAATTTTAGGTTCAGGCAACAAACCTTCCGCTTCACTAATTAAGAAAAACTCCACATTATTCAAATGAATCTTATCTGTTAATAACGGTTGTCGCAACTCATTCTTGACTTCTTCATCAAGAACTATAGTATCTACGTCAAATAATGGTAATTCCTCGTCTTCCATGCGCAAAGATGGATTCTCTTCAAGGAAATTCATAAGCAATACAGCATCTGCCTCATTTAAATTTCCTTCTAGGAAATCGAGGTAAAATGCTTCGTAATTAAATATGCTTATTCTTTCCATTATATAACTAAATCTAATCTTTTTATATATTCTTTCAATGCTTTTCGTGCTCTAAATATATACACTTTCACTTGAGACTCACTTAAAGATGTTATGTCTGCAATTTCTGCATAATTATACCCTTCATAATCACGAAGTAAGACAACTGATTTTTGAATTTTTGGTAACGTTTCCAATGCCTCATTCAAAACTTCTTTCACATCATGATTAATTGAAACATCAGCTGACCTTTCTTGTGTATTTTCAATATCTCCAGAACGTCCTTCTTTTTTTACCCAATCAATTATTGTATGATATGCTGTTGTAAACAAATAGGACTTAACCTTTTCTGCATTAACCTCTTCATGTTTTGCCCAAACCTTTGTAAATGTTTCTTGCACAATATCTTTTGCCGACATCTCATTTCTCAGATGTTTCAGTGCGAATCGGAATATATTATCCGAAAACTGATCGACAGCAATATTGTACTCTTTTGGAGTCATTTAAGTTAATTTTCACCTGTAAGACAAACAAGTTAGTGAAAAGTTACAGGAGAAATTGAAAATAGTTATATTAGGTTAAAATTAAATCGAATTAAATGACAGCATTATTAGTAATACTAGGGCTCGTAGCAATAATTGTAATATGGTACATTTCTGCAAACAATAAACTTGTTGCGCTAAAAAACAATCGTGAAAATGCTTTTGCCGATATCGATGTACAATTAAAACAACGACACGATTTAATTCCGCAATTGATTGGAGCAGTTAAGGGTTATATGGATCATGAAAGTGGTGTTTTAACGCGCATTACTGAAGCCCGATCAAATGCAATGGGTGCTAAGTCGATTAACGATAAGGTAAATGCAGAAAATGAGTTAGGTGCAGCAATGAGTGCGTTTAACATTCAAGTAGAAGCTTACCCCGATTTAAAAGCAAGTGCAAATTTCTTGCAATTACAAAATGAGATTTCTGATATTGAAAATAAGCTTGCCGCTGTAAGACGTTTTTTCAATTCAACTACAAAAGAACTTAACACGGCTATCGAATCAATTCCTACAAACATTGTGGCTAACATAAAGAAAATGACGACACAGCCAATGTTCGATTTAGGTGAAACTCAAAGAGAACAACTTGATAAAGCCCCAGAAGTAAAATTCTGAATGCAACCTAAGTGAAATACGTAGGTCTACAGAGTCAAATTAATAAGAACAACAGGAATTCGATTCTTCTGTTGATTGGTTTTCCTTTGCTTATACTTTTAGGCGTGTATCTCTTCTTCTTTTTTGGTTTTCAACCAAACATGGAAGAAGTTAATTCCAACTTCATAAGTACAATTCCTTTTGTATTTATGGGAGTAGCTGCTTGGTTCGCGATTGCCTATGCGATGCATAGTCGATTAATTAGCTTCGCGACTAAGTCTAGATCTTTGTCGCGAAAAAACAACATGACCATCTACAACTTGACAGAGAACCTATGCATGTCAATCGGCATGAAGATGCCTAAGCTTTACATCATTGATTCAAGTGCATTAAATGCTTTTGCATCTGGAATTAATGAGAAAACATATGCCATTACCCTGACGCGTGGATTAATTGATACCCTTGATGAAAAAGAGTTGGAAGGAGTTATTGCTCATGAATTAACACATATTCGAAATAAAGATGTTCGATTACTCATCGTCAGTATAATTTTTGTTGGAATTTTCGGTTTTCTGGTTGAAATTTTATTTCGATCTGTATTATGGGGCAGCGCAGGAAGACGAAGAGATGATAAAACTGATCCGCGTTTAATGATCGTAGCCTTACTTATTGCAGTTGTTGTTTACTTCCTATCCATTTTATTCAAATTTGCTCTTTCTAGAAAACGAGAATACCTAGCTGATGCCGGTGCTGTGGAAATGACAAGAGACCCAATGGCAATGGCTTCGGCTCTTCGAAAAATATCAAGAAATTACGAAGTAGAAACGAAAACCGATGATGTTAAATCCATGTTCATTCAGCATGGCAAATCAAAGAAAAAAAATCTATTTTCATCTTTCTCAGGCTTGTTTGCAACCCACCCACCAATTGAGCAAAGGATAAAAATCTTGGAACAACTTTAACTTAAAGCTGTAAAATCATGTCTTTCAACTGCTTCTCGTCTTCATTTTTGGCTTCATAAGCTGCTGCCATTTCCTTCAATTTAGCTGGGGTCATGTTTCCCTTGAACATAGAATCCCTTAAGATTAAGCCAAACGAAGCAACAATATTTAACAATTCGTTCTTCGTTTTTTCATGACTCTTCTTTAGCGCATATTTTCGTTCAACACTTGATGAATCTTCGAATGATTTATATCGCAATTTCACAAATACCAAATCCTCACCACCACGCACTTTCGTTGTAGTAAAATGCGTCTTCTCCTTAGACGATTTCCCACGTGTAATTTCATAAATCGCCGTTACTTTATGTCCGTATCCAATTTCACCAGCATCTTTTGTGTCATCCTCAAAGTCTTTCGGTTTAAGTAATCTATTTTCGTAACCAATAAGACGGTAATTCAGCACTTCCTTTGGATTAAATTCGACATTCAGTTTAACATCACGCGCAATATTCATTAAATTTCCAATCTCCAGAACTAAAACCCTTTTACTCTCTGCCATATCATTAATATAAAAGTGATTTCCGTCCCCTTTATCCGCCAGAGTTTCTAGAATATCATTCTTATAATTCCCCATTCCAAAACCCAAAGCTGTCAAGTAAATTCCTTTTCCTCGTTTTTTCGAAATGTAGTTTTCCAAATCACCATTTGAACTGATTCCAACATTAAAATCTCCATCTGTACAAAGAATAATTCTATTGTTTAATTCGGGGTTGTAATTTCCTTCTGCCAACTCATATGCGGTTTGAATTCCACCTATTCCATTCGTTGATCCACCAGCTTCTAACTCATCTAGTGCGTTCAATATCGCGCTTTTGTCTTTACAAAGAGTTGGTTTCAAAACAACGCCTGAACTTCCAGCGTAAGTAACAATTGATACTCGGTCTTTAGCGTTCAAAGTCTGCACAAATTCGGTCAACCCTTGTTTCAACAATCCTAGCTTATCCTCAGATTGCATAGAACCAGACACATCAATGAGGAAAACAAAATTGTGTGGCTTTCTTTCAACGTTTTCTGGCATGTCTGTAGCTTTCAAATGTATTGCTACCAATTCAGTTGTATCATTCCATGGGCAATCAGAATATTGGACATCCACATGCATTAACTCATTTTGAGGAACTTCAACCTGTTTATAACTGAAAGCATTAATCATCTCCTCCATCTTAACTGCATCTCGATTAATTCGCGACCCAATTTTGTAACGTTGTTTAACATAAGACCAAGAAGCGCGATCTACATCAATGCTAAAAGTAGAATTTGGGTGAACAACTGACGACAAGAAATCATTTTCATAAATAGGTAAGAATTTATCTAAATCGAAAGAATTGTAATAATCTGGTTCTTGATAGACATACGTACTTGGTGTCGTTCTTTTTTTATTTCGACGCCGTTTCGATTTTAAACCATTCATTTCACTGTAACCATCTATTCCATGAGTTTGAATTGAAATAACACCTCCTGTAGCATCGCCATAATTTGCAGGAATACCGCCAGTGTATACTTTTACCTCTTCAATATAAGCCTTAGGTATTGCCATTTCATTGCGCATTCTAATTCCGTCAACATAATAGACCGTTGCACCTGATCTTGATCCTCTAATATTTATCGTATTTCCATCTTCAGAAGATTGAACCCCTCCTATTGTTCCGACAATTGAACTTACATTTCTAGATGGAAGTCTAGTTATATCCTCTCTTGTAAGTGTGGTCGCACTTCCCCCTGAATAATTAATTAAAGGAAGTTTATAAGACGTGACATTAACAGATTCAAAATTCATACTACCATCGGAGTAGATAGCATTCATTTGATTATTTTGACTGACACTAGACGAAGTGTGAGATGGAAGAGCTTCACTTTCTCCATTCGCCGACCTTTGATAAGACGTCCCTTTCGATGTATGCGCGATCAAATAATCTACATTAACCTCAAGAACCAACTGATAAACTTGATTTGGTTGAATGAATATGTTTTGTGTATCAAAATGATTTCCTTCAAAAAGTAGGTCGAATTGATTTGAGCCAATTGGCAAATTTTCAAACCTGATTACTCCCAATTCATTAGAACACTGATTTCGAATTATTGTCCTGTCTTCCTTAACGTTCATACAAATAGAAACTGGCTTTCCATCCAATTCATTCAGACATTTTATAAAAACTCCACCTTTTTGAGCATTAGTACTTACAATAAAAAACAAACTCACTAAAAACAAAAAACACCTCATACTATAATTTTAGTAATGAGATGCTTTAAGTTTTATTATTCCACAAAAAAAGTAAAAACTATCCTCTAATAGCCTTAATTCCAGGCAGTTCTTTTCCTTCCAAGTATTCTAACATTGCTCCACCTCCGGTAGAAACATAACTTACTTTATCTGCTAAATTGAATTTATTAATTGCCGCAACTGAATCACCTCCACCAATTAAAGAGAAGGCACCTTTGGATGTAGCATCAACAATTGAATTGGCAACAGCTACGGTTCCATCCTGGAAGTTTTCCATTTCAAAAACACCCATTGGCCCGTTCCAAAGAATTAAACGAGAGTTAGAAATAATATCAGAACATTCTTTCGCTGTTTCAGATCCAACATCAAGTCCCATCCATCCATCAGGAATTTCACCAATTACTACTTCTTTTCGATTTGCATCATTATTGAATGCATCGGCAATAACAGTATCCACAGGGATATATAAATTAACTCCCTTTGCTTTCGCATCATTCAAGATACGAGTTGCCATTTCCAAATAATCATCTTCTACTAATGAGTTTCCAACTTTTCCTCCGTTTGCCTTAACAAAGGTATATGCCATTCCACCTCCAACAATCAAATTATCCACTTTGTCTAATAAACGTTCAATGATTGTAATTTTTGATGAAACTTTAGCTCCACCAACTATAGCTGTTAATGGTTTTTCATTACTATTCAATACTTTATCTGCACTCTTAATCTCGCCTTCAATAAGGAATCCAAACATTTTGTCATTTGGGAAGAACTTAGCTACAACTGTCGTACTTGCGTGCGCTCGGTGGGCAGTTCCAAAAGCGTCATTTACATATACATCACCGTGTTTGGCAAGGGTCTCAGCGAAACTTTCAGTACCCGTAGTTTCTTGTTTGTAATAACGTACGTTTTCTAACATCATTACTTCTCCAGGTTTCAAATTCGCACTCATTTCAAGCGCCTCATTTCCAATACAATCTCCACCAAATTTAATCTCTACACCTAATACATTCGACGTATGCTCTACAATGTTTTTTAGTGAAAACTTGGGTTCAGATGCATCTTTTGGCCGACCTAAATGTGACATAATCACTACACTTCCGCCATTGTCAAGGATGTGTTTTATTGTAGGGACAGCAGCCCTAATTCTAGTATTATCAGTAACTTCTAACGTTTCTTTGTCCAAAGGCACATTGAAATCAACCCTAATTAATGCTCTTTTTCCATTAAAATCGTATGAGTGTATATCTTGCATTTCTTGATGTTTAAGTGAGCAAAGTTAGCAACTTTGTAAAAATCACTTAATCTATTTTGAATTCCATTAACTTTATAGCGTGTCAACTAATCAAAAAATCTTCACATTAAAACAAGTTGTTTCTTCAATTCGAAAGACAATTGAAGAACGCTACCAACAACTTTACTGGGTTAAAGTAGAAATGCATAAGTTGAATCGTTTCTCAAGTGGTCACTGCTTTCCAGAGCTTTTACAAAAGGAAGATGGTAAAATTGTAGCTCAAATAAGTGGTAGTATTTGGAATCACAATTTTGAAAGAATAAATAAGCGATTTATTCAGGTCGTAAAAGAGCCATTAAAAGAAGATTCAACCTTGTTGATGCAAGTGAAGGTCAGTTTCCATGAAACGTATGGAATGAGTCTACAAATTATGGATATTGATCCAAATTATGCACTTGGAGAACTACAAAGAGAACGACAAGAAACACTTAAAAAACTGCAAAAAGAAGGGTTAATAAATCTAAATCAGCATCTTCAGTTCCCATTACTTCCAAAACGTGTTGCCGTGATTTCTGCAGACTCAAGTAAGGGATTATCTGATTTCATGCAAGTAATTGAATCTAATAATTGGGGATACCGGTTTTTTACCATGCTATTTCCGGCATACTTGCAAGGAGACAATGCTTCAAGCTCAATCATTAAGCAATTAAAGACTATAGAAAGGATTCGTGATCATTTTGATGTAATCGTTATTGTTCGTGGAGGAGGGGGAGAAGTTGGCCTTTCATGTTATAATAATTATGAACTTTGTAAGGCCATTGCATCTTTCCCATTACCTGTTCTAACGGGGATTGGTCATTCGACAAACTTAACTGTTGCAGAAATGATTTCTTATAGAAACTCAATAACACCAACAGAATTGGGAGACTTTCTAATTCAAGCTTTCCACAATTTCTCTACACCGATTAATGACGCAATCAAAACCATTAAAACACGAACAAAAAGCAAATTAGCAGAAGAAAGATTACAATTTCGAGCTGCTTCGCAATCCTTTAAACATATGACAAAACAGTACCTAACAGGTACAAATCACATTTTACTTCAAAAAAGCAGAATGTTAAAAAATGAAGTCAGAGAAAATCTGTTTTTCAACAGAAAGAAAGTACACCGCCTAGAACATCAATCCATTAGTTCAAGTAAATATTTATTGCAGCGCAAGAATGACAAATTAGATAGAATTAAAGCAGGTATACCTCAATCTACATTTCAACTGATTCTGAGAAATTCTGAGAAAATTGAGCGAATGATTCACTCTATCAGATTAATGGATCCGATAAATGTCTTAAAACGAGGATACTCTATTACAACCATTAATGGTAAAACAGTTAGTAATAGTAATAATGCAGAAATTGGTGATGAAATAACTACAAAAACCAGTACATTTATCCTTACATCTATCGTGAAAGCGAAAACACAAGACAATGAGTAAAGAACCAAAATATACTGAAGCCTTTGATGAATTGCAGCAAATTGTTGCAGACATTGAAGATGGTGAAATTACTGTGGATGCATTAAGCGTTAAAGTGAAACGAGCAGCTGAGTTAATCAAAATATGTAAATCTAAACTCACTTCGACAGAAGAAGATGTGAATGAAATTTTGAAAGAACTAGAATCAGAAGATTAATCTTGACAAAAGATCTAAAGTTAAGATATAACTATATTGCCCCTATTTTACTCTTCTTTCAGAAGTCTTCCAATATCATAAATTAATGAATCAACACTTGCGGTTGATGTACCATCATAATACCCCCTAATTCTTCTTTTCCTGTCAACTAACACAAAATTATTTGTATGAATGAAGTCACTATTGGCATCACCCAAATTTTCTGCTTCAGCTGGTTTCAGTACGAAAAATGATTTCCTTGCTAAACTATATAGGTCAGCTTTATTACCTGTTAAAAAATGCCATTGACCATCGTTAGCCTCATGTTCTAATGCATATCGTTTCATTTGTTCTACTGTATCCACTTCTGGATAAACTGTAAAACTTAAAATCTTCAGGTCTTGTTCACGCAAATATACTTTCTGAATTCGCTGCATTTGCTCATTCATAATAGGACAAATGGACCCGCATGTTGTAAAAAAGTATTCTGCAACATAAACCTTTCCATCCGTTTGCTGCTGTGTGATAGTTTCCCCATTCTGATTTAAAAAAGAAAACTCGCCAATAGTATGACCGTATCCTTTTCTGTCCATTAATAAAGATTCATCAACCATTTGGGGGTCTAGATCAATTGGGTTTATCACTTTCAACATTTTTTCCTCAGGAATCATCAGGTAATAAGTAATTGAAACTCCTACAACCAAAAAAACGACTAAAAACACAAATCTGCTCATAAAGCAAAGTTAATCATTCAAAAAAGGATTATTAACTTTAGCTATCAAAGAAATATAAGATGGCAATTAATATAGAATTACTAAATAAAATATGCACAACTCCAGGTGCTCCAGGTTTCGAACAAAAAGTAAGAGAACTTGTTATTAATGAAGTAAAAGACCTTGTAGATGAAGTTGAAGTAGATAACATGGGGAATGTATATGCAATTAAACGAGGAACTGGTGACAAACGTGTTATGATTGGCGCGCATATGGATGAAATCGGGTTCATTGTAACTCATATTGACGACAATGGATTTATTCGTTTTCATACATTAGGGGGATTTGACCCCAAAACACTGACAGCACAGCGCGTAATCATTCATGGTAAGAAAGACGTTCTTGGTGTAATGGCATCTAAACCTATTCACGTAATGTCTCCTGAAGAGCGAAATAAAGTCGCTAAAATCAAAGATTATTTCATTGATACAGGTTTATCGGCAGAAGAAGTAAAGGATATAGTGAATGTCGGAGATTCAATTACGAGAGAGCGCGAGTTTATCGAAATGGGTAACTGTGTTAATGGAAAATCTTTAGACAACCGTTTAGCTGTGTTTATTCTAATTGAAACCTTAAAAGGGCTTAAAGGAAAAGACGTTCCGTACGACGTTTACGGAGTTTTTACAGTTCAAGAAGAAGTCGGTATAAGAGGAGCCAATGTTTCTGCCATGCGAATCAACCCAGATTTTGGTTTCGGATTAGATACAACAATTGCGTTTGACTTGCCTGGTGCAGCTAAACATGAAATGATTACCAAACTAGGAGAGGGTACCGCTATTAAAATTATGGATGCTGCCACTATTTGCGACTATAGAATGGTGGAATTTATGAAGCAAACTGCTGATAAGCACAACATTAAATGGCAGCCAGAAATACTAACTGCTGGTGGCACAGATACTGCAGGTATTCAGCGAATGACTGAAGGAGGTTCAATTGCTGGGGCAGTTTCAATTCCAACGAGACACTTACACCAAGTAATAGAAATGGCGCATAAAGATGATATACAAGGGAGTATTGACTTATTAAGTGCTTGTTTAACAGACATTGCAGATTATAATTGGGAATTTTAGTACATTAGGAATGTCGCATTCATTGTGCTAAAAATAACCAACCAATAATTTAAAAAATACAGAAATGATTGATGTTAATGACATTTTAAAGAACGATGCCGTAAAAGGAGTTTTAGATCAGTTTGGCGTAACTGAAGAACAAGCGAAATCGGTGGCAGGAACTGCAGTTGATTCTATCAAAAATAAATTTCAAAAAGACCCGAAGCAAATGTCGAGTTTGTTGTCTGAAAATGAAAACACCGACGCAGATAACGCAATGGCAAAAGAAGTTGAAGACGACTTCTTAGATGGTCTAATCAAAAAAGTAGGTTTACCTGAAAATGTTGCTGATCAAATTAAAGGAGCTCTTCCTGGAATAATGAATACTGTTACTAGTAAACTCTCTGCTGACGGTCAAAATAATGAAGGTGGTATTGCTGGCATGTTAGGCAACATTACTGAGATGTTTGATGGTGATGACAATGACTCCGCAGGTGACGTTAAGAAATCTAGTGGTGGTATTGGGGGATTAATCGGAAAATTTTTCGGTAAATAAAATTTCAATATTTAGACAAAAAACTTTGTTTTAATTTTATGAAGAGGGATAGCTCCCTCTTCATTTATATTATTAGCTATGTCAAAACTGGAAAAATTTCAGCAATATATTAATGCTGGATACACGTATAAAGGAGATTACATCACTCTTGGTGGTGCAATGTTAGATGGAGAAGCTGTTCCAAACACCCCTGTTAAAATTGCCCTTAAAACAATGAATCGTCATGGTTTAATTTCAGGTGCGACAGGAACAGGTAAAACGAAATCATTACAAGTCGTTGCAGAACAACTATCCAAGAAAGGTATTCCGTCATTATTAATGGATATCAAAGGTGATCTAAGTGGTTTAGCTGCTCCGGGGGCCACAAACGGATTCATTGAAAAACGTCATGCAGCGATTGGATTACCATATGAGCCCATGCCACTACCTGTTGAGTTAATGACACTTTCGAATAGAGATGGAGTTAAGTTAAAAGCTACAGTCACAGAATTCGGGCCTGTATTACTTTCAAAAATACTTGGCTTAAATGATACTCAAAGCAGTGTTATTTCATTGATTTTTGTTTTTTGTGACACTCAAAAACTTCCATTAGTAGACTTAAAAGATTTACGTAAAGTACTTCAATACGTTGTTAATGAAGGGAGAGAAAAAATAAAAGAAGAATATGGTACTGTTGCCTCTTCGACAGTGAATACGATTATGCGAAAGGTAATCGAACTAGAACAACAAGGAGCGAGTACATTCTTTGGTGAGCGTTCTTTTGAACCTCAAGATCTACTTCGAAAAGATGAAAATGGGCACGGAATTATCTCTATAGTTCGCTTGATGGATATTCAATCAAAACCCAAACTATTTTCAACTTTCATGTTGAGTTTGTTAGCGGAAATTTATGGTTCTTTCCCTGAAGAAGGAGACTTGGACAAGCCTAAGCTTTGTATCTTCATTGATGAGGCGCACTTGGTTTTTGAGGAGGCATCTTCAGCTTTACTGGATCAATTAGAAATTATCGTTAAATTGATTCGTTCGAAAGGAGTTGGTATTTTCTTCTGTACACAAAATCCAATTGATGTACCAGATGACATCCTGGCTCAATTAGGATTAAAGATTCAACATGCCTTAAGAGCGTTTACTGAAAAAGACCGAAAATCCATTAAAAAAGCCGCTGAAAACTATCCCATTTCTGATTACTACAAAACGGAAGACTTAATCACACAACTTGGAATTGGCGAAGCACTAATTACAGGATTAAATGAAAAAGGTATACCAACTCCATTAGCGGCTACAATTTGCAGGGCACCATTGACGAGAATGGATGTTTTGACAAAGGAAGAGGTTAAAGAAGTAACATCTAAATCAGAAATTATTGAAAAATATAATGAGGATATTGATAGCACAACGGCATATGAAATATTAACGGGTAAAATCGAGAAAGCGATATCTGAAGAGCATCAAGAAAAATTAATCGCTGATCAGAAAAAAGCAGATGAATTACTTCTTGAGAAAGAAGCTAAAGCAAGACAAAAAGAACTTTCAACACTTAAAAAGGAAGAAGCTAAACGTATTCGCGAAGAAGAACGTGAAATCGCCAGATTAAAAAAGGAAAAAATAGCGGCAGATAAAAAAAGCAAACGAGAAAGAGAGAAATTATTTAAGGACGTTACTGAGTCCCTAACAAAAGGTCGTAATGGAGGTATAATTGGATCTATAACACGTGGGATTTTAGGCGCATTTGGAATTAAATAAAATGAATAAAATTCTAATACTTGGGGTTTTAATTATATCCATTTATGGATGTGAAATAACAGAATCAGACTTTGACGATGTAAATATGATAGAGCAAGAAGATTCAAATGAAACTCATGCTGAGTTCGCTGGAAGGTCGATAGTGTTTTATAATGTAGAAAATTTGTTCGACACTGAAAATGATCCGCATACAAACGATGATGAATTTACTCCTCTAGGAGATTACAAGTGGGATGAATATCGATACGAAACAAAACTAGATCATATTAGCAAGGCGATCAATCTAATCGATGAAAAGCCCATAATTATTGGTCTTTCTGAAATCGAAAATTACAAGGTGCTTGAAGACCTCATCAATGAAAAAGGAATGGTTGATGTAAACTACGGTATCGTACATTACAACTCTCCAGATCGAAGGGGCATTGATTGCGGACTGTTGTACGACAGAGATGCATTTACCGTAATAAACAAAGAAAAGATTCCTGTGACGCTTTCCTATAATCGCAATTTCAAAACACGTGATATTATCCATGTTTTCGGAGAATTTTCAGGTGGTGTTGAAGCTCACATCTTTGTTAACCATTGGTCTTCTCGCAGAGAGGGAAAAAAACAAACTGAACATAAGCGTTTAGAAGCTGCTGAAACACTTCGAGCGAAGATTGATGATATTCTAGCGGATAACCCAGCTGCAAACATCATTGTTCTTGGTGATTTCAATGACCATCCAGACGATGACAGTGTAGAAGAAATTTTGCGCGCTAAAGAGTCTGGTTATGCAAATGAGGGAGACTTGATCAATATGATTTATGATAATCATGTCAATGGAGAGGGTACCTCAGTTCACCAAAGAGAATGGGCATGTTTAGATCAAATCATCGTTTCACAATCAGTTTACGACCAAAAATCAGGCCTGGGCGTAGTTAAAAATAGAGCGAAAATTCTTAGAAAAAAAGAACTTGTATACACATATAAAGATGGCGGACAGAAACCAAGTTCCACATATGGTGGAAGAAAATATTACGGCGGGTATTCTGATCATCTTCCTGTATACATCATATTAAAATAAAAGCATGGGAGTATTAGAAAATCATAATCCTGAAGGATCATCTGATTGGGATAAAAAAGAAATTAAAAAGAAAACTGAAAAATTATTGGACGAAGTTTATGAATACTCAAAACGACTTTATGCCGAAAATAAACAAAGTCTATTAATCATTCTTCAAGGAATGGATGCATCTGGTAAAGATGGTTTAACTCGAACTCTATTTAAAAAAGTTAGTCCAGCTTGGGTGAATGTTCATTCTTTCAAAAAGCCAACTGAAGAAGAATTCGCGCACGACTTTCTTTGGAGAATACATAAATGTACTCCAATTGCCGGAAGTATTACTGTGTTTAATCGCTCTCACTATGAAGACATTTTAGTTCCTTCGGTTTATGGATACATTGACCTAGAAACCATAGACAAAAGGTATGAACAAATTAACAACTTCGAAAAATACCTTGAAGGTAACGGAACTAAGATTGTGAAGTGCTACTTGAATGTCGGGTACGATAAACAAGAAGAAAAGCTACTTGAACGCATAAATACAGCCGAAAAACACTGGAAACATAGTGATGGCGATTGGGAAACCAGAGTACATTGGGATAAATTCATGCACGTTTATGAAACACTTTTTTCTAAATGTAATGCGATTCCATGGCACATCATTCCATGCAATCACAACTGGGCTAAATTATATTCAGCAGCACGTATTGTTGTAGAATCGCTAAAAGAAATGGATCCTCAATTCCCTGCAATTGAAAGCGAAAAATTCACTCCAGATTACAGTAAATCAAAATATCGATATTAGATCTATTATTTATCTAAAACTTTAGGTATTCTAAAATAATCAGAATCCTTTTTGGGAGCATTTTTCAACACTTCTTGTTGAGTAAGAGAAACAACTGGGTTGTCATCACGCAGTTTATTGACTTCTTCAGTCATGTAGATTAAAGGTTCAACATCTCCTGTTTCAACCTCCTGAAGTTTATCCATGAAGTCGACAATGCGATCCATATCTGCACGAATAGCATCTTTCTTTTCTCCTTCAAATTCCAACCTTGCTAAGTGCGCAATATGGTCAACTGTTTCTTCTGATATTTTCATGATGTCACAAAGATAATACTAATCCTTCAAATGAGGATACTGTTCTAAAATTGGCGCATTCACAATAGCGAAGCACTTTTGAGACAACTCCATTTGCGATAAAGCCTTCACCTCTTCTTTCGAAATAAATGGATGGATGTATACATCGCTAATTCCAGGACGTGCCGGTCCTAATATATTTGAAGGGTCACTAAACAACTTGTGATTATTCGTATATGTAACTGGAACAATTGGCGCTCTACAACTTTTGGCTAGCTGAAATGCTCCTTCTTTAAAATCAATCATTTTTGGATTATTTTGATCAGGAATACCACCTTCTGGAAAAATAACCAAAGACCAGCCTTTACGGAATTCCTTTTTCGCGCGAACCAATGACTTACCAGCTTTAACAGGATTGTCTCTGTAGACGGGAATGTTCAACCGTTTAAAATAAGTCTTAATCAGCGGGTATTTCAAAATTTCACTTTTACCCAAAAACAGGAATCTTTCACGTGGCAAAATAGAAGGCATCAAAAAGATATCCAAATAAGACATGTGGTTGGCAACAATAATATAAGATCCATCAGGTAAAGGACTTACCTTTTTCTTTGATACAAAGTAAAAACAAAAAATACGAACTGCCCAGCTCCATGCAACGAAGAATTTAAACGAATATTTTCTAGTTTTATGTGAGAAAAGGAATGGAACAATGAGCGGATAAAAAATAATCGCAGTGATAAAGAAAACCACAGCAATGTGTAATTTCCAAATCAATCCAATTATACCGATTATAATTCTCATTCGTTCAAAAATAACAAAATCAAACGTTGGCCCTTAACCTTGGTGAATATTCATATCAAAATGACTAATTTCGTTTGAAATATTTTATCCATGGCACGTATTTTAACTGGTATCCAAAGCACTGGAACACCTCATTTAGGAAATATTTTAGGCGCAATTGTTCCGGCAATTGAAATGGCCAATAATCCTGAAAATGAGTCTTTTCTATTTATAGCTGACTTGCATTCTTTAACTCAAATTAAAGATGGTGCAACTTTAAGAGAGAACACGCTGTCTACTGCTGCCACATGGCTTGCTTTTGGAATTAACCCAGAAAAAACAGTTTTTTACAGACAAAGTGATATACCTGAGGTAACCGAGTTATCTTGGTATTTGTCCTGCTTTTACCCCTATTCAAGATTAACTTTAGCTCATAGCTTTAAAGATAAAGCAGATCGTTTAGAAGATATCAATGCTGGATTATTTACATATCCCATGTTGATGGCTGCAGACATCTTACTATATGATGCTGAAGTTGTGCCTGTTGGTAAAGACCAATTACAACACTTGGAAATGACTCGTGATGTTGCCGCTAGGTTTAATAATAAAATGGGAGATACTTTTGTTCTGCCACAAGATAAAATTCAAGAAGAAACAAAGCTAATTCCTGGAACTGATGGACAGAAGATGAGTAAATCTCGTCAAAACTTCATCAATATATTTTTACCTGAGAAAAAACTTAGAAAACAAATCATGGGTATTCAGACAGACTCTAAGGAATTGGAAGAACCTAAAGACCCAGAAACATGCAATTGTTTTGCACTTTATAAATTAATCGCAGACAATAAGCAAATTGAGGAAATGCGTCAGAACTACATCAATGGTGGATATGGTTATGGTCATGCTAAACAAGCCCTCTTTGAATTAATCTTAGATGTTTTTGGAAAGCAAAGGACCAAATACAATCATTTAATTGATAATCCAAATGAAATTGAATCGGCCTTAAACACTGGAGCAGCGAAGGCTAAACTGGTTGCAAAAGAAGTGTTAAAACGTACTAGAAACAAGGTTGGCTACTAACGAGTATATCTGATATGTTTTTTTTATCTTTGCAAGTGCTTTAAAACTAAACCATTAATTTATTATGAGATTAACCCTTCTCTTTTCAGTGATTATTGCAGGTCTGGCGATAACATCATGTTCAGACACTGAAACCGACGTAAATGAACTAGTAGCTATTGGTGGTAAGAAATACGGAGGTGAATTTAAGTTCATGTCTACTGAAAAAATTAACTCACTCACTCCAACTTCTTCTTCGGATCATTATTCTTCAAGAATTATTAGCCAGATTTATGAGCCATTATTGCGTTTGGATCCTTTAACAATGGAAGTAATGCCTTCAGTTGCTGAGAGCTTCACTGTTAGTAATGATGCTATGGTTTATACGTTTAAAATTCGCAAAGGAATTTTCTTTCATGAGGACGATTGCTTTGGTGGAAAAGAACATGAGCTAGATGCAAACGATGCCAAATTCACTCTTGACATGGCATGTTCAGGCCTTGAAGAAAACAATGTGAAATACCTGTTGGTTAATAGAATTCAAGGAGCACAAGAATTTAATAAGAATACCGAAAAGTCTTTCCAAGCTGAAGGAGTTTCTGGAATTAAAGTAATTGACAATAATACACTTCAGATTACCTTAAGTACACCCTTCTCCGGATTTGAAAACATTATAACTCATGCGAGTTTAGGTATATATCCAAAAGAAGCATATGATACATATGGCAAAGATTTATACAAGCACGCTGTCGGCTCTGGTCCTTTTGCTCTAGAATCAATGACGGATGAAAAAATAACTTTAAAACGTAATAACAACTATTGGAAAAAAGATGAATTTGGTAATCAATTACCATTCATGTCCAAGGTTATTATGACATACACAACGGATAAACGTGCTGAATTAATGTCTTTCAGAAATTCAGATATCGATCTAGTATTAGAAATTCCCGTTGATGAAATTGAGCATATTTTAGGAACACTTCAAGAAGCACAAGAAGGTAAGAACGTTAAACATAAAGTAGAGTCTGAAAAATCATTAAGCATGGCTTACATTGCTATGGCTTGTGAAAGTGAAGAGTTTAGTAATGTAGATGTTCGTAAGGCTTTTAACCTAGCCGTAAATCGCGAGGAAATTATCGACACTAAATTAGAAGGAGAAGGTTGGGCTGCGATTAATGGGTTTGTGCCTTCGATGCGCAACTATCCAAGTGAAAACATACAAGGGCATAAATTCAACATTATTAAGGCAAAAGCTCTAATGGCAGGTGCAGGATATCCAAATGGGAAAAACTTTCCGGCACTTGATTTCTATGTTAATGCTATTGAAGGTTCAGCAGCTCACAAGTTAGCAGAAGCAATTTCTGAACAACTTAAAGCGAATATAAATGTTGATTTAAACATAAAGCTTTGCACTATGGATGAGCGCCAAGATGCTATAGAAAGCGGAGAAGCTAAGATTTGGCGAGCAGGATGGATTGCAGATTATCCAGACCCAGAAAACTTCTTAACTCTGTTTTATGGTGGTAACATTAGTAATTCTGGAATGGTCAATTTATTCAAATTCAAAAGTGATAAATACGACGCATTATTCGAAAAAGCAATTTCTGAGTCAAATCCAGAGAAGCGCATGGAACTTCTAGCTCAATGTGATCAAATTGTAGTTGATGAAGCGGCATTGATGCCTATTCTAACTGATGATCATATCGTAATGATTAACGCTAGAGTTCGTAATTTCAATGCTAACTCAATGGAAAGCCTGAACATAGCAGACGTATTTATTAAAGAACCAAGGAAATAAATCACAATTAATATTGAAAAAGCCGAGTCTATTGACTTGGCTTTTTTATGCGTGTAAAACTTCTTTCACAATTTCATAAGAATCCAAAGCTTTAAAGTGCGGGACATGAATCATGAAATAATCCAGCATAATTTCCAAGGCATCTTCACGTGCGACTTTTGTTGTGTTTAATGGTAATGTTCCACTGAACAACAGGGATGCGATAATATCAACTCCAAAGCCTCTTCTCGTTCTTTCAGATGCACTACCAACTAATTGGAAAGTTCCTGCATCCAAATTAAATACATGAGCATTGGTAGATTCTAGTAATGGCTTAAACCCCAAGACCTCACTAAATCCTATTAAAAAGGATACCGGGAAAAGCATTAAATCACTAGTAGCTTCAAGTTCTTTAATATAATCCACGATAAACTCGAAAACATCAAGGTCTGCATCTCCCTCATGCACGCACTTACGCAGTGTCTCCGCCATAAAAAAAGCAATCGATGATTTGATCGGATCGAATTGAAATGATTGAGAAAATTCAGATTCAACCGTGGTCAA
The DNA here is from genome assembly GCA_022447585.1 of Crocinitomicaceae bacterium. Classification (GTDB taxonomy): domain Bacteria; phylum Bacteroidota; class Bacteroidia; order Flavobacteriales_D; family Crocinitomicaceae; genus UBA4466. Next base: position 395,465 of record JAKVAR010000006.1, on the reverse strand, counting down.
GTTAAATAATTCAGATTCTGGCCTTCCATAAAAAGATAATTCAGAAACAGCCATCGGAAAAACACTATGCGCTTTTTTCTTTCCACCGCGAAACAGAAATTTTTGGAGCCCATTTTCACGGGTATAGTAAGTTACTACTAAACTTGAATCTGAGTATGGCGTTCTGTGTAAAAATACGCCCTGATCCGTATACTTCATTAAGGCATTAATTAACAACTAATACTTTTCCAACCTTTCTTCCCTTACCTTCATTGGCGGCAGTCCAAATTAAATAAACCCCAGTAGCCACTCGTTCACCCAATAATGTTTTACCATCCCAAGTTGCAGTTCCACCATTCGATGTTGTTTTGTATACCAGGTTTCCAGCAATATCAGTAATTTTCACATCAGAATTAAACCGAATTCCTTGAATCGTAATTGGACCCGAATGTTCAGGCCTTGCTGGGTTAGGAAAAACAGTTACATTATTGTATTCAGAATCTTCATAAGAAGCGTCTGTTCTATACGACATCAATCCTAAATCGGTAATAATGAACATTTCCCCAGTACTATGATCAATTTCGATATCCAAAATATTATCCGAAATCAACGGAGAGTTTTCCATGGTGTGTTGCTCAATAATTTCCAAGCCATCAGGTGAAAGCAAAATGATACCAGAGTTAGACGTTGCAAACCATTTGCGATTTGCACCATCCACAGCAATATCATTAATATCAGTATCACCTAATACATATTCAACATTACCTTCAAACTCCAACTTAATTCGTTGTGCATTATAATTACCAAATGAGGCACCAAACGCACCATCAGAATTATACAAAACAGCAAACCCATTATCGGTTCCAATCCAGATTTCATTATCGAAATCTACCGCTATTGCATTTACTTGATTTGAAGGTAAGGCTCCGGTATTCTCCCCTATATTCAACAAGACATATTCATCATCACTGGCATCTGCAATTGTACCATTATCTTTATAACCATATAGCCCAGCACCTCTAATCGACAACCACTTATTACCATTATAGTCGATTTCCATATTATCTGAAAACTTTGACTTAGCGGTAGTTCCAAGATCAAATTCATACCAAAGTCCATCTTTTGTATACACTTTAAGCGGAGCATTAGCATAACCATTCAAAATCCACAGATTACCATTCTCATCATAGTTAATATCAGAAATTAAAGTCATTCCGTTACCAATGCTCCCTACCTCCAATAATGAATTATTAGGAGTCAAAGTATCCGTAATTTGTCCGTCTATAGTGCCAATGGATAACGGAGTAAATGAATATGTTCCTGTTGCAAACTGATTTGTATTCGTTGGATTAATAGAAGCCGTTATAAAATCCCAGATATTTCCATTACTCCAAAGATTCATGTTGTTTTGATCTTTCAAAGACCACGTTTCATCTTCGAAAACATATAGTCCGGCACGATTAATTGTTGCGCTTAATGCCTTCAATGCACCACCATTAACAATCAACTTCCCATCTTCCCAGTCCATACTGTAAAAGTCATCTTTTGGTGGACCTTGAAACATAATCTTGTTTGAACTTCCATTACTATAACTGACCAGGCCATGATCATTATCAGCAAGCCAATATTTTGAGTTGGCATAATCGACTGCATTTGCATTTACATTTGCCCCGAATGAATAAGAAGATAACACTTGCTCAACCAACAATAACTCATCGTAAATTGCAGTCACAGGAAAATAATTTACAACCAGCTTTCCATTTAGCTCTTTGATCCCATTTATTTCGGGATTAAAGGTTTCTGCTAACTGATGTACTAAAGCATTTTGCGTCAGAGTAAATACCGTATCATCACCATAAGCATCTCCTTTAAGTAAAACAAATACACGATCTTCCACCGTTTCTATCTCAGCATACTCATTTGACGAAATTTCCGGCACTCTAGAATCTTGTGTCCATTGAGTTGGGTCAGCCAAGGCAATATTGTCAGCATACCCTGTATACATTTTATCATCAGTTAAGGCAAAAATAGTATCGTTTCTAAACGCAATATCTATGATCGCTTGATTTCCATTTGTAGGATAATAAGTATCTCTTACTTCATTCTTAATTGGATCGATTTTAACTATAGCGAAACCTGTAGCCACATACATGTGATCATCAAACTCTACGATACTATTGATACGCTTGGAACCTTGAACTTCGGCTAATTTAATTGCTGGAATATTAGTTACTCTATTGTTTTTAATCTTATCCAGGTTCCCATTTTCATAACCCACAAAAACAGCGTTATTTGAAATACTATTACCAAGGCATGTTACGCTGATATCCGATAATCCGTTAACAGCATCCCAGACACTCAACTCTTTCGAAGAGTAACCATATTCGGTAAGTCCGTTCGTATATGCAGTAAAAACCCGATCAGATTTGGCGACAATATCAATTGCCTTATCCGAAGGTATGTGAAGTCTCCATTGACCTGTTCCGATTTGAGAAAACAAGCTAGTTGAACAAAAAATAAAAAATATAAGTAGTCGCATTTGTATCTATTTCTATGCCTTTAACGGGTAAACAACAAAAATATTTGATTTAAACATTGGTACAAACAAATGTAGTATATAGTTGCTGATTCGAAAAACGATTGTAAATTTGACCTAAATAAAAAATCGCGGCCAAGGTACAACTGACTCTTTTTAGTATTTAGTTACTACAACGGCACAAAAATGGCCCCATGGCGCAACTGAATAGCGCATCAGATTTCGGCTCTGACGGTTGCAGGTTTGAATCCTGCTGGGGTCACATTTAAACAAGCCAATTAATTGTAAATTAATTAATTGGCTTGTTTGTTTCCCCATGTATTTCCCACAACATCTTTTAGAGCGAGTTTTATACTAAAGATTAACACTAAGTTTATACACAAAAGATCGACAAAAACAGGCCCGCGATGATTATCTTTTGCGTCTATAATATTCGTTCAACCAGAAAATATAAAAATTCGTCCTGATGAATAGTCTGATTTTAAGCAACGCTCCATTAAAAAACCTGATAGCGTTTTTTCTGACACTTCCATTCAAGCTGGTTCATATGAGTAGTATTTTGGAGATGGAGATTCATTGGAAACAACTGAATATATAGACACTTTGACGCATACTTATGCTGGCGAGGGTCCTTTTACGGTTACTTTAATTGCAAATGGCTGCGGTAACGAAAGGGATACGGTCTCTTTTGAAGTTTACCCAGAAACAATTGAAGATACTACAGTAATTGTAGATGTCCCTGGCAATTTTACCTCCTAACCTAACCCAGTTTTAAGTGGGCAAGATCTCTTTTTCTGTATGAACGCCTTAGATATCTCTGGTGGTGTTCTAGAATGTGACAATATCGATTTCAATGGTAAGAAAGTCGGTTCTTTCCAACTTTCTCCGGATGGTGGTACATATCAAATTAAAAACAACCTTTCGAAGGGCCTTTACTTTATGCAAGTTAACCAAGGAGGTAAACAACTTCATTGTAGTAAATTAGAGGTTTTATAAAAGGCGAAACCTCATACTAAATCTAACTTCAAATTATAAATAACTCGAAATAACTCTTCAAATTCTCTTAAATACGTTTATCTTTAATAAGTGGTGTTGAATGGCTACAAAACGATGGTTAAGATATGGAAAGCAATTATACGGAAGATGTTTACAAAAAATTTATTTTTGATCCTTTTATTTATTCCTTCTTTTCTCTTTTGTCAAGAGTTTAGTTTTGACGTTAATACCAATGAAGGCTTCATCGAAACGATATATATACGAGATGATTATAAAGTATTTAAGATATCTGAAACGATTGATGAAATATACATATTTGGTTCAGATTCATTAGCAAAAAACTATTTACAAACCCTAAACAAAAGTATTATTCCTAAAAAGAAATTTCAATTAGGCGAAACAGCAATTTTTGTAAATTCTGTTGCTCATATTGAATATTATACAAATAGTACTCCTTTAAGTTCATTGGGAAAAATTAAGTCTATTAATGATTTGACTTTTAATTACGCCCCAGAATATAGCTGGAATAGAAATTCAGGAGTTACAGGTAAGCTAATACAAATAGGTAACATTAAAATTACTTATTGGACAGATGCTGGTTATACTGAAAAGGGCAAATACCGGGGTAAAATTAAATCATTCGGAAATAAAGAATTTAAATATGAAGGTTGGTCAAGTTGGGGCGAAAAGGCAGGAATGGTAGGTAGACTCATTTCCATTGGGTCAATAAAAATAAACTACTATGAAACGGATTATGACAAAGGCTACAAAGGAAAATTGAAATCAATTAGCACGATTGAATTCATCTATTATGGGGAGTCTACAAACAACAAGAAAGCTAAAATTGTCGGAAAATTGAAACAGCAAACAGGACAAGACGAACGTATTACTGTACATTAATTTATGCTAAAACTTTCATAAAAAAGTCTAAATACGCCAGCCAACACGCAGCATAGTAATCATAGATTTCAATGGTTTAGAAAATGTATTAGTCGCTTAAATTTTAGTTATAATTTCATTGTGATTCTACCGAATCGGACTAGTAACAGGTCAATATTTACAGGCATTAGACATGAGTATGACCCTAGAAATTTAAGTGTAATATAAATCAGTTTTCAAAATCTAGAAGAGAACTTTTCTTTCAGACGAAAAATAATTATTTCAATAAACTCAAAAGAATAATCGATAAATTTAGAAGTCAAATCTTTTTTAACAACAACTCAATTCGTATTTTTGATTCCTATGATAAAGCGAAGACCAATTATGTTCGTTGGGACTGGGTCTGATGTTGGGAAAAGTTGGATTGTTGCAGGTGTTTGCCGTTGGTTAAGAAACAAAAAATATCAACCAGCACCTTTTAAGGCCCAAAATATGTCGTTGAACAGTTATGCGACTCCTTCAGGCCATGAAATAGGAAGAGCTCAGGCAGTTCAGGCCGAAGCGTGCGGAATATCTTGTTCTTATCATATGAACCCTGTACTTTTAAAGCCATCATCTGTAAATAAATCGCAAGTTGTTTTGAATGGAATGCCTATTGGGTCTCAAACGGCAAAAGAATATTTTTTAGGTGAAGATAAAAAGCACCTTTTCGAGGAAGCAAAAAAAGGATTTAACTATCTAAACGAGAATTTCTCTCCAGTTGTTATGGAGGGCGCAGGAAGTATCAGTGAACTAAATTTGAAGCATCGAGACATTGTAAATATGCGAATGGCTGAAGCCGCAAACGCCTGTGTTTATTTGATTGCTGACATCGATAGAGGTGGTGTCTTTGCTTCAGTATATGGATCAATAGAGTTATTGGAAGACTGGGAGAGAGCACTCGTAAAAGGGATCATCATTAATAAATTTAGAGGAGATGCGACTCTTTTTGAAGATGGGAAATTAATGCTTGAAAAGCTCACTGGATTGCCAGTTATAGGCGTAGTACCTTTTGCAAAGGATATCCATTTGGAAGAGGAGGATTCAGTAGCCTTAAGTATTAGAAATAAAGTTCCGGTTGAAGGAAAGGTAAACATTGCTGTGGTTCATTTAAATTATATGTCGAACTATACAGATTTTCAACCCTTTGAGTATCAGGAAGAGGTAAATCTGTTTTACACAAGAAATCCAAGAGATCTAAAGCGTGCGGATGTTCTCATTATTCCTGGAACAAAGAATACAATTGGTGACTTGGAAAGCTTGAAGGAAGATGGGATTGATAAAGTGATTTTATCTGAAGTTGGAAAAAAGCCCATCATAGGAATTTGCGGCGGTTATCAAATGATGGGTAGTGAAATCTCTGACCCCTTTCAAGTCGAAAGTAATTTAGGAAGCATTTCTGGCCTCGGTATTTTTGAGGGAAAGACTATTTTGAGTAAAGAGAAGCATAGCGTGCAAACTAAGTTTAAATTCAAGAATCATGCAGAAGAATGTCAAGGATATGAAATTCATATGGGAGAAACTGAAATTTATGAGGATAGCGCATTAAACTTGATTGAAGGAAAACCGGAAGGTTTTTTTGATGGAGAAAAATGCTGGGGCAGTTATATTCATGGAATATTTGAAAATAACGTAATTTTTCAAGATTTGTTTAAATCTATCAATGTTGAACTGGCAACACAAGAATCATATAAAGAAGCAAAAGAACGAAACTATAATTTACTTGGCAATCATATCGATAATCACCTCGATATGAATGCAATCATTAAAGACATTGAAGCATGCTAAAAGGCCATGGAGATGACCTTCATAATTTTGAAGAGATTCAATATAATTTTAGCTCAAATGTCTTTTTTGAAGGATGCAGATTAGAATTAATAAAAGAGTTGCAAAACTTTGTTGGAAGCGCCGTAAATAATTACCCTTCCCCTGTGGCCTATGAATTGAGTATTTGCGCTGCTGAAAGATTTCGTATGGGCCCCAAAAAGTTCTTGTTTTTTAACGGTGCGACCGAAGCCCTTTATACAATAGCCCAACTTTTTAATAGGCAATCGGCAACGATTTTTGCTCCTACCTTTGCAGAATACGAAGGCGCTTGTGACGTACATAAAATTCAAATTGATTGGAAAACTCGAAATGAATTTCATCAAGTAAATACTAACCTAGCGTTTATCTGTAACCCAAATAATCCCGACGGGAGTATTGTGTCAATCGATAAGATTGAACTGTTCTTAAAACAAAATACTCAGACTACACTTGTTGTAGATGAAGCGTATATCGAATTCACTAATACAATTGATTCAGTTGTTCATTTGTGTAACGAGTATAAAAACTTAATTGTTGTACGTTCATTAACAAAGGTCTTTGCTATACCAGGCATTAGACTTGGTTATGTTATATCCAATGATAAACTCATTGAAAAATTAAAAGCATGTAAAATGCCTTGGTCAGTAAATTCAATGGCTATAAAAGCAGGTGAATGTATTTTTCAAAATTACGATAGATGGCATTTTTCTATCCAATCCATCATGATAGAAATGCAAGCTTTTTTGAGCAAACTATCTATGGTAGATTATCTAGAGTTGATGCCGACACATACAACTTATGTTTTAGCTCGATTGAAAAAGGGTAAGGCCTCTGAGTTGAAACAGTATCTGGCCAAAAAACACAAAATATTAATTCGTGATGCTACAAATTTTACGAAATTGAGGGGCGAATGCATCCGTATCTCCTTACAATCAAAAGAAGCAAATGAATTTTTAATAGAAGCCTTAAACAAGTGGTAAATATTGCTGTTCTTCTTGTGGCCTTTATGCTTGATTCAATATTCGGTGATCCTCGAAAATTACCTCATCTTATTGTTGGTTTTGGAAATTTGATTTCATTGGGCGAAAAGTTACTAAATAAAGGATCCGTAAGATTTTTAAAAGGAATGTTCCTCACCATTACACTGGTTGTAACTACTTGGTTCGCCGGATGGATCTTAATGTCTTTTTTAAAACTCAACATCGCTTTTATTGCTGTCGGATCAATCCTCCTTTTTTACTGTCTCGCCAATAGAACATTAATCAAAGAGGGGTATGCAGTTTTTCGGTCATTGGATGAAAGTTTGGAAAATGGAAGAAAACGACTTTCTTGGATTGTTGGAAGAGAAACAAAAAGATTAAATGCACAACAGGTTCGCCAAGCTACTTTCGAAACGATGTCAGAAAATCTAAGCGATGGAGTAATCGCGCCTTTGTTTTTCTTTGCTCTCTTCGGAATTCCAGGAGTTTTATCTTATAAAATGATCAATACGTTGGACTCAATGATTGGCTACCGGAGTGAAAAATATGAGCAATTTGGAAAATTTGCCGCACGATTAGATGATGTTGTCAATTTTATTCCAGCAAGAATCACAGCATTTCTAATAATAATCGCTGGGGGAAAACCACAAGGTATTGGCTTTGTTTTTTCAGAAGGGAAAAAGCATAAAAGCCCAAATGCAGGATATCCAGAGGCCGCACTATCATTTGTCTTAGATTGTCAATTTGGTGGCCCTAATTACTATCATGGTGAGTTTGTGCATAAACCATATATTGGTATCAATAAAAGATTAATAGAATCAAACGAAATAAAAACAGTTGCTAAAATCAATTGGATTTCTTCAATTATTTTTATCACCATAATTACAGGATATTTATGGTAGAAATAGAAAAAAAAATCGTTATTTCAGGCGCGGCAGGGACAGGCAAGTCAACACTGATTGAAGGATTACGTGAAGTTGGTTTCCCTTGTATGAAAGAGGTTTCTAGAACAATCATCAATGAACAGTTATCAATTGATGGTGATATTCTTCCTTGGAAAGATGTGCAGGCTTTTTCCGAGCACTGTATTAAAAAGACAAAGGTTGACATGAAATTGAATCCTGAATTTGCTTTTTGTGACAGAGGATTGCTCGATTACTACATTCATTCAGTTGTTCGAAATTCAGAAATACTACCTGAAATTCCTTTTGAACAGTGCCATGAAACGTATCATTCAATTGTCTTTTATTGTCCGTTATGGGAGTCTATCTACGAGCAAGAACCACAGCGTCCAGAGTCATTTGAGCATCAAATAGCTGTAGATTCAATCTCCCGAAAGGTCTATGCACACGCTGGTTTTGAATTAGTGGAAGTCCCTAAAGTCAGCGTAAAAGAAAGGTGCTTATTCGTGAAAGAAGAATTAGAGGTTAGAGGTATTTCTGTAAATATTTGATTATTGGGTTTAAATTAAAAACTAAATAAAGATGATCGGTTTGACTAATTTAAAAAGCCTATATTTACAAGGATTTTGGTTTCCAGTTAGTTCTGGAATTAATAGGGAATTTGGTGAAAATCCAAAACTGTTCCCGCAGCTGTAATCCTTCGTTAGTGATAACGAGTCTTATAAAAGTCACTGTTTGTATTAAACGAATGGGAAGACGAGACAAAAGGAGAGTCAGAATACCTGCCAACATCGAGAATTGTAATTAATAACTTTCGGGATAAAAGTTAAGTAATATACAAAGGTCAAACTATATCTTTGTATCTGGCTTATCCCTCAATTGAGAAGAAAAAATGAAGAATGTGTTTATCATATTTACATTAGCCTTTATCGCAATTTATGCTAACAATCAATCGGCTATCTACATTCAAAGTTTCTTAAATAAAACATCGATAGAAGTAGCTCTCTATCATACGACGAGCTTATCTAATGAAACAATGGTCAATCATGATTTTCATTCTACGTCTGGAAAATCATGTTTCATGAAAGAGTCAATCATCTATTCTTTTTAACTATGGGAAAGAATTTAGCCAAAGTAAAACATACATTTTATACCTGTGATGGTGGCTCATGTCGAAAGGCTCGTGCAGAACAAACATCAAGAGATACCCGAGCTTATATAAGGAATTCGGGAAACTGGGAGAATACACATACGATAAAGACTCGTTGCAATGGTCGCTGTGAGGATGCCCCAACCTGGATTGTTCAGCCCGGAAACTACTGGTATAAAAATGTAAACTCAAAAACTGGTGTTAACATCATAAAATCACACGTCAAAAACAATCAACCATTAGTTGATTCACTTTTGTTTGAAGAAGGGTCGACTAAAGTATGCTCTGAAAACGAGAGATCTAATTCATTTATAAAGCCTTTTGAGCACAAGGAGTTACCAAGCGGAAATAAAGGATGGATAACCAAAGGGTTGAGTTCAGATCAGTATCTTTATGCCTTGTTTATTAAGTGGTGTGATAGCCAAGTGGAAGGAATATTTACAAATCGAATTGGAGAAAAACATCCAATGTCTAGTTTGAAGACAATTGATTATACAGATGAGTTTACAATTGAATTGAATTTCGAAGGGAACACTGAAACATTGTTAATAGGGGCAGTAGGAGCAAACGACAAAACAGAAAAGCAAAGATTGAAGATTCGAGGAACTTTCTATTATACTGAGGAAAACACAGAAAATAAAGGAATCATTTTTAAAAACAAAATAGGAGAAAAAGTCGCGTCTATGGAATTTAAATGTGATAGGTTTTGGAAGTATTGTGAAGAAATTCAATTGGGAGGAATACGAATAACAGAGTTAGCTTAAAATAAATGAAAAAACAAATATCCATTATCGGTTTAGGATGGCTAGGAGAACCCTTGGGGATTTCGTTAGCCCAAAATGGATATGACGTAAAAGGCACTACAACATCTGATGAGAAGTTGATGAGGTTATCTCGTCATCCATTTTATGTGGGAAAAATCCGTTTAGAAGAGGCTGGCATTATTGGTGATTGGGAGACGATTATCGAAGGCTCCAACACACTTGTTCTCAACTTCCCTCCAGGTAAGCGCAAAGAAGCATATGGAACGATTATGCAGCATATTTGTGATCAAACGCCTGCTGATAAACAGGTAATCTTTGTAAGTTCAACTTCCGTATACGGAAATGAGAATAAAGAAGTAACCGAGGAGAGCGAAACGAACCCTCAAAGAAGATCAGGAATTGAAGTTCATGCGGCAGAAGAAATTCTTCGAAACTATTTCGGGGATAATTTAACTGTTGTTCGAATGGCTGGATTAATTGGACCCAAAAGACATCCGGGGAGATTTTTAGCGGGTAGAAAGTCCTTAAAGAACCCTTCGGTTCCGGTAAACTTAATTCATCAACAAGATGCTGTTAAACTGTTGCAGCTGGTGATAGAAAAAGAATGTTATGGTGAAGTCTTTAATGGTTGCTCAGATCAGCATCCAGAACGCCGATCCTTTTATGAAAATGCCGCAAAAGCGTTAAACCTTCCATTGCCTTCTTTTGATGAAGACGAAGAACAAAAATGGAAAACGGTAAGTAATCGTAAATCGAAAGAGCTCTTAGGTATCGAATACGAATTCTCCAACCCTGAGAAAATCTTCGAAGCAGATAAAATGCCCGTAATATCAATTGTAGGTGCCGGGCCAGGAGCTACATCTTTATTAACAGTTCATGCGATTAACGCTTTAAAAGAAGCGGAGATGCTATTGCACGACAACCTAGTTTCTGAAGAGATTATGAGTATAGCAGCTGGCGCAGAAAGAGTCTATGTAGGAAGAAAATACGGGGATAAGTCAAATCAGGACGAACGTCAACATAAGATCAATCTGTTGATGGAAGAAAACTATAAACAAGGAAAAAAAGTCGTACGCTTGAAATCAGGCGATCCTTATATTTTTGGAAGAGCCGCAGAAGAAGCTCGTTATCTATCGGATAAAGGCTTACCTTTTGAAGTGGTTCCTGGTATTTCTGCTAGTCTAGCAGCGGCCAACAGATTTAGTTTGCCGGTTACAGAACGACGTAAGTCAAGCTCATTATTGATTTGTACTGCTCATACTGCAGATTATACATTTGACCAATTGAAAGGAATTGCTGAATTGCTGAAGGACGGTAATTCACTGGCGATATACATGGGACTGAAAAGTTTGGATAAACTCATTCCTAAATTGATTAACGTAACGAATGATCCTTCCATTCCTATTAGCGCAGTGTCGAATGTATCCAGAACAAATGAAAAGCTGTTGGCTTCATCGCTAAGTGAGATTAGAAATGATTTAAAAAATAGTCCATTGGAAATGCCTGTAGTATTTATCGTTGGAGTTGAACCAATTGAAAAAAAATGAAAAAAGGAATTTTACTTTGCGGACATGGATCGAGAAGGAAATCTGGAACCGAATCTTTTAAGGAATTGGTTGCGATACTAAAAAACCGTTACTCAGATTATGAAGTAGACTATGGCTTCTTAGAATTTAATCATCCTTTATATGAAGCTTCTGTGGAGCGTTTATATCAAAAGGGGGTTCGAGAGATTTATGCCCTTCCCGTAATTTTGTTCGCGGGATCTCATGCGAAGAATGATATTCCATATGAGTTAAATACGATTCAAGGATATTATGAAGACCTTACAATTAAAATGGGAAAGCATCTAGGTGTAAATACTTTCATTTTAGATCTCTCTAAGAAAATATTAGAACAAAAGGAATCTGAATATGCACCAATAGACCGAAGAGAGACCTGTCTTGTGGTGATTGGGCGCGGAACAACAGATCCGGATGCCAATTCAGATGTGCATAAATTATGCAGTATGCTTTGGGATGGAATGGGTTTTGGCTTTGCAACTGTTGCCTACAGCGGCACGGCATACCCGAACATAAAGGATGCGCTGCCTATGATAGATAAACTAGGGTTTAAACGAACCTTAGTGATTCCTTTCTTTTTCTTTACAGGAGTATTATTGGAGCGAATTTATGAGAACATCGATAGTTTCAATACAGATTCGGAAAACGAATACATTTACACGCCTTCCTTCGGAACGGATGAACTAATTCTTAAGGCTTTCGATGAGCGATTGGAAGAAGCTATCAATGGCACAGCCAATATGAACTGTCAAATATGCAAATATAGAAAGCAAATTATTGGTTTTGAAGACGAACAAGGGAAAGAACAAGTAGGACATCACTTAAATGTGAAGGGAATTTTATTTGAAGAAGATGAAAAACCAGGAGAAAAGCCAGGTTTGGGAGGAAAATTCAAAAAAATGTTAGGAATTTAATGACAAACACTGGACGAATAACGGCGGTTTCACTAGGGCCAGGAGATCCTGATTTGATTACAGTCAAAGGATTAAATGTACTAAAAAACGCAGATAAAGTATACTTTCCTGGATCGCTCTTTTCGACAGGGAACAAGGTAAGTTATTCTGAGGAAATCCTTGCTCATTATAACCTAGACAATAAAAAATGCATTGGTTTCTATTTAGAAATGAATTTGGATCGATTACAGGCAAATACGGTGTACGATACAACATTTGAACTGATCAAGAGAGATTGGGAAAATGGCCTAAAAATAGCAGTTGTAAGCGAAGGAGATGCAAGCACATATAGTTCATTCTCCTATTTACTTGAGCGTTTCAAGAACGTTGATATTGAGATTGATGTAATTCCTGGGATTACCTCATACAATCTTGGAGCAGCAATTTCTGGAACCATTTTAGGATTACAAAATGAAAAAATGACAATCATTCCAAGGGTACAATCCTCCAGCGAGCTTAAAGAAGCAATGAAGGACTCCAAAACTATTGTGTTGATGAAAATCAGATCAGTAATCGATAACATAGAGTCGGTCATTAAAGAAACGAACTGCTCATTTGTTTACTGCGAAAGACTCGGAACAAAAAAAGAATTTATCACATCAGATTGGGAAGTTTTAAAAGAACGTTCAATTCCATATTTCTCATTAATAATATTACAAAAATGAAGATTACTGTAGCAGGTATTGGTCCTGGAGATAAACAATATATTTTACCCATCGTACATAAAGCTGTGGCGATAGCGGAGGTAGTAATCGGCTATTCGTATTATTTCCAATTTGTAGAGGAGTTCTTTCTTTCAGATGTTGAACGCATTGAAATGCCTTTAGGAAAAGAGGAAGGACGCGCAGAAGTGGCGATTGAACATGCCCTTAAGGGAAAAAATGTATTGGTTATTGGTTCAGGCGATGCCAGTATCTATTCAATGGCCTCCATTGTATATGAAATGGTTGCAAAACGTGAGTTGGGTCAAATTGAATTAGAAACACTCCCTGGGATTTCTGCTTTCTTAGCAGCTGGAAGTAAGTTAGGAGCGCCGTTAGGTCATGATTTCTGTTGTATCTCATTATCAGATTTAATGACACCATGGAACTCAATCGAAAAGCGAATTCGTGGAGCTGCAATGGGAGATTTTGTAACCAGCTTATATAATCCAAGAAGTATTAAGCGTCATTGGCAACTGGGACGATTAAAGAAAATATTCCTGGAAGAAAGGGACCCTAGTACGCCAGTTGCAATAGTGCGTCAGGTTACAAGAAAAGAAGAGAATATTCGCATAACAACATTAGGTGAATTTAACACGGATTGGGTAGATATGTTCAGTTTGGTAATTATTGGAAATTCTCAAACCTTCCAATACAAGCAACATTTGATTACTCCTCGAGGATATTTAAATCGTAAGCCTGAAACAGGTTCAGAAATTCAACAAGCCAGCTTTAACGTAGTGGCCGAAAAAGTAAGGCCATTGAAAGGTTCTGTCGCTGAAAAGTGGGCATTAACACGCGTCATTCATACTACAGGAGACCTAAATGACACAGAATTACTTGAAGTTTCCGATAAAGCACTAGAGCAGTGGAACGAATTTTTGAGAGCAGGAGGAGATATTGTGACAGATGTAACAATGGTAAAAGCTGGAATTACGAAGGCGTTCTCTAAAAAATATGGAAATCAAATTTTCTGTCACTTAAACGACGATGAAACAACATTAGTGGCTGATAAAAAAGGGTTAACACGATCGCAGGCCGGAATGCAAATTGCGATTGAAAAACATCCGAATGCATTATACGTTGTGGGAAATGCTCCAACAGCGCTTTTTGAAATTACAGAATCAATTAGAACAAAAGAAGCTTTCACTCCCGCAGGAGTTATTGGCGCCCCTGTTGGTTTCATTAATGTTATTGAGTCAAAGGAACAACTGTCTCAGTTAGAAACAACAGACTGGGCAATTATTCGCGGCAATAAAGGAGGAAGTAACCTAGCCGCAAGTATCGTTAATGCTGTGTTTACACTAGAAGAAGCAGACAATTACTACAAATGAAAAAGTTTAACAAAAAAGAGGTTGATACCTTAAAGGATATTATTATCTATCGAAGAGATGTGCGCGGAAATCGTTTTATCGATGACCCCATTCCTAAAGAGGCTCTCGATGACATTTTATTTGCTGGAGTGAATGCTCCTTCTGTTGGTTTTTCTCAACCATGGGAGTTTGTTATTATAGACGATCAGGAAGTGAAAAAAAAGGTCAAAGACACATTCGTTGAGGAAAATAACAAGGCTAAGGCATTATTCAAGGACGGAAAACTTGACGCTTATGCCTTATTAAAACTAGAGGGCATAACTGAAGCGTCAGTAAACATTGCTGTTTTTTACAAACCTAGTGACCACCCTGTGCTCGGTCAAACAAGTATGGAAGAAGCAGGAGAATACAGCGTGGTTTGCGCTATCCAAAATATGTGGCTAATGGCTCGGTCTTTAAACATTGGATTGGGCTGGGTAAGCATTCTTGACCCCGAAAAGGTGAAAAAAGTATTGAATGCTCCAGAAGATCGAAAATTGATCGGTTACCTCTGTTTGGGTTATGTTGATTACTTTTTTGAAAACCCTGAATTGGAAAGGTTGAGCTGGGAAAAACGTAAAAATAAGAATGAGGTAGTCCTTAAAAACAAATATTAGAAGGTGGACATTTCAACTAAGCTTATAATCAACATATTAGGCATGGGAGATCATGTCGATGCTATGCTTCCAATTGGTCGCGACTTGTTGAACGAGCACACTATATTTTCTGGTGGAAAGCGACATTACGAATTGGTGAAGTCAATTTTGCCTAAAGAACATTCGTGGATTGAAATAAGTGGAAAAATGCAAACGATCGTGGATAAATATAAATCTTCGAATCAACCGATATTAATCTTTACTTCAGGAGACCCATTTTTCTTTGGTTTTGGAAATACTTTGAAACGTTTAATTCCAGAAGCACAATTGGTTATAACACCTTGGTTTTCCAGTATTCATCGTTTATGTCATAAAGCTCAAATTAATGCAAGCGAAATAAAGCACGTAACACTGCACGGAAGGAGTTGGAAAGGATTGGATATAGCTTTAATTCGCAATGAATGGACAATTGGAGTCCTGACTGATAAAAAGCACTCGCCAAACCTGATTGCACAGCATTTGCTAGATGTTGGATTGGATCACTATGAATTGATTGTCGGAGAACATTTAGATGGATTTAATGAGAAGATCTCATACTTAGATTTGAAGATAGCATCTAAAAAATCATTTGGTGATTTGAATACAGTTATTTTAAGAAAAACTGCAGAGAAAGTAAATCTTACGAGTTTCTCAGATGATTTTTATCAAACGCTAGAAGGGCGCCCGGGAATGATAACGAAGAAACCATTTCGTGCTTTGGCAATACAAGCGCTTGAGTTATCAAATAAATCCGTTTTTTGGGACGTTGGAGCCTGCACGGCATCCGTTTCAATTGAATGTAAAAGGCAATTTCCAGAGTTGGATGTTACTGCTTTTGAAATTCGTCAAGAATGCGAAGAAATTATCCAAATGAATATAAAGAGAACATCAACTCCCGGTATTCATGTTAAAATAGGAGATTTTTTTTCAAACACAATCGAAGGAAGTTCTCCAGACGCAGTATTCATTGGTGGACATGGAAATAGACTGGAAGAGATGATTCAACGCATCGATACAAGCCTAGTACTCAACGGTAAATTGGTAATGAACACTGTTTCCAAAACATCAAAAGAGACGTTTATCAAAATGACAAAAAAACTAGGGTATCAATTGAATACTCCTCTCACTGTCAATATAAACGAATACAACGCGATCAATGTATTGGCCGCAACTAAAAAATAAGTATGAAAAAAGTAACATTCATAGCATTCACGGAACGGGGCATTAAAAATGCACTATTACTGCAACGCGAATATCCGAAATCGCTGGTCATAACAACTCATAAATCAGACAACGACAATGTTTCAGTTGTTAATTCTGTTCAGGATTATGTTACAGAAAATTTTGGAAAAAGAGATGGGTTCTGTTTTATCGGTGCACTGGGAATTTGCGTAAGAATTATTGCCCCCCTGCTCACATCAAAACAAGAAGATCCAGCAGTCGTATGTGTCGATGATCATGGTCAGAATGCACAGTCAGTAATTGGAGGACACCAAGGTGGAGCAAATGAATTCGCAAAAAAAGTCGCTTCTGTGTTAGGAGGATACGCCGTGATTTCAACATCTAGCGATTTGCAAGATATCTGGAGTTTAGATTTATTAGCTGAACGATTTTCATGGTCAAGTTGGACCAACCGGACGTCAAATGATTTAATTTCCATTTTTGTAAATAATAAAGCGACAGCAGTATTATTAGAGGTTAGAGATGAAGGAACTGAATTCTTGGAAAGAACAGCGCCTGATTTTATTCAGTTTTTTTACAACCTAGAAGATATTGATACAACATTATTTGAATTATTGATTGCTGTTACGTATAAAAGAATTAATGTAGATATTCCAACATGGGCATTTTATCCAAAGTGTTTACATTTAGGTTCTGGGTGTTCAAAAGAATTAGACAGAGAACTCTTCGAAGATCGTTTGAAAAGTCTAATTATGGAGAAAGGCATTGCATTTGAAGCGATTTGTACTTTTGGGTCAATTGATATCAAGGCAGAGCAGCAAGCATATTTAAATTTCGCAGAAAGAAATAAGGTACCTTTTTTAACATATTCTTCAGAAGAAATTCAAAAAGTAGAAGTACCAAATCCTAGTGAAATGGTTCAAGCTAAAATCGGAGTAAATGGAGTTTCAGAATCAGCTTCAATGTTGATGTCTAACAATTCAAAACTACTAGTTGAAAAGCAAAAAATAAGCTTAGTGAATGGTGAGAAATTTACATTTGCAATAGCACTCAATAAAGCATTTGAAAGAACGGCAGCAGTTGCAATTGTGGGGGCCGGGCCTGGGGACGCATTGTTGATTTCCGTGAGAGGAAAAGAGTTATTAGAAGAAGCAGAATGTGTATTGTATGCAGGAAGTTTGATTCCAGAGGAAATGACAGGATGGTGTAAGCCTGGCGCAATTGTTAGAAACTCAGCAATGATGACATTGGAAGAGCAAGTAGACCTAATGACTGAACACTATAAAAAGGGAAATAGGATAGTTCGTTTGCAATCCGGTGATCCATCCTTGTATGGGGCAATACAAGAGCAAATAAGTATTTTCGAAGAGTTAGCGATGGAGTATTTCATCATCCCAGGTATCTCCGCTTACAGCGCGGCAGCAGCAGCGTTGAAGTCTGAGTTCACAATTCCAGAGGTCGTACAATCTATTTTCTTAACAAGAGGAGAAGGAAAAACACCAATGCCTCCGAAAGAAAACCTGGAACAAATGGCCAAATCGAATGCAACAATGTGTATTTTCTTAAGCGCAGGAATTGCGAAAAAAGTACAAGAACAATTGTTAAAGCATTACGAAGCCGCCACCCCTGTAGCTGTTTTGTACAGGGTTACATGGAAAGATGAGGAAATCTATCAGGGAACCCTGGAAAATCTTGCCCAAATAGTTAAAGACAGCAAGAAAACAAGAACCGTTCTAATTGTCGTTGGAAAAGCAATCGGAGCGAGAAAGAATAGATCTCAGCTTTACAGCCCTGATTACAAACATATCTTTAGAACAAAAAAGAAGTTTACTTTGAACTAGAAAAAAGCATAGAGCAAATATAAATAATTAGACTCAAGCATTAAGAATAGTATGATACTCTTATTCGGAGGAACAACAGAAGGAAAGCGCGTAATTTCATTATTGAATGAGATGCAACTCCCCTTTCTTTATTCTACAAAAACAAAGGTAGAAACGGAATTAGGAGAGTTTGGTAAAGAGCGAAACGGAGCACTCGATTTTATTGGATTAAAAGAGCTAATAAACTCAGCTGGAATTAAAAATGTGATTAACGCCTCGCATCCCTTCGCGCAGGAATTACATCAAACAATCGATAAAGCTTCTAAAATCTTAAATATAAGGGTACTCCGATTGGAACGTATATATTCGAGACACATTAAACAAGAGTTTGTTACCTATGCCAATGATTATAAAGAAATTATTCGCATGCTTGTAAATGATTTTCAAGGGAAGAACTTATTAGCACTAACTGGTGTTCAATCCATTGAAAGATTCAAGCCTTTTTGGAAGGATAATACCTGTTATTTTAGAATTTTAGACCGTCAAACTTCTCTTGATATTGCAGAAAGAAGCGATTTTCCAATAAATCAGTTAATTATGAAAAAACCAGAAAATTTGGTGGGAAACGAAGAGGAATTGATTGATCGATTTAAGATTGACGTAATTGTTACCAAGGAGAGCGGAACAACAGGGAAATTAGAAGAAAAAGTTCAAATCGCCATGAAAAAAGAGATTCGTATCATCATTCTTAAAAAGCCAATAACACCGCCCTCTTTTATCCAAATCCAAAACATAGAGGAACTCAAAATAATCCTAAAACAATAACTCACTATACAACATAAAAATTATTAAAAAATGAGTTTAAGAAAAGTTCCCGATGGACCGCTTAGAAATGGATTTACAACTGGTACGTGTGCAACAGCTGCTGCCAAGGCGGCATTAATGGCAATCATTCATCAGAAGGATTTTTCGCATGTGAATGTACATTTGCCGATAGATAAAATATTGAATATTGCTGTTCATTCATGTGAGTTCAATGAGAACAGGGCTATTTGTTCAGTGATTAAGGACGCAGGAGATGATCCCGATGTTACAAATGGAGCTGAAATTGGTTGTAGCCTTCAATTGACAAATCAAAAGGGAATTATTTTTATTGGAGGAGAAGGAATCGGAACAGTTACCCTGCCAGGATTGGATTTGGCGGTTGGAGAACCAGCAATAAATCCTGTACCCCGCAAGATGATGACTAATGCTATTCAGAAGTTAATCCATGATTTTGACTTAGAATGTGGAGTTCAGGTTGAAATATTTGCTATTAATGGAGAAAAATTAGCAAAACGAACTCTGAATGAACGGGTAGGAATAATGGGGGGACTTTCGATCCTCGGAACTTCAGGAATCGTCAAACCCTATTCAGTATCATCTTACATCGCAAGTATAGAACAAGGAATTGATGTGGCTGTGGCCAATGGAATTGACGAATTAGTCATTAACTCTGGAGCCAGAAGTGAGAAGTACCTGCGAAAAAAGTTTCCAAAATTAACAGAGCAGTCTTTTATTCATTATGGCAATTGGATTGGTGAAACTCTCAAGAAGATTTCAAGTTCAGAAATTCGAAAAGCAACGATTGGAATCATGCTTGGAAAAGCAGCGAAACTGGCGGAAGGCAGAATAGACACGCACAGCTGTATTTCAAGCTGGAATAAAGAATTTATCCGGAAATTGGCGGAAAAAGAAGGATACAATGTTGAAATAACAAAACAAATTACAGGTTTAAACATAGCTGGGAGGTTACCAGAACTATTTCCATTTGAGCAGTCAGAGCCATTTTATAACGCATTGTTGAAACATTGTTATCAAGTTACAAAAAACATTATTCCTCATGTCAAATTGGATTTTTATCTGATTTCGAAG
This sequence comes from Crocinitomicaceae bacterium, assembly GCA_022447585.1. Taxonomy (GTDB): domain Bacteria; phylum Bacteroidota; class Bacteroidia; order Flavobacteriales_D; family Crocinitomicaceae; genus UBA4466. Next base: position 375,315 of record JAKVAR010000006.1, on the reverse strand, counting down.
ACGGGGGAGTTTATTAAATATAAAACAAATGACATCTGCTAGCTTATTACGACCATTAATGGCCGGGGTATTGCACTCGTTTGAGCCAGATCATGTAACAGCGGTTTCCGTGTTAGCATCGGAAAAAGCAATAACACAAGAAAAAACGTCTTTTAAAACGGTTATTCAAGCTTCGCAATGGGCACTGGGACACTCAGTAACATTGCTCTTGTTTGGAGGAATCGCCTTGTTGTTTAAATCATCAACTAAGTTATTCATTAACGATATTTCCTTTTGGGCAGAAGTAGCTATAGGGCCAATTATGATTTGGTTAGGAATTGTGGCGATTCGAAGAAATTACAAGATCAACGAAATGATGCAAGATCACAAAAAAATCGAAGCACATGACCATACGAACTCAAACCCAATTCACTTGCACGGCAAGACCGGAGAAGAGATAGGAATGAATCCCATTCGACGTTCTTTTTGGGTTGGGATGCTGCATGGTTTGGCAGGAACGGGAGGTGCTCTTACATCCGCATTAATTTTAAGTGCTGATTCAACAGCCGATGCACTCATCATATTAGGTATAGAGTCGATTGGAATAATAGTGGCAATGGGCGTTTATAGCTATACTTTGATTTTTGTGATGAGTAGATTTATTGAAAAGAATCTAGCGCTTTTTAAGTGGATGAATGGAATCGCAGGAACTGTTTCGATTTTCATTGGAATTTATTGGACATATAATTCAATTATAGGATGAATAAAGAGTTAATATTTCCGTTTTCTGCGATCGTAGGACAGAATGATTTTAAAACAGCATTGATCCTTTCTATGATTGAACCGACCATTGGAGGAGTTCTCGCCGTTGGAGATAAAGGAACAGGCAAAACAACTTTAATTCGTTCGTTGGCTTCTGTGCTTTCGAAGAAAGAAAAAGTTCCCTTTGTCAACTTACCAATTGGAGCTTCGGAAGATCGCGTATTAGGATCAATTCAACTAGGAACTCTTATCAACGAAAAGAAAGAAGTGATTCAGAAAGGATTGTTAACAAAGGCTAACAAGGGAATCCTATACGTAGATGAAATTAACCTACTAAATGATTATCTGATGGATAGTTTACTGGACGCTTCAGCAACAGGAAGCTATCAATTAGAAAGAGATGGAGTCTCACAAAAAATGGCAAGCCGTTTCTGTCTGATTGGCTCCATGAATCCGGAAGAAGGAGACTTACGTCCACAGTTAAAAGATCGATTTGGATTGAGTGTAAATATTATAACACCAACAGAAGTCAAAGAACGAGCATTGATTGTAAAGAATAGATTGGCGTTCGATGCCAATCCGGATGCATTTGTTGAATCTTTTGAAAAGGAGGAAAATGCATTTCATCAAAGATTGGATCAAGCAAAAACATCGCTCGAAACGATCAATATTCCCGAAGAGGTAATTACGTTTGCTGCAGAATTAGCCATCCACTCTGGAGCAGAAGGAGTGCGCGCAGATATCATACTAATAAAGACGGCAAGTGCATACGCAGCCTGGAACAACAGACTGTCTGTTACCAAAGAGGATGTAAATGCGATTTCAAACTTTGTTTTGAATCATCGAAAAAAGCAAGATAGTAAGAGATCTCCTGATGAGGAATCGTCGAATGACCAGACGGAAGTAGAAAACTCACAATTACCCAATAAGCAATCAATGGATAACCGATCAAATAATGATGATCCAATCCAATCGAATACTCCTGAAAATAAATGGACGCCTAAATCGCTTGAAGGAAATAATAGAAAAGGAATTTCTACTCTCGGTAAATTGCAGAAAACAGAGGTAAGCAATAGTCAAACTATTGATCCCCGGAAAACGATAGCTCAATACATTGCTAGGGATCATTTTGAAGTAATTCCTAAACATGAAGAAAACAAGTCGGCACTTCATTTGTTATTCTTACTGGACGCCAGTGGATCTATGCGAAAAGAGGGAGTTGTTTCCTTTGGAAAAAGATTTATTGAGCGAATTGTAACTGAGAATGAAGGGAAAAGAATACTATTCTCATTACTTGCAATGCATCATGATCAAGCAAAAATATATGCGGAAAAAGTATCGAACGCGGGAGCTTTAATTCAATCCATAGAAGAAATTCCAACCGGAGGTAAAACTAATGCCGTAGCTGCTTTTAAGCAATTGAAGGCGATAACCGTAAATGAAAAAAACACAACAAATCAGTTACTATTCTTAACTGACGGTAAGTTCGGAGATGCTTCCCCTGGATCAATTCAACGAGCTGTTTCTGCATTTCAAATATACGGAAAGGCAATTACGCAAACAACTATGATTGACACCGAAAGAGGAGCAGTTCCTCTTGGGCTGGTGAAGTCGTTTGCGCAAAAGATTGGTGCAGAATACGAAAGGATTCAAATTCCTCAAACATAATGAAAAAGGCAAGAGTACATTTGATAACAGGAGGACAGCGTTCGGGTAAGAGCGAATATGCTGAACAAGTGACGTTAGAAAAAAATCCAAGAGCAGTGTATCTGGCCACTTCTAAAATTTGGGATAATGAATATCAAAACCGCGTTGATGTTCACATCGCAAGAAGAGGAAAAGAATGGACAACCATTGAAGAAGAAAAAGATATTGCAAAATTAGAATTAGATGGAAAAACAGTTTTATTGGATTGCATAACATTATGGTTAACCAATGTGTTTGATGCTTTTGAGTTTGATCAAGCGAAAACCTTAGATTTTGCGAGAAAACAATGGGATCAATTCCTTAAGAAGGAAATAAATGTGATTGTAGTAGGAAATGAAATTGGACTAGGATTAATTCCTATGGAGAAAGGAACCCGAAGTTTTGTAGATATCCATGGCTTAATCAATCAATACATTGCAAAAACAGCAGACGAAGTAACCTTAATGGTGTCTGGAATACCAATGAAAGTAAAATGAGAAAACAAGCACGATTTATAATAGCAGCTCCAAGTAGCAATGCAGGGAAAACCTCCATTTCTTTGGGTTTAATGCGCGCTCTTGTGAAACGCGGTGAAAAAATACAAGCATTTAAATGCGGACCCGATTACATTGATCCAAAATTTCATGAATTGGCCTCGGGTAATCCAAGCTACAATTTAGATTTGATAATGATGCCGGAAACTCATGTCAAAGAAGTATTGGAAACCCAAGCAAAAGGTGCTGATGCCGCAATCATTGAAGGCGTGATGGGAATGTTCGATGGGGCAAGAAAAAGCCAAGGAAGTAGTGCTGAGATTTCAAAAGCACTTGATATTCCAGTGTTACTAATTGTAAATGCTAAATCTGTAGCCTATTCTGTAGCTCCTTTACTATATGGGTTTAAAACCTTTGATCCTTCGATTAAGATTGCTGGAGTCATTTTCAACAAGGTAAATACTGAAAGTCATTTCCGTTTCCTTAAAGAAGCGTGTAAAGATGTGCAAATTAAATGTTTCGGATACATGAAAAACCTAAGTCAAGTAGAAATACCTTCTCGACACCTTGGGTTATCCATCGCAAACATGGAACAGTATAATTCTGTGATTGATAAATTGGCAAAAGAAATTGAGGATACAGTAGACATAGATGCAATTTTGAACGAAACATGCACAGTAATTGAAGACTCAAAAGATGAAGATAGAAACAAGTCTAATGCACTGAAAATTGCCGTTGCCAGAGACGAAGCATTTAATTTTATATATGCACAAAACCTTAACCAGTTTGAAAAACAAGGAGAAATTACATTCTTTAGCCCATTGAAAGATGCCCAAATTCCACCCTGCGACTTACTTTATTTGCCTGGTGGTTATCCCGAATACTACTTGAAAGAATTAGCAGCAAATGAGAGCATGAAAACATCGATTGTTTCATATTCGGAAAAAGGAGGAAAGATATTGGCAGAATGTGGAGGGTTCATGTATCTTGGAGAAACCATAGAAGATGAAGAAGGAAAAAAGCACGCAATGGTTGGGGTATTAAAGTCCGCAACTTCAATGAAGCAGCGTAAAATGCACTTGGGATATAGAAAGGTTTCTGTAGACAACGAAGAACTTCGAGGGCATGAATTTCATTATTCATCCTTAACTAGTACTGAACTTAAAACCATCGGAGAAACAAAAAATATAAGAGACGAGTACGTTCCCATGCAATTGTATAAGGAAAAAGGGATCTTAGCATCATATCACCATTTTTACATGGGAACAAATGCACAATTTGAACGAATATTTAAATGGATAATACAATAGAGCTATGAAGATTTACACGAAAAAGGGAGATACTGGTAAAACAGGCGTTTTCGGAGGAAAAAGGATTTATAAAGATGACACTCGAATTGAGTGTATCGGAACATTGGATGAGGTAAATTCAACAATTGGATTGATGCGTTCTAAGCTAGGAAATGATCACGAATGGCAACCAAATTTGCATCGCGTTCAAAAAGACATGATGAATATGATGTCGCACCTAGCAAGACCTTCTGATTCTAAAAAAGAAAATACTAATCCTCAACCCAAAGATGGCGCTGATTTCTGTGAGCAATGGATTGACGAAATGGAATCAAAAATGAGTAGTCCCTCAGATTACTTCTTATTACCTGGAGGAAATGAAATTTCTGCATTGTGCCATGTCTGTCGCACTCAAATGAGAAGAGGAGAAAGAACCTTGGTTACTTTACTCAAAGAAGATCCAGCATCTGTACATGAGTACATTTCAGCATACATCAATCGTCTCTCTGATTTGTTCTTTACAATGGCTCGATTCGAAATGGATAAGCACGGCGTCGCAGAAGAAAAATGGAATTTATTCTTGTATAAGAGGAAAAAGAAACCAACGAAATAAAAAAATCAGCCTTAATAATTCATAATTAAACACTAGAAAGATGAAAAAAATACCAATTACAATAGTTACAGGGTTTTTAGGAGTAGGAAAAACTACCCTTGTTCACAACATGTTGAAGAACGCAAACGGGAAGAGAATTGCCGTTTTGGTGAATGAATTCGGTGAAGTTGATGTAGATGGAGAGCTCATCGGTTCTGCAGGATGCGAAGATGATGAATGTAACTTGGTCCAATTACCAAACGGATGTATTTGTTGCACAGTGCAAGAGGAGTTCTTGCCATCAATGTTGCAATTGCTAGAGCGTAAAGAAAACATCGATCATATTGTTATTGAAACTTCAGGTTTATCGATGCCAAAACCGTTAGTAAAAGCAGTGAATTGGCCAGATTTAAAACCACATATTACAATTGATGCTGTAATTACAGTTGTAGATGCAGTTGGTATAGCAACAGGTGAGATTTGTGATAGAGAGAGTGTTCAAGCGCAACGTTTAGCAGATGATAGTTTAGATCACGAAACACCAATCGAAGAATTATTCTTGGATCAATTGAACTGTGCGGACCTTATTTTATTAAGCAAGCGTGATTTGATTGAAGATGACAAATTCAAAGAAGTAGAGAAAATCGTCACAAGTAAGGCGCGGCCAAGCGCAAAAATTGTTCCGGTAATAAGGGGAAAAGTGGATAACGCTGTACTTTTAGGTATTGAGGCCTCTGCAGAAGACGATGTAGATAACCGCCATTCTATCCATGAAGAACATCACAAAAGTGGAAATCACCACCACCATAATGATGACATTGAAAACATGCTTCTTGAATATCCCGAAACAGCAGATATTAAAGTCCTGGTAGAGGAGCTTAAGGCAATGGTAAAAGACAAAGAGATTTACAGAATCAAAGGATTCGTGCATATTCCAAACAAACCAATGCGAATGGTTTTACAAGGAGTAGGAGATCGTTTTGATTACTATTTTGATCGCGAGTGGAAAAAAGAGGAGCAACGCGTTACACGTTTAGTTATAATTGGTAAAGAATTGACTGGCAAAGCGAAAGCTCATACTCACGATCACGGACATTCACACTCTCATTAATCCAATTTTGATAGTTAGCCTTCAGCTAAGAGTTGTTGGCTAATGTCTAAAGGCTAACTATGCATTTAATCACAACAATACCAGGGGGATGGAACCCGAATGACGAAGGTGTTTTCTATGTCGAACAAAAACCAGGAGACATTTTATTTTTGTCTGCTGCAGATACGGAGTTGTACACCATGAATAAAGTATATTCTGCGCGTCACAATCATATAGAAACAATTCCTTCTTTTCGTTTGGCAAACCTCACGTATTTTAAGCAAGAACTTACTGTTGACACCTATTTGGATGAGGTAGTTGCGAATGCTAAAATCGTTGTACTAAAATTACTCGGAGGAATTTCTTATTTCTCTTATCTCTGCGAAGCAATTATTGAATGTGCCGCGGAAAATGACGTTCAAGTAATTTTCTTACCAGGAGATGCAAAGCCAGATTTGGAACTAATGAAAATGTCTTCCGTTGATTTAAAAATAGTTGATCATCTATGGAAATTATTATTGGCGGGAGGGATAAAGAATACCGAAGCTGCAATGGATTCTATGTTCAAATTATTGGACAGTTCATCTATTGAAATTTCTGCTCCTGAATTTCTACCCGAATACTTCTTTATGAATTCGAAGAAGGAAGTGTTGAAAGAAATTCCTTCAAAAGAAGACAGTTCAACAAGTTTGATTTGTTCATATAGAAGCTATTTTCAATCGGACAACCTTGATCCAATAATTCAATTAATGACGACATTAAAAGATCAGGGTATTCATGCTTATGCTTTCTTTGCGCAAAGCTATCGTGATCCCCAATTGGAAAATCAATTATTGAAGGGCATCGGAGAAAATATGCCAAATGTAATTATCAATACAACTGGTTTCTCCATTCAATCTTTTAATGATGCAAGCGACGGAATATTCGATCGATTAAATATTCCTGTTTTGCAAGCAATTGTGGCTAGTTGTAACAAAGAAACATGGAAAGAAGGAATGTTTGGTTTGACACCGACGGATATCGCAATGCAAGTGACTTTACCTGAGGTAGATTCGAAAATCATTACTTCGGTGATTTCATTTAAAGAATCAACAGGTAAAAGTGAGTTAACCGACTCTGAGGTCGTTCAATATATTCCGCATAAGGAGGGAATAAAAGCAATTGCAGATCATGTTGAGAGCTGGTGTAAAGTTCAATCACTTCCAAATGATCAAAAAAAAATTGCACTTATTCTACCAAATTATCCAAGCAAGAATAGTAGATTGGCAAATGGAGTTGGATTAGATACACCAGCCAGCACCGTGAATATTCTCAATGCGTTAAAAGAACAAAACTATACTATTTCAAACAGGTGTCCAGAAAATTCTGGTGCATTGATCAACTTATTGACTGAACGGATCACAAATGATTTAGAGACTTTGTATACGAAAAAATCAGAAGTCCAACTGGATCAATCAGTCTTTTTCGAATACTACAATAAACTTTCGGAGGAACTCCGAATGAAAGTCGAAAAGCAATGGGGAGATCCTAGAAAGTCACCCAATTTTAAAGAAGGAAAATTCTTAATTCCTGGAGTTCAATTAGAGAACGTGTTCTTGAGTGTTCAACCAAGTAGAGGATACAATTTGGATTTAGAAGCATCTTATCACTCACCTGATCTTCCTCCAACCTATGCGTATTTTGCTTATTATATTTGGCTGCACCACTCTTTTGAGGCACATGCTGTGGTGCACGTGGGAAAACACGGAAATCTAGAGTGGCTGCCTGGAAAAAGCTTGGCCTTAAGTAAAGAAAGTTGTTTTCCAGCTGCAATTTTTCGCTCAATCCCTCATTTCTACCCATTCATTATCAATGATCCCGGAGAAGGAACCCAGGCGAAAAGAAGAACGCATGCAGTAATACTAGATCACCTCATTCCGCCAATGACACGTGCAGAAAATCACGGAGAATTGTTAAAACTAGAATTACTGATCGATGAATACTACGAAGCAGCTTTGTTAGATCCGAAAAGAACCAAACTTCTGAAAGAAAAAATTGAAGAGTTAGTCAACAGTACTCACCTCCAAACGGACTTAAAAAGCAAGGCGAAAGATGTCGATGAGCTTATGGAAGCTATCGATGGGTATTTGTGTGAACTGAAAGAAGCACAAATTCGAGGAGGGCTGCATATATTGGGCGAAGTCAATCCACATAAATTAAGAGATTTAATCATTGCGCTGCACCGTTTGCCCCAACGTGAGTTAAAAGGAATTACACAGGCAATCGCCCTGGATGAAAAGGTCAAATTTGACCCAATTAATGTCAAATATGAAGAGGTGTGTAACTTTGAAATTCAAGGAATTACATGCCGCTCATATGGACAAGCTGTCGAAGTCTTAGAAGTACATGCTCAACGTTTAATTGAGGGCGTATTAAACCGAGAAACACTAGAAAGCTTAAATACTGGCAAAGAAACCCAAATGGTTCTTTCTTTTATTATTGAAAAAACACTTCCGCTTATAGACGCAACAAGTGATGAAATTGAAAACCTGATCAAAGGACTAAACGGAGAATATGTTCCTGCTGGAGGTTCAGGGGCCCCAACAAGAGGACGTTTGGACATTTTACCGACAGGGCGTAATTTCTATTCGGTCGATGTGCGAACTGTTCCTTCCGAATCAGCTTACCAATTAGGAATCAAAAGTGCGAAGAATATTGTAGAGCGATACATGCAAGAACATGGAGAATATCCCGAAACTGTGGGAATTTCTGTTTGGGGTACTTCTACTATGCGAACAAGTGGAGACGATATTGCACAAGGGTTAGCGCTGATGGGAGTTCGTCCAATTTGGTCAGGAGTAAATCGCAGAGTAAAAGACTTTGAAGTGATTTCATTAATGGAAATGAAACGCCCTAGAATTGATGTGACCCTTCGCATTTCCGGTTTTTTTAGAGATGCCTTTCCCGATGTAATCTCGCTGTTTAATGCAGCTGTAGCAAAAGTAGCATCATTAGACGAACCTTTAGATCAAAATCCAATTCGCGCCAGATATATGAAAGAGCGCGGCGAATGGGCAGAAAAAGGTCTTTCTTCAGAACAAGCACACGAAAGATCATTATTTAGAGTTTTTGGATCAAAACCAGGTGCTTATGGTGCGGGACTTCAAGGCTTGATCGATGAAAAGAACTGGACTACTCAAGAAGATTTAGCAAATGCATATATCAACTGGAGTGGTTACGCTTATTATGGAAATCAAAACAGAGGAAGGTCAGCACATGAGTCATTTCAAAATCGTTTACAACATATGGAAGTGGTCATTCAAAATCAAGACAATCGTGAGCATGATTTATTGGATTCCGATGACTATTATCAATTCCAAGGGGGTTTAACGGCAGCAGTTACAAAAGAAAGAGGAGAACAGCCTGAGATGTATTTTGGGGATCACTCCCGACCGGATAACCCACGTGTAAAATCGCTGAAAGAAGAATTATTAAAGGTATATCGTTCGCGTGTTATAAACCCGAAATGGATGGATGGAATGCATGATCATGGATATAAAGGAGCATTTGAAATGGCGGCAACTATGGATTATTTGTTTGCTTATGATGCTACGACTGATTTAATCGAAGATTTCATGTACGAGGGAATTACAAACGCATATTTATTAAACCAAAAAAACCAAGAGTTTATAAAGGAGAATAATCCTTGGGCATTGAAAGATATGTCCGAGCGAATGTTAGAAGCAATTGAACGTGGTTTATGGAAGAACCCGTCACAAGAACAATATGAAGCGATCAAATCGCTATACTTGAACGTAGATAATTTTTTAGAAGAATGATGAAATTTGATATCTCGCCATTGAGCAATGAACTAAACGAAGTAATCGAGCAGAAGATTAATTTTAAAACAAAACCAATGGGAGCATTGGGTAAATTAGAGCAAATTGCAAGAAAAATTGCGCAAATTCAACAAAGTTTATCACCAGAACTGAACAATCCACATATTTTGGTCTTCGCAGGAGATCATGGGTTGGCAAATGAAGGGGTGAGCGCTTTCCCTCAAGAAGTGACGCATCAAATGGTATTAAATTTCTTAGGTGGTGGTGCCGCGATTAATGTTTTTTGTCGACAACATGACATTACCTTGAAAGTAGTGGATGCCGGTGTTAATTTCGACTTTGGAAATCAAGAAGGGCTAATCAATGCCAAGGTTGCTGGCGGAACGACTTCGGTGTTGAAGGGAAAAGCAATGACGGAAGCACAGGTAGTTGAAGCAATCGAAAATGGTGCAAAAGCGATTAAAGAAAATGTAAGTTCTGATTGTAATGTGATCGGTTTCGGAGAAATGGGGATAGGAAACACTTCTTCTTCTGCATTGATCATGCATTACATCACTAAATTAGATATTGAGACATTTGTAGGAAAGGGAACGGGGGTTAACTCAGAACAACTTCACAGAAAATTATCGATTTTAAAAGATGTAATTGAATTACATGGTTCGTTAGAAGATCCATTAGCTATTTTATCGGCTGTAGGCGGTTTTGAAATTGCCGAAATGGTAGGAGCATATCTTCAGTCGGCCAGTGATAGAAAATTGATAATTGTAGATGGATTCATCGCAACAGCGGCTTATGCAATTGCACATAGGTTTAATCCAGCAATTGAAGATTATACCATTTTTTCACACCAATCAGATGAGAAAGGACATGCACTATTCCTTGGAGTATTAAACGTTGATTCTGTATTGAATTTAGGATTACGCTTAGGAGAAGGAACAGGAATTGCATTAGCCTACCCTTTGATTCAGTCAGCCGTAAATTTCTTCAATGAAATGTCAAGTTTCAAAGATGCAGGAGTGTCCAATAAGGAGTGATTTTCAAGAAAAAATCAAAAAATTATAACTTAGTATGAAAAATGAGATCCAAACGTTCTTAAATGCATTACAGTTTTACACACGAATTCCGCTTGGAAAGCTTGCGAAGTATACACCAAAGCGGCAAGAAGATTCGATACGTTATTTTCCGATAATTGGCATTCTAGTTGGGACAGCTATGGCTTTCACAATCATTCTTCTCAAAGGACAATTAGGGTGTTTTACTGCAATCATTTTAGGTTTGCTGGTTGGAGTTCTTTTTACTGGAGGTCTGCATGAAGATGGCCTGGCTGATTGCTGTGATGGATTTGGAGGAGGTTGGACAAAAGAAAAAGTGTTAGAAATAATGAAGGATAGTTCTATTGGGGCATATGGCGCCATTGGTTTAATTTTCTTGTTTTTCTTAAAACTTTCTCTGCTATCAAAACTAATACCGCTATACTCAAATACAATGATTTTTATTCTAATACTAATGATTCACGTAGTTAGCAGGTCAGGTGCAGCCTCAATGATGCGATTTTTAGACTACGCAAGATCCGATAATAGTTCAAAATCATTTCATATTGCAAAACGCCTTTCTCTAGTGAATACTGTTATTGTAATTGCTTGTATGCTTTTACCCATCATAGGTGTTGCCATATATACCAATAATATTTGGTGGTTAATTCTTTTTCCTATACTATTTTTATTGGTAGTATTTATGTCTGTATACTTTAAGAAAAAAATTGAGGGATATACAGGAGACTGTCTGGGAATGCTGCAGCAGTTATCAGAGTTGACGCTTTATGCAACATGCATATTTTTATGGAATTAATCCTAATTCGACATACAACTCCAGCCATTGAAAAGGGCATTTGCTATGGGCAATCAGACCTTAATGTTGCAGATTCTTTTGAAGCAGAATTAGAATTGATACTTAAAGAAGTTGGACAGCATAGAAAAGTTTACTCAAGTCCTCTCAAACGATGCAGAATATTGGCGGAACGGTTAGGAACTGATGTGATTTACGATGATCGCATATTGGAAATGGATTTTGGTGATTGGGAGTTAAAACCTTGGAATGATATTCCGCTGGAAGACATTCAACCTTGGTTTGACGATTATGTTAATGTCCCAGCTAAAAATGGAGAATCTTTATTTGATTTGAAGCAACGCGTTGAACTATTTTTAGAAGAGATTTTATTCAATTCAAATGTAGAAACCGCCGTAATTGTGACACATGCAGGAGTTATTAGAGTGTTAAATGGGCTCGCTAATAGAATTTCCATGAAGAGTATATTCAACTTAAAATTGAATTATGGTGAAGTATTGAGGGTGAATATTCACAAAATCACAAGCTAGAGAGCGATTCTATTTTTTAATCTGAAAACATCCGATTTGAGCGCAAAATGATACGATTTTCCTCAATAACATTAAAACATGGATGTCATTAAGAAAGCTGATATCTTTGCTAAATCATATTTTCATTAGCATTAATTTAAAGACCTTGACTTTTTGAGCAAAGTCAATCGATCAAAGATTATCAAAAATTTGTTTCAAAATTTCAACTTAGAAGTCACTACTGTGAAACAAAATGATCAAAATTGGCCTAATCCCCTTTTTTATGCCGAATATACTTTGTTTCTGTCTTTGTTTAAATTCTTATTTCGTTTCCCAATTGTGATTATTATCTTGAGCTACCAAAATTTAACTCATGAAAAATTTACTGATTTTATTGCTCACTATATTAAGCTCTAGTCACTTTTCACTGCTAGCACAAGAGGACAGAAGTCTGGATGCTTTTCCAGTTGTTAATAGCAAGCTTGATTTCCGATGCGTTGGCCCATTTAGAGGGGGTAGATCAGCAGCTGTAACCGGTGTTGAAGGCAAGCCAATGCTTTTCTTTATGGGAACAACTGGTGGAGGAGTTTGGAAAACTGAAAATGGCGGTTCTACTTGGGAAAATATTTCAGATGGGTATTTTGGTGGCTCTATTGGTGCTGTTGAAGTTTCGAAATCACACAATAACGTAATATATGTTGGCGGAGGAGAAGTAACAGTGAGAGGTAATGTTTCACCAGGAACAGGTATGTATAAATCCATTGATGGAGGTAGAAGTTGGAAAGCAGTCGGCTTAAAAAACTCAAGACACATTCCCCGTGTACGTGTTCATCCTAAAAATCCAGATATTGTTTACGCTGCTGTCTTGGGTGATTTATTCAAAGATTCTGAAGAGAGAGGCGTATACAAGTCAATTGATGGTGGCACTACATGGAACCGTATACTTTTCGCAAACAAAAGGAGTGGAGCAGTTGATTTGATTTTAGACCCTGTAAATCCAGATATTATATATGCAAGCACGTGGAATGTTCGAAGAAGTCCATATGATTTTTCTTCTGGAGGAGAGGGCTCTGCTCTCTGGAAATCAAATGATGGAGGAAAGACGTGGGAATCTTTGATGAATAAAGATGGAATGCCTGAGGGAACAATGGGTATAATTGGTATTGCCGTTTCACCTGTTAATCCAGATAGAATCTGGACCATTATTGAAAATGATAATGGAGGTGTTTTCCGTTCTGATGATGGAGGAAATACATGGGAGAACACAAATAGTGATAGAAGCCTACGTCAGCGTGCTTGGTATTATTCTAGAATTTATGCGGATACCAAAAACATCAATAAAGTCTATGTTATGAATGTAGCTTACCATGTTTCTTCTGATGGTGGCAAAAATTTTGAATCGAAATATGCTCCTCACGGAGACCATCATGATTTATGGATTGCTCCAGAAAATCCAAATAGAATGATTATTGCCGATGACGGCGGGGCGCAAGTTTCTTATGATGCAGGTGAAAGCTGGTCCACATATATGAATCAACCAACTGCTCAATTTTATCGTGTTACAACAGACAATCATTTTCCTTATCGAATATACGGGGCGCAACAAGACAATTCAACCGTTCGTATTGATTCAAGATCTAATCGTTCATTTATTTCTGAAGATAACTGGGAATCAACTGCGGGAGGTGAAAGCGCGCATTTAGCGCCAGATCCGATGGATAACAACATCGTTTATGGTGGAAGTTATGGTGGGTATCTTACTAGATACAATCACAATACAGATATGAATCGAGCTATCAATGTCTGGCCAGATAATCCAATAGGTTATGGAGCGGAAGGTATGAAGTACAGGTTCCAATGGAATTTCCCAATATTCTTTTCACCACATGACAACAAGAAGCTATATACATGTTCTCAATACCTTCATGTCTCTTACAATGGAGGTGAGAGTTGGGAAATTATTTCACCCGATTTAAGCCGTAATGATTCATTGAAATTGATTTCTTCTGGTGGTCCAATAACAAAAGATAACACCGGAGTAGAATACTATGCGACGATATTTTCTGCTGCTGAATCGCCCTATGAAAAAGACTTAATTTGGTGTGGATCAGACGATGGGTTATTGCATGTTTCGCAGGACGGTGGAGACAATTGGAAAAATGTTACACCAAAGAAACTACCAGAGTGGTCAATAATAAATAGCATTGAAGTTGATCCGTTCAAGAAAGGGGGGCTATACGTCGCCGCTACAAAATATAAATCAGGAGATTACACACCTTATTTATATTACACATCCGATTATGGTGAGAGTTGGAAGCTAATCACAAACGGTATTTCCGCAAATCATTTTACTAGAGTTATACGTGCCGATCAGCAGGTAGATGGCCTCCTGTATTGTGGTACAGAATACGGATTGTATATCAGTAAAAACCATGGGAAAAACTGGTATCCGTTGCAATTAAACCTACCCCTGGTGCCCATCACAGATATCACAATTAAAGATAATGACTTGATTGTTGCCACGCAAGGAAGAAGTATTTGGATACTTGATGACTTAAACATTATCTGGGACGAATTGAAGGAGTCTACACGTAAAGATGAACTTCGTCTATTTAGTGTTCACCCTAGTGTTGGCTATGGAGGAGGAGGAAAAGTATCTACCACTAGAGGAACAAATCATCATGAAGGTATAAGGTTTTATTTTAACATTCCCGAAGAACAAGAGATCGTTGAAATGAGCTTTTTCACACCTGAGGGGGAATTGATAAGATCATTTCGTTCAAATGCCAAAGAAAAGGAAGACAAGTTAAAGTTTGAAAAAGGAATGAATGTTTTTAATTGGGATACGCGTTATGAAAAGGCGGACAAATTTGACGGAATGCTCATGTGGTGGGGAACCCTAAATGGTCCAAAATGTCCACCAGGAAACTACACCGCTCAATTGAAAGTTGGTGAAGATAGTGTTAATGTTGAATTCGAAATTTTATTGGATCCAAGGATTGAAGGTCAGGTAGAAGACCGGCAAGCTCAATTTCAGTTCTTACTGGAAATAAGAAATAAGCTGGATGAAACGCATGATGCCATAGCGGAAATGAGAGAGATAAAGTCTCAGATTTCAGCACTCAACAGTCGTATCGACAATAATGTTTATGCTGATGTGGTGGACGAAGGAAAAAGGCTCGATTCCCTTATGAATTCAATCGAGCAGAAACTATATCAAACGAAACTCAAGAGTAATCAGGATATGTTGAATTACCCAATTAAGTTGAATAACAAACTAGCGCATGTTGCTTCTCTAGCCAATATGGGAATATATAAACCCACTGATCAAATGATTCAAGTTAAAGATGTTTTAACCTCAAAAATCGACATTGAACTTGCCAAATGGTACGAATTAAGAGATAAGGAATTATTGAAATACAATGAATTAATCAGGAATGAAAAAATTAATTTGATAGGGGTTAAAGACCAATAATACTATTCGGGATCTACGCATAATTTTGTTTTCAACGGTATGAAAATTAGTATCCTTGGATCATTACTGATTTACCGTCAAAAGAGGTGTCGCTTAAACAATTCACAAAAAACTTAGCAACATCAGAACGAGAAATGAACTTTGGGAAAAAAACAGTTGGCTTAGTAATTATTCGATATTTTCCATTCCCTTTTTTATCTGTAAGTCCAGCTGGCCTGATAACAACAAAGGGAACATCTTTTTCTTTAAGCACCCTCTCCTCCGCTTTCTCAAAATCGTTAAACCCCTCTTTTCCGCCTATTCGTTGAAGGATAAATTTCACAAACCAAGACGAACCTCCCATACCAATACTTGAAATCATTAAGCAACGGGGAGGAATAGTTTGGTTAGAAACAATAGACATTATATTTTGATAAGCTTTATCCATTATGTAGGTTTTTTTCTTTGGCGGATTACCTAAACAACTGACCACAATACCAACTCCCTTCAATGCCCTTTCTACATCTCTATAATTAGTAGCATCTCCCTGAATCACCTGGACATTTGGGTTGTTAGAAAGCTTAAATTTTTCAGGACTTCTAACAAAAGCCTTTATCGTATAACCCGCTTCTAAAGCTTGGTAGACGAAATGACTCCCTAAATTGCCATTTGCCCCGAATACTAAAATCGTTTTATCCATAACTTATATACTTTGTCTGATTAAATAAAATGCCGTAACAAGAATCAGAACAACAATGGGCCCGACCATTGCAGCAAAAGGCTCATTTGCTTTGTATTGCAGAATTAGTTCAACTATTTTTAAAAAAGCAAGAACCAAACAAACCCAAGGAACAAGTACGTCATTGAAACCACCCGTGCTAAAAAGACTAAAAAGAATAACCCCTGCAGCTCCAACTTCTAACCCGCCAAATGCGCTCATAAAAGGTTTTGAAACACCCAATTTATTCATCCAATCCAGCGCCATTTTACCGCCTACTTGTTTTCCAATTCCTGCTCCCATTTCAAAGGCAAATAATCCAATACTTATAACCCAAAATAATATATTCATTCTTGTATTTTTAAAAATTAGCAATGATGTAAAACTAAGAAACAAAGACTATTCAATGTATAGTACTATACCAAAGTATAGTGTATTTTTGTCTAAAATACGTAGAAATGGATAAGGTTTTGAAAGATCAAATTGAAGCGTTTAAGCGCTACAGAATAAATAAGCCTCCTTTAGAAATAATAGATCATTATCGAAAAGAACTTCAAGCCATTCAAGATACAATGCAAATTATACAAGGGAGGTGGAAAATGCCTATAATCGCGTTACTCTGCAATGGAGAGTTTCGATATTCTGAATTAGAGAAAGGACTTCCGAAAATTAGTCCGAAAATGCTGTCTAAAGAATTAAAAGATCTGGAAATTAATGGGTTAATAGAAAGAAAAGTTTACGATTCTACACCTGTTAAAGTCTGTTATAAATTAGCAGATTATGGATATACCTTAGTTCCCTTAATCACAGAATTGACAAATTGGGGAATGGAACACAGAAAAATGATAAAAGAAAATAAAGTATAAACGCACCATCAAATTATTCCGTTTATTGTGGTTAAAATGAAAAGTCTATAGATTCTGCGTATTCTCAAGACGCCAGAACTATCAAATATAATAACCATGTGTTTTCTAAGTTCACTTTAAAAAATGCATTTATTGAGCTTCTAATTTACATATAGCAAAATACTTTGCGACAACCTTTTGTTTAACCAAAACGCAAAAATGTTAAACAAAAGTCTTATTTTTATAAGAGCAATATGTATAAAAACTGTAAAAAAAATTGCAAGTCTATATATATAGCGACTTGTAGAAACGACATTGAAAAACAAATTTCCCTTCGCGGCAATTTAGTTCAATTCGGATTATAGCAAAAAAGATTAGTCAATGCAGTAATACGTATTGGCGATAACTTGATATAGTCCAGTTTAATTTCTGCATTACATGCTTAAATAAAAGTAACAGTAAAAAGCGTTTAAAATAATCGCGCGAAAGGACGATTTCGGGAACTAAAACAAGTGACAAATGGAATTATTTGAAAATCAAAACCATATGTTTCCAGCCGACTATGCTGCAATTATGCAGCGTATTAGAAACATAAACCCTTTGAAGTATAGCTCAACAAGAAATTATATCAATGGTGCGGTGACCTATTTATCACCTTATATATCAAGAGGTATTATTTCAACTAGATTTGTTCTTGGAGAAGTTTTGAAAAAAGGATATAACCCTGCTGACATAGAAAAATTTATTCAAGAATTGGCTTGGCGAGATTATTGGCAACAAATCTGGATCACAAAGGGCAACGCTATCAATAAAGACCTAAAAACGGAGCAAAAACCAATTGCAAACAGAGACATTCCTAAAGTAATCATTAACTCAAACACTGGTATAATAGCCATTGATGAAGCAATTAAAGCATTTTATGATACTGGATATTTGCATAACCACGTAAGAATGTATATCGCTGCAATTTCTTGCAATATGGCACACTGTCACTGGAAAATGCCTGCAAAATGGATGTACTATCACCTTTTGGATGCTGACTGGGCCAGTAATGCTTTGAGTTGGCAATGGGTTGCAGGAACTTATTCCAATAAAAAATATGTTGCGAACCAAGAGAACATCAATAAGTATTGTTTTACTAAACAAAAAGGTACTTTTTTAGACATCCCTTACGAAGGGTTTAAGGCCTATCAATCGCCAAAAGTTCTACAAGAAAGTATAAAATTAGAGTTAAAAACACCCTTGCCGAATGTAAAACCAATCCATGTTGATCAAACAATTCCAACGTGTTTATATAATTTTTATAATCTAGACCCTAATTGGAAAAAGGATATTTCAGCGAATAGAATTCTCTTACTAGAACCTTCGCATTTTAAAAGCTATCCTGTATCCCAAAAATCGATTGATTTCATTGTTCAGTTTTCCGAACTAAATATTGATAATATTCAGGTCTATGTAGGAGAATTCTCTGAATTGATTTCTGATTTTAAACATAAAAACATTTACTACAAAGAGCACCCCTTGAATGCACATTATGAAGGCCATGAAGAACCGCGAGAATCGCTCTGCAATGTGCAAGGAGATTATACGTCTTTCTTCTCGTTTTGGAAAAATTGTAAAAAACAGCTTAAATATTGAAAACGGAAAGCTTAAATATTGTTTGGTTAAAACGTGATATACGTACACAGGATCATGAGCCTTTATTGCGCGCAGAACGTGAAGAAATTCCATATCGTATTATATATTTATTCGAGCCTTCTATTATTGAATACCCAGACACTAGCCCAAGGCACTTGCAATTTATTTATCACTCTATTTTAACCTTAAACAAAACGCTATCACCTTTCAATAGACAAATAGAAGTGTTTTATGGAGAAGCATCTGATGTTTTTGAACACCTCAAGTTTCACTTCGATATCAAGAAGATTTTTAGTTATCAAGAAAGTGGAAATCGCATTACTTGGGAACGCGACAAAATAATTAGCGTATTCTGTAAAAATTGGGATATTCAATGGATTCAATCACAGCGCGATGGCATAATTAGAGGAATTAAAAATAGAACGGATTGGAACAAACACTGGCATAAAGTAATGCATCGTCCAATCATTCAAAATAATTACTCAATTTCAGAATTGAATCCGCTTGAACACCCGTTTACATTACCAGAAAAATTAATCAATAACTTAGAAGAATATTCGATATTATTTCAGCCACCAGGAGAACAAAACGCTTGGCGATATTTGAAATCATTCGCCGCTCAACGAGGCTTTAAATATCAGAAAAACATTTCAAAACCTTTAGAAAGTAGAACCTCGTGTAGTAGGTTATCTCCTTATTTAGCGTGGGGAAATTTAAGTGTTAAACAAGCATTTCAATTTATTGGGGCCCATCCGAACGGAAAGCAAAATGACCGCGCTTTTTCTGCCATGCTAACTCGGCTGCACTGGCACTGTCATTTCATTCAAAAATTTGAAGTAGAATGTGATTACGAAACCGTTTGCATCAATCGCGGATATGAATTATTAATTCATTCCAAGAATGAAAGATTCATTGAGGCCTGGAAAACAGGAACAACTGGATATCCCCTGGTAGATGCATGTATGCGAGCAGTTATCCAAACGGGTTGGATTAATTTTAGAATGAGAGCTATGCTCGTTTCTTTTTTAACCCTGAATTTGGATCAAGATTGGCGCGAAGGGACCTACCATTTAGCACAACAATTTTTAGACTACGAGCCAGGAATCCATTATCCTCAATTTCAAATGCAAGCGGGAACCACGGGAATTAATACAGTACGTTTATATAACCCTGTAAAAAACTCTCAAGAATACTGTCCGGATGGCGTATTTATTAAAAAGTGGGTACCAGAACTATCCAACGTTCCTCTAGAGCACATTCATGAACCGTGGAAAATGACAACGATGGAACAAGCTTTTTGCGATGTAATCATTGGCGACGATTATCCGAAGCCAATCGTTGAATTGAAGGAAAGTGCAAAGTTAGCAAGAGACAAAATTTGGGGGCATAAAAAGCATCCAGCAGTTCAAGCAGAAAAAAAGCGCCTTTTAAATACACATGTAAATAGAATAAATAATGAATTACAAGAGAAAAGAAATAGTAGAACTTAAACGAATTAGAATGAATATGAATTACTAAACATTTAGCTATGAAAAAAAAGCACCTTCCGACAAAAACATGTGCCGTTTGCGGCCTTTCATTTACATGGCGTAAGAAATGGAAGAATAACTGGGAAGCGGTAAAGTATTGCAGTCAACGTTGTAGAAAAAAAAGATGAAAACAATCAATTTAATATTTCCACACCAACTATTTAAAGAGTCTCCTCTTTTTAAAGTGAATGCGCCATTTTATGTCGTTGAAGAATTTTTATTTTTTAAACACTACGTATTTCACAAGCAGAAAATTGCATTTCATCGCGCTACAATGAAAAGATACGCTGATTTTCTTGCAAATGAGAAAGGGTATGAAGTCGTTTATATTGAATCTATTGAATTCATTTCAGACATCCGATTACTGATTCCTAAATTGAAGAACAACGGCATAGAGCATATAAATTATATAGACCCAACTGATAATTGGTTAAACAAACGTTTAATCGAATCTTCCGAGGAAAATAATATTGAGACAACACAATTTCATTCACCCTTATTTTTGAACACGAAAGAAGACCTTTCAGATTTCTTTAAAAAGGATAAGCCGAAATATCATCAAACAACATTTTACACTCAGCAGCGCAAGAAGCAAAATATACTCATTGAAAAAGAGGGGGGACCAACAGGTGGTAAATGGACATTTGATGCAGAAAACAGAAAGAAGTATCCCGCAAAAAAGATACCTCCAACTATTCAATTCCCAGCTGTGGATCAATATTATGAAGAGGCGCGATGTTACGTGGAAAATCACTTTTCCCATCATTTTGGAGATCTGCCAAACATCTGGTTATACCCAATTTGTTTTGAGACGACTAAAGCATGGCTTCAGCAATTTTTTGAGCAACGCTTCCAGGAATTTGGAACATATGAAGATGCGATTGTTGCCGAAAATTCGATACTAAATCATAGTGTATTATCGCCAATGATGAATGTTGGACTGATAACCCCAAAAGAAGTAATCACAGCTTGTCTTATTTATGCGAAGGATAATGATGTCCCGATTAACTCAACGGAAGGTTTTGTGCGACAAATAATTGGATGGAGAGAATTTATAAGAGGTGTTTATGAAGTGCGGGGTAGCGAAGAGCGCACAATCAATTTTTGGAACTTCAAAAGAAAAATACCTGCTTCATTTTACGAGGGAAACACAGGGATAATACCAATAGATCAAACCATTAAAAAAGTATTGAAAACGGGCTATTGTCATCACATTGAAAGACTGATGGTATTGGGTAATTTTATGTTGCTCTGTGAATTTGATCCAGACGATGTATATCGTTGGTTTATGGAACTCTTCATTGATGCATATGATTGGGTTATGGTGACAAATGTCTATGGTATGAGTCAATTCGCAGATGGTGGGTTAATGGCATCAAAACCATACATCAGTGGGAGTAACTACCTGATGAAAATGAGTAATTATAAGAAGGGAGAATGGCAAAGCGTTTGGGACGGTCTGTTCTGGCGATTTATGCATACGCATCGTGATTTCTTTTTATCCAATCCTCGCCTGGGTATGCTTGTTCGAATGTTTGATAAATTCCCAATAGAAACTCAGCAAAAACATTTAGCGAACGCTGAGCAATACTTAACAACAATAAATCATTAAATACACACGATATGTTATTCAACACCAGTTACAAAAACGAAGATTATATTAAGGAAAGCAATCAAATTCTTGGAAATCCATATTCCTTTTTAGAAAAAATCAACCTAAGAGGTATAGGCTCGCGCAGGTTAATTATCGATGAGCTAAGTCCATCATTAACTCCGAAAAACTTGCAAAAAATAGATACTAACTACGCAAATATTGAGCTGAGACCCAAAGGTATTATTATACACTTCAGCAACAGATTAGATCGATATTCATGGTTAGTACCTTATTACCGATTAGTGATATTTAGCACACAAACTTTTAGTGTCCATTCCAATGGTAAATTCATAAAATTTAAGAAAGACAAATATTATACTGAAAACAAAGCCTTTATCAAAAAAATGACAGACTTGAAAACGCTCTTTTTATCTTCGTGATAAAGATCGTATTCTGCCAAAAAATTAAACGCATCATCGACCATTGAAACAAGTCCAGAACCGCACAATGCAATTCCGGACATTGTTAAAAAATTTTCTTTTTCTAAAGAAGTGGTTTAATAGAATTTGCTGTATCTAAAACTGTCTTTTCAAAAGAAAGTGGCTTCCAGTTAAAAACTTCTTTTGTTTGTGAAATATCAGCACTGACCTCTGCATCAACAAATGGCAACATTCCTTTCATTTCACTATTAAATAAGCTCATAAACTTGACCATGAAACTTGGAGCTTTCCTTGGACTGGCTTTTTTAAATCCATTTTCTTTCAAAATAGAAGCGATACCAACAAAAGAATATGGTTTTTCAGAAGTAACAATGAAACGTTTTCCATTAGACATTGTATTTTCCAAAGCAGCCACATGGATTTTAGCAATATCTCTTACGTCTGACATGACATAATGTGAGTTTGGTAACATTGGCATTTTTCCAGTAATAATATCTTTTATCATACTCATCGAAGCTCCAGAAAGATTACCCGTCAATGTTGGACCGTAAATTGGCCCAGGATTAATCACAGTCAATTCCATTTTATTTTCGGATGCTTCATTCTTATAAAAATCCCAAGCAGCCTGCTCCGCCAAGGTTTTACTTTTCATATAAACAGACACCTTATCCATCTTAGGATTAGTCCAACTAGTTTGAGTCAGATGATTTTTCTTTTTATCACCAGCCATTGCTACGGTAGAAGAAGTCAAAACAAGCTTTTTAACCCCTGCTTTTTTTGCGGCTTTCAAGGCCCTAAGTGTTCCTTCCACTGCAGGTTTAATCATTTCATTTTCATCTTTTGGTTCAGCAATAACAAATGGAGAGGCAACATGCAATACATAGTCGCAACCTTCCATTGCTTTATCCCAACCTTTATCATTGAGCAAGTCGAGTTCACAAAACTCTAAATTACCTTTTGCATCGATAGATTTGGCAATACCTTCTCTAACTTCTTGCTCTTTAGAGAGGTTTCTCAATGATCCCCTTACTGCGTATCCTTTTTCCAATAACTCTACAGCACAATGCTGACCGACAAATCCAGATATCCCTGTCAATAATACTTTCTTCATATGATTTATATTTTAAATTTATTCCCACACTGAAAACCTTTTCCACTTCCTTTAGAGCATTTCCAAAGTCTTTTTTTCATTCCCATACTTAAAAACTCCTCGGAAATTGTTTTATCATTTTTCTTTTCACCCGCAAAGGATTATTACTTGTTTTATAAAAGCAAAATTAGACTATTAATTGCAAAACGCAAGCGATAAATGAAAAAACTTTTGTTTTGCAAGTAATAAGAGCATTTCGTACTTTTGATAAAATTTCAATCGTGGTAAACAATTTTAGATGTGATTGTCCAATAACATCAGCGCTAGATGTTGTTGGAGACAAGTGGACTTTAGTGATAGTAAAACAAATGTTATTGCAAGGCAAAGAGACATTTAAAGACTTTACCGATAGTGAAGAAGCTATAGCCACCAATATATTAACACTTCGAATGAAAAAATTGCTCGACTTAAAGCTTGTGTCAAAAAGAAAGCTTCCCACAAACAAAAAGTCAATTTATTATCATCTAACCAAGAAAGGGCTCTCGCTAGCTCCTGTTATTATCGAATTGGCACTTTGGAGTGGACAAACACTGAACTCATTAAACAGTACAATGGTTAATCCTGAACAGATGGGCTTAAATGCGTCTAATAAAAAAGAATTTACAGCTAACATAATTGCGCGCTATAAAGAAAAATTGGCTAAGGCGGCATATTTAACCTCATAAAAATGATCATCTAATCCATAAATTTCAGCAGCGGGTATTCAACATCAATAAAAGCCATTCACATATAGCCTCAATTCTTACCCGTTTTTGTTCACTTCCGTATCCAATTTTAAACGACCCATAATAAACTCACTTTACTTAAGAAAGCCATAAAAAGATACTTCGTATTACTTTAGGTCGCGCTCTATTGCTGAGACTTTTCAAGGACTCCCTTTTTACTTTAAATACAGAATTTATGATTACATAATACAATCTCACGATAAAATATTGTGTTACTAGTTTGTTTTGTTTAACTTTATACTTAAAACGTTAAACAAATGACAGCCAAACAAATTCAAGAAGCCTATTCAAACTATTTAAATGCGCATGGTATGCGTCCTAAAAACTTTGCTCTTTTTGCCAAAGAAATAGGAATTGAAGAAAGTCTAATTTATGAATATTATACATCATTCTCCAGCCTCGAAGCTGACATCTTGAACCATTTTGTATTGAATGCAATAAATTTAACGAAAGAAAACAAGAAAGATTCAGAAAATATGGCAGCAAAGGAATCGCTGCTAACATTCTACTATTCGCTCATTGAAGTTCTAACGTTAAATCGTTCTTTAGTTATGTTAATAATCCCCGTTGGTAAAAATTTGATGGCTAAAACGAATGAACTGAAGGTTGCTAAAAAGACTTTCTTAGATTTCTTTAATGACTTAGATTTTAATATTTCTGCCTTGTCTTTTGTTCCAGAATCAACCATAAAAATTAAAGCAAAAGAGGCTGCAGCATGGGGCCAATTTTGTACGATTATGTCTTATTGGATAAAAGACGATTCCAAAAAGTTCGAAAAAACGGATGTGTTCATCGAAAAGAATTTAAAATTATCATTTGATATTGCTGAATCCAATGTAGTAGAAAGTATTGTAGACCTCGGGAAATTTTTATTTAAAAAGTCATGAAATCACTCGATCATATACCTCAATCAAAAATACAAAGAGCCAGTAAAATTTTAAAAATTGGCGCACAAGTAGGAACAAATTACGTCAAGTATATAGGTAATCGCATTCTATCGGATGAGGAAAATGCAAGAGCAAAACTAAACACAGCAAATGCCAATGACATATATGAAGGGCTATCTGAACTTAAAGGAAGCGCCCTTAAAATGGCTCAAATGATGAGTTTAGACGACGGAATACTACCCAAAGAGTTTGTCGAAAAGTTCTCATTGGCTCAGTTCAGTGTTCCTCCACTTTCTGCACCTTTAGCAAGAAAGGTTTTTAAAAATGCGATAGGGAAATATCCTGAAGATGTTTTTTCTGTTTTCGAGAATGAGAGTAGCTACGCGGCAAGCATTGGACAAGTGCATAAGGCTGAAATAGATAATGAAAAACTCGCAGTAAAAATTCAGTATCCTGGTGTGTCAGAAAGTATACTTAGTGATTTGAAGTTAGTGAAACCATTTGCTCTTCGAATGATGAAGCTAAAGAGTGATGAAATTGATGATTATTTTCAAGAAGTACAAAATAAATTACTGGAAGAGACTGATTATAAACTTGAAATTTCGAACCTTATCGAAGCTAAAAATCTGACTGCTCCCATGCACGATGTGCTTATACCGAAGGTACTATCTAAGTTTTCCACTTCTAATGTGATTACTATGCAGTGGATGGAAGGAGTTCATTTGTCAGAATATTATGAACAAGAACTATCGAAAGAGAAGCGAAATAAAGTTGGGCAGAATTTATGGGATTTTTACCTATTCCACATTCACAACTATAGAAAAGTTCATGCTGATCCACATCCAGGGAACTTCAAGGTTAACTCAAAAAATCAGCTTATAGTTCTTGACTTCGGTTGTATGAAAGAAATACCTCTGGACTTTTACACGCCATTTTTCAAACTCGCAGAGCTCGAGAACATCGAAAATGATTCGTCTTTTGAATCTTTATTGAAAGAACTAGAAATTATCACAGCAACTGACTCAAAAGAAGATGTAATTACCATTAAGACCGTTTTTAAGCGGATGCTAACAATAATTAACAAACCTTTTCAGCATGAGAAGTTTGATTTTAGCAGTCCAGCCTACTTTAAGGAGTTATTATTCCTGGGCAATAAACTGAAAGATGATAAAATGCTCAAAAAAATAAGTGGAAAAAGAGGTTCAAAACATTTTGTATACATGAACAGAACACTTATTGGCTTACTTGGCCTAATGAACGCATTGAATGGAGGAGAAATCATCGTTAACAATTACAAAACCATAGCAAAAGTTTAAATTATTTCTTGAATAGATAAGATTCAAAACGAATGCAGCATAAAGAAAACATATTTATTATTGGTGCGGGTATAAGCGGATTAATTGCTGCTTATGAATTGGAAAGAGCCGGTTTTAAACCTGTTGTAATTGAACAAACAGATGATGTTGGTGGCCGTGTTAAAACCATTAATCACAATGGATATCGTCTTGATGTGGGCTTTCAGGTGCTCCTTAGTGCATATCCACTGGTCAAGAAATATATAGATATATCAAAGCTCGATGTGATTAAGTTGTCTTCTGGAGCGCTTATTTATAATAATGGAAAAAAATATTTAATCGGCGATCCCGTAAAGAATTGGAAAGTTCTTATCCCAACACTTCTGTCAAATGTTGGAACTTTTGGTGATAAACTAAAAATATTCAAATTAAGTCAAACACTAAAAAAGAAATCCTTAGCGCAAATATTCAATTCGCCCGAACAATCAACCCAAGATTATCTAATTGATTACGGTTTTTCTAAAAAGGTTATAGAACGATTTTTTAAACCTTTTTTTGCTGGGATATTTTTGGAGCCTGAATTGAACACTTCCAATAGAATGTTTCAGTTTGTCTACAAAATGTTCGCAGAAGGATACGCAACCATTCCAAAGTTGGGAATGGGTGAAATAAGTGCTCAATTAAGGAGTAATCTTAATCAAACAAAATTCTTATTTAACACAGAAGTTCAAGAGGTTTCAAATGAATATATCACGACACGATCCGGTGAAAGGCATAAGCACAAAGGAGTTATTATTACAGGAAATGCAAATGCTATATTACCCGGTTTAAAGAAACCGCAAGCAAAATGGAAAAGCTGCATGTGTTTCTATTTTGACGTCGACCAGATAAATATTCCAAATAAAACTATTGCACTCATTGCTGACACCGGGAAGTACGCGAATAACCTATATGCTTTTCAAGACGATACAACTGGAAAAACGATTTTATCCGTAACAACTCTTCGCCATAATCAAATGGCTAAGCGTGACCTTATTGATACAATTACACGAGAAGTTAAAGCGTATACGGGATGTAAACGAGCCAACTATATTCAACATTATCGAATCACACAGGCACTGCCCGAGATTCAAGCACCCATTATGACAATAAACCCAAGTAAATGTGAGGTCAAAGAAAATATATTTCTTGCAGGAGATTACCTATTAAATGGATCATTAAATGCAGCCATGGAATCAGGGCTTATGGCAGCTAATGGATTGATTGATAAAAACACAATCAATTCAAAACCAATATAGACGATGAAACACTCCCTGAAATTATTGTATTGAATTTATAAATTTAGAATTATGAAAACACTAGTATTTTTTATCATCATACTGAGTCAATCCTGCTACAGTCAGCTTGAGGAATTTAACTCAGCTAGTTCAAAAACAGATAAGCGACTAATGCTTGGTCTTGGTAGTTGGGCATCAGCGAACATGATCGGAGGCGCTATTGGATGGGCAACTGCACCTAATGAAGAAATGAAGTCGTTCCACCAGATGAACCTCATGTGGAACACTGTCAATTTGGGCTTGGCTATTCCAGGATACATCAAAGCGAAAAGAGCAAACAACAAACTAGGAATATCCGAAACGCTTGAAGAGCAACGTAGAAAAGAAACTATATTTCTAATCAACGGAGGTCTTGATATTGCGTATATTTCAAGTGGTTTAATACTTAAAAGTGAAGCCAAATCAAACTTGGAAAAAAGGAATTTATTTAACGGATATGGGAATAGTTTATTGATTCAAGGAGGTTTCTTATTAGTATTTGATTGGGTCGCTTATAGCATTCACAGAAAGCGATCAAAAAATAAACTCTCCCCACTGCTGGAGCGAATTGAATTAAGCGATAACGGTTTAGGGTTCAAACTTAAACTTGATTCCATGCAAAAAGTAAGAGCCGATGCCCTCTAATCCTATCTCAGAACTGAATAACTCCTCCGATTATGTTCTCCTTTCATGGTAGCTATATTTAAAATTTAATTCGTGACAATAGATTTCTGCACTCTAGTATTTTCTTGGGTATATTAAAATCGATGATAGTACCTATTGATATTTAAACCTCAAAGGATCGTTTGGCAAGCTAATTTTTTTGATAATAAGCTAACATGATGCACTTCAAATATTAGAATGACGACATACCCTTAATTTTAATTAAATACGTCTATCTTTAAATCTATTATCACGAATATCAGGATTAATTATGAAGGAACACATTATTCTTTTGCATGGCGCTTTAGGAAGTGAGAATCAATTTTCACAATTAAAAGAGTCTCTAGCAGATAAGTTTGAAGTGCACTCTATGAATTTTGAAGGTCACGGTGGAAAAACCTCCAACAAAGCATTTTCAATACAATTATTTACCGAAAATCTTGCAACTTATCTTAAAGAAAACTCGATTCAAAACACACATATTTTTGGATATAGTATGGGTGGATATGTAGCATTAAACGCAGCTTTACAAATTCCCGAAAAAATCCAGTCAATCTACACATTAGGAACAAAATTCAACTGGAGTATCGAATCTGCCGCCAAAGAAGTTCGCATGTTGAACCCTCAAAAAATAGAAGAAAAAGTCCCAAAATTCGCCAAACGATTAGCTGATTTACACTTCCCTTTAGATTGGAAAGAAATCATGAATAAAACGGGCAAAATGATGAATCAAATAGCAGAAAGAGAAAAGTTAAAAGAGATTGATTTTAAGCGGATTAAGCATAAAGTAACTATTGGTGTTGGATCTTTAGACAATATGGTTAGTTATGAAGAGTCTTTAACCGTGGCAAATCAACTGACAAACTCTAAATTGATTGAACTTAACAATGTTAAACATCCCATAGAGAGTTTAGAGCTAAACACTTTGTTAAATTTTATTGATATATATTAACGTAATTCATTACTCCTATAACCTATAATTATTTATTTATGCTGCTCCCTTCAAGCTTATTAAACACATAAAACGGGAGCAACATTAAAAACCTAAGAGCTTTATAACTCTTTATCTTCCAACCTTAACCTATCAAGAATCGTTTAAGAGATTATGTATAAATTAATTCGCATTGTAGCACTAATCGCAATTGTGTTTTTAACTTCCTGTGAAGGTAGCACAAGAAAAACGTGGCAGATCACAAACAATTCATCTTTCAAAGTAGCATTGTCTGTTGATAGTTTATCTCAAGAATTAGTCACAAATAGCATTGCGCCTGGAACAACAGAAACAATACTAGTAACAGATACTCGCGGAGGTAGCAGTCACCCTGGTCCAATTACTGAATGGCTAAGTTTTACCATTCAATCTGGATATAGTGTTCTTACAAAAGACCCATTAAATGATTCAAATTGGAGTGTATATTCCCACCAAACAAGTAAAGTACCTTCTGAATATACGCACAGTTTTCAATTTTACTTTGACGACTCGGACTTTTAATACTTCATGTTGGATCAACTGAATATAAACTACATTACTATAATTTAGACCCACCATATGGCTATAAAAGGTTATAGATAATCGATTATTTCATTGCATTTCCTATCAAAATTCAGTTAGATTATTTAATTTCAAATATGCCTAAAACGCATTGGGGAATTCAACTAGATTTAATAATTTTGAATATGTTTGAAAAAAAACGTTTGCTATTTTTTATTTCGTTTGTGTCGATATTGATACTAAATAGCTCCTACAATACACCAACTGAAGGAAAGCACTGCATCACAATAAACTTTGAAAGTGTTAGAAATAAGAAAGGCAGAATTCAAGTTCAGATTTATAGAAATAGTGAATCTTTTAAGGCTGAAACTCCTTGGAAGACGCGTTATGTTTCAAAAGCAGAATTAAACAATGGAAAAGTCACATTCAAAATCTATAATATTCCAACAGGAACTTATGGCATAGCACTTTTAGATGATGAAAATAGAAATGCAAAAATGGATTACAGCTGGTTAGTGCCAACTGAAGGTTTTGGTTTCTCTGATTATTATCATACCGCTCTTAGTAAGCCAAAATTCAGTGATTTTAAATTTAATTTAAACAGTCATAAATCCGTGACAATGAAAGTTCGCTATCTATAAAATAATTAATGAGGGTTTTAATTACAGGTGCAACAGGTAATATTGGGATAGAGATTCTGAAGAAACTTTCCCCATTGGACCATGAGATCACAATTCTTGCTCGCAGATCAAAAAAAAACACAAAGGCCCTTAAGCAATTTAAGAACGTCAAAATAATTTATGGTGATATTACTTCACAAGAAGATGTGAATCAGGCTTGCAAAAATCAAGATTATGCGCTTCACTTAGCGGCTGTAATCCCACCATTAGTAGATGAGAAACCGGCGTTGGCCGACAAAGTGAATTTGGAAGGAACTCGAAACATCATCAATGGATTAGAAAAACACTCGCCAAATTGTTTTCTCATTTTCAGTTCATCAGTAACTGTTTATGGTGATCGTATCAATACGCCGGTTATTTCTATTAATGACCCTATACAAACTACGAAATGGGATAAATATGGGCAGGCCAAGATTGAATCAGAAAAGCTCATCCAAAACTCGAGTTTAGATTGGAGCATTTTCAGGCTAAGTGCTATCATGGGAATTGGCAACCATAAAGTGTCTAAAATCCTTTTCCACGTCCCATTAAACACCATTATGGAAATCGCTACGGTTGACGATACTTCGCGCGCATTCGCGAAAAGCATTGGAAAAAGAAAAGTCCTAAATAAGCAGATTTTCAACCTTGGAGGCGGCAAAGATTGTGTAATTACCTATCAAGCATTTTTAAATCGCGCATTTAAATCTTTTGGTTTAGGTAATGCCGAATTTCCGAACAAAACTTTTGCCGAAGCCAACTTCCATTGTGGTGAATTCTCAGACAGTGATAAATTAGAAGAAATTCTCAAATTTAGAAAGGATAATATCGATAGTTATTTCGAACAATTCAAAGCTTCTGTTCCAAGAATTCAACGTTTTCTCACAATTCCTTTTAGTCCAATTATAAAATATTTTTTGGGCAGAATATCTGAACCTCGCAAAGCCATAAAAGAGAATAACAAAGAAGACATTCAGAGGTATTTCGGCACAACAACGAAATAAAAAACTACTTTGGTACCGATGTTGTATTAGTGAATCTAACTATAAACATAGCGCTATGAAAAAAATACTATTATTAGTGATTGTCTTTTTATCAATCGTCAATATAAACGCACAAACAATCAATGACAATAAAGTGTCATTCACATATACCCAGTTACCATTAATTAAAATTGATGAAGCCTTCAACACGTATGAAGTTCGTGTTCAACATGGCTATCAACAAGCTAACCAAGACAGCCTTCAATTATTTCAAATGCGTCAACAAGCGGCATTAGAAAATTATGAACGTGAAATCATGCAATATGAAGCTCAAAAGAAGAATATTGATAGAATTCATTTAGAAAACCTCGCAAACTGGCAACAAAAAGTCAATAGTGGAGAAAAAAACCCAGATGGAACTCATTTACAGCGTCCAAACACACCGTTTTATCCAACTCCACCTCAATATCCAATCACAAAGCCACCAAGGTTGCATTCGGAAGTTTTAGACGGTAATGTTAACCAGGCTATTAATTTACAAGGTTTTCAAAAAGGAATGGGCGGCTCAATGATTACGATTAACGTCTTACCTATTCGTGATATTAAAATAATGGAATCGAAATCAGGAAGTGGATCTTTAACAAAGTATAAATACAGCGCCAACTATATTCTTCCCATTGAAGTTTTGGTGCAATCACCTTCACAAGGAACGCTATTAGAACGTCAAATTATGACCTCTCAACAAACATACAAGATGAAAGAATACAAGAGTGAATTTGAACATGATTTATACATGTTAGACAATGAAGCTAGATTCTTTATAGAATTAGAACAATACGCAAGGTCCAGAGCTTTGAACGAAGCAAACGCATTCATCAATAACCAATTGGGTTATGTTAAGCGTACCCGCTCAGCCGAAATATATTCAGTTAAACGATTTAAGAATTATGAGTATTCTGACGCTACAGAAGCATTTTCTTTAACTGTTCAGGCCCTTCAATCTGTTTCTAAAGATAGAGACCGTTCTGGTGCAAAATTTGAATTAGAAACGGCTTTAAGCGCATGGGAAACTATCATGGAAGAAAGCAATACATATGATAATAAAGCGCGTATAAATGATAAAATATCAGCAATGATTCAATGTAATATTGCTGAAATATATGTTTGGTTAGCAAGGTACAACGAAGCGAATTCGATGTTAAATCAAATTAAGAATAGTAGGGTTTTAAAAGCAAAAAATCATGCTAATCGAGTTGATTCTTATTACAACAGCTTGCAAAAAAGATGGAGTGTAAATTTCTAAATTGACATGAACAAACCTTCCGTAAAATACTATAATCAAGAAAGTGAACGGCTAATTTTCAGAGCAATTAAAATGGATGATGCCGTGCGCTGGTCTTCTTTTTTTATAAACAATCCAACTCAAAAGTACGTTGGTACTGACCAGCTTAGAATTCCACCATTGGAAAAAGCTCAAAAGTGGTTAGGTATGCAAATTAAACGCCAGAAAAATAAAACTTACGGTCAATTAGCCGTAATAGATAAAAACACAAATCGATTTATCGGAGTAGGAGGTATTATAGAGCGCAATATAAAACAATCAAAAGAATACGAAATTACCTACTCGCTATTGCCAAGTTCTTGGGGTAAAGGTTTCGCAACAGAACTAGCCCTACACTTCAAAAAATATGCGTTCGAAAATATTAAAACGAATTCTGTTATTTCCATGATTCATAAAGAAAACAAAGCTTCAATCAATGTCGCTATAAAAAACGGCATGTCTCAATCTGATGAGATAAACTTCATGGAAATGGATCTCTTTATTTACAGCGTTAATTCATAGGTTTAGATTGGCAAAATAACCTTAAACTTTACCTTGTTCTTTCCCTCACCTTTTTTAACATTGATTCCAAAGTCCGCTGTGTCAATTGTACTGCTCCATACTAAGCTGTTTTTCGCTTTATAAACAAACAAATCAATCGTTTTTTTAACCCCCTTAATAGTCAACTCACCTTTAGCTAAATAACCACTTTCATTCTTTTCCAATGAATTACAAACAAATTTTATTGTTGGAAAATTTAAGGCATCAAAAAAGGATTCAGATTGTAAATGTTTGTCTCTCGTGTTATTTCCAGTATTCAGATTTTTTACTTCAGCTAAACCAACAATCTTTGTTTTGGAAAGTTCATTCCAATTCATATCCATGTTAACCTTTACATCTTTTATACTTCCTTTTGTGTTATTATTCAAGAAAACAAATGTTACCTCTGGTGTCGTATTTTTTTGACCAAAACTTTGGAGACAAAATAATACAAACAATGATAATGCTAAAAACTTCATTATTTATTAATTAATATTTGTAACTAATTTCTGAAAATAAAATGACTCTTGCGCCTAAATTGTTTTTTTTAAGCAATAAAGACCTAATTTTGCAGTTCTAAATATTAAAAATCAGATTGTTATGAAATTTTTAATCTTCTTATCTCTTATCTTTTTATCATTCACTTCTTCTGCAAAGATGGAAGTTGCGAGTGAAACAAAAAAGGATATCGCAACTGAATTAACTATAAACAAAGATCGCGGTCGAGGCAAAAAATCACGTAAAGCAAAAAGAATAAATAAAAAGCGTAAGCGCAAATGTCAGCAGTTTGGTCGTAAATCCTACGCTGGATAGTATATCCAAATTCCTTTTTTATTTCTTGAAAAAGTAAAGCACGATTAATTAACTTTAGTCCTTCAAACGATATTGTCTCATGGCGAAGGTAAAATCGGCATTTTTTTGCCAAAATTGTGGTTACGAAACTCCTAAGTGGTTGGGTAAATGTCCTTCTTGCAATGAATGGAATACATTTGTAGAAGAACTCGTTCAAAAGCAAGTTCCTCAAGTTGTTGCTTTTTCTAAATCTGTACAAACCGCAAAACCACAATCGTTAGACGAAATTGTTCATCAAGAACATCAGCGTATTACACTCTCAGATTCAGAGTTGAATCGAGTTTTAGGCGGTGGTCTCGTATATGGTTCACTCATTTTATTTGGAGGTGAGCCCGGTATTGGTAAGTCAACATTATTGCTTCAACTTGCTGTAACTACTCCAAATTTAAAGGTGTTGTATGTCTCAGGAGAGGAAAGTGATCAACAAATAAAAATGCGTTCTGAGCGCATTGGTGTTACAAATAAGAAGTGTTTTATTCTAACGGAGACAAGTATTCAGAATATATTCAAGCAGGCAGAAGAAGTGCAGCCAGAAGTGTTAGTTATAGACTCAATTCAAACTCTCTACTCTTCACAAATTGAAAGTTCACCTGGAAGTATTTCTCAAGTTAGAGAATGTACGGCGCAATTACTGAGATACGCCAAACAAAGTAATGTTCCTGTTTTCTTAATTGGTCACATTACCAAGGAAGGCTCTTTAGCAGGTCCGAAAGTCTTAGAACATATGGTTGATTCCGTTCTTCAATTCGAAGGCGATCGTAATCATGTTTATCGATTATTAAGATCAATTAAAAATAGGTTTGGTAGTACAAATGAGCTAGGGATATACGAAATGCTCGGAACAGGTTTACGTCAAGTTGAAAACCCTTCAGAGATTCTAATAACAAATAGTGATAGTTCCTTAAGTGGAATTTCAATCGCCGCCACTATGGAGGGAATGCGGTCTATGCTAATTGAAGTACAGGCCTTAGTTAGCAGTGCGGCCTATGGTACTCCCCAACGTTCCTCAACCGGTTTTGATAGTAAACGTTTAAATATGCTACTTGCTGTAATGGAGAAGCGTTGTGGTTTTAAACTTGGAGCAAAGGATGTTTTCTTAAATATTGCAGGTGGGATTAAAGTCGATGATCCCGCAATTGATTTGGCTGTGGTAGCAGCAGTATTATCTTCAAATGCAGATATTCCAATTGATAAGAATATAGCACTTTCTGCAGAAGTTGGCCTTTCAGGTGAAGTAAGACCTGTAAACAGAGTTGAACAGCGCATTTACGAGGCAGAAAAACTAGGATTCGATAAGATCATTATTTCGAAATATAACAAAGGCATCGAACAGAAAAACTTCAAAATAGAATTAGTTCTTTGCTCAAAAATAACAGAGGTTGTTAAAGCCTTATTTACCTAAAAAATGAAAATGAAATCACTAATTACACTTCTAATTATTACGATCAGCATTAAGGCTTCTGCGCAAGACTTATTCGTTGGTCCAGAAATAGGCATCAACCTAGTTAAAATTGAAACACAACAAATCGGTAACGACTATCAACCCGGAATCTTTGGCGGAGCTACCGTGGAATACAATTTCAACAAAGCCTTGTCATTGCGCACAGGGGTCTATTATTCTCAAGGAAGACAGCAGACCAGTGAACTTGACACAACTGAATTGAATTTATTTGGACTGATTGATCCATCCTCTATTCCGGGTGTTGATTTAAACACCTATTCGGAAACAACCAATAGATATACACAGCATTATCTCCAAATCCCAATTATGGTAAATTACTCCTTTAAGAATTTAAATATATTTGGAGGAGGTTATTTAGGCGTTAAAGTAGCTGACAAACGCAAGTCTAAAACAGTTTCAACAACACCTTTTATGTCTACAATTGACTTGGGTTCAATTGATCCGACTGGATTTGTATCTTCTTTTCTCCCTGCCGCGAATGAATCTACCTTTGATGAGAGTTCTGATAATTCTAATCTAAATACGTTAGATTATGGAATTAAAGCTGGTATTGGATATGAGTTGAAGAACTTTAACATTAACGCCTCTTATCAATTCGGAATACCCGATTTTAGGACAGATCGTGGAGAAAATGACCTCCAAAGGCATCAGTTTTTTCAATTAAGCATTAGCTATTTAATGGGATTGAATTTCAATTCCTCTAAAAGTAGGATTCGCTAGAAAAAGTAACTTATTCCTAAAAGGGCTATAGCTCCATCAATTAAACCTGCACAATAAGCATCCGACCGCTTTTCATTCATAAGAGTGATTAGAACTAGCTGTGCACTTACCGCAATATAAAACATCACATTTGGCAATAAACCTGGACTAACAAGAAGCATCAAAAAAACAAAAATGCTCAACATAAGTGCTGCAAACCATTTAGATTTCACGACGCCCAACACCTGTGGGATAGTTCTATACTGAACATTGTCATGTTTTAAATCACGAATATCAAAAGGTATGGTTATCGCAATAATATAAAAGTAATGCGCTACGCTATAAATTAGAACTGGTTCGTTCAACTCTTCATTTAATATCGGAAAAACGAAAAGAATCATAGACCAAGAAATTCCAATCAAATGAATCTTCAAATAAGGTACCTCACGCATCTTTAAACCTTTAACTTTAATTACATATAAAGCTGAAATTACTCCAGCAATGGCCAATAAAATCAATGATTTAATGTTCCAGTTTAATACTGAAAAAAGGGAAGTCAATGAAGCCATTGAACAGAATACGACAATTAAAAATAATATTCGCTGGTGTTTTTTTACCCAATCTAACCAAAGGGTTTGATTAGACTGTTCAGATTTAAACAAACGCTGACCATTGTATACAGCCATAGTAGAGAAAAAAGCAAAAACACCATATTTCATCCACTCCTCAATTCCTAAATAAAATGTGAATCCTGCACTCAGAATAAACGCAGAAATAGAAACTACTATGTTGGTATAAATGATATTGTTTAATTGACTTTTGATATAACAAAGTATTGAATTAAACCAGCTTTTCAGTAACTCTCTCTACAGAAATCTCCTCAATACAGAAGCAATCGTGTTTTTCACCGCATGATTTGCATGCTTCATCGAACACTAAAATAGAAACTCGTTTACCAAGGGCCTTCCATCTACCTGGGTGAATAGGGCGTTTAGGAGAATAAAGGCCAACCGTATTTATTCCTACATAAGCAGCAATATGCAACGGTCCAGTTGAACATGCGACCAAATTATCCGATTTGGCAATTAAAACGATAAGTTGGTCTAGGGTTAATTTACCGGTTGAATCAATAATATTTTGGCTCTGAGGTAATTCCTTTCTAAATAAATCTCCTTCGTTTTTAGTTCCTGTAAAAATCACTGTCTTCCCTGATTCCGCTAATTGCTTAGCAAGTAAAAAGTACTTCTCAATCGGCCATTCCTTAGCGCTACCTTGTGATTTTGGATGTAATAGTGTAACCTCTTCCAATTCTTTATAGGCATCTGGCAACTCAACCTGAGGAATGTTAAAATGGGTAGTTGTTTCTATAATTGATTCTAAAGACGGTATTTCACCCAACCCGAAAGGACGAAGTAATTCATGATTTAATTGTGCTTCGTGCAGGTTTGAATTCTTACGTGTAAAGCTCGGACGCTCATTGCATGTCCAGTTATGGTATAAACGATGAGAAGTTCCAACACGAACACTGATTTTAGCCTTTTTGGCTGTTTTAGCTATCTCTTTATTTGGAAACACATGAATGATTGCATGAGCATCGAGCATTTGCAATTTATTTATCTTCTCCGATTTATCTAATTTTGAATAATCATTCCAATCTTCGTATTGATCAACCAGGTCATAGCAATCAACTATTGGGCGGGTATACCCCTTTCCTAAGAAAATTATTTGAACCGTAGGATATTTTGTTTTTAGCCATGCGCATATTGGTAGTGTCAACATTACATCTCCAATGCTATCAGTTCGACTTATAATTATCCGTTTTTCGTCTAAATTCATGCTTTTTTGTTAAGCCTTCTCAGTTCTTTATATTTGAACACATTCGATTGCGCACTAATTTGAGCTATTTTCAGGCCCATAAAACCATCTAGAAAACCAGCCTTAATAAAATACATCGATACAAATCGCGCTAATCCGCTCAAAAAAGGCTTCAATGGACCCGCCTTCTTGCCAGACTTATTCATTTTCTGAGCTGTAAGTGTTGAATATTTGTCCGCCCTTTCGCGATGTTCTTTAAATGAATAATATGAGTAATGTGATAAATGCCCATCTAGTAGAATTATGTTCGAACCTTCCGGGTAAACCAATTCCTCATGAACGAATTCACCATCCCAGTAGCATTCTTGCTTCGGAAAAATTCTCGTTTTAGTATCTGGATACCAACCAGAATATTTAATCCACTTACCACAATAATTCGTCATACGATTTACGCTGTAAAGATGCGGATTAGATTCTTTCTTAATTTTTAATATTGCCCGTTCGAGTTCCTTATCAACCGCTTCATCAGCATCTATTGATAAAATATAATCATAGTTCGCTAAACTATTTAGGTAGTTTTTACTGGCGGCATAACCTTCCCAGTCGCGTTTAACAAATTTGACATTATGGGCCAAACATATTTCTTTTGTTCTATCTGTTGAATTAGAATCTAATACGATAATTTCATCTGCAACATTCTTCAATGACAATATACAACGCTCAATATTGCGTTCTTCATTTAATGTAATTATTGTCGCGGAAAGTTTCATCTAGCAATTTGAATGCTTTTTAATATCGCTTGAATTTCACGCAAAGGATGAGTCCAACTAGTTGTTGCTGGAGCATCAACATAACCACTTACACAAACCAGTTTATTTGTAGCTTCATTTTTAAAGTGATACGCCCAAAACGCACCTCCCGTACTGTGTTTAGGAAGGCCTTTAAACATAAACATTCCACGCATTTCAAAACCATCTAATTTCGCGTCTGCAGTACTCATTTTATTACCTTCTGGATAAACGAATTCATTGTATTGCGTTCCCATATACATCCCCTCAATCTCGTGTGGAACATTATACTTCAGCATGGTATCTCTAGCTGCTAACAATGCATCAAATTCAAACTGAGATGAATCTGTATAGTTATATTGATAAATCATAATTCCAGAAATAATTGAACCTACATCTTCCGTTCCTGTTCCAACAAATTCAATTGGTCTAGATGCAGCAGGAAACTCAATCCTATAAAAGTTCTTCCGCTTAGAAACTAATTTCGATGATGATGGTAAGACCAAATCTATTCCGAAGTTTCCTTTTACTTCCCTGCGTATATTTGAATTTTTATTTCGCGCAAAGTTTGTTTTAATTCTTGACCATTCTTTCGTATCGAATTCTTCATGAACTTCTTCAAGTCCTAATTTACAAGTCTCTAAAACCTGATTATAATCCTTTCCTGTAATATCGACAACCAATTGACCACGCGCCCAAACATCATTTCGTTTTACAATAGAACCGTACTCTCCTTTATAAGTTGGGTCAATGTTTATGAATAGTGTATTCCTGTATCGTTTAACACCTTGCGTAAAATGACTTGGAGTTTTATGAACTAACTGAAAGGTGGCCACATCCGGAAAATAAGGCATGATCCATTGCGTCAGGCCTGTATCCAAGTAATTTTTAATTTCAGAATTCCATACACCTTGTTCACAAACTACAAGTATATCACCTACTTTTCCTGTCACACTAAGACCTTGTGATACTTTTGAGTTATGAGATGATTCACATCCAAATGATACTATTAGCACAAAAAGTGCACAGAATGAAAATACTTTTATCGACATATTGTTGTTTTAGAGAAAGGTCAACAAAAATCGGGCAAAATTATTTAATCCTGATTTTTTGACCGATACTCAGTCTACTAATGTTAATTCGAGGGTTCAATCTTTTCAATTGAGATTGAGATAATCTATGCCTTTGTGCAATTCTACCGAAGGTATCTCCAGATTTCACTGTATAGTACTTCTTTGTGGCAGAAGATGTTGCTGATGCAGGTCTTGTCGCAGTTGAAGCCCCTGATTTAACCTTTAATCGCTGGCCAACATAAATTTTCGTCGAACGCAATCCATTAATTCGTTGAATTTCCGCCACAGACGTGCTATAACGAGAAGCAATCGTTCCTAGCGTTTCTCCACTTCTAACCTTATGGTAAGTATATGTTTTTGAAGATGTCCCTCCATTTGAAACCAGAGCTTTCGTTGTAGGAACAGCGTAACGGCTTTTCTCTAAACTATATAAACTATCCTCTAGTGTTACTAATTGTCCGATTTGCGGAGCAGGTAACATAATACATTGAGGCTTCAACGTATATGGAATGTAGTCTCTTTTGTATACTGGATTCAGACGTTTAACATCATCTATTTCAATCGACAACAATTCACTGATAGAAGCCATATGCACCCCCTTCTTAAGACACATTGTATCTAATTGTGGATATCGAATCGTTGCTTCCATTGGAATGATATTGTGCTCACCATGATAGGTTAGTAAATAAGCTGCTGCTATGAAGTTTGGGACATAACCTTGAGTTTCTCTTGGTAAAAATGGTCTAACCTCCCAGTATGTTAATTTATTCCCTGAACGACGAATTGCTTTATTAACATTTCCTGGTCCTGCGTTATATGCAGCTAAAGCTAGATTCCAATCGTTATAGATTCCGTATAATTTCTTTAAGTATTTACAAGCTGCTTCAGTAGCTAGCTCAGGATCCATACGTTCATCAATGTAAGAGTTCTCTTTTAAACCAAACATACGACCGGTGCCATACATAAATTGCCATAACCCTAATGCACCAGCACGAGATTTTACTTGTGGACGCAGACCACTTTCAATTACAGCTAAATATTTTAGTTCAATTGGTAAATCGTGCTTAGCCAACTTAGCTTCAAACATATCAAAGTATAGCTTAGAACGACCCAACACTACCCTTGCGAACCCGCGTCTTTTACGCGCAAAAAACTTAATTGTTTTTAAAGTGTGCTCATTACAATCCAAATGAAATGGACTCATCTCATTCATAACGCTTAAGCGCTCACAGTATATTGAATCAGAAAATGTAGGAACTGAATCTTGCTCATAACTCAAGACCTCGATGATAGAGTCATAATTACCTTCTGGAGAATATTCAGCATAAAACAAGTCTAAACTCTGTTCAATAGTGTTGATGATTTGCTCACCTTTTAAACTATCTTCTTTCGTCCAGTTATAACTTTGAGCTATTGCTCCACTTGTTATAATAAATGCTAATATTAATCCCCCTAATTTCATTCGTTAATCTCTATTTTTTCTAGTTGTCTAGAAAAATTTAACATCTCTTTCTCTTTAAAGAAGTCTCCAATAACCTGAATGCCAAACGGAAGTCCATTACTATGTTTACCCATAGGTAAAGATATGGCTGGATTCCCAGAGAGGTTAGCATGTACTGTATAAATATCTTGTAAATACATTGCAATAGGATCACTTACCACATCTAACTCAAACGCTGTTGTTGGAGTTGTTGGCAAAACAATCATATCGTAATTATTAAATATCTCTTTCGTTTTATTCTGAATTACACGTCGAACTTTCTGTCCCTTTGTGTAATAAGCATCATAATAACCATGTGAAAGTACGAAAGTACCTGCCATAATTCTTCTTTGAACTTCTGGACCGAATCCTTCACTGCGAGATTTCTTGTATGTTTCTTCAACTCCCTTTGCTGTTTCACTTCTATGTCCATAATGAACACCATCAAACCTAGACAAGTTTGAAGAAGCTTCAGCCGTTGTCAACACATAATATGTCGGAACCATATAATCTAGGTATGGGAAAGAAACTAAATCCACTTCGTGACCTTGTTCTTTCAATCCTTTGATTACTTTATCCATGGCTAACTTGATTTCAGGGTCATTCCCATCCATCTCATAACCTTCTTTAATGATAGCCACCCGTTGCTTTTTTACTTCTGAAATTTCGCTGTAATTCTCAACAGGTTTAGAAGAAACTGTAGAATCGTAATCGTCTTCACCAGACATGACTTCGAGTAATAATGCAGAATCATCAATATTATTTGTAAAAGGACCGATTTGATCAAACGAGGAAGCGTAAGCAATTAAACCATGACGACTAATTCGTCCATAGGTAGGTTTTAAACCATAGGTTCCTGTAAAACTTGCTGGCTGTCTAATTGACCCCCCTGTATCACTACCTAGAGTTGCCGTGCATAACCCAGCAGCTACTGCCGTTGCAGAACCACCTGAAGAACCACCTGGGACCATTTTGCGATTAACTGCATTTAAAACTGGGCCGAAAGCAGAGTTTTCATTTGAACTACCCATTGCGAATTCATCACAATTCAGGCGTCCAATAATAATTGCATCTTCGTTTAGAAGACGTTCGACAGCTGTTCCGGTGAACAACGATTCAAACCCTTCTAGAATCTTAGATGAAGCAGATACAACATGCCCCTTATAGCACAAGTTGTCCTTCAAGCCTATCACCATTCCGGCCAAACGACCTGCAGTACCATTCTTGATTTTTTCGTCGACAAGCGCTGCCTTTTCTTTAGCAGATTCTTCGAACACT
This sequence comes from Crocinitomicaceae bacterium, assembly GCA_022447585.1. Lineage (GTDB taxonomy): Bacteria > Bacteroidota > Bacteroidia > Flavobacteriales_D > Crocinitomicaceae > UBA4466. The sequence continues at coordinate 332,555 of JAKVAR010000006.1, read as the reverse complement.
TCTAAGAAAGCATTCAAGTCATTATTCGCTTGAATTGCCGACAAGTATCCCTGTAAGATACTCATAACTGTATCGCCTGAAGAAAGTGCCTTTCTCACATCAGCATACGTTCGCAACATTGTAAACGTGTTTATGATTTTTTCTCTTCAGACTCTTCTTCCGGCTTAGCAGAAGCGTCTTTAAATTCTTTAACTCCTTTACCAAGCCCCTTCATTAATTCTGGAATTTTTTTTCCACCGAACAAAAGAAGCGCCACAACTAAAATTGCGATTACTTGCCAAGGGCCGAATACTCCTAGTATCATCTTTTCGTTTTTAATATTATTATAAAAATAACAAATAAGGTCTTAATACTTATTTAAGCAACATCCAAAAGATGTTAAAGAAGCTCTATTATAGTTTTCTAGCTACTTCAACCTGCTCGTATGCTTCAATAACATCACCTTCTTTAATGTCGTTATATTTCTCAATGTTAAGACCACACTCGTAGTTGTTCTTCACTTCCTTCACGTCATCCTTGAAACGTTTCAGCGAACCTAAAGCTCCTTCGTGAACAACAATTCCATCACGTATAATACGAATTTTCGAACTACGTTTAATCAATCCATCTGTTACGAAACACCCAGCAATTGTTCCAACTTTAGAAATGTTGAATGTTTCTCTAATTTCAGCGGTACCAATCACTTTCTCTTCGATATCCGGAGAAAGCATTCCCTCCATCGCAGCTTTAATTTCATCGATTGCTTTGTAGATTACAGAATATAATCTAATATCGATTTGTTCCGTTTCAGCCAACTTTCTAGCCTGCATCGATGGTCTTACTTGGAAACCAAGGATGATCGCGTCAGATGCCGAAGCTAAGTTAACATCCGCCTCAGAAATTGCACCTACACCTTTATGAATGATATTCACTTGAATCTCTTCAGTTGAAAGTCTTAATAAAGAATCAGAAAGTGCCTCTATAGATCCATCAACATCACCTTTTACAATTAGGTTTAACTCTTTAAAGTCTCCAATTGCTAGACGACGCCCAATCTCATCAAGTGTAATGTGTTTCGTTGTACGTAAACCTTGTTCACGATACAATTGTTCTCTTTTAACAGCGATAGATTTCGCCTCTTTTTCATCGTCTAACACATGGAATGTATCACCCGCGGAAGGAGCCCCGTTGACACCTAAAACCGAAACTGGTTTAGAAGGACCAACTTCCGTAAGACTAGTTCCATGCTCATCATGCATCGCTTTAATCTTACCATGGTTCCTACCAACAAGAATAGTGTCTCCAATCCTTAACGTACCCGTTTCAACAAGCATATTCGTTACATAACCTTTACCAATATCTAAAGAAGATTCAATTACAGTTCCTTTGGCATTTCTATCTGGATTTGCCTTAAGGTCTAACAATTCAGCTTCAAGTAAAATTTTCTCTAGTAACTCATCAATGTTCAAGTTCATTTTCGCAGAAATTTCCTGACATTGATATTTACCTCCCCAATCCTCAACAAGGATATTCATTTGAGAAAGTTGTTCTTTTACTTTGTCTGGATTTGCACCAGGTCTATCAATCTTGTTTATTGCGAATACCATAGGCACCTCTGCCGCTTGCGCGTGAGAAATAGCCTCTTTTGTTTGCGGCATTACATCATCATCAGCTGCAATAATAATTACAGCAACATCGGTAACTTGAGCACCACGGGCACGCATGGCTGTAAACGCCTCGTGACCAGGAGTATCCAAGAAAGTCATCTTACGATTATCTTTTAATGTTACACTATATGCACCGATATGCTGTGTAATTCCTCCGGCTTCTCCCTCAACAACATCAGCATCACGAATTCTATCTAGTAAAGAAGTTTTACCATGATCAACGTGACCCATTACTGTAATGATTGGCGGGCGTGGTTTAAGATCCTCTTCTTTATCTTCAATAACAGGAATGGCCTCTTGAACTTCAGCACTTACAAATTCGGCCTCGAAACCAAATTCTTCAGCAATAATTTGAATTGTTTCCGCATCTAAACGTTGGTTAATCGATGCGAAAATACCAAGCGACATACAAGCAGAAATAACCTCAGTTGAGCTTACATTCATCATAGTAGCTAACTCCGAAACTGTAACGAACTCGGTTAACTTTAAGATTCTTTCTTGCAATTCTGCGTGTGCTTCTTCCTCTAGTCTTTTAGCGGCTACATTTTCACGTTTTGCCTTTCTGTTCTTAGAACCTTTAGACTTACCTCCCTTGTTAGATAAACGAGCTAAAGTATCCTTAATTTCTTTTTGGATATCACGTTCTGTAATTTCCGGTTTAGGTGCTTTACCTCCTTTCTTGTGACCGCCACGGTTATTACCTTGATTTCCTTTATTTTGATTTTGTTGAGACTGTTGTTTATTAACATCAACCTTACGAACACGCTTACGTTTTCTTCGTTCTGCTTGCGATGGTCCTTTAGGTTTCTCAACTGGAAGAACAATCTTACCGACAACATTTGGCCCCGCTAATTTAGTTCTTTCGACACGGATAGTTTCAGTCTCCTTAGATGGAACAGGATCTTTTGGCTTTTCGTCAGACTTCGGTTTCTCAGCAGCTGGTTTTTCAACTTTAGGCTGTTGTTTTTCCGCTTTCTTAGGCTCTTCCTTTTTGGAATCAGTTTTAACCGGTTTTTTACTTTTATCCGGACGGGTCTTGGTGTTTATTTTATCTAAATCAATCTTACCAAGAATCTTCATTCCAGACTTATCTTCCGACTCCTTAGCTTTAGGCTCCTCCTTTACTTCAATGTCTTTTTCCGCTTTTGGTGCCTCAACCTCAACTGGTTCTTCCACCACTTCAGGTTTTTCTTCCACCACCGGTTCTGCAATAGGTTCATCTACAACAACTGGTTCTGGCTCAACAACCACTTCTGGTTCTGGCTCAACAACCGGCTCTGGAATTGGAGCTTCTGCTTCTTTCTTATCTCTTAAAGAAATTGTTTCTCTTTTTTCATGAGTAACAGATGTCTTTTTAGACTGCTCTTTCAAACTTTGGTCCGCAGCAAATTCGGTGCGCAACATGTCGTACTGTTCCGGTGCAAGCTTCGTGTTTGGGCTAGCATCTATTGATACCCCATTACTCTCAAGGAATTCAACAAGGGTAGACATCCCTACATTCAATTCTCCTGCTGCTTTTCCTAATCTAATTGGTTTGGCCATAAAATTATGCGTCCTTAATTACTTTTTAAATACGTTTTATTTTACAAGACACGTAATTCTTGCGGTCTAAATATACTGTTTGTGCTTGATTTACTCAAACTCCGCGTTCAGAATTTTAAACACTTCTTCAATAGTTTCTTCTTCTAGGTCCGTTCTTTTAACTAAATCTTGAACACCTAAGTCCAACACAGACTTCGCTGTATCACAACCAATCGCTTTCAATTCATCTAAGATCCACCCATCGATTTCATCTGCAAATTCTTCTAAATCTACATCTTCTACATCGACTTCTCCTTCTCTATAAACATCTAATTCATAACCTGTTAGTTTCCCTCCAAGTTTAATGTTATGTCCTCCTCTACCAATTGCCAGGGAAACCTGATCCGGCTTAAGGTAAACCTTTGCTCTTCCTGTTTCCTCATTAATTTCAATGGTTGTTATTTTCGCAGGGGACAATGATCTCTGAATGAATAACTGAGGATTTGTAGTATAATTAATAACATCAATATTCTCATTCTTCAATTCACGCACGATTCCGTGAATACGTGAACCTTTCATTCCAACACAGGCCCCAACCGGATCTACTCTATCGTCGTAAGACTCAACGGCAACTTTAGCTCTTTCACCTGGCTCACGAACAATACGCTTAATCGTAATTAAACCATCGAAAACTTCAGGAACTTCAAGCTCGAATAAACGCTCTAAAAATTCTGGTGCAGTTCTAGACAAAATAATCACCGGACTACTATTTCGCATATCAACCTTAGCAACAACCGCCCTTATTGATTCACCTTTCTTAAAGTAATCAGATGGAATTTGCTCAGACTTAGGAAGTAACAGTTCGTTCCCTTCATCATCAATAACCATGATTTCTTTTTTCCACACCTGGTAAACTTCACCAGTAACAATATCGCCAATGCGTTCCTTATATAGTTTGTATAAATGGTCTTTCTCAAGCTCCATAATACGAGAAATTAAGTTTTGGCGTAAAGAAAGAATGTTACGTCTACCAAAATCAGCAAATTTAAACTCTTCTGTTACCTCCTCACCGATTTCAAAATCAGGTTCGATTTTAATTGCATCAGAGTATGCGATTTCAATATTTGAATCTTCAACCTCCCCATCGTCAACAATTTCTTTATTGATGAAAATTTGAACATCACCTTTGTCTATGTTAACAATGACATCAATATGTTCATCTGTATCGAACTTCTTTTTAAGCATAGCACGAAACACATCTTCTAAAACGTGTTGCATTGTTTGCTTGTCTATGTTTTTTAACTCTTTAAATTCCGAAAACGAATCAACTAATTCTAAGCTATCCATAATTTTACTAATTATTGTGTTCTCGATGTTTTCACATCAGCTTTATTACTTAAATGAAATAACAATTTTTGTCTCAGCGACATTTTCCATGTTTATTACATGATTTTCAATAATTGTTTCTTTCTTCTTTTTACCTTCTATTCTTTCTTTACGTGAGGTTTGAATTGTGATTTCTTCAGGGGTAGCAGCTATCATTTTTCCCTCTAGCTTTTCACCTTCTTTCAATTTCACCCTAACCTCGCGACCTACATTCTTTTTATATTGAGCAAAAACTCTTAAGCCCTGATCTAATCCGGCTGATGAAACACTAATTTCAAAATCCTGTTGCTCGCGATCTAAGTTATGCTCTACATTTCTAGAAACAGACATGCAATCCATCACGGCAACATTACCATCATGCTTATCCAACTCAACTTTAATAACGTTTGATGCTGAAATCGTTAAGCTTACAACGAACAATCCGTTATCGAGCTCAGCGATGCGCTCATCTATTAATTCTTGAACTAACTTTTTACTAATCATTGGCTATAAAAAGAGGGGACATTGTCCCCTCATTTATTGTATTCTTTATATTCTACGGCACAAATATAGCTCTAAATTTCGAAAAATCAAGTTTATAATAGCTTTCCTTTCGTTTTACGCTTTGAATTAAGACCTTTGTCCAAATAATAATTTAGTATGTTAATTGAAATTGAAGACAAGGTTGTATCCACTCAAATATTCGAGCGTAAATTCGTTTGTGACTTGAACGCTTGTAAAGGTGCTTGTTGCATAGAAGGAGATTCAGGTGCACCATTAACTTTCGAAGAGATTTCAATTTTGGAGGATGACCTGGAATCAATCAAACCTTATATGAGACCTGAAGGGGTTGCTGCTGTTGAAAAAACAGGCGTTTTCTATATGGATCAGGAAAACGACGCCGTTACAACGCTAATCAATGAGAAAGAATGTGCCTTTGTATACCTTGATGACGTTGGAATTACTAAGTGTTCTATTGAACAGGCATATAAGGATGGAAAAACTGAATTTAAAAAACCTATTAGTTGTCACTTATATCCGATACGCGTTAAGGAATTTCAAGACTTTACCGCACTGAATTATAGTTCTTGGGATATTTGTTCTCCGGCATGTGCATGTGGAGATGAATTAAATGTTCCAGTGTACAAATTTCTAAAAGAGCCGCTTATTAGAGCTTTCGGTCAGGTATTCTTTGATGAACTTTTAACTGTCGATTCAGAACTAAAGAATCAAAAATAAATCCTGACTTCTGTCATCACTAAATCCGGATACATAACAGTTATTCACTAATTAGTTACGCTTATTTATTCATTTAGAGATTCTACTGATTCATCAGTATCTTTGCTTCAACACTACATGCTACGGGGTTTATGGATAATACAATTAAGATTCTTGTCGTTAAAGATGAAGTAATTCTAGCAGATAACATTTCTAATACATTAGCTAATTTTGGGTATAGCGTTTTAAAGCCAGCCTCAACTTATAAAGAAGCAATTAAAACAATTGAGGCAAGTCGCCCAAATATTGCTATTTTAGACGTGCATCTTACGGGTAAAAAATCTAGCATTGATCTGGCACATAAAATCAACTCTGAATATAAATTTCCGTTCATTTTCTTAGCATCAAATTCTGATAAATTAACTTTAGATGAAGCAAAGCAAGCCAAACCTTTTGCTTTTTTAATAAAACCCTTTGTGAAAGAAGAACTTTTTGCTGCTGTGGAATTAGCTTTGTTTAATTTTGCTTCATTAAAAGAGAGGCTCGTCGATAAAGACAATCTAGTTGTATGTGATGCATTATTCATCAAACAGAAAAACGTTTTTCTTCGCTTGAACTTTACGGATATAACTTTCATTAAAAGTGATCATGTTTATCTCGACATATACACGACTCAAGGTAAAAAACATACCGTTAGGGGTACAATTAGAGAGTATTTAGATAAACTGGACAGGAACTTCATACAAATACATCGTGGACATATCATTAATACAAAGCATCTTGAGTCCATTAATCATATTACAGTTCAAGTGAATGGAAAATCTTTACCGGTAGGAAAAAAGCATCGTAACGAGCTTCTGGAAAAAATTAATTTGGCTTGAGTGTGGATCATTTATAGGTACCTGTCTCATCCCATCTAAAACTATTCAAAATGAAAGTGCCTTTAGGTTTACGGTTATAGGCGATTTATGAAACATTGAAGCAGCATCAAAAATTACGCATTAAAGCCAACAATGTAATTCAAACAAACTAAGATAATCCAGCCGTTATTAACTAAATATCTTGCCTTGTGATTTGTAATCAAGTATAATTATCCAAAAGAAAACAGAGATTAATTAACCGTGAATCGTTTCTTCCTTCCCATAATTTGCAATAATACTAGCCTCATGAGCCAGCCATTCCTGCCAACGTTTTTCAACATCAATTCCATTAGCGTACTTTCTAGCATACTTCAAAAATAAGGTGTAATGACCAGCCTCACTAATCATTAAATCGCGATAGAATTCAGATAAAAACTCATCATCGATGTTTTCTGACAAGACTTTAAACCGCTCACAGCTTCGAGCCTCTATCATTGCTGAGAACAACAACCTATCAATTAAAGATTCAACCCTTCCTGTTCCTTTGCGCATAAACCTAGCAAGCTCATTTACATAACTATCTTTGCGTTCGCGACCTAATTCAAGCCCGCGGTCTTTAATTATATTATGTACCTGCTCAAAATGCTCCAACTCTTCCTTCGCGAGAGACAACATATCAGTAACTAAATCTTGTCTTTCCGAATTATGTACAACGATAGAAATAGCATTTGTAGCTGCTTTCTGTTCACACCAGGCATGATCAGTTAAAATTTCTGAAATATTCGATTCCACTATATTTACCCATCGAGGGTCGGTTGGAAGTTTTAATCCTAACATTCAATTGTTTTTTACAAAGATACACATAAGAAAAAAAGCCCCTCAATAAATTGAGAGGCTTTTCGTCTTGCGATTAATTATTACGGCACAATTATTAACCAAAACAAGATCTTATCGTTATTTAGCTTCCACAAGCTTCACAGTCGTCACCATTATCAATAGAGCATACCATATCTGCTTGAGCCTCTTCAATTGATTTAGCCGTTGGCGCTTGAACCGCTGATTTATCAATTGTAAACTTAATAGCATCAGTTGCTGCTTTCGTACGTAAGTAGTACATTCCTGTTTTTAATCCTTTTTCCCATCCGTAGAAATGCATAGAAGTCAACTTACCGAAGTTTGCATTCTCCATGAAGATGTTCAATGATTGCGATTGACATATGTATGCTCCTCTATCAGCTGCTTGTTCGATAATCGCTTTTTGCGAAATCTCCCATGCTGTTTTATAAAGGTCTTTTAATCTTTGCGGCACTTCTTGAATGTTCTGAACCGAACCGTTAGCTACCATAATTTTTTGACGCATCTCTTTAGTCCAAAGACCTTCTTTAACCAAGTCTTTTAATAAATGCTTATTCACAATAATGAACTCTCCGGACAATACTCTTCTCGTATAAATGTTAGAAGTATATGGCTCAAAGCATTCATTGTTTCCTAAGATTTGTGCAGTTGATGCGGTTGGCATTGGAGCAAGTAACAATGAATTACGAACACCGTGCTCTTTAACTTCTTCTTTCAATAAATCCCACTCCCATCTGTTTGATGGAGTAACACCCCACATATCAAACTGGAATTCACCTCTAGACACCGGCGAACCTTCAATCGATTGATAAGGACCTTCGACTTTTGCTAAATCCTTAGAAGCAGTCATTGAAGCATAATAGATTGTTTCGAAAATCTCTCTATTTAATGCTCTAGCTTCTTCAGACTCAAATGGTAACCCCATCGTAATGAATGCATCCGCTAAACCTTGAACACCTAATCCAATAGGACGGTGACGCATATTGGAATTTTCTGCTTCTTGAACCGGGTAATAATTCCCATCAATAATCTTATTCAAGTTTAAAGTTGCTTGGTAAGTAACTTCAAATAATTTATCGTGATCGAAAGTCTTTTCTTCAGTCACATATTTAGGAAGTGCTAAAGAGGCTAAGTTACATACAGCAACCTCATCCGGGGCAGTATACTCCATAATCTCAGTACATAAGTTTGAAGACTTAATTGTACCTAAGTTTTGTTGATTTGACTTAGCATTTGCAGCATCCTTATACAGCATGTAAGGCGTACCTGTCTCAATTTGAGATTCTAGTATTTTAAACCATAAATCTTGTGCTTTAATTGTTTTCCTTCCTTTTCCCTCCTTTTCATACTTCGTATATAAAGCTTCAAACTCAGCGCTATGTGTATCAGATAAACCTGGACACTCATGAGGACACATTAAAGTCCAGTCTGCGTTTTCTTTAACACGTTTCATAAATAAATCTGGAACCCACAATGCATAGAACAAATCTCTTGCACGTTGCTCTTCTTTACCATGATTTTTCTTTAGGTCTAAGAAATCAAACACATCTGCATGCCATGGCTCGATGTACATTGCGAAAGACCCCTTGCGTTTTCCCCCACCCTGATCAACATAACGAGCAGTATCATTAAACACGCGTAACATTGGTACAATACCATTAGAAGTTCCGTTTGTTCCTTTAATATATGAGCCTGTAGCTCTAATATCATGAATAGCTAATCCGATACCTCCTGCAGATTGCGAAATCTTAGCACAAGAAGATAATGTATCATAAATTCCTTCGATGCTATCTTCTTTCATTGTTAACAAGAAACAAGATGACATTTGAGGTTTTGGTGTTCCTGAATTAAATAAGGTAGGTGTAGCGTGCGTAAACCAACCCTCAGACATTAGGTTGTATGTTTTGATTGCAGAATCAATATCTTCTTTGTGAATACCAATAGAAACACGCATTAACATTTGCTGCGGTCGTTCAGCAATTAAACCATTCAGTTTCAACAAGTACGAGCGCGTCAATGTTTTGAAACCAAAATAGTCATATCTGAAATCTCTATCATAGATAATACTAGAATCGATACGATCTTTGTTATCCATGATTATTTTATAAACATCGTCAGCCAATAATGCTGCGTTTTCACCCGTTTTAGGATCAATGTACGTGTGTAAATCAGTCATTACATCAGAAAACGTCTTTTTAGTTTCCTTATGTAAATTAGAAACAGCGATACGAGACGCCAATAAAGCGTAATCAGGGTGATCAATCGTTTTGGCTGCTGCAACTTCTGCCGCCAAATTATCTAACTGCGTTGTAGTCACACCATCAAAAAGCCCCTCAATAACCTTCATGGCTACTGCTTCTGGTGACACTAACGGATCAAGTCCGTAACACATTTTTACAATTCTTGCTGTGATTTTGTCGAATTTCACAGCTTCTTTTCTTCCGTCTCTCTTTACTACATACATGGGCGCTACTTGTTTTGGTTTAGTTAAATATTATTGTCGGTGTGCCGTACCGTATTAATTAAAAATCTTCGTCTAAGCTGAAAGTTTGATCAGAATCATTATTCAAAACTCCAGCTTTTTGATATTCAGCAACTCTTTTCTCAAAGAAGTTAGTTTTACCTTGTATTGAAATCATTTCCATAAAATCAAATGGGTTTGTTGCATCAAAAAACTTAGAACATCCCAGCTCCATAAGTAACCTGTCTGCAACGAATTCAATGTATTGTGACATCAAATCACTGTTCATTCCGATCAACTTCACAGGTAAAGCATCTAAAATGAATTCCTTTTCAATTTCTACAGCATCTAAGATGATTTTTTGAACCTTTTCCGCCGACAATTTATTGACGATATGATTGTTGTATAATAAACATGCAAAATCACAATGTAACCCCTCATCACGCGAAATTAACTCGTTTGAAAAAGCGAGACCTGGCATAAGCCCTCTTTTCTTCAACCAGAAAATAGAACAGAAAGATCCTGAGAAGAAAATACCCTCAACTGCTGCAAAAGCAACCAAGCGCTCTGCAAAAGAACCTTCATCAATCCACCTTAAAGCCCAATCCGCCTTCTTACGGACACAATCAATTGTATCTAACGCATTAAACAATCCGTTTTTCTCTTCTGTATCTTTGATGTAAGAATCAATTAACAAAGAGTAAGTTTCAGAGTGAATATTCTCAATTGCAACTTGAAAACCATAGAAAAACTTCGCTTCAGTATATTGAACTTCAGACAAGAAATTTTCAGCTAAATTTTCATTGACGATTCCGTCCGATGCTGCAAAAAATGCTAATACATGCTTAATGAAATGACGCTCATTATCATTCAGTTTTGTATCCCAATCAACAAGATCCGGAGCTAAATCTATTTCCTCTGCAGTCCAGAAACTTGCTTCTGCTCTTTTGTAGAATGACCATATGTCATCATGTTCAATTGGAAATAAAACAAAACGGCCATCGTTTTTCTCTAAAATTGGTTCTAATTGTGCCATTATATAAAGTGTTTACGTATATATCTTAAGCGAAAAATAATGCTTTCGCTAATTTTATTTCTTGTAAAGTTTATGTTTCCTCTTGCGTTTATCGGAATATCGATTATTGGTCAAATCTCGGTTACAAGAGGCATACAAAAATTGTCATTTTTCTACCCTTAAACAATTAAAGAAATTCACAATTTTCTGACGTTATCAACATTCAGATTCTAAATCCCTTTACTGACAACCGATAAGCGATTTATCAACAGGACTTCTAAAGATATTCACAGCCCATAAATGACTTTTTGTCGATAAAAAACACTCATTCGTCTCAGAGCCCTTAACATCAAGGGGTTAAATAAGGTTCTATAAATTTACACCCTAATTCATGCAGAGTCAATAATTAATATTTCTTATTTTTAACATCAAATTGTGAATATTTTTATTCTAAAAGTTCAGTCTTAATGATGATAGTCAAATTCAAGCAATTCTTCTCTAAAATTACGCGCGATCTATCTCATTTAGTTTACCCTAATTCATGTTTGGCATGCTTAAATGAACTAGCCCAAACGGAACATCACATTTGTAGTTTCTGTTATAACGATTTACGCTTAACTAAATTTCAACACTACGCAGAACCCACTCAAATGGACAAGCTATTCTGGGGTCGTGTTGAAGTAATAAAAACTTACGCTCATTTTCATTTCGAAAAAAACAAAGCGTCACAAGACATCCTATTCGGCCTCAAATACAAGGGGAATCAGTCTGTTGGCTATCACTTCGGGAAGGAAACTGGTAAAGCAATATTAAACTCAGAGGACTTCAGTACAGCCAACGCGATAATTCCCGTTCCGTTACATCCCCGAAAAGAATTCAAACGAGGATACAATCAGAGCGAAATCATTGCTCAGGGCATATCTGAAATTACTTCCATTCCGATTAATACATCCATCATTAAAAGAAAGAAACACTCAGAAACTCAAACGAAAAAAGACCGTTTTGAAAGGTGGGATAACGTTTCTAGTATATTTTCGGTATCCTATAAAATTGAAGAACTAAACCATGTCATTCTTGTTGACGATGTAATCACAACAGGGTCAACTTTAGAAGCCATAATTATATCTCTAAAGCAGAAAAAACCCGAGCTTAAGGTAAGTGTTGTTACTTTAGCAATTGCGTAATGGAAAATTCAAAAAACATATTAGTTGTTGGAGCAGGTTTAGCTGGAATTTCAGTCGCTACCCAATTAATTAAAGCAGGTGTTCAAGTAACACTTATTGATAACGACAAAAATTTTAGTTCACGCGTTGCCGCAGGAATGATAAACCCAATTGTATTTAGACGCATGACTAAAAGTTGGCGTGTGGATGAGTTTATTCCATTCCTAAAGTCGTTTTATCGTGAATTAGAAGCTGAAACTCAGTCTGAATTCTTCTTTCCAATTCCCATTCGTCGTTTATTTTCTTCCGAACAAGAAAGAGGTTTCTGGTTAAAAAAAGAGCAACGCGAAGAATTTGAACCATATATGGAAAAGGTAACAGAAAGCGACTTGAATTTCAGTCAGGCAAAAAACCCATTCGGATCAGGGCGCCTGAAAGAAACCTACTATGTTGATGTCAATTCATTTATAACCAATACCAAGTCTTGGATTTCATCTAAATCCAGACTTATAAAAGAGCAGTTTGATTACAATCAACTCACAAGAACAAACTATAAAGGCACTAAATATGACGAAATTGTGTTTTGCCTGGGGTATTTAAATAAATCTTGCCCTTTTTTCGGTGAATTACCGCTAGATCAAACCAAAGGACAAACATTAACAATTAAATCCGAAACTCTTCCAGAAAACACATCACTAAACCGCAAGTGTTTCATGCTTCCTAAAGGAAATAAGACCTTTAAAATTGGCTCCACATATGAATGGAATGATCCAACAACTCATACTACGATAGAATCAAGAACTGAACTTCTCAAGAATTTGGCATATGTTATTGATGAAGAAGTTGAGGTAATTCATCAAGAAGCAGGTATTCGCCCTACGACAAGAGATAGGAGACCACTGATCGGTACTCACAATAAGCATGCGCATTACCATATTTTCAATGGATTAGGTGCAAAAGGGTATATGTTAGCTCCGCTGATTTCTAAAGAATTCGTAGATTACTTGTTAAATGGCGTTAATTTAGATCCAGAAGTTGATATAAATAGATATTACAGAAGAAATAATCAGTAATTTTGAATCAATATTAAAACAATTGCAATTATGTACCCACCAGAATTAGTACAACCAATGAAGGATGACCTTACGAATGTAGGGTTCAACCAACTAACGTCAACGGATCAAGTTGATGATGTGGTTAAAAATAGCGAAGGAGAAACTTTATTAATCGTTGTTAACTCAGTATGCGGTTGTGCAGCTGGAAACATGCGACCAGGAGTAAAGCTTTCTTTAAATAATGATAAAAAACCAACAACATTAGCAACAGTATTTGCCGGAGTTGATGGAGAGGCAACAAACCAAGCACGCAAGTACTTTCTGCCTTACCCTCCATCTTCACCATCTATCGGCTTGTTTAAAGACGGTAAATTAGTTCACTTTTTAGAACGTCATCACATTGAAGGAGGAACAGCTGATATGATTAGCGAAAACCTTGCACAAGCGTACAACGAATTCTGCTAATAGCAGATGGGAAAAAAAGCCAGCTTATCTAGCTGGCTTTTTTTATTCATTAGATTTCTTATTTGTCTGTAATTTGAGTACATATCCTGCTCCAACAGTATAGGCATTACCAATGTTTCGTCCAGCAAAAATGTAGCTCCCGTTAAGAAATACTCCTGAATTTATGCCTACACTCTTATATATAACACCTCCTATTTTATTATAAGAAACTCCTAACTCGCGAAAGTCCGCACCCGCGACACCATAATCTGTTCCCCCTATACCATATTGATAATCGAACCACGCATCGAAGTACCAGTCTTTGTAAATATAACCCGCTTTTATTGAAGCTACCGTTGCAGATGGAACAGGATCCAAAGTATAATTATACCCGACTTGTCCTTGAACAAACAAATTGGCTTTGTGCTTATATTGAAAAAGGACCTTAGGCTGAACAATTGTTGCTCGCTGGCCTATAGCCTGACCCGATTGTGTAGCGTAATGTGACAATGGGAAGGAAACACCTAAGGCCGGTGCTATTGTAAAATCGCCTTTTTTTCGCTTAACATCAACCAAATGATACTTCGTAAACACTGCAGCATCTTGGGGTTTAAAATTTATTAAAGGTAAGTTTAAAACTACATTCCACTTGTTGGTAATACCATAGGCTCCATAAACCCCAATAATTGCTTGAGCTCTATCGTAATCAATAACATCATTCTTTCTAAAATACTTGTTTGATGCGCTAAACGTTCCAGAGAAGGCCAAGTCCACCTCTCCTTTCTGTTTAAAGAAACCATCCACGTTTCCTTGAGCATAAATTAAGCCAGACAGGTAGATAAAGAATGATATAATACAGTATTTCATGATTTTTCCAGGTGTTTTAAAATGTCTTCCGACATTGGGTTTACTCTAGATATGAAGGACTCAATGTAATTTCCTTTCTCGTCCACTAAAAATTTTGTGAAATTCCATGCTATATTAGTGCTTTCAACACCGTTCAGATCGGCGTTGGTCAACCATCTATAAATTGGATGCTGTTGCTCTCCTTTAACATCAATTTTTGACGCCATCAAGAATTCTACACCATATTTTTTCTGACAAAATCCTTTAATTTGTTCTTCTGTACCCGGTTCTTGTCCTCCAAATTGGTCACAAGGAAAACCGAGAATAACCAGTTGTTCACCGTGCAATTGATGCAGTTCTTGAAGTTCAATATACTGCTCAGTAAAACCACAATTAGATGCTACATTGATAAAAAACAACTTTTTCCCTCTAAATGATTCCATTGAAACGGATTCACCATCTATACTGGTAAAAGAGTAGTTGTAAATTGATTTTTCCTGTGTCATAAAGCTAAAAGAGATTATATTAATATTATTGATTTTACGTATTAAAGGTATTGATGATTTCTTACTTTAAAAAAAAATAGTGTTTCTTGTAACCCATTCTTGTTCACTCCGGTCTAAACCATTGTAACAATTAAAAACTTAATAAATATGGCTGTTGAAATTTTAATTCCATTCATCGTGTTTTCAACCATTTTTGGAGTGCTTTACACTTTCTTAACGACTCGCAACAAGGAAAGGCTAGCAATGATTGAAAAAGGTGCAGACCCAAGTACATTTGCTACTCAACGAAAACGTCTAGGCATCAAAATCGGGCTTTTAGCAATAGGTATTGCAACCGGTGTTTTATTTGGTCAAATGATTGCTCATTTAACCAACATGGACCAAGAACCAGCAACAATTTCAATGATTTTCCTTTGGGCTGGTGCAGGTTTAGTTCTAGAGCATTATTTAGCAAAGAAAGACTCTGAAGAATGATTGATTTAGACGATAAGTCGAATATCAGGAGCGTTTTGGATGGAGATACTTCATCCTTTTCGTGGATAGTAGAAAAATATAAAGACATGGTATTTACCGTATGCTTTAGAATTCTACGTCAGCGAGAAGACGCCGAAGATGCGGCACAAAATGTATTTATCAAAGCATTTCGCAACCTACATTCATTCAATGGAGATTCAAAGTTTTCAACTTGGCTCTATACCATAGCATATCGCACTGCAATTTCAAAAACTCAACTGCAAAAAATAGAAACTGTATCAGAAGACTTTCAAATTGACATCACTACGGAAATTAGCTTTCCCCAACTGGAGTTGTTGAAAGAACAGGAGCAAGAATTATATGTTAAGCAAGCTATTTCTGAACTTCCGGAAATAGAGGCGGTAATTATTTCTTTGTTTTACTTAGACGAAAACAGTATTCAAGAAATAGTAGAAATTACGAACTTAACCACTTCAAACGTTAAGGTAAAACTGCATAGAGCTAGAAAACAATTAAAGAATAAGTTAGAGGCTATGCTTCAACAAGAAACTAAATCTATTATCTAATGGAAGATCCTAAACACATCTTGAAGAAAGGTCTTGAAAAACCATCAGTAGAGTTTACAAAAAACCTCATGCAAGCAATTGAGGCAGAAGAGAAGTCATTAAACTGTTTTGTTCAGGAGCACGCGGAAGAAAAGCCATCGACTGATTTCAGTAAAAACTTAATGAGTCAATTAGAGGGAATGTCTCCTAAGAAACCATACGAACCTGTTATATCCGCGCGCATTTGGATTGGCATTACTTCAATTATTTCTACTCTGTTATCCATTGTTTTTATAACATCGGAATCAGAATCAACGAGTGATAAGTTCTCGTTTAAATTATACCGAATTCACTTCGACCTTGCAGGAAAGTTTGAATCAAACCCAATATTACATTATGCTATTTGTGGAATTTTACTCTTGTCTATTGCTTTATTAGCTGAACAAAGGCTGAAACAAAGGAAGGGGACCTAACAAAATTGACAAAAAATTTTTGTGGTGATAGTAATACTATTATATTTGCATTGTTTTACAATCAAAAATGGAAGCGTTACAATCGAAAATAGCGATACAAATCAATCCGAATGTCTATAAAAAAGATCCTGTTTCTAGTGAATTAGGTATTAAAATAGTGCGTGAGGGGATCTTGTTATTAGACGAATTAGGTTTCGAGAATTTTACTTTCAAGAAACTCGCTATAAAAATTAATTCAACAGAAGCTTCTATATACCGATATTTCGAAAACAAGCATAATTTACTGGCCTATCTTACCATGTGGTATTGGAGTTGGACAGAAAATAAAATTATTCTTAAAACGTTAAACATTGATTCTCCTGAAGAACGACTAAGAAGAGCTATAAAATGTTTAACGGAAGAAATAAATGAAGACAAATCTGTCTCTCATATTGACGAAATTAAACTGCATAATATTGTCATTCTTGAATCATCTAAAGTATATTTATGTAAAACCGTCCAAAGTGACAATGAATCAGGTTTCTTTCTAAGCTATAAATCCTTAGTTCAACGAGTAGCGGATATAATACTTAGTATAAAACCAACCTTCAAATATCCACATATGTTGGTCTCAACAATAATTGAAGGCGCTCATCACCAGCGCTTTTTCGCACATTATTTACCTAGATTAACGGACACAATCGAAGGAGAAGATGCTGTTACCGCATTTTATACTCAACTGGCAGAAAGAGAATTAAACATTGAAAAATAATCATATAATATCGTTCCTTTTTGGGCTAATTGTATTATTTGCTCTTCACGTTCAAATAATAGATAGTCTTCAATTTATAGACGTTTCTGAGAATCAAATTGAATTGTCTGAAAAGAACTTCGACTCAGAAAAGGAGAAGTTTGAAGAATTAAAATGGATAGAAGGCAATCCCTTATCCTTCTTTAAAACAACAATAGCCGTTTCCAAAAAGACAATTCAAGCATCATTTTCTTACAATAAATTCTATATAAAAATACCTTCTCCACCTCCCGAATTAACATAATAAATATCAAGAAAAACAAAGGGAATCAGATAATATTTATCGCCAATTCAATTTATGGAAATTAAAAAAATTAGTCCAATTAGACGCTTTTGGCTACTGCTGAAGCCGGACAAACTCGAAATTAGAAACATATACATTTATGCCATTATAATTGGACTACTAAATTTAGTTCTACCTATTGGTATACAGGCAATAATCAACTTAATTCAAGGTGGCGCAGTCAGCACTTCTTGGGTTATTCTAATAATTCTAACCGCGGGGGCCATAGCTATGAGCGGAATTATGCAAATAAACCAACTTCGGATAACAGAAAGTCTACAGCAAAAAATATTTACGCGAGCATCTTTTGAATTTACGTATAGAATCCCACGAATCAGGTTGGAAAAACTATTTAGACAGTATGCCCCGGAATTAATGAACCGCTTTTTTGATGTAATCTCTATTCAAAAAGGAATTACCAAAATTCTAATAGAATTCTCCTCGGCCTCGATTCAAGTTTTATTCGGGTTAATTCTCCTTTCCTTGTATCACCCGTTTTTTATCATATTTAGTTTGCTTTTAATTATCATGGTAGTTTCCATTTTTTGGTTAACAATGAAAAAAGGCCTTGAAACTAGTTTAACTGAGTCTAAGCACAAGTACAAAATGGCACATTGGCTTGAAGAAATCGCTCGTTCAAACACAACCTTTAAACTTGCTGGGAAAACAGACTTAAGCTTAACGAAAACCAATGCACAAGCACTCGATTATAACGAGGCCAGAGAAAATCACTTTAGCATTCTTAAATGGCAGTATAGCCTAATGGTGATTTTTAAAGTTCTTGTAGCTGTTGGTTTACTGTTAATTGGTGGCTTACTTGTTATTGATCAACAAATGAATATCGGACAGTTTGTGGCTGCTGAAATCGTAATTCTTCTTATTGTAGGTTCCGTTGAGAAATTAATTCTAAATTTCGAAACAATTTATGATGTGCTCACTTCTTTAGACAAGTTGGGTCAGGTCATTGACATGGAACTAGAAGAGGAAGGCGGATTGCAAATAAGCGATACAAACAAGGGCGTAAACCTTTCGATAAACAACCTGACTTACAGGTATCCACAAGAAGAAAAACTCGCATTACAGAACATTTCCCTAAAAGTACATGCTAATGAACGCGTTTTAATCACAGGAAATAACGATAGTGGTAAATCCACTCTTTTATACCTTGTAAGTGGATTACTCAATCCAACAATGGGCTCCATTTCAATTGAAGGAATTCCATTAAACAATTTAGACTTTGCACAATTAAGAAGTAAAATTGGGGGTTACATGCGTGATGAAACGCTTTTTGAAGGAACACTATTAGAAAATATTACATTAGGCAGAAAGCGTGCAACGATAGAAAATGTCAAATGGGCAATATCTGCTTTAGGTTTAAACACCCTAATAAATGAATTGCCAAACGGTTACAATTCCAACATTTTCCCTCAAGGAAAACAATTTTCGAAAAGTACTGTGGCCAAAATTTTAATTGCTCGATCCATCGTTGATAAACCAAGGTTGCTTCTACTTGAAAATAGCTTTTCTGTTTTCTCTTTGGAAGATCGTAATAGAATATTAAAATTTCTTTTAGACCGAAATCACAATTGGACCGTGCTCTTAACTAGCTCACAACCCATAGAAATGCAACATTTGGTTGATCGAGAAATCATCATGCGAGCTGGAGAAATTGTTCAAATAAAGAATTAAGTTATGTTAAACATATCTCATAATAGTATAACATCAAAGATTGATAAAAGTGATTTTTCTTCACTAAGTCTGGTTGAATCAAAAAAAACAGAACGCCTTCTATTACGCTCAATAAAATGGGGCATTCTTATTTTGTTTATTATTTTCTTACTTCCATGGACACAAAATGTAAGAACAACAGGTGATATATCAACAATAGACCCAGATCAGCGCCCTCAAGAAATACATACTGTTATATCAGGAAGAATTGAGGCATGGAAAGTTAGAGAAGGACAATTCGTGAAACAAGGTGATACAATTGCAATTTTATCAGAAGTAAAAGATGCCTATTTTGACGAAAACTTATTGAAAAGAACTTCAAACCAGCTTGATTTGAAAAAACAGTCCGTTGATTCGTATTCAAGAAAAATGGATGCACAAGACACGCAGTTGAGCGCGCTATCAAACCAAATGGAACTAGAAACAAATAAGCTTCTAGTTAAAATCAGTCAAACAGAATTGAAAATTGAAAATGATAGTATCAATTATCAAGCAGCTATGTTAGATAATAGTATCGCTCAATATCAATATAGCAGAATGGATAGTTTATATGCAAAAGGACTCAAATCTCTTTCCGACTTAGAAAGGCGTAAAATGAAAGCTCAACAAACAAAAGCAAAAGAGGTTTATGCATTAAACACATGGGATAGCAACAAAAATGAGTTGATAAAACTTCGGATTGAATTGAATAATATTTACGCAAAATTTCAAAGTAATTACTCAAAAATTCTTTCGGACAAATTTTCAACTGAAACAAATAAATTTGAAACTGAGTCAAACATTAACAAGCTAGAAAATCAATATTCTAACTATGTTGCCAGACAGGGTTTTAATATCATTACCGCACCACAAAACGGGCATATTACTAAACTTTTTGCAGAGGGTATTGGCGAAACCTTAAAAGAAGGCGATCCTGTTGTAAGCTTTATGCCTGAAAATTATGACTTATCTGTTGCCATTTATGTAGACCCTATTGATTTGCCTCTTATAAATATCGGCGAACATGTCCGATTGCAGTTTGATGGATGGCCTGCAATCGTATTCTCGGGATGGCCTGGTGCAAGTTACGGTACATACGGAGGAACTATTTATGCAATAGATCAATTTATCAGTCCAAATGGGCAGTATAGATTGTTAGTTAAACCAGATGAAACAGATCATGTATGGCCAAAAGATCTTCGATTTGGTGGAGGAAGTAAAGCAATGATCCTATTGAACGATGTACCAATATGGTATGAACTATGGAGGAATATTAATGGTTTTCCTCCTGAATTTTATAAGCAAACAAGTACATCATCTAAAGAAGAGTAAAATGAGAGCAATTCTATTCGTTTTATTTATTGCAAGCACCTCTATTTTCGCCCAAGATTCAACAGTAGTAATTAGTTACGATTCTTTCATCGAAATAGTCATGGGTAATCATCCCTTTGCACAAAGAGCAGAACTTAAAGGACAAATGGGGGAGGCCAACTTGCAAGAATCTCGAGGTGCTTTTGATCCAAAATTAGTAGGAAACATTAATCAAAAGTACTTCAACGACCAACAGTATTACAGTAAAATAGAAGGAGGGTTAAAAGTTCCAACTTGGTATGGTGTTTCCTTCAACGCTGGATACTCTCTCAACGATGGAATATACCTCAACCCTGAACAACGGGTTCCTACAAATGGTTTATGGCAGGCTGGTATTGAAATACAGCTGGGTAACGGTTTAATAATGAATGAAAGAAGAGCAATTTTTGAAAAATCAAAATCTTTGCTTGAAATCAATTCAAACGAGCGCATAATAATGCTTAGCGACTTGAAAAAAGAGGCATCAATTGCTTATTGGAAATGGCAGCAGGCATATCGAGTATATAATGTCTATAAACAAGCATATGAAAACGCGGAAATTAGATTAAAAGCCGTTAAAGAGTCTGCATATTTTGGCGACAAACCATACATTGATACCGTTGAGGCTTCTATAGCATTTCAAAATAGACTGATTTCTCTTGAAAAAGCAAATAACCAACTCGTTAACAGTGAAATAATGGTTGAAATGTTCTTATGGTCCAACAAACTAATACCGTTAGAATTAGACAATGTATATCCAGAGAAAACTACTCAACTCAAAATCTTTCCAAACAAAGCAATTGATTCAACATTATTAAATCACCCAATGATTGCGATTAATGGGTTCAATATAGAGCAAAGAGAAATAGATTTAAAGTTAAAGCGGGAATCATGGAAACCAAAACTCAGTCTAAAATATAACGCTATTTCTAGCTCAGTTAATGGCAACCCAATAAACTCTTATAATACGGACAATTATAACTGGGGAGCAAATTTCTCTTATGATATTTTGTCTAGAAAAGCACGCGGTAGTGTTCAATTGGCGCAATTAAAACTAAAAGATGAAAAACTAAAGATGCAAGAGAAAGCAGTGTCTTTATCGGCAAAAATAAAAGCCATAAGAAACAATTATAGCCTATCTCTATCTCAACTCGATGTAATCAATAAATTGGTGATGAATAATGAAACACTTTACAATTCAGAGTTAACTCTATTTCAACTTGGAGAAAGCTCAATATTTATGATTAACTCTAGAGAAAGCGCTTGGTTGAATGCAAAAGTTCAAGAAATTCAATTAATATATGAAAGCAACTACTACCACAGTGAACTCGAATATATTCTCATGGAATAGTAAATTAAGACATACTTTTCCTATCCATTAATTTATATTTCTACCATGGATTCTATGGTTGCATTGTAAATGATTCAAATTACAGTTAAGTGTTTTAATATGAATGGGTTATTGTCGACTATTAGAAAAATCGTTAGCGCATATTTGTTGTCAACATATTACTATTAAGTCACTAAAAGTGATTTTCTTTTGAACCAAATCTGCATACGGTTGTATTATATCTTGAAATTCACAAAAGTGAACTTTATAAACATAAAATATAAAATCATGTCTAGAAAAAAAGTATTGTTAATAGGATCTGGAATCCTTATGGCCACTGCAGGAATGGCAGCCAACACTCCAATGATTGAAAATGTCGACTTGGGTAATTCATTTGATCATAAACGTCAATCTTTCGAAGTAAACGAAATTCAAGTAACAAAAGATATTTTCACGCCTTCAGAGCTTAATTGCGCTTATAGTGGCGCAAGTTTTTTAAGAGCAACTCCTACCATAAAAACCAAAGCCCAAAAAAGAAAAAATCGACGTAAAGCAAAAAGAGATCAAAGGAAAAAGTAATAATGAAAACACCTCTTGGTTATACGCTTAGACGAGATATTGCAGACCCGCTTTTAGCGGGTCATTTTGCTCCTGAATTTCTTGAAATCGCCCCTGAAAATTGGATTGGACTAGGTGGTATTTGGAAACGAAAACTCGATCAATTAAGTGAGCGATTCCGTTTTACAGCGCATGGTTTATCTCTTTCCATTGGAAGCCCTGAACCAGTGAACATAGAAGCTCTTAAGGTCATAAAGCAATTTTTAGATGATTACAACATTGATATTTACAGTGAACATTTGGCGTTTTCAAGCATCGATAATGCTCACATGTACGAATCAATGCCTATTCCCTTCACAATCAAGAGTCTTAATCACATTTCAGAAAAAGTTAGGATTGCTCAGGAGGTTTTAGAAAGATCGCTGGTATTGGAAAATGTTTGTTATTATATATTACCAGAGTCTGACATGACTGAATTGCAATATATAAAAGAGCTTCAACAAGCTTCAAAGTGCGGCTTATTACTTGACATCAGCAATGTTTATGTCAACGCTAAAAACCATGGGTATTGCTCTCAGGACTTCTTTCGCGACTATCCATTTGAGCATGTGCAATACCTGCATCTTGGAAGCTATGACACCAATCATTCCTCAATAATTTTTGATTCTCATGATCGACCAATTGAGAAAAACACACTTTATGATTTACTAAAAATCAAAGATAAAATCCCATCAAACACCCCCATATGTCTTGAGCGAGAAAGTAATTTTGAGCCTTTTGATGAATTAGTTGATGAGTTCATGGAAGTGAAGAATCTATTATCATGATTTCAGAAAAAGACCATATTTGGCAAAAGGAATTTGCACGAAATATCAGAGGAAAAAAGCCCGATTCATCTAAAGTATATCAAAAGATGGTCAGAGATAATATTCAGGACAACTTACTAAATGTATATCCCATTTTGTCTCAACTTTTAGGTGAAGAAAATTGGAATAATTTGGTTGATAATTTCATCAAAAAACACCCTTGTCAAAGCTTTATTTTTTGGAAGTTTCCAGGAGAACTTTATGATTACCTAGTTGCTGGAGAATTAACGTTGAAAAAAGAATATCCTTTTATTGTAGACTTGGCGCTTTATGAATGGAGCATTGTAAACTTATATTTTAGAGAAGATCAACCTGTTAAACTGAATTCATTTGATGGTACCTTGAAAACAAGACCTGTTTTTTCGAAGGAACTGGAAATACTTCATTTTAACTATCCAGTATTTGATAAAAACTGGAAAAATATCACACAGAAAGGAAATTACTTCTTGATGATATACCGCAATCAAACAAGTTTTGAAGTTGAGTTAAAGCAATTGTCACCGTTCATTTTTACTGTCTTAACGAATCTACAAAACCCAGATATACAAAGTGTAGAAGAACTCTTAGACCTAATTACATCTGAAACCAATTTAAAATTAGATGAACAACAAAAAGTTGACCTATTATTCTTTTTAAACGATTTGTGCACAAAAAACTTAATTGCTTGAACACGCTTAGCTCCAATTAAGCAGTATCAGTTAACCGTAACTGATGAAAAGTATTTATTCTATTGCGCTCAAAAAAAGTAACTAGCCTACATAGTTAAATAAATATGCATAAGAAGCGACCAAACTTTAGCTTATTAGTTCAGGGTCAAATCCATTAATTTATCTTTAATGAAAGAAATAACTCACGGCAATAATTATTACCGTGAGTTCTTGGACCCTTTTCTGTCGTAAAATTAACTTCGCACAGCTACAATTTAACAAATTCTTTTGTCACTAATTGACTTCCTGTTAGGATTTTTAGATAATACAATCCAGCAGGTAATTTGGAAATATTATACGTATTATGGTGCAATTCAATATTCTTTTTCAAAATTTTTCCGTTCTTATCAAATAGTTGTATGGTTGGTTTTCCTAACCCTTCTAATCCTGAAAACTTTATAAACTCACTGGCTGGGTTGGGAGAAATAGAAATTAACGCGCTAAGCTTTTCATTTTCTTCCAATAACGCTTTTAGATTTTCACTTTGTTCGTCATTGAGACCATTTTCTGATAACCCCATGGATTTAGCAAAATCTCCGATATGAATAAACCCATGTTTTTCCAGCTTCTCATCATTACATCCATACAATTTAAGTATATAAAACAAGACACCGTATGGTCTAACCGTATTCCCAAATATATCCTCCGTGTAACCATCCCAATAAATACTTGAATGTGGTATTAAATTCTCTGGTGCAGGCGATTTAAAACTACAGCATTCTGCATTCAATACTTCTGAGTGATGATATATAGAAGAGCTTTGATCAAGTATACTAAACTCAAAACCTTTGGCATTAAACGCGCAGAAAGGATGAAACACATCTGTAATTTGAAAATAATCATTCGTAGGATCTGAATCAGAAAAATTCATATATACCGGGTTTGGAATCTCATCGAGCGTAAAACCTGTCCAATCTTGACAACAATCCTCACAATCAGTAATACATATACTAGGGTCAATAACGGCCTGGTAACCGGGGCCTGCAGAAAAGAAATTACCGGTTGTAATAGACTCTCCTGCCTGAAATAAAACATTAGTAGTTCCTGTCTCCACAGGTTGAGTAATTCCCGCCATAATGCACTGTCCTACTTTTGTTTCACCGGGAAGTGGTGTTGTTGTTGGAGTGCGGTTTTCATAATAAAGACAGGTGGGACATTGATCACAAATTACGATAATTTTAAAGGTGAAATCTTTTTCTCCTACATTACAAGCATTATTATCTTTTACATTTAAATTGTAATAGTAACTTCCTGTCGGCGTTGTCATATGTGTTTGCCACGAAAAATATAAATTATCTCCTGCAACGAGTGGCTTGATATCATTGAAGCTAGAAGGAATATTATCTGTTGAGACAATTACTAGGTTTTCGCTTAGGTCATCATTGAATAATGTAGAATTAAAGCTAACAGTATTTCCTTGACTAACATAAATAGTATAATTTCCACTTCCATTAATTCCATTCATCCAAGGTGTTTGGTTATTTGCAGAATGGACGGTTAAATTGATCGTTTCGGTGTGTGTACATCCTTCAGGAGTGGTTACTGTTACTGAGTATGTTGAGTTGTTTACTGTTGGAGTAACTGTTAACGTATTTAAACCTACACCTGCATCCCCTGTACTCCAATCGTATGTCCAACTAGCATCTCCTGTAACACTTAAGGTAACAGGTGTATTTTCACAAATTGCACTTCCATCATGAGTGAAATCAATATTAGGATCAGCAAAACAAAAATCTACATATGCTTCATTCTCACAAGCTCCCTGTGCTTTTAAGACAACACGATAACAGTCTCCAGCCTGATAAAACCCAAGTGCTGCTGTAACATCAAATGTTCCTGCCAGTCCGTTTTGAACTCCCGAAGAATATTGGAGTTGTCCAGAATTTCCATTTACTAAATCATAAATTTCCCATATATATCCTGTTTCATTCGATGTTAAACTCCCATCCACAATTACATTATCATTTATACAATAAACCGCCTGAGAGGTGGAGACATTTGCAATTGGCAATTGTGTTCCTGGAGCTAATGATTTGACACTAACATCGTCGATATTATATAATATACTTTCAGGCGTTCCCGTACCATAAAACGGCCCAATTGTAACATAGTGAACCCCACTTGTCTGCGCTGTATAGCACGCCGATACTTGTACATACTGTGTAGATGTTGGAATTACGGTAATTAGAGGCTCGTAAGACGTGGTAAATACGGGAGACACTTGTATGTTTGGAATTGTCTCTGAAATCACCAATCCAACTTTTCGATCCGTATTTGTTGAGTAGTCTTTTCGAACCCAAAAAGAAACTTGATATGTTTCGCCAGCTGTTAAAGGATGAGTCGTACCATATCCAAATTCAGCAAGTCCATTCTGTGGCGCACCAAATCTTCCACATCCAACTCCGTTCATTGGAGTTCCTGAAACAAATGGGTAATTGGGATGAACTACATCACAGGTATTCACCAAGTTATGCCAACCAATGGCATATTCAATCGAATGATCATAAAAATCGTCAGGATTCCCATCATCATCATCATCATTGTCCCATTCCTCAAACCCTCCATTAATCATGTATTCAACCTGACCATGAATAGTTATTTGAAACAAAAATATTACTAATACAGAGTAAAGAATTCTTTGTAACATAGCTCCGTATTTTTACTTATTATTTGACTCCAATTCAGAAATACGCTTTTTCAACAATTCTATCTCAGCTTTCAGTTTTTCATTTGATTTATTCTGGTCAATCAAATAAAGCGTTAACTCCTCTACTTTTTCAAGCAAGATGACATTCATTTTACCAAGATCAACACCGTCTTGTATTATGTCGGATTCAGAAGGAACGTTAGGAAGGTGCTTTTCTTTTTGTACATAATTCTCCAACTCACTCAGAGGCATTAATTGATAGTCTGGAGCAAAAACGTAATCCGCCCAGATATCAAGATCGAGTTTAATTTCACGTCCACGCATCAAACCGTTCGACTCTAATTGCCATATTTTTCCTGTTTGATTGGATACTTCAATTTTACCATCAGCATATACCGTAAAAACATCTTTTCCAAATTGTTCATTATATATTCCTATTCCCTTTGTCGTGGGAGATTTCACAATTGCCTTATATGCATATCCGTAACTTTGTGAATAATTATAATCAATACAGATTCCCACTTCTTTATTCGTTTGGGCAATTACCTGTGTATTAACATTTGGCTCAGAGCCAATCCCTAGATGCTGAGAGAAATAACCCCGACCATGCACATGCAACGCGTGCAAAGGGTTACTTGTTCCAACTCCGACAAAGACTTGCGGACAGTAACTGTAAATTTTATTCGGTAAACTACCCCAAGTAGGGCTCTGAATAATTGGATTACCATTACATAATGTATGAATTTGTTCCGCTTCTTGATGCACGCCCTGAGAAAACGATGTTGTGGTAATTAAAATAGTGATAATGCTAAGTGTTTTTTTCATAACTGTTTTTTGTGTTTAAAATAACGTGGAGTTAAAAATAACAACACAAAAAACATATAATAACCTAAACCAAGTATATTTTCAACAAAAACACTATATGTTGTAAATTTAACCAAATCAATACACGGAATAACATTGCTTTTTTCATGATACTATTTCGTTCTCATTATATAATCCGAAAGTATATAACTCATATAGTTTGAATATCAGTGTGCATTTTAATCACCGCTCTTATAACGGATTTAGTGCTCTCTATTTGCTTTTCTGTACACTCTTTCTGCCTAACTAATTGTTATTAATAACAAAAGATTCTGCTAATTTCTCGAGTTCTTCGCGAGAACTAAGAGCCTCTAGAGAAATATTCAACCCTTTTCTATAGATTGTGTGTTGATCTATATACGTATCCAGATATAAACTTTTTCTTCCATTAGCCAGATCGTCGACTTTTAATTTTACAGTCATATTCTCTCGGTCTTTTGTGATGAATAATTTTATTTACTCACCTAATCTACAGTTATTTAATATGAACTAAATATTTATGAGAAGTAATGAAAGAAAAAACTGACTTAATGAAAATTAAAGCGGTTGGAAAAAGTAAAAAAGTAGCTTATTTGCGGTCTGTGTGAAATGACAATGGATGAAAAAAACTCGAACTTTTTCCGAGGAATTTGGGGAGGTTTTGAATCCCTCGGAAAAACCTCGGGTATTTTTTGACACTAAATGATGCTAAATATCGACTAATGAAAACACCCTACAGTCTCTATGGGGTTTGACTTACAGCAACTTTCATCTAGTTGCATTAAGTCTCCTTCTTACTTTCCAATACAAAACTTACTGAAAATATTCCCTAACAAATCATCTGTTGAAATATCTCCAGTGATGCTTCCTAAATGGAACATTGCTTGGCGTATATCCATAGCAATAAAATCTCCTGTTACACCAGAATCTAAACCAAAATCAGCTTTTTCTAATGCTTCGGCCGTTTTTACAAGCGATTCGTAATGTCGCGCATTGGATACAATTGTTTCATTACCAAGGTTGAAATCACCTTGAACTTCTGAGACTAGACGTTCTTCTAACTTTTTGATGTTTTCTCCTTGCTTTGCGCTGATATGAACAGCACTATCCACTTCCGTTGAGGCAATGTCAATCTTGTTCAAAACCATCAAAATTTTCTTATCAGGGTATGTTTCTTTCAATTCTTTTGTCCAGCTTAAAACATGAGAAACGCTTTCTGGTTTAGACCCATCCGCTAAGCATAAAACAATAGTAGCTTGCTTAATTTTCTCTAATGAACGCTCTATTCCCATTGCTTCAACTTCTTCTGCTCCATCACGAATACCGGCAGTGTCAATTAAACGAAAAAGGATTCCTTCAATATTCAACGTCTCTTCAATAACATCTCTCGTTGTTCCTTCAATGTTACTGACAATTGCCCGATCGTCTCCTAATAGCTGGTTTAGCAACGTGCTTTTTCCAGTATTTGGAGCGCCAACAATTGCAACAGGAACGCCATTTTTAATTGCATTACCAAGTTCAAATGATTTAGCTAATCGCTTTATGTATGCCAAAACATCCGTCACCAATTGCTTTAATTCCGCACGATCCGCAAATTCAACATCCTCTTCGGAAAAATCCAATTCCAATTCTACTAAAGAAGCAAAGTTGATGAGCTTCTCTCGCAAATCTCTAAGTTCATTTGAAAACCTACCACGCAGCTGCTTCAAAGCAATATCATGCGCACTTTTCGATTCAGATGCGATTAAATCCGCAACAGCTTCCGCTTGAGAAAGATCCATTTTTCCATTCAAAAACGATCGTTGCGTAAACTCTCCTGGGTTTGCCATTCGACAACCGCATTCAATTAACGCTGCAATGATTTTTTGTTGTATATAGGATGATCCATGACAAGAAATCTCAACGCTTTCTTCCCCAGTGAAACTTTTTTCGTTTTCAAAAATTGCGACTAAAACCTCATCTATCAGCTCTTCGTTCTTTGATGAAATTGTTCCAAAATGAGTGGTATGCGATTTTAAACCAACAAGATTCTTTGAAAAAACCTTTGAGACGATTTCATAAGAATTACTTCCAGAAAGTCGGATAACACCAATAGCTCCCACTCCGTTTGGAGTTGCCAAAGCACAAATTGTATCTTGATTTTGAAACATAGTGCAAAAGTAACGCTTATTTTCGCTTAGATTGAAAAAAAGCCTTCATTAGATCTCCACACTCTTGCTCCATAATTCCAGAAAGAACTTTTGTTTTTGGATGATAAATTTCTGAATACCTTCCAGCTCCTCTTTTCTCGTCTTTTGCGCCAAAAACAACCTTATCAATTTGAGACCAATATAGAGCCCCTCCGCACATCACACACGGTTCAAGTGTAACATAAAGCGTACAACCCTTTAAGTATTTACCTCCAAGAAAATCCGCTGCTGCAGTGATAGCTTGCATTTCTGCGTGGGCAGTTACATCTGTTAAACGTTCCGTTAAATTGTGAGACCTCGCAATAACTTGATTTTTAGAAACAATTACTGCACCCACGGGTATTTCTCCTGCATCATATGCTTTTTGAGCTTCCATAAAAGCCTGTTTCATAAAATACTCATCATCGTAAGGGGAAATCATACTTGTATTTTTAAGAAATACAAAATTAAGCAAAATACCTACATTTACATTATGAATCTTACCATTGACAGTCTTAAAAAAGGTGACCTCATCGAAATTCTTGCTCCAGCAAAAGCTATTGAAAAAGAGCATGTTCAGTTTGCAAAAAAAACACTAGAAGATTTCGGGTTTAAGGTTCGCGTATCTAAACATTGCCTTGGTCAATACAACTATTTTTCCGGAACAATTAGTCAACGGTTATCTGACTTTCAAAAAGCAGTTGATGATGAAGAGGTTAAAGCTATATTGTGCGCTAGAGGCGGTTATGGTTGTATTCAAATAGTTGACAAGATTCAATGGGCAAATATGCTCCGATTCCCAAAATGGATTATTGGTTTTAGCGATGTTACCGTGTTTCATCAAAAACTAAGCTCAATGGGCCTGAAAAGCCTTCATGCTACTATGCCCCTAAATTTCTCTCAAAACTCTAAAGAATCAATTTCAACTCTAGTTGATGCCGTTAAAGGAGAAAAATATACTATTGAATCTAAAACTAATTCATTCAATCAACTTGGAGATGCTCAAGGAACGTTGAGGGGAGGGAACCTTTCTATTCTCTTTAGTCTGCTTGGCACAGATGATCACATTAAATTTGAAAATTCAATTCTATTTATTGAAGACTTAGCTGAGCAGATTTATCACTTAGACCGCATGTTATACGCCCTTGATAAAGCAGGAATTTTAAATAGAATTAAGGGCTTAGTTGTTGGAGGAATGACCGACATGAAGGATACTTCAATTCCTTTTGGTATGACTTATCAAGAAGTTATTTTGTCCCATTTTGAGTACAGAAACATTCCTATTTGTTTCAATTTTCCTGTGGGTCACATTAACGACAATCGAGCACTAATTATTGGTTCCGAAGTCACCTTTTATATAAACCAAGATGGAGCGAAATTGACCTTTCTATAGAACCAAAAATTTACGAATTGTTGTCAATTCACCCACTTTGACCGTCGCAATGTACGTTCCTAATGGTAGATCCATTAATTCAAGTCCTTCTTCTCGCACTTCCCATGTGCCAAGATAAGTTCCTTTTGAACTAACTATTTTGCAAATTGCACCTTCGGGCGCATCTAAATGGATGTTGCCTTGAGAAGGGTTTGGATAAACAAGTATTTTGTACTCAGCCAAAATGCGTTTGTTAGAGGTTGTAATTATCTCATTATCATCTGTCTGAGCAAATGAAAAACAAGAGAAGAATAGCAAAGGGAGAAAAATTGCTTTTGACATGATTTTGATTTTTACAGTTCTATATATTGCAACGGAATTAAATAAAAATGTTACGGATTTATTACTTTTATTTAAAACTGTTCTAAATAAGCTTGACATACCATTAAATGGTCCGTAACTGTTAAATTTGTAGGACAAATATATTTTTTCAATATCAAAAACTAAACATGAGTAAATCTGCGATCTTATCGTCATCAATAGCCAAGAAATGGTGGATGTCATTAACCGGTTTATTTCTTTGTCTTTTCTTGGTAGGGCACCTATTGGGAAATCTTCAATTGGTATTTATTACTGGTGAAGAAGGACAAAGAGCATTCAATGAGTACGCCTACTTCATGACGCACAATCCATTAATTAAGGTAATGTCTTACATTACTTATTTTTCCATTTTATTCCATGCTGTGGACGGAATTCTATTGACAATTCAAAATAAAAAGGCGCGTCCAATCAAGTACGCTTATAACAAGCCTTCAGCGAACTCTTCAACTCCAGCTCGTTACATGGCAATTTTAGGGTCTGCAATTTTGATTTTCATTATAATGCACATGTCAAACTTTTGGGCTGTTATGCATTTTGACGAAGGAATGCCATTACACACTAAAGAAATTGTTGCCCCTGGATCACAACCTCAAAACTTATATTTAACGACTACTGGCAACTATCTACCTGTTGACCAAGTAGATATTAAAAACAGAACTGAGCTTCATGCTAAAGGAGTAGACATCAAAATTGGTGAAGCTTACAAAGATCTGCATTCTGTAACAGTTGCTTTTTTTGGTCATGATAAATCTAAGCAAGGTGTTCCTGCTAATCAAATGGCCTTACTTGCGGTAATTCTTTACACGCTTTCTATGGCTGTTTTAGGGTTCCACTTGTGGCATGGGTTTGCTTCTGCATTCCAAACTTTAGGTGTGAATCACAAAAAATGGAATAAAGGAATTTCTAATTTTGGAAAAGCATTTGCGGTATTAATACCGTTAGCATTTGCTATCATTCCAATTATGATTTTCTTGAATAAATAGAACTTAGAAATACTCGAAAATATGTCAGTATTAGATTCAAAAATACCTACTGGTCCGATTAAAGACAAATGGACTAATCATAAAAATGCAATTAACGTTGTTAACCCTGCAAACAAACGACTTATCGATGTGATCGTCGTTGGAACAGGATTAGCTGGGGGTTCTGCTTCAGCCTCTTTAGCTGAAATGGGATATAACGTAAAAGCATTTTGTTTTCAAGATTCACCAAGACGTGCGCACTCTATTGCGGCTCAAGGTGGTATTAATGCAGCTAAGAACTACCAGAATGATGGTGATTCAACATACCGATTATTTTATGACACTGTAAAAGGTGGTGATTACCGTGCTCGTGAGGCAAACGTTTATCGCTTAGCTGAAGTATCTGCAAACATAATTGATCAATGTGTTGCTCAAGGTGTTCCTTTCGCTCGTGATTATGGTGGACTTCTAGATAACCGTTCTTTTGGTGGTGTGCTTGTGTCTCGAACTTTTTACGCAAAAGGTCAAACAGGACAGCAG
This sequence comes from Crocinitomicaceae bacterium, assembly GCA_022447585.1. Classification (GTDB taxonomy): domain Bacteria; phylum Bacteroidota; class Bacteroidia; order Flavobacteriales_D; family Crocinitomicaceae; genus UBA4466. The sequence goes on along the minus strand of JAKVAR010000006.1, from coordinate 299,604 downwards.
TTATTGTTAGGAGCATACTCTGCGATGAATCGTCAAATTGGTAAAGGAAAAATTAAAATGTACAACCGTCACGAAATGCTAGACTTAGTAAAGGTTGATGGAAAAGCGAGAGGTATTATTGCTCGTAACTTAATTACAGGTGAAATTGAAAGACATTCAGCACATGCTGTTGTTATTGCTTCAGGTGGATATGGAAACGTATTCTTCTTATCAACTAATGCAATGGGGTCTAACGTTACTGCTGCTTGGAGAGTCCACAAGAAAGGAGCTTATTTCGCTAACCCTTGTTATACGCAAATTCACCCCACGTGTATTCCTAGGTCTGGTGATTACCAATCTAAGTTAACCTTAATGTCAGAGTCACTTCGTAATGATGGGCGTATTTGGGTGCCTAAAAACATGGAGGATGTAGAAGCCATCAGAAAAGGAACTAAGAGCCCTGTTGATTTATCAGAGGACGAAAGAGATTACTACTTAGAAAGAAGATATCCTGCTTTCGGAAACCTAGTTCCACGTGATGTTGCATCTAGAGCGGCAAAAGAGCGTTGCGATGCCGGTTACGGTGTTAATGAAACAGGAGAGGCTGTTTACCTTGATTTCGCAGCTGCCATAATGCGTTATGGACAAGAAAAAGCAAACGTTGATAACGAACATAATGCAACGGAAGATAGAATCCGGGAGCTTGGTGAAGGTGTAATAGAAGCTAAATATGGTAACCTATTCCAAATGTATGAGAAGATTACAGATGAGAATCCATATAAAACACCAATGATGATTTATCCAGCTGTTCACTATACCATGGGTGGAGTATGGGTAGATTATAATTTAATGACGACTATACCTGGATGTTATGCGGCTGGAGAAGCTAATTTTTCTGATCATGGTGCAAATAGACTTGGTGCCTCTGCTTTAATGCAAGGTTTAGCTGATGGTTACTTCGTATTACCTTATACCATTGGCGACTACTTAGCAAACGACATTAGAACTGGGGCTATCCCAACAGACACGTCCGAGTTCGAAGAAGCTGAACAAGCGGTTATATCTCGTTTAGAGAACTTTGTTAATAATAAAGGAACTAAAACTGTTGATCACTTCCACAAACGACTTGGTAAAGTAATGTGGGATAAAGTTGGAATGGCTAGAAACGAACAAGGACTTAAGGAAGCAATTGAAGAAATTCGTCAAATTCGTTCAGAATTCCATAAAGATGTTATGATTCCTGGAGGTATGTATGAGTTCAACCCAGAGCTAGAAAAAGCAGCTAGAGTTGAAGACTTCCTTGAATTAGGAGAGTTATTCGCGAAAGATGCCCTTGTAAGAGAAGAATCTTGCGGTGGACACTTTAGAGAAGAGTCTCAAACACCAGAAGGTGAAGCATTGCGAGATGACGTTAACTTTGCATTCACTTCCGCCTGGGAGTGGACGGGTAATCCTGGAGAAGCAAACTTACACAAAGAAGAACTTACGTTTAATGATATTGAGCTGAAACAACGCTCATATAAATAAGACAGACATGAAATTAACTTTAAAAGTTTGGCGACAAAAAAACAGTAACGATAAAGGTAAATTAGAAACTTATCCTATCGATAACGTATCTGAGCACATGTCATTTCTTGAAATGATGGATGTTTTAAATGAACAATTAATTGTAGATGGTATAGAGCCTATAGCATTTGATCATGATTGTCGTGAGGGTATATGTGGAATGTGTTCAATGCACATTAATGGTGAGCCTCATGGCCCAGACCGTGGAGTTACAACCTGTCAGTTACACATGAGAAAATTCAATGATGGAGATACTATATACATTGAACCGTTTAGAGCTAAAGGTTTTCCTGTAGTAAAGGACTTAGTGGTTGATAGATCAGCTTTCGATCGTATTCAGCATGCCGGAGGTTTTGTATCCATTAATACATCAGGAAGCACACAAGACGCCAACGCATTGCCAATACCTAAGGCCGATGCTGATAAAGCGTTTGACGCTGCCGCTTGTATCGGATGTGGTGCATGCGTAGCTTCTTGTAAAAATGCTTCCGCAATGTTGTTCGTATCTGCCAAGGTTTCACAATATGCTTTGTTACCTCAAGGTCAAGTTGAAGCTCAAAGACGTGTTTTAAATATGGTTGAGCAAATGGATAAAGAAGGTTTTGGAAATTGTACCAATACAGGAGCATGTGAGGTTGAGTGTCCAAAAGGAATATCATTAGAGAATATCGCCCGCATGAATAGAGAGTTCTTAAAAGCTTCTATTTCTACTGACAATTAGTCCATTACAAAATTCTATTTTAGAGGGATATGAATCGAATCATATCCCTTTTTTTGTGCTTTATAACATTCTGTGAAAATAAATAATTGTATCTTGTTGTCTTAAAATACTTACTTATGAAAAAACTTATACTTTCTATGGCTGTTATTGCTACTAGTTTTCTAGGGCAATCTCAAGTTGTATGTGCAGGTGTATCACCTGCTTCAATTGCTGGAAACTATGTATTCGAATGGGCTGATCCAGCAGGGGGAGACTGGGCAACACCAGACTTTTTAGTTACTGGAACTTTCGTTGAAGACACGTTAATGATTATAAACGACGGTACACCAGGAATAAACGCACAAGGAAACCCAATTTCGGCGGAAGGCTGTGCAGGATCTCCAGCTCCTGGTGCTCCACCAGCTGGAACATGGAATGATTTAACAGGGAAAATCGCTGTAATTTATCGTAACACATGTGAGTTTGGTTACAAAGCACTTCAAGCTCAAAATGCCGGTGCTGTTGGTGTTATTATAATCAATAGAGACCCAGAAGCCGTAGGAATGGGCGGTGGAGCTGAAGGCCTTAATGTTACAATTCCTGTAGTTATGGTCTCTAGCCTTGACGGTTTAGCGCTTACGACAGCGATGCAAAGTGGACCTGTTGTTATGTTTTTAGGGAACAAAGTAGGTGCATTTGGTGATGACGTTGGTTCTACATCCGGAGACATATTAATTTCTCCTTATGGTGCTGCAAACTCTATGATGGATAACGGATTCGATTTAGCAATTCAGATTTACAACTTTGGTGCTAATGCGCAAAACAATGTAACAGTGCAAGCTACAATTGATGGTCCTGCAGGAAATGTTTACGACGAAACAGTTAATGCACCAGCCATGAACTCCGGAGATACCTTATATATTGCAAATGGTAACCCGCAAGAGTTTCCTCCTTTTGATTTAGGTGGAATTGGAATGTACCCTGCTGGTGAATATACCTTAACATATACCGTTGATATGGGGATAACTGATGAGTCTGATTTTGATAATGTATTCGAATCAAAATTTACTGTGAATAGTGATATGCTTTCCTTAGCAAATCTTGATGGTTCAGGAATGCCAATTGCCACCTCTTACCCAAGTAATTCAACTACAGAGTATCAAACTTGTATGTTTCTTGAAGAGCCAACTGTTGCTGACTTAAACCTTGGTGTATTGGGAGCTTACTTTATTCCTTACGCTGACACATCTGTTGACGATTTAGCAGGTGCTGAAATCTTTGTGAACGTGTTTGAATGGAACGATACATGGATAGATTTAGCAGACCCAAGTATGGCTATGGCCGCAAATAATGACTGGTTTACTGATTTAAATCAAATCGTATATGAAACATACTACCCAGCATCTAATGATGAAACGGGAGATGTTGCTTATGTTGAGTTTTCTACACCATTAGCTCTAGTTAATGACCAGAGATACCTATTCTGCCTACAATCTTTCGATCCAGCAATTGGATTCGGTTATGATAGTAACATCGATTACGATGGGAACCAAGCGATTACTGCAATGCCGATCTCTCCAGTATATGTTGATGATACATGGTATACTGGTGGATGGACTGGATCTTCTGCTTTATCTTTAGGGTTAAAACTTACGAACTCTGTTGGCATTGAAGAAACAAATACGGTAGAAGGTATGGCCTTCCCTAACCCAGCTATTGATGTAGTAACTATCTCGATCGAAGCAATTGGTTCTGCGAACGTTACTGTTACAGATGTTACAGGTAAATTAGCTTTAACTGAAACTGTTACTTTAACAAATGGCAATGCGAAAATGAACATTTCTTCTTTGGAAGCTGGTGTTTATGTATTCAACGTTGAACTTGAAAACGGTGAAACTTCTCAATTCAATGTAATTAAGAAGTAGTAACAATATAAAGGATTAGTAAATGGTGTCCAATTGGGCACCATTTTTTTTGTATATTGATCTATGAAATTATTTGGAACTCTACTTATTGTATTAGCGTCATTATCATTACAATCATGTCTAAAAGATCGTTCTTGTGTTTGCACGCACTACGATTCTTCTTTAAACGAAACCGTTACTAATATCTATAAAATTACTCGATCTAATAAATCCCATGCAGAGAAAAAATGTGCGCAATTAACAAACCCGAATGCCATTTATCCTACTTCCTGTAGCTTATAAAAAAAGGGATCCATAATGGACCCCTTCAAATAAATCTTATTGTATTATTAAAAATTTAACGACAAGCCGAATGTTAAAGGGTAAGCGTCCACGGTTTTTCCATCATCAAAAAGAGGAAGTAAACTATAGCTTGCAAAGGCCCCCCAATGTGAATAACCCAACCTAACAACACCATCCACTTTGAAAGCATTTAAACCATAACGACCACTTTCCTTTTTCGTGAATTCATTTCCATCGAATTCTCCCTTTCGTTTAATTTTAGAAGCCAAGCGAACACCACCTACTACTCCAGCAGCTAAATAAAAACTTTTCTCTGCATTTCTATTTGTATTAAATTCTAATAACAATGGTACCGTTAAGTATGCCGCTTTCAATTTGTTCTTAGAAAACGTGTTTACAGTGTCTATAAACGCCGTTAATGTGTCTGGGGTACTACTTATTATATAATTATTTTTAAACGCAACAGAAGTAAAACTAAAACCTAAACCCGTAGTTACCCCAAAATAGTGTTTAGCAATATTAAACTTATGCTCCAGAATGTTTAGATTCCATACTTGAGACCTTGCCGCATCATTATTCCAATAAGGGTGGTCATCAAATTGATTCTGGAACTGATCATTCATTAACATCGTAAAACCAAAATCAAGTCCCGCCCAATGCGCTTCGCTTCGCTTATCACAGTTTTCCATACTAAACTCTCCCCCTTCTTCCTCATGACCAATAAAGATAACCTCTTTATTTCCAATATTTATTCGTGTAGTATCACTTTTTGAATCCTCTTCTTCCTGAGAAAATATTGGTGCAATAAATAAAATTGATAATGCTATTAAGTAAATCTTTTTCATAACCTAAATTGTTTGTTTGATTGTAAGACCTAGAAGTGATTAAAAAGTTACAATCATTTCCAATTATCAATAAAATCATCCAAATCACGACGATCTTTTTTTGTTGGTTTACCCGTACCGTGTTGTCTATAATTACTCTGTGCCGCCTGATAAGTTTTGAGTTTTTCAATTTCAGCGTGATCAGTAATATCTATGATATAATTCTCCACTAATTTGGCGCCTACTCTTTTATCAAGTAATTGAATTACGCGATAAGAAAATATTGCTGTGTGCTTCACAATTTGAATCTCATCACCGAGTTTTACCTCCTTCGCAGGCTTTGCGCTAACCTTGTTCAGCTTAACTTTGCCTCGATTAATAGCTTGTGTTGATTGGGATCGCGTTTTAGCTAACCTAACACTCCAAACATATTTATCGAGCCTACAAGCCATCTCTAATGCGTTGTTTAAGCGACGTAAACACTAATTCATAAGAATGATCTATTAACTCTTTAATTAAAGCATCAGGTACATCCGCATTAACCATTACCGTATTCCAGTGCTTTTTATTCATATGATAACCTGGTTTAATTCCTCGGTATGCTTCACGATAGCTAATAGATTTATCTGGATCGCACTTCAAATTAATTGAACTAAAATCATCTATATTAGACAGCGAAAATATCTTACCTCCGACTTTAAAAACTAACGTTTTATCGTCGAAAGGAAAAGTAACTTCCGCCGCATTTTTGCTCGAACAATATTCAAAAAAAACCTCTGCGTTCACTAATGTAATGCCGGTGCATCTTTCTCCGTACCTAACCTATGTAACATTTTCGCATGCCCTGAAAGCGCATCGTAGAACGTTTTATACGAATAGTATGGTAAATTATACTCAAAAGCAGTGTCTCGAACGATAGAAGAAATCTTACGGTAATGCACGTGACAAATATTTGGAAATAAATGGTGTTCAATTTGGTAATTCAAACCACCTACATACCACGAAAAAATTCTCGCTTTAGGCGCAAAGTTAGCCGTGTTCAATAATTGATTTGCAGCCCAATCTAGTTCAATTTCTCCGCTAGTGTTAGCAATTTCAAAAGAAGATGTTGGAACGACATGAGCAGGCTGAAAAATACCAGCTAATGTTAACCCTGCAATAAAATGCATTAATAAGAAACATAACAGTGTTCCCCACCAAGCCATGGAGCCGAATACCATTGGTAAAACTAAAGTTAAACCTAAATAGATTGTTTTAGTAATAATTAATGTCATTAAGAACTTTGAACCACTGATATTTTGTGTTTTCAATAAGTCTTTTTTCTTATATCTCATGTATTGAGCGTAATCTTTAGAAGTGGCCCACATAATTGTCATCAATCCATAGAAAAACCACGCATAAATATGTTGAAATTTATGCAGTTTCTTCAAATCTTGATTTGGAGAAAAGCGCATTATAACACCAGTATCTATATCCTCATCCATTTCATCCACATTTGTAAACGTGTGGTGTAAAACATTGTGTTGAATTCGCCAGTTAACATCACTACCGCCAACTAACCATATCATTTTACCCATGATAACATTAATGAGTTTATTCTTTGAATAGGCTCCGTGGTTCGCATCATGCATAATTGAAAGTCCAATTCCAGACATTCCAAACCCCATAAGTATCCACATCAAAACAATTAACAAGTTAGACTCTAACACCGTAAGTATTAAAATAAACGGCACTAAATAGAGTGATATCATAAATATACTTTTCAATACCATGTTGGCATTGGCGTATCTTGATATATTGTTTTCTTTAAAATATTGATTAACCCTTCTGCGTAATTCTTTATAGAATTCATCATTGTTTGGGTTTGTAAATTTGACTTTATTTAAAATCATAGCTTTGAAATAAGATTTCGAGAACACGAAAGTAAGGTTAAATTCACTGCCAATAACCAATAAAATTCACAATTTATGATAAGAATTATAATCTTAACCCAATTTATCAGTTATCGTGATAAGTTTAAAGACTATTTTTGTTCAACATTAAAGGACTATTATTTAGATGAATAAAACGATTACAGAAAGCTATTGTAACGACTACTTCAATAGATCAAGGTTTGAGACGATTAAAGTCAAAGTTGGTAACACTTCCATTGGTGGTGACTCTTCAATACGTGTTCAATCCATGACTACTGCTGACACCAAGGACACTGAGAAGTCAGTTTCCGAATCAGTTCGAATGATCGATGCTGGCTGTGAATTGGTAAGGCTAACCGCTCCAAGTAAAAAAGATGCTGAAAATTTAGCAGTAATCAAACAAAAACTAGTTGAGCGTGGATATAACACTCCTTTAGTGGCTGATATTCATTTTACTCCTAACGCCGCGTTAATAGCTGCGAAACATATTGAAAAAGTACGTGTTAATCCTGGAAACTATGCTGACAAAAAGAAATTTGAAGAAATCGAGTATACCGATGAATCCTACGCTGCCGAATTAAAACGTATCGAAGAGAAGTTTACACCACTAGTTTTACTGTGTAAAGAATACGGAACAGCCATGAGAATTGGAACAAATCATGGTTCACTTTCTGATAGAATATTAAGTAGATATGGTGATACTCCAGATGGAATGGTTGAATCTGCCATGGAATTTCTTCGCATTTGCGATAAACATAATTTTCACGATGTCGTAATTTCCATGAAAGCAAGTAATACCCTTGTCATGGTGCAAGCATATCGTATGTTAGCATCTGTAATGAAAGGACAAAATAAGTCATATCCACTACACCTCGGGGTAACAGAGGCCGGAGACGGTGAAGATGGAAGAATTAAGTCAGCTGTTGGAATCGGCGCATTATTAGAAGATGGGTTAGGTGATACTATTCGCGTTTCACTAACTGAAAAACCAGAGGCCGAAATGCCCGTTGCTCAAAAATTAATACAGAAATTTAATTCCAGTGTATACAACCCTTTTCCTATCGAAGGAAAACATTCAATCCTTCCCTATAACCCATTTCATTACGAAAGAAGAGTTTCGAGCGCAATTGAAAATATTGGAGACCATAATGTTCCAGTAGTTTTTGCCGATTTAAGCACAATTGAAGCAATTAAACCCGCACACTTTTTTGGTTTCGGGCTAAACTATTCAGTACCATTAGACAAGTGGAATTTAACTGATACAGCAGCGGACATCGTGTATATTGGTGATCAAACTATAAAATTTGAAGTGCCAGGAACAGTTAAAATTGTCTGTACCTACGATAATTGGGAAAATCAATACAAAGGAAAATCAGGTTTTTTCCCATTAGTTGAAAAGAATGAAATAGGTAAAATCAAAGAAAATGACATCTTTTTTGTAAAACATTTTGCCGAAGATAGTGATACCGAATACTTATTAAATTTTAAGAATGCCGTTGTTGTTCTTGATTCCAAACACTCCAACAAAACACAGTTATATCGCTTTATTTATTTGAATTTCGCGAATAACAAAATTAAAAACCCAGTAATATTGTGCTCAAATCATCAAACAGAAGACCCAGAAACCTATCAATTATGGGCTTCTTCAGACTTGGGTTCAGTTCTCATTGATGGTTTTGGTGACGGTATATGGTTAGCAGGAAATCAAAGCGCACAACTCATTAATGCCACCTCTTTTGGTATTTTACAAGCAACACGTTCCAGAATTTCTAAGACAGAATACATTAGTTGTCCTTCTTGTGGACGTACTTTATTCGATTTACAAGAAACTACAGCTAAAATTAGATCAAAGACTTCACACCTCAAAGGGTTGAAAATCGGAATAATGGGTTGCATTGTAAATGGACCGGGAGAAATGGCAGATGCAGATTACGGTTATGTTGGAACAGGACCTGGTAAAATTCATCTCTACAAAGAACAAACCGTAGTTCGAAAAAATATTTCTGAAACAGAAGCGGTAGATGAATTAATAGAGTTAATCAAAGAAAATGGTGATTGGGTTGAGCCAAAACCGGAATAACATGGTAAAGCATTGATTTTCAACAAACAAACCCTTAAAAAATAACATTGTCTCTAAGACACTTTCGAGGGCAACCTAAGGTGATTAAACATTAAAACAAAAAAAAGCCCTAAAAACGCTTCAAAACGCATTTCCGGGCTCCAAATTACTTCTGGGATTAATTATCTACCCAAAAAAACGAGTAAAACGGATATATCACTTGGAGAAACACCACTTACTCGTGACGCTTGACCAATTGTAGCAGGCTTCAAATTAGACAACTTTTCTTTTGCTTCCGAACTTAAACTCTTCAATAAACTATAATCTAAATCTTCTGGTATTTTAACTTCATCCAGACGATTCATTTTTTTTGCAACATCCTGTTCTCTGTTAATATAACCTTCATATTTCAATTGTATTTCAGTTTGAGAAATAATATCTATATGTTGAGTATTTAATTCCACCGCCAATTCTTTCGACTTAACACTCATTCCTAACACATCTTCCATCGTAATGTTCGGACGTGTAATCAAAGAACTAAGTTTTACCTGCTGGGAAATAGGCGAACTATTTCTTTTCCTTAAAACAACATTCGCAGTATCAACGGCAACACCTTCCTTCTGCAGAGATCGTTTCAGTTCATCCGTTCCTTTAATTTTTGATTCTACATTTGCCAAGGCAAGGTCGTCAGCTAAACCAAGAGCATGTCCAATTCGTGTTAAACGAATATCAGCGTTATCCTGACGCAGCAAAATTCTATACTCTGCTCTGCTTGTAAACATACGATAAGGCTCTTCTGTTCCTTTCGTGATTAAATCATCTATAAGTACACCAATATACGCTTCACTTCTACCTAGAATAAAAGGATCTTGACTATTCACTTTTCTATGCGCATTAATTCCCGCCATTAAACCTTGACAAGCTGCCTCCTCATATCCAGTTGTGCCATTAATTTGACCCGCGAAATATAAACCATCTATTATTTTAGTTTCTAGCGTATGTTTTAGTTGAGTAGGAGGAAAATAATCGTATTCAATAGCGTATCCTGGTCGAAACATTTTTGCCTGTTCAAAACCGGGGATCATTTGCATTGCTTTGACTTGAATTTCTTCAGGCAGCGATGTGCTAAATCCATTTACATAAATTTCAACCGTATTCCAGCCTTCCGGTTCAACAAATATTTGATGTCTGTCCCTATCGGCAAAACGATTTATTTTATCTTCTATACTTGGACAGTATCTTGGTCCAGAACTTTTAATAGCACCATTAAACATTGGAGAACGATCAAAACCTTCCTTCAACATTTCATGTGTTTCCGGATTAGTATATGTTATATAACAAGAACGTTGATTAGACAATGGTTTGGTGTCTGAATACGAAAATTTAGATGGATTCTCATCCCCGAACTGTTCCTCCATTTTAGCGTAATCTAATGATCGACCATCAACTCTAGGCGGGGTTCCTGTTTTCATTCTTCCAGTTTCAAAACCCAACTGAACTAACTCTTCAGTAATGCCTGTCGCTGCTCTTTCGCCTGCTCGACCTCCGCCAAACTGTTTTTCACCCAAATGTATTGTTCCATTAAGAAAAGTACCATTAGTAAGAACCACCGCCTTCGACTTAATATCAACTCCAATTGCTGTCTTAACACCAACAACAGAATCACCTTCTATTATTAAACCCGTGCACATGTCTTGCCAAAAATCAACATTTCTATTTCTTTCTAGCATCAACCTCCACTCTTCTGCGAACAACATTCTGTCATTCTGAGTTCTTGGCGACCACATAGCAGGACCTTTTGACCTGTTCAACATTCGAAACTGAATAGCACTTAAATCACTAACAACACCAGAACCACCCCCCAACGCATCAATCTCCCGCACTATTTGTCCTTTTGCGACACCCCCCATAGCAGGATTACAACTCATTTGAGCTATTGTGTTCATATTCATTGTAACAAGCAAAACTGAACTTCCAAGCTTTCCTGCAGCATTTGCCGCTTCACAACCAGCGTGACCTCCGCCAACAACTATTACATCATACTCTCTTAACATACACTATTGTTTCACGTGGAACAAAATTACAACACTTTAACAAAACACCAACAATGAATCAAACGATTAACGCCAGACACTCATCTTCCTTCATACTCATTTTCTCCTGATCAACCAAGGTTTTGTCATTATAACCACAAAGGTGTAAAACACCATGAACCACAACACGCCTCAACTCATCTATAAACCCACAATTATTGAACACAGCATTATGTCTCACCATATCAATAGATATAAACAAATCACCAGAAACAACATCGTTTTCCGTATAATCAAAAGTGATCACATCAGTATGATAATCATGATTTAAATATTTCTGATTCATCTCCAACAAAAAAGCCTCTGAACAAAACACCAAATTCACATCACCAAGAGAAAATGTTTCACGTGAAACAACAACCGACAACCATGAAACAAAAAATTCCGGATCTAAATCCAGAATTTCTGTGTCCTCATAGAAAATATAAACCATTATTTTTTACTGAAATAAATATTAACACTTCTGCCTTCGTCTTCAAACTCAACCTCCTCCGCTAAAGACCTCATTAAATAAATACCTCTTCCATTTTCCTTTTCAATGTTTTCAGGCGCGGTGGGATCCGGAAGATTTTTAAAATCAAAACCATTCCCAAAATCATTCACGCTAAAGCAAAAATCACTCTCTTTATCACCCACTAACACATCCACTGTCAAATCCGACGACATTTTGTTTCCATGCTGTATAGCATTATTAACAGCTTCGGTAACCGCAATTAACACATTACCATAATAATCCTCGTTAACTGCAAGCCTACTACATACCGAATCAATTAAGACTTCCACCTTATTTATAGAATCAAAATTAGAAGGCACCTTCATACTCTCTATCTCCACAAAACCATCTTTCATATACTTCACTAAAAATTATAATGCTCGTATAAAATATTGATTTGCTTTATCCTTGTAATACTTCTGATACGAAGGATCAACAGACCGCAACAATTCAATTTGTTTGAGCTTTTCTTTGTTATACTCATCAAAGCGAATTTGGTTACCATTATTATTAGAAAAACCTTCTTTAGATTCCCGTTTTTGATCTAACCCCCTCTCAATCATCGCTTTTTCACTTTCCAAAAGTCGAGTCAAGATCTTCTTTTGACGATTGATCAGGTTGTTGCCCAATCTTTTATTAATTAAATCCTGTTCCTGTTCTTTAAGTTCTTGAATCAAAGGGTTAAGGGCATTACCCGCACCTTTACCATCCTTATTCATTTCTCCCCGCATTTTCTCTAATGCTTTTCTCATTGCTGATTGCTGAGCCGCCATTTTCGCAATTTGTTTGTTACCAAATCCCAGGGTACCACTTCCGTTTTTACCCCCAGGTTTAGACCCTGGATTATCACCAGGTTTATCACCACCAGATTGGTTACCCTTTTTAAGATCCTCCAACTGCTTTTTAAGCAATTCTTTCATGTCTCCAGGGTTTCCCGATCCTGGACTAGGTTTACCTTTACCACCAGGTTTATTACATGAGCCGGAACCTGGTTTCTGGTTAGCTAATTGTTTTTGCATATCTGCCAAACTCTCATTTAGCAATAAGGCTAAATTATTAAAAGAGGTCATAACATACTGCTGGTGATTCGCGAGCTCTTTTGAACGCCTTTCATCAATATCCTCTAAAATTAACTCTTGATTTGAAGTAATACCATTAAGCTCACCATCTATAAACTTCGCTATTTTTGGCTGTCGTTTAGCTAAAGCATACAAGCTATCTCTAACAATAATCGTATTATCAATAGACTTACGTTGTTGCTTACTGTAATTATAGAAAGAAGGATCATTATCACTCACCCGTTTAAAAGAACTAATAACCTCCTCCTGATCTAAACTTAACGAAACCAAACTCTCTAAAATGTTCCTTAACATATCCAAATCCTCTTGCGCTTCCTGTTGTTGACTCTCCGATTTCATCTGTTCAAGTGACTCGGCCATTTCCTTCATTTTCTCACTTGCCCCATTCTGATCTTCTGCAGCTTTCTTTCCCTTATTATCATTTAGCTCTTCCTGAGCCTTCTTTAAATCATCTGAAGTCAACTGTTTCTTTTCATCTTGCGAATCTAACTGCAAAGGCCTATCTAATTCAGAATTTAGACTATCTAAATCGTTCATATCCTTCCTCAAATCTTCAAAAGCCTCATTGATATCCTTTTGCTCCTTTTTGTCCTCTTCACTAATATTCTTAGAATTTCTAGTTTTTTCTTTTAACTCGTCTTGTCTGTTTGCTAATTGCTTTAACTCTTTAGAGATGTCATCCAACTTTTCATTAACCTGTAACTTCTTAAGCATTTCCAGACTGCGATCCAGCTGGGACCTCATATCCTCCGAACTCATCTCCAACTCGTCAAGCTTATCATCAACCGCCTCTTTGTTTTTACTCTTAAGTAAATCCTCCAGTTCCTTAAGCATTTCGCGCAACTCATCATCCATTAGATCATCCAAAAGGTCATTGATTAACTCATGTTGTTCTAACAACTCTTTATCCATCTCAGACAATTGGTTTTTCTCTTGAAGGCTGTTTTTGATCTCCTCTTGAATAGATTTTAAATCGTCCAAAAGGCTCTGCTGTTCTTCTTGCAATTGATTAACCTCATTTTGATTGTCCCAACTATTCCTTTCATCATTCAGAATATCCTTCTTAAGCTCATCAACATTCCTATTGAACTCTGCCGCTCTTTCCAAAACATTCTGAAGACCTTTCTTTGATTTTTCTTGTACATCAGAACGTATATCATTCAACTCTTCCAGATCCGGAACTTCATACTTAAACTTACGACTCGATGATAACTTAGAACCATTGACACCATCATTATCTCCGACAACAAAATAATACGTTACATCATCGCTTAACTCTAGGTTCTCTCTTCTAAAATCAACAGAAAAAACAAAAGGAGACTCAGTACCAACAACTCCTCCTACCTCAATGCTTTCGGTGCGCTCAATACCAGATTCGGACTTAATCTTATAAATAAAACTTAACGACCTAACACCATAATCGTCTCCCACAGAACCAGAAAAATAACGCACACCGTCTTTCAAAGAATCCGGTTTCTCCTGAACCGAAATAGATGGAAATTCATCCTTTATCACCTGTATTTGAAAAGAAGTTGAATCTAAAGCTAAGCTCTGCTTATTCTTCATAAGAATGAGACAATTAGCGTCATCAACAAAAGATTCCATGTGTTCAAACCCAGCTTCGTTATAAACACTTGTAACTCCATTAATGCCGAAAGATGTAACACTACTATTCTTAGTTAATATACTCCAAGTAATACTCGTGCCCTCTTCAACCACTAATCCATTCGCATTTTGTATCACCTCATTATCCTTACCAAGATAACCTGGATACTCAATTCGCGCTTCAAGCTTACTTAAAGCGGTTTTACCTAATACAACTAAATCATAAGATTTACTTTTAAAATCATTCGCCTCAAAAGAAAACGTAGTACTTTCCCTAACCTGTGTTAAACGAGCTTGAAACGAATTCTTTGCTATTTTTTTCAGTACAAACCTTCCTTTATCCGAAATTAAATAAACATTCTGCGGTAATTCAGAACCTACTAGTTCCAAGTCCAATAAAACATCTTGGCCCTCTTCGACAATTAAAGACTCATTCAACAAACGAAATTTAAAAGGTGCCGGCTCTACAAACTCGGTAGAAAAATTTACAACCCGCTCTGTTCCCCTACTTAAAAAAGCCGGGCTCACCAAGCCGATTACTAATAACAATAAAACAATAGGAAATAACAATTTCAAATATTTGCTATTCGCTCTTATATCTATAGCCTCAGAAAACGGTAATACGCTCAAAGCAGCACTCCGTTGTTGAACACTAGCATTTAACAATTCAAATTCGGCCGAATTTTCATTCATTTGATCATGTAATTGCAAGGTATTCAAAAGACGGTCAGACACATCCGGAAAAAAATCACCTATAATTGTTGAGGCCTGTTTACGATTAATTCGACTACCATATGACTTTAAACGTAACAAAGGCAATACCAAGAACCGAACAATTATAAACGTGTTTACACCAATAAAACTAAATAACAAAAAACCACGAATCAGTGTACCAAACCGACCAAAGTATTCCAGCGTAATGACAAAAAGGTAGGACGCTATAAGAACACCTGTAAAAAGTAATAAACCTTTTACAATCTGATTTTTATAGAATTTACGAATAAACCCATCTATTTGATTCAATAATCTATCAAAAGCACTCATAATAATCTAATGTAACCAACTAAGATACCAATTTACTTCTACTCCAACTACAAACGAATGTTAAATTGTAATACAATCCAAACCATTATAAGTTTAAATAATACCTATCTTTGCGGCACATAATTTATAACAACATAATATGTCTTCTAGACCCGTACGCGTTAGATTCGCACCTTCCCCAACCGGACCCCTTCATATGGGAGGAGTTAGAACAGCACTATATAATTACTTGTTCGCAAAAAAGCACAACGGCACCTTCGTAATACGCATTGAAGATACCGACCAAACACGATTTGTACCCGGCGCACAAGATTATATTATGGATTCTTTACAATGGTGTGGCATTATGCCAACGGAAGGACCTGGTCTAGGAGGAGAATTTGGCCCATATATTCAATCAGAACGTAAATCCATGTATCGACCATACGCCGAGGAACTCGTTAAAAATGGCAAAGCATACTATGCATTTGACACTTCCGAAGATCTCACGAAAATGCGAGACCAAGCAAAAAGTATGGGAATGCCGAATTGGCAATACAATTGTATTACACGTGGCTCCATGCAGAATTCACTAACCCTATCAGCTGATGAGGTTAGCAAAAGAATAGCCTCTGGAGAACCTTATGTCATTCGAATGAAAATGCCTAGAAATCAAGATGTTCGATTTCATGATGAAATACGTGGTTGGGTGGTCGTGAACACCAATAACCTTGATGACAAAGTTCTTTTTAAGTCCGACGGAATGCCTACCTATCATTTAGCTAATATTGTTGATGATCATACAATGGAAATAAGCCACGTTATCAGAGGTGAAGAGTGGCTACCTTCTGCTCCACTACACGTGATGCTCTACAAGGCATTTGGCTGGGAAGAACCGAAATTTGCTCACCTACCCTTATTACTTAAACCAGATGGGAATGGTAAACTATCAAAACGGGATGGAGACCGTTTAGGGTTTCCTGTCTTTCCAACAAACTGGGTAACTACTGATGGGGACGTATTCTCTGGATACAGAGAAAATGGCTATTTTCCGGAAGCGTTCGTAAATATGCTTGCTTTCCTAGGATGGAATCCAGGCACGACTCAAGAAATTTTTACTTTAGCGGAATTATGTGAAGCATTCAGTTTAGAGCGTGTTTCCAAAGCTGGTGCCAAATTCGACCCAGACAAAACGAAATGGTTTCAACAACAGTACCTTAGAAATACCAACGATCAATATTTAGCAAAACAATTAAATCAACATCTCAACAACAAGTATCCTGAAGATAAATTAGCCGTAGTTTGTAAACTCATGAAAGATCGCGCAACATTCATACAAGATATTTGGTCCGAAGGGTCTTTCTTAATGGAACAACCAACTTCCTACGATGAAAAAACCACACGTAAAAAGTGGAAGAAAAATGCGGACCAAATAATGACTGAATGGGTTGATGAACTGGGTAAGGCAACCGAATTTACTACTGAAGCCATTGAAGTTCAATTTAAAGCTTTCTTAGACAAACATAAATTGGGAATTGGAGCCGTTCTGCCATTATTCAGGTTATTGGTCACAGGTAAAGGAATGGGTCCTAGCATGTTCGAAATTTCATCTTTTTTAGGTAAAGAAGAATGCATCAAACGGCTGACTATTGGTTTAGAAAAAATGGCTGAAACACAAACGAACTTATGACTCACACAATAGAAGTTAATGGTATTAAGCTTTATGCTTACCATGGTTGCTTAACTGAAGAAGGTAAAATTGGTGGTAATTATATCGTAGATATCTCCTTAAAAACTGACTTTGGTGCCGCAGCAGTTTCAGACCAACTCAACCAAACTATTGACTATGTTGACCTAAATTCAATTGTTAAAGAAGAAATGGGAATCCGTTCAAAACTAATTGAACATGTTGGTCAACGCATCGTAAATCGCATTAAGTCAGATATTAAAGAAGTAATTTCACTCAAAGTAAAAGTGACGAAAATTTGTCCTCCTATCAACGGAGATGTAGATAATGTTGCTATTATTATCGAAGGATAGATATTCAATCATTTTTTTATTACATTTGCCAAGAATTAATGGTCCTGTGGCCGAGTGGCTAGGCAGTGGTCTGCAAAACCATCTACAGCGGTTCGAATCCGCTCGGGACCTCAAGAAAAGCCTTAGATAATCTCTGAGGCTTTTTTTATACCCAACAACCAACCTCTATAAATGCATATCACCTGTCTATTATACGCTCTATAATATAAAGAGCTTCGTTGCTTAATAGTTCCGTTGACACCGAACAAACTCCTCTCTACATTTATGAAACAAAGAAAAAGAAATAAAAAACTTACTTTGAAAAAGGAGTTAATCTCACCCATTTTGTGACAACAGCATATCAAGTTTAAAATATTCTTAAACCATATGATGCATAATTTTCCTCAGAATCTTCTTAAATTAGTACCAGTAACAATAATTATGACTTTGAGATATGCAAAAAGAATATGACGTTATCATTTTAGGAGGAGGGTTAGCTGGATTAACACTTTCCATGCAGCTAAAAAGATCTAACCCTGAAATTTCTATACTTGTTCTAGAAAAACGAAGTTCAACAGCAGATGAAGCTACCCATAAAGTTGGAGAATCTACAGTTGAACTCGGCACGCATTATATTCGAGAAGTTCTAGATTTAAAAAACTATTTAGACGCTGAACAACTTCCTAAGCATGGCTTACGTTTTTTCTTCACCCCAGAACATAAAGATGATATTGCACGTCGCGTCGAGTTGGGTCCAAGAAAACTATTACCGATTCCAAGTCATCAATTAGACCGTGGAACATTCGAAAACGAATTAATATCAAGAACAAAAAAGCTAGGTACAGAGGTTCTACTTGGAGCAAAAGTAACAAATGTAGTAATTGATGAAAACGCGAAACACACCGTAGACTTTGAGCATAACAAACAAACGATACAAACCGAATCTAGATGGGTTGTTGATGCTACGGGACGATCTAGCTTTCTAAAACGAAAATTCAACCTAGCAAAAACCGTTGACCATCCCGCAAATGCTGCATGGTTTAGAGTAAAAGGGGAAATTGATATAGACAATTGGTCCGAAAATAAAGAATGGTCCACCTATGTAGAGCCCGGGTTACGACGACTTAGTACAATTCACCTTATGGACAAGGGTTACTGGGTTTGGTTTATCCCTCTATCGTCAGGTAATACGAGCGTTGGAATTGTTGCTGACCCAAAGCATCATGCCTTCGAGACGTTCAATAAATTTGATCGAGCAATGGATTGGCTTAAAGCAAATGAACCCAACGCTTTCGCTTGTTTAGATAAAAAAAGAGAAGATGTTTTAGATTTCAAAATAATGAAACATTATTCTCATTCTTCTGAAAAATTATATTCAACGGAACGCTGGGCCATCACTGGAGAGTCTGGTGTTTTCTTAGATCCATTCTACTCACCTGGTACAGACTTCATTGCTTTAAATAATACTTTTATATCCGATTTAATCCTGCGAGATAAATTAGGAGAAGATATTAATTTAAGAACTAATGTCTTTGAAAGAACACACTTTGCGCTATTCAATAATTGGGTTCCAATATATAAAGATATGTATGGCTTGTGGGGAAAAACTCAATCGATGGTAGTTAAAATCTTTTGGGATTGGGCTACTTATTGGGGAGTTCCAACTTTATTATTTACAAATGAAGGGTATACAAATATTGGTGTCCTCAGAAGTTTGTTTTCTAAAGAAGGATCAACAGGTCAAAAGTTTGGTTTATTGAATACACAAATGCAGAAAGTTCTACTCGAATGGGATGAACATGACGACGCAACCTTTACGGATCAATACATTGACCCATTTGATATTCAATACTTAAAAGACTTTCATAAAGGTATTGATGACAAATTTAGCGCTAGAGAGCTTGTTAAAAAAGTGGAAGACAATGTTGGTCTTTTAGAAGAAATCGCATCAGAGTTATTTAGATTAATGAGTCATAAAATTTACGGTACTTCTATGAATATAAAAGTAGATCCGTATACCATGTCACTTAAAAATAAACCTAAAGAAGTTGAAAACGGCGTTTTAGCCTCTGATTCAATTAAGTCAGATGTTAATACTATGTGGTATTATTAAATGGGTATAATAACCAACATACGAACAATTCAGTCTGCTTTTAAAGAAGGACAATTAATCTCTACAAAATCTGAACTTA
This sequence comes from Crocinitomicaceae bacterium, assembly GCA_022447585.1. GTDB lineage: Bacteria > Bacteroidota > Bacteroidia > Flavobacteriales_D > Crocinitomicaceae > UBA4466. The sequence goes on along the minus strand of JAKVAR010000006.1, from coordinate 279,852 downwards.
ACCATAAACTTTATGATAAATTAGATTCCTTTTATGATTCATTTAGATCTGTATCATATGAAGGTGCCTCTTTTGCCATATCCCAAAGTTCTTTAGCGCAAGACGGCAATTTAAAGTTATGGGAATCATTTAAACATGAAACGAAAGGTTTACACGACTGTCAAATTCATGTTGGGTTAGGTTGGGCACTAGCCTCACTAAATTCAAACATTGAAGATCATACGTCTTCTTTTTCTCCATACATGCTATCCAGAGTTATTGACGGCTACGGATATTATTATGCCATTTTTAAACGACGGATTGCAATAAGAACAGCACAAATTCCGGACTCTATTAACGAGAAAAATAAAATGTCCTTCGATCAAGGCATCGGTAGAGCACTTTGGTATTTATCCGAAGGAAATCACGAAAAAATATCTCATTTAATTTCTATAATACCAAAAAATCGTCATGCTGATTTATGGCGCGGTGTTGGTATTGCATTTACCTATGTTGGAGGAGTAAAAACGAAAGAAATAATAGATATTCAACGCCTGTCTGGACCATATTTAAATGATTTTAAAGTCGGGGTTGCTTTAGCCCTTCATTCAAGAAAAAAAGCAGGTTCAAATCTCCAATGCTCAACGCTAATAGGTGACAAAACCCTATCCAATGTTCCGCTTATTATAGAAAAAATCAGTGCTTTTAATTCAACTGACCTCTACTCTACTTCTATTCAAACACTTAAAAATTTCCTCTAATCAGTCTGTGTTTTTGTTTGGATGTCTGATTCGTTAAAACAAGCCCTTCTTTCGTTTCTTTCACATTAAAACGAATAGACCCAACTTCAAAATAAACATTATGATACTGCAATGTTTGAGCAAACCCATTCCACTTAACCAAGGAATCATTAAATAACCAAAAAGAAGTACTGTCTTCTTTATCGATCCATTTACCGTGTAATTTTTTCGATAATTCCGAACGATTATCTACAACCTGAAAGTCACTGTCTAGATTAGAATCTTCGACATTCTGACATGAAAACAAAATAACTGCAGCTAATGTAATATATAATATTTGTGTCATTTTTTTTCCGAAGGTAATAATTAATCATTTTTAAAAAATAATAACCTTAACTTTGCGCCGTATTTAACCTAAACAATTGATATTAAATGAAAGTACTTGTAACTGGAGGAGATGGTGTTCTTGGAAGTAACCTAGTTAGAGAATTACTATCAAGAAACTATGAAGTAAGTGTACTACTTGAAGCTGGTAAAGAGTCGCCAACTCTAGATGGTTTAAATATTAAACGTTTTCATGGAAATATTTTAAACGCTGACGATTTAAATAAAGCTTTTGAAGGAAATGAAGTGGTTATTCATGGAGCTGCTTCTACTTCTGTTTTTCCAGCGAGAAACCCAATTGTAAATAAGGTAAACATCGATGGTACTCAAAACATGATTGATGCTGCTCTAAAACATGAAGTGAAACGTTTCATATTTGTTGGAACAGCAAACTCTTTTGGTTTCGGTGATGATAACGAACCAGGAAAAGAAGGTAACCCATATAAATCCATAAAATACGGATTAGACTATATGGATTCGAAACGATATGCACAAGAAAAGGTATTAAAGGCTGTTAAAGATTTTGATTTACCTGCTTTAGTTGTAAACCCAACATTCATGATTGGCCCTTATGATTCTAAACCGAGTTCTGGGGCAATGGTACTAGCAATTCATAATGGTAAAGTTCCAGGATATACCACAGGAGGTAAAAATTATGTTGCCGTTAAAGATGCTGCTACAGCAATTGCAAACGCCACTACAATGGGTAAAATCGGTGAATGCTACATCTTAGGTAATGTAAACTTGACCTATCAAGAAGCTTTTCAGACCATCGCTAATGCCATTGGGGCGAAAGCTCCTACAAGAAAATTAAGCTCTTTTATGGTTAAAACATATGGATCTATAAATTCTTTATTTGCAAAAGTTTTTAAATACTACCCCGCTGTAACTAAAGAGTTAGCAATTATTTCATGTGAAAAACATTATTACTCGCCTGAAAAAGCAAGAAAAGAAATTGGATTACCACAAACGCCTATTGAAATTGCAATTAAAGAGTGTTATACTTGGTTTGAAGAGAATAATTATCTAGATAATAAATAAAAAACATGTTTGAATATTTTGAAGTTAATACGAGTTGGTCCGACACAGATACGCGTGTCTTCTTACCAATATTTTTTGCATTAATCTTTTTTGTCGCATATTGGTTTACAGCTCAATCTGATAAAATTAAAGCACTCTTCTTTGCTAAGAATGATCCAGATCAAGCATCCATAAAACACATTTTCTTTACGAAATACTTTGGGTTCATTAGTATGGGTGTTGTCCCGACCATTTTATGTTTAATATTTGTTCCAAACATTTCTTTAGCAGATTATGGTCTAACGGTAATTCCAGAAACGACAATGTTTACTTTAGCTTGGACAATTGGTTTATCTATTTTAGTCATTCCATTAGCATACTTCTCTGCGAAAAAACCAAAAAACTTAGTTAATTACCCACAAATTAGAGCTAAAAAATGGACTAGAAAAACACTGTTCATTAATCTGCTAGGTTGGGCTTTGTATTTATTTGGGTATGAATTCTTATTTAGAGGAACATTATTAATTCCACTTGTTGAACCATTAGGGGTTTGGCCCGCAATCGCTATCAATATAGCTTTATACTCTGCTACACACATCCCTAAAGGATTAGATGAAACATTAGGCGCTATTCCATTAGGTTTAGTTTTATGTCTTCTTACGTTAGCATCTGGTACAATTTGGATAGCATTTATTGTGCACGTTGCAATGGCTTGGACAAACAGTTTAACGGCGCTTAAACATCATCCTGATATCCATTTACAGAAATAAATATGGCAAATATGGACGGAAAGGTTGCTATAATTACAGGATCTAGCAGAGGTATAGGAAAGGCGATTGCGATTGATTTTGCCAAAAAAGGAGCGTCTATTGTTTTAAACGGGAGAAACGAAGTACGTTTAGCAGAAGCTAAAGCTGAAATACTTAAAATTCACAATAAAGTTATTACTGTTTGTTGCGATGTTTCACAGAAAGAAGCAGGAGAACAACTAATTAATGCAGCTATTGATAAATTTGGAAAATTAGATATCCTTGTAAATAACGTTGGTGTATCTAGTAGAGGAAAGGTTGCTGACTTAAATCCAGAAGTGTTTGAATCTGTATTCTCCAGTAACTTAATGGGAACTGTTAACCCAACTATTCCCGCTATTCCAGAATTAAGAAAAACACAAGGAAGCATCGTCTTTATTTCAAGCTTAGCTGGTATTCGAGGCTTACCTGTTCTTTCAGCCTATTGTTCATCTAAAATGGCCTTAAGAGCTATTGCTGAATCTATTCGAATTGAAGAAAAAGAACATAATATACATGTTGGTTTAATCTATGTAGGTATAACTCAAATTGAGCATAACAAGGAAGCTATAGCTTCTGATGGATCTATGGTTATTTTAAACGACCGAGATAATAAGAAAGTTCAATCGACAGAATATGTTGCTCGACAAGTTTCTAAAAATATCAAAAAACGTAAATTCATAACAACACTTACTCGAATAGGAAAAATCAATGCCTTCATGGCACCAAGATTTCCTTTATTAGTAGAAAGGCTAATACTTAAAAACCTTCATAAATTCGAAGAGAAAAGTAAATAATTATGTTAATTGGTGAGGATTACCCAAAAATTGAATTCCAAGCTTTCGGATTAGACTTAGTAGAACCGAACGCTATGCTAGGTGATTCAATTATCTGTGCTGTTGCATTATTTATTGCTTTCAAAATAGGTAAAATGCCTGTTCAAAATACATTTTTTAAATCATGGAAAATATTCTTTATCATCTTTGGAATTGGTTTTTTCTTTGGAGGTTTAGGTCATATGATGTATAAATATTGGGGAATTACGGGTAAATATGCCTCCTGGTATTCAGGAATATTTACTGTTTTTTTCATTGAGCAAGCAATGATATCTCTTCATTCTAAAGAGAACTTTAAGGCCATCTTTAATAAAATAATACGCGTTAAATTAATACTTGCTTTGTTCGGTGCAACTGCCGTATTTATGTCTGTTAATTTAGAAGCAGATCCTTCTTTAGGACTTCGTGTTCCAACATTAAACACAACAATTGGATTACTGTTCGCTTTAGGTTTTTTAGGTTTCAAATATGCTAAAGAAATTACTAATGGTTTCAAATACCTATGGATTAGTATTATCATTTTAATACCCACAGCTTTCTTACAAACATTGAAAATTAGCTTTCACCAATGGTTTGATAGAAATGATGCCAGTCATATTCTATTAATTATCGGTTTGTTGATGTACTTTGCAAGTATTAAAGCCTATCAAAAATTCTTATCGTTTAAGAACTAGTTGACTGTATTTATTAACAGGATTACCAGCATTATCACGCGCTGTAATATAATAAACATAGTTTCCTTCAGAACAGTTATTCTCAGCAAAGTCTTGACCTCTCCACTCAAAATTCAAATCATTTGATTGAAAAACAACTTTATTTTGACTATTTAAAACAGTGATGTTAAAATCATATAATCCTTTTGATGTTAATTTAAACACATCATTATTTCCATCGCCATTTGGGGTGAAAATGTTTGGAAGCGACTCTATAGAATAGAGCACTATTTCTTCTGCTTCAACCTTAATTTCATTAGATTCTTCTAAAATTATTAATTCCGGTTTTAATAACTCTTCCTGTTCTTGTTCTACAACTTCCTGTTCTAGTTCGAATACAAATTCCTCTGAAACATCAATCGGTGTTTCAACCAACTCTATCGATTCATCCTCAATGCGTGTAGGCGGTACTTCTGTTACCAAAGGTATTTGCTCATCTAAAAACTCATTTAAGCTTTCCTGATTAGCATTATAAATTTTGTTTGTAACAACCTTTCTAACCGATTCTTCTTCGCTATCAACTCCTAACTCGATGTCATCAGTATGTACATTATTATCTGCTTTTTGACTATCGCCTTTTAAGGTTAAGATAACTGTTCCGACTGTAATAATACTTGCAGCACCTATACCAATAATCACTTTAGTAAAAATAGACATACTTGTCGCAGTAGCACTTGATTGTGCCGCGACCTGTGAAACCACAGAATTCCACATCGACGGATCTACGTTGGCTTCAAAATTCCTGAGTTTATCAGAAAATAATTGTTCTATTTGGTCTTTACCTTTCAAAATTTATTTCTTCAAGTTTTGTTTTTAAGAATGCACGCGCTCTTGAATATTGGGATTTTGAAGTGTTTTCCGAAACTCCTAACTCTTCAGCGATTTCTTTATGTGAATATCCTTCAATCGCAAACATATTAAAGACAACTCTATAACCATCAGGCATTGAATTAATTAATAACATTAAATCTTCCGCCATTAAATCTTCAAGTATAAAACCATTGTCTATCATCTTATAATCAATGCGTTCAATCTCTATATTATCTTGAAACTTCAGGTTTTTTCTAATCTGATCTAACGAAGTATTAACCATTATACGTCTTATCCAACCTTCTAATGACCCTCCTTTATAACCTTCTAACTTTGTAAATACCTTCACAAAACCATCTTGTAATACATCTTCAGCTTGAGTCTTTTCTTTTGCATAACGCAAACAAACTCCCAACATTTTTGGTGCAAACTTTTCAAACAACGCGCGCTGTGCTCGTTGATCGCCATCAATACATTTCTTCACTAAAGTCGAATCATTCATAGCCAGCGCTTAAATTTATAGACTTGTATTTATTAAAAAAGGTTGCATATAACACTATTCTATTAAAAATGACGTATTTTCGTTTACCCAAAAACAATGCATGAAATCCATAATATTATTAATAGTTCTAACTATAAGCTATACTGTTGTATCACAAAAACAAGTTAAAATTAAAAAAGGAGCTTGGATTTCCGAATTACAATTAAATGAAACGGACGTTCTTCCGTTCCATATTAAGGTTACACAAAATAACCAAATCACTATCTTAAACGGTGAAGAAGAAATAGCTCTTAATTCTTCCATTTATAAGAACGATAGTTTCTATGTAAAATTTCCTTATTTCAATTCAGAGTTAGTATTTCACCAAGACAATAAAAAAACATTAAATGGATATTGGGTAAACTATAATAAAAGCGCTAATTACAGAATACCATTCACTTCAATAAAGAAAAAATCTACGCGTTTTGGTATTTCAAAAAAAATAAAAAATTCTATTGTGGTAGATGGTAAATGGCAAGTTGAATTTGAACCGAATAGCGACTCATCTTATCCTGCAGTAGGAATTTTTGAACAAAAAAAAATAAACGTATCTGGAACATTTCTAACCGAAACAGGTGATTATCGTTTTTTAGAAGGGAATTCTACCACGGATAGTTTATTACTTTCTTGTTTCGATGGATCACATGCCTTTTTATTTAAAGCCAGGTTAAATAACGATACTTTAAAAGGAACTTTTTTTAGTGGTAACCACTGGCAAAGTGATTGGTATGGTGTAAGAAATGATAATTATACATTAATAAGTCCTGATGACCTAACCTATATCGTTAAAGAAGATGCTTTAAAATTTCAATTAAAAGATCTAAATAATAATGATTTTAACTTCCCTCATGAACGCTTTAATAATAAAGTTGTCATTATTCAAATAATGGGTACTTGGTGTCCAAATTGCTTAGATGAAACACATTATTACAAAGAGTTGTATGACAAATATAATACTGAAGGCTTAGAGATAATATCTATCTGTTATGAAGCCGGTAAAAGTTTTGAAGAATATGTAGCAAATGTAGAAAGATTGAAATCTAAATTAGATATAAACTTTACTTTTTTAATTGGTGGAAAAGCGAGTAAAAACTTAGCATCGGAGCACTTTAAAGTTTTAAATGAAGTTATATCTTTTCCAACCTCTATTTTTATTGGTAGAGATGGTAAAGTAAAAAGAGTACATACGGGATTCAATGGTCCAGGTACAGGTTCTTATTATAATGAGTACATCGAAAAAACTGAAGCTTTAATACAGACACTATTAGATAATTAACAAGATATCTTATTTACTCTTCTTTGGTGTCTTCCACCTTCAAATTCTACTGACAAAAAAGTATCTATCATTTCTAACGCTTCCTCTTCAGTAATAAAACGTGCTGGCAGTGCAATTATATTTGCATCATTATGTTCTCTAGCCAATTGAGCAATCTCATTTTTCCAACATAAAGCACTTCGAACTCCTTGATGCTTATTTGCTGTCATATTAATACCATTACCTGAGCCACAGATAATAATACCTAGCATATTATCATTTTCTTCTACCATAGAAGCTACTGGGTGACCAAAATCAGGATAATCGATACTATCTTCAGAATAACAACCGAAGTCTTTTAATTCATAACCTTTTTGCTCTAAATGATTTATCACGATTTGTTTCAATTCAAATCCAGCATGATCTGCTCCAATTGGTATCAATTTTTTCATCTTTCAAACTTTTAATGCAAAACTATACCATATTAACAATTACGCCAAGTTTTACACATCCAATAAAATCAAAAATTATTAACTATTTCATTTATAGATTTTTAAAAAATAATTTTTTGAACTAAATAATATACATCCATGTTAATAACTGTGGATAATTATGAAATACTTTTCCTAGGAATATTAAAAATCAATTTTCATACAATAGATTAAACCATAAATCCTAGTATAGTTATAATTATTTCTAATATTTTAAGAACAGTTTATCATTATGAAATCTAGTAAAAATCTATCATGAATTATAAACATTCCCTTCAAATTTGGTCATTGTGAATAACCATCACAACTATCTAAAAATAAAGGAAATAATGATGATATTTAGTGTGAATAACTCTATTATTATTCTTTATAAGTGAATAACACAATAAAATTCACAAATAATTGTAAACATATTAACACGATTAATAAATAGAATAATTTCTTCTTTAATTTAAAAGAGTAATTCATTTAATTTATTCTATACAATTGTATGTGTGTTTTGAACTTCAAAAAAAAATCCATATCTTCTCTATCCTTCAAATAAATATTCTTTTAATTACTTATATATCAGTAGTTTAATGACGAAAAAAAGTAAACAAAAAAAAAAGAATTAATTTAACACTTCAGCACTGCTAAAATTCTATTTTAAAACATGTTAACAAGCAAAAATTTATTCCAGAAATTCACAAAGTCTGGACAAAATTTTAAACCATATTATGAAAGTGAAAATGGATTCAATCGAATAGCCATAATTCATAGTATTGGCGCCTTCATTATAGCTCCTATTTATTCTTTTTTCATCAGTTATGCAAACGTTCCAGATGTCTATTTTTATATAGGTATTTCTTATACTATTTTGTTTCCTATATATGTATTGATTTGTTGGTTTATCAATTCACTTAAAGACAAACTAATGTATTTCTTCATTTTCCATTTATTTGGGATGACTTTAGCTGCATTTGTAAGTACATGGTCTAATGAATTTGTTATAAGTGAATTATTTACTTTTTTCGGTTTATTTGCAGTAACCGTAGTTATAATACAGCGATGGTATGCATTAGTATTATATAATGCATTTGTTTTTTTATTGATGTTATATGGCTTACAAACTATTGGTACCATTAACTTTTCCTATAACCTTATTTCTATTTTGTTTTTTGTATTAGGTGCTAGTTCTATGATTGTACTTTACTCGAAGAAACAAATGGTTAATACCATTGAAGATTATTCTGAATATTTACAGAAACTTCTTAATAATCCTGGAGCCAGTTATATTCTATTTGATTTAATAAATAATCAAAAGGTTATTGATTTTAACATCGAAGCGAAAAAACTATTTAGTTTTGATAAACTGAATAATGATGAGTCTACTAATCGTTTTTTTGATTTTTTTAATAATCAGGAAATTGATGATATCAAACGATTGGCGTTAGGAGCAAAATTTATTAAGCGTGTTGAATATGTTAGAGGGAATAGAACAAGGCATATTGAATTTAGTATTGTTTTATTAGCATTAAAAAACAATCATTTTTGGTTATCTCGTATAGACGATGTTACGGAAGAAGTCTATCGACATGAAAAATTAAAATTAAGCGAGAAAAAATATAGAAATTTATATTACAAGAATAAAGCTGGTGTATTTACATTAGATAAATGTTCAAAAATTATTGATGGTAATAAATCATTTTTTGAAATGTTTGAAGGTACTTTAACTATTGGAGATTATTTATTCGGTGAATGTGATAATGACTCAGATCATAGAGATAATTTCTTTGGAAAGCATGAAAAAAAAGATTGGCGTGTCATTCTAGAGTCTTTAGGTGAGTATGAGAATTATCAGAATTATCAAACGCAATACATTCTTACAAATAAGAATGAAAAAACATTTATATTCAGTTGGTATTTAGATGCTCAAACAGAACATATAGAAGGATCTGTTATTAATTTGACTTCAATTCATAAAACGACTAAAGCTTTAAAACAAAGTGAAGAGAAGTATCGATTGATTTATGAAGAATCTAATGATGCAATTTTATTATTGAAAGGAGATGTTATTATTGAATCAAATCGAAAAACAACACAATTATTTGGTATTCCATTAAATGATTTAAAAGGAAAAAATTTATTTGATTTAAGTGCAAATATAAGTACTGAAGTTGAAGATCAGTTTAAATTATATTTTGATAGATTAAGTAATTCCAGAAGTACAAAATTTGATTGGGTTTTTATTGGTAATCAAAGAACAATTGAAGCTGAGGTTACCTTGATTGAAATTATGCTTGAGAATGAATTATATTATCAATGCGTAATTCAAGATAACACATTGCTGAATCAGAATATTAGAACCATTCAAAAAAGTCAACGTAATTTAGAATCAATTCTTGAGAATAATCCTGAAGGGATTATGATCGTTAAAGAGGGTAATATTCTCTACATAAATTCTGAAATGAAAAGCTTAGTTGGATCTGATTTCAATTTGGATAATATCTTCACTGAAAAAGATCAAATTAGATTTAATGAGCTTATTAAACTTCATATCAAAGATAGATCCAATCAAAATATTCATTTAAACCTAATTAATGAGGATAAAGAACATGTATTAGTGGATGTTACTTTGGTTGGAACTATTTATGAAGAAGAAGAAGCTTCATTAATTATTATGAAGGATATTTCTGTTCAGAATATTTTAGCTAAAGAGAAATTAAGAGCTGAATTGGCAGAAGAGTCAAATAAGAGTTTAGCTAAAGAAATAATGGAACGTATTCGCACAGAAAAACTCTTAGAAGAGCAATTCTTAAGAACAAAAGCCATTCTAGATAGTTCTTCAAATACATTCTTATTAACGATTACTTTAAATGAGGATATTTCCTCGTATAACTCGCATTGTAAAGCATATTTTTCTACAATTTTCAATAAAGAGTTAAAAACTAAAGTATCTTTCGAAGATTCCTTTAAGGAAATTATTTCACCTGCTAGATTAAGGTTATTTAGGGTTTTATTGTCTCAAGTTAAAAATGGTAAGTCACGGCAGTTTGAATTAAAAATGAATTTCAAAGATTCAGAGTATTGGCTAGATATTTTTATGAATCCAATCTTTGATACAGAAGGAGATGTAGCAGAAATTTCTTTGGTTGCTCATGATATTAGTGAGAAGAAAAAATCGAATATTGAAATAGTGGAATCATTGAAAGAAAAGGAGATTTTACTGAAAGAGATACATCATAGGGTGAAGAATAATTTACAAGTAATATCAAGTATATTAAATCTTCAAAGTTCATTTGTAACGGATGAAAATACCCTTGATATTCTTCAAGAAAGTCGTAATCGAATTCGCTCAATGGCCATTATTCACGAAAACCTTTATCGTACAGAAGATTTTTCCAGTATCAATTTTTCTAACTATCTTGAAAATTTAACAACAAATTTAGTTTCGTCCTATCGAATTCATGAGGATGTTGTTTTGGACCTTAATTTAGAAGATGTTGATTTAGTTTTAGATCAAGCAATTCCTTCTGGTTTATTAGTGAATGAAATTATCACAAATGCGCTAAAGTATGCATGGGGACGCGAAGTTAAAGGAACAATATCAATAGATTTATGTGATGAAGATGGGATGGTTTGTTTGGAAATATCAGATGATGGAGTCGGTTTACCTTCAGAATTTACTGAAATGGAGTCAGATACATTAGGCTTACAATTAGTAACAACTTTGGTAGAACAATTAGATGGGGAGATAGAAGTTGATATTAAAAAAGGAACGAAATATTTGATTAAATTTGATAACATCAAACCAACAGCAAATGTCTAAAATCAATGTACTTGTAGTAGAAGATGAATCGATTGTATCAAAGGATATTCAGCACAGTTTAAAAAAACTTGGTTATAATGTTGTAGGCTCTTCCGCAACGGGTGAGTTAGCTATTGAAATAGCTGGTTCAGAAAACCCTGATATTGTTTTAATGGACATCATGTTGAAGGGAAATATGAATGGTATTGAAGCTGCTGATGCTATTAAAACTAAATACTCAATTCCAATTATATTTTTGACTGCTTATGCAGATGAAGCAACATTATCAAAAGCAAAAATAACAGAACCTTATGGTTACATTTTAAAACCATTTAAGGAAATTGATTTACACACAACGATTGAAATGGCCATATACAAGCATGGTAAGGAACAAGAAGTTGTTAAAGAACGTGATCTTTTATTCTCAATAATGGAGAGTAAAGATGAGAGTAGTGAATATATTTTTGTTAAATCAAATAGTAAGTTAGTTAAGCTCAGAACAGATGAAATTTTCTACATAGAAGCATTAAAAGATTACGTTGTAATTCATACTGCGGATACGCGATTCACAATCCATTCAACAATGAAGGATATAGAAGCGAAAATGGGGAATGAAGAATTCTTACGAGTTCATAGATCATACATAATTCGTTTAGATAAAATGGCTACTATAGAATACCCTAACCTTACACTAGAGAAAGTGGAGAAAGTAATACCTATTGGTGGTTCTTATAGAGATGATTTAAATAAGCGAATTAAGCAGGTTTAATTAATCTTCTATCATTTCTAAGTCTATTTGTCGTTTGCGAGTTGAAACTTCATATATACGAACTTTAACTCGGTCTCCAAAGTTATATTCCTTACCAGTCTTTGTTCCAATAATTGCATACTTGTCTTGATCAAAACTATAACGATCTCCAGGTATTTCTAACATAGGAACTAACCCTTCGCACATATTATTATCCATTCGAACAAATAGACCGAAATCAGCTATACCTGAAACAGTTCCTTCAAACACTTGACCAATTTGGTCTAAAACAAATAATGTTTGGAAATACTTCGTACTTTCACGTTCGGCTTCAACAGCTTTTCTTTCCATTCTAGAAATACGCTTACATACATCTTCTAATTCATTATTGTATTTATGCTTCTTTTCGAGCAATTCTTCCTGTAAAATTCTATGTACCATTAAATCTGCGTATCTACGAATAGGAGAAGTAAAGTGTGTATAGTTATCAAAAGCTAATCCGTAATGACCTATATTATCAGTTTCATATGTGGCTTTAGACATAGATCGAATTGCCATCGTTTGAATTAAATCAAACTCATTTTTATAGCGTATATCTTCTAAAAGGGCATTTATATTTGTTGAAATTTTCTCAGGATTATTGATGTCAATATCATATTCAAATTTTTTAACAAATAGATTGAATAATTCAACTTTTGCAGTATCTGGTTTATCGTGACATCGATAAATAAATGGTATTTTTTCTTGCCCTTTTTTCTTGTTATAAATAAATGTAGCTACACTTCTATTTGCTAAAAGCATGAACTCTTCAATTAACTTATTTGCGTCTTTTGATGTTTTAATATTAACCTTAATAGGATTACCTTGATCATCTAACTGAAAGCGCATTTCTTTACTTTCAATATTCATAGCTCCAGATTTTAATCGCTTTTTTCGCAAAATTTTAGCGACTTTATCTAAAAACAATATTTCATCTTTAAAATCTCCATCTGCTCCTTCAATGATTTCTTGTGCATCTTCATAAGTATATCTTCGATCAGAATGAATAACAGTTTTACCAAACCATTCATTATAAACTTTTCCGTTATCGTCAATTTCGAAAACTGCCGAGAATGTAAATTTCTCTTCATTGGGTCTTAAAGAACAAACCATATTTGAAAGTTGCTCGGGTAGCATAGGAATAACACGATCAACTAAATAAACAGAATTCGAACGCTTCAATGCTTCTTTATCCATAGCCATTCCTGGTCGCACATAATGACTAACATCGGCAATATGAACACCAACTTCTACATGTCCATTTTGAAGTTTTTTGATAGAAAGTGCATCATCAAAATCCTTAGCGTCGTGTGGGTCAATTGTAAACGTAAGTACATCTCTAAAATCTCTACGTTTAGCTATTTCCTTTTTGTCTAATTCCAAAGTAAGAGTTTCAGATTCACTTAAAACATCTTCATTGAATTGATAATCCAATCCTTGATTTACAAGAATACTAATCATTTCGACATCATTACCACCAGTGTTTCCTAGTACCTCGATAACTTCTCCATATGGGTTGTCTTGAGATTTAGGCCAAACGGTAATTTTTGCAAGCGCTTTATCTCCATTTTTCGCACCTTTTAATTTTTCTTTGCGAATATAAATATCAGTTCCAACACGACTATTATCAGGAACAAGAAAAGCAAAATTATCATGCATTTGAATTGTACCAACAAATTGAGTTCGTTCACGTTCAACTACATTTAGAATAACACCTTCGTTTCTAGAACGTCCTTTTTTAATAATTTGAATTTTTACTCGATCTCCACCTAAACCTTGTTGCATATTTTTAGGATCGATGTATATATCGGATATCTCGTCTCCATCTACAACAACAAAACCAGCTCCGCGCTGTGTAACTTGTAATATTCCCTCAAAAAAGTTTCCGGATTGATTCAGTTGATAAATACTATGACCAGTCTTTTTTAAAAACCCCTCTTTTGTTAAACTCTCAAGTATGTTAAATACCAATTTGCGAATTGCTGATTCTCTAGCGTCTATTAGTGCACAAACTTGTTTATGATTTAATGCTGATTCTGGGTTTTCAGAAAATACCTTTCTGATAATATGGGATAAACTTTGTTTAAGTTTTTTTTTAGGTTTTTTTTTTCTCGTCATTAATGCTAAGTTAAGCTTATATTTTTTAAAAAATTAAAAGAATTCTACTGATAATCGTAACTTTATAAAAAAACAGTGATATGAATAAAAGAGTAGAAAACGCATTGAATGATCAAATTGAAAAAGAAGCATCATCATCTCAATTTTATTTAGCGATGGCCTCTTGGGCTGAAACCCAAGGGTTAAACGGTACTGCAAAGTTCTTATATACGCACTCGGATGAAGAGAGATTTCACATGCTAAAATTGGTGAAGTTTGTAAATGAAAGAGGTGGAACGGCTGTTGTTCCAGGATTGGATTGTCCTGCTAAGGAGTTTAAAACCTTAGAAAACGTATTTCAATTGTTACTAGAGCATGAACTTAGAGTAACTGACAGCATTAATAATTTAGTTGATGTTTGTCTTCAAGAAAAAGATTATACTACGCACAACTTTATTCAATGGTACGTTTCTGAGCAATTAGAAGAAGAAGCATTAGCAAGAACAATTTTAGATAAAATTAAATTGATTGGAGGAGATAATGCAGGTCTTTATCTGTTCGATAGAGATTTAGAAAACTCTTCAATTCAAGCTGAACCATCAAGCGGTACTTTACCAGGAATGTAATAAAGTAGTCAAACGTATTTGTGCATAAGTATCTGATATACATAATTATAATACTGCTTTCTTTAGATAGTTATGCACAAATCAATTATCGATTTAGAAATTATACAATCAATGATGGACTTTCGCAAAGTTCGGCGACAACAATTATTCAGGATGATTTAAATGCACTTTGGATTGGAACGCAGGATGGATTAAATCGATATGATGGAAAATCGTTTGAAATTTTTACTTCGGATGAAACAAAAGGTTTAGAGAGTGAGTATATTATTTGTTCACATAAAGATTTCAACGGAAATTTATGGTTTGGAACAAGTAAAGGTTTAACTAAGTATGACCTTCTATCTGAACGTTTTAAAACATTTACAACTCAAAAAGGTACTGCTTACCATATTCAGGATATTACCGAAGATGAGGAAGGTAACCTTTGGCTTGCTACAGCAGAATCAGGAGTGTTTAAGTTTAATACAAAGAAAAGTAAATTTCAAAGTTATAATTTTCTAATACCTTCAAAAAAAACAAAGAACTTAGAGTTTTCATCAAAGGGTATTCTTGTTGTTTCTACCGACGACAAGGGTCTTTTTCTTTGTAATACACATCAAAATAAGGCTTCAAATATTCAAATAAAAGGAAAGAAACCTTCTCAAGTTATAGTTAACACTCTAATTTCTCAAGGATCAAATAGAATATTAATAGGTTCCAACCAAGGAGTTTTTGAGTTAAATGTTTCTACTAAAAAAACAATACCTAAATTTTTAGGTTTAGATCAGAAATTTGGATTAAGAAATATTTCTGACTTATTTTATGAACAAGGTATTGGCTGGTTAATATGTACAAAGGGAAGTGGCTTGTATATTCTGGATGAGAAAGGTTTTTTTCACCATAGTACCGAAGATATTTTTCAAAAATCAGCATTACTTTTTAATGAACTCAATACAGTAATTAAAGATGGGTCTGGTACTTTTTGGATCGGTTCTCAGCGTGGACTTTCGAGCTTCAACCCTTCCAGCCGAGGTATTTTAGGTGTCGGACCAAGTGGTAATTTAAGAAGAGGAATTCCAACTGCAAGTGTTTGGAGTTTTGAACAAGGGTTTAATTCTATATTTATTGGAACAGATAAAGCTGTTTCTCGATTGGATTTAAAGTCAGGAGAGTTTAGACAATTTGAACGTAAACAAAAAGTTTCAAAAGAAGCTACGGGAGAACAAGTTGTTTTAGCATTAGAGTATATTAACAGTAATAAAGTGCTTGTTGGGTGTGCAGATGGTTTATTTGAATTGAATATAACCAAAAATAGTTATGATTTTTCTAAGGTTGAAACCAAAGAATTTAATCGTATTTATTCTATTTCATATTGGAAAGATGACTTATTCTGGGTGGCCTCCAAAAAGGGGGCATTTCTATATAATGTTAAAACTAAAAAGGTTCAACCTTTTATTCATAACCCGGCAAACCCAAAACACACTATTTCGAAAGGAATTTGTCGTTTAGTATATAAGGATTTAAACGGAAATATGTGGTTTACGACAAGTGTAGGAGGATTAAATATACTTATTGAGGCAGAGAAAGGTTTGGAAATAGTACCTTTTAAAGACAACCACTTAATCGAAAAATCTTCTACAGAATATATTACTTCAATTAATCAAGTAGACGAAGAATCTTATTGGTTGGGAACAATGGGTTCAGGCTTATTACATTGGGATTCAAAAACGAAAAAAGTTACTGTTTATAACAAATCAAATGGGCTTCCAAATGATGTAATTTACGGAGTAGTTTCTGATGATAATGATGGGCTTTGGTTAAGCACTAATAAAGGTGTTTGTAATTTTAACAGAAAAACTAAAAAAGTCAAAAATTTTACTGAGGCTGATGGTTTAATGAGTAACGAGTTTAATCTTGGTGCATATATGATAACCAAAGAAGGAGTTATCTATTTCGGTGGTATTTATGGATATAATTACTTCAGACCAGAAGAGCTTAATTCGAATAAAAAAGATATTAGTGTTACATTTTCTAAATTTAAATTAGATGGTAACTGGTTAAAGCCAAATGAAAAAGGATCACCTCTGATTTTGCCTATTTTTAAAACTGATGAATTGAATTTATCATATCGCCAAAGAAGTTTTACAGTTGCTTTTCAGTCTTCTGATTTAAGCAATCCAAAAAAAATCAATTATAAGTATTTATTGGAAGGTTCTGATGAGGGTGAAATTCATCTAGGTTCTTCAAATCAGATTCATTTCAATGCATTATCATATGGAACATATACTTTAAAAGTTTATGCTCGATCAGCTGATGGTACATGGAGTAGTTATCCTGCAACTCTCAATATTATTATTGAAACACCGTTTTGGGGAAAATGGTGGTTTTGGTTATTAATGGCTGGAATTTTAGCATTTTCAGTAAGAATATTTATCCGTCAAAGAATAGAGGCTTCCAGAAGAGAGCAGGTTCGTTTGGAAATGAAAGTTCGTGATAGAACAAAGGAAATACAAAAACAGAGTAAAAAAATCGAACGCCAAAAAGTGAAGATAGAGGAAGAGAAAAATAATGTCTTGCTTCAACAAGAGCTTCTTCAAAAAGAAAAAGATAAAACTGAAAAACTATTAAAGAATGTAATTCCAGCTTCTACAGCAGAGGAATTGAAAAAACGGGGTAAAGCAAGAGCAAGAGCCTATAAAACGGTATCGGTAATATTTACAGACTTTGTTGGGTTTACTAAAATATCAGATCGTATGCCTGCCTCCGAACTTGTAAAGAAACTAGATGTTTACTTTACTAAGTTTGATGAAATAATTGTTCGTAATAATTTAGAAAAGATTAAAACTATCGGGGATGCATATATGTGTGCAGGAGGTGTTCCTGTTCGTAATAATACAAACCCTATAGACGCTTGCTTAGCAGCAATTCAAATACAGGCTTACATGAATAAGCGTAAAAATGATGCTATAGCAAACGGACGTGAGTATTGGGAGCTAAGGCTTGGAATTAATACAGGAGAAGTAACAGCGGGTGTTATTGGTTCCGAAAGATTAGCTTTTGATGTTTGGGGAGCTACAGTAAATCATGCTCAGCGTATGGAAATGCTCGGTGAAGCAGGTAAAGTAACGATTACTGGAAAAACGTATGAGTTAATTGAACCGTATTTTGAATGCGCATTTAAAGGAAAGGCCCAGACTAAAAGTAGAGGGTTAATTGACATGTATGTTGTTGAACGCATTAAACCAGAACTCTCTATTAAAGGGGAGGGAATAAAACCAAATGAAAAATTTAATCAAGTTGTAAACCTACATCACTATAGCTCTATTAATTATTACAAAGCGGAGCGATATATTATGAAGGTGCTGGAAACGAGGTTGTCTAAAAATTTATTTTATCATAGTATAGCGCATACTCAAGATGTAGTTCAAGCTGTAGAGCGTTTGGCTTTAGCGGAGAACGTTACAGACGAAGGATTATTTTTATTGAAATCAGCAGCCACTTATCACGATGCAGGTTTTGTTGAAAAATACGACAATAATGAGGTTATTGGAGCGCGTTTAGCAGACGAAATACTACCAAAATATGGTTATACACCTGAGCATATTATTAAGATCAAAGAATTGATTTATGTAACGGAGATTCCACATAAACCAAAGAACAAGCTAGAAGAGATTATTTGTGATGCTGACCTTGATTATTTAGGAAGGGATGACTTCCATGAGATTGCAACAAAACTTCGCGAAGAGTTAAAACAACATGGTAAGATTGATACGGATAGGCAGTGGGATGAAATTCAAGTTCAGTTTTTAAAGAAACATAAGTATTTTACAAAAACAGCTAAGAAAACACGTAACAAGAAAAAGGAACGAAATCTTCGTGAAGTAATCGATCGTTTGGAAAAAGACGATTATTAGATATTAAAAAAGCGCACTTATAAAGTGCGCTTTTTTAATATCGCTAGTTTTTCGTTAACCGTTAAAATCAACAGATAAAGTATTTACACCTTCTATAGGGTTCATTATCAAGGCTGGTATTTGTGCATCGTTAGTAATTATATACTCTTCGTGTGTTGCTGTTAATACACCTAACAAGTTATTCTTATTCAAATTCATAATAGCAATTAAATCTGCATCTATATTAACAGCATGCTTGACAACCTCTTTATCAAACCCACTGCTTGGTACAATTGTAGTTGTAACTTGAATATCTCTTTCTGCAAAGTATTTCTGAGCGAATTGGATGTTTCCTTTTACTTGATGTCTTAAGAATTCATCAGACTCTTCCGGTGTAATTACATGAACTTTAGAATTAAAATAACGCGCAATGTTTGCAACGATAGCTAGTTTTTGCTTTGTTTCTTTGTTTAAATCTAAAGGAACAACAATATCATCATAACCTGTATCTTTTGCCGTTTTTTCCTGAACAACAACGAAAGGTACAGAGGAATGAGTAATTACTTTTAACGCATTCATTCCTGTTAAGTGCTGCCAACCATGAGTTCCATGAGTTCCCATGAAAATTAATTCGGCATGATGTTCTGCTGCGAAGTCTCCAATGTCTTCAAAAATATTTCCAACACGAACAGATGGAATTACTTTAACAGTTGTTTCAAATCCTGAGATTACATCGTTCAATTTTTCCTCCGCATCACTAATATCTTTGTTCTTGGCTACTACGTGTAATAAATAAATTTCTGCATTTAGAGGTGTTGCTGTTGCAATTGCATGCTCAAGTGCTATATTAGACACTGCAGTAAAGTCATGAGGGACAATAAAGTTTTTAGTTTTCATAATTAGGTGTTTCTGGTTTTAAACAGGAATACAAATATAGCAATAAAGAAAAAGGTATACTTTATGGTTAAGTAATCTTTTACGATTACTTGAAATTTAGGAAGTTATAACTTGATTTCCTGCTTTTTTTAAACGTCTTTTTTCAATTGATTTTATTACTGCATTTGCAACAACAACTGCTATGATAATAATGGAACCAACATAGAAATTTGTACCAAGTAATTCGTTCTCTTTCAAAATAAATATCGCCAATAAAATCGTATAAACGGGTTCTAAATTGATGCTTAACGAAACGGTAAATGCTCCGAGTTTTTTCATTATTTCAATTATTGCTAAAAATGCGAACGAAGTGCACAGAATTCCAAGGAAAAGAAGCCAAAGGAAGTCACTCTGGGACATTTTTAAAATTGTCAAATCAATACGTCCCTGAAACAATAAGACTATTGTTATGAAAATAAACGCTGAAACCATCTCATACAAAGAAATTTGTGCAGGAGTAGAATCTTCGGCTAGTTTTGTGTTTGAAACTGCGAAAGCCGCAGCGAAAAATGCTGATATTAATCCATAGACTAGTGCTTTTGTTTCGTTTGCGTTAAAATCTCCCGAAACAAAGTAAATACCATAAACAACAATTAGGCTTAAAATAATTTCTAACCAGGATATTCGTCGTTTCATTATTATTGGTTCTAACCAAGCTACATGCACTGTAGTTGTTGATAAACAAAGAATACCTAATGATGCTGTTGATAACTGAATTGACATGTAAAAAGTAATCCAATGCAGTCCTACTAGAATCCCCACAAAAGCAATTTTTAAGAGTTGCTTTCTAGACCTTACCTTGAAGGGTTTTCTTAGTATAAACATACCAATTCCTAACGCTATAAATGCAATAAAAACACGGTACCAAACAATAATGAAAGCTTCTAGATGTATTAACTTTCCTAAAATTCCTGTAAAACCCCACATAATAATAATGAGGTGAAGTAATATTTGATATTTGAATTTGGACAGCATAGAATAAAAAAAAACGGCTGAATTAATTTCAACCGTTTTCAAAAGTATCAATTTGACTTTATTTTTTAAGCAATTTTTTACGTTTTAAATCAATTTTAGATTGTTGTACATCAAGTTTTGCATGTTCTTGATCTAATTTATTTTGTTTTGCTTTCAACTTTTCGAAGTTTCCGCCTTTTTTAACTTTACGATCGAGTTTCTTCTGTTCAGTTTCAAGTTTTCTACGGGCGTTGTCAAGTTTATCTTGAGTCGCATCTAGTTTATCCAGTTTTGCTTGGTTTTTTGCGGCTTCTTGTGTGGCTTTTTCAGCTGCCTTTATTTCTTTTTCAGCTTCTTTCGCTTCTTTCTCAGCCTCTTTCGCTTCTTTCTCTGCTTCTTTTGCTGCTTTTTCAGCCTCTTTTTTCGCTGCAGCTTCTGCTTTTTCTTTCTTCTCTTCGGCTTTTGCTTCGCTTTCAGCTAATTTTGTTGCTTCTTTCGCCTTCTCTTTTTCTTCTTTTATAGCGGCTTCTTTTGCTTTGGCTGCTTTTTCAGCCTCTTTAATTTCTTGTTCTTGCAGTTTTTGTGCTTTTGAAGCAGCTTTTTTCGCAGCCTCTTCTTCTTTTTTTGCGCTTTCTAATGAGCCGCTTACTGCTTTTAACTCTTCATTACGCTTTTTAGCTTCTTCTTCTCTTTGCTTTGCGGCAGCTTCACGTTCTTTAACTTGATCCTCAAGCTCTTTACGTCTTTCTTCTGACATTTGATCAGCTTCGTTTTTAAACTCTTCCGCAACCATAGCCGCTTCTTCTGTCTCTTTTTTGGCCTGTTCGGTTTCTTTGCGACTTGCCTCAGCTAAAGCATCAATTTCTTCCTTTTCTTTACGATGTTCTTCTTGTCTTTTTAAGGCTTCTTCTTTGCGTTTAGCCGCTTCTTCAGCGTCAGCAACTTCTCTATCTATCTTTTCCTGTGTTTTAACTAATGCTGCTTCACTACTTTCTTTAACATTCTCGCCTTTTTGAACCATTGAAACAGAGTATGTTTTTCCGTTTTCAAGTTGTAAAGCTGTAAGTTTTGCTGACTTATAAAGTGTATGGTATACTTCAACGGATACTGTTTGTCTACCATAGTTTTCAATGTTAATAGTGGCATTACCACTCTCATCTGTTGTTGCAGCGCCGATAACCATGCGTTCTGCAACTATTTTTACTAAGGCGCCTTTTACCGGTGTTTCACCGTTTTTAACGGAAACAGTTACTCCAACACCTTCTTTAGCGACATTATCTATTGATATTATTGATCCTGCTTGACTAGCAAATGAACCAAAAGAAGCCAATACTATTGAAACTAATACGTAAACCTTTTTCATTTTTCTTTGAATTATTGAACTCTAAATATAACGAATTCATATTTGAACGACTCTTACAAGCAAAAATAAGTCCAAATTTTCGAGTACTTTTGTGTTATGCTTTTTTCAAAAGTAATCGGTCAGAGAAACCTTAAAACTCATTTGATTAATGAAATCAATCATGAGAAGGTAAGCCATGCGCAAATTTTTTTGGGTAAACCTGGGTATGGAGGATTGCCTTTAGCATTGGCATTTGTCCAATATTTATTTTGTGAAAACAGGCAGGCGGAAGATAGTTGTGGTGAATGTGCATCTTGCCGAAAAGTCGAAACGTATCAACACCCCGATTTACATTTTTCTTTCCCATCTGTTCAGGCTATCAGTAAAACGTCAGATCGTATTTTACCGGAGTGGAGAGAGCAACTTCAGGAAACACCTTATTTTGACCTGAATACATGGATTAAAAAAATTGATATCAAGGAACGTAAGCCGATTATAAGCAAAGACGAGAGTCAAGAAATAATCAAAAAATTATCGTTGAGGTCATATGAGGGTGGTTATAAAGTTATGATGATGTGGATGCCAGAAGAAATGAATGTAACTTGTGCGAATAAGTTGTTGAAAATTCTGGAAGAACCGCCGGCAAAAACATTGTTTATTCTCATCGCTGAGTCTTCTGAAAACATGTTGCAAACTATTCTGTCTAGAACCCAGGTCGTAAATATACCCAGAATAGAAATGGACGAAATGAGTGTTTATTTTCGGTCAGATAAAAAAATGTCTACGGCAAACGCAGATAGCCTTGCTGCTAGGGTTGATGGAGATTTAATTGAGGCGTTTGATTTTTTAGGAGATCATCTTGAGCAAGATGAAAACAAGACGCTTTTTATTCAATTAATGCGCGTTTGCTATAAGAAGAGTGTGCTAGAAATGATGAGCTGGGCAGAAGCTATTGCGGCAACAAGTAAAGAGCATCAAAAAGTCTTTTTAAAATATGCGTTGCATATGTTTCGTCAGAGCATGTTAAAAAACTATACTGAAGACCATTTGATTAAAGTATCTGAAGATGAAAATAAATTTCTCATGAACTTCTCAAAGTTTATTACAGGAAATAATATCATTGATTTTATGAAAACATTTAACGACGCTCACTACCACATAGAAAGAAATGCAAACAGTAAAATACTTTTTACAAATCTATGTTTCCAAGTTATGCGATACATACATGTAGCCTAAGTTAAAGCATCAAAAAATTTAGGTTTAAACAAAAAGAGGTTAATTCTTCGTTAACTTCATGTTGTTATGCGTCGATAATATTGTGTATTTTTATCCCAAAGTAAGTTAGAATGGGCTGTACCAATTGTGGAGTAGGAACTCCAAAAGGATGTAAAAACAATGGTACTTGTAGTTCTGGCGGTTGCAACAAATTAGAAGTATATGACTGGTTGGCTAACGTGGCGTTACCAGGTGGTCAAACTCCATATGATATAGTAGAAGTCAGGTTTAAAAATAGCCGTAAGGAATTCTACAGAAATACAAAGAACGCCGCGCTCCAAGCGGGCGATGTTTTAGTAGTTGAAGGCTCCCCGGGCCAAGATGTTGGAGTAGTTTCTGTTGTTGGAGAACTAGCGAGAATACAAGTAAGAAAGAAAGCTCCTGGGTTTAAACCTATGGAGGCTAAAAAAATAAAGCGAGTAGCTGAACAAGAGGATATTGACAAGTGGATAAAAGCACGTTCTTTAGAAAAAGAAGTGATGTATAAATCAAGAACACTTGCGGTAAATCTTGGACTACAGATGAAGATTTCAGATGTTGAATACCAAGCGGATTTAACTAAAGCGACGTTTTATTATACGGCAGAGGGTCGAGTTGATTTTAGACAATTAATTCGCGATATGGCGAATGAGTTTAAGATTCGTATTGAGATGCGCCAAATTGGCTCAAGACAAGAAGCTTCTCGTTTAGGTGGAATAGGTTCTTGTGGACGAGAACTTTGTTGTTCTACCTGGTTAACCGACTTTAGATCAGTATCTACATCAGCAGCTCGATATCAACAACTATCATTAAACCCTCAGAAATTAGCAGGACAATGCGGTAAGCTAAAGTGCTGTTTGAATTATGAATTAGATATGTACCTGGATGCAATGAAAGCATTCCCGAAAGGAGATCTGAAATTAAGAACAGAAAAAGGAACAGCAATTCATATCAAAACTGATGTCTTTAAGCAAGAAATGTGGTACGCCTATGAAGGAGATTTTGCTTCAGGGTTAATTCCAATGAAGCCAGAGCGGGTCCGAGAGGTTATAAAAATGAATAAGGAGGGTAAAAAACCTGCGGATTTAAAAGATTTTATGGAAGTCGTTGTTGTAGACGAGCCAGATTATACGAATGTTGTAGGTCAAGATAGTTTAAATCGTTTTGAACATGCCTTTAAGAAGAAAAAGAAAAAGCGCCCAACAAAGAAAGGAGCTAACAATCAAAACAGAGGAAACAGACCTAATCAGCCTAAAAATTCGCGTGAAGGACAGCCTAAAAAGGGAAATTCAAACCTTAAACCAAAAGGAAAAAGTGCGAACCTAAAAAGTAAAGGAAAACCAGCACAAAAAGCGAATAAACCTAAGGATCAATTAAGTAAAAAATCAGTTCAGCCTAAAAAGGCTAACTCAAACAGTAAACAGAGCGAAAACACAAAAATAGATGGTGCGGTAAAGCCTAAACAAAATAATAGAAGAAAAAGACCAAATAAACGAAAACCACCGAACAAAAATGAGAAAGCAGATTAGTTTGTTTGTATTCATGTTGGGGCTGATTTTGACTTCTTGTGGAGATCAACCTATTTTTGAAAAAGTGTACTCTTTTGATGGAATGACTTGGGAACAAAATGTAAAACCAGAGTATAATGTCGAGGTTGTCGACATAAATCAAGAGTATGATTTTACACTTTCTTTAAGAACAACAACAGACTATAAATACAACAATTTGTGGATATTCATGAAAACAGAGTCTCCTGATGGGGCTTCAGCAAGAGAGCCGTTTGAAATTATGATTACCAACCCAGATGGTTCATGGATAGGAAACAAAACAGGAACAGTCGTTGAAACGCCACTGTATTTTAAAAGCCGTAAATTACCATTAGCTGGTAAATACAAGTTTACTCTAGAGCAAGGAATTACTGAATCAGAAATTGATGAGGTTTTAGACCTCGGTTTCCGAGTAGAGAAAGCAAAAAAGTAGTTAAAACTTATAACTATATCCTAAAGAGATAACGTGGCGTTTTGGTGCACCATAATCTCTGAACTTTTTATCGAGTTGATACTTAATTGATAGTTCTTGAGGTCCTTTTAGCTCTATAACGGTTCCAACAGCAATTCTTATTTTAGTAAACCCTTGTTTTGGACCATATGATGGGTTTAAAAACCATTCAGCGCTAATTCCAGGAATAAAACGACTCTTTCTAATTTTATATTCGATAGCCGGCTTAAAACGAAATGCCTGATCGAAATCCCCGTCATATTCTTCTGAGTTTACACGATCGAAGGCATATTGATATCTTAAACGCATACTCCCATAGAATCGCTTAATATCATGCTTAAAACCAAGATTGAAGTTTAACCTATTGGAAGCCTTAAAATTTCCATATTTGTTTTTATCAATAATAAAGCGATACTCAGCAGATGTTTTAAACCATTTGGTGGCTTTATAGCTAAGTCCTACTTGAGGAAAAAAAGTTTGGACACCAGGAATAAATCGAGTATTTATGTCCATTTTCCATCCTAAATTTTTTACAATTTTCCCTTTTGCTCCAATTTCTGTCCATACCATGAAATCATCCTGGGAGATAGAAATAAAAGAAAAATTAAGAAAAAGGAACAATAATAAACCTCTCATTATTGAATTGTAATAGTTCCTAAATCAACAACTTCTTTCTTCTCTCCAATTAAAATATCTTGTTTAATAATTGTATCACCACTTAAACAAGTTGGACAATCAGAATAAACAAAAAACTGATAATTCCCTTCTTCTAAATAATTAAACTCAAAAGTTCCATCATACGATGTTTTAATATCGTCATCGTAGAAGGAGTCTTCGTTTCCGTAGATTAAATAAACGTCTTCATCGGCAGCATCGTGAAAATATGCTTGTCCAGCAATCATTTTTTCTTTCAAAATATGACCTTTAATTGTAGCGGCTCCACCAGGCCCCTCAACCTTTTTACATGAGTTCAATGATGTTAAAGTAAAAATGGATAATACAATTATAAAAAAGACCTTCATAGTTTGATGTTTAATTTTTTGTTGAGTTGAGAAACAGGTGTATAGCAATTCAACCATTTACGTAGTTTCTTCGTTACGAATATACAATATTGTTTTAAAATTCTTAATATTGATATAGCGTGGTCTCATTTTAAACCATGTTTCAACTAAAACTACATACACATGAAACGTTCATCTTTGTTGAAAATTGCATTTGCATTGGCCGCATTATTTGTTGGCTTTAATATAAATGCTCAAATTGTTATCAACGAGTATTCTTGTTCAAACCTAAACATACATACAGACGCCTTTGGTGAAAATGAAGATTGGGTTGAAATTTATAATGGTACTGGAGCTGCGGTTGACTTAACAGGTTATTTTCTTTCTGATAAATCTTCGAATTTAACCAAATGGGCAATACCTAGTGGTACAATTCCTGCTAATGGTTACTTAATGGTTGTTGGCTCTGGAAGAAATACGACAATGGGAGGCGAGCTGCATCCTAACTTTACCTTAAAGCAAACTCAAAATGATTGGATTATTTTAGCAAACAATTTAGGGAATGTAATTGACTCTATAAAAATAGTACATTTAACGAAGAAGGACCATTCTGTCGGTAGATCTACAGATGGTGCCGTTGATTGGAAGTTATTTACAACCCCAACACCTAATGCGGCAAATGTTGGAGCGCAGAACTTTTATGAACCAAAACCTACAATGAGTATTGCATCAGGTTTTTATGCGGGTGCGCAAAATGTAGCTATAAGTTGTGCAAATCCTGCGGCAACAATTCGATATACGACAGATGGTACAGAACCTAATGCTAGTTCCACAGCATATTCAGGCCCAATTAATGTTTCTACAACCACTGTGATTCGAGCGGCAGCTTTTGATGCTAATGAAGCCAGCTTTGTAGAAACAAACACATATTTTATTGGCGTAACTCATACAGTGCCTGTTGTCTCGGTTTGTGGAGATGAACTTTTTGATTTAATTGCAAATGGTAACCAAGGTGGTTGGGGAGGTAACGCTAACAAAGTAGGTTCATTTGAGTTATTTGAACAAAACGGCGCCTTTATTGATAAAGGTGATGGTAATTTTAACAAACACGGAAATGATTCTTGGGCATATGATCAAAGAGGTTTTGATTTCATTATGAAAGACCAGTTTGGTTATACGGACGGTTTGGATCATCAAATTTTCCCAGAGAAATCAAGAGATAATTTTCAACGTGTAATTCTTAAACCTGGGGCAAGTGATAACTATCCGTTTGAGCCAGGGGGAGCCCATATTCGTGATGCGTTTATTCATACTTTATCGGACAGAGCTGATATGCTGTTAGATGAAAGAACTTGGAGACCAGCAGTTGTTTATCTAAATGGAGAATATTGGGGAGTATATGAGATTCGTGAAAAAGCGGATGATCATGATTATACTAAATACTATTACCAACAAGACAAATACAATATACAATATTTAAAAACTTGGGGGGGTACTTGGGAAGAGTATGGAGCTCCAAATTCACAAGCTGATTGGGATGCTTTGGTTAATTTCATTATGAATAATAACATGGCTCCTGGTCCAGATTTTGATTATGCAAAATCACAGTTAAAATGGGCGTCATTGGCAGACTACTTCATGTTTAATTCGTATGTGGTAAATCAAGATTGGTTAAACTGGAATACGGCTTGGTGGAGAGGAATGGATCCAGCTGGACAAAAGAAAAAATGGAGATATGTGCTTTGGGATATGGATGCCACTTTTGGGCATTATACGAATTATACAGGAATTCCAGACCCTTCAGCAAATGCTGACCCTTGTAACGCAGAAAACTTGCCAGACCCTGGTGGTCAAGGACATACTGACATTCTTGAAAAATTAATTGCAGAAAACCCTATGGTTGAACAGTATTACATTACACGTTATGTGGATCTTGTTAATACATACTTTTCTTGCGATTATATGAATCAGTTACTTGATAGTATGATAAATATTCTTACTCCTGAAATGACAGGTCAAGTGAATAGATGGGGTGGTTCTCTTGCTGGTTGGCAGGCAAATGTACAAGCTATGCGAGATTTTATTGATCAAAGATGTTTGGCCTTAGAACAAGGGTTGATTGACTGCTATGATTTGGAGGGACCTTATGATGTGACTTTTGATGTTGATCCTGCAGCTTCGGGTACAATTAAAGTAAACTCGGTTTGGGCACCAACTTATCCATGGACAACATCTTATTATGGAGGCATTGAAACAATAACGATTGCTCAACCTGAACCAGGGTATTTATTTGATCACTGGGAGTATGTTGTTGGACCGATGTCTGGTGCAATTACAGAGGATACTAATGGAATTTCGCTCACGGCTCCAGATAGTGTTATAGCGGTGTTTATTGTTGATGGTCCTGACTTAGATACAGATGATGATGGTGTTGAGGATACAATCGAAGCAACTGATGGCACAGATCCAAATGACCCTTGCTCTTATTTAGTTAGTTCTATTACTATGCCAATTACTTCTGGTTCTGATTGTGACGGTGATGGATTCTTAGATATTGATGAAATTGCAAATGGAACAGATCCTTTTAACCCATGTGATCCAGACGATTCTGACCCATCTTGTCAAATTGATACAGATGGTGATGGTTTAACTGATGCCCAGGAAGGTGTTTTAGGAACGGACCCTAATAATCCAGATACAGATGGAGATGGAATATCAGACGGTGACGAGGTTAACAATGGATCGAATCCATTAGATGCTTGTAGTCCAAATGCTACTGGGATAGATTGTGTAAATGGAATTCACGTGCCTACTGGATTCTCACCAAATGGAGATGGTAATAATGATACGTATACAATTATTGTAGGTAAAGATGTTTTATCATTTACATTCTCATTATACGACCGTTGGGGTAACAGAATGTTAGTTACTAGTGAAAAAGGTTTTGAATGGGATGGAACACTGAATGGAGTGGCATTGAGCGCAGGTGTTTATGCTTACGTTCTTGAGGCTGTATACATGAATGGAGAAGGAGAGTTAAGGTCAGGAAATATAACTTTAGTGAAGTAGGATGAGGAAGTTTTCGATAGCAGTATTTAGTTTATTATTAGGGTCTGGGGTTTTCGGGCAGGATTTGCATTTCGCACAGTCTTCTCAAACGCCACTGTTTATAAACCCGGGAGCTGCTGGAGTTTTTGATGGTTGGGAAAGAGCAACTATTAACCATAGAAATCAATGGTTAGGGGCGCAAACTC
This sequence comes from Crocinitomicaceae bacterium, assembly GCA_022447585.1. GTDB lineage: Bacteria > Bacteroidota > Bacteroidia > Flavobacteriales_D > Crocinitomicaceae > UBA4466. The sequence goes on along the minus strand of JAKVAR010000006.1, from coordinate 250,387 downwards.
AATTCATGACTACAGCAATCTCTGCTGATGTTAATATTGGTAAAAGCCACTTAAATGATAAGGCTCATTTAGGACTGGGTGTAATGTTCTTCAATGATATTGGAGGTGATTCGAATTTTGGTAATCAAACCGGTTCAATTACATTAAGCGGGATTCTACCAATGGGAAGATCAGGACATATTATTTCTGCCGGAGTTCAAGGTGGGTTTGGTTCTAGAAAAGCGGATTTAAGGGGTGTTACATTTATGAATCAATGGGATGGGTCAACATTTAACCCAACTGTAAATAGCGGTGAGCAAAACACACTAAATTCATTCGTCTATATAGATGCTTCAGCGGGAATATATTATGTTTTTGACGGTGGTAAAAGTTCTTTTGCGCGCGACAATGATTTTAAATTTAAGTTAGGTATCGCAGGATTTCACTTGAATCAACCTAAAATGAAATATATAGATGGGTCCTCAGACTTCTTACAAAGAAAATATGTTGGAAATATAGGAATTGAATCTGATTTTGTAGGCCAGCCATTAGGAATTGAGGCTAACTTCGTTCAGTTTGTGCAAGGGGGGCACTATGAAAGTCTATTAGGGTTTATTATGAAATATCGCTTTCAGAATTCAACCAAGATTACAGGAAACACACAAGATGCCTTCATAGGTATAGGATGCTATGCAAGATTTAAAGATGCTGTAATTCCAACAGTTGTGTTAGATTGGAAAGGTTTCCATTTTGGAATTTCTTATGATGTCACGGTTTCTACATTAAGAAGAGCGAATAGTGGAGGATCGCTAGAATTTTCTTTGGCCTATACTAACTTAGACCATTCGTTATTTAAAACCAGAGCAAGACGATTCTAAACCGGGCGATCGAACTTTCTTTTAATGAATTGAATTATCTTTTTTCTAAAAATAAAAAAGATGATAATGTAGGGCATTGCCATAAGGTAGAGAATGCCGTAATTGATATTGGTGCCAAAAGAAGCTTCGTCCAGTTCACTTCCTTGTTCAGCCAATAACTTACATTGAGAACATCCTTGCCCAAACACAAAATCTGTGATCATTAATACTGCGAAAATCAGGGTTACTTTATTCCAGTTTTTCATGTTACAAAAATACGAAATTTCTATAAAATAAGTTGTTGATATATTAATCCGTATTACAGATATACTACTCTGTTGACAAGAGTCCGAAAAATTCGAATAAATTTGTAACCATGAGATTTTTTGTATTTAAGATTTATTTGGTAACAGTTTTCATATTTACTATGTCTAGCTGTGAAGAAACAGTTGATGTTGTAGTTGAGGGTCCTCGAGATTTAGATAGTTTAATAATACAGTTTCCGGATAGTGTTGAATTATTAATTGAAAGAGGGAATAAGTTGTTGGATTCATATGAGTATGATATCGCAATGAACGACGCAGCAAAGGCCTTTAGAATAGATTCAAATAACATTAATTCAAGGCTTCTTTATGCAGAGGTTTTAAATAATAGGGAAGCGAGAAGTGTTGAAGATGTTGCTATTGCTCAAAGCAATTACAAGAAGGTAGTTAAAGCACAGCCAAAAAACTTAAGAGCTCTTGTTGGTTTAGCTGCTACATTCAACTACCAACAAGATTTTGAAAAAACATTTCAATATATAAATGAAGCTCTTCGTATTGACCCTAAGTATAGAAATGCTTATGTTTTAAAAGGAACAACCTACCGTCAAATTGGAAATATGGAATTGGCGAAATCTTCATACCAAACAGCAATCCAGCAAGATCCTGAGTTTTTTGAGGCTTACTTCTTTTTAGGTCAGATGTATCAAGCAGAAAACGATCCTTTATGTGTGGAATACTTTACAACAGCTTTGGAACTAAAACCAAACATACAAGAAATTAGATATCAACTAGCTTTTGCTAAGCAAAGTCATGGGCAAATAGAAGAGGCCGTTAACTTATACCGTGAAATGGCTTCTGACACATCTGATTTTTATGTAAACCGCGGATTGTTTCATCAAGGATATATTAAACAATTTGAATTGGAAGATATAGATAGTGCTATCTATTATTATAAAAGTGCTCTTAAAACAGAACCACGACATGTTGAATCTTGGCATAATTTGGGTTTGTGTTATAAAGATCAAAATATGAAAACACAAGCACTACAATCTTTTGCGAAAGCACTTCAATATAACCCAGATTTTGAATTGTCAAGGAAAGAAGCTGAAAGTATGAGGTAATGAAAGTAGACCCGAAGTATGTACAGTTAGCTTCTGATGCTTTAATTCCAATTTGTGGATTCTTTTTATGGGATTGGAGTTTATATTTTATCCTGCTTTTCTATTTTATTGATATGCTAACGGATGAGGTGATTTTACATTTGAAATCAAAAAAAATAGTGCTGAGCCAACAGTTGAGTAAATCAACTTGGATGAAATATGGTATAGTGAGTTTAATTCTTTTATTAGCTGCGCTATTAATTATCCATTTCTCAATGCTTTTTATAGTGGAAGATATAAACTTTTGGAAAGAAGCAATTAACTTCTGGAACTATGAAGAATTGGGTATAAAACAAGGTGTAATTCTTATTCCTTTGGTGTTTCTTGTTGGTTTTATGCAATTTCGAATGGAGTTTCTAATACCAGCTAGGTTTAAAACAGCTCAGTTATCCGATATATGGAAAAAGCACATTACAGCATTAATATCAATAATTACCCTAGCAGCTGTATGTGTAGCACTTGAACAGTTTTTTTCAATTCCAGAATTGGTTTACGTACTTATGATTGTTGCACTAAGTTCAATATATAAACTAAGGTTTAACTAGAGGTTCTTCTAATCCATGCAGGAAGAACTATAGCCCCAATAAATAAATATGGAAAATATGAGATTAGCCGCCAGATTATGGCTAGAGCTGTGAGTAATATCATGGATGAACTAAAGCTAGCTAAAAGCTCCCCAAAGGCGTATTCAGCTACACCACTACCACCGGGTGTTGGGCTAACTAACATAAATAACCACAAAACTAGTTGTTTACCAAGTACAATAATGTTGTCAACAAATCCTAAATCTAAAAATGCGTTTAATATTGCGTTTATGACAAAGTACCTGGATATCCAACTAAAAAAAGTACTCCCAAACGTTTTCAACCAAAACAAGAAAGGTTCCAATTGAAACTCTTTGGATGCTCTTTCAATTTCTTTTCCCCACTCAACAGCTATGAAACGCCATCGTTGAATTAAAGGGAATCTAAAAATAAACGATAGAAACCTTGAAGCTAACTTTGGGAACCAAAACAAGGTTAAGTACAACAAAGAGCAAATACTAAAAATCACCCCAAAACCAACCCAGAACCACCAGCTTAAAGCTAAAGAAGCTCCTTCTGTATCTGGAAATAGAGTAGCTGTATCAATGAATAAAAACACGAAAGGAATAAGTAGAACGAAGAAAAGGTTGTCCATAAAAGCTGTAATAATTACAATTGCTGTGGCTCTTCCAAATGGAACAGTTTCTCTATTAAGAATAAACATGGCAACAGCGGAACCACCAACTACTCCTGGGGATAATGCCGAAGCAAATTCCCATAACAGAATAACATAGGTACTAGCTTTCCAGGACAATTTGTTTTTCGTCAGTATACGAATTCGAATAATATAAAATAAGTCTCGACTAATCATCGCTAGTATAGCAATGAATAGCCAAAAGAGTACGGTGCTATTCCAGTCAATGTTTTGAAGTGTTGAAGCCAACGTTTCTTCAACGTATTTACCATTTTTATCTAAAATGAATTCATCAGGGTCGTTATGATCTACAAGTCCATTTTGGTTCGAATCGATCCAGGAGTGAGTTCCTATTTCAGAGTATTGATAATGTGGCTTAGACAAGCTTCGATGAAGCATCCAGCCCGAAACGAATAGCCCGAGGGAAATTGCTAGAACAATCTTCCAACCACTAAAAGCTTTGTTTAGTGGTGATTTCATTTATTCAGTCGGAATTAATTCTATTTCAACTTCCCAGTTGGCCCGAACTTTTGTTGGTGTGGAGTACACATCTAATGTTTCTGGCTGTTTTCTTTTAGATAAATTACCAACATCCCATTTTCCATTCGAATTTTCGTCTTTAACTACTATAAAGGTATATTGACCGGGTTCTAATTCAGTTAAAAGTAATTCTTCCGTTGGCGATTCAATTTTGATCTCATCGAAAACGTTATTGTCTTTAATGACCTGAAGTATGATAGGTTCAGTATAGTAACCTAAGTTCACGTTGATAGCTCCATATTTACGTGCCTCATTCAGGGTAATTATAAAAGGAATTTTTTCCAGGCTATCTCTTATACCAAACAGGGAGTTTTGTTTAAACTCAACGCGCACTTTCTTTACATCTGTTCGGTCAAACATGAAGGTACATTTATTGCATTCTATTGTATAAGTGTAGTCAGTTATTTTAGTTGAATCATCTATATCTATAATTTCAACAAGAGATGTATCTATGTTTGAAATTAAGTCGTTTAAGGCAAAAGTAATGCTTTCACTAGGTGCATAGACGTGATTTTTATTTTGTGATGCTAAAACTAGCGGACTTTGAGTCGTTTTATTAGAATACCTCAATGAAAGCGTATCATTAATAACATCATTTTTAACAACAATCTCTGCTTTGGTTAAAGTATCTGAATTCCAAAATAACTGCACGCTGTCTTCCGCATGAAACAGTTGTTGATTAGCTGGAACAACTTCACCATTAATTATGAAAGAACTATTTTCAAGGCTTCTATTAGCCGCTACAAAATAAGAATTCGGTCCGACAAAACTCTTATAAGTGATTTTAGCTTCTGGTTCCGGAACAAACATTCTATATATGTTGCTATCGATTCTACTTTCTAAAAGGGTAAAACTTTCGGAGTCATCAAACGCTATAGCTTCATGATCTTGGTGCTCTAAGTCTCCATTTTCATCATTAAAAGCCAACAGCTTATATTCTCCAGCTCGCAAATAATTCAACGAAGCGATACCTGCGGAATTGGTTTCAGCGAAACTCTTAAGCTCATCCGACTGCTTGTCATATAAAGCAACGATTGCTTTAGAGATTGGTTTATTAGACCAAGCGTCTCTCAACTCAATTTCATATGATAGCGTATCTAACTCTTCGCCTGTTGAAAAAACAAATTGAATAATAGAATCATTTCCTTCGGAAAGGTCTTTGATTGCATTATTCAGGTAGATAGCATATGTCGTATTGGATTGTAAAGTATCTTCCCAATCTAAAAAGAGCGTTTTACCCTTAAAAGAGGTGTTGATGTTTGCATGGGGAGGAACCATAACAACATTTTCATTCGGACTATTCAATCGAAAGAATTCGTCAAAAGGAATTTCAATGTTATTGTTTTTAAAGTTTGTGGTTCCGTTTTTCGGAGAGGTTTTGTCCGCTATTGGTTTGGGAGCGTATACATCTTGATCACCACCTGTAATGATTCCAACTTGCGCACATGAAGCAATGAATAAGATAGATAAGAAGATTATATTACGGTAACTAACCATGAACACAATATATTTAATTGTTCGCTGTCTATTTCATCAAATGTAGCTAAATCAGAACTATCGATATCTAAAACACCAATTACTTTGTTATCTTTTACTAATGGCACAACAATTTCACTTCTTGAAAGATTGCTGCATGCGATATGTCCGGGGAATGTCTCTACGTCTTCCACAATTATAGTTTCGTTATTAGCCCAAGAAGTTCCACAAACTCCTCTTCCATGCTGAATGCGTGTACAAGCAATAGGACCCTGAAATGGACCTAAAACTAACTCGTCTTCTTTTATAAGATAGAACCCTACCCAGAAAAAATTGAAAGCCTCTTTTAAAGCCGCCGTAACATTTGCAAGAATTGCAATTGAGTCGGTTTCACCTTCAGTTAACGCTTTAATTTGAGGAATCAAACTTTCGTATGCTGCTTTCTTATCTCCACTAATTAGCACTAAACTCTCCGCCATAACTACGATTTATACAAAGTTGCTTTTTTTAAGTTTAATCTGCAATTTTTCACTAACTTCAATAGAACAACGAAAACAATCAACCCTAATTTACAATACAAATGTTAAAAAAAGTTCAAGTAGAGAAAATTCTATTTTTAGATATTGAAACTGTTCCTCAAACCTATCAATTTGATAAACTGGATGAGAAGTCAAGAGAGTTGTTTGAATTGAAAACACGTTTCATGCAAAAGGATGATAAGACGTTTAGTGATATTTATAACGAGCGCGGTGGAATCTATGCTGAATTTGGTAAAATTATTTGTATTTCAGTTGGCTTTGTGAACGAATCACATACGGGTAAGCAAATTCGTATGAAGTCATTTTATCATGATGATGAGGAAACACTTTTGATGCAATTCAAGAAGTTATTGGAAGAGCATTATAATTCTCCAATGAGTATTCTTTGTGGACATAACGCGAAAGAATTTGACTTCCCTTATATCTGTAGAAGAATGCTAATAAATGGAATAGAATTACCACCAGTTTTAGATATAGCAGGAAAGAAACCATGGGAAATTAACCATCTAGATACAATGGAACTATGGAAGTTTGGCGATTTTAAAGCATATACTTCATTGGCATTATTATGTCATGTATTTAAAATACCAACACCTAAGGATGATATTTCTGGAGCGGATGTAGCTCGAGTTTATTTCGAAGAAAATGACTTAGAGCGAATAAAAGTGTACTGCGAGAAAGATGTTGTGGCCTTAATACAATTATTTATTAAAATGACTGGAGGTGAGTTAGTTGAAAAAGGAGAAATCTATTTTTCATAATGATTTTTCAATAACTGGTTTGTAATACCTATGAGCGCATATTAATTTATACACAAACTATCACCATAAGCACGTTAATATCTTTGGTGCTGTAAAGTTATATTTTTAGTATCGAATTCTTATCTTAACAGGAGAATTACACTCTTATGAATTTGTTTACCAAATTTATTGCCGCTTTTGTAGTTTTGATGTTAAGTCATCACAGTTCTGCCTATGTCTTTGAATCAGACTCAACAGAAGACCGTGATATTAGCTTTGTATCAATGGTAGCTACGTTGTCATCTAAGATTATACATTTTAGATGGGATGTTGAACGCGAAAAAAAAGGCGCTTATTTCCAAATTGAAAAGTCAATAGATAAAGAAACGTGGAAAAAAGTTACACGAGTTAAATCAATAGGAAACCATAACGAAAGGCATACTTACGAGGTCTCTGAAATTAATTTTGCAGAAGGGGCACATGAGTTTTTTAGAATTAAACGGGTTGACAATTTAGGGAAGGAAACAGTTTTAGATGTTGTAAATGTTAATCACCCTGTATTGACTAATATGCTATTAGTTCCTGTTCAAGGAAAGGTGAATAAGTTGATGTCGTTATCCTACGATTCTAAAATTTCGGGTTATGTCAATGTTTCCGTAATTGATGAAGAAGGAGTCTTAGCATTTGAAACGCAACAAGAGGTAGTAGAGGGTTATAATCGTTTAGAACTGAATATTAAACTTTTCGATGAAGGAATTTATACTGTAAGGATTAGAGATGCTTTTGACAATAAGATTTCGAAAAGGCTTACAGTATATGGTAAACGGAGAAAAAAATAAATAAAAAAGGGCGTTTCATTTGAAACGCCCTTTTTTAAATGTCATTTTGTATTATGGAGTAATAAATACAACCTCCTCAGTCGTTTCTTCTTGTTCAACCTTAATTACACCAATTCCTGTAGATGTTCCAGAAACAACTTCGATCGAAAGTACTGCAACTCCAGCTTGACCAAGTTGATAGACATCATTGAAGTTGAATGTTGCTTGACCTGATGAGTTAGATGTTGCGGTCATCGGGAAAACGTCTGTATTAATTTCGGTTGGTTGTCCAACAACAGAGCTTTGAGCTTTAAGCTTAACTGTAGCACCAGAAACAGCTTCATTAGCGTCATTTCTAACAATAACAATAGCAATCGTGTCTTCTTTTTTACGACAACCTACGATAGTAGAAAATCCAATTAAAGCAAAAAGTGTAAAACCAATTAATTTATTCATTCTCATAATTCAAGTATTATAATGGAAGGTAAACTGTTTCAACCGCAGTGGTATTAACTCTGCTTCGAATATATCCTTCTGTTATTTTAGTGTTTGTTTTAGCAATAATATCAAAATAGGCTACAGTCTGATCTTTTGTAGCTGCATCATAATACGGCGCAACATTAAATGAAGCGAAACCTGATCCGTTTGTAATAACAGTATCAACGTACGAGTTAGTGGCTGGGTTAGAATCAACATCACCAATAATGATTACTTTTGCTCCCTCTACCAGTTGGTTACTTGCAGATCTTACATATACCTTAACAATAGATGGGTCTTTATTTTTACATGATTGTAAAAAACCAATAGATAAAACGATTGTTAAAATAAATACTGTTCTTTTAATTGTAGCTTTCATGCGGTTACATTAAACGTTGATTTCCAAAGGTAATCTAATTTTAGACTATTTAAAAACATCTTTGTTTGTTAATTCTTAACTTCGTACGCTATTAAATAGGTTTTGTTACAATAAAACAATTAATAGTTGCAAAAAGTTACACCTATCTTTCAGTATCTTAGACGTATATTCGTACTGAAGGTTGGTAATTATTAGAATGATGAAAGAGAAAATTGAAGAAATCGTTAAGGAAATAGTTGGCGAATCGATAAAAAATATCGAAGAACTAGAACGATTTAGAATCAAATATTTAGGTTCAAAAAATAAAATAAAAGACCTGTTTTCTGAATTGAAAAATGTTCCGAATGAAAGTAGAAAAGAAATAGGTCAATTGTTAAATGGTCTAAAAAACAAAGCACAAGAACGTTTTGATGTAATCAAAAATGAACTTGAAAACAGTACTTCTGAAGAGTTCAACATTGATACTTCTAGACCTGGTGATCCAATTGAAATTGGTTCAAGGCACCCTCTTTCGCTCGTAAGAAGTGAAATTATTGAGATCTTTGACCGAATTGGTTTTACAGTTTCAGAAGGACCAGAAATTGAAGATGATTGGCATAATTTCTCAGCACTTAATTTTCCACCTGAGCATCCAGCAAGAGATATGCAGGACACATTTTTTATAGAAAAAGGTGAGAATGAAATGGCATTGCGAACGCACACATCATCAGTGCAAGTGCGTGTTATGGAAAATGAAAAACCACCTGTGAGAACAATTTCTCCTGGTCGCGTTTATAGAAATGAAGCAATTTCTGCGAGAGCGCATTGTTTCTTCCATCAAGTTGAAGGGTTATATATTGATAAAGATGTATCCTTTGCTGATTTGAAGCAAACTTTACTTTACTTCGCACAAGAAATGTTCGGAGAAAACGCACAAATTAGATTAAGACCGTCTTACTTTCCATTCACTGAACCAAGCGCTGAGGTAGATGTCTCATGCACTATTTGTAACTCCAAAGGTTGTAATGTTTGTAAGTACACAGGTTGGTTAGAAATCTTAGGTTGCGGAATGGTTGATCCAAATGTTTTGGAAGCAAGCAATATAGATAGTAAAGTATATTCTGGTTTCGCGTTTGGAATGGGCGTGGAAAGAATCGCACAATTGAAATATAGAGTGAATGATTTACGCCTTTACTCTGAAAACGATGTGCGTTTCTTAAAACAGTTTACTTCAGGAATTTAAATACGAGTTATGGGGCTTTTTTCATCTTCAAATAAACGCGAAGCGTTACCATGGAAATATATTACTTCGGTAGATCAACTATCTGAATTACTTAATAGCATTAGAGAAAAACCACTATTACTTTTTAAACACAGTACACGTTGCGGAATCTCTTCAATGGTTTTAAATAGTTTCGAAAATGAGTGGAGTTCAGGAGATGAAAAATGTGATTTGTATTTTATTGATCTTTTAAGTCATCGAGATGTATCCAATGAAGTGGCTGTTTTAACAGGGGTCGTTCATCAATCACCTCAGGCTATTGTTATCAAAAGAAAAGAAATTATTTATAGTGCAACGCATTCATCCATTGATGCGCATGCAATCGAATCTACATTGAAAAAAGCATGAAAAAATACATTCTAATAGGTTTAGTAGTTCTTGTTGGAGGTGCTTTATTAATAGCCCCTTTATTAAAAGAAGATGCCCCAACTCTAAATAACCCAAAGGATAAAAATGCAGCTGTTTTTACATTTAAAGATAACCTTGCGACAGTAGGGGATGAAATAGTACCTCTAGAGATTGAAATCAATAAAGAACTTAAAAAGATAGAGCTTTTTTATAATGATACTTTAATCCAAACATGGGAATCTCCAAAAGGAAACTTATCGTTTGATTTCGCTCCAGGTAAATATGGTGTTGGAACAAGAACCTTGAATTTACTCGCTACTTTATCCGATGGAACATCTTTCGTAGACAATAGAATGGTAAGGGTGCTTTCTGATGTTATTCCTGAGAAGTTAACACCGAAAATTTTAAATACATACCCGCACGACCCAACAAGTTTTACGCAAGGTTTGGAGTTTTATGATGGTAAATTATTTGAGGGAACAGGTGATCCAGGAAATCAAGGAAAAACAATTGTTGCTCAAGTCGACTTATTTTCTGGAACTATTCAGAAAAAAATGGGGTTAGATGTTGGTTTTTTTGGTGAGGGAATTACGATATTCAATAATACACTGTACCAATTGACATGGAAGAACCAAAAGTGTTATACGTATGATATTGAACAGAACTTACAACTGAAAGGAGAGTTTAATTATATTGGTGAAGGTTGGGGGCTTTGTAATGACGGACAACACCTGATTATGTCTGACGGATCGGAAAGAATTACTTTTAGAGACCCAGAAACGTTTGAAATTTCTCATACACTTGAGGTTTATAACAACCAGGGGCCGATTAACTACCTGAATGAATTAGAATTTATCAACGGCAAAATTTATGCGAATGTTTGGACTTCTAACATTGTGGTAGTTATTGATCCTGCTTCTGGTAAAGTTCTTCAAGAAATTGATGCAGCCAACCTGGTAAGGGAGGGTCAGGGTTATGGGGAAGTTTTAAACGGAATTGCCCATAATGCTCAAACCGGTAAAACGTACATGACAGGAAAGAATTGGAGTAAGCTGTTTGAAGTTGAGTTTACTGCTCCAGGACTTTAATTTAAGTTGTTTTAAAAGTACTAAATGGATCGAATTGATTCATGGTGTTTACTTCTTTTACGGTTTTATTTTCAACACGAAGAATTCTACCTGGATATTTCTCAATCATTGTCATGTCATGAGTTGCCATTAAAATCGCAGCTTTTTCTTCTTTTGCTACAGCAACCAATAAACGCATAATTTCTTCTGATGTTTCAGGGTCTAAATTTCCCGTTGGCTCATCGGCCAAAATTAATTTTGGTTTGTTTAATAAGGCTCTAGCAATGGATACACGTTGTTGCTCTCCTCCGGATAAAGTGAAGGGCATTGCATTGATTTTACCCTCAATACCAACAAGTTGTAGTACTTCTTTTGCTCTAACCGCCATTAGTTTTTTATCCTTCCAGCCGGAAGCACCCATAACAAACATTAGGTTTTTTAAAACAGATCGATCAGTTAACAATTGAAAGTCTTGAAATACAATTCCAATCGTTCTGCGCAAGTTGGGAATGTCTTTGCGTTTGAGCGAGTTTAAGTCAAACCCAGCAACTTTACCATCCCCAAGAGATAGTCCTAATTCTCCGTAAAGAGTCTTAAGTAAACTACTTTTTCCCATTCCTGTTTTACCTATTAGATAAACAAACTCTTTTGCTTGGATATCAATATTTATATCCTGAAGCACAGTAACTCCACTCTGCTTAATTTCTCCTGATTTAATATTGATTACGCTACTCACTCGATCTTAGTTTTATGTAAAGGTGAGAATAGAAGAGCGATGTTTTCAAACCTGCAATGAAATAATCTTAACAAAAATGCGTTTAAAACTTTTAAAACCCCTCTCCAAATCCCGTATCAGGTGAATTACTTTTACTTGGTTAAAACACAGTGTAAATGAACAAGTTTCTAATTATTCTTGCAATAATGTGTGGCTTCGTTGTGTCTGCTCAGACCTCGGAGAAATACAACAGCGATTACGAAAACTTTTATCGTGCTGAACAATTGTTTCAAAAAGAACAATATGGTGCTGCGCGTTACGAGTTTCGCGCATTTATCGATGGTTTTGATAAACCAAATGATCCAATGTATATCAAGGCTTCTTATTATGAAGCAATTTCTGCACTCGAACTTTATAACAACGATGCAATTACCTTACTTGAGGCGTTTAACACGAATTATCCTGAGAGTATTTACAAAAAGACGATTTATTTCAAACTTGGTAAATATTTCTATTACAAGAAAAAATATGACGACGCTTTAGATTGGCTTAATAGATTGAGCGTTCAAGACATAGAGCCGGAAGAAAAAGACGAGTTTTATTTTAAACTTGGTTACTCTAACTTCAAAGAAAAAAATTTCGATGCGGCAAGAAATGCATTCTATGAAGTGAAAGATGGCGATTCACAATATACTTCACCAGCGTTATATTATTACTCACACATTGCTTATCAGAATGAGAAGTATCAATTAGCGCTTGATGGTTTTTTAAAGTTAGAAGCAGATCCAAAATTCGGAAAGGTCGTTCCTTATTACATTGCTCAAATTTACTACTTGCAAAAGAAGTATGAAGAGGTTACTGATTATGCAGCCAAATTGGTTGAGAATGAGAGCATCGTTAATGAAAAAGATATCAATCATTTAATTGGAGATGCTTTTTACAGAATAGGTAAATACGATGAAGCTGTTCCATACTTGCAAGACTATAATAAGGCAAAACAAACAACCCGCGATGAAGATTATCAATTGGGATATGCTTATTATAAAAGTGGCTCTTATGATAAAGCCATACGTGTTTTTGATAAAGTGAAGAAAATTGAAGATAGTCTAGGACAAGTTTCATACTATCATATTGGAGAGTCTTTATTGAAGTTGGATAACAATGTTGGAGCAAGGTCAGCCTTTGAAGGTGCAGCATTTATAGAAATGGATCCAGTAATTCAAGAAGATGCGCTTTATAATTTTGCGATTTTATCATACAAGCTAGACATTAACCCATACGATGAAGCGGTTGAGGCATTTGAAAGATACCTTAAAAATTATCCAGATTCTGACCGTAAAGAAGATGTTTATCAATACTTGGTTAATGTTTATATGAATACAAACAATTATGAGAAGGCGCTAGCTTCACTTGACAAGATAGAGAATAAGGATGTTCGATTAAAAACAGCTTATCAATTGATTGCTTTTAATCAAGGTGTGGGTAGGTTTCAAACTTCAGACTTTTCCGGAGCAATTAACGCTTTTAACTTAGTTAAGAAATACCCAGTAGACCAAACCCTTTCTGGAAAAGCGTTGTACTGGACTGCAGATGCAAATTACAGATTGAAGAAATATGATTTATCTATTCAGCAATTTAAATCATTTGTGTTATCTGCGAAAACGTTGTTTCCAATTTTGCACGAAGAGGCACAATATAATATTGGGTATGCATATTTAAAGAAAGATGACAAAAGAAAGTCAATAGAGGCGTTTAGGTCATATATTCAATCTAATCCAAAAGATAAGCATAAATTAGCGGATGCGCATATGAGAATAGCAGATGGTTATTATGTGTTGAAAGATAATGAGCAAGCAGTAAAGTACTACAGGGGTGCAATTGAATTACAGGCTGGTTACGAGGACCAAGGTTTATTCTATATGGGTAAGACGTATGGTTATATGGGGCAAGCCGATAATAAAATTAAGCACTTATTAAACATCGTTAACAATTACAAGGATTCTAAATACCTTCAAATGTCGATTCATGAAATTGCTGAAACTTATAATGCTGGAGGTGATTTAGAAAATGCATTGAAGTATTATACGAAAATCGTATATGATTACCCTGCATCTGTGATGGTTGTGGATTCAAAAATCAACATAGCAGATATATATTTCAAACAAGGAAATTACACTAAAGCTGAAAAGGAATACAATAATATTCTCGGGCAATTTGGTGCTCAGGGTGATGTGTGCGAAAAATCTGTTCGAGGATTAATAGACATTTATAAAGCAATGGGTCAGCCAGAACGTGTTGAAGCATTAGTTTCTCAGTACGAGTGTGCGAACTTCTCTGCCATTGAGCAAGAAGATCTGTATTATCTGCCTGCTATGACGAAATATAATGATAGTTCGTACCAGGAAGCGGTTAACTTATTTGATAAATATCTGAATAAATTTCCAGCAGGACGTTACAGCATTGAGGTCAAAAATTACTTAGCGAATTCTCATTATACCCTAGGAAACATCGACCAGGCGATTGCGATTTATCGAGAAACATTGAAAGGTCAAGATAATGGGTTCACTGAGTTAGCAGCATCTCGAGTTTCTCATTACTTATATAATGAAGGTCGTTATGGTGAAGCAATTGAGTATTATGAAAAGCTAGAATTGGTTAGTTCTACTCCGGAGGTAATTTTTAATGCGAAGATTGGTTTAATGCGAAGTTGTTTCTTAACCGAGAAGTGGAACCAAGCATCTATTTATTCAGATAAGGTATTGATAAATAATCAAATAAGCAATGAAATTAAATTGGAGGCATATTATGCCAAGGGCATGTCAAACTATTACATCGAAAACTATGATGATGCAAAAGTATCTTTGGTATGGGTGATTAAGAATACGACAACAGTTAAGGCTGCAGAAGCGAGATACGCTCTAGCAGAAATCTACTTTAACCAGGACTTTTTGGATAATGCGGATGAAGAAATTACAGCACTAATTAAGCAACGTCCGGCATACAATTTTTGGATAGCAAAAGGATTAATTTTAAGGTCTAGAATCTTAATCGTTCAAGATGATTTGTTCCAAGCAGAATCTAACTTGAAATCAGTTATTGATCATTACCCAATTCCGGATGATGGTATCTTGGACGAGGCAAATGAATTATGGAACGAATTGATGCAGTTGAAAGATCAGCCTAAATCAGTGACACCAGATGCAAACCCGATTATTGAAATTAACGATGAAGGAGGTAAATAGTATGAAGAAGATATTGACACTTTTATTTTTCACTGGTACTTTCGTTTCTTACGGACAAACTGGTGTTGACTTAACAGCTTCGGGAGATAGATATATCGAACCGGCGTATAGGGTGGCATTAAGTCCTAGTATTGTTGATACAACAATTGAAACCGTTATTGTTGAGTATCCTTTGCTTTCACTGAAGTATGAAACTAAAACGGAGGTGGATCAAATTAACCCGGCTTCAATCAAAACAGTAGAGAAGTTACCGCAATTATATAATACGTATGTGAAAATAGGTGTTGGAACAGAACTAATGCCAATAGGTGAGGTATTCTTTGATGCAACACGATCAAGAAAATACATTTATGGAGCTCACCTGAAACATTTGAGTTCATTCGGAAATGTGAAGGATTATGCAGAGTCAACATTTGATCGAACACGTGTAAATTTATACGCTGGAATAAACGAAAGAAGATATACCCTCCGCGGTGATGTTCATTACAACAACCAAGGTTTACATTACTATAGTGCTTCAGACACATTAGGATTAGATCGTGATAGTATTGCACAACGTTATAGTGATTTTGGATTTGATGCCATGTATAAATCGCATAAAAAAGATAGCGCTACCTTAAACTATCAAATTGGGCTTGGATATAACAACTATATTTCGAAGAAACCTTTAAACAAGCAAGATGTTGACTGGAGAGCACGTGAAAACTATGTTGGATTGACCTCTACAACATGGTATAAATACAAGAAAGAAACGTATGCTGTTGATTTGAATGTACGTTTTAATGGATATAGATATGGTTTACCTGATTCAACTTTGACGGGGTTAGATTCAGGTATAGTTTTAAATAATACGATCATCAACTTAAAACCAAATATTACCACGACACTTCAAGACAAGCGTTTTAAGGCAAAAGTTGGTTTAGACTTAACCTTCGATATTCACAATAAAACAAAGGTTTATATTTATCCTTTAGCTGAGGTTAAATACAGTATGTTTAATGATATTTTTATTCCTTACGCGGGAGTTCGAGGAGGATTAGAACAAACTACATTTAAGAGTTTAACGCGTGAAAATGAGTTCTTATTACCAAATGTGTATCTGCAAAACGAAAAGAAGCCAATTGAGTTTTACGGAGGGATTAAAGGAACCTTGAGTAAACGAATCAGCTTCAATGCTGGAATTTCTTTTGCTAATATTCGGGATAAAGCTCTTTTTGTAACAGATACTACTTTCTCTATTGGTAATAAGTTTAATGTGATTTATGACACGATGAATGTAACATCGATTGATGCATCTATTTCATATCAGTTGCAAGAGAAGTTAAAAATTGATGTGAATGGTAGGTTCAACTCTTATTCTGTTTTGAACAATTCATACGCATGGAATTTGCCAAGAATGGAGTTCTTAGTTAGGGGTTCGTATAACTTGTTTGATAAGTTCTTATTTAACTTAGACCTTTCGTTAGAAGAAGGAAGAAAAGCACTGGTATATGAAATGGGAGATGATGTTACTGTTGAAAACGGTCAGTTTGTTAAGAGTTTAGGTTTTATCACAGACTTAAACCTTGGAATTGAATACAGGTATAATAAAAGAATTTCTGCTTTCATTGAGTGTAACAACATTGTTTCTCAGCGTTACATGAGGTGGTATAACACTCCTGTTCATGCATTCCAGTTTTTAGGAGGTGTGACTTTCAGATTCTAGACTTATGAAAAAGACATTATTGATTGCCATAGTATTCATTCTTTCTAATTATGTCTTTTCACAAAGTATAGTTGACTCTCTTAGTGTTCATTTCGACTCTGACCAGTCTATTATAATTGACAAGGAAGTTTTATCTGATTTCGAATCTAGAGACATAATATCTATACGCTTATATGCTTTCACTGATTCTGTAGGTAGCAAAAATTATAATAAAGCACTTGCGGAAAGAAGAGGACAAGTTGTGCGCAAACAATTAAGTGCTTATACTTCAAGAATTGATGTAATTGCAGTTGGAGAAAGTACAAAGTATCCTGATTTAGCTTCTAACAGAAGGGTGTCAATAGTTGTTATAGAGGCAGAAGAAACGCCGATTCAACCGGAACCTGTAATTGAAGAGGTTATAACACTTAATGTTGAGTTTTTACCTGAGCAAGCTGTTATTAGAGATGAATCATATGCTGAAATTATAAACTTCTTAAAACGTTTAAAAATGAAAACGTATAGCAGCATTGAGCTCCATGGACATGTATGCTGTGCACCAGGACAAAAATTATCTGAACAGAGAGCGCAAGCAGTGGCAAAAGAACTTGAACTTAGCGGAGTGGACCCAAGAATTATCAAAACCTTTGGTTACTCCAACAGAAAACCTTTGGTTCCAGAAACTAGCGAATCTAATAAACGTAAAAACAGAAGGGTAGAAGTTTTACTGATTAAGTAGTTTCTTCTTGAGAATCATGATCAACTTCCTTTGCTGATTCAACAGGGTTTTCTGCTTTAACAGGTTGTGGGAAGTACTTTTTCTGACGGATGAATATCATAACAACACCTGAAGTAATCGCTGCGTCAGCAATGTTCCATATTGCTGGAAAAACTTCTTTATTTCCCAGGTAAGGAACCCACTCGGGCCAGTAAGCATGAAACTTGAACATATCAACGACATTACCAAAAAGAAAGCCAGTATGACGAGTTTCTATCGTTCCATAAAAGGCACATTCAGTTAAATTTCCAGATCCAGTTAGGTGATTGAAAGGCATGCATGGATCGTATTCAAAAGCGAAATCATAGAACATTGAATCGATTAAATTGCCCGTTGCTCCCGCAAAAACAAATCCAATAGCAATAAGAAACTCCAGACGAACACCTTTTTTGGCTTGCTTCATCCAATAATAAACAAGTGCACAAATGGCTACAATTCTGAAAATACTTAAGGCCAGTTTGTGCCAAGCTTGGGTTCCAAAAGTAGTTCCAAAAGCCATTCCTTGATTTTCGATGTATTCTAAAATGAACCAATCACCTAATAGAGCTTGAGACTCTCCTGGAGCAAAGTTTATTTTGATATAAACCTTTAAGAATTGGTCTAATGCCAATATCAATACCACGATAATCGCGACGATAATTGCTTTTTTCTTCACAAATTTAGCTTTGAGCGTTCTTTGCTTCAATACTTAGTGTGGCGTGCGGAACTAATTTTAAACGTTCTTTTTGAATTAATTTTCCAGTAACACGACAAATTCCATAGGTTTTGTTTTCAATACGAATCAGTGCATTTTGCAGACTTGCAATGAACTTTTCTTGACGTGCGGCCAATTGAGCAACCTCTTCTCTAGACAATGTATCTGATCCATCTTCCATCATATTGAAAGTTCTACCAGTATCATTTGTGCCATGATCATCATTATGTGATAGCGAACCACTTAATAATTCTAAATCTTCTTTCGCCTCAATTAACTTGTTGTTAATTAATTCTTTAAACTCTTGTAAGTCGTTGTCTGAATATCTTGATGTTGCCATATTTATTGTTGGTTTTGATTGTTAACGTCAAATAAATTTTTGTGTTAGGTATTTTCTCACTTTATGCCAAACGATAAATATAGAATTCTAAGTGAAACTACGCAATAAACAATTGATAAAAATGTATCTTCGTCCGTATGGTCAAACTGTTTTTTGGAAATAGATCCTTTGCACTTCTTTTTTTACCCGTTATTATCGGCCTTTTTGGTGTATTGAATTTTTTCTTTCAGCATCATAATGTTCAAGAACAGCTAACTTTCGGTTTTTGGGGAAATATGCATAACCAAGCTCATTGGCTATATCAGGTTAGTGCATTCGTGCTTATTTTGATTAATGCAATAATGATTAATAACATTTTTAATAGAAATGATTTCATGGACCGAAATAACTATTTAGCATCATTGTTGTATGTGGTTTTAATGAGTTTTTTCCATTCGTTTTATTTTATTAGTGGTGCTGCATTAGCTCAAACATTATTGGTTTTGGTTGTCGTTCAGTTGTTCAAATTGAATCAAAATGAAGATGGACGCAAGGCTGTTTTTAACTCTGCTTTACTTTTTGGTTTGGCAGCGTCGTTTTACCCAGTCTTATTAATTGGAACTCCATTTTTATTTTGGATGATTTGGGTAATGAGACCTTTTATTTTACGAGAGTCATTACTTGCATTTACTGGTTTTTTAATACCTTTAGTTTATGCGGGTGTATATGGTATGTTTGCTGGAATTAAAGTAATTAGAGAAGATTTTAGTAGCTCTGCAGTTGAGTGGAACTACTACGATTTTATAGTTCTTGTATTTTTGGTTTCCTTGTTGGTTATTGCGAGTATTTCTGAAGTAGTTGGAAAGATAGGAACAAGCTCAATCCGTTCTAAGAAACTATTTAGAATGATACTACTCCTTATTGCTTTTTTAATGACAATTGCAGTTATTGAATTCTTGGTATTTGATAAAATTGAGGGATTAGGATTGTTGATTTTTCCGTTTATGTTCATAATTCCATACGCATTTGGTATAAAAACTCCCCGTACTTTTGCGATAATCATGTATTATTTGATTTTTTTATTCGCTGTGGGTAAGTTTTTCATCCCTTTTGATTCGTTAGGTTTCTAATTATCGTAATTTTGCATCAACCTATTTAATAGATAAAAATGAAGTTTGGAGTAGTTACTTTTCCTGGATCAAATTGCGATGAAGATATGGTTTACGTGCTGGAAAGCATTTTAGATCAAAAAGTTGAACGCCTTTGGCACAAGGATACCGATTTAAAAGGAGTTGATTTTGTAATACTACCTGGTGGATTCTCTTATGGGGATTACCTAAGATCAGGAGCAATTGCTAAACTTTCACCAATCATGGGTGAAGTTATTAAGCACGCTAACAACGGTGGCTACGTTATGGGTATTTGCAATGGGTTTCAAATCTTAACTGAGTCTGGTTTGCTGGAAGGAGCACTGCTTCATAACGATAATCAAAAGTTTATTTGTAAAAACATTCATTTGAAACGTGTTTCAGGAGACACTGCAATTACCAAAGCGTTGAATGCAACAAAAGCATATCAAATTCCTATTGCTCATGGTGAAGGAAGGTTCTATGCTTCGGATGAAGTAATCGAAAGATTAGAAAATAACGGACAAGTTCTTTTCAAATATTGTGATGCGAACGGGGAGGTTAATGCTGATAATAATCCAAACGGTTCTATCAACAATATTGCAGGGATCTGTAATGAAGGAAAGAACGTATTCGGAATGATGCCTCACCCAGAAAGAGCCGCTGATGAAGAGTTGGCAAATACGGACGGAAGGGAAATGTTCCAATCGATATTACAATACTGTAAATAAGAAATTATAGCACTATGCGCGTTTTACTATTAGGTTCTGGAGGAAGGGAACATGCTTTAGCTTGGAAAATAGCTCAAAGTTCAATGCTAGAAGAGTTATTTATTGCTCCTGGAAATGCTGGAACAAAGCAGCATGGAAAGAATGTAAATTGTTCAATTTCTAATTTTGAAGAAGTCAAAGCTTTCGTTCTCGAAAACAGCATTAACATGGTTGTTGTAGGCCCAGAAGATCCTTTAGTAAACGGGATTGTTGATTTTTTTGAAGCAGATGATCAAATCTCAAATGTTCCCGTTATCGGCCCGAACAAGGTTGCTGCCCAAATGGAAGGTAGTAAAGATTTCGCCAAAGAATTTATGAAACGTCATAATATTCCTACTGCGAAATATGGAACTTTCACGAAAGATACACTGGATAAAGGTTATGCTTTTCTTGAATCAATGAAAGCGCCATATGTTTTAAAAGCAGATGGTTTAGCAGCAGGAAAAGGCGTTCTAATTTTGGACAACCTTGTCGATGCGAAGAAAGAATTGAAAAGCATGCTTGCTGATGCTAAATTTGGTGATGCAAGTTCTAGGGTTGTTATAGAACAATTCCTTGATGGAATTGAGTTATCGTGTTTTGTTTTAACTGACGGAGATTCTTATAAAATACTGCCAGAAGCTAAAGATTATAAAAGAATTGGTGAAGGAGATAAAGGTCTAAATACAGGGGGTATGGGTGCCGTTTCTCCAGTTCCTTTTGCTAATCCAACATTCTTAGATAAAATCAAGAATCAAATTATTATTCCTACGATTAAGGGTTTTAAAACGGATAACATCGTATATAAAGGATTTGTGTTTTTCGGTATTATTAATGTAAAGAATGAGCCTTACGTTATCGAATATAACTGTCGAATGGGTGACCCTGAAACAGAAGTTGTTATTCCTCGTTTGAAATCTGATATTCTTCATTTATTTGAAGGGGTAGCAACGAATACTCTTTCGGAATGTGATGTTCAATTTGATGAAAGAAGTGCTACTACTGTGATGATGGTGTCTGGTGGATATCCAGAAAGTTATGAGAAGGGGAAGCAAATCTATGGATTGAATGCAGTTACCGACAGTATTGTATTTCACGCGGGAACAAAATCTGATGGACCGGCAGTTCTTACAAGTGGAGGACGTGTTTTAGCTGCAACTTCTTATGGTAAAGATGTGGCTACTGCATTGAAAAAGTCATACGAGTCTATTTCTAAGATTGAATTTGAAAAATCGAACTACCGCAAGGATATCGGGTTCGATGTGCTCTAGTTCTCAGGAATTTGTATCTTTATTTCAGTAAAATCTTTTAATGGAGATTCCTCTTGTCGGTATAATAGTCACGTTAATTTTTTCAGCCTTTTTCTCAGGGATGGAAATCGCATACATTTCTTCAAACAGATTGAAGATTGAACTTGATAAGTCCAAAGGAACGATTAATGGTAAAATTCTAGGAACATTTTATAAGCATGAGTCGCATTTTATTGCCATGCTTTTACTCGGAAATAACATCGCCCTGGTGTTTTTTGGACTGTTTTCTGCAGATGTATTTGGAGACATTGTTAACAGTTGGGGAATATCAGATGAAGGAATAACATTATTGCTTCAAACAATCCTTTCTACTGCTCTAGTTTTAGTAACTGCTGAGTTTTTACCCAAGACATTTGTACAAATGAATCCAAACGCATATTTGCGCTTTGCGACTATTCCAATGATCATTATTTATGTTATTTTATATATACCAACCTACATTGTTCTTTGGTTAAGTGCAATTTTTCTGAAGGTATTAAAAGTAGATAGCGACAATAGCGAAAAGGTGTTTTCAAAAGTAGATTTAGAGCATTATGTTCAAGACATCAATGATCGTATTCGTGAAGAACAAGAGTTAGGAAATGAAATGCAAATTTTGCAAAATGCCCTAGATTTTGATTCAGTTAAAGCAAGAGATTGTATGATTCCCCGAATGGATATTATTTCTGTTGAGGTTGAAGATGATATCAAAGAACTGAATGCTAAATTCATCGAAACGGGTAAGTCGAAAATCATTGTTTATAGAGAAAATGTAGACAATATTATTGGTTATGTGCATTCATTTGAAATGTTTAAAGCACCGCAATCTATTAAACAAATCCTACTGCCAATTCCGTTTGTTCCAGAAGCTATTCCGGGAAAAGAGTTATTAGAATTATTTTCTGAAAAGTCTGGTAACATTGCTGTTGTAGTTGATGAATACGGAGGAACAGCGGGAATTGTAACTATCGAAGATGTTATTGAAGAAATATTTGGAGAAATAGAAGACGAACATGATAATGAAGTCTTTATAGAAGAGAGAATATCTAAAACAGAATTTCGTTTTTCTTCAAGACTAGACATTGATTACTTAAATGAAGCGTATGAATTGGGTTTAGAAAAATCCGAGGAATACGAAACTTTAGGTGGTTTAATTATTCATCAATTGGCTTCAATTCCAGAAGCTGGCACAATGGTTGATCTTGATGAAATTAAGTGTCATATTGAAGAAGTAAGTGATAATAGAATTGAGGTTGTTCGTTTAGAACTATAATGGTGAAAACGCTGCTGTTAAATATTGTTTTTGGATGCTTGAGTATGCTTGTTTCTACTTCATTTGCACAAGAAATTGAACGCTTTGAGTTACCTGAAGCATTGGAAGAAATTTCAGGATTGAAACGGATAGCGAAAAATCGACTTGTTGCTTTAAATGATGGTGGAAATAAACCAAATCTTTACGTCTTAGATTTTAAAGGAAAATTGATTAAGAAGGTCAAGGTTACTGATGCCGAAAACAAGGATTGGGAAGATCTAGCCATAGACGATAAATACCTGTATATTGGTGATTTTGGGAACAACGAAAATAAGCGCAAGAAGTTGATTATTTATCGTGTTAAAATCAAAGATGTTCTCGAAAAGAAAGAAGTAGAATCAAAGAAAATAAAGTTTTCGTACGAAGACCAAACTAAATTTCCTCCATCAAAAAAGAACTTTAATTATGATGCAGAGGGATTTGTTTGTGATGGTGATTCGTTAATGATTTTTACAAAAAATAATACCAAGCCATGGAATGGGAAATCATCGGTTTATCGAATTTCTAAATCGCCGGGTACTCATATTGCGAGAAAATCAAATGAATTATATGTCGGCCCTGATGGTTGGTGGATGGATGCTATTACAGCTGCAGATAAGTTTAATGAATATATCTACTTGAGCACCTATAACCGTGTAATTATCTTTAAATATGCGGAATATAAGTTTAGTAAATTGAACGAAGTCATGTTTAAGGATGTCTCTCAGAAGGAATCAATTGTTGTACTTGACAAGAATTATATCTTTGTTGCTGATGAAAAACACCGCATTTTAGGAGGTGGATATCTAATAAAATATAAATTATCTTATGATTGAAATAGCTGATTACGAAGCTGTAATATTTGACATGGACGGCGTCTTAATTGATTCTGAACCCCTGTGGAAAATTGCAATGGAAGAAGTTTTTGTATCTATAGGATGTCCGTTAACAAGACAAGATTTTCAGCATACCGTGGGATTAAGAATTGATGAGGTAATTAGCTATTGGTATAATAGAGTTGGATGGGATAATTATTCTGAAGAAGAAGTGGAAACTCGCATTATGCAAAGAATGGTTGAATTGATTCACCAGAATGGAGCCCCACTTCCTGGTGTGATTGAAACGATCGATTTTTTGAAGGAAAACAAGGTTAAAGTCGGATTGGCTACATCATCATATACAGTGTTAATTAAAGCTGTTATGGAGTCGTTAAAACTTGAGTCCAGTTTCGATTTTGTGCATTCTGCAGAGAATGAAGAATACGGTAAACCACACCCTGCAGTTTATTTGTCAGTGGCTAATAAGCTTAACGTTTCACCATTGAAGTGTTTGGTTATTGAAGATTCATTGAATGGAATTATTTCAGGCAAAGCTGCTCGCATGCAAGTGGTTTGTATTCCGGAGAAAACACATAATCCAGAACCGAAGTTAAGTGTAGCAGATTTCACATATGTTACTATGACTGATTTACTAATTGATCTAAAAAATAAATAATGATAAAGTATAACCCAAAGAACTGGTTTAAACTGATTTTTGCATTGCACAAAAGTGATACGATGCGAATCTTATGGAAAGAGATTATTTACATTGTATTATTTACATTAATAATCTCATTTTTGTTAATTAACTACTTCCCGTATAAAAATCAGCTGGGTGCATTGATGACTGTGTATTCGTTGATTGGTTTTGTGATTTCTCTTTTACTCGTGTTTAGAACAAATACGGGCTATGAGCGCTGGTGGGAAGGAAGAAAACAGTGGGGAAAACTGGTCAATAATTCTCGAAATTTAGCGATTAAGATCACAAGCATTGTTGATGACGAAGAAGATATAGCATACTTCAAACGAATGCTTCCGAATTTTGTCTTTGCAATGAAAGAACATTTACGCCAAGGAGTTGATTTTGGAGAACTGGATTTAACGAAAGATGAAATCGCCGACCTTGCAGATAGAAATCATATACCTAATGGAATTGTTTCGATGTTGTATAAGCGAATGAACAAGATGAAAAAAGAAGGTAAAATTTCGCAAGAAGAATTCATTACTCTGGATACTAACCTGAATGCTCTACTAGACATATTAGGGGCCTGTGAGCGAATTAAGAATACACCAATTCCTTATTCCTACAGTTTATTTATTAAGAAATTTATCTTCATTTACGTAACAACAATTCCATTGGCATTTATCCCAACTTTCGGATATTTTTCAGTGTTGATTGCCGCGTTTATTTTTTATGTATTGGTTTCAATGGAAATCTTAGCAGAGGAAATTGAAGACCCTTTCGGCAAAGATGCAAACGACTTACCAACAGGTGAACTGTCAATAAAAATACGCGATAACGTGAGGGAAATCATGGGATAGAGGGATTCTAATAATTATCTTTGCAGTTCAAACAAAAACCAAACAAATGAAGAAAGTATTAATATTATTATGTTGCGCGTTAGCCATTAATACCGCTAAAGGACAAGATTTTGAAAAAGGTGGGAATTATATAACCTTAGGTTATGGGTTGGATCCATGGGGTAACCCATATAATGGTACTACAGGTTTTTTAACAGGTTCCACCTATACGAAATCTACAATTGGACCAATCATGCTTACTTATGAAAGAGGAGTTACTGATATTCTTGGGATAGGACGTATTGGTGCGGGTGGAGCAATAGTTCAAACATTTTATAACCAAACTCAGCAATCTGGTCCTTATAAGTGGACATATAATCGCTCAAGAATAGGCATTATTGCAAGAGCCACTTATCATTTCGAGTTTGATATTCCAAAAATGGATGTTTATGCTGGTGTTGGTGGTGGTGTATATATCAATACAGATAAAGATAAGGTTCCAAGTACATTTGATCCTAACAACCATACAGTAACAAGAAGCACGAGTACTTCTGGAGGGCATTATATTTTTGCTGGTATCAGGTATTATTTCACAGATGCTTTCGGTGTTTATGCGGAAGCAGGGCATGGAGTATCTGCGCTTAACGGAGGGTTGACTTTCAAGTTCTAATCCTATAAAAATGACTTAAAGCCTTCACAGAAATGTGAGGGCTTTTTTTATTTTAAAACTTTTCTGTAACAATCAAAAGCACACGGTTGTATTAGTTTATCCGCTTTAGCAGCCTCGTTTGGCTTGAGTTCAGTAAATGTCCCCGAATGAACAAATTTATAACCCATTTTTGTATACCAATTCTTGAGAAATACTTTGAATGGAACTTCAATTTCAATGGGTCTCAATATTTCTAAATCCATGAATTTGGCCCCATTGACAAGCGCATATTTCTCAATGTAATTTACGAGAGACTTACCAATCCCTTTTCCTTTAAGGTCGAAATCTGCAGAAAGCAAGCCAAATGAATATGCTTCGTTATCTTTTTTGTAAACGTGAACACTCCCAACTATTTTTCCTTCAATAAACGCACCGAATATTTCACCTCGATTAATAATATCTTTGTAATCATCAAAGTTGATGCGAGCATAATTATTTCCCCATACTTCACGCTCAGTTTCGGCATAGGCATGTATTAGAATTTCATACATCTTATTCAAAGTTGAAACACTTTGTTTATTGAGGTCGATTTGTTCTATTTTAATCAAAACTAGTTGTGTTTTAGTTTTAGTTCATGTTTCGTGTGTAACAGGCTTAACTCATCAAACTTGAATTCATGAGCACTTTTGTTCCAAACATAAAACCTGAACTGCTTATCATTAAATGCTGGTGGCAACTTTACATATAAATGTAATTTACTCCAACCATCTTTTATTTCACTTATTTCTGAAGCCGCAGCATAGAAAGACAATCCATTCACTCCTTCAACAACCAAATGTATGTCTTCTGGGTTACTTACCCAAGTTGAAATATATAAGTGAGAAGCATTTGGATGAGGTTCAAAAACATGTTGTAAACAATACATAACACCTTTTTGAACACGCAGACCTCCAGTGTTTCTAAAACCACCTTTTGGCTGAAAATATGGACGAGTTATTGA
The DNA here is from genome assembly GCA_022447585.1 of Crocinitomicaceae bacterium. GTDB lineage: Bacteria > Bacteroidota > Bacteroidia > Flavobacteriales_D > Crocinitomicaceae > UBA4466. Next base: position 223,389 of record JAKVAR010000006.1, on the reverse strand, counting down.
GTCACAATCAATGATATCGTTGTAAGAATATAGATCTAATTGAACAGTATCAACGGATGTGTACTCTACTATATTTTCACGTTTCATAGCGAATGAAGTAATAGGCTTTTCTAGCAATGTATAGAATATTTGAGAAGGCTTTTCTCTGCCGAATGAATCCCAATAAGCAGCTTTGGTCATACTATCCCAATGGATAGCACCCTTGTTCGCTTGTGCGTTTTGTTTGATGTTTAGTAATATTCCAAACAGAACAATCACCCCAAAAGTAAACTTGATTTTTCTATTACGATTTGCAACCCAAGTAATGAATCCTGCCATAGAAATTGCTAGTAATGGGTATAGATTAATAAATGCTCTGTTTCCAATTCCTACGTACCACCAACACCACCAGGATACAACGACAAAAGAGTAGAGGGTAAAGACGATTAAAGTATATATTCTAAAACGCTTAGTTAGTTTATTTATAAGCAAACCTATAACGGCGAATATCATTAAAGGACTATACAATAACCACCCATTTCGATAACTGAAAAAAGCATCAATGAGTTTTGGTTGAAGAAAGAAAAATGATTCATCGTCATATGAATAGAAAATGAAGCTTCCAGAGATATACTTAAAGTAAAGCAATTGAGGGAGTATCATTAAAAATGCAAAGAAGATCATAATGAGTATTTGCCTCTTTGTATTCCAAAAGAGTATTAGTCTTTGCCTTAAATCAGAGAGAGATGAAACGTGAACCAATGGAATAAAGAGTACGAATAAAACATCAATTGGCCGAATAAGGATTATTAGCCCAGCGGTAAGTCCAATGATTATTGCCCATTTAAATTTTTGGAATGCTAACCATTTAATAGTAGCATACATAAACACTGAAATCAAAGCAAAGCTGAAACCGTGGGAATAAGTCATGCTTCCTGTTACATAATGGAAGTAGTTAGAGCCAAGAAAAATAATAAATAGAGTTAGTGACGTTGTAATTTCAGTGAAATATAAACGAAGTACTTTTGTAATGAAAATTAATGAAATAATTAAGTATACCAATGATGCAACTGATAAAGCCACTTTATATGGAGCACTGAAACCATTGGCATCGTATTTACTATTTAATGCGTATGCGTGTCCGGCAGCAAAGAATGGACTATAAATGATTGCCATTCCACACGTGAACTTGATAAATTTAGTTCCATCTTTAGCTTTGGAAAACCAAATTTCAGTCGACTTGTCTTGATTGTATGGACTTAAATCTTGAAGTTTTAAATCATTATTAATAAAAAGAGCTGGTAGATAAGCATAATACCCGCGAACGTCTCCAGTAATCACCCCATTCGGATCTTGCCACTTAGCTTGATTAAGCTGTGTTATTGCCACAACAAGGAATATGATTATTCCAGTTATTTTGGTTAATACGTTATGTCTCAAGTTCAATATAATTGGCTAAAAATATGCAATTAGTAGCCAAAATAAAAGGCCTCACAATCTTACGATGTGAAACCTTAGTTTTTTATGTAATTCCATTTTGTAATGAGACTACTCAAATGATGTTTTACCATATTAATTTGTTTTAGAAGAAATATCTTGAATGAAAGATAAATACTCTTCTAAAGATGCTGATAACATTAAATCTACGGCTTCTGATTTTTTAGTTTCTTTTTTCATAATTTGAATTTTTAAAGTTGTATTAAATACACGTCAAAAGCTGTGCCAAAAAAAAGAAACAATAATTAACCAGTTGTTTTACAGTTTTTTATACCGTATTAATTTGTCGTTTTTCCAAACGCAGTGAATTTTTGTTCCGTTCGCCATTACACATAAACCTGAGCCGTGTTTCATGTTATTTTGCCAGGTTCCTTTGTAAGATTCTCCATCTTTAGAGTAGTAGGTTCCTGAACCATTTTTCATTCCATTTGAGAAATTACCAATGTACTTTTCACCACTAGCGTAAATTCTAGTTCCGAATCCATTTAATGTATTGTTGGCGAATTGACCGGTAAATGAGCTGCCGTCGGACCAAGTATAAATACCCTTTCCGCTTTTCATATTGTTTTTAAAGTATCCTTCATAGGTAGCACCGTTTGCATAAAAGTATTTTCCTTTACCGTGCTTAAGTCCGTTTCTGAATTGACCTTCATATTTATCTCCATTAGCATAAACTCTGGTTGCTACGCCATTGAAATCATTATTGGCAAAGTCGCCCATATAGTTCCCTCCTTCTTTCCAGTAAAAAGAACCCAGCCCTTCTTTTTTCCCATGAACAAATTTTCCAGCATATTTGCTCCCATCAGCATAATAGCAAGTCCCTTCGCCATGTTTTAGTCCATTCAGCCAATTACCTTCATATTTGTTTCCGTGCCTGTCAATGCATGTTCCTTGTCCATTTCTTTTCCCATTTAAATACGACCCAGAGTAACGTTCTCCCGTAATTGAAATAAAAGTACCTTGGCCATGCTTCTTGTATCCTTTGAATTCACCTTCGTAAATATCACCGCTTGAATAATGGTACGTTCCCTTACCCTGCATATCTCCATTTACCCAGTTTCCGTAGTATTGATCACCATTGGAATTTGTGTATGTTCCTTTGCCATGAGCTCGACCATTTTCCCACCTACCAGAGTAGGTTTCTCCACGATCATTTTTATAAACGCCAATTCCATCAATACAGTTTCCCTTCACGCAATTATTGGCATCTACAAAGAATGGAAAAAGCAATAAAAGTAGAAAAAGGTGTTTCATAAATAATCCGTTTTTTAATCAGAGAGCATTGATCTGACTCTTAAAATTGATATTCCTTACAAATATGAACGAAAAAAGTTGAGAAAGTGTTGATTTTAAGTTTCATTGAAATGATTTCATATAGTTACCTTCACGGGAAATAGTTACAGATTCAATTTAATGAAACCGTATTTTACTTTATTATATTTTGTTTTTTTCAGTGTTTACGCATCTACTCAAGACAGCACGGAGGTAAAGCGAGTAAAGGTATTGCCAGTTCCTTCTTTTGGATATTCACCTGAAACTAGTGGATCTATTGGAGCTGTATGTCTATTTACAATTGATGCCTATCAAGATGGTAAAACGAGGTCATCAAATGCTAAAATTCTAGGAATCTACACTTTAAATCGGCAATTGATTATTGAAAATGAGTGGAATTATTTTTTTCAAGAGGAAAAATGGTTTACTCAAGGTCTATTTCATTATTCTAAATATCCGGACTTATACTATGGTATAGGGGCGGATGCTGATATTTCCAATGAAGTTACATTCAATAGTGATCGTTTTCGTGCTGATTTACATTTATTGCGTAAGATTAAAAAATCCTTATTTGTCGGTCTTGGTTTTCGTTTCAATGACTATTCAAGAGTTTCTTATAACGATAGCTTAATTCAGTTTCACAACTTATATAGCTCACGTAATTACGGAATAAAATTAATGGCTAGATTGGACGCAAGAAATAATATACTTACTACAACAAAGGGGAGTTATTTAGAACTTGTGAACGCGGTCAATTTTGGAGAGTTTACTTACGATAATATTTCATTGGATGCGCGAAAATATTATCAATTGGGGAAAAATAAACGACAGGTTATTGCCGGAAGAATTTTTCATAATTCTATTGTTGGCACACCAAACTTTTACGACTACTCTTTGATAGGAGGAGATCGGTTAGTTAGAGGTTACCTTTACGGTCGTTTTAGAGATAAACATTTATCTACAGTTCAAGTAGAATATAGGGCTCACCTTTTTTGGAGGATTGGTTTAGCTGGGTTTGGAGGAGTTTCTTTGGTTTATCCTGACTTAAATAAACTTTCAAATCAAAATGTAAAGCCGAATTTGGGTGGAGGACTACGGTTTTTAGTTGATAAAAAGGAAAACACATATTTACGACTTGATTATGCCATTGGTGTTAATCAACAATCTGGATTTTACGTGAGTTTTGGAGAATCTTTTTAAAATTGAATGATGAAATATATAATATTGAGAGCTGTTTTGGTTTTACATCAATGTCTCAAAACTTCAAATGGAATTATAAAATGGATTCCGCCGCAGTATTCTCATCACCAAGATGTATAGATTTAATTGATGATGGCGTTTTAGATGCAGTTGTTGGTGGGGGAAATGAAAATCACAGTATATAGAACGGTATTGTTGCCATTAATGGAAATTCAGGAATTGTTCTTTGGACATATGAAACAAGATCTCAAATAAACACATTAAAACCGATTCTAATAACAGACTAAAGAACAAGAATATTCTCACATTAGTGTACGACTTTATTGATACACAATTGAAGTAATGAATCCAAAGAGTTTAGATCTCCTGAACTAACCAAAGTTGAAATATTTGTTTAGGTTTGTTAAAAAGAACCAATGAAACTAAAACACCTATTCATTCTCTTCGCATTAACCTCGGTCACGTCTTCTTGTTGTACTTGGGTAAGGCGATGTATACCTGATCAACCAACTAAACCAGTTGAAGCAAAAGAATACAAAATTGTTAGTATAAGCCAGACTGATTACTCTCAATATCCTTTGAAAAATATTGGATACAAAACAAATTTGTATAGTGAAATAGGTATTCAAAACTCAATGAAAGGTTCTAATTTAAGCGTTCAAAATTACAATTTAATTGGACACGAAGACATAACTCTAAATGAACTTATTGACTCTGTAAGTATTATTGAAACAGAAAAATTCTACTACCCTCACGAGAGAATATATTCTTTATCAAGGAACAATAAGTTCTCTGCAACTATATCACATGCAGAATCGCATTCTTTTATAGAGACACATGTAATTTTTAATAATATGGGATTCATTACGAAATTACACCAACAACAAAAAATGGGTTTTCCATATTCAAATAGTGTATCGACTATTTATGAAATGGATTTTTTAAATCGACCAACAAAAGTCTCTAGTAAACATTATCATTATAATACTGGACAAGCAAAGTCATATGAACGTTCAATCACATATGGTTTGGATAATACAATTAAAATATATTATGGAAGTTCTATTTCATCTTATAAGGTTGATACAATTAACGAGAATATTTCCGTAAAACTGACTAGTGAAGGTCCGTATAGAAATAGTTACGTAACATATAATAAAAACAATAATACTATACAAGAATCAGGTTCGACTGACATGGAGGGTAACCTTAGTCATAAGAATACTTTCTTTTACAATAACAAGGCGAATTTAAAAAGAGTCGAGAGAATTGATGCCCATGGAAATAAGATGGTTGTGATGTACGAAAATTTTTACGAGAACGACTTACTTATTAAAACTGAGGTTTTTTACGAGGATAAAAAAGTAAGTTTAATAGAGTATTCCTATGAATATTAGTTAATCGTACAATTTCTTCAAGTGCTTTTACTACATTCTAAATTAGACGAAATAGAATGTTTGCTCATCCATAACGCGCGTAAAACTCTTGACTTTAAAACCGGTAAAACCGGTAAAAACGGGATATACAGGATTATAACAGGTATTGCGATATCCATTATGTATGTGTTTTATAATAATACGATTTATATTTTTAATCCGACTATCAAACACGTTTTATGCCCCTATCATACGTGTATGTATGAACCGTATTTTAATACTATAAACAGAAATAAATGAAGACCTAGCGCGAATTAGAGCATTTTTAATATGAATATCTGTGGACATTAGGAGACTAAAATCCCTCAATTGATTTTTGAATCAAGGTTCTCACGTGATATAATAAGTTTTATGGTTGAATTTATCGTTTCCCAAGAAGTTAGCTCAGTATATTCAACGGTTTAAATTCCATTCCAATTTCGTTTGTACCATCGTATAATTCCTTTGAACGATGCTTTTTTCTACAGTTTTGGGCACTATGTTTTAGATAGAATCTGTTTTATTTCAAGGCACTGATTGTAATTCAATTCTTGAATCCATTCGAACAGTGATTGTATGCAAATAAAAAAGCCTTACTATAACTTAGTAAGGCTTTTTTGCTCTCCCTCTTGGACTCGAACCAAGGACCCTCTGATTAACAGTCAGATGCTCTAACCAACTGAGCTAAGGGAGAATGTTTTATCGCAAAAGCGAGTGCAAATATATATAAAAGAAATTATTCTCTCAAACAAAAATGTCAAAAAAATTACTGTTTTATTACGATTGCATCTTTGAACCCCTTTGTTCTAACAGTTGATAGTGCTGCTTTAGCCTCCTTTCGCGTGGCGTAACTGCCTACAGTATAGATATATTTGTATGCACTGGACGTATTTAACTTCGTTCTTTGTACATCCATTTTTAATTTTCGAAAGGAGGAGTCTTTTGGATCAACGGGCTGCTTCGAAGACATAATTTGAATAGAATAAGCGCCATTTACAGTTGAAGATGAGTTATTGTTAATCTCATTTTCCGGTCTTTTGAATGAAATGTTCGGGTGTTGCTTCGTTATATGAGACCTAAAACCTCTAAAAATTGCTGAAGCAATGATCTCTTGACCATGTGTTGTGTTCAAATATCTCGCTTCTCTGTCATTTGTGAGAAAACCACACTCTACTAGAACACTTGGCATATTCGTGTATTTCAAAACTTGTATAGAATGTTGTAAATCACCTTTGTCTTTAACTCCCCTTGACTTTCTTCCAGCCCTTGTAGAAAATTGCTTTTCAATCTCTCTAGCCATTGCAACGGACTTCTTTAAACTCATTGAGTGCACATGAGATTCTGTTCCTCGAACAGATTTTCTGCTGTTACCATTGCAATGAATACTTATGAAGTAATCCGCATTAATACTATTTGCTTTAGTAACTCTTTGATCTAGGCTTGGATATATATCACTTGTTCTCGTGTAAACAACTTTTACGTTTTGCAAGTATTTCTCAATATACCCCCCTAGAAACATAGCTATTTTAAGGTTCAACTCTTTTTCTGTGGCGAATGCTTTGTTCTCAGAAACATGGCCCGGATCTTGGCCTCCATGTCCAGGGTCGATCACTACAGTTACTTCTCTTTTTTGACTCCAAGAAAATGAAGTTGAATATATTGCGAGGCAAACTAGAAATAGGAGTGTTATTCTCATGGTCTAAAATTAACATCGATACTTTTTCGTTTCTTTGTTCAATCAAAACCTTACCAATATTAAATTGTTGAAATCAATGGCTAAGCGAAATCAGAATATTGTTGCATTGATGGAAGTAGGAGGTTCGCATGATGAATGTCTCTATAGCCAAATTTATGCGCTAAACAATGCTGGTCATAAAGTCTACCTGATTTGTACGAAAGAAATTAAAGATAGGAACCCAAGCTTTGAAGAGTTGTTGGCGGGGTTTGTCATTATTGAGTTTTCAAAATCGAAGTTTAAGAACAATGTGATACTATTAGGAGTTATCAGAAAACTAAAGGGCCTGGAGGTATCTAAGTTAGTTTTGAATACAGCGCAAGGAGGAAAAATAAGAAACCTATGTTTAATGAGTCTTTTTTCAAAGCTTGAGTTCATTGGAATTATTCATACTACTAGAAAGTTTAAAGGATCTTTTACTCAAAAAGTCATTAACTGGAAGGTTAAAAAGTATTTGCTTTTGAGTGAATATTTATGGTCAACCGTAACTCCACCTCGCAATTCAAAAGTAGATTATTTCTATCCCATTCGATATCAAGGTTACACCCATTCATTACCTTCAAATGAAAAACTAGAAGTTACGATAATTGGAGGGGTAGAAAACAGAAGAAAAGACTTAGATGGTTTTGTATATCTGATTTCAACTTTAAAAGCTGAGGCGAACTTTACTTTCTTAGGAAAAAGTGATCTCAACCACAATGATGTCCATGCATTTCAATTAAAGCTTAAGGAAATGAAGCTTACGGAAAATGTGAAAACCTTTAATACCTTCATTTCACAGAAAGAATTCAATCGACATTTGAAGAAAACGGATGTTATTTTACCTCTTGTTCATCCAAATACACCAAGTGCAGATCAATACTTCAAAAATCAAATTTCCGGAGCAATGAGCGTTGCTTTTGGATATAAAATTCCAATGTTGATTCATGAGCATTACAATTTTATTGAGGAAATGAAACCGGCGAGTATATATTACAACCCGTCTAATTTTTCGCAACGATTAAGTGATGTTGATGGTTTTAAAAAAGTAAGGCTGAAAATGGAATCCAATCCTAAGTTTGACCCTAAAGAACAAGAAAAGAGGTTTCTTAACTTTCTTTTTGAGTGCTAAAATACGAGTAAACAATTTTCGCTTTTGCAGATCCCACAACTGAAGTCAAGCTATCTAAGCTTGCGGCCTTAATCTTACTTATTGTTTTATAAGAAAGCATGAGGTTCTCTTGTGTTTTAGGACCTATGCCCACAATTTCTGTCAATTCGGATTGAACAAATTCTTTACTTCTTTTGTTTCTATGGTGTGTAATTCCAAATCGATGCGCTTCATTTCTTAAATGCTGAACAACCTTCAAACTTTCAGAACGCTTATCAATGTATATCGGGAGGCTATCACCAGGAAAGAAGATTTCTTCCAGACGCTTAGCGATACCAACGATGGCTATTTTTCCACGAAGGCCTAATCGCTCCAACGCAACTAAAGAAGAACTAAGCTGGCCTTTCCCACCATCAATTACGATCAGTTGAGGCAAGGAATCACCCTCATCCAACATGCGTTTATACCTTCGATAAACGGCTTCTTCCATAGAAGCAAAATCATCAGGACCTTCAACCGTTTTAATATTGAAGTGTCGGTAATCTTTTTTACTGGGCTTGCCGTTCTTGAAGACTACGCATGCAGAAACCGCATTCGTTCCTTGTAGATTCGAGTTATCAAAACATTCAATATGGACAGGCTTATCTTTTAACCTAAAGTCAATGCGAATTTGTTCCAAGATGCGTTCGGTATGACGCTCTGGGTTTTTGAGTTTTTCTTGCTTTCTTTTCTCGAGTTTATAGAACTTGGTATTGCGCTCAGAGAGATCAATCAGTGCTTTTTTATCACCGCGTTGTGGAGTAAAAAAATGAATACCTTTAAGCTCTAAATCAATGGGTTCTGATATTAAGACTTCTTTAGATTGACTTTTAAAACGAGCTCTCATTTCAGGTAAAACGAAACTAATGATATCGGCAACAGACTCTTCTAACTTCTTGTTTACTTGAGCCGTGTAACCGTGAATAATAGAGCCGTTATTTATCACCAAATAGTTCACGTAAGCGGATTTTTCGTCATCAAGAACTGTAATTACATCTACCGCGTGAATTGTCGGAGAAACTACGGTAGATTTCGCTTTATATTTTTCAATGATTTCAATCTTAGATTTGATCAACTGTGCTTCTTCAAACTTTAAGTTCGCTGCATGTTCGTTCATGATTTCTTTTAACGAACGAATTACAGCTCCAAGATTTCCTTTTACGATATGTTCAATGTCTTTGATATACTGATTGTACTCATGCGCTGACTCTTTGCCTTCGCACCCCCCCTTACAATTTCCAATATGATATTCTAAACAAACCTTATGCTTTCCTTCTTCAATTTTGTTTGCTGATAAATCGAGAGCACAAGTGCGCAACGGATAAAGATCCCGGATTAATGAGAGTAAAGTGTTTACAACTTTAACACTTGGGTATGGACCAAAATATTTAGAACCATCTTTGATTAATCTGCGCGTTGTAAAAACACGTGGATAAGGTTCTTTTTTGATACAAATCCAAGGGTAGGTTTTATCGTCTTTTAGCTGAATATTGTACTTTGGCTGGTACTTTTTAATGAGGTTATTCTCCAATAAAAGTGCGTCCAACTCGGTATCAACAACCAAGTATTTTATATCTATAATTTTCTTGACTAGTAAACGCGTTTTTCCATTTTCTTGATTCTTGTTGAAATAAGAGGAAACACGTTTTTTGAGATTCTTCGCTTTACCGACATAAATGATAATACCATCCGCATTGAAAAACTGATACACGCCAGGTTTTTCAGGAAGTACTTTGAGTTTTACTTGAATGATTTCGCTCTTTGCCGACATAGATCAAAAATAGCAGAAAATGTTGCTAAAAGCGAGAATTTCCAGAATACCTAAAATGACTTATTGAGCGATTAACTCATATAATTCATTCAAGTTTGGCGAAATAATAATTTCAATCCTTCTGTTTTTTGACTTGTCTTCCAGATCGACAGGAATGAATTCGGAGCGTCCAGCAGCCATCAATTGAGTTGGGTCAATTTCAGAGTTAGCTAACATGATTTCAATAACTGATGTTGATCTTAAAACAGATAATTCCCAGTTGTTTTTTGGGTGACGAGTTCCAGCCATTTTATCCGTGTCTGTATGTCCTTCAACAATGATTTCTAACTCTTTTTCTGTTTCTAAAACTTGTGCTAGATCTGTAAGAGCTACTTGACCTTCTTCCTCAACAGAAGTGCTTCCTGAAGCAAATAGAAGCTTAGCCTCCAGGCTTACGTAGATTTTACCATTTTTCTCTTCGATGGTCAATCCTTTGTTTTCGAATCCTTTTAAGGCATTCGTTACTTTATCTTTTAAATCTTGAACAGCTTTGTCTTTATCAGAAATCATTTTTTCCAATTCGTTTACGCGTTGCTCGCGCTCGGCTAATAACATTTGTTTCGTTAAAAGTTCTTTTTCAAGTGCCGTTAAAGCATCTTCTTTCTTTTGAAGTTCGATTTGTTTCTGTTGCAAATCAGTTTGAAGAGTGGCCGTTTCGCGAGCACCAGAAAGCCTCAGTTTATCGTAGTTTGTTTCTAAGGTTTCATTAATAGCAGAAAGCTTATCGTATTTAGCTCGCAGCGTTCTATATGATTGTCCTAGGTTTGTTGTATCTTTTCTAAGTTGATCAGCTTCCTTTGTTAAAACGTCATATTTTGAATGAAAATCTGATGCCTCAGCTTCAAAGTTAAGTGCGTTGTTTTTAAACTTTTTCAGTTCTTCACTGCATTGTTTCTCTTTTTCAACGAGCTCATTATAACGCTTAGCTGGCACGCATGCAGTTATTAATGATGCCGTAATGATGATTCCAAAAAGTCTTTTCATACTACAGATTTTAAACAAAGATGGTAAGAAGGAGGTCTGAAATGGCGCTAAAACGTTGAATTTATGCACAACAAATATTGAATAACCTTAAAATACTATTTTTATAATGTAATTATTGGATTTAAACTAGAAAGAATGTGGAAATTAATGGGTTTGATACTGGGGTTTTTCTTGGTAGTAAGTTGCGCTGATTCCAAAAAGGCATTGGAATGTTCTGAGGCTGATGATCAAAAAACAGAAACGATGTTATTTGAAGTAGTTGCAAATGGAATACTCAGTGGAGCAGGTGAAGAGGGAATAGAAGAGTCGAATGTCGTAATTCAGTCTCAAGAGGCCTGGGATAGATTACTTTTTAAAATGGATGCTGTTAATACAGAATCAAATTTTTTTGTAAAAAAGGCTGTTGATTTGACTGAATCAACGGTAATCGCTTGCTTTGACCAAGTTCAATCATCTGGAGGTTACTCCTTGAAAATTGCTGATGTTCAAGAGGGCGAAAATCAAATTCAGGTTGCAATAAAAAAGACCAGTCCTAATGGTATAGCAACCTCAGTAATGACACAACCATATTACATTATAATAATTCCTAAAACCAGTAAGGAGATTATTTTTTATTAGTGAGTCACTAGCGTTGATAATGGTGAATACAGTGAAATTTAAGCCCCTATAAGTAGAACGACATATTCAACATGTTTCTTTAATTTGGCATTTACTTGTACACTATTTAGCTTGTATAATGGACTATCCGAACTTGTAAAGATAGACTGAAAAGCTCCAGAAAAGAGTAATTGAAGATCATCAATAGGAATATTTTTCAATGCACCTAGCGTTTGGCAGATTTCTAAATGATTTCGCACTAGCGCTTTTAATTTCTTCAGTTCTTTTTCTATTATTTTCAGTGGCTCATTTTTGTTTGAACTTTCGCGGTTAAGAATCAAAAGGAATTCTGGGTGCTGATAATAGAATTGTGCAATTTGAAATAAATAATTTTTGAACTCTTTTATTACATCTATTGTTGCGGCATTAATGCTGAATGATTTTGATATTTCGAATGTTTCTTTGAATAGGTTACCTAAAACTGTTTCGAATAGTTGCTTTTTATTACCAAAATGGTAGGTAATGGAAGAATGGGGAACTTTAGCTTTAGTTGCGATTTCTCTAATCGTGGTGCCATCATATCCAATTGAAGAAAATGAAGTAGCGGCTGCTTTTAGAATTTTAAGCTTGGTATTTAACACTGCACTTCCAGCTAAAATTTCATCTTCAAATTTCTTAGTTATCATATTTTACTAAATAAGGTAGTCGTAAATATACATTAATCCAATTAAACCAAAAATTTGTACGTTTGTACAAAAAATAAGTTTTATGAAAGAACCATTAGTAAAACCATTGGATAAAAACGCTACGAAGGAAGCAATAGAAATGGCTAAATTTTATAAAGAAACCCTTGGCTTTACACCAAATAGTTTATTTACAATGATGCATCGCCCACGAATTGCCAGAGCATTTTTAGAAATGAATCAAGCAGTTATGGAAAATAAAGGGCGTGTAACCAGTTCATTAAAGCGGCTTTTAGCATACTTATCGAGTATGACTGCTGGTTGCAGATATTGTGAGGCTCATGCCATTAGAGCTGCTGAGCGATATGGATCTGAAGAAGATAAAATGAACAATATTTGGGATTATAAAACCTATCCGGCTTTTACTGAGGCTGAGCGAGCGGCTTTTGATTTAGCTCTGGCTGCATCTGCGGTTCCAAATGCAGTAACGGATGACATTTCAGAAAGAATGCGTCAACATTGGGATGAAGGAGAGGTTGTTGAGATTTTAGGTGTAATAGCTTTGTTCGGTTATTTGAACCGATGGAACGACAGTATGGGAACGCAATTAGAGACACCTGCAATTGAGTCTGGAGAGAAATACTTATCCAAGAAAGGATGGGAACATGAAAAACATACGTATTAATTATATGACGAATGCTTATTCTTGTTGAATTGGGTTACTCTATTTTTATGCTTTTTGATTAATGTAGGATACAGATCTTTGTATGGAAATTTTTTGTCGCTCATATCGACTTAAGGCATATGGTTTCCATGCGGCCGGTTGATTGTATTTAGTCTTCTTAATTCGAATTAAAAACAGCACCAACGGCAGGACGTAAAATGCCCTATTCCAACAACTTTTTTAGTTTAGGAATTCTTATAATAGGGCTTATTAACTGATGTATAAATGCGCCTTATAAGTCGAGTGGCTTCTTCAAATACTACAGGCAAATAACGAAATTGACACACCTTAATTTTGTTTAGGGCAATTGGACGAATTTGTGTCAACTTATTTCAGGACAAGATGGATTAAAACAGAAAAAGGGAGCTGTTTTTGGCCCCCTTTTCTAATCTATTTTACGATAAATTGTGCTGTCTTTAAACTTTGATTTGACTGTAAATTCAAGAAATAGAGACCTGGTGATAACTCTTCAGTATTCATCATAATAATATTTGATCCTGTGATTGCATGAATTTTATGAGTTTGAATTAATTTACCCTGTAAATCTTGAATTGAAACATGAATATCATTCGATTCTTGAATATTGAAACTTACGTTTAATTCACTAGCAGTTGGGTTTGGGTATAAACTAAATTGTTCGAAAGAGTTTAAATCTTCAATTCCTGCTGCGATAATATTATCTGAAGGAGATCCTTCATACAAGTTGATATTATCTAGATAGAAATTGTTTCCTCCGTCATTTTCAAAGTTAAATTTGAATTTAAATTCACCTGTGAAAAACGTATTCGTAATGTTTGTCACGTGAACCGTTGTCCAGTCTGAAGAATCAGAAGGAACCCATGGCGTATTTTGCGTTTCTGCAGATAAAACAGTTCCGTGCATCGTTTTTCTCAACGTCCAGTTGTTTTCGCAATCATTCGCTACAGATATACGAAGCCATTCATCATTGTCAGTGGTGCGTTTTTTATAGGAGTATCTAAAACTCAAAGTAACCTGACCATTTGAAGGTATAGAAGTAAGGTCAATTGGACCTGAAATCAATTCATCAACGCTTCCAGATGCTTGATTATGGTTGGCTAATCGTGCACTTTTTGAGCCTCCAAGAGCGGCTAAACTTGAAACCTGAAAAGTTGAATTGTTGTTATAATTTTCAGTAGACCAATCATCGGTTGTGTTGAAGTTTGAAATTGTTTCGAAACCTTCAAAGTAAGGTAAGGTTCTCGACGAAATCACATTTAAGTAGTCATTGAAATAAACTGAATCCGATCCTGCTGAATTAGTAACGACTAAAGCAGCATCCTGCATTCCTGTTGTTGTATAACATACCGTAGGGTTTTGGTCTGTTGATGTTGTCGGAGTTCCATTTGGGAAATACCAAAGGTAAGACGATCCAGCATCAGTATTAATTGATTGATCAAAAACCTGCGCACATGTTGTGTTACTAATTGATTCGCATAAAACATTCATTGAAGCATATGGTGCACTCCATGTACATCCAAATTCTCCCGGTGTCTTGCGTATGGCAATTGCCCGTTCACCACGTGCATCATCTGGTCCTAAAGCACGAACGCTAAACCAGTTTTCATCTGCTGCAGAAGCTGCCACGGTTAAATTGGTTAAAGAGGTTGTTCCAATAGAATCCATAAACTTCGCGCCTAGCATACTCACTTCATAACCTGTTGCCCCACTTACATTATTCCAAGTAATGTTCAAAGAATCAGGACATGCCCAGCCGAATGCTAAATTCGTAGGAGTTCCAAGAATGGAGAATACCTCGTTAGACTCATCAGAGCTTCCTCCGCGAGTAACACGTACTTTAGCAAGTCCAGAAATGGTGTTCGGCACAGGCCAGTTAATTTGTCTTAGATTTGCAGCAACAGTGTTTATTAAGTTCCAACTTGCACCATTATCCGTTGTGTATTCTACTGTGAAGTCTGTTGTGTTTCCTGTTGCATCCCAACGAATTGTTTGCCCCGTACCAGGATTTAGCCCTTCACCACCATTAGGATAAGTTAAGGATACTTCATCTCGACCATATTCGTATACTAAGAAGTAATCTTGCGGCCCTTGTGGAACTGCGAAACCATCAATATTAATTGTATATGTACCTGGTAGAGGATTATCAATTGTAACCTGCTCCATATTGTTTAGGTTGTCAACGGCCTGTATGGCGTCGTCATCTAGTGTTCCTGCATTAGGTGATGAGTTTAATACCCATGGATTATAAGAAACCATTCCTGGATCTGTCAAAACCATATTTAAATCATTTACTAGGGCGATAGAAGCATTTGTGGATCCCTCATAATCTGTCCAATAAAGCATGAGTTTTAACTCGGTAGTTCCCACAGGAACATCAATCGTATGATTGTTATTCCCCCCTTGAGAAATAGTTCCTGATTGATAGTTGTTTTGTGAAAGTAACTCGTATGCTCTTCTTACATTAATTCTTCCCCATCCATGCTTAAAATCCGGTCCGGGATTACCTAAATCTTCAGCTGTATTTAGCACCGTTGCTTTTATCAACCCAGATACTGGGTTCATTCCTCCGTTCATATCTTTATAGGCGTGATATAATTGACCGATGGAACCTGCTACACCAGGACATGACATTGAAGTTCCAGTTTTAGTACCATATGTATAATTTGGAATAGTTGAGTTAACACTTGTTCCAACGCCACAAACATCAGGTTTAATTCTACCGTCAGTTGCAGGTCCACGACTACTCGAACCAGCCAATGCATCATTTGATAAAAGATTTCCAACTGCAATGACATTTTTACCCGATTTATGACCGCCAGTAATGTTACCCCAATTTGAGCCTGCTCCATATCCGCAGTCACTAGTCCCTGAATTACCAGCAGAAAATACATGAATTAAAGAGGGCATTGTTCTAACTTGTTCATCCAATTGACTTGTTAATCCATCATAACCTCCGTTACAACCAGAGCTATAGCTTTTAGATGTGATAACCATGTCGTTATTTGCATAGAGATTTGGAACACTATTATAGTTCCAATTCCCTGGTCCGTATACTAAAAGATCTGCACCAAAGGCCATTCCTCTAGTACTTGGGTCTATGTTTCCAGCACCCATTATTGTTCCAGCGACGTGATCTCCATGGTCATCAGCATCGTTTGAACTGCACCCCGAACAATTAGATTGGTCGTTTCTTCCTTTATAATCAATGTGAGGGCCAATGTAACCATCATCTTGCATCATAATCGTAACTCCAGTTCCATCATATTTCAAACCGCCTTCATAATCTGAAGCAATTGAATTACTTCTATGATTTGTTCTTCCTACTAAATTTTCAGGTTCACCAGGTGCAGGGATAGTTTCGAAGTACGAGAAACAAGGTAGACTATAGAGTTCGTCAAGTTTTGATATATCGATGCGAATAGTCATTAGTTTTGGACTACTCATCTGAACAAATTCGCCCTCAACAGAAGTCAACATGTTCATTGCAGACGCACTCGATATTCCTTTAAAAACCTTTGTGTTTAATTCAATTTTATCTGTTCCAAATAAAGTCCAATGAGGATAATTTTGATTACTTAAGTTTCTTGAAAGTTTAAATTCATCCTGAATTTTTTCCATTGAAATAACCCCTGAATTTTGAAGTATTGTTATGTCAGATCCAGCAGAAATCTTTACGAAAAAAGCATTTCTTGGAAGGTATTCAATTAACTCCACACCCTGAGATGCAAGCATTTCTTGAGTAATTTGAGAGGGAATGTTTGCAAATTGAACAAGTCTAAAGTAATAGCCATCGACTACCTCTTGTGGAGAATAAGTTTGATCTTGATCAAAAACCGGACTCATTTTATACTCACCGGAATTAAAGAAAATTGTTTGTTGCGTTTGGCCAAATGAGGAGAATGCCAATAAGCTAACTGCTACGAGTTTTACTAGTTGATTCATAAAAAGGAGTAATTGTGAGAAACTAATATACTGAAAACTAATGGGAGTAACTAAATTACTCGAATAATGGACAGCTAGCGCTTGAAGTCTTACGCGGCTTACAAGTGGTAAATCTTAAGGATACTTCATGTGAATTTTTTGCTCCTAATTGAATTTGAGAAAGGTTATAATCGAAAGAATAACCGATTGAAAACTGTTCTTGTATTTTGATGTTTACGAGAGCAATAAAAGCATCTGTGTTTCTATACCCAATTCCAAAACTTAATTTGTTTTGAATGTCCAGTATTAGGTTTAAGTCGACAGACAAGGGACCTCTCGGAGGAACACGAATAATTGCAGCCGGTGTAAGAGAAAGCATTTCATTAATGCTCAGCTGATAACCTGCGTTTAAAGATGCATGAAACCGATTTCTTGAATTTACACCTATATTGCGCCATTTACTGGGAATAAAGTTTTTTAAAGCTAATCCAATGTAGTATTTTTCATCATTGAACCAAGCCCCAAAAGAAGCGTCTGGAGCTACAATAGAGCCTTCATTCATCGCTGCCGGATCGGGTTCATTTCCTTGTAATCCTGCTGGATCATATCCCAATTGTATAATACCGCCATATAGGCCCAAAGAGAGTCTTTTATATTTATCGAAATTAAAATGTGCAGCGTAAGCCATGTTTAATCGGTTCACATTAAATTGTCCAATTTGATCGGTCTCGAACTTGAAACCAGTGCCATGACGAGCGCTTAAATACCGTCTTCTTTTAGAGGCAAGAGGAATGCTTACAGAAAGGAATCCACTGCGCGGGGCCCCTTCAAAACCAATCCATTGTAATCTGTATAATGAATGAATGTCTACGCATTTTTTAATACCAGCATGAGCAGGGTTTTCAGCAAATTGATGTAAGGACCATTGACTGTATTGGGGTAATTGCTGACCATTAGAAATGAACGCTATTAGTATGCAAGAAATGATTAAAGCTACCTTCAAAACTATCTAATTACCGTTATTGAACCTTTTAAGATTTCTTCACTTCCGCTGTTGAGGTGAAGGACATAATAGAAAACACCTTCCGTAATTGTTCCAGAACTTAACCTTCCATCCCAGGCCTTTGTAACACTATAACCGGTCGACTGGAAAACTTCTTGGCCCCATCGGTCATAAATTCGAACAGTGTTGTCTGGAAAGGCTTCAATTCCTTTAATAATCCAAAATTCATTCACATTATCACCATTTGGTGAGAACATATTTGGAATAAATAACTCATTCGAAATGTTAATTGTAATTTGATCAGAAAGTGTGCAGCCGTTTTCAGTTGCGGTTAAGGTTAGTGTAATAGGCTCAGTTATTTCCACTAAAGTATTCAGTAAACTTGGATTACTGAATAGATACGCTGGTGTCCAATTATAATCAGGAGCACTGGTTATTCCACCAATACTAACTGTTGTTCCGGGAAGAACAGTTTGATCGGGACCTGCATCAACATTGAATGAATAAACATTAAACGGAGTGCTTGTTGCATCCACTATTTCAATACAGTTGGAGTAACAACTATTTTCTACAGTTAAAATATCGCCATTTTGTAATTCAGAAGTTGAATAAACATTGGTGTCTGAAACGGCAACCAGGTTACCATTAATGTACCAATTAAAACTTGTGCTATCAGGACAGTCATTGAGAATTGCTTCAAAAAAGACAACTTCGTTCAAACATATCGAGTTACTCGACTGATTAAGAGTCAATCCTGGCGTGGGTCTGGATACACCAGTACCGGATATTGTTAAATCGAAAGAACACTCTGCAGCAGCAGTAATCCCTGCTCCGGTGTTGTCACCATCCACAACGATATAATACGTCGTATTTGCAGGAAGGCCAACTGCATTTAGTGCAAACGGAGCTGCGCCATTAGAAATGCAATTTCCGACTTGAGCATATGAAGCCGAATTACAGGGTGTCGGAGCTTCTAGTATTAAAGCTTGTAATTCACTGTCCTGGCCCGGATTTGTTGAGAAAACTAAGTTTGAAAAATTAACTGTTACATCCCCACCGGTTCCGTTCGTTGTGAAAGTGAACCAAATCGTATTTTGAGTTGTAAAGCAAAAATTAAAATCGTCCTCACATCCCGGGCAAAAAGTTACGTTTGCCCCGATATTATTTGCAGAAAAAGTTGTGTTTGGACAGACTTCTATAGCAGTAGAACAATCGTTATAAGTTTCCTGAGAAGCAGCATTTTTTGCCACAAATAAAACCATTAACAAAAAAATAACACTATTGATTTTCATTTCTAAAACCCTTGTTTTTTCTGGTATTTTAACCAAAAATAAGATAATTTCGCAGACCAATTACCAGTGTTAGGACTTTGTTTACAGGCTTTTAATATGATTTGGCACAATAATAGAAGTTTGACACCTAATAACTGATAAAATCTAGGCTTATGAAGAAAATAATTACACTTGCATTTTTCCTGTCTCTTGCAATGACACAGTTTGCTCAAAAATTGGATTATGACAATGATTCAAAATGGTTTTTTGGTCTAAACGCAGGAGCTGCATGGAATACAACAGATGTTAAGAATAAAACTCATATAGGATGGGGTTTTATCTTAGGTCGTTCGTTTAATTATAATTATGGAAAGAAAGTAAGCTTCGATTTGCGTATGCGCTACCTTCATGGTAAATGGTATGGTCAGGACTACGACACCACATCAACTATAGGTTATAATTCTCAATTTACTCCTCCTGGAAATGTACTTCAGTATTACGACACTTTAGGATATACCATAAATAATTTCCAAACGGATGTCCATGAACTTGGGCTTGAATTAGCAATTCATTTAAATTCAATTCGAGAAACTAAAGGTTGGGACCCTTATATTTTTGGTGGGGCTAATATTGTTTGGAATCAGACGTTTGGCGATTTATATACGAACGATACAATTGATGGTGGAAATCACGCCTATAACTATTCATCTAGCGGGATGACAAAACCTGAATGGAAGTTGTTGTCGGATGATATTTATGATAGTGCATTAGATGGAAGTAATCAAAACAATTATAATGTTGACTTCATGCCTAGTTTGGGGGTTGGGCTCGGATATCAAGTAGGACCTCGTTTCTCTGTTGGTGTTGAGCACAAAACTACTTTCGCATTGAAAGATGTATTTGATGGATATGTTAATCCTGAGGAACGTTGGGGGATATTTGAAAATGACATTTACCATTATACTTCTGCTTATTTGAAGTTTAATTTCAGAAATCGCCACAGAGAACATCATACTGAAACAACATCTAATACTGCAGGTGGCACAGGAAGTACACCAATAGGTTCTGGAGGTTGTGATGAACCAAGAATACGTGTTTCTAAGCCAGGTTTAAATTCAATAACTGTTGACTCAAAAGAATATAAAATTGTTGGAAAATTTGAACATATTGCTGGAAGGGATAATATCCAGTTTAGTATAAATTCAAGTGTTTCAACAAACTTTGAATACAATGGTGCAAACGGAAATTTTGAAGCTCCAATTATACTCGATCCCGGGATTAATACTATTGTATTGTCTGCTGGAAATGCTTGTGGTCGAGATGAAGAAACAATCACGATTAATTATGTGCCATGTGTCGTACCTGTTGTTAATATGATAAACCCAGTAGGCGGATCAATTAATGTTGACCAAGGAAATTACACTATAAATGCAACAGTTACTGGAGCAACAAGTATTAAGTTTTTAATTGATGGAATTCGATCTAGTGCCTTTACATTCAACGCTAACAGTGGCGCTTTTTCAAGTCGATTGAGTCTTAAGAATGGTGCTAATATTATTAGAATTGTTGGCGAAAGTGACTGTGGTAAAGATGCGCTAACGGTTAATATTAACTATTCTGAGTGCGCTGACCCAGCAGTAAGTATTACTGGAAATAATGTTATCAATGTAGATGAACCAACGTTTGATTTAAGCGGTTTTGTTGCAAATGTTGAATCTAAAAGCAATATTTTGCTCACTGTAAATGGTATAAATAGAACATTTATTTATAATCTAAATTCGAATAGCGTTCAAAGTGTTGTTTCTTTAAATGCTGGGTCAAATACAATTGTTTTAGCTGGAACAAATGACTGTGGAACTGATAGTGAAACAATTAATGTTGTTTACACTCCTTGTCTTGAACCTCAAATTCAGATGAATGTTCCAACTGAGACATCTATAGTTACGGAAACTGGAAATCAACAGGTTCAAGCTCAATTATTGGGTGTTAGCAATAGTAATCAAATAACATTAACGGTTAATGGTGCCATTCAATCTGCCGGTTCTTTTAATGTAAACACACAGGTTTATAATAATGCAGTTTTGTTAAATGAAGGGATGAACACAATTCGTCTGAGTGTAGATAATGGCTGCGGAATAGTCTCCAAAACAATAGTTGTAACATACAGGCCTTGCGTGGCACCAATAATTACTTTAGTAGCACCAACCACGATAAACTCTTCAACGACTAACGGAACTGCGCTAATTAAAGCGATGATCACAAACGTGAATTCAACGAATGATATTTTATTGAAAGTGAATGGTCAAATTTTAACTGGGGGCACGTATAACTCTTTAACTAAATTGTTTGAGCGGGCAGTTTCTCTTAGTGAGGGGAATAATACAATTCAGATTACTGCTAATGGAGATTGTGACATGGACACTGAAATTTTGACTGTGAACTTTAGCGATTGCGCTGATCCAGTTATATCAATGATTTTGCCTACAGCAGTGAATTCAATAACAGCATCGAACACTGCAATTGTTAAAGCTGTAGTTTCAAATGTTACTTCAGCCAGTCAAATAGTATTAAAGCTAAACGGAAATGTTGTTAGTGGAGCTTCATTCAATGCTGGAACAGGAGTTTTTGAGAAAACGGTATCATTGAACACAGGGGCTAATGTTGTCTCAATTACAGGAACAAATGACTGTGGGATGATCAGTGAAACAATTACGATTAACCATACCCCTTGTGTTAACCCAGTAGTTACATTGATAGCACCGACTATTGGAACCACAAATTCTTCAACGTTGAATATTCAAGCATCTGTATTAAACGTAAGTGGTGTTAATGAAATTCAATTGATGGTAAATGGAATACTGGTTACAGGAGGATCCTACAATACTACAAATAAGATGTTTACGAAAACCGTAAGCCTAAATCCTGGAGAGAACATTATTCAACTAACGGCAAATACATTATGTGGCTCAGATACTAAGACAAAAACGATTAGATATAATGTTTCATGTATAGAGCCAGTTGTGTCTATGGTTTCTCCGGTGAATGCTTCAACAACGTCAAATATAACTCAACTAGTTAAAGCAACGGTTACAAATGTTACTAGCGTGAATCAAATTCAATTGAAAGTGAATGGGATAATTGTAACTGGCGGCACATACAATAGCGCGACGGAAATGTTTGAAAAAACAGTTTCTTTAGTAAAGGGATCAAATCAAATTTTAATAACTGCGACAAATGAATGCGGAACAGACACGGAAACTGCGACCGTTGATTTTGTGCCGTGCTTAGCGCCTATTGTTACAATGGTAGCACCTATGGTAACTTCTTCAACAGTAGAAAACCAGTCGTTTGTTGTTCAAGCAACCCTTATGAATGTTAATAACGCTTCAGAAGTTCAGGTGAAATTGAACGGAGTCGTTCAGGGTTCAGGATCATTTAACAGTGCAACAAACTTGTTCACGAAGTCATTGAATCTAAATAATGGAACAAATACGATAGAGGTTAAAGCGACAACTAATTGCGGCACAAACTCAAAAGTGTTTACAATTGCTTATAACCCATGTATAGAACCAGTTGTATTATTAGTAGCTCCTGCATCAGCTTCTAGCACGACGGGGGCGGCAACTTTCTTGGTTCAAGCGACGATAATGAATTCAAATTCTCTTGATCAGATTCAATTGACACATAATGGCATGCTTCTGAGTGGAGCGACCTTAAGTGGTTCTTCTTATTCTAAGAGTGTAAGTCTTACGAAAGGACGTAATAAATTTGAAATTACAGTTACTACAGATTGTGGAACTGCTAGCACATCATTTGAATTAAACTATACTCCATGTGAAGAACCTACCATTAAAATTATTAAACCAGAAAAAGAAGGGTCTACTATTACAACAGGTAAAATTTCAATTCAGGCAATTATTACAGGGATTAATTCGGTAAATGAAGTAAATGTTTCTGTCAATGGAGTTTCTAACACAGGTGGAAATTATAATGCACAAACTTCAACATATTTGAATACAGTTTTTTTGAAGGAAGGAGCTAATCAAATCACATTTATTGTAACAAATGAATGTGGAACTTATGAGGAGACACGATTAATTAACTATGACCCTTGCGTTGCACCTATGGTGTCAATCACAAGCCCAAGTAATAATGATACGCTTCCTAACAATACCGTGTTGTTAAAAGCTAAGATTCAAAACGTAAAATCTGTAAGTCAGATAAAACTAACGGTTAATGACGCAATTATCGGTGGTGCAACATTTAATACGGCTACTGGAGAGTATGAGAAACTGATAACTCTAGGTTTAGGTGATAACGATATTAATATTGCCGTTACTAATAGCTGTGGAAAAGCGAATGAAAACATAAGTTTATACTATGGACAATGTCAAGAGCCGATTGTTTGGATTTTGGCAACTGGTACTGCACATACGGTAAGTACAATGCTAGCTCGAGCGCAAATACACAATATTTCTTCTGCTTCTCAAGTGAAGTTCTACCTTAATGGAAACTTGATAACAGGCGGAACATACAATTCAAACACGTTATATTATGAGAAAAGTGTAACGCTTAGTTCAGGCTCGAATACATTGCGCTTTGAAGCAACGAACGATTGTGGTCAGACTATAGAGTCAGGAACGGCTGTTTATGCGCCATGTATACTACCTACTGTTGCTATGTCGAACCCTTCATCGGATATCACAACCTCAAACTCTAGTTACCTGGTAAAAGCGACAGTTAACGGAGTAACGTCAGGGTCTCAATTACAAATGATTGTCAATGGTGTAACGGTTTCTGGAGCTACATACTTTATCATTACGAAGACATATCAAAAAAGCGTTCAGTTAGTTGATGGAGAAAATACGATTCAAGTTATTGCAACTACCAATTGCGGTGTTGTTTCAGATCAAATAGTAATTACTAAAGGAACAAAAAATGGTAGTAATAATTCTGGGCAGTTGATTACAATCTGTCATAAGGTTGGTGGAAAATCAACAACAATGAAGATTCCAATGACAGATTGGCCGAAGTATCAGGCCCAAGGGGCAAAATTAGGGGAATGCAAACAAAATCCAGTTAAAAAGAAGAGCAAACCGACAACAGGGTCAAAGGAAAAAGTAGAAAACCAATCAACAAAAGTTAAAGAAAAGGCCATTGAGGAAGCAGAAAAAGCCAAGGAATCTGTAAAAGGAGAGGTTGAAAAGAAGACAAAATCTACGCCTAAAGAAAAGACAGGTGGAGGTAAATAATATTTGATTATTCAATTATTTAAAACCGCTCAATTTTTTGGGCGGTTTTTTTTATACGCTAAACCGCGAAGTAATCAGTGTTTTACTTTCAAAAATCAATTCATCTAATTATATTCGCAGACTTATTTAGAAAAAAAGAAGATGGCAATAATCGGAAAAATTAGAGATAAATCGTGGTTAATCTTAATCATCGTTGGTGGGGCATTAGTAGCGTTTATCCTAGGTGATTACCAAAAGGGGTCAACAGGGACTGAGTCAAAGTATGGATACGGAACTGTATATGGTGAAAAAGTTGACATGGAAGCGTTCAATGCAGCCGTTGTAATTGCAGATGAAAACTCAAGAAGAGCAGCTCAACAGCAGCAACAAGCTCCTAAACCAGTTGATAAAGCTGCTGTATGGACATCATTCATTGATAACATGCTACTTGAAAGAGAGTATAATGAGCTAGGTTTAAGTGTTTCAGATGATGAATTTGACGCCTATTTATATGGAAGGGAAGGTTTTAATGTAATTCCTGAGTTAGCTCAAGGCTTTACTGATTCTGTTACAGGATTGTTTAACGAAAAAATGTTACAAGCTCGTATTGAAGAAATGGAATCTTCTGATGATCCAGCTGTGCAAAAGCAATGGTCTGATTCTAAGGAATACTATATTAACCGAAGAAAGCAAGAAAAATACTTTGCTATCCTAAACCAAGGGATATATGTTACTGACCTTGAGGCAAAAAATGAATACGTTTCTCAAAAAGAGATTAAAAGTGTTTCCTACGTTATGCAACGTTTCAATTCAATCAAGGATGATGAGATTGACGTTTCTGATGATAAGCTAAAAGCATACTTCGATGCAAACAAGGCAGATAAGAAATACGAAAACAAAACTTCTTCCAGAGAGGTCAAGTTTTTTGATGTAACAATTGAACCTTCGAAAGAAGATGTTAAAGCGTTTGACGCTAGACTTGTTGAATTAAAAGATGGTTTAGCAAATGCAACAAACGATTCATTATATGTTATTCAAAATTCTGAAGTTAGGTTTTTCTCAAGCGTTGTGACGTTTAAATCTGCTGGAAATGAGAAAGCAAAAAATGGAATGACATACCCAGCTTTTATGGATACTGTTATTAAGTCAGCTGCTATTGGTGATGTTGTTGGTCCATATGAAGATAATGGATCAATGAAAATTGCTAAAGTTTTAGGGTTTAATGGAAACCTTTTAAGCGCACGTCATATTTTAATTGGTGCACAACGTGCAGATACGAATGCAGTGGCAAAAGCGAAAGCAAAATTAGATTCAATTTTACCTTTAATTAATCAAGGTAACTTCGAAGAGTATGTTACTAAATTCTCTGACGACCCAGGCTCTAAAAATACAGGGGGAAAATACGAAGACTTCATGGATTACGAAATGGTGCCAGAGTTCAGCAAATTTGCTACAGAAGAGCCAATTGGTAAAATTGGATATGTTCAAACTGATTTTGGTTTCCATATTATGGAAGTATTAAATCGTAAGTCTGCAAAAGAGCCAGTGCTTGCTATCATTCAAAAAACACTTAAGCCAAGTGTTAACACAATTGATGTTAAAGAACAAGAAGTATATGATTTACTTTATAAGTTAGACGAAAAACTGAGTGCGAAGAAAGATGAAGCAGATAAGGTTGAAATGTTTGACACAATCGTTTCTCAAGCAGGTTATATTTCTAGACCAATTAACATTCAAGAAAACAGCCCAAAGATTTACGGATTCACATCTAAGTTTGCTGAAGATAAAATTCTTCAATTAGCGTTTGATGAAGAAGCAAAAGTGGGTGACTTAGTTAGTTCTCCAATTAAAGACAAAGAAAGATATGTAATAGCTGTTCTTTCTTCTGTTAAAAATAAAGGAGAAGCTAAATTTGAAGACGTTAAGTTAGCTGTTCAAAAGGATTATATTCAAGCAGAAAAAGCGAAGCGTTTATCAGATAAAATGATGAAGACTAAATCGCTGTCTGGATTAGCTGATAAAGTGAACGGAACGGTTCAGAAAGCGGAGGTTACTTTTGGTAACCCTCAAATTACAGGTGCAGGATATGAGCCAGAAATTGTTGGAGCATTATTTTCAGCATTGAAAGATGGAGAAATTACAGTTCCTTTAATTGGCAAGAATGGAGTTTATGTTGCTCAAATTGAGAAAACTGTGAAAGCACCAGAGGCTGCTAATTACTTAGTTGAAAAGAACCAATTGCTAAGTACTACACGAAATAATGTTCAAGGAGCCTCAAGAAAGGCATTAGTGAAACAAGCTGATGTTGTTGATAATAGAAGGTTCTTCGAAACTAACGTGAGAAGATAATACTAAAACATTAATAGTTAAAAAAGGCTTCCATTTGGAAGCCTTTTTTATGCAATAGAATAGCAATTTCCAGGATGCGATTTTATAACGCCATCCATCTCCAAATAGAATAATTCATTATTCAATTCTGATATAGATAACGAAGTATATAATGAAAGCAGGTCTATTTGAATCATTTTAGTTTTGACCAAAGTGGTAATAATTTTTTGCTGGATGTCACTCAGTGTTTTAAAAATGGATTGTTGCTGGAACTTTTCAGCTGGTATGAGCTCCCAGTTCATTAATTTTAGAAAATCCGATGGTGATTGAATTAAATGAGCTTTTTGATCTGAAATAAGTTGATTACACCCTTTTGACGTTTCATTGTGTATAGAGCCAGGGAAAGCAAATACATCCCGGTTGTAATCATTGGCTAAGTTTGCAGTAATTAGGGATCCTCCTTTTAATTTACTTTCTACTACAATCGTTGCGTCAGATAATCCAGCTACAATTCTATTGCGTTTTGGAAAGTTTTCGCGATCAGGAAAAGAGCCAGGAATGAACTCTGTCATAAGTCCACCATTTTTCTTCATTCGTTCGGCTAAGGCCTTGTTTCGAGCTGGGTAAACACGATCAATACCATGGCCAAGAACAGCAATGGTAGGAATTCCAAATTCAAGACAGTATCGATGAACGAGTGTATCAATTCCAAGAGCTAAACCACTAATTACAGTGATATCCTGATTAATAAAGGAACGTATTAATTTTCTTACTATGGATTCTCCGTAGCTGGTGGCAGCTCTTGTTCCAACGATTGAGACAATTCGTCCGACATTTAAGTTTTGATCTCCACTTGTAAATAATAATAATGGGGCGTCGATGCAATTCTTTAACCGTTCAGGATAATTTGAATCGGAAATAAAAGCGGTGTTAATGTTATTTTTGACAATATATTGAACTGATTTTTCGGACTTCTCCAATGCTTCAGTGCGTTTGAGGTTATCAATTTGTTTTTTGCTTAACCCAGTTTTTTGACAAAGTTCTTGTTTGGGAAGCGTAAAAATTTCGTCAATAGTGCTTACGCAATTCATCAATGACTTGGCGCGAATAGGCCCCATCCTATGAAGCATAGTAAGTCCTATTTGATAGTGTAGGTTACTGTAATTCAAAATATTTGGTATTTTAGGTATCCTTAATTTAAGAAAAAAAGGGATATGAAAAACGTACTAATACTTCTTACTTTCATTCCATTTTGCGCGTTATCTCAGGTTAAGGGAATAGTGATAGATAAAGATTCGAAAGATCCAGTTATTGGGGCAAAAATAATGGCGTCTACAGGTGAAAAGGTCTTAAGCGACGGGGATGGCAGATTTAGTATACATCCAAATTCATATCCAACAACTCTAATTTTATCTGCTACTACTTTTTTAACGGATACAATAGTTATCGAAAGGCCAGGCGATTACCTTTTTAATATGCTAGAGATAATTCAAGTAATTAAAACCGTTGTTGTTTCAGCTGGTCGAAGAGATCAAGAGATTGAGGATGTCTCGATTTCCATGGAAATTCTCAAGCCAGAGTTAATCGATAATAAAGGAATAGTTGATTTAGAACAAGCGGTAGATCAGAGTCCAGGCGTTTATGCAATGGATGGTCAGGTTAGTATTCGTGGTGGATCTGGTTTCGCCTATGGCGCAGGTAGCCGTGTTTTACTACTATGGAATGGAATACCAATTATAAGTGGTGATGCTGGAGATGTTAAGTGGAATACTGTTCCAATTGAAAATGCTTCACAAATAGAGGTAATCAAGGGTGCGTCATCGGTACTATATGGTTCTGGAGCCTTAAATGGAATCATATCATTATCCGAAAGAGAACCAAGTAAAAAAGGACAACTTAGAGCTAAAGTGCAAGCAGGTATATATGATAACCCTAAAAGACCAACATTGAAATGGTGGTCTTCAAACCCAATGTTTTTTCAAGGTGAAGTGTTCTATGGTAAAATGTATAAGAAATTCGGGTATACGATTTCGGTAAATGCGCTTCAAAATCAAGGTTATAAGGAGGGTGAAATAGAAGATAGAGGACGTATTTCGGGGTCTTTGTTCTTTCGCCCAGAAAAGATGAAGAAATTGAAAATAGGTGTTGGATATAATTTACAATATCAGAAAACAGGAAACTTCATTATTTGGAAGAGCGATACTTTCGCATATACTCCAAGTGGAGGTGGTGATACAAGTGACCCATCATCAACATTAACCTATAATAGTGGACTAACAGCGAGCATTGACCCATATTTGAAGGTGTATGATAAGTACAATAATCTTCACAGTATCAAAACGAGATATTACTACATTGATCGAACGAATATTACAAATCCGGATCAATCCACGGGCTCAGGTGTTTTATATGGTGATTACCAGTTTCAGCGCAAATGGAGTCGAGGCACGGTATTAACCTCTGGACTTACCGCTTTGCGTAGTGATGTCACATCAAACCTTTTCGGAGATCATGTTTCTACCAACTTTGCTTTGTACAGTCAATTCGAAAAAAGATTGAAAAAATTTGATATCTCAGGAGGTGTTCGGTTAGAGTATTTTGAGCAAGACGGTATTGCAGGTGATTCTGACTTCTATTTTGGAAAGGACACAACCAATGCCAAAAAGTTACCGGTTTACCCAATCTTAAGATTAGGCACTCACTATGAATTATTCAAATTTACACACTTGAGAGCTTCTTTTGGTCAAGGGATTCGTTATCCATCGATTGCGGAACGCTACACCAAAACATCAGTTGGCGCCTTGAATATTTTTCCTAATGCTAATCTTCGACCTGAAACTGGTTGGGCTGCGGAAATTGGAGTAAAACAAGTCGTAAAAATTGGGGAAAACTGGAAGGGGGTTCTAGATTTAGCAGGGTTTGTGAATCAATACGATAACATGATGGAATTTACATTTGGTGTATATATTCCAGAAGGAACATCGGTTACCTTAAATCCCGATGATCAAAATTACTTTGGGAATTTTGTTGGTTTCCAAGCTCAGAATGCCGAGAAAGCAAGAATTACAGGTCTTGAATTTTCGTTCAATAGTCAAGGTAAAATTGGTGACGTTGAATTGACATCATTGATTGGATATACATACATGAACCCTGTTAGTTTAAACGACGATTCTATCTATGTTGCAACCTTCTCAGACTCCAACTCAAGTGTGTTGAAGTATCGTTTTAACCATTTAGCTAAAGCGGATATTGAAGTAAAGTGGAAAGACATCAGTGTTGGTATTTCTTCTAGATACAATAGCTACATGTCAAATATTGATAAAACTTTTGTAGAAGGGATTTCAATTTTAGGACAAGAGCCAATTCAAATATTACCCGGGCTTAAGGAATACAGAACTGTAAATAATAAAGGGAATCTCATTTTTGACGCTAGAATTGGATACGAATTTATGGAACATTATCGCTTAGGATTCGTAGTAAACAACCTATTAAATGAAGAAGTTGTTGGCAGACCAGGTGATGTTCAGGCTCCAAGAACCTTCTTATTACAATTACAATTTAAGTTTTAAATGAAAATAGTTGGTATAATTCCTGCGCGTTATTCGTCTTCAAGATTTCCGGGTAAACCGCTGGTCGATCTTAAGGGTAAGACAATGATTCAGCGTGTTTATGAAGGTGCTATAAAATCAAAGAAACTCAGCGAAGTTATTGTTGCTACTGATGATCAGCGTATTTTTGATGAAGTAACTCGTTTCGGCGGCCAGGTTCAAATGACCTCAGCGAATCATACCACAGGAACTGATCGTTGCGGAGAGGTTGCAACAAATATAGAAGCAGATATTATTTTAAATATTCAAGGAGATGAACCTTTGGTAGATTATCGTCAGTTAGATGGGCTATGTGCAGCCTTTGAAGATGATAATGTTGGCATTGCAACTCTTGCTATTAAGGGATTGTCCAAAGAAGAAAGAAACAACGCAAATCGCATAAAGATAGTTTTGGATAAGAATGGAGACGCCATGTATTTTTCAAGAAGCCCTATTCCAAATTCAGATAATGCAAAAACGGAAATGATCGATGAATTTAATTTCTACCGTCACATTGGTTTATATGCCTACAGAAAAGAAACTTTAATGGAGCTTGTCAACCTGGATAAGACTTTACTAGAACAGGTGGAATCCTTAGAGCAGCTGAGGTGGTTGTATAATGGATATGCAATTCGGGTTGTGGAAACAGAAATTGAAACACCCAACATTGATGTTCCTGAAGACCTAGAAAAGGTCCTGAGTGCCCTTTAGTATATACCACGGTTTTTACTTAAATTTGTATTAATGACAACAGTTGAACATCTTATTGGAGATTTATTGCTAAGGCATAATTGTGTTATCGTTCCATCTTTTGGTGGTTTCGTTGCAAAGCAAGTATCTGCTAAAATTGATTATGCTTCAGGTAGAATGACCCCTCCAAGTAAATCACTTTTGTTCAATAAACAATTGATAAACAACGATGGTTTATTGATTAATGAGTTTTCTCAAGCAAATGAGTTATCATTCAATCAAGCTTCTAAAGAAGTTTCGGCCAAAGTTAGTCTATGGCGAGAAGCTCTTAAATCTGGTCAAAGAATAGAACTAGACAGAGTAGGGTACTTGTATAATGATGCTGAAAATAATCTTTGTTTCGAGCAAGATAGATTTTTCAATTTATTATTAGAGTCATACGGTTTAGGTAAGGTTCATTTCTTATCAGAAGAAGATGTTCAAATTGCGGAAAGAATAAACGTTCAGCGAGAATTAGCATCTGCTATTGTAGTTGAAGAGAAAGCACCTTTAGCCAAGGCCGTTGAAGAAACAGAAAACAAGAAGCAAGAAGTTCCAATTATTGCTCATCCGACTATTCAAAAGAAACGAAAATTTAAAGCTTGGAGGTACATTGCAGCTGCATGTATTCTTCCAATTGCATTTTATTCGATTTGGATTCCAATGAAAACGGATGTTTTAGAATCTGGAATGCTTTCATTTAAAGACTTTAACCCATTTCACAAAACGGTTAAAGCTCAGTATAAAAAGAATGGTATACGTTTTAACTCTAACACAGAACAAAGCAGATTATCATTAGAGCAGAAGGTAAGTGAATTGCCTGAAGAGGTTCAAGTTTATACGTATAAGTATGATGATGAGTTATACATTCCTGTTGCACTCGATAAATTTGAAGTAAGAACCAAAACAGAACATATTCCGAATGAGCTTCTTGAAGTTAATGCAATGCATTTAGTGGTAGGCTGTTTTGGAGAAGAATCAAATGCTATAAACCTTGTTGCTAAGCTTAAATCTAAGGGGTTAAATGCGAGTATAGTTGATTTGCATAATGGTTTACACCGTGTATCAGCCGGATCAGCGTTTTCTATGGAAGCAATCTATAAGTTACGTGAAGAAGTAAGTGCTTTAGGTTATTCTGCTTGGACATTGAAATAAAACATATTCTTACTGAAATTCAACTTGGTACGTTTTTTAGTATTATTATATTTGAATAAAACTAAACCGAATCAAATGAGAAATAATATAATCGCCATTGCATTTGTTGGACTATCAGCATGTAGTTTTGGTCAATTTGGAAACTCTGATCCAATTTCAAATGCTGAAGGAAGTGAGTACAAATTCCAAAAGATTGCACATTTAGATGCAACACCAGTTCAAAGTCAAGGATATACCGGAACATGCTGGAGCTTTTCAGCGTTGTCATTTTTTGAATCTGAATTAATGCGCCAAGGAACTGCGAATCCAGATTTATTGTCTGAAATGTATATAGTTCGTAAGGCTTATGAAAGTAAAGCGGCAAAATACATTCGAATGGATGGTAAAATTAACTTTTCGGAAGGCGGAGCTTTTCATGATATTCCTTACGTGATTAGAAATTATGGAATCGTTCCTTTAGAGGTATATGATGGGCTGAATTACGGAACAGAACGACATAACCATAGTGAAATGTTTAGTGTAATTGATGGAGCTGTTCAGGGATTATTAGGTCATTTACAAAAGAGAAATGTTAAATCGTTGACTTCTGCATGGCAAGTTGCTTTAAATGGAATTCTTGACGCGTACCTAGGTGAAGACATTAAGGAGTTTGAATTGGAT
The DNA here is from genome assembly GCA_022447585.1 of Crocinitomicaceae bacterium. GTDB lineage: Bacteria > Bacteroidota > Bacteroidia > Flavobacteriales_D > Crocinitomicaceae > UBA4466. Next base: position 190,500 of record JAKVAR010000006.1, on the reverse strand, counting down.
GGAAAAAAATATACTCCAAAATCTTATGCTGATGCAATTGGTTTAGATATGGATGATTATGTTTCTTTAACGTCATTCACGAACCATGAAATGAATAAAGAGTGTATGCTTGCTATACCAGATAATTGGGCGTGGGGGAAAAGCTATAACGTTGAATTGGAAGATTTAATGAGTGCTTGCGAGTATGCTTTAAAAAATGGTTATTCTTTAGCATGGGGAGCAGATGTTTCTGAGAAAGGGTTTAGTTTTTCTAATGGTTTGGCGATTAATCCAAAGGATGCAAAAACAATTTCGGTTTCTGGAAATGATAACAAGAACTTTTCTGATGGTGGAGCTGAAAAATCGTCAAATGCTTTTAAAACGCCAGTTGATGAAGTTATAGTTACTGCTGAATTGCGTCAAGAAGGATATGACAATAAAACAACGACTGATGATCATGGAATGCATATTGTTGGTTTATATAAAGACCAAAACAATACGCGTTACTTTTTAGTGAAAAATTCTTGGGGAACTGGTAACTATCCTGAAGGTTACTTATACGTTTCAGAAAGCTACTTCAAATGGAAAACAATCAATGTTTATTTACATAAAGATGGAGTTTCTAATAAGTTAGCAAAGAAATTAGATTTATAGGAAATTATCTAAAACATACAACAAAGGGGGAATAACATGTGTTATTCCCCCTTTCTACTTCTAAACTACTAGCGAACTATAAACACTAGTCCAAATTATATTTGGTTTTATTGCCTAATCAAAGTTGTCGATTTGAAACCGATTAAATTCAACGATCGATGCAATTTTCCGTTTCCATATACCTATCCAAATTATAGGTGTTGTTCTATCATTTGAAAATGACATTAGTTTAATAAGTAATAGTTACAGGTGAAACAATTACGATTAAAAACAAATACACACTTCTAGTTTGATCTTGTTTTTAAAACATTTTCAATATCTATCAATTTAATTCCCTTTGTTTTTAGTAAAAGCAGGTAGTGATAGATTAAATCTGCCGCTTCGTTTTTGAATAATTCGTCATTATCATCTTTAGCTTCGATCACTAATTCTACAGCTTCTTCACCCACTTTTTGAGCAACTTTGTTTATTCCTCTTTTGAATAATTCATTGGTATATGAAGTTGAATCATTAGAATCAATTTTATTATTGATCGTTTGTTCTAAGGCATAAATAAAACCCTTATTTGTTTCTTCTTTGAAACAAGATGTTGAACCAGTATGACAAGTTGGACCACTAGGATTAGCCTTAATTAATATAGTATCTTGATCGCAGTCAACCAGAATATCACGAACTTCAAGATAGTTTTTAGAGCTCTCACCTTTAGTCCATAATCTATTCTTACTCCGACTAAAAAAGGTAACACGTTTTTCAGCTAGTGTTCTATCTAGTGCTTCTTGATTCATATAGCCTAACATCAGCACTTGTAAAGTTTCATTATTTTGAACTATTACAGGAACTAATCCGCCTGATTTATTAAAATCTACTTTCATCTTACTGGAATTTTTTGTTTTTCTAATTCTGTTTTTAATTGAGGGATTGGAATTTCGCCATAGTGAAAAATACTAGCGGCTAATCCGGCTGTTGCTCTGGTGTTTTTGAATAGCACAGAAAAGTCTTGAATTGAACCGGCACCACCTGAAGCTATTACCGGAATTTGAACAGCACTGCTGACTTCATTTGTTATATCTATAGCAAATCCTGCTTTGGTCCCATCATTGTTCATGGATGTCAAAAGTATTTCTCCTGCTCCTAGTTTCTCTGCTTTTATCGCCCAGTCTTTTGCGTTTAGTTTCGTCTCCGTTCTTCCCCCATGAATAAATACTTTCCATTCGTGAGCTTCAAACTTGGTGTCGATCGCTACAACAACGCACTGACTGCCGAATTCATTTGCAATTTCTGATATTAAACCTGGTCGCTTAATAGCTGATGAATTGATACTGACTTTGTCGGCTCCAGCATTAATGATTGCTTTAACATCATCAATTGAATTAATTCCTCCACCAACTGTGAACGGTATGTCAATTACTTTGGAGATCTGCTCAACTAGAGATACTAAAGTTTCTCTTTTTTCAATTGTGGCAGTAATGTCTAAAAATACAAGTTCATCGGCTCCTTCTGTAACATAACGCTTCGCTAGTTCAATTGGATCACCTGCATCTTTTATACCTACAAAATTGATACCTTTTACTGTTCTTCCATCTTTGATATCAAGGCACGGAATAATTCTCTTTTTTAGCATAATTTCTCAAGTTCTTTAAGTGAGATATAACCTTCGTAAATTGCTTTTCCAACTATGGCTCCTTCGCATCCCATTGCCTTTAATTTTTTTAAATCTTCCAATGAGGCAATGCCGCCACTCGCAATTAATTTGGAGCTTGTTTTAGTTAGAATTTCTTTATAGAGGTTAAACGATGGTCCCTCCAACATTCCATCTTTGGAAATATCAGTGCAAATGACATGTCTAATACCTTTCTGCTCGTAGGATTTTATAAAATCAAGAACGTCAATTTCAGAATCGTCTAACCATCCTTGCGTAGCAATTTTTCGATCTAGACAATCTGCTCCAAGGATAATTTTGTTTCGCCCATATAGATTAATCCACCCTTCAAATGTTTGAGGGTTAGAAACGGCGATACTTCCTCCTGTTATTTGTCGGGCGCCTGATTCAAAGGCAATACGAATGTCATTGTTAGATTTTATTCCCCCACCAAAATCTATAGATAATGAGGTCTTTGATGCAATTTGTTCAAGGACATCATAGTTTACTATTTGTTTCGATTTTGCACCATCTAGATCAACTAAGTGTAGGTTTTGAATGCCGTTTGCTTCAAACTCAAGTGCAACATCGAGTGGGCTTTCGTTGTATATTTTTTTAGTCGCGTAATCACCTTTTGTAAGACGAACACATTTACCGTCTATGATATCTATTGCTGGTATTATTCTCATAATTTTAAAAAGTTTTGAAGGATTTTAGACCCGATACTTGATGATTTTTCAGGGTGAAACTGAGTTGCGTAAAAATTGTCTTTTTGCAAGGCTGCGCTAAAAGGAATGATGTAATCTGTCGTAGCTGAAGTGTATTCGCATAACTCAACATAATAGCTGTGAACGAAATAGACATTACTTCCAATTACCCAATCTTCAAATAATTCATTTTTGAGAATTGAGAGGTTGTTCCAACCCATGTGAGGCACTACATCTTTGGGTGGGAAACGCTTTACGTGTACATCGAATATTGATAAACAATTTGTGTTTCCTTCTTCACTGTATTTACACATTAATTGTTGACCAAGACAAATACCTAATACCGGCTGCTTGAGCGTTGGAATTAGTCTATCTATACCGTTCGTTTTTAAAGATTGCATTGCCGATTTTGCTTCTCCAACTCCAGGGAATATGACTTTTTTCGCAGATTTAATTTCATTAACGTTATTGGTAATCTTACTTTCATAACCAAGTCTCGTTAAGGCATTTTGAACTGATTTCACATTTCCTGCGTTGTAATCTATAATTGCTATCATAATGTTCCTTTTGTGCTTGGAATGGCGTAATTTTCTGTTTTTGAAACGGCCATTCGAATTGCTTTTGCAAACGCTTTAAAAATGGACTCTATTTTGTGGTGTTCGTTATCTCCTTCTGATTTGATGTTCAAGTTACATTTTGACGCATCGCTGAAAGACTTAAAAAAGTGCATGAACATTTCTGTAGGCATATCTCCAACCATTTCTCTTTTGAATTCAACATCCCAGACTAACCATGGTCTTCCACCAAAATCTAAGGCGACTTGAGATAAACAGTCATCCATTGGTAGAAGGAAACCATAACGTTGAATTGCTTTTTTGCTTCCTAATGCTTTTAGAAAAACTTCACCTAATGTTATGGCAACATCTTCAATGGTGTGGTGCTCATCAATATCCAAATCTCCTTGAACCTTTACCTGTAAATCAATATTTCCATGTTTCGAAATTTGTTCTAACATATGATCGAAGAATCCAAGGCCGGTATTGATATCGCTTGAACCAGAACCATCCAGATTTAACTGAATTTCAATTTGAGTTTCATTTGTGTTTCTAGAGTTTATAGCTTTTCTCGGTTCTTTTTTTAAATAAGAATAAATTTCTGCCCAATTCTGAGTTACCAAATCTGCTTGACCTTCATTTTCACTGCTAATATAAATGCTTTTTGCTTTCAAGTTTGTTGCGAGCTCAACATCCGTAAGGCGGTCTCCAATTACGTATGAATCAGCTAAATTGTAGTCACCGTAAATGTATTTATTTAGCAATCCAGTTCTTGGTTTTCTAGTAGGGGCCATGTCTATCGGAAAACTCTTGTCAATTAGGATCTCTGAAAACAAAACCCCTTCATTTTTGAATGCTTCTATGATTTTGTTTTGTGCAGGCCAAAAAGTTTCTTCGGGAAAAGAGCTAGTTCCCAAACCATCTTGATTGGTAACCATCACTAATTCGAAATCGAGTTCAACTGCTATTCTTGACAACCACTGGAATACTCCAGGGTAGAATTGGAGTTTCTCTAAACTATCCAGTTGATAATCTAACGGAGGCTCTATAACTAATGTTCCGTCTCTGTCTATAAATAGTACTTTTTTCATGTTAAAGTGTTTTTAATGCGTTAATGAGCTCTTCATTTTCTTCTTTGCTACCAATGCTTATTCTCAAGGTGTTTGCTATTATTGCTGATCGGTTTCGAGTAATAATATTCATATTGCAAAGCGAGTTATAAACCAACTCTGCATTGTCAATTTTGATCAGTATAAAGTTTGCTTCACTTGGATATATTTTTTTGATAGAACGAATTTGTCGGAACGCTAATTCTAATTGCTTCTTACCCGCTATTATAAGTTTTAGATTCGTTTGATATTGTGCTTCATTATTCAAGGATTGAATTGCCGCTTTTTGATTCAATTGACTTACATTGTATGGCGGTTTAGCTTTATTTAATAATGCAATTATTTCAGGGGTTGAGTAACCTATACCAATACGGGCAGATGCTAATCCTCGAGCTTTACTAAAAGTTTGGAGTATAATTAGATTGGGAAATTTATTTAAACGAGTAAGCCATGAAGGGGAGTTACTAAAATCTATATATGCTTCATCAATTATGACAATTCCGTTCGTTGAATTAAGAATTGATTCTATATCACTAATTCGAAGTGTATTTCCTGTTGGGTTATTTGGAGAACAAATGAAAATCAACTTCGGTTTATTCTTATTAATAGTTGCAAGAGCTAAATTTAGATTAATTTGAAATTCTGAATCCAAAGGACTTTCTATAAGTTCAACGTCATTAATCGCTGCTGAAACATTATACATTCCATACGTAGGACTGAATGTAAAAGCTTTATCTTTTCCTGGGATACAAAAAATTCTAAAAGCTAAATCAATTAATTCATCACTGCCGTTTCCAATGAAAACATTTTCTTTTTTGACGGCACTCCTTTCTGCCAACATTGATTTTAAAGTGAGCTGATTAGGGTCGGGATATCTATTTAAAGATCCATAAGGATTTTCATTCGCATCTAAAAATATTCCTTCCGAGCCTTTGTATTCATCCCTTGCACTCGAATATGCTTTTAGCGCCAAAATATTTGGGCGAATAATTGAATTTAAATTAAACATTTTGTAGTGATTTTAAACGAAGCGTTACCGCGTTCTTGTGCGCATACAATTCTTCTGCTTCTGCCATAATTTCGATCGCTGGTCCTATATTTGAAATTCCCTTAGCTGTCAATTTTTGAAAAGTGATTTTTTTTACAAAACTATCAACAGAAACACCACTATAGTTTTTTGCAAACCCATTTGTAGGTAGCGTGTGGTTTGTTCCACTTGCGTAATCACCCGCGCTTTCACAACTATAATTACCAATAAATACTGATCCAGCATTGGTGATAGAACTAATAAATTGTTCGCCATTATCTGAGGCAAGAATGAGGTGTTCGGGAGCATACGTATTACTAAATTCAAAACACGACTCTAAGTTTTCTAATAGAATTGAGCGACTATTTTCTAATGCTTTTGTTGCTATTTCTTTTCGAGGTAATTCACTGAGTTGTTTTTCTAGAGCTTTACTTGTTTGATTGATAATATCTTCATTGTCTGAGATAAGAATGACTTGACTATCTGCTCCATGTTCTGCTTGAGAAAGTAAATCTGCTGCTATAAACTCTGGGTTGCCAGTATTATCAGCTATGATTAGAACTTCACTTGGACCTGCGGGCATATCGATGGCTATTCCAGATTGTTGTACTAACTCCTTTGCTTTCGTAACGAATTGATTTCCGGGTCCGAATATTTTATACACTTGAGGAATGGTCTCAGTACCATAGGCCATTGCAGCAATGGCCTGAGCTCCTCCAACTTTAAATATCTTAGAAATTCCAATTAAGTTGGCCGCGTAAAGAATAGCAGGGTTTATTTTTCCATTTTTATCAGGTGGAGAACATAATACAATTTCTTTACACTCAGCAATTATTGCTGGAATACCGAGCATAAGAACAGTAGAAAATAAAGGCGCCGAACCACCAGGAATGTATAAACCTACTTTTTCTATACCAATATTTTTTCTCCAACATTGTATACCCTCCATTGTTTCCGAGATTGCCTCATTCGTGTTTTGAGTTAGGTGAAAAGTTTCAATGTTTGATTTTGCCACTGTAATGGCATTTTTCAAGTCTGTACATACTAGAGATTCAGCATTTTCTATTTCTGAACGTGATACTTTGAGATTTTCAATTGTTATTCCGTCAAAGCGCTTCGTTAGATTTTTAATTGCTTTATCCTTACTTGATTTAACTTCGTATAAAATACCTGAAACGATTTCATCTAATGTATTTTGTTTAATTACAGGTCTTTCTGATAGTGTTTTCCACGTATCATTGTTTGGGTATTTGTAGATCTTCATTATAGCACGATTTTATCAATTGGAATTATTAAAATGTCTTCTGCACCAGTTTGCTTTAGTTCGTCAATGACATCCCAGAATTGGTCTTCATCAATTACGGAGTGAACTGAACTCCATCCTTCTTCAGCCAGAGGTAAAACAGTGGGGCTTTTTAGTACAGGCAGAATTCGGCTCACTTCTTTAATTCTATCGTTAGGAACATTCATTAAGATATACTTGGTGTTCTTGGCTTTGATTACGGCTTGAATTCTAAATAACAACTTGTCTAAAACAGCTTTTTTGTCATCGGATAGGCTTTTGGATTTAGCCAAAACAGCTTGTGATTTTAGAATCACTTCGGTTTCTCTTAAACCATTTTTAAAAAGTGTGCTTCCGGTACTAACAATATCGCAAACTCCATCTGCTAATCCAATATTCGGCGCAATTTCGACGGATCCAGAAATGACATGGATTTCTGCATCAATATTTTTTTCGCTTAAAAAAGAAGCAAGGGTATTTGGATAAGAGGTCGCAATTTTCTTTCCGTTAAAGTATTCAATGGAATTTGTCTCCACTTCTTTTGGAACAGCAAGTGATACATTACATTTTGAAAATCCTAAAGGGCGTAAAATTTCCACATCTTTGTTCTTTTCAATCAGGAGGTTTTCACCTACAATTGCAATGTCTGCAACTCCATCTTCCAGGTATTGGGGGATATCTGAATTACGTAAGTAAAGTATTTCTAATGGGAAGTTGGGAACGGTTACTTTTAACTGATCTTTACCATTATCCACCCTAATACCGCAACTTTTAAGAAGTTTTAGCGAATATTCATTTAGTCTGCCGCTTTTTTGAATTGCGATTTTTAGTTTACTCATATTTACAATTGTTGACTGAGTAAACCAATACGAAATAAAAAAACCCGTCTGATTTACTCAGACGGGTTTTAGATTATTTCATGTAATTACATAGCTCATCTTCTACACACCTGAGAGGCAGTATGAAAATGATGATGATGTAATTGTGTAAAATTCATTTCTTTTTTTCTTGACTTCAAATCTATGCAAATATTTTTGAATTAGAACTATAATGCTAATTTTTTTAGATTAGACCTGTAGCGACTTCTCTTGATTTAGCATCTGTTGAGATGTAATCTTCGATGGTTGGATTTTGAATTACCTCAACTCGTTTTAATGTTTCAGCATTTATTCTTGGGATATCTAAAAATGTAATTTTCTCGTTCAAAAATGCTTCCACCGCCACTTCGTTTGCAGCGTTTAAAGTACATGCCGCAGTTCCTCCTGTTTTCAGAACATCAAAAGCTAATTGTAGATTTGTGAATGTTTTCTGATCTGGCTTTTCAAAGGTGAGTTGAGGGTAATCTAAAAAATTAAAACGAGGGAATTCAGAAGAAATCCTGTCCGGGTAAGTGAAAGAATATTGAATTGGAAGTTTCATGTCAGGCAGACCCATTTGCGCTTTCATACTACCATCTTCAAATTGAACAATAGAGTGTATAATTGACTGAGGGTGAACAATAACATCAATTTGCTCTGGTTTTAAGTTGAATAACCATTTTGCCTCAATAACTTCCAAACCTTTATTCATAAGAGTTGCAGAGTCTATAGTGATCTTTGCTCCCATTTCCCAATTTGGATGTTTTAAAGCTTGTGCTTTAGTGACCTCCATTAATTGTTTTTTGGTATACCCTCTAAATGGCCCTCCAGAAGCGGTAAGATAAATCTTTTCAATTTTATTGTGGAATTCTCCTGCCAAACATTGAAATATGGCAGAATGTTCGGAATCAACAGGGTAAATGTTCACTCCATTTTCCATGGCTTCTTTCGTAACAATCTCTCCGGCAACAACCAATGTTTCTTTGTTTGCTAAGGCAATGTTTTTCTTTGCTCTAATCGCAGACAGTGTAGGTCTTAAACCGGCATAACCAACCATGGCGGTTAAAACAGTATTTATTTCATTCGACTCAACAACTTGAGCAAGTGCATCTTGTCCGGTGTAAACATGGATATCATGATCCCAAAGTGCATCTTTTACTTGTTCAAATTTACTTTCGTCAACTATGACAACAGTATTAGGCTTGAATTTAATGGCTTGTTCAATAAGTAGTTCAGCGCTACGATTTGCTGTTATTACCTGTAAATCAAAGTGCTTTGGGTGAGATTCAATAACATCTAACGCTTGGGTTCCAATTGAACCTGTTGAGCCTAAAATTGCGATTCCTTTCTTCTGTTGCATGACACAAAAATAAGATTTCAAAAAGTTTGTAACCAATTATTCAAAACTATCTTATGATTGTAACTCAAAACTATTCAAATGAAAACTATTATTTTAATTGCAGTTCTATTTCCACTATTTACTCTAGCCCAAAATGGCAATTCTAATTATGCTGAATACTACTTAAATAGAATCAAATTCAACAAGAAGGATGATCGAAGTTATAGTTACGCATACGACACTATAGGTGTCAAGGAAAACAATATTAAATTCATTAATGTTAAGAGATCTTACAAAGGAAAAGAAAGGTCAAAATACCAAGTGAAATTTAATGAGTCCGGCGATATTTCCGAAGTTAACCGTGAAGATAAAAATACATTTTATCACTATAATGAAGGCGATTTAGTTCAAATACAAACAACAGGAAAAAGGTCATCTCAAGTGAATTACGCCTACAACAATTCGAACATTGAACTAAAAGAGATCTACGCTAAAGGAAAATTGACTTCTCGATTATTGGTAAACTATGACACAGACAATAATGTCGAATTAAGTATGTTTCAAAATGGGAGGAAATTAAAGAACACATACGTAATGAAGTATGCCTATGAAAATGACAAAGTTCGACATCAAGAATTCATTAAAAACAATAGAATATTGAAGCAATGGGATTTTAAATGCAAACCTGAGGGAGAAGAGAAATCTTCAAAGAATCTAACTAATATATGCAAGTTTTCTGAAGAAAGTAATGATGGTTCTTACATAGAGTATGTCAGAAGAATACAAGAGAAAAAAGAACGTTTATATAAGTATTATTACTCGAAGGATTCAGTGATGTATAAATCAGAGACATTTAAAAATGATACGATTTTGGTTGCTTCTGGAGCATATTCTGAAAATGAAAAAATAAGTACTCAATACACGGACAAGGGAAAAATCAGTTATTTATGGAAAACAACGTATGATTCTGAGCATCGTCCAATTGAACAAATTTACGCAAGTAAAGGGAAGATAGATAAAGGAAGTAAAACGGTAACTGTATACAATGAAGATGGGACTGTAAAAACGAAACAATACTCGTATAAAGGTAAATTGAACTCAGTTTTCACTTATGAATATGCGAAGTATTAGTAATTTTGAGGCATGAAATATCGCATGCTTACGGGGGAAGAATTAGAAGTTTTAGCTGAAGACTTGAAACACTTTTTAATTGTAAATGGTGTTCATGATGAGGAGTGGAGAGAAATGAATCTTTCGGATGTTCCAAAAGCAACAAGTCTCGTCGAGCTTTTTTCTGATACGGTACTTCAAAAAGTATATGAGAAAATTAGATATATCGAGCATAGAACTGAAACATCGTGCATGGTCTTTAGTTTGAATAAAGATAAAATCGAACTAATATCATTAAATGCAAAGCATAATTCTGATGTTGATTTGTCAACACCAGAATCGATTCATAGTGCCTTAATTAATGATTCAGACAGCCTGACAATTTTCAAGTCCGAGAAGAATTATTCTAAAGAAAGAGAATTAGAAATTCATGAAATGTTGGAACAGGGATGCGTTAATTCAACAAAAGAATTTTGGGATGCGCTTCACAAAACCGTTTAAGTATAGAGAAGTTATTTTGTGAATAATTAAATGACTGGTTCGTAACAATTTGTGGTTGATTTTAAGAGCATAATTATATAGTTTTGTACCACTACCAATTACTATCTTTATGTCAAAATTCCTACTTATTTTTGCTGCACTAATTGTTGCGAAAACCTCATTATCTCAAAAAATAGTTCAATTTCGAACTTCTATCGTTTATTCAGACGTGGATGATATGGATGGTTTTGGATCAGGTGATAGTGATCCTCAATGGGATTATGAAATTATTGATTTAACATTTGGAACAAGTGATGATGGAAGCACTGAGTTAGGAAATACAAATTGTCCAGGGACGCTATCATTAAATGATCTGTTTTATTCTGAATCTTTTGATTGTGAACTTCCTTCTAGTTATAGATTTATTTGGAGCGGTTTTGAAGATGATGCAATTGGAACAGACGCGAATACTGGTGACCAAATTGTCAATTTTTCGGGCTTGTCAATAAATCCAAACCAAACGACATGGACCAATGCAATCGCTTATCAAACAGCATTTGCAAGTGGGGATCCGTGTGGCGCAGGTGGAACAGTTACTTGGAGAATACAATTACAATATCGAGTACTCGGATCATCATTATGTCATGATGAATGTATAGATCCGTACGTATTGCCAACGGTTCAAGAGTATGTTTGCGGACCTGTGCAAACAAGTACGACTTTAAATATTCCAATTAATGCCACGGAACCAGCCGATGCTTCGGAGCCAGGGCACGCTTCTGACCCATTGATTATTGCAGAATGTGGAGCGGGGATAATTCAAGGTTCTTCTCCGGAAGATGTTTGGGTGCAAACAACAATTCCTCCGAATACCGGTGGTGTTACAATTCAGTTTGAAAATTTAGGGGGGTGTACAGGTTTCGCTTGCTTTACAAATATTTCATATGCATGGTATACGAGTTCTGATGGAACATGCAACGGCCTAGAATATCGAGGTTGTGGCGCTGTGAGTTGCTTCTTGGGGTGCAATGATGGAGAAATTCAGGTAGATGGAATAGCAGGACAAGATGTTTGGGTGCGTATTTGGGAAGAAGATGATCAAGGACACAACATTGTTATTAATCAAATAACACCAACGGCGCCAGCGGATCATTGTTACACAGCCTTACCTCTAGGTGCTACAGGATGTAATTATCAGGCAACATCACCAACTTCTGGGACTTATGCTGAACCTGATAATAGCTCTTGGACTTCTGGTGCTCATCCAGGTGGTTGTCAAGATGGCGACTCTGATCCGGCAACTAACACGATTTGGGCGTCTAACGAAAATATGGTTTGGTATTCTTATACGCACTCTGGTGGCGATTTTAATTTAGCTATTGATAATATGTCTTGCACGGGTGGTGCCGCAACGGCACAAGTTGGAATATTTACAAATTCTGGGACACCGGATAATGTAACATGTGACTTGGCTACTGAAACGGGGTGGGGCTGCTCTGTAGGACAGGGTGCTGTTCAATTATCAGTTGCATCATTACCAGTAGGTAATTATATCGTTGTTGTAGATGGGAATGCGGGAGCTGAGTGTGATTGGATTTTTACGGACTTCCTTGGTAACGCGCCTTTACCAATTGAATTATTTCAGTTTGATGCTGAATTAATAAATGTTGATGAAGTGTTAATTTCATGGTTGACCGGTTCTGAAAAAGACAATGACTATTTTACAATTGAGCGCTCTCAGAATGGTCAAGATTGGGAAGAGATTAAATACGTGCAAGGTGCGGGTAACAGTTCTCAGGTAATACAATATCAAGATTGGGACTTGAGACCTTTTTATGGAGTTTCATATTACAGATTGAAACAAACTGATTTTAACGGTGAATACACATACTCTGCAGTTAAAGCGATTAATAACAAGACTTTATTTGATATTAGTGTTTATCCAAATCCAGCTTCGGATCAAATTACAATTGAATTCGGAGAGGAAGAACAAACATCATTTTCTATTCGAAATAGTATTGGAAAAGAAATTCCTGTGGATATTCAATATCTTAATGGAAAGGCAGTTGTTAATCTAAGGGGTTTTTCCTCAGGCCTTTATTTCGTTATAATTGAAAGAGACGGTGTATTGCAACAAGAAAAATTTGTTGTGAAGGCAATGAACTAATACTTTTTGAGAGTTAATCTTTGTGTATCTTTAGTGAAAATTAGAGACATGAAATTAATCGTAGCAAGTATACTTAGCCTTTGTGCCTTAAATGTTAATGGACAAGTAAAACTGCCAAAATTAAGTCCTGCAGCTGAAATTCATCAAGTTGTTGGTTTAACGGATGTGGTGATCAAGTATTCTAGACCAGCAAAAAGAGATCGTGATATTTTTCCTGATGTTGTTCCTTTGAATGAAATTTGGAGAACTGGCGCTAATGAAAACTCTACTATTGAAACTTCAGATGCTTTAGTTTTTGGAAATGATACTTTACCTAAAGGGACGTATGCAATTTTTACGAAACCGTCTGCCTCTGAGTGGGAAGTTATCTTTTACAATAAGCATGATAATTGGGGAACTCCTGAAACATGGAATGAAGATCAAGTAGCCTTATCTACAAAAGCCAAAGTTTCGGAACTAGAGAAAAACATTGAGTCTTTCACTATTGCTATAGAAAATGTTTCTACAGTTGATGCTTCAATTACTTTTTCTTGGGATGACACAAAAGCGAGTGTTGACTTTTCAGTTCCAACAAATGAATTAGTCATGTCTGGAATTGAAAAAGTAATGGGTGGGCCTTCGTCTTCCGATTATTACAATGCAGCTGATTACTACCTCTCTGAAAAAAAGGATATGAAACTGGCCTTGGAATGGATAAACAAAGCGATTGAACTAAGAGGAGGGGAACCATTCTGGATGTTTCGAAAGAAATCATTAATTCAAGCTGAATTAGGTGATTATAAGGGTGCCATAGAAAGTGCTAAGGTTTCTCTAGATGGAGCTAAGAAAGCGGATTATCAGAGTTATGTAAAAATGAACGAAGAGTCAATTGAGGCTTGGAGAAAGAAGAAGTAAATGCATGTCTAAGATAAAAGAAATCTTTACGGAAAGATTCGGGGAGCATAGGGTTTCTGAGCTACCTAGAAAGAAAGGTGATATACCACTGCTCATATTAGATCTAGAGTTAAGATCTCCGGTTACGGTTATTGTAACTAATGGTTTAAGCGATTATTGCATGCCTGTCCCAGAAAAGTTAATTGGTGAAGAATTCAATGAACTCTATTTTTGCTTGCCAAGTTACTGGCAATGGGAAGATATGGATAACCCACAAATGAACTGGGTTTTTGAATGGATCCAACGTTTATCAAAGTACGTGGTTGAAAAAGAATCTTGGTTCGGTCATGGACATACTATGCCTTGCGGTGCTGAAATGAAATCGCTGTCACCTACCATGAAACAAAATCACTTTTTTTTGACCAGACCAATGCTATTGGAACAAGAAATGGCTGAGATGAAATTGGATGATAAAACCATTAATTTTTTGGCAATCGTTCCTATTTTTTTGAAAGAATTCGAATATAAGCAATCTCGTGGAACGTTAAAATTTGTCCGTAAAATGATTACAAAAGGTGTTTCAGAATTGCTAGATGACTTCAGAGAACCAATTACTAAAAGTAAATGGCGTTTTAGAGGTTAAACCCTTCCATTTATTAACATTAGGATAATAATTTTAACAAATTAGAAACAAACCAACACACCTTGTTTAAAATAAAAGTAAAGGAGATACAACTTTCCCTTAACGATTAGATTTTAAATGAAAATGATCTTTGCCATATATAAAATAAACAAAATATGGTATCTATTAAAAGCGCAAAATTGTCCTCTCTGGCCTTTGGATTGTTATGCATTTCGAACGTTAGTTTTGGTCAGATTGGTTTCGATCCTTCGATTGATTTCAATGTTATTCCTGATGAAGTAGTAGTGCCTGCTTCGCCAATTCAGAAACAAGTTATTTTTATTGGAGGACATGATGTTGTGCAAACAACAGAGACCTATGGTAATCCAGCAGGAGAGTATCCAGCTAAACAATGGCATGACTTCATTGGGTTTACTCCAGATCTAACGCCAGGAACGCCTGATTTAGGTTGGATTACAATTAATCATGAAATGGTAACAAGCGACCCGAATATTGGTGACGGTGGTGGAATGACTGTTTTTAAAATTCGAAGGAACGCAGATACTGATTCGATTGAAGTTGTTGAGCAAACATTAGCGGATGGTAGAACAGGGCTTTATTTTAATGTAGACTTCGCAAATACTGTAGGCGAAACAGGAATGAATTGTGGTGGTATAACTTCTGAGTACGATGGCAGAATTTGGTCCGCAGAGGAGTGGTTTAGAAGTGATAATGCTTCTATTTATGCTGACGGATTGGGTGTTCTTGATACATTAGATTTCACAATAAGTGGTTCTGGGATTCCAATGGCTGATGGTAAGACCATTAAGAAATACGAAAACTTTAATTGGATGGTTGAGGTTGACCCAAAAGAGGCCGTGGCTATCAGAAAACAATATAATTGGGGAAGACAGCCTTTTGAAGGAGGTGTCGTTATGCCAGATAATAAAACGGTATATACTGGTGCGGACAACACTCCAGGTATTCTATCTAAGTTTATTGCTGATACGGAAGGAGACTTCACATCAGGAAAACTTTATGCGTATAGAGAAGATGATAAACAAATGAGATTATCTCATCAAGCGTCCTTTGAAAATGCGTTTTCGGAAATTTCAGCTTATGACGAAGTTAACAACAGAATCTACTCTACAAATAGTGAAGATAATGGTATTCTTGTTACCGAATTCGTAAATGCTTCATCGATTGATAGTGTCGGTTTTGTTGATCTGAGTTTATACGGTAAACCAACTTCTGTAGCTGTTCATAACGGGATAGTTGCCGTTTCTATTCCTGATGCAATTGCGCAAAACGCTGGACAAGTTATATTCTTTGATAATAGCTTTACAATCTTAAATACGATAACCGTTGGAGCTCTGCCTGATATGGTAACTTATACTCCAAATGGGGATTTCTTGCTAGTTGCAAATGAAGGCGAACCAAATGATGATTATACAATTGATCCTGATGGAACAGTTTCAGTGATTGACTTAACTTCAGGCGTTGCATCTGCTACAGTTCAAACTGCTGACTTCAATGCTTTCACTACTGCTTTAATTCCGGATGTTAGAGTTTTTGGAAATAACACAACAGATGTTTCTGCTGATTTAGAACCAGAATATATAGCCGTTAATGGAGCATCAACTAAAGCATATGTAGCATTACAAGAGAATAACGCAATCGCTGTTTTAGATATTGCTACTGCTACAATAGAAGATGTAATTAGCCTTGGTTATAAAGATTACAGTTTATCAGAGAATCACATCGATGCATCAGATGATGATGGAATAATTGGAAATTTCCAACAATGGGATAACGTTTATGGTATGTATCAACCGGATGCAATATCAATTGTAGAAATTGGTGGTGTTGAGTATATTTTAACAGCGAATGAAGGTGACGCTAGAGATTATAACGGTTATTCTGAAGAAGAGCGAGTTGCTGATGTCATTCTTGATCCTACGGTTTTCCCTAATCCTGCAACACTTCAATTAGATGAGAATTTAGGAAGACTGAAAATTACAACTTCTCAAGGTGATATTGATAATGATGGTGACTTCGACGTATTGTATTCTTATGGCGCGCGTTCTTTCTCAATCTGGGATTTAAATGGAAACCAAGTGTTTGATAGTGGCAATGAAATAGGAAAGATTTTAGCGGAAAGATTTGGTGATAATTATGCAGACAACAGAGATGATGATAAAGGATCTGAACCTGAGTCAATCACCTTTGGACATGTTGGAGGAAAAACCTTTGCATACATTGGATTAGAAAGAGCTGCGGGGGTAATGGTTTATGATATTAGTGATCCAGCTAACTCAAAATTTGTAAATTACTTCAATGAGAATGGAACGGATCAAAGTCCAGAAGGTTTGGTTTTTGTTGATGCCGTAAATAGCCCAACAGGACTTCCATACTTGATTTCTACAAATGAGTCTTTTTCTGGATACAATGGATCGATTTCAGCATATAACGTGAATGGATTTGACGGTAAAAAGTGGATCGAAATTGATAATTCAAGAATGGATAAAATGTTAGACTACCAAGCAGAGGCAATTAATGCTGGCGCAACAATGTTTAATAGGTTAGAGTGGGTGGCTTTCAATAGCGATGATAACAATATTTACATCACTGAAACAGGTAGAGATAATCCGGCTTCAAGATGGAGAGGTCATATGTATAATGGTGGAGTTGTTGCAAATCATCATATTGAACGCGCAAATACTCAGGGGACTGACCCTTTTGCATCTGATTATGTAGATTATTATGGAAGAATATTAAAGTTGGATGTTGCTAACGATAGTATCATGAGCACTTTAGAAGCAGGCCCTGAGTTTCATGACACGCCAAATGTAACGATGGGATCTTATCCGGATGTTCATTTATCAAACCCGGATGGTTTGACTTTTATGAATGTCAATGGAAATCCGTATATGGTTATATGTGAAGATTTGAATGGAACTTCTCATGGTAGAATGCCTGCTGGGGTTTCAAACAGGGCTTGTGAGTTGTTTATTCTAGACATGACAATCGCTAATCCTTCAATTGATGATTTGGTTAGAATTGCGCAAGTTCCTTTTGGAGCTGAGGTTACCGGAGTTCGGGCAACACCAGATGGAAAGACATTGTTCTTCAATTCTCAACACCCAAATTCAAGCAATCCTTTTCCTTACAATAATTCATTGACTATTGCTCTTACGGGTTGGGATTACCTAAACCAAGCTGGAATTGATGAGTTAAGTGAAGATAATAGCGCGTTCAGTGTTTATCCTAACCCAACTTCTAGAATCGTTTATTTCAATGAGGTAATGGATGTTGCTCTTTATGATTTCAATGGTAAGTTGATTCGTGTTCAAAGGAACGCTAGTCAATTAGACATTATGGATTTAAACCCAGGTGTATATTACATTCAAAATAGTGCTGGTCAAAGAAAAAGGCTAGTTATCCAATAATTAACTATTAGTATATCAATCATAAGTCCCTCGGGTTTTTCTCGAGGGACTACTTTCGTATTAAAATGAAACTTATTCTTCTATTTTTTGGACTTTCAATAAGCCTCCTCCGGTTTAATTCTAATTCCGGACATCAAGATATTGAGCAACTGCCTATAGTTGAGGTGCGACAATGGGTTTTTACTGAATTAGAAAGTTGTTTGATTGAATTGAAGTCTACAAAAAACCTAATTGCCTCAAAAAAAACTCAAAGTGAAATAGTTCGGAAAAAAAACGAAGCAAGACGTCATTTCAAGAAAATAGAATGGGTATTAAGTCATTTTGATATAGAACAATTTAACCTTGAAATTAATGGAGCGCCTTTACCAAAATTGATGAAGAAAGTGCCGGAAATTTCAATCATAGATCCGAAAGGATTTCAGCGTTTAGAGGAATTATTGGCAGAAGAAGAATTGAATTATGATAGTTCCTTGACGATCACCAATGGTTTAATAAAGTCGCTGGAGTCATTGCTAACCAAATCAATGCAGAGTCAAATTTCAGATGCTTTCATCTTTGAAGGCATGAGGTATGGTGTTGTAAGAATTAATACAATGGGACTTTCTGGTTTCGATTTGCCAGTAAGTGCTGAGAATGGTCTTTTAGAGTCAAGTTATACGATTGATGGAATATTGAAAGTAGGTCGTTTATATTCGAACTATCTGACGAAAGAAGAATGGATAGAGTTTGAGCGTCTTTGTACTAATTCTATTTCGAAATTAAGAACCACAAAGTTTGATGACTTGAACCGAGTTGAGTTTATAAAAACCAATCTTGACGCTTTATGGCGAATATTGCTTGAGTTTCAAAACAAGATGAATATTGAGTTACCAAAACATTATAAACGCAACCTTGGAGCAGTGAATTACGAAAGTAAAAGTATGTTTTCCAATGATTTTTTAAGGATGGAATATTTTGCTGAATACCAAGATGAAACTAAATCTGATTTACAATTTGAACTCGGGAAATTACTCTTTTTCGATCCGATTCTTTCTTTAAATAATCAACGTGCTTGTGCATCATGTCATGATCCGAAAAAGGCTTTTGCGGATGGTAAAATCACACCATTAAATTTAGATAAACAATCTAGTGGATTAAGGAATTCTCCTACATTGATTAATGCTGTTTTTGCTGATCGATATTTTCATGATATGAGAGCAGATAAACTTTCTTCGCAAATGGATCACGTGGTCCTTGATCCTACTGAATTTGCCTCGAATTATTTTGAAATAGTAAAAAAACTTAAATTGTCTGAGGATTATGTAGAATTATTCGATGAAGTTTATGGAGCAGAAGGAATCTCTCGAAATACCGTCACGAATGCAGTTACAAGTTATATTGCTAGGTTGAATTCGTTCAATTCTGATTTTGATAAATTCATACGAGATGAGAGTGAATCAATCTCTAATTCAGTCGTGAATGGATATAACTTATTTGCTGGAAAGGCTGGATGTGCTACTTGCCATTTTGCTCCAACATTTGCTGGTTTAGTTCCACCACTTTACAATGAATCTGAATCTGAGGTTCTAGGTGTACCTGCCAAGAATACTAAGCCTTATGTCTTAGATGATGATCCAGGAAGATTTATGAATGGATTATTAAAAGAACGTGTTTCTTTTTATAACGGATCAATTAAAACGCCAAGTTTACGCAATGTTGCCTTGACTGCTCCATATATGCATAATGGTCAATTCGAAACACTTGAAGACGTAATGGAGTTTTATAATAATGGAGGAGGAACAGGGATAAATTTAGATGTACCTAATCAAACCTTACCGGCAGATTCACTATCTCTTAGTGATGCCGAAATTGAGGACATAATAAATTTCATGAAAGCATTGACGGATACATCAGATTTAACGTTTGTTCCATCGAGCCTTCCAAGTTTTAGCAAAGAGGAATTAAACCTAAGAAAAATAGGAGGCAATTATTAAATCAACCCTTTTTCAAGCAGTAATTGTGCAATTTGCACCGCGTTTGTTGCTGCGCCTTTTCTTAAATTATCAGAAACAACCCACATGTTTAGTGTGTTTGGCTGAGACTCATCTCTACGAATTCGCCCCACGAAAACATCATTCTTTCCTGCTGAATACAGAGGCATTGGATAAGTGTTTGTCGTTGGGTCATCTTTCAATGTAACTCCTTCTTGATCGTGCAATAAAGATCGTATTTCACTTAACTCAAATTCATTTTTGAATTCAATGTTTAGTGATTCTGAGTGGCCTCCCATAACTGGTATACGAACAGCCGTTGCCGTAACATTAATGCCTGGGTCGAGAATTTTTTTTGTTTCATTTGTTAACTTCATCTCCTCTTTAGTGTAACCATTATCTGTAAAATCATCACAGTGAGGAAGACAGTTATTATCAATTGTATACGGGTAGGCCATTTCACCTTTTACACCAGCGCGCTCATTAGATAGTTGCGTCGTTGCTTTAACTCCAGTTCCAGTTATTGATTGGTATGTTGATACTACAACGCGCTTAACGTTAAATTTTTCATGTAAAGGTTTAAGTGCTAAAACAAGCTGAATTGTACTGCAGTTTGGATTTGCAATGATTTTATCATCAGCCGTCAGAGTATCACCGTTGATTTCAGGAACAACCAACTTTTTAGTTGGGTCCATTCTCCATGCGGATGAGTTATCAATAACGGTAATACCAGCGTCGGCAAATTTTGGTGCCCAATCAAGAGATGTTCCACCGCCAGCAGAAAATATAGCGAGATCTGGTTTCATGTTCACAGCGGTTTGCATACCAACTACCGTGCACTTTAGTCCACCAAAGTCTAACACTTTTCCAACGGATGTCTGTGATGCTACGGGTATCATTTCAGTAATAGGAAAGTTCATTTCACGTAATACCTTAAGCATTACTCCTCCAACCATTCCTGTCGCACCAACTATAGCTACCCTCATTCTCTTAGATTTAGTATTTAAAGCTTCAAATTTAGTATATTTAGCTTCATTGATTGATCAACTATGAAGTACTTTTTATTGTTTGTGGTGTTTTTAACGAATACAATGCTATTTGCACAGTTTATTGAAAACTTTACTGATGGAAATTTCACCACGAACCCAACTTGGACAGGTACTACTGCGGACTATATTGTGAACCCTGCAATGGAGCTTCAATTAGCCAATACAGTGGCTTCAACTTCATATTTATCTACAAATCATGGTCTTGCAAGCTTAGACTCAAAAGAGTGGTCATTTTGGGTGAAACAGTCATTTTCCCCTTCTTCAGGAAATTATGGTCGTGTGTATTTGACATCTAATTCAACTGACCTAAGTACAGATCCAGATGGTTTTTATGTACAACTTGGTGAGGCTGGAACAGGTGATGCCGTGCGCTTATTTAAAGTTGATGGCGGTATACATACAGAAATGATTGCTGGGCCAACTGGCCAAATTGCTACTAGTTTCGCTATTGGTATTCGAGTGGTAAGAGATGCTTCTGCGAATTGGTCGTTATATATTGATGATGCCGGAGGTGTAAATTATACCTTGGCCGGCAGCGTGAATGACGCAACAGCTATACTGGGGTCTCATTTCGGATTTTTGAGCGAGTATACAGTCAGTAACGCTGATAATTTCTTTTATGATTCGATTTATGTTGGTGATGAAATTGTGGACACGACACCCCCAGCATTAATCTCGGCAACGGCGATTAATGCAAATCAAATTGATGTTCTTTTTGACGAAGCAGTTGATCAAACGACTGCTGAAACAATTGGTAATTATGATATTCAACCATTCTTATCTGCAGTATCAGCAACACTAGATGGTACTAACCCTGCCTTAGTCCATTTAGTTCCATCTGCTCCATTAACGAATGGGAATTCATATACACTGTTTTCAAATTTGATTCAAGATATTTCAGGAAATGCTTCTTTTTCTCAGTCGGTAGAATTTATGTATTTGATTGCTGAAATGGCAGTACCAGGTGATATTGTGATTAATGAATTCTTTTGTGACCCAACCCCACAATTGGGATTAGCAGATGCGGAATTTGTTGAGTTATACAATAGAAGTAATAAGATCTTGAATGTTCAAGATTGGACTTTGGCGGATGCATCTTCAAATGGAACCTTGCAAAATGGATGGTTATTGCCAGGAGAATATATCGTATTATCCTCTACAGCAAATGTGGATTCTTTCGCTATTGCAACTGGAGTGACTAGTTTCCCAAGTTTGAATAATTCTGGAGATAACATCGTGATACGGGATAATAATGGAGTTTTGCTTGATTCAATTTCTTATACAATCGACTGGTATAATGATGAGGATAAAGATGGCGGGGGGTATACCATAGAACGAATTAACCCAAATGATCCTTGCTCCGATTTTTCTGATTGGAAAGCCAGTAATTCAGTCTTAGGAGGAACACCAGGGTTGCAAAATTCAATTTTTGATATAACACCGGATACAGACTTACCTCAAATTGATCAAATGGTGGCTTTAGCTCCAAATTATGTTGAGGTTTATTTTACTGAAGGAATGGATTCATTATCTCTAGTGAATTCAAACATCACGGCTAACCCCAGTTTGACGATTCTGAACACTTATGTTTTGGAGGCTTATCCTTCAATGTTTACCATACAATTTGTTGAGAACCTGTCAAATTCTCAAGTGTATTCTATGCAACTTGAAGACGTGGCGGATTGTTGGATGAACTTTGCTACCTTAAATGGAGAATTTGCATTGCCGGAAACACCTGAACCTGGAGATGTAGTTATTAATGAGATACTATTTGACCCTTTAACAGGCGGAAGTGATTGGGTTGAACTGTACAACAATTCCAATAAACTGATTGATCTTTATCAAATGGAGCTTGCGAATTTTGATGATGACACGATTGGTGGAAATGCAATGATTGATGTTCATTTTTTACTTTACCCAGGTGAGTACGTCGTGATAACGGAAGATGAAAATCAAATTATTCAAAATTATCCATCTGCTGTTGTTGGTCGTTTTGTTACGAGTGATGTTCCATCCTTAACGAATGATTCAAGTACGGTTTATTTAATTGATGGTTTAACGGTTATTGATCGAGTAGCTTATACAGCTGACTGGCATTTTCAATTATTAGATAACACAGATGGTAAATCATTGGAGCGTATCGATCCTGATGGCTTGTCCACTGATGCAAATAATTGGCATACTGCAGCAGAAGCTATCGGCTTTGGAACTCCGGGTGGAGAAAATTCTCAATTCAACCCAGTCGTAAACTCAGGTAATTTTACTTTTGAATCGCAGACCGTTTCTCCAGATAATGATGGTTATGAAGATGTACTTCAAGTGAACTATCAAATGGAATCGGAAGGCATGATTGGTAAATTCGTTATCTATGATGATCGCGGTAGGCTGGTAAAAGAGGTTTTTTCATCAGAGTTGTTAGCGAGTGAAGGCGTTTTTACGTGGGACGGTATTCGTGAAGATGGGACGAAAGCGACTATTGGAACATATGTTGCCATCTTTGAAGCTATTGATATTTCTGGTGCAATCGTTTTTGTGGGAAGGAAAGCTTTTGTGGTTGCGGGTTCATTGTAAGAATCAATATGATTTAGTGCCATTTGAAGATAAACGTCTGAACTCTATTTTAAAAATTTTGTGTAGTGCAATAAACCATTTAATTTGCTGCTGTCGGGTGTCAAAGGTTTAATTGACGTTAAGTAAACTCATTATTTTCAGATGGAATAGCCGGAACGATGGATCTAGATTATACATTCTAGGAAGTTCCTATTAACTTAGTGATTGATATTAGGATTAGCACTTAGGGTTTATCCGGATGTAAAATTTGGTTGGATGGTTGAAGTTTCCTTCCGTTACACTTATAGATATATGTAAATTATGTTATCACCAGGTTCAAAAGGTTGGATAAATAAATATTTTGATTTAGTTGGCAATAATGAAATTTCATTGCTTGTGAATCGCCCTGATGGTTTGCGTAAACTTCACTTTATTCATTTAAAGTTGTCTCAAAGTGGTATTGTTTTCGGGTTTGCGAACGAACTTATTTTTGGGAAAAATCTAGACGATTCAGACTGGACAAATGAAGAGAAGTTAAAACTCTTGTTATTTGAGTCGCATCTTTTTGTTTTCATGCAAACTCATAAGGATAAGCTACTGGACAAAGAAGAGTTCATCGCATATTTACATGCATTTTATACTGAGCACAATGCCAGTTCAATTCGTAAGGTGTTTAAGTTTTTCTTAAAAGAAACAAGAGAGGAGCAAATTGAAAGCATTTTAGCGAAACGTGTTGATATTAAAGTGAATTATCTTGAAAACAAATGGTGGGTCAATTCCTTAAGTAATTCTTTTGCTTACCTCGATATTGTTTTATTTGATGATTTTATTCATAAGCAGAAAGATCAAGCACTTAAGGGCTATAGTTTATACGCGAAAAATGTGCTTACTGCGATTACGTTGGCTGCATATTCTGATGGTTTTCTTGAAGAAGAAGAAAAGGATTTGTTTAATGTGTTTTTGGCTTCGGCGAACCTCAACGACGATGATCGTGCTGAGATTAAATCAAGATTTAAGAGTGGTGCCCAACTAGCCGATTTTTCGACATTCGTGAAAGATCATTGGCTCTTAAAAAGGTTCATACTCGACGTTGCTATTTTGACTGTTTTTTCCGACGAAGAATTAGCAGATTCTGAAATGAACTTCTTAGAAGAATTGGTCCATCATCTTGAAATACCTGAACATGAACTTGAGGAAAATTTAAGTTTGATTGAGAACTTTCTTTTGAAGACGCAAGATGAAGTTGTCTTCTTTCAAGACTCGCCTTCCTATAAAAAAGTGTATTCTAGTCTTTACAAACGTTGGTCGAAAATTATACTTCGAAATAAGGAAAAGCTGTCAGTTGAATTGAAACAAAGTAAAGAGCTTGTTCAATTGGTTAAAAAATCAACTTCTGAAGAGTTAACTTCAGAAGAAAAAGACTTGATCAAATCACAATTTAAGGACATCGCTAAATCGATACCAGCGCTAGCGATATTCATCTTGCCTGGAGGAGCATTATTACTGCCTGTTGTCCTAAAAATCATTCCAGACTTGATTCCATCGGCGTTCATTGAAAACAAAATTGACGATAAAGAGAATTAGCAGTAAACTAAACCATTAGCCCTTTTTAGTCAACGTATGCTTTTAAACCGCTCTAAAAGCGTACATTGTATGCATGAAAATTCTCTCTATAGTCCTCTTTACAATAAGCGTAGCTTTTATTTCTTCAGCACAAGACACTAAAATTGTGTTCTTAAAAGAAGGATCAAAACAAGTTCAAACAATAGATTATTCACAATTTGTATCTCCAAGGTCTATTGCTAGAAGAGAGCGACAGGGTATTGGGTTTGATGAATTAGATGCTCCAGTGAATAAAGAAATCCTATCCTTGTTGAGTTCAGAGGGTGAATTGAAGAATGTATCAAGATGGTTAAACGCTGTTGCATTGATTACGTTTTCTTCTGTTGATCAATTGATGGCTAAATACGATTTCATTGAACGCATTCAAGTTGTTAAACATTCAAAATCGTCTACTGATAAATTCGCGAATGAAACAAAATCACTCAATTATGGTATGGCCATTGATCAGGTAGAGCAGCTAAATTTAGATTGCTTGCATGATTTAGGCTTTACTGGCGCTGGAATTTATGTTGGAGTAATTGATGCTGGTTTTCGGAACATGGATACGATAGCTTACTTCGATTCTGTTTACATAGAGAATAGATTATTAGATGAATATAACTTTGTTGATAATAATGCAACGGTTTATGGTTTTAGCGGGCATGGAACTGCTGTTAGTTCTTGCATAGCCGGAGAGAAGCTTGCTCCCGCAGAGTATGGGGGAACTGGAGTAGATGTTGACTTAGCTTTATATCTTTCTGAAGATGTGGGGTCTGAAACTGAAATAGAAGAGTTTTATCTTGTAACTGCGCTTGAGCGAGCTGATTCAGTTGGAATCGATGTGGTTAATATTTCCTTAGGTTATTTTGAATATGATGATTCATTAGAAACGCATTTGTACTCAGATTTGGATGGATTATCGACAATATCTGCGGTTGGTGTAAATATTGCTGCAACTAAAGGTATTTTCGTAGCGAATTCTGCGGGAAACTCGGGGCCAAGTAACATATCTACTCCGTGCGATGCCATCGGTTCGTTTTGTGTAGGTGCGGTAAATGAAGTTGGAGATTTAGCTGGTTTTTCATCATTAGGTCCTGCTGCTGATGGAAGAGTAAAGCCTGATGTGGTTGCTAGAGGTCGAGATACTTGGTTAATTGGTCAATCGGGTCAGTTGGGACAAAGTAACGGTACATCTTTTTCCTCTCCTGTATTGGCTGGTGCTACAGCATGTTTGATTCAAGCAAACCCAAACAGAACAGTTCAGGAGGTTATGGATGCTATTCGTGCGTCTTCTAGTCAGTTCAATAATCCAGATGAATTTAAAGGATATGGAATTCCTGATTTTTGTATTGCCAATGATATCTTAAGTGCTTCGAATGGATTGGGTGAGTTCAATGAAGAAAATCTTTTGATATACCCGGTTCCGGCTGGCGAAGTCGTATTTATTGCAGGTTTACCTTCAAGTAATTCTGATGTGTCAATTTCAGTTTACAACAACCTTGGTGAGCTTGTGTTAAGTGAAATTGTTTCCGCAGCGAATGCTCAAGTTGAATTGAACATCAATGAATTATCGCATGGATTATACAATTTGTTTTTGAGTCAAGATAACATTCAAGTAAGGAGAAGTATTTCGGTAATTAAGTAACTTCCTTTTGGATTAATTCTTCAATTACTTTACAGTTATTTAAGGTATTGAATTGTGCTAGAATAGCATTTCTTCTCTTTTGAATTGCTTTTGTTTGTTCTGATTTTCGAGCTACAGCAATGGCATCAATAAATGCTTTAGGAGAATCTGTAATTGTGCAGTGTTCATCTAAACCTGATCCATAAACCATAACTGAATTTGCAATAACAGCACCGTTTGATAACAACGCATTGAGCAATTTTAGTTTTAACCCTGTGGGTTGATCTGTGTATTGAACGTGAACCTTTGCTGTGGAGATTAAATGACTCATCTCTTCATGAGAAGGGCTTGTAATTAATTTAACCTTGTGTTTTTCACACAATTCGATTAAAGTATCAGATGGATTTTTACCTGCAATTCTAAAGTCGAAGTCAGCAATTTTTGAAATCACATTTTCGACGATCCAAGTTGCGGCTGCATCATTTTCTGAGACAGATAAGTTGCCATGGAATAGTCCAAAATCTTCAGTTTGAATATTGTTTTTAATTTCTAATTCAGGAAGAGATGCAGGAAGTAAAACCGTATTTGGATTGATTCCTTTGAAGTGATCTAAGTCTTTCTTTTGAATGGCTAATAATGCTGTTGCTTCAGACAATTTTGATTCATATGCCCGTAATTTTTTCGCTTCAGAAGAATAGAATAGTCTTTTTAATCCTTTGGCTCTTTTTGCTAATGAGTTGTAATAATCGTGTTCGATATTATGACAACGAACGAATTTTATGCTATCCTTAAGTTTTGGATTATTCAAATGTGCGGTACAATGAATTCCTTCAAAAAGAATAGGAGAATTGTCTTTCAATAAATTCGCAAGGAGTGTTTCTGACGATCTTGATTTAACGATGAAAGGTGTTTTGCTCAGCCAATCTAACACGCTTTTCTTTCTCGGGTAATAGATAATGTTGTCTGAATATTTTTCTAATTCGGATTGCTTTCCTCGGCCATATTCAAAACAATGAAGAGTGATTTTATACCCCAATTCATGTAATGCTTTAATACGATAAAACATATCAATTGCTCCACCATAATCCAATGGATAAGGAATGTCTAATGCAACGATGTGAATTGATTTAGACATGCGGATAAATTGATTTTAAAACCTCCGTTTCTGTCTCCCAATTTTCCAGTTGAGCGGCTGCCTTACAGTTTGATTTATATTGGTTCAATTCTTCTTGATTGCTAAAAATATCATTAATCGTTTTGGCTAATCCTTCCGGAGTGAACTCTTCTAAAACACGACCAATTTTATGTCGGCGAACAACCGCTGCGACTTCTTTTATTTCAGTGGCAACTATAGCTGTTTCTGTGTGCATATAATCAAAAACCTTATTCGGAAGTGATAACTGGTAATTCAAGTTGGAGGGCTTGTCTAACGTTAGTCCAATGTCAGCATGATACGTGTAATTCATCATCACGTTGTATGGCTTTTTACCATAAAAAATCACTTTTTCCGCAATATTCAGCTCTTTTACACGAATTTTAAGCTCAGAAACAACATCTCCGTCTCCAACAATCATTAAAACACCATCAACATTTTGCATGGCATCCACTGCTTCTTCAGCGCCGCGATCAACATTAATTCCAGCTCCTTGAAGTATAATTAAATTCTTGTTTTCTGGAATCCCAAGTTCGGTTTTGGATTGAATGGATGAAGGTTTCCACAGTTTTGAAATGTTGCGAACAACCTTAATTTGCTTGTTGTATTTATCTGAATATATTTTCGCAATTGAATTATTAACGGTGTAAATATCTTTCAATTTTGGAAAGATGAATTGCTCAATTTTTAACCAAATAGTTTGAATTTTTGGTCGACTTGTGAGCTCTGGAACTTCCGTAAAATATTCGTGAGAATCATAAGCCAATTGACATTTTGATTTGAACTTCTTCGCCAGAAAATTTGCCAACAATGTGTCCAGATCATTAGCCACTAAAATATCTGCTTTCTTGAATAAAAGGAAGAAGAACAATCTTAAATTAAAGAAGGCATAAAATTTTGCTCCCGTTTCAAATCTCAACTTAATACGTTTGGTTTGGTAAGGTCTTGGATCTAATTCTACGCTCGATTTTCGTTTTCTACCAACTAACAAAACATCATAGCCTTGATCTAACAAGAATAGACATACTTTGTGTACACGATTATCGGTGTACAAGTCATTGGTTACAGAAATAATTGCCCTTGGCGTTTTTGACATCTTTCAAAATTAACAGAAAAAGTAGACTGTTGCTAGCCTTCATTTTCTATTCAATTATCGATTACTATATCAAACGAATGGATTTTTCATGAATTGACTGCGCATTGAACCGAGTGAAACTGTAACGAGATGAAAAATTGGGAACATCAAAAAAGCGCGAAGCGATCATTGCAGAGGTCAATTTTCAGAAGTGGAAGGCATCATGAGATTCGCAGCGCAAGATTTTTAGCCGCTGCACTATCGCTTGCTAATCGAATGTTTTACCTTCTCTCTTTTTCATCTGCTGGAAAAAGTATTGAAGAAAGTTAACTTGGTTTTAACACACGATCTAACCTGCTGAAGGCATCGGTTAAGGAAAGTACGTCAGAATAGATGATTCTTAAACGATCGTTCTTCTCGCTCAACTTAACTTCCATTGGATGCTTTTGCATGAAGTCTAAGACTTTTGTGAAAACCGGTGACTCGTAATATTTAGATTGCGGGTTCGCAATGAAGTAACCAATCATTTTATTCGATTTCAGCACCAATTTTTCAACTCCAATTTCTTGAGCTAACCAACGCAACTTGAAAGAAAGAATTAATTCTTCAACTGGTTTAGGAATAGGACCAAATCGATCTTCCAATTGCTGAACGAAAACAGTAAGTTCTTCTTCGTTTTTAACGTTATCCATTTGTTGATATAGACTCAATCGTTCAGCAACACTATTCACGTAATCATCTGGAATACGAACTTCTAAATCTGTTTCAAGGATACAATCCTTCACGAATGAAGTAAGGTTATCACTGTTTCGATCTTCAAATAATTCTTTGAATTCACCTTCACGAAGTTCATCAATTGCTTCGTTCAGAATTTTCTGATACATTTCAAATCCGATATCTGCAATGAACCCGCTTTGTTCTCCACCAAGCATGTTTCCAGCTCCACGAATATCTAAATCCTTCATGGCGATATTGAAGCCAGACCCTAAATCTGAAAATTGAACCAAGGCGTCTAATCGCTTTCTCGCTTCCGAAGTCATTGTGCTTTGTGAAGGTGCAATGAGGTAACAGAATCCTTTCTTATTGGATCTACCAACACGACCTCTTAGCTGGTGTAAATCGCTAATTCCAAAATTGTTAGCTTGATTAATGATAATCGTATTTGCGTTTGAAATATCAATTCCAGATTCAATAATTGTTGTAGCTAGAAGTACATCGTACTCATGATTAATGAATCCCATCATGATTTTCTCTAGCTCTTTCCCGTCCATTTGACCATGACCAATTCCAACGCGAATTCCAGGACACAAACGTTGTAGCATTCCCGAAATTTCCATGATGTTTTGAAGTCTGTTGTGAACGAAAAATACTTGTCCACCACGACTTACTTCATACGAAACGGCATCTCGAATCATTTCTTCATCAAAGGTTACAACTTCCGTTAAAACAGGTTGTCTATTTGGTGGGGGTGTATTGATGATACTTAAATCTCTTGCACCCATCAATGAAAACTGGAGTGTTCTTGGAATAGGAGTTGCCGTAAGCGTTAATGTGTCCACCGTTGCTCTTAGGGTCTTTAATTTATCTTTGACCGAAACACCAAATTTTTGCTCCTCATCAATAATCATTAGTCCAAGGTCATTGAACTTTACCCGATTTGCTACAATCGCATGCGTACCAATTAAGATGTCTATTTCTCCAGCGGCAAGTTTCTTTAAAGTCTCGGTTACTTGCTTTGCTGTTTTAAAACGATTGATGTAATCCACAGTGCAAGGGAAATCTTTCAATCGTTCTTTGAAACTTCTGTAGTGTTGAAGTGAAAGAATCGTAGTTGGAACCAACATCGCAACTTGCTTATTATCGGCAACCGCTTTAAATGCTGCACGAATCGCAATTTCAGTTTTACCGAATCCAACATCACCACATACCAATCGATCCATTGGAGTTTTCGACTCCATGTCTTCCTTAACGGCAATTGTTGCTTTCAATTGATCCGGAGTATCCTCATACATAAATGAAGCTTCTAGTTCATTCTGTAAATAAGAATCTTCGCTATAAGCAAATCCAGGTTGAGATTTACGTTTAGCGTATAATTTGATAAGATCGAAAGCAAGTTCCTTAATCTTATTTTTAGTCTTTTTCTTAAGGTTGGCCCAAGTCTGAGTACCAAGCTTGTTCATTTTTGGAGCAACACCATCTTTACTTGTAAACTTAGAGATACGGTGCAGAGAGTGAATACCTACGTATAAAACATCATTGTCGCGATAAAGTAAACGAATAGCCTCTTGCGGTTTTCCATTCACATCAATTGTTTCCAATCCAGAGAATTTACCGACTCCATGGTCAATATGCGTTACATAATCCCCTCGTTGTAAATCGTAAAGCTCTTTAAGTGTAATTGCCTGTTTTGCCTGACGAAACCCTTCTTTTAATCTAAAGCGATGGTAACGCTCAAAGATTTGATGGTCTGTATAGCAAACAAGTTTATTGTCTTTTGAAATAAAACCTTCATGCAAAGCAATGTGAATTGGCTGGAAGTTTACTTCTTTATTGATGTCAGCAAATATTTGCTCTAAACGATCTATTTGTTTTGGCTGATTCGAGAAAATTAAATTCGTTGAACCTGCTTTTTTGCGATTCACTAAATCCTCAGCTAGAATGTCAAAGTTCTTGTTAAAACTTGGCTGTGGTGTAAAATTGAAGTCAATTACATCGGCATTTTTGAAATACTGATCTGATCCAAACTCAATAACCGAATAAGCCTCTAATGTCTTGTCTAAATCCGAAGGGTGCAAGAATAAATCAGCTGGAATTGTCGGAACCGTTGCGGTATCTAACTTATCGTAAATTTTAACGGCTTTCTTATATTCCTTGTCAATTTGACTCTTAATCTGGTCTACTGATGAAACCCAAACTGTGACGTTTTCTCCAACAAAGTCAAAGATTGAAACGTTCCCTTGACGAATCATGTCGCCTTGGATATTCGGAACGATGTTGAAGTGTTTATGGGTATTGATTGACAATTGTGTACTCGCATCAAACGTTCGAATACTTTCTACTTCATCCCCAAAAAATTCAATTCTGTACGGATGGTCGTTTGAAAATGAGAATACATCTACGATTCCACCACGAATGGAAAATTGTCCTGGCTCATAAACAAAATCTACGCGTTCAAACCCTTCTTCTTGAAGTGTCTCGTTGATAAAATCAATCGAATAGGCTTTCGAGACTTCTACTTTTAGCGTACTCTTAACTAAGTTCTTTTCAGAAGGAACCTTTTCAAAAAGTGCTTTGGGGTATGTCACAACCCATGTATTTCTTCCTTTACTTATTTTCTCGAGAACCTCAGCACGCGCAACAACATTTGCGTTGTCTGTCTTTTCCAGTTCATAAGGAACTCGATAAGATGCCGGGTAAAAAAGTACGTTCGGGTTGGAAGGATTTAAACCTTCAATGTCATTTAAAAAATAAGCGGCCTGTTCTTTGTCTTCAAGAATAAAAACATGATTTCCAGGAGCTTGTTCAGCAACGCAAGACGCACAAATAGATTTAGAAGATCCGACTTGGCCAGACCATTTAATTTTTGAACCAATAATTTGCAGCTTGTTCGCTGTCGAATCAATTTGTTCGGACTTTGAAAAGACTGATTTTAACTCTTTTACGTCCATTGATTTTATTTCATGAAGCTCATTGCTTGCTCCATCATCGTTTTAGAACCTACGAAGTAAGAAACACGTTGGTGCAATCTTTCTGGCTTAATACTCAATACACGCTCACGACCGTTTGTTGCCAATCCACCAGCTTGTTCAGCGATGAAAGCTAAAGGATTACATTCGTATAACAAACGTAATTTTCCTTCTGGATCCGTAGTTGTATCTGGGTAGATGTAAATTCCACCTTTGATTAGGTTTCTATGGAAATCTGCTACTAAAGAACCGATGTATCTTCCAGAGTATGGACGACTAGCACCAGGTAACGTTTGTTGGCAATAGGTTTCGATGTATTGTTTAATTCCAGGTTCGCAAATGTTCACGTTTCCTTCGTTCATGGCATAAATACGACCTTTTTCTGGCATTTTCATGTCAGGATGAGATAAGCAAAACTCACCAATGGATGGGTCTAATGTAAATCCATTAACTCCTTTTCCAGTCGTATAAACTAGCATAGTAGATGAACCGTAGAGCACATAACCAGCAGCAATTTGATCATCACCAGGTTGTAACATATCATCGATTGTAGCTTCTGTTCCGATTTCACTTTTTCTTCTGTAAATAGAGAAAATAGTTCCGATTGAAACGTTTACATCAATGTTTGAAGAACCATCTAAAGGATCGAAAAGAACAACGTATTTCCCTTTTTTAGAGAATTCAGAAGTAAAAGGCATGAAATCATCGTTCTCTTCAGAAGCAATTCCACAAACTTCACCACCAGCTTTAAAAATATTGATAAATGCGTTATCAGCAATAACATCTAAGTTTTGTTGCTCTTCCCCTTGGATATTAGTACTGCCATGAGCACCTAAAATATCTTCCATTAACCCAGCTCTACGCACATCCTTACTAACCAATTTAGAGGCGACAGCAATATCACTCAATAACCTGGAGAGTTCACCCGTTGCATATTTGAATTCAGATTGTCTGTCCATGATAAATTCATGCAGGGTCGTAAGTTTTGACATAAAGCTTAATTTTTTGACAAATATCGGTAAAATGAATTAGTTGAGGGCAATCTGAAATCTAAGAATTCCAAATAAAAATAATGAGGAAGTATCTTAAGAATTTGGCAAGTATCATTAATATTAAAAAAGGCCAAAATTTCACACGGAAGAATCCAAGTAAAACAGTCAATGGATCACCAATTATTGGCACCCAAGAAATAAGTCCAAGCCAATATCCATATTGTTCAATGAGCTGCTCAAAACGGGCATGGCGTTTTTTGTTTTTGAAAAGAGATTCAATGCGTTTAGGATTACCTATCATCCCCAACAGGTAGTTGGTCAACCCTCCCAGTGTGTTTCCAATGGTGGCAACAATAAAAGAAGTAGTTGGGTCAAAACCCGAAGCTAGAAACAACAAAAGAATTCCTTCTGAAGTGAACGGGAGGATAGTCGCTGCTAGAAAGCAAACGGCAAACAATCCAAAATACCCGAACTCCAAATAATCCATTCAAACAAAGTAAGGCAAAAAAAAACCGGAAAGACTAATCTTCCCGGTTTCAATATTAATGAATTGACTTTACGTCAGTGTTTCATTCTTATTTGATAACAACTCTTTCTACGAAAGATCCGTTTTCATTTGCAACCTCTACCATATAAACTCCTGTTCCTTGAGCAGCTAAGTTAATAGTAGTTGATGCATTAGCAGTTCTAGATAAAACAACTTTACCAACCATGTTGTAAACAGTAATTGTGTTAGTTGTGTTGTTCTCGTTAGAAATGTTTAGCATACCTTCTGATGGGTTAGGGTATACAGAAACACCTTCTAATGTGTTTTCGTCTAAACCAATAACACCGTTACCCGTTAATAATCTAATACCGATAGCAGTACCGTTAGTATAAGATTGATCACCTGGGATGTAGATAGCAGAAGCATCAAATGGTTGATCAACTGTTTCATCATCAGCAATTCTAATGTGAGATGCACCAGCATTACTGTATAATTCAGCAGCAGCATAATAAACACCAGGGTTTAATGTAGCTACAGCAGGAAATAAAGCATCTACATAACCAGCAGAAATATCAGCAGCTGTTAAAACAACAGGAGCTGTATTAAACAATGAAGTCATGTCATTCGCCCAGAAAGTTGTAGTATCTTTAATAGAACCATAAATTTCTCCGCCGGCTACAGAGTTAGCATTTAACATTAAACGAACCCCTGAAATAGGTGTTGTATTTTTAATGTGGTATAACGTAGCTAAAACTAATCCATCTTCAGCACCTGTAAAAGAGGCAGAACCTAGAGAAGAAACACTAGGATTTGGGTAAACACCAATACCATCTAGTGCGTAAACACCAGTTTGGTCAGCAGTTTGATCCCAAGCTTGAGAAATTTCGAAAGTTCTAGTTAAAGTGTTGTTTGCGAACTCTGTACCACCAGTCTCACCATCAGAAGTTAATGTGTAAGTACCAGTATATACAGCAGGAGTTAAAGTTAATGGATCAATAGTTTCCATATCAACAGTATCTCCAGAAACTAAAGAAGCTTCAGTTGCTGTAGCTGTAAACGCTGTAAAATCAGCAGTTAAATCTAAGTTAGTTTGATCATTAACACCATTGTTAAATGCTCTACCACCAATAGCCCAGTTAGCATCAACTTGGTCAGCAGGAGTAATACCATACTCAGAACCAGAGTTGTTTTCACCAGCAATGTAAGCAGACCACAAAGCTAAATCATCATCCGGGTTTGTGAAAAGTTTAACATCGTCAATGTACCAACCGTAAGCTACCCATGCATTAGGGTTAGTTTCAGCTGGGAACTCAGAAGTCCAAGAGAAACGGATCCATACAGAGTTTGCATTACCTGCGATGAAAGGTGCAAGGTTAACTTGAACTGTTTCAGGGTTCGCGTATGCAGCACCACCAGAATTAGTTAATTGAGAGTATGCAGAGTTGTTACGAACAGTAGTCCATGTAGTTCCATCAGTAGAAACTTGAACTTCTTGGTTATCGTAGAAACGCGCACCAAACTCTTCGAATTGTAGAGTTACCGCATCACCAGAAGTGTTTCCTGGTAAGTTAGGAATATCAATAGGAGAAGCTAAAGTTAACGTATAAGCTACACCTAATTCTTGCGTTCCTGGAGTAACTGTTGGATCACCATTTTGAACTTCAGCATAGTTACCACCTGAAGTAGAAGTAATACCGTTAGCAGACCACCATCCTTGACTTGTAGAACCAATGTCCCATCCGTGATCAGCTCCAGTAATACCATCGTTGTCAATAGTCCAGTCAGTAGGAGTGTCGAAGTCGTTAGACCAAATCTCAACACCAGCTTTTACCCCATAATTTGGAGTAGTTACAGGGTTCAGTTCAGTTGAAAAGTTGTTTAGTAAATTTGTTGGAGTAGCATTTTGTGCGGTAGCAGTACCGAAACAAAGACCTCCAAGTACTAAACTTAAGTAGATTTTTTTCATAATTTAATTTATTAAGTGATACAAATATACATGAAACTGAGAACAATGTCACTACAGTTAAAACAGTGTTTTCTACCGATCCTTTAAAAACGGTAACATTTCACGGATTTCTTCTAAAACATTCATTTCTAGAACAAATGTTTTAATCTCTTCATTATTTTTTGTCAAAGGTTGTTCTTCACCTAAAGGACTAATCATTTTGGAATCTCCCGTATATTGATGACCTTTTTGATCTTGTCCAACCCTATTTACACCAATCACAAAAGATTGATTCTCAATCGCTCTAGCGTTTAACAGTGTATTCCAATGTAGGCTTCGTTTAGCTGGCCAGTTAGCAACATAAAGGATAACGTCATAAGCAGGCTTTTGGTTGGAAAGAATACGATTTCTTACTATTTCGGGGAATCTCAGATCATAACAAATCTGAAGTTGTATGTTCCAACCTTTGTAGTTTACAATCGTTTCAGATTTTCCTGCAGAAAAAAAATGATCTTCTCCAGCGAGTCCAAAAGACTTTCTTTTATCATATGTCTCAATTTCTCCCGATGGCTTTATAAACACACCGCGATTATATATATCTGAACCGTCTTTTAGTATTAAAGATGTATAGATTGCAGCGTCTTTTTCTTTAGAAATACCTTGTAACCATTCTATACTATTACTTGATCCGTAATCTTCTGAAAGACTATTTACATTCATACTAAACCCCGTCTGAAACATTTCAGGAAGAACAATGAGGTCAGTATCAATACCAGTCAACAGGCGATCGTAATTTCTACAGTTGGCCTCTTTATCCTCCCAAATTTGATCCGCTTGAACTAAAGTGACTTTTAAATTTTGCATAATAAGTCTGTGGCTTTTATAATTGTTTCATCGTCTTTAGCGAAACAGAATCGGATAATATTTTGATCTTTTCCTGAATCGTTGAAAACTGAAACAGGGATAGCTGCTACTCCGTGGTCTGTAGTCAATTGTTTACAAAATTCAACATCATTCATTTTAGAAATGGCGGAATAATCAACAGTTTGAAAATAGGTTCCTTCACAAGGGAGTAATTGAAATTTTGATTTGCTCATCAGCTTGCGGAACAAGTCACGTTTCGTTTGATAAAAACTCCCCAACTCTTGAACATTAACATGCTCTAAGTATGTACTTAAGGTCGCTTGAGCAACACTATTAACGCTAAAAACATTGAATTGATGCACTTTATTTATTTCAATCATTAAGTTTTCAGGAGCTACTAAACAACCCATTTTCCAGCCAGTTATGTGAAACGTTTTCCCAAAGGATGAAACTATAATTGAACGCTCACGAAGTGAAGGGATAGAATGAATTGAAATGTGCTTTTGCTCAAATGAAATGTATTCATAAACCTCATCCGACAGAAGTAATAGTTGAGGATAACGCTCCATTAATAATTCAAGCTGCTTAATGTCTTCATTTTTCCAAACACGACCAGACGGGTTGTGCGGAGAATTAATGATGAGCATTCTGGTTTTATTTGTAACTGTCGAGTTTATCAAATCCCAGTCTGGTAAGAATTCTTCATTCAATGAAATTCTTGTCGATTTTCCTCCGGCTAGAATGATTGCTGGTTCGTAACAGTCATAACTTGGATCTAAAACAATCACCTCTTCTCCCTTATCCACTAAAGCCAGTATTGTTGTAAAAATTGCTTGGGTTGCTCCAGCAGCTACTAGTAGCTCTTTGCTTGTATTTACTTTTCTACCATATGAAGATTCAACCAGTCCTCTAATTTTTATCATCAACTCAGGAAATCCTGTCATCGGCATATATTGATGAACATTCTCATTTGCTTTTTGACGAAGAATTTCTACTAGTTTAGAATCTACAGGAAAATTAGGAAATCCCTGTGAAAGATTAATAGCACCAGTATCGTTGGCCAACTTTGACATGGTTGTGAATATTGTTGTACCTACATTCGGAAGTTTGGACATCGGTTTTTTCTTTTAAAAATACTAAGAATCTTTGTTCGCATGCGCTTGAGTTATATTTTATATATTCAGCATAAAGTATTATCCTTGCACTATATAAGAGCATTGCGAAAAACTAAAATATAATTTGTTCCGCTATTGAAATGACTCGAGAGAAAATGGTTGTCCAGGAAATAGTAATCAATAAAATGAAGAAAAGAAAAAGTATAAGCGTTAGACCCTTGTTATTCTTATATTGAAACCATGAAACAACCTATGATCGTAGCCATTTTGATTTTGGCATCTTGCTCGCATAAAGATGAACAATTCTGTACATGCTTAAGCGCGGGGAAAGAATTAAATGAATATACACAACAGTTCTTCGAAAAGGAACCCACCAAAGAGGATGAAATTAAAATTTTTGACTTGAAAGCGAAGAAAACAGAAGCGTGTAAAGATTATCAAATGATGGCAGGCGATAAAATGCGTCAGAAGAAGGCTGAATGTGAAAAATAAAAATTATGTTCGAATTAGTACTGATTATTCTTTCTCGGGAAATAGCTTTTCAGTTTAGCAGAAAAACACTACAAAAATAAATGGTTGTACGTTGTAATTGGAATCTTGCCTTATTACGGCGGAGTTATTCTTGCTGGATTTCTGATTGGAATACTTGCCGTACTCGTTCAATAGGATAGTATATTCGAAATGTCAGACGCAATTTTAGGTCTTATGTCATTAAAATTAGGCCTAGCTATGGCATGGGGAATTCATGCAATCCTCAGTAGGAATTGCGAGAAGAATGTTCGCGAGATGATTCTTTGCTAAACGATCAACTATAGACCTCATCAAGAGCTTCACACATCGCATTAGCTGCTGTAATCAAATGCTCTTTAGTGTGAGCTTGAGAAATAAATCCAACTTCATACCCACTTGGCCCGATATAAACCCCTCGGTTTAATAATGCCTTGAATAAGTTTTTGAATCCAGTCATATCTGCATCAATCTCATCTGCTCTTCGGATTTTTTTCTTTCCGTCGAATGACAACCAGAAGATTGATCCAACCGTGATTAGCTCAAAGTTATACCCTTGCGAGTTAGCGTGATCATTAATTTTATCTACGAAGAAACGTGTTCTTTCTTCTTGATCTTCGTAAAAACCAGGCTTTGCACACTCTGTTAATTGAGCAATGCCAGCTGCCATAGCAACAGGATTTCCTGAAAGTGTTCCCGCTTGGTAAACTGGTCCATCTGGAGAAACGCAAGCCATAATTTCATTACTTGCTCCATAAGCACCAACTGGTAAACCTCCACCAATAATTTTACCGTAAGTAATGATGTCTGGTTTGATGTTGTACTTTTCAGCTGCTCCATTAAAGCCTACTCTAAAACCAGAGATTACTTCATCAAAGAGGAGCAAAACACCGTTTTCAGTGCATAGTTTTCTTAGTTCAAGCAAGAATGTCCTTTCTTGTAGCAATAGTCCGTTGTTCGCAGGCATTGGTTCGATAATGGCACAAGCTAATTCATCTTTATATTCCCTAATGCACGCTTTTAATGCATCAACGTCATTTAATGGCAGAACCAATGTTTCATTTGCATATTCTTCTGGTACACCAGCGCTTGACGATTCCCCAAATGTCGCCAATCCACTTCCAGCTTTAACTAACATTGAATCAACATGACCATGATAGCATCCTTCGAATTTTAATATCTTCTTTTTACCCGTGTATCCTCTGGCTAGTCTTAATGCAGACATCACCGCTTCAGTTCCTGAACTTACAAATCTGATTTTATCAATGTATGGATTTCTAGAAAGAATTAGTTCTGCCAATTCATTTTCTAAAACGGTTGGAGCGCCAAAACTAGCTCCGTTTTGAAGTGCATTAAC
This sequence comes from Crocinitomicaceae bacterium, assembly GCA_022447585.1. GTDB lineage: Bacteria > Bacteroidota > Bacteroidia > Flavobacteriales_D > Crocinitomicaceae > UBA4466. The sequence goes on along the minus strand of JAKVAR010000006.1, from coordinate 150,676 downwards.
AATACTATTATATACCTTCTGATTGTTGTGTCCTAAAATTAATGGGCCCCAGCTACAGCAGAAATCGATGAATTGATTATTATCTTCGTCCCAAATATAACATCCATCACCCCTCTTCATGAACAATGGTCCTCCATCAACCGATTTAAACGCTCTAACCGGAGAATTTACTCCCCCAGGAAAGTATGTTTTTGCTTTGTTGAAAAGCGCTTCTGAGGATGACCTGTCAATTGTTGTTTTAGTGTCCATTATCGTTTGGTTTGAGCTAAAAAATCGTTTACAAAGATACGAATAAGGTTGAATCATTTACGCTATTGAACCTAGGAAATGAATGATAATGGTGTTGCCACTATTACCAAACTACATGAAAATAAGAATATTAAATTATGAACGTCAGTTTTTTGCATCATTGAATCTTTATATTCTTTAACGACTAAAACGACTAAAGCAAAATGAGAGCAACCGCGATCTTTTTCACCTTACTTTTGAATTTCTTCGTTCATGGCCAGGCTAAAGCTGATTTTTCAGCTGATCCTTTATCCGGGTGTGTAGGAGATTCAATTCACTGATTTAAGTACAATTGGAACTTCTCCAATACAAACTTGGAATTGGGCTTTTGGAGATGAAAACTCTTCAACAGATCAAAATCAACAGCATGCTTTTGCATAAACATATAATAATTACATTAACTGTGCATGTGCAATTTAGACTGGAACTTCAGACAGTGAGGTGAATATACAATGCCATTTTATGCAAATTTTACGAATAATTCTAGTTCTCGTGCAGGTTATACTTATGTTTTACTCAGAATGGAGATGCCATGAATGACTTTTTTAGTATAGAAATCGATGTATTTAAGAGTTACGATTATGTAATATTAAATCGTTGGGATAACCCAGTTATGGATGTTTAAATCATTCTGGAGTTAACATGTGGGATGACAGGAATAATCAAGGAAAGGAATGTGCAGAAGGGGTATATTTCTATAAATTCGGCTTATTCCCACGATGGTTCAACTATAGTTTAGAATGGAAGTGTAAGCTTAATTTGGTAGTATATAATTCGATGTTATTATTATCTTTGAAAAGATAATTTTTCGAAGAACATGAAACATCAGAATACACTTGAATTTGCTCAGCAATTAGATGAAAAGGACCCATTAAGATCTTTCAGAGATAAATTTCACTTTCCAAACTTTATGGATACTGAAATGGTTTACTTCACTGGTAATTCACTTGGATTACAACCAAAATCTGCTGGAAGTTATATTCAAGAGGAATTAGATGCTTGGGCAAAGTATGGCGTAGAAGGGCATTTTTTAGCTGAAAAACCTTGGTTCGCTTATCACGAATTTTTAACGGAAAAAGCAGCAAGAATTGTTGGAGCAAATCCAGAAGAAGTTGTAGTGACGCATTCCCTTACAACCAATCTTCATTTATTGATGGTTTCTTTCTTCAAGCCAGAAGGAAAAAGAACAAAAATCATTTGCGAAGCAAAAGCATTTCCAAGTGATCAATATGCCTTAGAGTCTCAAGTCAAATTTCACGGTCTAAATCTTGAAACGGACTTGGTTGAAATTGAACCAAGGGAAGGTGAGCACTTAATTAGAGAAGAAGATATTTTAGATAAAATTGCGGAAGTTGGAGATGAACTTGCAATGGTCATGATTGGTGGTGTAAATTATTATACTGGTCAATTATTCGATATGGAAGCAATTACGAAAGCCGGTCATGATGTTGGAGCAAAAGTTGGTTTTGATTTAGCGCATGCTGCCGGAAATATTAATTTGAAATTACATGATTGGGGTGTTGATTTTGCTGCATGGTGTGGATATAAATATTTGAATTCTTCACCAGGTGGAGTTTCAGGAATCTTTGTTCACGAAAGACACGCCTACAATCCGGGACTTCCTCGTTTTGCTGGTTGGTGGGGTTATGATAAAGAAACGCGCTTCCAAATGGAACCAGGTTTTAACCCAATGCGCGGTGCAGAAGGTTGGCAATTAAGTAATGCTCCGGTTTTAGGGATGGCTGCACATTTAGCATCGTTAGATATTTTTGATGAGGCGGGAATGGATCGAATTGGTGAGAAAAGAGATAAAATTACAGCCTATTTGGAGTTTGTTATTGAAGACATTTCTGCGCGTAATTCAGACCGCTGTACCTTTGAAATTATCACACCAAAAGATAAAGCTAAACGTGGTGCTCAGTTATCTATTTTGGCCCATGGTCAAGGCAAAGACTTATTCGATGCAATTACAAAGAAAGGAGTTATTGCAGATTGGAGAGAGCCAAATGTAATTCGTATCGCACCTGCACCTTTATACAATTCGTATGAAGATTGTTTCAGATTTGGTGCATATTTAGAAGGAGCAATTCAATAAACATGGATGAATTAACAATACAGACTTTAATTAAGGCGAAATACTCGGGCGGTATAGCTGAAACGTCGATGTATGTTAATTTAGCTATTCAAGCAACTGCTGTTATCATTGGAGGTATTGTTCTCTGGAGAGGCAGTGTAGCGTTACATAAAAGAAAATTGGCGCAAAGAGCGCGAAACTCATATTTTGAAACACCTTATTCTAAAGGTTGGAAAAGAAAGTAAGTATGGAAAAGAATAAAAGTGCAATTATCGTTGGAGCTGGATTAGTTGGTTCGCTTTGGGCTGTTTATTTGTCAAAAGCAGGATACAAAGTGACTATTTACGAAAGGAGGTCAGATATTCGTAATGCTGAAATTTCGGCTGGAAAATCAATTAACCTTGCCCTTTCTACAAGAGGCTGGAAAGCATTAGATACCGTGGGTGTTGGAGATGCCGTGAGAGAGATTGCAATCCCCATGTATGGAAGAATTATGCATGATATTGAAGGAAACCTTTCAGAACAAGCATATGGTAAAGAGGGTGAAGCAATATATTCAGTTTCAAGAGGGGGTGTAAATGCTAGAATGATGGATATTGCTGAGAAAGTTGGTGGTGCTACAATTCATTATAACATGAAATGTATTGATGCTGACACAAAATCAGGAACGGTTACATTGAAGAATTACAAAACGGACGAAATCATTGAGGATTCTGCTGATGTTGTTTTTGCTTGCGATGGTGCTTTTTCTGCAGTTAGATATTCTGCAATGCAGAAGTTAGATAGGTTTAACTATAGTCAAAACTTTATTGCTGATGGGTATAGAGAAATTCTTTTACCGGCAAATGAAGATGGTTCTTATAAATTAGACAAAAACGCACTGCACATTTGGCCTAGAGGTCGCTTCATGATGATTGCGTTGGCAAATGAAGATGGCTCTTTTACAGGAACGCTATTTATGCCTCATTCTGGATACGAAAATTCTTTTGATAAGTTAAATTCAAAAGAGAAGGTGGATGATTTCTTCAAAAAAATATTTCCAGATTTTTACGAAATGATGCCAAACATTGCAGACGCATGGGAAGATCACCCACTATCTTCGCTTGCAATTATGCGTTCTTACCCTTGGCATGATGGTAAATTTGCCTTAATGGGTGATGCAGCGCATGCTACGGTTCCATTTTATGGACAAGGAATGAATGGTGCTTTTGAAGACTGCACTGTAATGTGGGAGTTGCTTCAAAAGCACAATGAAGACTGGGATGTGATCTTTGCGGAATATTCTGAGGTGCGCAAGCCAGATGGTGATGCATTACAAGATCTTTCGCTGTATAACTATCATGTTATGCGCGATTTCGTGGCAGATCCAGAGTTCCTACTTCAAAAGAAAATAGAAGCAAAGTTTTCAAAGATGTACCCCGACAAGTGGATGCCGTTATATTCTCAAGTTACCTTCAGTAACATTAGATACAGTGTTGCTCATGAGAATGGAAAACGTCAGGATAAAATTATGAAAGAAGTAATGCAAACACCAGATATCGAATCGAAATGGGACTCCGATGAAGTGATGGAATTAATCTTAGCAAAGATTTAGGTTATGAAATGGATTTGTGGATTAGTAGTATTGATTTTTTCAATGTGTGCCTTTAGTCAAAGAGATTTGACTCCAAGTAAGCGTGGGAAGGTTTTTGGAAAAAGAGATTTTAGAAACTTGAGAAATTTTGGTCTTCAAGTTCAGCTGGGTCCAACGTATTTGATGACGAATAGAAAAAATGAATTGGTCGAGATTCCGAATGCTTCTGGTCATCAACCTGTTGCTTACTTGAATGATCAATATGGAAAAATAGGAGCATTTGGAGAAATTGGGTTGATGCATTTTCCAAAGAAAAGATCTGGTCTTTCTCTTAAATTGAAAACGGTACTTATCAGTTATTATGACTGGGGTCTTGGCTTCAAATATTTTAGAGGTGGAGAGCTTGTCGAATCAACAAGTTCAATTGCAAATTCGGCACCAGAATCGGCAGACTTTAAATTGGGGCATGGAAATGTTTACGGTAGATTCTCAATTCACAAAAACATCCACTTTAAGAAAAATGGTGGTAGAGATAAGTCCAACTTCTTTTTAGATAATAGTCTAGGAATTAATGTTGATTATAGAATTTTAGATCAGTCAGATGCTTATGCACACCCAGCTAGCTTAGCCTCTGTTAATTATAATCCATTGCATGTTCAATTGCATTACGGTCTTGGGTTTGGTTTTAAATTGAAAAGAGGGTCGTACTTAATCCCAGGGGTTCGAACTCCTATCTTAGGATATCAGTCTACTGCGGGAGCAGGATCTTCTCAAACGGTGTTTGGCAAACCATCTCTACATTGGTTCTCTTCAAGATATTGGCCAATTTTGTTCCACATTAAGTACATGTTCATTTTCGAAAAGAAAACGAAAGGTTGTGCTCCAGGAATTACGAATGATCAGGATAAAGAAACTCAACGCAATCGTTAATCATGAAGAAGATTTTTTATTTGAAAAGTTGTAGTACTAATCAACGAATTCTAAAGGAAATTAATCCGGGTTCAGATGTTGAATTACAGAACATCAAAGAGCAAAACATCGATGAAAAAACCTTAGACATGTTAAAGGATAAAGTTGGTTCCTACGAAGCACTTTTCTCGAAAAAGGCGATGAAATATCGCTCTATGGGCTTGAATGAAATGAGTTTAACAGAAGCTGATTTCCGGAAATACATTTTGGAAGAATACACCTTTATCAAAAGGCCATATATGATTAATGGCGATGAGGTTTTTATTGGCAATTCTAAAAGCGTTGTAGCTGATGCTGTGGCATCGTTTAACAAATAGTCTTGAAGTCTAATTTATTGCGTGCTCATGTTGCACTTTTTTTAGTAAACGCGTTATATGGTGCAAGCCATATTATTGCAAAAGGGGTAATGCCTGATTTTCTTTCGCCGAATGTATTTATAATGTTTCGCGCACTTGGTGCAACAATCCTTTTCTGGATGGTGAAGATGTTTCGTCCAAAAGAAAAAGTGGAAAGAAAAGATTTGTTCTTGCTTGCAGTTTGCGGTGTTTTTGGAGTTGCAATGAATCAGTTGTTTTTCTTTCATGGATTGAATTTATCTTCTGCTATTAACTCTGGAATTATCATGACGGTAAATCCTATTTTAGTGGTAATTCTATCCTTTTTAATTCTCAAAGAATCTGTTACTTGGCGCAAGTCTGTTGGTATTGCATTAGGCGCAACTGGAGCAATATTATTGACCTTAACCGCAGGAACGGGGAGTGGAGATTCAATACTTGGAGATCTATTCTTATTTATTAATGCTGTGAGTTACGCTGTTTATTTGGTAATTGCTAAACCATTGATGAATAAATATTCTCCCTTAACTATGATTACGTATGTATTCACATTTGGTTTAGTATTTATCTTATTGTTCCCTCCAACATTAACCGACTTTTCCGAAACGGATTTCTCAATATTAACGCAAGATGTGATTATTAAAATAGTTTATGTGGTAGTCGGTGTAACCTTCTTTACATACTTATTAACAATGTATGGCCTTAAATACTTGAGCCCATCAGTGTCAAGTGCCTATATATATTTGCAGCCTGTTTTAGTCATGTTCTTTGCGTTTACATTAAGTGCAGTTGGAATTGTAGACGACTATACAGATACGATTACCTTGGAAAAGGTGATTTATATGCTAATTATATTTCTTGGGGTCTATATTACTTCATCGAGTTCGTTTCAGATTAAACTAAAGAAGAAGAGCTAGGTTCTTCGGATTTAATGGAGATTTCTCCTAATTTTATAAAAAATTGCGATTATGCTAAAATCAATGACTGGCTTTGGAAAGGCTTCTGGAAATTTCCAATCGAAAAAAATTACTGTAGAGGTTCGCTCTTTAAACAGTAAATCGATGGATTTAAACACGCGAATTCCTTCTCAATACAAAGAGATCGACGGTCAAATACGTAAGATTATATCTGCAGGATTGGGACGTGGAAAAGTTGACATCTCAATAAACGTTGAAGCCAGTGGAGAGAGCTCACCCGTTTCAATTAATAAGGCATTAGTGAAAACATATTACAAAGAGCTCAAGTCTTTGAATGATGAACTTGGTGAAACTACAGAAGATTACCTTTCATTGATTCTTAAAATGCCTGAGGTTTATAGCCACTCCAAAGAAGATTTAACCGATGAGGAAAAGTCAGTAGTCTTGGAAGTGGTAACAGAAGCAGTGGTAAATATTAATGATTTCCGTCGTAAAGAAGGAGTAGATTTAGAAAGGGAATTTAAGGAGCGTATTCAAGATATTAGATCTTTTTTATTGGAAGTTCCTAAGTATGAAGACGAAAGAATCGAGGTGATTAGAGAACGAATGAAAAAAGGGCTTGAGGATATTCAGTCTGGAACATACGATGATAATCGCCTTGAACAAGAAATGATTTTCTACATTGAGAAATTAGATGTTGCGGAGGAGAAAATGAGACTATTGAATCATCTTGATTATTTCTTAGAAACGATGAAAACCGAACAGGCAGGCAAGAAGCTTGGGTTTATTGGTCAGGAAATTGGTCGTGAGATTAATACACTCGGAAGTAAGAGCAATCATGCAGAAATGCAAAAGTTAGTAATCGCAATGAAGGATAACTTAGAGAAAATAAAAGAACAAGTTCTAAATACACTTTAATCGATGGAAGAAGTTAAGGGTAAATGCGTTATTTTTTCAGCGCCATCGGGCGCGGGTAAAACAACAATTGTTCATCATTTATTGAAGCAAGATTTGGGACTTGAGTTTTCAGTTTCAGCATGCAGTAGAGAGCCTAGAGGAAATGAAGTTGATGGAAGCGATTATTACTTTTTGGGCCTTGAAGAATTCAAGAATCGCATTGATCAAGATGCATTTGTGGAATGGGAAGAGGTTTATACAAATAACTTTTATGGGACTTTAAAATTTGAAATGCAACGCATCTGGAGCGCGGGTAAAACTGTTATTTTTGATGTTGATGTTATTGGAGGATTGAATTTGAAGAAACAATTTCAAGAGAATGCTTTCGCTATTTTTGTTAAACCTCCGAGTTATGAGGAACTAGAAAAAAGATTGAGAGGCAGAAGTACAGAAACAGAAGATAAAATCAACCAAAGAATGAGTAAGGCAAAGAAAGAATTGTCTTTTGCTCCTGAGTTTGATTACATATTGATTAATGATGATTTAGCTGAAGCATGCGACAAAGCAGAAGACTTGATAGCTGATTTTTTAAAAAAATAATGCGAGTAGGACTCTATTTCGGAACATTCAACCCAATTCATGTAGGCCATTTGGTTATCGCCAATTATATGGCTGAATACACAGATTTAGACGAAGTATGGTTGGTGATATCTCCGCACAACCCGCATAAAGAAAAGAAAACTTTATTGGAGGATTACCACCGATTGGCAATGGTAAATATTGCTGTTGAAGGAAACTCAAAATTGAAAGCGAGTGACATTGAGTTTAGTCTGCCTAAACCAAGTTATACGGCCACAACTTTAGCTTATTTAAAGGGAAAATATCCTGAAAAGGAATTTGCTTTGATGATGGGCGAGGATAATTTGCGTAGTTTCCATAAGTGGTTTAATTATGAAGCGATTTTAGCTCAACATAAGATTTATGTTTATCCACGGGTTATGACAATTCAGGAAGAGGCAAAAGCGGAACCTTTAATAGTTAAAAGCGAGATCTTAAATCATGAAAACATCACTTTTTGTGCTGAGGTTCCGGTGATGAAAGTATCTTCTAGTTTTATTCGAAAAGCAATTGCTCAGAAAAAAGACGTCAGTTACCTTCTAACTGAAAAAGTATATGAGTATTTAGATGAAATGAATTTTTATAAATAGAAAACTCCCTGTTGAATTTCAACAGGGAGTTTTGTTAGTATTGTTTTTCCTTCTTGGGAATTGCCAATTTGAAATCTAAGGTAAAGTTTAAAGTTGCATCTAACATCCCTTGATACCAATATCCCGTCATACCTTTACTAGCGGGTAAACTTTTGTCCCAAGTTATTTCAACGCCCCAGGAATTTATATGGCCTGTAGATGGTTTTCCTTTTGCATTGTAGATATGTAAGATTTCTTTTGACTCAATATCGAACCAAACAAAGTAACCGAAAACGTTTGTTGGTTTAGCCTTATAAAACGACTCTAGAATGAACACCAATCCTAATCCTTCAATTTGCTCAGAATCATAATCTTGAATATGATCTGCTATGTCACTTGGAGTAACACGAGGCTTTTTGTCTATGCCTTTAATCCATTTCCTGTCTTTAAGCGAATAATTGAGCTGAGTAGTATATTCTTTATCATTAATTACTTTTTTACGCTGTAAAAGAGAAGCAAGTTTCGTATTTGATATGTTATCGTATTGTTGTTTCCAGGCCTTTATGTAGACAAATAGTTCTTCTTCTTGACCAACTTTTCTATGGTTACAAAGATTAAAAAGACTAAAGTCCGCACCGAACCAAACAATTGTATCTGAGGCATATACTTCAGATACTCCGGCTTTATTTTCTGCCTGGGCAAGAGAAATAAGGGGTGTTGTAAATAGTAATATAAATAATATTTTCATTATTCCCTTGTGCTACATTTTTTTGAATTCATCAGCACGCTTCTCTATTTGATTTACGATATCATAAACTGCTCTGGCCCAATAATTCAGTTGACCTCCACCACCTGGTTTTCCTACCATTCGTTCTATATGTATAATTTCATTTTCTGGAAGGTTAATGAAAGTCACATAAATAATGGCTTCATTTGTAAGCTTATTAAAGCTTTCAACAACAAAAGAAACAGCAAGCCCTTCTTTTTCGAAAGTAGTATAAGTTGCTACGTTTGCAGCAATTTCTTCTTCTGTAATTGTATGGTCCTCGTTGGTAATGTTTCTGTAAGTGTTAACAACTTCGTTATTGCGTTTGATAAAGTAATTAATACTATTATAGTAATATTTGTCTTTCAACCCGAATGCATCTTGTAGAGAATACTTTACTGGTTCAGAGGCGAAAAATCGATTCCATCCTTTAATCGAATGGTTTTTTAATCCATCTGGATTTTTGAACCCGTCTTTTCCAATAAATTTGGCTTGACTAAAATCTAAACCTAATAAAACTACCTGAGTTTTATTTGTAAAAAAATCCTCCATCGTTTCTTGTGTCCAAGCTGTTTGAAAGGAAAGAATTGTAATAAATAGAACGATTAATTTCATAACAGTAATGATATAAAAAGGCGCATATCCATTGGATATACGCCCATAATTTTATTGAATTATTTTAATTGCTTAGCAATATATCCAGATAGTCTTTTACCACCTCCTAAGAATGCAATTTTAACTCTATCAGAAACGGCGAATGCATCACTTCCATAAACTTTAGGTAAAATTACCTGAGCGATGATATTATCATGATTTGCAGTTTCAACGAAAACAAATTCGAAATCAACCTGAGCATTCATTCTAGTAATTCCAATGTTGAACCCTGGCTCAATACGAGTCGGACGTATAATTAAAGTAACAGGTGCTTCATCTCCTTCTGTTACTTTAACACCAACCTTTTCTACTTTTTTACTAAAACCAGCTCTAAAAGAAGGCTCATAAATATTTAACTTACCTTTTTCCCAAGACTTTCTCCATTCATCTCCGGTACCAGCTTTTTTCTCATTTCTTTCAGCCACTTGTGCTTCTACATAATCAACCTCAGTTTGGTTTTTACCAATAGTCATGCCTTCGTAATCAAAAAGTAGATTAATACTTTTTTCAGATTTTAAGAAAGAATAGTCAGCATCTTTTGCAGGTGTAGATCTTTGTGCAGTTGCAGATAATCCAATAAGTGCAAATAAGCTTAATAGTAAGATTGATTTTTTCATAGTGATTGATTTTTAATTTAATGTTTTGAATATACTTCTTTTTTTTGCAGAATGTATTTTTTCGGCAAATTATTACTAATTCTGTTTACCAATATTTGTGCTTTTATTCTGTTTGGATTCCAGATAAAGTATTTAAGATGACCAGCTGATCCAATTGCAAAATCTTCATTCAACGGTACCCCTTCTGTTAGTTCATAGTAGTGAATACGCTCGCTATCAAATAAATCCAGAACTAATTTTAATTCTTTTTAAGTTGACGTTAAGGATGTTTGAAAATAATTTATTCCTTCACAGATCGTATCAATTATTCCAATAAATTCGTCAGTAGATTTTATTTCGATTACTTCATTTTGTTTAAGAATCTTATTTGTATTCCCTATTGGAATCCTTGAACTACTATCGGGTAAATACTGATAGATACGCACACCCTCAACACCATTTTCCGGATCCGCATATTGGTATTCTGACGGAAATTCTTCAATTAAAACTAATGATTCCTCGCGCTCAATTGCATTTAATGTTAATACGTTACCTTCCCGACTGTAGTATGAATCTCTTACAAGTAGATCTCCAGGTTGGAAACTGCTTTGTAGTTGCTTTGATAAGGCTAGTTCACTTTCGTTTCGAATCAAATTGCTTTCGGTTTCATCAAATGGATTCTCGTTTAGAGCGAATGCTAAAAGAGGGTGGTCGTATTGTATTCTATGAGGTTTTGACTTTAAGAACTCAGCGGTTTGATGTATTGAAAGATCCAAATTTTTAGCTTTTATTTGTATACTATTAAGGGGAATAGAGACAATAAGCAAAGTCACCGTGATAAGAATTGAGCTAGCTGAAAAGTATTTGTTCTGTGAAAACTGGAGTTGGCTAATATACGCAATAGAAATAATTAGAAACAGTGGCATTCCTTGTGTTGCAACTCGTGTTAATCCTAATGATCCATTTTGTCCAGTTGCCCAAAAGTAACTATGAGCACCAATTATTCCAAGATATACTGCAATTCCGAAAAGACTCGGAACAACTTGAATCCGAGAAAATTGTTTACGAATTACAACAATTAATACAGATATTTTGCCTAACCCCGCTATAATTAAACCAGGAGTTCCTAGATATTGATTATACGCTGAAAAGTAATGTTTCCAGGTTCCAGCGCCATAAATGTCGTTTGACATTTCATATGGGCTATTGTTAAAATACCACAAAAAATCACCTAGGAATGTGGCGCCAAGAATAGCATATATTAGAAAGCTGAAGAATAGAAATTGATTTGTATTCCTTCATCATGGCAAGCACTGCAATCGCTAAAATTATAACTAATTGACCTTCGCTCCGGCAAAAGGGGAGGAAAGAAACTAAGATTGCGAATGAAACGAATCGCTTTTTAATTAGTGTAAAAAAAGAAGCGGTTAGTATTAAATTGAACAAGGGTTCCGTTAATCCAGATAAAGTTGTTTCATATATATCAGGTATAGAGAATAAAAGAACAGGGAATATCAGTGAAAGAGATTTATTCACCTGGAAATGATCAAGAATTTTCCATCCATAGAAGCTAATTCCGGAAAAAACAAGGCAGTTGAAAAATACTATTCCACCATATCCAAATTGAGCGAAGGAAGAAGATAATAAAGTGAAAAATGGTTTATCCCAATGATGAAAGAATAAAATGGGATTTGACCATGAGGCTTCAGAAATATAAAAGTGTATTAGTCCATCACCTGTATTTGGTGGCTGTTCACTTCCTAAAAAAGAGTAACCATAAACACTGCAAATAATTACATCGAGTACAGTTCTGATCTAGAAAAAAACGCTTAGATTCAATTTAACTTATAGGCTCATTTCTGGAACGTTATCCGGAACCACTAGATCTCCTTCAGTTGCAGCTACAATATCTTCAACAGATACACCGGGAGCACGTTCAATCAAATGAAACTGTCCATCTTTAACATCCAATACAGCCAGGTTAGTTACGATTTTCTTAACACAACCTACACCAGTTAGAGGTAAAGAACATTCTTTTAAAATTTTAGAAACACCCTTTTTGTTGGAGTGCATCATCGCTACAATAATATTGTCAGCTGAAGCAACTAAGTCCATTGCTCCTCCCATTCCTTTAACCATTTTTCCTGGGATTTTCCAGTTGGCGATATCACCATTCTGAGAAACTTCCATAGCGCCTAAAACGGTCAATTGAACGTGTTGACCACGTATCATTGCGAAGGAAGTTGCTGAGTCGAAATAAACAGCTCCTTTTGTTGCTGTAATTGTTTGTTTACCCGCGTTGATCAAATCTGCATCTTCATCTCCGTCAAACGGGAAGGGACCCATTCCAAGAATTCCATTTTCCGACTGAAACTCGACTTCAATTCCTTCTGGAATGTAGTTTGCAACTAATGTTGGAATGCCTATTCCAAGGTTTACGTACCATCCATCACGTAATTCTTGCGCAATTCGTTTAGCTATACCTGTCTTATCTAGACTCATTTTTTGGTGTTTTTAGTTCGGTTAATGTACATCTTGATCGCTTCAATTCCATTGAATTAAACCCTCTATTCCAAAGATAAACTTTTATTTCCTTTTCCTCTTCTTGTATGTCTTCTAATACAAAATGAAGAAGTAAATCATCATCGATTAATTGACCCTGAAAGATTGTTTCAATTGGATAATATAGATATCGTTCTGTTGCATTATCTGCCGTTTTTGTCTCCAAAACAAGAACTATTTTATTCTTTAATTCTTTGGTTTTCAAATGACCTTCAACAGTAAATTGAACATTTTTTCCAGTGAGTGAATCACACGAGATAGCACCAACGTTTAAATACGCTCCGTTTGTTGATTCAGTTATAAAATTTGTTGAGTCTATAACTACTTTATCTAAAGGTTGCTTTCTTTTAAAAGCGATGTAAGTGGAAGGTTCATGAACTGCAATTGTATCATATAATTCAGGAATTCTTGGATTTTTTAGCATCGTTGTTTTTGTTACGATGATATCAGTGAGGGTTGTGTTTTCGTTGTAGAATAATCCTACACTTGATTTTTTCTCTTCATGTGATTCATGATATGGCCAGTTCCAGTTCATTATTCTATAGATCATAATGGAATGTTCTGGTTGTATCTCCGCTTTTACTTTAGCGAAAAATTCATTGTTCATTCTATCATCAGGAGAGAAGACAGAAGTGTGTAGGCTTAAATGAGTAAATAGTGTAATTGGAAAGAACAGTAAGCTGATCTGTAACCAATTTCCAAATGAAAATTTTTCTAAAACATGAAAGGTCATTAGTAGAAATAGTATGACTAAATACATACCTGTTCTATCTTCTGGGTAATTGACTTCCATTAAATTAGCGAGGACTAAAATGCCGATTAGATTTCCGAAAAATAAATACGCATAGATTAGGTATTTTTTCTGAAACCATTCGTTTTTGTGAATCGATTTTAATGTGACGATTACGAGAAATATAAAGCAAATGAAAATACCGAGGTAGACGAATTGAAGCCAGTCTTCCTGGAAAAAGAGCACATATTGACTTAAGGTTTTTCCGGTTACTTTCCACAAACCGTCGAGACTCCCATAATACAAAGCTCCCGTGTGCCTTAATGCCATTCCGAATGCTATAAATGGGATTAGACTTAGTAAGAACAAGGCATGCAAGCCCCATTCTTTTCTTAGCACGGATATTGTGCGTTTTGTTGTGTTAATGAAAGGCGCAATTATTACCGCTACGAGTATCAATAAACTCGAATTTACGAATGTTAGGTTAGCTGAAACCGCGAGTAAAAGAAATAGATAGGTGTAGCAAAGAGATTTTAGCTTGCGTGCGTTGAAATAGCGGTGTAGATGAACTAAGCCCCAAACAAAGAACCCTAAGGATAAACCATAACCGCGAGCATTTCCAAAGTACTCCATGATGAATGGTATAGAGTTCAATGCGATAAGTGAGGTTGATTTTAAAAGCGATGTTTTGAAAAATTTTGTCAGCTGAATCGTTCCAAAGAAATAAGCGACAAAAGCAAGCAAATTGGGAAGTCGTAACACCGGAATGTTGTCTCCTACAAATTGATACAGTATGTTACCAATAAATGAATTTAACAAGTGATTATTCGCATCCCAAACAATTTCCTCTCCAATATAATTCCCATGATAAAAAAAGAATATATAAGTGGCAACTTCATCATGAAGTGTTTCATTAAATATGATGCGCAACAATAAATAAATGAACACAAATGAAAAAAGGAGTATCGAAACTCCTTTATAAATCTTATCATTGGTGCTTGGAAGCATTTAAGAAATGGTGTTAATTATTTTTGTCTAGTTGTGCGTTGTTCGATTCTTTTCTCGAATGTTTCTCCTTGGAAAATACGTTGAACGAATATTCCTGGTGTGTGAATTTCATTAGGATCTATTTCTCCAGCTGGCACTAACTCTTCGACTTCAGCAATCGTAATTTTACCTGCCATAGCCATCATAGGGTTAAAGTTTCGCGCAGTTGCTTTGTAAACTAAATTTCCTTCAGTATCACCTTTCCAGGCTTTAACAATAGCATAATCGGCTGTCAGTGCTGTTTCTAAAATATGCGGCTTACCATTATATTCCCTTACTTCTTTTCCTTCAGCTACTTCTGTTCCATATCCAGCAGGTGTAAAAAAAGCAGGTATACCGGCACCACCAGCGCGACATCTTTCAGCTAAAGATCCTTGAGGAATTAAATCTACCTCTAGTTCACCGGAAAGCATTTGTCTTTCAAATTCATCGTTTTCACCTACATAGGAAGAAATCATTTTCTTGATTTGTTTTCCTTGCAATAATAGGCCTAAACCAAAATCATCAACACCGGCATTGTTTGAAATACACGTCAACCCTTCAACTCCTAAAGTCACTAATTGAGAAATTGAATTTTCAGGAATTCCACATAAACCAAAACCACCAAGCATGATCGTCATGTTGCTTTCAACTCCAGCTAAAGCTGCTTCTTTGTTCTTTACTACTTTGTTCATAGTGCTAATTAAAATTGCGGTATTTCACCATTAGGTATGTTTTCCGATCCGTCACATTCGTAACGACTAGGGTCATATCCGATAGGTGCTTCAAACTCTTCTGTTGATATTTTTAACTTAGGGTCTTTGTATACTTTCTGCATATAGTATCCATAAATTGGAAGCGCCATGCGTGCACCTTGTCCCCAAGTCATTGACCTAAACCGAACGGCTCTATCTTCAGCTCCTACCCATACACCTGTTACCAGGTCTGGGGTTAATCCCATAAACCATCCATCTGAGTTATTCTGGGTTGTACCTGTTTTACCAGCAGTTGGTTGAGAGATTCCTCCCCATTTTCTGCCTCCTCTAAGACTTGCTCCAGTGCCAAACTGAACACATCCTCTCATCATTTGCAGTGTGGCATGAGCATCACCTGAATTAAGAACTTCTTTGGAGTATGGGTCAGCTCCATATATTACATTTCCGTTTCTATCTTCAATTCTTAAAATCGTTGATGGCCGCACATAAATACCTTGATTAACAAACATAGATTGGGCTCCAACCATTTGATATAATGATAAATCCATCACACCTAAGCACATCGATGGCACTTCATCTTCAGGACGCAAGTTGATATCAAGGTCTTTCAACAATTTTGAAATGTTTTTGGGCCCTGCTTGACCACCCATTTTCGACATTACTAATACAGTTCCAGGATTATTTGAATTTGCTAAACACCATGCAACGGAAGGATCTATTCCTGATTTAGGAGTTAAAGCACCTTTTGGACACCATTGTTTTGTGATTTTTTCATTTTCAAACACATCAACGCAAGCAGAAGAACCAAAAGGGAATTTAGTGCATGGTTTAACGACTCCCATAGTAATAGCTGTGGCATAAACGAAAGGCTTAATCGTCGAACCTACTTGTCTCGTTCCTTGTTTAACATGATCATATGCGAAGTGATTAAAATCTGCACCTCCTACCCACGCTTTAACGAATCCAGTGCTTGGTTCCATTGAAACTAAGCCTGCTCTTAAAACACCTTTGTAGTAACGAATTGAATCGTTTGGTGTCATTACTGTATCAATATCTCCGCCCCAAGAGAAGATGCGCATTGGCACCTCTAATTCGAAACTTTTTTCTATTTCTGCAGTTGAAACACCTCTAGCTTTCATTACACGGTAGCGTTCAGAATTTTTTCTTCCTGAGTTCATTAACGTTTCAGCAACTTCATCTGAAATTCGATTAGTAAAAGGGAAATTTCTTAGGTTTCTATTGTTTTTATCAAATTCGGGTTGAAGGTCTTCACTGAGGTGTCTCTTCATTGCGTTTTCGGCATGCTGTTGCATACGCACGTTAATTGTTGTATAAATTTTAAGACCATCTTTGTATACATTGTACGCCTCGCCATCTTCATTTTGATAGATCAACTCACCATTTTCATCAGTAGATTTGAATAATTCCGATAATTGAGACCTTAAAGACTCTCTAAAGTATGGTGCGAGTCCTTCTTTATGATCAACCACTTGGTAATCTGTAACGATAGGAGTTTTAATCAGTGAATCATATTCAGCTTGAGGCATATGGTTTTTGAGTGCAACATTTTCTTTAATTGTATTTCGTTTCCATTGGAAAAGAACTTGGTTTCTCCTACTCAAGGCGCGTATACTATCCTTGGCACGGAACTCTTGCATTTGTTCAGCGGTAACCTGATCTTTTTGAATCCCGTGTCTTTTAGCTGCTTTAGCTCTGTAATCCTTTATTTGATATGTATAGGGATTATATAAACCAGGGTTCTTACACATTCCAACAAGCATTGCTGCTTCGGATTTTGTAAGGTCGATTGGCTTTTTATTGAAGTAAACTTTTGCTGCATTTTCAATACCTACAGCGTTGTACAAGAAGTCGAATTGATTCAAGTACATGGTGATTATTTCTTCTTTAGTATATCTTGATTCTAGGCGAACCGCAATGATATTCTCTTTTACTTTTTCGTCTAATCGTTTTTGAATTCTACCAAGCCTCCCTGAAGGTGCTGGTTCAGTTTCGCCTTTTGCTTTTAGCTCTGCTTTTCTTGCTCTTTCTTGCAATGTAAAAAGCAATTTCGCTAATTGCTGGCTAATAGTAGAGGCTCCCCCCGCGGCCCCCATTTTGGTTATTGCTCTACCAACGGCTTTTAGATCGACACCAGCATGGTCTAAATAACGCTCATCTTCAGTTGCAATTAATGCATCGAATACATAAGGAGAAATATCTTTGTATTCAACATTTGTTCTGTTTACACTCCAGTATCTTCCTAATTCAGTTTTGCCGTCATCTGCTAACACTACAGATGCTAATAATTCTGGTGGGTTTTCAAGCATTTCAACCGATGGCAGTTCATCCTCAGGCTGTGTTATAAATAATAAGAACAAAGCAAGAATAGGAGATAGTGCACCTAACCATAATACAAGGATAAGTAGTCGACTAGTCTTTGGGGTAAATGTTTGTTTGACTGGCTTTTTTTCTTTCATTCTTGGTTCTATTGTGGTAAAAATACGAAAAAGCAGAGGTTAATTAATTAGTTACAAAGTTCAAATTTTCAACCTGAATTACAAGTTAATAATTACTAATTAATTAAGTACGTCTTTACGCTGACTGTCAAGCTTTAAGAGAATGAACATCATGATAGAAAATGACATCATGGAAGAACCGCCATAACTGAAAAATGGAAGCGGTATGCCAATTACCGGGGCAAACTCAATACTCATACCTATGTTAATGGTAAAGTGATAAAAGAGAATCATAGCGACGGCATATGCGTAGACCCTATTATAGCTGGATTTTTGTCTTTCGGCAATGAATACAATCCGAAGAATCATGAACAGATATAACCCCACTAAAACAAAGGTTCCCATAAAGCCCCATTCTTCTGCATAAGGACAGAATATAAAATCCGTTTCACTTTCAGGCACATGGTTGGTTTGTACACTCGAAACGGATGCTTTACGATATCCTTTCCCAAACATCCCACCAGATCCTACTGCTGCCATGGCTCTGTTCCTATTGTAGTCGTCGCCATCTGGATCTTCACGAAGTCCCAGAACTAATTCGATTCTTTCTTTCTGGTGACCTGCTAATTTTTGAAATGTATAGTTAACGATTGAGGTGAGCATCGCGGCTAGAACGAAACCGATGATAGCGATTGATAACGCTCGTTTTTTATCTCTCTTTGAAAAAATAGAACGCATAAAGAAGTATGCGATTATACAAAAGACAAATAGGAAAAAGAACATTCCCCAATACCCCGGAATTTCCATTCCGGGAAAGAGGCTCAATGTAATCGATTCATTGCTCACTAATAGAGTAGTGATACTCAAGAATATCACAACGAATAGGATGGGTATAAAGTGGGTTCCTAGCCAAGTTTGTTTGAAATGAAGTGCTCTTATCGGTATTATATTTAATAAAGAAAGTATGATTGGGTCATATGAAACACCTTCACGATATAACACAAATAAAAATGAAGTAAATACGACAAAAGTTCCGGCATCTGGTTGTAATAGAATTAGCGCCATTGGTAATAAAATTACCGCATTGGCAATTAAAACAGTTTTAGTGTTCTGCTGCTTAAGATTCACAGAACTCAAGTAACGCGCAAGGATTATGGCCGTTCCAATTTTGGCAAACTCGGCGGGTTGTATACCCATTGATCCAATACCGAGCCATGCTCGCGCTCCATTTACGGCTGGCATAAAGAGTACAATAATCAAAAGTGTAATTACAAAAAGATATATTGGTAAGGCAAATTTTCGGTAAATATCTGAGTCTATTAGAAAGACACAAAGCCCAAGGAATAGAGAAACTCCTATCCACATGACTTGTTTTCCATATTTTTGAGAAAAATCAAAAATATTAGGGTGTTCGGGGTCAAATGCTACAGAATAAACAGTAGACAATCCCATCATTAAAAGTACTATGTATACGAGTAATAATGGCCAATCAATGCTTCCCGTTAAAGATTTATTTTGTCTCATTTAGGTGTAGATAATACAGCGTCTAAAATTCTTTTTTCTTTTGCAGTGCTAGTCACTTCACCTTTTAAATATTGTTCCATCATTAAGCTAGCAGTTGGTGCAGCCCAAGTTCCACCGCCGCCTCCTGCATTTTCGATAAATACAGATATCGCAATTTTTGGATTATTCATCGGTGCGAATGCGATAAATACGGAGTGATTTTTTTGTTTTACACTACCGATATAATTTTCAACTGTACCTGTTTTGCCGCAAACGATCACGCTATCAATACGCGCTCGTCTTGCGGTACCTCCAGCTTCATGAACTACACGCCTCATACCTTCAACAACTGGGTCAAAATGGATTCGATCAACCATTGTTCTGTGTTTAACGCGGAATTTTTCTAAAGGGCCGTCATTTCCAATAGATTTAACGAAATGAGGAGTATAGTACCAACCTCTATTCGCCATAATGGCCGCCAAGTTGGCCAGTTGTAACGGTGTTAATTGAACCTCGCCCTGACCAATTGAGATTGATCGAATTGTAGAGAATTTCCATTGATGATGACCATACCACTTATCATAGTATTTTGAGTCTGGAATAACACCTGACCTTAGTCCGGTAATGTCTGTTTCTAAACGAACGCCTAAACCAAAGCTGTGCATATACTCAGCCCAACGATTTAGTCCTATTTCAGCATCTTCAAAACTACTTTTCTTTTTTCCTTGTTGCACAATTCTTCGAACTACAGCATAGTAATATGGATTACAAGACATTTGAACCGCTTGAGAAACGTTTTGTGCCGATGGATGATTGTGGCAACCAACGACACTTTTATTACAAGGGAACCCAGAATCTTTGGTAATCACCCCTTCTTGCATCCCGATTAGAGATTGAATCAACTTAAAGGTAGAGCCTGGCATATACTCCGAAGCTAAAGGTCGCGGAAATAACGGTTTATCTTTATTTTTGAGCAGTGCAGGGTAGTTTTCACGGATCTTACGATTTCCCACAAGTAGGTTTGGATCATAATTGGGAGATGATACCATAGCGAGAATTTCTCCTGTGCTCGGTTCAATTGCCACAATACAGCCTTTCTTATTTTTAAGTAATTTTTCACCGTAGGCTTGAAGTTCAACATCTAGACCTAAATGAATTGGAGGAGCTTGTTTTGCAATTGTGTCATACTTCCCATTTTCGAATGATCCTACCGTATTATTCATTGCAGAAGTTACGATGTACCGTACGCCTTTTTCACCGCGAAATTGCTTTTCATAATATCGTTCAATTCCCGCTCGACCAATTCGAGCACCAGGCTTGTAGAACTTGTCCTTATCAATTTCTGGTTGAGTTACTTCAGCTAAATATCCTAGAATATTCGCGCCGTTACCGTATGGATAATCGCGCATACTTGAAACTTCTTCATAGAACCCTTTGAAGTTTTCTAGATGAGGTGCAATGCGCGACATTTCTTCTGCTGTCAATTCTTTTATAAATGGATAGGCTCGTATACTTTGGTAGTTAGAGGTGGTTTTTCCTGTATGACGATTGTAATACTTTCCTTCTCCAGCCACAATTGTTTTGAAGCGATCTTCAACTTCTTCTTTTGTCCAACCGATAAGTTTAGCGAAAGCAAGTGTATCCAAATTGTCCATTTCTTTTTCAACCATCATAAGGTTGTAATATGTTTTGTTGGATACAATTTTGTTACCATCTCTGTCGAAAACTACAGCACGAGGGGGGGTAATTTCCCTCCGTTTTTCGGCAATTTGTTGAGCTCTTAATTTCCAGGTCTCATCAACAACCTGCATATAAAATAACTTGAAAGCATATAGTATTCCGATGAGAACGAAAATGACTATGATCACATATTTACGACCGTCAAACTTCATTACTCACCTGACTTTTTAACGAATAAGTATTGTAATAGTATACAAACTAAAAATGAGATTGGCACGCTAAGAATTACCTTTTGGAATATAAATAACAATTCATTCAGCTTGAAGATCTCCATCAAGAAAAACCAAAAGTGATGAATAATGATTAGGATTCCGAATGTTTTCAGAAACCACATATTACCCATGTTAAAAATGTTGGTTTCCAGATGGGTGTCATATCCATCTCTTGGAGCAAATAACTTAAACACCAAAGGCCGCGCATAAGCAAATGTCAATAGTGCTGATGTGTGTAATCCGTATGTATTTGACATAGCGTCAATCGACATGCCCATTAAAAAAGCCAAACCAAGCAAAGGGAAAATCCCAAGTTCAACTGGAAGTAGCAGGATAAACAAAGGGTAAATCATTAATTGAATACCAAATCCGAATTCAATCTGATTTAGAACTAGCACTTGAATAAGTACTACGAATATAAACCGAACCCCAAATTTTAAGAATGTATTCATTGTAGAGGGTCGTTTGGTATTAATGCTTCTAGATCTTCTTGCTCCGAAAGCAACAAGTTTTGAACAACGTAGACGCGTTGTGTAGAGGTAAAGTTTTCTGCAAATTTAAGGGTGATGTCCCATAGCGGTTTGCCTTCAACTACCGAGGTGTTTTGAACCATGCCCACAGGAATTCCTCTAGGAAATATTCCTCCGCCTCCACGAGTCACAATTTTAGACCACTTTTTTACTTCAGTATCATTAGATACTCCCCACATAGTGCCTAATCTTGCGTTTTTACCATTCCATTTTAAAAGACCGAATTGACCCGTTTTTTGAATCATAACATCAATATTGATGGCTTCTGTAAGGCAGGATTTAACTACAGAATAATGTTTGCTTGTGTTGTGTATTACTCCAACAACGCCGTTGCTCGAAAACACGCCCATTCCTCTTTTTATACCTTGTTCTGAACCAATATTCAGTGTGAAATAGTTATTTCTTTTATCATGGGTAGAGTTAATTACTATGCCTGGAATATATTCGTATTGTTGATTATACAAAGTATCATCAATTTTTACTTTTCCATTTTGAAGCTTTATGAAACTTGAAGGTAATTGGTATCTAAGCTCAATATTCTCTTTCTGCAAGTTATAGTTGTTCTCACTAAGGTCGAAATGCTTTGTGACATCATTTCGCACTTTCATTAAAGAACCAGACACTGCGGACGCAGTTGTCAGGTATTGAGATCTTGGAAAACGAACAAAACTGAAATACAAGGAAAGGGCTAACCCTTGCAATAATGCAAAAAATAGAAGAACACGGAAACGTCTAATAAATGCAAGAAAATTGCGCATTTTTCAAGTTAGTATTTCCTTGAATCATCAAGGAGTTTTGTTTAATCGTTAATCAAGAACTGGAATTTACCTATATTCTTAAGGGCAATGCTAGTTCCTCTTGCCACAGCTCTTAATGGGTCCTCGGCAATATGAACAGGAAGTTTAGTCTTCATAGAAATTCTATGATCTAGCCCCCGCAGCATTGAACCACCGCCAGCTAAGTAGATTCCCGTTTTGTAAATGTCTGCAGAAAGTTCTGGTGGAGTCATTTCAAGGGCACTTAAAATAGCCTCTTCAATTTTTGAGATTGTTTTATCTAAAGCATGGGCAACCTCAACGTAAGAGATAACAATTTCTTTAGGAATACCCGTCATTAAATCACGACCTTGAACAGCATAATCTGCTGGAGGGTTTTCTAATTCTGGTAAAGCTGCACCGACATTAATTTTAATTTCTTCGGCAGTACGCTCACCAACAAGAATGTTATGCTGACGACGCATGTACTCTTCAATATCTTTTGTAAAATCATCACCGGCCACACGAATAGATTTATCGCAAACAATACCTCCTAAAGCAATGACTGCAATTTCAGAAGTACCACCTCCAATATCAATGATCATATTACCCATTGGCTCTTCAACGTCGATACCAATACCAATTGCAGCGGCCATTGGCTCATGGATAAGATAAACTTCTTTCGCTCCAGCGTGTTCGGCAGAATCACGAACGGCACGCTTTTCAACCTCCGTAATCCCTGAAGGAATACAAATTACCATTCTTAAAGAGGGGTTGAATAGGCTTTTTCCGGTTCCGATCATTTTGATCATACCACGAATCATTTGCTCTGCCGCTTGAAAATCTGCAATTACACCATCTCTTAATGGGCGAACAGTTTCAATGAGCTTATGCGTTTTCCCATGCATTTGCTGGGCACGTTTGCCTATTGCTACTACTTTTCCCGTTTGAATGTCTTTGGCTACAATTGACGGTTCATCAACGACAACTTTGTCGTTCATGATAATTAACGTGTTTGCTGTACCTAAATCAATTGCAATTTCTTGCGTTAAAAAGCTAAATAATCCCATTTTTTCCCTTGCGCTGCTAGATGAATTGTAATAATACTTTATTTCTGGTTGAAATAGAACATATTCTACTACTTTTTATCAAAAAGGTTGCGTTAATTAGTGCTTAAAGTGACGATTTCCTGTAAATACCATTGCGATGTCGTTTTCGTTGCAATAATCAATAGACAATTGATCTTTAATTGATCCTCCTGGTTGAATCACAACTTTGATGCCTTCATTGCCCGCAATTTCAACACAATCAGGAAAAGGGAAAAATGCATCAGAAGCCATCACAGCACCGTTTAAATCAAAGTTAAATGACTTCGCTTTGTGGATCGATTGAACCAAAGCATCTACACGAGAAGTCTGTCCTGTACCACCTGCTAAAAGTTGTTTGTTTTTGGCTAAGATGATTGTATTTGACTTTGTGTGTTTAACCAATTTATTTGCGAAAAGTAAATCTTCGATTTCTGCTTCAGTCGGTTTAACATTCGTTCTGCTTTCTAAATCTGATTTAGCTTCTGTGATTAAATCTTTGTCTTGCTCTAATACACCATTCAAAATTGTTCTAAATTGACGTTTTGGTAAATCAATTTCTTTCTGAACTAACAATACTCTATTTTTCTTACTTTTCAGTATGTCAAGAGCATCATTTTCATAGCCTGGAGCAATGACAACCTCACAGAATAGTGAGTTAATTTCTTCAGCAGTTGCCATGTCAATTTTACGGTTACTAATTAAAATTCCACCGAATGCGGAAACTGGATCACCAGCTAAAGCATCTTTATATGCTTGGTGTAATGTATCTCTTGTTGCTAGCCCACATGCATTATTGTGCTTAAGAATAGCGAAGGTAGGGCCATCATTTTTAAATTCACCCATTAAGTTAACAGCAGCGTCAATGTCTAATAAATTATTGTAAGACAATTCTTTACCGTGTAATTTGTCAAAAATCTCATCCATGTTTCCGTGGAAAATACCTTTTTGATGAGGGTTCTCTCCGTATCGTAATGTTTTTGATTCAGTGATGCTATGTTTAAAGATTTCTTTCTCACCCGCATTGAAATAGTTGAAGATATGAGTATCATAATGAGAGGATACTTCAAATGCGTCTCTTGAAAAGACTTTACGGTCTTCAATTGTAGTTTCGCACTTAGTTGCAGAAATAATATTCAAGAATGGTTCGTATTGATTCTTTGAAGGAATAATTACAACATCTTTATAATTCTTGGCAGCAGCTCGAATTAGAGAAATACCACCAATATCAATCTTCTCAATAATTGCGCTGTGATCCGCTCCAGAAGCAACAGTATCTTCGAAAGGATATAAATCAACAATGACCAAATCCAATTCTGGAATATCAAACTCTTTGATTTGTTCTTGATCAGAGGCTAAATCTCTTCTATTTAAAATTCCACCAAATACTTTTGGGTGTAAAGTTTTCACTCTTCCACCTAAAATTGAAGGGTAAGAAGTTAAGTCTTCAACACGAACTACAGGGATATTGTGCTCTTCAATAAAAGCTTGAGTTCCTCCTGTAGAATAAATAACTACTTCATTTTTGTGTAACTCCTTGATTATAGGTTCAAGTCCAGTTTTATCGAATACTGAAATTAGTGCTGATTTAATCTTTTTAGTACCGCTCATTTCGGTTGAAATTTTGAAATTAATTTGAAGATGCGAAAGTACTTGAAATTTTAAAAATCAACGGCTTTTATTGTTAATAAAATCGTTTTAGTTTTCCACTAAGTTTCTAATTTTAGTGTTCATTAATTATAAATGTATTTTGATTCCTTATTTTTAACTTCAAAGAGATTAAGAATGCGAAGAATTTGTGTGGTAGAAGATGAGTCTAGTTTATCAGAGATGATACGTTTAAACCTAGAGCTTGAAGGTTATGATGTCACTGTTTTTAGCACAGGAACGGAAGCGCATGAATGGTTTTCCGGCCCAATTACTTTTGACTTAATTCTTTTGGATGTGATGCTTCCTGGATTTAGCGGAGTTGACTTGTGTAAACAAATTAGAGAAACATCGCAAGTGCCTATCTTATTCCTTTCAGCTAAGGGAACTACTTCAGATCGTATAGAAGGATTGAAAGCAGGAGGAAATGATTATTTGCCTAAACCTTTTGATTTGGAAGAACTTCTTTTACGTGTTGGAATATTAATTGGACCAGAAACGGTTGATCAAGAAATTCTTGAAGCAACTATTGGTAAGTGTACAGTGAATTTCAAAACCTTTGAGGTAATCAATCAAGAAGTAAATGAAACACATAGTTTATCTAAGAAAGAAGTAGCATTAATACAATTGTTTATCGAGAAAAATGGAGAGGTTGTTTCAAGAACTGAAATTCTAGATAGAGTTTGGGGTAAAGATCAATTCCCGACAACAAGGACCATCGACAATTATATTTTGAATTTTAGAAAGATTTTTGAGTCGGATCCAAAGCGTCCGGAATTCTTTCATTCGATTCGCGGAGTAGGTTATAAATTCACAAATTGAGTTAAGAAGAACGTCTAATTCACAAACAAGTTAAGCGAACGCTTGCTTTTTCTTAATTTTGAGGGTTACACTATACAATAAATGCAATGTTGAAGCAATTACGATACGATAAAGCTTACTTGAGAATGGCAAAGACTTGGTCTGAACTTTCTCATTGTTCTCGAAAGCAAGTTGGCGCAATAATAGTTAAAGACGGGATGATTATTTCCGATGGATTTAACGGTACGCCGAGCGGTTTCGATAATTGTTGTGAATCTGAAGAGGGCGAAACGTTATGGTATGTTCTACACGCCGAAGCAAATGCAATATTGAAAGTTGCTAAGTCAACGCATAACTGTCAAGATGCAACCCTGTACTTGACGCTTTCTCCCTGTAAAGATTGTAGTAAACTTGTCGTTCAGTCTGGAATAAGTCGAGTCGTATATATTGATAATTATAAAGATACCAGTGGAATTGATTTCTTGAAAGAAGCTGGCATAGAAGTAGTACAAATTGAAAACCCATTTGATGGAAAATAATCACAAAAGCACTTCGTATTGGATTCCAATTATTATGGCCGTTTGTTTGGCTGTAGGGTTGTTTTTAGGAAATGTACTTACACCAAAAACTGTTCAGGCAGAACAAACCTCAAATGGATATTCGCAAAAAATACAAGACGTACTTCATGTGTTAGATAATAGTTATGTTGATTCGGTTAATTACGAGGAATTGTTTGAATCGACAATTGGAGATATGCTTCATAAATTGGATCCGCATAGTAATTACATTCCTGCAAAAGACCTTAAGGCAATGAATGAATCAATTGAAGGTAGGTTTGGAGGTGTTGGCATTCGCTTTTTTATCATTCGAGACACGGTTTGTATCACTAATGTTCTTCCAGGTTCTCCAGCGATGAAAACAGGGCTGAAAGCAGGAGACAAAATTGTGAAGGTGAACAAAGAAGAGTTAGATGCCACGATCACCAATGAAGGTGTCATGAAATTGTTGAAAGGAATTGAGAATACAGATGTAAACCTGACGATTCTTAGA
Source organism: Crocinitomicaceae bacterium (assembly GCA_022447585.1). Classification (GTDB taxonomy): domain Bacteria; phylum Bacteroidota; class Bacteroidia; order Flavobacteriales_D; family Crocinitomicaceae; genus UBA4466. The sequence continues at coordinate 123,607 of JAKVAR010000006.1, read as the reverse complement.
AATAAAAAGCGTATTCAAAAGAAAGTAACGCGTGGTTCTATTCCTGTCGAATCTGTTGTTGCCGCTTATATGATGACGGATAAAGTCGGATATATACGAATTGATCAGTTTTCGATGTCAACAGCGATGGAGTTTTTATTTGCAGCTAAGAATCTGAAGCAACAAGGTTTAGAAAAGTTAATCATTGATGTTCGCGGAAATGGAGGTGGATTGTTAACAGGAGCAACAGAAATAGCAGATGCATTTTTAGAAGCAGGAACACCAATTGTTGAAACAAAAGGGGAACATTCGCCATCGTACATTTATAGAGCGACAAGAAATTCAGCTTTGTCGGATGTTGAAGTCGCTGTACTTGTAAACTCAAGCAGTGCTTCTGCCTCTGAAATCTTAGCAGGGGCATTGCAGGATAATGATAGAGGCACAATTATCGGTAGGAGAACTTTTGGAAAAGGGTTGGTACAGGAAGATAAAATGTTGCGTGATGGAAGTAACCTTCGTTTAACAATCGCTCGCTATTATACACCGACAGGAAGATGTATTCAGAAACCATACTCTGGTGATTATCACTCTTACTATGAGGATCAAATGGATCGTTATGAAAATGGAGAGATGTATAAGATTGATTCTACAATGTTTGTTGATTCTTTAAAGTTTACAACACCTAAAGGAAAGGTTGTTTATGGAGGTGGTGGAATTATGCCTGATGTTTTTGTTCCTTATGATACGGTAGGTTCAAGTTGGTATTATACAGAGTTGAGATATTCAAGTGTCTTTACAACGTTCGCTTTTGATTTTGTTCAGGATAAGCGCGGTAATTGGAATTCTCCAAAGGAATATAATGCTTCGTTTAAGGTAACCGATGAAATATTAATGCGTTTTGCAAAGTTTGCAGAATCTGAATATAATATTAAGATAAAAGCAAATGATATTCAGACAAGCAAAGCCTTAATATCACAAAAGATTAAAGGCGAAATTGCTCGTCAAATATGGGTAGAACAAGGTTTCTTTCAAGTAAATAATACTAAAGATACCGATGTTCAAGAAGCGCTTGAGTATTTACGCTAATGTTTTATTACGCGTTGGTGAGATAATACACCATTGATATTTATCGATAAAAAATAGACCCCTCGATCAACGGCTTGACCTCTTAAATTCTGTCCGTTCCATTTTAAATGAAGTTCATCACCCTGAACAATGTAGTTGCATGCAACCTTATTAACCATTGTTCCTTTACTATCAAATACAGATACTGAAACTTGGTCTCCGGAGCTGACCTGATTCGTGTAAATATTCATCTCATTGTCAAACGGATTTGGATACACATTTAAGGTTGCTACGCCATTTTCATCTTGAATAAGAATGTTGACCGACAGGTTAATTAAACTGTCAAGATTATAGGTCTCATCCCCCGGAGCATATTGCATAAAATGCATGTAGGTTATCATCATTTCGTCGGCAGTATTTAAACCTGGATAAACTGCAATCGGCGGGTTGTTTGGGTTGTGTAAATTCCCGGATGTATTGTTGTAAGTTGATTTTGCGTGAAGTATTGTCCCAGCATCTGCCTTCTGAATATTTTTATAGAAATAGAAGTCTTGCCATTCAAAATCATAGTGGGGCACATCAATCAATTTTAGTGTATCGTTATTTGGTTTGATACCATAAACGAGCATACTTTCACCTAATAAGTGCATATGAGGGAATACACTCAGCAAGGAATAATCGACTGGGATTCCTCCTGAAGCCGGGTATTGAGCTGTAACTTCGGTTACTTGATCTGGTGGTAATACGAAACTCCAATTTTGTAAAATTGGGGCAGTCGAAACCTGGCGAACTCCTGTTTCTCCCGGTGGATAAAAATGGAAAATCACTTTAGTGCTGTCGAATTGACCATAACTTCCTTCTGGGTAATGCATGGCCATAACAACTTGTGAGTTGGCGGGCATTGTAACGCCGAGTTTTAATGGAGCTGATGTAGGCAAGGTAAGTGGTGTACTTCCTGGAGTATAACCCATTACTAATGATGCATTGTTAGAACTTGGCCCTCCGCAATCACCGCCAACGCTATCAGTCACACATGAATTTGTTGGATCAATATATATTAATGCGTGATGCACGATTTCTAGATTACCTGGAATAATTTCAATAGCTTTAATTACTCGTTCTGAAGGTAAATTTGAAGGTAGTGCAAAACAAACGTAATCATCTCCGGATGCTGTAGCTTTGCTCATATATGTTGGCATTTGAACTTCTAAATCTCCATTGCCTAATAACGATCCGTTTGAATAAACCGGAGGAGGTGGAGTGTTTGCCGGATTACCTTCAGGCGTTCCTGCTGTTAACCAATTTAAAACAGTTGTCTTTTCGGCAGGGTCTAGAGAACGATCATGAGAATAACTTTGATAATCATTGTTTGGAGGCCATGGTGGCATTTCATTTTGATTAATTGCATCATAGATTGCAATTGCAAAAGGAGTGGTTTCCGCGTGAGTCATTAACGGGAATGGGGCAACACCACCTGTATAGTGACATTTAGTACACTTTTCATAAAAGATTTCAGCAACATCATCGCTCCATGTTTGGGCGGTTAGCGAATACGAAAATGTAAACGAAACTAGCAGTAGTAGATGCTTCATAGTTTGAATTTTTATATAAAGTATGACATTATGAATAAAAAACATAATTTTAGGAATCAAAGCGTGATCTATGCCAAATTTCATTCCTATCTCAGTTTTTAAATCATTGTATGTTTCTCATGCTCATTTACTTACGGATGAAGGGGTAAGTTCATTTAAAATTAAGTTGGCTGAATCAGGTTCAGAGATTGCTTCAGAAAATGGATTCAATTCAGAAGATTTAAGCTCGTTTATTAGTTCCATAGACAACCCAAACAACCTCGTGTTTTATGGTTGGGTAGAACAAAATGGCGCATTACTAGAATTGCTTTCTGAAAGCAAAGAAATACAACCATTTAATGATGGAGCTAGACACCTAGAGCATAAATTGGGATATAAATACAAGCAGTTCATCTCTCCTTTTTTATCCAATTGTTTATTACGTTTTTCGGGAGAAGAGAATATTGGAAAATTAAGTGTAGCGCTTTCTTTTTGTCAATTATTGGATGAAGATCACAGTGCTGTCGTTGAGTCAGAATTATTCAAAACCATTAAAAAGCGAACGGTGGCGATGAAGTCTTCGATGAAAACGATTGAAGAAGAACAAGGGTTGATTGACTTGGTTAAGCCTTTGTGTTCAGATGAAATCATTTCTTCAGTTAATAGTTTATCCAAAGCATCTTACGCATTGAAACTCCAATATGTCGATGCAATGTTGTCGCCAATTCGAGTTAAATCTTGTACAACGCGATTCGCCAATTGGATTCTGAAACAAATGGAAGGGATTCAGTTAAATAAAGAGCACGAGAACAAAATAGTTGATCTTAAACGAGAGTTACGAGAAGGAGAATTAGAGGTTAGAAATCATGGAAAAGGAAGAACGCCAATTCGTTGGAAGAACGTCCTATTTTCAACCTTTATTTTAGGAATTGCAGCAGTGGTTTTCATTGTTGTATATTACAAGCCTTTAAGTGATGTCAAAAACCAACAATTCACGAATAGTTCATCTTTCAAACAGTTTACGAAAGAAGAAAGAATGAAAATTGATTCTTTACTGCAAACTATGAATGGGAATAGGCAAGAAGAAGATGTCTTTTACGATCAAAGTATTCCGTTAATTGGTCAAAGTTCGACGCTAACCTTGAGGAAGGAATTCAAAAACCCGATCATGCAGCGTTTGTATTCAGATTTAATCAAGGATGCTGATAATCAAAAAGCAGGATATAGAGACAGTTGTAAATCGGCCTTGGAATATACACGTAATTCGAGTGTAAAGGATTTAGCGAAGAAAGGAGGGGATGTTGAAGCCGTGATTAAAAATGAGTCAGAATACGACATCATAATTTACGTTGCTGAGAACAATACAAGTGGGAGTGTGCATTCAATGTATGTCGCAAAAGGAGCCACTGAAATTTTTACAATAAACAAATACAATACAGTAATGGTTGTTGCTGGAAATAAGCATCAAAATTATTCGGCACATTCGAGTTTGTCATCAGACGATAAACCATCAAGCAAGTTCAAAACGCATTTCTGCGAAACGGATGATAACTACAAGGAATCCATCAACACTTCATATAAGGTCATTTACAAAAGTCAAGATAAAGTGAAGTTCATGGTTATGGGAAGCCCAGGATCATATTTCCACCTCATTGATTTGAATGGTGCTCTGGAAGCTATTTAATAATTAATTTTTCAGTTCTAAGTATCGCATCATTTTCAAGTAAATTCCTGTTGGAAGATTCCAAGAATAGTGTGATGAGAATGATTCTTGTTTTAAAATTGTACCGCTAATATCCGGCTACGCTAATTTCAGTAGCCTTTAAATTCTCCTTTAAAGCAATGTTTAAAATTCCTGTCGTCGGATTAGGACACATTTCAAACTTACTAGAAACAATTTCTTTTGTGGCTAGCCAATCTAGAGCTGTGCCTAGTTGTAAACAGTGCAGTTTACTTATATCTGCAACCCAAAGATTCCCATTGGTATCTAGTTCAATAGCAGCTGGAACCGGAAAATCTATTGGTGAGTTGTTATTGTTATATTCTGTCCAAGTATTGGTAATCCTATCTAAAAGACCAATAGATGTGCAGGTAGCTCCATTTTCATTAAGCATTGGATCAACATTAGGGTCATCAGTTAATTTACCATTTTGATCTATGTAGGTGATTATGTCGTTTCGTAATAGCCAAATGGAGTTGTTATAGGGGCTAATATTAAATCCGTAATTAGTTCCGTCTGTAGGGTTGACCAAAAAAAAATCAAACCCGAAATCATTTTGATGTATGATTTGCCACGTTTGAGCACGGGAAGATAAGCTCAAAAGAATGAATAAAGTGAATAATGCCGTTCTCATTTTCTAAACTTAAAGAATATTCCCTTGCATTTCAATTTTAAGATAGCAACTATTAGATTAATGTATTAATACGTTCTTCATACCTCATTAACTGAGGTCGTTTCTATCCTTTTAAGTAATTTAGCTGTATGATTTTATATAACGTAACAGTTAGTATTGACGAAACAATTAAAGATGATTGGTTAGATTGGATGAAAACAAAGCATGTTCCAGATGTTATGGCAACAGGATGTTTCATTGAAAGTAGAATTTCAAGAGTACATGGAGAGGAAGAAGGTGGATTGTCTTTTGCCATTTCATATTTATGTAAAACGAAAGAAGACTACGATCGGTATGTCAGCGAACATGCTTCAGATTTACAACGTGAGCACGCAATAAAATACAATGGACAATTTGCGGCATTTAGGACAATGCTAACGGTTTTAGAAGAATTCAAAGCATGAGCGTAAAAGCCAAAAAACATCTCGGACAACATTTTTTGAAAGACATGAACGTGTGTAAGCGCATTGCGAATACATACGGGTCGCACAGAGAGTGTAAAAAAGTATTGGAAATTGGCCCTGGAATGGGAGCCTTGACAGATTTTTTGTTGGAAGATGAAATGGGGCTTGACGTTTGGGTAATGGATATTGATACAGAGAGCATTGAGTACTTGCAAGAAAACAAACCTGCATTGGATGGTAAGATCATTGAAGCTGATTTCTTAAAACAAGATTTAGCAAAATTGATGGGTGATGAGCCTTTCGCTGTGGTTGGAAATTTCCCATATAACATCTCAACGCAGATCATGTTCAAATGTTTGGAGATGAGAAATCAAGTACCTGAAATTATGGGAATGTTTCAACGTGAGGTGGCCTGGAGAATTGCAGAACCTCCTGGAACAAAACAGAGAGGTATTCTTTCTGTTTTGATGCAAGCTTATTATGATATTGAGTATTGTTTTACAGTAGATGAGCATGTTTTTGATCCACCACCAAAGGTGAAGTCAGGAGTTATTCGCTTGACCCGTAATGATAGAGAAACACTTCCTTGTGATGAGAAATTGTTTAAGCAGATTGTGAAAATGAGTTTCAACCAGAGAAGAAAAACCATACGGAATTCAATCAAACAATTCATCAAAGGAAAGAGTATTGAACACGAACTTTTGTCGTTACGCCCGGAGGTATTATCAGTAGAGCAGTTTATAGAATTAACACAATTGGTTGAGGCAAATCTAGATTAGAACTAATTCAAATAACCAAGAAATCATGCCGCGGCATTGAAATATGTAAAAATTTGATTTAATTTGTATTATATAAACAATAGGAATTATGACATTATCAGGGATTTTCTACGGAATAGCAGACTTTATGCAAATGACTTTCAGATTGTTGGAAGCTGATATGATTGGAAATATTTTTAATTATTCGTGCATCGTATTGGGATTTGTTGGATTGTTTATTTGGTTGAACATGCAGAAAAAGTATAATGCAGCAGCTGAGAATAATCCAGACCAGTTGAAATAATCATTGATATTCAAAATATTTAAGGTTGTCGAAAGACAACCTTTTTTTTTTTGGCCAAAAAAAAGTCCAAAAATTTCTTTTAACTTTAGTCCTATGGGTCTATTTACAGTGATTATTACAGCAGGTGGTATTGGGAAACGTATGAATTCGGATCTGCCCAAGCAATTCATTGAAATTAATGAAAAACCAATCCTGATGCATACCATGGGGCAGGTATATCAGTATAACCCAAAATTTCAAATCATTCTTACACTTCCTGAAGCTTGGAAATCTTATTGGGAAGAGTTGTTGATTTTGCATGATTTTAAAATACCTCATCGTATAGTTGATGGTGGAAAAGAAAGGTATCACTCAATTAAAAACGCGTTAGAACATAGTTACGGAGATTACATAATTGTGCATGATGGTGTTCGCCCCCTTGTTGGATACAAAACACTAAAACGTTGTATAGAAGGGGTGAAAAAGTATGGAGCTGTTATTCCAGTGATTGATTTGAAGGAGTCGTTAAGGCAAACTCTAGACCATGGAACAGTTGCCGTAAACCGATCATTATACAAGGTGGTTCAAACGCCTCAATGTTTTAAAAAGGACATCATTGAAAAAGCATATGCGTTGCCTTTTCATGATGGAATAACCGATGATGCTAGCTTGGTTGAAGAAGCAGGGTTTAAGGTAAAAACAGTAGAAGGAAATGAAGAAAACATCAAAATTACAAGCAAGGTTGATCTAAGATTCGCAGAGTTGTTTCTTAAATAACGATAAAATTGATTGTGAGAAATTCAATAATGGTATCTTTGGGATCTATTCTATTGAATTATGAAAGTAACTGATCATTTAAATCAGGCTAAAGAGACGTTGTTCTCTTTTGAAATTTTACCTCCATTGAAGGGAAAAAGTATTCAATCTATTTTTGATGGAATTGATCCATTGATGGAATTCAACCCTAAATTCGTTAACGTTACTTACCATCGTGAAGAGTATATCTATAAAGAGCGTGATCATGGTTTACTTGAAAAAATAGCGATAAGAAAACGTCCAGGGACCGTTGGTATTTGTGCGGCTGTTATGAATAAATACAACGTGGATGCTGTTCCTCATCTTATTTGTGGTGGTTTTAGCAAAGAGGAGACGGAAAACGCCTTGATTGATTTACAATTCTTAGGAATAGATAATGTATTAGCATTGCGGGGAGATTCAATCAAAACAGAAGCAAATTTTCGACCTCACGAAAATGGTCATGAACATGCGGTTGATTTAATTCATCAAATCGGAGAAATGAATCGTGGTGATTATTTGATGGATGATATTAAGCTAGAGCCAACAGATTTCTGTATTGGGGCAGCTGGTTATCCAGAAAAACATTTTGAAGCTATGAATTTAGCTACAGATCTTAAGTATTTAAAAGCAAAGGTTGATGCTGGAGCAGAATATATAGTAACTCAAATGTTCTTCGATAATCAGAAGTACTTCGAATTCGTTGATGCTTGCAGAGCAGTTGGAATTAACGTTCCAATTATTCCCGGACTGAAACCAATTAAATCTATGAATCACATTTCATTTTTACCTAAGTTTTTTCATATCGATTACCCAGAAGAGCTGTCTAATGAGTTATTGAAATGTAAAAGTAATGAAGACGTTGCAAAGGTTGGAATTGAATGGGGAATCCAACAATCAAAAGAATTAAAAGCTGCTGGAGCACCTTGTATTCATTATTATACAATGTCTAATTCAGAATCGGTAAAAGCAATCGCTAGTCAAATATTTTAAGTTATGAATAAGTTAATCTTAGTGGCATTAGTAGTATTTTTCGCTACTTCATCGTTCGCTCAAAAGAAGTCGAAGGTGAAATTGAATTTAACGAATGCTTTGGTAATTGGCCAAATGGATAATCCTGCAGATCGTTACTCTTTGGAAATCAATACAACAGAATTATTGAATACACGTGGGGTAAAAGCTGTTCCATCTCTGAATATGATGAAACTTGGAGGAGATGCTATGATCTTAGCGTCTGATTCGATTGCTGATTTGATGAAGTCTAAAGGAGTCGACACCTACGTATTGATTAGTGTTAGAGGGTATGATCGAAAGTTTAAAGTGACAGGATTAAAAGATAGTTTAGAAACGGTATTGGGAACAAATAGCCTTTTTGGATTGTACCGAGAAGACATCGTATCCATTAGCTTTGAGTTCAAGTTCTTTAGAGAAGGGCATTTAATCTACTCGGATATGGTGAAATGCGGAAACATTGGAGATCGAGAAACAGTAATCAAGCGTTACCGCAAAAAAGTGGGTAAACGAATCTTGAAAAAATGGAAGAAGAAATAGATTTCTGTTTTTAATTTCTCATTCTAAATTATTAGTTTCAATCTAAAATAAGAAACTATGTGGAAAACGGCGCTATTCTTAATGTTTACGTTAATCACTGTTCCGGTGGTTACTTTTATGTACGATGAACCCTTAACTGAGCTTCAATGGAGTACATTATCGACTTTACTTTGGGTTTATGGAATTGCTGCGGGCTTGTCTTTTTTAGTTGGTTCATTAACGGATAATTATAGTCAAGTTGATAAATTATGGAGTATAATTCCGGTTCCTTATGTTTGGATTGTGGCAGTAGATGCTGAGTTCGAATCAAGAATAGTTTTGATGGCAATTCTTGTTACTATTTGGGCAATTAGATTGACATATAATTTTGGAAGAAGAGGTGGTTATTCTTGGAAATTCTGGACGGGAGATGAAGATTACCGCTGGGAAATTCTAAGAGCAAAACCTGGATTTGAACAGAATTGGAAATGGCATTTATTTAATCTAGTCTTTATTTGTGCTTATCAAATGGGGTTAATATTGTTGTTTACGCTTCCTGCTTTAAAGGCAATGGGTAGTGATAATCCGTTAAACTGGATTGACTATGTGTTGGCTGTAATTATCGTTTTACTCGTTGTTATGGAGTTTTTTGCGGATCAACAGCAATACGATTATCAAGAAAAAAAATACGCGCTGAAAGCGAAAGGAGAAATGGATGATTTTCACAAAGTCGGATTTACGCATACCGGACTTTGGGCATATATGCGTCATCCAAATTATACTGCTGAACAAAGTATTTGGATTGTTTTCTATGTATTCTCAGTTGTGGCGACAGGACACTGGATTAATTGGTCTATTGCCGGCAGTTTGTTACTCGTTTTATTATTTAAGGGTAGTTCAGATTTTAGCGAGAGTATTACTAAAGAAAAGTATCCATTGTATGAAAGATACCTTAATGAGGTGGGACGATTCCTGCCGATTAAAAGAAAGTTTAAGGTATAAAATGAGACTGCTCTAGTAATTAATGTGATTCTTAGTGGTGAGTAAGGACCAATTTCGATCTATCTTTGTATATTGTCTTAATTGATATTCTAAGTTGTTGTTATTTTCTATGCTTGCCTGATTGACGACAGAATCAATTAATTGGAACAATGCGTTCTACTATCAATGATAAAGTAGCGCCAGATAAAGACGAGTTAATTTTGATTTCGATCATTCCGAATAAATCCTGCGAGGAATCAAATTATACAGTTCCATATTTCCCGTTAGGGTAAAAATCTATATCGAATGTTTGTAATTAGAAAAATGATGACGATTTGTTGATCGCTCATTATCCGTCGACTGAGGTTATTATTGCTTTTCCTGAGTCATAAATCTTGCGCCTATACCAGCGCCAATTGCAACACCCAAACTTAGCTATAGGCCTAGATTTTTGTGAAATAAACCTACAGTAGTTTCTGCCGCGACACCAATAGCGATAGATAAACGTAGTTTTGACTCTTTTTTCATGCTTATGCTTTTAATGTCAAGATAAAGAATGGTAAGGGAGTATTCTACTTCTTCCACCTAGTTTCTCTCCAATTTTTCTGGTCCTCTTTTGAGAGGTAAGTCCAAGCAATAATACGAGTCGATTTATTACCTGTTCCCATAGGTATAATTTTTACTCGCTTTACCCGCGTATTTTGAAGTAGCTTTTGAATTGCTTTTAGGTTAGATTGTTTGGAAACTAGCGATGAAAACCACAAACATTTTCTCGAGATTTTTTCACTTTCTTTCACCATGTTTTTAATGAATTTATATTCACCACCGTCACAAATTAGTTCATCATGAATTCCAGCTAAATCGATTTCGTTAACTCTGTTTCCCGTTAAGTTTTTCACTTTTCTTCGAGTTACCTTTTCGGCCTCTTTTGAAGAAGGGTGAAATGGAGGGTTGCAAATTACAGCTTCAATTTTTTCTGTTTGTCTAAGTATGCCTTTAAAGATATTGTTAGGTGAATTTTGTAATCGAAATTCAATTTTGTCTTCAATGGATGGATTTTTACCTGCAATTTGCTTTGATGAGTCAATCGATTGCTGACTAATGTCTGACGCTATAAAACTCCATTTGTATTCAGTAGTTCCTATTAATGGATAAATACAACTGGCTCCAACTCCAATATCAAGAATTTTGATATTTCGACCAACTGGTATCTTACCAAAATTGCTTTCACTCAATGTGTCAGCAATGTAATGAATGTAATCAGCTCTGCCAGGTATGGGCGGACATAAATTCTCAACAGGGAATTTCCATTTTTTTACATCATAATAGTAGTGAAATATAGCTTGGTTTAGTAGCCTAATTGCTTTTGGGTTAGAAAAATCAACTGAATCTTCTCCTGCTTTGTTCGGGACAATATAATTCGTCAATTCTGGAACAACTTCAACTAAGGCGCTTAAATTGTATTTTTCACGATTCCTATTTCTGGGATGAAGTTTCATTTTTTTTATTGGCTGATTTTTGTCTACTAACATACTGGTGTTTGTTATGATACTTGAGTCATTATTTTAATAAAACCACCCAAAAGTTTACTACAAATGTATTCAATTTCACATGTGAATCAATTTATTTTTAGGCAGAGTTATAATTAAAATTTCAAATTAAGCAGGCTCCAACCGCCCTATTTAGGGGGTTTTTTTGTTCGAATTCGTGATTTTAAACATCTCTATGTTGTTTTTAAATGACATCCTGACTTCAAGGGTATAAATTTAGCGCAGTTTAAGAACGCTGAATTATGAAACAGGTAATATCATTTTTAATTTTCGTTGTATTTACGAATATCTTACAGGCACAATCTGTATACATTACTTCATCTGGGGGTAGCTTTCCAACTGAAAAATGGATGAGCATAACAACAGGAGTTGATGGTACTGGAATTCAGGTTTGGGGTCAAGGGAATGGAACGTATGGAAATGGTCAAGGCTTATTGTCTGATGTTTCAGTTGATTTGTCCGGGTATTGCGGTCAAACACTCTATATAAATGCATTTGATAGGTTTGATGACGGTTGGGATGGCACTACTTATACGGTTTATGATGGCGCCGGGTCATCTGGAAATCTTCTAGCTTCAAATGGAGGCTTGTCTCCTGATTCAGGTGATGATAATGATTGTAACACATCAAATTGGTGTACCTCTGACCCTTTTTCTGAACTTGAATCTTCGGAATCATTTTTAGTTCCATCATGTCCTTGTAATTCGCCTAATGCTGCCTATTCTATAATTTCTGATTGTATAAATGGACAGTTCTCAGTTGAAGTTAATTTGACGAATCTTGGAGATGCTTCGGCAGTTGATATCACTGACGGAACAACAACGTTTGAAAACAATGTTGGTATTGGAACTTATGTTTTAGGACCTTTTGCCGCTGGTAGCAACCAAGTTATTAATGTACTAGGTTCATTGTATGGTGGTTGCGATATTAATTCAACTAGTTTGACAGAGGCATGCATTTGTAGCGTTTCTCCGCAGGCCACTGTGGCGGGAATTAACTTGAACTGTAATACATTCAATTTTGACATAGAAGTTACAACTACTAGTTTTGGAGATGGGACGTCAGCGGAAATTTGGATAGATGGTGTTTTGGTTGAGGCAAGTGCAGTATTGTTGAACAGCTATATTTTCAGCAATTACACCGCTGGCCAACATACAGTTGAAATTAAATCATTTGGAGGAGCTTTTGTAACCTGTGAATCTTCTTATTCAATAAGTGAAACATGTAATGGTGCTGAAGTTTGTTCAAACGCACCAGATATATCAAACACATGTCAATCAGGCGATTTAAATGGTGCTATAGTTGATGGTGGCGCATTAGTTGAAAATTACATCAGTTGCGGTAATGGAAATACAATAGCTTTATGTGGAGCAAATGCAGGTTTTACTGGATCTAGTTATTCTCGAACAGATCATGCTGATATTTGGTATAAGGTTTTTCCAAACGGGTCTAATCAAGTTACAATTGATATTACTAATCTTTCAGGTGGTAATTTAATGATATTGCCCTATCTGACAAATGGAACATGTCCATCGTTGGCTTCAGATAATACGACATTAGAAGGTCATATTGGAAATGGAGGAATTACTGGGAGTAGTTGTCCGTATTTTTCCGCGGATGGATCTTTAGTCCTGTCTGGACCGGATGTTGCTGCAGCAAACACGATCTATTTGAGGATTATGGCATATGCGAATAATGGCTCTGGTGCTACAAATTGTCAAACCCTTACATACCCAACATTTGATATATGTACTAGTATTCCTCAAGCAAACGATATATGTAACGACGCAATAGATATTGACGGAGTTTCGTCAACAGGTAATTTTTGTCAGGCTAATATTGATAGTGAAAGTAATGAAACATGTAATATTGGTAGTGGTTGTAATGCTTGTGGAATAGCATCTGAATCTAATGATCTTTGGTATTCTGTTACGATGAATCCAGGAGATGATGATCAAAATTTAGAAGTGATCATGACTTTTCAAAACGCTACAGATGCCGCAGTTGTAACGTTATATTCAGGATGTTTCAGTAACAGTCAATTAGATGATGCCGGCGTGGCTGATTGCGCAGTAATTTCTAGTACAGGAGTCGGTTCAGTAGTATCACATACTTTTTTGTCTGCTATTACTGAAGGAGGGGCCGGTCCGGATTGGTATATCAGAGTAGCTCCGCTTTCAGGGAATGCTATTTGTGAATTTGGCATTGAAGCTAATAGGATTGCAGAAAATAATGATTGCGCTCTTTTTCAAAATGTATTTCCAGGATTTAATATTGAAAACCCACAACTCGTTAATTTCAATTATTCAAGTGATTCGCAAGCTCTGCCTGCCATAGTAGGAAATGATTTATGGTATTATTTCAATCCAAATACCGGAATTGACAATGGCATACCTGTTTATTCGACTTCAGCTGACCTATTAGTTTCTGGATTGCAGCCTGGTGAAGAAATTGAAGTTTTGGTTTATCAAGGTGAAGGGGTTACTGCTAATAATTGCTCCAACCTTGCAAGTAATTTTCAAACATCAATTTCAATAACTTCAAATGGTTTAGCTTCAATAGATTGCTTAGACGAAATACATGGGCCTACAGATGGTGGTTATTTGGTGAGAATTGTGCAAGTTGCCGGAGCGGCTGCGGCTTCGCCAACAGTAACTATAACTCCTTCTTTACAAACAGGTAAATACAATAATTCCTGTATAAATATTTGGGATGGCAATTCTCCTAATAATCTAGGTGTTTCTGATGCTGCACATGAATTTAATCCATACTATATCCTAAATGGAGAAACAATCTCAGGAGATTTTAGTGGGACCACTGATTGTGATGCGGAAATAACATCTTCGTTATGTTCAGGTTTATCAAATGATCCGTTCTCTGATGTGGATCAAAGGGATTTATGGTATATATTTAGTACTCCTAGTGGTAACTGCCCTTCATTATCAGCATCATCAGTTGTTGATAACATGGATATTACATATGATGCTTCAAATGGTTCTAGAGATGCTAAATTATACGTTTATTCTAATTGTGGAGATGGAGATCTAATTGCTTGTAGCCCTACTTTAGACGGGAATGGTGATACTTGGACTGTTACAGGGTTAAACCAGGGAGAGTATTATTTATTAAGAGTTAAGCCGAATTCACTAAATAGTGATTTTGATTATTCATTTGACCTGAGTATAAATGAAGGGGCTGCAAGACCATGTAATAATGAAGGTATTAATGCAGAAAGTATACCGGTCAATAGTTGTAATAGTTATTCAAGTTTAGCAACTTATTCCATGCAAGGTGCAGATGAATCTGTGGGAGCTGGAGTGCTTGAGAATGATGTCTGGTTTACATTTACTGCACCAAGCCCTGCTAATGGGGGGCCATATTTTAATTCAAATAAAAGCTGGGTTACTGTGTTTTTAGAGAATACTTCTGGAACTTCTTCAGGGCCATTAACAATGGAATTGTATTCGTCTCCTAGTTCTATTGTTATAGGTGCTTCATCATATTCCTCAGGCAGCAGTGCTGGAAGTCAGGGGTTTGCCCAATTTGGTCACCTTAACCCTGGACAGGTTTATTATATAAGGGTTTTTCATAAAGAGGGAGAAACGACAGCGGTCGATTATAAGTTAAATGTATATACACCGAATGCAAATGAAATAGCATGGTCATGTGGTAACAATAGTGCTTCATTATCGAGTACTTGTTCTGAAGGATGTAATGACTTGAGAGAGGCTTATTTTAAAATAGATTTACCAGTAGGGACACCTTCTAATTCTTATTACATGATAGAAGTTGTTGGAGAAGATCAAATATTAGATTTCGAATTGAGGTCTCAGTTTTTATCTGAATCATCCGCTTTGGAAGGGGCTTTTAATGATTTCGATTTACCTTGTTCTTCTAGACCTCTGGAACCAGGAGTAAGTATGGTAAGCGAAACTCTTGGTGTTACTACTCCTACAACAGGAGAAACGTGTAATTTAAATGGAATAGCTGCAGACGGAGGAGAGGGTGTAAGAAGGGTGTACTTTGGTATGAATGGCCCGGCAGCTGGAATGAAAGACTATTATTTTATTAAAGTTTTTATGGACCCTTCTGACCCAAATTATAATTCAACCGAAGGGTTGAATATCTGCACTATTAACTTTAACGGGCCATATTCTACTCTTGCTTTGGCAGATGCCGGAGGTTCGATAGATGTAAATTGTTCAGTGACCTCTTTGGGCGTTGAATTGGTTTCCTTCGATGGTGAATCTATTCAGGATCAAGATGTATTAGTTTGGGAAACTTCATCTGAATTAAATAATAGTCATTTTGTAATTGAACAATCGAGAGATGGAGAAGTTTTTTCACCTATTGGTGAGGTGCTTGGTAATGGAACGTCGAACACAGGACATAAATATCAATTTGAGCACCAAAGAAACTCAAGTAAAAACTATTACCGATTGAAGCAATTTGATTTTGATGGTTCAATGACGATGAGTAACGTTATTTATTTAGAGTCGATCGGAAGTGAAGTAAATATTTACCCGAACCCTATTGCTCATCAAAATACTTTTACAATTAGTGCAGCTAATAAAATTACGGGATGGGAAATAAGGAACTCTTTAGGAATGTTAATTAATAAGCGTGAGGGAATTCAAATTTCTACTACTACAATAGCAGGAATAAATGATGCAGGACTATACCTCGTCACTGTGTTTATGGGAAATAAAAAAGTAGTTAAGAGGTTAATCGTTAGATAATCCCTTTTTTCGATACTCCGAAGGAGTAATCCCATTCATTTTTTTGAAAAGCGTATTGAAAGTTGATTTAGATTTGAATCCACTTTCTTGCGCTATTCCCTCTAAAGAATAATTCTTGTAATCATCATCGAACATGATTTTCTTGGCATAATCAAGTCTTTTCAGGTTGATGTAACGGTTAAAATTAAGGCCTTCGTTTTTGTTAATCGCTTCAGATAAATATTTTGAATTAAGGTTAAGCTTAACTCCTAATTCATGAATCGTCAAGTCGGTTTTAAGAAATAGTAACTCATCGTTTGTAAGCTTATCTAAATCCTTAAAAATTGAAGATAGCCTGTCTGATTTAGAGCTGGTTAGAGTTGGTTTATCTTCAACTATTTTTTTCGAATTATTAATTGAATTTAAATACCTCGCAATAACCTTTATTTGATAATACCCTAAATATAATGTCAATGTTAAAATTGAAATATTGAAAATTAATTCAGAAACAATTGGATTAGTAAGCTCTGAAAGAATCATACCGGTATAAAAAAGAGTGAAGAATACTAGAGATATTCTACTCCAATTTAAGTTAACCAAATGCTCTTCCACATATTGTTCTTTGTTTGATTGCTCTGCTTTCTTTATTTTGACAAAATTTAGGAGAATTAAAAAACCGGTAAATATTGGAAATAAGAATCTTAGTGTATTTTCAGTAAATGAAATTCTTATTGCTTTAATGGTATCATTTTCTAGACTCGAGTAATTGCATATTTCTAGAACTATAGCAGTAATTAATACCATTAAGGGAACCGCATTTAAGTAAGGATCAACTGAAGCCTTTTCCTTCATCCAAATTGTATTGAATTTATAGAAGTATAAGGAAAGTGAAATCGAAGCGGGAACAAATAACCATATAAGGGGTTTTGCGATTTCATACCATTCTAGGTTAATCGTAAGATAAAATGCACTAATAAATAGTACGCTAATAAATACTAATAGGCCATAAGAATTGACTTTTTTAGGAAGCAATCTTGTAGTCAATAAGAGCACAATAAAGATTGTACACGCCAGTATTGTGGCTGCTTCAAAAATTATAGATACGAAGTATAAGTTATCCATTAAATTAACAAAAACACTAAATGATTTAAAGCTAAAATAATGGAATATTTTACTTTAAATATTATCTGCGAGGGATATACGACTTATTACCATTAGAATTTATAGTATAACGCCCACCTCTTGGACCAGTATAAACGACAGGTTTATGTTGTTCAATTAACTCTGCTTGTTTTAGCTCTGAACAAATCGTTAGGTAATCTGGAGAAATTTCAGTTCCATAATTAATAGCTTTCTTGAAGTGACCACATGCGTCTTTAATTTGCGCTGGAGTTAGTTTAAAACACATTCCAGTAATCTGAGTAAACCATTCACCTGTCTTAGAACCCTTTTCCACGTTTTGATTGTGATAATTTTTAAGCTTCATTTTTGCAAGTAAATAGTGGGTTTCACCATTTTTAGAGTCTTGTTTGAGCTCTTTCTCTAATGCTTTTATGGCAGCTGTATAATCTCCATTTACAACGAGTAGTTTGGCCTTATAATTATTATAATGTGGATTATTACCATCAATAGCAAGTGCCTTATCGATAAATTCTAAAGCTTGTTTTCTTCTTTCACTATTTGAAGTTACGCGTAATCCACCATTATACGAATCGTATAGGGCAAGTCTTGAATGAAAGTAAAATGCGTAATCATTATCTTTAATGGTATTGGCATATTCAGCAACTAATTTTCGGATTTCAACAGCATCTTTATTAAAACTATATTGAAATAACATTTGAGCTTTAAACAATTTTTGTTCAGGATCTTTGTCATTTAATTCAATGGCTTTATTGATGTCAGAAAGCGCAAATCGATTCTCTCCTGCTAAGTATAATTCAATTGATCGGTCAAAATAATTAGATGACTCCGAAGGGCTTGCTTTAATTTTGTCACTAATTTCTTTTAGTTTAGGATTGGTAGATATAAGAGCTGATAAATCTTGATCTTTCAGACACCTGCAACTTAAGTAATTTTGAGTCCCGGTTTTATCTCTGACTACTCCATCGAATTGTTTACCAAGGACGCGCATAAAACCATTGACTTCATCAGCTTTTGAACTTGTCCAAAATTGGGCGTTTTCTCTATGGGATGATAACTTAAAAGGACCCATTTTATTTGAAACTACACCTGAATACTTGGCAAAAAACATCAAGTCTTTATTAGAAACTAAGTCTTTTCCTGGGCTTACATTTTCACCCCCTCTCGAAACCATTCCTGATTCATCAAAAAGTACATCAGCAACTCCAATTGTTTTTTCCATAGTTTTCCATTCTCCATCAGAAGGGATGTGCCAACCTTTAGGACAAGAAATGTTTGCTTGACTAAAATTATAATAACGACCAAAATAGTTGTTGTGTCTTACGGTTAAATCCATTTGGCCGTGCTCTCTTGTTTTGTATTGAAGGTTTTCTCCGAACCATTGCTGATCTCCTATCATAACCCATTTGTAAGTACGACCATCTCTATCATCAGTCATTAAGCCAATTTCCTTCTTATTCACTCTGTCCATTAAGGCTTTAAGCTCTGCTTCTAATATGAATCCATAACTGTCTTCGGAAGAGTTTTTCGCAAAAAATTCAATAACTAATGCGATTCCTTGATCCGATTGAAAATCATATATATTAACAATTTGAGAACCTTCTGTTATAACTAATTTTTGCATTGCATGCAATTGATTGTCAGATCTATCGAAATAGACTTGCATTTTAGGGTAGTATGCAAATTTATCTCCTCCATTTATCGAAACTTGGGTAATGTTTTTTAATGGATACAAAGTACCAATACAATATTTTTCAATAGCACTTGCTTGATTATTGTATGCGTCAGAAATCCCTTTAAAGTTTATTTCTGAAACTTCGTTTTTGTACTTTAGAACTCCAGAATTATCAACAACATCCAAAACATTAAGAGCAATGGTTTTTTCTAAATGTTTTCGTGCATTTTTATCTGTTTTACTCATTTCTTGAGCCAATAAAACAGAATTGAAAGCAATTAAGCCTAAAAATAGAGCAATAGTTTTCATATAGTATGAGATGCAATTAAAATTGAAGCCCACGAGGTAAGAACATTTAATTGAATTTGGATTAAACATTTTTTCTAACTTTAATGTATGGCAATATTAGATGTTTTAAAGTATGAAGGTCCAAATGACGTGCTTGTATGGAAGTGGCGATCTGATTCTAAAAGTTCAAGAGGAAATGAACTTAGAATGGGCTCTCAACTTATTGTAAATCAATCTCAGGAGGCTTGCTTTTTTAATGAAGGTCAACTTCAGGATATTCTAGGCCCTGGAACGCATACGCTTTCTACTAAGAACCTGCCAGTTTTATCAGGATTGGTTGGTCTGGTATATGGTGGAAATAGTCCTTTCGTTGCAGAGGTTTATTTTGTGAATAAAGCCGTATCCATGGATACGAAATTTGGCTTAACGCCTTTTAATATGATTGAGCCAACATTTAAGGTGCCGATTCCTGTCTCTTGTAGAGGTTCTTTTGCTTTAGTCGTTGAAGATTCGAGAATATTCTTGACTAAAATTATTGGCACTGTAAAAGACTTCCATGCCTCCACGATTAAAGAATTATTTCGAGGAGTAATTACAGAAAATATTAAGAGTACGATAACTAAAATCAGTAAAGAACAAAACTTGAGTCCGTTAGAATTAGAATCTATAGTTTTTCAAGTTAGCGGTGCGGTTAAGGCAATAATTAATAATCACTTGAAAGAGTTTGGCTTATCTCTAAAAATATTCAACATTGAGGGAATACCGGTGATCGATACAGATCAAAGAGTTAAAGATGTTGTGAATGAATTTCAGAAAGTCATGACACAAGATTTAGATGAACGAATGCGTCTAAAGCGAAGAGCGGAAAATCTTGAGATATATAAGGTTGAACGGAGTTTTGATACAACAGAAAAAGCAGCTGAAAATATTGGTGGATCTGGAGGAGAAGCAGGAGGAATTCTTGGAACTATGATCGGTATGGGTATGGTAAACCCAATTGCTGAACAAATGGGTGATATGATGGCTAAGAATACCGGTGATGTAAAGGAAAATCAATCACTCGGAAATGAAGAAACCATAAAATTATTGAAACAACTGGCGGAATTAAAGGAAGCAGGTGTTTTAACTGATGAAGAGTTTGCATCTAAAAAAACGGAGCTTTTGAATAAATTGAAATAAAATAGTGGATGAAAAATATTTTTCTAATAGGAGGAATTCTAACTTTGATTTTCAATACGATTGCTGGTTTAGTTCTTAGTAGTTATCATTCTATGAATTGGATTATTGGTGATGTGAGTATTCTTTTTACGACTATACTTATTGTTGCTTTATATTCAAAGTATATGGAAAATGCATTTAAAGCTGCGTTCTCTTTCCTTTTTTTAATTGCAGGCTTTATACGTTTTTTGATTTGTTTCTTCATACCACCTCAAATTCAAAATAATTGGTTGGTTCTTGTAGTTTTTGGTCTGCTTTTCTTCGAATTGCTGATTTTCGTTTTTGGTGTTGTTTTAAAGAAGAAATAAATGTACCCAGATGATCTCGAACGTTTAATTAAGTATGCTATTATCGATGGTAAGATAACAGAAAATGAAAGGTCTATTCTGGTAAAGAAAGCGCTTAGCTTGGGAATCGATAAAGATGAATTCGACATGGTTCTTGATGCCAGGTTGTTTGAGTTGAATAATAAGCAAAAGAAGAGCGCTAAGGCTAAAAGTGATATGCATATTCCACGGAATGTTGGAGTTTTAAAATGTCCTAATTGTCAAGCAGAGATTGACGCTTATTCTACTTCATGCGAGTATTGTGGCCATAATGTGCACATAAGAGAGTCAAGACAATCAATACAACATTTATTTGCCTTATTAAACGAAGTTGAATCCCAAAGGAAAGAAGACCCAGATACAATACTTGGTTCTATTGGTAAAGTTTTTTCTGCAGCTTTTTCGGAACTTATAGGACCTAATAGAACCGACAGAAGAAAAATGGAGATAATTTCAAGCTTCCCTGTTCCCACTACAAAGGCAGATATTCTTGAATTTATTACGTTGGCTTATCCAAGGGCAAAAAAAGCGGGAAATTTTTTCACTAGAAACTCAGAAAAGAACAAGCTTCACAATCAATTTGCATTAGTTTGGAGAAATAAATGTGAACAGGTTATTATGAAGGCTAAGTTTGCAATGAAAGACGATATAGAAACACTAAATGAAGTGTTATTTTATAGCAGAGAATTAGGGATTGATTAAACTAGTGTCCTTTTTTTCTCGTCAGATTCATTATTAATTTCACCATTAAAAATGCGATTAAACCTACAGTTAGTCCAATTGTGAAATCAGCTAAAAGTGATGGCCAAGAGTGAAATATGTCGTGTATGAAATGTATATTGTGATGATAGATTCCACCCGCAACTAAAATCATTGCTAAAGTTCCGATGTATCCCAGTGCCTTAATTATGAAAGGTAAAATTGTTACTAAACCGCTCCCTAAAGATTTCTTAAAACCAGCTACACCTTTGCTAGACGCAATCAAACTGTAACCGGCATCATCCATTCGAACGAGAAGTGCAACAAGACCGTAGACGGCAATAGTCGCCATAACAGCAATAATAGACACAACAAAAATTTGAATTTTTAATGGTTCATTAATCACGGTTCCAAGGGCTAAAATGATAATCTCTATAGATAAAATGAAGTCTATAAATATGGCAGATTTTATCTTCTTTTTTTCCTTAAGAAGTACCTCTTCTGCAGATAAATTAATCATTTCTTCAATTCGCTGAGTATTGTTTTTTCGTGAAATGTAATCTTGTATTTTATGTATTCCTTCATACCCTAAATAAGCTCCCCCAAACAATAAAATTGGAATAATCGCTTGAGGAAGAAATGCGCTTAGAAGAAATGCCGCTGGGAGGATGATTATTTTGTTCAAAAACGAACCTTTTGTTATGGCCCACAGTACGGGGAGTTCTCTCGAAGAAACAAAACCAGAAGCTTTTTCAGCATTTACAGCTAAATCATCAGCTAGAATGCCCGCTGTTTTTTTTGTTGCAACTTTAGTCATTGCTAATACATCGTCCATTAATGCTGCAATGTCATCTAAAAGGGCAAAAAATCCTGAAGCCATCTTTATATTTTGGTTGATTTGGATTTCAAAGATAATTCTAATTGAGAGAAATGACTATTGTTTGTGATTGTAAAATATGCAACACAACCTAAAGAAGAGTCGAAAAATCATTCTACGATTGGACTCAATTTTTACTGAGTTCAATTTTATCAAGTTCCAATATGAAGGACTCACTTTTCTTGTTTGCAATTAGAAATGAGAGTTCCTCAAAACTGGAACCATCGAAGTTGTCTTGGTTCAATCTGCGGCCACGAAAGCTTGGGTATAAATCATTTAGATTAATAATAATAGTTTCCCAAGATCCAGAAGTACTGAATTCGGTTATATAAGAGTAGTAGTAAGAAGAACGCTCTTTTAATCTGAATTGATAATTTTTGCCATCACCCTTTAGTCTAATTTTCAATTGAGTTGAATTGTGAATGTTGAATCGTGGTAATTTTAAGCGTACAGAGGCAAATCCTCCATTATTTTCTGTAGAAACATTCCCCTTAAATACTCCAAAGCCTTCCGAGTTTAGGGATATAGTTGAATTGGAAATCCCACCCATAACAACGTCATTTACTATTTTCCAAGAGCTAATATCTGCTGATTTATCAAACTCGAATATTGGTCTTGTTTTATTTTTCTGTTGCATAAAGGATGTAATTATGAATGATAGGGCAATCGTTATTGTAGCTAGTTTTATCTTCATCTTTCATTTGTTTTATGATTTATTCAGCGTCATTAATGTATCCGCTATTTTCTATCTATTATTGGGCTTTTTACGATTCCATTTCTTTTTTAAGGATCTCATTTATTGCCATTCTTTTTATATTCTGCCCTATTGACTTATTTTATTAAGCATTCCTTTAA
The DNA here is from genome assembly GCA_022447585.1 of Crocinitomicaceae bacterium. Lineage (GTDB taxonomy): Bacteria > Bacteroidota > Bacteroidia > Flavobacteriales_D > Crocinitomicaceae > UBA4466. The sequence continues at coordinate 100,502 of JAKVAR010000006.1, read as the reverse complement.
AAATGAATCCATGAAAAGGTAATACCGAATACCAATAAAGTCTTCCTGCCAAGCCCAATGGTCGAAAAGTTGCTGTTTGGGTAAGTTTATCATCAACTAGGTTAAAGTCTAACCAAGCTTCACCTGGTAATTTCATTTCAGCATAAAGCAGCAACCTACCTTCATCTTTATTTGCATATATTACTCTCCAAAAGTCTAAAGCATCTCCTGCATTAATTGAATGTTTGTTTGTTCGACCTCGACGTAAACCTACGCCACCGAATAACTTGTCGATAAAGCCACGAATTCTCCAAAGCCAATTCCCATAATACCAGCCAGTTTCTCCGCCTATACTCCAAACTTTTTCTAACGATGAACTAGAATTTAGTACGTGTTTTGTTCTAGAATCTTTAAAGCAGCCATAATTTGGTACAGATATAAACTCAGAAATATTAATGTTTTTTAATTCGCTGCTTGCAAAAGAGTCTTTCCAACTGGATACTATTTCATTGTTATCTATTTTTTCGAACGCCTTAATTAGTGCTTGTTTGTAAGAGATAGTTTTAATTCCTATCACTTGATTAATTTTATTATCCCTGCATATAACTTCAACTTTCATACTGTCAACAAGTGATCTTGCTAATTTGTACGACGTTGAGGTTACAAAATATAGCCAATAGGAAGATAGTCTTGGTGTTAGCACAGGAACCGTAATAATGAATCGTTTTAAGTTTCGCACACGTGCAAATTCTAGTAGCATTTCTTTATATGAAAGGACATCTTCACTACCTATATCGAAGTTTTGATCGTAGGTTTTTTCGTTTAAAAGGCATTTAACCAAAATGTTCCTAACATCGGCAATTCCAATAGGTTGGCATTTAGTTAACAGCCATTTAGGCGCAATCATAATTGGAAGCTTTTCGACCAAATCTCTCATTATTTCAAATGATGCGCTTCCCGAACCAACTATAATCCCTGCTCTTAAACAAGTTAGTTTAAAGGCTCCTTTTGACAGTTCTACTTCGACATTTTTACGCGATAGTAAATGTTTAGATAAATTGTCTTCATTAACTATACCACTTAAATAAATTACTTGTTTGACTCTTGTTTTATTCATAGCTTCTCTAAAATTTATAGCAGAATCATACTCTAAATTTTTGTAATTGTCAGAAGTTGACATTGAATGAACTAGATAATATGCAGCATCTATGTTATTTGGTATGGATTGAAGAGACTCCGGATGTAATAAGTCGGCCTCAATTACTTTGATTTGATTCCGAATAGAGCTAGGTGGATTAAATCGAGATTTGTCCCGAACGCAGCAAATAACCTCATGGCCATCTTTAATCAAAGAAGGAAGTATTCTTTTTCCAATATATCCAGTTGCACCTGTTAAAAGAATTTTCATTTTTGTTCGGTTTAATAGATAAGTGTTAATTTTAGTAACCAAAAAAAGCGGCATGGTATTCCATTGCCGCTTTATTAGTGCATGCCTCACCTACAAAGGCATTACAATCAGCTGCTACTATCCAGCTATTTTACTAATAATTTGCTCGTCCAATGGATCTACTCCTGGGCTGAAAACATCAATCAATTCTCCTGTTTCACTCACAAGGTATTTTTGAAAGTTCCATTTAACTTTTGAATCTGAATTACCATTCAAATCTTTTGAAGTCAACCATTGGTATAATGGGTGTTGCGATGATCCTTTAACATCAACTTTCTCAGTCATTAAAAATGAAACCCCGTAATTTTTCTGACAGAATGAAACTATTTCTTCATTGGTTCCAGGCTCTTGTCCCATAAATTGATTGCAAGGAACACCAATAATTACTAATTGATCCTTATACATATCATGAAGTTTTTGAAGCTTTGAATATTGAGGTGTATAACCACATTTCGAAGCTACATTAACGAACATAATTTTCTTTCCTTTAAATTCATTTAAATCGATTGCCTCGTCTTCAATTGAGGTAATTTGAATATCATAAAGGGATTTTTTTGTTTTCTCAACATTCTCAAATGTATGTGAAAAAGACCAAGTTAAAAGGGCTATTAGGCTAACTGCCATTCCAAGAAATATTTTGTTTGATTTTAAAATTTTGAGCATAATTTTTGTATTAAATGTATTATTTATAATTTACTAAAGGAATGATTATTTCGTTTTTGCGATTTATTATTTGATAAGGAGGGTTATAACCCAAATAGCTATAGCTGTTTTCATAAGTGATAGATTCTTTATCTAATTTTTGCTTTAGCTCATTGAATTTAGAAATAAGTATTTCATCAGAAGCCCATCCTGAAAACTCTATTGCTGCTACAATTTTAGAAGGTTGTACATGAAGGTATACATCTTTGAAGTTTGGTCTTGGTAAATCTTGAGAAGATAAGTTGTTCGGCATAAAGAAACTCATGGTTGGTTTTTCACCCATATCCATTTGGACCGGTGATGTCATTGCAATCTGCTCGTTATTACTATTTCCTCCAAAAATATAAGAGGCAATCTTTTTGAACCCTTGACTTGAAACCTTCGAGTAAGAAGTACCATTTAATTGAGTAGAGGCCACTATTTGTTGAGAATATTCTCTAATTTGAAAGCCATCCTTAAAGGCTATGGTCTTGTATTCAATTGAATTTGTTTCTGATGTATTATTTGAAATATACAATTGAGAGATGAAGAAAGCTATAGCTAGAATAACGATTGTAAGTATAATTATTTTCATCCTCCTCTTTTTCTTTAATTTCTTTCTGATATCGTAAAACTACATCATTTTGTTTAATGAAACAAGGTAAAAGTTAAACAAGATGCATTTTTTGTTGTATTCGTTAACACTTATTGTTCTGTCATACCAATTATAGCAAGCCTTTTCAACTTTTATTTCAGCTCAATTTAAATGAGTTTACACTATTTCTTCTCAAATGTGAAGTTGAAATTGTGAATTTCGTTTTCATTATATGGAGTTCTGATAAGAATTTCCAGGAGTTCAGTCATCACTAATTCTTTCAATTCTAATTGTGACGCCTCAATTTTTATTACTCCATCAAAAATTTTGAATTTGACATCTACAAAATCCGTTGAATACTGATCGAGTCTGATAGTACTCAAGTCTATTTCCAGCTTTTGTCTAATCTCATTGGAAAGCATAGGGTCCGAACCAGCAAAACTATAATTCATAGGGAATAACGCCGTTGCCAATAAAACGATAATCTTCTTCATCTAAGATTTTTTAAATGGTATATCAATTGGACTTAAAGCGCATCTAAAAAGTCACATCTAGAAGAAAAAAATAGACATTTAATTGGAATGGTTTATTCTATAACGTTAATTACAATTTTCCCTTTGGAATGACCTTTAGATGCATGCTCCATTGCCTCTGATACTTGACATAATGGATACTCTTTTTCAATGGTAGCCTTTATTTTGTCTTGGGCGATAAAATCCCTGATGAATTGTAAATCTTCTTGGTTTGCTTTCATGGAAAGGAATCTCATTTTTTTTGCCCCAATTGATAAAAATCTGCTAAATAAAATGGACTTGAGTATTTGTTTCATTGAGCCACCAACCATAACATATATTCCCTTTTTATTTAGGATACGTTTGTATGATAAAAGTGAGTAATTTCCATTCACTGCAAGAATTAGATCGTATCGTTCGGTGGTTGTAAAGATATCTTCTTTTGTATAGTCTATGCACTTGTTAGCGCCCAACTTAAGTGATTGCTCCATGTTCTCTGTACTGCAAACAGCGGTAATATGCGCACCGAAATTTTTTGCAAGTTGAACAGCGAAGGTTCCAACCCCACCGGCACTCCCCACAATGAGAACATTCTGATTTTTTTGAATATCTCCTTTATTCCGCAATGCGTTCAATGCGGTTGTTGATGCGACAGGAAATGCTGCAGCAGTTTGAAAGGAGACATTTTCTGGTTTCAAGACAAGTTTATTTTCTGGAACTAGCACATATTCTGCAAATCCACCTAATCCTGAATCAGACAGGTCACCCATGATTTGATCGCCAATTTTAAATTGTGAAATGCTTCTACCAACAGCTTCTACAACACCCGATATGTCTCCTCCAAATATTTTTCGTTTCGGGATAGAACCCATTTTCATGGAACGATAATCCAGTGCATTGATAGAAGAGGCATGTATTTTTACTAAAACTTGGTCATCATTAGGAGTTGGTTTTTCAACATCTCTCAAGGTTAGTTTTGGATTCGTTTTCTTGTCATAGATTACTGCTTTCATTGAACCCATATTTACTTTGATTTTTGAACAATCCATGAACCCGTTTTCTTTCTAAAAATTCCATCCGGACCTTGAATCGTTACAGTAGCAATTACTTGAGAATCATTTGGCGCAGTATTTATAATTTCAGATGCGGAACTTATATCGTTACCGGTACCTGATCTTGTTTCGTCGTTAACAATTATTGTCCACTTCATGACCCTGTATTTTGCATTTAAAGGGATTTCTGGCGGGTATTTGGCAAATAGTTTTGTAGCGTTGATATCTGCGTTTTGATTTTCTCTTGATTTTCCAAGATATAAGTAAGGGTCTGGCATATTATGAACGCGATATTCGACTTTTCTTACGAAGCTAGTGTCTTGTTCATCGGCTAAACTAATTGAAATAGAAACAGCTCTATCTCTACCTGGCTTTAAGATATAATAATTTTGATCTATTGGTTTTTCAATGTTGACTCCTTTACCACTCAGAATAATCTGTTTACCATTGTTATTCGTTACTGCTGGTATCACCTTATTTGCGTACCCTCGATATAAAATATTTAATTCTGGCGATTCTAAAGCTGCCGTTTGTGCAGTGGAAGTAAGGGTAAAGTGAACCAATACAAGAGATAGAAGTGTTTTCATTTTGAATAGCTTTAGTGAATGCAATAATAACTTTAGTGATGATTAAAGATAGAAGTAATTCTGATTAAAGGATAGTCAGTAGTGATCATAAATGAGATAATTCTAGCTTCAATATTGGTCCATTAGTTGATACATTTTTAACATTGGTGTTCGTTATTATGAATTCAATAATGTAATTTTGTAAAGAATGCATAAATGGTTTGTTATATCAATTTTAGTATTGTTCTTGGCGTCATGGCTAAAACCTTATTTGCCTTATATTGATTACGCATTCAACAAGGATTACATTGCGAAGAACCTTTGTGAAAATAAAGAAAAACCTAAACTTAAATGTGAGGGTAAATGTCATTTGAAAAAAGAGGTTGAGAAAATTGCAAATGAGCTCGATGAGTCTGAAAATGAACCTCAGAAAAGTCCAACATATAAACTCAAGGTGAAAAATAATTTAATTGATCAAAACTTAAAGGTTTCTATCGTTTTATACGAGACTGAATCAATTAAAAAGCATAGATCATATTTAAATGAGGCGATTGCTAAATTGCTTTACGATGTGGCTACGCCTCCTCCAAAAAACACCTAGTTCATATCAAATTAGAATGGTTCATTTTTATTGAATGATCCAAAAATGGACGTGCATTTTAATGTAGGTTCAAATTTTTTATTTAAACATAAGAACAATGGGTGTTTTGAGAATCCTTATTGCTCTATTTATGGTAACTATGTTCCAGTTCAATGTTACGTCTCAAAATACGATTGAGGGTAAAATTATTGACGGTGAAACTTTAGAACCATTAATGGGAGCTAAAATAGTCGTACTTGGGACTAAAAACCAAGCTATATCTCAATTTGAAGGAAGTTTTAAGTTAGAGAGCGTAAAGAAGACGGATACGCTAAAGGTAAGTTATATCGGATATGTCCGGCAATTAGTATTAGTTCAGCAGAGTGAATTAATTCAATTAAAATCAACACTGTTAGATTTTGATCAGGTAGTTGTTTCTGCCAATAGAGAAAATCAATTGAGAGGTGAGACTCCAATTTCAATTTCTACCATTTCTCCAGAATTGATAAATGAAACTAAGGCTACCTCTTTAGACCAACTTTTGAATAAAGTAAGTGGTGTTTATATGGTTGATTTGGGAAATGAGCAACATAGTATGAGTATGCGTCAACCCTTGTCATATGGTAGCCTTTTTCTTTACTTGGAGGATGGAGTTCCTATTCGAACAACGGGAGTTTTTAATCATAATGCTTTGATTGAAATGAATATGGCGAATGTTAGAAGTATTGAGATTATAAAAGGTCCGGCATCTTCTCTATATGGAAGTGAAGCAATTGGAGGAGCAGTTAATTTCATTTCACATCGGCCAACAGCAATCCCAACGGCGAACATTCAAATTCAGGCAAACAATTTAGGGTATAAACGTGCAGATTTCATGGCCTCTAATTCTTGGAAGAAATTCGGGCTAGTGGCAACTGGTTATTACGCAAACCGAAGTAATGGCCCTCGTGATCATAGTGATCTTCAAAAGGCAGCATTTACATTGCGCGGCGATTGGAAGATAAATGATAAATCGGTTTGGATAAATGATATTAGTTATATCGATTATCATACAGATATGACTGGTGGCTTGGACAGTGCAAATTTTTATAGCCAAGACTTCACAAGTCTACATACGTTTACTTATCGAAAAGTGAAGGCTCTTCGTTTTAAATCTGCGTTTAAGAGAACTTGGAATGATAAAGCAAAAACAAGCTTTACTGGATTTTATAGAGATAATTCAATTGGTCAAAATCCGCATTACCGCGTGAAAGATGATTATAAACCTTGGACTGGTTCTGGTAATCCGTTATTGGCTCATGGTGAGGTCAATTTGAATCGCTTTAAGAGTTATGGGGTGATCGTTCAACATCAACAAAAATTTAATTTTCTTAAAACGAAATGGATTACTGGTGCAAGTATTGATTTTAGTCCCAATACATACCAAGCTAATTATATTAGAATTGATAAAAATTCAGATGGGATGTATACTGGTTTTGCAGAAACAGATTCTCTTTTGGCGAATTATAATGTGGATATTTTAAACACATCTGCTTATACGCAATTACAATTTTCACCACTAAAAAGTATGAAGGTAGTTGCAGCGTTGAGGTACGACAGAATTGATTACAATTATGATAATCAATTAGATTCAACCGCTTTTTCTGGTGCTCCAGACGAAAAAAACTATTTCGAACAAGTAACACCAAAGGTTGGATTGACATATAATTTTGGAACGAACATCGGTGCTTATGGAAATTACTCTGTTGGTTTTTCTCCTCCTGATGTAACAGAGTTATATAGAGGGGTAACGGTTCCTACTCTTCAGCCTTCTGCGTATAATAACTATGAAGTTGGTGGTTGGTTGGCTTTTTGGAGAAATAAGGTTTATGTTGACATAAGTTTGTATCAATTGGATGGGACCAATGAAATTATTAGTGTTCTGCAAGATGATGGATCTACCGAAAAAGAGAATGCAGGAAAAACGCAACATCGAGGAATCGAATACGCTTTAAAAGTTAAGCCAATAGAAGATGTTTCAATACGTGTCAGTGGGTCAAATGCTCAACATATATTTTTGGATTATATTGAAAATGGAGTAGACTTCAGAAATAAATTTATGGCCACAGCTCCACAGTTTATTGCTAATGCAGAAGTGATTTATAAGCCAAGATTTGTGAAAGGGTTGAGAGTAGCTTTTGAATGGCAACATATTGGTGACTATTATTTAGATGCAGATAATTCGGAAGAATATGGTGGTCATCATCTGTTTAATGTAAGAGCTGGTTATAAGTTTAAAGGGTTTGATATTTGGGTGAATGCACTTAATATAACGGATGAACTATACGCAACAGTGGCTAGTAAGTCGACTTGGGGTAAGAGTTATAGAATTGGAAATCCACTCTCATTCAATCTTGGAGTAGGATATACATTTAAGGCTAAAAAATAGATGTGATAATATGGAGGAATGAAATGAGTTTGTTCCTCCAATTCTAGAAATTATGAAAAATCTAATGGCAATTATTAGTCTTGGGCTAATTCTATTTAGTTGTTCGAATGAAGTAGATTTAAATCAGAATGGAATTCGTTTGTCCGAAAAATTCATTCTCTCCGACAAAAATGTACGTGCTAAAAATCCCTATTTGACACAAGATCAAAATGATGTTCCTGTTGTTTCATGGGTAGAAGATCAAGATGGAAATACAATTTTAAATTACGCAAGGTTTGACATTGAATCAAATACTTTTGGTGAGCCGAATAGCATAGAGTTGACTAGAGGGTTAGCCACACATCATGAAAGTATGCCGAAAATGGCATTTAAAACCGATGGAACAGTTTACGTTGTATATCAAAGAAAAGAAGCTTCTGCATCCAATAGGTTTGCGAGTCGATTATTTTATTCTTTTTCGAAGGATGAGAAATTCTGGTCAGCACCACGACAATTACATTCGGATACTTCTGAAGGAATCGGTCGAAGCTTTTTTGACTTGTCGGTATTACCGGATGGAGAAATAGGTGCGATATGGTTAGATGGAAAAAAGAGAAGTAGGAATGGTTCAACCCTGATGTTTTCAAAAACGAAAGCGGATTTTACTTTTCAAAAAGACATTGAAATTGGTCAGAAAACATGTCAGTGTTGTAGAACAGATATCTACGTTGATAATAATAGCGTAATTAATGTTGCATTCAGAGATATTATCAATGATAGTATTCGAGATATGGTGCATCTTTATTCTAAAGACAATGGTGTTACATTTAGTGAGCCAAGGAGAATAAGCGAAGACAATTGGATTATAAATGGGTGTCCTCATACTGGTCCATCAATGGCGTTTAATGATGAAGGACTTCACTTTTATTGGTATACTGAAGGTGGAGGAGAAGGAGTGTATAAAACAATTTCAAGTGATGTAGGCGCTAGTTTTCAGAAAAGAACAATGATTAACCCACATGGAAGACATCCACAAGTTATCAGTGCTGCCGATAAAACGATTTTGGTTTGGGATGAAACCTTTAAAACTGATTCAACTTATATTGATCGAATTGGGATTAAGTTCGAAAATGAACCAAACGAGTACATCTCAAGTTTTGAAAATAACGCAGATCATCCTGTTCTTACAGAATTGAATGAGAAGACCTTCCTTGTTGTTTGGACAGAATCAATGGGCCGCAAGCAATGGATAAGTTATAAAATTGTTTCGAAGTAATTCAAAGAGAAATAGATAAGCAGAACCATTCTTTCAAGCTTTTTGAGGGGATGGTTTTTTAATGTACATCCAATTCTTCAAAGTCCTTTATTTCAGATAATTTATAGAGTTTTTGAATGTCAATATTTTCCCAAGTATCTTTAAAATTTTCATCTCCACTTGCTTCGTTGTCTTTATTTAAATTGTCACGTGTGAGTTTCCTTTTAGTTAGAAAATTAATGCTTGTCACTTTTTGCACAATTGGTCCATAATTTTCACTTGCATCATAACCAATAAGTGCAAAATCTAATGCTTGATACCTGAATGTATATTGCCAATATCCATACCTGCCGTGCGTATAATCGAAGTATAGCTTATTATTTTTTATGCTTATTGAAAGTACCGGAGGAAAGTAAACTCCTCCATCTTCATTCTCTGAATAGAAGCAATTAAGATTTTCAATAGCAAGGAAGTAATTGTTTTGCTGGCTTAAATAGATTAGAAGTCCTCTTCGATTCCGATCAACTTCATCATCAAATCGATTCATAACAACATTCGCGCTATCGGTTCCTTTAATCATTAGAACAACATCATCGATTCCATCTTCATTCAAATCGCCCTCTATTTTGTTATGCAAGAGATAGCCTTCAGGAATTGTAAGTTCAGCCTTTGATATGAGCTCCTTTGAGTCGTTATGCTCTAATTCTTTTTTGGTTGTCTTTTCTTCAATTTTGTTAGCTAATGGTTTTGATTGAGGTTCATCAGTTAGTGACTCATTAGAGCAACTAAAAAGCACTGAAAGTAAAATAAAGAAAATAGTGTTTGTAAGTTGCATCTGCTATTATTTAATGTTTTCAAACCCGTAATCGAGTTCTACTTTTGCTATTCTGGTTTTGTAATATTGAAAGTATTTCTCGCGCCTGCATGGTCTGCATTACCTTTTCATTTTTTCACCGAAGCTAAATCTTTCCAATATGACACCGTGATTTCGAGCTCATTTCTTGTACTTTCATCATCTGCAAATCTTGTGGTCTTTGCTGGCTAGTTCAATCATTCAATCTGCCATTTCATAATAGACTTTAATGTGAACTGCATTTATATCGATTTGTATATTTCATTGAAGATAATCAATATCAACTTCTTTTGAGTCTGTGTCATAAATTAAAACGCCTATCTCGGTTCCACTTAATTGTCCTTGAAGATCGCCATTTGCATCCCAAATAGAAGATTTGCCGCCGCAATCGTATTTCCCAGAAACACCAATACAATTTGCTATTAAGGAAACCATGGCGTATTTCTTAGAGGTAGTCGCCATTTTATCTATGGCTCGTTCTATACCTTCAACGGTTTCTACAATGCCTGCTACATAAATTTCAGAACCATTTTCAAAGGCTACTTTTTGATGCTCAGGAACTGAAATTTCATAGCAAATCGCTAGTCCAATAGTTGTATTTTTGATTTCGATATTTGTTTCCGTATTTCCCGTTACGAAGTGTTTCAATTCTGTGTGAAAAAGGTGCTTTTTTAGGTATAGTTTACGAGGTTTTTTCGGACGAAAAGTTATCATTCCAATGCTTACTCCTCCATCATTTTTTATCGGTGCACCAATTGAGATTACAATATCATTTTTATCACTTTTAGACTGAAAAACATCGAATCTTTCATCATCCGGAATTGTAGCCAGTTCGTCTGTAAGGGTCGGTTCATAACCAGTAATTGATAACTCTGGAAATACGATAAATTCCGCTTTATGTTTTATGGCCTGATTAATCAATGCTAAGTGTTGTTCAACATTTTTTTGAATATCGCCTCTTATCGGTTTAGTTTGTGCACTGCAGATTTTCATATGCGCTATTAATACAAGTAATATTTTGGGGTGATAGTTTTCTTTCTATTCAATGACCAGGTATTTGAAATACTCAGTAGTTTAATCTGTTCTCTGTTCTCGTTAATAATTTCATCTGCCAATTCTGGTCTAAACATCTTACTATGACACAGATGTTCGTTGTTTTCCTCATTGCCAAAGGTGTACTGGAAATCTGCTATTGTAGCGAAATGCGCATTGAATAAGTTTCCTTTTACAATTTCGTCTATAAATATTGAGTTGAAGGATTGATTGGGTTGACTATAATTGTGAATTAGGATAACAATGGGCATTCCCGCAGTAAGATTCTTGGTTTCAATTTTTGGATGCATAGTATGATGGTCAATTCCAATAAGTTTTTCTCCTGGAAAACCGTATTCTTCTGTAATTTGGATTAACCTTTGTACAAGCTTTCGATCTATTTCTATAAATTGTTGACTCAGTTTCTTTTTTTTGAAAATATTAAATCGATTCTTATCTGCTAAATCTCGAATTTCTTGGTCCTCAGTGAACATTTCGATAACTTCTTTTCGAAGTTCCCAATTGACATTTTGGAGATAGATTTGTCTCAAACTATCTTTGTCTGAAAGTATTTTTGTCCAAAAAGGAGTTGCCTTTAGTGCAGTTAGAAGTGAATAACGCTCTAAAAAACTTAACTCTATTCCTTGTTTCAAACAACGACGAAGAAAATAATCCGCTTGGTTTTGGTTTCCAACCTTTGAAGCAACCTCTAAAGCGTTAAAACAATCCCGGGCAAAAACAAAATCAAATTGTTCGAAAGTTCGGTGGTAATGATTTAGTGATTGCTCTAGTTTGTCTTCAATCAGAGATATCTTGGCTTGATTTATACCTTCATAGTATTCATAATAATCCTGACTGAAGGATATACTCGAATAGAATAGGGTAATCAACAGTAGAATTAATTTCATTTATGTGGATTGGAATGGTTGAAGGTTAAAAGTAATAATTCTAAATTCTGTAACAATCCTTAATTTTCAAGATTGACATAATATAATGATGTTATCAGAGTTTTATGCAGAAGAATTAAAAGCTAAAGTTGCCAAGTAGTTTGCTTTGAAAAATACAAGTGAAGAATTTAATAATTCCATTTCATGTGGATGGAGCAAGGCAAGTTTTTTGTTGATATTTTCACCAACTATGTTTGATAGTAAGAAAACTTATTATAATTTTGGCGCTCAAATGAGAAAAATAAATATTATTCCATCTATTATTGAAGTCGTAGTAATTAACTGCGGGCTCTGAGGATGGTATATTAAAAAATATAGATTTAAGCCATCCATTAGGATGGCTTTTTTTTGAACTAAATTATAGATGAAACAAGAATTGAACAACATTATTATCGTCATTATTATTTCTGCTCTAACGGGGTGAGACTAGGACGATATTATATACAATGAAGCCCTTCTCGCACCGAGAGGGGCTTTTTTTATGGATTAAATAAATGAATAAAATGTACTACAATGAAAACACAACCATCTTTTTAGACGGGAAATGGCTGAAAGCAAAAGATGCTTCAACGGATTTATATGCACAAACGATGCATTATGGAACGGGCGTTTTCGAGGGAATTCGTTCATATTATACTGAAGATGGGGCAATGATATTTAAGGCAAAAGAACATTACGAGCGTCTACTTTATTCTGCGGAAAAAATGCACATCCGAATTGATTACTCAGTAGAACAATTGACTGAACTTACTTATCAACTTTTGGATCGCAATAATCTAACTAATGCATATATACGACCTCTTGTGTATCTAGGTCAGAATATGTCGCTTCAAATAACAGAAGAGGTGCATGTGTTTTTATGTGCTTGGAATTGGGAGCGTTATTTAGGAAATAAGCAATTGAAGGTAATGACCTCTTCATTTCAGCGTCCGAACCCTAAATCTTGTTTCGTTGAAGCAAAAGTAACGGGGCATTATACCAATTCAATATTAGCCACAACCGAAGCCAAAAATAAAGGGTGTGATGAAGCTTTGCTTTTGGACATGAATGGTTTCATTGCCGAAGGTCCAGGAGCGAATTTTTTCTATGAAAAAGATGAAAAGTTATTTACAGCTCCTCTAGGAAATATTCTAGCCGGAATTACGCGTCAGACGATCTTCGAATTAGCACAAGAACTTGAAATTGAAGTAGTTGAGAAGTTCTTTACTCCTGAAGATGTCTATGGAGCGGATGGTGCATTTTTCACCGGAACTGCGGCTGAGGTGGCTGGAATAGAAAGCCTTGATGGTAGAAAATTCAATGCGAGATGGGAAGAAACTTTAGGAGCCACGCTTTCCACAGCTTATCTGAACCGAGTACAGAAAAAAGAATACAAAAATTTTGAACTGGTATGAAATTAAATAAATATAGCTGTAGAGTTACTCAAGATGATTCTCAACCAGCGGCGAAAGCAATGCTGCATGCAATAGGTCTTTCTAAAGATGATCTCAAAAAACCTTTTGTAGGCATTGCAAGTACTGGATACGAAGGGAATCCGTGTAATATGCACTTAAATAACCTAGCCAAGAAAGTTAAGGAAGGAACACGCAATGAAAATCTTATAGGTTTGATCTTTAATACAATTGGAGTGAGTGATGGAATTTCTATGGGAACTCCAGGAATGCGTTATTCTCTGCCGTCTAGGGATGTAATTGCAGATTCTATGGAAACGGTGGTGGAAGGTATGTCTTATGATGGACTAGTAACTGTTGTTGGATGCGACAAAAATATGCCTGGAGCCCTTATGGCCATGTTAAGACTTAATCGACCAAGTGTTTTAGTATATGGGGGTACAATTGCATCTGGTTGTCATGAAGGTAAAAAGTTGGATGTTGTTTCAGCATTTGAAGCATGGGGACAAAAGAATGCGGGCAAAATAGATGATAAAAGATATCAAAACGTCATTGAGAAAGCATGTCCAGGTGCTGGAGCTTGCGGCGGAATGTACACGGCGAACACAATGGCATCGGCAATTGAAGCTCTCGGAATGTCGTTGCCTTTCAATTCTTCTAATCCTGCTTTATCAGATGCTAAAATAGAAGAAAGTGTCCGGGCTGGAGAGGCTCTAAGGAAGTTACTTGAAGAAGACATCAAACCAAGTGATATTGTAACAAAGAAGTCATTGGAGAATGCAATTCGATTAGTAACTGTTTTAGGAGGTTCAACCAACGCTGTTCTTCATTTCCTGGCAATTGCGAGCACAGCCGGAATAGATTTTACTATAGATGATTTTCAGCGCATCTCAAACACGACTCCTTTTTTAGCAGACTTGAAGCCAAGCGGAAAATACTTAATGGAAGATGTTCACGAAATAGGAGGAATTCCAGCTGTACTGAAATATCTATTGGAGGAAAACTTGTTACATGGTGATTGTTTAACCGCTACCGGAAAAACATTAGCCGAAAATTTAGCGGACGTAAATCCGCTCTCCGAAGGTCAGAATGTGATTAAACCATTAAATAATCCTATAAAAGCAACAGGGCATTTACGAATTCTTAAAGGTAATTTATCACCGAAAGGAGCGGTAGCGAAAATAACTGGAAAGGAAGGATTGAAATTTACGGGAACTGCGCGCGTGTTTAATTCAGAGTATGAAGCAAATGATGGTATTAGAGACGGACAAGTTGTAAAAGGGGATGTGGTAGTCATCAGATATGAAGGTCCAAAAGGGGGGCCGGGGATGCCTGAAATGCTCAAGCCTACTGCAGCGATAATTGGCGCTGGATTAGGGAATGAAGTGGCTTTGATCACAGACGGACGATTTTCCGGAGGGTCACACGGCTTCGTTGTGGGGCATGTTTCTCCCGAAGCTCAAGTTGGAGGACCAATTGCTTTTGTGGAAAATGGAGATCAAATTACCATTGATGCTACTTCGAATTCGATCAATCTTAATGTCTCAGATTTTGAATTGGCTAAAAGAAAGAGTGAATGGATCGCTCCAGAACTCAAATATAAAAGAGGTATACTAAGCAAATATGCAAGAGTAGTTTCTTCCGCATCTGAGGGTTGCGTTACCGATAAATTTTAAGTGATGAAATCAATAGAATTAGAAAAGGAAAATCCTGTGGAAATAACACATAAAATATCAGGAGCTCAAGCAGTTGTTAAAGCTATAATTAATGAAGGAGCCGACTTAATATTCGGTTATCCTGGTGGAGCAATCATGCCAGTTTATGATGCTCTTTATGATGTTGAAGATGAATTGAGCCATGTATTAACAAGACATGAACAAGGAGCGATACATGCAGCTCAAGGGTATGCTAGAGCAACAGGTAAAGTTGGCGTTTGTATGGCAACTTCAGGTCCTGGAGCAACAAATTTAATTACGGGTATTGCTGACGCTCAGATTGATTCAACAGCACTTGTATGCATCACAGGGCAGGTTCATAGCCATTTACTTGGAACTGATGCTTTCCAAGAAACGGATGTCATTGGAATATCGATGCCAGTTACCAAATGGAATTACCAAGTGACATCAGCGGCAGAAATTCCAATGGCAATTGCTAAAGCTTTTTACATTGCGAACTCTGGAAGACCGGGCCCAGTACTAATTGATATAACTAAAGATGCACAATTCGAAGAGATAGACTACAGGCATCAGGTCTTCAAAGGAATGCGCAGTTATCAGTCAAAACCTCAGTTAAATAGAAAATTACTAAAACGGGCGGCTCAATTGATTAATATGGCTAAAAAACCAATGGTTTTATTTGGTCAAGGCGTTATTTTGTCGAATGCTGAAAAGGAATTTAGAGCTTTTATAGAAAAGGCAGGGATTCCTTCTGCATGGACGATTATGGGGTTGTCTGCTTTGGAGTCTGATCATTATTTGAATGTTGGAATGCTTGGAATGCATGGGAATTACTCACCGAATAAAATGACAAATGAATGTGATGTTTTGATTGCTGTAGGAATGCGTTTCGATGATCGTGTTACGGGAGATCTTTCTCGTTACGCTAAGCAAGCAAAAGTAATTCATTTAGAAGTTGACCCTTCAGAAATTAATAAGAATGTAAAAACGGATGTAGCTGTTCTTGGAGATGCAAAGGAGTCGTTGGCTGCACTTACCGATTTAATTAATGAAAGGGAACATAAGTCTTGGTTAAAGGAGTTTAGAAAATTAGAATGTGAAGAACAAGAGATAGTCATCAATGAGGAGTTGAATCCATCTGTTGATGAGTTATCAATGGGTGAAGTTATTGATACAATAAATTTTTTCACAAAGGGTGAAGCAATAGTGGTAACAGACGTTGGACAGCATCAAATGGTTACTTGCAGATATGCAAAATTTAAACAGACTAAATCACTTATAACTTCAGGTGGACTGGGAACTATGGGGTTTTGTTTGCCCGCAGCAATTGGTGCTAAAATGGGTCGGCCAGATAAAGAGGTGATTGCTGTAATTGGAGATGGTGGATTCCAAATGACCATTCAGGAATTGGGCACAATTTTTCAGTCCAAAATACCGGTTAAGATCGTTGTTCTAAATAATGAGTTCTTAGGAATGGTTCGGCAATGGCAAGAGCTCTTTTTTGATAAAAGATACGCATCAACCAATATGATCAATCCAGACTTTCAAACCATCGTCAAAGGATATGGAATAACAACAAATAAAGTCACACACAGAGAAAGTTTAGCAGTCGCGGTTTCAGATATGTTGAAGCGTAAAGGGGCTTATTTTTTGGAAGTAAAAGTGGGAAAAGAAAACAATGTATTCCCTATGATTCCAACGGGCTCTTCAGTATCCGAAATTCGTCTTAAATAGCAGAATAATGAAAAAGAAATATACAATATCAGTTTTTACAGAAGATCGGGTGGGTTTATTGAATAGAGTCACTATAATTTTTACAAGGCGAAAAATTAACATAGAAAGTATAGCTGCCTCAGATAGTGAATTAGAAAATGTGCACAGATATACAATTGTACTTACTGAATCAGAAGATAATTTAAAGAAAATCGTACTGCAACTGGAAAAACAAGTAGAGATTATCAAAGCTTTTTACCATGAAGAAGATGAGGTGGTATACCAAGAATTGGCGTTATATAAAGTGCCAACAAATATTCTAGTAGCTGGAAACGATGCAGAGAAAATTGTCAGGTCTCATCATGCCAGGGTGTTATCAGTTGAATCAAATTTTACCGTAATTGAAAAGACAGGTCACAAGAGTGAAACACAAGCTTTGTTCAATGATCTTAAACCGTATGGAATTTTAGAATTTGTTCGATCTGGCAGGATAGCAATAAGTAAACCAATGAAAACGCTGAAATCAATCGTAGAAGAATTAGAGAATAATATTAAATAGTAGTAAGATGAAAAGTTATTTTAAAACCCTCCCTCTTAGAGAGCAATTGGCACAACTTGGGCAGTGCGATTTATTAAAAAGTTCAGAATTTGAAGGTGGGGTAGATGCACTCAAGGAAAAGAAAATTGTCATTGTTGGGTGTGGATCTCAAGGGCTCAATCAAGGCTTAAATATGAGAGATTCAGGACTCAATGTATCTTATGCACTTCGTCAGTCTGCAATTCAAGAAAACAGAACATCCTATAAGAATTCTAAGGCGCATAAATTTCAAGTAGGGACTTATGAAGAAATGATTTCAACGGCTGATTTAGTGATTAATCTGACCCCGGATAAACAACATACTGATGTGGTGAGCAAAGTGATGCCATTAATGAAAATAGGAGCTACGCTATCTTATTCGCATGGATTCAATATTGTTGAGGAAGGAATGAAAGTAAGAGAGGATATAACCGTAATTATGGTTGCGCCAAAATCACCTGGATCCGAAGTTAGAGAGGAATATAAACGTGGATTCGGAGTGCCTACATTAATTGCTGTGCATCCTGAGAATGATCCAAATGAGGATGGTTTTGAGTTGGCGAAGGCCTATGCATTTGCAACAGGAGGTCATAGAGCCGGTGTATTACATTCATCATTTGTAGCTGAAGTGAAATCGGATTTAATGGGTGAGCAAACTATTTTGTGTGGCTTACTTCAGACCGGGTCTATTCTTTCTTTTAATAAAATGGTAGAAAAGGGAGTCGATAAGAACTATGCGGCCAAACTTGTTCAGAACGGATGGGAAGTGATAACCGAAGCACTGAAATATGGGGGTATTACTAATATGATGGACCGCCTATCAAACCCAGCTAAAATTGAGGCGAGTAATTTGTCGGACGAGTTAAAAAGGATCATGACTCCTCTTTTTAGGAAGCATATGGATGAAATTATGTCTGGAGAATTTTCGGCAAACATGATGAAGGATTGGTCGAATAATGACACAAATCTTTTCGAATGGAGAAGGCAAACGGGGCAAACTGAATTTGAGAAAACACAAAGTACAGAAACCGAAATTAGTGAACAAGATTATTTTGATAAAGGAACGCTAATGGTGGCCTTTGTTAAGGCTGGAGTAGAGCTTGCCTATGATACAATGATTGAGGCAGGCATCAAAGCTGAGTCGGCTTATTATGAATCACTTCATGAGGCACCATTAATTGCAAATACCATAGCTCGAAAGAAATTGTTTGAAATGAATAGAATTATTTCAGATACGGCAGAATATGGTTGTTATTTATTCGATCACGCGTGCCGACCTTTATTGGAAGATTTCATGGAAAATGTTGAAACAAATGTAATCGGAAAATCATTTTCAGAAAATCAATATGTGGATAATATTGAATTGATAAGAGTTAATTCTGCTATAAGAAACCATCCCGTTGAACATGTTGGTGCGACGTTGCGTTTGGAAATGACCAATTTGAAAAGTATATAATTATGAAGTCTGTTGAACTAAAAAATGTGGAGGAGGCTGCATCACGATTGAGTGGTGTGGTTTCCAAAACCCCGTTAATACTGAATGCGAATCAATCCAATAAATTTGGAGCTAATATTTACTTCAAAAGAGAAGATTTACAGCAAGTGAGATCGTATAAAATTAGAGGTGCATTCAATAAAATTTCCTCTTTAAAACGGTCTCAGCTGGAAAAAGGTGTTGTTTGTGCGAGTGCTGGAAATCACGCACAAGGTGTTGCATACTCTTGCTTTTTAAAAAAGATAAAAGGAGTCATTTTTATGCCATTGCCAACTCCAAAACAGAAGTTGGATCGTGTTAAAATGTTTGGAGGTGAGTTTATTGAAGTAGTCCTTCATGGGGATACTTTTGATGATGCATCTCAAGAAGCAATGCGTTACTGTTACGAAATGGAAATGCACTTCATTCACCCTTTCGACGATATTAAGGTTATTGAGGGTCAAGCTACAATTGCTTTGGAGATATTGGATCAGGCGGAAGCTCCTATTGATTATTTGTTCCTTCCAGTCGGTGGTGGGGGACTGGCTTCAGGAGTTTCTAGCATTTTTAAAAAGTATTCTCCATCTACAAAGATTATTGGAGTTGAACCAGAAGGTGCTCCTTCTATGTCAATTTCTATTCAAAATGGTTGTAGCACAGAATTAGATACGATTGATAAGTTTATCGATGGAGCTTCTGTTAAGAAGGTAGGTAATTTAAACTTCAATATTTGTTCGAAAACCTTAAATGAAATGGTTACTGTTAATGAGGGGAAAGTATGTCAAGCGATGCTGAATCTCTATAACAAAGATGCAATTGTCGTAGAGCCGGCAGGAGCATTAAGCATTGCAGTACTTGATGGTTTCAAAGATTTAATCAAAGGCAAAAACGTTGTTTGCATTATCAGCGGAAGTAACAATGATATAACACGCACCGAGGAAATTAGAGAACGTGCGCTTCTTTATGAAGGCGTAAAGCATTATTTCATTGTGCGCTTTCCGCAAAGAGCCGGTGCACTTAAAGAGTTTATTTCTGAAGTTCTCGGGCCCCATGATGACATCACCCATTTCGAATATTCAAAAAAGCACAATCGTAATTTGGGTCCAGCGATAATAGGTATTGAGTTGGGTGGAGAGAAATGTGTAGAAGCGTTAAAAGAAAGAATGCTAAATCGTAATTTTTATGGCGAGTATTTAAATGATAAACCGGATTTATTCCATATGTTGGTTTAAATTCTGTATCTCTTTGATATAGCTGGTTTCTTAATTTATGTTGTCAATATCAGTGGTTAGACCGAAAGATTCGTGGCTTCAAGTCAATTCATTTAAAGTAAAATTTTGCCAAGATAGAAAAGGACTAACATGACGCTAAAAACTGCTCCTAAACATCCAAAAAAACGTCTAATTTTATGATTTGAATGTTTTCGTTTTTGTTCGCTCATTTCATTTTCTCCAATATCAGACATCGAAATGTACATTGCTCCAAATATCCCCCATGATAATGCCATCTCTATACCATCAATAAAATAGACTAAAGCACCTGAAATCACAAGAGAAAATCCAGCGATAAGATGCAATTTTTCAATTGAGATTAAATAATCTTTCTTTGCCATATCTCTAACACAAACATTCTTCGTCACAGCAGCTCAAATCAGAGAGATATAACCCATTATATTTCCAGATTTTCACTAATGAAACAATATCATTAACGTTATATAATTCTTTATTCAATATATCTTCTACAATTACTCCAAAACGTTGCCTGAATTTGTAAATGAAACAAAAAATATGATTACCATGTCTAACAGATGGTCCTGCTAAATAGATGTTTCTCTGATTTAATAGCTCATCTGTTTCTTCATTTAAAATAGGTAAACCATCATCTCTTAAAGTAATCAGCTGCTCAATTGGTTTTTTGACAAGAGAAAACCCTGTGGCACAAATTGGTTTTTGCTTAGACTTAATCAGTCTATTATCTTCTAATTGAACGCAGTAGTTGTTTTCTGACTTCAATACGTTTTCTACGGCTCCAATAATTTCCGTGTAGTTGGCTGATTGTTTAAGCTTTTTATATTTCTCTAATGTATATGGTGACAATACTTTTGACGGATCACTTGTCTGTAAATCATTGACTTTAGTCGGGTTAATTATTGTCACTTTTTTGCCATTTTCAATTAGCCAAAGTCCCATTTGAACACCACTTTCATAGCCTCCAATTATGATAAAATCATCTCCCTCTAGATTGGATGGTCGTTCTATAGCTGAACTATGTATGCAATATTCGGCTCCTGCAATTCCTTTCATTTGAGGGTTTGAAAACTCTCCAGCCGCCCAAATCAAATATCTGCAAATAAGTTTACCCTTATTCGTCTGAATTATCCAAGAATTGCCTTGTTTTTCGACAGATTGGACTTCAGTATGCGTTTCAACCTCCACCTCATTAAGTGCTTCAACTTTGGAGAGGTATTTTGCGTATTCTATTCCAGTAAGATGTTCCTTTCCGAATGCAAAAGCAGGTGAAGTTAAGGGTGCAACGGCATTTAAATCCATTTGTCCAAAAGCATTACTGGGGAATGATGGGGTAATCATTTCCATGTTTTCTGGCCATGAGATAAATGAACTACCGACTTCTTTTTTTTCCAGCACGATATAATCAATATCAGTCTTACTGAGTAATGAAGCAATTCCAATTCCTGCTGGACCTGCACCTACGATTATTACATTAATAAATGTCAAATTCTTTTTTCGCAAAAATATAAATTAGCAATCTTAATAGCAACTAAGTTGCAATTAAGATTGCTAAGGGCGAAAACCATAGCTTTAAAAAAGAAATTGCAATTCGCTATATGGTTCTGCTTATGCCATATTACTTTTAGCGTAAATGAGAAAAAAGATGGGCTGAATAAAAAAAAGGCTTGTTTAGAATGTTGAAAAATCAGCCTGTTATATAAATAACAATGTTAATTTTATTACCAGCTATTGCTATCTAGTATATTCCATTTTTCTACGATGTTTTTTTTCGTTTTTTTAATTTTTCTGTTGCCAAATTTGTGCTTTGTCATGAATAGATCAATGTCGGATAACAAAGTTGGGAGGGAATCTCTAGTTAATATTTTGAACTCATCATTTGAGTAGATAAAGAATTGATATTGACCAAAGTGTGATGATAGCATCCGATATTCGCCAACATAAGCGTCCTTATGCTTATCTGTCCAAGTTATGATAAATGTGTTTTTCGAATTGATATAAGTGCTATCAGACTTTCGAATTAAGGAGTGTTGATTTCGCAAATCTTCTGGCCATTCATTTTGTGACTTAAAGTGTTGAGTTTTGATGCTCTTTTCTGCAAACATCCACTGAACAGGGGCGCAACTTGAAAATACAAGTAATATTGAAAAGGCTAGTAATTTCATTGTATATGTGAACTTTTTGTTAAAGGATGTTTCGATCGGTTTTATTATTTACGTTGCTTGTGAATAGTCAAAATTATTTTACACTACTTGTAATTTGCATCTTTAAGCCTGTAAATTTCTTTTGAATCCTCTTCACCGCTTTCATAATTTTCAAAAATGCCTATTGAGCGAATAATTACTCCGGCAATTTTTCTCCCTTCTAAATTGCCGCTGCCATCAAAATCTGCATTTCCAGTATAATCAATAGTGTTAGCATCGTCCATTCCTGATCTCAAATAAAGGTTCTCAGTTTTACCAGCTAATTTGCCTTTATCTATTTTAACACGAATAAAAAATACACCATCATACATGGATTCTAATTCAACCGTTCCTTCGAAATTGATTTCATTGGAGTCTTCAAGAGTAACGACTTCAGTATTTTTGGTGACGATCGAATTTTTCAGCTCAACTATTTCTTTGTCTTTTGAAATAATTTTACTTTCTAACTGAGCTATCAATTCGTTTATTGATAAAATTTGATCTTTTAAAATAGATATCTCGTTTGTCTTTGAAGAGATCAATAACTCTTTGGAATTATTACTTTCTTCTAACTTTTGCACCTCTTTTTTTATCTCTATGAGTTCCTTTGAAATTTCACCATTCAGTTTTGTCAGTTTAGATGATTCTAAATTCAAACTATCAATGGTCTTCGTCTGCTGTGCAATTACATCCTTTTTTGTCTGCCCAAAAACTATAGATGAAGAGGCTGTGAGTAATAGAATTAGAAGCATTGTGTTTTTCATGCAATAAGTTTTAATGTTCGCAGTAAATATGACGATTCTATTTGAATGGGGCATATTATGTCCTGGTTTTCTGCCCAATCTTTCTTCATACCGTAGGGTAATAGAATTTTTCAATCGTTCTTCCTCTGTCTGAAATATATCCCGGTTGAATTATTTGTTTAAATCTAATCAGAGCAATAGTATACAAGCTAAAGAACTATGTATTAATTACTACCCAAAATAGACTGAAGCCCAATCTTTATATCTAAGGATTTTGTTGGATGGAATAAAGGAATATCAATATTCCAAATTTAATAATAAGTTATTACATGGGATTACCGTAAAAGGTTGTACTATTCGCACTGAATGTAATAAGGACAGATCATTTGAACACCCATTATGCTGATGAAAATAGTTGACCATCTTGATGGATACACTTTTGAATGTTTGGTTGAACTTCGAGTATCGGTTTAAGCCAATCGGTAATTGTGAATAGGAAAAGAATATGTATGGGTTATTACCATATCTACGAGAAGTAATAACCCATACATGATGTTAGAATGAATTGAATATTTTACAGGTGATTACTGAAAATCTTCAACTTTCTAAAGACTATCAGAAATTGCTACAATCATATCTGTTTCTTCTTGACTCACACCATCAGAAACTTCTGCCATTTCTTTCATCATTCCTTTTACAGTCTCATCCAGACCTTCAATATCTTTGCACAATACTTTTAATCCATCGATAAGTTTGTTTTTCCATTCAGCGTGCTCATTTGTCCACAGAAAATCCTCTAAGTAGGCAATTATCATATTTTCATATTGCTCTTCATTAAGTTCTTCACCATAGATTTCACGCAAGAAATTATATAGTAAATTTGCCATTAAATCACGTTCGTCTTCATCAAAGTCGTTATCTGCATTTGCAACACGAAAAGCAGGGAAAGTTATTAATAGAATAGCAAATTCTTCATCACTCATTTCAGTGTTTCTTGAATTACAAAAGTTAGCTTTTTGTTCAAGTAAATTTTTGTTAAGTTCCATAGCTTTTATTTTAAAAATCCGAATAATCCTTTTTTCTTATTTAGTTCTTCTAATTTTTTCGCGAAAAAATCTGCTTCCGAATGACCATCATTGCTTCGTAATTTCATTATCCCAAATTCAATTTTTTCAATGCAAACTTTTTTTACATTTTTGTTTTTTTGTCCGCTAGCTGTTGCAACAAGGAAGTTTAAATTTTCAGAGATTTCCTCTTTATTATTTCCAAGAGAGAAACTGGATAATTCTTCAAGCTTCATTTCCTTTTCTTTCTGAGCTTGTAGTTTTTGTTCTCTTTTTATTCTTTCATCTTCACGTTCAGCTTGCATATCTGCAAACATTCCTTTTGTACCCTCTGATAAGGAGGAACCAATACCTGATAATAATCCTCCGCCACTTTTTCCACTTCCACCAGAAATATTACCTTCTGTACTTCGGATAACTCGATGCGGTGTAGCATGACCAGCTTTCCCAAACACTTTGTTACTTACAAATTTTCCGGTGTTTTTACCCATTTCTCGAGAAAATGATTTTCCAAATGTTCCCATATTGCTTTTATTTTAATTAAACATGATTTGTTTTAGTAAGTCCTTTAATTGCTTTCTATTCGTCTTTAATTCACTCATAATTATCAAAAAAACTAGCTAATTTCAGTTCATTGATTCAACAAAACTTGCTGTTATTTATACCTGTGAAGAACTTTGCTATAAATGAACTAATAAAGTCTATTTTATTGTATTTATATCCTATGTCATTTCTGATAAATATTGGGCTGAATTTTCGTTGCGCCAATTTACAAAATCATTGTGAAATATTAGCTGATCTAATGTTATGAATATTTTAAAAAAATTGAGTTTGATTAACTAAATCAAACTCCGACTAATTTAATTTTTGTAGCCTTATTGAACGCTATAATCAGTTTTCAATTGAGCGACTAAAATGCCATTCGTCAACGCTTCAGATTAATATTCGAAGTAGTCTTTTATACCCTTAAAAACAATAATTTTGGTAATTGTAAGAAAGAATAGCGTGTGCTATTTTGACAATACTAAAAGGGAGTTACTTTTATAGCAACCCCCTTTAGATTTCAGGTATTTCTTATCTTAATGTAACTTTTCTGGTGAAAGATTCTTTTTCCGTTTCAAACAATAGCATATATACTCCAGATTGGAAGTGTGAAAAATCAATCGTATCTGATTGAAGTCCATCTTTATATAAGCGCGTTTTAGTTACTCTTCTTCCTAGAGCATCAATAATAGATAATTTAGTCTTACCGTAGGCGATAAAGTCGATTGTAAATGAACCGTCTGTTGGATTAGGATAAATGGATAATGAATTTTTGACACTAAATGATTCAAGTGAAGTTGTATCTAAATCAAATGTTCCACTGTCACTGGATTGACATCCTGAAGCATTGGTAACAATTACTTCGTATACACCGCTTTCAGTCATTGAGATAGTTGATCCTGAACCAACTTGTACTCCATTTAAGGTCCATGTAGCGGTCTCTCCTGCCTGAAGAGTGACAGATAATGTATTCCCATTTTGCACGATGTTTTGATTTGAAACTGCCGGCAAAACTGAAATTGTTATGTTCTCCGAATCTGTGCCACAATTATTACTTCCAATAACAGTATATGTGGTATTTGTTGTTGGACTAGCGTTTACTGCCGGACCACTATTACTTGTTAAACTCGCCGAAGGGGTCCAAGTATAAGTGTCAGCTCCTGTTGCCGCTAGAGCAACTGACTCACCCTCGCACACCTCTAACGATGAAGTGTTGATTACAACAATTGGGATATCTTCGACTACCACTGTTATGTTTGCGTTATTATCACAACCATTAATGTCAGTGCCAGAAACATTATATATAGTGGTTTGAGATGGTGTAACAGTATGTGTTGTTCCTACTCCAATACCATTGTCCCAATTATATGTATTCGCTCCTCCACCAGTAAGATCAACAGGTTGTCCACTACATATCGTTGTGCTACTTGCGATTGCCGTAACAATCGGATTTTGGAACACAGTTATGGTAATTGTTTCTGTGGCCTCACAAGCTAATCCATTAGAACCAATAACGGAATAAATAGTTGTACTCGTTGGAGAAATTGCGTGAGTAGCGCCTGAACCTAGTCCATTATCCCAGGTGTAAGAATTTGAACCACTTGCTGAAATTGTTGTTGTAGACCCTTCACAAATTTCCAATAGCGTTGCTGAGGTTGTAATAGTTGGAGGAGTATTCACAATTACTGAATTTGTCGCGGTAATTGTTTCAGTACCAAAAGCATTTGTGACTGTAAGTGTCACATCATAGGATCCTGAATTAGGATAATTCACTGTTGGGTTTGGATCAATAGATGTTGCGGGGTTACCGCCAGGAAATGACCAACTCCAATTTGTTATGTTAGCTGTAGATCCATCTGTAAATTGGACATTACCTCCCGGACAAATGGAAGTA
Source organism: Crocinitomicaceae bacterium (assembly GCA_022447585.1). GTDB lineage: Bacteria > Bacteroidota > Bacteroidia > Flavobacteriales_D > Crocinitomicaceae > UBA4466. Next base: position 74,091 of record JAKVAR010000006.1, on the reverse strand, counting down.
GTATTTGTAGTGAAACTTGGTACTGGTGGTACTGGAGCTAAAACCCCATCAATATTGATGTTATCTAGGAATAAATTGTTTCCTATTGTACCAGCATTATACGACTCGAATTTGACAAAGATTTCTTGTCCAGCATAAGCAGATAAGTCAACAGTAAAGCATGACGCTCCAATTCCTCCGGAAAAACACCAATCTCCGGCGGCAGCTGGCGTAAACTCTGAAGTATTCGTTGTTTGAGTTGCGAATGAACCAGTCCCATCTTCGGCACCTCCAAATACTGGGTCCCAGGTTTGACCGCAATCTGCAGAAACATAAATCAATAAAGAGTCAGCAGCATTTTGATTGTATCTCCTATATGCATGCTCAAAAGTCAAATCAACAGTTGAATAGCCCATTAAATTGATACGAGGGGAAATTAAACCATCTCGTTGAGCTGCTGTTGAATAATTATAGAAGTCAATTTTTGCTGCTGTTGAACCTGGAGAGGATCCACTAACTGTTTCAAGTTCCCAAGTAATATCATTATCTTCATTTTGAATTGTCCATCCATTTGAATTAAAATTATTGCTTTCGAAATCTTCTACAAATGGTAACGTAGCCGAAGCCAGGTAAATATTTAAAGCTGATGTACTTTGATTATTCGAATTGTCATCATCTGTTTGACCATTTGGGTTGGTTGTATAAACCGTAAGATTAATATTACCGTTGGAAGTTGTTATGAAGGGCAGATTAACTATTTCAGTTTGTCCAGTGGCTAATGTCCCAGTCCACGCAAATGTCTGCAATCCACCAGTGGTTTGGTAATTGATGGTTGCTGATGTTAATGTATCAACACCAAAATTTCGAATTTCAACTACTGGGTTAATGCTATTTGAACAATTGATTCCAGATGGTGAAATAATTGACGAAATACCTGCGTCATTTAGTATTGTTGGATCGACTACACAGAATTGATGCGTTGTACCAAAACCAAAATTTGCATCTTGAGCTGTCATGTCAACAAGGACTGTATTATTTTGATCGGTTATTGTGTAATCTCCATCTACAGTGCAATTTTGCCATTGACTTCCGTACATACCATCTCCATAAGAGTCTAGAATTTCGAAAGTATAACAACCAACAGCTAAACAGAAAGATTCAATGACTGTTTCTCCGTTACCATCGGTATATCCTCCTCCAGTATATATGGTGTTTCCACTGTCATCTGCGATAGACCATGATGTTTCACTTGCATAGCAATCAAGGGTCAGCTCTAAATAAATATATTGCCCGTTCAAATCAACAACAAAGTTATTTATAGATGTATCATTATTTAAATTCAGATCCGATAACGAGTTCGGATTTGAGGTTGAGGCTGTGAAGGTGTAACTTCCATTTGGTGCTATTTGTAAGGGTAAACTAACAGTTTCAGTTTGACCTTGGGGAAGGCTACCTGTCCAATTGAATACATTCTGAGTACCATTCCATTCGTAATTAATTTCAACACTATTTAAGGTGGTTGTTCCAAAGTTTCGTAATACCACTTCTGGCGTAAATGAATTGCCACAGACTGTCGGACCTGGATTAAGGATCTCAATAATACCTGCATCTATCGTAACATTGAATGCACCAATGCACTGAAGTGCTGCAAATGCATTAATTCTTCCAGATCCTAATTGACCTATGTAATTTGGATTCATGGCATCAATATCATCAGCTGTGGATAATAAACAATTGATGATATCTTGATTTGTTGCAGTTGGAACATAAGATTTGATTAACCCTACTAGCCCTGCTACATTAGGTGATGCCATCGAGGTTCCTTGAATTCGAGCATATCCTGCATTTGATGTTGCGTAAGTACTTCGAATTGCAGATCCAGGAGCAGCTACGCTAATCCAATTTCCATACTGCGAAAATCCAGATTTAGAATCGTTTGTAGTTGTTGATGCTACCGCAATGACATTATTATATGCTGCAGGATAGAATTGTTGACTTGTTCCGTCATTTCCGGCTGCTGCAACTAATATTGTTCCTAGATTAAATGCTGCGTTACATACATTTTGACCATAATTGGAGAATCCTCCTCCTCCCCAGGACATATTAACAACGTCAGCTCCATTGTTGGCAGCATAATTAATTCCCTCATAGCCATGCGTAAGTGCCCCACTGCAATTCCCAATTTTTATGGGCATAATGCTTACATCAAAACCAATTGACGATACTCCAATGTTATTATCTGTTTCGGCACCAACGGTTCCCGAAACGTGAGTACCGTGATTACCATCGTTTGTACCACATGGGTTTGGGTCATTTGATCCTGTAGGGGCATCGTAGCCCTGAACTAATTTGTTTTGGAGATCTTGATGCGTAGTCAATATTGCATCATCTGTAACTGCAACAATAATGTTAGGATCACCAGTAGATAAGTCCCAGGCCTGCTGTGCGTTTATTTGATATAAATGCCACATTCCTGTTCCATTTGAAGTGTTCCCACCCAGATCATTTGGTGTCAAAAAGTGTTTATGTAACTCTTTCTTTTCGGCGTACTCAACTTCAGGTAGTTTTTGGATAGACGCAATTAAATGATCTACCTCTTCAATATTATCAAATTTAATTTGATAAGTATGTCGAAGTAATGCATCCGGATCATTGGGGTGCATTTGAATCATTTCATAAATATTGAATTGATTTTTTAGTCGCGCAATGAAGTCAACACGTTCAATATCAACATTTTTATCTCGCACAGGAATGGAGTATTCCGCGTCTATTTTCATTTGGAATACAATAATTCCATCTTGATACCATTCATAGACTGTCTGCGATTGTGCGAGCGAAAAAATAAAACACAGCGGTATCGATAGTAGTAACTTTCGAAACATTTTTTAAGAAATTAAAAGGGTAAAAAAAATCTGTGGATAAGTACATTAGCCAACAGACGGAAGTAGTAAATGAAAATGTAGCGTAGCTACATTTCGTTTAGGAAGTATGTTAGGATCAGATAAGCATTTCTAGCATTCATAATTGAAAGTTACAAAAATTGAATGTAAAATGTGTTACTTTTTTGAAAGTAGTTGAAAATTATGAGCTTATGCCTTGGAATCAATATTTGTAACCAAGTTACACTATTTAACTATCCTATTTTGGCACAAATAATTTCCGCATAAAAAAAAGGGAGTCTAATTAGCACGACTCACTGCTTGACACGAATCGTGTTTTTCATACATAATGTCCTATGAGGAGTTGATAATAAGTTTATGAAGAATCTAAATCATCCTATGGTCTTGAAAAATAGACAGGCCATCAAAATATCAAAGAGAAAGGATTATTTAATTAAGGCTTAAAACGTAAGAAAACAGAGAACATTACAGTGAAATAAAAAACTAATTAAACCATAATAGTTTTATTCATTTAATCACAGGCCTTTTTTTAATCGATCTCCCAAAGGGTATAACACTATCAATCTTGTAGGCAACATTTAAAGATAGCTTAATACTCAAGAATTAGATTGGTAGTTTCATTCTGATTCTTGAGTATTTGATCAATTGCTTTTCATCCAATTACAGTTTAATCGTAAGGCGAGTCATAAAGTTTCTGCCTGCCTGAGGATAATAAAAGTTTTCAATTGTTCTTGTGTCATCAACGACATATCCCCAAGTATATCCATTGTTTTCATACAACTGATTAAAAACATTGTTCGCTTGAATTCCAATCGTCATTTCTTTAAACAATACATCATGTAGTGTATAAGATAAACGTAAGTTCGAGAAGTTATATGCATCAATTTTACGATCTTGAGAGGAAGTGTTATCTAAGAATTGTTGTCCTACAAATTTGGACGTAAACTCAACCTCAAGACCTTTCACAGGCTTATAATTTAACACCAATGCTCCAATTAAATTTGGAGAGAAAGATAAGTCCGTGTTTGTATGAACAATTTGATCAGGTGTACCAGTATCATAATTGTCAACGTATTCGGTAAATTCAGCAATCTTATTTTGACTCAGCGTCAAGTTACCTGCCAGCATGAGGTTCTTAAACAGTTTGTAACCTGCGTCCAATTCTATTCCCATACGATAACTATCGTCCACATTAACACGCGTTGCTCCCCCAACATCATTTAATTCACCAGTAAGGACTAATTGATTCTGATACATCATGTAATAGAAATTAGCATTTGCCATGAATTTACGTGACTTATATCTATAACCAGCTTCCAAGTTGGTTAGTTGTTCGTGTTTTGGGCGATTCATCGGGGTGTTCTCGCGAAAGTCTGCGCGGACAGGCTCCCTATTTGACATGGCAACAGATATATATGCATTATTCGAACTATTAAAATCAATCATCAATCCTGCTTTTGGGTTAATGAAGTTAAATTCTGCTTCTTGCGTTATTTCTTCCAATGAGCCATTCACTTCATCTATCCCTAAGAATTGGTATGCTATATGGCGGTATTGAATGTCTGCAAACAATGTCGTTTTTTTGTGTCTATACGTCCCCTTTATGTATCCTTGCGCCTCGAATTTATTTCCATCGTTGTTGTAATATTCGGTTCCAAGTGCACTATTAGAAGCATATTCTGCCCATATGATTTCGCCGAAGTGTCCACCTAAATATTGATTCGCACCACCTCCAGTGACCAAATCAAAATTTCCTTTCTCATAATTTAAAGAGAAAATACCACCGAAGAAATGATTATCTAACCAGCGGCGACGAATGAAGTCTCCTGATGTTATGGTGTCAGAACTAAAAATCAATGGCTGTAAGCCATAATCTGAGAAGTCATCGTTATTTCGGAATTGTTCAAAATACCCCTTACCGCGCGTATAATGTCCTTTAAGATTAAACCTTAATTTTGAATTGAATCGGTGTGAAAAGTGTAATTGATAATGATCTTGCTGGTAGTTGTCTACCTCATTTTCATAGGTATAAAAGTTGTAAGTACGTCCGCTATTCAATAAGTTGTCGCGATCATCTCCAAAGATGTAGTTTCGATCCGCATATGCAAGAATCTCTTCCTGATTTCCCTCAATAACAGATTGTGGTGTCCCATACCATGATTGATATGTGCGTTCTTTACCGCTGAAAATATTTGCTGTTAGTGAACTTTTTTTTCCTTGCCATGTTCCATCTAAATAAAAGGATTTCAAGTCAGATGAAGCACGATCTATGTAACCTTCTGAAGCAATTTTAGAAAGTCGCGCATTCAAAGAAAATTTCTTATTAATTAATCCAGTACCTGCTTTAACTGTGTGTCTCCAAGTATTGAATGAGCCAAAACCATTGTCGATCTCTCCATAGGCAACAGGGCGTGTTTTATTGGTGTTAACATTAATACTTGCTCCGAAAGCCGCAGCTCCATTCGCAGAGGTACCCACTCCTCTTTGTATTTGTATAGATTGTGCTGAAGAAGAAAAATCAGGCATATTAACCCAGAACACACCATGAGATTCCGAATCATTTAGTGGAATACCGTTAATAGTTACATTGGTTCTTGTTGGGTCCACACCTCTTATGCGAATTCCTGTATATCCAATTCCTGCACCCGCATCTGATGTAGAAACGGTAGAGGGCGTAAAACGCAATATCATAGGTAGATCTTGCCCAAAATTACGCTTATTAATCTCCTCTAGGTCTAAGTTCTTATAGGTGGTTGGAGTTTTCTCATCCGCTTTTATCTGAATCACAGCAATTTCCTTGAGGTTTTGAACCGAATACATCATTACTTGATTCAATTCCATCTGGGAAGAGGTTTTTATTTCTTGGTTAATAAAAAGTGACTCATAACCTGGCATCGTATAAATTATACGCACGGCACCTGAAGGAAGCTTTTTGATTTCATACATTCCATCAGGATCGGTATAGGTTACTAAATACGTGTTTTCAACGTGAATTTTCACACCGTAGATTGGAGATCCTTCTTCGTTTGTGATTTTTCCTTTAATCGATTGCGAAAAACAGACAAGTGGCACAAGGAAAATACCACAGATCATTATTACTATTCTTGTTGTCATAGAAACTTTTTAACAAGAATAAGGGGCTAATTCTATGTATATTAATAATTAGCTTAAGTCAAATCCCTGCGCTGGCATTATCCAGATCAGGTCAATGGGTATAATCTCAGCCTGTCTTTAGACATAGCACCCCTTAGAGACGATACAAAACTAAGATATTCTGCATAATTTATTGATGGCCTCTTCTAATTTCTTTTGTCTTTTGGCAAGCGGTCCCTGAACAATTAAATATGGTTTACGCAATTTTTTGAATGCTCCTATGTATTGTTGAAACAGGATGTCTCTATCATCCGGGTTTTCACGCAAATCATCGGGCTCCCAAGTTATGTCCGGAGTGCATAAGACATGCAAATCGAACCAATTTTCACTTACTAATCGATGTATAAACGCAGAAGCTGCGCCATACTTATATTCTGACCAAATTTTAAAAACTACGAAGTCTGTATCAATCAATTGAATTGAATTCGAGGCTCTTAAGATGGATTGAGCATGCCCTTTGGCCATAATGTCTAAATCACCAATATCGTAATCTGGACCATTTTCCTCTAGGTAGCTTCGCGCAAACTCTTCGACATATTGTCCATTCATCGATTTGGAGATTGCTTTTGCTAAGGTCGATTTTCCTGAAGATTCAGGTCCGGTAAAGGCGATACGAATCATGACAATGAAGATTTATATTCTTTGTACCAAGATAGAAGTCCGAAAACAGCAAGAAAAGTAAACAAGGTGTAAAGTATAGAGGATAAATATAAGCCTCTACTTGAATAAAGAAAGATAGCAACTAAATCAATAACGATCCAATAAATCCAATTTTCTAGTACACGCTTTGTAACCATAAAAGTGGCGAGTAAACTAAAGATCGTTGTGAAAGAATCCATGTATGGATTACTTTGATTCGTATAGTTTTCAAATATCCATCCAAGAATAAATGCTGCGACCCCACTTACGATAATATTAATGAGATGAATTTTCAAGCTCCAGACTTCTATTGTTGATACGTTTTTAGCAGCATTCAAATTACGATTATCTGTTTGAGATACTTCTGTTTTTTTCCAACTGAACCAACCTAGAATAGCCATTGCAACATAAAATAGTTGCAACCCCGATTCGATGTAAAGGTCAAAATCAATACAAATATATACATACAAACCTGAGGAAATAATGGCAAAAAACCAGCACCATAAGGATTGATATGATGCTAATATTACATAAATCAGACCTGTAACCACAGCAATCCATTCTAGCATGGATGTTTCCAGCACATAGCCTAACAAGGTTTCAAAAAATCCCATTCCTTCCATCATTGACAAAGTTAACAGAAAACTAAATTCAATATAGAATATATTACTCCCATCAACTGTGATTGAACCTTTTGTTTAAGCATTTATTAACCCATTCAAGTGGCCTACCAAATATTCTCCCGAACAGTCTCGAAGACCTGTTAACAATTGATTTCCTCAAAAAAGATACACCTTCAAAAATTAATTCAATACTAAAAGAATATGATAAAGAGACATTTCTAAAGGATTTGGATAAGATAAGTATAGATACTATTCCTGGGTTCAAATGCTCATATTCAAGAGCTGGGACTGAATTAGCTGCTTATATTTTAGAGGAAGTCTATCAGGATGATTTTGAAGACATCTTAGTTGCTTTCCTCAATGATAAAATAGGAATGACAGAAACTAAAATCAGATTGGCAAAGAAACTGCAAGAAAAATGAGAGAAACTCTTGACAAAATATTTGATGGGATATTAGATCCTGAAAAAAACAAGATTTAACAAAAGCTAAACTGCATTAAAACCCAGTATCTCATACTTAAGATAAACAGCTGTATAACTTGAAAACAATCGTCATTTTATTAGAACTTTCTAAATTAACAACCACGATCCATTACAAAAGCGACTTCTTTCACCAATTCACCCTCTTCAGCTTTGGAAGATAAATACAGAGCTGTCTTATGTTCTAACTCTGACGAATTGTAACTCAAAATAAAATCATTAAAACCATCACCATCCATATCACCAATCCAATCGATATCGACATAAATAGGAGTTGCCTCTTGCATGTAAGCTTCAGAGTATCCTAAATATCTAATTACTTGTTGTGACTCTCCTTCCTCATTTGTATAGATAAACTGGTAACCTAAATCATCATTAAGATGATCAGAGATAAAACAGGAATAAACTGCATCTATACAAATTTTCTTCGGTTCTCGAAGGTTTCCGCCACCATAACTTCTATTTGTAGAACTTTCATATTTAACAGCGGCTCCAACAAAGTCAATACCTTGAATAAGCCAATCACATTTCTCGTCGTTTTCTACAGAAATTGACCATTCCCAATCGTATTGCACATCAGGCTCAAGAGCTGTAAATAGAACTTCAACTTTTCGAAAATATGTACTATCCTCTTCAATGAACATCCCCCACCAATCACCGTGCAAATTGGCTGGCCTGATTTCACCATTTTTATATGAACCCAATTTCAACATTCTTATCGAGTCGTTTTTAGGTTCTGATAATAATATTCTTTTTGATTCAATTACGGATGAAACTTGGTTTAAAACATGTTCATTAGATGGACCATTATTGAATTTACAAGAAGTATTTGCGGTACTGCGATTAACAAATAGAAATGTACAAAAAAGAAATAAGAGGAGTCTATTCATATTTAAAAAATAAGACTAACTGCAATGAGAATTTCATTCATTTTAGTAAAAATTTCCATAAAGTTGAAAAAGAATATGACATTATATATTGAAAATAAAAAAGCCACCTACAGCAATGATTAATTTAACTTACTCTTTCAATGATATTTTTTGGCCACGGGTCATCAAATTCATACCCCTCTTCCCAAAGCTTAATTTCATCTTCAGTGAGAAAGCAAGTATTTAGCTTATCTGTAAACTGATTTACTTGCGATTTGTCTCCAATTACGGTTAATTCGCAATGCCTATCACCAAAACGCCCGGTTTTTTCCGAAATCATTTGTTTTAACTGTTCTATTTCCATTTCCGAAAGGTTATGATTCTCATCTTCTACAATTCCTATCCTCCAAGAGCCAATCAACTCTAGACTAATACCACCTGCAGCCTGCTGCCATAATAAAGAATGCTTATCTCGACTTGCCAACCAGAAAAAACCTTTACTTCGATAAATGCGTTTATCCAAGTATTGATGGCAAATGTCCCATAGACGCTGAGGGTGGAATGGTCGGTCATCCTTAATAACTCTGGTTGCTAAATCATAGGGACTATCAGCGTTTTCCTCAGACTCTAAAATTGATTCTAACTCTGTGGTTAATTGAGCAACATTTGAATAATTATATTCGTCTAATTCAAATAAAGATTCTAAAGTAAGTCTACCAAAAAGTACAGAGTGAACAGATACTAATGGATTAATTTGTTGCACGTGCGTAGCGATGTGAGGTAATTTTTCTTCTTCTATTTTATCGGTTTTAGTAATAAACAAATGACTACAAAATAAGATTTGTTCAACCAATAGATTTATCGTATCCCTTTTTCCTTCAGCTATATTCCCCTTCATTTGAGGGATGAGGCTTTCTCCATAATTAAAGTCGTGTTTTAACATAAAGCTATCAACAAGAACAAAAACCCCTGTCAGTTGCACCTGATTCTGTCCTTTGAAATACTCAATAAGAGGCATGGGATGACAACTTCCGGAAGTCTCAATGATAATTAATTCAGGTGTTGTATTTCGTAATAACTTCTGAATTGAATCATCGAGTTTTTTTATTCCTGTTTTACTACTGAGAACGCAGGATGATATAGATTCCAATATGCTACTATCATCTTCTACAATATCTGTGTTACCAAGTAATTCTCCATCAACATCAAGCTCGCTCATGTCGTTTACAATTGCGGAAACAGGGATGTTCTTCTTTTTGGATTGAGCGAGAAGACTTCTAAAAAGAGTTGTTTTACCAGAACCGAGGAATCCATTTAGAATGACTACCGGAACTTTTTTTATTTTATTCATTGTTTTAGCTATTTGTTCCCTTAGCGAATTTATTAATTCTATTTGGGTTTCTTTTTAAATTGAAAACGACACAATTATTTAATATTAAAGATAGACGTATTTGAGAGAATAATGCGAAGTTTCCCCTTGATTTATCGCTGAAGCAACAACTAAGCATATAGCTTAGTTTGTTTTAACAAATATAATTGATTTATTGGCAATTCTAACAATATAAACATTAGGGGATAAAGCTGTAATATCAATAGTTTCGATTTTCCCATTTAACCTGCCAGATGCTACGCTTTCTCCTAGAAGATTAATTATATTGAATTCATAATCGGCACCATTGTCACTTTCAATATAAAGTTCATTATTAGTGGGATTGGGATAAATAACAAAATTGTTTTGATGTAAAGTAATATCTTCCATTGCATTTATTGGAAATTCTTTTTTATATACCCAAGCCATGTTCGTAGAAGAGTTACTGTTTGGATCAAATCCACCAAAATAGATTGCAGATTCATCTGGAAAAGGAGAAGCGACATAGCACCTATTAGCAACAAGGGCCGTATCATTTGAGCCAATGGTTCCATTTATTTCTTCTATGGAATACTGACCATTTGAGTCTCGTATAGCAAACAAACCACCTTTATAATAGCCGTTCCATTGAGGGTGTCCACCTCCTGATATATTTGCTTCAAAACCCACAAGGTGAATCTTATTGTTGCTTATTGGATCAATATGTTCGTAAAACTCATTGTATGCTCCAAGAACATAGCTTGCACTTGAACCCGCTAAAAAATTCGCGATCAACAAGGATAATTTGGCTTCGTAAATGCGATTGAATCCTCCAAGACCATCTGGTTCGAGTCGATATATAATACCTTGGGATTGGCCGTTAGGGCACCACATTAAGAGAAAGTCATCATCAACTCCACTAGGATTATCGATTGCCGTTAAGCCTCTAATCCCGCCCACCGCAGGATTAATTGTGGCGCCAAGGTCACTAAAGTCATGTTCTACAACATAGCTTGGTGAAACTCCATCAATTCGTCTATATAGTTTACTTCCTGATGAAAAATGGAGAGCACCATTTGCCACTTCAATACCTAAAGGTCTAATACTTAAGGGGCCAAATTCTGCTGTTGAAACCCAATTGATTTTCCCTGGGGTGGCTGGGTTGTATTTTCCTTTATAGATTCCTTGGGTACCAATAGTAGCAAATACGTATTCTAACCCAGTTTGTTGGTCCACATACATTTCAATATCTCGAATGGAATAGTTTTCACCTGCAGGGAACCCTCCCTGTACTATTTCACTTTCTCCCCATGTTCCATTCGAATCATTTCGTACGAAACTCTTTACCACTACTTGGTTAGAAATATAATTTGGAGAGTATCCTGCGCAAATTAAAACTGTATCAGGATATGACAGTAAATTACCAAATTGGTCTTTTGTGAAAATTATTTGTTTAAGTATTTCAGGCCGAAGAAAGCTTGCGCCGAGAAACAAATCTTCCTGCCAATTAGCAGACGTATTATCGAGTCTATTAATTTGCCCCCATCCAATGTTGTTATTTGTTCCCCCATACCAAATGTTATTCTCATCTTGCCAATATCCGACAGACGCAAATAATTTATTTTTATGATTAACCAATTGTAAAACCTCGGAACCACCTAAGAATTTATTGTTTGAATCGTAGCCTCCCGCTGTAAATGATTTACTCCAGGATTGTGCAATTACCATACTAAAAGAACATATAAACCAGGTGAAAGTTAGGATTCTTGTTGACAAATTTATTTTCATTTCATTAACGAATTTTCAGTTGAAATTTAAGTTGGTTATTTCTTAACTGATTTTTATTGGTTCTAAGGTTAACTGAATGGTTTGAAGATACTAAAAAATCAATAAGCAAGATACCAATTCTACTAGGACTCATGTGTATTTTTAGTCGCTTATTTTTTCTTTAAAGAATACCAATAGAGCTAAAATAAGACCATGCAATAAAAAGGAATTTGAAACCAAAGATATTAAAGACTATGTCCATCAAGGCTTACTTTTTGACAATCAAGATTGTATCTTGAAGCATAAATATTTATTGATTGACCGCGGGCATCGCTCCTTTTTTAAAGGAAAAGTTTGTGTTTTTCTTCCCCTTGATTTACTTCTTTATTAAGTGCTCTTAATGTAGTTAATGGCCAATTTTTTTGAATTTGATTTGCTAAGAATTTTGGGAGTTTCCCTTTTGGATCAACTTTAATTTCAACGATTACCTCAGTTGTTTCTGAAGAAATTTCCTTTAAGTGAAAAATTAAGGATTCTAAATTACCTCGAACTCTATCGTTTCTTAGTGGATATTGTTTGTGAGTAGTTGATGCGATTTCAAGCTTCGCACTCGTGCCTTCCGCATTATTATCTATTGACCATTTTGCCTTCAGCACATATTCACGATCTGATACTGGCCATGCAAGATTGTAGTGCTCGTAGGTACTATATTCCATACTAAAGAGATCTCCTTCAATCAAATTATGCTCAGCTAAGCGGTTTACCCATTTTTTTTTAGAATCAATGTCGATCAATGTAAAAGCGATTCTACCAATACCTGAGTTTAACTTTACAGTTCCTCTATAAGTTGGAGTTTCATTTTTATTTGAGCTATACATTTCTAGTATAACTCTTTCTCCATTGCTATCTTCTTTGGAAAGAGGTTGATCGTTTGTCTTTATCCAATCCATTTTATTCTTATTAATTTGTTCATTCTTTAGAGCCAAGCCAGCGACTTGACAGTTTTAAAAATCTCTGATCTTTCGCATGTTTGTTTATTGTATTTTTAACAACATCCTGATTATTTTTTTTTGACTTTTAGCACAGATATCAAGGGCTGTTTTAATAATTTTTCAGGGGGTCCATTTTTGATTCAAAATCAATGAAAAAGTGGCAAAGCGTAATTGTTTATACTATTAGGAGGACTATTGAATTGAAGTTTTAATTTTTGCGCATATTCAATTGTTTGTGTGTTTTTCTTTTTTCTTATGCTTTCATATTCATTGAATGCAGTGTATAAAGACTCAAAGGAGTTTAAGCATTCAGCAAGTTCAATAGCAGAGGATATGCCAGAACTAACCCCAGAACTTGTAAGCGATATTGATCCGTGTGCAGCATCTCCAATTAAGCAGATATTAGATTTATAATACGAGTTAAGTAATTTTAATTCTTGATTCTTCCACAGATGACTTTTTTTTAAGTCACTATCCGCTATGATTTCCCTTACTTCTTTCGGAAACTCTGCTAGGAGTTTAGGACTAAGAGCCTTTTCAATTCCCTCTCTTTTTTCAAATACTGAACCATATAATTTGCTGTTAAATTGAAGAAACCAGACATGTTCATTATTGGAAACAGGAATATACCCAAACGACATCCCTCTTTTTATTGACACGTATTTTCTGAATGTGTTATCATGGATATTTTCATCTTTATGTTTAGCAATACATACAATTTCGTTTATTTCATTCGGGAAAAAATGTGCTTCGGATACTAAATTCCGAACTTGAGAGTTAATACCGTCTGCTCCAATAAATAAATCTCCGCATTCAATAGAGCCATCTTTAAAAACAGCAGCAATGGCCTTGTCTTCTTTATAATGAAAGTGCGAAAAATCAGAATTATCGCGATACTCATCGGTTGAAAGCTGGCTTTGAAGAAAATTGAGAAGTTTGACTCGTTTAATTGCGTACCATCCTTTTATTTTAATATGGTCTGTGTTTAAACGACTATCTCTTAAAACAAAGTTATTTATTTGACAGTCTTTTACTTCTAGATCACGGTCAGTTAGTGCGTTAATTTTTCTAATTGTACTTTCATGAATCATAAATGCCATTCCTGAATTACTGGAGCTAGCGTTTTTTTCCCTAACAACAACTTTATTTTTGTTTCTCTTTAGTGCTATTGCGGCAGCCAAACCAGCAATTCCTCCGCCTATAATTACAATTTTCAAGTCAAACATTTTTTAATTCGTGAAATACTCTCTTTTAAAATGGCCTCTGAAGTTGAGAAGCAAATTCTTATGTAGCCTTCTGCTCCTTTTCCAAACCAATTTTCTAAGCCTGGCACTACTGCAACTTTAGCTTCATTCAGTAAAATTTCGTAGACTTCCTGACTTGTTTTATTCGTTTTTTCAATATTTACAAATGCAACATAACATCCATCTGGAGCAATGCAGCTTAAGTTTGGAATTGAATTAATTTCACGGACTAATAGATCTCTCATCTTCTTAGTGTGATTTACAAATTCTTCTAACCAATAATCACATTTCTCGAGTGCAGCTATTGCCCCTACTTGCGATAAAATATTGACTCCGTGTATAGTGGATTTATGCATGGAGTGATCTAATATACTCTTGTAATGTTGTTCATTATGCGCTATAATTACCCCTATACGCAGACCTGCCATTCCAAATGATTTGCTGAAACCCGTAACAGTTATCGTTTTATTTCTTATTTCTTCACTGAGTGATGCTATGCTCACAAATTTTGCAGGATGATAGACAATATCACTCCAGATTTCATCTGATAAAATGGTTAAATTATATTTTACTGCTATTGATCCAAGCGTAATTAGCTCACTTTTAGTAAATACTTTGCCTGTTGGATTCAATGGATTACAGAGACAAATTAATTTAGTTTTATCGGTTATGAGATGTTCTATTTTATGAAAATCAACTTTTGTAGTGTTTGGAGGAATTGAAAAGGGAATTGCTTTTGCACCTACTTTTTCAATGGAATGTTTAAATAAAAAGTCAACGGGATCAAAAATAATCGCTTCATCCCCAGTGTTCAGTATAGTCTTGCAAGTCAAGTAAATTCCATAAGCAGTGCTATCAACAGGTAGAACAAAATCATACGCAGCAGGCACGTTTCGCTTTGAAACAAAAAAAGACGCTACACTTTTTTTCAATCCAATTAGCCCTTCGGACGGACCATATGAAAAATATTGCCCTTGACAGTAATCTATAATAGCCTCTGATATTTCTGGTGCACTCTTGAAATCAGGATCGGCAGCAGTAAGCGGAATAACATCATCTGGAAGTTCAGCCCATCTTAAGTTAAAAGCCCTTTTCTTCAGTAGCTCAAAATTTACTTTATTGGAGTCAAATAAATGCATAATTGAATTGTCTCATTCATTATTACTATAGGCTAAACTAACTTGTGCCTTCGGATAGTTAAATATAGTCATTTAGTTTAGCGAAGGTTAAGCGGAGCAACTAGTTTAGACTATATTACAAGCATTTTATTCAATCTTAAAACTATTGGTAAAGCGTAATTAACCTTTCCCATTGCGCAAATCCAAAATAGATTGATCCATGTTCTGTTGTAATATTTAGGGCAAAATAATGACGGATTAAGGATCTCATTTAGAGTCCGATTTTGAGCATACTTTTTATAGGGTCATTTGTATAAGGTATTATTTATTTTTAGGATATATCCCAACCAAAAACCACGATTTTCTCTGTTTAGATTCCATTTTGAAACCTGATAGATGTATTTAATATTTCTTCTTCAGTATGTTACTTTTAGGCGGGGTCGCCTAAATTCCAAAGCTCTTGTTTCTCTGTTTTTCAAATATAATAGAGGTTAAACCTTAATTAATCAGGGGTTCGTTCATTGGTTAACTCTATTACTCGAAGGTTTGTAGAGTAATTCTTTTTCCCCTTTAATTTTAATAAAGATTCTAAAATAATGGTGTCTTCTGTCAAGTAATGTGCACCTTGCCAACGCACACTTTTTACATCTTTTCGCTCTGGAAATCGATCATTAATCTTGAAATATTTTGTAATAATCTGACTTGAAGTAAAATACTGCATGGAGATGAAATTTTCGTAACGACAGGCACTAACCAGTTCTCCATTATGGGTAAATAATCGTAGTGCCGATTTGTTCTTTTTGGTAATGGGTTTTTTGGATAATTGATCATCCCAGGCCAACCAACCAAAAATACTTCCCAATACCCCCACTTCCATATTTATTGAAGATGCGTTGATGAGGGATAGGTCATCATTAAATGTTAGGATGACCGCTGACTGGTGACGGTATTCTTCGATGACCCATCTTCCTTCGTCATTAATTCCGAATGGTTCTTCCCACTCTTCATGCGGCTCTGCAAAATCTAGCGCAATATGCAATCCAGATTCTGTTCTAGCTGTATTCGAAAAAGACAGCACGTATGGCGAAATATTGTAGTGTTTACCTTTGTCTTTCAACTTGTCGCGACGAAGTAAATTGTTTGATTTTTGTCGCTCATCGACGGATAAACAATCGAAGACTTCGTCTATGTCTGTTACCCAAAGATGATTTTGTGCTATTTGTTCCTGAGAGGCAGTCACTGCCAAAATTCCCCACCGTGTGTTTAGGCTATTCTTACTGTATTTCGTAAGTCCACAAATACTGATTTCACCGTCTTCAATATTCCATTTGATGTTTTCTATTCTCGCTAATTCTGTTTCTATGGGAAAAGAATGAATAACTTGAAACTGGTCGTTTAATTGATTCAAGCGGTATGAGTACTTTAGAGATGAGCCAAAGGCGCTAAAATTTGTAGAAGAGTAGGATAACACCCATTTCATTCCGCCTTCCTCAAAGTAGTTGGAACAGGTTTCACTTAAGTGCACTTTATGCGGTTTTATCGTATTAAAATCGAAAATGAGATCAAACCCTTTTAGACCCCATTTGTTTCGAACTTTGCTGTAAACGGTGTTTTCTCCCCAGTGAATTTTATCTATGGAGAGATCTTCTTCAACGATTCCTTCTATCAAAGTTCGGTTATTTTCGGTTAAATTGTAACGGAGAAATTGATAGTTTGCCCCTTTTGTAAAGCAAGCGTAAAATGTTTCCGTTGACTGATTAAACCAATAGGATTTTCTGTAATAGCCAGCAGGAGTATCAATGGTATAAATTTCTTGGGAATCAAAAGTGTCGTTTAGCCTTTCGATGATAAAAGTCGAATTTTCCCGAATGGTTCGCCAGTGGTTCTTGCTAGAATTATTAAACCAGTAGTCTTCCTTTGAGGTAGGCGAGTAATGAGGAACTTCAATTTCTGTAGTTGGATCATTAATTTCTTGCGAATAGCAAGATAGATTTAAAGTCAAAATGAAAAAAAAGAAACTCGTAACAACAGACGTCCTCATTTTTTTATAAGATACCATAACCAAATAGTTTTCGGTTGAATATTACAGCTAATTACGATAGTGAAACAAGTTTTCCTTAAATAGTTTATTATTTGGTTCGTCAAACAGGATAATTGGAGAAATTCGTTAATTAAGTATTTTTTATCAAGTACAGGATTTAACAACTTAATTTCATTAATAAATTACCGAATACTAAGAAGTTCGTAGATTGATAGTATTTTGCTTTTCATTTAATTTATTAACGCAGTTAAGAAGGAATAACATGTTTGAATGCCAATAATTACCGATTATATTTGAATGAATTTTGACAAGAAAAGAAAGCTATAAAACTCAGTTGGTAGTAAAGATAAAACATCTGCTGCTATATTGCGTAATGGGTGTATTTTCCATCTATACGACTTATGCTCAGGGCGATCCTGTTTTAATAAATTATTCGCTTCGAGATGGACTTCACAGCAATGAAACGTACAAGGTCTTTCAGGATTCCAAGAAGAATATTTGGATTGCCACGGATGCAGGTGTCACAGTGTATAATGGAAATGGTTTCAAAACGTACACATCTGGGGATGGTTTAACAGATAACACGGTTTTTAATTTTTTTGAAGACAAAAAGGGACGTATTTGGTTTTTAACCTATAACCATAAGATTTGTTTTTTTGAGAATGGGGTGTTCACGGAATACAACAATAATGACGCACTTGCTCCAGAAACGACTTTTGCACCAATAGGCTTTTACGTTAATGATCAGGGTGAGGTAAAGATTGCCACACACACCCAAGGGATTTTACCAAATGATGGAAAACGAAAATTAAAAGCAGGAGAGATTGAAGTCTATGAGGACGGGATAGTTATGGGGGTTACTTCGGGAGATAGCACATTTATAACTTTCCGAATTAGGGATTATAGGGAAATGAGCTGCAAGGTTGATTCAATAGGGTTGAATCTTCAGGTTCATAATCGCCGGTACGTGACTAGGGCTCTAAAAATAGATGATTGCATAGCGCTTTCCTATAACGGATACGTGCTGTTAATTAAGGATGGAGAGCTTCTCGAAAAGCTACAAATCAACGACGTAATTGCTCTTGATGCCTTCGAAGATAATTTATGGGTAGGGACAAGAAACGGAGTTTATAAATACCTTTTGGAAGGTAATTCACTGATTCTTCAACGGCATTTTCTTAAAGGGATGTCGATATCTTCAACGCAGAAGGATCATCAAGGAGGACTCTGGTATTCTACTTTAGAAAAGGGGGTATACTACGAGCCATATGAGTTTACGGCAAATCAAGTCGGTGAAGATAACTCCAATTTATACCTGCTATGCGAAGGAGTGAACGGAGCATACATTTTAGGCAACGATAAAGGATCATTGAAGTATGTGGATGGCTTAAAGTCAGCACGCCTCATGCTTCCAGACTATTTTTATTCTCCAGGAAATTACCCAGGGATAAAACAAGTGGTGTATCAATCAAAAAAGAATATCTATTACCTGCTCTCTGGAAATAGTGATATTTATAAGTGGTCGCCTTCTTGGAAAGGCAATCAATTTAGGATGGGTAAGATTCGACGTGAGGATGGAGAGCATAAATTCTACCGATTTTTTATTGAAGGAGCAAATTTATGGGGTGTGAACAGACATGGAAACATGAAATGTGTTCCAATAGATGATCCACAGAGAAGTTCAAATTATGACTCGATAAACATTCAAGGATCGATTTATTCAAAAGAAAAGGGGTACTTATATAACAAAGAGGGGGATATATACGTGATCGAAAATGACAAACCTAAACTGATATTGAAATCAGGAAAGGAAATTGCGCATATACTGCGACATAAAGACCTATTGTATCTTGGAACGGAAAATCATGGCTTGTATGTGTATGATCTATCATCGGGAAAAAAGGTGTTTAAAACTCGATTGTTAGGTTCCAGAATTACATGTGTTAATTCATATAACGATCGTGTGTATGTGGCCAGTGAAAAGTGCATTACGGCATTAGATAAAAAAGAGCCTTTCGACCTCCGAAAATCCTCATTGATTATAACTAACCAAGGTTTCGACATTGGTCCCATTTCAAATTTTTTCGTGACCGATAGTGAATTAATAGCACTCACGATCAATGGGGTTAAGCATATTCCAATACACCAACTTCATAATGCAAATAATAGAGTTCAAGCTATCGTTTCGAGGTTAGTGGTAAACGATAAAAATGTGGAAGTAGAAAAACAGCTTGAATTTTCCTATAGGCAAAATCGCGTGGAGATTTTTTTGGCTTCCGATAACCTTCGTAAATCGCCGGTTTATTTTCGGTATCGACTGAAGAACACATCTAGTAAATGGCGGTTTACCAGAAATTCAAACATAATGTATTCTGCCTTAAAACCAGGAGCATATGTTTTCGAAGTCCAGGCAAGTACAGATAAAATACATTTTGGAAAAACGAAACAAATTAAGTTGAGAATCTTACCGCCTTTTTGGCAAGAGCCTAGTTTTATTACATTGGCAATTCCATTGGTCTTAGGGATACTATTACTGGGTTTTAAATTAAGGATAAGAGCTGTTAAAAGAAAGTCTCAAGCTGAACAACATTTGAAGGATCTGCAAGCTCAGGCATTGCGGGCACAATTAAACCCACACTTTATTTTCAATTTTTTGAATTCAATTCAAACATTGATTTACAAAGAAGAATTGATTGTTGCGAGTGATTATCTATCCAACTTTGCCAGTTTAATGCGAAATTATTTAAATTCATTTGATTCGAAGGAGATCCCATTGTCAAAGGAAATAGAATTAATAGATGCTTATCTATCTCTCGAAAAATTGAGGTTTAAGGAGGGGATTGATTTTGAAATAGTCGTAAATGGAGAAAAGAACGAATGGACAGTAATCCCCTTATTTTCTCAGCCAATTATTGAGAATGCGATAATTCATGGCGTTACAAATTCAAATGGAATAGGTAAGATTAAAATAGTGTTTGATTTATTCGTTGACAGAATGGAGCTTTGCATAAGAGATAATGGTCAGACTCCTATCAATATGGATGCCATTAATTTTTCAAAATCGAAAGGCATACAATTAACTCGAGAAAGAATTAAAAACTGGAATGACCGAAATTATATGGAGATTATGAATTGCGATTTCGGTCATGAAGTTACCTTTACCATATATAAAAAATGATAAACAGTACTTGTATAATTGTAGATGATGAGGTAGATGCCTTATACAATGTTAGGAAATTATTACAGCGGTTTTTTCCTGAGATTACCATTCTCTCGGAATGTACAAATGTCGACGATGCAAAAAAAAATATAGAGCGCTTGAACCCTGATTTTATTTTTTTAGATATCCGATTGGGTGGGAGGACAGGGTTTGAATTGCTCGAGGAACTTAACACTTCCCCTTTGGTGATCTATACAACCGCATACGATAACTATGCGATTGAAGCAGTAAGTACAAATGCCACAGACTATTTACTTAAACCCATCAATTCCATTAAGTTTCAAAAGGCCGTCTCTAGTGCATTATCCATAATCGCAGAACGGTTTTCCAATACTGGAGCAGATCAAGAAAAGCAGGTGATATCAATACCTTCAAAAGGTAAAATTAAACTGATCGAAATTCATAAAATTGTGCGTTGTGAAGCGCGCAGTAACTATACGACTTATTTTCTCGTGAACGATGAAAGTTATTTGGTAGCGAAAACATTAAAGGAAGCAGAAACAGAATTATGTGGGAGTAATTTTTTGAGAATACACCAGTCACATTTAGTGAACTTGAATTACGTGGATTCCTATGATATGATTGAAAGTGTTTTACACTTGTTTGATGGAACCCGGCTCAATGTGGCTAGAAGCAAACGAGTGGTTACAAAAAATGCACTTTCAAATCAGAATGAACTGTGATTCCTCACTTATCTTTTGATTATTTTTTAACGATCTAATTTAGTCAGATAACTAACTTCAATGAGGTAAATCCCATTATCATAGTTACTATTAATTAGATACATTATACGGGGATTATTTTCCAAATATCCTCATATCAGTGCAGAATAATCAGTTGATCAAATTGAATTAATGGTCGGTGATTAAAACATTTAAATTCGCCGAAAAAAAGATGAAACGAAACACAAAATTGCTAATTGTAACATTAATGTTTTCCTGTATGGGATTTTCGTCATATGGGCAAATTGGAAGGTTAACGGATGCAATGAATAGTAAAAAGGAAGGAACAAGTGAAAAGGTAAATCCTGGAGTATTTGAAAGTAGTCCTGAAAAGAAAGTTTTAAAAAGTCCTGCGAAGGATGAGATATTTGAAGTGGAAGCCAGTATTACGAAATTGGATGTTTTTCTTGTTGAAAAGGCTCTTACTGATAAGCATTTTGCAGAAAGCCAAGAAAACTATGCTTCATTTATGGAACCGTATAAAGTTGTTGCAGATGGTATTCCAGTGATTCGCTCTAAAGATACTAAGTGGAAATCGACGGGAATATATGAGGAGAGATTGAAGGGGTATGAAGAACGGTCTAAGTCCATTGGAGTGCTTTGGGAAAAAACAAAGAAGAATATGGAGCTGATAGGTTGGCTAAAGGAGAAATATGAATTTGAGGATAGTCGTGGGGATGAATTTTTAAAA
The DNA here is from genome assembly GCA_022447585.1 of Crocinitomicaceae bacterium. GTDB lineage: Bacteria > Bacteroidota > Bacteroidia > Flavobacteriales_D > Crocinitomicaceae > UBA4466. The sequence continues at coordinate 52,304 of JAKVAR010000006.1, read as the reverse complement.
TTTGGACCGAATAACAAAGAGAGATGCAATGGTTTGAAGGATGCTCCTACTATGTTTCCTGAAGGATGCCCTTGTGCTCAGAATTTTAGAGAATTCTATTTAAAAAAAATGGAATTGCCAGTTTTGATTGACAAAATCAATCAATTGGCATTATCCGATGAAGGTAGTTTTAGGGGAAATGATAGGGAATGGTTGAGAGAGATGCGAAAAAGTTACGTAACCAATTATGAAGGATGGGAGTCTGGAGTAGCTTCAAAAGCCGAAGAGCTTATGTCAAAGCTTGAAAGCTCAAAATCATGGCATAAAAAATCGTTGGCAGGTTTGTTGGAATATCATAAAGAAATGTTGTTAGTATTTAGCGAAATTAACCCCTCTAATTCCAAGTTAGTGCCGCTTGCAAAAGAAATTGGAACCGTTGTTGATGAATATCGCTCGGGTCAGAGAGCAAAATATAAATGGACGGAAGCGAGAAGTAGAAAAGTATTTTTCTTAAATGAAAATGTGAGTTTGGAAGATTTTTCGGATGCAGATATCCAGCGCGAAATTACTTTGGATGAACCTGTTCGATTCAGATGGTTTTTTGATAAACCCGCTGTCGAGTACCACGCAGCTCTTGGCTTTTCATCTTTTAAAAACCAAGCGATGGTCCGTTACAAGGTATACATTGATGGGAAGGAGTTTTATCAAACGGGAGAGCTTCTCTATAACAAAAATCCTGAAGAATTGTATGAGGAAGCATTGACAACTAAAGTTTCGTTTCTTTTTGGATCAAGATCAATTTTCTACACTAAAGTAATTGAGAATTTAACCATAGGAAAGCACGCATTAAAAATTGAAATCTTGATTGGTCAGGATGAAAAGTACAGCAAGGTTTTGGCTTCAGGAGAAGTGACTCTTAACCTAACGCAGAATGCAATCGTTAAGTTGTTGAAGAATGAAGATTTTTGTTTCCCAAAAAGCGGTCGAATTGATCCATCACTTGAAGCTAAAATGCTAAAAAAATTCAACGAAAAAGGTTGGAAAGAACAAGCGAAAAAGGTCATTATTTTGGATAAGGATTGGACAATCGTTCGAAATAACTATACAGGGGTTATCATTAAAAGAACTATAAATGCACTAATTGTTTCTACGATAGATGGAGCGTGTGTGAAGGAGGACTTTACATTTATTCAGGAGCACAATGGGTCATCGTATTCATCAGGTTTAGACATGGCGATTGGGTCTAAGAAAGAGATGTCTTGTAAATGTCTTTAGTCGAAAATAGGCCTTATGAATCCATGTATTTTTATTGGGTTAAACATATGGTTTCTACTGTTGAAGCAAAGCTGAATAGCTTTGCTTCTTTTTTACTTCAATAGTAGTATTCATGCGATTATAGAAAAGAACTGTTCAACCGATAAATTTTTTGAGGTTTATAAGAAACAAAAATGTAGGTGGGATTGCTTTTAGCTTTCAAATCAGCGGCAAGTATTAGCAGATCTGGGCTAGTGGGGATTAATTCCCTTAAAAGAGGAAAGTAAAGGTTGAAGTAGGTAAAAACATACATCTATCATGTTTGAATTTACGCTTGTACAAACTATCTAGGGGATAATTAATTAGTATAGGTTCAATTTATTTGAATCTATTATATTGGTATATTTACTACTCAGTGGTTCGTATATATTTCAATCCTTTTTGGAATAAGTACTCCTTGACTAAAATAGTTTCGGAATCAGTTTCAGTATTTATCTCATTCTGGGAAATAACCATTAATCCTTTTTCTTTTAATTTGTAACTTCCATTGTATATTGACTTTCCTCTTGTGCCTCCAGCTAATAAATATTTTTCTGAGCTTGTTTTCTCCCCTGTTTTCTGGTTTAAAGTAGCGGCGTGTAAATTGAAAAAATCTAACTTGCCATCTTCAGTATACTCTGCAATTATATACAACAGTATTACACTTTTGCCGTTTTCTACTTTTCCTAGGGGAATAATTTTAGAATCCTTGATTATCGTTTCGTCAAGCAATAAATGAAATTTAACATTTAATTCAGCAGATTCTTCTATGTGCGAGTTAATCAATGGAGTATTCATCCATCCCGCAAGTGCTCCAAATTTCTCGAACATTTCTTTTGGTAAAGTTTGTGCCTTTACTTCTATTGAAAAAACTAATATTAAAGCGAGCGACCCAAGTAGTTGAATTGATTTTATCATCTTCTTAAAATTTAGTTTCTACGTAATTATTTCTATAAATATTAATTGGAGCCAGACAGTTTATGATCGAACCAAATATAAGGCCAAAATTTGTTTTAATTGTGGGTTATCTTTTGAAACAGGTTTAGTAACTTTCCCATTGTGTGACCTTTTAATTTGATTAATATACAAATAAATCAAAGCTCAACGTTATGAAGTCTGTTCGTATGAAAACATCAACTTGCACCGGGGTTTATTTAATTTCTCTTTTGTACATGATGAATACCTTTGATTAGATAATGGAGAAATTAATAGATTTTATCTGCAAAACTTCGTAATAGCTTTTGTTATTTACTTTAGATTATTTTAACTCCGATCCTTAATCCAAGGTTAATATTCGGGTAGATAAACTCTCCAGGCGTTACAATAAAATAAAGCGATTGTGAATCGTTGTATTCAATTCCATTTTTCAAATCATCTATTGATATAGAAGAGCTGACATTCTTGTATCGAATCCCGATGCCTCCGAAAAAATCCAAAATAAATCTTTTGTTATACAAATTCAACATTCCAATATTTATATTGACACATGTTACATATTTCTGAGTTCGATATTCGGTATAATATGCAGATGATGCTTCTTTAATAGAGTCTTTATAATCAAACCCTTGATTCTTGTAGAAATAATTAAGTGATATATAAAAACCTTGATGCAATTGATGTTTTAGGTAATATTTCAAACCAACATCAATATTATATCCTGTATAATTTTTCCAAACGTTAAAATTTTTAAAGTAACCTCCATAGTCTGCGGTTATTGATGTGCTTTTGAAGAGCGAAACTTCTAATCCTATCTTATAACATGATCCATTGTAAAAATCAATTAAAGAAAGAGGAGCTAATCTAACGCTAAGCTTATTGCTAAAGATCAAATCTGATTGAGATTTAGCGTTAAAACTAAAAAGTATTAATATACCAAGAAGAATATTTCTCACTAAGTTTTTTTATACAAAAGTTAACGGTCTGGCTAAACTGCGTTTTAATTTAGGTTTATTTGGCAAATCGTTTATTGATTAATCCATGTTCTAACTAAAATTCGTTTTCTTTCTGGCTCATCGTAATCTTCATACTTAGTTCTGTTATGACAAATAAAATTGTTGTTAACAAAAAGTATGTCGCCTCTAACCATACTATAATAGGACAAGTTATCTTTTTTTTTGAAAAAATCATCTATTCTATCTAAAGCCCGTTTAAGTTCCATTGGGATTTCTAGATTACATCGATTGTGTCCACTAATGATCCAGTATTTCATGAATCTAAATTTAAAACTGTCATTGACAAATGAAAAAACGGGGAATCGATTTTTTTTAATTGCTTCAATATCTGTTTGGCTTCCGGGTGTTATTACATCACGTATTATTGGCCTACTCAATATATCAAGGTCTTCAGGATGTAATTGTTTCATCCATAGATACAAATCTGCCGCGTTGGCAAGTATAGATTCCCCTCCTATTTTCGCTGGTTGTAAACAAAGTAATCCTACAATGTCAGGACTATATTCCAGCGCAGTACTATCAGTATGAAAGCCCGTTGAAGCGTTTGTTTTAGATACTGGGATTGCTTCTTTTTTGTAGTCAAGCTTTTTATCTCTCACGTCAAAAAGATCCCCGTATCTATCATTAAGTGTTCCTAGCCCAAGAGCGATTATATAATATAGTGATTTTAATTTATCGTTATCCAATTTGTAATCAGAAACCTTAAGTAAAGAAAATCCGGGTGATGACATAATTGCCGAGAGGTTCGATTTAGACCAATCTATTAATCTTTTATACGGTAATGTTTTTTTAAAGTCGCTTAGTAAATTGGGATCTATTTCTTCATCTATGATGATGTTTGGACAAGGTTCAACTAATTCTTGAGGAATGGTAATTGAAAGATCATTTATGTCAGGCAAAGATTTTTCCCAGGTGAGATCTTTTAGAGAATCTTCCATCGTTACAGTTTTTGAATTTTGAAAGCCATATGCAAAGGAAGGTCTTCTAAGGGACCGAAAAACTTTTCATCTATCTTTATATGCTCTTTGGTAATGTGTAACTCATATACTTCTGGTATAGTTTTGAAATTTGCATTTTTAAGACACATGAAATAATCTTGTACCGTTTTATGAACACATTGTACGTTTACAGGAACCCCATCTCTTCTCCAGATTTCGCCAGGAAAAAGATTATTCCTTCCTGAGAAATATCCTCCATTTACTTCGAAATAAAAGGGGTATTTATCCTTCTTTAAATATGCCAAAAGTGGATGTGGTACCGAAAAAATAAAATAACCACCAGGCTTTAGTAGCCGTATGGCTTTTTCCATTGTTGCCTGAGTTTCTTCTATTGAGAGATAATTAAACAAGAACATAGCAATAATAAGATCGTATTCTTCCTGCTGTTCAACTTTAAAATCGGAAATGTCCATTGCTTGATAACTGGCATTTTCAATATTTTCATTTAACTGAATTTGAATAGCATTAGCAATCATATTGTCTGAAATGTCAATCCCATCTACATGTTTCGCGCCCCTCTTCAAAATCTGTCTTCCGACATACCCTTCGCCGCATCCCATATCAAGGACATTCTTCCCCTCTATTGGCTCACATAAATTTATAACAAAAGGTCTTGCGGAATAATCTGACAACAATATTGGTTCATTACGACTCCAGTCATTTGCTTGATTGTCGTAAAGCTTTTTTGTATTTTTTTCTACTCCCATACTATTGTTTATTGGCTCTTTCAAGCATCATATCCCAAAACATCACTCTTAATCCAAGAGCTTTAAGCATTCCTTTTCGGATATCATTCATATTGCTAGGGTTACTCTGTACAATATCTTCTGCTATTTGAATCATTATCTTACCGTGTTCATCATCAATTTCAGAGTGTAGTTCAAAGAAAACATAATCGTATTTTTTAAGGTCCGTATGAGACTGAATACCACAAGTAATATGCTCGTAAATATATTTTACCACACTCTCTGTTCCAATTCCAATAGCTCCGATTACTTCAGCTTCTGAACCATTATATAATACATTAAGAAACATTTCTCGCCATATCTCAGTGGCTTCATCAATTTGCGTATCATCACTTATATCTAACGCCTTTTTAAATCGCTGAAACAACTCAGGGTGTGAGATTCCTTGAACCCACTCTTCTTCGATATCCATTTTTTTAAGTAGCTCAAGTTCATCTATGTCGATGTTACCACTCTCTTCACTTAAATTATCTAGCAGGTGAGCTCTATGTGAGTGATTCGTTATTTTTGAAATAGCGGCCGTTAAGAATCTTGGAAACCATGCCGTATAACCTGAATATTGAATTGAGAAATCTTTTATTGCCAAATAAGGATTATTTAATGTTCCATCTTTCAAAGCAACCAGATATGGATGATTTATAGCTCTATGGCTTTTTGCTTCTAAAACTAATTTTTCTATTTCCGTCATAATATAAATTTCATGTTTGTAGTGTTTGCCAGAAGTATCGTATAGAGGCAGTTGATAGTTATTAAATAGATATTTTTATTTGTTGACATGGTTTTATTTTGATTATTGCACAGTATTAAAAATACATAAAAAACTCAGGTTGTGCAGTTTATGTTTTTTTCGTGAATGTTAACCTCCGTTTTCTTTTTCTATTTTGATTCTCGTTTCTTTTAATCTGTGAATCACTCCATTTTCTAATGAAGATGAATTTAAATCGGTTTCAAATATTCCTGCAAATCTGTAAAGTCTAAATCCAAGATTATCGATACTTCTTGGAAATGTTATTCGCTTTACTAAATTTGAAGTCACGCCTTTAAACCACTCTTCATATTTTTCTGGATTCTTACATTTTTCAGTTATTACTTTTCCGTCTTTGCTGATTTGGTTGTCCCATTCTTCGTTTTCGTAAAATTTTGGAAACCATAAATTATGATTCGGATAAACTTTACTTTTAAACCAAGCTTGCTGTACAGATATATAATTTTGCCCTAAGCAATTACAAGCGTCTACTATTTTTCTAAAAGCAGGACTTTCTTCAACGTCTAAATATCCTTTCTCACGGTAATAATTCGGATTAAACTCTTTGTCTAAATCCCATGACTCCCATTCTTTTTTTTTCTCTAAAACTTCAATCCTAGCATTTATTTCTGCAATCAAATCAGCAATTTGGTTGTTTATAGAGTCTATATCTTCGGTAATTTTAATCCGACTTATCTGATGGTTAGTGGCTTGGATAATATCCGTTTCTCTATCAATATCTAAATCGACTTGCTTCCTATGAAAAGGTTCGTCAATTTCAATATGCAACTGTATCTGTGGAAAATACATATCCGTCAACGCATGACCTTCGGGGCGATTTACATATTGCTGCGTTACAAATTTTAGATCTGTTCGGTTTAACAAATGGTAGATTCGAGTTACGACATAATTTTCGTAGTTCTTCTTATTTGTCTTGGCTATTTGACGAATGATGTAATCTCTTTTTGTCATTTTTAATGGGACTAATGAACTCAACTCAGTAAAGTGTGAATCGCTATTAATGTTGTTTTTTCGAAGTTAAGAATAGATTTTTAATCCAAAAATGATTTGTTTGAAAGGAGAATATGCGCGGGGTTCAGGTAATTTTATGTGTATTTATACTTTAGGTTACGCGTTATCGATTTGTTGGTATTACAATTTTGTTGAATAATAAGTTATCATTTCTTTTACTGCAATTTTTTTATCAGAAGATGATTAAAAAGACTATTTGCAAATAGCATAACCAATCAAATATCTCAAATCTATTGTTAGGACTATTCATTATCCAATGGTATATGTTCATCAAGAACATTTTCTTTTCATATTTAAGTTTTATTTGAGGGTTCGGGGATTTTGACCAAAAACAATTTCTGTGAAAAACCCCGTAACTGTTCAAAATAGAGACTTACTCAAGCTTCCTCAAGTGATATTGGCAATTACTGAATTTAATTGATCACGAAATAAATTTAAGGCAGAGAATTAAAGGGTAATCTCGTTTTTTTGAAAAGAAAAGACAAATGAAACATTTAATACTTACTAAATTAATAGCAGCTTGCTATACTTCTTTTGCCCAAAACGTGCATATTCCTGATCCACAGTTTAAGACCTTCTTACTGGGTGCTCTTGCTATTAATACAATCGACTTGTCAAACAATGTAAGTTTGGACAACCTTAGTGTTTCTGAGAATCAATCTAACTGTCTGTTGATGCGCAAATTGAATTCAATGAGGACTGTTATAACGTTGGCATCATATAGCAGACAGCAACTCAAATACAGTTAGTACTAAATCCTAGAAGCAATTATATAACGGTTCAATCCAACCTAGAAATTCAAGGCTTCGATTTTACCATCAGGTCAACTTCTTATGAATGAAAGTGGGAACGTGATTAATTTGGAAAACTAAATCCGTGGGTATATTTTATAATTATATATATTATAACGGTATACAAAAGACGTTCAAGGGGATTAAAAAATAGATTAAACTTTGGAATTATTTGAACAAATCCCACCAAGTCTGGCGGGATTTTTTTCTTTGATTTCCCCTGAATTAATCTAAAAAACAGATATCTCTCTTTGTTCTTTTCTAACAGAAATGACTTGTCAATCCTCCAGTGTTCGCTTTAGTTTTTATTCTTTGGTGATACATCTTTAATATTGTTGGTTTTAGTCTTGTCATCATCAATTATTTGTTCTTTAATTGTACTAAAGTCAATACTATTTAAATCTATTTTTCTAATCTGTCTGTTCCACATGGTATGAAAATAAAACACCCTGTTTTTCAAATCTGATGAGGTTGTCATTTGTGTTGCACTACTAATATCATTTGGCATGTATTCTTTCGGAACATGGGCTCCTAAAGGAATATTAAAATTGTCTAATATTCTAAAAGATTCTAGAACAGCATCTTGACTATTTTCTAAAGGGCGACATGATGCAGTAAATGCGGCAGCTCTTGTAAATCTTGATGGTGGAGTAAAATCACCTGGTATTCCTAGTAATCCCGATCCACCTCCAATTGGCTTTAAATTGTAGGGCTCAAAATTTCTTTCAGGGTTAGGTGCATTGGTAAGTCTTAAGTAGTTTCTTTGATTAGTTACATGCCAGTCATAAGTTGGTGAATTTGTGATAACACCCAAATAAGGTTCATATACTTTTACTTCACCGTTGTTGACAATTTCAATGATTTTACTATTCCCACTCGGGTCAGCAATTTTAAAATGAAAGGGTAAATCGGCACCACCAAACTCTTTGTTGATAACTTCAACTACGGTCACAGAGTTAAGATTTGATATAATTTCGTCTACGGATTTAAACGAGGACAACATCCATTGCATTAAATCTCCGACACTCATTGAATTGGCCGCATGTTCAGGGTCATATGTACTATATTTGGCAAATCCTGGAAGATAATATACTCCAACGTACAAACCTTCTTCATTTAAACCATCTGGGCCATAGTTTTGTCCGTAAGCAGTAAGGGTTACAAATCCATACTTTCCTGTCCACGATTTACCATTGTAACCTTGAGGTGTTTGGCCTTTAAATTTTTTATTCCTTGGTACTATTAGGATTTTATTGTGTTGCGCATCGCTCAAAGCCCATTCTACAGTTCTAGCAACGATAATTCCGCCATCTTTTGATTTTAGAGTGATGCCTGTGCATGCAAATGCTGGGTTATAAAGGATTAAGAAGGCAAGTACAAGACTAATTATTCGAGACATTTTATTCATCATGATTAATTTTTTTGAATTAAAACCAATGTTTAGCTAAAAATAACCAATTTTTGAATTTGGTCCGCGAAGTTTGATGATCTCCTTATAGTTATCGTCAGAGTGATTTTTAGATGCTTTGTTGTATACAGTTTTCTATTTACGTCATTATAGTGAGTAATTATCCATAGCATCCCAAATTATTATGATTTCATTTGTGAAATTAGTCTTTCAGACTGTAGTGTATTCATTGTTAATAGCCTCAAATATATTGTTTTAGGTATTTTATCCCTTGCTTTTTCAATATTGTAGTTGTCGATTATAGCTTCGGAGGTATTCGAAAAATGACTGTTAATAGTAAATTTTGATTTAATAGTACTTGGTTCGCTACTTTGAGAGAAAACATTAATGCCAATAAAACGATTGTTCGTAAGCTAAGGGAAAGAGTTTTTATTTATTATCTGTTTGTATGTGAATTAGTTGAATAATTCAGGTTTATATCGCGTGAGTAACTATTATTCATTGAACTAATTCGTTTTTTAGTTAAAATGAACTATCTTTGCGCCCTCAAAACACCAAATCATTGGATATGTGGTGTTTTAATTGAACTAAATATTTTATTTAATTTTTTTGAAATGAAAATTATGAATCTTAAAAATTTAACATCAATATCTGTATTCTTAATGTTTACAGTTCTATGTTTTTCTTCATGTAAAAAGGAAAGCTCATCTGATTTAGACCAAAGTAGAATTTACGCCGAGTATACCTATGAATACGATGCAGACGATAATAGAGCAGACATAGGCGCGACATTTAGAGAAGACAACAATAACGGATCAAAAGTAGAATTAATTTCTCCATCGAGAGTAGATTTTGGAGGTAGTTTATTATCTTGGAGTGGCGGATCACGTTCCTACAAAATAACTAATTCACCTGAAATTAATGGGGGAACTTTCAACTACCGTAACAATGATGATCAACTATTTTCTAATGATGCTGTAGCTCCTTCATCTATTGAATTACCAGACAATTTATATAGCATATCAAAAGGAGCGACGTTTTATTTGCCTTGGACTGGAGATGCTATCCAACAAGGAGAAGTAATAAGAGTGACTATCACAGGTCTTAATGGCACACAAACGTTTACTTCCAATGAAGATGGAGATACTAATATTCAATTGAGCTATAGTGGGTTACAGGCGTTATCAACGGGTGTTGCTACTATAACAATAGAAAGAGAAAAAATAAGTAACCTGCAAGAAGGAACAGGAGCAGGAGGGAAAATTATCACAGTTTATAAAGGTGAGAGTATTGCTGTAAATATTGTAGGGTAATAACTGAGAGATAATTTCAAATACTTTAAAGCCGCTTCATCAAAATGAAGCGGCTTTTTTAATTGAAAGTCCGCATATTTTTGATGTACCTTCTTGTTAATAGTTTCGTGGTATAAAGTTGATGATTAGTTATTCAATATAAGGGACCAATTAGATGGATAGGAATATAGTATTGTGAAGGGCCAAGAGAATATGGCTTGAATTATTTCTTTACATATTCTCTGAAAAGGGTTTTTACAAAAAATAGTTCTATTTGCCTTAAATTTTCTATTCCTATATAATAGCCCCAATCCGTTTGATTAATCAATTCTAGACTAATACAGAATTCAGGTTATATGAGAGTATTTTTCGAATTTATATAGATATCGTTTGAATTTATGTACTTAATTAAGTTGACTTGATTGTAATTATTCATATAATCTCTACTTAATATTTAGAAGTGGTCATCTAGACTTCTATAATATTTTTTAGATATTTATCTTCAAATAATGTCAAGGTGAATTGTTTCTGGGAAATATACCCGGAGTGGTAAATCAGAAATATTATTTGAGTTAATTACTCATTTTAATGTTTGTTTAATGGTCTTCGTTTTCGCATTTAAACTAAGTGACCACCAAAAATCACCAGAGAACGTTTCACTTTGGAAGATGAAAACTTGCTTGAAAAGGAAACATCTTGAGGTAATATAAGCACTTGTTTTGAGCAGTTCACGGAACAAAATGTGGGCTAAATGAAACCTAACTCGGTTTAATAACTCAAAGAAAAAGGCTATCAATAATTAATAGCCTTTCATTTAAATTCGTAGACGGGGTTATTACTTTTTTAGAAACTTTTTACTGGATATTCCTTCATTCGTTTTTACTTGCAAAAAGTAAATTCCACCGTTTAAATTTGAAACATCAATGGAATCATTGTTTGTTATCGCCTTAATTGTTTTACCTGTAACATCTACAACTGTTATTAATTCGATTTTTTCATCCGTGCGAATATATAGTTGGTTGCCGGCCGGATTTGGGTAGATAGTTAATTTATGAATATTGCTTAGGTCATCAATTCCAACACTTTGATTAGAGATAGTTATAATAGTATTTCCTGTCACACCCGAGCCATCATTTGCTGTTGCTGTTACAGTAACAGTCCCATCTGTAATAGCTGTTAACAATCCATTGATATTAATGCTCGCAGAACCTGTTCCGTTGGTTACACTCCAAGTGTAAGTATTATCATCTGCATTTAAGGGTAACACATCTGCTTCCATTTGTAGTGTTCCTCCTTGGTTTGTAATGGCAGATAATCCTGCTTCTCCTTGGACAGTTATTGATGAAACATAAATTGAACAATCTAGACTAAAACTTGATGCAGGATCAATATTTGTCCAAACTGCAGTTGCTGCTGCAACATCATCTACTTGAATACAACTTAAATTAGGGTTCGATGAGGCGTCAAAAATTGTTAGTGTACTGGTGCTAATATTTGTCAAATTTAACTCAGTTAAATTATTCCCGCTGCATTCCATTGCAGTCAAATTTGGATTCATACTTAAATCTAACGCGCCTATATTGTTACCGTCAATTCTCAAATACGTTAACAAAGGGTTCTGAGAAACATCTAATGTTGTTACACTGTTGTTTAGAATTTTCAAATTAAGCAAGTTAGAATTTTGGCTAACATCAATTGAATTTAAGGCAGTATTATCACAAATTAAGTGTTGCAACGCTAAATTCTGGCTAACGTCAAGAGTAGTTAAACCTGAATTACCACAATTAAGTAAGGTTAACGCTGTGTTTTGGCTTACATCTAAAGTGGCGAAATTGTTTTGTATACATTGCAAAATGGTCAGACTCGTGAATTCTTCTAATCCCGTCATGTCAGTAATTCCTAGGTTTGAACAAGCTATCTGCCCACTAAAAGCAGTTGCTTCACTTATTTGAATTTCAGTATCTGCATTCGTGTTTATTGCTGTATTTCCCACTAAGTATGCTTTGAAATTGGCATCAGGAATGTTTACATTTTGAGCATTCACATCCAGGGCAATTAAATTGATTACTGCAAATACAATAATGCTTGTAGTTATTCTTTTCATGTATATGTGGTTTGATTATTTATAGTTATTTCTCGGCTATTTTAAGCAGTACTTCTTCCATCTCTTTGAAAGCCTTTTTTTGACTGCCCAGAAGCAAGGAGTCCTTAATACTTCCGGCGATAATCTCTAGAATATTTCTTCTGGTTTTTTGACTTCTACCGAAATAGGCATTCATTACCTTACTAGGAATTAAATGACATATCAAAATTTCATTTTCCTTTGTGAAATGTATTTTCATCCCATGCATTCCACTTTTCTTAATTAATGCACATTTTTCCATCTGTCCATTCGCGTCTGTTCTAACATCCCAACTATCATATTCAATTGAACAGTTGTAAGAGGATTCTTGCTTAACGAATTGTTCAACCTTTTCTAAGGTGTTGTATTCATGCTGAACTTTGAGAGTACTTTCCATAAATGTATTTTAGAGTTAAACCAAATGTAGAATGTACATATCAAACTTACCACTATGTCAGGGGGACAAAATAGGGTACAATTACTTGATCGATTGATAATGTTATGAATGTTGACGTATCTGAAACTTTTTAAGATATTCTTAGAGCGCATATTTTCTTAGATACCAAGTATTATCATTAAGTCTGAAGGAAGCACATTTTTTATGTCTCCAACTAATATATTCTTCTATATTTTGAAATCTTAATGTGAAACTTGATAATAAAGGGGACTTCAAGTAGATCTAATTTGATGTTATTATCTTTTAAGTTTAACCCTTAGTTAGTTTGCTTTCTCTTTTTTCATAGAATTCTTAAAAGTAATCCGTATCTTTTAAATTATCTTTTATTATTTAATTGTCTCGATATAATTTTGAGTCTAATCTGCTGTCCATGAGGTAAAAGTTTTGAAAGACCAAATATGTAAGTTGCCTTAAATTTCTCTATTCTCATATAATAGTCCAAATCCGTTTGATTAATCAATTCTAGACTAATACAGAGTTCAGGTTATATGAGTTTTTCACTTATTTTTGCGGCCTAATTATACTTATTATGAAGAATAAATTAGTCTTATTTTCACTCGCTTCGACTTTATCCAGCTCAGCACAAAATGTGGTATCGACTCAAGGAGATTCATACTCTAATGCAGTTGCAAATATTGATTTTACAATAGGAGAGATTGCAATAAATACTGAAACGGATGGGGTCAATGATATAACACAAGGTTTTCACCAAACCCTATGGCAATTTGTCGAACTACAAGATTTTGCTCCCAATTACGAAGTCTTAATTTTTCCAAACCCTACGTCTGATATATTAAACATTAGAACAAGTATGTTTGACAATGTGATGTGCACAATCTATGACGCACAAGGGAAAATCGTTATGCAGAACTTACTTTCTGCAGAGCAAACATCTATTCAAGTAAGTCAATTAACTCCAGGGAACTATTCAATAATCTTGAATAACGAGACAGAAAGTCTAAAGGCATTTAAACTTATAAAAACACATTAACATGAAAAAAATAATTTTATCCCTTGTTGCAATATTAACTATTTCATTAACATCTTTTGGACAAGCGCCAGAAGGGTTTAAATACCAGGCAGTAGTAAGAGATGCTAGTAACACGATATTAAACAACCAAGCTGTTGGGTTGAGAATGACGATTCAACAAGGATCTATCGGAGGAACAACAGTCTATCAAGAAACATTTGCTCCTATAACCAATGCATATGGTTTGGTAAACCTAGAAATAGGAACAGGAACTGTTGTAATTGGAGATTTTAGCGTCATTGATTGGTCCGTGGGACCATATTTTATTGAAACAGCTGTTGATGTAACGGGTGGATCAAGTTATGCTGTAATGGGGACAAGCCAGCTGATGAGCGTACCTTATGCGTTGTACGCAAATACAGCTGAAAATGTAACGAATGATTTGGTTGATGATGCAGATCCAGACCCAAATAACGAAATTCAGTTAGTCTCTTTCTCAAATGACACCCTTTACTTATCCAATGGAGGTCAAGTTTACTTGGGAACCTATGGAATTGATTTAGTTGATGATGCGGATTCGGATCCAACAAATGAAATACAAACAATAAGCCGCGTAGGAACAACAGTAACCCTAAGTAATGGCGGTGGAACTTTTGAAGATAGCATAGGAGTTTATGCTGCTGGAACAGGAATTGATATTACGAATAATGTAATTAGCACTTCTGGCACATGCGGTTTTGCAATAGGTGATACATATCAAGGTGGCATAATCTTTTATTTGGACCCAACAGGTTGTCACGGTTTAATTAGCGCACCATCTGATCAAAGTACAGGTGCTCAATGGTATAATGGATCTTTTATCGATGTTAGTAGAGGTAATGGAAGCGGAATGTTTGAAGGAAAATATAACACTCCAATGATTAATGAAATTCAAGGGGGAACGACTTCGGCAGCGGCGATTTGTGCAAACTTATCAATCGGAGGCTATAACGATTGGTATTTACCATCAATTGAAGAATTAAATAGAATGTATCAAAACATTGGCCAAGGAAATACCACAGGATTAGGAAATGTTGGTGGTTTCGCAAGTGACTACTATTGGAGTTCCACGGAGTTTGATAACAACAGCGCCTGGTTACAGTTTTTCAACGGTGGTGGACAGCTTCAAAATGGTAAGAACTTGAATTTCTATGTTCGCGCTGTTCGGGCTTTTTAACATGTTATTCATTGATTCGACTATTTCTATGGTTAGGGGGAGTTTCTCCCTGAGTTGTTATTTTTTTGGAGGGTAAAGCCCTCCATTTTTTTATATTGGAATGATGTATTTTGATTTTACCGTCTTCAAAGATCACTCTTAAATAAAAACTGATAATAATAGGTGGTAATTTTGGGTATAATTGTATGTGCGTGTAACGGTTTAAAAATAGTAACAGACGCCTAGAAAATGTTATGCGTTTATTTGTTGTTATTATAGTTCGCTACGTTAGTTAAACAAGTATTACGGTTTCATTGTCATCTTCAAAATATTCTGTGATTGATTATTACGGCAGTGCCTCGCTTGTATAGTTCCGGCTGAAATGAAATAAATAGTGAGAATTTTATTTTTGATGATACACTAAATTTGTATTCTTGAAAGTTTGACAACTTATTCATAGAATGGATGGTATGGAACTATTTTAATTTGTAAATTTGCCTCATGAAACATTCGTTATTATTATTACTTGTAGTGCTGTCTTGGTCTATTATGGCCCAAGAAAAAATTGGTAACAAAATATATAAATATGGTGACCTGAATCATTCAATACAGGGAACTACATTAATTTCATTTGAGGACGCAGATGCAAAATCGATGAGCAAAACTCTTGAATACTTTTCTAAGTCTGGAGCAAATATAAAATCGTATAATACCCTTTTTCTTCCGGGAACTGAAGTGTCGGAGGATACTTTTATGAGTATGCTCAGCAAAAGTAATATCGAAACCTTAATTTTAATTGAGGTCGTGCAGTCTTCAAAGGGTACGATGAATAAAACCACTGGCAATGCGTATGCTACGGTTAATCGAAAGAAAGGACAATCTACCGCTGTATCTGGCTCTGTACAAACGACAAAAACCGTTGATTACACTACTGAAATGAATTTACGCTTAACTATTTTTTCTAAAAAAGATGGCTTTAATGCACCTGTTGGTGTGGTTGAAGGAAGAGCAACGAATGATAGTCCAGACACGACTGCGGATCAATTGGCGAGAAGAATTGTTAGAAGAATGGCAAAAGCCTTAGATGAGCAAAATGCTTTTTCTCCTTTTTAATAAGTTTTCTGCCTAAAAAACGAGTTTAAATTTTTCTTAAAAATAATTGCCTCGTTTTGGGTTTCTTCTTTTGACAAAAAAGGTAATGACATTTGTTCTATTCAACACACGTGCATAATCCATTAAAATGAATGCCTTATCCCATATAATGAAATTCGACTTGGGAAAGAGCAACCTCATCTGCTGATAAACTTTTCCGAATATTCTTTTGAAACAAAAGCTAATCGTTCACATTGTATCGATGCTTCCAGGATTTAAACGCACGTAGCTGATCTTTGCGTGAAACTGGATAGGATATTAATCTAAATATAGGAAAGTTCTATTCGCTCAATTTCCACGATTTCTTGTTTGTGTCCACATATATTATTTTCTTGATTGGGTATTTAATTTCAGTATTAAGTGATTGAACATACCTTTCAAAAAACCTAATCCATATCCAAATAGTTGTGCAAACGAAGCTATAATTGAGAGTAATCCGATTTTCATGCTTTTGTTTTTAAGGGCAGAATCAATAAAAATGATTAAACAGAATATGATTGGTAACAAGAAAACAAATGTCCGCGAAAAGGATAAAAGCAACAGTAAAATAATTCCTAAGACAAAAAAAGAAGGTAAAAAGTGAACAAGCTTGAGCGAACTACTATATTTCTTCCATAATTCAATCCTTGCTTCCCCTGAGTGAAAAACCTGTTGATAAAACTTCTTTATGTTTGTTCTACGTTTGTGATAGACAAATGCATCTGGAAACAACCTTACTGAATAACCAGCTTTGAAAATACGAATACTGAAGTCAATGTCTTCGCCATAACGCATATCAGAAAAACCACCCAAATCTCTGTAGACTTTGGATTTTATGCCCATATTGAAACTGCGAGGATGAAATTTTTCTAAGCTATCTTTTTTACCTCCTCGAATACCTCCGGTTGTAAAAAGCGAAGTCATTGCATAATTGACAGCCTTTTGCATATCACTAAAACTCTCGTGCGCTGCATCTGCTCCACCAAAAGAATCACAAGGAGCAGAATTAAGTTCTGCTCTTATGTTCTTAATATAATTTTCAGGAATAATACAGTCTGAATCAAGTATAATCAAATACTCACCTTGCGCTTCTTTTGCACCAAAATTTCTACTGCCACCAGGTCCTGAATTATTTTTGTAAAAATAATTCATATCCAACTGCGCGGAATACTTAGCACAAACATTTTCGCACTTCAATGATGAACCATCTTCTACAATTATTACTTCAAACTCTTTGTCTGTTTGTTTTGTAAGAGAGAACAAAAGCTCTTCAACTTCGTCAGGACGATTATATACGGGGATTATAATAGAGAACAACATATTAACTAATTCTTATTATGTCTATATCATTAAAGAAAAAACAATTATGTTTCAGCACCTTGATTCCCATCTTTTTCGAAAAATCGAACTGTATTGAAAACTTGCCTTGTCTAAAACAAATTACGCAGTATTTATACTTTTTAACTGATTTTTGGATTTTAAATCCATTTGCTAAAATAGTATGTTTCATTCTTATATTTCTAATAAGCTACTATTCTTTTAAAGTTTCGGCATAAATCGCCTTAAAAAGTATTGGAGTATCTCGGCTTTAATAGGGCTTTTGGGGTGCTATACTTCACATGTCCATGGGTTATAGAACATTCCCTTGACTCCCGGCCCTCCTTTTTTCTTAAGAATAACCCTCACACCTTCATGACATTATACAACCAGTTAACCATGCCATAGAGCGAGTGATATACGTTTTCCCGTACCATTCATAATCTCTGAAGCGATGTCAAGATCTACGTAAGATAAACTGTTGGAGTTAGTAACGGACATGTTCTATTTCTTTCCTTACACATTCGGCCTCCATCTTTTCATCGACTTGATTGATAGGTAGATTAACAGTGGGAAAACCAAAGACTTTCTCAGGCCTATCGTGACTAGAACCTATCACATCTAAATTATGTTCTTTACACTTTCTAATCATTTGTATAGCCATAGCTGCATCACATCCATTTATAACGATATCTACTTTCTATAGGATTTGATAGTTCTCATGAGTCCAGTTTCCATCTTGGATTTCAATAGTGATGTCTGGATTAATGTCCTTTAATATTGATTTTGCAACTTGAACTTCAAGACTACCTGAAGGTCGAATTCAGTCAGCCAGTGAAACCGAATTGATACAGTGGTTCAAGTATTTTGTACTTTCTGTTTCTTAACTGTATATATGGTTTTGAAATATTCACATACTATAATCATATTTTCATCAAACTTGTCTCCGTGAGGTTCCATTTCTCGTTTATAGTATGCCTCATGAACTCTTTTCCAATACTCCAAAGATTTATCTCCTTCACCCTCTATTGCTGCAAATTCGGGAGTAATATGATTGTATGCAATCTGCTCTATTTTAATGGTTTGGATTATAGCCTTCGCGTAACCGTTCCAATTTGTTACAACATACTGATCTCCAACTTTGGGAAGCGTTTCATTATTCTTTTCATACCACCATAAAGAAGTTGCAGTGGCCTGCTTTATTCCTTTAACAACTAGTTCAGCACATT
This sequence comes from Crocinitomicaceae bacterium, assembly GCA_022447585.1. Lineage (GTDB taxonomy): Bacteria > Bacteroidota > Bacteroidia > Flavobacteriales_D > Crocinitomicaceae > UBA4466. Next base: position 33,647 of record JAKVAR010000006.1, on the reverse strand, counting down.
CATCAGCGTCTTTTTCATTGTCGCAAAAATAGAATGACAATGGTGTGTTTTTTATTCTATTGTTTGGGTTGTCTTTTAAGAAAGAACTCCATAAGTTTTCTACTGATGTATGATTTTTTTTTATTGTTTCCATATGCTTATCATTACTTTCATAGGCGCATCCTAAACGTAGCAACTAAAATAATTATTTCAAAAATTCTTTTGCTCACTATGGTTTCGTTAATCCATTAGGGTTAGTATATGAAGCTTAGTATCCCGAAGTGTGCTATAATTTCATATATATTGTTGTGCTCATTTTTTTAATTGTTTTCTTATGAAGTCGTTGCAAAACGCCTCTATAATTTCTAATTTTTCTTCAATGAATGAGAAAAAATCTTCATGAGTGTTACCTTAATTTAATGCAGCTTTAATACCATTCATTCCCTCATTTAGCCAAAAATGAGGGTAGTTGTTGCTTATGCTTATAAGCATAAAGATGAATCAATTCATGAGGGTAATATTCTGAATTATTATCACAATAGAGTATATTATCATTTGGAATTGCAACCCCGCCTGTTTGCTCTGGAAGATATATTCTATGCATATAATATGACTAGTGTCTAGTTGTTCGGAAGTTACATTCGTTTTGCAGACATTAGTTTTCTTTAAGGATAACCTTAGCCCTCTGTAAAGGTTGTGTAGCTTCATTTTTATAAGCTTCTATTTTTATAAGTTGGTCATCCTTATTGAAATAGAACGTTGTAGACATTCTCATCCAACATTTGATAGTATTTCCGTTCGAAAGTTCAAAATCCTTAAGCCCCCAAAAACCGATTGAATAGGAGCCTTCATTATTCGTTTTTTCTTTGATAAGTACTTGATTAGAATCTTCGGGCACACAGTATACTTCGCTATAAATAGGTAGTCCACAAGAATAAATAAAACCATTATCAAATATATTATACTGCTTGGAGTTGAAGGTAAACGTTTTACAGTATTCCATCGAGTCCATTAGTAATGGATCAACTTGAGCATAGCTATTCCCATGAATTATTATGAATAACAGTAATATTATGTTCGTATATCGCATGAGTTTTTGTTTAAAAGAGATGTATTATTCAATAACATCTTTAATTATAGTTTCAACCGCATTTTTGGTCCTTGGAACACTGTCAACAATTAAATAATCTCTAGTCAATTCGCAATGATTTTACGTCCTGGACTGGAGGTTCGTTTTCCGTAATAACATCTAAATAACCTAATTGGCACATAGTGCAATTAAATTTAATAAATAGAATGCTTTAGAATCTTAAAATGTTATTCATGTAAAACAGTTATTTCATACTGACTCTTTTTTGCCGAAGCTGCTTTGAATTTTACTTTACAATTAGAGAAATAAACCCAAAAAGAAGAAGGCTCATTTTCTATTGGCTCGTAACTATAGAATTCCGTTTCTAAAATTTTCCCTCCGAACCATTGTAAAGTTTGAATTCGCAAACTATCTCCAAAAGTGAATATTTGAATCTTCTCATCAGAGAATATATACTTATTTATTGAAAACCCTTCTGCAACCTTTTGATTGTAAGGAGATAAAATAAATTCTTTTTCAGTGCTATCGCAGCTAAGTAAATTCGCTGGCACCTCGCCAATCCAAACATTGTATTCAGGATCATCCAAAGCTGGAAGACCGTCAAATTCGACATCGATGTTGTAAAAATATCCATAAGCAGGTTGGGGTATAATTCTAATTTTATAACTATTCATATAAACTATATAATAATATGGAACTCCTAATAGTGATCGCTTATATTTGTAACATTCTGTTTTTATCAGTTGTTTTTTTTCTGCATTATAAGTCTGAATTCGTAAGCTATCGCTAAAAGTGAAAATTTGCATTGTAAATGGAAAATCTCCTGACATCCTGGATTCGATACAAATCGAATCGCAGGGGTCTAAGATTTTTAATTGTTGAAAGGTATTAGAGGCAATGTTACTCTCATTTATCGTTGTTAACCAAACATTGTGACCATGGTCATTTAAGCTAAAAGGCAGAAAATCACTTTGTCCATGAGTCATAAACAAATTGGTAATTAAGAATAGAAATAAAATAAATGTCCTTTTCATAATCGGTTTGATTTTAATGTTGGATCTGTTCGAAGTAAGTTGCCAATTTGGTCATACTCTTTGTTGCCGCTAGCGTTCATGTATAATTGACTGTTTTAATGCCGCTTATACATTGTTAGTATTATTTATTATTTAAGATGTCGGTTTATCTGGAGAAGAAGCACCATCTTTCCACTTTATATCCGCTCCCCACGTCAATTTTTTCTTGACCCAACTTGGTTCAGATTTAAAACATTCTTTCCCATGTATTTCTCCGGTGCCTGTAGTTTTAAACCAAATATGTTTCCCCGGTCCGGTAAACTCCATTTTTGTCCACTCAGATACTGTAGGTAAAATACCTCCATAAGCCCCCTTAGGTGTTGTTGGATATCTCCATCCACCTATTTTAATCATTCCAAGATGTTGACTATGTTCACCAATACCAAAACTATAATCACCAGATCTAGGTATATTAGCTGTGTTCTCATCAGGTTTTTGATACCCTTTCGCTTCATAATCTTTACAAATTGTCATCGTAAGCATATCGTCAGGAGAAGCCATAATCAAGGTTTTAAGATTTGAATCAGCATAAGGGAACCCGTAAGAATTCGAAGTTTCATGAAGTGCCTGAGCATATTTATTACCATTTCCTTTAGCAAAAGGAATTAGTCCACCGAAATCTGAGCTTCTATTTGATCCATTTGGAGTAAAATAGCCTTCATTGATTCCGATCAGAATATTCCTAAAGGTTGAATTCGATAACATTTTATTATCCTTTATTTTTTGCGGATCATTTTTCTTAATGAGTTGATTTTGTTCTACGATGTGTCCATTATATATTAATGTACCACCGCCGCATTCGTAACAGGTTTTTGAATTAAATTGATCATTCTTCAACACAATGGTATTACTCCCACTTTTCAAACTAATTATTGCCTCCTTCTTACCGGTAATTCCAGTAAAACCGCCTGTAAACAACTCTGCACTTCCATTTTTAGGTGTATCAGAAGTTATTACTAAACGAGCTTTTGTTTTATTTAAAGAATTGATATACGATCTATAAGATGGATAGGATTCAGGAGATTTATTCGGACCAGCTATTTTTATATGACCACTATCACATTTAATATACGCAGCATTTGTCTTATATGGCTGCTTTAATGCATTCTTTGCTATGTCAGAAATAATTGTGTTAATACTCTTCTTATAACCAAGAGTAAATGGGCGATTAGTATTATCTGTTCCGGCTAAAGCTAAAGGTAAACCTATCATGTCAACATTGGATAAATTTACCCAAACGATATTTTCACCATGTTTTTTTGTAAATTCAATCCATCCATAATATTGTTTTCCAAGTGGGTCGGGAGAAGAAGGGAATTCACCATAACCCACATACAGTCTAGCACCAACAATACTGGTCATCTTTAGTTCCATTGACGGATTATTCTTTGTAAAATCTGATAGCTTAATTGAAACTCCGACTTTCAATCCAGTCACGTTGATTGCTGTTCCCGCTTTCGCTGTTAGATACAAAAATAACTTGTCCGCATCGCCGCGATCATTTACAATTTTAATTTTTATGAATAGTGTTTTTATCAGTTTTATTAATTCCTAAAATAGAAATTATAAGGAGAAAAATAGTCTCAACTTTAAGAACAAATGAATAATAAAATCATGTAATCTGAAGACGGCCGGTTTTAAAAATATTCATAGACTAATTTTATTTTTTTGTTGAGCCAATAAACAGGCTTTAAACTTAAATCGAACATAATTAGATTCTACTCTTCACCAGATTCACCTGATAATTCCAATTGATATCCTTCGTCTGATTCAGTTATTTCAATTTTACACTCTATTATCAGCAAAAGTTCGAACCGATAGAAATTACTATTAATGGTCTTTTTCCATTCGGGATGATTTGTATCTGATTTTGGAAAATTAATTTTACAATACTCAAGTGTATTTAAAGTTGTTGTCATCAACAAGCTAAAGCCGAAGTCTTAAATATATAGTTTGGATTCATCATGTAACTCTTACTGAGAAGCAATAACTGAAATGTACAACAGATTTATTGCCGAATTTTTCAATTATTATTTCCGCTTCTGAGATTTAAAAATCTCCTGTCTAGATGGTTTATTGTTGAACAATATTTTCTAGATTTACACTTCAATTTTGGATCTATCGTGAAAAAAATTCATGGTCCCGATTCAAACAAAGATGCTAATTAAGATCAGCCCTATGAAATATACCTACCTTCTTTTTACATTCATCTTCTTCACCTATATAAGTATTGCACAATGCGATCCAGCAGCGGTTGCCCATTACAATATGGGGGACTTTCCATTCGTGTCAACAACTGGAGTTACTGTCACTATGGGTGGAACGAATTCAGGAACCCTAGGTCCCTATACTCCTTATGGATGTAGTCCTGCCTCCTGTGATGCCAACACAATTCGCATAGATCCAGGAGATGCTTTGACGTTTAATTTTTCTGTTCCCGTCTATGATGTTTCCTTTGTTTCGGGTGTTATGAATACCTACGAAAATGGGATGATTACGACTAACAATGGCTCTGCCACTCTAACTTCTAACTGCCCTACAGATCTACTCATAACAGGAAATGCGTTTGAGCAAGTTGGTGGGCTTGCATCACCCGTAATAAGGGTTCAAATTCCTTCCGGAGCGACATCCATCACAATTAATTGCTTACCGCCAACACAAGGATCAGGAAATGGTGTATTCACAGTGGACCTGCTAGATTGTATAGAACCAGCATCCTGTAATACAACAAGTAGCCTTACCACAACTGCCTGTGACAGCTATACATCTCCAAGCGGAAATTATATTTGGACAAGTTCTAACACCTATATGGATACCATCCCTAATGCTGAAAATTGTGATTCCATCATCACTATCGACCTTACGATAAATACCCTAGACTTATCCGTAAGCCAAACTAGTAGTACATTAACATCGAACGAGTCAGGGGCAACCTATCAATGGTTAGAATGTCCGAATATGACAACAATTCCAGGAGCTACAGGTCAATCCTTTACGGCAGCAGCAAATGGAGAATACGCGGTAATAGTAAATAAAAATGAGTGCTCCGATACCTCATCGTGTTACACGGTGACAAGTGCTGGAATAATGGAGAATGCATTCGGGAAAGAACTGTTGATATCCCCTAACCCAACAAATGGCAATTTCACTATTGATCTAGGAGAAAAATACCAAACTGTAATGGTTGCTATTACGGATTTGAGTGGCAGAATAGTAGAATCAAACAACTACTATAATAGTCAATTATTGAATCTAAACATAGATGAACCAAAGGGAGTTTATCTATTGGTAATTAGCTCTGGAGATAAAAAAGCTGTACTGCCTTTAGTAAAAGAGTAAACGAGCTTCCAAATATTTCTTTTAACTGCATTCAAATTAACTTTTGAACGAATACTGTCTAATCAAAGCCTTTAACATTAGCTCATCTCATCCTTAGTAATCTCTATTTCAATAATAGAATTAGTCAACGAAATACTTGCGGAAATCTTTGTTGAATTCTTATTCTATGCCGTTTTTACGACAATTGGAGTTATCTGTAGATGTTTATGTAATCTTGGAGATTTCGCTTCGATAATTAAAGAAGCGAAAGCATAACAAGATTAATAGGCTAGGGGGGACCTCCGTATTAACAATCATTCTCCTATATGGAATAGATATATAAAAAGGTATTTGCACTTAAAACTTCATTGTCATTAAGTAATTATCCATTACTCTGATTTTGCCTAATATTTTCTCTATGAGTCCCAATTATATAAAAGTCAACATTTGACAACCCATTTCCTATCAATTTAATTCACAAAGACATGGTCCCAATAGCATATTTATAAAGCAATTCAATATGCAACCAGGGCAATTCATAGCATCGAAAAACGAATTCATTCCACTCTCAAATTATTTCATAAAATATTGGTTATTATAAATTTTACTATGAAATCAAGTGCTTGCCTCTCAATTTGTCTAAGGAAATGGGATCAAACCCAATACGCGTCTGAAATAGATTATTGAATCAAGGAAATTTTCGACTTCAAATTCTAACTCCCCTAATGCACTGAGTCGGGTAATTTCTCCGTGAACCTTACCTAAGAGAATCATTTTTTCTTCTTAAATAATTGGAGATATTTCATGTCACGTGTTTTGTTCCAAACTTTTCCAGTATACTTTTGGTCCGATACTTTGAAATACTCAAGCGAGTCATTTTCTTGTCTCATTTCGAACAGAATTTCAGCATGCATTAACTCACTGTTCCAAAAATTACGATTTGGCTTACATTTATGTAAAATTTCACTCGACTTTATTGTATTAGTCCAACCCTAAACTTGAAAATAGGTAAAGGTCATATCTTCCGCTAAATGATAACTTTCCAGCCAAACCTCTTTCTCGCCCTCAGGGCGGTTAAATCACTCTATTAATGTATCAATGGACTTTTGCCTAATGCCTTCTGCTTGAGCTAGAAATAATATCTCCAGTATAAGGGTCAACGGTTACCGTGTGTACCATCATTGCCTCATCCCCAATTCCTTTTGGGTTTATATATGGTTCTCTACCTGAAAACACCCAATAAATTCGATCCCGATCTAATGCTAAATCTCCGTCTCCGTTGACTTTAGGGTTCTCTTTTTTTGCTTTCTTTTTAATTATTTCAAAATCAAGAATCTCCAGCCCCTTATCTCTAAAATCTTTAGGTAAATCACTTTGGTTTTTGCGGGTAAAATTTTCTGATTGTACATGCATCTTTCCATAATAACCCGCACAATAAAACTCTAAATTAAAAGTTGCATTTTCTTGGTTTGGGAAATTGAATTTATATCTTACTCTATACGAGTGTCTGGATTCAGCGCCACAAGGATTATCCATTCTCGTATCCAACTTTTGAGTGCATTCATATCCAATATAAATAACACAGCGTGTATAAATATTCTCTCCGAGCTCAGCTTTAAGAATTGAGTCACATTTTTGTTTTGCGCATTCTGGTAATTGCGCAGATACAATATTTACGCTGAATATTAATAATAAGTTTAATAGAATCCTGTTCATTTTTATTCTTGCTAACGGTCCGAAGCTATGTTTTCGTGCGACCTCTCGAATATAACACTTTCCGGCATGAATCATGATGTTCTGTTATGCAATTCCTTAAATAGCGCTTTACCTTTGGTCTCTTTCCGGAGTGTAATTGTTAATTCAGAAAACGTCAAAGTTTTTCCCTTCCCTTTTCAATCAGTTAAGTGAACAATTGTTTTATTTACTCTTTATTACTCGAATCTTAGCAGATTTTCCTACTTCTGTTTTGATTTCAAGAATATACATTCCCGTCGTACCAGCAATCTGAATGCTTAGAGTATCTGTCGAGCCGAATGATTCATTCACTAAAACTTGACCAAGCGCATTATATACTTTTACAGTAGTTTCATTGTATACATTTCCAAGTTCGACAGATAAATTTCCGAATGTTGGATTTGGATATACCTTAAAGGTTGAACCGAAGTCATTAATCTCAATACCTAAATCATCAATCACAATACAATCAGAAGTGTGAGAACATGTTCCGTTGTCGATAATGACAGCATACGTTCCGTTACTAGCAGGCGTGAACGATTGGTTTATCTCGCCACTTAGTACGTCGTTTGTTGTTTAACAGTTTTCGATCCATTGATAGTTATATCCTGAAGCATCTGCGCTAATCTTATAATCTGTTGCGTTCGGTGTTGTCGATGTGTTAATATTAATTGGAGTAATAATTACTTCCTGTGTTTGAGTTGATATGTTTCCATTACCATCATCATAATTCCATGTAATAGTTGTTGTACCAGACGCTTTAATTGGAAAGAGACATCGGGAGTTCCAGTTCCAGTTATTACTCCAGAACAGTTATCTGTTCCCGTCGGTGCCGGTGGTGTTACTTCACATTCATCGTTTATGTCTGACAGGTTAGCCAAATCAGCTAATGGATCAGTTACATCCGTAATTACTACATCCTGTCTTTGAGTCGATATGTTGATATTTGTTTTGAGTTGACATTTATTAATTCTAACGGTAACACTAAAATACTTAAAAACGGTTTGTATGGGCTAGATTTATGTATTTTAGGGAGTGTTTTAGACTGTTTTATTTCTGTTCGGCAGTACACTTACATTTATCAAAATACTCGTAAAATTGAACAAATATCTCTTTCGGTAATCTAATATCATTTGTTCTAATCCCATCCATAAATTTATTTTTATTCATTTCAGCTGAAAAATTGATAAACAATTCACAAGCCAAAATAAACCCTTGGGAACATTCTTTTTCATAAATGTTCTTATTGCCAAAATTATGAATAACTGGCTGGAAGTAAATGACCAACAAGTGCTCAATCACAGCTTCGAACGACTGAATTTTGTGTGATGAAAAATGCGTAACTTCAGGAATTGAACCTTGTGAACGATTCATCATAAAAATCGTTAAAGAAAAAAACAAACACACGTACAACATGAAACAGCTATTGATTGTTACAAGCATCTCTTTTTTCTTCCTCGGATGCGAACGCACAGCGATGAATATTCTGGCAGACACAGAGAATTTGCAGAAGGTATCAACCAAAACAGGAATATCTTCTCAGGAAGATGCGGATTACTGGTATCACAACAAAGCCGAGATTACCAGCTACAATCTCCAACAAGCGCGTTACGGAGAAATCCACGAAGGAACAGCGACCTTTGTATTCGTAACCGAACCTTTTTCAACGGCAAATTACGTGAAGGCAGATACACCAGGTAAAGACAACGTTTCAGTGTTGAAATTAAATCAGACGAGAAAATTCAATACTGGTATTTATCCATACTCCATCATGACGAGCTCATTCCTTCCATTCAAAAAAGGAGATCATTCCATCAAAGTGTCTTCCAGCAGTCAAGAGTGGTGCGGACATACCTACATGGAGGTTCAAAATCCTCAGAATGGTCATTTTGGAGTAAAAGTGGATTCATATTTCGAAGGAGAAACACAAGATATGACGAAATCAGTGGCTGCATTGATGGAAGATGACATTTGGACGATTATCCGTCTCAGAGAAAATCCACCAACCGGCCGAAATTCAATGTATCCATCATTAGCCGCAACTCGTTTATTACACATCGAATACAAACCTTATTCTTGTAATATTTCATCAAAAAATGGAGAAAGTTCAACCTTCTACACCATCGAATATCCAGAGCTAAGTCGAACGCTTGTAATCGAATACGAACAAGCACACCCACACAAAATTGTTGGTTGGACAGAACAAAATTACAGTGGATATGGAGGTAACCGTCAACTTCTCACAACGACTGCGACCCGAATGCAATCGATAAATACAGACTACTGGAACAGAAATTCTGTCGCTGATTCTAGCTACAGAAAAGAACTTAATTTACCTTAGGAATGCGCACATTCAATTGTTCTTTTCCGATCAAATGACTTTATTAAGCATACCAAATTCTTAACCACATGAAAACAGTACTAATTATTCTAGTGTCGATCACATTTGCTTTGGATTCTTATTCGCAATGGTCTGATATGAACACACCCGCAAGCTATCATCTTTATGCCATTGAAGCAGTCACAGACAACATTATTTTCGCCGGAGGTTACGGTGGATCACTCGTTAAAACAACAGATGCTGGTTCCAATTGGGAAATAGTGCCAATCGGCTCCAATGATTGGATTAACTCGATCCATTTTCACAACGAAAACAACGGCTGGCTAGCCACATCCTCGGGAAATTCGACTACAGGTAATATTTACAAGACAAGTAATGGTGGAGCAACTTGGACCAGTGAACGTAATCTTGAAGAATACTCATCCATGAGTTGGCCAACCGAACAAGTTGGGTATTTCGGTACTTGGAACGGCACCATTATCAAAACCATCGATTCAGGACAAAGCTGGACGGTTATCAACCTGCCTACAACAGAAAACATTAATGACCTGCAATTCATTGACGCGCAAATTGGCTTCGCAACAAGTACAGATTATTACTTGTACAGAACCATTGACGGAGGAAATAGCTGGGAGGCAATTTATCAACCGATGATCAGACGAATCTATTTCAAAGATGTTATTAATGGATACTGTATCACGAATTCAGGTGAGATAGGAATAACAGTAGATGGCGGCTTGACTTTCAGTTTCTGGCAAAGTACTTTCATTAACTACAAACTGTCGGATATATTCTTCAGCAGTCCAATGAATGGGTATGTAGTTGGCGGATTAGATTGCTCAAATGGCTCGTGCGTCACGAAGCCTGTTATACTCAGGACAATGGATGGTGGCACCAGTTGGGTAAATGATGAAAATCATCCAATGATCGGAATGGAGAAAGGTTTTTATCAGATTGATTGCACGCCAAGCGGTACTCCTTTTATCTCTGGATCCCATGCGCTTGTCTACAAAAACGTATCATTGGGTCTCGGAGTAAGCAGTATTCTGGAGGATCAAATATCAATTTTTCCTAACCCAAACAATGGTAAGTTTTCAGTAAGAATCGCACGTAACACTGAAACGATTGGTATTTATTCAAGTTCCGGACAGCTCATCATTGAACAATCAGTCAATCAGCCCGAAACACAGAATTTCGATCTCAATTCTGTTGAATCTGGAATCTATTTTCTCCATGAAAAATTGAAGAATGGACAGCTAAGACGATCAAAGCTAATCATCGAGTAGAATACTTTTAAAGTATATTTCACAATCAAAAGAAAATCTACTTTTAGATGTAATCGGTTTTCAAAAATAAATTCTTGTGGAAACTTGAATGTAGGTAAAGGTAAACTCTGCCGAAAGTAGGATATATAATTAATATGGGGACTTTTTTATTCATATATGAGAAGCCCAACGGTTTGAATAAACGGTCGTTTTAATGCCATTTATTTGCTCTTAGCCACAGTTTTAATTCCTATTATTATAGCTGCACCAAATTGGCTCCTATTTCTAATGAAAAAGGCAAAAATATTTAAGGTTCTTCGTAAAATGTACCAAGAAGTATGACCTTTTAAAGGGGCAGGGAGAGTAAATGTTTTTCGCCTGAAATTGGAAAGTAATTGCCTAATTGTATAGTCTTTAGAAAGAGTTTTTAGATCCATTAATTCGAATTCCTTCTCTTCTGCTGTGATATTGGTAAACCCTAATTTTTGTAAATTGTTTTTCAAATGTTCAGTTGTTTCCATTTTCATATTACAACCACAAACAGAGTAGGTTTTATGTTTTAACTTTTCACTAACGGAAGAAAACTTGAAAACAAAAGGAGCGTCAATAAATATTCCATTTTCAGATAAAATTTCTTCCGAAGTTCTATAGAAATCAATAGTGTTAGGTAAGAACATACTTACCGAAACAGCTATTATACCAATAATGTTCATTTCTGAATTCTCTTTTTGAAATGCTTCCAAGGTGCCATGGTAAAAACTAAGGCCGTCAATTTCAGAATAGTTAGACTTTGCTTTATTGATGGATGATTCGTTGATATCAATTCCAATAACTGATACGTTTTCTGATAATTTTTTAGCTAGTTTATGAGTTCCAGAACCACTACCGCAACCAATGTCGAGTATTATGCCAATTTGGTCCTTGGTATGTTTCGCAATTACATTAAATAGGTTGTTAATGGTAGTTAGGGAGTGGGGGTGTAAACCTTCAATCCCCATGATATGTTCTAAAATCTCATAAGTATTAACTAATTCGCAAGTACTATTGTATTTATCCATCGTAGTTTTGGTTGTGTTTAACGATTTTGCTATAAGCACTGTCCCGCAGGGCATTGCTTATAGGTATTGTTGTGCCTAGTGTGTTTTTCTTTTGTTCAACATAGGAGTAGAATGTTTACAAGCAGTTTACCATTCGTTTTCCATTTTATCCAACTATTTTTGACTTTTGAGTTCTTGTCATGATAGTCTTTCGACACCTGGAAGAATTTAGCAATTTTCTTGAGAAAACAAGACGTAATTAGTATTGAAAATTGCATTACAAGACAAATCAAAAAAACTGATAATTGTGAATACCTATAATTCTAAAAGCAAATTAATCATTGTTGTTACAATTCAAATTCTTCATCTACTTCGTCTTGAAGAGTTTCCATAAATGAATTAAAAGAATCAGAAAGTTTATATAGTGCAGGATTATTGTCGTTTTGGAAATATATACAAACGGAATTTCCTTTAAACATAAATAGATTTCCGGTTGGATCTATGCCAAATGGAATTGTCCCTTCTGGCAGTGGGAATTCTGGATCTGAGAAAACATCTATTATATGTTCAATTGTAAGTGCGCCATGTTTAATACTAAAAATTCTTTGTAAATAAACCACTTCGGTGTCTGTAACATGCTTGGTTCGATTAGGGTAACCTCCATTGTTTCTAAGCATAAATTGCTTAAACTCCTGTGGTAATTCACCATGGTCTTCTTCAAATTTTCTTAATTCACGATCGTTTATTCGTCTTTCAAAATCAGTTGTTGTATTCATTTTCACATATTAATTAGCTATTCCTCCTAACATCACAGCTAATGCTCTTTCCTTATATTTTTCTAGGTGAAAGGCACTCCATAAACTGGCGCCTCCTATATGAGGGCTGGTAAGTATATGATATTCTGATTTTACCAATTGCATTGTACACTTCCCAGTTCTAGGATCAAAATCATCTAAATGGTGCCAGGTGTAGCCTTTAGGCGTTTTACATGCACGTTTTGGGCAAAGACCGGCAGCTTTATTCGCTGCTCTAAAATCAATTGTGTCCGAGCCACCAAGGGTAATTTGCACGTCTCCTAATTCTACTCCATCTTTCTTGTAAAGAACCCCATCTACTTTTCTTGGTGTTCTTCCAGAAGTGTCCATAACTTGTCTAAAATCAGGACTTAAACCTCTTTCAGTCGGGCGTATATCTAATTTTGCTTCTCGAAGCGCTGGTTTTGAAGGATCAAATGCTTTTTTAGACAAGAAACTATGCGGAGAAAGTCTGTCTGCAATTAACCTACCATAAATTTGCATTTTGCTGTACTTGTCTAAATCATGGATGATTAAAAAGTCACGTACTGTATCTGCATTGCGGCGAATTAAAATATTTCCAGCCTCGTCAGTTAATACATATTGATTTCTCCAAAAACGAACTTGCAATCCGGATCTTTGTAATTGTGCCAAACCATCTGGGCCTAATACTTTTCGTAAAGTTTCTGCACGTTCTTCTAGGTATGCTATACGCTTTCTTTTTAAATTTTTATGAAATTTATTGAATGCATCTGGGTCGCTCCCTTCTTTGAAAATTTTGATACCATCAATTTTTATTATTCTTTTGCCATCAACTGTCAATATAATATCATAACAAAGAAATGGAAATAGTGTAGGCTTATAAATATGTAACTTGGGTATAAACAATGGTAGTATCCAAGTATAACGTACAAATAAACATGTTGGAATGTTTTGGTGTAAAAAGTCTCGTACTTTCATTAAACTGGAATTTTACAAAAGGAACATTTTCCAAGTACTTCATCAAAATTTCGGAGTAAATACCCTCCATCTTCTAATACATCATATTGATCAGAAGTCATGCCAATTTTACGTAAAATATCGTCAATCTGATCTCGAGTGTACTTTGCCAATAAACCTATTTCTCTAAAAATCATTTTGATTCCTTCAAGAACCTTAGTTGCACCTGATTTAATAAAATTAATTACAGCCATAATTGATCTAAATATCGCTGTTCCTGCTTCTTTACCAGTTTTACCGATAGACTGGGTTAAAACACGCTTTATTATTTCAAATATTCGTTTCCCCCAATTGCCCAATTTATTACCAACACTAACTATTGCTTTTGTTCCCCCTGAAATGAAAATGTCTACTAAAATTTCGATGATAAATCCTGTAATAGCTCCAAGTCCATAGCAAACCTTTTCTATGCTAATAATTCCAGAAATTGATGGGAAATTAAATGCACGCACAGTAGAAATAATTCCTGATAGAAAAGTAGAATAATTGAAATTTATGACAGCTTGAATCGCTTCATCAATCATTTCTCTAATTTTTGAAGTATTTCCGCTATAGTCTCTGAAAAAATGACCTTTCGCTGCACCCAATAGAAATAAATATCCTACCAAATCAACTAGTCCCAAAATTGCTTCAACTAAACTGTTCCACAAACCACAAAAAAAGGCATTTATAGCTGCAAGTACCTTTTTTCCGACTTGAGCAAACAAGGATGGTATAGAAACGATTGCTTCAAGAATTGCTGTTTCTATTTTGGAAACACCATCAATTAAATACTCCATTACATAAACAAATCCATCAGGTACTTTATCATGTAACACAGTATTTGTTGCAAGTTCATTTAGATTAGTTTTTAGTTTTGATGATTTACCAGAGATCAATTCACGCATTTTATTCTCTAAGTCATCTAAGACTTCAGAATTAATTTCTTCAAGAACATCAATAGCGGAATCTTGTAGACTAAATAAAACAGGAGAAAAAGTTGGTTTTTCTCCTTTTTCCTCTTCATTCCATTCAGCATTTGGATCCCAATGATGATTTTGAAATTTAACATAATTTCTTATCAGTTCTGTACCTTTCAATAAACCATTTCCGATTAATTCAAATGCATCAGCTAATAATACATCACCTAAATTTGAAAGTTGCATAATAAAATCTACAACTCTCATAGTTACGCTTTTAAGTTCTCCCTCTCTAATAAGAGTCGCAATTTGGTGAGCACTTAGACCTAAATTAAATTCATCAAGTTGACTATCCAATTCTTGTATTCGTTCTGATTCTTCCAAACTATCTGCCAAAGTTTCTCTACGTCCTGCATAATTGAATCCATTTCCTAACTTTACATGAGCGGAAACATCACTCAATAAATCTCCTTGATTATCCTCGAGAAACAAAACCAATTCATTGCGTTCAGGTGTTACTTTGTTGAATAATTTGTCTAAATAACTGGCATCTTTTGAAACGAAAACATAAGTCTTTGTTTTAATTGTTTCTCTATCAATTGAAGAATTATAGTCATCATCGCCATCAAGATCGCGAAAAAATACATGACTAAGTCTGAGCATTTGTTTATCGGCAGACGAATCACAATAAACAACAGTGTTCAATCGTACTTCTTCTTTATCTCTCGCCATAAATTCTGATGACGCTAATCTCTGCGCAGAAACTGTGCTTTCAGTTGCCCATATGTCTGAATCTAATCCAACATCTCCACTACTCATATTAGTTGTTTAAACGTCCAAGGGTATTACTTGAATTTTCGAATTCATCTATAGCATCAATGTCACAACAGGGAAGACCTTCTGCATTTAGGCCGACTGAACTATTTTGAATTACGGTAAGGGTACTAGGTACACGGGTCTTCCATTCCTCCTCAACAACACCTTCAATCGTTTCCATTTCTTCAGCAATTGATAAATAAAGATCATCATCAGAATCGAGAACTAGTCCACCACCATTCCAAATATCACCGGTCTCCATATAATAAGACACCGCCTCTTCGAAACCAGGACGCACAGGAACAACTACGCGAGACATTCCACTTTGCAAAAAGGCTTGAAAAATAGGATCTGCTATGTCTTCCAATTGGAATAACTCAAGCCACTTTTTTCTATTTGCCCAATAATATGGGTAGAATACATACGCCATTATGTCCCATTCAAAGGCTTGTTCAAAAAACTTAACATGCGAAGCATACTCTTCAAATTGCTGGTTCTGTTTTATTTCAGGAATGTCATTTTCTCCTTTCCTATAGAAACTTTTCCCTACTGGAATATCGAATGGTTTAGTGATCATTTCTATACAAGATCGTTTTAACTCTCTTATTTCAATTTCTCTATTAAAGGCCGAGTTATTACTCAAATTTTTCTCATCCTCATCCTTTATCATTTCGGTTGTAATCTGACTGTTTTCATAGGCAATCATTTTTTCATCGTATGCGGCCATAATAGCTTCATAGACTTCTCCTTGCCATTTTTCAAAAATTTCAGCCTTTAACTCACATTCTATTGTTACTCCTATTGCGAAAGAATAAATTTTATTTCCTCCAATAGCAACACCTACTTTATCAGAAATTGATTTACCAAAATTAAAATCAACATCATTATCTCTATATGTTTCCTTTTCAAGTCCGGTTTTGGCAGGGTTTTTCTTGATTTGATCTCCGCCAATACTTAAAGTAAAACCTGGTCCTGCCCCTGATGAATACTTGTATACAAAACTAACAGTGGCTTCAGCTTTTCGCGCGACATAATCGGTAGGTAAATATATGTCTTGTGATTCTGAGAAAGGTTTGTGATTTGGCGGTGTCATTGCTGTAATTGATTGAGAAACCGTATTGTGTTCTGATTTGGGGGCTTCAATATTAACACCGTAAGCGCTCGCAAATTTTTTGTAGTTACCTCTTGTTATATCCGAAGATGAGGATAAAGAAGGACTCAATTCTGAAGGATGTTTTGGTTTTTCAAGAACATTAATAAGCGGATTCTCTTCTTGTTTTTCTTCAATTGCCTTTTTATAGAACCTTGCGGGTTCAGGTACCATAAATTCGTACATAAGGCGTTTTCCGTAATTCACCAAACGATTCGTATATACTTTGTCTACCCATCTATATACTCCAGTAACATGTTCGTCTCCTTCTCTGTTATCGAATCCATGTCTATTATTTTCTTCAAATTCGCGTGTCATTTTAAAACCACGCTTAATTGATGTATTCTGTATTACACGTTCAAGAGCCTTTTCTGTTATTTCTTGAGCCATAGTTTTTGCTTCTCTATTCGATCTAGAAAGAGCGGTTGACATCGCTAAATTAAAACTTGTATTGGCGTTATAACTTCCTCCGGGAAACATACCACTTACACCAGTCCCTACACCAACAGAAGCATTTAAACCTGTATTCAATACTGTTTGTACCTCTTGTTGTAATTCATTTCTAGATGTTGAAGTTGTATCTGATACATTTTCTTGCTCATAAGAGCTACTTTCTTCCGTTGATGTTTCTGATCCTATTAAGGTACGCGTATGTTTTTCTTTGTATTCTCGAGCCATCACATTTTCTATATGGGAAACCTCTCCTGGAACGTAGCAGCAAATCTCTTGTTCTACTTTTCTAAAATCTGCTACACCTACTTTATTCACACCATATATCTGAATTTCCTCTTCTTCTTCATCACCAATTACAGTTGCAATTCCACAGGAGTATTTGTTTTTTAACCTGCCGTTAACATTAAAAGATAATTCCGTTCCATTATCCAATTGCATTGTTCCTGTAAGGTTAAAATTGGATTTATCCTTTTTATTGATATCGGTTAAAGGAAATAAGTTGAGCATAATATGCTTATCCTCATTTTCAACAACTTCAACTGCTTGACTTAAATATACATCTTCATCATCAACAGTAAGTTTTAGGTCTGTACTTGTTGGGTATGATAGTTTATATCCTGTTTCAATGGTCATCAATACAATATTGGATAATTCTTCATCTATTTCATCTTCTGTAAATGAGATAGAAAATTCATACAATTCGTCCTTTTCCTCACTCAGTGCACCTCCTTGCATTTTAATGACCTTCTTGCTTCCTTTAATTTTACCTTGCAATAAATCGTTTTCTTTTCGAATCATTGTGCGGACATTTTCGCGGAGGTCGGCTATGCCTAATTCTTTATTACCTACTTTTTCAATTATTTTTTTTGTTGCATCCGCTAGGTTTTTGGTTTGTGAAAGAGCAAAAGGAGCATCATAAGAAAATTCAAAAGGTTCATTAGGTCTTTCTGATTTTAAACCTATTTCACTATACTCAAATTTTGAATTTCCAGCTCTATCTCTATCGGATGGTATATTAAATCTCGAAAGTCCTTTCTTATTATTAAAAATGGAACCTGCTTCGTAAAAAGCACCTGTTGATTCATTATCAGAGGCTCTTTTATAGGACGCAATTTTTTTACCGTAGGATAGCTCTGCTTTGTCCTTAGCTTTACGTTTTGTTGATTTATACGATATTTCATGCTTATTTATATCCTTTTCAACGAATTCCAACTTAGCTATTCTCCTAGCTGACAATCCAGAACTATGTTTTCTTTGAATGTTATCGAATTTCGGAAATTTCGTATCATTTTTTGTTACTTTCTTCTTTTCAACAGTAAATGCTTTTGGCATTATTACTTTTGAAACAGCTATTCTTCTCAAATAAAGTGCAATTAATTCATCCCCTACAGGTAAATCTGGTGATTTAGGACTTGTAATTATTGCTGAAGCAGTAGTTTCTATTGATGAGTCATTTAACTTTTCAATGAAATTGTGCCCTACAATTAAGCGCATTGCCGCTTGTCGAATTGCTCCTGATTCTCTTGTCAAAATCTGGTAAAACAAATTATCCCAGACTTTATTTAAATAACTTGAAGAAAGTAATTTTACACCAGTAGATTTCTCTGTACATGATTCTAAAGTAAGGTTGTTTTGCTCTTTTGCTAGCCATTCTGAAAATTCATATAATTCTGGATTAATGTGAATTAAATCTTCATAATTGGCAACATGGTTAAATGTAGCTATGGCTTCTTTTACTTTTTTTCTTGAATCTTCCACATTTGAGGCCTCTGTGATTTTTTTTAGAAACTCACTTTCGGAAGGCTGTGGGTGTCTTATATATCCTTTTTTGCTTATTTTTTGATCGATCAACTGAGGTGATCTCATTGTAACGAACTTCATCAATTCTGTTCTGATCGGTTCCGCTTTTGACATAATAGATTAATTTTATAGTGTGCCAAAATAATAAAAAAACACTTTAAATTTAATGCTTAAAGAGTTCATTTATAAATTATTGTGGCTAGTTTTTATTTTTCAATCACATATGATAATTATTCCTCCAAATTCAGTTTCGGCCGTATCACTTGTCAAACTGTTTATATAAAGAGTTTTTCCATCTGCAGTTATTGTTCCACTATTGTTGTTTGAAACACCTTCCCATATATCTTCTTCTATTCATGATATTACCCAATAATAAGTGCCATCTTTAAATGATGATTTCATCAACTCGCTAACCTTAAATACAGTATTATGAATTTGATGATAACCTTTTGATTACTGAATTTTTAACACTTTTCTAACCAATTACCCGAATTTGATTCAGAGTACTAATAGCTTCTTGGGGCATTAAGTTTAATAGAGTTTTTAAACTCTGAATCAAAGTGAACATTTATTAAACTATCGCTTATTGTTATGGCCTCCTGACATAAAAGTGAATGAGTTTGATTCTGTCCGATAATTTGTTTTGGTATTAAATAGTCAATCTGAGAAATTACTCGCCCTTTAGAATTTTATTCTGTCCAAATTCCAAAGTTATATCTATTTAGGTAAACACCTTACTCTTTTAATCTTTCCTTGCGTGTCAATTTCTATAAAGGTAATCCATTCGTTTCTTTGGTTTATTAATGATTTATCATTCTAAGCGAGATTTAAGAAGTGGAGCATAGGCGATGTTATGTACGCCTCATTCTATGTTCATGGAGGGTGAGCTTACTTTTTTATTTTAAAAGTAAATCTGTAAGAATTATATTTATTATCAGAATAGCTAAAATTATGAGATTCCAGTCTTCCGTAACCCTTAGTTTGTTTTTACTTCTTTTTGGTTTTAATAGCATTGCACAAAATTTAGTTAAGAACCCTTATTTTGATTCAATTCCAGCTACCTGCCCTTGTGATGGCACATTTTCTTTAGTAATGGGAACTGAGATTGCTAAACATTGGTATACTCCTAATAGAGGAAGTTCAGACTTTTATCATTCCTGCACTGTTGCACCTTGTAATAATATTATTCCCAATGTATGGCAAGGACATCAACTTCCTTTTTTCGGTGATGGGTATGCAGGTATAATGTTGCGTTCCACTATGTTTCTAGAATATGCGGAATATATTCAAACTCAATTGATTTCACCTTTAGAAGAGGATTCTACATATTGTGTTGAGTTTTATGTCAATCTTGGTGATTCCTCGGGTCTAGCAATCTCACAGATTGGACTTTATTTTAGTAATGATTCGTTAGTTCAAAATAATTTTGATCCTTTTTTAGTCACGCCGCAAATCGTGAGTCCGCCGGGAGCATATCTTACAAATACTTCCGGTTGGACAAAAATATCAGGCGAATTTCTTGCCTTGGGTGGTGAGGAATATATAACTATAGGAAGATTTAAGCCGAAGGATTCTTTGCAAATAATGCCTTCAAATCTATCTGCTTCCAATACATTTCTAACACAAAGTTATTATCATGTCGATGGTGTTAGTGTTTTGAAAACAGGAGCAAATGATTGTGATCACACATCGAGTTTATTCGAATCAGTAACCGTTGGTAATATTGTCATATATCCTAACCCTACAACTGGAATATTCAATGTCTCAGGTGCTATTGGCAACATAGAAGTATTTGACTTTTTTGGCCGTTTAGTTCTTACAAGCACTACATCCGAAATTAACATGAGCGATCAGCCCAAAGGAATCTACTTTATACGGGTGGAAGACTTTGTTAAAAAGATATGCGTTCAATAATATCGAGAGTAAATTTCTATTGCACATAACGGTTTGGCTAAACTGCGTTTCATGCAGTTTAGCCAAACCGTTATGTGCATTTCTCCTCAAAAATCTTAAAGTTAAGATACTAACTATTCTGGATATAATCTCAGGTATAATTTTTTCGGATTTCGTTGGAACCATAGAATCAAAGTATTGACTAATTGTATGATCAGTTGAGAAAATCATATCATTAAAATTGAATTAAAGTTTCTCTTCCTCCGAATCATTTATATAACTATATACTATTGGGTTTTCAGATTTTTCATCCAGGTAGAAAAAAGCAAATTGCTCCCCATGAAGCATATCAATTGCCCAAATAGCTCTTTTATTTTCAAGATTTGATTCTTTAAGTTCGAATAAAAAAGAATCTTGTATTTCTTTTAATATTTCAAATTCAGAATCAATAACAGAGTCAAACATCCGGTGGCTTTTTCCAGCCAAATAAAGGAACTCTATATAAGCCTTAGGAAATTGAACATTGTTCCTTGCCTGTAATTTCTCTATTTCTTCCAAAGAGCATCCTACTGGAATATATATCTCTTCATTGGGATACTTATAACGATCTAGAATAGGCTTATTTTTCTTAAGCCTTTTAAAATATTTGATTTTTAATTCATCCACTAGTAGATAATAATTGTTGAAGGTCACCAGTTACATATAACGTTTAGTGCAAAATGCGTTTTACATACTGTTATCGTAAGTTTTTCATCTAAATTTTGCATTCAACTCTGTCATTAGATCCTATAAATTCAATCTTAAAAAGGGTCTTCCTATTTACTTTTTATCAATTTCAAGGCATAGTTATATTCGGTATCTTGATCGCTTAGAATATCTGAAATGTCGGGTTCGATAATGATATCCGGTATAACTCCGCCTTTTATCTTTTTTTCATACCCTTGTAATATGAACTCACGGAGAGGAATTGTTATTTGAATTTGGCTATTTGGTAAAATTATATCCTTATTTGGAACCCCTACAACTGTGTATGCACTACCACCTGTTTCAGTTCCGATTATCACGCTGCGATTAGTTTTTTTCAGAACCTGAGAAACGATTCCTGAACAAGAAAAACTACCTCCGTTCACTAATAGGAATAGATTTCTTTTATAGTTATCCTTAAAAGGGGTGTGGAACCCGCCTACTCCTCCTCTTACAGGTTTATTCCTTTTTGTAGTAGAGTCATAAAATCTTTTATCAACCTTGGTGAATTTCTGAACTGCTTGAAATTGCTCAGCCATAACATATTTTAAAAGAAAAAGACCATTTGTTAACTCTCCACCTTGATTTCCTCTAATGTCTATGATTAGGTTTTCAACTCCACTTTCCAATATCGTTTGGAAATGAGCCTTAATAGATCTCCTAAACTTTTGATTATAGTTCTCCTTTAACAACTTGTTTTCGAAAGATCTTATGGTTAACGTTGCCTTGGTCTTGTCTAATTTTAAGTCAATTCCTTTTTCTTGTCCTATCCTTAAGGAGTACTCAGGGTATTTCACTTTTCTGGCTTCACTTATTTCTTTATGAGTCAACCCGCTTAAATGAACAGTCTGAATTTTTTTAAAATCTTCTTTCAATGCAATTTCATAACTATCAGATGTGCCAAAACAAAAATTGTAATATGCTCTAAAAAAGTTGTTTAATATCCAATAGGGGTATGTAGTGTTGTTTCCGTCTCTAAAAACCCGACTTAAAATAGTTTCTCGAATCACGTTTACATCAATGCCATTAATTGAAAGAAGTTGCGCTCCGATTTCAACATTATTAACACTGTAGTTTTTTGTAATATACGCACTGTTTTCTGTCCAAAAAATGTCTAGGGGCAGAAGTCTGGAGGTCGCATAAAATTGGTCTATTGTTTGTTTAGAAGGAGTCACATTATAATGACCGTCCTTTACAATTGAAGAAGTAAAGGAAACTACATTATAACATTGAGTTTTATCTAAACTATCAGGCAAAGAATTTCTAAGTTCATTGAAAGAACTTTCGATTTGACTTCTAGAAGAGTACACATACAAGTTAGGATGATGTTTCTGGAGTTCAAGCTCTAACAAATTCAAATCATCTAGAATTTGTTCCCTGCTCAATTTAACTTCTTGCCCAAAACCTTTCAAAGATATAAGGGTGACTATTAAGACTAAAGTTGTCTTCATAATTCTGAAGATTGATAAGCGATTTTTTTTGGTATAGTAGGCATCATTGCACGAGTAGAGTTAGTTCAAATACCTGAATGTGTTAACCATTTCATATTTATGGCTTCTACTCATAAAATCTCTAAAAAAAGCGGTATGGCTTGCTCCCATCAAGATAAATACCCTGTCATCTTTTTCTAAATTAATTCTATTCAAGTTTGAATACATTCTTAAATTTCTTTGGTAGAATTTAGCTGCTTCATCCGCTCCTTCAAATCCGTCTTCACTGCCTGTGTGAGTTAACTTGTCAGCATTAACACTGATTAAAAAATCAAGATATTTATCGTGATTTTTTAATTTTAATTTGCTTAATAAGTCCAAGCTATCGTCTACAATATTTATTTCTGGAAAGAAACTCAAGGGGTCTGCCTTGTATTTATTATACCAAATAGAATCAATCGAGTTTTCTATTTCATTTCCAATGTTATAGTTATAATCCATTTTGTGATCAATACCAAATATTCTTTTGGTACCACTCAATCTACCTATTTCATATGCAAGTAGTTCCATTTCAGAAGGTCTTTTGAAAAACATATTTGGATTTTCCAAATAATCGTTATACACTTCTTGAAGACTTTCATCATATTTCGGAAGCCTTTCTACTATTATAACAGTTGGTTTAAATGATGCTATTTTTTTTGCTATCTCATGAATGTTTTTCTGATTCTCTAAGTTGTGTTCGTCAAACTCTGTTGTGCTAGCATCATTCGTATACCCCATATGAAAGGTGCCAAAGTTTAAAACTTGAATTTTGTCTAATGGTGTTTGCTCCTTTAAAAGTCCTGTACCCCTGCTATTTGAGTTGTTTACCTTGCAAGAACAGAAAAGTATAAAACTGAGAAGAAGTGCTAAGAGATTTATTTTAGTTATCATGTAAAATTTGTTTTGTCCGTCTCAAAAGTATAATATCAATTTCATTAAACGGGAATTTTATTTTAAATCATAACTTACGATCAGAGTTGCTTCTATGAAAGTATTCTCTTCTTTTCTGAAAGATGAATTGCTTTGTTTTCCAGCTATATTTTGTAACCACTTCTCGGATATAAGTATTTAGTCCATGGGAAATACTGCCTATAAAAGATTAAGGGGATGAATTTATCCAAACCTATATTTGTTAAATTGTAAGCGTATATCTAAGGGATCTCTTTGGCCTTTATTTGATCAGTTTGAATGCTGATTCTTATTGATTTACGTGTTTAAATTTGCGTTGAATGAAATAATAATTTAAGTAATTGCTACAATTTCTACACCATCAAACACTCCATAGGAGAGTGAATAATCAACTTTAGCGATATCCCATCTTTTTTAAAGTAATTTTTGTCCGATGGAAATTCTACATAGTAATTCTTGAAAGCTTCTAAAAAGCAATCGATAATTAGATCGAATTCTATGTGTTCGAGGTTTTTTACAATCAAACTAATCTAAGGATTTTTGGTGAAGCATTTTGCGGGACTTACTTCTTCTGTTGCACTTCTTATAGCCGTAGAAAATAAATCCGCCCTTCTGTTTACCAGCATTAGTTTCGCTTATAGTCGAGTACTTCACTCCAAAATTTCCTTTTTTTAGGTTCATACAAAGAGTTATGTTGGTATCCATCAATCAATAACAGCTTTGAGTTTTTATTTTGTGCTGCAATTTCTGCACTCATTTTATAAGGAGTTACTTGGTCTAATACACTATGTACTACACAAATGTTATTTGTCGGAATAGTTTGAATGTTTTCTAAATTATTCCAAACATCAGGTAAGATCCAAGCCCAACTTTCGTCAGCGTTACCTATATGAACAGCGATTTCTTTTGCAGAAGAAAAAGGAGCATGAATTATGATATCATCAGGTACTGTAGAATAAGTATTTACCGAACTGAGTAAAATTGCACAACCCAGGGAATGTCCAAATGCAATTTGTTGGCTCGATTTAGAGGATAACTCGCAGAATTTACTCCATGCATTTTTTGCATCTTCATCCAGTTTCTCTACCGTTGGAACACCTTCACTACTTCCAAAACCGGAGAAATCAAAAACAAAGGTATTGTATCCCGATTCAGCTAAAAACAATTGAGTTAGTACATAGTCACTGAGTGTTTCCCCATTCCCATGAACTATAAAAATGGAAGGATATGATTCATCTTTAACAGACCAGTTTGCATATAATGTATTTCCGTTGGAATCAAATGAAACCCGTTGAATTCCTGAATCTTTAGCAAGTTTAATGGATTCTTGATCTTCATCGAACAATTCAAAAGTCATTTCTTCGATTTTAGCTTTGATGTAAATTCTTGAAATATAAAAAGCGGATATTAGTACTCCGACTATAATGATTAATCGAATTATTGTCTTTTTTTTCATCTATGAATGGCAAGCGGTTTAGTTTCTTCTGTTTAAAGTTGATGTAATGTTAGTAAATCTTATTCATTATGATTTAAATAAGCGGATGTAAAATTCAAATTACTTTCAAGAGCATTTTTAGCCATTTGTTTATGGCCCAATTTATTAGGATGAATACCGTCCTCTAAAAATAAATTTGAAGTCATGTTTGCCGTAAAATCAACGATCTTCTGGTTATCATCTTTAGAAAACTGTTTTAGTGTTTTTTGAAAGACGTTTATTCGTTTACTAAAGTTGTATCCATTGATCAAAAGGGGATCAATCGCGGAATTCTCAGGATCAAAAATTGGAGTGGGAATACCAATGATAGGAATTATATCATGGTGTTTGGCATATCTTGTCATTGCAAGTATATTCGAAATTATATGGTTGTTCGAAATATTTAGGGATATGTCATTTGTACCTCCTGTAATAATAATGTAATTGGGCTTGTGTTGAATTGCCATTTGGTAAAACCGGGCTAACATTCCTGCAGTTGTATCTCCAGAAATACCACTATTAATGATATCGATACTTAAATTATTCCCCAGAAGGTCGGTCCATCTATGTTTTGTAGGAATTCCATATCCGGCTGTCAAACTGTCTCCTATACAGACGATTTTTTCTCGATTCATTTTGTGTTTTACTAGTAGGTTAAAGCTTCGGTTAAAGTTAGTTACTAACTTAAAGGTAATTATTTTCCTTATTTGATTAACTCCTTAGTTAAACGGTTTTTTATCCATTATTAATACCCAAATGTAAGGGTATATAGATTGTGGATATTCTTAAAAAGGAGAGTGTTCTAGTTGTCGTTTCTTTTCAGGGGATATAATTCCTGTTTTATTCATGCGACTAAAAAATTGTAAACGATGTGCTTTTACTGTAACGCGTTACGTATAACGATTTAAGCTTAACTAGCGTGCCTCTTTTTTTATTCAACTATTTCTTTGATTCTCATTTCTAATTGATAATGTTTTTCAAGTATTTTGGATTCAGCTAATGTTATTTCAATAATTATGGTTTTATCTTCACCTTCATCGTCAATTGGTTCTGGTTTACAATTCCAGCTCCACATGTAATTATCAATTTCTATATCTTGAATACTCCCTCTTACAAGGTATGATTTTTCATAATGCGGGGTTTTAAAGAAATCCGTTGAGTCTTTATTTTCTAAATTGAGGAATAGTCTTTTATAGATTATTAGCGTATCTATTTTATGTCCTGTCCGATTGATAAGTTGTACATGGACAGGGTGTCTATCGTTTGGTCCATCAAGAATGGATGGTTTAACGTTCTGTCCGTTTGCAGAATGAGTAATAAATAGCAAAATAATTATGATAATATTTTTCATCTCAAATTAAGAACGAATTTTTTCTGAAATGTAACCAACAATTTTGCAATTACGGTTGTCGCTTTGTATAGTGTATAATTTTCAGCTGTATAAACGTTAGCTTCGGAAGTCAGTTTCTCTCGAGAGACATGTGGTGGGGTATACATAACGTTATGGCTATGTTAGGCAAAGTTATTCAAGTTGTCTTCTTACAATTTCTTCTCCTAATTGCCCGAAGTATTCTTCTATAATTTTTCTCCTATTGAGTTTAGTTTATGTTTTGCAGCTTTTCGTAATGATCCAGTTGCATAACAAACACCAAATTCTGATTCTTTTTGAAGTTTCTTTGCTAGTTCTTTTGCTCCTTTTATCTCTTTAAAATTGATAAGGTTTATTCTTTTGGTTAAACCATTTTTAAATCTTAGGCCTTTATCTTCTGTCAACGGTTTGTTTTGACTTTTTTCATAAATTTCTTTCGCTATGAAACTATCTCTATGATGCTTGAAAGATTTGAAGTCAGCATTGATTTTATTCACTCCAATTTCTAACAATGTCTCTGTGAAAGCCTTTTGATGCTGCATTATACTATTAGTTAGTGTTCAGTCAATATCAAATACTATTAATGATTTCTTTTTCAATGCTTCTTTATAATTATTTATAACGTTTAGTTTATGGTGTCGTAAGGGATTACGGGCTTTAATCTTGGCAAGTTACCACCCAAAATTGATACAGGTGAGACTGCTTGTCCACCTCTGAAACCCTTATGCACTATACACATCTTAAGTTTACAAAACTATTAAATTTATATTCAATAGAGAGAACCAAAGAGAGGAATAAGATTAAGATACACAGAGAAGCTATAGACTTCGTCAACAGGGGTAATACCCTCTCTTTTCTACTTTAAAATCGAACAGTTTTTTGAGACATTGATCTCGTTTTTAAGTAGTTGAAATATAAGTAGATTGTTCCTTCAAAAACATACTAATAATAAAGATATGAGTTATTTTGGAATAACCCAGTCAGGAGTAAAATAAGACCAAAATTACCGAAGCGTATTGCAGGGTTGGACATAAAAACAAATGAAATTTAGTTGATTTTTAGCACAGTTCTTTGTTACCAATTTTTTTCAATCCCACTAGACAAAGACGATTTTTTTATTTTGATAATCAGCATTAAGTCCAACGATTCGTTAATCATCAGGATATTCTATTTCGTCTGGTTGCAGATTCTCAACTTTAAATACGATTTCTTCTTTTGTTATATAACCAATAAAATAGATGATATCAGTATAAAACCACTCATTATCATTTAATTGGTTATTATCGTGAATCGTCAAATCTTTTAGTTCCGCTTATGCTCCAATTACTTTGTTGTCATTTGCTCGGATAAAGATAGAGGTTTATTGCTTGGGGGAATAAATTACTAAAAACAAAAAAGTAAGTGATTGAATCATCAGACTTATTCATTGCTTTTATTTAATACGCAGATCATCTTCTAAAAATACGTGATAGACCAGATAAGGCTCTACCAAATCCTCCAACCCCACTTCCTCTAAAGGAATGACTACTTTTGTTATAATCCCCATTTGTCGAGGAACTTTTGTCATACTCATTAATTTTTGATAGAACAGCGCTATCTGAATACTGATAACAAAAATAATTACCCGATTTATAGTCATAGTCTAGCTCTAACCGTTCAACGGACTTCAGATTTTGAAATTTTAAATGATTTGAATCAAGCAAAAATAAACCCCCGAAAAAACATAAGCTATCAATACTACTCGTTGCTAATAAACCATTTAAAGAATTAACCTGAATAGAATCTAAGCCAAACCTTTTTAAGCCGCTAGAATTCCATACTACTAGTTTCGAAATGTGTTTTACCTCCTTTTCTATTATATCGGCATATTTTTCCTTTGTTTCCCTCCAGTCAACAACTACCGTATTTAAATTTTTAAAGAAAAGAGGCTCATAATCCTTATTTCTCTCCTTTCCATTAAAAATATTACCCCTGTAGCAGAAATACTGATAAACCAACATCAATGTGTCGATGCGTGGTACTTTAACAAAATTGTCTGTTTCAAAAAGTTTACTAAATGCTTTATTCCACGGTGCACATATTCCAATATCACTTTTACATATATCAACATTCATGTTTTTTATAACAGAATTCCTTTTAAATGAACCTCCTTCAAACACATAATACTTAGACTTTGGTTTAAAGCTTTCTATATACCTTGGAAAATCCATGAGTCTTATGGAATCCATATTAAGAGCCAAATAATCCAGTGAATCTATACCTATAAAGTTCACATTACTAATTCCGTTAGGCTTATTATCTCTTAAGTAAACCGCATTTCTGAGTTCGAGGGAATCCAAACTAGGGAAGCTATGATGAAGGTTTGTGGTCATTAAAGGAATACTCGTACATAAATACCTTATATTTGGTAGAATAGTAGTTGTATCATAAGTTATACTTAAATCATGACTCCCTACAACAGTTAAACGCTCTAAGTTTATTAGTTTCTCAAATCGCCTCTTTAAATTAACTTTCCCCCTAATACCATACAAAGTAAGTTCCGTCAAGCTACCTAGAGAATGTATTACTCTATAGTTTTGATTAATCAAATAATTCCCTTTGTCTTGTCCAAAATAGCTTTCATAATGAAGTTCAAACGATTTCAATCCTTTCATCTCTTTTAGCCAAACGGGTAAAGCACAATCAAAATAATCAGATATAACTATGCTTGAGACATAGGGAAGATTCACCATTTCTTGGGGTATTTCACATTCAAAATACCTATTTACTTCAACCATTTTAAGGTTAGGTAGGTCTTTCAATTCATTATACAAACTCTTATACATCTGTTCTGGTGCTCTTACGTCATCAGTCATAAAATGAAGTGATGTAACATTGTCTATAAATTCTTTTTCAAACTGATGAATTGAATGTTTTGGATATCCTCGGTAAAAATTATCATCTTCATAAAGAAGCCATTTCTGGGAAAGCGAATTATATTTTATGTACAAATTACCATAAGGAGATGCATAACCGAACTTTACTAAAATAAGAAGAAACGAACAAGTAAATAAATAATTTAACGATTTGCTAGGCAAGCTTTTCATTTATTCTGATAGATATAATCAATGCAAATAAATTAAATATAGCAAATAATTAATTGAAAAAGCAAGAACCTAAACAGGTTTTATAATATTACTCTACTTTCAGTTTTGTATCGAGGTTGGGAGCGATAGAAGCATCATCATTATTCCCGTCAAAAAAATCATCAAGAGTCAGAAAAACTGGATTAATAAAGTTTAGTAAGTCATATTTTTTAACAAGAGAATCTCTCTTGATTTCGTCAACTTGAAAAGTCAATTCATTTTGATTTTTCGATTCTGAATTTGATTTCGGCTCACCTTTATTAGTACGTCCAAAACGTCCAACCAATCAAGAAATCATGCTCATATATAGTATAGTTTTTGTCATTTTAATTGTTGGTAACGTTTAGTATATGGCAAGTAGGGCAGTAGAAAGCGATAAACTTTCAAGTTTGCACTGAGCCAAATCGTTGTATTTTGTTTTTATATTATTCATTTCAAAAGCCAAATCAACGATTTGGCGGTGCTTGTAAATAGCATTGAACTTTCGTAAACTACCAAACGCCCTATTTGCTATATACAGTGTTGGCGGTAGTTTTTTTATTCCAGTCATACCAAAATGTCAGGATTTTTTCTTCTGTTTTTTTTAATCTCGATTTGTCTTCTTCATACTTTATGTGCCTCCAATCTACAAAAGTGTTATTGCGAAAATGGCTAGTATCTTTGCACAAACGTCCAATAGTAATCGAATATCCATCACTATATTTTGCAAAATCTGTAAGCTTAGTGGTATCAGTAAAATGCTTTTGATATTGTTCTTTTATTTCATCAATATTGTTTTTTGGATGATCTCCATAAACCACAACTATTGAGTCTTTCAATGTTAGTAAATATGTGTTTTGTAATTGTGTCTTTACGCATCCACTAGCTTTAGAAGTGTCAATATATTCAACAGTTCCAAATAGATGCCAATCAGAATCAACTTCATATTCATATACATAACAATCAGATATGGATTCAAATCCATCATGTCTATCAGGTTCACCCATAAAGCAAGAACTCAAGATCACTAAACAGCTTATATATATGATTGTATACTTTTTCATAATTACCGACAACGACGCCGCTAAAAAACGTTGCCGACCCGAAGGGGAGGTTATGATTTTTTTAGCGCTTGTTAGAGTTATTTCTCGTAAATTTTACACGAACCCGAGAATTTCCCAATGAAATTGTGTTTTCGTCAACAAAAATTATATCAAAATCTTTATCGGTCCTTAACAACCTATTTTCATTGGAAAGCACTTTTGGGTTTGACCCGAATGATGTCTTTACTTTAAATTTTCTCTTTTTTTGATTGTACTTCACTTTTAACCTGCCTAGCTCGTTCGAATAAAAAACACCAGAATGTGCTGCTAAAATGAGTGGATCAACTGCAAAATTCACATCAAAAGTACGCGGATTATTAAAGTAAGCCCCTCCGTACCAAATAAACGATGTGTCTTCTAAGTTGAATATTAACCTATTTCCAGATGAGTCAATTACGGTTTGATTCCTTATCTTTAAAATGGGATATTCAATGGCACCATATAAGTTCTTTCCTGTTATCGAGTATTGGTCACCAAGGTCTTCAATATGACATGTGCTGAAGTCTTTGCAGACATATTGGTTTTGAAAGAAAGTGGGTACATGATCAAAATTTGAGGCATTCTGAAATGGTGCTTGATCACTTGGAAGAATAGCCTTCAGCACTTTTTCGGAAATTCCAATTGGATAGTAATATTCATTATTCGCCCCTACAATTATACGAATACCTAATTCAGGTATAATTGTATATTGAAAATTATAGTTTGCCCAACCTCCTGAATGTTCAACTATTCGAAAGCCATTAAATTGACGGTGTTTGAATCCGTTATTGTAGTTTAGGATTCGGCCATTGTTAAGCGTATCTGAGATAAACATCCTTTTTACAGTCTGCTTTTCATCTTTTGTAGGATTATGTAAGAATTTATCCCATTTAATGAAGTCCGAAACAGTGGTATAAATACCAGTGGCGCCAAGAGCATTTACTTCTTGATGATTAAACTCTTTAAATTTTTTTTTCTTCCAATCATAACTATAAGGATTGGGAGATCCTGTATTTCTTCTGAAGCTGAATTCGGTATTTGACATCCCAATTTTCTCGAATATTCTTTGTGAGGCGAACTCAGAAAATTCAATACCAGAAACCCTTTCGATGATTAATGCCAGTAAGACATAGCCCGTATTTGAATAGGCGAAATCGGTTCCCGGTTCAAAAGATAATCCGCCAAACTCGCCTAGCGCTTCAAGTGTTCCTTCAAAATCATAGTATTTCTCTTTCTGCCTATTCTGCCAGCCTAGCATGACTATATGATCACGAATACCACTAGAATGGGAAAGTAAATGTTTAATCCTGATTGTATAGGGATAGTCAGGTAGCTCTGGGATATAATCCCGTATATCGTCGGTTAAATTCAGTTTCCCCTCTTCCTCAAGCAATAAAATACAATAAGCTGTAAACTGTTTACTGCAAGATGCTATGGCTAAAGGAGTATTTTGATCTAATGTGATTTTATTTTTGATATCCGAAAACCCAAAAGAACGATGGCATATTATTGAGTCTTTTTTAATCATCGTAATTGAAAAGCCAGGAAGCGCATCTTCCTTCGAGGATTCATACTGAGAATCTATTGTTTGAATATAGTTCTGTCCTGAAACTTGGAAAATAGCGGTCAGAAGGATAAATGTGGATATAATTTCTTTTCTGGTCATTTAATTAACTCTAACGGTTTGTGTATGAAACGTAGCGTGTAAAAAAACACTAACTTTTCGGATTAACACAGAGCCGAATTTTTATATTTTGTTTTTATCTTATCATTTTAAAAGCCAAATTTAAAAATTTGGCGGCTTTTGTAAATAAGCACAAGCCTTTTCATTTAGCTATTAATAGCTATGTTTTATATACGTTGTTGTAACCAGTTTTATTTTAAATAGTCGAGAGTTTCAGCCATCTCAAATTTTGGACTTCTTTTTATGAATTCCTTTAAAAAAGCAGTATGTGCGGCCCCCATTAGGATGAAAACTCTATCATCTTTTGTCATTTTTATCCTATTTAGATTGGAGTATATTTTCATATTTCTATGATAAAAGATAGCAGCATTATCTGCTCCTTGAAATCCATCATCAATACCTACATACAACAATTTATCTGCATTAGTATTAATCAAATAATCAAGATAAATCGGTTCGTTGGTTAGTTTGAGTTTTTCTTTTAATGAGAGATTATCATATTTTTCATAACGCTTTTCAAATTCAGGATTATCTTTAAAAGGGCTGTTTTTAATTTGAAGATATGTTTCAGGGTCAATAGAATTTTCTATGTCTGGAGTGTTTTCAATATAATCTCCTATGCTATAATTATATCCCATTTGATTATCAATTCCATATATTTTTTCAATGTTGTTAAGTCTAGCTACATCAAATGCAATCATACTTATTTCTCCTTTTTCTGTACTTAAGTCTAAGGGCGTTTTTAAAAATTCTTGGTAGGCTTCATTAAGCTCATCATTATTCTCTGGTAGTCCTTCTACACAAATAATAGTTGGTCGAAACTCTGCAATCATTTTTGAAATTTCTCTAACTTCTTTTTGTTGTGCTTTATCCTCTTCATCAAAATCTGTTTTGTTGGCGTCAGGTGTGTATCCAAAATGGAAGGTTCCAAAATTCAAGACTTTTATTTTGTCTGAACTTGGTTTTTGTGTGATTACTTCCGTAACTCTTAATTCCTCCTTTTTATTATTACAACTAAATAATAGTAGGATGATGCTTAAAAGTAGTATTGTCTGTTTCATAATTTTCGAATTGGTTACAACGGTTTGAATAAACAGTCGTTTTAATGCTGTTTATTTTTTGTTAGCTACCGTATTTTATCATTTTCAAGCTAGACGGAGATTTTAAT
>JAKVAR010000059.1 GCA_022447585.1 Crocinitomicaceae bacterium | reverse complement strand
TCGAGAACAGATTTTCAAAGGGGAAACTAAAAAATCTTCCTTCTCAAAAATGATTACCAATGCTAACGTAAAAAATGTTTGTTAAATTCTCATGTATAAAATACTGTAAATCAATAATCTTTTTTACGTTAGTCAGAATTAGAAACCAACCATGAAAGTTGACGAACTTTATAAAGTACCTGAAGAAGATGATATTGTACTACAACTTGAACAATTCAAATTAGGACTAGTCGCTCGTGCCACTGGTGGTGATATGGACGAAAAGGAATATAGTCGTTTACGAAAAATGACACTCGGAATTCCAGGTGCTGAAAAACTCCAACCAAGATTTTTAAAACTTTGTAGAACTACTGATGAGTATTGGGGCTGGATTAAAGCTGAAGCTTCAACTTATGCTGAGAGAAGGACAATAATTGCTGAAGCAATAAACCCCATCCTTGAATTAGTTGAATATGAAACAGGTGAAGGTGCTTTAGAATTCAAAAAGATTTATGAAGAAAAAGAAATAATCGGCAATGGCGGATTTAGCCAAGTTTACTTATACGAACACAGGTTATTAAAACTTCCATTTGCAGTAAAGGTATTTGCTCCGGCATTTTATGAAGGAGGTGAAAAAGAGCTAGAAAGATTTTTCCAAGAAGCTCGTATGTTGTTTAAGTTTAATCACCCTTCAATCATTAAAGTTTATGATGCAGGTCTCATTGGAAAGCGCCCATTTATAAGAATGGAATACTTTGAGGGTAAAAACTTAAATGAGATATTAATTGAACATGGAGCATTAAGTTCTACTCAAGCCTTAAGAATGATGGAACAACTGGTAGAAGGAATGCGGCATGCTCATGAGGAAGTCGGAGTAATCCATAGAGATTTAAAACCGAGCAATATTATGGCTGCTCGCCCCAATCAATTCAGAATTATAGATTTTGGAATGAGCATTTTTATTGAAAATGAACTTCACTCTAGATTGACAAAAACAGGAGAAGCGACTGTGAGTGGCTACTATAACGCACCAGAGTTAGTGGAAAACCCAAAATTGATTGATAAAAGATCTGATATATATTCATTAGGAGCGCTTTGGTATACTATGCTGACTGGGCAACCCCCTGCTGGTACAGAGTTAATGGACAACCTCAAAGGAATTGAGGGAGTTGATGAAAATTATATTAATTCAATAGCAGGATGCCTTTCCAATATCGAAAGTAGAACCAATAGCTGTGATGAATTATTGAGTCAAATAAAAGAATTAAAAAAGTAGATAACACTGTATATAGCGCATTAAAACGCGCCATATACTAACCGTTGTGCCTAATTTTAGGGTGAATGACTACCAAAAATAATAAAGGTAAGAATGGGGAAGGACTTTCTGGTGCGTGTCAGGATCATTCGGATTTGTAGCTTTATCAATTTAGATTTAGTGACGATCGGGAGCAATTGTTGATTCTCTGCGTCGGAGAAACCAGTGGCGTGAAATTACAAACCTAGAATTAGATCTGAGATCTGATCGAATCTTGACCGAAGATAAACTCTCTTGAGATTTGTAGATCGCTAAACTTTCAGGGAAATATAAATCTAGACTTTAAAAATTAATGTAAATTGAGGAGAACTGTTTGAACATAGCAGTTGGAACTATGTGGAGATCGTGAGATAGCATTAGAAAAATGAGTTTATGGAACTAATTTGTACTGTTGAAACTTACAGGTCTCAGAAGGTATCCGA
>JAKVAR010000058.1 GCA_022447585.1 Crocinitomicaceae bacterium | reverse complement strand
ATCTGAGCTAACAATTAAGCCACCTCCATTAATCGCTTCTGGTAGCTTCTCTTGCAGTAACTTGAGAATATAAGACCTCATCTCTTCCAAGGTTGAAGATGATATAAGATGCTTTAACCCTTGCCTAATTTCATCAAAAATGACTAACGCTCCTGACCAATCAAAATAGGATATCTTACCCAAAGAATCGAAACATAAAGCGATAGATTCATGAAACTCTCGATGGATGTTTCCGTAGCTATCGATGGCGGTTATTTCCCATCTTTCCACTTGTTCCTTATAAAGTAGAATTCGGGGAACAATGGAGATAATAGGTTTCCTTTTTTTCTTCCACTCTTGAATTAATGGCTCATTGATTTCTGAAGATTTACCTGTCTTTTTAGCCGATTTGATAAAGACTTTCCCCGTCCGAGGAATTTTAGCCAAAACACCGTTTAACTTTGGCTGATCTACCTTCAAGTTAGTCTTTCTGGTTAATTGATTCAGTTTATCTGTTATTCCATAGGAGGCTAACTTATACGCTTTTAGTTTAGCCTTTTCTAGCTTCTCAATGGCTGATATGTGTTTCTGTTGCTGCGCCGCTTTATCTTGGATATCTAACTCATATGAGCTTAGTTTATCATTAGCATCAGATAAGGCTTCTAGTTCTTTGTCGAGTAATAAAAGGTTATCCCATAAGGGTAACTCAAAAATATTAGATTGGGCAATTTTATTAAGCAGTCCAGTAAACAGCTTAAAGTTGAGCTTTGAACTGTAGTTATATTTGACTGCTAGACTTCCCCACAAGATGGAATTTAAGTGAATCTTAAACGTCTTAACTTGACGATACTTAGCCACAGGTAACGAATTAATGAGGGCTTTAATCTCTGACTTAAATAAGGATTGAATGAGAGATTCAATGCCCTGATTAAGAATTCTTTGTTTCTCTACATCTTGGAAGGTTTCGGGGGAGAAATTATCAAACACACCCTGACTTTCTTTGTAGGTTGTTTCGACTAAATGTTTCCACTCTTTAAGCTCTAATCTTTTCTCAGAGATACGGCGTAAGATGGTCTTGAATTCAGTGATAGTTGAAACCTGCTTAATTTTCGCTTTTAATTCCCCTATTTCTCTTTTAGTTCTTTGAGGATTAAAAGGTTTGGTTCCATCATCATAAACCACATAATCAAAAGCAGGAATTTCTACGGATTCGTCAACTTGACCGATAAATTTAGCGACTTTAATTCTTTCTTTTAAATAGTTTCCTCCTTTGTTTTTAATAACATCGTCGACTCCTTTGCCGTCTTCGATATCCCAGAGGACTTTGTAAGGAGTACCGCCAGCAAGGGATATGCCATTAGCTAGTCTCTGAGCCGCTTTGGTGACGGTACGCCTTGTCTTTGCTTTATTATCTTGGTCAAAGCCAATATCAACCCGTCGCCCTTCGATGTAGGGACGTAAAGATTCTTTAATTTTTCCTGTTTCCCGATCTACTCCACATTGACATCCGTACAGGGCGATAGCAACAATGCCCTGAGACAACGCTGAAAGGCTCTTCTTGCCCCCTTCGGTTAACAATAGGGGAATTACCTTATTTTCTTTAAACCACTCCCAGAAGGAGATATTTTCGGGGGGTACTGGTAAGTTGTATTTTTTGGCGATTTTCTCGACGGTTTCTCTGGGGACGGGGGGGAGGTAAGGAACGTCTCCTATGCCTTTTGGGGCGTAATATTGTCCCGTTTTTTTAGCAGAGGGGAGAGAAATGGGAGATGAGTTGGCTTCATTTTCGACTTGTCCGCCTTTTTTACGGTGTCTACTCCTTCTTTTGTCCCTTTTCGTCTTCTTATGATATTTATTTAAGTCTCCGTAGACTTTAGACTGCCAAGGTTCCCCTGTTTCCTGCATAAAGGTAGCACCAAGGAGATCCGGTGCTGCTTGATGACCAAAGCGTTTGTATGGCCAGTTCAAGGCATCGTAAAGGGGCGTTCCCTCGACTTCTCGGATGACGTGGTTGATTTCAATGTCCGGTAGGAACGTCACCGCCATCTCGAAGATGTTGGGGGCGATCGCTGACAATGTGATGAATTCTTGACGGATTAAGGTGGTATTTATCACGCTTCTCCCTCCTCTTTAAGTGACAGCCAGAGGGGGGAAGGGATTCGATGATACTTAGGGGATACAGAGGATTTCCAGATAGCAGAGTTGTAGGCAACACTTGTTTCTTTCCACCCAGAAGCGTTATCGTGGTACATAATATTTTGTTGTGTAATCGCTTTTGAGCGATTCACATAAACTTTTGTTTGCGGATGACTCAGCTAGTTGGTGGTACTTCTTGGCTGAGTTTTACGCATTAAGAATAGTATATACTCTACGTGCGTGTTTACGCATTAAGGATCTAAAATTTTGTCCTCAAAGCAATAAGATTTGTTAAGGACTAACTATTTGGTTTTGGTTCGACATTCCTTGATATATGCCAAAGCATCAGCATCAGGGACTAAAAAGGCCGCACCCGCTTTATAGCCTTTAAGCTTTGGAGGAGTCTTACTTTGCGGTTTTCCTGCTATATCGTATTGAATTTTGCGAACTGAGTAGCCTGTTTCTGCCGAAAGCTCATCAATCATCCAATAACCAGGGACAGTCGCCTCTTTTCTTTTCAAAGGGGGATCAAAATCTTCGGGACGCAGAATATTATTTTCTGAAGTGGTTAGGGACTTAGGCATTTAAACAGACGCTGGACTACTTCTTATTACCTTAATCATAAACCCAGTGACCGTGTTTTTATTTTCGCTAAAGTCGACGATAGCTCTTTTCTTCAGGTCTAATCCCCTTAATAATTCACTAGGTATATATGAAAAGTTTTCTATATAAGCGATTGATAACCATTACTTTTATAAGCAGTGTATGTATTCCCCAAGCTGCTTTTTCTAATCCTTTGTCTGATGACGGCAGTTGGAGAGCGCACTCTAAAAATCTCCCAAATTAACTTTGCAGACACGCCCTAGTAGTTTTAGAAAGTTCAATTACTATAAATAAAGGTTTTTAGCTTCTTCATATCTTCCTTGATTATTGTATAATAATGCTAATTTTTTGATGCTTTTTGCCACTTCAGGATGGTCTTCTCCTAGTAGTTTTTTAAAAAGGTCAACTGCTTGTTTTAAAAGCACTTCAGCTTCTTTATATCTTCCTTGATTATTGTATAAATAGCCTAGCTTATGAATGCTTCATGCAACATAGGGATGGTCTTCTCCTAGTAGTTTTCTATAAAGGTCAACTGCTTGTTTTAAAAGCACTTCAGCTTCTTCATATCTTCCTTGATTATTGTATAAATAGCCTAGATTTAAAAGGCTTCTTCCCACATAAGGATGGGTTTCTCCTAATATTTTTTTAGAAAGAGCAAGTGCCTGTTTTAAAACCACTTCAGCTTCTTTATATCTTCCTTGATTATTGTATAAATAGCCCAGATTTACGAGACTTCTTACCACATAGGAATGGTTCTCTCCTAATTCTTTTTGACAAAGCTCAAGTGATTGTTTTAAAACCACTTCAGCTTCTTCATATCTTCCTTGATTAGTGTATAAATAGCCCAGATTTTGGAGGCTTCTTACCACATAGGAATGGTTCTCTCCTAATCTTTTTTTAGTAATGTCTAAACATTGCTTTCTCCACGGTTCAGCTTGTTTATAAAAAGCTTGCGTTTCGTAAAAACGGCTTATTCCAACATATGGCCAGATAAAGTCATCATCATTAATCCATTGATTTAATTCTTTAGCTACTACAATCAAATGGGGAATAATTTGGATTAATCTTTCAATATCGGTTTTTATAAGTTGTTCTGGGATTTCTTGAGCAATATTAACCATTAATTGACAATAAGTTTTTTTTACCTCTATAGTTAAGTCTGATGTCTCTAGCTTTTCTCTTAAATATTGATGAATTAGAGTATGTATCTCATAAACTTGATTACCTAAATCTTTAAGTAAACTAGAATTAATTAAACTATCTTCTAAAAGGTCTTCTAAATCATCTTCATCTTCTATAGGACAAAGTTTTTTAATTAATTCATAAGGAATTGGGGCTACTTCAAATAAACTCAAATAATAAGCTATTTCTTGAGATTCTTTTTCTAATTCTTGCCAACTAATTTCAAATGCGGCTTTGACCCCTCTTTGAGCCGTCATGTCTTTTGTTGATTCTTGAATCCCTCT
Source organism: Crocinitomicaceae bacterium (assembly GCA_022447585.1). Taxonomy (GTDB): domain Bacteria; phylum Bacteroidota; class Bacteroidia; order Flavobacteriales_D; family Crocinitomicaceae; genus UBA4466. The sequence continues at coordinate 9,229 of JAKVAR010000058.1, read as the reverse complement.
AACTTTTAATCCTTTATCTTTTAATCTGTCCCTATATTTCTTAATTTGCCAATTTTGCCGACGCTTTAAAAACCTCGCTACTAATTCTAATCCTAATGGTAAATATCCTAAATCTTTGCAAAGTAACTTAGCTTCTTCTAATTCTTTTTTAACTCTTTCTTTCCCAATAAATGAAATAATTAAATCTAAAGCAGATTTTTCATCTAAAACTTCTAAAGCCAAAACATTAATATTTTCTGCTAAATCTTTTTTTCTAGTAGTAATAATTATTTTAAAACGGGTTTCTTGTGGGGGAAGAAAGTCATAAATTTGTTCATAATCTCTAACATCATCAAAAATAATTAAACTATCTTCTTGACCCCAAAGCTGCCAACAGTTTAAAACCCTATCTTCTAATTCTCCTTCTTCTAATACAGAAAGTTTTAGATAATCCTTAGAAAAATTCAGTATTTGTGTCCCGATGTTACCCTGATCTGACACATTGACCCAACAAATTCCTGATTTATAACTACATTCTTTTAAATCCTTATCCCTATCATCTAAAGCATACTGTAAAGCTAACTCAGTTTTTCCTACACCTGCCATTCCAGTTAGAGCAGAAATAGCAACCCTTCCTGATTTTTTTAGTTGTTTATCTAATGTTCTTAATGCTTCTTTTCTTCCTACAAATTGAAGTACACCATCAACTTGAGGAACACCACTTTTAGGTAAATTGTTAGGCTTTCTTTTAACCCGATACCCATCGGGCGGGTTTAGTCAATTAAAAGTTATAGGTCCATAATTATTAATGGTTTGAGCAGCTTGATTAGCTTTAGCTAAATTCTGAGTAAAATTTCCAGATGAAGAATTAGATTGTGATAAATTGGCTAAATCATTAAGTAATTGTAATAATTTAGGGTTTGTTTGAGCTAAATTTTCTATTTCTGGTAGAACTATCTCATAATTAAATGATTGTTCATCAGCTTGTTCTATTTGTTCAGCAACATGGGGTAATTTATTTTTAAGTAACACTAAAAACTCAGTAGTTTTATTCCATAGGGCTTCTCCAATATTACCTCCGACTTTTTCTATAGCCTTGGTAGTTACTACAGTAGCTAAAGCAGTGACTGTAATTCCTGTTAAAGGTTCCATATTCTTTAAAATCCCTAAATAAACAATCCTACATTAATTTTGTTAGGATACTTTGTAATCTAATTATTATAATATACTTCTACTCCAGATATGGAATGGATATGGCGTGAAGATTTTGACACTCCCACGGCTAGAAGCGCATGGGATTCTTGGTTCAATGACTCAACTTACTCTGACAGGTATTGCTACCAACCAAAATAGAGGTCGAATCTCCTCAAGCGGTAAAGCCTCTTGATCTACTGATAGTAGGTTTGATTTTTTCTAAAAATGCTAAAATGCAATATGGATTTTAGCATTTTTAGAACTAAAAGATTAATGGCAGAGAACTATCAGCACCAAAAACTAGCAGAGCAAGTCTCGAAACTAATAAAAAAATATGAAGCTAGTTCTCAATTTTATATTCGGATGGGAACACCTGCTATCACTGTTGGAGCCATTGTAGGGGCATTGGCAGCAAACGCCGTTCAGAAGTGGCTAGATGATGGCTTTCATACCCATCTCAAAACAGAAAAAGCTCTTATCCATTCCGCTCGTGAATCAAATAGTATCCAAGAGCAAGACAATATTGTCATGCCTAATATTAGTAATTTATTAGTTCAAAGAGAGAAATTTTTGAGTCAAAACTAAAAACGTAATTATGGATGTTGCTATTTTAAGTTCTTTCTTGTTAATTTGGATAGTTATTATTGCCATAACTCAGATTCCTAGTAAATTATCAAGTTATATTCACGATATAGACTATTTTTCTTTGATTCCTTCATGGACTTTTTTTGCTCCAGAACCCGGAGTTACTGACTATCATCTTTTAACTAGAATTAAATTGAAGTCAGGCGACGTTACACCATTGGTGGTAGAATCTATTACCAATAATAAAATAATAACTCATGCTATATGGAATCCTAAAAAAAGAAAGCATAAAGTTTTAACTGATGTAGTCCAAACTTTTGCTAGACTTAGTTTTGAATCTCCTAAAGACTTGTCTCTAACAACCCCTTATTTATTAATATTGAATTATATATCTCAAATTTATAAAATTCAATATACAGGCGAACAAATTCAATTTTTAATAGCAGAAACAAAAGGCTTTAAACTAAAAAAAGACCCAAAGATAATATTTATCTCTAATTTTCATGAACTGTAACTGACTTTATTTCAATGTACTTAGAATCAGAAAATTTTATTTCTATTACTTTACTCCTAGCAACTATAGGACTTCTTATTTCTAGTTTAGAAATTCTTGCTTCAAGAGAAAACTATATACCTACAGGTATTCTTTCTTGGAATGTTCTCCGATTACGTCCTGATATTTTAAATAATATTATCCCTTTGAAAATTATAGACTTTATCTTTGATACTCCCTACTTCTTTGGAGTAATTGTATTTAGGATTATATGTCTAATTGCATTAATATATGCAATCTTTTATCATTCTAATATTTCTTTTCCTTTAACTGCCATAGTCATTTCAACTTTTCTAATCAATTATCGAAGTTCCTATGGTTGTGATGGCTCTGACCAAATGTTAACCATTGTATTTTTTACTGTTTGTATTAGCAGTTACTTTGGTCTTTCCCACGTTGGGAATGTTTGCCTGATATTTATAGGATGTCAATCTTGCTTATCATATTTTGTCTCTGGTGTTGCCAAAGTTATAGGAAAAAAATGGAGAAAAGGAATAGCAGTTGCAGAAATATTAAGTAGTCAATCTTATGGAAATAAGCTAGTTGGTAGTTTTCTTAAAAAACATATTTATCTTTCTAAGCTGATTTCTTGGACAACAGTTATATTTGAGTGTTTATTTCCCATCGTATTAATCTTACCTAATCATTATTTATATTTTGTCTTAGCTTTTGGTTTAGTCTTTCATATTTCTATCGCTTTATTAATGGGATTAAATATATTTTTTTGGGCTTTTGTTTGTACATATCCTGCAATTATTTACACATCGTTTTCTCTTAATTCTATACTAAACTAATCTTTAATATTAGTTAGTTAATAAATCTTGTCAATCTTCATTTCCTTCTGCTAGTTTTTTCTAGCACAAATCATTACTCGCTCTAAGCTTTCTGGAAACTCTATTTGCTTTAATTTATCAGATCCAATTTTATAATATCTAACATCTTTAAAATTATTTTCTCTTAAAATTTTCTCTACTATACTAATTTGAAAAACATGAAGAGTTAAATTATCTTCAAATTTCTCATAATATTTATTATTAGTTTTAAGAAACCCTGAGATTTTTAGGAAGGCTTTTTCTGATTTTCCATCGTAAAAACCTCTAAAAATAGATGTAAGTGTTTCAGTTTCATCAATACTAAAATTATTCAATTTTTTCATACCCATTGCCGTGTATAAATCAAATACAAAAAATCCTTTATCTAATAAGTGCTTATAAACACATTTAAAACAATTTTCAAGAGCGTTTAAATCTTCTAAATAATTTAATGAATCAAAAGTGGAAACAGCAAGGGTAAATTTTTGGTTCAAATCAAAATCACTGGCATTGGCCTTGATCCAAGATGCTTGTGAGCCAAAATCCTTTGTTTTTTCTTTAGCAAGTTTTATGGCTTGATCTGACAGATCAATTCCTGTAACAGAAAACCCCTTCTCCAAAAAATATTTACCTAAATGACCCGAACCACAACAAACATCTAAGAGATTTTCTTCCATATTATTATCTTTTTCTTGGCAGAAAAGTTCATGTATTTGAGGAGCTATATGATTAGGAAAAAAGCTCCAGTAAGTGTCAAAAACTTGGGTGACTAATGAGGAAAATGGCTGAGTAATCATTTAATTTATGTTGATGTTTAGCTAAATGTTTAGGATTATCAAATTTAGAACCATCACTGGTAATAACAAAATGGATTAAGCCAATTTTGACATTTTTGTTAAAATAAACAAATTCTTCCGATGAGTTAACAACTTATCTATACTTGGCATTACAAAATTTTCTCTATTTTTTGCATTAGAAAGTTTTGGAGCAGAATGAATAAAAGGTTTCTCAGTTCTAAAATGGACATTACAGCTATCACCCAATGCTGTCACTACTTGTGGTACATTCGCAACGGCAGCGGCCACAATAGCAGGAGTAGTCATATGATAAATCTTAGGACTTGCTTCACATTGTTCTATTAATTCGGAAACTTTACTTGCTATGTATTCATGCTCTATAGATTTTGACATTAGCTATTCTCCTTTAATAAAAACATACAAAATGCAAGAGTGACTAATTTTGAATTAATAAATTATAGCTATATTACTGTTTTCTAGGGACTATCGTTTTTGGCTCTTCTTCATCAACGATTCAAATTATCCGTCAATGTCAAACACTGAACAGCCCTTTTTTTAGTCTCCTCCCCCCGTCTATCATACTTCGCCGTCGTCTCAGGAGAAGCATGACCTGCTAACTTCTGCACCGTCACCAGATCCACCCCTGCATCCAACAGATCACTACAAAACGTCCGTCGAAAATCATGAGGGGAAAACGACTCAATCCCTGCTTGTAACGCCCGTTTCTTAACAATTTTTAACACCGCATCAGGATTCAGATGTCGCTGCTCAATACGTCCCCCCTTCTGAATAGGACACAACAACGCCCCAGAAAACTCTCCCCTAACCTCTAACCAACCCTCCACTAAACCAATCACCGACTCAGGTAAATAAACCGTCCTATCTTTATCTCCTTTCCCTCCCCTCACTTCTAACACCCCACCCTCGCTGGCAAAATCTGACACCTCCAAAGCCACCAACTCCGCCCGTCTTAACCCTGTCCCCCGTAAAATGCCCATTAACGCCGTATCCCTGACCCCAAGAGGACTTAAATCATTCACACACACCGACATCAACGCAGAAATCTCATCGCTGGTTAACGCCCGACCCCTCAACCTTTTTTTACCCTTAACCGCAGCTAAATCAACCGCCTTAGCATAATCAGCAGCCTCCATTAAATCCAACCGTAACGCCTCTTCCAACACCCGTCGCAGCGCACAAAGCATCTTATTCGTCGTCGTCGCCGAATATCGCTGTTTAAGCTCCCGTCGGATCGTCGCCGTATGATGATAACGTAACTTAGCCCAGTCGAGGGTCATCGCATCACAGTCCCCTTCCGTCAACAATCTCGCCATCACATCTAAAGATTGCTTCATGGTGATCACCGACCCAGGACTAAGGGTATGAAGGTAAACCGCCGCCGGATGAAGGGACAAAGGAACCGGAGCCGACAGCTTCAAATTATTTGAATTATCATGGATTAATAATCGCTTCACCTGCTCAAAATCTCTCTTTAAAACTATTCTTCTAAAGAGTATTATCCCCCAAAACCCTACGGTTATACGGACTTAATTTTCAAGTTGTATATATTTAAAAGAGCGATAAATTCGCCCCTTCCTTAAAAAACCCCTTAGTTTCTAGGGTTCTTTACGAACCCCTTTAAAGGGTTTGCCATTCTGCTTAACATCCATAAAGCGTCCGGTTTCAGCGTCGCGCTTCACCCATTGTTCGGTTTTCGGATTATAAGCTTGGCTGCGTTTATCAACAGCCCCCTGACGGTAGCTTTTCCCTGTGTTTTTTGCCATTTGTTCATCACCTCCTTATCACTGGTAAAAAACGCCAAATCTTGTTACTCATACTTGATTAATGGGACTTTATCCCATTACTCTTTATCGGATTCCGCATACGGGGGTATATTGAGCGCGAATTTCTTGCTCAATTAATCTTCTTTTTAAGGATTGAGTGTACAAAACGGCTACTGCCAGAGAACCTTGTTGGTTTATTGTCCAGCACCGTTCTCGATCATGAGATTCAACTCGTGTCTTAACTCTGGCAGATTCCCCTACGTCAATCACATAGTATTCGCCATCTCTTCTTTTATCGAGAATGACATAGACTCCAGAGCGATCTTCTAGTTGATCTGTGTATGTGTAAGGGCCCTTAAATGAATATCTTTCAATATCAATCATAAAATTACTCCTTTATATGTAAAATATATTTGACATTTTCTATTATAATTGGGACTTATAGCGAACAGCAACTTTGACAAAAAACTTTGACCCCTTCAACATTCATGGAGAATCATCTGTCATTAATGAGGTCATTGTTAACAAAAAAACGGGCCGCCGTCGGACGGGCGAAAAGAGGATCATGAAGCAAATTATCGCTGACAACTTAATCCGCTATCGTAAAGGTCTGCGTCTATCTCAAGAACGACTAGCTGATCTAGTGGGAGTAACACGCGCAACCATCAACAACTACGAGAAGGCAAAAACTTTACCTGATAGTAAAACTCTGTCTGCCTTGGCTCATGCTTTGGAGGTTACGCTCTATGACTTATTACGTCCTGAAAGCCAAGGACTGACCAATTTTCGTTTCCGCGCTCATGCGTCCTTTGCCAAAAAGCCTCAGTTTGCCACTCAAGTTGTGCGACTCCTAGAAACCTACAATAATCTGGAGCAAGCAGTCGGTTTGCCCCCCTATACCCCAGAAAGTACCCCTTGTCACCAAGTACAGAATAATGAGAAACGGATAAGCGAGATTGCTGCTCAATTTCGTCACCGTTTAGGATTAGGAGAAGCCCCCATACTCAATTTATTTGAAGCTGTAGAAGAAATTGGCTTAAAAGTTTTACGTCAACCTATTCCGATTAAAGGCTTTTTTGGTCTAAGTGCCTGTAGCGCAGATCAAGGGGCTTTTGTCCTAATTAACAGTCACAAGATCACCATTGAACGGCAATTATTTACCCTCGCACATGAAATTGGACATCTCATTTTTCATCGAGGAGAGTATCAAGATACGTTGGTTGAAGAAGGCTCAAAAGAAGAAGAAAAAGCACGAGAGGATGTAGCTAATTACTTTGCCGGTCATTTATTAGTTCCCCAAGCCGAATTTGACCGAATGTACCCGTTAACCAGCGATCTCATTAAACTAAAGCACCATTTTCGGGTGAGTTATGCGGTTATTTTGACTCGTTTAGCACAGATGGGAGTGATTGATTATGGAAAAGAAAAAGCAAAGATTTGTTCCATATACAAAAAAAAATCTGGTTCTTCTCTTTCTAACTTGATTGAGTTACCCCCTGCTCTCAAACCAGAAGATTTTCCTGAAAATGAACGATTTAAACAATTAATTTGGCAAGCTCTCAATAAAGGGCAAATTTCAGAAATGAAAGCTGCTGAACTTCTGGCTTTAACAGTCGAAGAACTGCGGGTACGTCGTCAAGAAGCCGAGGTGTATGCCATTGCTTAACGGAATGATTTTAGATGCAACGGCACTCATCGATTTTTGCTGGCTGAATGAGTGGGAGTGGCTAAAACAGCATTATAGTCCTTTGTATATTGCCCAGGAAGTTCTAGATTCAGACAATCTTGAAGTCGTTACTCGCCAAGTTGCAGACAAACACCTGATTCCACTTCCCCTTGACACTGAAGCAATGTTTGCCAGTTTTCTAGAGTTTGGGACTAAAGTTCCTCTCTTAAGTGAAGCAGATCGCTCCACAATTGCTATTGCCCGTCATCGATTACTTGTTTGTGCCAGCGATGATGGGCTAGTTGTTGAAACTTGTGAAACATACGGTATTGTTTATACTCGGACTCTACGCTTATTGTCAGAAATGGTGACAACTCAACATAAAACAGTCGCAGAAGTCATTGACATGGCTAATATTTTAATTAAGGATCGGGGAAAACATATTAAACCTTCACTCTTAGCAATTTGGCAAAAAAGCTTGCAAAAAGACGTTACTGACTAGAAAAATATATAATTGCTTCAGTTTTCTCTCTTTAGTCTTTAACTATACACTGTTACTTAAAGACGACACACCTGTTACCTGACAACGACACACCATGTATGTCAAAGAATTATTAGATCGCTATAAGCTTCAATCTCGTAAATCTCTCTACTCTCGTTTGGAAGCTGTGGGACTAAAATTACCCAAAGACGACGACGGGAAAGCCTACGCAACCGAAGAAATGATCCAGCAATTAGATGACTTGGATCTACACATTAAAAATGGTGGCAGCCTCAAACACTACACACCTGTTACCTCAGTGACAACACATCTAGAAAGCCGTGATGACGGTAATATATTAGACAATACAACACAGACAACACAACTTACGACACAGCAAACAACACAGATGAGTCGTGAGGAATTATTAGAAATTAATGAGGTTTTAGGGACAGCCATCGCCTCTCGATTACAACCGATTGATCCCATCGCCTATAACCATTCCCTTGAACAAGCACAAGAAAAAAACTGGATACTCTCAAGCAAAGAAGTTAAGCAGCTAATCGGGATCAAACCCAGTTGTCCCAAAGGTGAAAACGTATTTACTAGGGGGTGTTGGGCATTTACTAAAGCCGGTAAAATCGGCAATCAGACAGGGTGGCGAGTTAAAAAGATAGCTGAAGACTAAAATGAATACATCAGAACTGTTACCTGGCCACAACACACCAGGAGAGATCGTGGTAAGAGATGGTGTTAGCTTGAATAACGATATCACCATCGGCATGATGAGTTCCTTGGTTGTTTTCATTCAGGTTGCCCTGAATATTATCTTGAGGTTTGCCTAAAGCTTTCTCACTCAACCTGGAAACCATCAACAGCTTCCAGTAAAGCAGCGACGCAAGTTGGTTGTGTTGGTGACGACTAAAGCACTCTTCAGAAAAAACGCTCATATTTCTCAAATGGGTAAGGTGTCTATGATCCCTTTTTAACCTGCTTTTTGCCCACCAAGGAACCTGGGAACGTTTAGAACGTTCCCAGGTTCTAAAGAAGAATTAAACGGACTCGATTGGGATCAAGATGTAAGAAAAGAGCTAACAGTTACAGCAAAGACAAGAAGATGAGTCCCAATACATCAGAACTGTTACCTGGACACAACACAGCAGCTTTTTAACCCAACCATTAAAGCTGCTGTATCAAAAAAAGGGATGGTTGATTCGTTCCTTAAAGCCCCATCCCGTTCATTAAATTCTCACCATGAGATTGCCTTTCTTCCTGTTCATTAAATATTTGGTCATCATCATCATCATCGGGATCATCATTGATAGCCATGGCCACAGATGCCAACTGAGTCGGTTGGGGCAGGGACTCCCTAATTTTT
>JAKVAR010000057.1 GCA_022447585.1 Crocinitomicaceae bacterium | reverse complement strand
TCCTTGTTGAATGGCATTCCTAAGAGCAATAGTTTTACTTTCTTCATTTTCAAGAAGTCGAAGTGCAGCACGGATTACTTCACTTACGTTTTTATACCTTCCCGCTGATATTTGGCTCTGAACGAATTGTTCAAAATAATTCCCAAGTGATATTGATGTGTTTTTGCTCATACTCTAAGAATTTACCCAAATATACCAAAAATTGGTAAAAATTCAAAATTTAAAGAAGTGGTATTTATTCTAGTTCAAGTCTTGGGATTAGTCTTACTCACCACCGAAGACGCAACTGAGTGAAGTCGTTCCGGAAGATTGGGCTAGAGGTACGAAGCTCGATATTTCGGATCGATTGGCCAAAAAGGGTGGGCGTGGTTTTTAGCTACTGCGTTATGCTTAGTTTTTTATTAGGTTGATAATCAATTGGATTACAATTTCTCTTTGTTCATGGATGCTCTGGGCTACCGCAAGGGCTAAAACCACTAGCGCATTGTCAGATATTTTTCTTTGACCGTTTTTATCTAGATGAAAATTGTTCTGTTCAAGATACCAAACAAATACAAATGATCCTATGCGTTTATTTCCATCGCTGAAAGCATGACCTTTGATTATTGAGTATAGCAATTATGCAGCTTGTTCTTCAATTGTTGAGTATGCTAATTTACCAAATACAGTTTGAGATATACTCCCTAGAATTCCTTCAAAGGAATTGTCTTTTTCGTTTCCGAATAACTGTCCTGCTTCTCCCTTTTTTATGAGCTCTCTCTTCAGTTCGGAAATTGCCTTCTTTACATCATCATAATTTATTATGTAAATAATGTCTTTTTCAAGGTCTTTGGCTTCGAGGTCTTCTGTATCGTATTTGTTTAAAAGTTCAAATGACTTGGAGTATTTTGTGATTATTGAAGGTAATCCTTCGGTCAACTGCGTTTGATTTTCGTGAGCTTGATCGTGAAGAACGTTTATTTGTTGTTCCAATAGAACAATTTTTTCTTTTTGCTCAACGAGAAGGTTTTCGTTTATAGCAGCTCCTTTGAGAAGATAGCTTCTTAATTTGTCTGTAGCCCACTTTCTGAATTCTGTGGCTATTCCTGATTTAACTCGGTACCCAACGGAAATTATTACGTCTAGGTTATAATGGTTTACTTGATACGTCTTACCATCTTCGGCAGTATGTGCAAATTTTGCACTAACTGAATTTTTATCCAATTCACCTTCTTTAAATGCATTTTTGATGTGCCTTCCGATTACAGTTCTGTCACGGTCAAAAATTTCAGCAATTTGTTGCTCTGTAGCCCAAATGGTCTCAGCTCCTGAATCAAAAATTACCTGAAATTCATTATTGCGGTCTGATGGTTTATAAACCACCAATTCTGTTGATTTTGCAGAAATTTTTTCATGCTGACTCATTACAGTTAATTTTAATTAAGCATAACGGTTTAGTATATGGCAAGTAGTGCATTAGAAAGCGATAAACTTTCAAGTTTGCACTGAGCCAAAGCGTTGTATTTTGTTTTTATCTTATCCATTTTAAAAGCCAAATCAACGATTTGGCGGTGTTGGTAAATAGCACTGAACTTTCATTAACCACCGAACTTCTTATTTGCTATATACCGTGTTGTGTGTAGTTATTTTAATCCCTCTTCTACTGCGTAATTGAAGTCAATCAGTAGTTCAGCGATTTCTAAATTTTTTGTTTCATTAGTTGTTAATCCCATTGAGCTTGATTCAATTTCACCCAATTGGACTGCTATTTTCTTAATGTCCTCATCAAGTACACATTTGAGAATTGTAATGGTGTATGAACTGTATTCACCTCTTGCAGCTGGGGTATCAGATACTCCAATTGGGTCCCAAACATAAAATAAGACCTCATCAATTCTTCTTTCTAACTCTTTCAGTTTTAATTTATCGGTCATTTGCTTTTTATAATTGCTCGTATTGTCTCTTGTCTTTCTTACTCTACTTTTCCATCTAACCCATTCCAAGACAGAGTCTCTTTTTTCAATTTCGAGAATTCACGAAATAGTTGTCCTAGTTTGTTCAATTCCGCTGGTTTGCATTGAATATTAAATTCAGATATAGATTTTTCAATACCTTCTTCATTATTATTCAATCTAATCTCGACTAAACAGTCACTCGTATGTTTTATTAATGAGAACTCACATTTAAAATAGAATGCAAATCTATCTTCAGGTTTTTCCGAACCCAATTCCCATAAATATTGCTTCTCGTCTTTGAACGGAAAATCTTCAAGAATGTCCGCTAACTTTTTAAGTCTATCCGCATTGTCATAAATCTCAAGCTGTCCTGCACTTTCTCCATTCGTAGCCTTAAAAATCAAATTAATGTGATAAGGCTCTTCATATGGGGTTCGAATTATTTTAATAAATTTTTCCAATTATCAGCGGGTTCTTTTTTAATTACACACAACGTTCTGTGTATGGACAGTAGGGCAGGTTCGAAGCACTTCACTTTCGGTTTACCACTAAGCCAAAACAAACGTTTTTACTTTTAATTTTCTTTTTTGTTAAACGTCAAAACTTTGTTTTGGCGTTGCCTGCTCAAAGAACAGGACTTTCAATTTATCTCTAAATGCCCTATTGGCTATACGCCTTGTTGTAAGCAGTTATTTATAAATTCTATAGCCATAAGGATTAATTTTCCATAAGCCATCTTCAAAGATTAGATTGTAAGTTTCATTATCAACTGCTAGTTCGAAATGTTTGTCATCAATCTTAGTTAATACAGTCAAACTTAGCTTTGATTGGAGTTCCTTCAAATATTTTACAATTGTATCCTTATCTTCATCAGATATATAGTCTTCATTTTCTTCATCAACGATTTGGGATAATATTTGATTTAATTGGTCTTCTTTATAAACACAGAGATATTTCAAGACATAAATTATATCATCATTTTCGAAACCTTTAATCAGGGAATAAAATAATTCATGAATATTTTTTTGAGGGTATTTAAATAAATCTTGTTTTACTTTTTCAAGCTTATTCAATTTTCTCTTTTTGGGTTCTTTGAATGTTAAGTCAATTTTGTTTTTTGGATAAGATACGTTAATGTTAATGCACAAAACTCCTTGGTATTGATTGTCAGGTGTATGTAGAAACGTTCTTCCGTCAGGTAATGTATCTACCGCATATAAACTTGATTCTGCAAAATCTCCTCTATTTTGCCAATGGTTATCAGTTTTATTCCAATGCTTATTCTTTGAGAATCTATATTTCTGATAAATACCTCCGAGAACAGCTCCATTTCCTTTTCTAATTCTAGAGTATACAGTATCTTTTCTACCACCATCTTGCCAAGTATATCCCTTATTGAAAATTGTATCCTGATGAAATTTAGATTTAGGAGAATCAAACCATTCAATACCTATAAAACATCCGTTTTCTCCAATCTGTATGTGCTCATTACTCATATCAATACTAACCCATTCATTTCCTTTTGTGGCAGAGGCAATGATATTAGATTTAGTTAATTCCTTATTTGGTTTCGTTTCAAATTCATTACATGCATAAACATGAATTCTAAAATGCGCATCTGGATAGCCTAAATCTGAGACGTATACATTTATGTTTTTTAAGTAACCTGGAATCGAATAATCATTCGGAATCCATATCGCTTTTTCCTCTCCATTTTTCCCAGTTCCAACATAATCTGCAAATCTTGTTTTCTTAGGTTTTTTTGTGATTCCTAAGTTCTTTAATTGGTATTTAGCTTTTTTCGCAGTAACAATAACTTCAGAAAGATTCTGTGTACTTGGATTTAATTCAACTACTTTCTTTTCAATGATATCCCTGACTAAGAAATGTACCTGGTTGTACCCAATGCATGAAATCACTATTGAGTCTAACTCTCTAAATGATGAATCCAATACAAAGAATCCATTATAATCGGAAATTACTCCTTTCAACTTATTGATTGATTTAATATGTGCATAAGACACAGGACCTTTTGATTCAGAATCGATTATTTGATTCTGAGATATTCCTGAAAGGACAGTGAGTGAGAATAATATTAGGATTAAATATTTCATTATGGACAATTGCTTACAACGGTTAGTATATGAAGCGTAGCGACCGAAAGGGAGCTATGATTTCATATACATTGTTAGCTGTTGCCATTACTTATTCATTTGTTGTCATTTCCGTTAAAGTTTGTCCGTCATACTTCCAGATTCCATTTCTTCCTCCAAACCAAATGTTGTCCTCTAAATCACTAAGAATGAAAAGTACATCTGAAAAAGCCTGTCCATTGTAATAAAACTCAGAGAAATTTTGACCA
>JAKVAR010000056.1 GCA_022447585.1 Crocinitomicaceae bacterium | reverse complement strand
AGAAAAAAAGAATACACAACCTAATAATGAAAAGTAGTGCATAATACTTATGTTATTGCTTCAAAACCTTTTCACTCCCTATCACCTTTCCATCTACAACTATTTGGATAACATATACGCCTTTCGGCAAATATGACACATCGATAAGTTGCCTCGTTTGAGTAGGATCAACAGCTTTTTTTATTTGTTCTTGGCCTAATAGATTATAGACTATTATCTGGCTCTGATTAGGGAATCGATCTTCTGAAGAAACAAAAAAATAATCTCGACTGGGATTAGGATAAATCGAAATATCTATGGGTGATAAGGGCTCATTAGTTGTAGTGAGAATCACTTGAACACTATCACAAAATTCATGACTGTTATTTTCATTACTCACGGTTAAACAAACATTATACATTCCCGGCTCTTCATACTGATGGATTGGATTTATCTCTTCACTAGTTTGACCATCTCCAAACTTCCAAAACCAGTCCGTTGGTGCTAGCTTAGAATAGTCTGTAAACGTAGCTTCTAAACCACTTTCAGTATGTCTAAAATAAGCAATAGGATGATTATCTAAACCTAAGGTATCACAATAGCTACCATCTAAAGGACCTAAACCATAATAAGGATTATTGGCCAAGGTAAATGAATTTATAGTTGGTAATTGTATTGCATGCTGATCTACTTTAGATTCTATTCCTAAGCGATTAGGTTCCCTAATTACATGTAAGGTGTTTACTCCTGTTGGACTATTAATATAAATTTGATCATCAGGAGCTAATTGAGCTAGAAAAAAGCGAGTTGCAAAAGGAGATTGAAAGCCATCATATTCTGCAATGATTACTTTAGATGCTTCAATATCTATTGAGGTAAGATCATATTGATAGATATAGTTGTTTGAGGAAACATACAAATATTTACTATTAGGAGATACTGCTACCCCTCCCGCACCAGCAGAATCATTATAGGTAATTTCAATAGGCGTATGTAACAATCCTGAGCAACGATCAAAATCGTATATATGAATAAACTGTCCTACTTCTAAACTGATAGTATTAAAACGAATATATTTTGATCCATCAGGTGTAAATGTAGCTTGAGCTAAGCCTGTTTGGACTGTATTTCCAATTGTTTGAGTATTTACTATATCAATACCATTAGGTGTAAATAAACATTTATAATACTTATTTGAGTTATATTCTGGAACTATTATCCACCAATCTCTTCCATTGGCATGTCGTACTGTTGTAATCTCTCCATAAGCTAAGGAATCTTCTATAATTGGAATATTTTTTTGAAGCACCTTCCCTTTTAGATCATTTGCAGATATATCAATCGTTGTTTGATAAAAATATGGCACTATAAGATTATTACCTACAAGTGGATATTCTAGAGACTCATGAAATAGTGCAACTAGAGAATCGGATTCAGGAAAAGGTAAAAATAAAGTACCTTGATTTAAAATATATCCAATTTGTTGATGATTTTCCCAGTATTGACCTGGATTAATAGTATCTCCATTTTCAACTATTTGATCTAAATAATTTAGTACTCTAATTCCATTAGTGTATAATCGTAAATTTCCATTTGAAGTACATATTGTTGCACTAGTTGCATTTAAGTCAACTCCTATATCTTCTGAAGAAATATCGACAGGAGAGTGATTAAAATCTAATATACTTCCTCCAAAATCTTCAAATCCAAATAACCAAATATAATCTCGCTTTTCTATCTCAAAAGGAGTTTGTGAAAAACTAAATATCCCGTGAAAAATTCCAATGCTCAAGAGAAATAAATACTTCATGGTTCATACTAGTTGTATAGGTGTAAAGAGATAGGGTTACCCCTACCTCTTTAAAGTAATTTTATTGAGTTTTTAATATCTTCTTCGCAAACTGATAATTATCTTTTGTTCTTAAAACAATTATATGTAAGCCATCTGGAAGATCATTTAAATCTAAAGTCATTCGCATTTTTTGATCAAAGATTTGTTCTTTTATAATCGTTTTTCCTAGTAAATCTTTTACTTCTAAAAGAACATATGGATGTTCATTTGGCAACTGTAATTCTAGCACTCCATTTGTTGGATTTGGATAAATCAACACTTCTTCCTCTGATAATATTTTATCATGATCCAATTCGGAAGGTAAATTAGGCGTTGAAAGGCCATTTGAATTACAATAACCTTCGTCATTAAAGATAAAATCAGGAAAAATAAGATTATAAAGATTTCTTGCTAAATATACAGCATCTCCACCTGTTGAAGGACATTGAGTTGCAATAGTTAATAATTGACTACCCCCTTTTGTCGTTAACTTTAGATTGCCTTTATGCTCACTCGACACTTCGCTAGCCGGGGTCTAAGTGATCGCGCCAAATCCTTCTGGTGTGGATCGGCATTGCGTACAAATAATGAAAATATCTGGTAAGTGATCATGGCGACTACAAATTACACTTTCGTGAAATAATCGAGCAATTTGGGCCTTTCGACTTTGCTTTCATGGAATGTGGCCAATACAACGACTACTGGCATCAA
>JAKVAR010000055.1 GCA_022447585.1 Crocinitomicaceae bacterium | reverse complement strand
GTGGCAGTGAGTATTAATGTTTGGGAACCGTCGCTTAAGTCGATTCCTCCATTGATTTGAGTTAAGACTGTCTCATCTAGAGTAAAACTACCATCTGGTTGTAATTGTTCTAAGATATTGACAAAATTACCACTTTCTGGGCTACCAAATACCGCACTAAATTGAGTAATGGTGCTATTGTCAATAATCTGACCGGTGATGCGAGGGTCATTGGTGATGAGAT
Source organism: Crocinitomicaceae bacterium (assembly GCA_022447585.1). GTDB lineage: Bacteria > Bacteroidota > Bacteroidia > Flavobacteriales_D > Crocinitomicaceae > UBA4466. Next base: position 6,537 of record JAKVAR010000055.1, on the reverse strand, counting down.
CGCTGTTATCATTTCCTGTATCATTGATGAGATTTATTTCAATGATGGGGAGAAAAATATCAGTAACGGTAATTGCTTGGGTTAAATCTTCATTAGCTAGGGCATTACCTGCTAAGTCGGTGATTTGAGATTGTTGGATGATTAAAGAGTAATCTCCTACCAGTGTAGTGTCATAATTCAATTCAATAATACGGTCTTCATTACGAAGAAGAATATTTTCCAGAGGAATAATTTGACCTTGAGGATCAAAGAATTGGAAGTTATTAGGGTTCAGGCTATTTCGGGAGATTGCCTCATTAAATTCGATTTGAAGGGTGAGATCAGAATTAGGAGAGAGTAAGTTAATCCCTGTTAATAGAGGTGCTATGTTATCAGGAATTACAGGAACAGCGAAGGCCGCACTGCCAAAGATTACATAACTCTCTGCTGCTCCTACATCTTCCTCATCGGTTGGAGAAGTCCCAATAAGAATGTCATCAAAGCCATCACCATTAATATCCCCTGCTCCACTTACTGAACCCCCTGAACGATCATCTTCATCAATACCATTAAGAATAAAGCCATTGCTACCGTTGAGAGATGATAAGTCTAAACTGGCACTAAACCCACCAACAGCACCAAAGACCACATAACTCTCTCCTGCACTATAATTGCCATTGGGGTCGGCATAGCTTGCCCCAATAAGAATGTCATCAAAGCCATCACCATTAATATCCCCTGCTCCACTTACTGAAAAACCTGAAAGGTCAAATTCATCAATACCATTAATGACAAAGCCATTAGTACCATCGAGAGATGATAAGTCTAAACTGGCACTAAACCCACCAACAGCACCAAAGATCACATAACTCTCTCCTGCATTATATATGCCATTGGGCGAGGCACCAAAAGCCCCAATAATAATGTCATCAAAGCCATCTCCATTAATATCCCCTGCTCCACTAACAGAAATACCTGAACTGTCAAATCTATCAATACCATTAATAACAAAGCCATTAGTACCATCGAGAGATGATAAGTCTAAACTGGCACTAAACCCACCAACAGCACCAAAGACTACATAACTCTCTCCTGCTCCAGGTATGCCATTGGGGTCGGCACCAGGAGCCCCAATAAGAATGTCATCAAAGCCATCTCCATTAATATCCCCTGCTCCACTAACAGACCACCCTGAACCCTCATATTCATCAATACCATTAAGAACAAGAACAAAGCCATTAGTACCATCGAGAGATGATAAGTCTAAAGTGGGACTAAACCCACCAACAGCACCAAAGACCACATAACTCTCTTGGGCATTTCTAGCCCCAATAAGAATGTCATCAAAGCCATCTCCATTAATATCCCCTGCTCCACTCACAGATAACCCTGAAAAGTTATATCTATTAATACCATTAATAACAAAGCCATTAGTACCATTCAATTCAGATAGATTTAATCCTGGTTCTGGTTCTGGTTCAATCACGTTTGAGATTGTCTCAAAACGAGCTATGATTGAGGGCGCATCGGTACGCGTAGCACCATCCCCCAATAAATCATTAGAAAAATTATTCAGTAAAAAATCAAATTCTGCCTCATCTAAACCTCCTGCCGATAAGTTAATTAAGTTATAATCTTGTGGCTCAACTACATTATTATTATCAATGTCTAATAATGTATCTTTTGTCTGGTTCAAGTAACCTAAAATAGCATCGGCATCGGTACGAGTAGCTCCTACTCCTAGTAAATCGTTGGAGAAATTATCAAGTAAAAATGTAAATTCTGCTCTATCCAATCCCTCAGCAAATAGTCCAATTAGGTTATAGTCCTGTTGTTCGATGACAAAGTTTCCATCGATATCTAAATTCTCTTCTGCCGCAATGTTAAAACTAGGTAACTGTTGGGAGTTATTAGGAATTGATTCTAAAGGATTACTATTGGTTTCAGTAATTAATGCTTCTGTTCCTTCTAAGGGATGTTGATTACTAGCAGACAAGTCCATAATTGATTACTCTAATAATATTTAAACGACAAATAAGAAAAAGTAGGAAACAACAGAATTTTAACTTAATTCAAGAGAAGTCTAATTCTTCATCAAAAAATTTGACCCCCGTGATGCTTTTGGTTTGATAAGCTATCGTCCTTCAAATAAGCTGGAGACAGACGAGAGCTTAGCACGACCCTGATTATGCTAACAAATATAATTAGTTTTGCAACTATTTTGTTAAACTATTTTTAGTTTTCGCTGTAATTTATGAATTTGAGAAAGGCTATATTCTAGCTTGAAAACTAGAATAAGCCCTGTTTTTTGCGATTGTTAATTAGCTCAAGACACCGAAGTTATCAGGAGTCAAAGTATCCGCATTCACTCTGAGCAGTGTAGCTAATTCATTGTTATCAAAGGCAATTAAGGCATTGCCATCTTCATTGCTTAAAGTTAAGTCACTGAAACTACCAACACCCAAACCCTCAATATTCAAAAGATCGTCTTCCAGGTTAAAATCAGTGATCGTGTGACGAGATTCGGGAATCTCAGCGTTAGCAATCCAGAATTGATCCGCTCCGTCCCCTCCAGTAACAACATTATTACCTCCTAAGAGGAAGAATTGATCATCTCCCGAACCACCGAAAGCGCGATCATCACCACCAAGGATAAAGGTATCATTTCCAGACTGTCCATAAAGACGATTATTACCAGTGCCGGCTACTGTATCAATCAAGTCATCTCCTGAACCACTAAAAACTAGGTCTTCACCGCCGTCAAAGTCGGGAGTTACACCAACATCTAATGTGTCACTTTCGAGACTGCCAAACACGGGAGGTTCTTTGACAATAATGGTTACCGTCGCTGTACTTGTTCCTCCATTGCCATCAGAAATGGTGTATTCAAAACTATCTTCACCACTAAAGTCAACAAATGGAGTATAAATAAAACCTCCATCTGAGTCGATGTTTAGGGTTCCATTACTTGGCTCAGTATTACTAACAACAGTTAAATTATCACCATCAATATCTGTGTCATTTCCTAACACGCCATCGGCTGCTTCAATAATTAAAGTGTCGTTTTCATTAACACTGTATTGATCCTCCACAGCTTCGGGAGTATCATTAACAGAATTAACCGTTATAGTTACCGTAGCAGGCTCGGAGTTTAATTCCCCATCATTGGCTTGATACGTAAAGCTATCTGTACCATTAAAGTTAGCATTAGGGACATACTCAAAGGAACCATCGGTATTGAGGGTTAAATTACCATTGCTTGGTGCATCTACCAAGACAGAAGTTAAATTATCACCATCAATATCTGTGTCATTTCCTAACACCCCATTTGCTGCATCAATAGTTAAAGTTACATCTTCATTAACACTGTATTGATCATCATTAGCTATAGGAGATTCACTACCTAAATTTAGGGTAATTATTTCCTGAAAATCTGGAAATGTAGGAATTAATGCAGATAATTGAGTTCCATCAAATTCAGCTAACGTCATAAATGTTAGCTGCAAAACTAAAGTCCTTTCTTCAGGAAAAGGAGGATTTGGAACTGGTGTCCTGTTAAAAATTAAGGTTTGTCTGACATTAGTTTCATCAATCCCATCCTCGTTATTCTCATCTGTTCCAGGAATGGCAAACTGTTGAGTAAATCGAGAATCTGGGTAAGCAATTTCGTCTAATTGTAATTCATCATCACTAAAAAATAACCTTACTGTCAAACTACGAGCATTTGGGTCTGTTTCTTCTCTAGAGACTTCGTGAAAAATATCAACGACAAATACTTCCCCAATGGTTAAGTCTTGTTGTGCGGTTTCTGTCGATAATCTTTGTTCTAGTGCCATGAGTTTTTCTTTTTAAGAGTTGATTTTGCTAAATAAAGTTGAAAAATTGTTAGGAAATAAATAAAGAGATCAGCCTATATTCTATACTGTTTCTAAAATAATGGTCTCAACATCAGCCCATACTGTAATCCAATCCGCTAAACCCGAATGTCTCACAAATTAATTTGAAAGCCCAATTTAGTTATAAAAAATGATAATTATTAGAACTAATATAAATTTTTAAGATAGATAAATAGAAACTCTGACTTTGATTATCTAAAAATAGAGTTTAAGAGGGAATAATTGAATTTAGTTTTAATTTTATTCACGACAAGCATGACTGAATCACAGCATCAGTCTATCAATAAGTTATGATCGTTATTTTTTGGAAAACACTGTTTATCCACTATCAGGAATGGTTTGAATTCTTTTGTTAGCGATGGCTAAAATTTCTTGATAAGGACAAGCACTAGATATAGCGATAATAATTATTCTACAACTAATGGTTATTCTGGCTCCCAACTTGAGAAGATTCAGACGAATCCTTCCTACAGTTGCTCTCGAAGCGCGAAGTTTTTTTTTAACAGTGTTGACGAAAAGCGTTCACCACAACATAAGCTATTGAATGTAGCCACAATCTCAACTGATTACTATCAAATGTTTGAGTTGATGTTCTATCAGCTAGCAAGTCTAACTGTTGTTCTTTTATTCGATTTTCCATCTCACCTCTTGGACAGTATTTTTTTGTATAAAGTTTTGATGGTGGAATTTTTGAAGCGGGCAAAGATGTCACCACATGACGCATTTTTAATCCATCATTTCCATAACAAACTTTCGTGACAACTCTTCTTTGATAACTCCAAGAAGTTTCATTTTTGTAACAAATCGAACGATACCAAGTTGAATTGGGGACTAATTTTTTAACTTCTTCTAAATCTTCATTTTTCTGAAAAAAACTCTCCACTAATTCAGTTATTGGAGCTAGTTTTTGTTCATATTCATGTTTGGCTTTTTCAATTACATCGGAGGCTCGTAACTTAAGAACGCTATTTGTTCCCATAGCTATAACATAATCAACCAAAAGCTGATTTTCACAAAAATGGAAGATTTCTTCACGGGCATAGGCACTATCACCCCTAACTAGGATATGAGTCTCTGGCCATTTTTCTCTAATTAACTTGATAATTCTTTCTAATTCTTCTTTTGCTCCGTCGGCTGGATCTACATTAGAAGACCTTAATTTAGCTGCTAATAAATGATGCCCACAAAAAATATATAAAGGAGCATAACACACTCCATGATAATAACTATTAAAAATGCCCCTTCTTGATTACCATGTACTTGGTCATCTGTGACATCCATATCTAGTATAATATTTTTTGGCGGTTTTTTATAAGACTCTAAAAAAATCTCGACAAAAGTTTTTTCAATTTCTTCAAATTTGGCTTCTATTTTATGATAGCGACTCGTTTTTTGATCCACAATATTCTCAGGACAATATTCGAGGCGATTAATAGTGCTTTTTCTAGCCTTACCTAGTTGACTTGAGTTAATAAAATCAAGTTTCTCGCTTGGCAATTTTCAAAGCCGGGTCATAACGTAATTGATCGTGGTCATTGATATCTTCATAGCCTAAGATGATACCATAAACTCGTTGTGCCAACAATTGATGAACTGAATGATCTACATAAGATGGATGTCGGTGATCTTGAAAACAGTTGGTGAACTTCTCTATAATTCCCAGTTTTTTATCTAACTCAGCTATCCAAATAATTCCCGCATCTGAGGTAATTAGTCCCCCATCAAAATTAGCTATTATTTCTGTTCCTTTTTGTTTACTAAAGTTGACAAATTGACGATTTTCCTGAGAATAACTAGGAATCATTAAATCAAATTTGCTCCCTGTGACTTGATGACTTAATTATAGCATATTTGCTTCTTCTTATCTAGAGTTTTGTGTCTTTTAATTAATTGATTTTGTCAAAAAATAAGAGAACTAATTTTTATTTTTTTATCGAGTCTTTTTGTGATGTTCTTAACTTCAAATCGAACAACAGACTGTCAGAACTTCTAGGGGACGAAAGCGAAGGTTAAAACCGCCTCCTGTAAAGCTTCTGTGTTTTCTGATCGCAGATTTTGTGAGAAATTCGGGTTACCTGGAACATCTTTGATTGGCTTTGTGTACCAAGGAATCTTTTTGGTCAGTGGTTCTAAGTCTTCAGAGAAACCAAAAGAATCCCGTGAGGGAATAAACTTAAACAACCCCTGAACAAACCAACGAGGGGGTAAATCTTCCTTGGCTATCTTTGGGTTAAACCGAAACGGTGCAGCTTCATCCTCCCTTCTCATTAAGATGGGGATATGGGTTGCTTTAAACTTACCTTTGGGATCTTCTGCCCCTTTGTTCCGATACACCGAAATAACGGGGGTTCGTACCTGTGGCACAAACTGCCATATTCCTTTGAGGCGAAACTGTCCTGGGGCTTCTTCCCACGGATTTTCTGTTTCCCATGCTGCCACTTGAAAATATAATTTCGGTGGTTTACGGGGTATCATCAAGCACTTAGGATAAACTCGCAAAAATAAGTTTTGGTCAGGGTTAGCTGCTATTTGTTTGAGCCAAGCCTAATAACGATAACCAGCAAAGAATACACCATAACGCTTGCCCCCTAACCTAATGAAAAACTGCCCAGGGTTTTCTTTGTCTTCCTCTGGTTTACCTTTGATTGTACCGCGCTCGCCA
>JAKVAR010000054.1 GCA_022447585.1 Crocinitomicaceae bacterium | reverse complement strand
ACTTGTTTAAGATATTGGGGATTTTTCAGAATTTGGCTGACATTAGGATATTTAACTTGCTCTGGAGTCGGACTAACCTTAAGAGATATACCATCAATTCGGCAAAAACGGACTAATTTATTCTGTAATTCTGGATGAACTCTTATTTTCATATTATTAATCGATCGCATAAAGTTCTTACTTTTAGTGGTAAACTGACTTTCTAATTGGGTTTGAGATTGCTTTAAACAACGGTCATAATCACGAATTTGAGAAGATACACTAAGATATTCCAAAGCTTTACTAACACCAGTAATTCCCCCACTAATTGCCATCCCAAACATTAATAAAGACAAAAATGTAGGCCCTCCTATCACTATCCCCATTGCTGTAGCAGGAGGTGAAGTTAAACCCAACATGGCAAATATACCAGAAACGGCCAATGAACCGCTTGACTCACTGGCTAATTGGGAACGTTGTTTTTGTAACTTTTCTTGAATTTCTGGTAACACAGTGTTTTGATTGTTCTGTTCACGTTCATTATTTGCTTTAAATCTAGCCGTGTTCATTTGCTGCACAAAGCTATCTTTGAGAATTTCTGCTAAATATTTACGGTCAATATCTTCGCGGCTTGTCCAAACAACTAATTTCGGTCTTACCATTAAACCAGAGTTCACTTGCAAGGCGATATCTGTAAAATCAAAGTAACAATAGAAATCACTATTTTGAGTTCCTGTTGGTAATAGATAAGTCTGTACAATGACTTCTGGCAAAATTTGATTAAATTTCTGCACTGCTTGTTCTCGAACAGTACCTGCTACCCCTGTTAATACTGTTGCTGTGTCTTTAGCTTTTTCTGTGACCTCGCCTCCTACTTGTTGCACCGTGCCGACGACATCTTTGGTGGTTTGAGAGACGCTGGCACTGACTTCTCTGGCTTTATTGAAGACTTCTTTAGTGGAATTTGAGGTGGCTTCTCCTACGGATTTTGCTTGGCTAATGGCATCTTTGGCAGAATCGGTCACTGATTCACCTAATTTCTTGGCTTTATCTGTCGCCTGTTCAACAATGTGACCACTTTGTTCTATCTTTTTTTTTGTTTGTTCAGCAGCATTGCCTAACCAATTTTTCGCTTTGCCAAACCACGGAGATTTCTGATCACTCATAATGACTTAATTGGGTATATGTGAACAAATATTCTTGGAGCTATTTCTATAAATTCCAGCCAAAGCGAGCATTGATCTTGTCAATTTGCTCATCTAGATAGATTTCCAGCATGACTGTCCGAAAAATCTTGATAGTGCTTTTTACCCCCCAGTGCATCAAAGTCGCTAAAGCATCTTCATCATTGGCACGGACAACAAAATTAGTTAACCAAACCACGATATCATCGGTAAGAATAGCGATCGCCTGACGGATGGAGGACTTAATGATAGTCCGAGCAATAGGTTGTCCTTGCTGAAACGCTAACTCCATGGCCGTACCAAAGACAATCTTTGATAGTCCGGAACGCTCTGAACCAGGAATGGTAATTCCGAACTTATCTTGTAGTTGGTTTAATAAGTAATCTACAGCGTCATCAGCTAACACTGAATAGATAACATTGGGGTCGGGAGTTGACCCCTTCGTTGCTAGTGTATTTTCTTTGACGTAGCGGCCGGCCTCTACTAATTGAATTTCATAACCAGCATTGTCACAAAACTCACAGATATCATTTGTGTTCATCGCTTCAACAGTAGCAAGGGGAAAATTATCGGTTTCTACTAAAAGTTTGGCGTGATGCCGAGCATCGGCTACTGTTTCAAATACGATTACTGTATCATTTCTATTTTGAGAAATCGTGTAAATACCTTCATTATTAGTACCAGCGTTGAACAATAGAGCATATACTTTATTCATACTCAACTTTCCTACTATCAAGAGTGGTTTTAGACTTAGTTTCCTAGAATTTTCTGAAAATTTGCACTAGGATGTTTAGCAGAGGTAGCATTACTGCACCATTATAGTTCAAGATTCAAAATAAGGAGTAGGAAAGTAATAGTTTAATGAGAGACGAAACTGTTCGGAAAATTCCTACTAAGCTCCCCCCCTCTGGTTTATTTTGGGGAAATGTCGCCATTTCCACAGGAACAGGATCTGGACTTTTCTTTGCACACTCGATAGATTCCCATCCATTGATTCTGGCCAAGAATAGCTCTCCTCACAACGACAACTCGAAATCCGATATTGTTGTTGCGGTTGCCCGGATCGTTATTGTTACGATTGGCAGAGCGACAATTCGACGGATTATTGTTCCACGAACCGCCACGCAGCATCTGGCAGTGCCTGTCCCCTCTTCACCCTCTTTGCCATGAAAGAGATGCAAATATCTTTTGTCTGAGTTGGTAAGTATCCCCATGTTTTAAATGAGCTTCCCAACTTTGAAGAGAATTTAAGACATCTTTACGACTAACTTTACCATTTCGATAATCTTCTTGCAAGCGTTTCAACCGCCTCCTAGCACGTTTTAAATTTTCGCTCCTGACTCTTATTTTATCAGGAAAAACCCGAAAGCCTACAAAGTTTACTCCCTGTTTTGTTTCACAGAGTTGGGTTTTCATGGGATGAAGTTTTAATCTTAAAGTTGCTAAATAATCTTCAATTTTCCAAAGGGCATTTTGCAATAAGAAAGGATCGTCACTAAACAAGGCAAAGTCATCCACATATCTTAAGTATTTAGATACTTTCAGTTGCTCTTTAACAAAATGATCAAAGGGATTCATCATAATATTCCCCATCCACTGACTGGTTAAATTACCAATGGGTAAGCCTTTTCGCCTCATCACAGGTGACACTAAATCGTCTTTGGGAAAATAATCAATCACTGTTTCTTGTGGATTACTACTATCAATAATTGTCTCAATTAACCACAGGGTATCTTTACATTTGATTTTTCGACGAATTTGCACCTTGAGAATTTCATGGTCAATACTAGGAAAAAATTTCTTAATATCACACTGCAAAACATATTGACTTGAACGAGCAAATTGGGTAAATTTTCTCAACGCTCTATGAGTTCCGTAACCTTGACGATTGGCATAGGAATCAGAAATGAAGGTTCTCTCGAAAATGGGCATTATAACAGCACATAAGGCATGATGAACCACTCTATCCCGATAGGGGGCTGCTGAAATCATTCGCCTTTTTGGTTCGACTATCTCAAAGGTTTTATAGCGACCCGGTTGATAGGTTTTAGCCCTTAGTTCATTTTGTAACTTTTCTAGCTCTTGTTCTAATTTATCGTTGAAAGCTAAAACATTGGCTCGAAATCGCTTGCCTTTTTGAGCTTTCCTAGAAGCCTCCAATAAGTTGCCAAAGTCTGTAATCTGAGGATATAGGTTGCCAACTCGTTTCATTTTTGTCCTTTTTTACCTTGTTGACTTTTAATCCATCCCCCTAATTCCCGTCCAATTTCATTAATTAATTGACTGGCATATTGATATCGCTTCTGAGAAACTAAGCCAAAATCAAACAGTAGGCGAGTTTGATAGCGCATAACTTGCAATCTTCCATTTAAGGGTTCTAGATAGGACAACTTGTTTTTAGCATATTGTGCCGTAATGAGTTGGTCTAGAAGATTATACAATTCTTTAATGATTAGGTTGCCTAACAAAAATTTGTGGTCTCTCGGTAATCGATTTAAGATGGGAACGTACCATTTGATCAAGTCATAGGTTTTTTGTACTACTGAAAGGTCTTGCATCGGATTTTGCTAAAAATAAATCGATCACTCGCTTCGCTCGCTCAATAAAGGAAAAAATTTACAGAATAAAGAGTAAAAGAGTAAAAGAAAAAAGGGTTAATCAGTCCTCCTCACAACGACAACTCGAAATCCGATATTGTAGTAGCGGTAGCCCGGACCGTACTTGAAACGAGCGGCAGAGCGACAATACGACGGAAAATTGAACGACGAACCGCCACGCAGCACTTTATAACTATTATTGTTGTCATAATCACTATCACACCATTCCCACACATTTCCGTGCATATCGTACAAACCAAAGCCATTGGGAGGGAAGCTACCTACATCTGTCGTTTGGTCTCTATATGCCCCTGGATTTTCTTCGGCAAATTTGCTAGTTGCATTATAATTAGCTAGTTTATCGGTTAAAGTTTCTCCAAAATGAAAAGGTGTTTCTGTTCCTGCACGACAGGCATATTCCCATTGCTCTTCTGTCGGTAGTTTGATCTCTTCTCCTGTCTCTTGGCTCAGTCTTTGGCAAAATTCTTGGGCTTCATGCCAGTTTACCTGCTCTACTGGTCGTTGGTTTCCTTGAAATTTTGAAGGAGACGGATTTAAGTCTGTTTTTATCTTAGGGAGTTGAGCAACCGCCACCCACTGTTCTTGTGTAATTTGGGTTTGACTCATCCAAAAGTCTTTCACCATAATTTGTTCAACACTGTCTCCTTTCTCCACTTCATATTCGCCGGCTGGAATGGACACCAGAGGCAAGTTTACTGTTTCTGAAATAGGAATTTCCCGAACAAATACACCAATTTTATTTCTAGCAAATTCTTCTCCTTTGCGATTAACTGTTACGGTTTCTAGTTGCTGCATCGGTGGCAATTTTGTTAGTTGCTCACTGATGTTATCGGTCAAGGTTATCCCACGTATTGCTAACTCTTCCAAATTCTTCGATAATCCCTGTAAAGGTTGCAAACTTTGAAGAGGATTACCAGAAATCTTTAAAACTTTAAGGGTGTTAATGACCCTAAAAGGTCGTAAGTCAGTTAGGTTATTATTGTTCAAATTAAGCTCTTTTAAGTCCTTCCACTGCCGAAAATAGTGCCGAGCATCTCCAATTTGATTATTACCTAAAATTAGTTGTTTTAGGTTAATGAGATTTTTCAAACAGTTAATGCTTTTAATTTGATTATTAGACGCTGACAAATATTCCAAACCAACAAATTCACTGATAGGTTCTAAGTCGGTTATTTTATTGTGGTCTAAAGTTAGTTGTTTAAGATTCTCTAAATTTGCCTCTTTTAAAAATTCCAAATTTGATAAATGAGCATCAATTAACACAAGTTCTCTTAAGGCTTTAAATTGAGCTAAAGAAATTAATGGTTTTTCCTCATTATCCCTGGTAAAACAAGAGGTTAAATCTCTGCCAATAATGGTTAAATGCTCTAATTTTTGATAGGGATTAATAAAACTAAGCTCTGTAATACCATTTCTACCAACAACTAATTTTGTCAGATTGGGAAATTGTTCCACACCTTCTAAGTCTTCATTTGTTAAAGAAGGATCACTCAAATCTAAGGTTTTTAAATTTAATGCTTTTTCTTGATCAATATACTCAACTTCTTCAGGAGTCCAACCATTTTGGCTATAAATAAGTTCTTCCAATTTAATTGTTAACATATCAATTGGTTCTCCCACCTCTGAAGAATCGGATGGTTGATTAATTGATAATGGCTGCGATGTTTCTAATTTTTCCTCTATAATGCTCTTATTCTGATCATTTTGAGCTTGTTTATATTGTGCTAATTCGGCTTCAACCTCTTGATTAAAGGTTTGTGCTGCATTTTCAGATCCCGTATAGTTAATTCCAAATACTTTTTTTAATTGACTCACCCCTTGTTGATTTTTAATTTCTAGATTAATTACTTCTTTTTCCCCATTATTCTCATCATTCATGTGTTTAATAAAAACACTGACTCTAATAAATACAATAAAATTTCTTTCAATGCTTTGCTTATTTACAATAACTTTTCTCTGCTCATTAACCTCTATATTTCTAAGCTCAGGGTTTGCCAGAATAACTTCTGTAATTTTTCCTCTTTCGGGGGATGCTTGCGGTTTGAAGGGACTAATTTCTAGGTTATAAATGTTGTTCGATGAATCCTGGTTACTTAGTTCTAATAGTAACAAGTGTTCAGTCTCTTGTGACTCAAATTTACTAGGCTTATTCCAGAGTTGTCTTTTAACGCTTAACATTTACTTAGAGATTTCATAGGTAATGTGCGGACTGACCTTAATACAATATAGCATTTGATAGCCGTTTTCATTGGGATAGAGGAGAATCTCTCTATGGCAATACACAATTTAGTTATAGCATTTTCATTAACTGAGACTACAGATGTTAACTGTGTAGGGGTCAACGGCCGTTGACCCCTACGAAAATGTGTAGCTTAAGTTTCGGAAATTGGTATTATAGCAGCAGAAAAATTGGTTAGAACATTTTTCACATCCCTAACTGTCATTCTGAAGAACTCCGAATCTCCTTAATACCGCTTAACTGTCATTCTGAGGAACTCCGAATCTCCTTAACACCCTAAGTATAGTAAGTAGTGCTATTAAACACTTTACTATCCCCTTAACTGTCATTCTGAGGAACTCCGAATCTCCTTAACACCCTAAGTATAGTAAGTAGTGCTATGAGACACTTTCTATCCCCTTAACTGTCATTCCGAGGAACTCCGAATCTCCTTAACACCCTAAGTATAGTAAGGTGATTTCCACTCTTGAATATACCTGCTTTTCCAATTATTCCCCCCTTTTTAAGGGGGGTTAGGGGGGATCGTAAGGGATCTCCTTTATCAGAAATCACCTAAGTAGTGCTATAAGACACTTTCTATCCCCTTAACTGTCATTCCAAGAAACGAGAAATCTCCTTAATACCCTAAGCATAAAAATAAATCGATCACTCGCTTCGCTCGCTCAATAAAGGAAAAAATTTACAGGATAAAGGGTAAAAGGATAAAAGAAAAAAGGGAAATTTAAGTCCTCCTCACAACGACAACTCGAAATCCGAAAAAGTCGTCGCGGCCGCCCGGAGCGTTATAGCCACGAAGGGCAGAGCGACAATTCGACGGATTATTGTCCCACGAACCGCCACGCAGCACTTTATTACTATTATTGTTGTCATAATCACTATCACACCATTCCCACACATTTCCGTGCATATCGTACAAGCCAAAGCCATTAGGGGGAAAGCTACCTACATCTGTCGTTTGCCCTGTATATGTCCCTGTACTTTCTTCGGCAAATGTATTATCCGCACGATAATTAGCTAGTTTATCGGTCAGAGTTTCTCCAAAATGAAAAGGGGTTGTTGTTCCTGCACGACAGGCATATTCCCATTGTTCTTCTGTTGGTAGTTTGATCTCCTCTCCTATTTTTTTGCTCAGTCTTTGGCAAAATTCTTGGGCTTCATACCAGTTTACCTGCTCTACTGGTCGTTGGTTTCCTTGAACGGTTGAAGGAGACGGATTTAAGTCTGTTTTTATCTTAGGGAGTTGAGCAACCGCCGCCCACTGTTCTTGTGTAATCTGGGTTTGACTCATCCAAAAACTTTCTACTTTTACCTGTTTTCTGCTGTTTCCTTCCCCCATAAAATATTTACCGCCTGGAATAGACACAACAGGCAATTTTACTGTTTTTGTAATAGGAATTTCCCGAACAAATACCGTAAATTTATTCTTAGCAATTTCTTTTCCTTTGCGATTAACTGTTACTGTTTCTAATTGCTGTATAGGTGGCAATTTTGTTAGTTGCTCACTGATATTACCTGTCAAGGTAATATCGCCTATTGTTAACGTTTCTAAGTGACTAGCTAATGCTTGCAAGGGTCTTACACTAATAATAGGATTGCCGTCAAGTCTCAGGGTTTTTAAGCTGTTTAAAAGAACAAAAAAGCGTAAATCTTCAATCTGATTGTTAAAAAGATTCAAGTCAGTTAATTGTTGCCATTGCTGAAAAAGCTGATTGCCTTGATGAACTCGATTATTACTCAAATCTAATCGCTGAAGCTGTGATAATTCCATCAAAGCAGACAGGCTAATAATGTTATTATTTCGAGCCGAAATATCAATGAGAGTATTAAATTTACTCAAGCTATCAATATTTTCTATCATGTTGGTATCAAGCACTACTTTTTCCAGTTGTTTTGAAGTTATTCCTTCTAAAAACTGTACCTCTACCAAATGATTACGACTTAAATTTAAAGATTTCAGCTTACTAAATCCCTCAAAGTTTAATGTATCTAAGTTTGTATTGTTAACAATGGAAAGTGACTCTAGGTTATCAAAGCCGTGACATTCAAGATTAGATACTTTATTATCTTCAATAGTAGTTATATAACAATCTTTGAAGCCTTGAAGGTTTAAGACTTGATTAATAGTATTGCGAGCTATATTTAACTCTCGGAGATTACTAAACTTTTGTAGTAACAGAACTTCTTGAATAGTATTTGATGTCAATCGTAAAGAAGTTAAAGAATCACATCCATTCATCTCAAGACCCTGATTAATAGTATTTGATTCAATGATCAGGGTTTCTAATTTTGTTAATCCAAGACCCGATAAAGCATAATTTAATCGATTATTTTTAAGGCTTAAATGGGTTAAATTTTCCAAACCATCAAACTTTAGATTAATATTTATTTGATTATCTAAAAAACTAATAGCTTGGGCTTGACTAAAACCTTTTAACTCTAACAGTTGATTCTCATTATTATTAGACTCAAACTTGTTCTTATTAAAATTAATTGTTTCTAAACTCTGTAATAAATTCCAATTAATTTGATTTTTAATAGTCTTACCAGTAATTGTCAAATATTTCAGCTTAGTAAAATGATTTATAAACTCTAAATCAGTAATATAATTTTCTGCTAAGGTCAAAGTTTCAATATTAGCAAAATTTTCTAAACCCGATAAGTCTTCATTATCTAGAGAATGGTCGCTTAAATCTAATACCCTTAAATCTAAAGCAGTTTGCTGATCAATAAATGGCTTTTTTTCATAAGTCCAATCATTTTGATCTCGAATCAACTCTTCTAATTTAATTGTCAAAGCATCAATTGGTATGCCTAATGATTGTGTTGCTATAGTGGGGGTATTCACAGGCTGATTAGCGGTTAAAGCATCCATTTCAACATTATTATTATTAGTTTCTTCGGTCGGTTCATCTTGTTTTTTAAGATTAATTTCTTGATATTTTTTTAACTCTTCTTCAACTTCTGAGTTATAGGTTTGTGCTACACTTTCCGATCCGGTGTAATTAATTTTAAATACTTCTTCTAATTGACTATTTCCTTGTTGATTACTAACTTTTAGTGAAACGACCTCTTTTTCTCCATTATTTTCATCATTCATGTGTTTGGTAACAACATTAATTTTGATAAATAAAACTAATTTTAAACCAATATTCTGATTGTTGATAATTACTTTATTTTGTTCGTTAGTTTCTAAATTCCTTAACTCAGGATAAGCAATAATTACCTCTGAAATTTTGCCTCTTTCGGGGGATGCTTGCGGTTTGAAGGGACTAATTTCTAGGGTATAAGTGTTGTTAAATGAATCTTGGTTACTTAATTCAAGCAGTAATAAATGCTCAGTTTGTTGTGATTCAAACTTACTAGACTTATTCCAGATTTGTCTTTGAATAGTTAACATTGACGTAAGAGTTTCCTGAGTAGAAGAGTTCCTTTCCTGTATATACTATAGCACTACCCATTTCCGCTTTACCTCGTTTCACCTCACATACTCAGGTTAACCTTTCAACAATATTGCCCCAATCCCAAGTAGATTTTTTTTCACCGGTATCAACACTATCCATCACACCTAATTCAGTTTTAGTTCTTTTTGCAAAGCTTGGTAGATGTCCTACTGGTGCGTCGAAACTAAAAGTTAAACTTTTTCCCCCAGGTTTGCCATATATTGCAAGAGATGATGAATACCAACCCACTTCTTTAAAAAATTTAACCAAAGCATCACGATCTTTCTTTCTACTTCTAGAGAAGTCATTTGAACCACCACAACTTCTGTATATTTCATACTGTTTAGTAAACGAAAAACGGCCTCTGGAATACTGCATCCATATTTGGTCAATAATCTTAATGTCTTCTTTGGCGGTAAAAAATGAAGATTCATCTATAGAGGGATCACGACGATACTGTTCCCTGCGTTTTTTTCTTTCATCTGAGTTAATTCTTTCTAACAGTTGATTGGTTTCTCGATCAGCTTCCTTATACTTTTCTGTTGAAAGTAGAGACTCAAGCTTGTCATAATTTATGCAAAGGGGAGATTTATAAGACATTACATTATTCCATTAAATTTTTGGACTACCAAAATTAATCCTTTTTTTTCTGTCAACATCATGTTAAATGATAGTATACACTCTCTGCAACTAAAAAACTTGATGGAGAAAAAGAGAGCGATCGCCAAGTGCGCTTGTTCTTCAGTTAAAATTGTTTTTCTCTTTCATTAATTTTAAAATATTATGTTTAACCCCTCTAAAATTAACTTATTCCGATATCATGCTCCCGTTGAAGTCTTGGGACCTGGTAAGAGAGCCGTTATTTGGGTTCAAGGCTGTCCTTTTAGTTGTCGTGGTTGTATTGTCCCCGAATCTTGGTCAGAAGATACCGGAGAAGCGATCGCAGTATCGGAACTGGCAGAGTGGATTTTAGAACAACCCGATGACATTGAAGGCATTACCCTTTCTGGTGGCGAGCCAATGGAGCAAGCCCAATCATTAACTCAACTTATTAACATAGTACGACAAAATAGAGACATGGGAGTGGTGTGTTATACAGGCTATTTATGGGAAGAATTACAGCAAAATGGCACTCAAGAGCAACACACACTGTTATCTAACATAGATTTATTGATAGATGGTCATTATTTAGAGCAACAGCACGATAATCTACGCTGGAGAGGTTCACGCAATCAAAGATTACTCCCTTTAACGCCCCGTTATGCTGATGAAGTTAAGCACATTTTAGCCCACGGAGACAATACGGCAGGAATTAAAGTTGATCTTGATGCTAATCATCAGTTAGCTTTTACAGGAGTCCCCCATGTACCTCGCTTTCGAGAAACATTAGAGGAAAAGATGCGAGCCAAAGGAGTTATTTTAAAGAAAATCTCAGACCAGCAATAGATAATTAAATTCATGTTTCTCAAGCAAATTCAAGTGTTAAACTTGGTTTAAGTAACTCAATTCAGTGTAACTATTATGAGTGGTACTCCTAAATGTTCGCAAGCCCAACTAGATGCTCAGAGAAGAGAAGCCCTAAGACGAGAAATGGAGCGTATAGCAGCAGAAGAACAAAGAAAAAGAGAAGAGGCAGCTAGAAAAGAAAGAGAAAGAATTGCTAAAGCTACGAAACAAGCTAATCAGGATTTAACCGAACTAAAAGCTTTAATTGCTGGCACAAAAGCTGATAATCTTTTGAGTTATTGGTGTAAAACAGAAATTCAGTCTTTAGAATCACAAATTACTGAAGCAGAAAATTCTCTGAAACAACAAGAATTTAGTCAAATAAAAACCTTGCTACAACAGGCAAAAAATCAGCAAAAAGAGATGTTAACCAAAGCACAGGAAAAACAACAGCACAAAGAAGAACAAACAATTTATGTAGAAACATTACAAGAAGTCTTGGATGACATGGGCTTCTATACTCAAAAAGTACCAACAGCAACTTCTTCAGCACCAGATGCTCAAATAACCTTTGTCACAGAAAATAGCTTAGGAGAAGAAATAGAGGTAACGGTAGGTTTAGAGGGCAAAGTAGAATATGTAGCTGAAGGGTTTGGGGATAAACAAGAAGATAGCTTTGATGGCAAACAAATTAAATCTTGTCCAAAAACTATACCAACGCTCTTAAAAGTTCACGAAAAAGCTGAAGAAAAAGGTGTTATTCTGACTCCTCCTACATGGTTAGATCAAGATCCAAATCGTAATCTAAGTGAAGCAGAATCTTTACCTAAGAATGATTCAAAACCAAAAGAAAGAACCCGAAATTCAATTTAATTTCAATCACTATTGACTTACTTTTACAAAGATGGAAAAACTATCATCCCCTTGGATAGCTGAATTTTCTAAGCAACGGCAACATGGACAACATTCCATTATCTATGGAAATATTTATGATCAAATTATTTATCGTAATAATGCCTTAACCATTGAGGAATTTCTTAACGATTACTTTCAAGATGCCAACTTTGAGATCATTGTCTCTTACAGTCAACTCGAAGGTTATAAGTTTAAGGGAAAAAACAATGGTAAGACAAGCTATGAAGAGTTTTATAATATTCTTAAACCCAATGGTCCCGTAAAATCCTATGACCCCAATAAAATCATAAGGGTGGACAAGCACGATATAGCGATCGCTGATATTTGTAAAGTCTTAGCACAAAACAGGAAAGCTAGTGCAGCAATTATCAATCTAGGAGATTTACTGACCTCACAGGCGGATCATTATACTTCCGAGGAACGCACCTTACTAGCTGTTTTAAAGAAAGCAACCCTCAAAGCTTCTTTAGTACCGAGTAATAAAGAAACGCGACGCAACACCTTAATAATTCTCGGTAGTGATTTAAAAAGAATCCCAGAATGGGTTTATCTTAATAATCCCTATGTAGGATTAGTACAAGTTAGTTTACCGAGCCAAGATATTCGTCGTCATTACACAGAAAGAATACTAAAAAACTTCTATCAAGATCAATCCCTCACCCAAAATAGTAATTATGAGTCCATCGTTACTAACGAATTAGCCGATTTAACTGAAGGCTTTCGCCTTTTTGATATTCGTTCTCTAACCTTTACCTCAATTAAACATAAAATTCCCCTTAAACCCCGTAACATTTGGCGTTTAGTTGATTGTTATAAGTTTGGCAAACGAGCCGATCCTTGGGAAGCATTAGACCTTGCTAAAGTAGAAAATGCTCAAGAGATGTTGAGTTCAAGAGTCATTGGACAACAGAAAGCTGTAACCACTGTTACTGATATTTTAGTACGGGCTAAGATTGGTGTAACAATGGACCCCGAAGGAAGCACTGGGAGTCGGCCAAAAGGGGTTTTCTTTTTTGTCGGACCGACAGGGGTTGGAAAAACTGAATTGGCAAAAGCACTAAGTCAATTAGTTTTTGGCGATGAAAAAGCCTTTACTCGCTTTGATATGAGTGAATATAAAGAACAACACGCAGCCGAGAAACTAGCAGGTTCACCACCTGGTTTTGTTGGTTATAGTGAAGGGGGACAATTAACCAATCGAGTGCTAGAAAATCCTTATTGTATTTTACTATTTGATGAAATTGAAAAAGCTCATCCTACCGTGATGGACAAGTTTTTACAAATTCTTGAAGATGGCAGATTAACCGATGGCAAAGGGCAAACCGCTTATTTTAATCAATCCATTATTATTTTTACTAGCAATATAGGAGCCTCTTCACTCTTAAAAACAACAGATAATTTATCACAAAAAAACTACGAAGATATCGAAGATTTTTTCTTGTCGAAAGTAAGAGAATACTTTTTGGAAAAAAGCCGAGCAGAGATTCTTAACCGTTTAGGAGAAAATGTTGTTGTATTTGACATTTTGAGAAGTGAACATATTCAGGCTATTAGTCATAAGTTTCTCAGCTATCTTCAGCAGTCAGCTTTCAATAAATACAAAATTGAATTAGTTTTTGATGAGAGCATTAATCACTGTTTAACTCAAGAAATGCAAAAAGCAGACAATTTTTTAATGGGAGGTAGAAAAATCAAAAATCTATTAGAAAAATATGTTGAGCGTCCTTTAAACTACTGGATTTTTCAAAAGTTAGATGATTTACCTAACTTAGCCAATAGTAAATGGACATTATCAATCGATAGGCAATTGAAATTATTAATCACTCCTTTTTTAACCAAATAGATAGCAGAAGAAAACACGAAGTTTATAATTTAGATATCTCTACAAATCAAGTCCATAACTCAGAAAATTGGTCAAAGTGTCAAAAATTGATTCTTAAAACTCAACCAAAATTTACTTAAGTTAAGGTATTTTGCTCCTTTGCCCAGGCGGTTTAACCCAAACCACACAAAAACCATTGCTTCGTTCTTGGGTTCCATAGCTTAATTTTAACCCCAATTCTTGCACGTCCTCCTCACAATTATCCCCCAAATACCCCTTATTCCAATTCATAATTTGTCGAGCATATTTACCTTCACTGCTCATTGCCCAATTCAAGGCAGAAACTTGGTTATGGGTTAGCTGACTATGGTTTGCGTTACTATAACCACCCCCCAGTTTCCCTTGAACCCACGGTGGCACTGTTATCCCTGCAAACATCCCTAAACAGAAGGTGGACAGAAGAATAGCGGACGCAGGAATTAGAGATCGCACAGAACGACTTGAACGTTTATCCGTGATATTTAACAGTTGGTTGACAGCGCACGAAATATCCTTTTTGTAATTAGAGATCGCCTGTTTATGTTCCTGCATTTGCAACTTTCCAATATCATCACGCCACTCCATAAATTGTTGTTGCAGAGCAGCCGGAGCTTGTTCAATAAGGAATTCTAAGTTGCCTAAAGCTCCCAGGATAACGAAAATAGGGTCATTAGGATTAAGTCCTAATTTAAACACCATTGTCATCAATTTACTAACAAATTCCTCGTCTTGATTTTCTAGTAGTTCTCCTAATAAAGTAGTGACTTCTTGATTATAGTTATCAGGAGTTTCTTCGGTCTGATTAGGTATGTTTTTATTAAATCCTAGCATGGTAATCTAAAATATAGAAGATAATTCGTTTTCATCAAAAGAGTCAAAGTCTGATTTAGACTCAAACTTATCCCAAGGGATTAAAGATAAATGGTTAAACATGGTTTGTAACCAAGTATGAATTTTCTGTTTTTCAAGTAGGGTAACAGCAGTGTGACCATGAGTTTTTGCTGTAGTAAAACTCAGACGATTTTTTTTAATAACATCCCACCGATAGTCAGGAATATATAAAGTTGGCATCATAAATTGATGAGTTGGGAAAGTTGCGAGATAACTCTGTAATTGAGCATCGTTTTTCCAGGTAAACCAACTATTAGTCATGTTTCTATAACCCCCTTCCTTCTTGACAATAAGATGATTGATTAAACCCCCATAATTTTGATAAGATTCTTTGAGAGCAGAAATAGATTCTATGGTTCCATCTGTCACAAACCATCGCCAAAGTTTGACAGAATAAGTATCAACTAAATCCTTTAAATCCACGGGACTTAACCAATCATCGATAATCGAAAAGCTTACCATAGGGACATTTACAAAAACCTGATTACCAGACATAGCTAAATCAAGCATAATGTCCAATTGATGACACTGAAGTTGGTTATCAAACTGAATGTTAGCAATGGTAGAATCTGAAGCAGTTTTATATAAATCAGGAGCATAAGTTTGACCAATTACATGATTAGGCTCTCCATCAATAATTACTAAGTCTGGGAGTTCATTCTCTTGACAGCACTCCACCAAAGCACGATAAAACAAAAAGCTCTCTATATT
>JAKVAR010000053.1 GCA_022447585.1 Crocinitomicaceae bacterium | reverse complement strand
CATATTCTTGCTCACATCCTATTTGTCCGAAGTTGTATGTGTTTTCGAATCCTAGAAAAAGGATGTTTTCAACTTGTGTATTTTGGGCAACAAAATTTTGTGCCATTGTCTGAAATCCAATTAGGATAACGACCATCATTGTTAACTTTTTCATAGTAATTGGTATTTAATTAGAATTAGATTATGTAGTTAACATGAACTTCCAAATCGCTAGAAGTTCATACTACCTAATGCTCTAATTCTAAATTACGGAAAACGTAACGGAGATTCGAAATTCAATTTTAATCATTTCTGTTTAAGTTTTCTTAAAATCTAAATTTTGCTAAAACGTTTGAATAGGTCTATCTTTGAGGAAACTCAAAATTTATGAAGAAGACCTTTCTTTTAATAGCTACATTTTTCATTGTACAAAATCTTAAGGCTCAAGTAACATCAGGATTATTTGCTGAATGGTTATTTAATGACGGAACCGCGGATGCTACTGTAGGGGGAGTTGACGGTGTTATTAATAATGCTTACCAAGATTATGATCGATTCGGTTGTCTGAACCACTCTTTTAGATTCGTGCCGGATGATTATTCTAACATTGATTTTGGGAACAACTACAATACTCAATTTGCTACTCCTGATAAGAGTTTTTCTATTTCGTTATGGTTTAAAATGGAGTCGGAAGGCTTAATTAATAGAACAATATTCAACAAAAACGGTCATAGTTTTTGCGGAGATAATCAACGTCAATTTCATGTGAACATTAATGCTGACGGGAAAGTGTCTTTCGGATTTTATTCTTCATTATCATATGGAAACTTAACGTTGGTTCAAGGAAATACAGTTGTGAGTGATACGCTTTGGCACCACGTTGTGGTGAATTATGATGGAAGTATAGATTCAGGTGATGGATTGGATAGAGTGGAAATATATCTAGACAATAATGCCGAGACGACTTCTTTATTTGTTGGTGTGGGATCCTTAGGAGATGTGCAAGTAGGAACAGCCCATTTAGGTTTAGGTGCTGCTTTAAGTTCATCTGGCGGTGTTTGTAGTGGAACTGTGGGTTTATGGGATGGATTACTTGATGATATTAAAGTATACGATAGAGAACTTACAGTTGCTGAGGTAGATGAATTGTTTAACGAAGTTTACTCTTGTTGTGGATACTCATTAGGTATTAACGATGCCGGTGATAACTTAATTGTGCATGAAGCGGGAGCGACTTACCAATGGCTCGATTGTGCTACTATGATGCCGATTTCAGGCAAGACAGATCAAAGCTATTATCCACCAAGTAATGGTGAGTTTGCATGTATTATTACTGTCGATGGATGTTCGGATACTACAGATTGCATTGAAGTTAATATCAATGGAGGTAGCGCTGGAATCATCGAGAGCAATTCGTTCTATAAGATTTATCCAAACCCTAATAATGGGGTATTCTCAATTGAATTCGAAGAAGCCAAAGAATATGAAATACTCGTTCTGGATGCGAACGGGAAAATTGTTTACGAGGAGATAACATCAAATGGAACTTCAGTGATTGATATTCATGATCAAGCTTCGGGTATGTATATCCTTGAAATTAAGTCAGAAGATGGTGTGTGGCTGGATAAGATTATACTGGAGGCTGCTGAATAGGGTAGTCAATAGTCCTTCTCATTCTTAGGCCAGACTATCATTAACATGCCGCTGCTCTAGCATCCAAAGAAGGACTTTTCTCCAATTTTCTTAGGTGGAATTTCATAAAATGCAGGACGCGATAAAAACAATACAATATGTGAATAGGAGTATTTAGGCGAATCATCCAAGACTAAATCAACGATCTCATCGCC
>JAKVAR010000052.1 GCA_022447585.1 Crocinitomicaceae bacterium | reverse complement strand
GGCTAATACCAAAATAAAAAGAGAAAGTACAGGAATTTTATATCTAGCTAATGCACCAAAATTATAAGAAGTAAATCCAACTGCAAAACCAAATATTAAAGCATAAATAAAGAGTCCCAAAACGAAAGGACTTTTCCTCATATGTTTGAAAAATTTATGCCCTGTTCTGAATAAAGCGATCAAAAATAGAACAAGAACAAACAAACTTTCAACTGCCGTAAGAGCAACAACTACATTTGATGATTCCCAAATGTAAGGTCTAAAAAAGGTAACGTTTAAAGCTTCCGGAATCTTTGATAGAATTCCAGTGGTTGTGAATTCAATTTGACCTAAATTATAAGAAGACCCACCAACATCCGTATGCCAGGAGTGAAAACCTCTTACCTGATATTCAAGATTTTGAGAACTATATTTGAGTGAAGAATCACTTAATGTTTGAACGGTGTAAACACTGACTCCAATTAAAGCTACTAGTATTGTTGGACCAAGAATAAATTTGAGAATTCGATTGTTGATTCTATCCTTGAAATTTAAGTATAAAGCGTAGGTTATTCCTGGTATAAATGCCAACAAAACATAAGCTTTTAAACCAATAATAATATAACCAGCAATCCCAATAACTAGGAAATCTATGATCCTAAATTTCCCTTTAAATATACCAAAGTAGAGATGGTGAATAATTAAGTTAATTGCAACTAAAGTAAATGTATCTTTCATAATTCCACCACCCCAAAAAGTGACGGTTGGCGTTAGAAAAACTATGTAAAAAGCGTATTTGCTATATCTTGGAATCAAGTCTCTAAAAACTAAAAACAATTTCCAAGCACCCCAAAATGATAAGATTGAGGTAAAAAGTGTAACGGTTAAATAAGAATTGAACCCTAACATATTTAGTGGAGACAGAAGTTTCACCATGAACCATTCTTCATAGGTTCTAGAAAAACTTATCTGTGCCGCATACTCTGTTAAATCAGGGGGGATTTGATTATTCGTTGAAAATAGAAGACGGAAATAATCTGAAGGATCGGAGAGCAATGATTCCGAGAGAACTATTGCACCTCTATGGTAAAGAAATGTATCTCCAAATTTATAGTAGTAAACATAGATTAAAGCGAATGCTACACCACCTAAAATCTTTATTAAAAGACCACGTACGTAGTACTTATTATGATCTTCCTGCTTTGTGGAACGGTAAATAAACATTCCAATAAATATTAGAACGAAATAAACAGACCATATCAACCAATCAAATAGTGTAATAGAACCCACATTATCATGTACGTAAGTTGTGGGTTTAAGTTAATTCAATAGCCTATTTTTATCACTAACTTTGTTTTTACTTTGAGTCTATCAAACGGAATATTCTGTATATCTCTTGATTTTGAGAAGTTTTGGGGCCTGCATGATGTTGCGGACCCTGATGAAGTTTCTGTTAATCTGATGAAGGTTTCAGATATAATCAAGCGTAAACTCGAAATCTTTGAGAACAAAGGAATTCATGCAACTTGGGCAACTGTAGGCCTTCTTTTAGATGAGAATCCAATAAAGACCTATTCATACAAAGGGAAAATAAACTACGAAATAGCCGAATATTCGCCTTATCCCCTGGCGGAAAAATATAAAAAGGTGGAGCCTTCCATTCTCTCAGGCGTTGATGAAGTAAAGCAAATTTTAAATACTGAGCACCAAGAGTTAGCATCGCATTCTTTTAGTCATTTGTATGCTATTGAAAAGGGAATTGACAGACCAGCATTTATTGAGGATATTGATGATATGATCTATGCTCTATCCAAATTTAATTCGCAGGCCACATCTATAGTTTTTCCAAGAAACCAGGTAAATGAGGAATGGTTGGAGCTTTTGAATTCTGCAGGTTATAAGGCATTTCGTGGAAACCAGCAAAACTCTTTATGGTCGAATGAATCTTATAGCAAAGAATCATTAGTTAAAAGAGGGAGAAGATGGAGTGACGCCTATTTTGGAAAATCGAAAACCCAGTTTTCTAGATTAAAGGAT
>JAKVAR010000051.1 GCA_022447585.1 Crocinitomicaceae bacterium | reverse complement strand
TTGTGGTGAGGTACAGCGGTGAAGATGCTTACGCTCCACTGTCGCTTGTGTACGTCTATACCTACATATAGACTCTTTTCTGTAATTTGCTCCATGTTCTATTTTTATGAGTTTAACAATGGAGATTATTACATGGGAACTATAGTGCATAGCCTCCCTTTGGTCAGCAACGCCCCATACACAGAAGGTTGTGCAAAATTATAAAAATGAAAAAAATACAAATTTTAATTACTCTAATATTTATTTTAAATATATCCCTTGCCATTGGACAGTCGTTCCTAAGGGATTCTAAAGAATATATTTTTCCATTCAAAGCTATTGATGATAATGTTCTACTTCAACATATTAATGAAGTTTCTGAAAGTGCCAGAATAATTGGTTTAGGAGAAGTTAGCCATTATACAAAAGAATGCTATCAATTAAAACACCAAATAATCAATACTCTAATCAATAAAGGTTTTGACGCCTTGATTTTAGAGGTAGATTTTGGCCAATCGCTTTTATGGAATGACTATGTAACTAATGGAATCGGAAATTTAGACACATTAATAGCAGAATCTGGTTGGTTTACTTATCGGACACAAGAGTTTAAAAATTTACTTTTGGATATTAGGAATTACAATCGCAGCGCAGATAAACCATTTCAAATTTTTGGAATGGAAATGACAGCAGTAAATAATAATTTGTTGTGGCTCTCTAAATACTTTGAAAAATATTTGAGCTCAGAAGATGAGCTTATAAAGTTACTTAATCAAGAAAGAACAGTTGTTGCTTTCCAATCGCACAACAAATCAGAAATCCTATCCTATTGGGAACTCTACTATAGGTTAAATGAAACCTTGGTTAAAAATGAAAAGCACTTAGTTGCGATAGGTGGACAAATGAATTATGAAATTGCCAAACGAAATACGGAGATTGCACGCCAATATTCAACTTATATATCACAGGATGAGTTTCTCTTGAAAGTTGAAATTAGAGACCAATTTTCAACGAGAAACGTGTTTTGGTCTATGGATATGCTCGGAGAGGATAGTAAAGTTGTTATTTGGGCTCATAACGGTCATGTAGCTAAGGAATCAGTACTTTTTAGTTATGATATATTAGGCTACTATTTAAATAAATGGCTGGGCGAACAATATTACTCAATCGGTTTCACATTTAATGAAGGAGAATTTGGAGCATTTTCTTCAAATGGATTTAAAAAATGGACTTTGCCACCTGTAACTTCAGAATCGCTTACTAAAGATTTCAGTACATATAAAAGTCCATTTTTACTATTTGACATTGAGTCAAACTTAACTTTAGAAGATATTTCCAATTATAGCCCATTGAAAAACGATGTGCCTATTCGAACTGATGTTTCTGAATCCTTTAGCGAAGAAAATACTGGATTAATGGATATTAATTTATCAATCACTTATGATTGTCTCATCTATATTGACAAGACTAATTACCCGACTACAATTGAATGGAAACAATAACTTTGCACAACAATTGTAGCTGATGCGCAACCCTTTTAAGCCCCTACATTCAACCTCATATAAGCGCGTTTAAGCGGGCTTTCTTTTTGGGCTGACTCTGCAATTTGCTAAAGTTTGAAGCTCGGATTCGGCTTTAAAATGAGCCCTATTAATGCAAAAAGTTCGATCAAGTGTTTTTCGGCACTTGTCGCTACGGTTTCCACTCGTTTTTGAGTGAACTTCAGGTACTTTTTCAGATTATACGCCATTGCAGCCATGAGCATCCCCTTGTTGGCATTACTGATTCCACGGGTGTTGACTTTTCGCAGCCTCATGAACTCTGTCAGGGTTCCGAAGACGGGTTCTACGGTGGAGCTGCGCTTGACTTTAAAAGCTCGACCCCGCTTGCTGTTTACTCTGGTTATGGCCCTTTGGAACTCTTCGTTGTAAGCGGTGATGGTGATGCGTTTTTCGGGCGAATTCCCAATACAGGCAGACTTAATCGGACAGCCCTTGCACTGGCTTGGCAAGGTAAAGTTTTTTGCGGTTGCCACTTCTCTCGACGAAGATCTTTCTGAAGGTTACTTTTTCGCCCTGACTACAAAGCCATTAATCGCCATCTTTGTGATGAATAAACACTTCAGGGTCGATCGATTTCTGTCCGGAGGTGCCGTAATACGGTGCGGTGAGCTTCCGTAAAAACCGTAAGTCTAGCACCGACTTAATCTTGCGGTAGAAGTTATCCTCAGGAACATGATCGCTCAACTGAAATCCAGTAAACAACTGCTCGGTGTATGTCTTCTTTCCTCGCATACTGATAAGATCGGAAATCAAAAGAAGTCACATACTTCTACATCAGTTGATTATCAACAACTATCTTTGAGTTGCGCAACGGGCACAAGGTGTAAAGGGCATAGCCTCCCTTTGTTCAGCAACGCCCCATACACAGAACGTTGTGCCAAATAAAAAACAAGAACGTTGAAACAGATAACACAATTTATTCTAATCGCAATAATCCTTTCTGGATGTGCTGTGTTACCGACGACTCTTTCTAACAAAGACATAATAATTGTGACTAAGTGCCAGTGGATAGGGAAAATTGGGAAATCGACGATAAGTACTGGAGTTGCCAAACCACTCTTAAAAAATATACAAACTGGACAGCGCTATAAAGTTCAGTACAAGAAGAAACCATATACCTACTTCTATTCTGTGCCAAAAGGAACTTACATTGTTGAAGAATTAGTTTTGGATGCAGGACAAGTTGAAGCCAGAATGAAATGCGCTGAATTGGTAAATGAATTTGACGTAGACGAAGAAGGTGTCTATTTCATTGGTGGGGTGGACGTCATTGACTATCAGACTCGTTTTGAACATAAGGTTTACGATTGGAGTGATTTTGAATCTGAAGTTCAGACAATCAGAAATACACTCGCGTCCAATACATCCATAACGGATTCGGTTGAAGTTATTTTGATTGAAGATGTCTTTATCAGAGAACGTTGGGAAAAATAAAAAAATACGTGGCACGACATTGTATAAGAATGCATAGCTTCCTACCGTCAGCAACGCCCCATACACAGAACTTTAGCGGTAATTAGGTACGATATACAAACATCCTTTACAGAGTTATATAAACATCGTTTGCACTTTTTAGCTTGCAATTTGAACCAAAATTCAGATTGCCATGCCCCGGAAAGAATCAACGATTATGGAACAAAAAATTGAATTTATCTGTGAATGGAAAACAAGAAATTATACCATCACAGAAGTCTGTCGAAACTTTGAAATTTCAAGACCAACTGCTTATAAAATCATTGCTCGGTTTGAGAATGAAGGCTACGAAGGACTTAAAGAACTCTCTAGAAAACCGCGGAGAGTTCACCCTAATGCCACTGATGAAAAGATGGTTAGTGGTATTCTTTCTTTAAAAGAAAAACACAAGCTCTGGGGTGCGAAAAAAATCCACAAACTATTGTATGACGATTTTACAAATCAAGAAATTCGATCTGTCTTGACCGTTCATAATATCTTGAAAAAACACGGTTTGGTTAAGTCCCAAAAACGACTTAGAAGAGTCAAGCCCATCCACCCAATTTTTGATCCAAAAAAGTGTAATGAAGTCTGGAGTGCCGACTATAAAGGCAAGTTCTTAATGGGCAACAAAATATACTGCCATCCACTTACCATTGCAGACTCTAAAAGTCGATTTGTATTTACCGCAAAAGGACATTACAAAGAAAACTTTGATGCTGAAAAGGCAGAGTTTAAGAGGGTTTTTAGAAAATACGGCATCCCTAAACAAATACACACTGACAATGGAAGTCCCTTCGGATCTATCAAGGCCATTCAACGATTTACCAGGCTCTCTTATTAGTTTATTGAACTTGGAATTATACCCGTTTATTCTGACCCTTCTCACCCAGAGCAAAACGGAAGATATGAGCGAATGCACCGTGATTTAAAAGCAGCTTGCG
>JAKVAR010000050.1 GCA_022447585.1 Crocinitomicaceae bacterium | reverse complement strand
TGAGAAAATCTCCAAAATGGATAGATTGTTCCCTCTCAATTTTTCGGGCAGGATAAACGACAACCATTTGCCAGGGATGGGGTGGTTTATACTGTCGAAGAAACAGAAAAAACTCCGAGAATAACCTATAGTATAAATTCTCATCTACTTGAAACTGAACCTCTACCAAATAGAGGGGACGGTTAGAGTTTTCATCCCTGGGGAGAAATAAGCCATCAAGTCTAAAGGATAATTGTTTGACTTCAATGGACGAAAATTTGTAGTTATTTTCTTGAGTTGCCTCTTCTCCAATTAAGTCGAAGAAACTTCTAGGATAGTGCAAGAAAATCTGATAAAAGATACTGTCTGTTTTCACGAATTATCTATCTAATTGTTACATCAAGGCTTCTCTATTCACTTCTTTATTATATCATTTATTAATTGGCTTGAGGTGTATTTATTTGAAGTTTTAAGAATAGTCAAAATAGATATTAGCTATTGATTATTATTGCTTGTTTTTTGCGCTTTGCGCTGATAGAAGAACGACTTTTCTATCAGCACTATGTCAAAAGCTCCATGCGGAAGAATGCCCTGTATCTGGGCGAGTTTATCGGTTGCAGCAACTAAACTAAAAGCTATTAATACAGACAACGAAATAGCCAACTCTCTCTTGTTTGAACTACAAACTGCTGTCCATTTAGCAGAGGCGTTTGACAAAGTGTGGTCCTCTATTTATTGGTTAAAATCCTCAAAGAAGACTAGGACAAGAGTTACGATTACCCTCACGAAACTAGCTCAAAGTATCTCTGATCATCTCACAGAAAGTCTGAGATTATTCAACAAACTCTGTGAACAACAAGAACAACTGCAAACATTGGATTTAACTGATGAGTGGATAGATATTCGATTCAGTTTATCTAAGGCTAACTCAGCTTTTCAAGAAACTCACTACCAACTCATTAAACCTTTACCTCTCTTTGAATACTTAGAGAATCAAACCAAGTCATGACTTACCTTAAACAAATGAGTTACGTTGAGCTTAAAGATGGCTATCAAACCTATATCTTTAAGGACAATCTTGACCCCGTTCGATACAAATTCTTCCATACCTCCGAAGAATTAAACCAAGCCATTGAAAAAGCTAGAGATAAAGGTTGGAAAGTCATTAATGCTACCAAAACAGTTAATCGATTGAACCGACGAACCAAAAAATAACCGCGCATTTGCGCGGATTCATTGAAATCTTTTTTGTCATTCCTATGAATTCTAACACAAAATCGCCTCAAAAAACAAATCCATCTACCTCAACCAAGTATCAATTAAACTTCACGCCCACATTAAACGGCGTAGAAGAAAATGCCGACTTAACTGCACAAGAAACTGCTTGGTTAGAACGTTGGGAAAATGAACATTTAGCTTATGCAGACATTGACCTTCACTATTAATTATGAAATCTGAAGTATTCCCAAAGATAACAGAAATGTTGTCTCAACTTAGCCAACTTCAACAAGACTTAATCTATCTCAAACAGCAACTCATTGAGATAGAAATGTCTTCTCAAACAACATCCCAAAATGTTGTAAATCCTGTAGAAACTTTACCCTTTTAATTATAATTATGCCAAGAAGAGGAACACGAACAACAACCAAAACCGCCGTTTCTGAACCTTTAACCCCCGAAGTAGTTGAAGAAATGCCCAAGGAAATTGCTCTTGATACCGTGATCAATGCGGAACCAACTGCTATTACAGAGCCTGATGAATTTGCCTCATCGGAATTTATTGATCCCAATGCCCGGTTACCTCGTATTCAAGCATTAAGAGGCATTACACCGCAACTCTGTGGCTATTTTATCAATGTAGAGGAAATGGCTAAAGCAGGGTTTATTGATTACGACTCAGTATCGAAGCAACTTGTGGAATACACCTTTGAGTCCAGTGGTGAAACTGAACAAGGTTTACTCTTACAGAAACCCCGT
>JAKVAR010000005.1 GCA_022447585.1 Crocinitomicaceae bacterium | reverse complement strand
TCTATCATCAGTTCCCCAATTAATTGACGGAATAATTACCAGAATCCCATTCTCTGCGGCTTTTTCATGTAACGATATTTGTTGAATTAAGTTTTCTGTGGTCTCTCCACCACTTGGAATAATCGTCAATACTCCAATAGGCTCTGATTTGGGAACAATTTGATAATAATAGAGATTTGTCGAGTCACCGTCATTAACATAAAGCGCATTCGGGTCAATGGATTGCACATGGATTTTCTTAAGACTCTGACTAATTGCGGAATGAGAAATAAACAGAAATAAAAAGGGGATGAATTTCATATTAATAGTTTATTGTATTACTCAGAGAGACTTAAAAGGTTCATTTGTACTATTCTTTTAATTAGGTATAACGGTCCGGCTATGCGCAGTGTCCCGAAGGGCATTGCGTATAGGTTTTGTTGTATGCTGTTTTTTTTAATTTCCTTACCAATATATTCCATTTTCTTTTGATGTATTTCACAAAATAGAGAAAAATGAATAGTAAATATCAATTAGATTTCCTCATCAATAGTCTCGTCTATTTTGTCCAAATAGGTTTGAAGGTTAATTGCAGGAACGGTACCAATTGCTTGTTGCAAGTATCTAGTCAGCTGCATAAAAAACGTTACCAGTGAGTTTTCCTGTTTGCTAAAATGTAATTCACGGAAAGCTCTGTTTTCATAGAATTCAAGATACTTGTCCTGACCTTTTTCTTTTATTTCTTCTGACGGTTCGTAATCAACAAAGAAAGCTCCATAGTCTGCTATACAACCAATGTCAATACTTTTCAGTCCTTTTTGAGCATTGATATGACCTTCTATCGTCTTATTGTTTTTATGCGTATAAGAGTTAGTGCTGCACAAAATTCCGCCAATGATCTTTGTCAATGGTCGTGGGTCGAACTTTCGTCCCGAATTAATCATATTCGTGCTTGTTCTTAGCAATCTTCGAACACTTTCAATTTTTTCTCCTGCGTATTCAATATTCGCCTTACCGTCCGAACTATCTCCAATGTCAGGTTTTACTTCAAAAACTGCATAAACTCCCTCGGCCGGTATATAGTGAAACCCATTTTGTGAGAAAATAAATGGGGTAAACCAGTTATCGTAGATAACCACATCAATTTGATGACTTGTGTTTCCTTCATGATCAATAACAATTGCCTTGTCCACACTATATCTGTTAGGCAAGTACTTCCTTAACCATTCTATCCATGCGTTTTCAAGAGAGTCTCCCTTGGAACCAGGGTGCGTGATGAAATCACGGTTTGTACTTAGCGTTGCGTTCATCTGGCTTTGAAGCCCATTAAAAAGCAACTTAATGTCAATTTGTTTCATGTAAATTTCCTTTTAAAAGTATTAGCGTCTTCTGAACGTAATCGCGTCCAGGTTTAATTATTTCGTTCCACTTTTCATTGTGGCATTTCTTGAATTTCAAGCCACTACCACAAGGACATTTGTGATTTCTTTCCGGCCATTTGGAGTGTACAATTATTTCTAGCTCCTCAATAATTTTGGTTCGATCATCCTGCCCAAGTGTTCCTTCATAGTATTCCCATATTCCTTCATATCCGTGTGCATATTCTCCATCAGGGTAAACTCCCTTTCGTTCACGGTAGGTTTCCCGAGCCAAGTGCGGAACCAGTAATTTGTCCAGAAAGAATTTGAACGATATTCCGTTCTTGGAAATTACACGTTCTTCTGGAAGGACAGCCAGGCATAACGTATTATCATTGTTGACGTGTCTGTCTGCAATTCTTGGAATCTTTTTACTTGTTTCGATTACATTAGGGAAACATCTTGGGAACGATTCTGGGAATTTAATCAATACCTCATACCGATCAATCTCTCCTTTTTCGGGGTGTATCAATGGAATCTCACCCTTAACGCGTATGAATCCATCTTCCGTTACTCGTTGTAAGTCAGGATATGCTTCCAGACCAGCATCAATATCTTTAATAACTCTACTCATTTAAAAACGGCACCATGGTTTTTGAACTATTCCTGATCTGGCAATATCCAAAGCTGCATCAGTTTTATCCTCTTCTTCTTCAAAAAACTCATCATTTACTGGAAAGTAGGACTTGAGATTGTCGTCGGATGATTCAATCATTTCGAGCATCTGCTTGACATCCCAGTGCAGGTTTTCCTTCTCTGAATCTGTCATTGTATCGGACACCACATTGTTGGAGTTGGCGGGATCTTCCAAACGAATGGTCTGGACATTATCTCTGATGTATTCCAATACCATTTCAAGTTTTTCCCAAATACCGGTGGGGACATCAGAACACTTCTCAAAAGCTTTAATCGTAATAAGTTCAACGTAAAATGACTTTACTTTTTTATTGTTCTTGTTTGTCTTCCAAACCTTCAACAGTCTGATGATTTCTCTTTCAGCATTCTTCCCTTTTACAAGATCAATGTGCTTCTGAATATTGGTTTGGGTTGTACTGGCAGGTTCCAACAATTTTGGACGTACATATAAGTTCAGTCTGTGGGTGTCGACATAATCGTCAGCACTCAATTCTCTTCCAGGAACAATGTCCATTTGAATCTCGTCACCATCTATGACGAATGTAATACCGGTGGATACTCGTTGCTTGCGTGTGGCATACGCTACAAGATCGTCATCTTCAAACTCTTCATTGAAGAAATCAAATACAGCATCTGCCATTTCTTCCAGAGTATCAAACGCATTTCTTTTGAATGGTTGACATATATCTAAGTCGAATTTGGTATTAATTGCATCATGTTTGGCGTATGATCCCGAGTTAATCGCTCTTGTTACAATTTGCTCCTTGAACTTCTCAGCTAATGCGTCTTTTACAACTTCTCTCTTCTCAATGTACTTCTCCATCAGGTCAGATACATGTTTCATCTTGTAACTTTCCAGTACTTGCTGGAGGTACTTATTTTTGTTTAAACTCATCATCTTATTTTTAATCCGTGATGTTCAATCTTGTTTCGCGCGTTTAAGTAGGTTTGTAAAACGTAATCTATTTATGCGCTGCGCATTTGATGAACAACAACTCATTCACTAAATAATTTATCTCTACTTTTGTATTAACCGAACATTTTCATTATTCCAGAAAGCAAAGTGGATTTTTTCAGAAAAAGACAAATACAGCTAGAGTTAGACAAGATCTCAGAACAAGAATGGGAAGAGGTGTGTACTCGATGTAAATCTTTTCTAAAGAAAAAACTGTTCAATAAAACGAGCTTTGGTGCTCATTCCGAAAAAGAACTTGGTGTACCCGCATTTGATTACTATTTTGAGGAGGCTGTGTCGAAGATATTTGGGTTTGAATGGGAATGGCAATTTGAGAAGTTCACAATTGTTCAACAAATAATTAGGATAGCAGGTAGCTTGATCTCAAAAAATGTCGACAAATACAGACGAAAAAAGGAAAACGGATATATTGAAACGGAATACTCCGATGACATGGCTTACGATTTGTTTGATGAGGTTTATGACGAGAGTGTTGATGAACTCTTGAATTGTATTGAGAGAATAGTAAGAGAAGGAGATGAGTTTCTCCAGGTACACTGGGAATCAGTAAAGGAGGGATTAAAGTCCAGTCAAATTGCGGAAATTATTGAAAAGCCGGTTAACTATGTATACAGGCAGAATGAAAAATTAATCTATCATGCTAAGACTAAATGTTTGACAGATCATGATAAATAGACATGGAAGATAAAGCGATATTGAACATTATTTCCTCGCTGGAGGTTGAAGCAACATTAGAGACACCCATTAATGAATTGGAGACCTTTGATAATGTTGAAAGCATCAAGTTTATCAAACGGCAAAAGTTCAAGCAAAAAGCTCTTTTAAATAAAGAGAAGTATGCTATCCAGCTCAACAGCATTGGTGCTGAGGCCAGAGAAAAGATAGAGTCATTAAAGAATATTTCAACCGAAGCTCTGCTACATCTAATTAAGCAAAGAGATGTCAATTTTCAATTCAGAAACCTTGAAAAACTTGACGAGAATCAGCTGAGAGAGATACTTGAGGACCTTTATTTGTTGGATGAACTGAGTGATGAAGAATAATCCACGGAAATTGGCGCTAAAAATATTGGCTGACTTTGGAATTGATAACCCAAGGGACGTCTCTATTGAGGATATTATCTATGCGCTTAACATTCCTTTGAAGTATTCAAAACTAACAAATTGTGATGGGCGAATTATCCATGGTGACGGAAAGTCGTTGATTGTTGTGAATGACAATATTGGTTTTGAAACAAGACGAAATTTCACACTAGCGCATGAGCTCGGGCATTACCTTATGCACAGGGCTGACCTAATTCAACATTTAGATGATTCGGCTTCTTTGGCCTGGTTTGACACCAAGAATAAAACTAGAATTTCCCAACAAGAAATAGAAGCTAACACTTTTGCAGCAGAAATATTATTACCATCTCATTTGTTCAAAGAAGAGGTCTTCAAGCAACCATTTGATCCTGGTTTAATCCGAGAAATATCAGATAAATACAACGTTAGTCGATCTTCTGTTATATATAGGTTTATTGAAATGGGCAATCATCCGATCTGTGTGTTTTACTCAAAGGATAATAAGGTAAATTATTGGAAAAGGTCACAGGATTTTAATTTCAAAATAAAGGAGTGTACCAGAATTCCTCCTCCTGATGATTCTGTTGCTGCGGAATTTTTTGGTAATGGCACTATTTATCCATTAAATGAATCAAAACAGGAAATATCTAAATCTACATGGTTGGAGGTTAAAGAAGAATATGCGGATGATTCTTTTTATGAATATTGTCTAGTTCATTCAGGAACCAATCTTGCTATTAGTGTTATTTGGGAGGATTAAAATATAAAAACCTATACTGAAGAAAATTAGGATTTAAAGGTCTCCAATTTTGGTTTATTGTGGAAATAGCATACAACGATGAGTACAAATGGTCGTTAAGCCAAAATTAGAAAATAGGAGGGAACCCACAAGCAAAATTTTGAATTTTGCTATAATGTCATGATGCAAAAGGCAAAACTTTGCGAACTAAATGTAACCGATAAATTTCAGGGACCCCTGCGCCTTTAATGGCTTAATGACATTTGTACATTGTTATATACTTTTTTTATTCTTTTCTATTTTATTTAAGTCGTCTTGGAATTTATCAAGTCTACCTTTCCAATCTTGCAGTTCCTTAACAACTCTTAATCCTTTGTCCTTAATAAAATCTAATTGAACTTCTTGCCCTCTAATTTGACAATATGAGCAATCATTAACATGAGTCTCGTAAGTATGGTAATCCCACCATGCTATAAAGTCCAACCAAATTGGGTCGAACAATGGATTTCTTTGAATTAACCATGAATAAATCAAATTTGACGTTTCATCATTTAATTCCCATTTCGGTTTTCCCTTAAACTTTCTTTCAATTTCCTCAACAACTGTCCACCCTGATTTCTCTAACCGATTTCTCAATTCAGTAATCTGCTTACCTTGTTTTGTATTCGTCAAATCTATCTTGGACATTTAAGTTCTTTGCTGGTCAATTGTATATAACGGTTTGTGTATGGTGTCGTAGCATCCCGCAGGGTGCTATGCACTATACATTTTGTTAGGTGCTTTTTCTTTTAAATATTTTAGCGAATAACCCTTTTCTCTTCTCAGGAATATCATTTTCGGATTTCTCGATTCGTTCTTTAATTTGTTCCTGTTCATCTATCAACTCGCCCACTAGATGATTAGTAATTGATGAATCCTCGCCTTTTCTTTCTTTAAAAACTGAACTCTCAAAACTATCATTGAAATTTAATGCAAGCTTAAAAACAACGAATTCGTTATTAGTATTAAAAGCTAAGTAATTGTTTGATGAAAAAACTACTTTTCCTATTCCATATACATTACCAACATTATTGAACTCTGAGTCCCAAATCAGAAGACAGTCACTTACTTGTGTTATTATGTACTCTCCCTGATTGATGAACGAAACTTTAGACAAGTCATACCCACGGTTTATGAAAATTTCTTGGTTTTCTAGAGTGATGGAATATGGTTTGAAATAATTATTAGTCGATTTGCCGTCCTTATAAGTTGTGGTAAACCAATTAAAAATTTCAAGAGAAGATTCGGAAGGTATTAATTCTTTTCTTTCAAATTTTGATGTATCCCAAAGTACATATTTACCATGATCAGCTCCTCCAATTAGATGTTTTCCATCAGGAGTAAAAACACACATGGTCATTCCAAAGTTGTGGTTGATATCATTATAGAAGTTCTCTTTATACCCTTTCAAATGAGTAGGATGAGCCCATAATGTTTTTTTCTTCTCAGTTTCTAGATTGTATAATTGTGACTTAGTGGAATAGAAGTGAAGTGCCATTAAGTTTCCATCTGGAGAAATCGACACTCTATCATTACCATTGCCAAATTTGAAGTTTGATTTTGTATTCCCATCAAAGTCAATTGTGTCATAAGAATTGCCTTCAGAAGTTGCTATGATTTCTTGTCTATTTAGATTTAGTTTAATGCAGTTTCTCTCAATTCTTTGAGTTGATTTTAACACTCCAGAGCGACTATAAATGAAGTGATAAGTTTCTTTGAAATTGCCTGAGAATGGAACATAAGGTGTGAATAGTATATGAAACTGACTTGTAGATTCATCAAAAAGAAGTTCTTTAATAGTTGGGTCTAATGTATTTTCCTTTTGTTTTGAATGATCAAAGTCTAATTTTAATTGGATGATTTCGTTATTCTCATCTATTAAATAATTGTTACAAACGAATAGACCTGGTGATTCAAGCCAAATGACTTTAAAAGAGCTAGAATCTGTCTTAAAGCAATCCTCAAAAGTTAAATGTGTAATCGTTCTAAATTCACCAGATTCTTCAATCTTAATAAGTTCATTGTCTGAGGTCAGGATAAGGGCTTGGCCTTTATCATTAATATCAAAAGATTTGATATCTAACATTGAGGAATCAAACCTTAAATATTCATTATAGCCAAGCTTTGGAGATAATCTAATTCTCTGATCTTTTAAATTTGATTCCTTGAGTTCTCGACTAAATGGATTGGGTACTTCTACACCTAAAAGTGTTTGAGTTTCATTGATAAACCCTTCCAATCCTTGAATGCTTTTCTTTGCCTCAGCAGGTTCTATTTCAAGTTTTTCATTAATGCTATTTTTTACTTCATCAATTGTCTTCAGGTAATGTTCCTTGGCAAGTTCTAATTCATTCTCGAAAACGAGAAGTCTGTAATAGTCTCTAAAGGCTTGAGTTCTCTTTTCGAATAAAGTGATAGCATTAGATATGGTTTCTAATGAGTTTACAGTTTTGGGTATTTGCTCCTTGAATTCAGAGATTTCAATACGCTGTATAGTGTCTGGCCCAACTAAAGATGATGTTACATAGTTTTTGAATTTTTGACTTTCAGTAGGCGTGAAAAAGTCGGTTTTAGTTAGCTGATTTAAGTCTAATACTTCTATGCAATTGATAGTCTCAAGTGAGTGACGAAAATATGATCTTGTTTTAAGTGTATTCTCCACCCATTTGTCAAATTTGGGGGATTCTACAGATACATTAAACTGAAATTTAAGAAGTAATTCATCATTTTGGTCATCAAATTCGATAGGTGAATTAGGTGTGCCAAATGATATGATTTGATCGAAGTTCCCTTTTGACTTTTTAAAATGCCGTTTACTTTTTAAATATTTAAAACCTAAGGTTTCAAACGTTTCTAATAGTTCGCTTGATACAACTTCGTTGCTCAGTCTTTTTATGGTATCAGCTTTTATCATTATTCTTATTGCACCTAACGGTCTGTGTATGGTGCGTATCCCCCAGGGTATGCATTATACACCTTGTTGGCTGTAGTTTTTAAATCCATAAATCATCTTCTTCATAAACATGAAAACGAAGTCTAAATCCTGGATAATAAACCGCGTGTTCAGCATTTTCTAATTGACTCTCTAGATGTTCTAAACCGGATAAGTTGACTTCTTTTAAGTTGTTTAGGCTGTTTAAGGTACTAATGTCTGCCACTTTTCCGTCTAGATTTAGATATTCTAATTGTTGTAGTGGCTTTAAGAACTCTAAATTTTCTTGCTCAAAGTCTTCAAAATGTAAATAGCGCAGGTTGTGCGTTAGTTTAAAAATAGCCGCTACATCAGTTGTTTGTGGAAGACGCAATTTTTTAAGTTGGGGCATTTTACTTAAATAAGTCACCTCAGTGACATACAGAATTTCTAAAATTTCTAAAAGAGGAAGATTGATGGTGAGAGTAACATTTGTCCCTCCAACTTTCAATTCTTTTAAATTAGGAAATCGCTCTAAGGATATAATAATATTTCCTTCTCCTTCAATATTTAGCCGTTCTAAACGTTCCATTTTTGGGAAAGAATTTAATTCATCAACTCCGCAATCTATTCGTAATGCTTTTAATTGTTTTAAATGTTCAAAGCCCGTGTGGTCTACATCAGAGTCGGTAACATTTAGCCTTTCTAAATTGGTCAGATTTTCTAGGCTTAGAATAGGTCTTTCTTGGTGCTTGTTTTCTTCCTCTTCGTTTAAATTCACATAGAAATACAAGTGCTTTAAACTGCTTAACTTTAAAATTTGTGTTGCAGCACAAAGTTCTATTCCATTAATTTGCAAAAACTCTAATTTAGAAAACTCACTAATAGACTCTAAATCTTCGCATTCATCAAAAGAAATAAATGTTTTTAATTGATGTTTAATGGGCAATAACTCTTTTAAACTAGTAAGACCTAAATCATCCATAGCATTTGTTTCGAAGGTGGATAAGCATGTAAATTGCTTTAGGTTTTGGGTAGGTTTAAAATAGGAATCTTGTATGTTTATGGTTTTGATTTGCGAGGCAATAGGCAAAAAGGCATCTAAATGCATAGTCGATTTATCAAAAACCAAGGTGTTTAGGTATTTGAATTTTTCAATATGCTGGAGTTGTTTTTCCTTAAAGTCACAAAAACTGATTTGGTTGATGTAGTTCGCTATTGGGAAGAGGTGTTGCAGGTTAATAGGCTGTTTGCCTTGTGTAATTTCGCACCTGATGTGTTGGTGTTTATGGTTTGTAAGTTCGGTATTTTCAATCACACAGTCGGAGTCTATGTCAAAAGCTTCAAGTTTTTTAAAACAGTATAAATTGCTGATAGATTTTATATGGCAATTATGAAGCCTTAAGTATTTAATATTGGCAAAAGGTAACCACATTTCTATATCATTAAACTGCATATTCGAAATATCTAGAGACCAATGCCTTGGTGCAGGTGGAAATTTTGACTTTTCTAATTTTGCTAATGTAACATTGTCGAAATGTAGCTGATATAATTTAGGTAAACTACAGATTTCGTATAGGTTTTCAATTTTACAATCGTGAAAAAACACAAATTTTAAGTCGGTACAATTGCTTAAATGTTTGGCGTTAAAATTCGTATTTGTATAGGTTATATTCCGTAAGGTATCATTTGTAATTATGGAATCTTCAGTGTTTTTAAAGACTACATTTTCTAATGTCAATCGGTATATGTTTACTTGTAACAATGTCGATAAACTACTCACGGTAGCATTTTTAATGGTAAGCCCATAAATCTCTTTGATGTCAGCAAACGTGTCTATGTCGAGATTGTTTAGGTATAGTTCGTTTACCTTATCTTGATGCAGACTATAAGCATTTTCTTCTCTTTTACCATACTGATGTGGTGCAAGTTTTACTTTTAAAAGGCGTTCTATTTTTTTTATTTTTTGATTCATTTTCGAATTACAGTCAACGTTCCTCAGCTAAGCCTTCGAGCCGCTAACACGAATCTACGTAAAAGGCTTGAGGCTTAGGTGATGTTATGGCTAGTTTAATCTTTTCAGTTTTATTTCCATGAAATTCTCAATATTCCAAATCATACTTGAATCTTGAAGAGTTGTTTTTGTTGGTATATATACTTTTTTGGAGTCTTTAGTAATCAATATGCTAAAAGTCAATAAGCTATCCTTATAATCGAAATTATATTCAAGGTTTAATTCTTTTGATCCTTTGTTTTTCAAAATGTCCCAATTGACTTGATTGTTAGACATAAATTCAATCTCTGTCCCATGCAGATTATTGATAGTCTCCGCTCCCAGAAACTGCATCATATTGAATGTGCTATCATTTTTAGGTTGAAATACAGCATCATCTGGTTTTGCGTATGGGTTTAAAACTTCGGTTGAAACGAATTCCCATGATCCCAGTACTGTTTTTACTTCCCTTTCACTATTAGTTACTTTGGAAGTATTACACCCCAAAAAAACAATAGAAATAATTATGGTTGATATTGTTCTCATTAGCTATAACGGGTAGTATATGGCAAGTTGGGGACAAGATACAGATAAAGTATCAAGTTTGC
>JAKVAR010000049.1 GCA_022447585.1 Crocinitomicaceae bacterium | reverse complement strand
TGCCATTGGATTAGGGCCTCCCAAGGGGGTAATGCTATGGGGTATCCCCGGAACAGGAAAATCCCTCACGGCTAAATTAGCAGCTAAGATGACCGGTGCTTTACTGGTGCAATGCGATTGGAACCTATTATATGGGGATTCAGTAGCAGAAACCCTAGATAATTTGGACTATATGCTCAATTTAGTAGATATTCTGGGCAAAGTGATCTTATTCCTAGACGAAGGGGAAAAAGCTCTCAGTGGCTCATTAGATGGGGGTGTGGCCACCAAAATGACAGGGAAATTATTGGCATGGTTGCAAGACCATACAACCCCTGTGGTGTTGTTGATGACCATTAACCATTTGAATTTGCTACCCCCTGAAATGTTTAGAAGGTTTGAGTATATCTGGTTCTTTAATAATGACCTTCATTTGGGGGCCATATATGATGTATTTAACTTGCATCTGGCCAACAAATTTAGTCAATGGCAACCCAAATGTTTTACGGACGAGGAATGGGAAGAGTTATTCTTTTCCTATCAAGGATATACTCCGGCTGAAATAGCAACTGCTGTGAGACTGGTGCAAAGTAAGATATTTAGCAAATTAATTGATGCTAATTTAAACCAAGAGCAATTAATTGATGCCCTTAATAATTATCCCTTAGATCATCCCTTGGACTTGTATCAACAACTCCTTGAAATGAAGCAACAAGTCAAAGCAGCTATCAACATTCCTATCCTACAAAAACAAATAGCTGAAATTGCCATGAATGAAGCCTTTGCTCGTCCTGTAATGGGGGAAGATACTTCTCGTTTTGCTAAACCTAAAAACAATTATTCATTCATCAATTGAACATGACTAATCTTATACCGAATACCTCTTCAAAAGAGTTTCAAACAACTAAGTCGGGCTTAACTAAAGAGCAAAAAATAAGGCTGATTGTAGCAACGGCACAACAAGAACAAACATCGTCTTTAACCAAAGATAAATATCTTGGTTATTTACCTGGTAAAAATCAAGTTCCTATCCAGTATCTGCCAGAGGTTTTAAAAGATTGTAACTCTGAAGAAATTGATAAGATGTTTAGGAATTATATCCAGAAACCCATAAAAAGAGTTAAGCCCATTTTAATTGGGAGTTTCATCTTTTTTCTTTCTTATCTATTTATCTCAGGCTTAATACATTTTACTGAGTTTGAATTGTTTAACTAATTAGTTAAAAACTAATTAATTCTCTTCTGTGTCAGCTTAATTATGAATAAGTTT
The DNA here is from genome assembly GCA_022447585.1 of Crocinitomicaceae bacterium. Taxonomy (GTDB): domain Bacteria; phylum Bacteroidota; class Bacteroidia; order Flavobacteriales_D; family Crocinitomicaceae; genus UBA4466. The sequence continues at coordinate 1,439 of JAKVAR010000049.1, read as the reverse complement.
TTTGTCCTGCTAAGTTTATCATTAATTGGGTTAGGAGGATGCCCAAGTTATCAAACCTCATTGACCGAAAAACAATGGAAAAAGATTGTCCAAGAAAACAGCGAATTATCCGCCAAAGAGATCCCCCATAAAGCTCGGATAATTCCTTTATCTAAAGACAAAATTTGGATAGACTTTAATCATGATAAATTATGCGGAATACGTCATTGTTTATATGCTATTTATCAAGTCAATTCCGAAACAGAACAAGCCAATTTACAATGGCGTTCTTATTTATATCCCATGCTTCCTCCCTCAATTCCTTTGATGCAAAAGGGAAAAAATAATTGTATTTTTATCCATCAGCGTCAAGAGAAACAGGTAGAAAAGTACGAATTATGTCCCCAAAATGGGCAATACAAAATCACCCAAAAAATAGTTAATGGAGGTTAATCATGTCTCAAATATCTGCTTTCGATTTAGCTAACCTAAAAATTATACCCTATCAAGAAATTTCTCAAGTTCAAGCCACTCAGGAAGATGTTATCTTAACAATCAAGAACTTAATCGAAAAAATCAGTGACCATAATGAAGAAGTTGCCGAGGTTCTCTCTTATTTTCCTGAAAATACTCCATTTGTTCGGTTATTCTGGTATAGAGAGACAGTACAAATATCGATACCAACTATCTATAAAGATGAAATTGAAGGGATAAATCTTTATGATGTGTCTCCTACTCCGTCTCCTATAAAAATTCCTATTAAGTGGTTACAGTATTCCTTAGATTGGAGTCGAGATCAAGACCCTCAAAAAACTCTCGTAACTGGAACACAAGTGTTAGGTATTAATGCTGAAAAATCTTCAGACATGAAAGTGTTGATTTGTCCTTTAGGATTAAGTAATAATTACATAAAATCAATTCAAGCTAACCAAAATGAATTGAAAGATGAGGAGATTCCCAAAGGAAAAGGATTAGCCTCTGCTAAATATTTACGTTATTATCCTCGTCCTTTATTACCCATGAGTCGGGTAGAAGTTGGTGAAACTTATTACATTAAAGAGATGATCTTAGAACAAGATCCTCGTTATAATTCTGCACCTCGTTATTTACTCGGCAAATTAAACCAAAATGAAGAAATTTCCTCACACGAAGTTTTACCTAATTACTATATCAGACAACATTACCAACAATTCGGTTCTCAACCCTTTGTGATCCTCTCCAAGGAGAAAAAAGACAATGGTTTCAAAGTAAAAGTGGGTCTGAAAAGTTTGGCAATGGTTAGTTAAAAGTTAAATAGTTAGTTACTGAATAATTAATTGTTAATTGCTGAAATTTCGATGTGTTAACTTAAGACTGATTCAGGCAATTTTATTAATTAGAAAATCATGCTAAAAACTTCAATTTCTTGGCTGTTAGCTAGTAGCATTGTAGTCGTTCCTTCCTTAACCGCTTCTTCTGTT